>JAFLBQ010000003.1 GCA_017303805.1 Cytophagales bacterium | reverse complement strand
GGTGGAGTTGCCTAAAAGGTATGCTTGCATACTATTTGCGAAAATTGTAATTTTGGGAAAGCTTATTTTATAACAGAACTTCATTATGACAACAGCAACTTCCATTTTAGAAGGATTAAACTTCAACCTCACCGAAGAGCATTTAGCTGTAAAAGAAGCCGCGCGCGATTTTGCCCAAAATGAATTACTTCCAGGTATTATAGAGCGCGACAACGAACAAAAATTCGATTCCCGATTGCTCAAACGGATGGGCGAGCTGGGTTTTTTTGGGCATGATGGTATCGCCAGCGTATGGTGGAGGTGGCATGGATACTGTTTCATACGTGTTAGCCATGGAAGAAATTTCTAAAGTAGATGCATCGGCTTCGGTGTGCATGTCGGTAAATAATTCGTTGGTATGTTGGGGGCTTGAACAATTTGGATCGGAAGCGCAAAAAGAGAAATACTTAAAGCCACTGGCTGCGCACGGTATTGGCGCCTTTTGTTTGTCAGAGCCTGAGGCCGGTTCGGATGCCACCAGCCAACGCACCACAGCCGAAGACAAAGGCGATTACTATTTATTGAATGGAACTAAAAACTGGATTACCAATGGCAATAGCGCCAACACGTACCTGGTAATTGCCCAAACCGATGCCGCCAAGCGACACAAGGGTATCAATGCCTTAATAGTTGAAAGAGGAATGCCCGGCTTTGTGGTGGGTAAGAAAGAAGATAAGATGGGCATTCGCGGGTCTGATACGCACTCGCTTATGTTTAGCGATGTAAAAGTGCCGAAGGCAAACCGGATAGGCGATGAAGGCTTCGGTTTTACGTTTGCCATGACAACCCTTAACGGTGGGCGCATTGGAATTGCGGCACAAGCTTTAGGCATAGCCGCGGGCGCTTACGAACTGGCAGTAAAATATGCCAAAGAGCGAAAGGCGTTTAACAAACACCTTGCCGAGCACCAAGCTATTCAATTTAAGCTGGCCGACATGGCTACTAAAATTGATGCAGCCCGCTTGCTGGTGTGGCAAGCTGCCAGTTTAAAAGACCAAAAGAAGGATTTTGTGAAAGCCGCAGCCATGGCCAAGCTTTTTGCATCGCAGATAGCACAAGAGGTAACTACCGAAGCCGTTCAGATACACGGAGGATATGGGTATGTAAAAGAATTTCACGTAGAGCGATTAATGCGCGATGCCAAGATTACCCAGATTTACGAAGGCACTACTGAAATTCAGAAAATGGTTATTTCGCGTGAGCTGCTGCGCTAAACGGTTGCGTATTGAAACTGTTGATAAACGTATTTCTCATTCTTCTGATTTTTGGGGTGCTTACTATCGTAAGCCAAATTGGCGGCTTAGTTTTTTTATTAGCTATTCCTATATATAGATTAATTGACCGTAAAACAAACGGCATGTGGAGGCGGGCGGTATTCAAGTTCTTCTCCTTCGCAATGCTTTACCTAATGTTTGTATTTATTGTTGTTCCACTCGTAGCCAGGCAATTTGGAAGGGTACCTTTGCCAATTCTTGAAACAAATTATCTAAAGCCCGCAACAATCTGGACTGTATTACTAAACAGAAATTATGTTAAACCTCAGTTAAAAGAAATTGCATATAAGGTATCGATAAAACTGAATGCTACATATCCAGGCGCCAAGGTAAACTATCTGGAAGCTAATTTCCCATTCGTAGATGGATTCCCGTTGTTACCCCATCTAAGTCATAACGATGGTAAAAAACTTGATTTATCCTTTCAGTATAACAGCAGCATTACAAATAAAATATCTTACGGTGTTCCGTCTTTTACCGGTTATGGAGTTTGTGAGGAGCCGCTTGCCAATGAGCAAGACATGCCTGGGTATTGCAGAGAAAAAGGGTTTTGGCAATACAATGCACTTCGCGTTCTCATCCCGCAAGGCAATAAGGCAAAGTTTACTTTTGACAAGGGGCGCACGCGTACACTTGTTGATTTATTTGCGGAACACGAATCAATAGGTAAGATATTTATTGAGCCGCATTTGCAGCAGCGGTTGGGGTTAACAAGTAGTAAGATTCGATTTCACGGGTGCCATGCTGTGCGGCACGATGACCACCTTCATGTTCAACTGAAATAAATTTTATTTGTAGGTGGCCTTAATAACTTTCTTCGTAATGGTTGAGCCATCTTCCAGGCTCAGGCGCACAAAATAAACACCATTACTCCAGGCGCTGCAAGCGTACTCTTTGTGGGTTGTGGGTTCCAACAAGGTTAGGGGTTCGCGTATCATTGACTGCCCTTGCTGGTTTATAATTTGCAATTGAGCACGTTGTGCCGGGGCATTAATTTCTAAATTAAAGGAGTTAGCAACAACCGGATTTGGAAAAACCGAAAGCTGCGTTGCAACTTCCATTACTCCTGTTACCGGTCCTTGAATACTTAGGTTATCAATAGCCCAACCCCACGCATTGCCTGTAGCATCGGCCACCAGCCGAAAGCGAATCAGAAGATTGTCGCCTGCAACAAAATCGCCCGAGGCAGTTAGATTAATAATGCGGGTAATGTAATTGGCAGCGGTACCATTGCCGTTCACATCGTGCAGTACGCGCCACGCAGTTTGTGCCAATGCAGAGTACGGTGTAATAAGTGCATGCCAGGTTTCGCCCAAATCTTTCGAGCCCTCTACCACCACAAAATCTTTGTTGGCAAGTCCTGCATATTCCACAATTGCTATTTCGCTAAATGCCAACCACGGATTGGTAGCATTTACGGTTACGGGTTTGGTTAAAGTAAGTGCATAGCTGGAGGTACCATTCGGTAAACCAAATCCATTGCTGTAAGGATGGGCGGTGTGCATGGCACCATTTGTAAAACCGGCCGGCTGGGCAAGTGAAAAAAAGTTGCCCACAAAATCGGTAGTGGAGGAATTGAAATCGGTAACATATTGCTGCACAGGCGAACCAAATGTGATAACCGCTACCTGAAAGAAACCATCGGCCGGTAGTAGCGTTTGGTTACCGGCAGTATCTTTTACCCGAATGCGGTAGTAAAGCTTATCGCCTGCAATTGCATTGGTAATTGAAACGGGAGCTGTAAATTCTGTCTGGTTTTCTTGCACCGGAATTTCATCGGTTTGAAGCGTTCCTTCATTCACCTTTGCCTCTACTAAAACCTCTGCAACGCCCGATGCATCAGTAGCTTGCAGGGTGAGAACAAACTGAGGATCGGAGGCCTTTACATAATCTACATGGTTATGGCGTACAACGGGTGGTGTATCGTCTATTTGAATTTTCAGGTTGTCGATTGCCCAGCCCCAACCTACCACCAGTTGGTCGGTATTAAGCCGAAAGCGGATTACAACTTCATCGTTGGAGGCAAAGGTGGTGAGCAGATTAACGGTGCGGGTTCGGTAAAGAGATGGATCGCCAACGGCCGTAGAGTTGGGCGGATTGTTGGTATCGGAGCTGCTGTTAAATTTAGAAAGCCAAACCGACTGGGCACGGGAGTCATACCCATCGAGCAACGTGCGCCACGTTAAGCCACCATCTTTAGAGCCTTCGGCAATTACATAATCCCAAAAATCATCACTGCCAAATACCGAGCCGGTTTCTCCGGGCTCCACCAGCACAATCTCATCGTACTTTAAAAGTGCTTCGGTAGCTTTAAGACGAATGGGAATACGCAATTGATACACGTAGTTGCTGATAAACCCGGTGCCGGTGCCAGCCGGGTACGGATGGGTGGTATGAATGGCCCCATTGGTAAAGCCCGATGGAGTGGTGATACTAAAAATGTTGTCTCCAAAAAAATCGGCTGATGTGGCATTGAAATCGTTGAAGTATGAATTTTGAGTTACGCCTAAGCTAACCACATTTACTTCGAAGAAAGTAGTTGCTGAGGGGGCACTGCCCACGTTTTGAGCTACGGCAACATCGGTAGCGCGAATCCGGTATTTTACAACATCGCCCTGCGCAAGAGCAGGCAACGAAATAGTTGCCGCGTAAGTAGTAGTGCTGCCAGATGCCAGCGTAAGAGTAACAGTTTGCAGGCTACCGGTGTTAACCTGATATTCCAGCAAAGCATTTTGAACACCAAGATTATCAGTAATAGTAGCTTCTACCGTTAGCTGCGTATCGGTGGCAAGAATAAATCCTTTTGGGGTATGGCTAATTACCGGAGCACTTGTATCGGGTCCGGCCTCCAACACATAGTACCGTTGTACCGGGGCGGAGCCATCGTTACTCAGTACTCCGGGCTTTGTTAGTGTTCGGCCTAGGTTGTCTTTCACAGAAATATAATAACCATACGAAATGGCGGCACCTGTTGCCGGCATGGAAGCTGTAAACTGATTCGGTTGCCCGGTGGGGCTCATAGCAATGGTGGTAAAGGTGGTGCCATTGGTAGTATAGTTTAGTTTAACTTCACCTGCATCGAAACTGTAGCTGCTGCCTTCGGGATCTTTCGTATCAGATTGCAGGGTAGCGGTAACTACAAACGGGCTATTCACATTTTCGGTATTGGCAAGCGGGGTATGTAGCACCCGCACATTTATCCAACCCATATCGGCCAACATGCGCATTACCACCGGCCCCGGGTTGTGCATAACTTCGGCATCACCAATAAAGGGGGTCATCAACGCGTTGGGAGTGCCGTTGTAGGTGCTCTCATCGAGGTGCGCAATACTGGAACCACCGGCAAATGTTGCGGGTGCATAAACTTTAGCCCGGTTAACAGTTGATAACAACGGTGAACGAAAAAATAAATTGGTGCTGGTAAGTTCGGTACGTAGCGGACCCGAGGGCGGAGTAAACCCCTGCACCAGGTTTAAACCAGCACCTGTTTCCAAAAAGTGATCATAGGGAACGTGAAAAGGTGAGAAAAAACTCCCGATGATTCCTTGGGTGGTGTTTACATCGTATGCTTTTGTAATACCCAGTCCATGCCCGATTTCATGCAGTACAACTGATACCAGGTCGGTCTTGCCGGGTTGCGGAACGCCATCGGTGCCAAAATACCAATTTGCAAACGAGCTGTTAAACTGTGCAAAGATGTCCGGATCATCGCTGGCGTTAAACTCGCGGTCCGCAATCTTTTCTGCCAGTGCAACCGGGTACCAGGTTTGGAGCTTGTGCGCACCATCAAAATTTCGGATGTACGTTCCGGGCGAGGCGCCACCTAAAACACCACTGCCCAGCGGTTGCCATACGGCCAGGATGCGAATGGTTCTTGGCGATTCGATTAGCGTGGCCCAAATGTCCACTGCCTTTTGAAACGCAAGTTGGGCTTCGGGAGAAAAGTTTACATAAGTAACCTCGAACGCAGTGGCTGTAGTTTTGGCATTGCCCTGGCGCTGTAGCTTAAGGAAGGCTTCGGGTGGTGGAATAATCAGATTCCCGTCTTCGGCCTTGTGGTAACAAACTGTGGCCTCCGTTCCTTTTTTAATTTGTTGAATTGGAACATCCTTCACTAACTGGGCATTTACAGCAAGCACGCTGCACATCCAGAACCCTAAAATTCCTAACCGCATAGTAAACCAATTTATAGCTTTAAAAATAACAAAACGCCTGCACATCATTTTGTACTCCGCTAGATTTTACTGTTGGGTTTAAATCAAATTCCGGGCTTTAAGCTCCAGGTATTTGTTAATGGTGTTTACGGTTAGTTTTTCGGGTGGTGTTAGGATAGACTGAATGCCGTGTTTTTGAAGTTCTTTTACAATGAGTTTCTTTTCATAACTAAAGCGCTCGGCAATGGCTTTTAAGTAAATCTCTTTCAGGTTTTCGGCCGGGGCTTTTATAACCTGCACCAGTTCCGTGTTTTCAAAAAATATTACTACCAGCAAATGCATTTTATTCAGGTTAATGAGGTAAGGCAGTTGCCGGTGTAAACTGTGAATGCTTTCGAAGTTGGTGAATAATAAAAGGAGGCTGCGCTGCGAAATAACTCTGCGCACCGTGGTGTACAAGGCCGAAAAGTCGGTTTCCAGAAACGCAGTCTTTTGATTGTACAGTACTTCCTGAATGGTTGCCATTTGGTTGTTGAGCCGGGCGGCAGGTAAAATGCTTCCGGTTTTATCCTGAAAAGAGATAAGTCCGGCCTTGTCTGATTTCTTGATAGCGATGTTAGAGATAACGAGTGTTGCGTTAATAGCATAATCCAACAAACTCATTCCATTAAAAGGCATTTGCATTACCCGCCCCTTGTCGATAAGAGAATAAACCTGTTGCGAGCGCTCGTCTTGAAACTGGTTTACCATTAGCCGCGATTTACGCGCGGTGGCTTTCCAGTTAATGGTGCGAAAATCATCGCCCGAAACGTATTCTTTTATAAGTTCAAATTCCTGGTTGTGGCCAATGCGTCTTATTTTTTTTATTCCTGTATTTACCAACCGGTTACTAATAGCCAGTAGTTCATATTTGCGCATTTGAATGTACGATGGATACACCGGTACCAGCTTATCGGCCGAAAATTTATACCTGCGCCCGAGCAACTTTAATTTTGAATAGACCAGTACGTTTACGGTACCAAACGAATATTCACCGCGCTTTACGGGGCGCAAGAAATACTTTATCACCTTATTCGTGCCGGGTTCCATCACCAGGTTAAACTCCAGGTTTCTGAGTTGAAACTGGTGCGGGATTTCGTCAAACACGCGCAGCCAGATGGGAAAGGAGTAAAAACTCTCGAGATAAATTGAAATCTCATTCTCATCGCCATTGGAAAGTTTATCAGCCAGCAGCCGCTGCCCTTTTAAACCGCGATTGGTGCGGTAGAGCAATAGTAAATCGGTAAGTACGATGGCAAGCAGCAGCAAAAAGAGAATTTTTGGAACCCAACCTGTGAAATTGAATACAAATGCGAGAATGAATACAATCACCACAGCGCTTATGGCTGCAAACAACCTGTTTCCGAGATATAGACTGCGAATGAGTTTCACTTTAACGCGGCACTTCAACTTTATTTACAATCTGGGTAACCACTTCATCGGCAGTAATGCCTTCCATTTCTTTTTCCGGACTAAGAATAATGCGGTGGCGCAATACGGGTAAGGCTACCAGCTTAATATCTTCCGGAGTAACAAAATCGCGCCCGTTAATCATGGCATAAGCTTTAGCTGCCATTAGAATAGCTAACGAGGCGCGTGGCGAGGCACCTAAAAACAACATAGGGTTGTTGCGGGTTTCCTGTACCATTTGCCCAATGTAAGCAATAAGATTTTTTTCGATGTGTACCTGGTGCACAAACTGGCGAAATGTTTGAACCTGATCGGCCGTAAGCACAGCCGAAACCTCTTGAACAGGCGCGGCACCCTGCCGCAGATGATGGCGTTGCAAAATTTCAACTTCTTCTTCCGGTTTAGGATAGGTAACAACAATCTTATAAAGAAAGCGATCCAACTGGGCTTCGGGTAACCGATAGGTGCCCTCTTGCTCAATCGGGTTTTGAGTTGCCAACACGATGTAGGGTTTGCGCATTGGGTGGGTGTGGCCATCTACCGTTACCTGCCGTTCTTCCATTACCTCAAACAAGGCAGCCTGGGTTTTGGCCGGAGCCCGGTTAATCTCGTCAATCAGTAAAATGTTGGTAAAGATGGGCCCGGCTTTAAATTCAAACTCTGAAGTTTTAAGGTTGAAGACCGAAGTACCCAGCACATCCGAGGGCATCAGGTCGGGTGTAAACTGAATGCGCGAAAAATCTACTGAAATAATGCGGGCCATTAATTTGGCCGTTAGTGTTTTGGCTACTCCGGGCACACCCTCAATTAATACATGCCCGTCCGCCAATAGCGCGGTTACCAGCAGGTCGATCATTTCCTCTTGCCCTACTATTATTTTACCAATTTCGGCTTTAATCCGATTTACTTGATCGTGCAAGGCGGTAAGATCTACGCGGCTGTTGAATATATTTTCTTCCATAGTAGTTATTATTTCTTGTTGTAAAAATCTTCTATCAGTTGGTTGAGGATGGTTAATTGCTGTGCAGAAATTTTTGGTTGCTCTAAAACCCGGTTGATAGCGTGCACCAGGCTGCGCACGGTTTTATCGGCCACACCGGCCTTGCGCGCAAGTTGATCTATAAACCGGTCGTCTCGCTGATGGGTGTTCACAAAGTAAGCGGTGCGCACGTGTTCCAGAAAAAATTGAATTTTCTTTTCAGCGATGTTTTTATGATCGCCTTTTTCGAAGTAAAGATTTCCGATAGTTCCAACAAACTCCAGCGTGGTGTTATGCAGTGGTTTTACTATAGGAATAATGCGCTGTTTGCGTTTGGCTTCAAACACCATAAATAGCAACAGGGCAACAATGCTAAGATAGTAAGCCCAGCGAAGGTTATCGTTTAAGAGCACAAACCGCAATGGGGTTCCCGCCTCCAACCTGCCGAGGTGATAGTATTGGAACCAGATGGTGGGTTGTGGTGGCAAGTAAGTGAGCAACCCTTCGGCTAGTTTATAATTGTTGTTATCCAGCAAATGATAGTTGGTAAAGGCCATGGGTGCGCAGCTTACTACAACCGAACCTTTGCCCCAGTTAAAGCGAACAGCCACCGGTTGGTTGTATTCGTTGCGGTTAATTACCATAGCTTTTACCGAATCTGCTTTGAACAGGTAGTTATGCACATTGCCCTGCTTGTAGGCAAAGCGCAGGGTGGTGTCTGATTTTGAATTTACAAAATGCAGATACGTTGTATCTCTTCTGTTAAAAATTCCATTTTGAAAAAACGAATCGCGGGTTCGCAGACCCAATGTATCTGCAAATTGCCCATAAAAGTAGTTGGCAGCTATAAGCGCTTGCCCGCCCTTATGCACAAATGTCAATAAGGCATCGGTATCTTCTTTGCCAGGCGAAAAAGTCGTACACACAAATAGGGCATTATGCGTTTCCGTTAACGAATCCTTTAACTCGTACACCGTTTTGAAAGAATGCTGCACCGGGTTACCTACAATCTGGGGCATTAGCTGATCGAACGCATACGCCCCGTACGGAATTTTATCATCGTGGTAAAAGGTTACCCGCCAATCGTATTGTTTGGTTTTGGAAAGCATAAGCGCAATCAGCAACACCGCCAGAATAACCAGGTACGCTATGTATTTCCAGTCTTTCATTTAATCTTTTCTTTCCAGGAGGAGAAGGTTTGAGAAATATTTTCAAAATGCTTTTCGGTAATAGAAAAGTTACCGTACCAGGCATAATCGAAATAGTAGCTTAACTGATTGAGTCCGGTTTTTATTTCGGCCGGAGTTACTTCATCCACATAGTCGTGGTTGGTTTTGCCGGGTGCGAAGTCGATCAGGTTTTTATCCGCCAAAATTTTAAGGGCTTGTAAAAACACCAGCCGGGTAGCCAGCCGAAATTCTTTTTTCCCGGTGGCTTCGCGAATAAGGGTTTCAAAATCCATGTCGTGAATGTTTTCATGAAACACCTGGTAGCCGGGTTTGGATGTGGTGTCGGCCGAATAAAACATTCGAAAGGCGTTTACGCGCAACAACGTTAAAACAATTACGATTAGGGCACCCAGCACCAGTACGTAAATGATAAACCGGCCAATATCGGTTGTGGTTGTTCGTTCAAAAAGCGAGCGTAGCAGCCAGCCCAACCAGCGTTTTATCCGCTGCCACAGGCTTTCGGCCACCGTGGGCGGTTGCTGGTACGAGAGTTCATCGTCAGCCTTCAGGCTGTCGATTGTTGATTGCGAAAATGTACGAACATGTACTTGTGTTGTATCGTTGATTGCGTTAAATGGAATTTCAATGTAATCTTCATCTTCATCATATGCCCACGTACTGTCGATACCAGGTGTATCGTTTTGCGCCCAAGCCAGGGAGCTTACGGTAAGTGCCAATAACAAAAGAAACGCTTTAGCCACGGGTTCTTAAAAATGTTCTTCGGGGCGCGTGCCGGTATCGGCCTGGCCCAGGGTGTTAATCTGGCTCATCAGGCCGCGTGCTTCTTTTAGCTCCACCAGATTAAAATATTGAAAGGCAATACCCACATTGGGCAAGGAATAAAGTAAGAGTTGGGCCATATAATATAATGTAAAGCACACAACGGCTACAATTTGAAGGGTATCTGAAAATTCCATTGGCGAAGCCGATTGTACCGAGTGTAGCGAGGAAGTAATTATAATCACATAGTAAGGAATTAGAAAAATATAAGACGAGATACCTACAATTAACTGAAGAATGAACAACAACCCGAAGGTACTCCACCATTTGCCGTTGTTAACTAATTTAAAAGAGCGGATGATGGCATCGAAAAAATTTTTCTTTTCGTACAGTTGTACAAAATAGGTAAGTGCCGAACTAATGACCAGAAAAAAAAGACCACCAAGTACTATGATGATTCCGAAGAACACAAGAAAAGGCGAAATAGAGGCAAGTATGAAAACAGGGATCAACAAGATAATGTAAACCACCACCAGGGCGATAAAGAATAAAATGGTTGTGCCCAAATAAGTCCAGAAGGCTAACCTTACGCGGTTCCAAACTTCGGCCACTTCAATTTTATTGGTCTTTTTTTCATCGTAGAGGATAACATAGCTGTTGATTGTGGCAATGGTTATTACATAACTAATAAATAAAAAAACAAACATGAGAATAAGTTGCAGCCAAAAGCTTACACTCAAAAAATAGTTAGCCATGTCTTCCGGGCTTCCTGAAGATTGAATGCGCTGTGCCATTCCTAAAAACTCACCCATAAAGGAGCCTATTAGCAAACTACCAACCAGCACAGACGGGCCGGCAATGTACAGAATAGCTTTACCCAGCGATTTGAAATTCTGGCGAATGAATTCGAAGGTGGCATTTAGCTTGCGGCTAAAGTCGCGTGCCTGTTGCAGTTCTATCGGTCTAAAATCTTCCATTGCGTTTTAATTGTATCGGGTAAATAATAAAATAGTAAATCATTAAAAGAGCCGAAGCGCCAATAATCAACACCTTAAAACTCCAGTGCATAAAGGCATACCGCGTAATAAACGATTCGATAAAGCCGGCCATAATAAAAAACGGCACCAGGCCCATTACAATCTTTAGCCCTTTCAGTGCGCCCATTTTAAAAGATGCCAGCCGCGAGTAAGTGCCCGGAAACAACAGGCTGTTGCCCATAACAAACCCGGCTGCGGCCGCAATTACAATCGATGTTAGTTCTATAGTACCGTGCAGCATAATCACGGGCAAGGCCTGGCTCAACTGATTCTCCTGGTAGAAGAACATCATAAACGTGCCCACCATTACGGCATTGTAAAAAAGATACATGCCGGTGCCCAGCGAAGCAAATACTCCGTAAATGAAAACATAAATTGAAACCATAATGTTGTTAAGCGTAATTTGAAAGAACATATCCAACTCGCCACTGGTATCGTACACTTTGGTCGGATTACCATTCTTAATGTTTTCGAGCGTCATGTTTACATAGTAATCGCCTAAAATCAATCGCACAAACGTATCATCGTGGGCAACGGAAAGCGCCCCAAGGGCGGCTGCTAAAAAAAAGATAAGAAAGGCATAGCCCAGTTGCTTGCGCGATTGGTACATAACCACCGGCAATTCCTCTTTCCAGAAAAGCACAAAGCGGTTCTTCTCTTCTTTTTTATTCTTGTAAATCTCGCCATGTATTTTACTGGCAAGGGCATTCAGGTAGTTGGTTGTTCTGCTGTGCGGATACTGGGTGCGCGCAAAAGAAAGGTCGTCCGTAATCTGAATGAACAACTCGGCCAGTTTATCGGGCGAAGTTTGCTGCGGATTGGCCATGGCTTTTTCAAACTCCTGCCACCGGGCTCTGTTCTTTGTAATAAAAGCTGCTTCGCGCATAAAAAAATCAGGTTGGAAGATACAGCCAGCGGCTTTTTAGTACAATTGGAATGGAAATAATAATTTGAATTTTATTGTTGCGCGGCCGCGATTACCTGGTTCCAAACCCGCCACACATTTTTATAGCATACCTTGGCAATGTCTTCTTCGGTATAGCCGCGTTTTAGTAGTTCATAAATAAGGGTAGGATAGTGCGCAACGTCTTTTAAGCCTGTAGGTAAACTATCGCCCACGCCATCAAAATCAGAACCTATCCCCACATGCGCTATGCCCGCCAGTTTTACTACATGATCGATGTGATCGGCAACCATTTTTACATCGGCAAACAACGATGGATTTTCTTTTTGAAAAGCCGCAATAACCGGCTTCGCCAGCGAGTCGGTTTCTTTCAGATTTTTTTCGTCCAATAGCGCTTTTAGTTTTTTCCGGTTGGCTTCGTTACCGGCCCGCACAGCCGAATCTAAAAAAGCAGACCCAAAATTAATTTGGATTACACCACCTTGCCGGCCCAGGGCTTTAATCATCTCATCGCTCATGTTGCGCAGAAAGCCCGGTGTAAATGCACGGCAACTGGAGTGCGAGGCAATTACCGGCACTTGTGTAAGTTTTAATACATCGTAAAACGTGCTATCCGATACGTGCGAGATATCTACCATAATACCTACCCGGTTCATTTCTTTTACCACCTGTTCGCCAAAGGGGCTCAGGCCATTCCAGGTGGCGGTGGTATCGTACGAGGAGTCGCACAGTTGATTGTCTTTGCCGTGGGTAAGCGTAATGTAGCGAATGCCCCGGTTGTAAAAGTAGGCTACGTTGGCAATATCATTACCGATAGGCGCTCCGTTCTCCATGCCCATTGGCAACGAAATTTTTCCGGCTTTAAAATTGGCTTCGGCTTCGGCCGGAGTTTTTGCCAATGCAAATTTATCGGGCAGTTCTCTGGCAATCGTTTCAATAAGAGTAATAAGCGAGTCGGCATACGCCTTGCCATTGTCGGGTTGCAATTGGTTTGAAGACGGTATGTACACCGACATGAATGGCACATCGAGGCCACCTACCTTCGCACGTTCAAAATCAAAATCGCCCTCGGTGGTGCTTACCGGTATTCCCATATACTTACGCTCCAGTCTGAAATTTTTCATTTGCAGGCGGTAGGGTAGATCTACGTGGCCATCGGTAATTATATACTTGTGGGCTAATTCCCGGGCAAAGGCTTGCAGTTGGTCATCATTCATCCGATCTACCGGTTTTTTTTCGGTACAAGCAAAAAACAAAATGGCGGTAGCAAGAATAAAAGCAGCTTTCATAAGACGTGTAAAATACTTTTGATTAAAACCAAAGGTAGGCATTGCCAATAAAAAAGTAACTTTGATTTTTAGCTATTGCCAAAGGGTTATGCAAACCATACAAGTACGCACCACACAAAATGTATATATCCACTACCCGCTGGCCAGCGTGGGCGATCGCATTCTGGCGCATTTGCTCGACCGGATAATTGTGGTTTCGATTTTGATTGGCATCGGGCTTCTGCTTTGGCAGTTAAGTGTAAATTCCATGTGGGTGTGGATTTTATTTTTAGTAATCCCCAATTTACTCTACACGGTACTTTTCGAAATTTTTATGAATGGCCAAACACCCGCCAAGCGGGTACTGCGCATCCGGGTAATTCGAGTTAGCGGTACCCCGGCCACCGTTGGCGATTTTGTTTTGCGATGGGTTTTTGCTTTGATAGACTTTGGGGTTTTGGGTGGTGCGATAGCGCTGATCCTCATTTCGGCCGGAGGCAAGGGCCAGCGCCTGGGCGATATGGTAGCCGGCACCACGGTTATTAAAGAGGTGGAGCAAAAGGAAATTACTGCTCAGGAAGTTTTTGTCCTTACCGAAGATGCCTATCAACCGGTGTTCAGCCAGGCCATCCAACTTTCCAGCCGCGATGTGGAAATCATACAACAAGCATTGGAAGTAAATCGCAACACAGGCAACTCTAAGCCGATGCTATTGGTAGCCGAAAAAATAAAAACACAACTGGGTATCCAAACCGACATGCCACCCATCTCGTTGCTGTACACACTCATCAAAGATTTTAATAACCTTACTTCGCGATGATGGCCATTACCCACGCCCAACTCGCACTTCGCAATGGGCAGGATAAACCCGAAATCTGGGTTGCTTACAATGGTAAAGTGTATGACGTTACGCACTCGCGCTTGTGGCGAAACGGTAAACATTACGAGCATTGGGCCGGGCAGGACTTAACCCGTGAGTTAGCCGATGCGCCCCATACCGAACAGGTTTTTGAAAAGCTTACCCAAGTTGGGGTGCTAACCGTACCAGCGTAAGCGTATTTCTGTTAATTTGCACAGCCTAAAAAAAAGATACAGATGATATTGGTAGCCGATAGCGGTGGCTCAAAAATAGATTGGCGGTTGCTCTACCAGGATGGCCGCATCGGGCAAGCACACAGCCCCGGCTTTAATCCGTACTATCAACCTTTAGATCACTTGCATAGTATTATTAAAGACAGCCTGGTACCGCAGGTAGATGAGCCGGTGGCTAAAATTTTTTACTATGGCACCGGTGTGTCTTCCGAAAAAAATCAGCAGATCATTCGCGAGGCTTTTGCAACGTACTGGCCCGGTGCCCAAATCGAAATTGGTTGGGATTTATTGGCTGCGGCACGTGCGCTTTGCGGACGTGAACGCGGTATTGCTTGTATTTTAGGAACGGGTTCAAATTCTTGTTTGTACGATGGCGAAAAGATAATCGACAATGTGGCCAACTTAGGTTGGATTTTGGCCGATGAAGGTTCGGGCACGTACATCGGTAAAAAATTTATCTTCGATTATTTCAGGAATGAAATGCCGGCAAAATTAGCTGAACAGTTTAAAGCCCGCTTTCCGTTTACCCGCGAAGAAGTATTGGAAAAAGTCTATCAGGGCGAAAAGCCCGGAGCCTTCTTAGCCAGTTTTTCGAAATTCATCTTTCAGCATTTGAAAGAACCGTATTGCTACAAGTTGATTTACGATAGTTTGTCGGACTTTTACGAAAACAATGTGATGAAATACGAGAACTATCAAAACACGAAAGTTCATTTCACCGGCTCCATTGCGTTTTACTATAGTGATATTTTAAGACAGGTAGCAAACGATAAAGGCATTACCGTAAAAAATATTCTGGAAGGCCCCATTGCCGGGCTTACGCTTTATCATCAGAAAGACCTTTAAATTTCATAAAGGCGTCAGAAGACTATTTACTGAAGATTAAAATCGTGGCGCCTAAGAACCGAATTTTTAATTGACAGAAATTCATTGACACTTGATAATTGTCCAATTGTCAATTTGATACTATGCACCAAATCGAACCTTTCGCCAACTGGCATAAGTATTACGATTCATCGCACGATGAGAACTCACCCTTTCAGGGAAAGGAATACAACTACGAATTTTATTCCGAAACCATTTATGGGTATTACATTGATCCGGCCTGGGATAATTTCGGCTCCGAAACGTTGTACTTGAAAATCTTATATGCCGATTACGATCGTGGTTATGTCGTACTGGAGTTTCTAGGCGAATGGAATGATACCCTGAATAACGACATTATGACACTGAAACGCGATGTGCTGGAGTTATTGATGTACAAGGGCATTAACAAGTTTGTTCTGATCGGTGAAAATGTTTTCAACTTTCACGGGTCGGATGATTTGTACTACGAAGAATGGTTTGACGAAGTAGAAGACTCCGCTGGCTGGATAGCGGCAGTTAACTTTCCTGATTTTATCCAACAGGAAATGAATCGGTACAAGGTAGATCGTTACATCAATATGGGCGGCACCTTACAAATCGATAACTGGCGCACGTTACATCCCGCAAGGTTTTGCGAGTTGGTGGATAGGTTGATAGTGCGGAGATTGAGATAAATCAGCCTGACAGAAAAACTTGCCAATGCAACTGAGAAGCAACTACATCAATATAAATTGAGCCGAACGGGAATTCATTGGCCAGAGCTGGACGAAGACTTGAGCTTACGCGGTTTTTTGAAGGAAGAACTACAAAAGGCCATTCACGCCTGATTGTTTACTACCTATAAGAAAAATCTTTAATAATAAAATTAGATTTCAAACTTAACCCCACAACGTAAGTTGCGCATGACCCACCGGAGCATCGGCCGGCACCAAAAACTGCTTTTTACTTTTCAGTTCGGTACACAACACACGGGTGCGTTTTAGTTTTCCTTTTTTAAAGAAACGCCCGTTTAAATCAAATGTGCTGCCTTCGGGCAGATCGGCTAAGTAAACCAGCTTTGCCGTGCGCGGGTCGCCCCGATGCAGTAATCGCGTAAGCTCAGCATCGGAGTAGGTGGAGGCCATAGGGTTTTGCAGGTGGCGGTGCAGGCAGCTAAAAATTGGTTCCGGAAAAATGTGTTCACTCAGCACGGGCTGCATCAACTCCTGGAACTTGCGTTTCCACTCCAACCCATGTGCTTCTACGCTGTGGCCATGTTGGCGGTGCACATGCAGGTGTGACACCTCATGAACATACGTAATTAAAAACTCAAGGGCTGTAAGGTCTTTGTTAACGGTGATGCGCGGGGTGCTGCCGGTGCGGCAACTAAAATCACCGGCTTTTGAAAAACGCTTTTTACTGAGCTTAAACTTAAACGGATTTTGCTGCCACAAGTGTACGCAGTAGGCCAGTGCCGTGGGGGGCAGGTGTGGTTGCAGTTGTTCGCTAATCAACAATCGGGTATTGGAAAGTCCGAAAAATAAAAAAGGCTTTAGAAAACTCTAAAGCCTAACTTCAATCTTTTTAGATCGAATTACTTTACTTCCGCAGCAGCGGCTTTCGCCAACGAATCTGCCTTAGCAATTGAATCTGCTTTCGCGAGTGAGTCAGCTTTAACAGCGGCCTCATCCACTACAGTTTCAACGGCAGCAGCGGCTTCTTCTTTCTTAGCACCGCAGGCAACCATGGCCACGGCAAAGCCGGCAACCACTAAAAATGCAACAAGTTTTTTCATAGTTTTTCTAGGTTATAAATGAATTTGGGCGCAAATATAGGGCCTGCTGGCTCAATTTTGCGGTTTTTGGTTAAAATATTAGAAAATTATTAGAGATTTTGGATGATAATCCTACATCAATCCTAAAGCAATCGTTTGCTGATTATTTCTTCCGGAAAAACAACCGCACCGGCACGCCCTCAAAGTCGAACTTCTCGCGCAAGCGATTTTCCAAAAACCGGATGTAGGAAGGTTGGATGTATTGGGGCAGGTTGCAGAAAAAGGCAAACGCGGGCGACTTGGCTTTTATCTGGGTAATGTATTTTATCTGAATCAGCTTGCCTTTAAGGGCTGGTGGCGGGTAGTGCGCAATCTCAGGTAACAACGCATCATTAATCTCCGAAGTAGGAACTCGCTTGGTTTTATTGTTGAAAACCATAACCGCTTTTTCGATAACCTGAAAAATGCGTTGCTTGGTTAGCACCGATGCAAACACTACGGGTATGTAATCGATCGGGGCCAGTTTTTCCAGAATGTCTTTTTTAAACTTATCGGCTGTCTTGGTATCTTTCTCTACCAGGTCCCACTTATTTACCATTAACACTATGCCCTTATTCTGCTTATGGGCCAACACAATAATATTTACGTCTTGCGATTCGATTCCGCGCTCGGCATCGATCAGCACAATGCACACATCGCTTTCTTCCAGTGCGCGTAACGATCGTAACACCGAGTAAAACTCTACATCTTCGGTTACTTTACTTTTCTTACGAATGCCGGCCGTATCGATCAAGATAAAATCGTTGCCATACATTTTGTAACGGCTGTGAATGGCATCGCGGGTGGTGCCGGCTTCATCGGTAACAATGCTGCGTTCTTTACCCAGCAGCACATTCAAAAAAGAAGATTTGCCTACGTTAGGCCGACCCAGGATAGCAATTTTAGGAATGCCGGCATCCGGATCTTCTACTCCTTCGCTGGGAAACACTTTTATCAATTCATCCAACAGTTCACCCGAGCCCGATCCGTTTTCGGCCGAAATGGGAAACACTTCGCCCATACCCAGTTCGTAAAACTCGCTGGCTTCAGTGGCTTTGTTGGGTGTGTCGGCTTTGTTGGCGGCAATAAACACCGGCTTTTTAGACCTGCGGATAATTTTTGCAAACTCTTTGTCGTATCCCGTAAGGCCGCTTTGGCAATCCACCATAAAAATTACGGCTGTGCATTCGTCCAGCGCCAACTCAACTTGTTGCCTGATTTGCGATTCGAACTTATCGTCTGAGCCGGTAACGTACCCACCGGTATCAATTACTGTAAAATACTTTCCGGTCCATTCGGCATAGCCGTAGTGGCGGTCGCGGGTTACACCCGGCATATCGTCCATTATAGCCTGACGCTGTTCTACCAGCCGGTTAAAAAAGGTGGACTTGCCTACGTTGGGCCGGCCTACTATCGCTACAATATTTGCCATTTGTATTCAGTTCAAAAAAATAAGATGGGCAAAGGTAAACAAATCGATTTGGTGAGTACGCAGTAGGTTACTCGTTTGAATAGCCGAATTGTTTCAATTTGAGTTTCTGCTTGCGCCAGTTGTCGGCCACCTTCACATGAGTTTCCAGAAATACCTTTTTGCCAAAAAAACTTTCTAACGACTTGCGGGCTTCGGTGCCAACTTTCTTAAGCGAACTGCCCGCTTTGCCAATGATTATTCCTTTTTGCGAGTCGCGCTCTACATAAATAGTAGCCCGGATGCGCAGTAGCGCGGCTTCGTCTTTAAACGATTCAATGCCCACTTCGCTGCTATAGGGAATTTCCTGATCGTAGTTTAAAAATATTTTTTCGCGAATGATTTCGGATGCAAAGAAGCGCTCGCTGCGGTCGGTCAGTTCTTCTTTTGGATAGTAGCCCGGGTGCTCGGGCAAAAGATTTTTAACTGTTTGCAACAGGGTGTTCAGGTTGGTGCCGGCTTTGGCCGATACGGGCACAATCTCTTTGGCAGGAATAAGGTTTTTCCAATACCCGATTTTATCTTCTACCTGCGAGCCTTTTGCCAAATCGATTTTATTAAGCACCAGCACAATGGGGGTTTGAATTTTTTTCAAGAAGGCAAACAGGGTTTCGTCATACTTTTCTTCTAACTCCACTATCAGCAAAATCACATCGGCATCTTCCAGCGAAACTTTTACATAGCTCATCATGGTTTGCTGCAACTCGTATTTAGGTTCCAGCAAACCGGGGGTATCGGAATACACAATCTGAAAATCATCGGCATTTAAAATGCCCATAATGCGATGGCGGGTGGTTTGCGCTTTGGCAGTAATAATGGATAGGTTTTCGCCCACCAGCTTATTCATGAGGCTGCTTTTGCCTACGTTGGGTTTGCCTACTATGCTTACGAAGCCCGCTTTGTGCATAGCGCAAAGGTAATGTTTCTGGGTAACGCGTGTAGGATAACGCTGCGGTTTACTCGTACGCCACCCGCTTCAGGTAATAACCTACCGGGTCTGGTATCGGTTGGGTTTTGCTTTCGATGGTTACAGGTGTTTTAGATAGCGTAATGCGGGTTGCAACCCCATCAGCTATTACTTCCAGTGGCAAAGGCAGATCATCGAAGTTGGTGGTTGTGATTACATACCGGGTTTCGCCCGTGCGCTTCACAAGTATTTCCAGTTTATTGGGAGTTCGCAAATAAAAGTCGAACAAGGGTTTAAGGTTTGTTTTGGATTGTGCACTAAAGAGCTGTTCCACATCATCGGTAGTAACGGAGTTGTGGTAGGTGTAGCGCGCATCGGTGGCAAGTTTTTTCAAGGTCGGAAAGAATAGGCTATCGCCAATCACATACCGTAAGGTGTGCATGAACAAGGCTCCTTTGCCATAAATATCACTGTGGTAGGCATCGTCTGAGTCAACCGATTCGCCTTGCACAATGGGCTTTTTGTTTTGTGCATTTACGGCATTTCTGCGCATGGCTCGTTGGTATGCCTCTTCCCCTTCCAGCTCGCGCAGGTACAACGCATCGCCAAACGAACAGATACCCTCTTGTATCCACATGTGTGCCCAATCGCTGTTGGTTACTTTGTTGGCCCACCACTCGTGGCCAAACTCATGCGTTAAGAGCCAATCAAAATCTTCGCCACCCACTTTTGTGTACTTAAACTGGTTGCCATAGGCATTCATGGTTTGATGTTCCATACCCAGGTGCGGAGTTTCGGCAATGCCAATTTTTTCTTTTGCCCACGGGTATTCACCAAAATATTTTTCAAGCACGCGACAGGTTTTTTCCAACACCTCCAGATGGTGCGGACCTTTGTCGGCATGCTCTTCCAGTACGTAAAACTCCATGGGTATTTTAGTGCCCGCTACCGAAGTGTAGGTGCGCGTAACTTTTGTATAGTTACCAATGTTAAACACCAGGCAATAGTTGCTAATAGGGTAGTTGGTTTTCCAATGCCACGTAGCAGTAGATTTTTCTTGCGTTACTTTTTTTAATAAGCCGGGCCCCGCCACCGAAAGTCCTTTCGGCACGGTAATAAGCATATCGGCACCCTCGTTGGGCTCATCGCTGGGATGATCTTTACAAGGAAAAAATACTTTACCGCCTTCGCCTTGGCAAGTAATGGCCACCCAGGGGTTGCCTTTCGAATCGGTGCTCCAGGTAAAACCGCCATCCCAGGGCGCTCGGTCAGCTACACCGGGCTTGCCACCGTACATCACTTTAACTTTCAGCTTACCGGCTGCAAAAAATTTTGATGCAGTTATTGTAAGCAAGTCGTTTTGGGTGTGGGTAAAATTTTCTTTTTTTCCGTTTACCAGCGTTTGCGTTACCGTAAGGCCATGCCATAAGTCGAGCACTACAACGGGCGTGTTGGCAGCCAGGTTCAAATCAATTTCAGTGTACCCCTGTATGGTTTTCTCTTCGGGGTTAACCGTTAGTGCAATTGTATAATGCCTGATATCCATAATGGCTTGTTCAGGCTTTAAGGCACCACCCGAGCGCAGGTTTTGTGCGAAAGCAAGTGCCGGCAGGCAGGCTACTGCTAAGAGAAATTTTTTCATAATGCGAAACATGGTTTCAATAAATGTAACACAGCGGGCAATTACCCGAATAGAAATAAACAGTAAACGGGCTTACAATAGTTTGAAAGGAGAGTTTACAAACTCGTAATGCGCATTTCCACTCTACGGTTTAATGTTCGGCCTGCGGGCGTATCGTTGGTGGCTACGGGCCTATCGGGGCCATAGCCTACTGCTACCAGGCGGTCTTCGGCAATGCCGGCCTTTACTATATAATCTTTGCAGGCGCGCACGCGCTGGTACGAAAGCGACTTATTGTAATTGCGCTCGCCTTCCGATGACGTGTGGCCCGAAAGTTCAATCTGTGCACTGGGGTTAGCTTTAAGAAACGCAACCACTTTTTCCAATTCCGGTTTTGATTCAGCTTTGATGTCGGATTTGCCCTGATCGAACAAAATGTTGTTAAGTGTAATAGCTTCGCCCACCTTCACCTGCTTGTTATCGAAATTTGCAGTTTTACCTTTTTCAAGATAAATAAGTACTTCGGGGTTATCGTTGCCTTCGCCAATATCGGCCGGGCCGCTGCCATCGGAGTAACCACTTGCCGATGCGCTGATTACTTCAAAGCCTGTGGGTATGTCTTTAATGGTAAACTCACCCTGGGCATTGGTTTTAACGGTTACCTTATCCACTGTATAAACCTGGGCTCCGGCTATGGGTGCTTCAGTGCCTTTAATTAATACCCTTCCGTGGATAGTTCCTTTGCAACTGTTCTCGCGTTTGCGATTTACCAACAACCGGATAAAATCTATGGCAAACCCATCGGCACTTCCGGTAGCTTCATCAATTAACACCGTAATGCCTTCTCCCGTAGCGAGTACATTGTAATACTCTTCGTTTAGTGGAATGGAAACCAATTTACCTACGGGGCCGGTTTGATCGATGGCATTGAGTACCCGCTCGCCCTCAATAAACCGCTTGCCGTTAAGCAGCATTTGATATTTAGAGCAGAAGGTTAAAGGTTGAAAGTCATCCATAAAAATCTGCAGGTATGCATTTTGAATGGTTGCACCTTTAAGGACGGTTGTAGGAATTTTCCAGGGCACTGGTTTGGAAGTTACTGCGTTGTAGGCAAAACTGTACCCATCTCCATCGCAAGGAGTTGCTTTGCCGGGTTTGTAGTTAGACGACATCAGAATACGATCAAACCCGGGCAGGTCGGTAGCAACAGGTTCCCATGGGTAAGGGTGGGCTTGTGTCATGCGGCCGCAAAACGGATCAAAATCTTCGGGCCATCCAAAATTAAGATTGTCGGCATCGCCAACACGAATAATGTAATCGGCTTCGATGGTATTGGTTAGTACAACTTGTTGTTTGCTCCATTCGGTATCAGACGATACCGTGCGGACTTGTGCCCGGGCAGGCTGAAGAAAAAGGAAGATAAAACCCGGTGTCAATGCGAGAATGAACTTCATGTGTTTTTGCTGATTGATTCCATAGAATATGGTATAGAGTAACCAAGTTAGAATAATTGTGTCAAAGATTCATCTCCAAGGAATAATTTATTAATCCGCATCACTGCTGTCCGGTAAAAGTACAAAAGGTGTTTGAAGAGTTTAGAATGATTATAAAGCGGAAGAAATTGATGGTTGACCGGAAGGTGACAAACAGTAAGTTTTGAGTGTTGGGTCTGTAGAATCAGTCGATGTTTTTCAGGGGATCAATCCTGAAATAGATAAGGAAATAGTAAAAATGTTTAAGACCATAATTTTTTCTCCAGCCGTCTATAAAGGAAACAATGTTCAAACAAATATTGCTTATACTGTTAATTTAATACGAGACAAATAACTGCGACAAGCAATTTAGAGAGAGCGAATTATTGAATAACTGATAGAAGGGCCAACCCGCAATGAAAGGCTACCTTGCTTCGGAAGTGCCTTTTACGCATTTTATATCCCCAAAAAATCTACCGAGGTACTTGTTTACCGATTTACCAAATAAGCACCCAGCTTTACAGTTCGATGTGCGCCCGCAGTGTAACTACATGAGCAGGGCCACGATCTTTATTATAGGCTGGATTTACCACAAACTGATAATCAGTGGTAAGCCAAAAGCCGGTGTAAAACAAATTGATCTTATAGTACATTTCGGCAATATGTTCAGGGGCGTAAGTAAGTTTACCATCGCCAATAATAAAACCGTAGCCACCAGCGGCCAGGTAATTTTTGTGTGGTTGGCTTAAGCCGTTAATTACAGCGGCAAGCCCCCACTCATCGTTGTTGCGTTTCCATTTCGCTCCGTTTACAAGCAGGCCCGCATGTACCGACTTATCAATTTCGGTAAAAGCCCAGGTTTCGTTTTTCCCATCGTTCCAACTGGCACGGGCAAACATACCCGTATGGTTTCCTATCTGTTGTTCCATGTTCAATCCCATAGCCCATTTGGTGCGCCCGTATTGCCGCGTAGCAATAATGTCCGGGGCAGTGGGGTTTTGTACCAACGCCTGCCGGTAATTACCCATGCGGGCATTGTTCAATGCACCCAATAGCCGGAGGGTGCCCGGCCGCGATTTTAAAGAATACGATTTTTCAAATTCAACACAATAGCCCAAGGCGTTGCTAATGTGTGTATCCAATTCATTTCCATTTGCTTCTTTGGGAACAAGCACGGCAGCACCTCTTAGTTTTACCATCGGGTATCCAAACTCAACTACGCTGCCCCAGGTGTAACCGCGGGTGTTGGCGGGGTAGTCCCAACCGCCCATACTCATGAGCGACCAGTTTAAAAATTGCGAGCGCGGATCGTGGCTATAAGCATTGTTATCGAAAAAATCGGCCACGCCAAATTTTCCGAGTGTAATAGAGATGTACCGCTGCGTTCGGGTTTTAGAAACCTGGTTTGCACTTTCGCCAATGTAGGTGTGCGTGCCGCCCAGGTTAAAGGTTTGATTAAAGTAGAAGCGGGCCGTATATATTTTTGGAGCCGGATCGCCCACCCGGAAAGCTTCGCCATTTGTAAATCCGGCAATGCCCAGCGCGCTGCTTAGCCCGGCTCCGCCAGAAATTTCAGGATTAAAATATACTTCGCCTCCTTTCCATAACGACATACCCCAAAAGATGGTGGCCGTAAGTGTAGTGGCCGATTCGGAGTTGCCCGTAAGACTGTTGGTGCCCGAATAGGGTGCATGCATGGCAGGCTTATGCTGGGTTACGGTGGTTAGTTGAAAATGAAAATCGGTATTTACATTTTTGGCGCTATCAGGTATTGCCGGAATTTGAGCCTGCACCGTGTACGCTATGGTTAAAAACATAACCAACAATCCTAAAATCCTACCCATAAATCTGGAAACGTTTTGGTGGAACCTTTAATGAAATTGCGTAAAGCTAAGCACCGGGCTGCGCTTAACTCCTACTAACCCACCATATTATTTAGTGCCTGAACTACGGTACCTTTTTGTAACTTGAAATCTTTTTAGAGCTACATGATTGTTGATTTACGAAGCGATACAGTAACCCGGCCAACGCCCGCCATGCATCAGGCTATGATGCAGGCCGAAGTAGGCGATGATGTGTTTGGTGAAGACCCCAGTGTATTAGCCCTCGAAAGAAAATGTGCTGCCCTGCTGGGAATGGAGGCAGCCGTGTTTTGTCCATCGGGTACCATGACAAACCAGATCGGCATAAAAATTAATACCCAGCCCTACGATGAAGTGATTTGTTATAAAGGTTCGCACATTTATAAATACGAGGGCGGAGGAGTTGCTGGCAACAGCCTGGCCAGCGTACGCTTGCTGGATGGCGACCGGGGCCGAATCGCTGTAAAGGAAATAGAAGCTAACATTAACAACCTAAACGATGCACACTTACCTATTACCTCGGTGGTGTCGCTTGAAAATACGGTAGTACGGGAAGCGGGTAGTTATTATACACTCGATCAGGTTAAAGTTGTTAGCGAGTTTGCACGAAGCAAGGGTTTGAAGATGCACCTGGATGGAGCGCGGTTGTTCAATGCGTTGGTTGAAACCGGAGACGAGCCCGTTGCGTATGGGAATTTTTTTGATACTATTTCTATCTGCCTATCAAAGGGATTGGGAGCGCCCGTGGGTTCGGTGTTAGTTTGCAAGAAGGAATTGGAACCTAAAGCCCGCAGAATGCGCAAAGCATTTGGTGGCGGTATGCGGCAAGCCGGCTTTCTGGCGGCAGCCGCCAGTTATGCGTTGGATAATCATATAACCCGATTGAAAGAAGACCATACCCGCGCCCGAGTGTTGGGTAAAGAACTCAGTCAACTGTCATGGATAAAATCGGTAATGCCGGTGGATACCAACATAGTTATTTTTTCGGTGGTGGATTCGACTACACCCGAAAACATTCTGGCGCAACTGAACAACGAAGAGGTAAAAGCAATCAAGTTCGGGCCGCAGGAAATCCGGTTGGTAACGCATCTTGATTTTGATGATAAGATGTTAGACAAAACCATTCAGGTCTTTAAGAAAATCAAAGTCTGAAAAAACATGGAAGACTTAGGCAAATCATTTCCTGCTGCCGAAGGGCTGGTTGATGCTGAGCAGGGCACAAATAAAAAAAATGTCAATGAATTCTGTTTGAACTGCGGTACGAAGTTGTTAGACACCTTCTGCCATCACTGCGGGCAAAAAGATATTCCGCAGCGTCAAACACTTGGCGAACTCTGGTCTAATTTTATTTCTTCTTTTTGGAGTTACGAGGGAAAGTTTTTCCGCACAACTAAATACCTCATCACCAAGCCCGGATTTCTGGCCCAAGAATACTGTGCCGGCAAGCGTGAAAGTTATTACCATCCCGCCCGGATGTATGTGTTTATCAGCTTTGTGTTCTTCTTCGCTTTTTTTTCCGTCCCAGATTTTGAAGAAGAAGAAAAAACTGAGAAGGACAAAGTTGAACTCAGCGAAAAAGACAAGAAAGAAATTGCCGACAACACAAAGAAGGGTTTTGATCAAGCTGTAAAGTTTACGGGCGATTCATCATTTGTAGCCTTGGGTGATTCCATCCAAAAGCAAGTGAAAGCGAGCTTGGATACCACTAAGTCAAAAAAGAAAAAGCAAGGTGCTGCAAATTTCAATTTCGATGATGTGGCAGAATACAAGACTGTTAAGGCATATGACTCCATTCAGCTTACCAAACCGGAGTTCGACCGCGACAATTGGTTTGTTCGGCTTGTTTCAAAACGAGTCATTAATGTACGAAACAAGTATGGCGAAGATTCGGAAAAATTGGGCGAAGAATTTCTTTCGGCCTTCAAAGATAACTTTTCGAAAGTGCTGTTCTATTTGCTTCCATTTTTTGCGCTATTGCTCAAGTTACTGTACATACGCAGAGGATACTATTATAGTGAACACCTCGTTTTTTCGATTTACTACTACAACTTTTTTTACCTTGCGGGTACTCTACAAATACTCGTAGGTCTTTCGCCTTGGCTTTCGTGGACGAGCACGTTTATCGGATTTTGGATTGTGCTCTATTTACCATTTGCAATGAAACGCATGTACCAACAAAGCTGGCGTAAAACAATTCTCAAGTATTTCATTTTCGGTTTCTCGTTTATGATCTTGGTTGCAATCGGGTTTTCAATCAGTGCATTTGCAATATTCTTATCCATTTAAGTGTGATCAATAACAAAATTCCTTTAGCCGAACGAATGCGGCCTTCGAAACTCGAAGACCTGATTGGTCAGGAGCATTTGGTTGGCCCGAACGGGATTATCCGCAAAGCGATACAAAGTGGTAATGTGCCTAGTATGATTTTGTGGGGTCCACCCGGTGTGGGTAAAACAACCATCGCCAATATTATTGCCAACGAAGTAAAGCGTCCGTTCCAGATGTTGAGTGCGGTAAGTGCGGGTGTAAAAGATGTGCGCGAAGTAATTGACCATGCCAGGCGCACCGGGCGCATGATCTTGTTTATTGATGAAATCCATCGCTTTAACAAATCGCAACAAGATGCACTACTCGGTGCGGTTGAAAAAGGAACCATCACTTTAATTGGCGCTACTACCGAAAACCCCTCCTTCGAAGTTAACTCGGCCTTGCTTTCGCGCTGCCAGGTGTACACCCTGAAGGCGCTGGACGAAGGCTACCTGGTGAAACTGGTAGAACAGGCGCTTGTAAAAGACCCTGAACTTAAGAATAGAAAAATTTCAGTTGAAGAATATCAAGCCTTAATCAATATTAGTGGAGGCGATGCACGCAAACTTTTAAATTTAGTTGAATTAATCAGCGAATCTGTGGCTGGTGAAATTGCAATCACAAATGAGTTAGTGATGCAGGTGGCGCAAAAGCATATTGCTATATACGATAAAAGTGGCGAGCAACATTACGATATCATTTCAGCGTTTATCAAATCCATCCGCGGCAGCGATCCCAACGCGGCTGTGTATTATTTGGCCCGCATGATTGAAGGTGGCGAAGATGTGAAATTTATTGCGCGCAGAATGGTGATTCTTGCATCCGAAGATATTGGAAATGCAAACCCCACTGCGTTGGTAATGGCCACGGCCACATTTCAGGCGGTGAATCTGATTGGCTACCCCGAAGCGCGCATCATTCTTTCGCAATGCGCTATCTACTTAGCCACCTCGGCAAAAAGTAATGCAAGTTATGTGGCCATAAACGAGGCTCTGAGTACCGTACAAAAAACAGGCGATTTGCCCGTGCCGTTGGCCATTCGAAATGCACCAACTAAACTAATGAAAGACCTTGACTATGGAAAAGGGTATCAATACGCACACGAATACCGTAATAACTTCGTAGCCATGGAGTTTTTACCCGATGCCTTGAAGGGAACCAAATTCTATGAACCCGGCAAGAATGCACGTGAAGAAGAACTTCGGAATTATTTAAAAAAATTGTGGGACAAGAAATATAACTACTAAATGAAAGTTTAGTTGTCAGTTACCAGTAACCTGTTATGCAACGTCTGCTCTTCGAATCATCACCGCTTTTTATTTTCCTCTGCGCAGGGGTGGCACTGGGGTATGCGTACCTGCTTTACAAAGCCCGCACCCCCTGGAGCAAAGCCGTTAACCGGATTTTATTTGCACTGCGCACAATACTGGTTTTTTTTCTGGCGGTGCTGCTGCTGGGCCCTGTGCTTCGGTTAATTACCAATCACTATGAAAAGCCAACCTGGGTGTACCTGGTAGATACGTCTTCATCGGTAGCCGAAGTGCTTGACTCAACTTCGCGAGGCAGCCTGGTACGCACGGTAAACACTTCGCGTAAAGCGCTGGAGGAGTTGGGCTATGAAAGCCGCCTGTTTGATTTAGCAGGCAACGAAATAAGCAGCCCGCTTTTCAATGCACCCACTTCCGATCTCAACACCGGGATTGTGCAGGTAATAAATCAGTTTGAAGGTCGCAACCTGGCGGGCATCACGCTGGTATCAGATGGTATTTATAACTCTGGAACCTCGCCCGTATATGCCCCGGTGCATGTGCCGGTTTATACGTTGGGGGTTGGCGATACAACGCTGCGTGTGGATGTGGTGCTAAAGAATGTTGCCTTTAACAAAGTGGCCTATGAAGGCAACAAATTTCCGGTGCGCGCCCAGGTAGTGTTGCAGGGCATCGGTCCGCAACCCATTACGGTTTCAGTTTTAAAAGAAGGAAAAGTTATTGCCACGCAAAACAAAGAGCCGCACGACAAAGCCTTTCTTGATTTTGATTTTCAACTGGACGCTAACCAGAAAGGTATTCAACGCTACGATGTAACCGTAAAATCCGTGGCAGGCGAAACAAACGTGCGAAACAACGCTACCAGCATTTTCATTGAAGTAGTGGAGGGAAAAAAGAAAATTGTATTGATTGCCCCGGCCCCGCATCCAGATATAAAAGCGCTAAAGAGTGTAGTGGAAAAAAACGCTAACTATGAATTTATCCTACACATTCCCGGAGTTACCGAAGCAAAACCCGATTTACTAAAACCCGGTGCTGCCGAGCTTTTTATTTTTCATCAGGCGATAGATTTAGGCGGAAAGACCCTGCCCTTGTTTCAAACTTTGTACAGAAGCAATGCTTCGGTTTTGTTAATGATTGGAAGCAATACAAACCTGCGGCAACTGGCGGCTAATCAGGTGCCGTTGCAATTTGAAAGTGCTGGCGGGCAGTGGGACGAAGTAACGCCCGTGGTAAATGCCCAGTTTCGCGAGTTTGGATTTGCGGATAATACCAATGGAATTTTTGCCCGGTATCCACCCGCGCAAGTTCCGTTTGGAAAATTTACCTGGCCGATAAACGCCAGCGTGTTGTTGCAGCAACGCATTGGCAGCATTGCAACCGATAGGCCCATGTTGTTTACCTGGCCCGATAACAATCGGAAAATTGCCGTGTTGGTGGGCGAAGGAATCTGGCGTTGGCGATTAAATGAGTTTGCAGATACCGGCCATACACTTGCATTCGATGAACTGTTCTCCAAGCTGGTACAATACCTGAGCACCCTGGAAGATAAGCGCAGGTTTAGAAGTTTTCCGCTGCAGAATGAATTTTCTGATGCGGAGCCGGTGGTAATCGAAAGCCAGGTGTACAACGAGTTGTTTGAGTTGGTGTATGGCAATACGGTTAAGCTGGAGGTTCGAAACGAGCAAGGACAGATATCTAAATATAGCTATGTGCTGAGCCCTGGTGGCGCGCGCTACCGCCTGGCTGGTTTAAAAGAGGGCGTGTATCGCTTTACGGCTTCCACGCAGATCAACGAGAAAAGTGAAATTGTAAATGGCCAGTTTTTGGTTCGCGCCCAAAATGTAGAAACCCAAAACCTAACGGCAGATTTTAGTCTGCTGCGTACGTTGGCTCAGCAAACCGGAGGCAGATTTTATCAGACCAGTCAGGCAGCACAACTGAGCACCGATTTACAGCAAGTAAAAACTGCGAGCTTAATCCATACCGAAGAAACCTTTAATCAACTTATTAACCTGAAGTGGGTTTTCTTTTTGTTGCTCGCGTTGATTAGTGTGGAATGGTTTATGAGAAAGTATTTGGGTGGGTATTGAGAGGCGCTAAGTCTGAGGTCTTAAACCAAACGAAGCCGCTGGCTTGTGTTTTGGATCCGCAGGAAATAACTTAGCTTGTTCAGCAAAAAATATAAACCCATGAAAGGTAAATTCCTTCTCGTTGTACCAGTTGGTTTATGGATAGCATGTTCGGCACCCAAAGATCAGGTGCCTGAGCAGACCGCTGACTTCTGTGCCTCCATTCATCGCAATGATTCTATCAGCCTGTCGCAGTCGCTGGAAGCGCTGGCAGATTCGATGCGCAACAAAACAGGAGTTTATGTATTGGAAGATGGGGGTGGGTCGCTGGTGGCCAGGGCCTGGCTTACCGAGTATGCCGAGAAGACGATCGACATTCAATACTTTATTTTTTCGCCTGATAACGTAGGCTTAATTGCGTGCGATTACCTGGTACGGGCCGCAGACCGGGGTGTTAAAGTAAGATTGCTGGTAGATGATATTATGGTTGAAGCCGGAGTGCACGAGATAGTTACCCTCGATTCGCACGAAAATATTGACATCCGGATTTATAATCCCGGTGTAAACCTGGGCAAGAATCTTTTTTCGAAACTCAAAAAATACACCACTGAATTCCGGTCGGCTAACCAGCGCATGCACAACAAAACGTTTATTGTTGATGGCAAGGTTACCATTACGGGTGGGCGAAACATTGCCGATGAATATTTTGACTACGATCATGAATATAATTTCAGAGACCGGGACGTGCTGCTGATGGGTAAGATTAATGCAACGATTGAAAAATCATTCGAAGTGTTTTGGGAGAGTCCGCTCAGTGTACCGGTTACAAAGTTGGTATCGGAAGAGCGAGTGGGTATAGATTCCACCCGCTTCGATCGCCTCCATCAGTATGCCTGTAATCCGGAAAACTTTTGGCCGCAGGTAAGGGTGCGCATTCAACGGTTACCGGAAGCCTTTGCAGCCTTGAATCATTCCGGCAATATAGTTTGGCTTGATCGGGTGGATTTTGTTTCCGATGTGCCAGGCAAAAATGAGGGCGAAGGATTACATGGTGGCGGTATAACTACCGATACACTCATCAGCCTGATCCGGAATGCAAAAACTTCGCTGGAAATTCAGTCGCCCTATTTGGTTACCACAAAATTAGCACGAGGTCTTTTTCGCGATGCCGTAACGCGGGGTGTAAAGGTTCGCATCCTCACCAACAGCATGGCATCCACAGATAACATGGAAGCCTTCAGTGGCTACCAGCGCGACCGGAAGGAATTACTCGAAACGGGAGTGCAGATTTATGAGTTTCGGCCCGATGCCAAAGAGCGCTACCAGGTAATGACGGGCGCCTTGCAGGAGAAGATTGACTTTACCCCGATCTTTGGCTTGCATGCCAAGTCGATGGTAGTAGATGGAAAGATTACAGTGATTGGTACCTTTAATTTAGATCCACGCAGCGCTAACCTGAATACCGAATGCATAGCGGTGATTCATTCTGAAAAAATAGCGGCCGGAGTTTTAAAAGGAATGGAAGAAGAATTTAAACCAGAGAACGCATGGGAAACAACGCTTGACTTCAACCCTGACTCAGAAGCTGCAATGAGCAAACGAGTAAAAGCGTTTACGCGAAAAGTTGTGCCGAAGAATATTTTATAATAAGTCTTTTTTGTAATGATGCTTCTTCCCAACCTTTCTATGCCGGGTCTGCTTAGCGAACCCGCGATGATTTGAAATGATTGAGGAACAAGATCATGCTAAGGACAGGATGCAAAGCAGAATTTAGGTTGAGGAGTATTAACCAGGATGAAAACATCTAATTCCCATTCCGTACCGGATACCCCAATTGCGACCACACCAGAATACCCTCATCAAGAATAGCAGTTTTTGTAAAGCCATGTCGTTTAAGTGTTCGCACAACTCTTTCGGAAGCTGCGTGTGGACAAGCGCAATAAACCACGATCCATGTGCTATCGTTGGGCATGTGTTGCACAAAGGCATCGGGTTCTTCATAGTAAGGCACAGGCACTGCTCCGGGTATATGCAATTGACGCCAGGCGACTTTTGAACGTGCATCCAGCAACACAATTCTGGCACTGTCTTGTAATGCCTGATATACTTGCCTGGCTGACACGTAACGTTCGTTGCGCAATGTAAATACAGGAACGTTATTAGATGGATTTAATATATACTCTTCGGGCTTTGGAAGTTTTACTGAATCGCGTTTAGGTTTATCCCAACCCGATGCCCTACTTCTAAGAAATGCAGTGACGTTGTTAATTTCTTTCTCCGTAAGCTTGTCTTTGAAGGGAAGCATTGGCGAGGAGTCTCGCCCTTCTTTAATCGCATATTGCAAAAATCCATCGGTAGCTGTTGCCAACAGCATCGGGTTTCCAAGTGCAGGGGCGGTAACGCCTTCTCCATTTGCACCGTGGCAGGATTTGCAATGATTGGAATAAATGACAGCGCCAAGGGCCACATCACCTTCTACCGGTTCGCGCGAAACTTCAATGGGTTTATCTACGCCACTCTGCTCATAGAGCCATTGCAGGATCAACTCTATCTCGATGTACTCCAAAGGACCACCCTGGTTTTTTATATAACCAGCCATGGCGGTATTGGCTCTTCCATATTGAATGGTGTACCGAAGAAAGTTCGATGACTTTGAGGTTGCCAATAGCGAGTGCGAACGAAGCGATGGCGCATTGTCGGCAGCATAACCTTCGCGGTTATCGCCATGACAAAGCGCACAGTATTTTGAATACAAGCTGGCTGCATGTTTTGTGGCGGTACTATCTAACGCTTCACCAATCATCAATTGATGGGCAAGGGTTGCCTGTGCTTCTGGCTCTTCTACAAATTCGAGCTGAACACCATAGGCATAGTCTTGCAGTACAGTTACCTGTGCCTTTAACGTATCTATAACAAGGGCTTCTTTGGGCAATCGTTTTTTAAGAAAAGCAGTTGTTGAATCCAGGTTTTCAACTTCAAAGGCAATGGCATAAACGCCACTTCCCCGTGCTGTTAAAAATTTATCGATCTGGTCATCCGGCAATTTTGGATCTACCAGGTGCAACTCCTGATTGCGTTTAAGTTTGAAGCGTACTGTGTTTTCATCAGGACTGGGATCAAGTTCCTCAAAACCCATGCGCTTAAATTCCTTGCGGGATTTCGCAAGATCAGGTACGGCAATTTTCAATGCGGCTATACCTACTACCCCGTTCGGATTTTTTTGATAACTTCTTCCGTAGATGTACCAGGTTGTCCATTCCTTTTGCATTTCCGGATAATCCAAATCCAGATATTGTGTGAATTGCGGAAGATGTGCCGGAGGTTGGAGACTATCAAAGTCCACACTGCGTGCTTCTGGTCCGCCATCATCCCAATCCCAACCTTTTGGTGATTTAGTGGAGGTGCGATAGGTGCGCACTGAATCCGTTTTAAAACCTTGTGTAGTGAGCCAGGCATGGGTGGTATCGGCTGAGGAAACAGACAAGGTGTACATACGCACACCTTCGGGCTGTTTCAAAAATGATTTTACAAAGGCATACTTATTTTCAATGGCTGTGGTGTCGGCTACTGAAAGAAATTCAAGCACCGAGAAGTCTGCGAAATTAATAGCAGTAGCGAGTGCAGCGTTGTAAACGGTATCAAACTCATCGGGCTTGGGCAGATCAAAGCCCAGGGTATCGGTGTAATAATTACGGGCGGTTTTCAGGTTGTTAACCAATACCGTTATATTGCTGATGCCGTGCCCGGAGCCCAATAATTTTTTGGCCCCGTCTTTATCCGGTGAAGTGCAACCAATACTAATGAGTGCAAGTACGATTGATAGGAGCAGGCTTTGTTTGAGCATCTTGTCAAGATAAAACTATTCAGCATCCGGACAAAATTTGTGTGGTGTTGTGAGGAAAACCAGCCTGAGCGGGAGTTGAGATTAAAATCTAACCTATCTGGGGTTCGACATCACAGATGTCGAACAGCGGTGCCAATAGGGTCGGATGTTCGTGGGCAACTCTTCTTAAAAATGCGAAGGGTCGGCTGTATTATTTTTTAACTGTCCAATGTTTATTATTTCAAAGTCCAAGTTGTCACCGGAGCAGTACAATTGTCAGTGTGGGAAATCTTTGTTAGTAGAGGGTCAACCGTTAGTAGGAATTTTTGTCCGGCCACATTGCCACCAACGTTGGTGTTTATTTAGTTGCGGGTATAGGAGGTTTAAAAAATGGAGCGTAGCGGAATGTTAAAACCGACCTGCTCCGTCATTGTCCCCCGACACCGAGCGAAATTAAGAAACAAAAACTATAACACCACACTGCACCCCGCAATTAAATAAACACGGTGTTGGTGGGCGTTATTCATGTCTACACCAATCTATAATCAACGGGTATAAATCAACAATACTTTGTCCAGAGTTCTTATTCTTGTATAATTCAACCAACTTTTGATTGAACTCCTTGAACTTTGAGAAACCTCTCCAGTCAGACATTTGAACTTCTACTCTTTCGTTGATTGTCTTAAAATCACTCTCGTCAAATGTGTCCAAAGCGTAGAGATTAAATACTGACCATGTCATGTACTCATTGAATACAGAAATGGGACTCCCGTAGCCTTTCGAATCTTTCCCAGAAGTCCATTTTGTCCGACTGCTAAAGATTTTTGAAATTTCATTTTTAAACTTGTCACTGACAGGGTTTACATAGTTGTGGTCTATCTCAGTGAATACAACTCTTGTCATTAATCCTTCTTTTATTTTATCTGTCCAGTTGGGATTTGTTATTGGACCGCAGATAAACATTACTGTTTGTTTAAAATTGTCAGCTTCAAATCGATTTGTCGAATGTGAACCATTTACCAAAGGTGAAAATGTAATTCTGTAATTATCATATTTATTTGGAAACATTTCTTCAAGCCATTTCCATTGCTTGTCAATTGGCATTTGAATTTTCATTAATTCTATCAATTCATTGTAGAACGTCAAATTGCTTTTGTAGAATTCACGGAACTTTGTTTTGACTGAAAAGTCCTCTAAATCTGAGGTAAGTGACTCAACGTAATTTATATTACTCCAATTTAATTGTTTATAGGTTTTGTCTTTTACGATTCTTCCCTGCTCATTGATAAAGAATCCGCATGCGTCCATTTTTACGTGGGCATATCGTCCCTTTTTAAGTAAATTATTTACTTTTCTTACAATTTCATGTCCTTCATACTTTTGGAAGTAGTTCATAACATTTTTGTAATACTTAGTATCGTGCTGAACCATATTCAAATCATTTTCTCCTGTCGGAGTGATTGCAATTATGATATGAATAAGCTCTTGGACTTCAGGAACCTCAATTGTCCATTTGTTTTTATTACTTGATATGTAATCAATTGTCGGTGAAAACTGTCCGTAGCTTTGGAAAATTAATGTCGAAAGAATGAAACCTAAAAGTCCTTTTGTCATTTACGAGAATCTTTTTTGAATAATGACCGCCAACGTTGGTGTTTATGCAGTGCGGGGAATAGGAGGGCAAAAAAATGGAGCGCAGCGAAATGTTTTGCCCGACCTGCTCCGAACTGTCCCCCGTGACCGAACTACATTTTGAAACATAAACTTTAATTTAACACCAAACCCCCGCATTGCATAAACATTTTGTTGGGCGTTCGTTTTTTTATGCTCACTTCTCGGCATACTTGATAATCAACTCGTCCTCAAAGTCAAATAGTCTCAGTGCATATTTGATTCTGTCAAACTTGATGATATTGCTTCCAATATTTTTCTCCATGAAATAAGTGTCGTTCAATGGCACTAAAGATTGTTTTGTCTCGGTGTCGGTCTTTTTTGTCACCCCAATTTTTTCACCTAAGTCCGTTGTGAAAAATGTCTGTGGTTGAAGCTCAAAAAGTCTTTTGAAAACCTCAACATATAATTTTGTAACGTCAGTTACTTCCATTCTTTGGTCAAAGAAAACTGCGTACTCCAATTTTCGGTAATTTGTCGGAAGCTCTGCATCAAATATGTTGACCTCATCGTTGTCAGAGCCCTCGTTTATACTGATGTCAGGGATTCCCCAAATTTTTAGAAACCTTTCAGAGATTAAGTCAAATCGTCTTTCAATCTCGGTTTTGTCCCACTTGTCGAGAATTGATAAATATTTGTTTAGCCATAGTCTGCTGTCTTTATAGCCAGCACTCGGTAAATCTCTTTTCTCTGTAAATGATTTGTTACTCAGCTTTCCGTTGTTTCCTGAAAGAGTCAGATTACCAATTGTGTTTAAGTAGTTTTCTTTGATGAAGTTAAATTCGTCAGTACTTAAATTTGATTTCCACTGTGAATCTGGATTTTGTGGAAAAATATGTTCAATTGTTATATCCTCATTTCCTTCAATCAATACAGGTTCATTGTTATCAAAATTCTCAAGACGTTCGAGTAAGTAAATTCTGTTCTTAGATTTTATATTGTAAACGTCTTTAACTTTCAAAGCGTCAATTACTTCGCTATTCCTTGGAAAGCGTTGTACGCCTGTCCGTTGCAAAAATGACCTTTGAACTGAAATTAAATAGTCAACCTTATCCACCTTTTCATAAAGGCTCATAAAAATCTTATTCAACGCGTTTGTGGGCAAACCAATAATAAACCTGCGCCAAATGAATGACTGAATTAAGTCAAGTATTGCCAGAAAGGTTGGTTTATCAATTACAGAATTAGCAAAGTCGTCATAGACTTTTATGAGAAATGGATAAGCAACATTAGTTTCTAAACGATTCAAGTATTCAAGATGAACTCTAATATCTCGGTCAGATTCATTCTTAGGATTTACTAACTTATTGTAATGGCGAACTAAGGATTTGATGTCGGTTAAAACGGTCTCAAGATTTTCGAGAGTTGTACTTGGATATTTCGACTTAAACTCCCAATACACTTTGCCTTTGTTGGCTATGGTTTTATTTTCAAGAGTTAAATAGTCGCGAATGAAGTCAGAAACCAGACTGACGTTATGTGTTTCGTCTTTTGCCAATTTCTCAATTACTTCCCAATAGTTCTGGTAGATTTTGTTTTGGTCTCGTCTGTTCAGACCCATTAGAATGTAGTTTCTAATTAAGTCGGACTGGGATAATTCTAAGCCTGTTGAATTTAAACTTTCAAAGATTCTTTGTGGGTCATCTTTTTCACGGTCAAGTGACACTTCGACAAACATTAATTTTGAAAGTCCTGCTAGTACGACTTGGTAAGTTTCTTCAGTTATTCGGCCTTTGAAATAATTAAAATTGTCAATTAGCTTCGAGAAGTCGTTAAACTCTTCGTTTTCGTCACTCCTTAAAAGATACTTTAGCGCTTTGTCGTTATTGTCGGTTGGTCTGAGTTTAAGTTTTTCTTCTTCTGGAGCGAATTTATTAATCAAGTATGTCTCATTGATTTCGTTGACAAGTCCTTCGTTCTTTAATTCTTTTGCTAGTCTGTATAGAACCAAATAAATTAAAGTTAAAGTTGTAAGTCGTTGCTGTCCGTCAATCACTGTCAGTTCCTTTATTCTCGAAGCAGTATAAACGTCATCATGAACGTAAACAATGCTCCCAATAAAATGGGCGTTCATCTTTTTGTTTGTTCCGACTTCAAGTATGTCGTCAAGAAGTTGTCGGCACTCAATTGTCGACCAGTCGTAATTTCTTTGATAAACAGGTATTACAAACTGTGTCTTGTTTGATGATAAGAAGTCCTCAACTCTTGTTTCGTTCGCTTTCATAGTTTACGATAATCTGTCCAAAAAAAATGACGCCCAACACTTCGCTATATGCAATTGCATATACTTCCAATATAGCATTTTGCCAAAAGGAGTCCTAAAAAACCCTTAATCCAATCTGAATTCAAGGATATATTTTTTGTGCATATAATCAGGTGGAATAAAAAAAGGCGGGATGCCCCGCCTTCCCCGTATTAACTTAAAATCTTTATTCCAAGTCTTTTTAAATCCAGCAAATCCAGGCAAAATATTTTCTCCCGCAAGCTTAGTATCGAACCCAACTTCCGTAGCCTGCGTGTTGGGTTTATAGATGTAGGCTTTCTTTTCCTGAGGATCAATTAACCAGGCCAATGAACAGTCATTAGCAGTCCACTTCTCGCGTTCTATTCTTAATTCTTCATTAACCGCACAAATCCGGAACAATTCATCATCAGTTAAACTATTCTCTTCCGGTATCCTTAATGTGAATGCATCCATAAACCTAATTTTGAGAAAAACTGTTCTCTTTTTCAGGAGAAAAAAAGGCGGGTTGCCCCGCCTTTCCCTTATTCGCTCTTCTTCTCTTTGGAAGGTGCTTTTGGTTTTTTCGCTTTGATAGTAAGCGTTTCACCTGTGCCCTCGTAGTCGGCAATAATGGTACCCCCTTCGGGTACTTCGCCTTTCAGAATTTCTTCGGCTACCGGGTCTTCCAGGTATTTCTGAATCGCGCGGTTAAGCGGCCGGGCACCAAACTGCGGATCGTACCCTTTCTCAGCTAAAAAGTCTTTTGCCTTTTCAGTAAGCTCAACATGATAGCCAAGTGTAATGATGCGCGCAAACAATTTGCCCAATGTAATGTCAATAATCTTGTGAATGTGCTCGCGTTGCAGCGAGTTAAACACAATCACATCATCCAAGCGGTTTAAAAACTCCGGACTAAAGGCCCGCTTCAGCGCACTCTGTATGGTGCTCTTCATGTGCTCTTCTTCGTTCTCGCGTTTAGCGGCAGTGGCAAAACCAATACCGGCTCCAAAATCTTTCAGGTCGCGCACACCAATGTTGGAAGTCATAATAATAATGGTGTTGCGGAAATCCACCCTGCGGCCCAGCCCATCGGTAAGAATGCCATCATCCAATACTTGCAACAGAATATTAAATACATCGGGGTGAGCTTTTTCAATTTCATCTAACAACACCACCGAGTACGGCTTGCGTCTTACCTTCTCCGTAAGCTGCCCGCCTTCTTCGTAGCCCACATAGCCGGGGGGTGCCCCCACCAGGCGCGACACAGAGAATTTCTCCATGTACTCGCTCATGTCGATGCGTACCAACGAGTCGTCTTTATCAAAAAGGTAAGTGGCCAACACTTTCGCCAATTCAGTTTTTCCTACACCGGTTGGGCCCAGGAAAATAAACGACCCGATTGGTTTTTTTGGATCCTTCAAGCCCACGCGGGTGCGCTGAATTGCCTTCGTTAATTTTTTGATTGCTTCATCCTGACCAATCACTTTTCCGTTTAGCTGATCGCCCATGCCCAAAAGCTTGTTGCTTTCTTTTTGTGCAATGCGGTTTGCCGGAATGCCCGTCATCATACCAATTACATCGGCTACGTTATCTTCGGTAACCGTATATTTTTCGGTACGGGTTTTTTCTTCCCAGCGGGCTTTTGCCTGATCCAGTTGTTCTATCAACTTCTTCTCTTTGTCGCGAAGTTGGGCAGCCTCTTCATACTTCTGGCTTTTTACCACGCGGTTCTTTTCTTTCTTCACATCTTCAATTGCCTCTTCAAATTTTACAATCTCTTCGGGCACATGAATGTTGTTGATGTGTACACGCGCTCCGGCTTCGTCCATTACGTCAATGGCTTTGTCCGGTAAAAAGCGGTCGCTGATGTAGCGATCAGAAAGTTTTACGCAGGCTTCCAGCGCTTCGCGGGTATAATTTACATGGTGATGGTCTTCGTATTTCTCTTTTATGTTTTCCAGAATCTGGATGGTTTCATCTACGGAAGTAGAGTCAACCATTACCATCTGGAACCTGCGCGCGAGGGCCCCATCTTTTTCAATATACTGGCGGTATTCATCTAATGTGGTAGCACCAATGCATTGTATCTCGCCCCGGGCCAAAGCAGGTTTAAACATGTTGGAGGCATCCAACGAACCCGATGCACCACCGGCACCTACAATAGTGTGCAGCTCATCAATAAACAGAATTACATCTTGCGATTTCTCCAGTTCATTCATTACGGCTTTCATGCGCTCTTCAAACTGGCCGCGGTATTTGGTACCGGCTACCAGCGAGGCAAGGTCCAGCGTAACCACACGTTTGCCAAACAACACGCGCGATACTTTCTTTTGAATGATGCGCAAGGCAAGCCCTTCGGCAATTGCTGTTTTACCCACGCCCGGCTCACCAATCAGAATAGGATTATTTTTCTTTCTGCGACTAAGGATTTGCGCTACCCGCTCAATTTCTTTTTCACGACCTACAATCGGATCGAGTTTGTTTTCTTCGGCCAGCTTGGTAAGGTCGCGGCCAAAGTTGTCCAGCACCGGTGTGCGCGATTTTTCCGTTCCTTTTTTCTCTTTGCTGCCGCTGGGCGGGTTGGCACTGCTGCCAAACATTTTAGACGAGTCGTCATCGGGGTCGTCTGTATCCGAGGCGGCCGAGGGTTGCTCGTGTTGATATTCCAGCATCTCTTTAACCACATCGTAGGCTACATCAAACTTATTCAGGATTTGTGTGCCCAGGTTATCGGGGTCGCGCAGAATGGAGAGCAACAAATGCTCGGTGCCAATTAGTTGCGCTTTAAAAATTTTAGCTTCCAGGTAGGTAATTTTCAAAACCTTTTCGGATGCGCGGGTAAGTGGAATGTTGGCCAGGTTTTTTATTTCGTGGGTGGCAGTGCCTTTCGAAATTTTTTCTATTTCGCCACGCAGTTCGTCTAACGGTACGCCTAGTTTTTTCAATACGGCTACCGCTACACCTTCGCCTTCCCGAATCATCCCGAGCAGAAGATGCTCGGTGCCTATGTAGTCGTGTCCTAATCGCAATGCTTCTTCCCGGCTTAAGGAGATTACTTCTTTAACCCGGTTAGAAAATTTAGCTTCCATATTTGGCATAGTGTAGAATTATGTAAATGTAAAGTTTAAGGGTGATTATTCAAATACCGAATTTCCTGCGGTTGATCGTCTCGATGAACAACGTTACACAGAAATGATTTGTTCATTCTTTATACTGCGAGGCCGCCAGGATGGAACCTGCCTGCGCACCGGCACAAAATAATAAATCAACAAGGCTGAGGTTAGGTACAAATTGATTGCCAAAGACCTGGTAGTAGGGTATAGGCCGGTAATTATTTCTGCTGGAATATGGAATTTTTGCCTGAATGGCCGATCGCATGTCAACACAGGTGCTGGCCACTGCTTGCTGGTACGACATGCTTACCGTTAGGTGCGGCTGGTGCCGAAGGTTTTTAAGACAGAATGACAGCAGCGTAAGATTTAAATCGAAGAGGAATTTGTAATCCGAGAAAAGGATCTGATTTAATTCGTCAGCGTAGTATTCGTAAAATGGCGCTTTGCGATAGGCCGATTCGAGGGTGCGCCAATGATTATTTTTCCAGCGGATGGTTGCCTCCAACTGCACATCTTTCATTACGGTTTTTCCGGATTTATGGGTTACCGGTATAACCAGCATTTGCACGCCCTGCGCGGTGTTAATAAAACACCGGTTGCGGTAGCTTTGCTTTGTATAATATTCGTGTTGCTCTAACGCGATGTGGTTAAAGTTTTTAAGCACCGTAAAATACTCAAGGCTTGGCAGGTACTGTAAATCGATAAGTAAATTCAAGTTTCGGATTTAAAATTTAAGATTTAGGATTTAGCATATTTCGAAATTTTAAATCCGGAATCTAAAATTAATAGACAAACTGCCCCAACCCTTGCCGGGTTATAACCGGTTCGCCCGAACTAAAATCCACTATGGTGGATGGCACATTGCCTCCGGCCCCACCATCAATTACTAAATCCACCCGGTGTTTAAAATCATCGTAGATTTCTTGCGGATCGGTAGTGTACTCTTTTATCAGGTCATCGTCTTTAATAGATGAGGTAATAAGCGGGTTGGCTAAATGCTGCACAATGGCCAGGGGTATGGGGTGCTGCGGAATTCGAATGCCTACCGTTTTTTTGTTGACGCCAAGAATTTTGGGCACCTGGCTGTTGCTTTCAAAAATAAAAGTAAACGGGCCGGGCAGTAAGCTTTTTAAAATTTTGAATTGCCAGGTTTCAATACGTTTTACGTATTCCGAAATGTGGCTCAGGTCGTTGCAGATAAACGACAAGTTTAACTTTTGAGGTTTTACGTCTGTTATCTGGCAAAGGCGTTCTACCGCCCTGCGGTTCAGCAAGTCGCAACCAATGCCGTAAATAGTATCAGTTGGGTACACAATAATACCACCGGCCCCCAGTATTTCTACGGCCCGCTTTATTTTTCGGGCCTCGGGGTTTTGCGGGTGAATGGTTAAAAATTCTGCAGCCATGGCCTGCAAGGTAAAACCAATTTTAATACGGTGCAGCGTGCCGGTGGCTTAGATAAAACCATCTGCCTGCTTCCATGTTTCTATTTTAGTAACTTTGAAGTTCTAAATTTTAATATGGCCGAAGTATCAAAAAAGAAACTGGCGTTTTTCCTGGTGGTGTCAACCCTGCTTATTACGTTTATCTTTTACGGGTATCAGATTTATTTTACACCTAACATTCTGGTTGACCGCGAAAGCAAGATGTTGGTAATTCGCAACGGCTACTCTTTTGCCGATGTGCAGCAGGAGTTGGGGCGCGGTAATTTTGTAAACGACATGGTGTCGTTTAGTTTTTTAGCACGGCTGAAGGACTACGACAAAAATATTTTGCCTGGGCGGTACTTGCTTGTCCGTAACATGACTAACGCACAGGCGTTGGCGGTGCTGCAGGCGGGAGCACGCGAAACGGTACAGGTTACCTTCAATAACATTCGCCTAAAAAGCGAGTTGGCTCCGCGCATAACAAAAAACACCGGGGTAACAGTGGCCGAGTTTAACGAAGCCCTCAACAAATTTGTAGCAACCAATACCGATGGCTTTACAGATCAAAATGTGTTAAGTATGTTTTTGCCTAACACGTATGAAGTCTATTATAACGTGTTGCCCGATGAGTTGATAGAACGCCTGCATGCCGAATACAAAAAGTTCTGGAACGAAGACCGAAAAGCCAAGGCGGAGGAGTTGGGATTAACACCCCTTCAGGTTTCGGTGCTGGCCTCTATTGTGCAGGCCGAAAGTGTGAAGCCGGAGGAAGCCCCGGTAATTGCAGGTCTATATATAAACCGGCTTAAGAAAAATATTCCATTGCAAGCAGACCCTACTCTGGTTTTCGCTTCGGGCGATTTTACATTAAAACGAGTGCTGAATGTGCACAAAGAAATCGACTCGCCCTATAACACCTATAAGTATGCCGGCTTGCCACCCGGGCCTATCAATATGCCCACGCTGGCCAGCCTGGAAGCCGTGTTGAACTACCGGGTGCACAACTATATATATATGTGTGCCCGCGAAGATTTTTCGGGGTACCATAATTTTGCCGCTACCCTGGATGAGCACAATCGCAATGCGGCCAAATACCAAAAGGCACTAAGTATAGAAATAGCAAAAGGAAAAGCCCTGCGCGGAGAAAAATAATGTACCAATCCGAAACCTACATACGGGTGCGTTATGGCGAAACAGACCAGATGGGCTATGTGTACTACGGCAACTATGCCATGTACTACGAAGTGGCCCGCGTAGAAAGTTTGCGCAGATTGGGACTTACCTACAAAGAACTGGAAGCTATGGGTGTAATGATGCCCGTGTTGGAAAACCATTCCAGTTTTCTTTCGGCTGCCTTGTACGATGATAACCTGAAGATTGTAACGACCATCCGTACGATGCCAGGCGTGCGAATTAAATTTGAATACGAAATTTTTAATGAGTCGGGTAAACTGATAAACAAAGGCGAGACCTTATTGGCATTTGTAGATAAGCAAACCGGCAAGCCTTGCCGACCCCCGCAGGTTTTCACCAATTTGTTAAAGCCTTACTTTCCATGAAGTACCTAACCCGAAAAAAAATTCTGCAATTCTCTTCAGCCCGTTCGGGGCGTTCGTGGCTAAAGAAAATCCGGTTTAAACGGTTCGGTAACTTGTCGTTGTATAAGTTCTTGAAAATCTTTTTTCACAACATCACAGAAGATGAAATTCTGGATCGCAGCAATGGAGTAGCCTACAATTTTATTCTGGCCACGTTTCCGGCTATCATCTTTTTGTTTACGCTTATTCCGTATATCACCACCTTGTTTCCGGCCATCAACCGCGAGGCCATTATTCTATTTATGGGCGATTACTTACCTCCCAGCATGAATGATGTTATCTCTGCTACCGTGCTGGACATTGTGAGCAACCAACGGGGTGGGTTGTTAACCTTTGGGTTTTTCTTTGCGTTGTACCTTGCCACCAACGGCATGATGGCCCTTATGCGCGCCTTCAATGCCTGCTACCGCACGGTTGAGCGCAGAAATGTATTGCGCATGCGGCTTACCGCCACAGGGTTAACTTTTATGCTGGCATTAACAATTTTGTTTGCCGTTGTTTTACTAATTGGCGGCCAGTTGGCATTGGACTACGTAACCGGCCACGTGTCGGAGTTTAGCAACTTCGATTTAAGCAACATTCATTTATTGTTTGTGCTGCGGTTTATAGTTATTTTCTTCGTGTTTTTTATTTCTATTTCTTTTATCTACTACTTCGGTCCTGCGGTTCATTACAACTGGCGATTTTTTTCGGTAGGGTCTTTTCTGGCCACGCTTATCATTCTTGCAATCTCGTATGGGTTCTCGTATTACATTACCAACTTCGGTAGCTATAATAAAGTGTATGGCTCTATCGGGGCCTTAATTGCCCTTATGGTTTGGATACAACTTATTACCATGATTTTACTTTTTGGCTATGAAGTAAATGCAAGCCTGCACTATGGTCAAAAACTGGAAGGTGTAAAAAGCAAAATAAGCCGGGCAGAAAAGGCCGCGCGGTGAAAACTCAATTCAAATTAGCTAACCAAATAAGAATACAATGCCAGAAGCCCCAGCCCGATAAGTATCAATCCGGGTAGCAGTGCAACCAGCCGGTTGTTGCGTACAACCGGGGCAAGTTTTTTTGCGGCCATTAAGAGCAACAGTAACAAGAGCAACACTCCAAGCGAAGTTCCCAGCACATAGCTATGCACCTGCCACGTGGTTGCTAACACAATCCACCCCTGTATTTTAAGATAAGCGGTCATGCCAATCCACCACGGTATGGCTTGCGGATTAAGAATACTTAAGATTAATCCTTTTCTGAAACCACTCTCCTGAAGTTTTACGGTAAGCGAAGAAGGTTTTCGTACCGACCATAATCCTAAAATGCCAAGTGCAAGCATAACAACCGCAGCCAGCAATTTAAAATTCTGCTGCACCAAAGGCGATGCGGTAATCAGGTGTTCAAACTCTACGGCAATCCAGGCATAGGGATATTCAATAAGCGCTACGGCCAGAATAAACCGCAGGGCAATCCGGATTTTGTTCTCCAGCCCCATTTGCAACACGATTATATTAAGTGTGCCGGGCGGGATGGAGCCGATAAAACTTGCCACAAGGCCAATGATGAAAACCTGTACGATCAAAGAGTTGAAAGCGTTTGACCGCCAAAACTACCAGTCGCGGAGCAAAACATAAAATATTACCCTTAAGCCAACCGGGTGTTGCCTTATCCTAAACCGCGTATAAATTCGCAGGTATTAAAACTGAAGGTGCCCCACAAGAAATCTGATTTTACCAAGCAACCACCACGCATAGTGCGCGGGGCGATTGTTTTTATGCTGGCCCTGGTGGCTGGGTCATTATGCATAATCGCTTGCATCAACAAGGGCACTCAATTAAAAGAGTTAGCCTTGCCAGGCGAGGTATGGCAGGCCCCCGATAGCTTAATTCTTTTTACCGATTCAACTAAAAAGGAAATCCGCTATGGCCGAGAGTTGATTACCCACACCGGTAAGTACCTGGGGCCGCATGGAAGCGTAATGGCCATCAGCAATGGTATGAATTGCCAGAACTGCCATTTGAATGCCGGCACTAAACCTTTTGGAAATAATTTTAGTGCAGTAGCTTCTACGTACCCAAAGTTCAGAGCCCGATCGGGTACAATAGAGTCTATCGAGAAACGAGTAAACGATTGCTTTGAGCGAAGCCTGAACGGGCAGCCACTTGCGGAAGACAGTCGCGAAATGAAAGCCATTGTAAGTTACCTTAAATGGCTGGGCACAAATGTTACCCAAGGCGAGAGTCCGCCCGGAGCCGGCTTACCTGAACTACCTTTTCTTACAATTGCAGCAAGCCCCGAAATGGGGCAACCTTTGTTTGAAAAAAAATGTAGCATCTGCCATGGCAAAAATGGGGAAGGGTTAAAGGCCGAAGACCATGCGTGGATTTACCCGCCATTGTGGGGAGCCGAAAGCTATAACCAAGGCGCGGGCTTATTCCGCCTATCGCGTTTTGCAGGCTTTATAAAAGCCAATATGCCTTCGGGCACCACCTACCAGCAACCCCAATTAACCGATGCGGAAGCCTGGCACATTGCGGCTTACGTTAACTCCATGCCACGCCCCAAAAAAGATTTAACCCAAGACTGGCCGGAGATTTCTAAAAAGCCGATCGATCATCCCTTTGGTCCGTATGCAGATGGTTTTTCTGAATGGCAACATAAATACGGCCCGTTTAAACCAATGGTGCAAAGCAGAAGTGCTGATGCCGAAAAAACGAAGTAGGGTTTAGCCGCAATAGTTTGCCGATAAGATTTTGGTGACCGAACTATTTTGTAGTACCATATTGTTAAAAATCAGAAATTGCAGGTCAATTTGTAAGCAAAGACCGCAAAGGTTGGTATTGCAGATTGTTCTTTAAAGCAGAGAATCCGAGCGTACCAAAATTCAGTAATTAATAAAAGGAAGGAGCCAATGTACTTTCAACACGTTTACGACAAAACACTTGCCCAGGCCAGCTATTTTATTGGTTGCCAGAAAGCGGGTGTGGCTATAGTAATTGATCCCAAACGCGATGTGGACACATACCTCGAAATAGCCCAACAGAACAACATGAAGATTACGCATATCGCAGAAACGCATATCCATGCCGATTTTCTTTCGGGCGCGCGCGAGTTGGCTGCACTAACCGGTGCAAAAATGTACTTGTCGGATGAAGGCGGAGAAGGTTGGTTATATGAATTCGACCACGTTGGTTTAAAAGAGGGCAGCGTGTTCCATGTAGGGAATCTTAAAATGGAAGTGTTGCATACACCGGGCCATACGCCTGAAAGCATTAGCTTTTTGCTAACCGACCTGCCAGCCAGTAACAAGCCGGTAATGTTATTTACGGGCGATTTTGTGTTTGTGGGTGATATTGGCCGCCCCGATTTGTTGGAAGAAGCAGCCGGCATAATTGGTACTAAAGAAGTAGGGGCAAAGCAGATGTTTAAATCCATTGCGCGCTTTCGCGAAATGGCCGACTACATTCAGGTTTGGCCGGGGCATGGGGCCGGCTCTGCGTGCGGCAAGGCGTTGGGCGCAGTACCCAGCACAACGGTAGGCTACGAAAAAGTACGCAACTGGGCGCTGCAGCATGATAACGATGAGCAAGGCTTCGTGCACTATTTATTGGAAGATCAGCCCGAGCCACCTAAGTACTTTGCGGTGATGAAAAAGCTGAATAAAGTTGACAGACCATTACTGACAGAGGTACCTAAACTTAAAAGACTTTCCGCAACGGATTTAACAGCGGCCATGGATAAAGGCATCAAAGTAATTGATACGCGGCTGAAGCAGGACTTTGCCTCAGGATTTATTCCGGGTTCAATTAATATCCAGGGTAATAATTCATTTGCTACCTGGATGGGTTGGTTCCTTACCTATGAAGAACCATTTATTCTGATTGCTGAAGAAAGCAAACACGATGACCTTGTTCGTAAGTTAATGCGAATTGGTCTGGATAATATTTATGGCTACATACCGGGTGTGCATGAATGGAAAGGCTCGTTGGAGAAAGCAAACTTAATCTCGCTAACCGAATTCAAAGAGATTTTAAAAACCAATCACACGCAAGTGGTGGATCTGCGGGGAGCCAGTGAATATAAGGCGGGCCACATTAAAGGAACCGAGCATGTGTTTATTGGTACGCTCGAAAAAAATCTGAATAAAATTAAGAAAGACCAACCTGTAGTAATCTATTGCCAGGGTGGCGACCGCGCTTCTATAGGATATTCGTTACTGGCCAAACACGGCTACAGCAACATTAAAAACTACTCAGGTGGTATAAATGAGTGGGTAAACTCGGGCAATCCGGTGGTTAGTGAAAATTAAGCAGCCCCTCTTAAAAAAATCCCTACTTAAAACTTTTGTAGGGATTTCTTTTTTGGCGCAGGGTACATGAAAGTTGTTACGAAGGCCAAGCGAAAATTTTTAAGGAGAAACTTTTAATAACTGGAGCTTGTAAATTTGCCCGGCATTAATCCTTACCAATTGCTTATTTATGAAGAGTGAAGTAATTCGTTTTGAAAGCGGCAAAGGGCACATGAAGCACATACTCTTTTACAGCCTGGCTATGGCTTTGTTGGTCTTTGCCTTAAAATGGTTGCAATGGAAATACCTCATCACCGATAATTCCCTTGAAATTTATATCACCCTTATCGCCTTATTTTTTACGGCCCTGGGAACCTGGATAGCGTTGCAACTGGTGCCCAGCACGCAATCAACAGGTGCGAACGAAAAGGTATCAGCAAATCTCTTGCAGGCGCCCCTCCCAAATACAGCCGAACTGGAAATGATGAATCTAACCCTTCGGGAGCAAGAAGTATTGGAATTGCTGATTATGGGATGTACCAATGCCGAAATTGCCGATAAACTCTTTCTATCCATTAGTACGGTTAAAACGCATGTATCTACCCTGTTTGTAAAAATGGAGGTTAAAAACCGAATTCAGGCTGTAGAAAAAGCCAACAGACTCAAAAACCAACACCGCCACCAATAGTACTTTGGTCCGAAAGCAGGTGCCCGCAGGCACTTTGGTACTAAAGTATGAGCCCTATACCAACCGGGGCTACTACCTTTGTTGTAAGATTTTAATAACCCTTAAACGCAGCAAATGGAAAAGAACCTATTGATTTTTGGTTTGATACTGGGAGCCATTTTAGCCAGCCACGCAGTTTACATGATGCATTTACTCATGCAAAACCCGAACATGGTAAGCAACGACCTGGTAGGCTACGTAGCTATGATAGTTGTTTTTTCGCTCACATTTTTTGGTATCCGCAACTACCGCAACAAATATTTAAACGGCTTCATTTCGTTGGGTCAAGCATTTAAAACCGGAGCCTTAATTGCCCTCATCGGCTCTACGGTTTATGTAGTAGCGGGTCTTTCTTACTATTACCTGTTTGCCCCCGATTTTTTAGATAAATACACCGAGCATGTTCTGGCTATGGCCACCCGCAATGGAGCCACCCCAAACCAACTGGATGCTAAAGCAACTGAGCTGGCACAATTTAAAGAGATGTACAAAAATCCATTGTTTGCCATTCTTATTTCGTATGCCGAAGTTTTGCCCGTTGGGCTAGTCGTAGCCTTTGTAAGTTCACTATTTTTGAAACGGAAACCCGCTACAGCCTGAGGCTTACATTTATAAAGACGAAAGTAAATGAAATCAACACCCGAACACGATGCCAGAATTGCAAAGCTGACTTTTGCTTCTGTGTACCCCCACTATGTAACAAAAGTTGAAAGCAAGGGCCGCACAAAAGCAGAACTGCACGAAGTAATAGAGTGGCTTACCGGTTTTGATGAAAAAAGAATCCATCAACTGATAGCCGAGAAAGCCACCTTTGAATCTTTCTTTAAGCAAGCAAAACTAAACCGCAATGCGCACCTTATAACCGGAGTTATTTGCGGTTACCGGATAGAAGAAATTCAAAACCCCCTCACTCAAAAAACCCGCTACCTCGATAAGCTGGTAGATGAACTGGCCAAGGGACGGCCGTTAGATAAAATCTTACGCAATGGATAATTATTTGAGGTTTATCTGGCTCGGCTCGACTTGCACCTGGTTCGCAAAAAAAATCCCGCTTTCAGCGGGATTTTTACTCAGCAGAGGAGGGTTGTGAACCTATATTTATAAGGCTGATTTCCAAGATTTTGTTCGGTTGAAATTAGGTGGTGCACCGCAAAGTGCGCCTCAGAAAGCGGCCAGAAAAACCTCCGGAGTTTCAAGAGAATCCATTTTCGGACCTCGAAATTCGCTCAGAAATAAGATTTATTTAAGAAGCAATTGAATAAGAAATGAACCTCCGTTTATTGACCAATTTGTACCCGGTCGGGATTACTTTTATTTATTTTGTGGTATTTGTACCCGATCGGGTACAAATTGAATAATATTCTGTAATTTCGTACCCGATCGGGTACAATGGAAAAACTAGCAGACTTTGTTAAAGGTAAACGACAAGCGCTGAAAATGACTCAGCAAGAACTTGCCCGGAAGGCAGGTGTTGGCTATCGCTTCGTGCGCGAACTCGAAGCAGGAAAGACAACCATCCAGCTTGAAAAAGTTAATGAAGTTCTCAAACTCTTCGGACACGAAGTTGGTCCTGTGCCGCTAGAACGATCATCACTCATCAATGAGAAAAGCTGAAATCAAAATGCACGGTGTGGTAGCTGGTTATCTCATTGAGGATGAAAACGGCTATCATTTTCAGTATGAGAAATCGTACAAGGGTGAACCCATTAGTAAAACGCTACCAATGAAAACAGAAACATACACAAGTTCTATTCTGTTTCCATTTTTTGATGGACTCATTCCGGAGGGATGGCTGCTCGAAATTGCTGAGAAGAACTGGAAACTCAATCCGCGTGATCGTATGGGATTGTTATTGGCTTGCTGCAAAGATACCATCGGAGCAGTAAGCGTAACCGAGATGAAACCATGAACCGTTGTTTGTACTGCTATCAGGTGCTTGGCGCTGGTCAGGTTGATTTTCATTCGTCTTGCAGCAGGAAAATGTTTGGCAGTGCTACTCCGCCAGAACTTCCTTATTCGGAAGAAGACATTTCCAAACTGGCGTTACAGTTCATTCAACAACGGGTATCAGTAACCGGTGTTCAGCCAAAGTTATCCCTGGATATAACTTCAACGAAAGAGCCGAAGAAACTTACCATTGTTGGACTCTGGGGAAATTATATACTCAAGCCACCGTCAAACGTTTACCAAAGCCTCCCTGAAATCGAAGACTTAGTGATGCACCTGGCAGCACTGTGCGGTATCAGTACGGTCCCGCATTCATTGATCCGATTGAAATCGGGATCGTTAGCTTACATCACCAAAAGGATAGATCGCTCAAAGTCGGATAAGCATCACATGGAAGATATGTGCCAGCTCACTGAACGAATGACAGAGCACAAGTATGCGGGCTCACATGAACAAATAGCGAAGGCCATTTTAAAATACTCGGCCAATCCGGTACTCGATGTTATCAATTTCTACGAGCTAACACTGTTTTGTTATCTCACGGGCAATGCCGACATGCACCTGAAGAATTTCTCTTTGATAGATGAACCCGGTATCGGCTATCATTTATCACCAGCATATGATCTGTTATGTACAGCAGTTGCCAACCCTGCTGACAAAGAAGAGTTGGCGCTGACGCTGAATGGAAAGAAAAGAAAAATAACCCTGACTGATTTTAAGAAAGCGATGACCCAGGCCAACATCAGCTCCAAAGTGATGGATGGTATTTTTAGCAAGTACAAAGACACACATGTTCATGGGATGCTTCGGTTTATCTATACTTGTTTTTTGCCTGATGAGCTAAAGCAACAAGTAAAAGAATTTATTCAATCCAGATCGTCTAAATTTTTTCGCTGATTAATTGGTTCGAATTTTTTCTCCAAGATGTTTAAGTACTCGTCAAGTGCAGAAGAATAATTTTTTCATTTCAGTAGAGTCGTAAATGCCGTAGTCTGATTCGATAATCACATCCGGAGGATCCGCTCCGGCACGTATTGTATGATCAGTTGCTCAGGTTCGAGTCCTGTTGGAGTAGAACCTCCGGAGGTCGCTGCGCGTCAGAAGAATCCGAGCTAAATCCGTTTTTTGAAAAGTGTGTTTGGAGAAATTTCGATGATTCGGTACACTTCATAGCAGAAGTGCAAGTACACCCTACAAAACGATCGATAATGATCAAAATGTGTCTTGCTGGGAACTAATAAAACCCAGGAATTTCTGGGTTTTATTAGTCAATGAATATGATCAGGCAGAGGAGGAGGGATTCGAACCCCCGGACCGCGTGAACGGTCTCCGGTTTTCAAGACCGGTGCAATAAACCACTCTACCACTCCTCTGTATGGGCTTTTGCAATTAGGACTGCAAAAGTAAACCGAAAATTTATTTCTCCAAACCCTCCGTTTATTGCTCGCTAAAATCAGGGAAGGTCTTTTTCAGGTCTTTGTTGTCGTAATTTTTAATGCCAGGTTTGCTGGCATCTAACTCCAGCACCACCAGCTTCTGATTATTGAGGATGGGCAATAGCTTGTCGCGGTCAGGATCAAAATCTTTGCTTCTGCGCGCACTCTTCAACGCATACTTGCGCGCAAAGTTATCGGCCTCTAACTGCAGTTGATTGCGAATCTCTACATTGATTTTGAGTTTCTCCATGATATCCGTTTTCGACTTGCCCACAACTTCGGTAGCCTCTAACGTTCCTAACGTAAGCACCGTGGTGCCGCCCACTGCCGACACGGCCTTATAGGCTTGCGGATCGTTGGGCATAGCCACCGGAGCCAACCCCGTAGTTGCACCCAACGAGGCATTTAAAATAGATCGGTTCTTCTTGCCCTTCTTTGCTTGCTTATACGCCTTGTTCAGCTTTTCATGGTTATCATCCAGTTGGTCAATCAGGCTTTTGGCCTGGCTTAACGAGCTGCGGTACTTGGTATATAAAAATTTATCTTTCTCTTCCAGGTTTTCGGTGTCGGCTACTTTAACCTTAATGGTTTTTTGTACGCGGTTATTCGATTTATCGATCGCAAAAAAGAGCAACTCAACCGTTCTTGTCTTTTCGGCCTCATCTACAAAATAATATCCGGGCGACCAGGTAAACTCGGCCTGCACCGGAGTGTTAAGCACAAAAGCCTGGTTGCTGATGCGCGGATCGGAACTAATAAATCCAACGCTACTTAAATTGTCGTCTCCATTCGGGTCCGAAACATAAATCTTAAAGTGCACGCGTTCGTCTTCTTTAATACTTACGGTCGAGTCGCCCGGTACAATTATTATTTCCGGAGGCAAGTCTAATTGTGTTTGCGCAATTTTTATTTTTCCGCGAGTCTCCGCCTTCTCGGGTTGATCTTGTGCAATAAACTCAATGGTGAGCGGGTTCGTTTTGAGCGCATTAAACTGATTGCGCGATGGCGACCAGCTAATTAAGCCTTGCGAGTTGAGGGTAATCCCTTCGGGCAATTGCGATTGCACCGATTTAAAAACGATTGGGTCGCCATCCGGATCCATCACATATTGATCTAAAATCTGATAAGTATTAGCGGCCGACTGTTTTACATAGAACACAGGCAGATCTTCAACTACCGGAGGACGATTTGTGTGCAGTACCGTAAAATTAATTTGTTTGGAGGTGCGCTTGCCGTCTTTCCACTCGGCTTGTACCACTACGGTAATTTCTTTCTTCTTCTCCAATCTATCCACCAGGTCGAAAGCGGGCTTCCAATAAAAATTTCCGAGCGAGTCCAACACAAATCCATATCCATTGGCGCCCTCTAAAGAAAATCGGGGCATGATCGCGTTGGAGGGTTCTATTTTAAAGCGAAGTTCGCTGCCTTCGCGCAGCTCACGCCAGCCGGTTGTATCAGACACATGCAAGCGCTGTGCGGTGCTACTACAGGCGGGTAGTAATAAGAGCGCAACAAACCAATGTTTCATTCCGGTTATTCTCAATTTTGGTTTCGGTTTTTAAGAGGGGCAAATTTAAACAATAACCAGCGCAGGCAGCAGCCATTTATAGATTTTACATTTACTTTATCCTTGCATATGAAAGAAAAAGAAGCCAGCGGAAGCCGTTCATTTTTTAACGATGTGTATGCTGTGGTAAAGTTGATTCCCCGCGGCCGGGTAACCAGCTATGGTGCTATTGCCCGCTATTTGGGTACGGGCATGAGTGCCCGCATGGTAGGTTGGGCTATGAATGCCGCCCACGGTAAAAAAGGTGTGCCGGCCCACCGTGTTGTTAACCGCAATGGGTTGCTAACAGGCAAATACCACTTCGATACGCCCACTACCATGAAAACACGCCTGGAAAAAGAGGGCATTAAAGTAAAGCAAGATCAGGTGCAGGATTTCAAAAGCCGGCTGTGGGACCCGGCCGTGGAGTTACTCTAAGACAACTATTCCTGTTTTGGGAACCACCCGCCAGGCGGATGGGCGTAATTCTTTTGTTTTTGAGGATTTAGGAAGGGGCAGGATTTTAGATTCTCACTCCTCCAAAAGAAAGAATCAAAAACACAAAGTATATGAAAGCCCTGGTAAAAGTAGTAACCCTGATAACCTTAATAGCCATTACCCTGCCGGCACTTGCCAACGACCCTGTGGATGTAATTTACTCACGCAACGAAACCCAGGTTGTATTTAAAGTAGATCGCACCATGGTAGGTGCTACGGTAGAAGTGATCTCAGAAAGCGGCACCACCATTACCGCCCAGCGGTTGCTCAAGCGCAGAATGGTAATAGACTTTAGCGATGTGCGGGTAGGGCATTATACCATTGTGGTAACAAAAGATAATCAGGTTCAAAAATTCGAGTATGTAAGAAACTGGCGATAGTCTAAATCGTTGGTACTTTAATCGTACAACGCCCCGATCGTATTGGGGCGTTGTTATTTTTTAGAAACCAACCATAGGCCACCAAAGGTGATCATTCCGTTTAGCAGCAGTACTTCAATGCCGATTTTATAGCCATTCAACCAAACGGGCGCAAACAAACTTATCACATAACTTAAAAGCGGGGCAAGCACGCAAACAACAGCTACAGGTATTCCCTTTAGCTTGCGCTGAGTAAAAATGCCAAACGAGAAAAGACCCAGCAAGGGACCATAGGTATAACCCGCTACGTTCAGCACGGCATCAATCACCGCCTTTTCGTTAATGGCCTTAAATACGATAATCACCAGCAGAAACACGAGCGAGAAGGCTGCATGTACAATAAACTTTTGCCTGCGCCTGGTAGCTTCGGGTTTATCTTCGAAATCCAGAAAATCAATACAGAAAGAAGTGGTGAGCCCAGCGAGTGCGGAGTCTGCGCTGGCGTATGATGAGGCAGTAATGCCCAAAAGAAAAAATACGCCAACGGCTAAACCCAAATCTTTTGTTTGTGCCAGCCGCGGAAATAGTTCATCGGTGTAGGTAGGAATGGCTAACCCGTTAACTTCGCTGTACACATGCAGTAAACCACCCAGCACCAGAAAGAGCAAGGTTACACCCGCCATTATAAAGCTAAACCAAAACATATTTTTCTGGGCATCTTTAAGCGTTTTGCAGGTTAGATTTTTCTGCATGATCTCCTGATCAAGCCCCGTCATGGTAATGGTAATCAGCATGCCACCAATAAATTGTTTGGGAAAAAACAAGGTGTTGTTGGCATCATCAAAATGAAAAATGCGGGTATAACCTCTTTGTTGAAAAGCGGTAATCATTTCGCTGAAACTTAAATTGAGTTTGCCGGCAATAACCACAACGGTTACGACAAGTGCCGTAACTAAAAATAAAGTTTGAAAAGTGTCGGTCCATACAATGGTTTTAATGCCACCGCGAAAGGTGTAGATCCAGATGAGGGCAATTGTAATTACCACGGTAACAAAAAATGGAATGCCCCAGGCATCGAATAAAAATAGTTGCAATACCGTGGCGGCAAGAAATAAGCGCAACGAAGATCCAATAGTGCGCGAAATAAGAAAAAACAAAGCTCCGGTTCGGTAGGCCCACGTATCGAACCGTTGCTCCAGGTAAGTGTAAATAGAAACTACGTTTAGCCGGTAGTAGATAGGCATGAGCACACCAATAATAACCCAATAGCCAACCAGGTAGCCCAGTACAACCTGAAAATAGGCAAAGCCGATTTTACCCACATTGCCCGGCACCGAAACAAAAGTTACGCCCGACATCGAGGCGCCAATCATTCCAAAGGCAACCAGGTACCAGGGCGATTGCCGGTTCGCTGTAAAGAACGTGTTGGTATCCGCCCCGCGCGAGGTAAGGAATGAAATCCCAATTAAGACAGCGAAATAGCCAACCAAAATGGAAACAACTAACAACGGACTCATCTCTTATGACGGTAAAGTGTGCGGGCAAAGAAACTAAAAATTGATTGGATAAACAGTCGCCTGCGGTGCCGCTAATTTTTTTATTTTTGCAAAGATTTGATGCGCAGTGTGAAGACAAAACAGCAAGAGCATTTTGAAACGGATTTGCTGGAGGTAATTGAAGATACCGACCTGAAGGAGTTGGTTGTGTTCAACGATGACTTTAATACGTTCGATCACGTAATCCGTACCCTCATCCGGGTTTGTAAACATACTCCCGAGCAGGCTGAGCAATGCACATGGCTCATTCACCACAAAGGCAAATGTGCGGTGCGAAGTGGTGCCGAAGCAGAATTAAAACCCATGTGCGAAGCCATACGCGAGGCAGGCATTGATGCCCGCATACTTTAACCAACCCGAAGCGTGGAGTTTCCTTCCAAACTTATTGAAGACGCAGTAACCGAAGTTTCCAAATTGCCGGGCATCGGAAAGAAAACGGCCCTGCGCCTGGTGTTGCATTTAGTAAAAGAATCAGAACACAAAACTGCCGCGTTGGCCAATGCCCTCAGCCGCATGCGTCAGCAAATCCGGTTTTGCAAAACGTGTTTTAATATTTCCGATACCGAAGAGTGCAGCATTTGCCAGAGCCACCGCAGAGATAAGACAGTGCTGTGTGTAGTGGAAGAAACCAACGATGTAATGGCTATCGAGAACACCGCCCAATACAATGGGGTGTACCATGTGTTGGGGGGCGTTATCTCGCCTATGAATGGCATTGGGCCGGCCGATTTAAAAATTGATGCCTTGGTTGATCGCGTGGCAAAGTTGCCAACTCTAAAAGAAGTGGTGCTGGCACTAAGCGCCACCATGGAAGGTGATACCACCGCGTTTTACCTGCACAAAAGATTAAAAGAGTTTCCGGTAAAAGTAACCTCCATTGCGCGCGGGGTGCCTGTGGGTGGCGAGCTCGAATACACCGATGAAATCACCCTGGGGCGAAGCATTAGTAGTCGCGTGCCGTTTCAGATATAGTGCCGGCCGGACTAACAAGCGTTATCTCCGTCAATCTTTATTTGTCGTTTACAGCCTTCCAATTCTTTCTTACTTTTGGGCACATTTTTAATAAAATCCATGAGCAAACTTTCTAACCGTATCGAAGCCATTCAGGAATCGGCCACGTTGGCTATGGCCGCGAAAGCCCGCGAGTTTAAAAACCGCGGCATTGATGTAATAAATCTAAGCCTGGGCGAGCCCGATTTTAAAACACCTCAACATATATGCGAAGCGGCAAAGAAAGCAATCGATGAAGGAAAGTATTTTTCATATCCGCCCGTAGCGGGCTACCAGGATTTGCGCGAAGCATTGGCCGCCAAGTATCAAAAGGAGAACAACGTGCCTTACAAAGCCGAAAACATAGTAGTAAGTAATGGCGCCAAGCAATCTATTGCCAACGTAATGCTGGCCTTGCTAAACCCGGGCGATGAGGTGATTGTGTTTTCGCCTTATTGGGTAAGCTACGATGCGCTGGTACGGTTGGCAGAAGCTACTCCGGTAATTGTAAAAGGTACGCTCGAAAACGATTTTAAAGTTACCGCTGCACAGGTAGAGGCTGCCATTACTCCTAAAACAAAAGCCATCATTTTTTCTTCACCGTGCAATCCCACCGGTTCTGTATTCAGCAAAAAAGAACTGGAAGCAATTGCCCAGGTGGTGTTGAAGCATGCGGGTATTTTGGTAATTGCCGATGAGATTTACGAGCACATCAATTTTACGGGCGATCAGACCAGCATGGCTTCTTTGCCCGGCATGTTTGAAAGAACGATTACTGTAAATGGGTTTGCCAAAGGCTATGCCATGACGGGCTGGCGCGTAGGCTACATTGCTGCGCCCAAGTGGGTAGTAGATGGCAGCAACAAAGTGCAAGGTCAGATTACCTCGGCCAATTGTTCCATCTCTCAGCGCGGAGCGTTGGCAGCCATTACGGGTGATATTGGGCCCACTCAGGAAATGGTGAAAGCTTACCATAAGCGCAGAGATATTGTGTATAATTTATTAAAGGAGATTCCCGGTGTAAAAGCAAACTATCCGCAGGGGGCCTTCTATTTCTTTCCGGATGTAAGTTCTTACTACGGCAAAAAAAATGGCGATACGGTAATTAAAGATGGTGATGATTTCTGTTTATATATTTTAGAGAAAGCACACGTATCGCTGGTGCCCGGTGGCGCCTTTGGCGAAGAGAAATGCGTGCGCCTTTCTTACGCAGCATCCGAAAAGGAACTGATTGAAGCCATGCGAAGATTAAAGGAGGCGCTGGCGCAACTCAAATAGGTAAATGAAACCCTTGCAACAGATTTTTACTGACTTCAACTCGCTGCAAGTTTTGATTGTTGGCGATGTAATGCTGGACAGCTATATCTGGGGCGCGGTAGAGCGTATTTCGCCCGAAGCACCTGTGCCAATAGTAAACGTAAAAAAGCGCGATGTGCGCCTGGGCGGTGCAGCCAACGTAGCGCTTAATGTGCAGGCGCTGGGGGCTAACCCCATACTGGTTGCCCTTTGCGGAGCTGACGATGCCGGCAAGCGGCTGCAACAAATTGTAACCGAGCAAAAGCTTTCTGTGGAAGGCCTGGTGGTATCGTCTTTTAGACCTACCACCGTAAAAACACGGGTTATTGCCTCCAGCCAACATGTAGTGCGTGTTGATGACGAGTCCGACAAACCATCTACCTTAGAAGAAGAGAGAGACCTTTACGCGCGCATTGAAAAACTGGCACCGGCCTGCCAGGCAATAATCTTTGAAGATTATGATAAGGGAGTGCTGAGTGCTGCGTTGATTGAACGAACCGTAGCGCTGGCCAAAAAGCTGGGTATTCCCACCATTGTAGATCCGAAGAAGCGCAATTTCTTAGCGTATAAAGAAGTAACGCTGTTCAAACCGAATCTGAAAGAGATGCGCGAAGGGTTGAAAGTTGAACTGGAGGCGGGCAATCAACTGCAGCTGGAGGCGGCTATAAAAATTCTAAAAGAAAAACTCGAAGTAGAAGGGGTGATGGCTACGCTATCAGAACATGGTGTGTACATCGACTTTCAAAATGAAAAGGTAAAATTAGCAGCACACCCGCGCGAGATTGCCGATGTTTCCGGTGCTGGCGATACGGTAGTAAGCATTGCAGCGTTGTGCGTTGCCTTGCGCTTATCGCCAAAGCAAATTGCGGGGCTTGCTAATTTAGGCGGGGGCCTGGTGTGCCAGCACGTAGGGGTGGTGCCTATTGATAAACACGAGTTGTTAACGGAGGCCCAGCGCGTGGGGCTATAGTTTTTTCGAGAAATAGAAAATTAGCACCAGCAACGCCACCAACGCAAGCACAGAACCTTCCAGGCCAAACGCACCACCGGTTAGGTACGAGGCACTCGAAATTTGTTTTACCCTGAATACGCCATTAAATGCATGGCCGCTTACGCCAAACCCAAAAAAGGTTTGCAGTAAATTCCATGAAAAATGTGCACCTAAGGCAGCTGATAAATTCTGATGATGCACATACAGAATAGCAGCCCACACACCAAATAGAAAGATGTTTGTAAACCCAATAACATCGATGTGTGGATTAGCCAGGTGACTGCAAGCAAAAAGCAGGGAAGAGATAATAATCGATGGCCACAGAGAAAATTTTTCCAACAACTTAGGAAGCAGATATCCTCTAAACATTACTTCTTCGCTAACCGAGACCAGCGCAAATAAAATTATGGCCCACGGGATACTCTTTATAGAATCAAATTGAAATGAGACCAGGCCGAAAATCAATACAAGAACACAAAAGAGGATTTGTGCGGTGCTAAGAACCACTCCATTTAAAAATTGCTGCAAATTCCAACTTTTCATGTATTGAAGCAGAAACAGAGGGAGCTTGCGTTGCTTTCGGTAACTATAAGCAAGTGCTCCCACTGTGCCTAATGTGGTGGCGAGTGTACTTAAAATGAGGTACGCATAATTTTGCCCGTATTCTTGTTGGTGCTCACGGTACGAAAGCATTATAGAATCCGAAAAAAAAGGAAAGACCAAAACAATAACAAACAGGCCCGAAAACAGAAACCACCGGACGAAAAATATCGCAACATCAAAAATGAGATTTTTAAGAGATGGGCTTGGTGCGATTAGCATTGATTTTTATGAAGTCAGTAGCCAGTCTTTTACCGTTTTACTGAAACTTAAAACTCATGATCTTTAAACTGCTTTTCCAATGGGCCGTGCCGTTCCAGGTCTTGCAGAATTTTTTTGTCGAGTGGGCTTTCTTTTATCACGTTATAATTGTCCCAAAATTCTTTGTTGTAGGGTTTGTCCTGGTATTGCAACCCGTAGTTGCGCATTTTTTCGGTGGTGGCCACGCGCCTGATGGTGTTGGGCACTATATCGTTTACCAATAAGTATTGGTTAAGTTCGGTTTCAAATTTTACCTCACCTGTGCGGATTTCGTACCAGTTTATTTTAGAATCTACTTTGAGGTAGTTCAAATAATACCGGCCCTGAAAAGGTTTGAACTCAAGTACCCGGGTTAGCCCTACAAACCGGCTTTCAAGGCCGCGCTTTTTTGTTAAGGCTTCTTGCTGGTCGTTTTCAAATTCTAACCGGATAATGGCAAAGTTCTTTTTTTCCACATAGGCTCTCAGGTGGTACTCACCGCTGTAACTCACTACAAATACCGGTTGGTCATTATAATATGTGTCGGCTTCCCGTTTAAGGCTGGAATAAAAAACTTCTTCCAACGGAAAATGCCGGTACCGCACGCTGTTATGCAAAAGCAAATCTTCTAATAAATTGTCCTGATCGAAGTAAGTGGTAAATCTGCTTGCATAGCCAATACTTCTGCGCACTTCCTGCAGCGCCACACGTTCGCGCAGCTTAAACTTATTGCGTGGTTCTTTGTAGTCTTCATCGTAAATTTTTACGGCTGCCTCCAGCAAGGCTATGTAGGTGCCGCCCACTTTTTTTAAATCCCGGTAGAAGCCTTCAAGCAGGTAAGGTTGCATCGGATAATTTTGCTCGATGCGTGAGAGGGCAATTACCATCACATCGCCCCCACGCAGCGTATCGGCTATGGTAACTTCATCCAGCAGGTAGGTAGATTTTTCTAATTCGATCACTAAATTTTTAATGTCCAACAAAGTCCATACGGGGGCTTCGTAAGCTTTGTAGCCCAGCATGGTAATTACAAAAAGATCGTTGCGCAATTCGCCCGGCATGTGAAAATCAAATTCGCCTTGCAGGTTGGTAATGGTGCCGAGGGCTTTTGCTTTAATACCCAGGGTTGCAAAGGGCAGAGGTTCTTTAGTCTCTTTATCAATAACCCTTCCCGATAAGGTTATTTTTTGAGCCCACGCAGTGGAGGCCAGTACAGCAAAAAGGAAATGTAGAAAAAAGTGCCTCATGTAAAGTAAACGAATGAACACCTGCTTTTGGTGTTTAGGTTTGTTCGTTCATAAAGTTAGGCTAAAGTAGGTAAACACCGCTAAAACTCCATTAAGCGCAGATATATTACATTGGTCGGCTTTCTCTTCTGATTTTTAATTTTATACATTCATCTTTCCTTTTCCATGAAATGGCTTGACACCATACCCCGCGTTTGGAAGCGTGCTTACCTGCTTATTTGTACCTGGTACGCTCTTAATTTTACGATTAGCGCGGTGCTGGAATGGAAGTTCGTAAACCCCCAGTTTTATGTGTTGTGGACAGCCCTTTTTCTGCTGGAAGCCTTGTGTGTATTTATTCTCTTAATTTTTCTTTGGAGCCATTGGCTGTTCCGGTTTCCGGCTGTTTGGCAACTTGTTGGCCACATAGCGGGTATTGTGGTTTTCTTTTTTGTAATGGGCACCCTCTCGTATTACTTTTCCGATTACCTGGAGGGCTACGTGTACATCGATCACTGGCAGGAGTACATGATCAGGATTTTGAGCAGTTGGGATGCGCTGCGCATACACGATCAATATATTATTACCGTTGGTGTTTACTACGTTATCCGCTACTTTCAAGGGTTGCAAAAGCAAGAGCAGGAAAAGAGCCAACTGGCGCTACGCAATAAAGAGATGCAGATTTCTTTGCTCAAGTCTCAGATTAACCCGCACTTTTTATTTAATACCCTCAATTCCATCAGCACGCTGGTGCACACCAGCAAAGAGCAGGCCCGCAGAGTAATCAGTCAATTATCGGATATTTTCCGGTATGCGTTAGACTCGCACAATGGCGAAATGGTAAAACTGATTCATGAAATAGAGTTTATTGAGAACTATATCCGGATTCAGCAAGTACGCTTTGGCGATCGGCTAAAGTTTGAAAAGCACATTGACCCTACTTGCTTGGGTATTTATCTGCCCCCGATGATATTGCAACCCCTGGTAGAGAATTCAGTAAAATATGGAATTGCACCCAAGGAGGATGGCGGAACAATTTTCTTAACCGTAAAACGTTCGGGCTCTATCATTCACTTCGAAGTAAAAGACGATGGCCTTGGTTCCAACGCAAAAAAAGTAATGGATGGCAGTTCCAGCGGAGTGGGGATGATGAATACCGACTTGCGCCTGCGCAGTTACTTTGGGGTGCAATCGCACCTGCGGGTGCTGGCCAGCGAGTATGGGTACTCCGTTAGTTTTTTTATTGAAGACCGCCACATGAAGACCGCGGTTACACCGGAAGCAGAATTAGAAGACCAACTTATTGAAACCCGATAATACCAGAAATTAATACAACTATGAATACAACCTGTTTGATTATTGACGATGAAAAATTAGCACGCGAACTCTTGCGCGAATTTTTAGAGGCCTTTCCGGAGATAGAAATAATTGGTGAGTGCAGCAAAGGAACAGAAGCCGTAGAGCAGATTGATAAACTTAAACCCGATCTGATTTTTCTGGATGTACAAATGCCGGGCATGAATGGATTTGATGTGCTGGATGAAATTGAACACGAACCCTACGTAATTTTTTCAACAGCATACGATCAGTATGCCATTCGGGCCTTTGAACGCAACGCGGTAGATTACCTTTTAAAGCCACTGGATCAGGAACGTTTTAAACTGGCGGTGGAACGGGCACTTAAACGCAAGAAAATGGAGGCGGGCAACCTGGAGGATCTGCTTGGAAGCTTAAGACCAGTGAATACCCGCACCTCGTACGATACCCACCTTTTCGTGCAAAAATCTGAGAAACTCTTTAACCTGCCGGTTGAGGATATTATCTATTTGGAAGCCTCTGGTGATTATACCGTCATTTCTACCAAGAACGATCAATTTGTAAGTTCATCGGGTATTGGAAAATTAGAAGAGTTGATGAACCCCGAAACATTTATTCGCGTGCACCGCTCTACCATTGTAAATGTAAACTACCTGAAAGAGATTGAGCGGCATTTTAATGGTGGCATGATTGTTAAAATGCAAAACGGAAAAAGCTTTCCGGTAAGCCGTACCTACGCAAAACTAATCCGCAAGAAGGTAGTTTAAACTTGTGCAGGTTATGAATACGCTGGCCGACATCTATTTGCCGGAATTTCATTTTTCGGAACACCATGAGTGCGTGGTTAATTGTGCAAGCGAAAAAATTGCACCCTTGGTTGTTGAGCTGGATTTTAGCGGCTCGTGGATAATCCGGGCGTTATTTGCTCTTCGGGGTATGCCCGCGCATACAATGACGTTAAAAGGTCTGGATAGCTCCCGGTTTATAACGCTTACAAAGAATCCACATGAGCTTGCGCTGGGATTGATTGGGCAGTTTTGGCGACCAAGCGGCAATTTGCAGCAGTTTACGCCAGTAGCGTTTAAGCCCTTTCAAGAAAGTGGCTTCTGCAAAGCAATATGGACATTTACTCTTACAGAAATAAATGCAAATACCACCCGGGTACAAACGGACACGCGGATTTATTGTACCGACAAAGAATCTTTACGAAAATTTTCGCGCTATTGGTTTTTAATTCGCCCGTTTAGTGGGCTGATACGTATCGAAATTTTACGCAGTATTAAATCGAAAGCAGAGCAATCCTAAATTAATGTTACTTCTGTACGGTGCGAATGTCCACCTGCACTCCATTACATTTAGTGAGCGCCTATCTTTTTCTCCAAAACTACAAACTCTAATGTTTGTTTAGGTATGCCCCAGCGTGCATCGGGCATTAGAAAGGGTTTGCGCGCCCCGGTTAATTGGTAGCCGTGGCGTACATACCAATCGATTAATTCTTTACGTACCGAAATAACTGTCATAAAAATGGCCGGGGCGTGGTGTTGTAGTGCATAGTCTTCGGCTGCGTGCATCAATTTTTTTCCGATACCTTTTCCTTGCGTATCGGGTTTAACACTTAGCATGCCCAGGTATAATTTTCCGTCTTGCAGGCGTAGCTCAACGCACCCGAGCAGCTCGCCACCTTGGCGGTAGGTAAGTACTACCGTTCCGGGTTTTTCAATTAAATCCCGAATGCCGGCTTCGTCAATGCGGGTGCCATCCAGCAAATCGGCTTCGGTTGTCCAACCTTTTCGCGAGCTATCACCCCGGTAAGCAGCGTTTACGAGTTGATTCAGTTCGGGGGCATCCTGAAGGGTGGCGGGTGCGATCATTGAAACAGTAGGTTTGATGCCCTGAATGTAGTAAAAAAGTTAGTTGGCAGATTATTCGCCCGTCATTACAAAGGCACCCCAGTAGTAAGGCTGAGGATATTTTCTCTTTAGTTCCTGCTGGGCATACCGAAAGGCTTGCCGGATGGACGATCCGGATAGCCACCGCGAATAAAACAGAATCATTAACTCCTGCGTGGCTACGTCATCTACTTTCCATAAACTCATTAGAATCGTGCGCGCACCGGCTACTTTGAGCGTGCGCTGCAAACCGTAAACACCTTCACCGGCTTCAATGCTTCCCAGCCCGGTTTCGCATGCCGACAGCACCACTAATTCGGTTAAATCGAGATTGAGTTGCATGGCTTCGTAGGCAGTTAAGATTCCATCGTCCTGGCCCGGTGGCGGATTGGCCGCATGTGCCAGCACAATGCCCGATTGCAACGTGGCTTCCAGTTGATGATGCATGTTGTTGTTGCCGGATGGCGGTAAAAAGAAACCATGTGTAGCCAGGTGTAAGACGTGCGGGTTAACCAATTGCTTAACGGATTCTTCGCTGGCATGCCGCGCAGTTAATACCTGGGTGGGCCATTTTTTTTTGGCGAATATTTTCGCAATACCTGTTACTTCTTTTTCAGTTGCGGCCAGGTCGGTAAAGCTACTGCGCATGGTTCCTTCCGTTAAACCGGTGCCAGCTCCATAGTCGGGGCGGCCCAGCAATACTGCAGTACGTTTGGTTTTTTCCTTACGGGATTTGGGTTTGAAATCAACTACCTCGCGGGTATTGGTAAGCAAGTGCAGGCTTACCTCATCCACCACAAATTTTTTTGTTACCGGATTTTGCAGGGTGTTAAAATTGACTTCGTTGAAGATACCATCGGGCGAGAGGTAAATTTTTTTAAGTTTGGGGGTGTATTTTTTAAGTGTATCGAAAACGGGTTTCCAAAAACGATTATAGGAAATCGTATCGGTAGTTTTTAGCTGAATACTGTTTTTGTAGTAGGAAAGAAATTCTTTTTCAAGACTTTTGGTTTTTGAGCTTTTAATAATTGCCACCTCAGGATGCAATTTGGTTTGAGGCGTAATAATCAACGCAGCATAAATCAATCCGTTGTAATAGCGCACCAATTCCACAGCCGCTTCGCCTGGTTTTAATTTTTTTTGAACATCCTGCCAGGCCACAGTTCGGGTTGCATAGCCTTTTCTGAAAAATGAAGAGTATTTGGCAAGGGTACTCTCCAACCATTCCACCTGTTGTACAATACTATCCAGATTAACCTGCGTACTACCTGGCTTATTGTACTCCAGTGCAATTTGTTCTTTAAGTTGTTCCCATTTTTCAAAACGATTAATCAACAGGGTGTCGTTGCTGGCCAGCAGGTTGTGCTTCATTTTAGCGGTAGCATTTAAAATTAAAGCTTTGGTGCTTAACTGTAAATTGTACAAATCGCGTAAGCTGTTTTTAGATAATTGCTCTTTGGGTAAACCGGGCAACGGAATAGCCCCCGACTTAAACAGCGCAAAGCTGGCGTACTCGTTTATGAACAACGCGTTGTGCTGATAGAAACTGCGTTTCTCACTTTCGGTTAGGTAAGTGAAGTTCTTATCCACATCACTTAAAACTTTTTGAACAACAATTTTAAATAACGAATCGGCTTCGGCAAACCGGTTTTGCCATTGGTATGTTTCGGCCAGGTTGTGCAGCAACGTTTGGTACATCTGATTGTTTTTACCGAAAGAGCGTTCATGTAATTGCAGCGCCTGTAGCGTATAGCGCTCACTCTCGTTTAACTGATCCTGGTTAAAAAGTAATTGGGCCAGGTTACTGAGGGTAGTAATGTAGTCGGCAGTGGTTTCGCCTTGCGTAGCTTTTATTTTTTCGAGCAGCAGCATCAACAAATTTTGAGCATCTTCGGGGCGCTGGGTGCGCTCGTACACCGAAGCCAGGTTAAGGAGCGTTTGAAAATAATAAGCCGAGTTTTCTCCATGCCCGTTTTGGTGCAACACCAGCACCTCCTTTAAATAGGCTTCTGCTTTTTCAGCATCTTTATCCATGTAAAGAAGCGCCAGGTTGTTAACAAGGGTAGCGTAGGGAGGATACGTTTGATAGGTTTCTCCTAAATAGGTTTTACAAAACTGAATTAGTTTGGTGTAGGTTTGTTCGGCAACCTGCAAACGGCCGGTGCGCTGCAGTAGTACACCTAGTTGTAAACTGGTGCTTACATGGGCATCAAAAACCTGAAAAGTATTTTCGGTATAGTATGCATCACGTTTATCAATAATTTTTCCTACCAGAAGGTTGGCCCTACTGTAATAAAATTCAGCTTGTTGGTATTCTTCCTGTGCCAGGCAGGTGTTGCCCAGGTTTTTAAGGGCGGTTACATAGGCAAGGTGTTCCGTTCCAAGGGCATTGGAAATCGCTACCAAAATTTGCTGTTCGATAATTTGTGCTTCGGCATAGCGGCCCATTTTTTTTAACACCGAGGCCAGGTCGTTTATACTGGTAAAATAGTTGGGATGGGTTGTGCCAAATTCCTGTTCGGCCAATTTTACAGCAGTGCGTGCCCAAGGCAATGCTTGTTCAAAATTTCCGGCATGGTAAGCGCGTGCAGTAGTTACACTAACCTCATCCCAGGTTTGACCTGCAACCAAGAGTGGAATCATCAGCAAAATAAAAACAACTTTCATATCGGTTCCCTAAACTTACAAAAACAGAGGCACATAGCGGAAAGGAAGTGCGAGCGAGAAGATTCTAAAATCTTTTATCTTTAATCGTAAATTCTACCGTATGCGATGCTTTGTAGTTGCTGTGCTACTGCTAATTGGTGGCTGTTCTCAAAAACCCGAACCCCGAGTTTGGAGAAATATTGAAGAAAGTTTACAAACTCAATTGATTACGCTGCAAGATGGCGACACGCTCCATTTGCCCGAAGGTAATTTTATGTTTACGCGTAGCCTGGTGCTGGATGGAAAAAACAGAGTTGTTATTCGCGGCAAGGGAATGGACAAAACGATTTTGTCGTTTAAGAATCAAACCGAAGGAGCGGAGGGTTTTCGCGTGAGCAATGGACACACCATTGTGTTGCAGGATTTTGCAGTAGAAGATGCGAAGGGCGATAATGTAAAAGTAAGCGAAGTAAACGGCATCGTATTTAGAAGAATACGCTCGGTGTGGAGCGAGGGGCCCAAAACCGAAAACGGGGCGTATGCGTTGTACCCGGTGCTATGCCGCCAGGTGCTGATTGAAGAGTGCATTGCCGCAGGTTCGTCTGATGCCGGCATCTACGTGGGCCAGTCCGACTCGGTAATTATTCGTAACAATAAAGCGTATTGGAATGTAGCGGGTATTGAAAGTGAGAACTCGCGCTGGGTGGAAATCTACGGTAACGAGGCTTACGAAAATACAGGTGGTATTTTAATTTTCGATTTGCCCGGCCTTACCCAATATGGCCATTCCACCAACGTGTATAAAAATTACGTGCACGACAATAATCATAAAAATTTTGCAGCGAAGGGAAATGTAGTAGCCAGCATACCACCCGGCACGGGCTTTATGATTCTGGCCACACACGCATTGGAGTTAAGCAATAATAAGATTGCAGATAACAAAACCATTGGTATAGGCATTATCAGTTACGAACTGGTTGCTGCACTTAATGCAGGTGAAGTAGAGCAAACCCCCAACGTGGGCGGAGTGCAAACATTGGATAATAACTTCCAATCCGATACATTGTATAATCCATTTCCCTACGACATTAACATACACGCCAACGAATATAGTAACAGCCACTGGTTCCCGGCCCTCGGCCACGATATAGGAAAACTGTTTGCACTGAAATCGTTTCTGCACCCACCCGATGTAGTGTATGATGGCATTGCCGACCCGCAACGACCGGATCGCCAAATTTGTGTAAATGAAAATGAAGACACACTGGTAATGGTGTTGGATGCCGCCAATGATTTTGAGGGCTTAACAAAGAATGCCAATGTGCTACAGTGTAAATGAGGCAAAGGAGTAACAATATAATAATAGCGGCCACATACGGAAAGCGAAGTGTGGTTCACTGTGCGTTTGCGTGGCTTCGATTGGGAATACTTTGTGTAGTGGCCGGTGCATGCCAGACAAAAACACAGGAAGTTGTTGTATTGCCTCAAGAAGAGATTTCGGTGGACTTATCGCACCTAGGAAAACCAAAATTATCCGACTATGGTTTTTTTGAAAATGAACTTAAAAATCTAAGGCCAGTGGCCGGTGTACTACCGTATTCTCTCAATGCCCCATTATTCTCAGACTATGCGTTCAAAAAACGCTTTGTAAAAATCCCGGAAGGAAAAAAAGTTATCTTCCATGCCAACGATGTCTTCAGCTTTCCGGATGGAACGGTGCTGATTAAAAACTTTTATTACCCAGCCGATTTTACGAATCCCGACCAGCGTATTCGTATTCTGGAAACCCGGCTGTTGCTAAACGAAGCTGGTGTTTGGAAAGCGTTGCCTTATATCTGGAACGAGGAGCAAACGGATGCCTTCCTGAACGTGGCCGGGAAAACCATTTCGGTGCAATGGAAGCATACCGATGGGCAGGTGCGGAACATTAACTATTCTGTTCCCAATATGAATCAATGCAAAGGCTGCCATTTGCGAGGCGATAAAGTAATGCCCATTGGCCCAAGTGCGCGGCAACTAAATGGCAATTTTTCTTTTGAAGATGGCGAGAAAAATCAATTGCGCTATTGGCAAGCAGCTGGCTTGATTGATTTGCCTGCGTTTAATTCGATAGAAAAGTTAGTTGCCTACGATGATGAGACCGCTTCGATAAGCAACCGCGCACGGGCTTGGCTCGAAATAAATTGTGCACATTGTCATCGCGCTGATGGGCCGGCTAAAAACAGCGGGTTGCATTTGCTGGCAAGCGAGCAAGACCCTGTGCGATTGGGAATTGGTAAGGCGCCTGTGGCTGCCGGCAAAGGTTCGGGGGGGTTGTTGTACGATATTATTCCGGGCAAGCCCGATCAATCGATTTTGCAGTACAGAATTGAATCGGTGCATCCGGGTAGTATGATGCCGGAATTAGGCCGCTCCATTACCCATACCGAAGGTGTGGCGCTGGTGCGGCAGTGGATTGCAGATCTAAAATAAAATTGGCAGACTACCTATCCAACTCGCGAATCTCGAAGTCTTTTCCCATTCCAAACTTAATGGTGTCTTTAAGCAGGTAGCGCTCCAGCGTGTGCAGGTCTTTCACTTTAAAATCGCCATTGGTAAGAATGCGTTCAATTTCAAATTCGTAGTGTTCGCCAAAATTTTTTAATTGGTACTTCTTGCCTACACGCAGCACATCGAATGAAAGGCCAGGCACTACTGTAATCGCGAAAGGTCTAACTCAAAACCAGGAAGTAAATTTCCACCGGAGATTTTTTGTGAAAACCCCGTAATCTCTTTCGTGTCAACTTTTGGTTGATAGATATAAACTTTTTTATCTAACGGATCGATCAGCCAACCCAACTCACAACCATTGGAAATCCACTTATTCATTTTTAATTTCAACTGGGTGAGCGAGTCAGACTTTGATCGCAATTCGATTACAAAATCAGGACATACAGGCGCAAACTTTTCCTGCTCTTCCAGCTTTAAACTTTCCCATTTTTCCTTGCTCACCCACGACACATCTGGCGAGCGCATGGATTTATCTTTTAATCTGAAGCCTGTCGCTGAATCAAATCCATAACCCAAATGGGCATGCTGTTCTGCCCATTGTGCAAAAATTCCTGTTAGTCGGAAATTAAGATTTCCGGTAATACCGCCTGCTGGAGACATAATAATCAGTTGTCCGTATTCATCGCGTTCTATCCGGAGTTCTTTATTGGCTGCACAGAATGCAAACAACTCATCATCTGTCATAGGGTATTGCTCCGGTATCCGCAAAATCATTTCATCCATATTCAAATATAAAAAAAATTACCTCACAGTTCCTCCTCGCGCTCTAACATCAATATGGAGACCTGCGGCACTATAAAATACTTTTGGCCTTCGTACATCACTTCAATGGCGCCTTTTTGAAGAAAGATAGCCAGGTCTCCTTCCTGCGCCTGCAGAGGCAAATACTTTACTTGTTCTTCTTTGCCTTTCCACACATCGTCTTCATCGGCTGGCATTGGCAACGGGTACCCCGGCCCAACTTTTATAACATAACCTTTCTGGATCTTCTCTTTTTCTTGTACACCCGGTGGCAGGTACAAGCCGCTCTCGGTTTTATCCGATTCTTTTGCCGGGCGAATCAACACCCGGTCGCCAACAACAATCAATTTCTTAAGCTTATTATCGGCTGTAATTTTTACTGACATAGAGATGCTGCATTAATTAACACGCGTTGCCTTAAATGGGAAAGTCATTCCACCTGCCGAAACAGTGCCAGCCATCTGATCGCCATTCATAGTCACATCCATGTAAACCTGGGTGCTTCCGTACCAGAATTCACCGGTTAGTTTTTGCGTGGCGGCATCAAAAGCAAATTTCTCAATCGGCAAATCAATTCCATTGCCGCCCAATTTTGCTTTTAGAATCTTGTCGGTTTCGGTAACTGCCATCTGCCCTTTAAAATCTCCTTCCGGGGTGCCGGTAATGGTGTAATCCCAATTACCTGTGGGCGATGGTGCGTTGCTGGTAGTTTTTGTAACTGCACAGGCTGCAAGTGCTAAACCGAGCACAAGTAAACTAATTTTATTTTTCATGGGTAACATTTTTTAATCGAACAAATCTTGCTGGCTTTTATCCGCTTCGGTGGTAGAGTGCAGCGGTAGCTTATTTATTTCTCTCACTAACACATTATCCTGCATATCAATTCCTTTTTGCTGGGCTTCGCCCTGAATTTTTTCCACATCGGTTTCCAGTTCTTTCGTGCTAATCTGTTTTTCGCGCTTTTCCTGCGGAGGATTAAGTTTTTCCGATCGTTCAAACTCGGCAACTTTTTCCAAAAAATCTTTCGATAGATCGGCTTCGGTTCGATAGACCAACTCAAAAAATTGTTTGGCAAAAAATCCGTCAATTTGAATTCTGCGTTTGCTCAAATGCACAAACTTGCCAATTACACGGCAAATGTTTTCGCGTTCTTCCGGGCTCATCTGCTCGGCAAACTCATATTCTTCAATCCGCCTTAGCGTAAGCAACATGGGTTCCAGCGAGTCGCGCGAGATTACGTACACCGTATAGTCGCTCAACCGGTATTCGAAAGTTTCCAGAAATTCTAAGGTATTGGTAGGTACTACCAGAAAAACTTCTTTGCGCACACCTTCTTCTTTCACATATTTTATTGCACCCTCAGCCTGCGCCTTTACATACGATGGAAAATTAGATAAGTCATCGCCAGCCGGGCTCTTCGCATCGAAGATGATGTACTCATCATTAATACGCACGGTGTTGTCAGGCTTTCCTTTAAACGGAACTTTATCTACGTACTCAATTCCGTGACGATGGCAAATGGCCCGCATCCGGTTTTTTACATTCTCTTCGTGCTTCAGCCAGGTTTCTTTTAGTTTGCGAATGCGAAGTATTTCCGCCTGGTTCTTAGTTTGTAACTCTTGTTCGCGGTCGTCTTGAATTTTGCGTTGAATTTCGCGCAACGAAGCCATGGCGTTAGAATGCTCCTGCCTTCGAAACTCGTCTTCTTTTTTGAGCTTACTGTTCTCTTCCTTCAGTTCCTGCAGATTTTTATCCAGCGTTTCTGATTTTTGTTTTAGTCCATTTAACTCGTTGGCTAATTCCTGGCCGCGTTTAAGGTATTGATTGTTCAGCGTTTCGAGTGTTACGGTTTTGTCTTGCAGCTCTTTCAGTTTTTCGGTTTGATGGTGTTGCGAGTTTTTAAAAACCTCCAGTTCGGTACTTACGCGGTTATACCCATCCTGTACATTTTTAAGCGCTGCTTTTTCAATTGAAAGCGCGCTTTCCAATCTGGTATTTTCTGTCTTAATGGCATGGGCCGTTGCGTTTAGTTTTTGCAACTCGCCATTGGCTTCAATTAATTGCGATTTAACCTGGCCCCAGCTAAACAATCGTTGCCATAGGGTTAACGATTTGAGGGTGTCAAAAAGCCTGCGTGTGGTATCTAAAGAAAATTCCATTGGTAGATTAAAAAATAGTCTTCAAATGTAGCGTATTCAAACCCGAGCGCAAAACGATCCGCAGCCCCGATAAAATGTTTAAATTTGATTTTCAAAGTTAAAAGGTATGGTAACCGCTATTACATCCAGCCAGGAGGCTATCGATTTAGAAGACAACTACGGGGCGCATAATTATCATCCCTTGCCGGTGGTGCTTACCCGGGGCGAAGGTGTTTTTTTATGGGATGTAGAAGGCAAACGATATTATGATTTTCTATCGGCCTACAGTGCAGTTAACCAGGGGCATTGCCATCCGCATATTGTACAGGCGCTTATAGACCAGGCCCGCGAGTTAACGCTTACCTCGCGCGCTTTTTACAACGATAAGTTGGGGCTAGCCGAAAAATACGTGTGCGATACATTTGGTTACGACAAGGCATTGTTTATGAACAGTGGTGCCGAAGCCAACGAAACAGCCATTAAGCTGGCGCGCAAATGGGGCTACACCAAAAAGGGAATTGAAGATAACAAAGCGATTATTGTGGCCGCGAAGAAAAATTTTCATGGCCGTACTACCAGTATAATCTCCGCATCGACCGATCCATCGGCTCGTAAAAACTTTGGTCCGTTTATGCCGGGTTTTGAAATTGTTGAGTACGATGATGTGCCGGCTTTGCAAAAGGCGTTGGCAAACCCACATGTGTGTGGCTTATGGATTGAACCCATACAAGGCGAAGCGGGCGTATATGTGCCGCAAGCCGGTTACTTAAAAACGGCAGCCGAATTATGCAACCAGCACAGCGTGTTGTTAATGATGGACGAAATTCAAACCGGTATTGCACGTACCGGTAAAATGTTGGCAAGCGATCATGAAAACGTTCGCCCCGATATTTTGATTTTGGGAAAAGCGCTTTCGGGTGGAGTATTGCCGGTATCAGTCGTGTTGGCCCGCAACGAAATTATGTTAGTAATAAAACCGGGCGAGCACGGTTCTACATTCGGGGGTAACCCGCTGGCGGCTGCGGTAGTTGTGGCCGCTTTGCAAGTTGTTGCCAATGAAAACCTGATTGAAAATGCAGCGCGCCTGGGAGAAGTGTTTCGCGCGCGCATGAAGCGATTGATAGAAAAGACCGATTTAATAAAGTTGGTTCGTGGCAAGGGTTTATTGAATGCCATTGTTATTAACGATGCCCCCGAAAGTGAAACGGCCTGGAACATATGCCTGAAGTTTGCTGAGCATGGGTTGCTGGCAAAACCCACGCATGGCAATATTATCCGGTTAGCACCGCCTTTGGTAATTACCGAAGAGCAAATTCACGAATGCTGCGATATTATCGAGCAGGTGGTGTTGGCTTATAAAAAGTAATCAAGGTGCTTTTTTGAAACGGAGTACTTCGGTATTACCCGAGAGCAGGTATAACTTCAGATCCAAAACCTTAAAAGCTGTTGTTTGCTGCAAGGCTTGTGTAAAGGTTGCTTCGGTAGATCCTGGGCATGCCATCTTTGTAGTGAGCAAGGGGCCAAGTGCAAGATTGTTTCCTGAGGTGGTGTAAGTTCCGTTTATCCGGTTGCATCCGGTGGTACCCGTAAGTTTTCCTTCGGTGGTAATAAACTCTAGTTGCGCACGTTCGCGCGCATAGTCACTTTCAGAAATTTCGTTGGTGTTAATGGCTTCCAGCACCCACACACTATTCAGCAGGTCTGCCTGGTTATTAGAATGAGTTCCGATTCGCAGCAGCACCGCAGGTTTTTTTTGCGGGTGGACTTCAATCATTTCTGTAAGTGTTAAGGTGCCACTTGAGTTAGCTTTAAGTTTAGCGGCAAGGCGGGTATTTGTAAAGGTAAGTACCGAATCATAATCAATGAACCAGGTGCCGTGCACTTCAAAGTTTGCATTGGGTTTACCTAAATAGGTTATGTGTTCTATGCATGTAGAGTCGGTGTCAAGTTCGAGTTGGTACTCCAGACTAATGCAGTCGCTGCAAGGCAGCGAGGCTTCGTAAGTGCCTGCGGTGTAGTGGGCAAGCAACAGCAGGTCTGTTTTTTTCTCGGTAGGCGCGGTGCAGGCCATTAACAAGATTAGACTGATACGTGCTACCCTCATTTTTGTTAAAGTATATTCTTATGGATTAACTCACTTCTTAATTGCTGCGGTGATTGAAAATGGATACCCGGCATCCCAACATCCAACGATCCATTAATATTGCGTAAGCTATCATCAATAAATAGTGCTTGCGCAGGCTTAATGTTGTAGCGATCAAATAGAATCTTGAAAAATTCCGGAAAGGGTTTGCGCGTTTTTTCATGACCCGAAACCACAATGCCTTCAAACCAATGTAAGAATTCAAATTTTTCTAATGCCCACGGAAACGTTTCGGCCGACCAGTTGGTGAGGGCGTAGAGTTTGTATTTTTTTGAATCGCGGATTTCTCTCAGAATATCCACCGTGCCTTGTATGGGGCCATTCATGGTTTCTTGCCAGCGGCCATACCAGGCGCGTATGGGTACTTCGTGTTCTGGAAATTTAACCAGCAGTTCTTCGGTAGCTTCTTCAAACGAACGGCCGGCATCTTGCTTCTCGTTCCAATCGTGCGTACAAATGTTTTCCAAAAACCAGGTTACTTCCGCTTCGGTTTTAAAAATCTTACGATAGAGGTAGCGCGGGTTCCAATCAATCAGAACTGCGCCCAGATCAAATACAATAGTGTTGGTCATTATACAAGTCAAAGTTTGGTTGTTCCAAAAGCCCACTTCAAAAACTCAGGCAAAGCCCGGCCCCACGTGGGCAAATCGTGGGCGCCATCGGGTAATTCTAAATAGTGAATATCGTGAAAAGGCCGATACCCCTTTTTGGTAAGTTCTACAATCAGGTCTAAGGTATCATCAATCGAATCGATTACACCATTTTTATTACGGTCGCTTTGTTCATCCAGCAACCCGGTTTGAAACCAGAATTTTAATCCGGGCCGGAACTTCCCTTTGCGGATTTGCTGATGCATAATTCTATCGTAGTGCTCGGAATAAAATCGGCTGGCCGAATCGCGCTTGCGCCACCAGAACGATCCGCTAAAAGCGCCAACCTTGCCAAAATAATCACTATGCCACGCAAGATCCAAAGCCGATAATCCGCCCAGCGAAAATCCGGCAATAGCACGGTAAGCCGGATTCGTTGAAATCGGATACCGGTATTCGAGGTAGGGAATCAACTCGGTTAAAATAAAGCGGGTGTAGGATTTTGCCTTGCCGCCACGTTTTTTAAAGTCGGCCCGGACCGCCACACCATATTCCTGCATGCGGTCGCCAGCGTGTACAGCCACTACTATGGTTTCTGTTATCTCCTGCCGATGGAGCAATCGTTCAAGAGTTTTTTTCAGGCCAATTGCCTCGCTATCCTGGCCATCGTTTAAAACCAGAAGCGGATAAGGCCCTTTGTTGTTGGCATATTGTGGTGGGAGCAGAATTTCTACTACTGTGTCGCGCTCCAGTAATTTTGAGTGTATGTTGGTTAGGTTTTCGAGGTGGTAGTGTGCAGGCGGGGCCAAGTATGAAATAATTAAAATCGATAGCTATTTTAAAAGGCATTTCCGATTTTCAGCAGAAAATTACCAGTGCAAAAATAAGAACTTAAGCCTATGCCGCACGAACATTATCATAAATGGTACTCGCCCCGGCTTAGCCGCGATATTGAAGTGCTGGCCTTTGGCACCCGGGGCTACCCGGTAATCTTGTTTCCAACCTCTATGGGCCATTTTAACGAGAACAAAGATTTTAAACTGATTGATAGCGTTGCCTGGTTTTTAGATGAAGGGTTGGTAAAAATTTATTGTGTAGATGGCATTGATGAAACGAGTTGGTATAATAAGAGTATTCACCCGGCCGATCGGGTGCGCAATCATATCTGGTACGATTTGATGTTGCTGGATGAGTTGGTGCCGCTGGCCCAAAACGAAACCGGAGTAAGGCGAGTGGCTACAGCCGGTTGCAGCTTTGGCGGTTATCATGCCACCAACTTTGCATTTAAACATCCCGAAGTAGTGAAGTACGTGTTTAACATGGGTGCGGCTTTCGATATAAAAAGTCAGATGGATGGTTATTATGATGATAACGTATACTTCAACAACCCCATGGATTTTATACCCAACGCGCACAACCCGTATTTTGCAGATATGTACGTAGTGCTGGGCACGGGCACCCACGATATGTGTTGGGATGCAAACGTGCAGATGGCAAACATTCTTCAAAACAAAGGTGTTAACTATTGGCTGGATGTGCGCCAGAATGCGCCCCACGATTGGCCTGCGTGGCGCGAAATGTTTCCACATTACCTTTCCCTTATAAGATAACGTTTAACCAAAACCGCGTATGAAAAAGATTGGAATTTTACATGGCATGGAACGCTCCTTCCCCGAGGCATTCGTAGAGCGCATCAACAAAATGGGCTTAAAGGATATTAAGGCCGAACCGGTACTGGTAGATAGGGTGAGCCAGGCCGAGCCTACCGGGTATGCCGTAATCATCGATCGCATTTCGCAGGATGTTCCGTTTTACAGAGCGTATTTAAAGAATGCAGCTATAAGCGGCACGGCCGTTATCAACAATCCGTTTTGGTGGAGTGCCGATGAAAAGTTTTTTAACAATGCGCTGGCAGTAAAAATTGGAGTGCCGGTTCCTAAAACGGTAATACTTCCATCGCACGAGCGCCCCACCGATACCGGAGAATCTTCTTTCAGTAATTTGAAATTTCCGTTGAGTTGGCAGGAAATCTTTGACCACATTGGCTGGCCCGCCTACATGAAACCCCATGCCGGTGGTGGTTGGAAAAGTGTTTATAAACTCAACAACATGGATGATTTCTTCAAAGCCTATGCAGAAACCGGGCAATTGGTAATGATGCTTCAGGAGGAAATTATTTTTGAAGACTACTTCCGATGTTATTGCCTTGGCCGAAAGTATGTGCGTATTATGCAGTATGAGCCCCGCAATCCACATCATTTACGCTATCAAAGCAACAATGGCCCGGCTTCTGAAAAACTTTTAAAGAAAGTACATGATTACGTACTCGATCTGTGCAATGCCTTAGGCTACGATTTTAATACGGTAGAGATGGCCGTGCGCAATGGGGTGCCGTATGCTATCGACTTCTGTAACCCCGCACCGGATGCCGATGTAAATTCTGTGGGTCAGGAAAATTTTGATTGGGTAGTAGAGCATGCCGCGAAAATGGCCGTAGAGCGGGCGCAGATTCAAAAACCGGGCAAAGACAATTTAACCTGGGGAACATTCATTGCCAGTTCGGTGGCTGCGTTTGAAGCTGGCCTGGCAAAACCAAAAGCAACCAAGGTTGCAGCGCCCAAAGAAACAAAACCAAAATCATCGAAGAAGTAGTAAATTTATTGTTATGATAATAGAAAGAACAAAGAAAGAAGTCATCATACGTTTATCTTCTAAGATAAATGTTAAAGACCTTCAGGATTTGTCTGATTATTTAAAGTATAAGGAATTAACAAACAAGTCCAGAGTTAACCAAAAACAAGTTAATAAACTTGTTGCCAGTATAAAAAAGGGTAGATGGGAAAAAACACGTAAGAAAATAAATCTATGATTATAGTGGTGGATACTAATATCGTATTTAGTGCCATCCTAAATTCAAGCAGTAAGATTGCGCAAATCTTATTATATCCTTCAACTGATTTAGAATTTTATTCAACAACGCAGTTACTAACTGAAATTGAAAAGAATTTTAATAAAATTAAAAAGCTTTCGGGTTGTACTGAGACTGAGTTGAACGAAATTAAACGATTGGTTATTAAAAATATAACTGTTATAGTTGGCTTATGGAAACCTTTACGCTGGGTGTTGAAGAAGAATACATGGTAATTGATCCGCATACGCGGGAACTTACTTCGCACGATCAAAAAATAGTAGAGTTGGCAGCACACGTAATTAAAGACAGTGTGAAGGCTGAGATGCACCAGGCCGTAGTAGAAGTTGGAACAGGCATTTGTAAAGATGTGGCGCAGGCCTATCAGGAAATAGCGGCACTGCGTAAGGTAGTAGGCGAAGTAGCCGCAACCCTCGGATTAAAAATAGGTGCTTCCGGCACCCACCCGTTTTCGCATTGGAGTAAACAATTAATTACCCCCAACCCGCGCTACGATGAAATTGTGCAGGAGATGCAAGAGGCTGCACGCTCCAACTTAATTTTTGGATTGCACGTGCACGTAGGCATTAAGGATAAGAATATGGCTATTCATATCCAGAATGCGGTGCGCTACTTTTTGCCACACGTGTATGCGCTCAGTTGCAACTCACCCTTTTGGGAAGGTCGCAATACCGGCTTTAAATCTTTTCGCACCAAAGTGTTCGATAAGTTTCCGCGCACCGGCATCCCCGATCGGTTTGAAGGTTGGGATGACTTTAAAAATTATGTAAACCTGCTTATCCAAACGAATTGTATCGACAACGCAAAAAAAATCTGGTGGGATGTGCGCGTGCATCCTTTTTTCGACACCATTGAATTTCGCATTTGCGATGTGCCCATGCGGGTAGAAGAAACCATTGCCATCACCGCGGTATTTCAGGCGCTGGTAGTAAAGTTGTACAAACTGCGGTTGCAGAATATGAGTTTTATAATGTACACGCGGGCGCTCATCAATGAAAACAAATGGCGCGCGTCCCGCTACGGATTAGACGGCCGGTTAATTGATTTTGGAAAGCAGGTAGAATTGGATACGCGCGGATTAATTCTGGAACTATTGGAGTTTGTAGATGATGTGGTGGACGAACTTGGTAGCCGAAGTGCCATCAACTATATTCGCACCATATTAGCGCAAGGTACCGGGGCCGACAGGCAACTGGCGGTGTTTAAAGAAACCGGAAGCCTGGAAAAGGTAGTGGACTATATAACAGACGAAACATTGCGCGGACTTTAAACCAAAAGCATTGATTCAGGAAAGTCAGATTAAAATAGCCGTGCTCGATTTATATGAGGGCGAAGCAAACGAAGGTATGCGCGGCATCAAACAACTTATCTCCGGCTTTGCAAGCGATTGTCAGCTCAACATGGTGTACCATGTATATGATGTACGCGGTAAAAATGAAGTGCCCGATCTAAGCTACGATGCCTATATCTCTTCCGGTGGGCCTGGTAGCCCCATCGATAGTGCCGGCTCCGAATGGGAAGCGCGCTACTTTGCACTGATCGATACCATTAAAGAGCACAACGAGCAACAGCCGGATAATAAAAAGCACGTATTGCTTATCTGCCATAGTTTTCAGATTTATTGCAGATATTATCAACTGGGCGTTGTATCAAAACGAAAGTCCACTTCGTTTGGCGTAATGCCAATTCACAAAACCACTGAGGGATTACACGATCCGCTGTTTCGATCGTTGGGTGACCCGATGTGGGCGGTTGACTCACGCGATTACCAGATTACACAACCCGATATAGAAAAAATTGAAGCAGAAGGTGGAGCCTTGTTGTGCATTGAAAAGTACAGGCCACATGTAGATTTGGAACGAGCCATTATGGCGATACGATTCAATGATGCAATCATCGGCATGCAGTTTCACCCAGAAGCCGATGCAGCCGGCATGCGCATGTACCTGCTGCGCGAAGACAAAAAGAATTTGGTTATTGAAAAGCATGGTGAAAAAAAATACTGGGAGATGTTAAACCACCTCAACGACCCGGACAAGATTATGCTTACCTATGCCACGGTAGTGCCACGGTTTTTGATGTTAGCCCTGCGTAATCGCTTAAGCACAATTGCACTATGATCGCAAGTGCCCGCCAGCAATTCAATCAGCAGTTCTCAGAGGAGAAGTACAAAAATTTTATTGCTGATCTTGACCGGGAGTTCAATTACAAAATTCCGTTTCGGGTAGCAGAAAGCCCCGTATTTGTAGGAAAAGAATTTAGCGCAAAGCTTTTTAAAGCCGCTAATGAAATTATCGATGTAATTGTGCAGCCTGGCTTCAAAGAAAAGATGCAAGCTGCTCTTCCGGTAAATCTTCGCGTTCCTACCGAAACCAATAACGCACTATTTATTGCGCTGGATTTTGCCGTGTGTTCCGAAAACGGTGAACGTGTGCCACGGCTGATTGAAATGCAAGGCTTCCCTTCTTTGTTTGGGTATCAGGATTTTCTGGGAAATAAATTCCGCGAACACTATCATATTGCTGATGAGCTGCATTTTCATTTTGGATTAAACTCAACAGCGTACTGGAACAAACTGCGCAGCGCCATTGTGGGTAAGCACAACCCTGAAAATGTAATTCTACTCGAGATTAATCCGTTGCAACAAAATACCGCCATCGATTTTTTAATAACCCAAAAGCAATTGGGCATTGCGCCTGTTCACCTTGGTGATATAATTATCCGCGGCACAAAATTGCTTTATAGAAAGAATGGCGTAGAAATTCCCGTTCACCGGATCTACAACCGCGTAATTTTTGATGAGTTACTCGCGCAAAAAAACCTGAACACACAATTTCACCTTACCGAAGATGCCGATGTGGAATGGGCTGGGCATCCTAATTGGTTTTTTTATATCAGTAAATACACCATGCCTTTTGTGCAGAGCGATGCCGTGCCCGAATGTAAATTTTTGAATGAATACACTTCCTGGCCTGACAGTCTTGCAGACTACGTATTAAAACCACTCTTTTCCTTTTCGGGTAGTGGTGTAATTTTTCATGTAACACAAGCCGATCTGGATGCCATACCGGTTACTGAGCGCAAGAACTTTATGTTGCAACGCAAAGTGCATTACGAGCCTGTTATTCAGGCTCCTGATGGTTTGGTAAAAACAGAAATCCGGTTGTTGTTTTTGTGGAACGAAGGAGAGGCCCGACCGCAACTAATTACCAATCTGGCGCGACTTAGTCGTGGTGAAATGATTGGTGTTAAATTCAATAAAGACAAAACCTGGGTGGGTGGATCGGTTTGCTTTTTTGAGTAATGTCCAGCCACCACATTGTACGCGAAAACCAGGAGCCCGCGCTTGTTATTTTAGATGCACAGGTCATTCCATTTGAAAAAGTGCTAGAGCTTTTAGAGTGGATGCCCACTATAATAGTCTTGCACACTCAGTTGGAAACAGTACTGGGTTGGGGAATAAAAGTAGATGTGGTGTTGGTGCCTGTAAACGAAGAACAAGCCTGGATAGCGCGTACGCAAGATCAACAACCCATTCAGATAATACCATTCCATACAACAGAATCACCTTTACACAAAGCCATAGAGATGTTAAGCGCACGACAAATTCCCGCGGTAAATGTGTTGGCCTCTGACAAAGCCGCATTGCATGCGATGGCTGAGTTTAAAGGAGATGCAGAGGTGTTCTTTGAGAATAAACGTTGGAGCCGGGTTAAATCCGGTAGGTTTGAAAAATGGGTAGCTGCCGGTACAAAACTTTTCGTTTGGCCGGAGCGTGTGCATCACGAAATTTCTTTTTTAGAAAATGGTGCAGTGGTAGCAGAAAAAGACGGACTAATCACTTTTGTAGCTTCCAGTTTGTTTTGGGTGGGCGAGGAGTTGGGGTGAAGATACCGGGATTAACCTTTACGTGCAGTTTTGGAAACTACCATTGTGGTTATGGAGATTAACCGTATTTACTCTATAATGGAGCTCTGCTGCTAAATGGTAAACCAACGATTAGCTTAAAGCTCCCCACACCACCCTATCCTTCCCATTCCAATCTTTCAGTATTTCTGAATTATCAAATCCATTCACCTTCATAATCTCACAAACCTCTTTCCCATAATGTTCATTAATTTCAAACCACAGCGAGCCATTGGGGTGTAGAGCCCGTTGTGCCTGCGCTGCAATTACCCGGTAAAATAAAAGTGGGTCTTCACCTATTGGAAATAACGCAAGGTGGGGTTCGTAATTCAGCACGTTGGGTTTTATGTTTTGTTTTTCCAGTTGCGAGATATAGGGGGGGTTACTTACAATCAGATCAAATTTTTCGGTGAGTGAGTTGTTTAAAATGTCAGACTCCATAAAACTCACATTTGCCTTTAATCGGGTAGCATTTTCTTGCGCAACAGCAAGAGCAGCAGAACTTATATCAATGGCTTTAATTGTGCACCTTAACTCCAGTGCAAGCGAAATGGCAATACACCCGCTACCCGTACCGATGTCGAGTATGGTGATGGGTTTATCAATTGATTTCGAATACTGGATTATTTGCTGAACCAATAACTCCGTTTCAGGTCTCGGTATCAAAACCGATGGATTAACCCGAAATAATCTACCATAAAAATCAGCCTCGCCTAAAACGTATTGAATAGGTTCGTGTGCGTTTATTCGCTCAATGTAGGCGTCAACTTCAGGTTGGTTAATGGTAACGTGCTTCTGAGTAAGAATATCCGTGCGATTAATATTCCATTTCTTTTCCAGCAGCAGGTAAGCAATGCTTTCGATCTCAGCTTTTGATTCTGGTAGTGCTATCTGCCTCACTACTTCTCTAAAAAGTTCTTTGGAATTGGTCATGCCGAAATTGATCTTTGCAAGGTAACAATTTCTGCATGCTGCAAGATGAACACTATATGCTCCGCTGCCTGGAACTTGCCAGAATGGGTGTTGGATCTGTAAGCCCTAATCCACGGGTAGGTTGCGTAATTGTAAAAGCAGGTAAAATTATTGGCGAAGGATGGCACCAGCAATACGGAAGTTCGCACGCTGAAGTAAATGCTGTGAATAGTACGCCTGACAAAAATCAACTTGCCGGGAGCACCGTGTATGTTAACCTCGAACCCTGTTCGCATTTTGGTAAAACTCCACCCTGTTCTGATTTATTAATTCAGCATAGCGTAGGGAGAGTAGTAATCGCTAATACCGATACTAATCCCGTGGTGGGCGGAAAAGGCATTGCTAAACTAAAGGCAGCGGGTATTGAAGTTACTCAAGGGGTGTTAGCGCAAGCGGGGCGTGAACTGAACAAACGTTTTTTTACTTTTCATGAAAAGCAACGGCCCTATATAATTTTGAAATGGGCCCAAACCCTCGATGGCTTTATTGCACGCGCTAATTACGAATCGAAATGGATCAGCAGCGAATTATCCAGACAAATAGTGCACAAGTGGCGCAGCGAAGAAGATGCCGTGTTGGTGGGCACAAAAACGGCCGCGCATGATAATCCGGTGTTAACTGTGCGCAGTTGGCCGGGCCGCAATCCGGTGCGGATTGTTATTGACCGATTTTTAAGGTTACCCGATAGTCTTGCGTTGTTCGATAAGTCGGTTAAAACTATTTGCTATAACGTGTTGAAGCACGAAGAGCATCCCAACTTGTTGCTGATTCGCTTACCGGAAAATGATTTTTTGCAATCCATGATGGAACATCTTGCGGCAATGGGAATTCAATCCGTAATCGTAGAGGGTGGCGCTACTACGCTTGCCTTATTCAGAGATGCCGGGTTGTGGGACGAAGCCCGGGTGTCTATTTCAACCCGGCAATTTTATTCGGGCATTGCAGCCCCAACGATTACGGGCACTTTAGTGGCAGAAGAGAAAATAGAAAGCGACACGTTGCGCATTTACTCTCCCGAAATTTTAAAACCGCACCACTAGCCGCGCACCGGTTCCATAAAATTGAAACTGTGGTTGTATCCGGGCTGTTTTGCCATTATAAAGCTCAAGGGCTTCGTAAGCATGGCTTCGAAATACCCGCGTAAGCGAAAAGGCACCCAGTATTAAAACGCCACCTCCGGCAGCCAAACCCCATTCGGGATTACCGCCACCTAATGCGGTGCCAATAGGAAACCCAATCAGGGCACCACCCACAAAGCCTAGCACCCCGGCCGCATCGTAATTTGCTTTGGCACGCTTAAATTTTTCGTAGGCAAGCGTTTCGGGTTTTAAAATTTGTAATACCTGTTTGGGGCTTAGTACCAACGTATCCATTTCGAATCGGGCACCGCCAAAGGTCTTATACATTTTAATTTCAGAATGGCTCTGTGCGTTCAGGTAACAGCCAGAACCCGCCAACAGAAGGAGTAAGAATATTTTTTTCACAACTAATTCAATCGTTTTGCTACTTCATCCCAGTTTATCACATTCCACCAGTTGGCAACATACTCGTTGCGTTTGTTCTGGTACTTTAAGTAATACGCATGTTCCCACACATCCAGGGCCAGCAACGGTGTGCCTTTCAGGTCACTAACATCCATCATCGGGTTATCCTGATTGGGGGTACTACCAATCTTCAGGGTGTTGCCATCTTTTACCAGCCAGGCCCATCCCGAACCAAAGCGCGTTATGGCTGCCTGCGTAAACTGTTCCTTAAATTTATCCACCGATCCAAAGGCAGCATTAATTGCCTCGGCAACTTTACCGGCAGGCACTCCGCTATTTGGTTTCATTATCTGCCAAAAGAAATTATGATTCCACGCACCGCCCCCGTTGTTGCGGGCTTTGGCCGAGAGTTTTGAAATGTTGGCAAAGAAATCTTTTTCCGTAGCGAACGAAATCTTTTCATCGGCAATGGCATCGTTTACATTCTTAATGTAGGCGGTGTGGTGTTTGCCGTAGTGGATTTCCATAGTAAGTGCATCAATGTTGGGCTCTAATGCATTGGGTGCATACGGCATGGGTACTTGCGTAAACTGCAGTGCAGCCAGTGCGGGCATAGCAAAAACTGAAGCGGGCACAGCCATAGCAGCAGCCGCGGTAACAGTCTGTTTTACAAAGGTTCTTCTGTTGATAGTTTCCATAGCTAAGATGTTTTTTGAAACCGGTTAATCCTGACCAATATCATGCCTAACGCACAGGATATGTGTAAATTTACCGAAAATAATTAGCTTGTAATCTTAAATGGTTTTCTATGGCCGAGATCTTATTTGATGAAATACCTTCGCTTGACCTATCGGATTTTACCAGTGGCGAAGCTCACCGCAAGAGTAAGTTTGTACAACAACTGGGTGAAGCGTATAATAACATTGGGTTTGTAGCCATCAAGAATCATTACCTTACGGATGAACTTTCTGCAAGGCTTTACAGTACCATTAAAAAATTTTACGCGTTACCCGATGCGGTTAAACAGAAATACGAAATCCCCGGTTTGGCCGGACAGCGGGGTTACATCGGTAAAGGGAAAGAGCATGCCAAAGGCCGTAATACTGGCGACCTAAAAGAATTTTATCATGTAGGCCAGGAGGTATTGGATAACGATCCCATCAAAAATGAATACCCCGACAATGTGTGGCCGGCCGAGCTTCCGGAGTTTAAAGGAGTAGCTTTAGATGTGTACAGGCGCCTGGAAAAAACCGGGGTGCAAATGCTAAAAGCCATTGCCCTGTACCTGAACCTTCCCGAAAACTATTTTGATGATAAAGTTCACCATGGCAACAGCATCTTAAGACCTATTCATTATTTCCCTATTGAAGATCCGGATTCTGTGCCCGAAGATGCGGTGCGGGCGGCAGAGCATGGCGACATCAACCTGATTACACTCTTAATGGGTGCCAGTGCCGATGGACTGCAGGTTTTGCGAAGAGACGGCAAGTGGATTCCGATAACCGCATTGCCCGAGCAGTTAGTAGTAAACGTTGGCGATATGCTGGAGCGCCTCACCAATAAAAAACTAAAGTCAACAATTCATCGGGTAGTTAATCCGCCCCGGCATTTAATGAACACTCCGCGATACTCAATTCCATTCTTTATGCACCCGCGTTCAGAAATGGATTTAACGGCACTACCTTCTTGTGTAGATGCACAGCACCCGAAACTATGGAATGATATTACTGCCGGAGAATTTTTAAATCAGCGCTTACGCGAAATAGGTTTAAAGAAGTAGCCCTTGAATCAAAAAGGTCATAGCGCATTCTTAAAAGATGTATTCGTACTTTCTGTTACTTGTTTTGGCGGCCCACAGGCTCACCTCGGGCACTTTCAGAATATCCTGGTAGCCAAACGAAATTACCTTACCGAAAATGAATTGATGGAACTCCATGCCTTGTGCCAGGTTGTACCAGGGCCTAGTTCCACACAAACACTTTCTTCTATTGGTTATCGGTTGGGAGGGCCTAAGCTTGCTTACCTCACGTTACTGATTTGGTTGCTGCCCTCGGTGCTGATAATGACCATCGCGGGCATTCTTATTAATAATTATGTTTCGCGGCATACTACCCTTACGTTTACCCGGTTTATTGAACCCATGGCCGTAGGGTTTGTGGCGTATGCCGCCTATTCTATCATACAAAAAGTTGTTACCACCAAACGGGCCGCAGCCATTATGGTGTTTGCCGGCATAGCCACATACTTGTTCAAATCGCCATTTGTATTTCCGGCCATCTTACTGGTGGCCGGCCTTATAACTGCATTCAATTATAAGGCGCACCCCCGGCAGCCACGCCAAAGGTTTAGTGTTTCCTGGGCCAATTTTTTTTTATGGGGCGGTGTTTTGGTGTTTGCGGCCTTGCTGGGTGCGGCCACTAAATCCATTCCCGAGTTTTTGGCGGTACGGTTGTTTGAAAATTTCTACCGAAATGGAAGTTTGATTTTTGGCGGGGGCCAGGTGCTTACACCCATGCTCTACACCGAGTTTGTGCAGTATGCACCCAAACAATACCTTACCTCGCAAGAATTTCTTTCCGGGTATGCCTTTGTGCAAGGTTTGCCGGGCCCCGTTTTTTCTTTCAGTGCCTACATTGGGGCATTATCGATGCGCGAGTACGGTACCGCAGGTCAGATTGCCGGAGCCGCTATGTCTGCAGCCGGAATTTTTTTGCCGGGTACATTCTTAATCTTTTTTATGATCCGGATTTGGGAGAACCTGAAAAAGTTCAGGCCCATCCGGGCTTCGCTTGAGGGAATTAATGCAGCAAATGCCGGGCTAGTAGCTGCGGCAGCAGTCTTACTCTTTCAGCCTTTGGTTGTAGGACAAAGCACTACGGTGGTTTTTGCTAATAGTGGATTTGCCCTCCTTACCTTTCTGCTTACTGCCTATACACGCATTCCATCCTGGGCTATTATTCTTATAGGGTTGGGATGCGGGTCTATTTTTTGAAATGAATAGCAACAAAAAAACCCGAACCATCGGACCGGGTTTTTCTAAGATTTTTTATGCTAAGAATTAGCCGAGTTTGAAAATAATCGGAATAACCATTTTCTGGCGAACAGGCTTTCCTCTTTGCTTACCCGGCTTCCAGGCCGGTGCACTCTGCACAACCCGAACAGCTTCTTCATCGCAACCAGCGCCAATTCCTTTTATAGATTTTACATCCACAATAGAACCATCGCGGTTAACAACAAACTCTACGAATACGCGGCCTTCCACACCCATCCTGCGGGCCTGAGCCGGGTACTTCATTTTTTCACCTACGTATTTGTAGAATGCCGGCATACCGCCTTTGGGTTCGGCTGTTTCTTCAACTACCGAAAAAATCTGATCCACATCTTCTTTCTCTTCAACGGGTGCCACAACTACAGCTTCTACTTTGGTGTCTTCAGTAACTTCTACGTCAAACTTAAGTTGAATATCTTGTTTAATCTCTTCTTCGTTGGGTACCTCCACAATTTGAGGTTGCTGAATAATGGGTGCTGGTGGTGGTGGTTGTTCCGTGGGCGGAACTTCTACCAATTCTTCAAAAACGTTAGCACTTTTGCCTTGCAGGTCAACCAGGTCATCTTCGCCTTGGCGCCACTCAAATGCGGTTAATGCGATGGCAAGTGTTACCAACAACCCGATGCTGAAAAACAGCGAGGTCTTTTTGGTTAAATCTGCCCGATCAGTCTTTTTCGCTTCCATACGCTTTAAATTTTACAGTTTAGGAATTTCAAATATAGCAATAGAATCCTCCTGGCGTAGTCCAGTCACAGAAATTCCGGAATTTTTTAAGGAATTTATTTCCGACTGCCGTAGAATAATGTGAAAAATACGGTAGGGAATATGGCTTTATTCTCCAATGAGGGCATCAGGTTTACGTCTTTAAAGTAAGAATCTACTAAAACACCCACCTCAAAACCCGTTACCTGCGATTTGAGAAAGCCGAATTCAAAGTTTAATGCCACTTTGCCATTAACGCCCGGTTGGATTTTCGAATCACCAATTCCCTCAAAAAGATTACCGGTACCCAAAATTTTTGAAAAGCTATGGTTAGGGTTGTAAGGATCGTATTGCTCCCGCCTCGAAACCCAAATGCTATTGTCGATAGTACGTTCGATGTAATAGGGGGCAACGAAACCAATAGAAGGCCCGGCTGCTACTACTGCTTTTATTTCAACTCCTTGCTGGGGGCCTTTGGTAAAAAGGATAAAATCGCGGCCGTATTGGAGCCGTAACGCATATAGATAATTACTCTTACCATAAATGTAAAAATTACCCGTGTACGGAGAGACATAGCGTACCTCTTGCGGATGCTTTACATTCATTATTTCCAACCCAAACGTTTCAAGAGTGGTGGTGTTAAGTTTGCGGGCTTTTTTAAATACAAAACCTCCAATAAGCCCCCCGGCCGAATTTTTATTTATACCCCAGGTAAATTCTGAATTGTACTCGTAGCTATCCTGTGTTTGGGCGCCTGCGCGCACAAAGGCTATTAAAACTGCTGCCACTGTTAAAACGTGCTTCATACCAACTGCTTTTGTTACCTTTCGATGATTAAAAGTAAACTTTCTAACGCACAAATAACAGGGTTGTTATGGCAATAATGGCAACAGTAAATTATTTAGGTAGCCTGCGCACCGCAGCAAAACATGTAAAATCGGGTAGCGAAATTGTTACCGATGCCCCACCGGACAATAATGGCAAAGGGGAAGCATTTAGCCCTACGGATTTGGTGAGCGCAGCTTTGAGCAGTTGCATGATGACCATAATGGGCATGGTGGCGGAGCGCGAAGGGGTGGATTTAAAAGGGCTCTCTTCGGAGGTAGTAAAGGTAATGGCCAGTAATCCGCGTAGAATAGCCGAAATACAAATCACGTTTTCGCACCCGGGTTTACAAGCCACCGAAGTTCAAAAGCAAAAACTAAAAAATGCAGCGCTTACATGCCCTGTGGCGCTTAGCCTGGCCGAGAGCTTAAAACAAACCGTAACTTTTAACTTTTAAGCGGTGTGGGCAGCGCACTTTTAATTCCATTTATGTCAATAGAAAAGTGCGATTGAACATAAATGGGGCTGCCCTGGTATAACACGATGGCCTGGGGCGACTCATGCTCGATGTTTAGTACGCTTGCAACCTGGTTGGAGACAGGCCGATAGGTTAGTAAATCTAAATAGTACGGCTTAACGTGGGTGAGTGCAGTACTCAAGTTGCGCTCTATCCGATCCAACACAGCCCGGCTAATGGAGCAACTCGTGCTGTGTTTAAAAATTAATACAGGTTGTTCTGCCGATTCCTTTATCAGCAGTTGAAGTTGATCTGAATTAGTTAGCGCGTTCCAGTTCATCAGTCGTAAAGGTCTTTCCACAATTCTTTCTCCTTTTTATCGTAGCGGGGCTTGCGTACTTTCTCTTTTACGGCATCGGGTTGGGTACTCTGCCGCTTAAATAGGCCCGACCAAAACAACTTCACATTGGTAAAAATAGTTCGCTGGCCCTTTGCATTGTTGTCTTTGCCGTGTGCAAAGGAAGCATCAGGAAAATGTTTTTGATGGTTGTACTTGTTCATGCGCACATTACCCTGGTAGTCGCCAATACGCGCATAAGCTCGGCCCGGGGCCAACACTTTTAATGCATTTTTATTTGCCAGCGGTGCATGCCGGTAGTCACGGGCAAGCCGCACCTTACCCTCAAACTCGGTAGCCTGGGCAAAAGCTTTTGAATATTTTATTGTTTTTAAAGCCGCATTAGCGCTGCTGGGATTGTGTTTGTATTCCCAATACTGCTTCATGGTTCCGGAGTATTCGCCTGCTTTAGCTGTGCCACGCCCGGGCGGTAAGCCGGGCAAAGCTGCTTTTGCCGATAACCTGTTTTTACCCGTCTCGCGTTGTTTCAAAGGTGTGGTTACGTTGTTTACCTGGTACACATTTTCGTACGGGCTATGTTTTTTCAAAGCTTCCTTAACCGCATTGGGGTTACGCACATATTCACGCTTAAGCAACGGTAGTTTTATTTTGCCGGAATAACCCACTTCGCCAGCCTGTTTGCCGGTGGGAACTCGTGCCGGCAATGGCTGTCCTTTGTTGTTCCATAACTGGCCACTAACACTGCCACCACCTTTTTCAGGTTTGCGGGTGCGGTCGTAACCAGCCCAGTCGTACCCCTCGCGACTAAACGACTTTCTGGTGCCCACCAGGTTGCCCTGAAATTTTGAAGCCGCACTAGCCGAGTATTTTGCAGGCAATGGTTGTCCTTTGTTATTCCAAAGTTGCCCGCTAACACTGCCACCGCCTTTCAGCGGCTTGCTTGCGCGGGCATTGCCAGCCCAGTCGTAGCCTTCGCGGCTAAACGATTTTTTCTGGCGCGGTATATTGCCTTGATAGTCGTACCCTAAGCGGCTTAATTGCTTGGGCCCTTGTTGCAGATTGCCTTGAAATTTTGCGGGCGCACCGGCAGAATATTTGGGAGGCAAGGGCTGCCCTTTATTATTCCATAGCGTACCGCTTACACTGCCGCCACCCTTTTGAGGGCGTGCAGATTTGATGTTGCCAGTGTAGCTCAGCCCTTCCTGACTAAAATTTCTGCTGGCTCTGTTTTGAGGAATGAAGCCTTTATAGTTAACCTGAAAGCGTGCTGCGCGTTGATCTACCGGCTGCCGGACAGCTATAGGCATATTGTTATTGTTTCTGCGCAAGCCACTGATACTACCACCGCCTTTCACAGGCTTTACACCTTGCAGGCGATTTAAATCTCTGCGGATAAAATTAGCACCCACACCGGGTGCACGCGGTGTAAGCGGTTGATTAGAATTGTACTTGCCAGTAACAGAACCTCCGCCTTTGTTGGGTTTAATTCCCTTAAGGCGGGCAAAGTCGCGCTTCATATAATTGGCACCACTGCCGGGCTGGCGCGGAGGCAAGGGCGTGTTGGATTGAATTTTCCCGGTTACCGAACCGCCCCCTTTCTGAGGTTTTATACCTTTTAAGCGGGCAAAGTCGCGCTTCATAAATTGACCACCATCGCCCGGTTGCCGTGGCGGCAGTGGTTTGTTTGACTGAAACAAGCCGGTTACCGAGCCCCCACCTTTTTTGGATTTTATGCCGCTTATCCGGCCAACATCTTTCTTGAGTAAGCGCGCGCTAAAGCCCGGCTTTATCCGTGGGCTATCGCCCCGTTGCCCGGCAACCTGGTTAGGCCGGCCCGCACTTCTGCGTATGGGTTGCCCCGAAATATCGCCCCGCCAGGCTTGCTCACCCCGCTTGCTGGCTGTAGCATAGCCTGACCGGAATGTGCCCTTATAGGCCCTGTCGCCCCGGTCTTTGCGGCCATAGTAAGGATTTCCGGCTTTCATAAGCGGGTTGGCCGGAGTTCTGAAGTTTTTAGTGCGCAGCGGTCTGCCGGCCAGATCGGTAGTAAAAGCCCGCTCGCCTTTAGAGTACTTTCCCCAATACACATTTTTTCTTCCGCGGGTAACGTACGCTTGCGAATTAGACCGGGGGGTTATGCGTTTTTTACTACCGGGTGGATCGTGCCGGGTCTGCAATCGCGCCAAGCGCGAAAGTTGTTGCCGGTTATTATAGGCGCGCTCGGGCGATTTTGAATTATGATTGACAAACGGACCTTTTTGCGGATAGATGTTGGCGCGTCCGGCTTCGGCTGTGCGCGAACGAATGCCGGCCGGCCGGCCGCCAATAGGTTTACCGGCCTGATCGCCAGCCCTGCGCGTGGCTTTGTAGGGCGAGGTAGAAGAATGCACGGCTCGTTTGGCTGTGGATTGATTGGCTGTGCGAAGTTTATAGCCCGCTAAATCTTTGGTGGTTGCTTTTTCCTTGTGCTTAACCGACTTGGCTTTGGTTTGCCGAATGGTGGATTTGTTATTGATGGGCCGTTTATCCTGTGCAAGGGTTTGGCTGGCCAAAAGGCAAAAGAGGGAAACTAACCCCGTAAGGATTAACCCTTGTACTGATCTGGCTTTAGCAACACCGAGCTTCAAAATTGGAAAATAAACAGGCTAAGATAAGGAAAGGTATTTACACTTGGTTTTAATTAGGTAACGTGGGGTGCCGGTTAGAATTTCAAAAGCGATTCTATTCTTGCTTTTAACCGACCCTTCGGCAAAAAATTCTGTTCTAATGTTGCTGCAAAGGGAACGGGAGTATCCAGGCTGGCTTCGCGCATAACGGGCGCGTCCAGGTATTGAAATACATGTTCACCAATCCACGCGGCTATCTCGGCACCAATGCCACCGGCTAACGTGTCTTCGTGCAAAACCAACACCCGGTGGGTTTTCTTTACTGTTTCCACTACCGCCTCCTTATCCCACGGAAGTAAGGTGCGCAGGTCAAGTACATCGGCCGACACATTGGGTAGTTGCTGAAGAATTTCGTGTGCCCAATGCACGCCCATGCCGTAGGTAATGATGGAGAGATCGTTGCCTTCGCTTACTAATTTTGCTTTACCAATTTCGATGGTATAGTAGTCATCCGGAATTTGATCTTTAATAGATCGGTAAAGTGCTTTGTGTTCGAAGTAGAGATAAGGGTTAGGGTCTTCGAGGGCAGCGCACAACAATCCTTTCGCATCGAAAGGGTTGGATGGATACACAATCTTTAAGCCTGGCGTGTGAAAGAACCAGGCCTCATTGCTTTGTGAGTGAAACGGGCCGGCAGCAGTACCGGCACCCGTAGGCATGCGTACCACTACATCGGCCGGCTGGCCCCAACGCCAATGGGCTTTGGCAAGATTGTTTACAATTTGCGTTATCCCTTCCGACACAAAATCTGCAAACTGCATTTCTACCATAGCCTTCATTCCTTTTATAGACAAGCCCAGGCCGGCACCAAGTATGGCCGACTCGCACAAGGGTGTGTTGCGCACGCGGTCTTTGCCAAACTTCTCTACAAAGCCTTCGGTAATCTTAAATACGCCACCATAGTCGGCAATGTCTTGCCCCATTAGTACAAGGTTGTTGTGGCGTTCCATACTTTGGCGCAGGGCATCGCTAATGGCATCAATAAATCTTTTTTCGGACAACCTCACCCCCGGCCCCTCTGCTGTGGAGCGGGGAGGAGTAACGGTTTGATTGAAGGGAGCATAGACATCGTTTAACTCCAATTCAGTATCGGGTGTGGGTAAGGTTTCCTGAAGAGCTTCCGCCAAACCGGCTTCAATTTCTTTTTTTAATTTTTTACGAATTGCATCCACCTGTTTTTGATCGAGCAGGTTTTCATCTACTAAAAAGCTTTCATAATTGGCGAGCGGATCTTTTTTAGCCCACTCGTCCATCAGTTTTTTAGGAACGTATTTCGTGCCCGAGGCTTCTTCGTGCCCGCGCATTCTAAAGGTGAGGCACTCTAACAAAACAGGTTGTGGTTTTACGCGCATCTTTTCGGCAATCGATTTTACAGTCGTGTAAACCTCCAACACGTTATTGCCATCAACTTGCACGCCTTCTATTCCATACCCAATAGCTTTGTCAATAAACTGCTTGCATTTAAACTGTTCGTTGCTGGGCGTGGAAAGTCCGTAGCCATTGTTTTCGATTACAAAAATTACGGGTAGGTTCCAGACGGCCGCCACATTAATTGCTTCATGAAAATCCCCTTCACTGGTGCCGCCATCACCATTAAAAACTACCGTAATTTTTTTCTCTTTGTTAAGCAACGAGGCCAGCGCAATGCCATCGGCTACTCCGTTTTGCGGGCCGAGGTGTGAGATCATACCTACGATATGATGTTCGTTGCTGCCAAAGTGAAACGAGCGATCGCGCCCCTTGGTAAAGCCGGAAGCGGTGCCTTGCCATTGTGCAAACAGTTTGGCAAACGGAATGTTGCGCCCGGTAAACACACCCAGGTTGCGATGCATGGGTAAAATATATTCGTCTTTTTCGAGGGCTTGGGTAATGCCCACCGAAATAGCCTCCTGCCCGATACCGCTAAACCATTTGCTGATTTTATTCTGGCGTAGCAGCACCAGCATTTTTTCTTCTATCAGGCGTGGAAAGAGAAGGGCTTCGTACAATTGAAGCAGTGTAGCATCTGAAAGTTTTTTGCGCTGAAATTTCATGTGGCATCGGGTTGCGTAGGGTGGGCCTGCGGAGTTTCTTCTTTCTTAACAGAAACAAGCCCGAAAGTCATAATTTAAACTGGTAGCCAGAATTACAAAAAACAGAAGACTATTTTCAATGCCGGTTAACTTTTGTGCTTGCGGAATGCTAAAGAATAATAAGATGCTGATAAGCCCCCGGGGCGAGAGGAAGTATTCTGCGACACCTGCTTTTGGAACAAAAAATTTCTGGTATGCAATTCTAACCAGGTAAATAATGGCCACAATTATGCCTCCGTTAATAAGCACAGAAAGATTAAATAAAGAGGGCACGTTGAGCGTAAACCCGAAAATTAAAAAGAAAAACGTTCGTACAATAAACGCACTTTCGCCACTCAATTGATTAAGCTGGTTAAAGTCTTTGTAGAAATTATCGTACTTAAAATTAGTTTTAAACCAGGCGAGGCGGATCCAGTGGAGGTTATTGAGAAATAATCCGAAGGCCAGCACAATAACCAAAGTGGGCAAATGGTAATGCTTGCCGATGGCATACACTAAAATGAGCACCGCAATAATCAGGAAAAATTTGAGGTGGTGTGTAATCCGCTTCAGCAGATAAAGAAGCATAAGACAAAATACTGCGGATAGTACCAGGATAAGAATGGTTTGCCAACCCAGCCTGATGAATGAATTAATTCCGATGGTTTCGTTTGCCATCATAAAGTTAAACATGATTACCCCGAAAATATCGGAAAGCGAAGATTCGTAGATGATAAAATCTTTGCGATGGCCAGGCAATACCCCGGCCGAAGGAATGGCAATGGCAGAACTGATGATGCCTAACGGAACCGCATTTAAAAAACAGAGGCGCAGGTTGGCTCCGGTAACGTAGTGGTAAAAGAATGCAATACCCGTAGTGGTAGCCAGTAAAATAAAAAAAGCCGACCCAAGCGATTGTTTTATCATGCCCGCTTTTTCGCGCTCCAGTTTAAGCTCCAGCGCGCCCTCCAATACAATCAGAATTAATCCGATTGTGCCAACCAGCGGCAGAATGGGTTCAAAATTAGGAATAGGCAACTCCAGCCACACGGCCAGGTAACGCAACCCGATACCACTAAGCAAGAGCAGAATAACAGAGGGAATTTTAAATTGTTTGGCGATCAGGTCGAACAGATAACTGAAAATGACCAACCCACTCAGAATAATTAACATTACCTCAACCGACATAAAAGACGTTTCAAGGTTGCTAAAATATAGAAAAAACACGCGGCCAAACTATCTTGCGCCAAATTCAGGTGATGATACCCTACACTTTGTTTACGCTTGCCAATGGCTTGCGCGTAATTGTGCATGAAGACCCTACCGTACAGCTTGCGGTAATGAACATTTTGTACGAGGTAGGCTCGCGCGATGAGCACCCCGATAAAACAGGGTTCGCTCATTTGTTCGAACACCTTATGTTTGGTGGCTCGGTAAACATACCCTCGTACGATGAGCCGCTGCAGCAAGTGGGTGGCGAGAACAACGCCTTTACCAACACCGATATTACGAATTATTACCTTACCCTTCCGGCCGCCAATATCGAAACGGGTTTTTGGTTAGAGAGCGACAGGATGTTGAGCTTGTCGTTCGATCCGCAGGTGCTGGAAGTGCAACGCAAAGTGGTGATAGAAGAATTCAAACAACGCTACCTCAACCAACCATACGGGGATGTGTGGCTGAAACTCCGGCCGCTGGCTTACACCCAACATCCGTATCGGTGGGCTACCATCGGCAAAGAAATCAGTCATATAGAAAATGCCACCTTGCAGGATGTAAAGGACTTTTTCTTTACCCACTATGTACCCAGCAATGCCATATTGGTAGTGGCGGGTAATGTAACGGTGCCGCAAGTAAAAACCTTAGCCGAGAAATGGTTTGGCCCTATACCGGCTGGTAAAAAACTTGTGCGCAGTGTGCCTGCCGAGCCCAGACAATTGCAAAAACGGCAAGAACGAGTTATAGCAAAGGTGCCCGCACATGCGTTGTACAAGGCCTATCACATGCCGGGTCGGTTTGATGCGGACTTTCATGCAGCGGATTTACTAAGCGATGTATTGGGGCGGGGGCACTCCAGCAGGCTGTATAACAAGCTGGTGAAGGAGAAAGAAATTTTTACTTCTATTTCATCTTTTACCATGGGCACGGTCGATCCGGGTTTGATTGTAGTAAATGGCCGGCTGAGCACGGGCATTGAACCCGAAGCAGGAGAAGCGGCTATTGATGCTGTGATTGATGAATTGATTGCCACCGGAGCTACCGAAGAGGAACTTACCAAAGCAAAAAACCAGGCGCTCACTACCCTCGAGTTTGAAAAAGTAGAGGTAATGAATCGCGCTATGAACCTCGCCTTTGCCGCGCTTTCGGGCGATGTGGAATCGGTAAACCACGAGACAAAAAAAATTGCGCAGGTAAACCTCGCAGCAATTCGGCAAGCAGCAGCAGAAATTTTGCGCCCCGAAAATTCTAACGTGCTATACTATTGTGCGGAAGGTTGAGTTTTACAAACTCAGCGGAAGCGTTACCAAAAACTCAGAACCAACGCCAACGGTTGACTGCACGCTAATGCTTCCCTCCAGTTTATCGAGTGTTTCTTTTACAATGTACAAGCCCAGCCCCGAGCCTTCGCTCGATTCGGAGGCGCGATAGAACATGTCAAAAATTCGGGTGTGATGTTCAGGGCCAATACCTTTTCCGTTGTCCTTTATACTCAGCAGTACATGATCTGCCTTTTTTAAAGCATCAATTAGTATAAACGGATCGGGCTGATCGAAGCGGTGGTACTTGTAGGCATTCGATACCAGGTTATTGATAACAACCTTTAGCCGGCTGGGATCGGTGGAGATTTCGAGGGCGGGATCAATTTGCACTTCAATGCGAACTTTTTTGTTTACCACGGAATAGGCCAGGGTTTGTACCACCTCGTGGGCCAGCGTTGCCAGCTTAATGGGAGTGGGCAACAGATCCAAGCGCGTGTTGCGCGAGTAGTCGGTTACTTCCTTAATAAATCCTTCCATGGTTTTAATCCGGTCTTTCATCATTTGCAAAAACAACCCTACTTCTTCAGGGCGATCGGTTTTTTCGGAAAGATGAATAAGCCCCAGCAACGAACTGAGCGGTGCGCGCATATCGTGGCTGGCGCTGTACACAAATCGATCTAACTCTTCGTTGGTTTTGGCAAGCTGCTGGTTCTTTAGGGCCAGTTCTTCTTCGGCTCGTTTACGGCTGTCAATATCGATTAGTGTGCCTACCAAAATAACATTGCCGGTTTCGTCTTTTTTAAAAACTCCGCTATCCTGAAACCACTTGTATGCTCCGCTTTTTGTGCGTAACCGGAATTGGTTTTGATAGGGTGTTTGCGCTGCGAGGTTTGCAGCAATTAATTCGCGGGTGCGAATGCGGTCTTCTTCATACACCCACGGCAAAAAATCTTCGCGGGTAAGGTTGTTCAACTCGTGCGCTTCATACCCTAACAGCAGTTTCCAATCGGTACTTACGTAGATGGAGTTTTCGGCCATCCGCCATTCGTACACACCGGCTTTGGTACCATGCAAGGCCATTAAAAAGCGCTCTTCGCTTTTTTTCAGATCATGGGAAGTTTGGAGTAAACTTTGTTCAATTTCGCGATTGCGGTTAATCAGAAAATAAACCACAAAGCCATTGGCCAGAATACCGATTACCAGGTTGGACACAAAGTTTATTTCAACCATGTGGGGTTCGTAACTCGGGGCCGGAATCACATTCAGATCGGCATAGAAAGCTACCAGGCCCAGCACGAGCGGGAGCAGCGCAAACACAATGCTCAGTGCGCGGTTATAGTAACTAAACAAAATAAGGCCTGCGGCCGAGCAGGTAAGAAAGTAAAAGTAAACACCACCATACGGATGATCGACATCTGAAAAGATGAGCACCAACCCATTGATAAGAAGCATTTGGGTAATGGATGCGGCAACAAAAAAGCGGTATCGGTTTAGTAAAAAAGAAACGAGACCTCCGGCAGCCAGCACTAAATAAAACGGAATGAACACCCGCACTCCGTTAATGGTATCCAACACAATGTAGAATGCCGCAACAAAAAGAGTAATGGCTGCGAACTGACTCCGGAGCATAGCATATTTAAAGTCAGTGCGCGAGGGGATGTCGGTTTTGCCAACCAGAAAATCTCTAAAGGAAGCCATGCAAAAATCAAGTTAAAGATAAAATGAATAATGAACCTGCAACCATTATTTTTGGATAAAAAAATAGCATGAAGATTCGCGTGGGTTTAGGCTTTGATGTGCATCAATTAGAAGAAGGCCGGAATTTTTACCTCGGGGGCATTCAACTGCCTGCGCACAAGGGAGCCGTTGGCCATAGCGATGCCGATGTACTGATTCATGCGATTTGCGATGCCTTGCTGGGTGCCGCTAACCTGCGCGACATTGGGTATCATTATTCTAACAACGATGCGCGCTGGAGTGGTATGGATAGCAAATTCTTTTTGAAGGACGTTACCCGGATGCTGGCTGAGCGCGGCTGGCAAATCGAAAATGTGGATTGCACCGTTTGCCTGGAGGCACCCAAAGTAAATCCACACATCGATGCAATGAAAAAAGTGCTGGCGCCACTCATGAATATTGCGGAAGAAGATATATCCATTAAAGCCACTACCAACGAAAAGTTAGGCTATGTAGGGCGCGAGGAAGGAGTGAATGCTATGGCGGTTGCATTAATCCGTAAAGGATAAGTATGCCCGAGGTGCGTGTGATTTTAACCGCAGATGGTTCGCATTCTCTACTCAATGCCGAACTGGACGAAACCTACCACTCGCGGCACGGAGCCGTGCAAGAATCCGACTATGTTTTTATAAACCAGGGGTTGCGCTATTGGTGCCAGCAAAACCAACATCGTGAATTAACCATTTTGGAGGTGGGCCTGGGCACCGCACTTAATGCGTGGCTTACTTTTCGGTTGCCCGAAGTGCAATTCTTAAATGTACACTACTACGCAATTGAAAAATTTCCATTGCCCAACCAAGTGTGGCAATCTTTAAACTATGCCGAAGCCGATAGCGCGTTGTTTGAAAAAATACATGCACTGCCGTGGAATAGCTGGCAGCAGGTAACCCCGGGCGGTTGGTTGTATAAGCACGAGGGCACATTGCAAGCGCTTCAAATGCCAGATCTGAAATTTGATCTGATCTATTACGATGCGTTTGCCCCCAACAAACAACCCGACATGTGGACCTATGCGATGCTGGAAAAAACAGTTCGAAACCTGAGCAGCGGTGGGATGTTGGTAACGTACTGCGCCAAAGGCCAACTGAAGCGCGACCTTAAAGCATTGGGATTAGCCGTTCAATCGCTACCCGGGCCACCCGGAAAAAGAGAAATGATTCGAGCCGTAAAGCATTAAGCAACAGGCAGCGTTACCGTAAAAATACTTCCGGTACCTGCCACTGATTGTAGCTTAATGAAGCCCCCCAGTTTTTGAATGGTTTCGCGTACAATGTACAAACCCAGCCCCGAGCCTTCGCCCCGGGTGGTGGCCCGATAAAACATGTCGAAAATTCTTGCCTGATGTTCAGCACTAATGCCCACCCCGTTGTCTTCAATGGTAAGTGTTAGGCGCGATTGATGAATGGTGGCGCTAATCTTAATAACAGGATTGCTTTTTTGGGTATCGTAGTACTTAATGGCGTTTGCAAGCAGGTTATTAAGAACAACAAGAAGCCGGGATTCGTCAGAAAAAATAACGAGCTCCGGATCTACCTGCAAGGTAATTTCAATATTGCTGCGCTCGTCTAAAAAGTTTAAGCTGCTAAGGGATGCCTGCACGGCATTCAAAATATTAATCGGTTTCTTTTCAACTACGGTGCGCACGTTGCGCGAGTAGTCGGTTATTTCTTTTAAAAAACCTTCCATTACGCCTATGCGTTGTCGCATCATACTCAGGCACAGGGCGGTTTCATCGGGGGTTTGCGTTTTTTCGGCCACGCTTATCAATCCTAATAAAGACGATAGCGGAGCTCGCATATCGTGGCTCGCGCTGTAAACAAAGCGGTCTAACTCTTCGTTGGTTTTGGCAAGTTCGTGGTGCTTTGAAATCAGGTTGCTCTCGGCCTGATGATTTACCCGCATTAGGATTATTAGCACGTACGACCCGAACAACAAACTAATAGTGAGGTTAATCAGAAAAATACCACGCTCAATTTGTGGTGTAATGTTTTGAGGTACCGGGGCAATTCGGGTAGGTACCAGGTAAGCAAAAATTGCCAGCAGGAGCGTAATTAAAACCAAGGTGGCAATAAGCCACTGGTACCGGTAGCCAATAAGCACAATGCACAGGGTGTTGGTAATAAAGTAAAAGAAAAAAATGCCGTCTTGTGGCCGCCCCACCGAACTAAACAGGTAAACAAACGAATTACACAAAACAAACAGTAACAGCGTGGAGGCAATATGGTGGCCGGCTTTGTTTAGGTAATACGAAAGGGCACTGCCCCCTATTAGCAAGATATGCCAGGGTATAAAATTGTACTCGCCCATGGTAAGCACAAGGGTTGCATATACAGCGCCCACCACTGCGGCTACAATAGCAAACTGCCCGCGCAGCCGGGTCATTTTAGCTTGGGTAAAATCATCGACCTGAAGTTGGCCCCGCGCGGAAGCGGCCGCAGCAGATTTGGACTTGGAGGGAGGAACAAAAGAACCCGAAGTGGTCATAAAACTTTTTCAAAATTAACCTGCATTGTTAAAAGTAGCATAGTATTTCGCATCGCCCCAAAGTTTTTACCTTTACAGCTTAAAAATCAAAACAAAAATAAGTTGAGCAAGAAGGTAAAAATTGGTACCGTGCAGATGACGTGCACCGCAGCGCCTAAAGAAAACCTGACCAAAGCCATTGAACGCATTCGGGAAGCCGCAGCCAAAGGGGCACAGGTGGTGTGCTTGCAGGAATTGTTTACATCGCTGTATTTCTGCGATGTGGAAGATTATGAAAACTTTAAGTTGGCCGAAGCGATACCGGGCCCCTCTACCGATGCGCTCTCTAACGTAGCAAAAGAACTTGGTGTAGTAATTATCGCTTCCTTGTTTGAAAAACGGGCCGAAGGTCTTTATCATAACACCACCGCAGTAATTGATGCCGATGGAAAGTACCTCGGCAAGTATCGAAAAATGCACATTCCTGACGACCCGGCTTACTACGAGAAATTTTATTTCACTCCCGGTGATTTGGGTTACAAAGTATTCAAAACAAAGTTTGCAACTATTGGAATTCTCATCTGCTGGGATCAGTGGTATCCGGAGGCCTCGCGCATTACTGCGCTGATGGGCGCTGAGGTTTTATTTTACCCAACCGCTATTGGCTGGGCTACATCGCAAGATGAAGCAACCAATACAGAGCAATACGGGGCGTGGCAAACCATACAACGCAGCCATGCGGTAGCCAACGGTCTGCATGTGGTGAGCGTAAACCGTGTAGGCTTTGAACAAAATGGGGCCATGAAATTTTGGGGTGGCTCCTTTATTGCCAATCCATTGGGAAGTGTTTTATACCAGGCCTCGCACGATAAAGAAGAAGTGAACGTAGTGGAGCTCGATTTAAAAAAGACCGACAGCGTTCGTACACACTGGCCTTTCCTGCGCGACAGGCGTATTGATTCGTACCAACCGATTACCAAAAGGTTTATTGACGAGGATTAAATAGTCCATAGTATTGAGTCTATAGACTTTAGTTAAGCAGAAACTAAAGTCTATGGACTATGGCCTAACGACTTAAGACTAAAAATGAAAACACCCAAACAACTCGGATTTCACTTCCCGGCCGAATTTGCCAAACACACGGCAACATGGTTAAGCTGGCCGCATAAAGAAGCATCGTGGCCCGGTAAAATTGAAACTATTTATCCGCGCTATGCAGAGTTTATCAAGCGCGTGGCCGAAGGAGAACGGGTAAACATTAACGTGGCAAACGATGCGATGATTAAAAAGGCTACAGGCCACCTGAACGAAGCTGGTGCGGACTTAAAAAGCGTTCAATTCTTTATACATCCTACCAACGATGCGTGGTGCCGCGATCATGGCCCAGCGTTTTTAATCAACCCCAAAGAGAAAAAGAAAATGATTGTAGATTGGGGCTACAATGCCTGGGGTGGTAAGTATCCACCGTTTGATTTAGATGATGTAATCCCCACTTTGATTGCTAACCAGTACCACATTCCGGTAGTAGAGCCGGGCATTGTAATGGAAGGCGGCTCGGTGGAATTTAATGGAAAGGGCACGTTGTTAACTACGCGGGCCTGTTTGCTGAATGAGAATCGTAACCCGCATCTTAACCAAGAACAAATTGAAAAATACCTGATCGATTATTATGGCGTGGACCACATTCTGTGGTTAGGCGATGGTATTATTGGCGATGATACCGATGGCCACATCGATGACCTTACCCGGTTTGTGAATGAAGACACCGTAGTAACTATTGTAGAGGAAAACAAAACCGATGCGAACTACGAAATTCTGCAAGACAACCTGAACGCGTTAACCAAACTTCGGTTGGAGAATGGAAAGCAGATGAACATTGTGGAATTGCCTATGCCGGCACCGGTAATCTATGAAGACCAGCGCTTGCCGGCCTCGTACGCAAACTTTTACATTGCCAATAAGTATGTAGTAGTTCCTACTTTCCGCGATAAGTATGATGACCGTGCTCTTGACATTCTACAGTCTTGCTTTAGAGACCGAAGGGTAATAGGAATCGATTCTACAGACATTATCTGGGGCTTGGGGTCGTTCCATTGCCTGAGCCAGCAAGAGCCGGAGGTATAAGCACTGTACCGAAATCGAGTGAATTAATTTTTGTTGCCGGGTTTGGTTTGGCCGCTTTGGCATTCTCTATCTTCGCGGCCGGTTATGGATACTCGTAAACATTATGCGGCAGCGGTTTCGGCATTTGTGGTGTGGGGGTTTTTCTCGCTGCCGCTGCGGGCGTTAAAGGCTTACACTGCGGGCGAGATTCTGTACTTCCGGATTGCGGCATCGGTTATTATTTTGCTCGTGATTTTGTTGGGCTTGCGCAGGCACAAACTAAAGCAGGATGTGGCACGGTTTAAATCATTTACAATACTCCAGCGCAAGAAATTGTTAGCATTGGTTTTAGGCGGGGGCGCGTTGTTAATTGTAAACTGGCTCATCTTTATTTACGTCATCAATGCCATCAACATTAAAACCGCTTCGTTCTCGTATTTTATTTGTCCGGTACTTACAGCTGTGCTCGGAAATTTTATTCTTAAAGAAAAACTTTCGCAAGGGCAATGGGTGGCTGTTGTGTTATGCATAATCAGTTGTGTTTTACTCGCACTAAACTCGGTAGCCGAGTTAGGTTATAGTTTTGCGGTGGCATTATCGTATGCCCTCTATCTTATTTCGCAACGCAGCAGCAACGGGTTCGATCGCCTGTCGGTATTGTTTGTGCAGATGGTGTTTGCCTTGCTTGTACTTTCGGTTGCCTTTCCTGTGCTGGTAAATGTGGTGCCACACACGGTTCATTTTTATGGAATAATTGTGGGTGTGGCCGGAGTGTTTACGGTGTTGCCGTTGTTTCTTAATCTTTACGCACTCAATGGAATTAATTCTACTACCGTGGGCATACTGCTCTACATAAATCCGCTTATGAATTTTGTAATTGCCTTTCTGGTTTTTGGAGAAACCATTACTGCCTTGCAAGCTATTGGGTATGCCATTATTGTGGTAGCGTTGGTCGTGTTCAATTACCCCAATCTGCAAAAGTTAAGAAGCCGCTTGGCTTCGTCTGCTATGCAAAGTTGATTATTCCGGCCGGAGTAATGCACGAATCCAAGGGCACATCAAAGTCGGTTGTATCAATCAGATTTTCTTCCACATCAAAAAGCGATAGCCCCACCTTGAGGCAGGCAGGTCGGCATTGCTTTAAAAACCGATCGTAAAAACCTTTGCCATACCCCACACGATGCCCGGCCTTATCAAATGTCAATAGAGGAACTAGTACCAGGTCAATCCTTTCGGTTTCGGTTGGTATGCCTTGCCGTGGCTCCGGAATGCCCCACGCGTTGGTAACCAATTGATGCAGGCCTTCAAAGTAAAAATTTTCGAGTTCGTTGCTTTCAGGCTTTGTTTTGGGAATGGAGATTCGGATATGTGGAAATTCTCTGCGCAGCCGGTCGATGATTAACCAGGTGTCAGGTTCGTGTTTGGACGAAAGCGGGAGAAAAGTGTGAATGACTTTTACGAATGAAAGATCGATGTGGGCAAAGAATTGTTGATAGAGCTGAAAATTTAGCTGCGCATATTCCGCTTCGGAGAGCGCCTGCCTCTTTTGCAGATAGATTTTTCGTAGCTCAGCCTTATTCATAGCTCAGCGTATGAAAGCGAAAATCAAACGGATCGAAATGCGTAAGCAAGTGTTGAATAAAGGAAGGATCAGCCGGATAAAAATTTAACAGGTTGTCGGTGCGTTCTTGTAAATTTCCATTCGGAAACAGCGCATCTTTAACGGCCTCAATTTGTTGTAGTTTTTCTGCGTGCTTCCGTTTTTCTGCCCGCAGCATTTTTTGTTCTATCCGGCTAAGTGCATAGGCGGTGCGCTGAGCCTGTGCTCCTACAAACTGCGAAAGCGTAGGGTCTATTGAAGTAGCCCGCGCTTGCAGATTTTTAAACAACGCAGTGGCCTGCTCTATTTCTTTGCCTAGCGTAAGTTCTTGGGTAGAATTTTGCAGCGTCCAATGGTTAAAAATAAAATTCTTTTGCGCGAAGTACATTTTTAAATCGATACCGGTTTTAATCATCTTCCTGGTTGTGGGGGCATCAACCACCAACGCAAAGTTGCGCGGCATTAAAATGGGAAAAGGTTGTTTAAAATGATCAAATACTTTTTTGAGTTCGAGCCAATACACCAACTCTGCCGGACCCCCAATGTAAGCCAGGTTGGGCAAAATCAATTCCTGGTAAAGCGGGCGCAGAATTACATTCGGACTAAACTCTTCCGGGTTGTTTTCAATTTGTGCAACTAGTTGATCAACCGTAAATGAAATCTTTGAATCCAGCACCTGAAAAACTTCCCCACGTTTTTCGATCCGGCTGCGAAGGGAGTCTTTTAAATAAAAAAAATTTATGTCGCGGGCATTTACCTGGGGATGATACCCCGATTTTTCCAACTGCTGATTGGTTTGATTAACCAAGGTGGCCGGAGTGGCATCGAGTATATCGGCTTTCATTACCGGTATAAGCAGCTTTTTTAGTTCAGGAGCATCGGCATCAATCACCACTAATCCCTCCTTGCCAAACAGATCGTTTACATACTGCCTTACCGCGCTACTTAAGGTTTTGTTTTTGGAATACGCATTCTTAAAGACAGAAATATCACCAGCAACCTGATCGAACAGTTTTTCAATAGATTTAGGATTGAAGCGACCTACTGCACCTGTCTGATCGGTTTCCCAAATGTATTTTTTTCCGGCAGCCCGAAAATATTTTATCTCTTCATAATCATGATCTTCTGAAGCCATCCAATATACCGGCACAAAATGGTAAGCGGGAAACTGTTGCTTTAATTTTTTACAGGCGTTTAGTACTGTTACAATTTTGTACACGAAGTAAAGCGGCCCCGTAAAAATATTTAATTGATGGCCGGTGGTAACAGTAAATGTGGTTTCACTTTTAAGCGATGCAATGTTATGTTGTGTGGCATTGGATACCTTAAGTTCCTTGTATTGTTCCAGCAATACAGCAGTTAAAATATTTCGGTTGGTTTGCGGAAACGATTGGGCTTTGGTTTCTATCTGGGTTTTAAAATTTTCGATGCGCGGATAAAGCGAATAGAACGGCTTTAGAATTTCTTTTTCATGAATGTAATCGAGAAAAAAAGTAGAGAAGGCTTGCGTATCGGCCAGTTCCAGTTTCTGAATGCGCATACTAACAACAGGTGTGTGAAAACATATCCCGAATAACGTCTATTTTTTAATAAAGTTCGTAATTAAAAATTATGGAGTAGCACGTTTGTTAAAATCGTGTTAAACCGGTTCGCCAATCAAATCAAATTCGCTGGCGGCTGCAATCTTGGCAGTAACAAAATCGCCAATGCGCAAATAGTTTTTGCTAGCATCAAGAATCACTTCGTTATCTACTTCGGGCGAATCGAATTCGGTGCGGCCATAAAAGTTGCCGCCCTCTTTGCGATCAATCAACACCTTATAGATGTTACCAACCTTTGCTTGATTTAATTCAAGCGAAATACCTTGTTGCAAATCCATCAGGCGATCCACGCGTTCTTGTTTTGTGGCTGCGGGCACATCGTCTGGCATTGAGTGGGCGTGGGTATTTTCTTCGTGCGAGTAGGCGAACACACCCAACCGGTCGAAGCGCGAAGTTTCAACAAACTTCAGCATCTCTTCAAACTCGGCCTCGGTTTCGCCCGGGTGGCCCGCAATAAAAGTAGTACGAATGGCAATGCCCGGCACTTTTTCGCGAATGGTTTGTAACAACGCTTCTGTTTTTTCGCGTGTGGTGCCGCGCTTCATCAACTGTAACATGCGCGTGCTGCCGTGTTGCAACGGAATGTCCAGGTAATTGCAAATGTTGGGTCGGGTAGCCATTACCTCCAGTACATCTAAAGGAAAGCCGGTTGGAAATGCATAGTGCAGCCGTATCCAGTCAATACCTTCCACATCAGAAAGGCGTTTCAGTAGTTCGGCCAGGTTTCGTTTTTTATATAAGTCTAGCCCATAGTACGTAGAATCTTGCGCAATCAGCAGCAATTCCTTCGTTCCTTTTTTGGCAAGGTTCTTTGCCTCCAATACCAATTCCTCCATGGGCTTAGAAATGTGTTTGCCCCGCATGAGTGGAATGGCACAAAACGAACAGGGCCTGTCGCACCCTTCAGAAATTTTTAGATAAGCAAAGTGGCTGGGGTTGGTAAGAATCCGCTCGCCCACCAATTCGTGTTTGTAATTGGCATTGAGTTGTTTTAGCAGGCGCGATAAATCGCGGGTACCAAACCAGGCATCCACATCCGGGATTTCTTTTTGTAAATCATCTTTATAGCGTTCCGAAAGGCAGCCCGTTACATACACTTTTTCCACAATGCCTTCTTCTTTGGCATCTACATACCGTAAAATGGTATCAATCGATTCTTGCTTTGCATTATCGATAAAGCCGCAGGTGTTTATTACTACAATGTTGGCATCGTCTTTTTTCGATTCGTGGGTGGTATCAATTCCGTTTCCACGAAGTTGGGTTAAAAGCACTTCCGAATCCACCAGGTTTTTGGAACATCCCAGGGTTACAATGTTTACTTTGGTCTTTTTTGAGCCTTTGGTTTTCACAATCGATAATTAGCCTGCAAAAATACGAAATGCTTCATGCACTTAAGTTTGACGAAGGCAAGGTATATTTGCAGCAAACTTATTGTATTTGAAAATCGTTCGGTTCTGTTGGATTTTAGTCGCCGGGTTGTGGGGTTGTCTTTCGGGGCCCGATTGTTTTGACACCTCTACCAGCAAGGTGGCCATGGGCTTTTACAACACCAGCGGCACACTGGTTACAGTGGCAGTTGATTCAATAGCCATTTCGGGTTTAAACGCCTATCTGATTCCCGAAACAGGGCTGCAAACTTTTCAGTTACCGCTAAATCCGCAGGCAACCGAAGTGCTGATTACATTTTACATGGGTACGCAAATGCACACCCTTGCATTAACCTATCAGGTAGAAACCCAGGTGGTTTCCAAAGACTGTGGTGCCCTGGCTTACCTCAATGATTTACAACTTACCACCACCACGTTTGCACAAGTAACTATTTCCAACCCCCGATTAACAACCAATGGCGGCATCAATGTTAAGATCAGGATGGAGTAGTTTATTGCTACTGGTAACTCTGGCCGCCTACAGTCAGCCGGCTGATTCACTGCGTGGATTTCGAAAGCCCACAGGTTTACGGGTAGGCACCGATTTAATTGCGCTTGGAAAAACAATAGCCCGCGTGCCCTTAACGGGATGGGAGTTGAATGCCGATATAGATCTGGGTCGTTTTTATCCGGTTGTAGAGTTAGGCTCCTGGAAACGGAAGCAGCCGCTCGTAAATGGAATGTACACTAACAGCGGTCGCTATGCACGCATTGGTATGGATATCAACTTCCTGTTGAAAGACCCTGATAAAAATATGTTCTTTATAGGGTTTCGGTATGGCCGTGCTTCGTACAGCGAACAGGTTAGTTATACCCTTACTCCCGATCTTTTCCCCGTGGTTCAGCAAACACTTTCTAATGCGGGTGCCCGGGCTGGCTGGGCCGAATTAACAACTGGCTTACGGGTAAAAGTATGGCGTGGCTTTTGGATGGGCTACACGGCCCGCATGAAATTTTTGCCGCATACCAGCGGTACCTCAGCCTTCGATTCGTATGATATTCCTGGCTATGGATTGCCTTTTAAAGGCTTGTATTGGGGCTTTAACTACCAGGTGTTTTGGCGGGTGCCGTTTGAGAGGCACTGAGTAAAAATGTTAATACTTGTAAGATCTTACAAGGCTAGTTTTTTTCCTTTTTGTAACGTATTAAAAAATCTTTGAGGTCAATTCCAATTTCCAGCAAATTACAAACACTGTACTGGGTAAGGTTGGATTTTCCTTTTTGAATAATGCAAAATTCTGAACATTTCGCTTGGAATACTACGCCTTAAAGGGTAGTGATTAGTTGTTTAAGAATTTCTTTGGAAGTAATTTGGTTTTCGTTCGCAAACTTATCAAGTATGAAAAAAATTTTTTCGATTTTAATGATAACTTTTATCGTTAATATTTCGTGTGACAGTACAAATGAATTAGCGACTGTTGACCCGCTCGAATTGTCAAAATCAGTTGGAGGAGTATATCAATCTAATCCTCTTAAAATTCAGTCAACTGAAAACCAAGAGATAATAGTTCTCCAGGTATCTTCAAGCAAATCTCAATTTTACCAGGCCGCATATGTATTGCAGACGGAAAAAATTGATAGAATAATCCCAAAGTCAACATCTCAACAATCAATATTATTTAAAAATGGAATCCTGATTAAATCCGACAAAAAATGGATATTTATTGGCGTTGATACTAAGGAGAATGGTATTCTTTTGAAAAAAATAGTAGATAAGGTAGGAAAACAAAATATTTCATCGCACTTGGGCTATGGCTTCTCTAAAACAAAAGGCGAATGGGTAATAGATACGGGAATTGAGCAAGCAAGCGCCTTCGATTACTTGGGGGAATTTAATAGGGCAAATAGCATATCGAAACTCCCGGGTGGAGGCAGTGAAACCTGCACTTCGGGCGGACCTGGTGCAACTTCATGCTCAATTGGTGATACTATCGGGCCAATTGGTACTTCTTGTTCAGTTACGTGTTCAGATGGATATTATGCCTGTTGCAAAACAAGCAACACAACTTGCAAATGCATCAAAAATTCTGCTGATTAACTCATGTATTTAAGCTAGCCCATTCGTTTAAACAACGAATCCACAAACTCATTTTTATTAAACACCTGTAGGTCGTCCACTTTTTCACCTACGCCAATGTACCGTACGGGTATCTTAAACTCATCGCTTATGCCAATTACTACCCCGCCCTTAGCGGTGCCGTCTAATTTGGTAATCGCCAAACACGAAACATCGGTGGCTTTGGTAAACTCGCGCGCCTGTATTACCGCATTCTGCCCGGTACTTCCATCCAATACTAACATTACATCGTGCGGTGCATCGGGAATAACTTTTTGCATTACACGTTTGATTTTCGATAATTCAGCCATCAGGTTTACTTTGGTGTGTAACCGTCCGGCTGTATCAATAATTATCACATCGGCATTTTCCTTAGCGCCATAATCAACAGCATCGTAAGCTACCGCAGACGGGTCGGTGTTCATTCCTCTTGCAATTACAGGTACGCCCACACGCTCGCCCCAAAGTTTCAACTGATCTACTGCGGCTGCACGAAACGTATCGGCCGCCCCCAGCACTACCGATTTTCCACTTTTCTTAAACTGTGCCGAAAGCTTTCCGATGGTGGTAGTTTTACCTACTCCGTTTACACCCACCACCATCAGCACGTAAGGCTTTTTTTCTTTGGGAATTTCAAAATCGGAATTACCGGTGTTGCTTTCAGCCAGCAGGCCAGCGATTTCTTCCTTCAGGATTTTATCCAATTCGGCTGTGCCCAGGTATTTATCGCGGGCCACACGCGCCTGAATGCGTTCAATTATTTTTAGCGTGGTGGTAATGCCCACATCAGACGAAACCAAAGTTTCCTCGAGGCTATCCAGCACTTCGTCATCAACTGTGGTCTTACCAGCAATGGCCTTGCCCAGTTTCCCGAAAAAACTTTCTTTCGATTTTTCAAGGCCCTTGTCGAGGCTATCTTTTTTCTCTTTCGAAAACAGGTTGGATAAAAAAGACATGCGGTGAAGTTAGTAAGTAAAATAAAAAAGTCCCTCACAGGGGACTTTCCTAAACTTTTTTGTTGGCGTTGGCTTAACCTTTTTTTGCCAACGTTTCCTTGACAAGGTCTGATGCAACAATCTCTTCTTTGAAGATATAAGCCCCGGTTTTTTCAGAGCGAACCGCGCGAATTACTTTGGCGTAATTCTTACCATCGGCTTTCTTAAGGGTAGCAACTACTTTCTTTGCCATGATTATTTAATTTCTTTGTGAACGGTATATTTTTTCAACACCGGATTGTATTTTTTTAATTCAATCCGTTCGGTGGTGTTTTTACGGTTTTTGGTAGTAATGTAGCGGCTCATGCCAGCCTGGCCCGAAGTTTTGTGCTCCGTGCACTCTAAAATTACTTGTATTCTGTTGCCTTTCTTTGCCATACTGCAAACTGGTTATTCGTTTTAAATGGAAAGGGTTCCTTTCGCCTTCGCTTCTTTTAACACCGCGGTAATTCCCTTCAGGTTAATGGTTTTAAGCGCCTTGGTAGAGAGCTTCAAGGTAATCCACTTGTTTTCTTCCGGAATAAAGAAACGTTTGGTCTGAAGGTTAGGATAAAACCTGCGCTTGGTCTTGTTGTTCGCATGCGATACGTTATTTCCAACCTGCGGTCTCTTACCGGTTATTTGACAAACTCGTGCCATAAGTCTTTAATGTTTTTACCCCTTCTTAAAAAGGACTGCAAATATCGGCAAATGAACCCCAATTATCCAAAGCAGATTTTAAATTAATGACTGGATTGGCCAGTTAAGGATTAAAGCAATGATTTTCAATACCTTATGTATTTTGTCATTCGATTTAACGAACTCTATATTTAAGGTTTTGCCAGCACCCACTAACCCTTAAACCATGAAAGCCCACTGGATAGGTTTACTAATTCTTTTTTCTGTTTCGGCAGCAGCCCGCCAGTTTGATTCTGCCAGCACGGTAGCCCGAACCCGTGGGATGACCGAGCAACAACGGTTGCAGTTTATTAACCAGAACTTCTACGCGCTCTACAGTGCCGATTTTAATAACGCCAAAACCCTAGCTGCCTGGGCCGCGGGTAAAGCGGCCGAAATGGGCTGGCAGCAAGACGAGGCGTATGCGCAAATGAATTGGGGCCTGGTAACATACCTTTCTGGCGATTACGAGCATGTGCCGGAAAAATACTTTCGGTCGCTTTCGTTGTTCGAAATGTTGAATAATAAAAGTGGAATTGCCGCAGTAAATAACGAGATGGCGGTTTTCTATCACAAGCAAAACGAGTTGGAAAGAGCACTGGCTTGCCTCGATATAGCAGAAAGCGCAGCACGCGAAGCAAATGACCTTACAAGGTTAGGTACCTCGCTGGCTCACCGCGGAGCTTTTCTTTCGCGAAGAGGAAAAATTGAGGAGGCGCGACCATACTACCTGGAGGTGTACCAGATTAGAAAACAAACTGCCGATAGCGTGGGTCTGGGCTATGTGCTCCTCGATCTATCTGAGATTGCATTGCACCAGGGCGACCTACCCCTTGCGCTAAAATATATAGACGAGTCAACGCTTATCCGCCAAAAAATAGGTGATAAGCAGGGTGTTGCTGTTAATGCGGTAACAAAAGGCGAAGTTTTTTTGCATAGTAAAAAAATCAAGGAAGCTATTGCTTCGTTGCAACTGGGCCTGCAACAAGGCCAGGATATTGGCTACACTGATCTGGTTCGGTTTACCCTGGGCGCGTTGGCGGAAGCACACCTACAGCAGCATGATTACAAATCGGCCTATGAGTATCAGATAAAACACCACGCGTTAAGCGATAGCCTCTTTAATCTGGATAAGGCCAAGGTAATACAAGAGATGCAGGCAAAATACGAGACCGTTAAAAAGGAAAATCAAATTCTGGTGTTGCAGCAGGAAAATGAATTGAAAGACTCGCAGTTGGCGCAGCGAATGTGGGCTATTGTGGCGCTGCTCTTTATGTTGGGTTTAATAGTAGCGTTGGGCTATTTATGGAAAAACCGGTTGCAGCTAAAACAACAAGCCGAATTGCAGGCTACGCGGGCTGCTTTGCGCGAAGGCCAATTGAAGGCCGTGATTGCATCGCAAGAAGAAGAACGCAAACGCTTTGCAGCCGACTTGCACGATGGTTTTGGCCAGATGATCTCGGCTTTGCGGCTCACGCTATCAAAAGAGAAAATTGAAAGACCCACCGTAGCGCATGCATTGCAGGTGTTAAACGAAATGAATCTTGAGATACGCAACATCGCTTTTAACCTGATGCCTCAGGTATTGGTTAAAAGCGGTTTGGAGGAGGCCTTAAAGGAATTTGCAGCCCGTATTAACCGGAGCGAAACCGTAGCGGTTTCGGTGCAAACTTTTGATCTGGAACTAAAGATGGCCGATGACCTGCGGATTGCCTTGTACCGCATTTGCCAGGAGTGGGTTAATAACATCTTAAAATATGGGCAGGCAAGCCAGGTGGCCATTCAACTGGTGCAACACCCGGACGAACTCGTGCTGACCATTGAAGACAATGGAAATGGTTTTGAGATCAACAACCTTACAGCCGGCACCGGCAATGGTTGGAAAAATATTAACTCGCGCCTGCATATGATTAAAGGCACCATTGAAATAGACACCCAACCCGGCCGCAGAGGCACAACCCTGGTGGCTACTGTGCCCCTGGCCCTGGCGCAGGCAGCGTAATACTCCGTACTGCCACGGAGTACCAATACCCGTTGGCGGGTATTTAAACCATTCTATAACGCTGGTACTTTGCCAAAGTGAAAGCTTCTGCCGCATATACCTTTAAGAATAGTGCAAACGAAAAGCCGTGTACCGTTTTATTATCAGATTATAACCTGATGATTCAAACCAACGAAGCCGAGCGCTCTATTCCCTACGCCAACGTAACCTCTGTGCGCCTGAGTCGTACCCGCAACAAGTTTTTAATTACCATTCAACCCGATGGACAGTTGCCTGTTACCGTCAGCAATCAGTATTATTTGTCGGGCCGGGCGTACGAAGATCGATCAAGACAATACACCACCTTTGTGCGAATCTTGCACTACCATCTAAAAGAGAAGAGCACTGCTGAATATGAGTGTGGCAGTAAACTAAATGCGTTGGTTACGTGGGGGTGTGTATTGGTTTTACTTTCGTTTGGGGTAGCCCTGGTGTTGGAGTATTTGCGACTAAGCCCGCTCAACTTTATTGGGCTGGCAATTTTGGTGTCGATGGGTGCGCTCGGTTTGTTGGTGCTCTTTAATTGGGGCCGCTTCCCAAACATTTATAAACCCGATCAGATTCCACTGCAATTTTTGCCTGCCGATCCATTAAGTGCATCAACAGCTTTAGCAAAAAGCAGAAGGTCGTATCTTTAAACCAGAAATTTCAAATGCATGCACCTTACCCGACCCATTCGACTTTTATTGGTGGACGATCATCGGATTGTACTGGATGGCCTGCGATCTATGTTTGAACAAGATGCCAATTTTGAAATTGTAGCTGTGGCTGCAAGCGCTGAAGAGGCCATTCAAATTCTGCAAACAAAGCGTGCCGATATAGTACTAACCGATTACCGGTTGCCCGATTCCACTGGCCTGGATTTATGCGGCTGGGTAAAAGCAAAGCAACCGGGCACCAAAAGGGTTATCTTAAGCATGCACGATGAAGCTGCCCTTGTGCGACAAATTTTAAAAGAAGGAGTAGATGGCTACTTATTAAAAAGTATTGAACAGGTGGAACTAAAAAATGCTTTGCACCAGATTATGCGGGGTATGCCTTATGTAAGTGCGGAAATAACCCGCATGTTGCTTTCGGATGTGGGCAACCACCCGGAAGAACTACTCACTACGCGCGAGCGGGAAGTACTTAATTTAATCGCGAAAGAATTTTCCAATAAACAGATAGCAGACAAACTTTTTATTAGTGAACGCACGGTAGAAACTCACCGAAAAAATATCTTCCGTAAAACCAATACGGGTACGTTGGTGGGGCTCATCAAGTATGCGTTTGCCAATAACCTGGTGCAATAAAATTCAGGCCAGTAAAACGGCCAGGTCGGCTACTTCCAACTGGGTAAAATCCGCAATTACCAGATCGCAATGTTTTAGTTCGGCAGGGGTATGTGTTGTGGTTATGCCAACCACGCGCGCTCCGGCCCTTTGGGCAGCTTCAATGCCCGAGAGCGAGTCTTCAATTACAATAGTTTGAGATGCAGGCAAGTTTAAGGCCTGCGCGGTTTTCAAATAAATTTCAGGATTGGGTTTGCCCTCCGTTACGTGAGCCTGATCAAGTATTGCTGAAAAATATTTTCGCAGCAGGGTGCGATCCAACACAAAATCTACATTGCTACGCGGGGCCGAAGTGCCAATAGCACATGGCACCTGCTGGTGCGATAGCTTCTCCAAAAAATCGGGCAAGCCCGCTACTGGTTTTATCGCATCTTTGTACAACGCGCGAAACAAGGCTTCCTTTTCTTCGCCTAACTGCAACAACTTTTCTTTAGGCATGGCACCAAACAGGTTGGTAATCCACTCGTTGTTGGTGCGGCCATAAATTCGTTTTATCAATTCTTCGTCTGAAAAATGGTAGCCATACTTTTCGCAAAATTGGCGCAACGAAATTTTATGATACGGGTTGCTATCTATAATTACCCCGTCCATATCAAACACAACGGCAAATGAATTCATGCAAGCACTACAATCAGTTAATAACAAAACGCCTGGCAACGGTTTTCCCTTGCCAGGAAAAGCGCGCAAGATAAATACCGGCAGCCATACCCGAAACTGCAACTTGAAAAGGCTGATTGGCGGGAACAAAATGTGGAACCGAGATTCGCTGACCAATCATAGAGAAAAATTCCACCGTCATATCTTGGTCGGTTTCCAGAGTAAGGGTGGCGTTGCGGCCCACCGGGTTAGGATAAAGATTGATAACCGGAACAGGTGGTAAGCCTGTGCTTTCGGTATTCTTTAAATAGAGTAATCCACCTGTTAAAGTGCCACACACAATGGCAGGCATGTCGCTATTGGTAAGGTTAGTAATTGCCGGCCACACACGGGCACCCAGGTTACGCGATTCGGAGGTTTCGGTAAGCGGATTATAGATAATTTGCGTGAGACCCACCACCGGATTCTGTGCGCGGATGTCGCTGTAAATACTAAGTTCGCCCCGTTGGTTGCCCACTATAAGATCTGCGCGGCCATCGGCATTCAAATCGCCAATTGCAAGGGTAGGATTTTGCCTGTCGGTAGTGGCGCCAAAGCCGAGGTAGCTTGCGTTTGTTAACGTGAATGCGGGCTGTGTGCTGCCGGTGTTGCGCCAGTATTGTACAGCCCCGTTGGCTTTACCAATAAACATGTCGGGTTTGCCATCCTGGTCGAGATCATAAATCAAAATGTTTTCTTGCTGGCCTATGGATACACTTACAGCTTGTACTGTTTGCCCGCTTATGTTAATGCCGGTGGTTGCTTTGTTGGGTAAAAAAGCAAGGGTGGTTTGGCCATTGAACATATTTGTGCCGGTAAACACCAGGTCGGGGCGGCCATCGGCATTCAGGTCGGCAAACTGAATTTTAAGATTGAAAAGCGGAGATGAAGAAAATCCGCCAAAGTCTTCCGAGCGTAAGCTAAAAGCAGGCTCGGAAGGTGTGCCGGTATTTTCATAAAAGCGAATGCGGCTGGCAAAGGCCACATCGGCATAGTTGCTGATAAACAGATCGAGGTCGCCATCGCCATCGGCATCAAAAAAGGCGGGCACCGCATAGTCGCCCACATCAATCATGTTGGCTTGTAAAAAATTTTTCTGTTGCAAAGTAAATTGAGGCAACGCGGTGGTGCCAGTGTTTTTATAAAACCAGGCCGACTCCTTAAAGTTGATTGCGCTGGTAAACGTGCGGGCATACACATTGGGCGAGGCTATCAAATCCGGTTTACCATCGAAGTCCACATCTTCGTAAAAGGCAGCCGGAAAAATCATGAAGTTGATGGGATTGCTGGCCGGAAAAGTTGTAAAGCTATCCATGTTGGCGGTTTCAGGTGTGCCTTTGTTTTCCAAAAAGGAAAGAGCCGTGCAGGTTTCTTCACTGAACAGCAGATCTTTGTCACCATCGTTATCCGTATCGAGTGTAAGCATGGCTTTGCCACCGGCATGTTGGGTGCGCCCTCCCGAAGTGGGGCAAGGCTCACCGCCAAAGGCAAAGTTGCATTGGCATTCTTCCAGGTTGCCAAAGGTTTGAGTTATGCGTTCTAATTGCAGCGAATCGCACGTGCCGGTGCGTTCCATACTCAGGTTTTTATGGTACTCAATGGTGCCGATTCCTACAAAGCGAACATTTAAAATGTCCAGGTCGCCATCGCCATCAATATCATCGATAACCGGAATATCCGAGGCGTTAAGCTGTAAGTTTACATTGGAAGTGAAACCTTTGGTAAGAATGGGACGGCCCGGATCGTAGGGGCGCCACGAAAGCAGTTGGCCCGGCCGGGTTGTATTCACATACGCCACCATCCCGAACGGGTCGCTTGTAAACAAATCTTTTTTGCCATCGCAATTCAGATCGCGCAGCAAAACCCAATGCGTTAGGGGAGGGAAGAGCGACTCGTAGTGCGGAGCGTATTGATACTGGTTGTTGATATTAATAAAGGTGAATAGCTTATTGGAGGTACGATCAAAAACAACAAGATCGTCTTTAGAGTCACCATTCAGATCTATGGTGTTAAACTGGGCCGCATTGATTCCCCCCGCCCAGGGCATGGTTAAAACATTTCCATTTTCTTCAACCGGAATTCCCTGTTTGATAGTGTAATTGAACTGACCAACGGCAGCAACCGACAAAAACAAAAAACCTACCAGCCCGGTTGTTCTCATAAAAATATTTTCTCTGCTATAACGCTTGCGCCTGCCTACCTGTTATCTTGCTTGCAAGATAGTTTAGTTCCACAAAAACGTATGCAACTTCAAGAGCTCTACCAACGCTTTTTACAAGCCGGCAAAATTTCAACCGATACCCGGCAGATTATACCCGGTTCAATTTTTTTTGCGTTGCGCGGAGATAAGTTTAATGCCAACGAGTTTGCTGCGCAGGCATTGGAAAAAGGCGCAGCCTACGCTGTAATAGATGAGGCACAGTACGCAACCGATGCCCGTTGTATTGTGGTTGATGAGGTGTTGGCAACCTTGCAGGCATTGGCGCGCCACCATCGCAACCAATTAAAGATACCGGTAATTGGCCTTACGGGCTCGAATGGTAAAACCACCAGCAAAGAATTAGTGCAAGCTGTAGTAAGCAAAAAATTTAAAACGTATGCCACCAAAGGCAATCTCAATAATCACATTGGCGTGCCCCTTACCATTTTGGCAATCGACAATTCGTATGAGTTGGCAGTAGTTGAAATGGGAGCCAACCACCTGGGAGAAATCGCATTGTTGTGTTCCATCGCCAATCCCACGCATGGATTTATTACCAACATCGGCAAAGCGCATATTGGCACCTTTGGTGGTTTTGAAAATATTATTCGTGGAAAGTCGGAATTGTATCAACATTTGATAACTACTAACGGCACGGTCTTTATCAATTCGCAAAACACGATTCTGGCCAACATGGCTAAGCGGTTTGCGCATCCCTATTTCTATCCGGCTGCTGGCGATTATTACCATGCTGAGTTAGTGGATGCCGATCCGTTTATCCGCTTTAAAACGGAAGCCGGGGCAATAGTACAAACGCAGTTGATGGGTGCCTATAATTTCGAGAATGTGGCGGTGGCTTTGTGCATTGGAAAGTTTTTTGGAGTACCCGCAGCAGCAGCAAATCTGGCAATTGCCGATTACGTACCCGGCAATATGCGCTCGCAGGTGATTAGCAAGGCAACCAACACCATAATATTAGATGCGTACAACGCTAACCCCAGCTCGATGGAAGCAGCTATTGAAAATCTGGCTGCTATGAAAGCTAAAAAGAAAGTGGCGATTGTAGGCGATATGTTTGAACTGGAGGAAGAAGCTGCAAAAGAGCATAGCCGCGCGGGGGAATTATTGAAAAGTAAAAATTTTGATCGGGTATATTTATGTGGCGGATTAATGAAGGAAGCTAAGAATAGTTTTCCACAGGCGCTTTACTTTGAACGCAAGGAAGAATTGATTGCGGCATTAAAGCAGAATCCGATTTCGGAAGCCACCATTTTGGTAAAAGCATCGCGTGGAATTGGCTTGGAAACGATAGTTGAATATTTATAACCCTGATATTTATTGGATATGATACCACACAATGCACATGCATCGCGACAGGCTTTAAAAATGAATGGCGTGTTTGTTCGCCTTGCGCCAGAAGATTTCCAAAACCTGCTGAATCGAAATGAAGGGTTAGCAGTAGTAACAGCCAGTGTTACTTTTTTGGGAACAACTTTTACATATTTAACTGCTTATAAAGGCCTGGTGTTTTATTGTAAAAGTAAGCAGCAACTCTCTGTGTCCAGCCGGCACGAAACCATTCTCGCTCAATCTGTTTCATTACCTGTTATGTAACTTTTATGATCCGCCTATTTACTGCCTTATTGCTTTTGGGTGCTCACCAACTGGTTGCACAAGAGCTGTACAAAATGCCAGCGGCCGAAACCCGGTGGGCCAGCTTTGAAAATCCAACAGGCGCAAAAGGCAAGGGCGGCATTGAAAATAACCGGGCGAAGGGCCACCCGAACGAAATGTTTGCACCGGGCGAAACAAAAACTTTATTGAGTACCACCGGTGCCGGAGTTATTCAACGCATGTGGCTTACGATTAGTGATAGAAGTCCGCAGGTGCTGCGGGCTATTAAAATCGAAATGTTTTGGGATGGGGCCACCACACCGGCAGTGTCTGTTCCATTGGGCGATTTTTTTGGGTTAGCGTTAGGGCGAAAAATAGCATTCGAGAATGCCTTGTTCTCCGATCCGGAAGGAAGGTCTTTTACCAGTTACATTCCCATGCCCTACCGCAAAGGCGCCCGCGTTGTACTGGTGAATGAAAGTAATACAACGGTAAATCTTTTCTACGATATAAATTTTCAGCAGGTAAAATCGCACAAGGCAGATGTGTTGTACTTTCATGCGTGGTGGAATCGGGTAGAGAAACCCGAACTCGCTAAAGATTTTGTAATACTCCCCACGGTAACCGGCAAGGGCCGGTACCTTGGCACCAACGTGGGCATTATTACCGATGCGCTGTATGAAAAAAGTTGGTGGGGCGAAGGCGAAGTAAAAATTTATACCGATGGCGATAGAGATCTTCCTACCCTCAACGGAACAGGCACCGAAGATTACATTGGTACCGGCTGGGGGCAAGGACAGTTTGTGCATCGATACCAGGGTTGTTTAGTGGCAGACGAAGCAAACCGGCAGTGGGCTTTTTATCGCTACCACATTCCCGATCCGGTTTATTTTTCTTCGGCATGTAAAGTTACCATTCAACTAATGGGTGGTGAAATGACCGACAAGGTACGCAGCTACGTTGCCAACGGGGCATCTTTAATTCCGGTTACGGTAGCCACCGATAAAGAGTTGGTAAAACTTTTTGAACGCAGCCCGGCACCTAAATTAACAGATGAAGATTTTCCACACGGATGGACAAACTTTTATCGCAGCGATGATGTTTCGGCTACAGCCTACTTTTATTTGGATGCCCCGGTTAACAGACTTCCGGCTATTCAACCGGCATTCGAACGCGTAAAAAACTTGCCCGAAAAATATTGATTAATAACAGTTATGAACTTCAGTCGTATTCAATCGTTTCTCAAATCAATAGCCAAAAACAACAACCGCGAGTGGTTTGAGAAAAACAAACCCAAATATCTGGAAGCTAAAAATTTGTTCGATGATTTTGTGGAGGCTTTCCATAAAGAACTATTAAAATTTGACGATAGCCTGGCTGGATTAAATCCGCGCAAGCTGGCCTTTCGTATTTACCGCGATGTGCGGTTTAGCAAAGACAAACGACCGTATAAAGTAAACATGGGGGCGGGGCTTTCACCGAAAGGAAAAATGGAACAAGAACCCGGTTACTACCTGCATATAGAACCCGGAAAGAGTTTTATAGCCGGTGGGTTTTACATGCCAGACTCTGGTAACCTGGCAAAAATCCGGCAGGAGATTGATTACAATACCAAAGGGTTTTTAAAAATTATAACCGACAAAAAGTTTAAGAAGTATTTCGCAGGCTTAGACGATTTTGATAAACTGAAAACCGCCCCCAAAGGCTATCCGAAAGACCATCCGCAAATTGATTTGTTGAAACACAAAAGTTTTATTGTGTCGCATTACTTTATGGATAAAGAAGTGTTAGATAAAAAGTTTGTTAAGCAGGCGGCTGAGATTGCCAGGGTTATAAAGCCGTTGAATGATTTCTTATCGAATGCAATAAGTTAAGCTAATCATTTTTTTAGCATCCACTTCATTAAGGGGCCGCTGGTCATGCTCGTAACAAGCGCCATAATCACCAACGATACAAATACTCTTTCGTTAATGAGCCCGCTATCCAACGCCACCAGGCCGAGGATAATTTCCATGGCACCGCGTGCATTCATACCAAAGGCAGCAGCCATCGACTCGCGCCAGCTAAAGCCACCCAGGCGCGTGCCCCAGCCGCTGCCAATAATTTTGCCGGCAAAGGCTATGGCGATTATGACCACCGTTAAGGTGAGATCAAAATTTTTGATGAAGTTTACTTTTAGTCCGATTGAGACAAAAAACAACGGAGCAAAAATGTTATTGATAAACTGATGAACAATTTCTTTTGCGCGTTCGCTTAAATGCTGCGAATCGCCCAACGCAACCCCGGCAATAAATGCCCCAAAGATGGCGTGTATGCCAAGGTATTCTGTGTAGGCCGCAGCTAAAAAGCAGGTTGCCAATGCCAGCGAAAGCAAACCCCCGGGCCACGCCAGGTTTTTATTTACCCACGGTAAGCCGCGGTTAATCAGCCAGCGCCCCACCGTAAGCATGAAGGCGGTAAACCCAACGGTAAACAACACGGTATTCCACACCGAGAGATTTTGTTCTTTGCCAATCATTCCCAATACCACCGAAAAAATTAACCACCCGATTAAATCGTTGATCATTGCTGAAGAAATTACGAGCATCCCCATACGGGATTTGAAGATGTTTAAATCCATAAGAATGCGCGCAATTACAGGCAGGGCCGTGATAGCCATGGAAGTGCCCATAAAAAGTGCAAAGGCCAGGTGCCGGCCGGCATCCATGCTTCCAAAAAAAGTTGGAAAGAGGTAGGGGATTATAAACCCGATTGCGAAAGGGATAACAAGACCCAATGAACTGGTATAAAGCGCTTGCCTTCCTTGTTGCAGCACTATGTGCAGATCTACCTCAAGCCCGGCAATGAACAACAACATCACAACGGCTACCTGCACAAAGCCATCCAGCACCAGCGAAGCAGAGCCAGCAGGAAACAGACTTTGAAACCATGCGGGGTTTACCATGCCCAGGATGGTAGGCCCCAGAATTATACCCGCCAGAATTTCGCCAATAACTGCCGGCTGTTTGAGCTTACGGGCAAGTTCGGCAAACAGCCGCCCCATTATTAACATAGTGCCCAATTGAATGAGCAACCCCATTACTTCAAATTGACTTAGCTTGGTCATGCGTTTTTACGGGGTTGAAGCATGAGTACATTGCACGGCAACTCGTTGAAGATATATTCCTGGTCGTGCGGAAATACGCGCGAGATAAAAGAGAACCTGCGCGGGGGCGCACCTAAAATAAGCAAGTCTGCCTCTTTGCGTTCGGCAAAGCGGCCAAGTTCAAAACCGGCCTTGCCGGAAACAACCTTGATATTGATCTTACTATGGTTGTGCGGAATGCGCTGTAACAACTTCTCCACCGATTCAATTTCGGTGCGAATCATTTTTTGCTTTTGTTGTTCGTATTCTTCTTCGCTGCATTGCTCGTGTGCTGCCAACGCCAGGCCTAACAATTTCAGTTCGCGCACAATATGTACCCACGGCTTTTCTGCTACGGGCCATTGGCAGGCAACCCGTATGGCCTCTTCTATATAGGGGCTGTCTTCAGCGTTTACTACAATATTTTTTAAGGGAGTTTCTTCTACAGAAGGATGCGTGATCATTAAGACCGAGCAAGGCGCGCGGTGTAAAATTTTTCGTGCGATGGTACCGAGGTAATGGTTTACAAGGTTTTCTTTCTTCAGTGCTCCGGCCAGCAACAGATCAATTTTTTCACTTTTGCAGGCATCTAAGATTTGCTTTGCCGGTTCGCCCGATTTCCATAAAATCGTTACTCCGCTTTTGCCAACACCGGCCGCTTTTAGCAAGGCTTCCATGCGTTGCTCTACTTCCGGGCTGCGCGCCCCAACATGAATCAAAACCAACTTAGACTCAAAATAAACAGCCAAGCGCTGGGCTTCGGCCAACATGGCGGTTGCTGTAGGTGAAAACGCCACCGCCAAACCTATTGTATCAAAATGGATCACGGCTTCGAAAATAATAAATAGGCTAAATAATATCCGATTTAAAAAACCACTTAATTTGGAACAAACACCTACCCATGTTTGGCAAGCGGTTTCGAAACTTCATTATTGGCAAGTCCAACTACGTTGCTTCGTGGGTTGAATATAAGCATGCAATTTTAAGGGGCCACTTGATTGTGCTCTGCTTGCTGGTGGGGGTGGTTTACCTCGCTATTGACATGGCAACAGATATACGTGGCAACGAGCCCTACTATGTTGCTGTAATTATCACAGGCCTGCTAACCTTATACCTCAACCGAATTGGCAAGTACAAGTTGGCCAACGTGCTGTTTGTGGCTACCATTAACGTAATTGTTTTTTTGTTTGCATCGAACGACCAATACCGATCGGGCGTTTACATGTTTTTTGTTATTGTAGGTATGACAGCCATTACGTTGTTTGGCATCAAAGAGAGGCGCTGGTCACTGTTTTTTGTGTTGCTTTCTGTAGGCTTGTTTTTTCTTTCCTATTGGGGCGGCATTACCATCCGGCAGGTTAATACCTATAGCGAAGCGTACATCCAAACCAACTTTGCTATTAACTTCTGCATTGCCCTGGCCTCGGGCATCTCGTTAATTTATTTTTTAATGGGCATCAATCAGTCCATCGAAAAGGAAATTCTGGATAAGAATGAGTTGCTGGCAAAAACCAATCAGGAGTTAGACCGATTTGTGTACAGCGCCAGTCACGATTTGCGGGCCCCGCTCCGCTCGTTGTTGGGCCTAATAGAGGTAACGCAAAAATCAACTAGTGCCGAAGAAATTCAGGAGTGCCTGGTGATGATGAAAGACCGGGTACACAATATGGATGCGTTCATCCGAGAGATTATAGATTTTTCGCGTAATGCGCGAAAGGAGTTAAACTGTGAATCTATTCTGATAGCCGATTTATTGAATGAGGTAATTGATGATTTGAAATTTGCAGATGGCTATGAGTCGATATACGTGCGACTAACAATACCTGCAGGTTACACTGTAGTTACCGACAAAGCCCGGTTAAATGTAGTGTTACATAACCTGGTAGGCAACGCTTTTAAATATTTCGATCCTCAAAAAGAACATCCGGAAGTGGCCATAGCGGTGGCGGCCGAAGGCCAAGACACCACCATTACAATTTCAGATAATGGTGTGGGGATTGCGCCCGAACATCAGTCCAGAATTTTTGAAATGTTTTATAGGGCATCCGAGCAATCCACGGGCTCGGGCCTGGGATTGTACATTGTAAAGGAAACCCTTGCGCGCCTCCATGGTACCATTCAGTTTAAATCTACGCTGGGCCAAGGCTCGGTATTTATGGTAACCTTGCCGGAGAACCGTTAAAAACTTGGTTTTTACCCGAGCCCGTTAGAAAGCCTATCTTTGCCCAAGTTTTTTTGGAAAATTTATAACAGGGTGCTAAAGCGTTTGCTTATTGGAAAATCAGAAACCGAATCCCGGGCGCAACTAAAGGTTGCGATTTTGCGCGGCCAACTGGCCCTGTTATGCTTTCTGGTGGTGTTGGTTTATATCATTTTCGATTCGCTGCAGGGCATTTACATTCTTGTGCCTGCTTACTTGGCAGTAGCAACTTTTTCGATTTTATGCATTTGGTTAAACCGCCTTAATAAAGGCCTGACATCCAGTCTTACATTTTTATTGCTGATAGGAATAATGACCTATTTTTTTGCGGTGAATGATTCATCTCAGTCGGGTGTGTTTGTTTATTTTATTATGACGGGGCTAACCTCGATGGTTTTCTTCGGATATAAATACCGTTTTTATGTAATCCTGTTTTGTATTTTTCTAGTGTTCTTATTTTTGTCGGCCTACCTGTTTCCATTACCGGTATTTACATTATCCGGAGCAGATATGGAAAGAATTAATGCGCCCGAGTACCGCGACATTAGCTTTATTTTTTAATGGATTTAAATTTTCATTCCGAAAAGGAGATCCTGAAAAAGAATACGCTCCTTTCAAAAACTAATCGCGAATTGGATAGGTTTGTTTACAGTGCCTCGCACGAATTACGTGCACCTCTTACTTCGTTGTTGGGCTTGCTCGACATTGCAGGGCGAACCTCACATAAGGAAGAACTGAAAAAATGCCATGCCATGATGCATGAAAGGATTCAGAGCATGGATTTGTTAATTAAAGAAATCATAGACTTTACTCGAAATGAACGACTAACGCTTCGCGAAGAAAAATTTGCATTGCGGCCATTAGTACAAAGAATTTTAGATGATCTGAAGTTTATGGGGCCTGTTCATAAACAGACTATTGAAATACACATCGATGCTGGTCTTGAAATTACCACCGATGCTACCCGATTAAAAATATTGTTAAATAACCTGATCAGCAATTCCTTTAAATATGCCGATCGGCATAAGCCCATCTGTACAGTTGCAGTTGGCGCCCATTTGGAGAATCAGCATCTCATTATTTGGGTGAAGGACAATGGACAAGGCATATCCGCAGAGCATCATAAGAAAATATTCAGCATGTTTTACCGGGGTTCGGAAGACTCTACTGGCTCCGGGCTGGGGCTTTATATTGTACACGAAATTGTAGCCCGGCTTAACGGAACAATCCGCCTGGAGTCCACACCAGGTGAAGGTGCAATCTTTACCCTTCGGTTACCAACGGGTTCTTGAAAAATCTTGGGAGGCACCGCAACGCAGCATTTTTCTATTTCTATCTTTGCGCCTTATGGCAACTACCGAAGACAATCTTTTTAAAAATGTAATCTCCCATGCCAAAGAGTATGGGTTTATTTTCCCCAGCAGCGAAATTTACGATGGCCTGAGTGCCGTGTACGATTATGGCCAAAACGGGGCCGAGTTAAAAAACAACCTCAAAGAATATTGGTGGAAGTTTATGACCCTGTTGCACGACAACATTGTGGGTATTGATGCCGCTATTTTTATGCACCCCACCACCTGGAAAGCAAGCGGCCACGTAGATGCTTTTAACGACCCGATGATCGATAACAAAGATTCTAAAAAGCGTTACCGGGCCGATCAGCTAATTGAGGGTGTAATTGAAAAGCTGGAAGAGAAAATAGAGAAGGAAGTAGAGAAAGCCGCGAAGCGCTTCGATAACTTTGATCGCACCATGTTTGTGAGTACCAACGCCCGCGTGGTAGAGTACCAGAAAAAAATTGATGAAATAAACGAACGGTTAAAAACAGCCATGGCTAATAACAACATGGCGGCCATGAAACAACTGGTAGATGATCTTGAAATTGTTGACCCGATTTCCGGAACAAAAAACTGGACCGATGTGCGCCAGTTCAACCTCATGTTCTCTACCGAAATGGGTTCGGTGGCCGATGACGCCAACAAAATTTACCTGCGCCCCGAAACAGCCCAGGGAATTTTTGTAAACTTTTTAAATGTGCAGAAAACCGGCCGCATGAAAATTCCTTTTGGCATAGCCCAAATCGGCAAAGCATTCCGCAACGAAATTGTAGCCCGCCAGTTCATCTTTCGCATGCGCGAGTTTGAGCAAATGGAAATGCAGTTTTTTGTGAAGCCAGGCGAGGAAATGAAGTGGTACGAATACTGGAAGGAGAAAAGACTAAAGTGGCATCAGGCATTAGGTCTTGGGCATGACAATTACCGCTACCACGATCATTTAAATTTGGCTCACTATGCCAACGCGGCATGCGACATTCAGTTTAATTTCCCGATGGGCTTCCGCGAGTTAGAAGGCATTCACAGTCGCACCGATTTTGATTTAAAGAGCCACGAAAAGTATTCCGGTAAAAAGCTACAGTATTTCGATTCAGAAGATAATCAAAACTACATTCCGTATGTAGTAGAAACTTCGGTGGGGTTAGACCGCATGTTTCTTTCGGTGTTGGCTTCATCTTACAAGGAAGAGAAACTGGAGGACGGCAGCGAGCGTGTGGTGTTAAAAATTCCGGCACCGCTGGCGCCCAATAAAGTAGCCATTCTTCCACTGATGAAGAAAGATGGCCTACCGGAGAAGGCAACCGAAATTATGAACTTATTGAAGTTTGACTTCCGCTGCTTTTATGAAGAGAAGGATGCCATAGGCAAACGTTACCGCAGGCAAGATGCCATTGGCACTCCGTATTGTATTACGGTCGATCATCAAACGCTGCAAGACAATACCGTAACCATTCGCAACCGCGATACGATGAAACAAGAGCGGGTGGCTATTCAAGACGTAAAAACCATTATTGCAGAGTCTGTTTCCATGGCCGAACTTCTAAAGAAAATATAGAGTGAAAGCTGCCTTGTTTGCAGCTATGGCGCGACTTCTGTACCTGGGGTATCAGGAGTTGCGCTTTCGTTTTTATTACGGCCCTATCTTTCATCGCTTTTTAAATCACCGCTATGCCTACTATACTTCGTTGCCGTGGTCGCAAAAAATTAAATTTCTAAAATTAGCCCGCGATCATTACGAGTACTTTGAATTTGTGCCCCGCGATCGCATTAAGCTTACGCGTGCCATGCGCGCCATTATTTCCTGTGCCGCTGCGCAATTGCTGCTCTTTCTGCCAACAAAAAACAAAGGCCTTTCTTACTTTAAGCGCATCATTGTTTATCCCGACTACTACAACTCGCGCATTACCAACCGCAGGCACAAAGGTGAAGTAAACCCCGCCTTACAAACTATAGTATTTAGTTGGCGCGGCATTGCCGAAGGATTAAAACACGATGACGATGGCATTAACCTGTTATTACACGAGTTTGCCCATGCGTTATGGCTCGAGCACAAAGCCGTTGACTATGAAGTGTTGGATAACGACCTGGTGCAGGCGATTGAACGATATGCCGAAAGTGAAATGGCAAATCTTCAAGCCAATCAAGATCATTTTTTCAGAAAGTATGCCTTCGATAATATGGAAGAATTTTTTGCCGTAGCTGTTGAAAATTTTTTCGAGCGACCCAAACCCTTTCAGCAGGCACAGCCCCGACTTTATAGTATTTTAGCAGAACTATTTAAACAAGACCCCGCCACACATTATGCACCCGACATTAAACAAAAACCTTTATTTCGTTAAAGAGCACGTTAAAGTTTTTAAGGCCGCCAATAGTTTTGATATCTACGATCCGGATACCAAACAAATAATTCTTCAGGCCCGCGAAGAGCGGTTAGGCTTCTTCACCAAAATGTTTCGGTTTACCGACTACAAACGGATGACGCCTTTTGAAATTGACATTAAAACTCCGGAAGGCAATACGATTATTACTGTTAAACGTGGCGTTTCCTTATTTCTATCAACCGTAGAGGTTTTAGACGAACGCGGTACGTTGATTGGAAAATTCAAGCAGAAATTTTTCAGCATAGGTGGAAAGTTTGAGGTGCTGGACGCCAGCGAGCGCCCGCTGTGTATGCTCAAGGGCAAATGGACCAGTTGGGATTTCCGGTTTGTGTCGCAGGATGGTAAAGAGTTTGCACTGGTAACTAAAAAGTGGAGCGGCCTGGGAAAAGAGCTTTTCACCTCAGCCGATAATTACATTCTTCAGATCAGTAACGATGTACCGGCAGACAATCCCTTGCGCATGTTAATTATGGCTGCGGTAATGTGTATTGATCTGGTATTGAAGGAGTGAGGGCTTAAGTGAAGGAAAAGTAAACGCCTTATAGTGTTTATTTAAACCCGTTAGCGGTTCGTTGCTTTTTCTGTATCAAGTTGCTTGTATGAAAGCGTTACTACACCATTATTAAAATGTTCTACTTTAAAACATTCAAGGTTATAATGAGTTGATAGGTTACTATAAAGAGATTTTCCTTTTCCTAAAATAACCGGATTAATCATAATTCGGAACATATCAACTAAACCAGTATTGATAAGGCTTGAGGCAAATTTTGCACCGCCTACAATTTGAATATCTTTTCCAGGCTCAGATTTGATTCGATGTATAAATTCAATTAAGTCACCGCATTCAATACTTGCATTTTCCCAACCTGTGTTTTGTAAGGTAGATGAATACACAATATGCTTAGTGTTACGGGCATAGCGGGCATATCGGATTTCATTTTTGTCAAATCCGATTTCATTCGTCAATACCTTTTTCCAATGGTCCCGATAATCCTTCCACATACCGTTACCAAGTATGAGCAGGTCAACATTTTCCAGCATTTCAAAAAAACTATCCCACGATTGGTCAGTATCAGGTTGCATCCAGCTCAATTCGTCAGTAACAATTCCATCCAGCGTAGTACACATAGCCAAAATCAATTTTCTCATAGGTTCAATTCCTTATTATGAAATGTTTTTTCCCGTTACCCCCGCCTGACGCAAAACCGTTGTTAGTGGCTCTTCTTTCATTCGTGGTCAATTATTCTGTTCCACGCGGAGTCTCGCTTCGGACTCCGCGATTGATATTAAAAATAATTATTAGATTCCATCTTATTGCAACTACGTTTGCGAAGACTCCACTAAGAATAAAGTATTGGTTATCCAATAAGCATTCCCAACATACATATGCGCAACAAAACAAATCTTTATCTGTCAGGCACAGGGCTTTGTTGTCTGTGTCTTGCGTTTATTGAAGTATTCCAATATTTCTTCCTTTGTCATTTTGGATAACTTCTCGCTCAATCTATCTCGTTGTTGACGCATAAATTTTACAGCATCAAATGTTTTTTCAGTCGTCTTCATATTTTTCAAATTCTCTTGGTGAACGTATTTCTAACTGTTTGTAACCGTTTTTAATGTTGATAGAGTTGTAAACCCTTATTCTTTCAATGTTCACTATGTGTTTGAAGTTCCAACTAACTAAAAAGTCTGCACGGTTTATAGTCGCTAAGGCTATGTGTAAGCAGTCCGCAAGACTTGTCTGCCCAACAACTTTTTTAGTAAGGTATTCGGTCGCCAGGTCAATTGCTTCGTCTGTTGTTTCAATAAATTCTGTCAGGTCGGCTCTAAGACTTTTTACAAGGTCTTTTACTTTTTCAGGAGCGTTCTCAAGTTCGTCCTGAGTTACAGTCGAGTAGAGGATTACAAAATTCACCGCCTTTAACTCTGTTAAATAAAGGAACTGTATGTTCTTTGAATTCTTCGTCAAAGTAACCACCGAAAACTGAAGTGTCTATGTAAATCCTTTTGTTTCACTTGTTACATTGTCTTGTCTTCCTCAAAAATACAATTTTTAGTTGTTCAGTCGGTTAGTTTATTGTCTTGTCCCTCGTCTTTTCCCCTTCCTAAATACACGCAATACTGATTTATTTATCTCTGGTATTGGCCTACCTTCAAAGTCTTGATAAAGGGTGTGATTGATTACTCTTTTCCAATATACCGGATATAAAAAGACCCTAAATGTTTATAGCCGATTTGTTTTCTATTTTTGCCTCACCATGAACTGGAAACATTTACTTTCCGCACAGCGCAGCGGGCAAAAGCAACAACTTTCTAACGAGGCATCGCGCAGTGCATTCGAGCAGGATTACGATCGGATTATTTTTTCACATCCGTTTCGCAAGCTGCAAGATAAAACGCAAGTTCACCCGTTGCCCGAGCACGACTTTGTACATACGCGCCTTACACACAGTTTAGAAGTAAGCAGTGTGGGCCGGTCGCTGGGCAGACGTGTGGGTGATGTGATTTTGCAGCGCCACCCGGAGTTGCGCACCGATTTTTCATTGTTTGATTTTGGCGCTATTGTTTCGGCCGCTTCGCTTACGCACGATGTGGGCAATCCACCGTTTGGTCATGCCGGTGAAGATGCCATCTCCGATTTTTTTAAGCATCATCCAACCGGAAAATCGTTACAACAACATGTGCGCGATGCCGAATGGGCCGATCTCATTACATTCGAGGGCAACGCCCAAGGCTTTCGGATTCTCAATAAGAATCAATATGGTTTAAAGCTTACGTTTGCCACGCTAGGTGCGTTTACAAAATATCCATGCCCGGCTTTGTTTCCGGATCGCGATAAGAAAAAACGCAGCCAGAAAAAATTTGGTTACTTCCAGTCGGAGAGAACCATCTTTAATGAAGTAACCGGTACGCTGCAACTACACCATGTTGCTACAGGCGTAACAGAGCGCCATCCGTTAACCTACCTGGTAGAAGCCGCTGATGATATCTGCTATAGTATTATCGACCTGGAAGATGCGTGTAGCCTGGGCCTGGTGCAGTACGAAATGGCCAAAGCACTTTTTGAAAACATAATTACGAAAAGTAAGTCCAAGGTGGGCAAACTCGATCAGCTTGCAAGCCGCCAGGAGAAGATTGGTTTTTTACGGGCCCTTGCCATTGGCGATTTAATGGACGAATGCGCAGCGTTGTTTCTGGATAGCGAACCTGAAATTTTAGCCGGTAAGTTTAATCATGCATTGGCGGATTTGTGTCCATCGAAACAGGGCTTGAAGGCTATTATTTCTCTTTCGGTGGATCAAATTTACCGGGCCCGGCAGGTAGTAGAAATTGAAGCAGCCGGCCACAAGGTGTTGCCGGGGTTATTGGAAGAATTTTTAACTACCGGAATCTATGCCCTCGAAAACAAAAAATCGCGCAAGCATGATAACCTGGCGTTGCTGTTGCCGGAAGACATCCGGTTAAACATCCGTCAGGCTACCGATCATTACACGATGGCACGTTACGTTGTAGATTTTGTTTCGGGGCTAACCGATCGATACGCCATAAGTTTGTATAAAAAGATAAAGGGCTTTGCCGTTTAATTATGAACTGGATCATTCTCATTATAGCAGGTTTGTTTGAAGTAGGTTTTGCATCGTGCCTGGGTAAAGCCAAAGAAACCACGGGTGTTACTTCGTGGTATTGGCTCGGTGGATTTTTTGTTTGTCTTACCATCAGCATGATCTTACTATACAAGGCTGCACAAACCTTACCCATCGGTACAGCCTATGCCGTATGGACGGGTATTGGAGCAGTGGGTACTGTGTTAATAGGCATTTTCTTTTTCAAAGAGCCAGCCGATTTCTGGCGTATATTCTTTATCAGTACGCTTATAATTTCCATAGTCGGTTTAAAGGTGGTTTCGCATTGATAGTTAAGCTTTTCGCTGACAAGAACGCGATTTAAAAAGCCGATTCTTAATCAAAATTCCTTAGTTTTGGCCACCTAAATAGTTACCTGGTAGTTCGCTCAGCCTATGTGGTCTAAAGTTGCCTTGTTCATAATCAGAAACAGAATTACGCTAATTGCATTTATTGGTGCAATTACGGTTGTGATGGGCTACTACGCCACAAAGGTGCAAATGAGTTATGATTTTGCCCGCACTGTTCCGTTAGAAGACCCCGATATGGTTTTCTTTAATCGGTTTAAGCAACAGTTTGGTGAAGATGGTAACATGATGGCGCTGGGCATCAAAGACAGCGCCATGTACCAATTGGATAATTTTCAAAGGCTGGAAGACCTGAGTAACGAGCTTCGCAAGCTGGAAGGAATTAATGAAGTGCTTTCATTGCCGCTGCTGCGGATTATAGAAAAAGATACCGTTAAGAAGCAGTTTAAACTGGTGCCGCTGTTTCCGGATACGCTTGCTTCGCAGCAACAGTTAGATAGCCTGTTGGCTATTGCCCGCAATCAATTGTTTTACATGGGCCAATTGGTAAACACCACGAACGGGGCTAACCTGGTGCTGGCATCCTTAAAGAAAGAGTATGCTAATTCTGCCAAGCGCATTACAATTACCAATGCCCTTATTAAGCTGGGCAAAGAATTCACCGAACAAACCGGGATAAAAATTCATTATGCCGGGTTGCCTTTTGTGCGGTCGGTAATGGCCGAGCAGGTGCGCAAAGAGCTCTCGTTCTTCCTGTATTTGTCGGCCATAGTTACCGGTGTAATCATGCTGTTATTTTTCCGCTCTATACGAGCGGTTATTTTTTCTATGATTATGATAGGGGTGGTGGTAATCTGGACAATTGGTACCATTGCCTTGTTTGGATTTAAAATCAGTTTGCTAAGCGGGCTTATACCACCCGTAATTGTTACGATTGGAATAACCAATGCTATTTACCTGCTCAACAAATACCATGTAGAGTTTGTAAACCGGAAGAATAAAATGGAAGCCATACAGGCCGTGGTAATGAAAATGGGCCTTGCTACTTTCTTAACCAACCTAACGGTGGCAATCGGGTTTCTTACTTTACTCACCACCGATATTATTATCCTGCGCGAGTTTGGTATAGTAGCCGGTATTAACATTATCGCCTTGTTTCTGGTTAGCCTGATTATGATACCGGGCATACTTTCGTGGATGCCGGAGCCCAACCAAAAACATCTTAAGCACCTTGACTTTAAAATTCTGGGCGGCTTTGTGCGATTAATCGATTTAATGGTTCATCGCCATCGGCTGCTTATTTATGGGGCTACGGTGGGCATTACCCTGTTGGCGCTGGTGGGCATGTCCAGGCTGTATTCGGTTTCGTTTATGGTTGACGATATTCCGGAAGACAGCGACATTAAACGCGACTTGAAATTTGTTGAAGAGAATTTCAGCGGCATTATGCCTTTGGAAATTGAAGTGGACCTGCAGACAGCGCGCAGGCGCCCTTTGCAAAACCTGCGCATTGCCCGCGAGATTGATAAGTTTGAAAGTTCGCTCGACTCGATTGACGTAACTTCGCGACCGCTCTCCATACTTGCTTTAATCAAAGCATCGCGGCAAGCGTTTTTTAACAATAACCCCGAGCGCTATGCGTTGCCTTCATCCGATATCGAGGCCAAGTTTGTATTGGATTACCTTACGGGCCAGCGCGACAACAGCGGCCTTTTCAAATCGTTTGTAGATACCACCTATAGTAAAATGCGCATCTCCATGCAGATGGCCGATATTGGTTCCATTAAAATGGATTCGTTGGTGCACCAGGTAATTGAGCCCAAGGCCGATATCCTGGTGGCCCATCTGAAAAAAATTTTACGGGCCGAAAGTGATACCGTGCGGGTAACCGTTACCGGCTCTTCAAAAATATTTATTAAAGGAAATAAATTTCTGATCGAAAATTTAACCGAGAGTTTAATTCTGGCGGCCATTCTCATTACACTTTCTATGGCTATTCTGTTTGCCAACGCCCGCATGATTATCATCTCGCTTATTCCCAACCTGATTGCGTTAATGATAACCGCGGGCTTAATGGGGTATTTCCATATTCCGCTTAAAGCGAGCACCGCATTAATTTTTAGTATTACGTTTGGTATTTCGGTGGATAACTCGATTCGGTTTCTAGCTAAGTACCGACAAGAACTTTTGTCGAGTGGATTTTTTGTGCCCCGTTCCGTAAGCGAAAGTATTTTAGAAACTGGTAAAAGTATTATTTATACTTCGGTAGTGTTATTTGCCGGCTTTATCATTTTTGCCTTCAGCGATTTTGGCGGCACCGTGGCATTGGGATTGCTTACTTCCACCACGCTTATCATTTCCATGTTCACAAACCTCATCTTACTTCCGGCATTAATCATGACTTTTGATAAACCGCGCAAGAGTAAAGAGCGGTTACCGATTGACGATTTTGACAGTTCGTTTTATGGCGAGCAAGATGATGAGTCGATTGACCTGAGCAAAATAAAAATTCACGACCGGAACGGCTCGGCTGAGTAAACTAAGTTAAAGCCGCACGTAATTGCTTTCATCTTCTGGCTCCGGAAGTTCAAAAATTTCTGTAAGGTCAATGGTTAGTCCGGGCAAGGTTTTAGGTTGTACTTTATCGGTACGAACATAAGGTTTTAAAATACCTTCGTACGTTCCACCATCATTCAAAGTATAAACCAGCACAGTTTGCTCTCCGGGATGCACCACCCAATATTCTTTTACTCCGGCTTCTTCGTAAACTTCAAATTTTTCGTTCAGGTCTTTAGCTGAAGTATGCTTCGAAAGAATTTCAATTACCCAATCTGGAGCACCTAAGCAACCACGTGTATCAATTTTGGTTGGGTCGCAAATCACACAGATGTCGGGCTGTACTACGGTAATTATATCTTCATTGGCTTTGCTCTTTCGGGGAAGACGAACATCAAAAGGGGCTGAGAATACTTCGCATTTTTTCTTCCTCAGAAAATATTTGATGAAGCCGAATAAATTACCGGAAATTCTTTGATGCCTGGAAGTAGGTGCTGGCGACATTTTATAAACCTTACCTCGTATCAATTCTACCATTTGCGGCAAATCCCATTTCAGGTAGTCGGCATACGTGTACGATAAAGTCAAATCCGGCTCCTCTGCTTTCATACATTAAAGTTAACACAGCTCATCCAAACCTCAATTCCCAAATGCCTAATACCTATTTCCCAATGCCCAATTCCCTTCTTCCCAATCCCCCAAAATGTCCTAAATTGCGGCCTTATTTTGGGTAACCGTGAGTAAATACAGAGAAATAAAAGACTTGAATCTGGCCCAGGTGGCCACCGAAATACTCGAATTCTGGAAAAAAGAGAAAATTTTTGAGAAGTCGGTAAGCGTGCGCGAAGGTGCCGATACATTTACTTTTTATGAAGGGCCGCCATCGGCCAACGGTACCCCCGGCATTCACCACGTAATGGCCCGTACTGTAAAGGATATTTTCTGCCGGTTTAAAACATTACAAGGTTACCAGGTAAAACGCAAAGGCGGATGGGATACCCACGGTTTGCCGGTAGAGTTACAGGTAGAAAAGGAACTGGGCATTACCAAAGACGATATTGGTAAGAAGATTTCCATTGAAGAGTACAATAAGAAGTGCCGCGAAACGGTAATGAAGTATAAGGATCAATGGGATGACCTGACCACCAAAATGGGCTATTGGGTTGACCTGGAAAAACCATACATCACGTACGAGAAAGAATACATCGAATCACTTTGGTGGATTTTAAAGCAATTGTATGATAAACAGTTATTGTACAAAGGCTACACCATTCAACCGTATTCGCCAGCGGCAGGTACTGGCTTAAGTTCGCACGAGTTGAATTTGCCGGGTACCTACAAAGATGTAAAAGACACGACCATTGTTGCGCAATTCAAAGTGAAGCGTGATGCGAAGTCGGAATTTTTACTCAAAGCAGATCGCGAAACTTTTATCCTCGCTTGGACCACCACACCGTGGACACTTCCCTCGAACACGGCCCTGGCAGTAGGCGAGAAGATTAAGTATGTTCAGGTTAATACATTTAATCCCTACACACACAAACCGGTTAGTGTAGTGTTGGCCAAAGATCTTTTCAGCAAATATTTTTCTGATAAAAATAAAGACCTGAAGCTGGAGGCTTACAAAGCTGGCGATAAAGCAATCCCCTTCGAGGTGGTGCAGGAGTTTACCGGTAAGCAACTGCTCGGTGTGCGCTACGAGCAACTGATGCCCTACATTCAACCGTTTTACGATGCTGATAACGCGTTTCAGGTAATTGCCGGAGATTTTGTGACTACCGAAGATGGTACCGGTGTGGTACACATCTCACCTACGTTTGGTGCCGATGACTTTCGGGCCGCGAAACAAAATGGTGTGCCCGCGCTTACTATTAAAGATGAGGGCGGCAATGAAGTACCAACCGTTGATCGCAAAGGAAAATTCATTAATCAGATTGGTGAAGGCTTAGAAGCCGGTGTGGCCAGGTACAACATTAAAACGCACAAGCCGCTTGGCGCAGATGATTTTTACGTAAAGAATTACACCAACGAGGATGAGAGCCACGCGGATTATAAAAATACCGATGTCATCATCTCCATTATCTTAAAAGAAGAAAACAAAGCTTTTAAAGTAGAGAAGTACGAACACACTTACCCGCATTGCTGGCGTACCGACAAGCCCGTGCTGTATTATCCATTGGATAGCTGGTTTATTCGCACCACAGCGTTGAAAGATAAAATGGTTGCGTTGAACAAAACCATTAACTGGAAACCCGAAAGCACCGGAACCGGTCGCTTTGGAAACTGGTTGGAGAATTTGGTGGATTGGAACTTGTCGCGTTCGCGCTATTGGGGAACTCCACTACCGATCTGGCGCACCAAAGATGGTAAAGAAGAAATTTGCATTGGTTCGATTGAGCAACTGCAAGCGGAGATTGCACGCGCTAAGCAATCCGGAATCCAAAATTCTAAATTCGAAATTCTAAATTCTGAATTCGATTTGCACCGCCCGTACGTAGATGAGATTATTTTGGTAAGCAGCAAAGGCGAACCGATGTACCGCGAAGCCGACCTGATTGATGTATGGTTTGATAGTGGTGCTATGCCGTATGCACAATGGCATTTCCCATTTGAGAATAAAGACATCTTTGAGAAAAGTTATCCGGCCGATTTTATTGCGGAGGGTGTAGATCAAACCCGGGGCTGGTTCTTTACACTTCACGCGATAGCGGTTATGCTAAGCGAAAGCAGTGACGAGATCAAAGCCGTTAACAAAAAAGTAGGCAATGGCGGAGTTTCATTTAAAAATGTAATCTCCAACGGCCTGGTGTTGGATAAGAATGGGAACAAAATGAGCAAGAGCAAAGGCAATGTGGTAAACCCATTCGATGCTCTTGCCAAATACGGCCCCGATGTAGTGCGCTGGTATATGATGGAGAACGCACCACCGTGGGACAACCTCAAGTTTGACTTTTCCGGAGTGGAAGAAACCCAACGCAGGTTCTTCGGTACCCTCATCAACACGTACTCTTTCTTTGTGTTGTATGCCAACATCGATGGGTTTGTAAAAGATGAGATGAACAATGTGCCGTTTGCTGATCTGGCTCCGTTGGATAAATGGATCATTGCCAAAGAGCAATCGTTAATTGAGGAAGTAATAGCAGCCTATGCCGATTACGAACCTACCAAAGCGGCCCGCGCCATTCAGGAATTCGTAAACGACCAGATTTCAAACTGGTATGTGCGCTTAAACCGAAAGCGTTTCTGGCAACCGGCCAGCCGCGGTGAACTTTCGAACGACAAGAAGGCCGCCTACGAAACGTTGTATGAGTGTTTAATGGTAACGGCACAATTGATGGCGCCCATTGCGCCATTCTTTAGCGAGTGGTTGTATAAAAACCTTTCCGATAACATTCGCAGTCGCGCAAAGCAATTCAATACCCCATTGCGGTATGAGTCTGTTCATCATACCTTATTAACAAAACCGGAAGGAAACAGAAAGGACAAAGAACTGGAAATGTCGATGGACTATGCCCAACGTATTTGCTCGTTGGTACACTCCATTCGCAAAAACAATAAAGTAAAAGTGCGCACTCCGTTGCAAAAAATACTGCTTCCGGTAGTTGACGAAAAATTTGCGCAGCGGGTACGCACCGTGGAGGCCATTATAAAAACAGAAGTTAACGTAAAGGAAATTCAGTATGTGGACGATGCCTCTGGCCTGTTGGTAAAAAAGGTAAAACCCAATTTTGCAAAATTGGGTAAGCAATACGGCCCCAAAATGAAAGAAGTTTCGGCTGTGATTAATACGTTTACACAAGCGGAAATACAAACTATAGAAAAGACAGGCGCGTTAACGAAAGATGGATTTAACCTAACGCTGGATGAGGTGCTGATTAGTTCGGAAGATATTGCCGGATGGGCTGTAGCTTCTGAAAGCGGATTAACCGTAGCACTGGATATTACCGTAACGGATGTGCTTAAACGCGAGGGTATTGCCCGCGATTTTGTAAACCGCGTGCAGAACCTGCGTAAAGACATGGGCCTGGAAGTATTGGATAAGATTTTGATTGAGGTAGAGAAAAACGGTGAGGTTGTATCGGCTGCCCTGGCCGAACATCAGGACTACATCCGCACCGAAACGCAAGCACTTTCGTTGGAGCTAAAAGAAGCGGTTGCTGACTCCACACAGGTGGAAATGGACGAGTACACAATAAAGTTGAAGATTACTGCTAACTAAGAAGAGCCTATTCGCATGAAGTACGCAAAATATTTTTTGATAGCCCTGTTGATAATAGCCATTGATCAAACCAGTAAGTTATTGGTGTACCACAATATGTACATACACCAGGAAATAAATGTACTGGGTACGTGGTTTCGGTTGCATTACCTGCTAAACCCCGGCATGGCCTTTGGCATACGGTGGGAGAGCGAGTTTGGTAAGTTGGCCCTAACCATCTTTAGAATTTGCGCCATGATTGGCATAAGTTTCTACATTGTAAAGATGGTGCAGAAGCATGCACACAAAGGTTTTCTGGTTTGCCTGACGCTAATACTGGGTGGGGCTATCGGCAATGTAATAGACAGTACGTTTTATGGCGTGTACCTGCACAATGCACCTTTGGGTGTACCTACGCCCTGGTTTCATGGGCAGGTAATTGATATGTTGTATTTTCCATTGTTTCAGTTTCAATGGCCCGCATGGGTGCCGGGAGTAGGGGGTGACTACTTTGAATTTTTTAGCCCTGTGTTCAATATTGCAGACTCCTCGATATTTATAGGGGTGGTTATTATTTTGTTTTCGCAAAAGCGTTTCTTCAAAGAAGCCACGCCACCAACCCCACTGCCCGAGCAGGATCAAGTGCTGGTAACACCAGAAACTCCATCGGTGGGCGAAACCCCGGCATCGAAAGATTAAATTCTTATGCCAAAGCGGATGGTAATTGTGCCAATGAGTTGGTATTGTGCATAGATAAAACGACCTTATCTCGCAAATGAAAAAAGCATCGGCAAAACGCATCCCTAAAGAAATTCTTGATTTGATTCGTGAGCAACTGGCGCGCACGGGTTTCCACGAATCGGTGGGTACCGGGCGCTGGAGTTTTATACATGGATTGCAAAAGGCCGTGAAGGAGTTTGTTAAGAGTACTCCTTCGCTCGACCCGCAGCTTTCGCTTGCCTATCCGCAAGGGCCATCAGAAGATTTGTTACGCAGAGCTTTTAATTTGAAAAGTCCGCCCGGGGCAACGCAATCGCTGCGTAACCTGCTGGCGCTGTTTGCTACACAAAACCAGTTTGATTGGAATAACCTCATCCACGCAAAGTTTACCGATAAATTCAAAGCCCTGCTGGATGGAGAAGGAGACGAGGCCGAAGCAGAACCCGAAGCGGCCAAAGGAATAGGTGCCGATAACGTTGATTCGTTTGCCGCAAAAATTGCCAATGTGTTGTTCGAAAAATTGTCGAAGAAAGAGCTCGACATAATCAAAGAACAGATTGATGACGAACAGGCGCGCAGTAGCGATGATATGATTGACGGCTTATACGTACCTTCACTCAACGATCCTTCCAAGCCGGAGTTTCCGCCCCGCCCGTTTTATGAGCCCCGCTTTCCGGCATCCAATACTTTTAGAATTGATGTGCCGGGTTTTACCAACGTGTGGCTGAAAGATGAAAGTACGAACCCAACCGGCACACATAAAGCCCGCATGGCGTGGGAGGTACTGATTAAATCCAAACGGTACAATATTAAAGAAGTCTCTATCATTTCATCAGGCAGCGCTGCAGCAGCCATACAGCATTTTTTTAATCTGTACAAAGTAAACACCAAACTAAAGGTGTTACTGGATAATCGCATTAGTGCAACCATTAAGGAATCGCTGCGCCAAATGGGCTGCGAGGTGTACGAAACGGATTTGGGTGCGCGCTCCCTTACCGGCAAAGAGATAAAAGAGCTAACCAACAACAAGGAAGGTATTGACATTACGTATCGCGAAATTCTGGATCGGTTCAATGACAATTATTATGACTGGCTTTCGTACGAGGTGTTGAACGAAAACCCGGCCTATTGCTTTGTACCGTTTGGCACGGGCGATTTGTTTGTGAATATCTTAATTATTGCCGAACGCGAATTCAACAACAGTATTTATAAACACGACCCGCGGTTTTTGGGCGATATTAAAAAAATCAATGCGTGCAATTTTTTAGGTGCCACCACCCACGATGCCAGCTCGCGGTTAGATAAATTGTTTTCTTATTATTTACCTTCGCTGGACGATTACCAGTTCTATATCAATTCACTGATTCAAAATGAGCGTATTGGTAACCTTTCGGGGATTTTAGATGTGGATGAAAATTTTGTGGAAGAGGCGCTGGAAATAGCGCGGAAACAATCTATCCGCTGCGAACCATCGGGTATTGCAGGTCTTGCCTTGCTATTACAAATGCGCGATGAAGTTCCGAAAGACGAAAAGATCCTGATCATCAATACAGGCTCTACTATTTATCCCGGCAAGGTTTAAAACCCGGTAATTTTTATAGCGGTGGAGGAAGCGCCACGCTATATTCAAACACCACTTCGTTTACATGGGGAGCCAATAAATTCCGGATTTGTTCTTCTGCCCGCACGCGGGCATCTTTTATAAAATCTGTTTGCTGTGCGTATGTTTTGGCATCTAATATAAAGGCATTCGTGGCTGCGGTCCGGTCTTCGGTGTTTACCCAATTCCACAAACCATTTTCATCGCGGTAGGTAATATCTCCACGCGCTTCAAGCGATAGTAGCTGAGGCGCAGGCAATACTACAATGGCTTTTTTATCGTGCAGGGTAATTTGGAATTTTTCGTTCAGGTTAAAACCAACCTTTGCAGTAAAGTTGCCGCTGATGTTGATTTTTTTGGTACTGCCAAGCCAGGTGTTGGTATGCGCATAGGTGTGTTGAAAATTTTGTGCGAGCACAGCAAGTTCCAATACACTGGTTTGTTGATTTAATACCACGGTATTTTCAACGCGAATTTCGGGTGTAAATTGAAAAGCTTTCTTAAAATCCTTGCTCAGCGTTTTGGCAGCTTCGTAACCACTTCTTGCTAATCGCTCCGGAATAATTACCAGCAACACAAAAGCTGCCAGCGTACCCGTTATTATCAGAGCGATGATGAGTTTAAGATAACGTGCCATACCCTGCAAAGGTAAGGTAATTAAGCCACCTTTTGTTTTGGCAAAAGTCCCGCCCGTGCTTTAAACCCATGCGCAAAAGCGTTATTCAAATTATCGGGGTAGTAATAGCCATCATTATCATTCTGCTTTTTTACCAGGCATGAGAAGGCTATTTTTGTGATCGAAATCAATTGATCCATGGCCGAAAACCTGTTAATAGCGACTGAATCGGATAAAACATCGCGCTATAAAACTTTACTACCTCAACTCGAGGCTCTGACTCTGGGCGAAACAGACCTTACCGCCAACCTGGCCAACATCGCGGCAGCGCTTAAACAAACAATGGATTTTTTCTGGGTAGGATTTTACCTTGTAAAAGACGGTGCGAATAAACAAGAGTTGGTGTTAGGGCCCTTTCAAGGGCCGATTGCCTGCACCCGGATTGGCCTAGGCAAAGGCGTATGTGGTACAAGCTGGAAGGAAAAGTCGGTTATCATCGTTCCTGATGTGGAGGCCTTTCCCGGCCACATTGCCTGTAGCTCAGCCTCCAAATCAGAAATTGTGTTGCCTGCATTTAAGAATAATGAAGTAGCATTGGTATTAGATGTGGACAGCGATAAGCTGAATGATTTTGACAGTATAGATGAAAACTACCTTTTGCAGGTAATGCGGTTGATTGAAAAACTATTGTAATGACAGCCGGTACACCTACGGTTGCCTTCTACCAGCAACGCGCCCAACAATTTCAAAAGGAAAGCGAAGCAATTGAAAAGCAGATTAAGCTTTACGCCTGGTTACGCGTTGGCTTTGTGTTGCTGATTGCAGTAATTAGTTATCTCGGGTTATCGCAACCGGATTTTTATTATGCCGTAATCTTACCCATTGCCGGCTTTATACTGTTGGTACGTAAACAAACTGCAGCCCGCGCGCTCAAAGAACAATTCGCCTATCTCAGCCTGCTTAATCAACGCGAAGCCAGGGCCCTCAGTTTTGATTCGATAGAGTTTGCAGATGGCCAGGCTTTTGCCGAGGTGCAGCATCCTTATAGTCATGATCTGGATTTATTCGGGCCGGGTTCTGTTTTTCAATACCTTAACCGGTGCGGTACTCATATTGGCGAAAGCCGGTTAGCCAGTGATATGAAGTTTCCGAATTATTCGCGGCAAGAAGTAAATCAGCGGCAGGAAGCGGTGCGCGAACTGGCATCGCATCTTGAACTACGGCAGCAAGTTTGGGCTATTGGTAAACAGATTAATGATGCCGGGTTTGATGTGCGTGGTTTGTTAGCCTGGCTGCGAGCCGAGCCGATCTTTTATAAAAACCGGGCAAACACCCTGCTGCGGTGGGTGCTACCAGCCATTACCTTGGGCATTACTGCCTTTGTTATTCTTACCTTCAATTATTTCTTGCTTGCATTGGGTATGATGACCGTTCAACTGGCTATAGCCTCAGTTTACGGCAAACGTATTACGGCTATTCAAACTACGTTGGTTGCGGGCGGCAAAATATTGAACAACTATGCAAAAATTTTTGAGCTCCTTTCAAATGAAAAGTTCAACTCAGAAATGATGCACCGGCATCAGGTTACCGCTACCAGTGCATTCAACCGTGTAAAAGAATTTTCGGCATTGGTTAATGCCCTGGAGGCTCGCATGAATCCACTGGCCATGCAACTGGGCAATGGATTGTTCCTCTACGATTTCCATACAGTAAGTAAGTTGGAAAAGTGGCGCGCTAAAAATGCCCATGTGTTGCCCGGCTGGCTCGAGTCACTGGCTGAGTGGGATAGCCTCGTTTCGTTGGCTACGCTACATGCTAACCATCCGGGTTTTGCATTCGCTGAAGTAACAGAGAATTTGATGCTGAAGGGCGAGGCGATCGGGCACATGCTTATTCCTGATGCGGAGCGTGTTGGTAATAATTTTGGGATCGGCCATCCGCAAAACGTGTATTTAATTACCGGGGCTAACATGGCAGGTAAGAGTACATTTTTGCGGGCACTGGGTGTAAATTTTGTGCTGGGGCAGATTGGGTCACCAGTGTGTGCACGGGTATGGCAAACTCCGTTGTTACGATTGCGAACCGGCATGCGCACAACCGATTCATTGCAAGAACATCAATCGTATTTTTTTGCAGAGCTAAACCGGCTTCAATCCATTGTGCGGGAGTTGGAGGCCGGCACGCCCATGTTTATCCTGTTGGATGAAATTCTGAAAGGCACAAACTCTACGGATAAGCAGTTGGGTTCGCTTAAGTTACTGAAAAGGTTAAAAGACAGAAATGCGTTGACTATTTTAGCCACTCATGATATTGCGTTGAGTGTATTGCAGCAAGAATATCCGCAGCAAATTGCAACTGCTTGCTTTGAAGGTAAAATAGAAAACGATCAACTGGCATTTGATTATACATTGCATGCTGGCGTAGCGCAAAAAGCCAACGCTACTTTCCTCATGCGAAAAATGGGAATTATTTAATTACAGGGCATCTTACGCTTTCCGGTGGCGATTTGGATGCAAGCATTGTTTTTACCCGAGGTGGAACATCCAACCAAGCCGCACAGGTGCAGTCCGTGGCGCCTCAGCAATCGCAACCCAAAACTACGCAAACCGGTAACGAGGTTATCGGAGTTTGGAGCGGCCATGGCGAGACGATTGAGTTCAAGAATAACGGGCAGTGTATCTACCTTGGAAACACGTTTCAATACCAGCTATCACAAGGACATATAACCTTAATTACACCCCAGGGCAATGCCATGCTGGCGTATAGTCTGAAAGGCAACCAGCTAAATCTTACGGCTAATGGGCAGCAATTTACATATACACGCGGAGCAGGCGGTCAAGCCGGGCAAAGCCAACCAACTCAATCCGGTGGCAACCGCACTGCGCCTGAGTTGGTAGGCAAATGGTGTTGGACAAATGTAACCAGCACCAATAGCGGAGGCGTAAGCTCCAGCACCTGCATTGTATTGAATGGCAATGGCACGTACCAATATGCGTCTGAGCGCAGCATGGATACCAATACCGATGCCTTTTTTGCCGGTACTTCATCGCAAAGCAACGATCAGGGCACGTGGTGGGTTCAAGGTGACCGCATTTTTTATAACTCCCAAACCCGGGGCCAGGGCTCTTATCAGCTACAAAAAGTAAATCACCCCAAAACTGGCGACCCAATGATTGTGTTGGATGGCGAATCTTACGTAACTTACTATCAAAAACCACGGTGGTAATATGAATTGGAAAAAAGCAGGACGTAGGGTAAATGGCGGCTTAGCCATTTATTATGGTATGGGGGCTGCCATAGGTGCCATAGCAATGTTTGTTACACTCCTGGTGTGGATTATAAAAGCTGTGATGGGTAAGATTGAATTTGAATGGAGTATTCCTGTCTTGGCTTCAATCTTCATTTTAGTAATGGGCGTTGTTGCGTACTTGTTGCTAAAAGTTGGGTACGATGAAATTGAACAGTAAGAAACTCTTTGCGAACGTACTATTTCAAGATGAAATTCCACACGTATGAATAACTCAATAAATCGCAGAACCTGGTTTAAGTCATCGCTGGCGCTCACCGGGGGGTTGGCAATTTCCGCCTCGTGGGTAAACCAATTGTTAGCGAGTCCTGTTAGCACTGCCGAAGGAGAATTTATCCCGAGTGCAAATGGCCATATTGTTCGGTTAGGCTCCAACGAAAATCCGTACGGCCCCTCTGCCCTGGCGCGCAAAGCCCTGCAGCAAGGTATGGGTGAATTTAACCGGTATGCATTTGAACCTGTTTCAGAATTCAAAAAAGTGTTGGCTGAGAAAGAAGGCGTTTCGCCCGAGCATATTCTGGTTGTGAATGGTTCTTCCGAAACCTTGTGCCTGGCAGGTATGGCCATTGGGTTAGAGGGCGGAGCGGTACTGTCAGCTTATCCCACGTTTCGATCGTTGATGGACTATGCTGAGAAACTTCATGCCCGGTGGGATAAAGTGGATTTAGACGAGTATCACAAACATGACCTGAATGCACTGGCATCGGCCGTCAAGCCGGATACCAGGTTAATGTTTTTATGCAACCCCAACAACCCTACCGGCACGGTAATCGAAGGTAAAAAGTACCTCGACTTCTGCGAAGAGATGAGTAGGAAAACGGTGGTTTTTTCAGACGAAGCCTATCTGGAGTTTCTGGAGCCAAGCGAGCAGCGCTCGGCTGTTGCGTTGGTACAAAAAGGACATAATGTTATTGTGTCGCGTACATTCTCCAAAGTGTATGGGCTGGCAGGCTTGCGCCTGGGGTATGCTATCGGTCAGCCGGAGTTAATTAAAAAACTTGCGCAGTACCAGATGGGGCCGGTAATTAATCAGGCGGGGCTAACGGCAGCTAAAGTTTCACTTACCGATAAAGAGTTTACCAAACTTACGCGCACCAAAAACAACGAAGCCTTAAATTTCTTTCAACACTACCTCGATCAGAAGGGTTGGTTTCATGGCCAATCGCGCACCAACTGTGTATTGTTTCCTGCACCCAAAGATGGCAAAACTATTTTGGCCGAAACGCTGAAGCGGGGCTTTCAAATCCGCGTGTGGGATTACCAGGGCAAAGAATGGTGCCGGGTAAGTATTGGCACGTTAGAGGAGATGAAGGCGTTTGTGAAGGCGTTTGACGAAGTGGTGGCATAACAACCTTTATTCCTCAACCACCACGCCATCTTTAAACCGGAGTTTCCCATCGGTTGCAACGCCAGCCGCATAGTTGTAAGTAATTGTTGCCGGGTTAGCATCTTTCAAAACCTGATCTTTAAAATACACGTGGGTCTTATCTTTTGCGTAGTCCTCAAATACCAATGTAAAAGTTTCAGCATCGGCTTCTGCAATTTTTTTACGGTCGTAAAACACGTGGTGTTTATCTTTTAAATAATCCCGATTCAGAATTTCAAGGGTGGCAATATCCACTTCCGCCATGCGCTCGCCATCGCTTACCAGCGTGGTGTTAACAACAAGGTTCCGGTCATCAATAATTCTTATAGACTCAATGTGCTCGAAGGTAAGTAGGGCAAAGTCAACCTTCCAGTTTGATAACACGAGTTGGTTAGTAAACTGCACATAGTTTTCGGAAATTACACGGGGTAATCCCCCGGGATGTGCAGCTTTTTGTAACACCTGCACTCCGGTACGTGCCCCACCAACCTGATTGTAGTCGCGCTGAATAATGTAAATGCTGGCTGAGTCTGTGGCTATGGTTGCATTGAGTACAGTAAACGTGGCCCGATCAACCGCAATCTTTTTACCATTGAGGTAGATTTGATTTTTATCGCGGCCCCAGGCGTAGTAGTTCCATTTATTATTTAAAGGTTGGTAGCTCTCATAACTTTGTGGGTCGGCACCGTCAATACGCTGCAACGAATCTCCATATTCCAAATGATAGTAAACATGGTGGGCATCTTTGGGTACCCCCTGGTCGTCAACGGTAAAACTGGCATGCTCAACATTTTGAATGGCATCTTTCCAATAACCATGTTGGTGATCTTTCGCAAATTCTTTGGAAAGTACGGTAAACGTTTTCGGGTCGGCTTCCAGTTCGCTGTACCCCAACTCAAACCAGTTGCCCATGGGCGAATAGATAATTTTATTTTTCCATCGGTGATGATAGTACGAATCGGAACGCGCAGCATTAACCGGTTTTCCCACACGGAAAAAAAGACTAACAAGATAGGCTACAAAAAGAAAAATAAAGACTCCCGCAACAAGAAGGATAGTTTTCAAGGTTTAATGTGTTTAAGAATCTTAAAGCTACTAAAACCAATACTTTGGTTGTAAGAAAAATAGGGCGGTATGCACCGCCCTATTTTATTAAAACGCAAACAGCATCGTCCATCTTTTTTTCTGGCATCTTTTAATGCCTTCCATCAGTTGGCCTGTCTCAAACCCGGTAGTGGCAACCAGCGCTTGTTTGTAGTGCTTTATCGCGTTGGTAAAATCCCTCCGCAGTTCATACACCTGTGCCAGCACCTCTAAAAAGGCAACTTTATTGGCTTGCTGCTGGTGCAAACCTTTGTGCAGGTATTCCAGCGCTTCGGTGTACCGTGCCAACCGGATCAATAGGTTACCCAGGTGCAGGTATGGCGGTGCATACGCGACATTGAACCGGATGGCCAGCTTCAGGTGCAGCTCTGCCTGCGCCATATCCTGTGTGTAGTACAAGTATGCCCAGCCTAAATGGTTATGCAACTGCGCATAGCCTGGTTCTTCATACAACAGGTTTTGCAATACGGCCAAACCCTCTGGTACCTGATTATTGTAGAACATCTGCTCTGCCTGAGTCAGGTGTATATTCATCCATTGTAATTCCATAATTTTAAAAAGCGTAAAGTGTTTAAAGCGGAAAGCAGGAAGCTTAACGCTTTATTGCTTTCTGCTTTTTAATCTTCAGCGGGCGAATCATCGCCACACATTCTTACAATCTTCGGGGTAAACGTTCCGAGCACTTCTACAAGTTCAACCTGGTAGTGCATTACTTTCCGGATGTCTTTGTAAACCATAGGCGCCTCGTCCAGACCACCGCCAATCAATTCCACTTCATGCTTTAGCAATTCCTGCTTCAGCATTTTTTTGGTGATGGTATTCTTTGCGGCACTCCGCGACATTACCCTGCCCGCCCCGTGCGAGGCAGAGTTGATAGAGGCAGCATTGCCTTTGCCCTTCACGATATACCCGGGCGAAGTCATGGAGCCTGGAATAATTCCCAGCGCCCCTTCACCAGCCGGTGTAGCGCCTTTGCGATGCACAATTACTTCGGTGCCTTCACCAAGCGTTTCCTTCCACGCAAAGTTGTGGTGGTTCTCAACTTGTAACAGCGGTTGCTCACCTAACGCTGCCGCAATTCGTTCATGAATCTGATGGTGATTAGCCGAAGCATAGTCACCTGCTAAATTCATGGCAAGCCAATATTCCTGTCCGGCTTCCGTGTTTAAATCGAGCCACGCCAGGTTAGCTGCTTCGCCAGGTAAGTGACAAGTTTCTTTTGCCACGCGCGTATAGTGCCTTGCTATTTCTGCGCCTAACCCACGCGAACCTGAATGTGAAAGCACCGCTACATAGTTGCCACTTGCCAGCTTCCATTCGTTACGTTCCGGCAATTCAAGCAACCCAAATTCAACAAAATGATTTCCACTTCCTGATGATCCAATCTGCATGGCGGCTCTGCCTTGTAAATTTTTCAGCAGAGTTATTTCATTAAACAAAGTCCGGTCAAGCACTTCATGCCCTTTCGGTCGTTTAAATACGGCCCTGCCAAAACAGGTTGTGTCCACCAGTATTTGATTCAGGTTGGCCTGATGTCTGGTTAAAAACTTTTCATCGAGCGGGTATGCGGTTAAGCACATCCGGCAGCCTATATCCACCCCAACACCATATGGTATAACTGCATTATGCGTAGCCAACACACCACCAATTGGTAAACCATAACCCTGGTGCGCATCGGGCATTAAAGCTCCGGCCACCGTAATGGGTAACTTCATGGCAATTTCCATTTGGTTACGCGCACCTTCTTCAATTTCAGCACCTCCGTAAATCTGATAGTCGATTCTGTTTTTCAACAACTCATGCACCAACGATTTTTTTTCAGAAGGTGCAAGTGCCAATGCTGTTTTGCTCCAGATAGAATCTTGCACAAAAGCTTTGGGGTTAGCCAACACAGCTTTTAACGCATCGTATATTTCTTCTTTCTCGCTTCTGCGAAAGTATTTCAATATGGTATTAATAGCAGTACCGATTGCTTTTCCTTCTGGGTAACTTAATTTAATCAGGTCTTTACCACTTACTATTTTTCTTTTCATTGTGTAAATAATTGTTTTTTGCTTTGGGCAAAACAATGCCACGCATCGTGTACCGATGTTTTGTTTTTTTAATTGTCCGAGATGAAATAAAAAAACCCGGACGCAGCCCGGGTTTTCAGTTTGTGATCAGGTATTGATCAACTGAAAATCCGTGGCCTACAAACGCAATCACTTGCTGGTTTGTTACCTTGATATCGCATTGTTACTCGTAGCATGGTGCAAATGTAAAATGGTTTAGGGCTAACCTCAAAGTAAGAGCACTATAAAAATTTTTAATTCGATTTTCTTGAAGCTAACGCGGTGCTGACAAAACAGAGAATCAGCAGCACACTGTACTCTACTCCATTTCTTCCGGCACCCACCACAAACCACCCTTCGCGGCCGTGCACTAAAATTATTCCCATCAACAGTTGAAGTATAAACAAAGTACAAATTACAGCTACCCATTTATTAAGCAGTAACGCCAGGGCCGCACCAATTTCAAAAATAGTTATTGCCCATGCGGTATAAGCAGGAAAACCAAAACCTGTCAAAAATCCATCAAACGGAGTAACGCCCGCATTTACAATTCGGGCAATGCCATGTAGTAGCATGGTGCCGGCCGCAGCAAAACGGATTATGAGTAAGGCTATCTTTTCGGTTCGCATATGTGGAAGGTACAAACTCTGGCAATTGCAGACAACCAATACTTTTATAAGGATGATGCAGATTGAAGTTCAAACCTATATTTTTAGGTGGCATGAAACTCGACAGAATTAAAAGTGTAGTGTTATGGTCAATCATTTCGGCAGCGTTTATCGGGCCGGGCACCATTACCACGGCTTTAACAGCCGGTGCCGGGTTTCAATTGCGGTTACTGTGGGCAGTTGTATTTGCAACACTTGCATGCATTGTATTGCAGGAAGTTTCGGCTCGGGTAATAATCAGCAGCGGGTTAACGTTTGGCCAGTGCATCGAGAAAAAATTTAAACTACGCTGGCTTAAATGGTTGGTGGCATTTCCGGTTTTGCTGGGCTGCGCGGCATACGAGGCAGGAAATATTCTGGGTGCAGTTTCGGGCTTAAGCTTATTGCTGCCGGGCGATGGGCGCTGGTTTACTATCGCTATTACAATTAGTGCCGGCTGCATACTATGGGCAGGTGGCAGCAAGTTTATTTCTGCTATCATGATGGCTTTGGTGGCAATTATGGCTGCTTCGTTCGGTGTGTTGGCCTGGCGTGCAGAGTTTACCACAGGCGCGCTGTTTCAACACGCGCTTATTCCGGCATTGCCTGCCGGTAGCGAGTGGATTGCGTTAGCCTTGGTGGGCACCACCATTGTGCCTTACAATATTTTTATCGGGTCTGCCATCAGCAAGGGTACTACCATTCCGCTTATGCGAATCGGGTTAACTATTTCCGTTTTGGTGGGTGGTTTGGTTACTGCGTGCATTCTTTTGGCCGGTGCACATGCAGGCGGGTTTACATCGTTTGGATTGTTCGCAGAAAAACTACAAGCGGATTTAGGAGTGTGGGGCAATTGGGTATTAGGTGCCGGTTTGTTTGCCGCAGGATTTTCTTCAACGCTTACAGCTCCATATGCCGCCTCGCTTATTGCTAACAATGTATTAGGTGCCGAAAGTAAACGCAGTACGCGGCTGGTGTGGGCACTGGTATTACTAACCGGCTTTTGTTTTGGCATTAGCAATGTAAAACCAATACCCGTTATTCTAACGGCACAAGCATTAAACGGACTTGTGCTTCCGCTGCTAACCTGGTTTTTGATTTTGTTGGTGAACGATGCGCACCTTGTAGCGGTGCAACATCAACACAAGAAATGGTATAACGGGGTGCTGCTATTGATTTTTGCCCTCACGTTGTTTATCGGTTTAAACAATGTGGACAAAGCAATTGTAAGTGCATTTAATCTGGGTTCCGGTAACCCGATGGTGGTAGTGATTGTGGCAGCCGTAGCGGTGGGCCTGCTGGTTGTTCAATTATTCAAAGGAAAAGTTAACGTTAACTAAATCGCGCCAGCGTTGAAATGTACCTTTCGGGCACATCGCCTTTGGTGGCTGTTTGATAATCGGTATAGCTGCAAGGAACAATGCTGTTGCGGGCATAGCGGGCCCCGGGTTGATGATAGGCTACCTCCAACCACCACTTTTCCGTGAGCTTACTTTTATAAAAGGTAATGGTTTCGGGTTGGGCAGGCATGGCCACCACGTACTTCAGAAAATCGTTGCTACGGAAGTTGTGTTCGTTTTTGCGATGGTAGAACCCTTCCACAAAATACCAGATCATGGTGGCGATTACAGAGGCGGTTTTCTTGTGGGCATCATCCAGTTCCGGATTGTATTCGTAAATCCCCACGGAGCTTAATTTTTCATTCATGCCGGCATACCAACAAAGTTGGCAAGCTTCTTCGCCTGTAAGCCCAAAAGGTTGTGCATTGGCATTGCCCGGGGCATCGGAAGAGCGAATGGCCGTAATATCAAAACTCATTAAGTCGGCATTGCGAATGGCGGGCTCCATCTCGGCCAGGTTAGTGCGCATTTGCCCCACGCGAAACGCTTCGAAGTAGAGTTTCTCCAAAATAGCAACCGAAGCCGGGTCAATCAGGTAAAGCTGGTGGGCAAGATGGGTGTAACTCAGCAGATAGTTGGGTTCGTGTAAAAGAATTTTATGAATGTGCTGGTTGGCTTTGTCTGCTTCGCGGTGATCGTCCAGATCAAGAAAGGCATCGATGTTGAGCAGGCTCACCAGTTTTTCCATTTCTTCATAACCCCTAAACTGTCCGTAATCAAGATCGTGTGTGCCTCCAAGAATGAGGGGCAACACGTTGTGCTCTAACAAAATGCGGCACACTTCACTCAGGCGCACATAGGTTTCGTCCAGGTCGATGCCGGGTTTAAGATTGCCGAGGTCCACAATTCGATAGGCCCCGGTTCCTTTTTTTAGGTGATATAATTTCTTCCGGATTTCATCGGGGCCATACGCAGCACCCGGGTTGCTGGTACTTCCACGTCCTTCCCTTACACCAATCAAGGCAATGTGACTGTCTTTATAGTCGGGCATTTTATCGCCATACACCCGCATGCTTTTGAATAACGAGTTGGGTGCATAGTTTTTTTGATAAATAGATTCGTCAATCGGAGAGAAGAGGATGGTTAGGTCCATGCGCACGATCTTTAAACAAAACTAATCAATCGAAAACACATCCCCTATAAAATAAAAAAGGAGAGACCTAGCCCTCCTTTAATTTTAAATCTGGGATGAGATTACCCTCCAAAGTCGTCAAAGCGAACATTCTCTTTCGGAATACCCATATCGTCCAGCATTTTAAGAACTGCGGCATTCATCATGGGTGGGCCACAAAGGTAAAACTCCACATCCTCGGGCGATTTATGTTTGGCCAGGTAGTTATCGTATAAACACTTGTGAATAAAACCAATGTAGCCATCTGCTTCTTTGTCGTCTAAAGATTTTTTCACTTTCCAGTTGTCTTCGGGCAATGGTTCTGACAGGCCGATGTTAAACTGAAAGTTCGAAAACTCTTGTTCGATTTTACGGAAGTGTTCTACATAGAACAATTCTTTTTTAGAACGGCCGCCATACCAATAAGAAACTTTGCGATTTGTTTTTTCGGTATGAAACAGGTGGAAGATTTGCGCCCGCAACGGAGCCATGCCGGCACCACCGCCTATATAAATCATTTCGCGCTGAGTCTTGTTAATGTGGAACTCGCCATACGGGCCCGAAACGGTTACTTTATCGCCCGGCTTGCGCGAGAATACATACGATGAACAAATACCAGGATTTACATCCATCCACTTATTGTTGGCCCGGTCCCACGGTGGGGTTGCTACCCGAATGTTCAACATCACAATGTTTCCTTCGGCCGGGTGGTTAGCCATGGAATAAGCCCGGAAGATGGGCTCATCGTTCTTCATTTTCAGATCCCACAACTTAAACTTATCCCAGTCGCCTTGAAACACATCGGGCTTATGGCCTAAATCCGGATGCGGGGTAATGTCTATGGTTTTGTAATCTACCGTAAGAGCCGGCACATCAATCTGAATATAACCACCGGCCTCAAATTTTAAAGTTTCGCCCGGTGGCAGTTTTACAACAAACTCCTTAATAAAGGTAGATACGTTGTAGTTGCTCACTACCTCGCATTCCCACTTCTTAATACCAAAAATTTCTTCCGGAATACGGATGTCAAGGTCTTGCTTCACTTTTACCTGGCAGCCTAACCGCACGTGTTCTTTTTGTTCCTTGCGGGAAAGATGCCCTACCTCGGTTGGCAACACATCGCCACCACCCGCTTCTACCACACATTTACACATGGCGCAGGTGCCACCACCACCGCAAGCCGAAGGCAGGAAGATTTTTTCATTGGCCAGCGTAGTTAGTAAAGAACTTCCGGCCGATACCGTAATTGTTTTTTCGCCATTGATTACAATTTTTACCGGCCCTGATTGTACCAGTCTTTTTTGGGCGAAGAGCAGCAAGCCTACCAACAGCAAAATTACCACCGTAAAGGCCGCAATAGAAGTGAAGATTATCATGGATTAGATCGATTTACCTTGGGGTACAAATATAGGTAACGGAGCGAAAACACCCCATTAGAAAGGCATCGAAAAAGTTAGCCGTAATGGCCCGAAACAAAACTGGCAATCGGATGATTGCCAGTAGGTTGTTGAAGTAGTAATAGTATTATGCCAGCAGGCGCTCAACAGCAACCGGTTGCCGGGCGGTTGCAAGGTTGGGCTGTGGCGCCAGAATAACACTTACATCGTCCCGGCTGGCCCATTCCAGAAGTTTTTCCAGGTGCACGGTGCCTTGCAGGTATTGATGGCCCTTGCCCTGATAACCGCCTTTAAAATTTTCAAAGTCGCTGTTGGAGATCAACGTTCCTTCCGGGAAGCTAACCACCACATCTACCAGGGCATCGTTGGAGAAAGGAAGCCCATCGCCCTGGGTATATTTTTTATACTCGTACCGATAGTCGAAAGTTAAGGCCGAAATATCCGATAGCACGGCCGAGCCGGTAGGATAGCTACCCGCCCCTTTACCAATAAACACTTGCTTTTCCGCGAAAGCGCCTTGCACCAATACGGCATTGTATTCGTTGCGAACGGAAGCCAGCGTATGATCTGTAGGAATATATTGCGGAGCCACAAACCCGATAATGTTACCGTTAATTTTGAGCGCGCGAGCCACCAGTTTAATGGTGAGGTTATTTTCGCGTGCATACTTCAGATCAACAGCCGATATATTTTGGATACCTACGTTGATAATATGCTCTGGCTTTACAAATACCCCAAACGTGTGGGCAATGGCAATGGCAAGTTTGTATTTCGGATCAAACCCTTTTACATCTAACGAAGGATCTGTTTCGGCAAAGCCCAGTTCCTGGGCAGCCTTCAACGCTTCGGCATAACTTTTCTTCTCATCAAATACTTTGGTTAGAATATAGTTGGTAGAACCATTAAAGATTCCTTCAATACTGGTGATTAGATCGTTATCGTAATATTCTTCGAGGTTGCGAAGAATGGGAATGCTGCCGCATACGGCTCCTTCGTAAAGAATAGAACGATCGTACTTTTGCTGCAGCTCGTAGATTTCTTCCAAATGTTCGGCAAGCATTTTTTTGTTGGCAGTAACTACGTGCTTTCCGTTGTGTATCGATTTCTTTACAATTTCAAAAGCTACATGGGCATCGTCAATCAACTCCACCACCACATCTATTTCGGGGTCGTTCAGAATGTCGTTGGCCTCGTAGGTAAAATAAGCCGCATCAATAATGCGGTGCTTGTTGCGATTCTTTACACAGATTTTTTTTATTTCTGCTTTCACTCCGTGGGTTTCGTTCAGCACGTGGTAAAGGCCCTGCCCCACACATCCAAATCCAAACAAGCCTAACTTTAATTTCTTCTTCATTATACTAAGGTTTCTTTTTTTACTTCTGTTCTTAAAAATTTTCTTACACTCTGTTTAAACTGAGCAAACTCTACCAAAAAGCCATCGTGCCCGTGTAACGAAGTAATGGTATCCAACTTTGCCCCGGGTATATGGTGGGCCAGGTATTCCTGCTCGCGAACAGGAAACAACAAATCAGTATCAATGCCAATTACCCATGTGCGGGCCTTAATTGCAGCCAGGGCATGCTCAACGCTGGGTTGGTTCCGCCCAACATGATGGCTGTCCATCATTTTGGTAAGCACCCAGTAAGTGAACGCATTAAAACGGTTGGCTAACTTCTGACCCTGGTAGCGTTGGTAGGAGGCGGCCCGAAAGTCATCGGCTTTATTGGTTGTCTTCTCGCTTTGCGTTTGCTGAAAGGTGTCGTACGTACGAAACGAAATCATACCGATAGCGCGGGCCGCCTTCATGCCTTCAACCCCGGCACGCGGGTCTTCTTGTTTCCAGGTGGCATCGGCTGCAATGGCCATTCGCTGTGCTTCGTTAAACGCAATGCCCCAGGGCGAGTGAAAGGCATTGGTAGCAATGGGAATAATTCGTTCAAACACGTGAGGTTGAAGAATGGCCCACTCCAATACTTGCTGCCCACCCAGTGAACCACCCACCAGCGTATGCACTTTGTGGATGCCCAAATGTTGGCGCAGCAAATCAAAACTCCGCACTACATCGCGGTTGGTAATCTCCGGAAAGGAATGATAAAACGGTTGGCCCGTTTGCGGATTGATAGAGAGCGGCCCGGTTGAACCATAGCAACCGCCTAAGGTGTTGGCGCAAACAATAAAATAATCGCGCGGGTCGAACGGAGTGCCTTCTGTAAATAACTCTCTCCACCAATCTGTAAAGTCAGAACTGCCGGTAAGCGCATGGCAAATCCAGATTACGTTGCTCCGGTCTTTATTTAATTGGCCAAGCGTAGTGTACTTAAGCTGGAAAGCCGGGAGTTTCCCCCCGGTTTCCAACTGGAACTCACTGGCAAAGTGATATATCTGATCTGTTTTCATTCCTCAACCCCGGCCCCTCTCCGCAAGAGAGGGGTGCCGGAACAATCAATTTAGCTTAAACTCAAAGTCCCTCTCCTGAGGAGAGGATTTAGGGTGAGGCTTAACCCACCAACTCCTTTTCAAAAACTTTTTCAAATGCTTGCTGGAAATCGGCCTTAATGTCGTCTATATGTTCGATGCCTACCGACACGCGCAACAGCGTAGGCAACACACCCGATGCAATCTGCTCTTCGGTAGAAAGTTGTTGGTGTGTTGTTGCCGAAGGTTGAATAATCAGCGTTTTGGCATCGCCTACGTTGGCTAAATGACTAACCAGCTTCAGATTATCAACAAGCTGTGTGGTGTTTTCTTTCGTTCCCTTTACAGTGAACGACAACACTCCGCCAAAGCCATTGCGTAAATATTTTTTAGCCAGCTTATGGTAGGTGCTGGAGGCAAGGCCTGGATAGTTAACACTTTCTACATTCGGATTTTGTTCTAACCACTGTGCCAGGGCCAGCGCATTATCTACCGCGCGCTGTACCCGCAGCGATAATGTTTCAAGGCCTTGTATAAACAGGAATGAGTTGAACGGACTAAGGGCTGCCCCGAAATCGCGCAGGCCTTCCACCCGGGCGCGGATAATGAACGCTATGTTGGGTAAACCCAGCGGGTTGTTGAATCCGAACACATCGCCAAACTTTAAGCCATGGTAGCCTTCAGAGGGTTCGCTGAACTGGGTGAACTTGCCGTTGTTCCAATTGTAATTGCCACCATCTACAATTACACCGCCAATAGAAGTGCCATGGCCACCAATCCACTTGGTAGCAGATGCAACTACAACATGGGCGCCATGCTCCAATGGGCGAAATAAATAGCCGGCAGCACCGAAAGTGTTGTCAACAATTAAAGGCAGATCATGTTTTTTAGCTAAGGCTGCAATCGCTTCAAAGTCGGGAATGTTGAAACCCGGGTTGCCAATGGTTTCCAGGTAAAGCGCTTTTGTTTTTTTGTCGATATGTTTTTCAAAAGCTTCTACCGTATCGCCTTCAGCAAAGCGCACATCAATACCGAGGCGCTTAAATGCCACTTTGAATTGGTTATACGTTCCGCCATAGAGAAACGAGGTAGAAACAAAGTTATCGCCCGCCTGCAGAATGTTATTGAGCGCAATGAACTGCGCAGCCTGGCCGGAGCCAACAGCCAATGCGGCTACGCCACCTTCCAATGCCGCAATACGTTTTTCAAACACATCGGTGGTGGGGTTCATAATCCGGGTATAAATGTTTCCGAATTCTTTTAGTGCAAACAGATTGGCACCGTGTTCAGAATTTTTAAAAACGAATGAAGTGGTTTGATACAAGGGTACTGCGCGTGAGCCTGTTGTAGGATCTGCTTCCTGGCCTGCGTGTAATTGAAGGGTTTCGAATCTTGGTGTTGACATAATTAAATGAGTTTAAAGTTTTATGATTTTTTTTGTGCGGCCCTTTGAAGCAGGCCGGTGGTCAATTTTAGTTTAGCGAAAATTGGATTGGGGTCGGATTGCGCAGGTTGTCATTTACCGGGCACCGGTTTTCAATTTCCTGCAGCCATTTGGTCTTCAGTACTTCATCAATTTTGTTCTTTGTTTTAAGAATTACATTGATGTTTTTGTAGCCGGCACGTTCGGTGTAAGAGGTACCAAACAACCGGGCCGGGTTTAAATCACCTTCAATGTCGATTTGTAAATCTTTCACATCGATGTTTAATTCTTTGGCGGTAAGGTGCGCCACTACGTTAATGCAACCGGCATACCCGGCTAAAATGTATTCTACCGGGTTGGGGGCCTTGTTGGTACCACCCAGTTCGGCAGGTTCATCTACTATTAATTTAAAGCCGCGCGTTTCTATTTCAGTGCGGGCCGCGGTTTCGCTTTTAGAGTTGATATAAAATTTCAGATTAGACATAACTATGCGTTTTTAAAGGTTGTTGAAAAAAATAGTTGAAAACGTAACCGTAACTGTGCCTGTCACCTGGCATAATCATAGGTTAGTGTGCTGCCTAAAGCGCTACGCTTGTAAGGGCAACAAGCTCAACAGCAACAACACATACAACCCTGTGGAATAGGATTGCATATTTGCGCTAATGCGAAATGAATGTGTTGAAATAAATCCTTAAGTGAATTTTTCAGGCTTTGAAAACCTGAGCGGCTTTTGAGGTTGGAAAGTTGTGTTCTCATTTTACTTTACCGGTTTATAGTTCTCTCGGCACCTTGCCGGGAGCAGGATTTAGCACCGTTTCTTTCCGATTTTATTCGGTTGAAGGTTGCTAGCGTTTCTCAGAGCCTGTACTCTCCACGCTTCTTTATAAATCGGTTTCAGCAAATGCCTCACCGACTATGATGACACAAACGTATAGTGGTTTGGTAGAGTTTCCAAACACAACTCAAAAAAAATGTTAAGAATTTTTAACTGACGGCTGTTAGTTCCTGACTGCGTTGGTTTGAAATTTTAAACAAAACAAAGAGAGTTGCCTCACCGGAAGCAACTCTCTAAGGTTAACAACCAACTGGCCTATTTTAACTTTACACGGGCAAACCATAATTCTTTGCCGGCCTTGTCGGCACCAAAAAACACCACGGTTTCGCTCTTATCGGTTTCGAGAAATGGATACTTAGGGTCAAGATAAAAGCCTTCGCCTTTACCAAAAGTGGTCAGGTCGGATAGCGTGGCATTGTTCTGGTTTACTTTGCCAATGCGCGGGTAGGTTAAGAGCTTTCCATTTGCCTGGCCTTTAATTTCCTGTAGTACCCAATACAAATTTTTGTCACTGCCTTCAATAATTGCTTGGGGGCAGGCGTACACAGTAGTAATCTTCGTTACGGTGGTGTACCCAATTCCGGAAAGGTAGTTGTAGTCCACCGTTATTCCTTTCTCTTTGGTGTCTATCCCATATTGTGCTTTCAGCACGCCTTTCGAATCGAAATGGAAGCCAAGTACATCTTCGAACTTTGTAATGATGCCATCTTTACTTTTGTCGTAGTTCTGGCCCAGTATTACCAGATCGCCTGAGGATGTAAAGTTGTAAGAACGAATTCCAAACTCCCGGCCGGTATAGTCGGGTGTTTTGCGTTGGCTGGGTGGAAATTTCTGCTTTGCCTTAAATTCGTCCAGATTAGTTTCGGTTAAGTAAGCCAGTTTACCGCCCGAAACTTTCATCAGTTGCACGGCTTTGTATTTTACTTCGCCACCGCCAATGCGCGAACCGGCCCCTTCGTTAAAATATTTATCGCGGCCAGCCATAGCCGGGCCATAGAAATAAAAATCGTTGTTGTTTACCAGCATGTCATCCACACGCCAGTAACTGGCGGGGCTGGTAAAGCTAAAGCGCTCTACAATGTTGCATTGGTCATCCACTCGGATGTACGTGAAGTTGTTGTTATCCGGATCGGAAAATTTTTTGCCCATGGCGTTGGAAGGTGCAAAAATAAATGCCATGCCGGCAATTCCCGGGCTTTCCGGATCTTCGGGGTTTTCGCGCGATAAGGTATGGACAGTTACTAAAGTTTGCAGGTAGGGGAAATCAAAATCGGCACTCTTAACAAGGTTCAGATCGGTATCGAATTTAAGTAGTTTAATTGCGCCTACATCTTCGTTGCCCTTGGTTCCGATTTTAGCCTTTACGGATGCGAGAATGAACAAGTCTCCGGTCATTTCATCTTCTGCATGGTTCATTCCGGTAAAACGATTGCCATCTTCGGTTTTTGGTTTAACCTTATCCAGAATTTCCACTTTGCGGTTGTAACCACCCATCAGGAACTGATACTTGTAAGTGATTTTCTTTTTGCGCAACACCAACGTTCCCATCATGTTATTTTCCACCGTATTACCCACCACGGTATATTCTTCACCTTTAAATTTGAACCACTTGAATTTCTTCTTCATCTTTTCGGCTTCCTCGGTAAACTCATTTTCGCTTACCAGATTAAAGTCGTTGTCGAATACATATTGCTCGTATTTGAAGGTGTTCTTTTTCTGATCGGTAAAATATGTTAAGGAGTACGTTTTAGCCGCAGGGTCGTAATCTAACCCGGCCAAAAATCCGCGCTTCGAAGCCCGAGAGATTTTAAAAGTTTTTTCCAGTTCTAATTGTTGGGCATTGGCAACAGATGCACATACTAAAAGCGCCCCTAACAGAAGTTTAATTTTCATACGTATCGCAGGTTTGAGTTTGGTAGTCAAAAGTGCAGTAGTAGTGCTTGCTGCCCTATACCCAGTTGCGGGTATTTGCTATACGTACTGGTACGGAGAAAATAAAACCCGGAGCGTAATTACTCCGGGTTGAAACTTTTAAGTGGCTTATGAGCCGTGCTTAGGTTAGCATGCCACCATCTACCTGAATTACCTGCCCGGTAATGTAGGCGGAAAGCTCAGAACCCAGAAACACACAGGCATCGGCAACATCTTCGGGTGTGCCACCCCGCTTCAAGGGTATCGCATCGCGCCAGCTTTGAACCGTTTTAGGATCGAGCACGGCAGTCATTTCGGTTTCAATAAAGCCGGGGGCAACGGCATTCGATCGAATTCCGCGCGAGCCTAGTTCTAATGCTACCGATTTGGTAAATCCAATAATACCCGCTTTAGAGGCTGCGTAGTTGGCCTGGCCGGCATTGCCCTTTAACCCAACAACCGAAGTCATATTAATAATAGAGCCACTTTTTTGCTTCATCATTTGTTTGGTGGCCGCCTTTACCGTATTAAAGCACGACTTAAGATTTACATTTATTACTTTGTCCCATTGCGCTTCGCTCATGCGCAGCAACAACGTGTCTTGTGTAATGCCGGCATTGTTTACCAGAATATCCAATGCGCCAAACTCGGCAATCACATCGTTAATTAATTTTTCGGCCTGCGCAAAATCCGAAGCATCAGAACGAAAGCCCTTCGCTTTAACTCCTTTGGCTGCAAGTTCTGCTTCCAGCGCTTGCCCTTGTTCTACACTTGATAAATAAGTGAAGGCTACCTGGGCGCCTTGTTCTGCATATTTTAGTGCAATGGATTTGCCTATTCCTTTCGAAGCTCCGGTAACGAGCGCTGTTTTTCCTTTGAGTAAAGTCATGTGTGCATTTTTTTACAAGTCTTCAAAATTGCCAATTATTACCAGAATTTAAAAACTAACCCGCGTATTCAACCTTTTGAAAGAACGGCCGGCAATGTATCTTTGACCGCGTTTTAAAGAACTCTAAAATCTTTTAGTATGGCAAAATATGATGTGATCGTAATTGGTTCTGGTCCGGGTGGCTATGTGGCTGCAATCCGCGCCTCGCAATTGGGAATGAAGGTAGGGGTGGTAGAAAAAGCCGAGCTGGGCGGTATTTGTTTAAACTGGGGTTGTATTCCTACCAAAGCATTATTAAAAAGTGCACAGGTTTTTGAATACCTGAACCACGCCAAAGAGTATGGCATTGAAGTAAAAGAAGCCAAAGCCGATTTTGGTGCCATTGTAAAGCGCAGTCGCGAGGTTGCCAATGGCATGAGTAAAGGCATTCAATTCTTATTTAAGAAGAATAAAATAGAGCAGATTGTTGGAACCGGTAAATTGAAAAAGGGCGGCAAAGTAGAGGTAACGGCTGCCGATGGGAAGAAGGAAGAGCATGAAGCCAAGCATATCATTTTGGCAACGGGAGCGCGCTCGCGCGAGTTGCCGGCTTTAAAAATTGATGGCAAAAAAATTATTGGATACCGCGAGGCGATGTCGTTACCAACTCAACCCAAAAAGTTGATTGTGGTTGGGTCGGGTGCGATAGGAGTTGAGTTTGCTTATTTCTACAATACCATAGGAACAGAGGTAACTATTGTAGAGTTTATGCCACGCATTGTTCCGGTGGAGGATGAAGAAGTATCGAAACAATTGGAAAAATCTTTCAAGAAGGCGGGCATTACTATTCACACAAATGCGGAAGTCACAAAAGTAGATACTACTGGCAAAGCATGCGTGGCTACCGTAAAAACCAAAGACGGTGAAATTAAACTCGAAGCCGACATTGTGCTTTCGGCCGTGGGTGTAGCCACCAATATAGAAGGCATTGGCCTGGAAGAGGCAGGTGTTAAAACCGACAAAGGAAAAGTGCTGGTGGATGATTTCTATAAAACCAATGTAGCAGGCGTTTATGCCATTGGCGATATTGTAAAAGGCCCTGCCCTGGCACACGTTGCTTCTGCCGAAGGGATTACCTGTGTAGAGGCTATTGCCGGATTAAAGCCGCACCCCATCAACTATAATAACATTCCGGGTTGTACCTATTGCAGTCCTGAAATTGCTTCGGTGGGTTATACCGAAGAGGCCGCTAAAAAAGCGGGTTATGAAGTTAAGGTGGGCAAGTTTCCATTCTCGGCATCGGGTAAGGCCAAAGCGGCCGGTGCCCCGGATGGATTTGTGAAAGTTATTTTTGATGCCAAGTATGGCGAGTGGTTAGGCGCCCACTTTATAGGAGCCAACGTAACCGAAATGATAGCCGAAGTGGTGGCGGCCCGCAACCTGGAAACCACCGGCCACGAAATCATTAAGTCGATTCACCCGCACCCAACCATGAGCGAAGCAGTGATGGAAGCTGCAGCCGCTGCCTATGGTGAGGTTATTCATTTATAAATCAATTAGTTGTAAGCCAAGCGGGCTGCCCCAACGGGGCAGCCCGCTTGCATTATTGGCCAATTGCAAAAGCGCTCTACAACTATAAATAAGCTTACGGGCCGGTAAATCCTATAATCGCCTTACCTGAAGCTTAACTTCTGTTAATGCCATTGGTCGAGCGGCAAGGCATAGGTTGCATATTTCAAGTAATATTTATTATCTTTAGTTTAAATTTTTTAAAATCAGTTAGTTATGAAATTGAAAATAACCCCAGCACGGGTTTATTATCACAAGCCAAGGGTACTGGCGTTACTGATAGCGGTTTGCTTTACGGTTTATTTTATTGCGAGATTTATAATTGAATCTTAAGTTGGAATTGACAACGCATCGCAAAAAGAGAAGTATTATGCCTGTGAAAGGCTACTATGAACGGGCCCGCATGTTTGGCTACATGGCCTTGCTGGTGGGGGTTGCCGCTTTGGTCTATTACATTTTTAAGTATTTCACCTCATAAGTTGGCCGGGCTGAAGTAGCCTGCAAATAATCCTTAACCAGGCAGCGTTGTATAGCTGCTATGCAAAAATTACTTACCTGGGCTTTCGCCAGTCTGGTGGCTATTGGTGCGTCTGGTGTTTCAATAGCTCAAACTACACTTGGCGATAAAGCCCCCGAAAACATTCCGGTGCATTCCAAACGGATTAAGCCCTCGCATCAACAAACCAAAAGGCAAAAAATTTTATTGAAGAAGGCGAAGGTAAAACACACCGCTCAGTATGAGTTCTATGCGCGCATCGAAAAAGCAGCAAAGGAAAAGCAAAAGCTCTTGAAAAAGCTGGCAACACCACAATATGCCAACCCATTGTACTTTGGGCATAAGAAAATGCCAACGAAAAATCCGCCCTACAAAATGAAGTACTGTAAAGAGTGCGGCATTCGGCATTAAGGTTACTATGCCCTTAACATAACCGGTCTGATTTGTTTTGAAAAGAGTACGTGAATAGACTAACGTTAGTTGTCGGTAACGTAGCAACGCGAATTTTTTAAATAACGCGATAAATAATCTGATGCGATAAACTAATTTCGTTGCAGGTTAAACCACCTGCCTCATTGAATCTTGCGCCCTACATTGAGCAAACAAATTTAAGTCCCACCTTAACCATTGGTGCTGTTGATAAGTTAGTGGATGAAGCCCGCCAGTATGGGTTTGCAGGTATTTGCGTACCACCCTTTTGGGTGAAACGAGCCCAGCGCGAAATCGGCAAAGATAAAATTCAGCTGGTTACAGTTGCCGGCTTTCCATTAGGCTACAGCATGACCGAAACCAAATTAGACGAAATTAAACGGGCTATTGACAATGGTGCCGATGAAATTGATGTGGTCTGGAACATCAGTTCATTTAAGACCGGATTGCCGTGGACAAAAATTGAAATAGCCAAGTGCAGTAAACTTGTTCACGACCAGCAGAAACTTTTGAAAGTAATTATCGAAACGGCATACCTTAAAGATGCCGAGATAGCCGATGCCAGTAAACTCTGTGCCGATGCCGGTGCCGATTTTGTAAAAACGTCAACCGGATTTGCACCGACAGGCGCTAAAACAGAGCACATAAAAATAATGCGCAGCGCAATTCCTGCAACTGTGCGCATTAAAGCCAGCGGTGGAATTAAAACCTATGCGCAGGCGGTTGAACTAATTGAAGCCGGTGCCGATCGATTGGGCACTTCATCCGGAATAAATCTTGTTACGCAAAACACAAACCCATGAGCGATTTTTTAACTACTCTTTATCCTCAGGCAAGCGAAGTACCTGCACCTGTTACTTTGCCCCCCAACCTGGAGCAACGCGAATATTTATTGGATGGCAAACTCGTAACCTGGCAAGGTGATATGAGCCCTGTGTTAAGTCCGGTTTGTTTAAGGCAGCCCGATGGCTCGCTGAAACAACAAGTTATCGGCAGCACTCCATTGCTTACCTCCAAAGAAGCATTGGCAGCTTTAGATTCGGCTGTAAATGCGTACGACCAGGGGCATGGGGTGTGGCCCACCATGTCTGTAGCAGAACGAATTGAACATGTAGAAAAATTTCTGGCCAAAATGCGCGAGCAACGAGCCGTGGTTGTAAACCTCCTGATGTGGGAGATAGGCAAAACCCAAAAAGATTCTGAAAAGGAGTTTGATCGCACGTGCGATTACATTGTTGATACCATCAACTCGTTAAAGGAGTTAGACCGCAAATCATCGGGCTTTGTGTATGAGCAAGGAATTATGGCGCAGATAAGACGGGTACCGCTGGGTGTGGCACTGTGCATGGGGCCCTATAACTATCCGCTTAACGAAACTTTCAGCACGTTATTTCCGGCATTGATTATGGGCAACACGGTAGTGTTTAAGCCTGCCAAATACGGAGTGTTATTAATCAAACCATTGCTGGAAGCATTTCGTACGTGTTTTCCGGCAGGCGTAATCAATGTAATTTATGGGCGTGGCCGCGAAACTGTGGGCGCATTAATGGAAACCGGTAAGGTAGATGTGTTTGCATTTATCGGAACCAACAAGGGCGCCAATGAATTAAAAAAATTACACCCCAAACCGCATCGCTTAAAAGCGATTTTAGGTTTAGATGCGAAGAACCCTGCTATTGTAATGCCCGATGCCGACATTAACAATGCGGTGAGTGAATGCGTGCTGGGTTCACTTTCGTTTAATGGCCAGCGTTGCACAGCACTAAAAATTTTATTTGTTCATAAAAGTATTGTCGATGAGTTTTTGAAAAAACTTTCCGAAGAACTTTCCAAGTTGAAACCGGGCATGCCCTGGGATGTAGGGGCAGGACTTACACCGTTACCCGAGCCGGGAAAAACCGATTACTTAACAAAGCTTGTGGACGATGCTAAACAGCACGGGGCATCAATTATTAATCCGAATGGCGGTACCGTTTCAGAAACATTTTTTTATCCGGCTTTGCTTTACCCGGTAAACAATAAAATGCGCATTTATTATGAAGAACAGTTTGGCCCTGTTGTTCCGGTGGTGCCGTTTGAAAAAGAGGAAGAAGCCATTGAGTATGTGCTTAACTCGAACTTTGGGCAACAGGTAAGTATTTTTGGAAACGACTCAAAGCAAGTGGCACGGTTAATAGATGCATTCAGCAGTCAGGTGGGGCGCATAAACTTAAACGTGCAGTGCCAGCGTGGGCCCGATACGTTTCCATTTAATGGAAGGAAAGATTCTGCCGAAGGAACTTTGTCTGTAGCCGATGCTTTGCGCGTATTTTCTATTCGCACGTTGGTGGCCACCAAAGCCAGCGAGGGTAATAAAAAAATCATCAGCCAGATTATTCAGAATCGGGAATCGGTGTTTTTGAGCACGGATTATATTTTTTGATTACAATTATGGAGGCGGTGCACACACAACACCTCAACCTAAAAATAACCGGCACCGTGCAGGGCGTGTATTACCGCGCCTCAGCCAAGCAAAAGGCAGATGCGTTGGGAGTAAAAGGTTTTGTGCGGAACCAGCCCGATGGTTCGGTTTACATTGAAGCAGAAGCTGCACCAGAAGTATTAGAAGAATTTTTAGCGTGGTGTTATCAAGGCCCAGAACGTGCACAGGTGCTAAATGTAGAAACAACTTCAGCAGCACTACAAAATTTTAAAACGTTTGAAGTGCGGAGATAACCTCACCCATCAACACTTTCTGCTAGATAAATTCATCTCGCCCCTCTCCACAGGAGAGGAGAATAACTTGCAGACCACCACAAGATCTTATTGAAGACTAACGGAATAGAAAGAAATTAAGAGGGTGAGGCACTGTCACTTCCGCGCCTCAACACTCTGATTCCAGTCGTACACCCGGTCGCTGATTTCTGTAAGCAGGTTCGGATCTTTTTCAAGGGCGTTACCAATTACAATTAAATCGGCTCCGGCTTCGAGGGCATTTAATGCTTTTTGGCTGGTGTTGATTCCACCACCTACAATTAAAGGTACATTTACAGATTTGCGCACGGTGCTAATCATTTTGGCGCTGATCTCGCGCTCGGCACCGCTGCCGGCATCGAGGTAAATGAGCTGAAGGCCCAGCATTTCGCCAGCCATGGCTGTGCATGCAGCAAGCGAATACTTATCTTCTGGTATGGGGGTGGTGTTACTTATGTAAGCCACCGATGTAGTCTTACCCGAATTGATTAACATGTATCCTGTGGGCATTATTTCCAGGCGGTTGTTCTTTAAAATGGGCGCTGCTACTACGTGTTGCCCAATCAGTAAGTCGGGGTTGCGCCCCGAGATTAAAGAAAGAAACAGGATTGCATCAGCCGAGGGATCGATCTGTAATGAACTTCCCGGAAACAAAACCACCGGTAACGATACGTTGTCTTTAATATGCTTAATTACTTCGGCCAGGTTAGTCGTAGTAACCAAACTTCCACCAACAAAAAAGAAGTCGATACAATTTTCGGTAGCTAACCGGATTAAGGTATTTAACCGGGCCGGGTCTTCAATCTTATCCGGATCGATTAAAACGGCAATTGATTTTTTGCCGAGCTTATGCCGCTCTTGCAGTGTATCAAGAATCTTCATGCTTTTGTTTGCGGTTACTGAGGTACTCGGCTAATTTATCTTTTGCAATATCCAATAAGATTACTGTTGCCTGGCTAACGAGGCGCTCACCAATTTGCGAGATGAACGAAGGCGGTGCATACGCGGCCGGCCCGGTATCAACCTCATTTGAAGCAACGGATACTTTGGGTTTGTTTTTTTTCTTTTTGGATGAGCCAAGTTGTGAAACTACCAAATACGTTAATGCCAAAGCGCCACCGATAATCAGTGCATTTTTTACAGCCTTTTCGGTTTTGTCCGACATGGCCTTTACTTCGCGCTCAAGTTCTTGCTTATGGCGCTGCGATGCGGCTATCAATTTTTTTTTCTCCGGATCTTGTGTTTCGAGCAACTCCATACTATTTCTCTTTTCGTTTCATCAGTTTGGTCATATAGTGCTCAAATTTCAGACTTATCTCTTTACGGAAAATAAGCAGCACAATGCAAGGCACCCCATAAATGCCGGCTACAATCCAATAGCCCGCATACGGTTTGTTCAGAAACTCGTTTAGAAAATGAGCCAGGCCCACACTAAAAAAAAGTAAAAACAAAATGGATAGCAAGATGATTGCGGTTACAGTAAGTGCCTGGGCCATCACCCGCGCTACATCCTCGCGTACTTCAATTTTGAATAACTCGAGGCGCGTTTCCAGATACCCCGAAAGATTATCCACCAGCTTCTCTAACCTCAGAAATTTGAAAATAGTGTCTTTGATGCCCTCCATACGTAAATTCAGGCAGGCAATATACTGATAATCCGTTTACCGGGCAGTTGCCGAAACCAGAACTTCCTGCTCCAACACTTGCCCTGTGGCGGTAATTTTTTCGCGCTTTACCTGTAGATTTAATGTGGCACTTATATAAATGCGCTGCCGCGTAGAGTCCACCCGAGCGGGCTGATACCATTGTTGCTCAAAAACATAAACCGAGTCAATTGTAAGTGTGTCCGACAAAATAAGTTGCGGCAAGATCTCTACTACACATGTTTTGTTTTTACCGTGCTCGTCTTCGGCATCGCGGCAAAAGCCCGGGCTTCCTAACTCATATACATCCTGATTAATAAAGATGAGATTGTTTCTGCGATAGATGGTAAGAATTTTACTGGGTTGATAGGTAGCCCCGGTTTGATCGTACACCAATAAATTGGTAGTAGCGTGGTGCGGATAGGTTTTGGATACTATAGAGTAACTGCTGGTTTGCCCGGTAACGTAGTTGTTTACCGTATAGGTAAGCTCTTTAATCCGCACGGCATCTTTATTGAAATAAATTAATGAGAACGGAACAACAAAAAAGGTGAGGAGCAAATACAAAAATCCCGCAAGGCGATATTTGAGTGTAAGCCGGCCCAGGCCATCGGCTAATTTACCCGGCAATTCGTTTACAAGTGGTATAATGTAAAACACTACAATACCAATGGCATTAATAAGAAAGTGCGCAATGGCCAGGCTAATAGCCGCATTAGAGTTGAAGAGGGCGGCAATAAATGCAGTAATGGTTGTGCCGATATTTGCACCCAGAATAAATGGTTGTGCGGATTTAATGCGCACTATTTTTTTTGCAACCAAAGGCACCACCAGCGAAGTAGTAATGGTACTGGAGCGAATGAGCGCGGTGGTTAACAATCCCCAACCAAACGACTTAAACGAATTCTTAAAAAAGAAATGTTGAAACCGGTCTTGCCTTCCAAAACCCAGAGTTTTGGTAATTACTCTTCTGAAAAAGATAATGGAGGTAAATAGCAGCGCAACAGCCAGCACCACCAATACAAAACCATTTTGGATCGTGTTGATGAGGCTCTTTACCAGAAAATCGCCACCGCCACCCAGCAACGAAAAACTTTCGGTGGTTTGATTGATGGGTTCATGGAATAACGTGGTACCCAGTTTTTGGGCAAGGGCTGACAAAAACCCAAAGTAATATTCCAACGGAAAGAGTAGCGCTACGGTAAGGATGTTAAAGAAATCGTGGTAGGTGCCAATAGCTACCGCCCTTCTAAACTCTTTCTTTTTGGTAATGAACCCAAGCGATACAATGGTACTGGTAATGGTAGTGCCAATGTTGGCGCCCATAATAAAAGGTATGGCGTTATTAAGCGGCATAGCGCCCGATGCCACCAGTGCCACCGCTGTAGCTGTTGTAGCCGAGCTACTTTGAATAAGTGCTGTAAGCAACAAACCAATAAACAACGCAGTAAACGGATTGGCCGTAGTTTGCACAATCAGATTTTCAGCATCCTTGCCCAGGTACTGAAGCGATGAAATCATCAGGTTGAGGGCAAACAGAAAGATGAGCAAGGCGCCTGCAATGTAGGCCGTGTTGCGGCCAACCGTTATCCACCGGCTGGTGGTCGGCTCAACAGGTAGTTGCTCATCCATGAAGGGTAAATATACAGCCGGGTGCGTTCAAGTAAACCGGTTAACAATTACTTAATTTCCGAAACCAGTTCCGTAACAGCCATCCATGCCATCAGGCCGGGGCCAAGTTGTAATGCATCCTCATCAATATCAAACGTAGCCGAGTGCACATAAGAAGTTAAACCCCGGCTTTCATTGCGTGTACCTAATCGGTAAAACGAGGCCGGAACCACATGCGAGTAATACGCAAAATCTTCTGACCCCAACGTAAGATCAATGTCCACCACGTTTTCTTTACCCACATACGCTTCGGCAGCCTGCCGTATTCTGCGGGTAAGGGCCGGGTTATTTTCCAGGTAGGGGTACCCGTGCGAAATGGTTACTTCGCATTGGCCGCCCATACTTTCGGCAAGGCCTTTCGCAAGTTTTTCAATTTTCTCAAGCCCCTCCTTGCGCCATTGCTCGTTAAGAGCCCGAAAGGTACCCGCCACATTTACTTCGTTGGGAATAATATTGGTGGCACCTTCGCCAATTATTCGCCCGAATGTTAACACAGTGGGTTGCTTGGGGCTGGCATTGCGACTGATAATTTGCTGCAAGGCTACTATAATATGCGAGGCAATCACCACCGGATCTATTGCCAGTTCGGGTGCGGCCCCGTGCCCGCCTTTACCAATTACTTTTAAATAAATTTCATCGCTGCTGGCCATGTACATGCCTTCGCGGAAGCCCACTTTGCCAACCGGTACCAACGGCATTACATGTTGCCCGATAATAGAAGCCGGTGCAGGATTGGTTAGCACACCTTCGCTAATCATGTAGGATGCACCACCCGGATTTTTTTCTTCGCCCGGCTGAAAGATTAGTTTAACCGTGCCTTCAAATTCGTTGGTGAGTTGCGAAAGAATCTTAGCTGTACCCAGTAACGATGCCGTGTGCACATCATGGCCGCAGGCGTGCATTACACCGGGCTTGCTTGATTTATAAGGAACATTATTTTTTTCTTCAATAGGTAATGCATCCATATCGGCCCGCAAGGCAATCGTATTTTTTCCGGGCTTGCCTTGAATGAGTGCTACCAAACCTGTATTCGCCATTGGTACAGGCTCAAGCCCAAATGATTTTAATTTTTCAGCTACAAACTTTGCTGTGTTCACCTCTTCGTACGAAAGCTCCGGGTTGGCGTGCAGGTGCCTGCGCCACGCAACCACTTCAGGGTGAATAACAGATGATAAAGATTTTATCTTTTCAATTAAATGCATGACCCAAAGGTATGAAAATCGTGCACCACAGGCGAATGTCTAAAAGCCGTGCGCGAGCAATTGCAATTGGCGCCAGATAAATGGATATTGGCCACTCATTTCACATTTATGTTAAAAAGATATTTTCTGGAAGCCGGCTTAATTCTGGTTATTGGAGTTAGCGCGCAGGCCCAAACACAAACCTTACCCCTTACCGACCTCTCTGCCTTCCGCCCCCAGGCGGGCAACTGGCAAATTGTGGGCGATGTAGTCATTAACCCCGATCTTGATATTCATGAAGCGGGAAAGGATGTGCAACCGGTAAAGCAGGGAAAAAAGAGCAAAGGCGCAGTGTCAGTAACCAACCAAAAGGCCGTAACCTTTACATCGGGCACGGGTATCCTACTAAACCTGAATGATGATTCAAAGAAAGATCACCTCGTTACCAATCTGGAACATGGTGATCTTGAACTTGAATTGGAAGTAATGTTGCCCCGCGGTTCGAACTCCGGCATTTATTTACAAGGTCGCTATGAAGTACAATTACTCGATAGCTGGGGTGTACAAACCCCCAAGTATTCAGACATAGGCGGTATCTATCGCAACTGGGAAACGGAGAGAGAGAAAATTTACATGGGCAAAGCGCCATTGAGCAATCCCGCCAAGGCGCCCGGCCTGTGGCAGAAATTTAAAATCTCATTTCGGGCCCCTCGTTTTGATGCAAGCGGAAAAAAAATTGAGAACGCCCGCTTTGTTTACATTGATCTGAATGGTGTGCGCATACACGATAACGTAGAAGTACCTTTACCAACCGGTGGCCCGATTGAAAACAATGAAAAACCTTTGGGGCCATTAATGATTCAGGGCGACCATGGCCCGGTGGCCATACGCAACATACGCTACACGGTAGTAAAACCGGTGTCGGTTACGGTTCAAGATGTAAAATACCAAACCTGGTATGGCGATTATAAGTTAATTTCTGATTTTGTTGCATTACCACCTGCGGCAAGTGGTAAACTTACTGAACTCAGTTGCGAAGTATTGGATAATGAAGATGCCTACGGAAGCCGCTACACCGGAACTCTTACCGTATCGGACGATGCAGTGTATCAATTTTTTCTTGCCTACACCGGTGGTGCCCGGTTAACCATCAACAACCAGCAACTTGTAAACGCGCAAAGCGCAGATGGCTGGTGGCCTACTAACCAGGCAAACATTACATTAAAAGCAGGGTCTTACCCATTCGAAATTATCAATTATAAAAATGCATCGTGGATGCCTCCGCGCCTGGGGTTTTATGTGCAGGCCGGTGCAGACCTTAAGGCCTTGCACGCCTTTAACTCATACCCGCCCAATGATCAGCCGGTTTCTCCGATATTGATTAGCCCGGGAAGTTCACCCAAATTACTGCGTGCCTTCCTTGATTTTAATGGCGATTATAAACAGCGCTTAACTCATACGATTGGCGTGGGCGATCCTTCCGGTGTACATTATGTGTATGATCTTAAAGCCGGTAATCTTGCCTGCGTGTGGCGCGGAGAGTTTGTTGACGCAACACCCATGTGGCACGATCGGGGCGATGGCTCGTTTAAACCTCTCGGTGCTACTTTATTTCTTTTCAACAATCAGCCGCTGGCATTTTTAACGGCACCTACCGATGCTTTTCCGGTTATCACCCGCGAAGCAGAAGTAAGGCAAGGAGAATATCGTTCCAAAGGGTACGCAGTAGATGAAGCCGGCAGACCAACCTTTAAGGCCACGTACCGTGGATTGGAGGTAGAAGATAAAGTGTATCCGAAAGACAATGCCATTGTGCATGAAGTAGCTATCAAAAATCTGAATGGCCAGTCCGGATTGTATTACAAACTGGCCGAAGGGAAAGTGATCACGAAGAACCCCAATGGCTCGTACGCGGTGGATGATAAAAGTTATTACATCCGGATTTCAGGAGCTACTCCACAAATCCGTGAAAGCAACGGCAAGCAGGAATTGATTATTCCGGTAAGTGGATCTTTTACATATTCAATCATCTGGTAATTCTAACGCGACAATCACTATGAAGAAGATATTCATTACAATAATAAGTGTGCTGGCAATGCAGCCACTCTTTGCACAAACCTCTAAAACTCCCAAAGAAGAAGACTATTACCGAATCATTACAATACCCGCACCCGAGGGCATGCTGCTGGAAGTGGGCGGTGTGGCTACATTGCCCGATGGTCGCATAGCGGTTTGCACCCGCAGGGGAGATGTATGGCTGATTGAAAATGCAAGCATGGATAAAGGGCAGCCGCGTTACACCTTGTTTGCTTCCGGTTTGCACGAAGCCCTGGGTTTAGCCTGGCATGAAGGTGCACTTTATACGGCACAACGCGGTGAACTTACCAAGCTGAAAGACACCAATGGTGATGATCGCGCGGATGTGTATGAAACTGTGTATGCGTGGCCTTTGTCCGGCCATTATCATGAATATTCATTTGGGCCCAAAATAGCGCCCGATGGAAGTTTCTTTGTAACCGGCAATGTAGCCTTTGGTGATGAAGAATGGTGGCGGGGTGAAAGCAGAGTGCCGTGGCGCGGTTGGACGATGAAGATTTCTCCGGACGGAACGATGGAGCCGTGGGCAACCGGCATGCGTTCGCCCTGTGGTTTGGGAATGATTGATGGTGAATTTTTTTATGATGATAACCAGGGCGACTGGCAAGGTTCGGGTGGAATCTTTCATGTAACGAAAGGAAGTTTTACCGGCCACCCAGCAGGCCTACGCTGGACAAACCGCGAGAACTCTCCGGTTAAAATTTCTACCGAGCAATTGTATGCTAAAGTAGATGCGCGCCAGGTTAAGAAAGAAGGTGCCTACATTAAACCAGAGAACATTGCCAACGAAAAAAATCCTAATCTGTTCTTTAACCTGAAAAATGATTTTGAAGCCACCCGGTTGCCAGCAGTTTGGTTGCCCCATGGCGTGTTGGGTATTTCAAATTCAGAAATTATAAAAGATGAGACCAACGGAAAGTTTGGTGCATTTGCCGGACAAATTTTTGTGGGCGATCAGGGCCAGAGTAAAATCATGCGCGTGGTGTTGGAGAAGGTGAAGGGTGAGTTTCAAGGCGTAGCGTTTGAATTTAAGTCGGGCTTTCAATCGGGCGTGTTGCGGATGAACTGGGGCCACGATGGCTCGTTGTATGCAGGGCTTACCAACCGCGGTTGGGGCTCGGCCGGTACAACCACTGCAGGGCTACAACGGTTGGTATGGACGGGCAAAGTGCCGATGGAGATGAAAACAGTTAAAGCCATGCCCGATGGGTTTGAAATAGAATTTACCTATCCGGTAGATAAAACGACAGCCGAAAATCTGGATTCGTATTTTGGCCGCAGTTACATTTATAAATATCATCCGGTGTATGGTAGTCCAACCATTAACGATGAGAAACTGAATATCAAAGGAGTTAAAGTTTCGGAGGACGGGTATAAAGTACGTGTGGTTATTGATAACCTTCGTCAGTATTATTTGCATGAACTGGTGGTGCCGGGCATCCGCTCGAAAGAAGGATTGCCGGTATTGCACCAGGCTGCTTACTATACATTAAATAATATTCCCGATGGCGATAAGTTGCCGGCCAGCGAGTTGAGCACAAAGCGGGTGGCCCCAGCAAAGCCAGCGGCCAAGCCTGTAACCAAAGTAAACCCGGCATCAACCAAAACCTTAACCTATGCGGAGATAGAGCCTTTGCTGGTTAAGAACACATGCACCGCTTGCCATAATACCAACAAGCGGCAGGTGGGGCCTTCCTTTGCGGATATTGCCAAACGGAAATATACCGATGAGCGCATCGTGCAATTAATTTACAATCCGGAACCTAAAAACTGGCCCGAGCATGAAACCCCCATGGCGCCTATGCCCCAGGTACCGAAAGATGAAGCGTTGAAGATTGCGAAGTGGATTAATTCGTTGCGGGTGCCTGCACCTTAAAACCAGGCAAGCTGCAAGTTGTATTTTTCACATAGCGATTGATGCAACGCTTTAGCTGCTTGTTGGCCGGCTGTATCAGTAAGCAAACAAACGGTGCCGCCCTGGCCACCACCGGTAATTTTGGCTCCGTAAATTCCGGAAGCATTTTTTGCAAGCGCAACAATTTCATCGGTGCGATCAGACCCAAGCCCGCAGCGCGAATAACTTTCGTGCGCTGCATGCATCAGGCTACCCAACGCTACTAACGTTTTCTTTTGTTCGCGTTCAGCTTGGTTGGGGTAGGCATCAAGTAATGACCTAAAATCCTGCACGCGTTTATTTTCATAAACCGGATGGTCGCTACAAACGCGAACGTTATACGTAACATCAGGATTGATTTTCGTTACCGGGTCAATAGAAACATATTTTTCAAGAAACTCTTTACCAGAAAGGGTACCCGGTAAAATATGCCGAAGCGTAGCTTCAAATTCGTTTACAGAAATGTTACACAAATATCCCCGAAAGGGTAAATGGTTGCGTTCGCCTGTATGCAATGCGTGTTCAAGATCTCTTTTTGAAGCGCCCAGATGTGAGGCAAGAATGGAATACCCCATAAATGCGGCACTGCGCACATTTCCATATTGATGCCCGCTTACCGCATGCTTTACACCACTATCAATACCCACAAAATGTAATCCTTGCGGGATGGGTAACAACGGTTCAACCAAATCGGGTTGACAAACAATTGGCAAAAAGTTGCCGGGCTCACCTAAATGACAGGCCAGTTGATCCATCAATCCGCACGGAGCGCCAACCACAAAGTTTTCTACCCTTTGTGCAAGCGTGGGTAATTCGGTGTGCGTTAACGAAAGTTGAAAAGCCTGTGCCAAGGCGCGCATGGTAGCCACTTCCACTGAAGCTGATGACGAGACTCCTTTACCAAGCGGGACCTCAGAATGAACCTGAAAAGTGGCGCCTTTAAATTCAACTCCTTTTTCTTTCTGAAGCACCAATGCACACCCGATAATATAGCCGGCCCAGTTTTGTTTACGTTGAGAAAGATACTTTTGAGCATAGGTATAATCAACGTGGTTATTCGCGAGCAAATCGCGAAAATCAAATTCGAGTGTCCACGGTTCGCTTGGGCCGATGTAGCTTTTTATTTTGCAGCGGTAGTCGGTGCGTAGGCTCACCTTAACTTTTGTACGTTGTGCAATAGGCATTTGCAAGACAAGCGAGCCGGAATAATCGGCAATGCCACCCATTACATCTAACCTGCCCGGTGCCGAGGCCTCAATCCATGCAGATGCGGCTATCGTTCCCATAAATAGGCGGCCACATTTATCTGCTGAAGTTCAGCGGCTTTATCTTCAGGCATGGTATCGGCCATAAAATTTCCGGCACCAATCTCGGGGCCGGCTAAGTATTTTATTAAGCCCGGTTGCCGGTAGGGTGGTTGCAGCCAGCAATGCATTCTGAATTCCGGATAATCAGTTCCATCTACCGGGGCTTGCATCATCGACATCACGTAAGGAAAATCCATTTCAAAATTCATATCGAGTTTACGCACCGTTTGGTGGAACACTGCAGTAAACCAGCGTAACTCGGCCTCGCTAAAAGTAATGAGTGACTGATGCGCGGCTTTGGGAAAAATCATCACTTCGTATGCATAGCGGGCAAAGTAGGGAATGAATGCAATGGCAAAATCGTTTTCGGCTACAATCCGGCTTTTGTCGCGCTGCTCGTGGGCAATAATGTCTTCAAAGATATTTTTGTGATGTACACGTTTATATTCTTCTGCAACTCTGATTTGCTGGCTTACCAGTTTAAGCGGAAAGTCCACTGCGTAAATCTGGCAATGCGGGTGCGGATTGCTTACCCCCACCACTTCGCCTTTGTTTTCAAAAATTAATACCGAGTGCACAGCCGGATTTTTTTGGAAGGCGAGCATCTCTTGTTGAAACGAATCGAACACCTTTACTACTTCCGGCAACTTCATCTGCGAAAGCGTGATGTTATGCCGTGGATCGTAACATACCACTTTTGCAATACCACTGGCACGTTCTTTTCGGTAGAGCGAATTGGTTACGGGTACTTCCGGAGCTTGCATGGCAACCACCGGGTGGTCGTTCTCAAAAATGAAAACGTCTTTATAAACCGGATTGATGCTGCCGTGCACCCGCTTATTGCCGGGGCATAAATAACAGTTAGCATCAAAATCGGGGGCAGGTTTAGGAGTTGCCTTTCCGGCACCTTGCCACGGCCGGTTGTTGCGATGGGCCGAATACACAACCCATTCTTCCCGTAAGGGATGCCACCGTTTTTCCCATTTACCAATCGAGCTCATATGCAAGCATGTAAAGGTTTAAAGTTAAACCTGTGCAGGCATTTACAAAAGCAACGGCATGAAAGGTGAAGAAATTAACGGAGCACAATTTTTTCAGGAACCACAATAGCAGAAGAAAAGCTTCTGCGTAGCTTCATTAAATCGGGGTGGGCCTCCAGTTTGGTATAGTAGCGTCCAACGGTTAACCGGAATTTTGGCTGCTGGTATTGCAGGGTGCTTGTAAACTCGGGCAAGTCAATGCTCATTTTGCGTTTTGCTTCCATTGCATCATCGCGGTTCTGCCCGGAATACACCTGTATGGTGAAGCCATCAATAAACTTGCGCGTTTGGTTGTAGCGGTCTATGGAATCCAACACCAGATCTACCTTTTGATTTACCGTATGGGTTGGTGTAACCGGAGCCGGATTTTTTACAGGCAGGGCCGTATCCTTGCCGGAAGTTTCGGCCGGCACAAGTACTTTGGGCCGGTGTGCCGAAAGATCTTCGTAATACGGTTTATCCGAAACGGCTTTTTGTGTGGCGCATCCCACCAGAAGGCCGGCCATCAGCAAAAGGGATTTGGGTACCGAATGTCTCATTGCTCTCAAGATATGAAAATCAGGTTTACCTTCAATCATTCTGTTAACTTAAGCCTGTAAATACACATTGTAAGCGATTACCGGTTAGCCCTCAATCACAATACACTTGCCGGCCTTTATATCATCTTCTACCTTCTTGTATTTTACATCTTTTACAACGCTGCCGTTCTGATATTGCACCGTTACTTTATCGTTGCGCCCGGCTACCTTTTCTGATTTTACCGGCATTACTTTTTCTTCTACCGGTTGCGATGTGGCTGCCGGTTGCGAGCCACCACCCTGCAAGAGCGAACGCGACTCTTCTTTTTTCTCGCTCAGGCGCTGCTTGCGTACCTGCCGGGCTTCCTGTACCTGGTCTGCATCGCGCACAGGTATATCGGCTTTCAATAAAAACGAAATGGTTTCTTCGTTTACTTTAGCAATAAACCGTTTAAAGGCTTCAAAGCCCTCGAACTTGTAAATCAACAGCGGGTCTTTCTGTTCGTACACTGCATTTTGTACCGATTGCTTCAGGTCGTCCATATCGCGCAGGTGTTCTTTCCAGTTTTGATCGATGATGGCCAGCGTAATCATCTTTTCCATCGACTTAATCAGTTCGGCATTTTGTGTTTCCACACATTTTTTAAGATTAGCCGAAACTCCAATTTGCTTTACGCCATCTGTAAAGGGTACCAAAATATTTTCGATGGTAGCACCACGTGTTTTAAAAATGTCGAGCACGATCGGATACGATTTGGCCGATGCAGCTTTGTTTTTTTGTTCGTAGTGATGCAGTGCCTGGTCGTACAGTTTGTCGGTAAGCGTGGGTTGGTCTTGTTTGGCTAAATCATCAGGTTGCAGGTTGAAATCAAAACCGAGTACACTCAGCACATTCAATTTAAAATTATCTACGCTTTCGCCTGCTTTGCCGTTGGCCACCAGGTCGTCACACGTATCGTACAACATGGTAAGGATATCCAACTGCAAACGTTCGCCATGCAAGGCATTTCTTCTGCGTTTGTAAATTACCTCGCGCTGCGAGTTCATTACGTTGTCGTACTCCAGCAGGCGTTTACGAATACCAAAGTTATTTTCCTCTACTTTTTTCTGAGCGCGTTCAATAGAACTGGTTACCATGGAGTGCGAAATAACCTCGCCTTCTTTAAGACCCAGCCTGTCCATAATGCGGGCAATCCGTTCGGGCATAAACAAGCGCATCAGGTTATCTTCCAGCGATACATAAAACTGCGAAGTTCCGGGGTCGCCTTGGCGGCCCGAGCGGCCACGCAACTGCCTGTCCACCCTGCGCGACTCATGCCGTTCTGTACCAATAATGGCTAAACCTCCGGCTGCTTTCGATTCGGCAGTAAGTTTAATATCTGTACCGCGCCCTGCCATGTTGGTGGCAATGGTTACCGTGCCGGGCTTGCCGGCCTCGGCAACAATTTCGGCTTCGCGCTGGTGTTGCTTTGCATTTAGCACCTGGTGTTTGATTTTGCGAATCTGCAACATGCGGCTTACCAACTCCGAAATTTCTACCGAAGTAGTACCCACCAATACCGGCCGGCCTTCTTTGGTTAGTTTTACAATTTCTTCCACCACAGCGTTGAACTTTTCGCGCATGGTTTTGTAAACCAGGTCGTCTTTGTCTTTGCGCGTCATTGGTTTGTTGGTAGGAATGGTTACCACATCCAACTTATAAATATCCCAAAACTCACCGGCTTCGGTTACGGCTGTACCCGTCATACCGGCCAGTTTGTGGTACATGCGAAAATAATTTTGCAGCGTAATGGTGGCATAGGTTTGTGTGGCATCTTCCACCTTCACATTTTCTTTCGCTTCGATGGCCTGGTGCAACCCATCGCTGTACCTGCGGCCATCCAGTACCCGGCCTGTTTGTTCGTCCACAATTTTTACTTTGCCATCTACAATAATATACTCCGTATCTTTTTCGAACAGGGTGTAGGCTTTTAGTAACTGATTTACGCTGTGGATGCGTTGCGATTTGGTAGAATATTCGCGAATAAGATCTTCTTTTCGCTTCAGTTTTTCTTCAGGTGCATGGGTTGCGTCTTTTTCAATCTTATTCAGCTCTACGCCAATTTCCGGTAAGATGAAGAATTTCGGATCTTCGCCTTCTCCGGTAATCAAATCAGTTCCCTTGTCTGTAAGTTGTACGCTGTTGTCTTTTTCTTCAATTACAAAGTATAATGGCTCATCGGCCTCGGGCATTAGTTTCTTGTTATCGGCCAGGTAGTAATTTTCAGTTTTCTGCAACACGTTTTTCATACCTACCTCGCTCAGCATTTTAATCAGCGGCTTGTACTTGGGCATGGCGCGGTGTGCACGAAAGAGTGCCTGGCCACCTTCTTTTTCCTGGCCATCGGCCAATAGTTTTTTAGCATCGTTCAGGTATTGGTTTACCAGTTTTTTCTGGGCTTCTACCAACTTGGCAATGCGTGGTTTCAGTTGGTAAAATTCGTGCTCATCGCCCCGCGGCACCGGCCCCGAAATAATCAAGGGCGTACGGGCTTCGTCAATCAACACACTGTCCACCTCATCTACCATAGCGTAGTGATGGCCGCGTTGCACCAGTTCTTCCGGTTCGCGGGCCATATTATCGCGCAGGTAATCGAAGCCAAACTCGTTGTTGGTACCGTAGGTAATATCGGCCTGGTAGGCATTTCTGCGGTCTGTTGAATTGGGCTCGTGTTTATCAATGCAATCAACAGATAACCCGTGGAACTGAAACAGCGGACCCATCCATTCGCTATCGCGTTTGGCCAGGTAGTCGTTAACTGTAACTATGTGTACCCCGCGCTTAGCCAGCGCATTTAGAAATGCCGGGAAGGTGGCAACCAAGGTTTTACCTTCACCAGTAGCCATTTCAGAAATTTTACCTTCGTGCAGGGCAATGCCGCCTATAACCTGCACATCGTAGTGCACCATATCCCAGGTAATGGTATTTCCTGCTGCCAGCCACTGGCGGTGCCACTGGGCTTTATCGGCTACTATCTTAACATTGTTGTGGCGGGCAGCCAATGCACGGTCAAAATCGGTAGCTGTAACTTCAAGGTATTCGTTTTCTTTAAACCTGCGGGCAGTTTCGCGTACAATGGCAAATGCCTGCGGTAGTACATCGAGTAATACTTTTTCCAACTCTTTGTTCCGATCGGCTTCGAGCTTATCAATCTCTTTAAAAATCGCGTCTTTCTCGTTCAAATCCATTTCCGGATGTGCCGCAATGCGCTGATGTAAGCCCGCAATTTCTTCGTCAATGGTTTTTAAGTGTGAGTTTATTGTGTTCTGAACTTCCTGAGTTTTAGCGCGCAGTTCATCGTTGGTTATGGAAATAAGTTTTTCGCCTTCCCGTTTCGTTTCCTCCACCAAGGGCATCATGCGTTTGATGTCTTTCTGCGACTTATCGCCAAAAATTTTTGCAAGTAATTGTAACATGTGTAGTTAGTTGTTCTGAGGAAGGCTTCTTTCTGGTGGGAAACAAAAAGCAACCAGCCAAAGGGGTCGTAAATTTAATGGATTTCGGGGTGCAATTATAGTTCCAGAGCTCCCTCAAACACCATTTTGGCAGGGCCAATCAGATAAATCTCGTCAAACGTGCCGGCCTGTCCGGTTTTAAATGCTACCTCCAGTTCGCCACCCTTTACTTTAATGTGCACGGGCGAGGTGTAACCATGCTGCGAAGCAGCTAAGGCAGCAGCTGTTACTCCGGTGCCGCACGAGTAGGTTTCGTCTTCCACGCCACGCTCGTAGGTACGCACCAAAATGGTATTGTCGGCAAGTAACTCTACAAAGTTTACATTAACACCTGCGGGGGCGTAGGCTTCGCTGTAGCGGATTTTCCTTCCGGCTTCCACTACATTCACATCATCGGCATGGGCAACAAATTGTATATGGTGTGGCGAGCCGGTATTAACAAAATAGTCACTGCCAATTTTTTTCAGAGTGTCCACGGGGTTCATTTTCAACCGCACAATTCCGGTGGGCAATAGCTCGGCCTGGTGCGGCCCATCGTAAGCATTAAAGCAAGTTTTGTTGTTGATTAACCCCAAGGTAGCGGCCATGGCCACTGCGGCCCGGCTGCCGTTACCGCATAAACTCTGCGAGCCATCGCTGTTATAGTAAATCAGGTTAAAGTCTAAGGTGGCATGTTCCTCAATCAGCATCAACCCATCGGCACCAATACCAAACCTGCGGTTGCAAATTTTTTCAATCTGCGCTTTAGTTAATAAATACCTATTGCTCCGGTTGTCAATCAACACAAAATCGTTGCCGGTGGCCTGGTATTTTTTAAATGGAATTTTCATTCAGTAAGAAAAGGTGGTTGTGGTTACAGCCGTGGTGATATACCACTTACTTTTATTTCACTTCTTCGTAGTCCACATATTCACCACCCTTAATGGTGCCTTTGCCGGTTTTTTTGGGTGGCGCATCCGCGTTAACAGTACCGTTAAACGACCTGCGGTTTTGCCGCCCTTGTTGCGAGGCGGCACCGGCTTTAAAAAACAAGGTGCCTACCTTGTAAAACACGTATCCAAGAAGCGCCACTATGATGAAAAAACGCATGTGTCAAGAAAGTTTAATCTATGCTACCCAGTAAGACGTAGCCGAATTCAATTTAGTTCGTGTGCCTGCCCAAAGGGTCAAATATCGGCATACTTACCGCAATATGAAACCAGATTTTTTAAGGATGTACGCCCATCGGTTTATTGCTTTACGATCCGGCACCCAAACACCCGCCCGGCTGTTTTACCAGGGTGTGCCTGCACCCGCACGGTAACTTTGGTTTTATTTTTTAATAACCCGGCAGCAATAGGATATTCCACATCAAAGAATTTGCCGGTTGTGCCCCCTGTTAGTTCCTGTGTTGCAATGGAGGTTCCGTCAACCAACAAATCAAAGGCCCGGTTTTTATCATCGCCAATGTAAGAGCACAACAGGTTGTTGGCTACGGTTGCATCTACTTTCATATCAAATTCAAAGTAGCCACCCAACCGCACTTCGCGCCCCATGCGGCCCAGTGCATCGCTTACATACGATCTTTCGGTTGCCTTTAAATTATGATCGCGCTCGGGTTGCATTTCGCCAATGCGAATCCAGTCAATGGTGCGGTCTTCAATTTCCTGCACGCGCCTTTTCTCGGCCTCGTACGCTGCCTGCCGTTGGCTCCATGCTTCGGGTGTAAAAAAATCCCAATACACATTGTAGTACTCATCGGTGGTTTGATAAAACGGAATGAGTTTAACATCGGCTGGCCGGGCAGTTTGCACGGTTTCAAACACAAGTGGCTGCACCGGTTTAACCCAATTGTTTACCTGGCGGTCGTTGGTGAGTAATACGGTAGTGCCATAAATCGGATCGGGCATGGTGGTACCAAGTTGGCCGGCCAGCACGATGGGGCCATACAACAATGCCACACGCCCGGGGTTATCGGGCATGCTTTCAGAATATACCGACATGGTAAAAGTAAGTTGCACCCGGTCGCCCGTTTTCCACTTGCGTGCGATGGCAACAAACCCATCGGCATCGGGTTTTACAGCCATGGATTTTCCATTTACCTTCACACCTACCGCACCCGACCATTTCGGTTGCCGCACTTTCAACGCAAACTGTGTTGGTTGCTTTGCCGTGATTTGAAAATCAACCACGTTGCTTTCGGGAAAAGTTGTTGTTTGCTGCAGTGTAATTCCTTTGCTATGCCAAGTTAGCGCTGAGGGTATAAAAAGATTAACCAGCAGGCCACCATCGGAGCCTTCGTAATAAATGCCTTCGGTGTACTTGGCGTGGTTCTCCATACCGCTGCCAACACAGCAGGTAAAGGTTGTGTAGGGGCTGCTGAAATGTTTTTTGGTGCCCATACGCAAGGGAACAAAATAGCACATCATGCCGGTTTGTGGATTTTGCGATGCCAGAATGTGATTGTAAAGTGCCCGTTCATAATAGTCGCCCAGCGTGGCGGTGGGGTTCCAGCTAAAGAGATAACGCGTTAACTTCAACATGTTGTAGGTATTGCACGTTTCGCAGGTGTTATCGCTAAGCCGATCGTTCAATTGATCGGGGGGGCCGCAGTATTCGTAGTTGCTGTTGCCGCCAATTACATAGGTGTGATGGTTTACCATAGTCTCCCAAAAGAAAGTAGCAATGGTTTTGTCGGCATCGGTAGCGGCCACACTATACCTGCGGGCACAGCCAATTGCTTTGGGCACATTGGTGTTGGAGTGTTTGCCGGGCATGGGGTCAAATTTTTTAGCCAGCTCGTCCAGCACAAAATGATCGTGAAATTTATACGATAGCGTTAGGTACTTTTTATTACCGGTTATTTCGTAGAGGTGCACGAGCAGGTCGTTCATACCTCCGTACTCGCACTTGCGCATTTGTTCGAGTTGCTCATCGCTCAGGTCTTTTAAAATCTCTTCGGTCCAGTCGGCCATGCCGGTAACCAGTTGCAGGGCTTTTGAGTTATCGCTATATAAATACACATCGGTAAGGCCGGCCATTACTTTATGTACCGTGTACCAGGGCGACCAGCCGCCATTCATATCGAAGCCGGAGGTTTTAATAATGCCGTGCTGCAATTTCCAGAAGATGGAATCTTCGTTGGGGATAGCTCCGATATAGCCGGTTTTGCGCGCTGCCTGGCACAACGTCAACTCTTCAATAATGTAGTCTGTTTTTTCTTTGAACTGCGTGTTGCCTGTGGCTGCGTACATCATCGCGCAAGCCGAGAGGTAATGCCCTAATGTGTGGCCCGAAAGGCCATCGCGTTCCCACCCGCCATAAATCTCGGCCTTAGGGGTTAACCCGGCATGTAACCGAAAGCGATGCAGCAACCGGTCGGGTTCGAGTGTTAGCAGGTAAGCAGCATCTTTATCCATCGCATTTTTAAAGGCACTACCTTCCAGCAGCCGCACATCTTTCAGGTTAAAACTGTAGGCTTTGGTTGGCACCTGCGGTTGTACTTTTATTTTTGCGTTGTTCTTCTCGGGCAGGTAAGCCTGTGAGTAACTTGCCAGGCTCAGACCCACCAAGCCAATCACCAGCACATAGTTCTTCATGGTATAAAGTTTAGACCAGGGTTACTGGTAGTTAATTTTTATGTCTTTGAGTTTAACAGGCAGCCATACCTGCATGGGGTTTTGGCCGCGGTTGCACCACGCATAATAAGGAATAGCCGTTATCGATTTGGTTTCGGTTTTTAACGAGGTTCCGTTTTCGGCAATGTGAACCACCTGAGCCTGAAATTGTAAGGTGGTTACACCGCCCAACACGTTGGGCTGAAACGAAGTTTGAAAGGTAGCTTTCTCGGGTAAGAAGAAATTCCAGGCAAGGCCATCGTTGTCGGCTCCTTCTACACAATAAACCAGCGGGCCGCGTTGTAGGGCAATGCGGTCTGCAGCTTGTTTAACTTCGGGGCGGGCTTTTATTTTCCGCACTTCCATGGGTAAGATTAATTCCAGCACATCGCCATTTTTCCACTCACGGTTAATTACCGCATAGCCTTGCTGCACTGTGTACAGCACAGGTTTACCATTTAACGTAATTGTAAAAGCTGGTTGCACGGTATCGGTAAAAGTATAAAGGCCTCCGGGCACTACTTCGTTTTGTGCCCAGCCGGGTATGCGCAGGTGTGTGGCAAACTTCACTTTGGATTTAGGATTGAAAGTTAGTTTCACAGAACCTTCCCACGGATAGTTGGTTTGCAAGCTTATGGGCACCTCGGTTTTACCAAACTTTAGCGTGGTGTTACTTCCAATAAAAAGATTTACAAAAAAGTCGCTGCCGGTTGTGCCATAAATGTAATCGCCCACAGAAGCAACCAGGCGTGCAATGTTAGCCGGGCAGCATGCAGTACCAAACCACTCCCTGCGAAAGTGCTGGCCTTTGGAGGCAAGCGGGTTTCCATAGAAAAACCTATCGCCACTAAGCGAGAGTCCATCGCGGGCTCCGTTATAGAGGCTGCGCTCCAGTACATCCATAAACTTGCTGTCGCCTGTTAACACATTCATGCGCTGATTCCAGAACACCATCCCTACCGAAGCACAGGTTTCGCAATAGGCTTGTTCGTTGGGCAGATCATAATCGTTACTAAAGCCTTCGTTGCTACCCGAGGAGCCAATGCCCCCGGTAATGTACATGTTGCGGTGTACTACATCTTCCCACACGGCTTGCATGGCTTGCATATAGCCGGCATCGCCTGTAATGGCGGCCACATCGGCTGCACCGGTGTACATGTACATGGCACGCACGGCATGGCCGGTAATTTCTTTCTGCTCGCGCACGGGCACAACATCCTGTGCGTAGGCAGTATCGCGCCAGTCGGTCCAGGTGTAACCTTTGGCGTATTTGTGGCCACGTTCTTCTAATAACCAGTGTGCAAGGGTTACATATTTTTTATTGCCGGTGGCCTGATAAAGTTTTACCAATGCCAACTCCAACTCCTGATGGCCCGTTACCCAATGTTTTTTGCCTGGGCCAAACAGCGAATCGAAATGATCGGCAAAGCGAATGGCCACATCCAACAGCTTGCGTTTGCCGGTAGCATTGTAGTAGGCAACAGCAGCTTCAATCAGGTGGCCGCCATTGTAGTCTTCGTGCATGCTCATATCGCCCCAGCGTTGGTCTAACTTACCCAAGGTGTACCAGGTGTTCAGGTAGCCGTCTTCCAACTGGGCGGCAGCAATTTTATCAATCCACTCATCGGCTTTCTTTTCCAGGTCGGCATTGGGCCGGTTTTTCAAAGAGTAGGCAATGGCCTCGAGGGCTTTGAAAACATCGGAGTCATCGTAAAAAATGCCTTCGTGTTTTTCGTTTTTGTTGCGGGCTACTTTTTCGAAGTTGCGGATGCGCGGGGTTTTAACTTCGGTTTGATATATACAGGCTTGCAGCGTGGTGGTGGCCACTACATCCAACGCGGGTTTCCAAAAGCTATCGGTAATGGTTACCTGCGAAAAGTTAACCGGTTCAAATTTGCGGGTGGGAGTTTGGGCCATTACGCTTTGCGCGAGCAACAAGAGCGGGATTAATTTTTTCATAGGTCGAAGCAGTTTAGGAAGCAATGGGTAATCTACAAGAAATGCAGTTACCCGCCATACAAATTAAGGCCGGGCGGAAATAAAAAACGCCAACCGGAGGCTGGCGTTTTTAGTTAGGTTACTAAAACCGGTACTACCGGCTCAGGTACAAGTTGCGTTCGCTGTAGATTTTCATAAAGTAATCGTCCATCAGGTCGTCAATAAAGTAAATCGCCTCTCCGGTAGATTTCATCTCGGGGCCAAGCTCTTTATTCACATCAGGGAATTTGCTGAACGAGAACACCGGCACTTTAATCGCGTACCCGTGTTTTTTCGGGTTGAAATTAAAATCGGTTACCTTGTTTGCACCCAACATTACTTTGGTGGCATAGTTTACGTACGGTTCATCGTACGCTTTACAGATAAACGGAACGGTGCGCGAGGCCCGCGGGTTGGCTTCGATGATGTACACCTTGTCGTTCTTAACAGCAAACTGAATGTTGATTAAGCCTACCGTTTTTAACGCAACCGCAATGCGTTTGGTAAAGTTTTCTATTTGCTTTATTACCAGGTCGCCCAGGTTGTAGGGTGGCAATACGGCATACGAGTCGCCACTGTGAATGCCGGCTGGTTCAATGTGCTGCATAATGCCGATGATGTACACATTTTCGCCATCACAAATAGCATCGGCTTCGGCTTCGATGGCGCCATCCAGAAAATGATCGAGCAACACTTTGTTATCGGGCAGGTGCTTCCAAATGTCGATGATGTGGTTTTCCAGTTCTTTCTCGTTGATTACGATCTTCATGCTCTGCCCACCCAATACGTACGAAGGTCTTACCAATAAGGGGAAGCCTAAGTTTTTGGAAACCTCTAAGGCTTCGTCTGCATCGCGGGCAACGCCAAACTCCGGATAAGGTATGCCCAGGTCTTTCAATAATGTAGAAAAGCTGCCACGGTCTTCGGCTAAGTCGAGGGCTTCGAACGAAGTGCCCATGATTTTAATGCCGTACTTATGCAGTTTCTCTGCAAGTTTCAATGCGGTTTGGCCGCCCAATTGTACAATAACACCTTCGGGCTTTTCGTGTTGAATAATATCCCACAGGTGTTCCCAGAATACCGGCTCGAAGTATAGTTTATCGGCAATATCAAAATCGGTAGAAACCGTTTCGGGGTTGCAGTTAATCATGATGGCTTCGTAACCGGCTTCCTTTGCAGCAAGAATTCCGTGTACGCACGAGTAATCAAATTCAATTCCTTGCCCGATTCGGTTCGGGCCCGAGCCCAACACAATTACTTTTTTCTTGGTAGAAACAACCGATTCATTTTCCTGATCGAAGGTTGAATAGTAGTACGGAGTTTTTGCATCAAACTCAGCCGCGCAGGTATCTACCAGTTTGTACACGCGGTTAATACCCATGTCTCTGCGCTTTTTGTGTACTTCGCTCTCCCGGCAATCCAACAAGTGGGCAATCTGCCGGTCGGCATAGCCTTTCTCTTTTGCCTTGCGCATTAATGTTGCCGGTATTGTTTCCAGTGTAAATTTTTCAATCTCCTGTTCCACTTCAATCAGTTCCCAGATTTGTTCCAGAAACCACTTATCAATTTTGGTAAGGTTCTGAATGGTTTTCATCGAGATGCCCAATTTCATGGCATCGTACACATGAAACAGGCGGTTCCAACTGGGGTTTTGTAAACTGTAGAGCAGGTCTTCCTGCTTGCTCAGTTCTTTCCCATCGGCTCCCAATCCATTTCTCCGGATCTCCAAACTCTGACAGGCTTTTTGTAACGCCTCCTGAAAATTTCTTCCAATGCCCATTACTTCACCTACCGATTTCATTTGCAAACCCAGCTTACGATCTGCACCATGAAACTTATCGAAATTCCAACGCGGAATTTTTACAATCACGTAATCGAGGGCGGGCTCAAAATACGCGGTAGTAGAACCTGTAATGGCATTCGTTAACTCATCGAGGTTGTAACCGATAGCGAGCTTGGCGGCAATTTTTGCAATGGGGTAGCCGGTTGCTTTCGATGCCAGTGCGGACGAACGCGACACGCGCGGATTGATTTCAATCCCGATAATATCATCGTTATCCGGGTTAACCGAAAACTGCACGTTACAACCTCCGGCAAACTTGCCGATGCCATTCATCATTTTAATGGCCAGGTCGCGCATGCGCTGGTACACGGTGTCGGGCAACGTCATGGCCGGGGCAACGGTAATCGAGTCTCCGGTATGAATACCCATCGGGTCGAAATTCTCGATAGAACAGATAATAATTACATTTCCATTTCCATCGCGTAACAATTCCAACTCGTACTCTTTCCAGCCCATAATGCTTTGCTCTACCAATACTTCGTGAATGGGTGAAGCATGCAACCCGCGGTTGAGGGCGGCATCAAACTCATCGGGGGTATTTACAAACCCGCCTCCGGTTCCGCCCAGGGTAAACGAGGGCCGGATTACCAACGGAAAGCCAATCTCTTGTGCAATTTCTTTTCCTTCCAGAAACGAGGTGGCCGTTGCTCCTTTGCAAACGCCCACACCCAACTCCAGCATTTTCAACCGGAATTTCTCCCGGTCTTCAGTAGTTTCAATGGCATTAATATCTACGCCAATAATTTTTACGCCATAATGTTGCCAGATACCAGCCTTATCGCACTCGATGCAAAGGTTAAGTGCTGTTTGCCCGCCCATAGTGGGCAGCACGGCATCTATATGGTGTTTCTCTAAAATTTCGCGAATAGACTTTTTCTCCAACGGCTTGAGGTACACGTGGTCGGCCGTAACCTTGTCGGTCATAATCGTGGCCGGGTTGGAGTTAATCAAAATAACTTCAATGCCTTCTTCCCGCAAGGAGCGCGCGGCCTGCGATCCGGCATAATCAAATTCACATGCTTGTCCGATAATAATGGGCCCGCTTCCGATGATGAGGATGGAGCGGATACTGCGATCTCTTGGCATTTCGTAGTGGTTGGTTTGGATAAATCGGGCAAAAATAAGGAGTATTTTAAGGAATTGATTGCCGCCACACTACATTTATTCGGGAGGTAGCGCCAGATGAAAATATTTCATAAAATTTAGAATTCAATCCGTTGCACTATGAATCTGAATTTGAAAGCCCGAGCTGAAAATACCTTTGATGCCATTGTGGTGGGCTCGGGTATAAGCGGTGGCTGGGCCGCAAAAGAACTGTGCGAGCGCGGCTTAAAGGTGTTGCTGTTGGAGCGGGGCAAAAATGTGGAACATCCCAATTACCCCACTACTTCACTCGACCCCTGGCAACTGGAAAACCGGGGTCGCTTAACGCAGGCCGACCGGGAGCGGTGCCCCATTCAAACCCGGCATTTTTCGTATTCGGGCGATAACAAACACTATTATATAAACGACCTCGAAAACCCCTACACCGAAACCAAGCGCTTTGACTGGATCCGGGGCGATATTGTTGGCGGGCGCTCGTTGCTGTGGGGCCGCCATTGTTACCGGCTTAGCGATTTGGATTTTGAAGCAAACCTGCGCGATGGCATTGCTACCGATTGGCCCATTCGGTACAAAGACATTGCCCCGTGGTACGATTATGTAGAACAATTTATTGGAGTGTGCGGCCAGGCCGAAGGCATTCCGCATTTGCCCGATGGAAAGTTTCAACCGCCCATGGAGATGAATTGCGTGGAGGCTGATTTTAAAACCAAAGTGGAAGCAACATTTGGCCGCAAGCTTACCATTGGCCGGATTGCGAACTTAACCGCTCCGGTTAAGGGTCGGGGTGTGTGTCAGTACCGCAATCAATGTCATCGGGGGTGTCCGTACGGAGCGTACTTTAGCACCAATGCCAGCACCTTGCCGGCTGCGTTTGCAACTGGCAACTTAACCTTACGGCCCCATTCATTAACTAATCGGGTGTTATACGATGAACAAACACAAAAAGCGATTGGTGTTGAAATTATCGATACCGAAACGAATGAAGTGATAGAATTTTATGCACGCATTGTTTTTCTGAATGCCGCCACGCTGGGCACAGCATTCATTTTACTCAACTCAACTTCTAATCGATTTCCAAACGGATTGGGCAATGGCAGCGACCAGGTGGGCCGCAACATTATGGATCATCACAAAGGCGCAGGTGCCGAAGCAGAAGTGGATGGATTTGAAGATCAGTACTATTTCGGTCGCAGGCCAAACGGGGTGTACTTTCCACGCTTTCGCAATCTTTCAGAAAAAAGAACAGACTACATCCGCGGTTTTGGATACCAGGGAGGAGCAAGTCGCACCGGTTGGGGCCGGGGAACAATGGACACCGAAATTGGTGCTGCATTAAAAGAGAAATTACAAACACCGGGTAACTGGCGCATTGGGTTTGGTGGCTTTGGCGAATGTTTGCCATACGAAGAAAACCGGGTAACGCTGAATACCGATGTAAAAGATAAGTGGGGCCGCAACACCTTAACTACCGAGGTAGAATTTAAAGATAATGAGCGCGCCATGCAAAAAGACATGGCTGCGGCTATGTCCGAAATGCTGGAAGCAGCCGGGTATAAAAATGTTCGGTCGTATGCCAACATTTCTTTTCCGGGCAATGCGAACCACGAAATGGGCAGTGCGCGTATGGGCCGCAATCCTAAAACTTCAGTCGTTAACGGCTACAACCAGATGCACGAAGTGAAGAACGTATTTATTACCGATGGTTCGTTCATGACTTCGTCTTCGTGTGTTAATCCATCGCTTACTTATATGGCTATGACGGCACGTGCGTGTGCGTATGCGGTGGAGGAGATGAGGAGAAAAAACCTCTGATTTAGAAGCGAATGAAATTACTATACAATAGAGGGACTGCCTTCTTGTGAATGGGCCGGGTACCGTCTTCTATGCCAGGTAAACAGCCATTGGTAATTACAACAAACCCAAACTTCTTTTTGGGGCTAAAGAACATGGCGCTGTATAATCCATACGCAGAACCCGTGTGGCCTTTCAGTACAACGTTCGGTATCAGGTTATCTACGGTAGCAATGGCTAATCCATATCCCGCATCTTTGGCCACTAGCGCCTGCATGGTTTTGGCACTCTTACGCGAGATTATTCTTTTGCCCCAAAAAGAACCGTAATTCATATGCATAGCCATGTACCGCGCCAGATCGGCCGCACTAATCTTCACACCTCCGGTAGGGGAGAAGAGTGGAGCACTATAGCCCATTACATAATTTTTAATTTCCTCCTTACGCGAAGCGTAGGCTTGCGGTTCTGGTTTAAAGCCTCCAACTGAATCATAAGAGTAAAGTGTGGCAAACCGGCTTGCATCTAAGGAATCTATATTGTGGCCGGCATATAGCCCTAAAGGTTTAATAATGTGTTCACGGATATAAACATCAAAACGCTCGCCCGAGGTGCGCTCTATAATGGTACCCGTTATATTATAATTGAGATTGCAATATTCATATTGAGAGCCGGGCGCGTAGGAGTTAAAGCATTTTGCCCAGTTGGGGTTTTTAGCTGGATTGATTACATCTAAAGAGAAATAGCCATTGCGGTCGCTAATGCTGGATGTGTGTGACAAAAGCATGCGCAGTGTAATTATTTTGTCGGGGTAGTTTGGATTTCGAACGGTGAAGCCGATTAATTTACTCACATCGTCATTCAGGCTTAGCTTCTTTTTTTCAACTAATTGCATAACGCCTGTTGCCGAAAATGACTTGGATATAGAAGCAATTCGAAAAATGCTTGTGGTGGTGAGTGGTATTTGCTTTTCAACATCTTGCCAACCCAGGTTTTTGGAATAAACGATAGCGCCCTTCTTTACTACCACCACCGCAAGCCCCACTGCTTTCAATTCATCGGCTAACGCCCGAAGTTCCAAATCTGCCTTTTGAGGTTGGGCAAAAATGCTGGTTAAGCTAATAACACACGCTATCAGACTGCAATGTATTTTCATACAGCTAATTAATTATAAGCGAAACCTGTTAAGCGCGTGCTTTCTTAAAGTACAGTTTTGCCCGCCACGCTATGGGCAAGCCAATACAAAAAAATAAAATAGTAACGGCTACCAAGGCTTTACCGATAACAAATGGTTGAGGGCCTATCTGACTGAAGCGCATAACTACTTGCGTAGTTACCAACCAGGCAACAACCCCAACCAACAACGCATTTAAAATGATGCTTTTGTGCAAGATTCTCCAATGAGAGTAGATAAGATAGAAGCAAAGTGTGCAGCAGAACACAATGAGAAAGTGAGCAAGCAGCCCGATCAGCATTACCTCTATGCCACCAACGTAAGCGGCCTTTCCAAGCAAACCACTGGCAATGTAGGTTAACACCTGCGTGGGCGTTACACCATTTGAAAGATATGCATTTACACAGGCTGCTGTAAGATCCATTGTTCCGGAAAGCAGCATAGTAAGTAAAATCGATTTACGCATACGAAGAAGGTTTATTTCTCCTTACCAAACTCTTTAAACCTGCGCACCAGCGCTACGGTAAAGCCCACCATCAGCACCCCGGTGCCCAACCACAATACATTTATCAAAGGCATTTCGATGGCTTTAATAATTACCCAATCTTTTTGGCGGGTGTTGATGCCGAGTGAGAACTCGCCCGCATCGGGGTGGATGTTGAGCAAAGTAATTTTTACCCCGAGGTCATTTATTTCGGAAGGAATGCGGCCCACCTGGCTTTTGTTACGAATTAAAAATATGGGTTCTGCAACATACTCATCGCGTTCGCCTTTCACTTTTATCCTCGCCTTTACTGCTACATCGTCATCGCTCAGTTTAAAGCCATCTATTTCGTGGATGCGCACCACCTCTTCCAGGGCAGCTACGTAGTCGTTTACAAAAAAAGGTTTATTCAACTGCACCCGTTCTTCTGTAAGCTCACTCCACTCGGGTTCTTCTTCGCGGTTCATGGGCAACGATACGTGCGTGTATAAATCACGATCGGCATGGCGCTCGATATCAGGCGAGGCTACAAAGCCGCCCATAGCCGGGTTAATCTGCACCCGTGGAAATAAAACCGCTTCTACCTTGCCGTTTTTTCGAAGCTCTACTTCGTAAAAAGTATTTTCCGGGTTGATCGTGAACGTGTCGCGGGCATTCAGAATTTTTTTGTCTTTGAAATAGATGTCTTTGGTGGCGATTACTTTGTACGGATCGGGTGTAAGATCAAGATCGTTTTTGCTTACATAGCCACGCAGGCCGGTGGGCTTTACGCGCTCGCCCAGGTATTCAATTTCGTAGCCGGCCATTACGCGCGGTTCGTGTATAAACAGCAACAGGTTATCGCGGTTAAACTCGGTGGGCAAATCTTTTGAGATAAGCATGCCTGTGTTGTTTAATGAAACAACGCTGGAGTAACCGGCCGAAAACATAATGCCGATGAGCATAAGCCCCACGCCTACATGCGAAACCGCTCCGCCCGAAAGCGATTTATTTACTTTGGTTACCCGAAAGAGAACCTTAAGATTAGACACAATTAAATATACACCGGCCAGCGTAAGCACCAGGTACGCGGGTTTGTAAATCCGGGCCACCGAAATAACAAGGGCAAATACAACCAGCGAAATCAACAACGGATACAGCAGTTCTTTTACCAGGTTGTGCTTATCGATTTTACGCCACCAGAAAAACTGAGCTGTGCCCGAAGCCAATGCCACCAACACACCAAACCAGATTTGGTAGCGTGAATAATAATGAACCTGGTCTCCGGGAACGGCCAAACGCAAATCCAAACCAAACCAACTGCCCATTTCGTTAATTACCGGGTACGAAGTAGGGATGATTACATGAAACCCGGCGAAGCAAAGTATGGTAGCGCCCAAAAAAATCCAGAACTCGCGCGAGTACACTTCGGTTTCTTTTTCGGAGGTAGGCAACTGTTTCCAGCGCCAGGCGGCCAATGCAATTGCAGCCCCTGTAAAGAATAAAAGATAGATCAAGAGTTGGCCCGATAACCCGAGATCGGTAAAGGAGTGCACGGAGGCATCGCCCAGAATACCACTGCGTGTTAAAAAAGTTGAATAGAGAATCAATACAAAAACGGCTATCACTAAAATAACTGAACTCTTAAGGGCAGTTTGATTATTCTTATAGATAATCATGGTGTGGATGGAGGCAATCATAATCAGCCACGGCACGTACACGGCATTTTCTACGGGATCCCAATTCCAGTAGCCGCCAAAGTTTAAGGTTTCGTACGCCCAATAGCCACCCATTAAAATGCCAAGTCCGAGAATGCCGGCACCAAGTAAGGTCCAAGGCAAGGCGGGTTTAATCCATTCGGCATATTGCTTTTGCCAAAGACCTGCGATACAAAATGCGAAGGGCACTAATGTTAAAGCAAAACCCAGAAACAACGTGGGCGGATGAATCACCATCCAATAATTTTGTAGCAACGGGTTTAGTCCGCTGCCATCTTTAGGGATAAAATCGGGTTGCAGACTAAAGATGGGATCATCGATGGCATCGCGTAATAAGATGAAGGGCGAACTGCCAAGTTTAAGATCCAACAAAGGAATAACTACACCCAGAATCATGGATGCCAGAAATGCCTGCACCAGGCTGAACACCACCATCACAGGGGCTTCCCATTTTTTTTGTGAGTGAATCAACACCAACCCAATTAACGCTTGCCAGAAAATCCATAACAAAAAGCTTCCTTCCTGGCCTTCCCAAAAGCACGACACCATGTATTGGCCGGGCAAGTGGCGCGAGGAGTGGCTGTAGGCATAATGGTATTCGAAGTAGTGCTGGTAGATAATTACAAACAGGCAAACGACTACGCCCAGCACTGCAACCAGGTGCGTATAAAATGCAGCGCGTGCATTCTTGCGCCACGGTTCGCGCGTTGCATCGGGGCTGTAAAGGGTTTTCCAATAGGCAAACGCACTTACCAGCGAAGTAACAAACGAGAGGATGATGAAGAAGTGACCGAGGTCACCGATGAAGTAATGCATTCCCTAGATTTTAAAAGACGACTAAAGACTGCTGGTGTTAATTTTTTCTTCCTGGTATTTGGACGGGCACTTGAGCAGAATTTTGCTGGCCACGAACGCATTGTTTTGATAGCTGCCTATTACCACCACTTTTTCAGACCGGGTAAAGTCGGGCGGCATGGGTTCGTTGTAATATACTTTTTGTTCTTTCTGGTTTTCGTCCACCAGGATAAACGAGAACGAAAGTTTATCGGCACTCTTTTCGATGCCGGTAATGTGGCCGTTGGCATCTTTCTTTAACTCGCCCACTACGTGCAATTGGGTTTTGTTGCCGGTGGAGGCCATCTGGTAGGCCTGGTCGAACGAAACATAGGTGCTGGCATCACCGGTGTTGGCGATGATGATACCGATGGCGGCTGCGATGGCCACGAGGGCAAAAATATGCGACTTCTTCATTTCTGCTGCTGATTTACTGTGCGGCAAAGGTACAGTGTAAAACCACTTGAAGTGTTAAAAAGTTGGGAATTTAAAGAGGCTTAAAAGCGCAAATTTTTTAAAGCCAACCCATGCGCCAATGCCCCCATAACGAGGTGGATAGGCGCATGAAAGATGCGTATATTTAGGAGTTAATGGCCGGGCTTAAAAGACGACAGAACAGTAATTAAAAAACAGATTTTTCGTGACGACAACTACTAAAACAAATCTAAGTGCATTAAACGACAGACAACATGAAGCTGTTGTAAGTGAGGACAAACGCCTTTTAGTTTTAGCTGGTGCTGGTTCAGGCAAGACAAAAACACTTTTACAAAAGCTAGTTTATCTCATAGAAGAAAAAGGTGTTAGTCCTTCAAGCATTTTGGCAATCACATTCACTAAAAATGCGACAAATGAAATGATTGATCGCTTAATAATTTTAGCGGACAATACTGGTGATTACCAAAAGCTATTATTTGACAAGAGAATAAGTAAAGCTGATAAAGACAGAGAAAGATACCTTCAACAAAAAAAATATAAATACCAGAGCCAAAGACAAACTCTTCTTAATTACCGAAAAAGGGAAATGAATCAAGTTTTTTAAGAGAAATTCCTGAAGCGTTCACCGTTAGGACGACTCTGCCAATAAAAGCAGTTGTTGACAAAATAATTACCTGCAACAGTTGTTTCAGCCAACTTGAAAAACTATGGGTTGTTTGCCCTTACTGCGGACAAAAAGTAAAAGGGAACGGACATGAAAACAACTCGGACAGATAGAAGCCCAGCCAGTAACACGGGTTTTGGTCATGCGGGGTGAAGTGCTTAAATTCAAGTGTAGATTTCAAATCAACTTTGTGCTATGTTGACAGTTTTGTTCTCCGAAATCCGCTTCTTCGCAAAGCCGCAAACCGTTACCCGTAACCGTAAAATTTACAGTCTATAATCTTGCCGTCCAGGTAAAAGCGAACACTTAATCTAACGTAAGAAAAGAAATGACACCCGTACGACTTTTAATTTTCTGGACTGCACTAACACTTTATGGCACATCATGCAGACAAAATTATCCGCAGGCAGAAAGTACCACTAACGAAAGTATGCCCGGCAATACATTGGCAGGCACCTGGAAGTTAATTGAATTTGCGGACTTAGATTCTCTAACCGGCAACTGGATTTATCGCTACGGTAAAAACCCGAAGGGTTATTTTACCTACACCAAAACCAAAATCGTTAATTTAAATATCTCATCTGCGGAGCCTTTGAAAATTTCGGAAGACTCAACAAAGAAATATTTCCCTAACCTTTATGAATATATAGACAAAACAGCACTCGGATATTTTGGATTCTACACGGTAAACTGGGAAAAATCAATAATAACTCATCATGTGAAGGGTGGAACTATCCCAAACTACATTGACACGGAACAGCCAAGACCATTTATTTTAAAAGGCGACACACTAATCATTGGCGATAATAAAACCTGGAAGCGGGTTTTGGTTAGAGCAGACTAAAATTTGTGTGCGAACCCCCACCTGCAACTAGCAACAGGCGCGTTTTATTTCAATAACGTTACAGGTCGGCATCAGGCCCGCGCTCATCGGATAATCGTTTCTCAATCTTCGTAATCTTCCGATCTAACATTACCAGGTAGGCAATCAGGCCTGCAAAAATGAGGAGCAGAATTGCCACTACTACATAAATCTTTCCTTCCGAGCGCATGGTGTCGGCCATTTCTACCGGTTGGGCATTAAGTATAAGCGGCAGCATCAGTATAGCCATTACAAGCCGAATAATTCTAGTCATGTTCAAGATTTGAAAGTTTTTCATTAATTAATCTTATCCGCACACGCAAGGTAGCTATCCACGCACCAAGTAGTCCCCAGCCAATAACAGCGGGATAAAACACCAGCCGCATCTGGCTGTCTAAGTCGTACATATTAAATCCGGGGTTGCCGCCATTGCCGGGGTGCATCGAGCTGGTCATGCGCGGAATGATGAACAGCAACGGAACCATGGCGGCATAGGCAAAGATATTATACACGGCACTCAGCCGGGCTTTCTGATCTTCGTTGTCGATGGAGCCGCGCAGCACAAAGTAAGCGAGGTAAATAAGCAGCGAGATAGCCGCACCGTTTTGCTTTGGGTCGCCATGCCAGGGCGAACCCCACGTGTAGTTTGCCCAGATCATGCCCGTGGTTAACCCCAACAGGTTTAACACAATGCCGGTATGTACAAACTCAACCGCGTAGGCATCAAATTTTAAGCTGGGCTTATTTAAATACAAAATAGAATACCCCAACGACACCGTGAAGAGGGCAATCATACCAAACCACATGGGCACATGAAAGTACAGCGAGCGGATGCTTTCGTTCACAATGTTAAGCCGCGGCACGTCAAATAAAAAGCCAGCTACAATGGTATAAACCAGAAGAACAACACTTAAGATCTTAGCCCACGTCTTCATCTCAATTTTTTAACTGCGCCAAATATACGGGAAGAGCAGGTACGACACTGCCGCCACCAGGCAATTAATTGCCAGCAACGTAAGCAGTTCGGGGTAACTAACAGAACGGTCCAGCCCGTCAATACAATTTTTGGTAACCTTAATGGCAATCAGCAATACCGAAATCACTACCGGAAAGCTGAGCACGGCCATCAGAATATTACTGTGGTTGGCTTTGGCAGCGAGGGCCGATAGCAACGTGAGTGAAGTGGAAAAGCCAAGGGCGGTTAAAACCAGTGTAGCTGCAAACAGGGTGGTATCGGCCAGCGGATTGTTGAGGAAGAGTACAAACAAAAGCCATCCGCTAAACGAAAGCAGGGTGATGAGCAGAAAATTATATCCCATTTTAGAAAGCAAGATGGCTGTGGGCGAGGCTATGGAATAGTAATACATCTCGCGGCCTTTTTTTTCGCCCAAAAAACTTTTGGCTACCGTATTGATTACCGAAAACAAAATGGTTACCCAAAACAACGCGCTCCACACCAGTGGCGTAATTTGATTTTGCCGCAGGCTAAAGGTTAGATAACAGATAAATACGGTGCTGCATAAGTACAAAGCAATGCCCGAAATAACGGCCTTGCGCCTGAGTTCGAGGGTAAGTTCTTTGCGGAAAAGTTGCCGTAGCACGGGCTTTGTTTTTTAATTAAGTCGATAGCAGGTAACAGGCGTAAAACTAACCAGATTTGATGTACTTTTGGGCCCAAATTCTTGAATTGTGAGTTCAAAACGAATCTTGGTTACGGGTGCTGCAGGCTTTATCGGGTTTCATGTAAGCAAAAGGTTGGTGGCCATGGGCTACACGGTGGTGGGGTTAGATAATCTAAACGACTATTACGATGTGAATCTGAAAAAAGCGCGCCTTGCCATCTTGCAGGCGCTCCCTGATTTTACATTTGTGCAAGCCGACTTGCAGGATAAGCCCGCCATCGATGCACTCTTTGCCAAATCCGGTTTCAGTGTAGTAATAAACCTGGCCGCGCAAGCCGGGGTGCGGTACTCTATTCAAAACCCGTATGCGTACTTAGATAGCAACCTTACGGGATTCTTAAATGTGCTGGAAGGCTGCCGCAATAATCCGGTGGCGCATTTAATCTATGCCTCGTCCAGTTCGGTGTACGGTGCCAATCGCAAAATGCCATTTTCAGTGCACGATAATGTAGATCATCCACTGGCATTGTATGCCGTAAGTAAGAAGGCAAACGAGCTAATGGCTCATGCGTATTCCAACCTGTACCAGATCCCTACCACCGGCTTGCGTTTTTTTACAGTGTACGGTCCGTATGGCCGGCCCGATATGGCGCTGTTTATTTTTACCAAAGCAATTTTAGAGGGGCGCCCCATCGATGTATATAATAATGGTAAGATGCTGCGCGATTTCACGTACGTGGATGACATTGTAGAAGGCATTGTGCGCCTGGTGCCGCACATCCCCAAGGGCAACCCTGCCTGGAGTGGCGAGGCGCCCGACCCGGCCACCAGTTTTGCACCGTATAGAATTTTTAACATCGGCAACAACCAGCCGGTAGAGTTGCTGCACTTTATTGAAGTACTGGAAAACAAGCTGGGCAAAAAGGCCGTAAAAAATTTCTTGCCGCTGCAAGATGGCGATGTGCCCGCCACCTTTGCCAATGTAGATGACCTGGTGAACGCGGTAGACTTTAAGCCGGGCACGCCCATCGAAACCGGAATCGGCAACTTTGTAACGTGGTATAGATCGTATTATAAGATTTAAGGTAGAATGGAAAAATTAGGCATTATAGGATTAGGGTACGTGGGGCTGCCACTAGCGGTAGAGTTTGGCAAGATTCAACCGGTGGTAGGCTTTGATATTAACCGCGAGCGTATTGCCGAACTGAAAAATGGCCACGACCGTACCCTCGAAGTGGACAAAGCCGAGCTGCAAGCAGCAACGCACTTAACTTTTTCCGATAACCCCGAGGCGTTGAAAGCAGTAACCTGCTTTATTGTTACCGTGCCCACCCCGGTAGATGAATTTAAAACGCCTGATCTTACTCCGCTAAAGAAAGCCAGCGAAACAGTAGGCAAGGTTTTAAAGAAGGGCGACATCGTGATTTATGAATCTACCGTGTACCCCGGTTGTACCGAAGAAGACTGCGTGCCGGTATTGGAAAAATTCAGCGGCTTAAAATTTAACGTTGATTTTTACTGCGGCTATTCGCCCGAGCGCATTAATCCCGGAGACAAGCAACATCGCCTGCCTACCATAAAGAAAGTAACCAGCGGCAGCACCCCCGAAGTTGCCGAGCAGGTAGATCAACTTTACAAACGCATTATCAAAGCCGGCACCCACAAGGCATCTGCTATAAAAGTAGCCGAAGCGGCCAAAGTAATCGAAAACTCGCAGCGCGATATTAACATAGCCTTTGTAAACGAACTGGCGCTTATCTTCGAAAAGATGGGCATCGATACCCACGAGGTGTTAGAGGCGGCCGGAACGAAATGGAATTTTTTGTCGTACAAACCCGGCCTCGTGGGCGGGCATTGCATAGGAGTAGATCCGTACTACCTCACCTACAAAGCCGATAGCCTCGGCTATCACCCACAGGTAATTCTGGCGGGCCGCAGAATAAACGATAACATGGGCATTCACATTGCCAATCGCGTTATCAAACTCATGACGCAAAACGATTTGCCGGTAAACAAAGCCAAGGTGTTGGTGTTGGGTATAACGTTTAAAGAAAACTGCCCCGACATTCGCAACAGCCGTGCTATTGATGTAATTCGCGAGTTGCAAAGTTTTGGTGCCGATGTAGAAGTGTACGATCCGCATGCCGATGTGGCGGAAGTACAACACGAATACAACCTTACGCTTATTTCGGATTTGAATAAAGCTTATGCGGCCATTGTGTTGGCAGTAAGCCACAACGAGTTTAAAAATCTGGATTGGGCAACCATTCGCACCGGCAAAACCATTGTGTACGATGTAAAAGGCTTTTTAAATAAAGCCGAAGTAACCGCACGACTCTAACAACAGCAGCAGTGAAAGATAAGCAACATGTACTGGTTACCGGGGGTGCAGGCTACATAGGAGCCCACACGGTGGTGGAGTTGCTCCATGCCGGCTACCAGGTTACCGCCATCGATTCGCTGGAGCGCAGCGAACAACGCATAGTAGAAGGTGTAAGCTCCATTACACAAAAAGAATTTACGTTTACCAAAGTGAATTGCCTCGATGCTGCCGCTTTGGATCAACTCTTTGCTGCCAACCGGTTCGATGCCGTTATTCATTTTGCTGCCTACAAATCGGTAAACGAATCGGTAGAGAAGCCTTTGATGTATTATAACAACAATGTGGGTTCTCTGCTGGTGGTGTTAGAAACCATGAAGCGCCACCGCGTGCCTGATTTGATTTTCTCGTCATCGTGCACCGTGTACGGCCAACCCGATCACATTCCGGTAGATGAAACCGCGCCTTTTAAAAGGGCCGAATCGCCTTACGGGGCAACCAAACAATTGTGCGAGCGCATACTGGAAGATATGACTACCGAAGGCCTGCGCGTGGTGTCGTTACGCTACTTCAACCCGATAGGCGCACACCCTTCGGCATTGATTGGCGAGCTTCCCATTGGCATACCCAATAACCTGGTGCCGTATGTAACACAAACTGCAGCCGGGGTACGTGCACAGCTTACGGTATTCGGCAACGACTACGCAACCCCCGATGGCTCCTGCCTGCGCGATTTCATACATGTATGCGATGTGGCTACGGCCCACGTAAAGGCCATCGAGTTTTTGAACCACCTAAAATCGCCCACGGTATGCGAGGTGTTTAACCTGGGCACCGGTGTGGGGGTGTCGGTATTAGAACTTGTAAAAAAATTTATAGAAGTAACGGGTGTAAAGCTGAATTATAAAATCGGGCCGCGCAGACCGGGCGATGTGGAAAAGGTGTACGCCAACCCGCACAAAGTAATGCAAGCCCTGCACTGGAAACCCACCTACGATTTGGGACAATCGTTGCTGCATGCCTGGCAATGGGAGCAGAAAATCAGGGGCCTCGTAAACTAAGTATCGGCACAGGTTTTTAATATCTTGCACCAAAAGATCAACTTATGAAGGGAATAATTCTGGCAGGCGGTTCGGGTACCCGACTTTATCCGCTTACAAAGTCTGTCTCGAAGCAAATTTTGCCCATTTACGATAAGCCGATGATTTACTATCCGCTATCGGTATTAATGCTGGCCAACATTCGCGAGATCTTAATTATTTCTACTCCGCAAGATTTGCCGCACTTTAAAAATTTACTGGGCGATGGCTCGCACCTCGGGTTAAGGCTGGAATACCGCGAGCAACCTTCGCCCGATGGCCTGGCGCAGGCTTTTCTTATTGGCGATACGTTTGTTGGCACCGATTCTTCGTGCCTCATTTTGGGCGATAATATTTTTTATGGCTACGGCTTTTCGGGTATGCTGGAAGAAGTAAGCAAACTGAAAACCGGTGCTACCGTGTTTGGGTATTATGTAAACGACCCCGAGCGCTACGGTGTGGCCGAGTTTGATACGCACGGCAACGTGCTCTCGCTCGAAGAAAAGCCAACAGCACCTAAATCGAACTATGCAGTTACCGGATTATATTTTTACGATAACACGGTAGTGGCAAAAGCCCGGTCGTTAAAACCATCTCCCCGGGGCGAGTTGGAAATAACCGACCTGAATAAACTCTACCTGGAAGAAAAAAAACTGAATGTAAAACTGTTGGGCCGCGGCATGGCGTGGCTGGATACCGGCACCCACCAATCGCTGTTGCAGGCCTCCAACTTTGTAGAGTCGATAGAAGAACGGCAAGGATTAAAAATCGCCTGCCTCGAAGAGATAGCTTTTCGCAAAGGCTACATTTCGGCACACCAGTTAACCGAGCTGGCAAAACCATTACTTAAAAATCAGTATGGCCAGTACCTGATGAAGATTTTAAAAGACAAGACCTTGCCATGACGTTAACCCCCACCCCCTTTAGTGGGCTGTTCATTTTAGAACCCAAGGTGTTGCGCGATGCACGCGGATATTTTATGGAAAGTTTCAATGCGCGCGTCTTCACGCAGTTGGGATTAAACGCCACGTTTGTGCAGGATAACCAATCGCAATCTGCCAAAGGAGTAGCGCGCGGGCTTCACTATCAGAATAAGCCGTACGCCCAAACCAAATTAGTGCGGGTGCTGAGCGGTGCCGTGTTGGATATCGTGCTGGACCTGCGAAGCGCAGAACCTACCTTCGGCAAAATTTTTACAGTAGAATTATCGGCCGAAAACTTCAAGCAGTTATGGGTGCCGGTTGGGTTTGCACACGGCTTTGTTACACTAAGCGAGAAGGCCGAGATTTTGTACAAGTGCGATAACTACTACCATCCGCAAGCCGAAGGCGGAATAAATCTGTTAGACCCGCAGTTAAATTTGCAGCAGTACTTGCCTGCCGATGTGGTGCTTTCAGAAAAAGACCAGAAAAACCCACCCTTACAGCAAGCACATTTTACCTTTTGAAATCACAGAGCAATGAATAAAATTTTAGTTACCGGAGGCGCAGGATTTATAGGCTCCAACTTTATAGCCCATTGGCTGGAAGCGAATGCAACTACCGAAATAGTAAACCTCGATTTACTTACCTATGCCGGAAACCCCGCCAACCTGAACGAAGTGGAGTCCAACCCCCGCTATCATTTTGTAAAGGGCGATATCTGCGATCGGGCTTTGCTGGAAAGTTTATTTCAACAACATCAGTTCAGCGGGGTAATCCATTTTGCAGCTGAGTCGCATGTAGATAATTCTATTTCGGGACCCGAGGCTTTTATCCGCACCAACATCCATGGCACGTTTACCTTGCTGGATGTGGCACGCAAGCATTGGCTACAGGCCCCCTTCGAAGTAAAGCCCGGCTGCGAAGCCAATCGCTTTCTTCACATCAGCACCGATGAAGTGTACGGATCGCTCGGGCCGCAAGGCCTGTTTACCGAAACAACACCGTATGCACCCAACAGCCCGTACTCGGCTTCCAAAGCCAGCAGCGATTTATTGGTGCGCAGCTACCACCATACGTACGGGTTAAATGTAGTTACCACCAATTGCTCGAATAACTATGGCCCCAAGCAACATACCGAAAAGCTTATTCCAACCATTATCCGCAAAGCCATTAGCGGCCAGCCTATTCCCATTTATGGCGATGGCTTAAACGTGCGCGATTGGTTGTATGTGTTGGATCATGCCCGTGGAATTGAGTTGGCATTTAAAAACGGAAAAGCCGGTGAGACGTATAACATTGGCGGGCGCAACGAGCGCACCAACAACCAGATTGTGCAAACCATTTGCACGTTGCTGGATGCAGAAAAACCGCTGCCCGCAGGCAAGTCGTACAAAGCGCAAATTACCTATGTAAAAGACCGCGCGGGGCACGATAAACGCTACGCCATCGATACCTCCAAAATCGAAACCGAATTGGGCTGGCGGGCTCAGGAAAATTTTGAAAGTGGCATTATTAAAACCGTGCGATGGTATCTGAAAAACCTGCCGGCTGTTTAGTTACCATCCTACCCGGCAAATGAATTAACTTGCACAACTCAAAATTTTGCAATTGGTGTGCTAAATCTCTTTTTCTATTCGGCAACGGCATTCTTAACTGCGTTTTTGTTTTTCCCGGTATTCATAAAAGTTCTCACGCAATGGAAACTTTTTGATTCGCCCGGCAGACACAAAATCCATTCTGAATTTACTCCTTCTATGGGCGGGCTGGCCATTTTGCTGGGGGCCCTGGTGGCGCTCATGCTCGGCTTTTCCTTTGCGGAGTGGGTTACCTACCGTTATTTTTTTATCGCGCTGGCGCTGATGTTTACCATCGGCTTGCGCGATGATATTCTGGCGCTAACGCCACGCCAGAAACTCTACAGCCAGTTTCTACCCATTCTTATCCTGGTAATTCTCGATCGCACGTTTTTTCATTCTACCTATGGGCTGGCTACTGTGCAGTTTCCTGTGTGGGTGGGTATGGGCATAACCATAGCCGTGGTGGTGGTGTTAACCAATGCCTATAATCTTGTAGATGGGTTGGATGGGTTGGCCGGCACCATTGGCTTGTTGATACTGGCCAGCTACGGCACCTGGTTTTTTCTGATAGACGAAACCACGTTGAGTTTAATTGCCTTCTGCTTTGTCGGGGCGCTGGCAGCCTTTCTGTATTTCAACTGGCAGCCTTCACGCATTTTTATGGGCGATACCGGAGCGTTGCTCATTGGCTTGCTCATTTCGTATCTCACCATCAAATTCATTCATATCAATTTTCATTTACCCGAAGACAACGATTATAAATTTAAAGCTTCGGTTGCCACGGCTGTATACGTGCTGATTGTACCCGTATTCGATACGCTGCGGGTAATCATTCTACGCCTGCGCCAGTTACAATCGCCATTCAAGGCCGACCGCAACCACCTGCACCACCAGTTTATTAACATCGGGTTTAGCCATGCCCGGGCTGTAGTAGCCATTGCTTCTATTAATTTAATTTTTCTGTTCTTAGCATTACTTTTGCGCAACCTGGGCAACGGTTGGATACTGGCCATTGCCTTGCTTATCTGTTTAAGTATTAATTTCACACTCAAATTTGCGCAAGCCAAAATGGCCCATGGAAGACAAGATAAAAGCAATTGAAGCCCGGGTACAGGAATTTGTTATTGATACCCGCGATAAGCTCGAGCATTTCCGCTTGCAGTTCATCAGCAAAAAAGGCGAAGTGTCGCTTTTATTTGATGAACTAAAGGCCCTATCGGCCGAACAGAAGAAATTGGTTGGCAAAGCACTGAACGAACTCAAAAAGTTTTCGGAAGAAAAATTTAAACTGAGCCAGGAGCAACTGGAAAGCAATACTGCCGCTACCACCTTTACGGGCGATTTAACCTTACCGGTAATTCCCGGCAAGACGGGCGGCCAACACCCGTTGTCGCTTACCCGCTATCGCATTATCGAAATTTTTGAACGGCTGGGTTTTAATGTAGAAGATGGCCCCGAAATAGAAGACGACTGGCACAACTTCACGGCCCTCAATTTCCCTGAAAATCATCCGGCCCGCGAAATGCAAGACACTTTTTTCATTGAAAAGAATCCGGATGTGCTCCTGCGCACGCATACCTCCAATGTGCAAATCAGGTTAATGAAAAACCGCAAGCCTCCGTTTCGTGCTATTATGCCCGGCCGGGTGTATCGCAACGAAGCCATCTCGGCCCGCGCTCATTGCTTCTTTCACCAGGTAGAAGGCTTGTACGTAGATACCAACGTTGGCTTTGCCGATTTAAAGCAAACGCTTTATCACTTCGCCAAAGAAATGTTTGGTAAAGAAACTAAAATCCGGCTGCGCCCTTCTTTCTTTCCGTTTACCGAACCCAGTGCCGAAATCGACATCTCGTGTTTAATCTGCCACGGCAAAGGATGCAATGTGTGTAAGTATTCCGGCTGGGTAGAAATTGCCGGCTCGGGCATGGTGCACCCCAATGTGCTACGCAACTGCGGCATCGACCCCGAAGTGTTTACCGGCTTTGCGTTTGGAATGGGCATAGAACGGATTACGATGCTGCGCTACAGTATCAACGACTTGCGCCTGTTCTCTGAAAACGATCTTCGGTTTTTGAAACAGTTTAAACCGGTGATGTAAACAATCCCATGCAGGTTTTATTCAACGACCTTGCTGCGCAGTACCTCGCTATACAGCCCGAAATAGACCGCGCTGTAAAAGAAGTATTGGAGCAAGGTTGGTTTATTGGCGGCCGGCAGGCACACGAATTTGAAAGGCGCTTTGCAAAGCTGAGCGGAACCAATCATGCCGTTGGGTTGGGCAATGCTACTGATGGATTGTTTCTGGCGCTGAAAGCACTGGGAGTTGGGCCCGGTGATGAAGTGATTACTCCGGCCTGGAGTTGGATTTCTTCGGCAGAAGTAATTTCGTTTTGTGGCGCCCGCGTGGTGTTTGCCGATGTAGAGCCGCACACGTTCACCATTGCTGCCAGTGAGATTCAAAAAAAATTAACACCTAACACCAAAGCCGTAATTGCCGTGCACTTGTATGGCCAGATGGCCGATGTAACTTCCATTAAAGCGGTGTGCGATCAGGCCGGTGTTTACCTTATTGAAGACTGCTCGCAGGCACACCTCGCTTCTGGGGTGGCGGGCCTGGCTGGCACCACAGGCCATTGCGGGGTGTTTAGTTTTTATCCTACCAAAAACCTGGGCGCTTTTGGCGATGCCGGGTGCCTGGTTACGCAGCAAGATGAATTTGCCTTGCGGGTAAGAAGGTTAGCCAATCATGGTGGGCTATCGAAAGATGAGCACCTGATGGAAGGCATGAACAGCCGGTTGGATACGTTACAGGCAGCCATCTTAAATGTAAAGCTCAATCACCTGCAGGCGTGGACACACCATCGAGAACACCTGGTAAATATTTACCGCAAACGGCTGGCATCGGTAAAAGAAATTTCTTTGCCGGTGGTGGCTGAGGGCGCGCGGCACGTGTATCATTTGTTTGTTGTGCGCGCTCAAAAACGAAATGAGTTACGCAGTTTTTTAGACGAACACGCTATTCAAACGTTAGTGCATTACCCGCAGGCCTTGCCTTTTGAGCCCGCCTACGGGTACCTGCAGCATACTGCAAAAGAATTTCCGGTGGCCAGCCAGTTACCACAGCAGGTGCTCTCGTTGCCGTTGCATCCGTTTCTTACCGAAGCTCAGATTGAATCCGTTTGCGATATGATTTGCCAGTTTTATGGAAACTAAAATTTCTACGATAGCCATTGCCGGTGCCGGCACCATGGGACAAGGGATTGCCCTTGCTTGTGCAATGGCCGGCTACACTACGCGCTTGTACGATATTCAACCAGCGGCTTGTGTGCGCGCGTTACAACAAATCAACTTGCTGCTCGATCAGTTAGTTGCCAAGAATAAACTTTCGGCAGCAGGTGCAACCGCACTAAGCAACAAGATTACTGCAAGTTCAGAACGCAGCCAGCTACAAGCCAACGTGGTTGTGGAGGCTATCGCGGAAAATTTATTACTGAAACAAAACTTGTTAAAGGAAGCAGAACAACTCAACCAACAACAAGCCCTTCTTGTTTCCAATACTTCTTCGCTATCGGTAACGAAAATTGCTTCGGTGCTAACTAACCCGGGTCTTTGTGCGGGGCTTCATTTTTTTAATCCGGCACACATTCTAAAACTGGTAGAAGTAGTGGTGGGCCAGCAAACGGCCCGCGAAACAATTTCAAGACTAAGTACATTTGCGCAGTCGCTGGGAAAAACCGTGGTGGTGGCAAAAGATTCTCCGGGCTTTATCGTTAACCGGGTGGCACGGCCTTTTTATACCGAGGCATTGTATGCGCTGGAGCACCAGGCTGCATCGCCCGAAGCAATCGATGCACTGCTGCGCAGTGCAGGTTTTAAAATGGGGCCGTTTGAATTAATGGACTTAATTGGGATGGATGTGAATTATGCCGTTACCGAATCGGTATGGCAGGGCCTGAATAAACCCGCCCGATTTACTCCGGCTAACGTGCAAAAAGAAAAAATTGAAAAAGGTGAACTGGGACGCAAAAGTGGAAAAGGTTTTTATACATATCCTCAGAAGTAGTTGCTGCATTTTCTTGGTGAGTCTGTGCGGCTGCGGGCGCGAGGTAACCGATGATTTTATTCCGATTGTTTCATTTGCACCTATCGAACTGAACTTATCGCTGCCGGCCAACAATAACCTGCAGTTGGATGGTGGGTCCAGGGCTCTTTCAGGAGGCGTGCGGGGCATTATTGTTTATCGCATCAACGCATCTACGTATGCAGCTTACGAACGCAACTGTTCGTACCGCCCCAACGAAGCGTGCGCTACGGTAGATGTGCACAGTAGTGGGTTGTTTATGACCGATGCCTGTTGTGGATCGAACTTTAGTTTTACCGATGGCACGCCAACCGGAGGCCCCGCGTGGCGGTCGCTCAATCGCTACCGCACACAAGTATCGGGTCTTACACTTACAATTACCGATGAGGTAATTAACTAATCCGGCTTACGCAGATTGCTGTTGTGTTTGCTGTACGAAAAGTAAATGATTAGTCCTGCTATCATCCACACCAAAGCTGATACCAGCGTTTCCACACCCAAAGAGAAAATCATAGCCGAGCATACCAGAATGCCCAGAATAGGCACTAAAGGTACCAATGGAGTTTTGAAGGGGCGCGGAGCTTCAGGATTTTTTACACGCATTACCCAAATGCCTACGCATACTAGCACAAAGGCAAACAAAGTTCCGAAGCTGGTGAGGTCGCCTGCAATGCTACCAGGAACAAAGCCGGCAAACAAGCCTACAAAAATCAACAACAGCCAATTGGATTTAAAAGGTGTGCGGTAGGTAGGATGGAGTTCGGAAAATACTTTCGGCACCAGCCCATCTTTCGACATGGAATAGAATACCCGCGATTGCCCCATTAACATAACCAGAATAACCGAAGAGAAACCGGCCAGGATAGCCACCGTAATTAACGTGGCCAACCAATTGTACCCGGGCATATAATTTTGAATGGCATAGGCTACCGAAGCTTCTTTACCGGCAGTCTTAAATTCTTGCCAGTTGGCGATACCGGTAAGCACATGCGAGAACAATACGTAAAGTATGGTACAGATTACCAGCGAACCCAGAATGCCGATGGGCATATCGCGCTTGGGATTTTTTGCTTCTTGAGCCGCAGTTGAAACGGCATCGAACCCAATGAACGCAAAGAACACGATGGAGGCGCCCCCTAATACGCCACCCCATCCAAACTGGCGCCAGCCGCTATGGCCGGGTGTGCCTTGGGGCACCGTAAAGGGCGTGTAGTTGGCATCGTTAATAAAACTCCAACCCAATGCAATAAACACCAACACAATAGCCACCTTAACAAATACAATTACGGCATTAAGTGTGGCCGATTCTTTAGTGCCTTTGATAAGCACAAGTGTAAGAATAACCAGAATGATCAGAGCGGGGAAATTTACAATTCCAGAAACGCCTTCGGCCGAAGCTTCGAAAGGGGAGTGACTCCATTGATAGGGCACGGCCGGCATGCCAATATTGACCAGCAGGTTATTTAAGTATTCGCTCCACGCGATAGAAACCGTAGCCGATGCCAGCGCATATTCCAATACCAGCGCCCACCCGATAATCCAGGCAACAAACTCGCCCATGGTTACATAGGCATAGGCATAGGCACTGCCCGCAATGGGTATCATCGAGGCAAACTCTGCATAGCACAAACCGGCAAAGGCGCAACCAATGGCTGCGATTATAAAAGAAACAACTACAGCCGGGCCGGCTGCACTGGCGGCCGCATCGGCAGTGCGAACAAACAGGCCCGCTCCGATAATTGCACCAATGCCCAGGGCTATCAGGTTGCCGGCACCCAGGGTGCGCTTCAAACCTTTTCCAGAGTCGCCCGATTGAGCCAGTAATTGTTCTAAGGGTTTCTTTATGAATAAACTCATGCGTGAGGGGTATTTAGAATCCCTAAAAGTAAAAAGAATAATGGTTTGCGAAACTATGCGGTATTACCGCCCGGATAATTTCTACCGGGTAGATTTGCCATTTACTTACCGGGTGGTGCAAATTTTACGCGCACCCGAACTTCACTGGCTACAGGTGCACCATCTTGCGTGGTAGGAGACCAGCGTGGGCCTTCTTTTACCAACCGGATTACTTCTTCATCGCAGCCGTATCCTAACCCCTTCAATACATTGAATTCATTAAGAGAGCCATCGGTGTTAACGGTAAACTGCACGGTAACTTTTCCGCGCACGTTATTATCAAGCGCCTGCTGCGGATAGTGCAAACTATTTTTAAGGTACCGATCGTAGGCCCGCAACCCACCGGCCGGCTGCGCCAGCTTAAGAACCGGTTCGTGATTGGGATCAACCCCCGAAGGACTGTAACCGGTTATTACTACTTCGCTGAGTTGTGCTACATCGGTTTTTAAAGCCACATTCACTTCGGTGGCATCTTTTACTACTACTTCCTGGGTTTGCAACCCGATAAACGAATAGCTTAAGGTTATCGGCCCGGTACTTTCAGGTACTGTAAGTTGATAGTTACCATTGATGTCGGTAACTACTCCGGCAGGCTTACCTTTAACAACAATGTTTACTCCCGGTAAGGGAATCTGATCTTCTTCGGTAATCACTTTGCCCCGAATGGTTTTTGAAGTTGTGGCCGCGCTGGCAGTTTTATCCTTAGCCTCTTTTTTTAACGCTTCATCTACTACCACGTCTTCCGCTTTTAGTACAGATGGTACCTCATGTGCTTCAGCAAGTTGCTTTTCGGGTGTTAACTCAAGAGTTGGTTGTTCTTCTGGTTTTTGTTCGGCAGCTGGTTTTTCTTTTGATCGAGCCATGGGTGCGATTGGCTTTCGCTGATCTTTTTCCGGGATAGTTTCCGTGGGCGGTGCGGCCGCTTGTCGGGTAGCTGCAACCAACGAATCAGTTGCCGGCAACACTTCGGGTGCCGTTTCTTTCTGAAGTACCAAATCGGATTGCGGATTAGCAGTAAAGAGCGGCCACAACCAATACCCGGCAATACCTACCAACAAGATCGCGGCCACTCGTAGCCACCATACCCGTTGGTTGCCCCTTGCCGGTGCACCGGATTTAGCAACTGGTGCCGGGCCTGCAGCGGCCCGCACTTCGGACATGGACGCGGCCATTCTTTTAGCGGCCGGGGCTTGCCAGATGTGTTCGGTTTCGTTTTCTAATTCAGTGGAAAGTTCATTCAAGTCCGATTGCAATTCGGCCACGGGAAGTTGTGCAAGTCCTTCCAGCGCCTCGGCCAACAGCGGGTTGCTCAGCGCAGCCTTTTCAAGTGCGTGCTGCTCGGCCGCAGTCATCTCTCCGCGTAAATACCGAAGTATGTCATGCTCGCGGTTAGTCATTTTGCTCCATGCATAGTTTTAAGTTTCGCTTTCCGTTCTGAATATAACTTTTTACCTGGTTCAGGCTAAAGCCGGTAGTTTCGGCTACTTCTTTGTAACATCGTTCGTCTAAATAAAAAAGCCGCACACATTGTTGTTGTTCCGTAGCTAAGGTGGCAATGCAGCGCTCCAGTTTAGTCAGGTTGTTTTCCAGTTCGGGCTCGTGTTCCGGATGCAACAACAATTGATTTTCCATACGCTCGGCCGAAAATTCTTCCATGTACTTGCCCTTTTTGGCGCGCAACTGCATGAGGCAATGATTGCGGGTGGTTACGTACAGCCAGCTTTTAAAATTTTCTACTTCGTGCTGGTGCAGCGATTGAATCAGTTTTTCAAAGACCTGCATGGTGGCATCTTTGGCTTCGTCCCGGTCTTTCAGGTACTTTACGCATACTCCATACACCAGTATTTTGTAGCGGCTAAAAAGTTCGCCCAGGTGAGCCAGCTCACCGGTGGTTTTGTAGAGATTTAATAATACTGCGTCCGTCAAAACTAGCCTAGCGTTAAGGCTTGAAGATACTTTAATAATTGTTTCCTGTAAAGGGGGTAAGGTTGCACCAATAGCTTTCGCAACATTCCGTATTTGAATTCCTGTTTCGAATCCCTTCCTTTGGGCCGCCAATTCACCTATGTCAACCAATAAAAATCTCTCTGCAATCTTTTTGCTCATCGTGCTGTCACTCATCTGGGGCACTTCTTTCATTCTTATTAAACAAGGGCTGCGCTACTTTAACCCCGAGGTGGTGGGCGCACTGCGAGTAACTGCGGCTGCTTTGTTTTTGTTGCCGCTTGCGTTGCCGAGGTTAAAAGAACTCAAAGCCGGAGATTCATTTAAGTTGCTGGTGTCGGGGTTAATGGGCATCTTCTTTCCGGCATTTATGTTTGCGTGGGCACAAACCCAACTCAACAGTTCGGTGGCCGGCATCTTAAATACCCTTTCACCGGTATGGACGATGATTTTTGGGGTTTTACTTTTTAACCAACGCTTTAAGGGTTATGCCCTGCTGGGGGTACTCATCTCGTTCGGAGGCACAGTCTTGCTTGCCCTTTCAAGATCGGGTGCAAGCATTTCAGGCTTCAATCTGTATGCCCTGTTAATTGTGGGCGCTTGTGCGTTCTATGGCGCAAATCTTAACTGGATAAAATTTAAAATTGCCGGTTTGGGTTCGTTAACCATTACCAGTGTTTCGCTTTTGTTCATCGGGCCGTTGGCTGCGGCTTATCTTTTTCTGGCTACCGATTTTGTAAATGTTCTTGTACACACCCCCGGTGCATGGCATGGCTTTGCCTTTGTATTGCTGCTTGCGCTGATGAGCACAGCCGTGGCTAACTTGCTTTTTGTAAAACTCATCAGCATTTCCACACCCTTGTTTGCCAGTTCTGTTACCTACCTCATGCCGCTGGTTGCTGTAGGGTGGGGCGTAATTGATGGCGAAGTACTAACCGGCTGGCACCTGGCCGGCATGTTGCTTATTATTACCGGGGTGTACCTTGCCAATAAAAAGTAACTCAATCTCTATCTTTGGGCATGTTAACGCTGGCATCTTTAAATTCCGGAAGTAACGGCAATTGCTACTATGTAGGTACCAGCCAGGAAGCAGTACTGATTGATGCCGGTATTTCGTGCCGCGAAACCGAGCGCAGGTTAAAACGCCTGGGTTTATCTATCGAAGCGGTGAAGGCGATATTTATTACGCACGAACACAACGATCATATCTCCGGGCTTCATAAATTAATAAAGCGGCATGCCATTCCGGTTTATGTTTCTTTAGGCACGCGCCAAAACGGCTCGTTGGTGTGGAGCTTGAAGTTATCGCATAGCTTTGCGGCTTACCAACCCGTTGCCATTGGTGGATTAACAATTACCGCGCTGCCCAAATATCACGATGCTGCCGACCCGCATAGTTTTCTTATCAGCCATCAGCAAACAACGGTGGGTGTTTTTACCGATATGGGGCGGGTGTGCAAACACCTTATCGATGCTTTTAAACAATGCCATGCGGCCATTCTGGAAAGTAACTACGATGAAGAAATGCTGGAACGTGGTACTTACCCGCAACATTTAAAAAACCGAATCCGCGGGGGATGGGGCCACATCTCCAACAAACAGGCATTGCAGTTATTTATGGAGCACCGGCCCGAACAGATGTCGCATTTGTTGTTGGGCCACCTATCGCAACACAACAACAAACCCGAAATTGTAGAAACGATGTTCAATGCGGTGGCCGGTAATACCCAAATTATTATTGCTTCGCGTTACCGCGAAACGGAAGCCTTTCCGATTAATTCAGTGAAGGCAAAACCTCGCGAGGTGGTGGAGCAACTGCAGTTATTTTAAGGTAAAGGTTGCCAGCACCGGCAAATGATCGGAAGGGTAGTAGCTTCCATCGTTATCGGCCAGTACCCAATAGCTCAACGTTTTCCATTTTGCAGAGTGAAAAATATAATCGATGGTGCGGCATGGAATTTTATTCAGTTCAAAACCACAAAAAGTTCCGGTGGTATCGTTAGCCGGCCGCGCATCGGCAAGCCGCAGAATTTTACCATCTACCATTGTTTGATAAGGCGCTTCGGATGGCTCTGAATTAAAATCGCCCGAAACCAGCACCGGAAGTTTTTGCGCTTGCGGTAAGGCAGCCAGTGTTTGCTTTATCAGCAGCGCACTGTTTTTACGAGCCTCTTTGCCGATGTGATCGAAATGGGTGTTGGCATAAAGAAATTTTTTACCCGAAGTCTTCTCTTTTAAAATAGCCCAGGTAACTACACGGGTAATGGCTGCATCCCAGCTTTTGCTGCCCGGCACGTGCGGAGTTTCCGAAAGCCAGAACGTATTTTGCGTAAGCACCTCAAACCGATCTTTCTTGTAAAAGATTGCTGAGTATTCGCCTTTCTCTTTGCCATCATCGCGGCCCACGCCTACATAGCTGTATTCTGGTAACTGGTTTTGCAAGTCTTGCATTTGGTTGTGCAACGCCTCTTGCACCCCTAATAAGTCGGGGTTAGATTTTTTAATAAGGGCTATCATTTTATGGGTGCGGTGCGGCCATTGGTTAATGCCATCGGCCTCGGTATCCAGGCGGATGTTGTAAGACATAACGGTTACCGGTTGTGCGTGCATGCCCGTGGTGAGTAAGGCCAGCAGTAAAATTAAGAGAGTTCGCATAACGTAAAATTAGTTCGGGTGCCGGTTAATTTAGGAGGTTTTCCTTGAACGGCACGTTACCAAATAATTACCTTGCCTATCAAAATCATTTTAGAATGAAAGCAAAGAACCCAATAAAGTTAACGTTAGTACTGCTGTTGGCCTTGGCCGGTTGTACCAGCGAGCAACCCGAAAAGGCACCAAGGCAATATTCCATTGCGCAGTTCATGGATATTGTTCAGATAAGCGGAGGCTCATTTTCGCCAGACGAAACCAAACTACTCATCAGCAGCAAACAAACCGGCATTTTCAATGCGGTAGAAATCGATATTGCCACGGGCGTGCAAACCCCGCTTACACATTCTACCGACAATGCCATTTTTGGGTATAGTTATTTCCCAAAAGACAACCGGGTGCTATACGGCAGCGACAAAGGAGGTGATGAGATTACACATTTATTTGCTCTGACAAACGGGACAGCTACTGATTTAATTTCGGATGCCAACGCCAAGGCGCAGTTTTATGGCTGGAGTTACAATCAAAAGTTAATGTACTATGCTTCCAACAGCCGCGATAAGCGCTTCTTTGATTTGTATTCGGTGCAGGTGGGTAATGCCGGTGAAGATAAAATTTATCCAGCTTCCTTAGTTTACAAAAACGACAAGGGTCTTAACCCGGCAGCTATTTCAAACGATGATCGCTACATAGCGTTAACCGAAGAAATTACTACCAACAATTCCAATATGTACTTGCTCGATACGCAATCGGGCAAAACAAACCTGCTGTCGCAACACGATGGTGATGCGCAATTCGATCCGCAATATTTTAGTCAGGATGGTACAAAATTGATTTACACCACCAACGTGGGCAGCGAGTTTACCTACCTGGCAACATACGATATTGCCACCGGAACCACCACCAAACTGGAAGAGGCCCCGTGGGATGTGATGTACTCCAGCTTATCGCGAAATGGCAAATACCGGGTAGTTGCCATTAACAACGATGCCCGCACAGAAATAAAAATTTATGACGAAGCAAATGGTGGCAAGCTGCTAAATATAGCAGGACTGCCCGAAGGCGATATTACCGGTGTGAATATTTCTGAAAGCGAAACGCTGATGTCGTTTTATGTAAGCAGTTCCAAATCGCCCAGCAATTTGTTTGTGTATAATTTCCAAACAAAAGAGGTAAAGCAGTTAACGCAAAGCATGACGAACGAAATTGATCCCAACGACCTGGTGGCCGGAACGGTAATTCGGTACAAATCTTTTGATGGACTGGAAATACCGGCCCTGCTCTACAAACCCAAGGGTATTGCCACGGGAACGAAAGTGCCGGTTTTGCTTTGGATACACGGGGGCCCCGGAGGTCAAACGCGCCTCAACTACTCTCCGGTAATTCAACACCTGGTTAACCACGGCTATGCTATTCTAGCTGTAAACAATCGCGGCAGCTCGGGTTATGGTAAAACATTTTATGCAGCCGATGATCGCAAGCATGGTAACGAAGACCTGCGCGATTGTGTGGAGGCCAAAAAATTTCTGGCCACACTGCCTTACATCGATATGGAAAAGGTAGGCATTATGGGTGGAAGCTATGGTGGTTATATGACAATGGCCGCGCTAACCTTTACGCCCGAGGAATTTAAAGTAGGTGTAAATTTGTTTGGCGTTACCAATTGGCTACGCACCCTCAAGAGCATTCCACCGTGGTGGGAGTCGTTCCGTAAAGCCTTGTATGTTGAACTGGGCGATCCCTTTACAGCAGATTCAGTTGCACTCTACAACAAATCGCCTTTGTTTCATACCGATAAAATCACCAAGCCTTTTATTGTATTGCAAGGCAGCAACGATCCGCGCGTGTTGCAGGTAGAATCGGATGAGATTGTAGAGAATGCCCGTAAGAACGGAGTGCCGGTAGAGTACGTCATCTTTCCCGATGAAGGCCATGGGTTTGTAAAGAAAGAAAACAACATTAAAGCCTCGGAAGAGATTTTGAAGTTTTTGGATAAGTACCTGAAGGGAAGTTGATAAGCTTAAAGAAAAAAAGCTGAAAGCAAAAAAGCTGAAAGCGTAAGGATTCACCCTTAGCTTTCGGCTTTCTTGCTTAATAGCTTTAAGCTCTACAGGGCTTCCACCTCCTGCACTTCTTCGGGCATCATGCGCTTGAAAAGATTTTCGATACCGGCTTTTAAGGTTACCGTTGAAGAAGGACACCCGCTGCACGAACCCTGCAATGCCACTGTAACTTTTTTGTCTTGATAGGAGTGAAAGGTAATTGCACCACCATCCTGTTCAACCGCAGGGCGAATGTATTCGTCCAGAATGGTTTTTATTTTTTTGATGATTTCGGTCTCTTCTTGTTCGGGTGCAGCCGGCCCCTGAATATCTAAAATCAACTTGCCACTTTCCAGAAAGGTTTTGATATGGTTCTTCAGGGTATCCTGTATTTCCAACCACTCTACGTCTTCTTTTTTAGTAACAGTAATAAAATTGCTCATGTAAAATACCCGATCCACAAACGGGTACATAAACAACTCCTGCGCAAGCGGAGCGTGCTCGGCTTCGGCTGGGGTAGGAAAATCGAAACTCATACCCTCCGGCACCAGCATCTCGCTAATTACAAATTTTAACGAGTTGGGGTTCGGGTTCGATTCTAAGTAAATATGAATGGCTTTGGGTACGGACTTCAGCATATAGATCTGTTTTACTCTGCAACAAAGGTAGAGAAATAAAGTTCACTAACAGGCATAAACTGTTGCTGTAGCGGTGTTACAATAAGAGGATTTCCTTTCCGCTTTGCAAAATCCTGAAATAGCCCGCCTTCACTTGCGAAAGCACACTAAATAGTAAGCCAGTTATTGCAAACGCTCGGGTTCACCCAGTGCATTTTCCCACTTGCTTACCACCGCGGTGGCAACCCCATTGCCCACTACATTGGTAGCGCTGCGGCCCATATCCAGCAGCGGATCGATACCGAGCAAAAGCGCCAGCCCGGCTTCGGGAATGTTAAAAGTTGCCAACGTACCGGCAATTACTACCAGCGATGCCCGTGGTACTCCGGCAATGCCCTTGCTGGTAAGCATAAGTACCAGCAACATGCTTATTTGTGTGGCGAAAGGCAGATCGATACCGTACGACTGTGCAATGAAGAGCGAGGCAAAGGTCATATACATCATGCTGCCATCCAGGTTAAACGAATACCCAAGTGGCAATACAAAACTCACAATCTTGTCTTTGCAACCAAACTTCTGTAGTTCTTCCATGGTTTTAGGAAAGGCGGCTTCGCTGCTGGCGGTGCTAAAGGCAAGTAAGATGGGTTCTTTAATATGTTGAAGGAGCGCCAGGATGCGTTTGCCGATAACCAGAAAGCCTGCAAAGCCCAACACCACCCATAACAAAGTTAGGCCCAGGTAAAACTCACCAATAAAAATAGAGTAGGTTTTAAGAATGCCTACGCCTTGCTTGGCGATAATTGCGGCCATGGCACCAAACACGGCTACGGGCGCCAGGTTCATTACATAGCCGGTTACTTTAAGAATAACATGGGCAGCGGCATCCATAAAATCGATAATGATTTTACCCTTTTCGCCAATGGCGGCAGTGGCCACACCAAAAAATAACGAGAAGACAACAATTTGAAGAATTTCATTTTTAGCCATTGCTTCTACCACACTGCTGGGAAAGATATGGTACAGAAAATTTTTAAGTGAAAAGCCCACATTGGCAATTCCCGATGATTCGCCACTATCGGGCACCGGGAGGTGCATAGCAATACCGGGCTTAAAAATATTTACCAGGATCATTCCCAGTAACAAACTCATAAGCGAAGCACCAATAAACCACAACAAGGTCTTGCCGCCTATGCGGCCCACGGCACTTATGTCGCCCAACTTAGCTACACCTACTACCAGGGTGGTGAATACAAGCGGGGCTACAATCATTTTTATGAGTCGAAGAAATACATCTGCCAGAATGGAAAACGGTTCTGTCTTTTTATCGCGGGCAGTTAGTACAGCATTGCGCTGGGTATTCAGTTCAATCCGCTCCAGTTCCAGCGTTGCCTGCCGGGCACTATCGGCCGTGTGTAGCTGGGTTTTAATTTCCTTTAAGCGTGCGTCAAAGGCTTCCAGGCTTGTATTGTTTTGCTGCAGGTAATTCTTGTTAAGAACAAAGCCGGTTGCAATACCAACCACTAAACCAATAATAATATAGAGGGTTAACCTGCTTTTCTTTTTGGGTTTTGTTTCCAGTTCCATGCCTTATAAAATAACAATGGGGTAATATCGGTAAAATAGATGGAAATATCTCAGGGTTGTTGAATAGCGGTAAATCCTAAAGGTGTTTCAACCATTTTTAGTTAAGTAGTGTCTTACTAAGCAACTGACTTAAACTTTTATAGTATGCGGAAACTGGTGGTGCTAAGTGTTGCTTTTTGTATGGCTTGTTCTTCGAATGAACCTGAGCCTGAAAATTTACCGGACCTGCGCACATTAAGTGCTGCCGAAACCAGTTTGGTTGCCGGCAATAATCAATTTGCGGTTAATCTCTTTACCCAACTACCGCAAGACGATCCAAACCTGTTTTTTTCTCCGTTAAGTATTGGTATTGCCTTGGGCATGACGTTAAACGGAGCCGAAGCTGAAACGCGGCAGGGAATTTTAAACACCATTCAATTTGGTTCGCTTACCGCAGCCGAGGTAAACCACGGCTATGCCGATTTGATGCGGTTGTTAGCCGGTATGGATAGAACGGTAAACCTGAGTTTTGCCAATTCGGTTTGGTACAGAAACCCGCTAACTGTTAGAACCGATTTCAAATCCGCAATCGAATCCAGCTACCAGGGCACCGTGCAAGGGTTGGATTTTACATCGCCCCAGGCAAAGCAAACCATTAATAATTGGGTGGAGAGTAAGACCAATACTAAAATTAAGAATGTGATTCAGCAGATCGATGCACATCTGGTTATGTTCCTTATAAATGCTATCTACTTTAAAGGCGATTGGACTTATTCTTTCGACAAAGCGCAAACTAAAGCCGAAAATTTTTATCTCGAAGACGGTACAACTATACAAATGCCAACCATGCGGGCCGAAAAAGTGAACGTTACGCTGTATGCGCACGAAAAGTTTAACCTTATTACTATCCCATTTGGTAATAAGCAGTTTGAGTTTACGGTGTTGTTGCCCCGCCCCGGCTATACTACAGCCGATGTAACAGCCTCCTTATCGGCAACCGCGCTGGAAGATTGGATCTTCAATGCGCATGAACAAACGGTAAAACTGCAAATGCCGAAGTTCAAAATGAAGTGGAAGAAAAATCTGAATGATGAATTAAGTGCACTGGGCATGGCAAGAGCGTTTATACCCGGGCAGGCGCAATTGCCAAATTTCTTTAATGATCCGCTAGCGCTTTATATCGATTTTGTAGATCATCATTCGTTTTTGGAACTAACCGAAACCGGGGCCGAGGCTGCGGCTGTAACGGTGGTAGGGTTTGTTTATACCTCCCTGCCTGCAGAGCCGGCTTTGGTAGCCATAAACAAACCGTTTGTTTTTATGATTCGCGAAAAGCACAGCGGAGTTATAACTTTTATGGGGCAACTTAAAAACCCGGCAAGCCTGGAGGAATAAAAAAATCCCGGCAAGGTAGCCTTACCGGGATTTGGACGCGAAGGTTGCCTTGGTTATTTGTAGCTGGCTAATTGAGTATATCCGCTCGACTTTCCATTCTTATCGAACGACTCAGTTTTTACCATACCAACTTTGGGCGCTAACCACTCTGTTGAAGAGAAATTGAAAGTCATGTTTACACCCATTTGGGTGCTTACAGTAGATTTGCTGGTAAGTTTAAAGCATTGGTAGGTACCGGCCGGGGTGGTAATGGTTTCCTGCCCCACTACTTTTCTTTCGGTAATTTGTACTGTCATTTTCATGGGCAGCGGGCTTCCTTCGGCTGTCATAGTAACCGATCCGTTTTTCAATGTCTGGCCTACAGTTAATTTCGAAGGCAACTCCAGGTTTTCGCTTTGTACCGTCATCTTGTACGACTCAAACATTTTTTGTTGTTCTTCCGGAATAAACTTGCGCATATCAATAATAAAAGTGCCTCCCGAACACGACATTTCAAACTCGCCTTTGGTAAGCTCTTTTCCTTTTTCGTTGGTAGTTACCGCATTTACGGTAGCCACAAAACCGGTGGCTGTTTTCTCAAAGGCTTTTACGGTTTGTTGCATTCGGTTACTTAGTTTGCCTTTGTTGTTATAGGTTTCGTAGGCCCACGAGGTACCGTTTTCCATAACGTAGTACTCGTTGCATTGCGTAAACCCGGTTACATACCCCACTAAACTTAAAAGTGTGATCAGAATTTTTTTCATAAAAATGTGTTTGGTTCTCAAAGATAAAAAAATTGAGTTAATCCGGTGGCGCGTTTAAATGGAAGGTTTGCGTAATGCATTCGGGAATTTCATCCGCATAGTGCGAAACAAAAATTAAAGTATTGCTGAGCGTGTCAATTAATTTTTTACACTGCTCAATCAGGATGGCATCTAAACCCTGAAAAGGCTCATCTAAAATCAGTAACTCCGCATTTTTAACCAGAGCGCGTAAAAGTAACACCAGTCGCTGTTCGCCCGATGACAAGTGCGCATACACACGCGGCAACAAATCTTGTTTGTTAAACCAAGCCAATAGATTGTGTACACGATTCCGTTGTTCTGCTGATACAGTTTTAGGAACCAGCCAGGTATCTGTAAAGCCTGTAAGCAGTACTTCGCCCACTGTTAAGGTTTCGGTAAAATAAGCTTGCAGCTCAGGCGAATAGTATCCAATTCGTTTTTTGATTTGCCAGATAGACGCGGAACTTTTAGGCTGGTCGAACAAAATGATCTGGTTGGCATAAGCCTGCGGATTATCGGCATTGATGAGGCTGAGCAGTGTAGATTTACCCGAACCATTAGGCCCTTGCAACGCCCACTTTTCACCGGCCTGCACGGTCCAGCTCACCTTGTCAAGAATCTTCTTTTCGGAATACGCTACCGTAACATTTTGTAATTCTACTGCAATGGTAAAGTCGGCTCTCGGCTTTTCGAAATCAGGTATGAATGGTGCCGATGCGTTGTTCATGCCGGGAATATCTGTTCGTTTGCCGGAGAAAATGATTTCACAATCCTGAAGCACCAGGGCATGGGTAAAGGCTGTGGGGATATCCGTTGCATGCGTGCAGGTGAGTATTATCCGTTGGCCGGAATGGATCAACGCATCTATAAAACTTCGCAAGGCCTTTCTGGTTTCAAGATCTAACCCGGCAAAGGGATTATCTAACAACAACAAAGCGGGCGTAGCAGCCAACGCTTTTGCCAGTACTACCCTGCGTGTTTGTCCGTTGGAGAGCATGATGAGTTCCTTATCTAAAAGTTCGGCAAGCTTCAGAATGCGGAAGTAGTTACTTTCAGTATCGGCAGGTTGCAAATAATCTCTTACCGTAAGGGTATGATCTTCTTTAGAGCTGATGTTAAAACGCTGCTGATAATAATGCGAAGGGCCGTTAACCAACCGATTGGTAAAAGTTACCAGGTGTATATGGTTTGGTAACTGCCACCGTGGTACTTCGGGCGAAAGAAAGTGATAGGCAGCCGTTCCGGCTTTCAACGAAAGGCTACCGCATAAAGCCTGCATTAAACTGGTTTTACCCGAACCGGTGTTGCCAAGCAGCACCCAGCTCTCGCCTTCATAAAGTTGCCAGTTTAAATTTTTAAAAACCTGTTTACCTAACCGGAAGTACGTAGCATTCGAAAGCGAGAGGAGTTCTTTCAAGTTTTTATAACCGTGAAGTTTTTGCGCGCAGGTAAAAATCGGCAAGCACGAGCGCGGCCATCGATTCTACAATGGGCACCGCCCGTGGAACCACGCACGGGTCGTGCCGGCCTTTGCCTTCAACCACAGCATCGTTTCCATCTTTATCTACCGTGGTTTGATCTTGCATAATGGTAGCCACGGGTTTAAAGGCTACATTAAAATAAATATCAGCGCCATTGCTAATGCCACCTTGTACCCCACCGGAGTGGTTAGTTCTGGTTTTTATTTTACCCGCCTCATTATAAAATTCATCGTTGTGTTGCGAGCCGCGTAAGGTAACACCTTCAAAACCACTTCCGTATTCAAAACCTTTTACGGCATTAATGCTCAACATGGCTTTGCCCAGTTCAGCATGAAGTTTATCGAACACCGGTTCGCCCAACCCCACGGGCGTGTTTTTTATTACAGCGGTAACAACTCCGCCAATCGTATCGCGATATAAGCGCACCTGGTCAATCAAGGCAATCATTTTTTCGGCTGTGATTGCATCGGGGCACCGCACAATCGTGTCTTCGGTTTTAGCTAAATCCAGTTGTGTATAAGGTGGTGCTTTTAAATCGCCTACCTGCGAGACGTAGGCGTGAATTTCTACGCCAATAGTTTTTAATAGCAATTTGGCAATGGCACCGGCTGCCACGCGGGCTGCCGTTTCGCGGGCCGAACTTCGCCCGCCCCCGCGGTAATCACGAATGCCATACTTGGCATCGTAAGTAAAATCGGCATGCGAAGGCCGGTATGTGTTCTGAATGTGCGAATAGTCTTTGCTGCGCTGATCCTGATTTTCGATTACTAGGGCAATGGGTGTTCCGGTACTCTTGCCTTCAAACACGCCCGAAAGGATTTTAAAAGTATCGGCTTCTTTGCGTTGCGTAGTAATTTTTGATTGGCCTGGTTTTCTACGATCCAGTTCGGCCTGAATAAATGGTTCGTCAATCTGTAAACCAGCCGGGCAACCATCAATAATTACCCCAATGGCGGGGCCATGGCTTTCGCCAAATGTGCTTATTCTAAAAAGAGTGCCGTAACTATTCATGGGTTCAAAATTTAAAATTCACCATTTGGCGGCAACCGAACTAAAATTTTTAAGGTGAATTTTAAAATTATCTTTTAATAACCAGGTAAACCGAAACGCCCAGCATTACCACAATCAAGAAGTTAAAGAGCAGCTTATTCCAATTGGTTGCGTTCGATTTCTTTAATGTATTATCTGCAGCATTAAGCCGGTCGTAAAATAAACCCGGGTCTGTGCTTTCGATGGCCTGGTTCTGCTGGCTCTCGCCTGTTACAGTTAGCGTGTAGGACGAGCGCAGGGTGTCGTATTTTTTTTTCGATGGGCTAAAGTATATCCATTGCAGGTATTGGCCCAGGTTATAGGTGCCCGGTTCTTTGGGTACCACGTAATAATTAAATGTTTTTGTGCCAGCCACACGGCCGCTTTCGCGATTAATACTTTGCCGGATGTTAGGCTCATAAAAATCGAAAGCCTCGCTTTTAGGTATAACCGGTTTTTCAATCGCTGAAATATTCCCCTCGCCAAAAATACGAAACTCATAGGCAGCACTTTGGCCAGTTTGCAATTGCGTGTTGATGAGTTTTTCATCTAACCGGTATTCGCCAACGGAAACTGCATCGCGCAGCGGGTGGGGCGGCAGCTCTTTTACTTTTACCACTTTGGCTTTCGAGTAAAAAGTTTTAAAGTCTTCCTGCCGGTTTTGTCCAAAAAACGATGGGTTCTTGGCAATTTTATATTTGATCATTTTTAAAGCCACGCTGGGCAACTCTACCGGTTTGGTGTTTAGCGGGTAAAAAGTTCCCTGGTAAAGTTTGTATTGGGTGTAGCCTTTTTTATCGATCTCTACATGCTCGCCTTCTATGTTTTCGATATTAAAATTTTCTTCCCAGCAGTTGGAAGGCCGCAGTTTTTTAAGTGCTTCGGTTAGCTGTGGGCCCAATTCGTGAAATTGCATGGTGGCGCGGTTGTTATCGGCCACCAAAAAGGAGAGCGTTACATTAAATCCTTCGCCTACATAAACCTCGTCTTTGCTGGTTCTTACTGCCAGCAGGGCATCTTCTTTTATGTCCACAAATTCGGTTTCGCCTCCGCGGCCAAAAAAATCCTGCACGGGGTCGCGGTCAAAAAAGCTTCTGAACGGATCGGGTTGTGACTGTACTGCGGGCCCCACTTTAATCTTCTTTCCGTTTACCGAATAAATCTGATCGTTCACCTTCATTTTAAAAGGCAGTACACTAAAAGTTCCCTGGCGGGTAGGTACGTACGTCATTATTACACTTTGCGTGGAACTTACTTGCCCGTTTACAATACTGGTTTGCGATTGGGTAGAAGTTCCACGCTTTTTAAAACCGTCTATGTCTGGAAAATTCTCATAATTTTTTAATCGATCGTTGCTTACGGTAACTGTAATTGTCCAGGCCTGATTTTCACCGATTTCATCGGGCCCCAGGGTAATCTGCACGTTATCCTGTGCGGCCAGGCACCGGGCTAACCACAACAAAACAAAAGTAAAGGTCGTTCTCATTCTAAATTTCAATAGTGCAACAGCATCGCAACACGTTTGCATAAATACAAAAGTAATTTCTTTTGCGAGTTAAACAGCTTTTGTACTTTAACGGTGCGGTCGGGGCGGTGGGTTGTTAATTGAAATAAACTACTTACTTACCATTTTTTAATATGAAGATGCTTAGTTATGCAAAGCACATTCTCACGCGGGTGAGTTTTGATGCGCGGCTTTTTGAGAAAGAGTTGCGCAAGGCCATCAAAATGTTGATAGCCGAGGAGGTACAGGAGCTCAGAAATTGGTGCTATGCCAACTTTTCGAGAGAACATGAGGCGATTTTGAATCGTTGTTTTGTGAGAGCGTAGAGGTTAAACTTTTAAACGAATCAAATTTTACCCCGACTTGTCGGGGTATTTTTTTTTGCAAACTGAATATTGCGCTTCAGCCCTTCGTACCCGGTACGCTTAAAGGCTGAATGTTTGAAAACTTTTTGAAACACCTCTTCGGTAATTTCTTCCCAATCTTGTTTTGAAAATGTGTTGAGTTCGCCAGTTGGTGCAAATTGAGGTTCGGAGTGGGGTTTAGAAAAGCTATTCCACGGGCAAACATCCTGGCAGATATCGCACCCAAAAATCCAATTCTCGAATTTGCCTTTTACTTCTGCAGGAATTTCTTCTTTTAATTCGATGGTAAAATACGAAATGCATTTACTGCCATCCACCACATAAGGTTGCGGAATGGCATCCGTTGGGCAAGCGTCCATACACGCGGTACACGTGCCGCAGTAATCTTTTATCGGCCCATCGTAGTCCAATTCAAGATCCACAATCAGTTCGGCCAGAAAAAAAAAGCTACCCATGTTTTTGTTAAGCAACAAACTGTTTTTACCAATCCAGCCGAGGCCGGCTTTTTTTGCCCAGGCTCTTTCATGTACAGGAGCGGAATCTACAAACGCACGACCTGCTACGCTGCCAATGGTTTCTTCTATTTGTTGCAGAAAGAGTTTAAGCTTGTCCTTAATGACATGATGATAATCTTCGCCATAAGCATACTTGGCAATTTTATATGAATCCGGATTTTCATTAGTGAGATCTTTTTCAGGAAAGTAGTTGTAGATTAAACTAATTACTGATTTAGCACCGGGCACGAGCAAGGTAGGATCAAGGCGCTTATCAAAATGATTTTCGAGGTAACTCATTTTACCTTGATAACCACGTTTAAGCCACTCTTCAAGTTTGGGAGCTTCCTCGTCCAGGAATTCAGCCTTGGCTATGCCACAATAGCTAAAGCCAAGTTCGGTAGCGATTTTTTTTATCTGGATGGATGGATTCATGAACCTTTGTGCTCCTTGGTGTTCTTTGAGTCTTCGTGGTTCATAAAATCAATCGCTTTATTCCATCCTTCGTCATGTCAACAATTTGACTTGCTATATGTTCTTCTCTTTGCGAAAGTTTTATGAACATACTCTCAAATTTATTTTGAATTACAAAATCACAAAGACACGAAGATGCACAAAGTTCAATCAAATAAACCAGGTCCCTTTGATGATGACGGAGGAACAATTTTTAAGTGCTTATAAGCCTTTTCAGCAGCTTCTCTTCCACGCGAAGTGCGCTTAATATATCCCTCTTGAATCAAAAACGGCTCGTACACTTCTTCAATGGTTTCAGCTTCTTCGCCTACAGCCGTGGCAATAGTGGTTAATCCCACCGGGCCGCCTTTAAATTTTTCTATAATCGTACTCAGAATACGATTGTCCATTTCGTCCAATCCGTTTTCGTCCACATCCAAAGCCTTTAAGGCCATTTGAGCAATGTGCATGGTAATAGTGCCATCGCCTTTTATTTGCGCAAAGTCGCGGGTACGCCTTAGTAAATTATTGGAAATGCGCGGGGTGCCTCTGCTTCTGCGTGCAATTTCGAAGGCAGCATCTTCGGCAATGGGTGTTTTTAAGATTTCGGCCGAGCGGTTTACAATTTTTGTAAGCAGTTGCGAGTCGTAATACTCCAGGCGGGCATTAATGGCAAAGCGGGCCCGCAGCGGGGCCGTAAGCAAACCAGCCCGGGTAGTAGCGCCAATTAAGGTAAATGGGTTTAAACTTATTTGCACCGATCGGGCATTGGGGCCAGAGTCGAGCATAATATCAATGCGGTAATCTTCCATGGCCGAGTAGAGGTACTCTTCTACGATGGGATTAAGCCGATGGATCTCATCAATAAAAAGTACATCGTGGGGTTCTAAGTTGGTGAGCAGCCCGGCCAGGTCGCTAGGTTTATCTAAAACCGGCCCCGAGGTTATTTTTATATGCGAGCCAAGTTCGTTGGCAATAATAAACGAAAGCGTGGTTTTGCCTAACCCCGGAGGGCCGTGCAAGAGTACGTGGTCCAGTGGTTCCTCGCGTTGTTTGGCAGCCTGCACGAACACTTTAATATTTTCAACAACCTTTTGTTGCCCGGTAAAATCCGAAAAGGAAAGCGGCCGCAGGGCTTTTTCAATTTCTTTATCGGTGGGACTAAGCCCCTCGGTATCGGCTTTCAGGTAATCTTCGCGCATAAAAATTCTATCCTGCGAAAGTTAAGGAAATAAAATACGCGGAGGTTTAACTTACCATTACGGGGTTTAACTTGCGGCCCAATTCTTAAAGGAGGTATGAGCAATCGCTGGAAAAACGCACTCTATTCTGCGCTGCTGTTGGCTGCCATGTGGGCCGTGTACCTGTGGCGTACGGCTGCACCCGAGCCAATAAAAATTGAAGGCGAAACCATGGCCACCACCTATCATATTACCTATTTCGATACCCACAACCGCAATTTCAAAGTATCAGTCGATTCGCTGTTGGTACTGGTAAACCAATCCATCAATAATTATAATCCCGAGTCTGAAGTTTCGCAGTTCAATAAACAAAACGGCTTTCGCTTTCGGTTGCCTTACCTGTTGCCCCCCATTAAAGTAGCCCAAAAAGTTTTTTCACAGTCCCAGGGAGCGTTCGACCCTACCGTGTTGCCGTTGGTAAACCTGTGGGGGTTTGGCCAGAAAAAAGTTACCCGCCCCGATAGCTCCAAGGTAGATTCCATTAAGGCCATAATAGGGTTTGAAAAAATTCAGTTTAATGCCGATAGTGTGTGGAAGCTGGATGCACGGGCCCAACTCGACTTTGGCGGTATTGGCCAGGGTTATGGTGCCGATGCAATAACAGCTTTTTTAAAAGCCAAAGGAATTAAAAACATGCTGGTGGAGTTAGGGGGAGAAGGTATGGCTTGTGGAATTAATTTAACATCGGGTAAACCCTGGGAGTTGGGGATTCTTGATCCGAACTCAACCCGCGATCATCAGTTTTTTAAAGCGTATGTTTCGCTATCCAACCAATCGTTTACTACTTCGGGCAACTACTTTAATTACCGCGAGGTAGATGGTAAAAAGTATTCGCACACCATCGATCCGCAAACGGGCTACCCGGTTACGCGCAATATTCTGAGTGCCTCGGTATTTTCGGCCGATTGCACCACGGCCGATGCCTGGGGTACCGCGCTTATGGTAATGGGCCACGAACGGGCCATAGAAGTTTTGAGCCAACATCCCGAACTGGATGCCTTCCTCATCTACACAACACCAGATGGTATTGCTACCTTTGCCACCAAAAAAATTACTGCGCAACTGCAAATCAATCCCTAAAATCCCGGAATGACCCTAAAACTACTGGTACTTTTTTTTGCTCCGTTTATTGCCGGGTTGGTTGTTTACCTGGTACCCTCGGCCAAGGGCAACACATTTAAACTGTTGTTGGTGTTTGCAGGATCTTACCTTTTTGCAATAACGGTTACGCATATTTTACCGGGCCTCTATCGCCAACAAGAACAAGTACACCTGATTGGGTTATTTGTTCTGGGTGGTTTTTTTCTGCAGCAACTTCTGGAATACTTTACATCGGGTGTGGGCCACGGCCACGTGCATGAACACGACCATGGCCATCATAACAATGGTCATCATCATCACCATCACCCGGTATCGGCCGTTATGTTGCTATCGGCCTTATGCCTGCATGCCTTTTTGGAAGGCAGCATGCTTGCACAGCCAGCCACCATGGGGTTTGGATACGATATTAATGCGGTGTTGCTGGGCATTGCCTTGCACCGCGCTCCGGCAGCTTTTGCGTTAATGACGGTACTGGCTGCACAACTGCACTCCAGACGCAAAGCGTTACCACACCTTATAATCTTTTCATTGGCCGCTCCGGTAGGGTTGCTTCTCAGTACTTACTTTGTGCAAAGTAATTTGCTTACCGAATCGCAAATGATTTACCTCTATGCCCTCGTAAGCGGAAACTTTCTGCACATCTCTACAACCATCGTTTTCGAAAGCAGCCCCGAGCACCGTTTTAATATCTGGAAACTGGGCGTAGCAATTGTGGGGGCGTTACTTGCCGTTGCTGTAGAATATGCAATTTGATCCGGATTAAGCAGCCGGTATTTTTGAAATCTCATTCCAGAAATCGATTTTTAAAGGTAGAATAAATCGCTACCTCATGAAGATTACCACCTTAGCCAACTATCATCAGTCGTATAAAGAAAGTATAGACCAGCCCGAAGTATTCTGGGCCCGTGTAGCCGAAAGTTTTTCCTGGAAAAGAAAGTGGGACAAAGTTCTGGACTGGAATTTTTCTGAACCAAAAGTAAAATGGTTTGAAGGGGGTAAGCTCAACATTACTGAAAACTGCCTCGATCGCCACATCGAAACATTGGGCGACACCCCAGCCATTATCTGGGAACCCAACGACCCCGAAGAACACCATCGGGTGCTTACCTATAAGGACTTACTCTTTAAAGTTAAGCAGTTTGCCAATGTGCTTAAAAATAATGGTGTAAAGAAAGGCGATCGCGTTTGTATTTACATGGGTATGATTCCGGAGTTACCCATTGCCGTGCTGGCGTGCGCGCGCATGGGAGCCATTCACTCCGTAATCTTTGGCGGCTTCTCAGCTCAATCCATTGCCGATCGGTTGCAAGATGCACGGGCAGAATTTATTATTACTTGCGATGGCGCCTACCGCGGAGCAAAAGACATTCCCTTAAAAGCTGTAATTGACGATGCCTTAATTGCGTGTGCTTTTGTAAAGCGTGTAATTGTTTGCACGCGCACCCGTGTGCCGGTAAGCATGATTAAAGGCCGCGATGTATGGTGGGAAGATGAAGTAAAAAAAGTTGAAACCCAGGGCAACCCCGATTGCCCGGCCGAAGTGATGGATGCCGAAGACATGCTGTTCATTCTCTACACGTCAGGCTCAACAGGTAAACCCAAAGGCGTAGTGCATACTACGGGTGGCTATATGGTGTGGACGGCCTACACCTTTCAGAACGTATTTCAATATCAACCCGGTCAAATCCATTTTTGTACGGCTGATATCGGTTGGATTACCGGCCACAGTTATATTGTATATGGCCCGCTGTTATCGGGTGCCACATCGCTCATGTTTGAAGGGGTGCCCACCTGGCCCGATGCCGGCCGGTTTTGGGAGATCGTAGATAAGTACAAAGTAAATATTTTGTACACCGCCCCTACGGCCATCCGGAGTTTAATGGGCTTTGGATTAGAATATGTAAAGGATAAGGATTTAAGCTCGCTTCAGGTGTTAGGTACAGTAGGCGAACCTATCAACGCAGAAGCGTGGCAATGGTATTATAAAAATATTGGTAAAGAAAACTGCCCCATTGTAGATACCTGGTGGCAAACCGAAACCGGTGGGGTATTGATTTCGAACCTGGCCAAGATTACCCCACAAAAGCCCACGTTTGCCACACTGCCTTTGCCGGGGGTTAACCCGTGCCTGGTAGATGAAAACGGAAAAGAAATTGAGGGCAATGGTGTAAGTGGTAACCTGTGTATCAAAACTCCGTGGCCCGGAATTTTACGTACTACGTATGGCGATCATGAACGATGTCGCTTAAACTACTTTGCCACCTACCCGGGTTTGTATTTTACAGGCGATGGGTGCTTGCGCGATGAGCACGGAAACTATCGCATTACCGGCCGGGTAGATGATGTGTTGAATGTAAGCGGCCATCGCATTGGCACTGCCGAAGTAGAAAATGCAATTAACATGCATGCCGGGGTGGTAGAAAGCGCGGTGGTGGGCTACCCGCACGATGTAAAAGGACAGGGTATTTATGCGTATGTAATTACCGAGGGCCATCATAGCAACGAAAATCAAACCCGGCAGGATATCATTCAAACGGTGGCCCGCATTATTGGTGCTATTGCCAAACCCGATAAGATTCAATTTGTAAAAGGATTACCTAAAACCCGATCCGGAAAAATTATGCGTAGAATCCTGCGCAAGATTGCCGAAGGCGAAACATCTAATCTTGGAGACACTTCTACATTGCTCGATCCGGGTGTGGTAGATGAGATAAAGGCGGGGGCATTGTAAGAATCGTTTCTACCTGATTTTTAGTTACTTTTGAAATATGGAAAGCTTCATTTTGAAATTCCCATCCGATACGCAATTTAGCGATGATGAATTTTTTGAATTCTGTGCAGCGAATGATCCGCTTCGTATTGAACGAAACAGCAAAGGCCAGATTGTTATTATGTCACCGTCAGGGAGTATAACAGGTAATATCCATTTTAAAATTTATAGTGCTTTTGTACGCTGGCATGATAAATATGACCACACGGGATACATTTTTGATTCCTCTGCGGGATTCAGACTTCCAGATAACTCGGTTCTGGCTCCCGATGCAGCCTTTATTACAAAAGCCCGTTGGGAAAGCCTGACACAAGAGGAACAGAAAAAATTTGCTCCACTCACGCCCGATTTTATTATTGAGGTGCGTTCAGAGTCTGATTCAATAAAGCAACTAAAAGCTAAAATGGATGATTGGATTAAAAACGGTTGCCGCCTTGCATGGCTTATCGATCCGGTCGAAAAGAAAGCCTACATCTATAAGCCGGGCGATTTAGTCGCAACCGTTGACAGTTTTAATGCGAAACTGAATGGAGAGGGAGTGCTTCCCGGCTTTGAACTTGATTTATCGAAACTTGTTTAACTTAAAACTATTAGTATAATGGCAATGGATATCAGTGGAGTTGTAGTGGCGCTTCTGCCGCTACAAAGCGGACAGAGTAAAAGCGGAAACGCCTGGAAGAAGCAGGAATTTATTTTAGAAACACCGGGGCAGTATCCTAAAAAAGTTTGCCTCTCGTTATGGGGTGAGAAAGTAGATGAGAACCGCGTTACCATTGGCGAAAAAATAACCGTATCCTTTAACCTGGAAAGCCGGGAGTACAACAACCGTTGGTACACGGAAGCACGTGCGTGGAAAATTACCCGTTCGGGTAGTACTGGAAGCAACGAAGCCCCGCCACCAACCGATGATTTTATTCCGGAGAGCAGCGGTAGTGATGATCTGCCGTTTTGATTTGAAAAGCCAAAAAGAAAAGCCCCGAACTCAAGTCCGGGGCTTTCTTATTTAGATAACTCAATCAATTTACGATCCACAAGCCTCGCATGCTTCCGGGTTATCCAGAGAGCAAGCCATATCGGCACGCTTTTGATCTAACTCCGAAAGTTTTATTTCAGGTTCGTTATAGGCAATGGTCTGTTGTGCTTCCTTGGCGGCAGCGTAAGTTGCCACTGGCTCGGCCGTAACCGGAGCGGTGGTGGCTACGGGTTGCTGTACAGCCGATTTGTCCAATGTAAACTTAATGGCATCGGCAGCAGCGGTAGTGCGCAGGTAGTACATTCCGGTCTTCAGGCCTTTCTTCCAGGCGTAAAAATGCATGGAAGTAAGCTTGCCAAAATTCGGATCGGTTAAATGGATATTTAAACTCTGACTCTGGCAGATGTAGGCGCCCCGGTCGGCACTCATATCAATAATGGCCTTCTGCGAAATTTCCCAAACAGTCTTATAAATGTCTTTGATGTTTTGAGGAATTTCGGCAATAGGTTGTACCGAGCCGTTGGTAGCAATTAATTTCTGGCGCATGGTTTCGCTCCATAAACCCAGGCTAATTAAATCCTTCATCAGGTGTTTGTTAGCCACAATAAATTCACCCGAAAGGGTTCTGCGCGTGTAGATGTTAGAGGTGTAAGGCTCGAAGCACTCGTTGTTACCCAGGATTTGCGAAGTAGAAGCTGTAGGCATAGGCGCCAGCAACAACGAGTTGCGTACTCCATGTTGTTTAACTTCTTTCTTCAGGCTTTCCCAATCCCATCGGCCCGAATCGGGCGTAACGCCCCACATATCAAACTGAAAAATACCTTTCGATACAGGCGAACCTTTAAAGGTTTCGTAGGGGCCGTGCAACTTCGACAGCTCCATAGAGGCTTCCATAGAGGCGAAGTAGATGGTTTCGTGAATGTCCTTATTCAACCCGCGCGCTTCTTCCGAATCAAAAGGCATGCGCAAGAGAATAAATGCATCGGCTAAGCCCTGCACCCCAATACCAATAGGGCGGTGGCGCATATTGCTGTTGCGGGCTTCTACTACCGGGTAATAGTTAATATCAATTACTTTGTTCAGGTTGCGGGTTACCACTTTCGTGATTTCATACAGCTTCTGATGATCGAACGTGCCTTCGTCTGTTACAAATTTGGGTAATGCAATAGAGGCAAGGTTACACACTGCAACTTCATCGGGCGAAGTGTACTCAATAATTTCTGTACACAGGTTGCTCGACTTGATGGTACCCAGGTGCTTTTGATTTGATTTGCGATTAGCGGCATCCTTATAAAGCATGTAAGGCGTTCCGGTTTCAATCTGGGCTTCCAGAATTTCGAACCAGAGGTCTTGTGCTTTTACTTGTCTGCGGGCTTTACCTTCTTTCTCGTATTTTTCATAAAGGCGTTCAAACTCTTCGCCATAGCAATCGGCCAGGCCGGGTGCTTCGTTCGGGCAGAAGAGTGACCACATTTCGTTGTTCTCAATGCGCTTCATGAAAAGGTCGGGAATCCACATGGCATAGAATAAATCGCGGGCACGCATTTCTTCCTTGCCGTGATTTTTCTTCAGTTCCAGAAAATCGAAAACATCGGCATGCCAGGGTTCCAGGTAAATGGCAAAGCTGCCTTTGCGTTTACCACCACCCTGATCTACGTAGCGGGCCGTCATATCGAAATTGCGCAGCATGGGCACAATGCCATTAGATGTGCCGCCTGTTCCTTTAATGTAAGAGCCTTTTGCCCGCACATTGTGAATGCTGAGTCCGATGCCTCCGGCTGATTGAGAAATCTTGGCAGTTTGTTTCAACGTGTCATAGATACCATCAATACTATCATCCTTCATGGTTAGGAGGAAGCATGAAGAAAGCTGGGGCTTGGGTGTACCAGCGTTGAACAACGTAGGGGTAGCATGTGTAAACCATTTCTCCGAAAGCAGGTTGTAGGTTTCCACGGCCGCAGCAATATCTTCGCCATGAATGCCAACGGCTACACGCATAAGCAGGTGCTGCGGGCGCTCTACTACTTTTCCATCAATTTTCATGAGGTACGAGCGCTCCAGCGTTTTGAAACCAAAGTAGTCGTAGCTAAAGTCGCGGTCGTACAGAATGGCGGCATCCAATTCGGCTGCATGCTCGTGAATTACTTTCCAGGTGTCTTTGGAAATAAGCGGTGCGTTCTGTCCGGTTTTTGGATCTACATAGGTGTAAAGTCTTTTCATGGTGTTGGAGAAAGACTTACTGGTGACCTTGTGCAGGTTGGAAACGGCAATGCGTGCCGCAAGCTTGGCAAAGTCCGGATGGCGGGTAGTCATGGTAGCGGCAATTTCTGCCGCCAGGTTGTCCAATTCCTGGGTTGAAACGCCATCGTACAAGCCATTAATCACTTTCATGGCCACCTCTACGGGGTTGACAAATTTGGGATCTAAACCATAGCAGAGTTTTTCAATGCGGGCCGTGATTTTATCAAACTTTACGGACTCCCGGTGTCCGTCACGTTTTAGTACGAGCATCTGAATAGGGTTGTGTTGGTAAAAGAAAGTTTAAAAAATGTGATCGAATGTATTAAAAATCTTCGTTCAGCGAAAACTTAGGAGCACTTTCTTTTTCGGTGCTCTTCATTACTCCGGCTTTTTGGTATTCGGCCACACGTTTTTCAAAAAAGTTTGTTTTTCCGCGCAGGCTAATCATATCCATAAAGTCGAATGGATTGGTTGCATTAAAAATCTTCTTGCCAATCAGTTCGTTCAGCAAGCGGTCTGCAACAAATTCAATGTACTGCCGCATCTGTTCGGCATTCATGCCGATAAGATTTACAGGTAAGGCATCGGTAACAAATTCTTTTTCAATTTCTACCGCATCCTTAATTATTTCAATCACTTTTTCTTCTGGTAATTTATTTACTACGTGTTGCGTGTAAAGGTGGCAGGCAAAATCGCAGTGCAGGCCTTCATCGCGCGATATGAGTTCGTTAGAAAAACTTAATCCAGGCATCAACCCGCGCTTCTTCAGCCAGAAGATAGAGCAGAAAGACCCTGAAAAGAAGATTCCTTCAACGGCCGCAAAGGCAATCAATCGTTCCTGAAAGTTTCCTTGCGAAATCCAGCGCAGGGCCCAGTCTGCTTTTTTCTTCACGCAGTCCATTGTATCGATGGCATGAAAAAGGCGATCTTTCTCTTTCGCATCTTTTACGTAGGTGTCAATTAAAAGGGAGTAAGTTTCGGAATGAATGTTTTCTATCGTGATTTGAAATCCGTAGAAAAATTTGGCTTCGGTATATTGCACTTCGCCCACAAAGTGTTCGGCAAGGTTTTCGTTCACAATGCCATCGCTGGCAGCAAAAAATGCCAACACATGAGTAATAAAGTGGCGCTCACCGTCATTTAAGTTGGCCCAATCTTTTAAGTCGTGGCTCAGATCAATCTCTTCGGCCGTCCAAAAACTGGCTTCGGCTTGTTTATAGAATTTCCAGATGTCGTGGTGTACGATGGGGAAGAGCACAAAGCGGTCTTTGTTTTCTTTTAGAATGGGTTCGGGCAGGTGAGCGCTCATAAAAAATTTTATCCGTTAAGGTTATACATAGCGTTAACTGAGTAGGCCTCAGGTAACTAAAAATTCTTTTGGTTTCCCTTTAGAAGTCGAGCAGACGAATTAATAGCCGTTTCGCAAAAGAGTAAGGAAACAAAGATTTGAAATGATGCAGTAAAATCAAAGGACATGACAACGAGTGCGGGTGCCGCACGCGGGTGTTGCAGAAGAAGGACGGTTCAAAAGCGATTCATTTTCATTCACTTAAATCTTAGAACCGAACCATGCACTTAACTGAATATTTTTTTGAATTTTTTTTTATTGATTTTTTCTCACTCAAAAGTTGTAGGTGCAGTTGAAATTGCAGGTTAAAGTTTGAAGGTAACCAGGATAGTTGTGAGTAAAAATTCCAGGTAGGCTAAGTCCGTCCAATAGGGCAACTGGGCCTAAAATCGACAACCTGATTATCAGATTTTTAGGCTATAAGGCTTCATTTTTGGTTTAAAACAGCAGTTTTTTGTAAAATCTAAAGTGCAGGGTTGGTAATGTGATGGTTTGACTTATCTTTGCAGTCCAAAATTTTAAACCATCCAAAAAATGTACGCAATTGTAGATATTGCCGGTAAGCAGTTTAAGGTGGCTAAAGATCAATTTGTTTATGCTCCAAAAATAGAGGGTGAAGCCGGAACGAGTGTATCGTTCGATAAGGTTTTGCTACTCGATAATAACGGAAGCGTAGAAGTTGGCGCCCCTACTGTAAAAGGTGTTAAAGTATCGGGTACGATACTAGAGCACGTGAAAGGAAATAAAGTTATTGTTTTTAAGAAGAAGCGCAGGAAAGGTTACACGGTAAAGAATGGCCACCGCCAACAGTTTACCAAAGTGCAGATTGAAAGCATTGGTTAATCTCTGAACTAAATTATTCGAATTGAGTTATGGCACATAAAAAAGGTGAAGGTAAAGTAAAGAACGGCCGCGAGTCGGAAAGTAAAAGACTTGGTATAAAGGTATTTGGCGGGCAAAAAGTGATTGCCGGCAATATTATTGTGCGCCAGCGTGGCACCAGGCACAACCCCGGCAGAAATGTGGGCATGGGTAAAGATCATACCTTGTTTGCATTAACCAACGGAGTGGTGGTATTCAAAAAAGGAAGAGCCAACAAATCGTTTGTTTCGGTTCAGGCAGAAGCCTGATTTGGCTTAAACTTATAATTTTTGCAAAAGGCGCCTGAGAAATCGGGCGCCTTTTTTGTTTCTGCGAATTTTAACAACACTTTTTTAAAAATCTAATAACCCTTGATTTTCCAAATTTTATTTGGAACCACATTTTAAATTGGGCTCTTCAGCATAATATTTTGTGTTGCAACCGTTACCGTATAAATTTTATTTGGCAAACAGTGGTTAGGGAAGGATAAATGTTGTGACAAGTGGGTAAATAGGTGTTTTTGTTGTGTGGAAATATCATTTAGATTTAACCCTTTATTAACCTAAACCCTAACCTATGAAGAAGATTCTACTAGTATGCTTCTCATTCGTTTTTGTGATCAGTGCCTGGGCACAGGAACGGGTGGTTTCGGGTAAAGTATCATCCTCGGAAGATGGATCAGCTTTGCCTGGAGTAAACGTGGTTCTGAAAGGAACCACCAATGGAACAGTTACCGATGCAAATGGTAACTATCGTTTAACAGTGCCAGCCTCTGGCGGAACACTTTCTTTCTCTTTTATCGGCTTTGCCACCAAGGATGAAGCTATTGGCGATCGCACAGTAGTTGATGCAGCTTTGGCAATTGATGCCCGAGAGCTAAGCGAAGTAGTTGTTACCGGCCAGGGCTTTGGTAAAGAAAAGAGAGCCCTAAGTTATGCAGTAGCCGGTGTAAATGCCGATGCGCTTGCTGCTAGACCTGTGAACGATGTGGGTCGTATCCTTATGGGTAAAATCCCGGGCGTAACCATTAACCCTACTGGTGGTACTTCTGGTACCGGTTCGCAAATTAACATTCGCGGGTACTCTACTATTACGGGCAATACTCAACCTTTGTGGGTTGTAGATGGCGTTCCGTTTAGTTCTGCAACCAATGATGCATCTGGTTTTACAACTGGAGGAACTGCCTCAGCCACCAGTCGCTTTCTGGATTTGGATCCTAACGCCATCGAAAGCATAAACGTGCTTAAAGGCTTGCAGGCAACCGTTCTTTATGGCGACCAGGGAAGAAATGGTGTTATCGTAGTTACTACCAAATCAGGTTCTAAGAAGAAGAGAGCTGCCGAAATTAATTTTCAACAGACTGTGGCTTTCAATGAAATTGCCTCCCTGCCTGACATGCAAAAGAATTATGGTAACGGTTTTCAACAGTTAACTAACACTGCGCAGTTCTTTAGTAACTGGGGTGCCAATTACCGGGAAATCGACTCGGTAGGTCACCCTTATCAATTCCTGACGGATGCAACCCGCAGAGATCCATTTGCGCGGCAATTTATGTTCAAGCGTATTCCTTACGAATACTCCTTGGACTTAGGTCAGTTCTTCCGTACAGGTAAGGTTTCTAATACTTCAGTATCTGTTTCTGGTGGAGGTGAAAAAATGGGCATTACGGCTACAATAGGTTATACCAACGAACAAGGTTATGCCCCAGGTAATGATTTGAAAAAGATCAATGCCTCTATCGGATTCAATTCATCCGTTACAGACAAGCTTTCTATTGCCTCTTCTTTGATGTTTGCCAACACGGATTTTTCTACCCCGCCTTTGAACGGTGCTACGGGGGGTGGTGCCGCTTTTGGTGGTGTACCATCTTTGTATGCAAACTTCCTGTATTCACCACCTAACTACAATATCAACAACACGGACCTGTTCCCATACGAAACACCTGTTGATAAGAAAATGGTTTGGTACCGTTCAGGTAGCGACATTCCAAATGCGCGGTGGATTGCAGCATACGCAAAAGAAACAGATGTTACTGACCGGATATTTAACAGTACTTCCCTGACATACGATTTTAATGATCACACCTCGTTGGTGTATCGTGCTGGTTACGATTATTATACCCAGCGCCAAAATCGTTCTTTCAACAAAGGCTTAAGTCCTACGTATGCAGTAATTGATCAAGGCGTACTTCAGACACAAACCATTACGAATACAATATGGAACCACGATTTGATTTTTAGCACAAATCGCAACCTTACTTCCGATATCAACCTAAGCGCCCGCTTGGGTGGTAATGCCCGGAATGATTTCTACCAGCGCGATGGTTTGTATTCTGAAGGTCAGATTGTATTCGGATTGTTGCGCCACAGCAACTTTACTACCTCCTCTTCCAGAAGCAATGCGTTTGGTGGTCGGATATTCCAGTATAATCAAGAGTCGCAGCGCTACGGAATTTACACGGATTTGCAATTTGACTACAAAAACTTTTTGTATTTGAACTTAGCCGGTCGTAACGATTGGGTTTCGTTCCTTGAGTCTGGTAACAATAGCTTATTTTATCCCAGTGCCGGAACTTCTTTTGTAGTTACTGATGCATTTACCGATATTAAATCTAAAGCCTTAAGCTTCCTGAAATTAAGATTGAACTATGGAACCTCAGCCGGCTACCCATCACCTTATAATACCCGTACCATTATTAATAGTAACGCGCGTGGCTTTGTTACAGCAGCTGGCGGAGTAATTGGTGAGCATACGCTCAGCAATAATTTGGGTAATCCAAACCTCCGCGGAGAAATAATTCAAGAAGTTGAAGCTGGTTTTGAAGCCAAGTTTTTGAATGACAGAATAACACTCGATTTCACTGCATATGATCGTGGAACAAAAGATCTAATAACTGATGCCTCTGTAGACCCTGCTACAGGCTTTACCAACACCTTATTAAACCTTGGTAAGTTAAGCAATAAAGGTATTGAGATCGGTTTGAACGCCACCCCAGTTAAGTTGAGCAATGGTTTCCAATGGGATGTAATCTGGAATTTTACTTCGGTGCGACCAAAAGTAATAACCTTGGGTGCTGGTATTGATCAGATTGTGTTGGCAGGCTTTACAGATTTAGGAAACTTTGCTGTTCCGGGCCGGCCAATGAATATGATTAAAGGTACGGTGGTAGCTCGCGATCCTAACGGCAACCCGATAGTAGGGGCCGATGGTTTCCACGAACTGGATCCGATTATTGGTGAATTGGGAAATCCAAATCCCAAGTACCTGACTACGCTTATCAACTCATTGTCCTTCAAAGGTATCACATTCTCCATCCAATTCGATTATCGCAAGGGTGGAAAAATGTATGCCTCTACTCCATCTGCCCTGTTAGCGCGCGGTGTGTTAGCTCCTGAATCGGTTTTAAATCGCGATCTGGCCTTCATTGCGCCAGGTGTGAAGCGAGTTGATACCGATGGTGACGGGGTGAACGATGGATTTGCACCAAACGATATCATGGCTACTGCTGCGGACTATGGATTTAACCTGCAGTTCTTTGGCCGTAACGATAATGCCATGTTCGATGCTACTAACATTCGCATTCGCGAGATTTCGTTGGGCTATACATTGCCTCGTCAGTTGCTAAGCAAAACGCCAATTAAAGCAGCTTCTATCTCGTTAACCGGAAACAACCTTTGGTATTTCGCTTTCGGTGCACCGAAATATGTAAACTGGGATCCGGAAGTTGCCAGCTTGGGCGTGAACCAAGGTTTAGGCTTTGATTACCTTACAGGCCCCAGCATGCGCAGATATGGTGCTGTTTTACGTCTTACTTTCTAATTCTAAAGAATTTATATTATGAAAATATTTAAACGACTAGCATTAGTAGTGGGTGTGGTTTTAGCCTCATCCTGTACGCTAGACTTGCGGGAAGACCCTAACGCGGTGCAACCCAATCAAGTACTACCCAGTCTGTTGCTTAATTCTATACAGCGCCAGTTTCCGGGTGTTTTCAATGCGGCCAATACCAGTGGGGCTCAAATGACTCGTTTGCTTAATGGTGCCGGTTCGGTATATCAGGTGGCAACTACGCCCGAAACTTTTAACGGAATCTGGTCAACATCCTATGCCGGTATTTTAGCCGATGCAAATGACCTTATTAAGATTGCTGACACAAATGGATTTGCCCGACATGCAGGTATTGCGCGCGTCATTCAATCCTACACGTTGTTAATTCTGGCCGACATGTTTGGTAAAATTCCATTCTCAGAAGCTTTTCAGGGTGCGGCTAACTTTAACCCAAAAGCAGATAACGACAATGAGATTTACGAGTACGTGTTAACTACGTTGGACAAAGCTAAGCAAGATTTAACAACACCTGCTACTACAGCAAATCCGGCTGGATATCTGAATCCTGTTGCACCAACTATTAACGATCAGTATTATGATAACAACTACACCCGTTGGGTAAAACTCGTTAATACTTTAAAACTAAAGATATACCTTAATCTGCGCCTTACAGATGCGGCCCGCGCTACTACTGCAATCAATGCCTTAATAGCAGACGCAACCCCTACCGGTGGCTTTATTAATGCTCAGAACGAGAACTTCATCTGGCGTTATGGTACAACTACTTCAGACCCGGATGCGCGTCATCCTCGCTTTACTGCCCAGTATCCAGGTGGTGGCGGAGATTACCAATCCAACTGGTTGATGTGGCATATGTTTCATGCTTATAATGCCTCCCAAAATGGTGCTCCTGGCGACCCCCGCATGCGATTCTATTTTTACCGTCAAGTGGTTGCTAATACCACCAGTTCAAATGAATTACGGTGCTTGACTGAAAATCTGCCAGATCACTATCCTTCAGCCACCCCGTCTGCAATTATTCTAAATCCGAATGCCGGCCTTCCACCCTTGGGTGTTGATCCTGCGCATCCCTCGCAAAACCCCGCAAGTGCTGCTTGGTCAAGAACCTTTTGTATTCCAACTGATCGCGGCTATTGGGGTAGAGACCACGTAGATCCGCAGGGTATTCCACCCGATGGTCAATTGCGTACAGCTTATGGCCCCTACCCTGTGGGCGGTCGTTTTGATAATAACTCAGCAACAGGTGTAACGGCTACTGTTGGGATGCGCGGAGCAGGGATGCAACCGATCATGTTACGGTCTTTTGTTCAGTTTATGTTGGCCGAAGCTGGGTTGACTTTAACATTGACTGACCCCCTAACCCCCAGAAATCATTATACAAATGGAGTTAACTTTTCTTTCACAGATGTTAGAGACTGGTCAGTGAATGGTACATTCGGATCTACAGGTGTAGCGGCTTCACCAAATGAAGCAACTGTTATAAACGCCTTTTATCCGGCTGCTACCTACACCACAGATGTTACCAATTACAGGACCTCTGCGTTGGCTGCTTATGATGATCGGTTGGCAGTTTCTAGCACCGAAGCTTTAAACTACGTAGCCCGTGAGTTTTGGGTGGCATTGGTTGGTAATGGTTATGAAGCTTATAACTTATACCGCAGAACCGGCAAGCCTACCGGTATGCAACCTGTTATCAATCCTTCGCCCGGTAACTTCCCAAGAAGTTTCTGGTATCCGGCTAACTTCGCCAACCTTAACAGTTCAGTTACCCAAAAACCGGATTTAACAGTTCGCGTATTCTGGGATAACAACACAACTAACCTGAATTTTTAAACTCTAAGTATGACTTCTATGAAATTGAATAAATATTTGGCAGTTGGAGTTCTTGCGGCTGGTGGATTTATTTCTTCCTGCGAGCCCAACGAAGATCTCTATCCTTTGCCGTACGATAACCGCGCAACTGGTTCCTACTTACGGGTAATTAAAATTACCTCCAATGTGTGGGATTTGGATGATCTGGCAAATAGCGGCTTTGAGGCTGTGTACGAATCAGTTGATAAGAACTTTGGTGCAGATTTAGATCGGGTGGAGTTTTATGCAACCCATCGTTCCGGTGCCACCGCCTTTATTACCGATGAGGTTTTGGTTAAAACGTTAACCGCTGCGCAAATGAATTTAGCGAAAGTTCCTGAACCTACGTATAGCGATTACCTGCGCTCAGGGCCTATTAAGATTACTGCCCAGGAAACGTTGGATGCTTTGCTGACATTGACAACCGATCCGGATGGAACTACCTGTTCCAACATTTTCCCGGATGTTTGTCCTGCCGTTGCTTTCCCAGGTTCTTTGGCAATTAACGACCGCGTTATCTTCCGCGTTAAAATCTACGATAAGCAAGGACGAGGATTTACGGTAAACAATCCGCAGGTTACTGCTTCGCCCCGTTTAGGTAATGGCAACGAGGCTAACATTACGCCTAACCTTACAGGTGGATTGTTTTACAATAGCCCGATGCTTTATACCATGTTGATGCAACGCATGACTACCACAGGTAATGCCAATGCTTACACCGGTGATTACAGAATGGCTCAGGTGGCGCGCTGGCAACCAGATCACACACCAGCTCAACATGGATCGTTCCCTCAAAGCTGGTTGCGTAAGTTTATTTTTGGTAATTCTGACACTGACTCTACCCAAACGGTAACACTTCAAAAAGTACCGGGCGGCCTGCCAACGGAGCGCCAGTTTACCTGTAAGTACCGTGGCCAAACCATTACCTTAAAAATTAACTTTGAACAAGCGGTATTGAATGTGGTGGGCGCTGGTTTTTCCGGAACACCTACACCTGCTCCGTTGGTAACAATGCAAACAGTTGGTTCTGGCGGTTTAGGGTTTCCTGCAGGAACTACTAATGCAAATTTGGGAACCATTTTCGTTCCGTTGCTTAACACTACTCAAAAATGTACTTCGGAGCGCGAATTTTTCGTAACAACTCCCTTGGCTGGTGCATTTGCAGGTACAGCAGATTTACCTGCTGGCGTACCACGCAGAGCGCATCCAAACCGGGGTTATTACCGATTTGACAGAGATGGCCTAACTGCCGGAGATGTGTTTAGTATAACCCTGGACGATGATGCTGATGAGTATGGTCGCAGAAATGGATACTGCAATTGGTACACCCGTATTCAACTAACCTTAACTAAACTATAACTTATTAATAAGTAAAATTTCATTTCAAAAAGCCCCTGAAGTTTCGGGGGCTTTTTTTATGTGAGAGCTTTAGGTTTTGAAGATTTTTTAAGCATTCACCTCCATTTTAAACCGTTTAACCCTAAATTCAAAGCTTTGCAAATTTATCAAAGGGATGCACCATCACCTTAAGATTAATTTATTGTAAATTTCAACACCTAAATTTTTAACTAAACCTTAACCTATGAAGAAGATTCTACTGCTAGGCTTCTCATTCGTTTTTGTACTCAGCGCATGGGCACAGGAGCGGGTGATTTCAGGTAAAGTTACATCCACCGAAGATGGATCAACTTTACCCGGTGTGAATGTGGTTCTGAAAGGAACTACGAATGGAACGGTAACTGACTCCGAAGGTGTTTACCGTTTAACTGTACCATCGTCAGGTGGTACCTTAGTTTTCTCATTTATTGGCCTCAAAACGCAAGAGGTTGGTATTGGCGAGCGTACTATAGTTGATATTTCTCTGGCATCGGATATTCAGCAACTTTCCGAAGTAGTTGTAACAGCCGTTGGTATAGAGCGCGAAAAGAAAGCACTCGGTTATTCTGTTACCGGAGTAGGGGCTGATCAGATTGCACAACGCTCAGAAGTTGATCCTTTGCGGGCATTGCAAGGAAAAATGCCGGGCGTAAATATTATTGGTGGTGGTGGTGCACCGGGCCAATCAACTAAGATTAACATCCGCGGTGCGTCTTCGCTCACGGGTAACACCCAACCCCTCTTTATTGTAGATGGTATTCCGTTTGATAACTCAGTTAACGCAACGGGTGGGTCTTCTGAAAACACAGTATTCTCCAACCGAGCCTTTGACATCGATCCGAATAACATCGAATCCTTTACAGTTTTAAAAGGGGCAGCGGCTGCAGCTCTTTATGGATCGCGGGCTACTAATGGCGTGGTGGTTATAACCACAAAAGCAGGCAAGAAGAATACGAAGAAAGGTCTTGAGATAACCTATAATGGTTCGTTAAACTTCCAGGAGATTTCAGGAATTCCCAATTACCAGGATGTTTACACTCAAGGATCCAACCAGGTGTATAATGGCGGTTTTATCGGAAATTGGGGTGCCCCTTTTCCCAACCATGTGGATGAGTTGAATTCTAAATATGGTACCAGCTATGTTAAGTATTATGGTGTTTATGGAGCAGGCCCAAAAAATGGTCAACCATATCCTGATGGCACTGCCCCGCATCCGCTAACTTCCAATAGTTTTGCTGTTAATCTAGGTTCCCGCTCCTTGTTCCCCAATCTGGTGGATGCAGATGGATACGCTGTACCATATGAAATTAAACCCCACGATATTGTAGGTGGTTTTTTTAAAACAGGTAAGCAAGTTGAAAACTCACTCAACATTTCAGCAGGTAATGATAAGGCATCGGTTAATACCGGTTTTTCAAGAATGAATCAGGAAGGGATTGTTCCAAATCAGGAGGCAACCAGAACTACCCTTTATTTTGGCGGAAATGCGCAACTAGAGAATGGCCTCTTTGTTTCGGGTAATGTAAATTATGTTAATACCGCGCAACAATCACCTCAGTCTGCTGCCAGTGCCTTTAACGATTACTATGGTGGAGAAGGCGCATCGTCCATTTATGCGCGGATTTTTTATTTGCCCAGAAATTATGATTTGAATGGGTTGCCGTTTGAAAGCCCTGTAGATGGGTCTAACATGTTTTACCGCGCCCTTGATAATCCGCTCTGGATTGCCAAATACAATCTTTATACAAGCGATGTTAATCGGGTGTATGGCAATATTACGGCCAAGTATGATGTTACTGATTGGTTGGAATTAATGGTGAAGGGTGGCGTAAATACCTACACTGAGAATAGACGCAATATTAATCGCCCCGGTGGATCGTCAATACCGCTGGGACGTGTATGGACTGAGGATTTAACCAATACGGAAATCGACTTCAACTACATAGCCACGGTATCAAAAGATTTTAGCGAGAATCTCAACTTCAAAGCACTTATTGGGTTTAATAATAACCAGCGGGAATTGAGCCGGAGAAAGGTTACGGGTAATCAAATTATTCAGCCAGGGTTATACTTAACCAGTGCTACCTCGCAACAAACCGTAAATTATGATTACCACCGGTTGAGACGACTTTATGGCGCTTATTTTGATATGTCTCTTTCGTATAAAGATTATTTATTCTTCAATTTGGTTGGTAGAAATGACTGGTCATCAACGCTCCCCAAAAGCAACAACAGTTATTTTTACCCAGGCGCCAGTCTGTCGTTCATTTTCACAGATGCACTATCCATTTCAAACAATATTCTTGACTATGGAAAGATAAGAGTAGCTGCCACTAAAGTGGGTAATGATGCAAATCCTTATTTAACGTTTACTAATTTTTTCATTGGTACGCCCTACACCACTCCTTCGGGTACATTTGTTAATAAAGGTGGGCTCAGCGATTTATCAGGAAATCCCCTTCTTAAACCGGAGTTTACGACTGAATATGAAATTGGAACAGATCTAAAATTCTGGAATAAGAAAATCGGATTGGACTTAACATACTTCAATCGCCAATCGACAGAACAAATTGCACTTGCTTCCGTGGCCCGGTCTTCCGGATTTAGCCAAGAGGTTGTTAACGTTGGGCGTTTGGATAACAAAGGTTGGGAAGTTGGTTTGGAAATTATTCCTGTTTCAAATGCACAAGTGAAATGGTCAAGTTACTTCGCGTTCACACGGATTCGGACTGAGGTAGTTGATGCGGGGCCTACCGGAGAAATTTTTATTGGTGGAGCTGCTTCAACTTTTGGAACAATCCATAGAAACGGTCAACCTTATGGTCAGATTTTTGGAACCAAGAATGCACGCGATGAAGAAGGTAATCTTTTGATTGACAAAGATACCGGACTTCCGTTTGCGGCTCCACAATCAGGAATTATAGGAAATCCGAACCCTGATTTTACTTTGGGTTGGACCAATACGGTTGAGTGGAAAAATTTTACATTAACTGCATTGATTGACTGGAAGCAGGGTGGTGATTTTTATTCATTTACGGGAGCCTCCTTGCTGCTTCGGGGTCAGCTAGGCTTTCAGGCCGATCGTGAAGCACTACGGGTTGTGCCCGGAGTGTACGGAGATCCTGCCAGCTATCAAGCTATATTAGATGAGAACGGTAACAAAATCAGAAACACTACCGCTATTACAGCTTTCGACTCGCACTTTTCAAATGGTTGGGGTGCTTATGGACAAGACGAAGTAAATATTTATGATGGCACTGTAATTCGTTTGCGCGAAGTTAGCCTCGGATACCGTCTGCCAAAGACCTTGCTCACCAAAACACCTTTTGGCTCTGCCCGTATCTCTGTTTCGGGTAGAAACCTTTGGTGGAAAGCTCCTAACGTACTTAAAGATTTAAATCTCGATCCGGAATTCTTAAGTGAAGCATCGGATTCGAATATCCAAGGCTTTGAGTATGGTGCAACACCCACCACCAGAAGGTATGGTTTTAATATTACCCTTACATTCTAAGGCTAACCTAACTTTTAAATTAAGGAATTATGAAACTGAAAGGTTTAAGTATACTAGTAGGCTTGGCGCTGATATTTTCAGTATCAAGTTGCGATCTTTTTGATCTGGACATTAATACCGATCCTAACAACCCGGCCAGCATTTCGCCTGCATTGTTACTCACCAATGTGGAAGTAGATGGTATTGCTGGTGTTGTAGGAAATTTTAATAATACCGGAATGGGCTTTGTGGTACAAAGCACCGCAAGCGACAATTTCTTCTTTAATAATCAATCGTGGAACGGTACCTGGAATTTCTTTTACACAGGACCGATGAAGGACTTAGATGAATTAATAAAGATTGTAGAGGTTGATGCTAACAATGATGGGAACCCTGATCAGCCACGCTACCTGGGAATTGCCCAGGTTTTGAAGGCCTATATGGTTAGTACATTGGTTGATTGGTGGGGAGCCATACCTTACTCCGAAGCGTTTAAGGGTAATGCTACTCCGCAAATTAAAACACCTGTATATGACGATGATGCCATTATTTATGAAAGTTGTATTGGATTGTTAAATAGTGCTATTACTAATCTAGCGCTCTCAAGCCCTGCAATAACTGGCGATGTAATATATGGTGGGGACGCAACTAAATGGGCAAAGGCTGCTCGTTCTTTAAAACTCAAATTGTTATTACAGACCAAGCATGTACCCTCAATTGCAGCAGAAGCAGCCAAGTGCCCTTCTTGCGGCAACGTGGCCGAAATTCAGGCTTTGGTAACGAATCAGGCCGGGTTAATCACCGCAGCAGGCGATGATTTCCTGTTTCAGTTCAGCCCTTCTATCTCTCCGGATTATCGCCATCCAAATTATGCAATGGGTGGTGCGAGTTATGGTGGTGGATACCTGGCACACCAATTAATGTTTGAGTTGCTGAGAAATAACGATCCGCGCCTGCCTTTTTATGTTAAAAGACAAACAAAAACAGTACTAGATCCGAACGATGCTACACAAAAACAAACCATCCCATGTTCTCAACGGGCGGATTGCGTGTATGGCTACTTCCCACGAAGCAACTTTGTTACCCAGGCAATTTATGGTAAGGCACCTGGTGACCTAACTACAGCAGAGGCTGAATACCTGGCTGGTTTTTTTGGTCGCGATAGATCAGATCCTTCCGGAGTTCCGGATGATGCCGGTATTAGAACAGCCCATGGATTATATCCTTATGGTGGGTTGTACGATGATGCTCCGGAACCTGCCAATCAAAATAAAGGCCGGGGTGATGGAATTTTTCCTATAGCTACTTCGTGGATGGTAAAATTCTGGCAAATTGAAGCCATGCTGACATTAGGTGTTACGCACCCTACATCAACTGCAGCTCAATTACTTGATGCAGCTATGGCGGAACAACTTACCAAGGTAAACACCTTTGTAAGTAAGGATGCTGGCGCTGTTGCAATGGCAACTGCAGCTATGAATTCTTATAGAAATACCTGGGTTACGAATTTCAATAATGCGGCTACCAACAATGCCAAATTAAGCGTGGCTTTGAAGCAAGCCTGGTTTTGCAATTATGGAAATGGTTTAGAGCTGTATAATACGTTTAGAAGAACCGGTTTGCCTGGAGATCTGCAACTTCCTTTACAACTTCCTGGAAATTTTGCCCTGCGAATACCATACGCACAGGACGAACTGAATCTTAATCCAAACACTCCGGTAATTGGTTATGACAGACCAGAGTTTGCGGTTTTTTGGGATGCGCTAAAGTTCCAGTTTTAACCTTTTAAGAAAGAGCTATGAAAATTATAAATAAAATTTTAGCAACGAGCGTAATCATGTTTACTGCACTGGTATCATGTAAAGATGATTCGCAAATAGTACCGGAATGGGAGACAGGAGTAAACACCTATGCTACACTTAAGAGTGGTTCTTCCAGCGGTTTTGTAAATGGAAATGGAACAACTCCCGTTGAGGTTAACTTCCGCTGGATCTCCATTGATGGAGCCAATACGGTGAATAAGATAGAATTCTTCATCTTGTTCAATGAAACGTACGTAGATCCGGACGGTAACTCCAAGCTTGTACGCCATGGTGGAACTGAAGGAAGGTTGATTAAAACAATTGAGGGAGCTCAAGTGCCTGCTAACCGTGCTGATATTTCGGTAAGCATTACTCCGAACGAAGTGTACCAATTGTACAAAGACAATACGTACAACTACTGCGGTACCAGCGCATCACCGATTAATGTACCTGTGTTTAACAACACGTTAAAGCCAGGTAGAACAGTGAGTGCGCCCTTTGTTCCTGGCGATTCATTTAGCTTACGCTGGGCAGTTTACACGGCTGATGGTAGAAAATTTGATTCGTGGTCTCCAAGTGTTTGTACCGAGTTCCCGGGATCTAATTGTAATTTTGGATGGTCTATTAATTGCCCGTCTGATCTTGGCGGAACTTACAGCTTTGTTACCACCAATATGAAGGAAGCAGGCACCCCTGTAGCAGGAACAGTAAATGGAACAGGAACTCTTTCGGTTGCCTCAGAGGGAAGCTACCGATTCACAGACTTTTCTTTTGGCCATTTTGACTACGTGTATGGTGATAGTCCTGCATTGGGTACTTTAACATTGAGTGATGCGTGCGGCTTCCTTTCGTATAAAGGAACGGATCAGTATGGAGTACTTTATGGTGTGTACACCCTTACTGTAGTAAGTGTTACCCCAACGGTGCTTACAATCAATTGGTCAAACAATTATGGTGATGCTGGAAGTACGGTAATAACCCGTACCGATTCCAAAACATGGCCAGCAACCCTCACAACAACACCAAGTGGCTCTTGTAATTGATTTGGGTGTTGTAAATTACTAGTAAAATAAAGGGCCGGATTTCCGGCCCTTTATTTTTACCTTATCCAAAGCTCACCGCAACATCTTAAGCAACAAACTCAATTTGCTCTTTAAGTTTCTTCTATCCACGATAAAATCCAGAAAACCGTGGTCAAGTACAAACTCAGCGCTTTGAAACCCTTTCGGTAAATCTTTACCAATAGTTTCACGAATTACACGCGGGCCTGCAAAACCGATTAAAGATCCAGGCTCCGCAATATTAAAGTCACCCAGCATGGCATAGGAAGCGGTAACACCCCCGGTGGTTGGGTCGGTTAGCAGCGAGATGTATGGAATTTTTGCTTTATCGAGCAGAGCAATCTTTGCAGAGGTTTTAGCCATCTGCATCAGCGAAAGGCCGGCCTCCATCATGCGCGCACCACCCGAGCGGGAGATCATTAAAAACGGCTTTTTTGTCTGCAAGCTGTGATCCATGGCCCGGGCAATTTTCTCACCAACTACCGAGCCCATAGAACCGCCAATAAAACTAAAGTCCATGCACGCTATTGTTATTTCCAACCCATTCATTTTGCCATAGGCTGTACGTACAGCATCTTTCAGGTTCGATTTTGCCTGCGATTCTTTTATACGTTTGGGATACGGTTTGGTATCGGTAAAACTTAGCGGGTCAGCGGATTCCATGTTGGCATCCAACTCGGTAAACTCATTGTTGTCAAATAAAATTTCAAAATATTCTTGCGAGCCAATTTTTACATGGTATTCTTCCTCCGGTACCACATACGCATTATTTTTCAATTCACGCGTATGCACAATTTTACCTCCGGGCGATTTAAACCATAACCCGTCTGGTACTTCCCGCTTCGCTTCGGTGGGAGTAAGAATTCCTTTATCGGTACGTTTGAACCACGGCATCTTTAAATTTTTTTTGTAAAAAAGAAATGCCGATGAAATTCATCGGCATTAAAGTCAATTTTCTATTAGGCGATGTCGATCTTTTTATCGAGATAAACATCCTGTATCGCATTCAAAATCTCAACGCCTTCTTTTAGCGGACGCTGAAAAGCTTTACGACCCGATATTAAACCCATGCCACCAGCACGTTTATTAACAACCGCAGTACGTACGGCATCGGCCATGTCGCTGGCACCTTTCGAGTCGCCACCCGAGTTAATCAATCCGGCACGGCCCATGTAACAATTAGCAACTTGATACCGGCATAAATCAATTGGATTGTCGGAAGTTAATTCAGTGTAAATTCTTTCATCTAACTTACCATAGCTGCTTCCTCCGGTGTTCAGCATTTTATACCCACCATTGTTTTCGGCAAGCTTTTGCTTAATAATATCTGCCTGAATAGTTACGCCCAAATGATTTGCCTGCCCTGTTAAGTCAGCCGAAACATGGTAATCAATACCGTCTTTCTTAAAGGCGTTGTTGCGCGTGTAGCACCATAAGATGGTAGCCATGCCTAACTCATGCGCTTTCTCAAATGCTTTGGCCACTTCTTGAATCTGGCGGGTGGCATTATCAGAACCAAAATAAATGGTTGCACCAACGGCTACCGCGCCCAGGTTCCACGCATCTTCTACCGATCCAAACATGATTTGATCTGCTTTGTTGGGATAGGTAAGCAATTCGTTGTGATTGATTTTTACTACAAACGGAATTTTGTGTGCGTACTTGCGCGACATCAACGCAAGTCCACCATAGGTAGTGGCTACTGCATTACAACCACCTTCAATGGCAAGCTTTACAATATTTTCCGGATCGAAGTAAATTGGGTTTTTAGCAAATGATGCACCGGCACTGTGCTCAATGCCCTGGTCGATGGGCAGAATGGAAAGATAGCCTGTGTTGGCAAGCCTTCCGGTGCCAAACATGGCTTGTAAACTGCGCAACGTTTGCGTGTTGCGACTTGATTGTGCAAAAATTCTATCCACGAAGTCCGGGCCTGGAAGATGGATCTGGCTCTTGTCGATGGTTTTACTCTTGTGTGTGAGTAAAGCGTCAGCATCTTTACCCAAAAGCGCACTAATGTTCAGATTTGCCATAATTTCATTTGAGGTGAGCGGCAAATATAGGTTTATAGCCCGGTTTGTGCAACGCGATGTAGGGATAAGGCCGGTAATGAAAAAAGCCCATTCCGGCATTGGGAACAGGCTTTTTTTATGATTTCTACCAGAGAATTTTAAGCTTCTTTGGTAGCCAGTTTTTCTTTAATTCTGGCCGACTTTCCTTGGCGTCCTTTCAGGTAATACAATTTGGCTCTGCGTACTTTACCTGCTTTGATAAATTCAATTTTATCGATGCTTGGGCTTAACAGCGGGAAGATCCTTTCAACACCTACACCATTCGATACTTTCCGAACCGAAAAGCTTTCGCCATTGGTGCCTTTTCCTCTTCTATAAAGCACTACCCCTTGAAATTGCTGAATCCGTTCTTTGTTTCCTTCGCTGATTTTTACGTGCACGTTAAGGGTGTCACCAGGCTTAAAATCAGGGAGATTAGTGCGTTTTGCTGCTAATTCTGCCTCTACTTCTTTTATTAAATCGGCCATAACGCTCGGTCTTTTTAAAATGGACTGCAAATATAGACGAATTGCCCGGAATACGCAGAGGTGCCCGGATATTTTTTAGACCTCGCCAAGCAAGCCGGGCCGCCTTTTTTTGGTCCTTTCAAGCGATTTTTCATGTTTCCATTGCGATATCCGGGCTTCGTGGCCAGAGAGAAGCACCTCAGGAACTTTCCAGCCTTTATACGTTGCCGGTCGGGTATAAACCGGAGGAGCTACAAGTCCATCTTGAAAGGAATCGGTTAAGGCGGAGGTTTCATCATTCAAAACACCCGGTAAAAGTCTGATAACCGCATCAGCAACCACGGCAGCCGCCAACTCGCCACCCGATAGCACATAATTACCAATGCTGATTTCGCGGGTTATTAAATGTTCGCGCACCCGCTCATCTACTCCCTTATAGTGGCCGCAAAGTAAGATCAGATTTTTTTTTAGGCTTAGTTCGTTGGCTATGGGCTGAGTGAGTAAGTCACCATCCGGGCTCATGTAAATGATCTCATCATAGTTCCGCTCCGATTTCAAATGTTCAATGCATCGATCAATCGGTTCGATCATCATTACCATGCCGGCACCACCTCCAAAAGCATAGTCATCGGTGGTGCGATGTTTATGGGTGGTGTACTCCCGTAAATCATGAATGGCTACCGTTACCAACTCTTTTTGTTGAGCTCGTTTTAGAATCGAATCCGAAAACGGACTTTCGAGCAATCGCGGCAAGCAGGTAATAATGTCTATGCGCATAACCTAAAATACTAAATCTCCAGAAACCCTTCTGGCAACGCAACGCCAATTCTTTTTTTAGTTTTATTCAACGAGGTAATAAACGGGCCGTTTACCGGAATGAGTATTTCTTTGTTAGCGTGATTTACTTGAATCAACCGGGTTGAACCGGATTTTATAATGCCGGACACAGTTCCTAATGTACCTAGGTTAATATCTTCTACTACAAAACCAATAATTTCATCATCGTAAAACGCGCCCCGGGCAAGTTTAGGTCTGGCCGATTTATCTAAATATATACTTGCTCCCTTTAACTGATCGGCCAACTCGGGCGTGCTTACCTCTTCAAATTTTATAAACACCTTGTCTTGCCGGTCGGAAAAATGTGCGATAAAGTAGGGCACAAGGTGGCTATTGACCTCCAGAAAAACCGAGGTAACTGAAGCCAGGTCAATCGGTTCGGTAATTACGGCCGTTACTTCTCCTTTTAGCCCATGGGTTTTAGCGATGTAGCCAATCTTATAACACGCTTCCTTGTTCATATCAGAAATAAAAAATGCCCCGCACATACGGGGCATTTGGTATTGATTTGGTAATTGCTTCTTAGGCTTGTGGCTCGGCCGGAGATTCTTCTACCGGGGCTTCTGGGGCCGCAACTACTACCTCAGCCTTTTTACGAATAGCCTCAGCGCGTGCTTCCTTCACTTTTGTTTCGGCTTCCTTGCGGGCTTTAGCAGCCGAAATTTTAGCCTTGGCTACGCCATCTATTTTAGCCTGAATTTTATCTTGTTTTGACTTAACCCAATCTGTCAATTTAGAATCGGCCTGCTCTTGCGTTAAGGCGCCTTTGATAACACCAATTTGCAAGTGCCTGCGCAACATTACCCCGCGGTACGAAAGCATTGCCCGCACAGTATCGGTTGGCTGAGCACCTTTCATAAGCCAATCAAAGGCTTTGTTGTCGTCTAAAATAATAGATGCCGGAACGGTTAAAGGGTTATAGGTTCCGATCTTTTCAATGAATTTGCCATCGCGTGGCGCACGGGCATCGGCAACAACTACATCATATAAAGAGAGTTTTTTGCGGCCTCTACGTGCTAATCTGATTTTAACTGCCATTTTCTTTGTTTTTTAAAGTTTTGGATCTCGTCCGTGTTTTTAAAAGGACTGCAAATGTAGGTGATTTTGGCAGTTTAGCAACCCCCACATAATCGAAAATCGTAATTGATTGATTTTCTTTAATATTTGTTTAAGCGATTATTAGGTTTTTTTATGTAAACATCGATTTTTACATTTGGTACCCAATTCAAAAACAATGGATAAGTTTTCCTACATCTCCAATGCCGATGTTGGCTATATCGACCAACTCTACCAAAACTACAAAAGCAACCCAGCCTCGGTGGACGCAACCTGGCAAAAATTTTTCGAAGGGTTCGATTTTTCCCAATCGCAAAGCGGCAATGGTTTAACGGGTGCGGCAGATACCCAATCAATAAAAGAAACTCAAGTAAGAAACCTCATCTTTCAATACCGTTCGTTTGGCCACCTAAAGTCCAAAACCAATCCGGTGCGCGAGCGCAGAGATCACAACGTGAATCTCGATCACAAAAGTGTTGGGCTTACCGATGCCGATCTGGATGCGGAGTTTGATGTTGCCGCTGAAATTGGAATGCCCAAATCAACGCTGCGCAAAATCATCGAAAAACTTAAATCTTTGTACCTGGGCCCCATCGGCTTCGAGTACAACTTTATTCGCAACGATGACATCCGGGCGTGGTTCTATAATAAAATTGAGAAGGAGTATTACGCCTACAACCCTAACCTGGACGAGAAGAAGCGCATCTTATCCAAGCTGAACGAGGCGGTTGTATTCGAGAACTTTTTGCATACTAAGTTTTTAGGGCAAAAACGCTTTTCGCTGGAAGGCGGAGAAAACACCATACCAGCCTTAGATGCCATTATTAACAAAGCAGCCGAACTGGATGTAAAGGAAGTAGTAATTGGTATGGCACACCGCGGTCGCTTAAATGTGCTCTCTAATATTTTAGGTAAAACCTACGAGCAAATTTTTACCGAGTTTGAGGGCAATGTAAATCCGGATTTGACCATGGGCGATGGAGATGTGAAATACCACCTCGGGTACGCCAGTCATATCAACACCCCTTCGGGCAAAAAGATTTATGTGAAGCTTACCCCAAACCCATCGCACCTGGAGGCGGTAGATCCGCTGGTAGTTGGCTACACCCGCGGACAAATTGACGATGAATACAATGGCGATCTTAGAAGAGGGATGGCAATTCTTATCCATGGCGATGCAGCCGTGGCCGGGCAGGGCATAGTGTACGAAGTAGTTCAAATGTCGGGCTTGCCGGGCTATACTACAGGCGGCACCATTCATTTTGTAATCAACAACCAGGTAGGCTTTACTACCGATTTTGATGATGCCCGCACTGCGATCTACTGTACGGATGTTTCTAAAATTGTTGATGCCCCCGTGCTGCATGTAAATGGCGATGATGCCGAAGCAGTTACCTGGTGTGCTAAACTTGCTGTGGAATACCGCCAACAGTTTGGTAAAGATATTTTTATAGACCTGTTATGTTACCGCAGGCATGGCCATAACGAAAGCGATGAACCAAAGTTTACCCAACCCAAGCTCTATAATATTATTGCCAAGCACCCGAACCCGCGCGAAGTGTATGTTAAAAAACTGGTAGAGTCGGGAGTGGATGCGGCTTTAGCCGATGAGATGGATGCAAAATTCAGAAACCAGTTGCAGGACAGATTAAATGAAGTGAAGCAAAAGGCACTGCCCTACAAGTTGCAGGAGATGGAGGAAGAGTGGCAATCGATGCGCAAATCGAAACCCGAAGACTTTGATCAATCGCCCGATACCTCAGTCTCTAAGGAGAGTATTGAGAAAGTAGGCAAAGCCCTTACCACCCTACCTGATGGGTTTAAGCCAATAAAGCAGATTGAAAAATTATTAAAGGATCGCAAAGAAGCCTTCTTCGATAAAAAGGAATTGGGCTGGGCTGAAGCTGAGTTACTCGCGTTTGGATCGTTGCTTGCAGAAAACCACATCGTGCGGATGTCGGGGCAAGATGTAAAGCGCGGCACCTTTTCCCATCGCCACGCTTATTTTTGGGATGCCAACACCAACCAATCGTACTGCGGGCTCAATCACATCAGTGCCGACCAGGCGAAGCTGCACATGTATAACTCGTTGCTCTCGGAGTTTGGTGTAATGGGCTTTGAATACGGGTATGCGCTCGCTACACCGCGGGCTTTGGTAGTTTGGGAAGCACAGTTTGGCGATTTTGTAAACGGTGCGCAGGTGATCATCGATCAGTTTATTACTTCGGCCGAATCGAAATGGCAACGCCAGAACGGACTGGTATTGTTGTTGCCACACGGCTACGAAGGCCAGGGACCAGAACACTCCAGTGCCCGACCAGAGCGCTTTCTACAGCAGGCATCTGAATTTAATATGGTAGTGGCTAACATAACGTCTGCATCTAATTACTTCCACCTGTTGCGCAGGCAAATCAAGTGGGAATTCCGCAAACCCTGTGTTGTGTTTTCGCCAAAGTCGTTGCTGCGCCACCCGGGCGTTGTGGCACCGCTAAACGAATTTACTTCGGGCACTTTTACCGAAGTTTATGACGATGCCAGTGTAAAAGCAAAAGAAGTGAAGCGCATTGTACTTTGTACCGGTAAAGTATTTTACGATTTGCAGGAATACCAGCAGAAGAAAAAAATAAAAAACACGGCAGTTATCCGCCTTGAGCAGTTATACCCTTTCCCCAAGCACCAACTGCAAACCATTTTGAAAAAGTATAAAGATGCCGAGTTAGTGTGGGCCCAGGAAGAACCTTACAACATGGGTTACTGGTCGTACATCCAACGCTTTATGCCCGAAGAAAAATGGAAAGTGGTAGCTCGTAAGTCCAGTGCATCGCCTGCTACGGGGTACTCTAAAGTACACAAGGCCGAGCAGGAAAAGATCATTACACAGGCATTTGAAATATAATCCACTAACCTAATTATTCACACTACTTAAAAGGAATTACATGGCACAAGTAAAAGTACCAACCGTTGGCGAGTCGATTACTGAAGTAACTATTGCTAACTGGCTTAAAAAGGATGGCGATGTGGTGAAGATGGATGAAGTTATAGCCGAGCTGGAATCGGACAAGGCAACCTTTGAATTAACTGCACCCCAGGCCGGTGTTCTTAAAATTAAGAAGCAAGCGGGCGAAACCGCAGCTATTGGCGAATTGATTTGCGAAATAGACGAAGCCGCATCGGGTGCTTCGCCCAAAGCGGAGCCGAAGCAAGAGACAAAGCCGGCTGCCAAAACCGAGGCCAAGGCTACCGGTGGCATTAAAGAAATGAAAGTGCCAGCCGTGGGCGAGTCTATAACAGAAGTAACTATTTCTACCTGGCTAAAGAAAGATGGCGATGTGGTAGCGTTGGATGAGATCATTGCCGAAGTAGAATCGGATAAAGCTACTTTCGAACTGCCGGCCGAAGCCAATGGTATTTTACGGATTGTAGCAAAGGAAAAAGAAACTCTGCCCATTGGGGGGTTGATTTGCAGAATTGAAATTACCGAAGGTGGAGTTGTTGCGAAGGATTCAGGATCGACAAAACAAACTAGCGAAACACAACCTGCGGATAAGACCTATGCTGCCGGCCATCCCTCGCCCGCAGCCGCAAAAATACTGGACGAGAAAGGAATTAAAGCATCGGAAGTAGCGGGCACCGGTGTAGGCGGTAGGATTACCAAAGACGATGCAACCCAGGCGCAGAAAGCAACTACAAAAACAGAAGCGGGCAAATCGCCTGCTGCACCGGTAATTGCAACGGGTGGTACCCGCGATAAGCGTGTAGAGAAGATGACTTCGCTACGCAAAACAATTGCCAAGCGGCTTGTGGCTGTTAAAAACGAAACAGCCATGCTTACTACGTTTAACGAAGTAGATATGAAGCCGGTAATGGACCTGCGTGCTAAATACAAGGATAAGTTTAAGGAAAAATACGGAGTAGGTCTCGGGTTCATGTCGTTCTTTACCAAGGCTGTTTGCATTGCATTAAAAGAATGGCCAGCAGTAAATGCACAGATTAATGGCGATGAAATCATTTACCACAACTACTGCGATGTTTCGATTGCTGTTTCAACTCCACGCGGTTTGGTTGTACCGGTTATCCGCAATGCTGAGTCGCTCACGTTCGATCAGATCGAAGCGGAGGTGGTGCGCCTTGCAACCCGCGGCCGCGATGGCAAACTTTCGATAGATGAAATGCAAGGCGGCACTTTCTCCATTACCAATGGCGGTGTGTTTGGCTCTATGTTATCAACTCCAATTTTGAACCCACCGCAATCGGCAATCTTGGGTATGCATAACATTGTGGAGCGCCCGGTGGTAAAAGATGGCCAGGTTGTAATTCGGCCAATCATGTACCTCGCACTTTCGTACGATCATCGCATTGTAGATGGCCGCGAGTCGGTAAGTTTTCTGGTACGCGTAAAAGAGTTGTTGGAGGATCCGGGAAGGTTGATTCTGGGTGTTTGAGATAATTAGAAATTTTAAATCCGAAATTATTTTTATGCAATACAACGTAACCGTTATCGGCTCGGGCCCCGGAGGCTATGTAGCAGCTATTCGCTGCGCCCAGTTGGGTTTTAAAACTGCACTTATCGAAAAATACGATACCCTGGGCGGCACCTGCTTAAACGTAGGCTGCATTCCTTCAAAAGCATTGCTCGATTCTTCCGAACATTTTTATAATGCGGCACACACCTTTAAAGAACACGGCATCGATATAAACGAACCGAAAGCCAACCTTCCCCAAATGATTAAGCGCAAAGCAGGTGTGGTAAAAGCAAATGTGGATGGCATTGCCTACCTGATGAAGAAAAACAAAATTGAGGTACATACCGGTGTCGGTTCGTTTGTAGATAAAAACACGATAAAAATCACAAGCAAAGAAGGAAAGCAAACCCAGATTACAACTGAAAAGGTGATTATTGCTACCGGGTCCAAACCAACACCGCTTCCGTTCGCACCGTTCGATAAGAAACGAATTATATCCAGTACCGAGGCATTGGAGTTAAAAGAAATACCCAAGCATTTAATTGTTATTGGTGGCGGGGTAATTGGTATGGAGTTGGGTTCGGTTTATGCACGGGTAGGTGCCAAGGTTTCGGTTGTCGAATTTATGGATAACCTGATACCAACCATGGATTTATCGTTGGGCAAAGAACTACTGAAGGTAACCAAAAAACTAGGCATGGAATTTTACTTAGGCCATAAGGTTACTGCGGTAGAAAACAAGGGCAAAGAGGTAATTCTAAAAGCCGAACCTAAAAATGGGGGCGCAGCTATTGAACTAAAGGGCGACTATTGCCTGGTAAGCGTAGGCCGAAGACCTTACACCGAAGGGCTGGGTCTTGAAAATGTAGGCATCGAACTCGATAAAGGAAAAATTCCGGTAGATAGCCATCTGAAAACCAAAGTAGATACTATCTATGCTATTGGCGATGTAGTGCGCGGGGCCATGCTGGCGCACAAAGCCGAAGAAGAAGGCGTGCTGGTAGCCGAACAATTAGCCGGGCAAAAGCCGCACATCAACTATAACCTGATACCCGGTGTGGTGTACACCTGGCCGGAAGTAGCAAGCGTTGGTCTTACCGAAGAACAATTAAAAGAACAAGGCAAAGCCTATAAGATTGGGAATTTTCCGTACAAGGCATTGGGCCGGGCCCGTGCTTCCATGGATCTTGATGGTTTTGTAAAAATACTTGCCGACAAAAATACGGATGAGATTTTGGGTGTTCATATTATTGGCGCCCGTGCAGCCGATATGATTGCTGCCGGTGTTACCGCCATGGAATATCGGGCATCCGCAGAAGACGTTTCGCGCATGAGCCACGCACACCCAACTTACATGGAGGCTGTAAAAGAGGCTTGCCTGGCGGCCACTGCCAGCCGGCCAATACATATGTAAAAAATCACTGAGCCAAAACTAAAATAGTCCTCTTTTTAGTGGACTATTTTTTTATGAAGCACAGTAACTACTTGGCTGCCAAATCGCATTTCTTTAATGCGATTTTCAAATTGGTTAGGCTCACTTTGTTTATTGCTTGGTTAGCACTGGTACCGCTTCGGCAATTTTATAGTATTAGCACCCGTTGTTCGGTTTACGGATCAGATAACTGCAAGTAGTGCAATTTCAGTACATCACTGAGAAGTTCCTGGTTTGCTAAATGTTTATTAAAAATTTCAAACAGTAAATCTTGTGTGACCACGAAGAAAACACCGCACGAGTAACGCTACTATAAGGGGTAATAAAAACGGATTGATAGCTTGCGGTAATAAGGTCCAGCCCGCCACTATTACTAAATTTAAAATACCCGCGCCCATAAAATAGGTGCGAAGCCAGCGTGGAGGTTGCTTCTTTACTAAAATGAGGCCGACAATAAGGTGGGTAGGCAAGGCCCACAGGATGTTGAAATTTTTGGCAGCATCATGATGATCGGTTAGGAGCCATAAAGCAGTAAGCAGTACACCAACCAGGCCGGCAGGTATAAATAAAAACAAGTCAAGCCACTTACTTAATTTCTTTCTGCGCCAGTCCCACATAGAAATACTTACAACCAGAAGTAACAATACTCCAAATGCAACTAAAGGATGCACCAGCGAATGCCAGGCTTCTACAGTTTGCGGGTTTGCAATCCGCTTTTCTTTCACCAATGCAATTGAACCACTGTCTGATTTTAATTGCATGCGATCTACAAAGCTTTCAATATAGTCTGGAAGAAACATGTATTCGCTTGCATACATGGTACGATCGATGGGCAACCCCAGGCAAATGTCTATTCCTAAATCGCCCCACGGCAGTGTGCTTAAATATTCGTTTGTCTTTTGCCTGAACGAGTGGGCTGCTTTAAAAAAGGTGCTATCAATAAGTAAGTCGTTACCTAATTCATTAATCAGCACATCGCGAATGCGGGTGGCGCAATTGTCATGATAGTAGTCGTAGCGGTACGTTCGGTTTTCGGGCTGCGCATTCCACATTAAAAAATTGTAAATCTTTTCTTTTTGAGTGGGTGATAAGTGCAGCACCTGCTCGTGTATAAAGCGGCCATCGCGTTGATACGCCCATTCGAAGTTTTCATATTTATACACGGCCAGCTTATAATAATTTTTGCCGCGCGCAAAGTTCAGATAAAAATTAGGCTGGTCGAAGTCGAATACGCCATAGTTAAAGGCATAATCAAATCCATTCTCCGGATCGATAATCCGAATAGCGCTGTGCCCAAAAGCGCTGTAAAGTTCGTTAGGATCGGGGCCACAGGTAATGATGGAGATTTCGGCACTTTCTGAAAGTTGGTGAGCCTGCCCCCACAGGGAAACTGAAAACAACCAAAAAAGACCGGCCAAAATAAAACGGTGCATGTGTTCAAATATGTGTTTCCGAAAGATAGACAATCGGGTTTCAAAAAGTAATTTTGAGTTATGGACGCTTTGCGCGGAAATTTTTCGGATACGTTGAACCTGTTGCGAAAAGCAACATCCGCCCGCGTTTACAATGCGGCCAAAGTTGTCTCAAGTTTTCATTATTCCCGGCTTTTAAATAAACCGAACCACTGGGCGCTGCCTACCAGCATTGCGATCGAACCTACTACCTCTTGCAATTTACGTTGCCCGGAATGCCCCTCGGGATTGCGATCTTTTACCCGACCTACGGGTATGTTGCAAGCCGAGCTTTTCAAAAAAGTAATTGACGAACTGGCACCAACACTCTCTTATCTTACCTTCTATTTTCAGGGCGAACCATACCTGCACCCACAGTTTTTAGATTTGGTTGGCTATGCATCTCAAAAAAATATTTACACGGCTACCTCAACCAATGCCCATTACCTAACCGATGCGATGGCCCGCAAGACTGTGGAGAGCGGATTAGATCGGTTGATTATTTCAATTGATGGCACCACGCAGGAAACTTACCAGGCTTATCGCGTAGGCGGCAGGTTGGATAAGGTGTTGGAAGGTGCACGCAACATAATTCGCTGGAAGCGGGAATTAAAATCAATTACTCCGTTTGTGGTATTTCAGTTTTTGGTGGTAAGGCCCAACGAGCACCAGGTAACAGCCGTGCATCAACTTGCCAGGGAGATTGGAGCAGATCAGGTAGCATTAAAAACCGCGCAGATCTACGATTATGCAATGGGTTCTGATCTGATTCCCACCACCGATAAATATGCACGGTATAAGCAGAATGCAGATGGCACCTATTCAATTAAAAATAGGTTGGAGAGCCATTGCTGGAAGATGTGGCAAAGTTGTGTGATTACATGGGATGGCAAAGTAGTGCCCTGTTGTTTTGATAAAGATGCACAGTATGTTATGGGCGATTTGCAAACGGAGTCGTTTAAACAAATCTGGCAAGGGCCAAAGTACCGGGAGTTTCGTGCTTCGCTGCTCCGCTCGCGCTCCGAAATCGAAATGTGCAAAAACTGCACGGAAGGAACCAAAGTGTGGGCATGATTTAAGCAAATTGGTAAGAGATACAGCGCCCCAGAAAGACATCGTACACGCGGTAGCTTCCTGATTCCTGCACAACTAATTCGCGATCTTCCAACGCTTTGATTGAACACTGCACGCTGCAGGCGCTTAGTGCCCTTTAAGTAAAAATGGATTAATCATACAAAATGCGTTGCGCAAAATGCATAATTCCGGAGGAAGTCCAAATTTCAAGAAATTGAGTGGCTCAAGTGCGCTTTACAGGTGTTTCCAGTGCTTCGGTACACTTAGTGCATCCGGCCCCGCAGGCTTTTTTAGAATACCATGCGCGCCAACCCATACGGCCCAGGTAAAACAGGGCGGCCATAAATAAGGTGGCAATAAGAACTTGCTGAAGCATGATTCAAAACTACAAACTTTACTGTGCCTTGGCTACCAATTCTAAAAAAACCTGTCCGCAGCCGGACGAAAATGGCCGGTAATTGGACAACCTTGCTAGAACAGTAGGCCTAATTAATGCAAAAACCCGGTGGCACAGATATTGAAAAACGGCTAATCAAACTTTCAGTTGCCAAAAGGCATCGTTATAAAAACCCCTGCACCAATGTTCAAAAATTACTTTAAAACCGCCTTGCGCAACCTGCTTCGCCAGCGGGGAACCACTTTTCTGAACATCAGCGGACTTACCCTGGGTCTTGCTACCAGCCTCATTCTTTTTTTGCTGGTGCGGCATCATAAAAGTTTCGATACCTATCATAGTAACTACACACGAATTTACCGGGCCAATGTGCAATCGGATGGTAACGATGGAAAGAATTACACTTCCGGAGTTTATCCGGGGTTTCCAGAAGTTTTCCGTGGTGATTTCCCCGAGGCAGAAGAAGTAACTTTTATTTCCTATAGAAACGGGGGTTTGATTGTGATTCCGCAACCAAATGCCGACTCCAAGAAATATGATGAAGAAAGCGGGATAGCATATGCAGAACCAAATTTCTTTAAAATCTTCGATCGTAAAATTTTAATTGGCAATGCGGATAAAGGTTTGGATGAGCCCAACGAGGTGATCCTCTCAAAACGATCGGCCATAAAGTACTTTGGAAAAGAAGATGCCATAGGAGAAGTGTTGCGCTTTGATGATAATGAATTTCGAGTAACTGCCATCATGGAAGATTATCCAACCAATACTGATTTACCTTTTGATGTATTGGCCTCGTATATCACCGTAAAAAAAGAAAGAGATGAAAGCGCCTGGACGGGAATCTGGAGTGATGACCATTGTTACTTCACCGTAAAAAACGGTAGTACCATAGCAGCTATAGAGGCGCGCATGCCGGCCTTTGTAACCAAGTACCTGGGCGATTCCACGCGCAATCGCGATCACACAGCATTTGTTCTGCAACCTTTTAATGAAATTCACTTTGACGATCGCTTCGGTAATTATAATTACAATACCGTAAGCGCCACTACGCTTACCACCCTTAGTTTAATTGGCGTGTTTCTGCTGCTAACGGCCTGCATCAACTTTATCAACCTTACCACAGCCGAAGCTGTGAAGCGCTCTAAAGAAGTAGGTATCCGCAAATCACTGGGTAGTTCGCGCCCGCAATTAATCTTTCAGTTTTTAGGCGAAACATTTTTAGTAACGTTGGTTTCGGTTGTAATTGCAATTGTAGTGGCAGAAGTAGGCTTAACCTTTCTTAATCCCTTTCTGGATCTTACGTTAGCATTAAAATTCGGTACCGATGTTTCGCTTTGGATATTTTTAGCAACTACTTTAATTGTAGTGGCATGCTTGTCGGGTTTTTACCCGGCCCTGGTTTTAAGTAAGTATAATCCGGTTAGTGCTCTTAAAAACCAAATTAGGGCTTCGCACACTTCGGGTTTTAATTTGCGCAGAAGCCTGGTTGTACTTCAGTTTGTTATTTCACAATTGCTGATTATTGGCACGGTAGTACTGATTAGTCAGATGAATTACCTGCGCAACAAAGAACTGGGTTTTCGAAAAGATGCCATTGTAACCGTGAATATACCGGTAGCCGAGCAACCGGCAGAAGCAGGAGAAAGTAAAATGCGTACGCTACGCACCGATTTACTTACCATTGCTGGTGTGGAGGCCGCAAGTTTGAGCAGTACCGCTCCCTCTTCAGGCAGCGTTTCTACTACCGATTTTACAATAGAAGGCGATGATAAGCACTATGCAACGCAGGTAAAGCAGGTTGACGGAAATTACCTGGACTTATACGACCTGAAAATACTGGCCGGTGCAGGTGTGGCCGATGGCGATACGGCCCAAACGTTTGTAGTAAACGAGCGGTTTGTTCAGGTTGTGGGCTATGCCAACCCCGAAGAAATTATTGGCAAGCAGGTTCGCATGTGGGGTAGAACCCGGCCGGTGGGTGGGGTGGTTAAAAATTTTCATACCGTTTCGTTGCAAGACCCATTGGAAGCAACCATTATGTTTAACCGGGTGCGGGGCTATCGTACCTTATCTGTAAAACTAAATCCACAAAGCATGCAAGATGCCTTGAAGCAAGTGCAGGCAAAATGGGAGCAGGCCTATCCGGAATGCATATTTTCTTATCGGTTTTTAGATGATCAGATTCAGGAGTTTTATGAAAGCGAGCAGCGCATGTCGGTGTTGCTCTCTATCTTTACCTCGCTTGCTATTTTTATCGGTTGCCTGGGGTTAGTAGGGTTAACGGTTTTTATGGCCAATCAAAAGACAAAAGAGATTGGGGTTCGCAAAGTGTTGGGTGCATCTGTAGAGAGTATTCTGATGTTATTCTCCAAAGAATTTGTAAGGCTTATTCTGATTGGTTTTTGCATGGCGGCACCCATAGCCTGGTATGCGGCCAATCAATATCTCGAACAGTTTGCCTATAAGATTACTATGAGCCCGGTTATTTTAGTAGCAGGCCTTGGAATTACCTTGCTAATTGCGGTTGCTACGGTTGCTTACCGATCGGTAAAAGCTGCGCTGGCTAATCCCACGCATTCGCTAAGGTCGGAGTAGACACTCTAGGGAAACCAGCGCTTCCGGATTTCGGTAAGCATTTCGTTATGAATTTTTCCGGCTGCGCACAACTCGCCACCATGTAAATAATTCGTGCCGCCCGAGAAATCGGTAACTACACCTCCGGCCTGTTGCACAATAAGCGCTCCCGCTGCCACATCCCAGGCATTCAGATTGTATTCAAAGAACCCCTCTAATTTTCCACACGCAACGTACGCTAAATCCATAGCCGCACTTCCCAACCTGCGAATGCCATGCGTTTTTTCCAAAAATGTTTTTATGATCTCCAGGTAGTCTTCTTTTTTTGCCGAATGATAATAGGGAAATCCGGTGGCCAGTAAACTTTCCTGTAAGGTAGAAATACCCGAAACCTTAATCTCTTTGTCGTTGCAAAAGGCAGCTCCGCTTTCAGTGGCGTGGTAGCAATTTTTATTGCTCACATCGTACACAACACCCAATACGGTTTTGTCTTCCCGCTGCAGCCCAATGCTAATAGCAAAAATGGGCAAGCCGTGCAAATAGTTGGTGGTTCCGTCCAGCGGGTCGATAATCCAGGTGTAGGCGTTGCTGCTTTGCACGTTTGTTCCTTCTTCGCCTAAAAAACCAGAACCGGGCAAGAGTTTACTTAACCGGGCTACTAATTTTTTTTCTGATTCTTTATCTACGTACGATACCAGGTTGCTGGCGCTTCCCTTTTGTTCTATGCGCGTAAGATCGAAGTTCTCAAGTTCGTGCACCATAAAATCGCCAACCTCGTTGCACAAATCAATGGTTTCTTTTTCAAGTGTAGCGAGATTCATTTTTTACGGGTATAATTTTTTACAAAAGCTAACATAAGAATTAACACCGAAACCCACGCTGCAGTTCGAGCCACCCACTCGCCACGCTGCAGGTATTTTTCCGGAAGCGAAGTGGACGTGGTAGTGTAAAATTCCAACATGGTGGTAGAGGTAATGGCCGCACCGGCAGTCTGCAACGAGTAGAAAAGGGGTGCCAGCACTACTACCACCGCGGCTCCAAAAAAGAGCGCTGAAAATCCCTCGGGCCTGAAAAGACTAAAATAGAAGAGCAAGTTGGCTACTAATATCCAAAGGCTTACACCCAGGTACCCGGTGTAAATTGTCCATCGGTACCATTCGGCTTTAAGTACGAGTGCATTGGCCAGGTAGTGCACCTGTGCAGCCCACGGAAGTTTTAAGGCAAGGTACTCAAGACCAAGCCAGAAAAAGATAACAGTAAACTTACCCAATTTAGGCCCCAGGTTTTTGTGGGCAAATACATAGGCAACAAAAACCAGCGTAAAGGCAATGGCTTGCAACAACACAGGTACGAGTGCGCTGGCACTAAACGAAGCGGCTGCCCAAAGCCCGGCTGCGCTGGCAATTAAGATCAATTCAAACCTATACCAGGGCGATGGTTGTTCTTTTGCCTGGTCGCTGATTGCAAACAGGGGTGATAACGCAGCAAAAATCAATACCGGAAAAGATTTCATTAACCACGCTGCAGCAAGCAACAGTACTGCCAGAGCAAATAAAATCCATGCGTGGAAACGCTTGTTAATTTTTTTGGCCATCAATTACAACAACAATTTCTCCTTTCACTTCTTTTTGTTGAAAATGCATAAGTACCTCGCGCGCGGGGCCGGTAAACGTTTCTTCGTGTAACTTGGTAAGCTCGCGCGAAACAGAAACCAACCGGGTCTCGCCAAAATATTCGCACAATTGTTCCAACAGTTTTATCAGGCGGTGTGGCGACTCGTACACAATAATGGTGCGCTCTTCTTCGGCAAGTTTTTTTAGAATAGTTTGCCTTCCCTTTTTGTGAGGCAAGAATCCTTCAAAAACAAAACGATCGGTGGGAAACCCGGACTTAACAAGCGCGGGTACAAAGGCTGTTGCGCCAGGAAGACAATCGATGGCCAGGCCGGCCCGCAGTACTTCCCGTACCAGAAGAAAGCCCGGGTCAGAAATACCGGGTGTACCGGCATCGCTTAACAAGGCCATTACTTCGCCTTGCTGCATGCGCTGCAACAAGCTGCCAAGTGTTTTATGTTCGTTAAAGATGTGGTAGCTCTGCAACGGTTTGGTAATAGCGTAATGCTTTAATAGAAAGCCAGAGGTGCGGGTGTCTTCCGCTAAAATGGTGTCAACAATTTTCAAAACCTCTAACGCCCGCAAGGTTATATCGGCCAGGTTGCCAATAGGTGTGGGAACTACATACAACGATGGCTTACGGGTTTCCACTAGATTAATTGATCAATCGCTTTTGCAAGCGCATAGTCTTTGGCTGTTACGATGTTGCCGGCATCGTGAGTACTAAGCTCAATAGTTACCTGATTGTACACGTTTGTCCAGTTGGGGTGGTGATCCATCTTTTCTGCAACAAGCGCCACCTTGGTCATAAAGGCAAAGGCTTCCGTAAAATTTTTAAAAGTAAAAGTGCGCTTCAGCCGGTTATCCTGTTCTATCCACATGGCAAAAATGTGTTTTATCCTTAAAGGTAACTACAAAGCGGGTACACGCCAATGGGTTTTTACAAGGCTATCAGGCCTTCAATTTTTGAGGCCGTAAGGTAAATGTCAATCACGGCCTGGCTTGAGGCCATCATCATTTGCAGGGTTATACTGGTGTATTTGCCGTTGGCCGATAATTTTTCGGATGAGCTATGGTTTGGAAATAGACCTTTTAGCTCCGCTTGTTTTTCGATGGGTACAATAAACTTGAAAGTATAGAGTGCCGGCCAGGCATAATGCTGATCTAATTTTTCTTTAAAACTATTTATCTGTTCGGTATTCATTTTAATAAAAACGCCCCGGCTTTTAACCCGGGGCGTTAGGTATGTGGGTTACTTTTAATTAGAAAAATTTATACCGGTTATCTTCAATGTGGGCAGCTTCTTTAATGGCTTCTGCTATGCCATAGCTTGAACGACCGTTAAGAGTTTGCAATAATTGATTCTTAAACATGGAATAATCGCCAATGGCCGGGGCGGTAGTTTTGTTTTGAAGTTCGGCAAGCAAAACTCCGTTTTCGCCAGCAAAAGGCTCAGAGCGTTTACCATTTTCAAGCGCAAAAATTTTGCCCACTGCTACCGGATCTAACCCAACACTAGGCAAGGTGTTGGAATTAAATTTCAAGTCGCTGGACGAAGCAACCTGAGCATCGTTTCCAAATAGTTTGGCTAACTCTTCCAGGCTTTCGGATTTGCCTTTCAGGCGCTCAGTTATTTTTTTTCCTTTCAATTCGTTTTTAACAACAGGCCGGATCTCTTCTTTCACATCATCAAACGAGCGGGTACCAGCTTCTGTTTCGGCCGTCATTACCGCCACCAGGTACACATCGTCTAATTCATAAACAGTAGAAACTTTACCCGTTTTTCCTTCGCGGAATAGCCAGGTAATTACCTGCCGTGCTTCGCCCAGGTTATTCAGGCGTCTGTCGGTAGTGCGAATCGTATTGGCTTGGTTTACAACCAGATTTTCGGCTTTAGCACGGGCTTCAAAATCTTTTGTGCCCGAAAGGTCGGTAGCAAATGTTTGCGCTTTCAGGTACGCTTCGTTTTGTGTTTCGTCCGATGCAACAATGGGTACCTCAAGGGTTGCAACTGCATAAGAGGTATAGTCTGCCACTTCGGTTACGTCAATCAGGTGATAGCCGTATTGGGTCTCAACCACATCGGCCAACAAGCCTGTTTTCTTTGCACCCAACACCGCATCTTCAAAAGGCTTAACCATTGCTCCAGATGTAAACCAACCTAAATCTCCGCCTTGGCTGGCGGTGCCATCGGTGCCATGCTCGCGGGCTTTGGCTGCAAAGCTTGCACCACCCCTTATCTCAGCTAAAATTTTACGTGCCTTTTCTTTGGCAGTTTTCTTGGCGGCTTCCGATTCATCGTCCCACCGGATAAGGATATGGCTTGCGCGTGCGTTGGCTTCTTTTCCTTTTTCAATTTTTGAAACCTTTACCAGTTTATAGGAATCGCCATCCAGAAAAGGACCATACACCGTACCTACCGCAATACTTTGTTCAGTTAACCATGCAGGTAAGTTTGATTTATTATAGCGGGTAAAAGGCTCGGTGCCTTGTGTGTGGGTGCTTGCATAAAGCGAGTCGTTGGTGCTGGCCTTAAAAGCGTCTTTCAGATCTTCCAGAATTTCGCGCATCTGCAGCGAGTCCTGGGCCGAAGCGGCAATCGGGAACGTAACGTAACTAAGGCTGCGGGTTTGTTCGCCTTTGTAGCGGTCTTTATTCTTGTTGTAGTAGGCTTTCAAATCGCTATCCGTAACGGTAACAGCCGAATCGCTAACAGCAAAGAAAGGTACATACAGGTATTTCACTTCGGCCACATCGTTTTGTGCATGGTAGTCGCGCTCGGCTTCGGCTTTGGTTACATAGTTGGTTTTTATCAACAGGTTTTCGTACTTAATGCGCTCGCGGCCTAACCCTAAATCACGCTGGTAGGTTTCCCAGGTGTAGCGCGATTGCTGCCACATCGCATAGGCGTTGGGTTCGGTAGGGGCGGGGCTGTTAAATTGATTGATATAGCTCATTAACCGGCTGCGATCAAAATTTCCGGCAGAATCCAGGAAAGAATTTTTAACATTCTCGTCAATATTTTTTCCCTGAATCATATCCCACACTTCTTCGGTAGTAACACGCACGCCTACCCGTTCAAATTCGGGTTGAATGGCTTTTTGAACAATCAGTAACTCCCATGCTTGCTGTTGTAAAAGCGGTCTTTCCCGGTCGCCCGGCTGGCGCTGAAAGTTGATGATGTAATTATTTTCGCGCTCCTGAATGGCGGCCTGGTAATCGGCCAACGAAATTGAAGCGCCTGCTATTTCGCCCACCGTATTTTCATTTCCGAAAACAGACCGGGGGCCGTTTCCAAACAAGTCGTTTAAGACAAACGCAGAGATGGCCACCGCCACAAACCCCACTACCCATTTGGTCATCTTATTGCGCAACGTTCCTATTAATGCCATAACTAAAATTTAATTTGAAGCCGATCCACTACCGGCAGTTTTGTTTAAAGAACCGCAAATTTAACGGGTTATCTGTATTCGCCAAAGCGGGCAAATAATATTATACCTATTGTAAATCAGGTTGTTACAATGCTTCGGGCCGAATGCTACGAGCGCTTTTTACGGTAGGTATAAAACAGGAAGATGAGGGCTGCAAGCATTACCCAGGTGTAGGCCTGCCCAATGCCAACGGCCATTGTTTCGTAAATTCCGATAATCACAAAAAAGGCGGCCAGCGAGAGGAGGATAATGTCCAGTAATTTCATGTGTTTGCGATGAACCCGACTGTCAATTTTTAGTTGTGATTTTTTTGTGCCCGGGGTTTACTCTTCAACTACAAACTCTCCTTCCGGATTTTTAATCTGGTAGTGGCTCATGTCTTCATCAGCCTCCAGGCCGGTTCCATACACCACTTCAGATTGCAGTTTAATAGTAACGAATTGGTCGGTAAAAATCTTTTTGGTGTCAGGTTTCCAAAACAATTCTTCCGTACGCAGTTGTTCGTCTTTTTGGGTGTTGATTACCTCTACGTTGCCTCGCCCGCGCCATTTATTTTCGCTTTTAAAAAAATAGGCATCGTTGGCCCGTAGGGTAGAAGTTAGCGAACCCACCTCGTCATAAAATTCTATGAAGATACCTCCGGGAAATTCCTGGTCGCCATTTTTATATTCCAGAATTTTGGAAGCCGTAAGTTTAACTTTTACCCGGTCTTTCTCGGCATATTGCATTACTACACTCTCGGCTTCGCTCAGGGGGCCTTCATATTCGGGCGGAAGGGTGGTTTCGTTTCCATTGCACGCAGTAAGCCATGCCATTAGGCCACAAATTGCAACTGTTATAAACCGGTTGATCATATTTTTAAAAATAAAGAAGGCTGGCCATTAGACCAGCCTCTTACCTAAAGTGCTTTGAAGTTACTCTTTGCCGCGGGTGCGTAGCACAACGGTTTCGCCAACCCAGCACGAGATTGTTTTGCTTTCGCCTTCTTTCCAATTAAGCTCAAACAATTCCGTTACCGATGGGAACTGTGCACGGGCCAAGCCCATTTTCTGTTGCGAGCCAGCTTTTACATACATATCGTAAGCAGCAAGGTACACCAGCCGGTCTTCGGCCAGGCTTTGGCTCTTGGCACAATCTTTAAACGAACCCAGGTACAAATCGCCAATTTTTTCATAGGCATCTTTACTGTTGGCATCGGCAGCAACCGCTTTGCGATACGATTCGCGGGCAGCCACCTTACTTCCTTTCTGTGCCAGCAAGTCGCCTTGCAGAATTAATACATCGGCTTTGTCGGTGTTGGAAGTAGCCAACCCTACAGCCTCGTTAATTAATTCTTCGGCTTTGTTAAGGTTACCATTCTTTGCGTAAATCTTAGCCATGTTTTTAGCTAAACCAAAGTCAGGGCTTTCCTTGTGAATTACCTCGGCTGTTTGCAGCCAGAGCGGATCTTCGATGCAACCACCGGTTGTCATAAACTGGAAGATTTTTTTAGACAACGCAAGATCGGTTGGGTTAGCTTTCCACTTGGATTCCAGGTTTGTCTTTACAAAGTTACAGTCAACCTTAACCAGCTTAATCAAAATATCATCTACGCTGCTCTTAACTTTTTTCAGGCGATCTACGTCTGCTTGTTTATTGTCGGTTTGGGCCTTCTTTATTTTTACATCGATTACGGTAGAAAGCTTATCGTAGCGCTGCAAAATCTGGTCATCGCTTAAATTTTTCAGGAGCGCCACGTTCAATTGAATTACCTGCATGTAACTAAGCAGGTTGTTATCCAACACATTGTTGCCGCTTATTTCAAATACTTTGTCGTACAAGGCCAGCACATCGGCTGTTTTTGCTTTGTTTTGCGAGTTAAACACGGCTGCATAAATGGCTTTGCGATTCAACACGTTAACCTCATCGCCACAATTGGTAATGCGCAAATCGTAGAGCATCATCAACGAATCTACCAACACTTGTTTTCTGGCTGCGTCTTTTTCGGCAGTAGCCAGGTTGTTGTAAATGTCGGTTGCGTCTATATATAATTTGGTATTCCACTGCGGAGCATTTTTTAACATCCATTGCAAGGGAGCCACCGCTGCACGGAAGTTTTTCTGAGTTTTGGCATCATCATAAAGAGCCACTTGTTCCTCGGCCTTTGCTTTGTCTTCAGGCCACTTAAAGTCTTTGCACTGACTGTAACCTGCCATTGCGCTGAAGGTAAGCACTAACCCCAGAAACGCGGATCGCATGTTTGTTTTCATGTTTGTTTTTTGTTTAATCGAACCTTCTTTTAATAAACCAGTATTGATCGTTAATCGTAACCCCAAAGTATAACTTAATATAGTTTTCTTCAAGGGTATGTTCTTGCTGGGTACCGCGCCTGCCAACCTTTACTGCGAAGTCCAGGCTCGATATCCGGCTTACCGGCATAGTAAAGCCAAAATTAATGCCAAAATCCTGCACGGGCTTACCGTTAATAAAATAGGGATATTTTTCCAAACTCACACCTGTTCGGTATGTTATTCTTTTTAAATAGTTGCTAAGCGCCATCGGGTCGGGTGTTGTTTCGCCTCCAATGGAAAGGCGCCAGCTATCGGTTGCGTTTTGCGAGTTGCCAAAGTAATCGCGGAATAAACTGTTTTTAAAATAGTTAAAGTCCACGCCCATCATCCATCGTTCGCCTCTTCCAAACGAAATGCCAACTGTTACAGATTGAGGCAGTACCACCGTGCCGGGTACATTATTGATAAGCGTGGTAGAATCGGTAACTGTGCCGGAAAGATTTTTTCTTTCGATGCGGGTAAAATATTCTGCGTTAAGTTTTGATTTGAAGTTGTACACAGCACCTACATTAAAGCGGTAGTTTTTTTGAAAGAGCGAATCTTTATGATAGGAAATGCCCGTGGTGAAGGCAAAGTCTTTAACATACAACCGTTGATAGATGGAAGGCGAATACGCAATGGGGCTCGAGGCATCGGTTAACGTGTTGGTGTATTCGTTAACGATAGAACTAAAAAGGTAGGAGGCTCTGAGACCTACTGAGAGTGTTTTGGATAGTGCTACGCCATTAGCAAAAAATACCTGGTTTAATCCACCCTTGCCGGTTTCTTCAACTTCCACCTCCTCGGTGGTTCCTACAATCTGATCTCTGTAATTTGTGCGATAGTTTACACCGCTGTAAGGCGATATGCCGAACGAACTGGACCACTTACCCATTTTAATGGGCAACCCCATCATTAAATAGTTAAGGTTGCCATTACCACTTTTTTCGGATGCCCCATTGCCTTTAATGGTATTGTGTTGGCCAATAAAACCGCCTTCAAAAACTGTAAACCGATTAAACACCAGCAGGGCGGGGTTTTGGTTATTGAGATAAAAATATTGCGGATTGCTAACACCTACACCGGCCATACCCTGGTTGTGGGCAAGCGCATTGCCGTAATAATCGCCCAGGCCCCGAAAACTAAAGGGTGTGTTGGCCACTTGTGCATTTAGCACCCCGCTAACGAGTAAACAAAACCCCAATGCAAGGGTAAAATTCTTTCTAAAGTTGTGCATGATGACGTAAAATCCTGTCTAAACCGGTCAAAACGAGATCGGGGGCTACAAATATGGGTTGTTTAAGATTGTTTTCAAAAAACACATAATCGCCACCACATAAAACCACCTGTACCGCGGCATAGTGTTGTTGGTATTGAGCAATAATACCGTCTATTTCCGCCACCATGCCATTAAGTACTCCACTTTGCATGCACGTTTCGGTTGTGTTACCAATCAGGTTTGCTTGCGCGATTGGTACTACTAACGGTAGGGCTTGCGTAAACGTATGCATTGCTTTGTAGCGCATGGCCATACCAGGAGCTATCGAGCCTCCGTGGTAGGCACCACTCGAATCAATAAATTCTGTGGTAAGGCAAGTGCCGGCATCAATAACCAGGCAGTTTTGGTTCGTAAAGAGTTCGTAGGCTCCGCAAGCTGCTGCCAGCCTGTCCATACCCAACGTATGGGGGGTTGCATACCTGATGGTAATGGGGACAGGTAGTGCAGGGCTGAGAATTATTTTTTTTCCGGGCGCAGAGCTCCAGGCTATTATTTCTTCGGGTGGGGTACTTACAGAACTTACCAACAGATGCTCGTGGGTGCTATGCGTTACAAACTGCTTCAGTGCCGCTGTTTTTTTCAAACATTTTTTTTTCTACCAATTGCCCCGAAGAAAAAAGTGCTGCCTTTAAGCGTGTGTTGCCACAATCTACCACCAGGTTCATAGCTGTTAGGTTTAAGAGCGTCAAAAATAAGCAAAGCACGGGCTTATGTTTTTAAAGTACCTTTGGCGCTTAACTTTACACGATGAAAGAACTTTTGAAAAAGTTTGAAAGTAAGCGACCTGAAATTGTTTTTGAATGGAAGGATAGCGAAACACCTGCCGAAGGGTGGGTGGTAATTAACTCCTTGCGTGGTGGTGCTGCTGGTGGAGGTACCCGCATGCGGGTGGGGTTAGATAAGCGCGAGGTGGAGTCGCTTGCCAAAACTATGGAAGTAAAGTTTACCGTATCGGGCCCACCCATAGGCGGAGCCAAGTCGGGTATCAATTTCGATCCGAACGATCCGCGCAAAGAAGGTGTATTGCATCGTTGGTATGCGGCCGTCATGCCATTATTAAAATATTATTATGGCACCGGGGGCGATTTAAACGTAGATGAGATTCATGAAGTAATTCCGCACACCGAAGATGTGGGCATCTGGCATCCGCAAGAAGGTGTATTTACCGGCCACTACAAACCCACCGAGCCTCAAAAGGTAAACCGTATTGGCCAATTACGGCAAGGTGTTATCAAGTTGATTGAAAGCGAGGCGTACACACCTTCGTTACAAAAAAAATATACTGTGGCCGATATGTGCACCGGCTTTGGCGTGGCAGAGGCCGTTAAGCATTATTATGCGTTGTGGGGTGGCCAGCTAAAAGGCAAACGGGCCATGATACAAGGTTGGGGAAATGTGGGCGCGGCCGCAGGCTTTTACCTTTCGCAAATGGGGGTAACTATTGTGGGCATTCTTACCCGCGAAGGCGGATTAATAAATCAGAAAGGATTTACGCACGAAGAAATCTGCAAACTGGTAGTTAACCGCGATGGCAACAAACTTGTAACGGAAGAGTTGCTTCCCTTTGAAGTTGTAAACGATAAGATCTGGGATCTCGAATTCGAAGTGTTTGTTCCGGCTGCGGCCTCGCGTTTGGTAACAAAAGGCCAGATAGACCGCATGTTGGCCACTGGTGTAGAGCTTTTTTCATGTGGGGCAAATGTACCCTTTGCCGATCCGGAAATTTTCTTTGGCATCACCGGCCTGCATGCCGATGAGCACCTTTCTATTGTTCCGGATTTTATTGCCAACTGCGGTATGGCACGCGTGTTTGCGTATTTTATGGAAAAGGAAGTAAGCATGACTGATGAGGCTATCTTTATGGATATTTCCAACACCATACGCACTGCGTTAGAGAAAACCCACTTGCACAACAATAAAAAAACGAGGCTTGCGCAAACCTCGTTCGAAATAGCTTTGCAACAATTGGTTGGTTAAGCGGGCGGATGTACCGCAAAAAACGGGTGGATGAGAATGTAAATAATAGCTCCGGCAAAGTAGCCCAACATGGCCAGTAACGAAATCCGTTTCAGGTACCAGATAAAATCTATCTTCTCCATACCCATTACAGCTACGCCTGCAGCCGATCCGATTATTAAAATACTTCCGCCTGTACCGGCACAATACGCAAGGTATTCCCAAATCATATGGTCTTGGTAGTACACACCCATATCGTACATGCCCATGCTTGCAGCTACCAATGGCACGTTATCTACAATAGAAGAAAGTATCCCGATAAGGGTAATGATGATTCGCTGATCGCCCAGCGTGTTATCGAGCCAAGCTGAAAAGTGGCTCAGAATATCCATGGACTGCAAGGCGCCTACAGCCAGTAAAATTCCGAGAAAGAACAGCACACTGGGTACATCAATTCGGGTTAAGGCACCGGCTGCGGTGTAGGGCCGCTTCTCAGCTTCGTCCATGTCGGGGTTTATTAATTCCGATACAACCCATAAAACGCCTAAGGCGAGCAACATGCCCAAATAAGGTGGCAGGTGGGTAACTGTTTTAAAAACAGGCACTGAAATTAATCCGCCTACACCCAGTATAAGCATTGTAAGTTGGCCTTTTATCGGGCCACCATGTCCATGTCCATGTCCACTGTTATCCGAATCATTTTTATGGCTTCCGGCATGGCCCAGTTCGCCTTTTAAGGTAAACTGCAAGTAGATAAGCGGTACAACCATGCACACAATGCTGGGGAGTATTAGTGTAACCATAATGTTGCCCGATGAAATCTGGCCGCCAATCCATAACATGGTGGTGGTTACATCGCCAATAGGCGACCATGCACCGCCAGCATTGGCTGCAATTACAATCATACCTGCAAAAAACAAGCGCATGTCTTTGTTGGGTACCAATTTTCGGATAAGCGAAATCATCACAATGGATGTAGTAAGGTTATCCAGAATGGCGGAAAGAACAAATGTAACCGAGCAGATAATCCACAAAAGTTTTTTAGGATTTTTTGTGTTGATGCGATCGGTAATAATTTTAAAACCCTGGTAGGCATCTACCAACTCTACAATCGTCATGGCGCCCATCAAAAAAAAGAGTATGGCTGCTATTTCGCCAAGGTGTTCGGCCAGTTGGTGGCCAATGTGTTCGATATGATCGTGCGAAGACAGGGCATAGATGGTCCAGCAAAGTACCCCAGTAAGCAAGGCCGAGGCAGTTTTATTTATTTTAATAGGATGTTCAAGAGCGATAGCCAGGTACCCTACAACGAAAAGGGTAATTACAATTGCTTCCATAGGCAGAGAGGTTGATACAAGGTAAATATAGAATTAAAACTTATGTGCCACGAAGGAAGCAAGATAAATATTGATTACCAGCGAGGATAGTACCTGAGGGTTAGAAAATCTGATAAGCGGCACGTGTTTTTGAATCTGCCGCGCGGACAATGCCCGTGTAAATTAAATCTTAAGACTGCCGGGCCGCATTATTTTTTTGTTGCCCGATAAATACGGCTGCCAATACTAAGAAAGTTCCGGCCCATGTGTACAGGGTAAGTGCCTCGTTAAGTAACAAAGCCGATAAGATGATACCAAATACCGGACAAAGGTACAGCCATAGCGAAGCCTTTACGGCATCGGCTTTCAACAAGATTAACCACAGGTTAACGGCAATAATGGATACGGGCACCACGAGCCAAAACAGGGCTGCCCAAAAGTTGGTATCGAAATGATTGCTGGCTGGTTGATGGGTGAGCAAGGCAAATGGGGCTGTCATAAAACCACCCAACAATACTTGCCAGCCATTAATAGTAACGCGTTCCAATTGCCACTTGCGACCGGCATAATATACCGCCCCAATAGAATAGGTAATCATACTTAATCCGAGAAGACCCAGGCCAATCAGCGAGATAGATTCCAGTTGTAAGAGTGGGTAGGCCGCCAGGATAACACCACCAAGGCCCAGTACAATGCTACCCCACTCCAGCCACTTTACCCTGCGTTTGTTAAGCACAGAAGAAAGCAAGCTTATGAACAAGGGATTCAGTGCGATGGCCAATGCGGTTATTCCGGCAGTAATAAATTGCAGGGCTACAATAAAAATACCGAGGTAGAGCGCGGTGTTAAAGGCGCCAAAAACAGAAAGCTGGAGCCATTCTTTGCCAGCCGGTACGCGGTATTTTTTTAGCACATGTGCATACCCCAGCAAGACTCCGCCCGCAATCAGAAAGCGAATAGTGAAAAACAACAGCGGCTCAACAGAGTTTAATCCAAACTTTCCTGCAATGGAGGCAGAAGCCCAGAGCACAGAAAACGAGAGCCCGGTAAGCAAATAAGAAGAGGTGGTTTTCACGAACTGACAATAATAAAAAAAGCTGCCCATACTTTTCAGCAGACCAGCTTCTTTAAATTGATTTTGTGCGCAGGTTATAAATTAAACAGTCCGCTGTTGAGTAAGGTTAGCGCCTTTTCCTTTTGCGATGTACTTACCAATATCGAAATGTTGTTTGGGCTACCGCCATACGAAACCATACGAATGGGTACCACTGCCAGCGATTGAAAAACTTCTTTCAATACACCCTCCTTTTCCGAAAGATGATTGCCCACGATACAAATAATAGATTGATCGGAATCTACTTCGATGGAGCCAAAACTTTTTAACTCTTCCAGAATAGGGTTAAGGTTCTTATTGTCGTCAATAGTTACCGATACGGCAACCTCCGAAGTGGAAATCATATCGATTGGTGTTTTGTAGCGCTCAAACACTTCAAACACTTTTCGTAAGAAGCCATAGGCAAGCAACATGCGTGAAGATTTTATTTTGATAGCCGTGATGCCATCTTTGGCGGCAATGGCTTTAAACTGGCCGCGGCTACCTTTGTCGCTGATTATGGTGCCGGCAGCGTGCTCGTCCATTGTATTTTTTAGCAGCACCGGTACGTGGTATTTCTGCGCGGGCACTATGGTGGAGGGGTGTAAAATCTTGGCACCAAAGTAAGCCAGCTCCGAGGCTTCATCGAAAGTAAGTTCGGCAATAGGGAGCGTTTTCTTAACCACGCGCGGGTCGTTGTTGTGCATGCCGTCTATGTCGGTCCAGATTTGAATTTCTTTGGCCCTTATGGCCGCGCCAATCAAAGAAGCGGTGTAGTCGCTTCCACCCCTTTTCAGATTGTCTATTTCGTTGCGATGGTTGCGGCAGATGTAGCCTTGCGTTACCAGGATATCTACATTGCTCATCGTTTCAAGAATCGGCTTGAGGCGTTCGCTTATTTTTTCAAGCTCGGGTTCCTGGTTTTCATCGATTGACATGAAGTGCAAGGCGGGCAACAGGCGGGCTCCTATTTTTTTCTCTTGCAGATGATGGTAAAAAAGTTCTGTCGAAATCAGTTCGCCCTGAGCGAGCAGTTCGCGGTAGCTGCGATCGTCAAACCGCCCCGCTGCCAGCAACCGGAACAAGCTGAAATAGCGGCTCACAATTTCCTGCCCTATGGCCAGGTACGCTTCGCTGCTATAAAGTTCTTTTATGAATTGCTGATAGTGTTTTTCGAGTTCGGCAATTTCGTTTTGAGCCGATGTTTGTTGTTGAGCCAACAAACTATCGCCCATGCGCACCAGCGCATTGGTAGTGCCACTTAGTGCCGATAGCACAACAATCTTTTTACCGGGCATGCTTACTACCAGGTTTGCAATCTTCTTCATGCGCTCGGGCTTACCAACCGAGGTGCCCCCAAATTTTACTACCAACATTTTCTATTTGTTTAAGGGCCGTAAAGATAACTGAACCGAAAGCGAACCATAAAAAAAGCCCTTTGAATTTTTCAAATCCAAAGGGCCGTTAGGTTGGTTATCGAATATTTACTTCACCTCTTCGTACTCTACATCAGTAGCATTTCCGCCTGAGGTGCCGGCATTGTTCTGCTCGGTACTGGAGGCATTGCCAGCAGTTTGCTGTGCTCCGCCCTGGTACATCTCTTGCGAAGCGGCCTGCCAGGCATTGTTGAGGGCGGCCGAAGCTTGCTCAATCGCGGCCAGGTTCTGGCTTTTGTGCGCTTCCTTCAGTTTTTCCAACGCGCTGTTAATAGCTGTTTTGTTGGTTTCCGAAAGCTTGTCGCCAAATTCTTTCAATTGCTTTTCTGTTTGGAAGATGAGCGTATCGGCCTGGTTAATTTTATCAATTCGCTCCTTCTCTTTTTTGTCGGCTTCGGCATTAGCCTGGGCTTCTTGCTTCATCTTCTGAATTTCGGCATCGGTTAATCCACTCGAAGCTTCGATACGGATCTTTTGTTCCTTGCCGGTGCCTTTGTCTTTAGCCGAAACATGCAGAATTCCATTTGCATCGATATCGAACGTTACTTCAATTTGAGGAATGCCACGCGGTGCAGGGGGGATTCCATCTAAGTGGAAGCGGCCAATGGTACGATTATCTCTTGCCAAAGAGCGTTCGCCCTGCAACACATGTATTTCTACCGAAGGCTGATTATCGGAAGCTGTTGAAAACACTTCTGATTTTTTGGATGGAATAGTCGTATTGGATTCAATCAATTTAGTGAATACACCGCCCATGGTTTCGATCCCTAACGAGAGCGGGGTCACATCCAACAACAACACATCTTTAACCTCACCGGTTAATACACCCCCCTGAATGGCGGCCCCTACGGCCACTACTTCATCGGGGTTTACACCTTTCGATGGTTTTTTACCGAAGAATTTTTCTACTTCTTCCTGGATGCGCGGAATACGCGTAGAGCCACCCACCAGAATGACTTCATCAATCTGGCCAACAGAGTAGCCGGAGTCGGCAACCGCTTTGCGGCATGGTTCTAAGGTTCTGCGGATAAGGTCATCGCACAATTGTTCAAACTTTGAACGCGAAAGTTTTTTCACTAAGTGTTCGGGCACGCCATCCACGGAAGTGATATACGGCAAATTAATTTCTGTTTCGGTAGAGCTGGAGAGTTCGATCTTCGCTTTTTCAGCAGCTTCTTTTAAACGCTGCAAGGCCATTGGATCTTTCCGCAGGTCAATGTTTTTGTCGGCTTTAAACTCATCGGCCAGCCAGTTCATAATGCGCATGTCGAAATCATCGCCACCTAAGTGCACATCGCCATTGGTAGATTTTACTTCAAACACGCCATCGCCTAATTCCAATATCGACACATCGAATGTACCACCGCCTAAATCGTACACTGCTATTTTCATGTCTTTGTTTTTCTTATCAAGGCCATAGGCCAGTGCAGCAGCAGTGGGTTCGTTGATAATACGTTTTACATCCAACCCGGCAATCTGGCCGGCTTCTTTTGTAGCTTGACGCTCGGCATCGTTAAAGTAGGCAGGTACCGTAACAATCGCTTCGGTTACGGTGGTACCCAGGTAGTCTTCGGCAGTGCTCTTCATTTTTTGAAGAATCATAGCCGAGATTTCCTGCGGTGTATATAAACGATCGCCAATGCGTACACGCACGGTATCGTTGTTACCACTTTCTACCTGGTAGCTAACCAGTTTCTTTTCGTTGTCCACCTCGCCAAATTTTTTACCCATAAAGCGTTTGATGGACGAAACGGTATTTTTTGGATTGGTGATTGCCTGGCGCTTGGCGGGGTCGCCCACTTTGCGTTCGCCTTTGCCGTTATCCAGAAAGCCTACAATAGAAGGCGTGGTTCTGCGGCCTTCGCTGTTGGCTATCACCACCGGTTCGTTACCCTCCATTACGGCTACGCACGAGTTGGTGGTTCCTAGGTCGATTCCAATAATTTTTCCCATGATATGTTCAGTTTTTAGATTTCAGATTCTTAAGCGAAATTCCTATGATCAAGGGGTATGCCAAGGGGTATGCAGGGGCAGAAATGTGACAGAGTGGCAGAAAATGATAGGTGCAGAAAGGCCAATTAGTGAAGGTATTTCTAATGGTGTTAAAAGCCTGCCTGCTTTAACTGATGACCAGGAATTCTTACGATGAAAGAAAGTTGCAGCGCCTGATTGTATTGTTTATCGATATTCAAAGTTTTTATGTTGGTTACACCATAGTTATACCGCAGGCCTACACCAATTAATTGGCTTGGATAATATTCACCACCAACAACTATAATCAAATCATGCCGGTTTGATGGCAGGTCGGCAACATTTTGGCCGGCACCGGTTTTCCTGCGACTAAAAAGCCAAGCTGCGGCCCAGCCAGAAAACTTATTTTATGCGGAGTATGATACTTAAAAACAACACCGAATATGCCATAGTCGTATTGAGCGCGCTCAAGTCCATACGATGGATTAGTTTTATGGCCTAGGCCGCTATACCCTAATTCAACCTGCACGCTTGCTTCTTTGCTAATGGCCGAGTTAACAAACGCACCGGCATGAAAACGAGCAGCAACACCGGGTCGTAAAATTACACCGCCATTTCGAAGCGATTGATTTACGAAACTCGGCCCAAGCCGAAACCCAAATGATTGCGCTTTACAAGTATAAATTCCAAGTATAAGAATGTAGGGCAGAAGTCTCATTAAACGTTATGCTATTAAATTGTTTCAGTCGGTTTATCTATTTATAAAAATAATTTGTTGATCAGCTTCTGTCTGCCAAAATGCTACGGGTAATTTGGAGGACGCACCCTTTGTATTATCTACAGAGCCCCAGTAATATTCAAACGCTATGGCAGCGTCTTTTCCGGGCGCGTATTCGCCCAGAATATAAATACTGGTAGAGCCTGAGCCGGCATTGTTGGTATATTTTTTAAACGCTTTAATTGTAAAGGAACTTCCGGAGGGAATATCTAATACTGTTGTTCCTACACTAATTGAGTCGCGGCTTAGTACATTTGAAATGAATCGATAAGAACCGGTGGGGTATTGCTGCAGGTATAATTTAGTAGTACTGGTTACCGGTTTATTAAGAATCGAAGAGAAGGCGACATTCTTAGAAACAGTACGAATGGTGGGGCTAAGCGCTACGTACAGAAGCAAAATAAACATGCCCAATCCACAGAGTACTACAATTAAGATAACTTTAGATACCGACATAAAAAGTTCGCATACCATTCATAAAGCCAAGATAATTCAAATTAGTTACTTTTGCGCCCTTGATTATGACACTCGAACAGGAAATTGCCAAACGCAGAACATTCGGCATTATCAGCCACCCCGATGCCGGTAAAACAACCCTTACAGAAAAGCTACTACTTTTTGGAGGAGCGATTCAAAAAGCAGGGGCTGTTAAATCATCGAAGATAAAAGACCATGCCCGCAGCGATTGGATGGAGATTGAAAAGCAACGCGGTATTTCCGTAGCTACTTCGGTAATGGGTTTTAATTATAAAGACATTAAGATAAACCTGCTGGATACCCCCGGCCACCAGGATTTTGCCGAAGACACCTACCGCACGCTAACGGCTGTCGATAGCGTAATTATGGTAATTGACTGCGTGAAAGGTGTAGAAGCCCAGACAGAAAAATTAATGGAAGTGTGCCGCATGCGCAGTACCCCGGTGTTGTGTTTTATTAATAAGCTTGATCGGGAAGGTCGTGATCCATTTGAGTTACTCGATGAGGTGGAAGAGAAGTTGCGTATTAAAGTGCGCCCACTCAGTTGGCCTATTAGTATGGGCAAAACATTTAAAGGCGTTTACAACTTGTACGAAAAAACATTGCAACTGTTTACAGCCAGTAAACAAACGGTAGAAGCGGGAATAGAAATCCTGGATATTCATTCGGAGCAATTAGATAAACTGGTGGGCGAAAACTATGCCCGGCAATTGCGGGCCGATGTGGAGTTGATTGAGGGAGTGTATCCGGAATTTGAGGTAGCTGATTATTTAGCCGGGGAGGTAGCGCCTGTCTTTTTTGGAAGTGCTGTAAACAACTTTGGTGTAAAGGAGTTATTGGATACATTCATTCGCATTGCCCCGCCACCGATTCCACGCGAAACCACGGTACGGGAAATAAAACCTGAAGAGAGTAAATTTTCGGGTTTCATATTTAAGATCCATGCTAACATGGATCCGAAGCATCGAAATCGTATTGCGTTTTTGCGGGTGTGTTCGGGAAAGTTTGAGCGCGCCACCAATTATTATCATGTAAGGCAAGAGAAGGGCATTCGCTTTTCAAATGCCACAGCGTTTATGGCGCAAGACCGCGAAACGGTAGATGAAGCGTGGCCGGGAGATATTGTAGGGCTGTACGATACCGGCAACCTTAAAATTGGCGACACGCTTACCGATGGCGAAAAGGTAATGTACACCGGCATTCCCAGCTTTTCGCCCGAGATTTTTAAAGAAGTGATTAACAAAGATGCCATGAAAACCAAGCAACTGGAAAAGGGGTTGTTGCAGTTGATGGAGGAGGGCGTGGCTCAGTTATTTACGTACGAATTAGGGAAACGAAAAGTAGTAGGCGTGGTGGGTGCACTCCAGTTTGAGGTAATTCAATTTCGGTTAAAGAACGAATACAGCGCCTCGGCCGAATTTGCAGGGCAGAATATTTACAAAGCGTGCTGGATCAGCAGCAAGGATTCAAAAAAACTTCAAGAGTTTATAAACTCGAAACAACGCCACATTGCGCGCGACAAAGATGATAAGTTGGTGTTTATGGCAGAATCGCGTGCGTGGCTACAAATGGTGCAGGAAAATTTTCCTGAGATTAACTTCCATTTTACTTCTGAGTTCAAGGATTGATCAGAAAACTTCTTTGAGATCAAAAGTTAAACCCGGGAGGATTGCGGAACTTACAATGCCTTCTTCTGCCAGGTAAAGTATAGGGCTATCTTTATCTGATTGATCTTTGTGATAAATTTCGAATGTTTTATTTGCCGGATCAATTATCCAATACTCGCCCACTTTAATTTCCTGATACGTTTTTTTCTTTCGATTACGATCTGAAAAAATAAATTCTCTACCTTATTTCTGTGTGGTGTACTCATACAATACTTCTGATACCCTGGCCATGGCCTCAATGCCCGCCACTTCATCTTTTAAATCTTTTGAAAGCAGAACCAACACGTACTTTTTTCCTTCAGGCAGAAATACAATGCCGCTATCGTGCCTTACTCCGGTTATGGATCCGGTTTTATGAGCCACCTTCGCGTTGGCCGGAAGCCTGGCTGGAATAATATCGTTGAACTTTTGATCCAATAAAATATCCATCATCGCCATACTGGCCTCACCACTTACAATTTCTTCTTTGTCAATTTTCTCGAAGAGCAGCATCAGATCATAAGCGGTTACCCGGTTGTTCATGCCGGCTTCAAAGGCTTTGGTGTCTTCCACTCCCCGCAGCACCTGCATGTCATTCGCGCCAATGGTGCGCATGGTTTGGGTAACATTTTCAGCACCCACCAATTCAACAATCAGGTTGGTGGCCAAATTGCTGCTGATAATTATCATGTCATACATCAACGAGTAGATAGTTCGCTTTTCACCCAGGTGGTCGTAAATCAGGGTATCGCTGTCCGACTCGCGCGTAATTGAAAATTTACTGCCATCGAAAATGCTAATGAATTCGTTCTTAATGCGGATGGAATCTTTCAACGAAAATTTGCCCTCGGTTGCCTGCCGGTAAACTTCTGCCATCACCGGTGTTTTCATGGTGCTGGCCGCATGAAATAATTCGTGTTCGTTTAGCAAAATTTCCGCTCCGGTGTGTAAGTCTTTATAAGCTACCGCAAAGGTGCCTTCGGTTTGGGTTAGTATGAGTTCTATTTTTTTAACAACCTCTTCTTTGCTGGTGTGTGCACACCCACCCAGTAAAATAAAAGCAGCAAGAACTAACGTATAGCGCATACCTAAAAAGTTTTGATGGTACATAACCCGATTCTAAATTACAAGGTTTTATGACTAATCTCGATATTCTATACGAAGACAATCACCTGCTGGCCATTAACAAGCGGGCCGGTGTGTTGGTGCAAGGCGATGAAACAGGCGATACGCCACTGGTGGAATCGGGCAAAGCCTATCTGAAAGAGAAATACAAGAAGCCGGGAGCAGTTTTTCTAGGCGTGGTTCACCGCTTGGACAGGCCGGTGAGTGGGGTAGTAATATTTGCACGCACTTCAAAAGCGTTGGCCCGCATGAATGAGCTCTTTCGCGAGAAGGAGACAAAAAAAACCTATTGGGCTCTGGTACAGTCCAGGCCCACACAACCCGAGGGCTCGTTAGTTCATTGGCTTGTTAAAGATGCTCAGAAAAACAAAACCACTGCCTATTCAAAACCGCACAGCAATGGGCTAAAGTCTGAACTAAGCTACCGGTATGTTACCGCTAAGGAAGGGTTGCATTTGTTGGAGGTGAACCCTGCTACAGGCCGGCCGCATCAGATAAGGGTACAATTAGCCAGCATGGGCTGTCCAATTGCGGGCGATGTAAAGTATGGGTATCCACAACCACTTCCCGATGCAAGTATTGCGCTGCACGCGCGCCAGTTGGTGTTTGTGCATCCGGTTACGAAAGTTGAGTTGTCACTTTCGGCACCACCGCCCGCCACAAGCTGGTGGCGCCCGTTTAGTTAATTTTAGGGGTTGCGCAGCGTGCCTGATTTATTTCGGTTATTTTACTGAAGTAGATTAGAATAATGGTTAGGGATTTAGTTTTTTTGCATCACATTAAATTCAATTAATTATGAAGAAATTAGTTTTAGTGTTAGTTGTTGGTTTAGTTTCATTTGCATCGCACAAGGCCGTAGCGCAATTCGAAAAAGGAAATAGTTTACTCAATCTTGGTATTGGCGTAAACTCTTACTACAGTGGGGGCATTCCCATTGGCGCTTCGTACGAGTATGGTGTAACGGATGACATAAGTGTGGGCGTAGGTGTAGATTACCTTTCGTATCGCTACAACTTTGGCAGCAGCCGGTATGGTTTTAATATTTTATACCTGGGAGCCCGCGGCTCTTATCACTTCAACCGGTTATTCAAATTAGATGTAGAAGAATTAGATATTTATGGCGGTGCCCAGCTCGGGTACAGAAGTTTTTCATGGAAAGATGATTTTTCAGGTGCGGGCGATACGTATGCCAGTGGTGTATTTTTTGGAATACACGTAGGCACCCGGTATTACTTTAAGCCTAATATTGGTGCCTTTTTGGAATTAGGTGCCGGTGGCTCAGGTAACGCAAGGCTTGGTGTAGCTTTCAAATTTTAGTTCGCACACGCGCCATAACAAAAGGCTGTTCTTAGCAGAGCAGCCTTTTTCATTTCTAAGCGTAGGATACTGCATTTGTCATTTTAAAAATTAGACCGAACTTAAGCCCATGAGTTGGATTACGCGCTTGCAGCAACGATGGAAGGTAAAGAGTGTGGCCCAGGTATTTATTATCCTGCTGGTTTTTGCCTGCACCGGCTTTACGGTTTTATTAATTAAGCGGCCACTGTTTGCGCTCTGGTTTCCCGATGGGAACATCCCACTGTCAGCCAGTATTACCTATTGGATACTTATTTTCCCGGTTTATAATCTTTTCTTGCTCTTTTATGGATTCCTCTTTGGCCAGTTCCGCTTTTTTTGGGATTTTGAAAAGCGTTTTTTTACGCGACTACTTTCAAACTTTAAAAAATAAAAATTGATTATGAAGAAGCTCATTTATGCACTGGTTGCTTTGGCCGCGGTTGCTTGTTCAAGCCCAAAATACACGGCAAGCTTTAGCCCTGTTAATTCTTCTGTGCCTTACTATGCTGCTACAACAGAGTTGCCAGCACCTGTAAAGCAAGACGAACTACTTGCCAGCACAGCAGACACCCCGGTACTTTTGGCCACTGAACCAGCAACTACCGAAGCAATTGCAAAAACATATGGCCAAATGAGTAAGGCCGAACGTAAAAACCTTCGCCAGCAGATGCGTACCGAGCTTAAAGAATTGGTGAAGGCTCAGAAGGAAATGAAGAAAATGGGAGCCGAAGCTTCGGCAGCTAAAAAAGGAATTGATCACGACCTGAAACTGGCGGCCATTTTTGGGGCAGTAGGTATTGTGGCGCTAATTATCAGTGGCCAGGTTTTTTATATTATTGGGGGTATAGCCCTGATTATAGGGGTGGTGTTCTTTGTTAAATGGCTGGTACGGCAATAATTTCTTTTAACTACTCAAAATAAAAAACCCGGTGTTAGCCGGGTTTTTTATTTTGAGTAGGCTGATTCTATCAATCCTGCACCCCATCGGCCAGTAGAATCACTTTGTTTTTAAGCACCTCTACTACACCTCCGGTTATGTAAATCTTTTCGGCAACATCTTTTGATTTATACTCAACCACGCCATCCTTTAATAAACTTACCAATGGTGCGTGGTTGTTCAAAATCTGAAACGAGCCATCGGCTCCGGGAAAAGTTGCTACCGCTACTTCGCCTTCAAAGATTTTCTTTTCAGGTGTTATAATTTCTAAATGCATCTCTACTTAAATCTAGAGTCAAAGTGTGTTCACCTTGACTATTCATCTATTTAATATCGGCCAACATTTTTTCGCCTTTGGCGATAGCCTCTTCAATGGTACCTACCAGGTTAAAGGCCATTTCAGGCAGGTGATCTACCTCGCCATCCATAATCATGTTAAAGCCTTTAATGGTGTCTTTAATATCCACCAATGCACCCTTTAAGCCGGTAAAGGCTTCAGCCACGTGGAAGGGTTGCGACAAGAAACGCTGCACCCGTCTTGCACGCGATACAGTTTGCTTGTCTTCGTCAGACAATTCATCCATACCCAAGATGGCAATGATGTCCTGAAGTTCTTTGTAGCGTTGCAAAATATTTTTTACACGTTGGGCGCAGTTGTAGTGCTCATCGCCAATAATGTCGGCCCGCAAAATTCGGGAGGTAGAATCCAATGGATCTACCGCAGGGTAAATACCCAACTCGGCAATTTTACGACTCAATACGGTAGTTGCATCCAAGTGCGCAAAAGTAGTAGCTGGTGCAGGGTCAGTTAAGTCATCGGCAGGTACGTAAACAGCTTGTACCGAAGTAATAGAACCATTCTTGGTTGAGGTAATGCGCTCTTGCATAGCACCCATTTCCGATGCAAGTGTAGGCTGGTAACCCACAGCCGAAGGCATACGACCTAAAAGAGCCGATACCTCAGAACCCGCCTGCGTAAAGCGGAAGATGTTATCAATAAAGAACAAGATATCTTTTCCTTTTCCGGAGCCATCGCCATCGCGATAGTATTCGGCCACAGTTAACCCCGACAAGGCCACGCGTGCGCGCGCTCCGGGAGGTTCATTCATCTGGCCAAACACAAAGGTTGCTTTCGAGTCTTTCAGTTTCTCATGATCTACAGTGGAAAGATCCCAGCCGCCTGCATGCAGCGACTTCATAAACTCCGGGCCGTAATCCACAATCCCGGCTTCAATCATTTCGCGCAATAAGTCGTTTCCTTCGCGGGTACGTTCGCCCACTCCGGCAAATACCGATAACCCTGCGTAGGCTTTCGCGATGTTGTTGATCAACTCCTGAATCAATACAGTTTTACCCACACCGGCTCCACCAAATAACCCGATCTTACCACCTTTTGAATATGGCTCAATCAAGTCAATTACTTTAATACCGGTAAATAATACTTCGGTGGAAGTTGAAAGGTTTTCGTAGCTGGGAGCTGGCCGGTGGATTGGAAGCGCTTGCTTGCCTTCGGGCTGCTTAATGCCATCAATGGCTTCGCCAACCACATTAAATAAACGCCCTTTAATATCTTCGCCAATTGGCATTTTGATGGGTGAGCCAGTATCTACCACTTTCATGCCCCGCACCAGGCCTTCGGTACCATCCATGGCAATGGTGCGCACGCGGTCTTCGCCCAAATGTTGCTGGCACTCCAGCACTACGCGGGTGCCATCAGCTTTGGTTACTTCTAGTGAGTCTAAGATGTTGGGAAGTTTGGTGCCGGGCTCATCGAACGCTACATCGACTACCGGACCGATTACCTGGGTGATTCTACCGCTATTGGCCATTGATTATGAGAATTTTATGATTGTTACTTGGGTTGCGGATTTCGTAAACCTAACGGGCCTTAAAATCCGGACGCAAAAGTAGTTTTTTGCAGGGTTAATGCAAACAGCCGCCAGATGTTTTATTGAAAGGCCACAAGAGCTTTGATTTGATTTTTATAGACTGAAGATCAGCTTGTTATGGTAAGATATAGCTCAGGCACTCATTAGCTCAATGCGGAAAGTAGTGCCTAGGTTTTCTTCCGATGATTTCACAAAAATCCGGCCCTCGTGGTACATTTCGATAATGCGCTTTGCCAAGGCCAGCCCGAGGCCCCAACCCCGTTTTTTGGTGGTAAAGCCAGGCCTGAATACACTCGGCACCATCGTTTTAGGAATGCCCTTGCCGGTATCCGAAATATCGATAAGTACTTTGTAGTCGCTGCCGCGCAGAATTTTAATTGCAATGGTACCGGCACTGCCCATTGCATCCACCGCATTTTTACACAAATTCTCAACCACCCACTCGAATAATGGTGCGTGCACGCGGGCCATAATACTTTCCGAAAGGGTATAAACTTCGAAATTGATTTTAGAAGACACGCGCGGTTGCAAGTAGCCCACCACATTGTTTACCAGGTGGTACACATTTTCGTCTTTTAAAATTGGCTTGGAGCCAATGCTGGAAAAGCGCTCGGTAACAACTTTTAGTTTGCGAATGTCTTTGTCCAGTTCATCCACAATGCCTTTGTTTTTTATATCCTGATCTTCGCGCAATACCTCGATCCATGCCATAAGCGAAGAAAGGGGTGTACCCAACTGGTGCGCAGTTTCTTTTGCAAGCCCCACCCACACCTGGTTTTGCTCGGCTGTGCGCGAATAGTTGAATGCGAGGTATGAGATAAACCCAAAAATTGCGAGCACCGAAAGCTGAATGTATGGGAAGGCGATGAGTTGCGAGAGCAAGAAAGAGTTTTTGTAGTACACGTATCCGTAACTTTCTACAGTACCATCTTCGTTAATGTAATTCATTTCAAAAGGAGGGAACGTTTCGGCCATTTTATCGGCCTCTTGTTGCAACCTCAGGTCACGATCTTTACCCTTCAGTTTCGGGTCAAGGTTAACGTTTACATATTGGTAAATGCCTTCGTTATTGATCCATATAACCGGTATGGATTTGTTCTTAAACAGAATTTCATCCGTAATAAATAAAATAGCATCGTCATTGTGATTGAGGGTGTACTCCAAAGCTTTTGCAAAAAGTTCCACCTGTTGTTTTTCTCTTTCTTTTAATTGATCAACTAACCTTTTAGTATAAAAAATTGATCCCGCACTTATTAAAACCGATATGGCCAGGATAACCCATTTCAGTTTGGTGTTATCGCGGTAAAAATCCATGGAGGCGGGTAGCGGAGACTTTGCCATTCGAATCGGAAATTAGTTAAAAACAAGGCATCCAAAAAGCAACATGCCTCAATAAACGTTGAGGCATGGGTTGATAGTACCTGTTTCTATTACTTATGCGGTAAATGCAGGCAGCTACTTTTTTAAGTTATAGTAACCCTAATGTCTCGTTACCCTTTCTGCATAAACCATTTGGCCAGCACCTTGTAGCTTACTTTGGTGCCGGTCATTAAAATACCTACGCGGTAAATGCGCCCGGCCACCCAGGTGGTTAAAAAGAAACCACCCACCAGCAAAATCATAGACAAAGCCAATTGCCAATCGGGCACACCAAAGGCTATGCGGCCAACCATGGCCACGGGCGAGGTAAATGGAATTACCGAGAGCCAGAAGCTGATAGGCCCGTGCGGATCGCGTAGAATAAACATGAACAAGCCGAGGTAGCCAATCAGAAGTGGGATTGTTACGGGAAACTGAAATTGCTGTGCTTCCTGCTGCGAGTCCACCGCAGAGCCCACGGCCGCAAACAAGGCACCGTAAAGCAGGTAGCCACCTAAAAAGTAGAACACAAACGTGAAAGCAATTTTAGCGAATGGGATCTCTCGGGCATTGGCTAAAAAATCGCCTACTTTTCCATTCTGCTGGTTTGCGGCTTCTTTCATTTCCGGATCTGCTACAAACGATTTGTTCATTTGCTCCATAGCTTGCTGTTGTGGCAACTTGGTGCCAAAGTAGCCCATCGATACAGAAGAGAGTACGGATATTAATACAATCCAAATGGTAAACTGCAAAAGCCCTACCGAAGCAATGCCCAGAATTTTACCCAGCATTAGTTGAAAGGGTTTAACAGAAGAAACAATCACTTCTACAATTTTAGAAGTCTTTTCATCAATAACCCCTTGCATAATTTGAATGCCGTAGATTAATACAAACATGTAAATCAAAATTCCCAAGGCAAAGCCGAGCCCGTACAACAATCCCGAATTGCTTGATTTCTCTTCACCGGTTTCGGTGAGGTTAAACTGCTTCATGCTTACCTTAGGCCGCAGGCTCTTTAAGGTGGCTTCATCAATATTATACTCTTTCAGTTTCAGGTCGTGCACCTGGCTTTCGAGCAACCCTTTTAGATCGCTCACTTTTTCAATGCTGGGATTTTCTTTGGTGTAAAGTGCAATGCCTTCTGCTTTGTTAATGTCAATAGCTGGGATGTACAGCAAACCAAAATCTTTGGTTTCGTTGTAAGCTTTTTTGGCTTGCTCTACCGGCATGTCTAAAGCTACAAAGGTAAACTGCCGGTTGCTTTCAAACTTAAACAGTTTGCTTTCGTCCAAAACGTGTACGGTTTCGGCTTTGGCAGTTTCACTTTCTTTAATGGCTACATAAACCAATCCGCCAATAATGGCCGGTATTATTAAGGGCACCAGAATGGTGGCAATCAAAAATGATTTCTTTTGTACCCGGTTTAAAAATTCGCGTTGTATGATTAACCAAACTTTATTCATATAGATTAATGGGTTAAACTTCTAACAAATGTTTTTTAAGCGCTTCATCGCCTTCGCCTTTTACAAGTCCAATAAAGATGTCGGCCATGGTGGGTAGTTTTTCCTGAAAGCCGTGTACCTCGGTTAATTCAATGATGTTGCGAATTACCTCGTTGCCAGTAGTACCTAGCGGAGCCTTGATAACTGTTGAATAGTGGTCATCTTCGGTAATGGACTGACTCACCAACTCATAGCGGCCGGGTACCACAAAGGTGCCTTTATGTTCAATAGTAAACGTGTTGGATTTATATTGTGCCTTTACCTGCTTCTTCGCTCCTTCCAGAATTTTTTTTGATTTGTTGATTAACGCGATGTGATCGCACAACGACTCTACGGTTTCCATGCGGTGGGTAGAGAAAATAATGGTGCTACCCATTTCTTTCAGTTCCAGAATTTTTTCGGTTATCAATTGTGCATTTACCGGATCGAAACCCGAAAACGGTTCGTCTAAGATAATGAGCCGCGGCTCGTGCATAACGGTGCTGATGAACTGCACCTTTTGCGCCATACCCTTCGAGAGGTCTTCCACCTTTTTGTTCCACCAGTCTTTTACTTCAAATTTTTCGAGCCATACTTTAATGCGGGCCAATGCATCTTTGCGACTTAACCCCTTTAGTTGGGCCAGGTACAAAAGCTGTTCGCCCACTTTCATTTTTTTGTAAAGCCCGCGTTCCTCGGGCAGGTAGCCGATTATACCCACGTGCTTTTGTTGAAGTGGCTCGCCAAAAATTTCAATGCTGCCTGCTTCTGCGCTAATAATCTGGTTAATGATGCGAATAAGAGTGGTTTTACCGGCTCCGTTAGGGCCTAATAAACCATAAATAGTTTTTTCCGGAATGGTGATACTTACCGAGTCAAGCGCCTTGTGGGTGGCATATTGCTTGGTAACATTCCTTGCTTCGAGTGCATTCACAAGTTTTGGGTTTGAGTTTCTGAATGGTGTTAGTAACAAAACTAACAATAGTATTACAACGTACCAGAAAAAAATGCCGGGCTAACCCGGCAAATGCGATGCAATTATTTTTTCTCGCGGAAGATGATTTTACCCATCGACACATCCAAGTCGAAGATGAGCACTTCTTTGCTGTCTTTGCTGTAGGCAGCATTGGCGTATTTGTTGGGTGCAATTTTCTTAAGGCTGTTGGAAAGATTGATGCTGCACAACCACGATTCGTTAATGGTTACCAGCACCGGCACCTCTTCATCGGGTAGTTGAATGGTTAAGTTGCCGGCACCCACACTGCCTATAACCCGGTTGTATGTGGTGGGCTTACTGGCAAAGTCCAGAAACATGTTGCCAAAACCTACTTCGGCCATTACTACTTTAGAGCGTGTAAGGTTAAGTTGGCGGGCATTAAGCGAACCCATGTCAACCTTTACAAAAAAGGTGTCCATGTTAACTTTGTTTTCAAGGCCTGTTCCGTAATTGATGCTCACATCGGCACTGGCGGTGTTTATGCGTAATTTTTTTACAGCCAATCCGGATAAATCGATATTGGCGTTGCCGAGGCCATAGTCCAGATCTAAAATGTAAGGTGTGTTATCTGTTAAATATACCTTCCAGAATTTGTCGCTTGGGGCTTCTTCCGAGCCAAATACGCGGTACGAAATTTTTTGGCCTACACCTTTTTGGTTGTCTTGCTGCAAGGAAAGTTGCACCGCGCAGGTATTGCCTTGCATTTCGTTGCTGAAGGAGTGTGTGTATTCTTCCAGATTTTGATTGCTGTAGATATTCAGCAGGTCTTCGTTCTGGCTGGGCCTGATAAAACAGTTGCCGGTTTTTGCTTTCAGTTTAAGGTATACTTCTTTGCAGGCGTTGGTCTTTTCTACCGAAAACTGCTTCTTTATCTGTGCCCCTACCGGAACACTACCCCCCACCAAAACCAATGCAATTAAACGCCACATGTAGGTTTCTACGTGTTAGATCAGGTTAATGTTTACAACTACAAGCGGGTTTATTCTTTAAAAAAGAGCAAAAAATAACCCGTAATAGGACTTATACGGGTTAGTGTTAAAAGGGTTATAAAATCGCGGAATTTTTTTCGAAGGCTAGGCAAAATACTCCTTCATGCGTTCGTAAAATCCTTTTTCATCGCCACCGGGCTGGGGTTGAAAATTGGGCGACTGCCGCAAACTTTCCAGTTTGGCTTTTTCTTCGGCCGAAAGTTTTTTGGGTGTCCACACATTAATATATATAAGTTGGTCGCCCGATCCGTAGCCGTTAAGATCTTTAAGTCCCTTTCCGCGCAAGCGTAAAATTTTACCGCTTTGGGTACCCGGTTCGATTTTAATACGGGCTTTGCCGCCAATGGAAGGAACCTCTACGCTTGTTCCCAGCGCTGCATCTATAAAATTAATATGCAGATCGTAAATCAGGTCGTTGCCATTGCGCTTTAGCTCTTTGTCTTCCGCTTCTTCAATCAGAATAAGCAAGTCGCCCGGGATACCCCCCCCGGGGGCTTCGTTGCCTTTGCCCGACATGGAGAGTTGCATACCATCGCCCACACCGGCTGGTATTTTTACAGTAATAACATCTTCTTTCGATACAAGGCCCGAGCTGTCAACTCCGGCCGGGCGCTTATCGATTAATTGCCCGGCTCCGTTACATGCAGAGCAGGTGGTGGTTGATACCATTTGCCCTAACATAGTGTTTACAACTTTGCGTACCTGGCCGCTGCCCCCGCAGGTGTTACAGTTTTTAAAGGTTACACCTTCGGCCCGGATTAACCGGTTTACTTTAATCTTCTTTTCAACACCGTTGGCAATTTCTTCTAACGAAAGTTTAAGTTTAATGCGCAGGTTAGATCCTTTGCGCTGCCGGCTTCGGCCGCCACCGCCCCCAAAAAAACTATCGAAGGGGCTGCCGCCCCCAAAAATATCTCCAAACTGGCTAAAGATATCTTCCATGTTCATGTCGTGGCCGCGAAACCCACCGCCAGGGCGCTGGTGACCAAAGCGATCGTATTGAGCCCGCTTTTCAGTGTCGCTTAAAACTTCATAAGCTTCAGCGGCTTCTTTAAATTTTTCTTCAGCCTCCTTATTGCCAGGGTTTTTATCCGGATGGTATTGAATGGCCACTTTGCGGTAAGCTTTTTTTATTTCTTCCGGAGTGGCACTCTTGGTTATTCCCAGTATTTCGTAGTAATCGCGCTTGGTTGACATGTTTAAAATAATGATTTAATGAATGAATAGGCAGCTATTAACTTCCTACTACTACTTTGGCAAAGCGGATTACTTTATCATTCAACAAATAACCTTTCTCTACCGTATCAATAATTTTTCCTTTCAGTTTTTCTTCAGGTGCAGGCACCTGGGTTATGGCTTCGTGCAGGTCGGCAGTAAAGTCAGCACCCACTGCGGTGTTCATTGGTTTTATCCCGTATTGTTCCAGGGTTTTTCTAAACTTAGTTTGGATTAGCAGAAACCCTTCGGCTTCTTTATCGGTACGGTCTTTATATGATTTTTCGGCCCGTTCAAAATCATCGGCCACGGGCAAGAGGGCTTTTAAAAGTTGCTCGTTGGCAGATTGAATGAGTTCTAATTTTTCTTTGGCAGATCGCCTGCGAAAGTTGTCGAACTCTGCATACAGGCGCACATACTTGTCTTTCGATTCTGCCAATTCGTCCTGTAATTTATTTATCGGGTTGGCTTCTTCTTTTACGGGCGCTTCACCCGGTTCTTCCGATTGTCCTTTTGGGATTTCGGTATTCAATTCATCGTGTTTTTCAAGCTCCTGCTCGGGTTGAATCTGATTTTCCATACGTTCGCTTTAATGAGGTGCAAAATGACAAGAATTTTGCCAATAGCAGCATGTTGCCAAGATGTCTGCCTTAGTGCAAAGCCCGCCAGATAACGTCTTTTAGTTCGGTAATGCCCTGGTTGGTAATAGCCGATATAAATACCGAGGGTAATTCCGTTGGGATTTCGTGTCGAAGTTCGGCTTTCAATTCTTCGTCCAGCATATCGCTTTTCGAAATGGCAAGAATTCTTTTTTTATCGAGTAGTTCGGGATTGTACTGGCGCAATTCGTTAATCAAAATTGCGTATTCGTGGGCTATGTTTTTAGAATCGGCTGGTATAAGAAACAGCAGGAGCGAGTTGCGTTCAATGTGTTTAAGAAAACGAATGCCCAGTCCTCTTCCTTCGGCTGCACCTTCTATAATGCCGGGAATATCGGCCATAACAAAAGAGCGGTCATCGCGGTATTTTACTACACCCAGGTTTGGGGTAAGCGTGGTAAAGGCATAGTCGGCAATTTTTGGTTTTGCAGCCGATACCACAGAAAGTAAAGTTGATTTGCCCGCGTTGGGAAATCCAACCAACCCCACATCAGCCAGTAGTTTTAGTTCCAATACAATCCACTCTTCAATTCCGGGTTCGCCCGGCTGGGCATGTTGGGGTGCCTGGTTTGTAGAGGTGGCAAAAAATGCATTGCCTTTGCCGCCTCGCCCTCCGGGTGTAAGAATTACTTCTTGCCCATCTTCATTTATTTCGCATACAACTTCATCGGTGTCGGCTCTGCGGGCCACCGTGCCCAGGGGTACTTCAATAATTTCATCTTTGCCAAACGCTCCGGTGCGGTTTTGTCCTTCGCCCGCTTTGCCGTTTTCGGCTAGTATGTGTTTGCGGTATTTTAAATGCAGGAGTGTCCATAGTTGGGCATTGCCGCGCAAAATTACGTGCCCACCACGGCCACCATCGCCTCCATCGGGGCCACCTTTTTCAATAAATTTTTCTCTGTGAAAATGCAAACAGCCCGCTCCGCCATGGCCCGAGCGCGAATTAAACTTTACGTAGTCGATGAAGTTGGGTGAAGACATAACGGTTGCCGGCTCCAGTTACCGGCAACAGGCAACTGGTAACGGTTGATTATTTTTTATCGATAATAGCACAGATATTTTTGAAGATGACTTCTATTTCACCAATACCTTCCACAGTCTTTAAACGACCTTGCTTTTGATAGTGGGGCAAAACATGAACGGTTTTGGTAAAGTACTCCGTAATGCGTTTGTTCAATTTCTCCTCCTCGTCATCGGCCCGGTTTTCAATTGTTCTTCGTTTAGAAATGCGGGCACGCACCTCCGCTTCGGTTACGTTTAGCGCAATAACGTGGTGAATGGCTGTGCCGTTGGATTTCATAAATTGATCTAACGCTTCGGCCTGCGGTACGGTGCGTGGGAACCCATCAAACAAAAAGCCTTTAGCCTGCGGATTTTTATCCAGTTCTTCTTTTAGCATGGCAATGGTAATTTCATCGGGTACCAGTGCACCGCTGTTCATAATTTCTTTTACGCGTTTACCCAGCGGGGTATCGTTTTTGGTGTGCCAGCGAAACAAATCGCCAGTGCTAATGTGCACGAAGCCGTACTTCTGAATAAGTTTTTCACTTTGTGTGCCTTTACCGGCCCCAGGCGGGCCAAAGAGAACAAGGTTAATCATAGGTTGTGGTTTCGGGTAAAACTAAAGCTGGCAAGATAACAAGCTGAATGGCAAATCACTAACATTAATTTTGACCGGCTTTTGGCGGTTCTTGCTGCTTGTAAATGTCTTTGTAGTTACGGCCCAGGCCATCGTAATCCAGGCCATAGCCAAGTACAAACTCTGTTTCAAGATCAAAGCCTACATATTTTACATCAAGTTGCTTTTCGCGGGCTGGTTTTTTGCGAAGCAGGGTAATGGCTTCTACCGATTTGGCGCCCAGGCCTCTTAGTTCTTCAATAATTTTTTCTAAGGTAAGCCCGGTATCCACTATATCTTCTACAATAAGAATGTGTTGGTTAAAAAGACTTTCATCGTGGCCGATAAGGGTTTTAAGCTGGCCGGTACTGGTAGTACCGGAGTAGGACGAGGTTTTTACAAACGAAACCCGGCATGGAATCTTGATTTCTTTTAACAGATCGGCAGCAAACATAAAAGAACCATTTAAAACCGGCAGCAACACCGGAGTTTTGTCTTTATAGTCGTGGTTTATTTTATGCGCAAGCCCGGCAACTTTTTCGGCAATCGTTTTAGCAGTAATAAATTTTTTAAACTCAAGGTCTTTTACCTGCATACTTTTTAGTTAGGGCTGCAAAGATAAAGGTTTACAACTAAATGAATAGATAGAATGCAAACCCTGAGCGATGGCATGGTGCCTTGTGTGAAAGGCTTATTTGGTTGAATTGCTTTGGCGCTTAAAGTCAAACACATAATCCACATTGTGGAAGGGCACAATAAGCCGCGTATAGCGATACGAGATTTCGTGCCGCAGAAAAACTTTGCCATAGTAGGTAGCGCCTGGCGGTAGTTGGGTTTCACGAAGAATTTCATCATGCAGGTAGTGATTTTCTATCGCTGCATCTGCCTGACCCTGGATGGTTGAGTTAACAAGTAACATACTGGAGGCTGCAACCGCATCGCGGCCCAGCGATCTTTTAGCATCCTGGGTTGTCCAGGTTTCTTTTAAAAAATCCTTCTGATCCTTCACTGCATCGCGCACAACCAGAGCGGTTGTCGCAATCAGGGCCAGGCTGCTTACTACTTTCATATTTTTCACCCGGTCGTTGGCCAGTTGTAAAACCAGATTTGGAGAACTTGCAAAGATGCGTTTGGAGAGAAGCCGTGAGTTGAGGTAAGATTCTTTGTGTACTTCTTGCGTAGTTGGAGGTTGGCTAAACATTTTTGAGGACGCGTAATAAATTACCTGCTCCGGGCTAAAGCGCACTGTATCGGGAGTGTTGTTGGTGATGCTTAGCAGAAAAACCTGATGATTGAGTTGCTTGCCTGCATGTTGTACTTCCAGGGTAACCTCGGGGGTTTCTGCTACCGTTAGTGCAGTTGGGTTTAATGGGTCAACCTGATGCAATGGAAAGTAGGGGGCACATCCGGCTAAAGCAAGCGTAAGTAGTGCGTAACGCATAGGGCCAAAGTAGCCTGGCAATTATGCTCGTATCTTATTTGTCATAACTGCCTCACAACTTTAACAGGCCCAGGCGAATGCCTTCCAACACCATGCCGGTGCGGCTTTGCACTTTCATTTTTTCAAAAATGGACTGGCGGTAGCCATCAATCGTGCGTTCGCTCATATTCATAATGTCGGCAATTTCGCGGTAGGTTAATTCGGTGCTGGCCAGGCGCAGAAACTCAATTTCTTTTTCTGAAAAATTACCCATCACGTTTTCGAACTGCACCATTAGTTTGCCGAGTGAATTGCGATGGATGTCGGAGTTGTAATAATTATTTTGATAAACTTCGCCCAGCGCTTCGTGCAAAACATCGGGCGAAATGTCTTTTATTAAATAGGTGCAGCACCCCGAACGGATCATATTAATTACAATATGTTCTTTGTGGTTCATAGAAAGGGCCACCAGGCGTATGGAGGGATGATTCCTGCGCAACCATTGTGCGGTCTCCATACCGTCCATTACCGGCATTTCTACATCCACCAGCATAATGTCGGGCAACTTTTTCAGGGTTTTAAATTTTTCAATCAGATCATCGCCATTAATGGCCACCACCATTACTTTAAAGCCCTCAAACGTTTCGATAAGTGTGGCCAGCGATTTGGCAAACAACTGATGATCGTCCACAATTCCTACCCGGATAGTCATTCAAAAAAGAAGTTGAATCAAAAACATAGAATCTTAATTCCTAAAATTAAGTAACCATGCAAGCATACAACCTACCACGTAAGTAATTTTTTAAATTTGATTGAAAGCATACAAACCTCCGGCACACCGTACACCTGTTGGTGATGCAGAACACAATGTGAAGCACAAATTTTCCTGGTGGGAGTACACTACACAATACCTGGCTTTTTGAAAAAATAAAAAGTACGAAACGGGAAAAACCCCGTTGACTGGTAAAAGCGCCTACCCGAAATTCCACTATGCAAATTGCTCAGTCCAAGCCGGCAGAAGCGGAGGTAAACTTTTCTCACAGGAGGGTCTCAATGGCCCTAATTATCGATATTTTGAGGGTTAGCCGCGAGATTTACTACTTTATTAACCTCCTCAAAAAGCAATCGGTGGCCGATCGCCAACGCCTGGCCGATACGCTCTTGCAAGCCTCTACTGTGGTTAAGGAAACATTTGAAAAACTCTCGAACGGGGTTTTTCCCGTAGGCTGCTGCCAACAGTTAGAGTTACTGAGCCACCCATTGTATTTTCAATTAGAAGGTGCGTTAGGGCCTGAGCATGCGCAAAACCTTGCCGATAAATTCAAGCAAACCCACCGCGTTGACTTGTTGCACCGCGAGTTTACCACAGGCACCATTGATGCGCGCGAACTCGTGCTGCTGGATGAAGCCGCTGAACATTTTTATTCAACTTCTAAACTGCTATTGGTATGAGTGCCATTATGGACATGTGGCGATTGAGCAACGAAGTAAAGGAGATTACAGGAGGTATGAAGTACAGTGCGCCCTCCGATAAAGTAAGATTAGCCAACCTGTTGGAACATATTGGCTTTGTAATAAGAGAAACGCACCAGGAACTTGCTACAGGGCAGGTGTTGGCAGTGCCAACCGATGTAGCCGCTCTTAGCGAAGAACTTTATTTTAAACTGGCAGTGCTGGCACGCGAAGAGCATACATTTTCTGCGGCCCAGAATTTTTTACGCTTAAAGCGATCGGAATTATTTTCAAATCTAATTACACACGATGGGGTTGACCTGGCCCAGTTACGATTGCTGGAAGAAACCGCCATCAATTTTATTCAGTCGTCCAGAAACCTGAAAATCTTTAACCAAACAAGTTCGTTCTAATTTTTTATGTCGCGTCAAAGAGTACTGGAAGTTGCAGCAGCCGAAAACGGAACCCGCGAAACGCCTCCTCATACAAACAAGACCAAATACGGTGAATGGTACGGCCTGAATGGCGTGCCGTGGTGTGCTATTTTTATAAGTTGGGTGTTTGATAAGGCTGGTTGCCCGTTGGGGCCGGTCGATTCAACCCGTGGGTTTCAATACTGTCCTTCGGCCTATAACTATTGGAAGTCGCACAACTGTTTAACCGAATCGCCACAACCAGCCGATATTGTTTTATACGATTGGAATGGCGATGGCATTTGCGACCATACGGGCATTTTTGTTAAATGGATAGAGCCGGGTAAGTCGTTTCAAAGTTGGGAAGGGAACACTGCCATGAGTAACGATAGCAATGGTGGCCGGGTAATGCTGCGCACCCGCCAAACCGGCAGCGTAAAAGCTTTTGTAAACCCGGGCGTTTTCAACAACGACACGTTTCAGCCGCAACTACCGCTATTAATTTTTAAACGGGGCAGTAAAGGTGCCGATGTGGTGCGGGTACAAAAAATGCTTTTCGATTTAGGGTATTCAATAACCGTAGATGGCGATTACGGTATTCGTACCGAGCGGGTAGTTAAAGATTTTCAAAACGACCAGGGCCTGCCCACCGATGGTATTGTTACTCCTGTTTTATTAGGCGTAATGGAATCGGAATTATCGCGACCCAAAACTGTTGATAAACGCATTATTACAGGTGTGTTTTTACGTAAAGGCGATTGTGGAACTGCCGTGGTAACGCTGCAAAGGGCCCTGAACAAGCAAGGGGCACACCCCATGCTGAGCGAAGATGGAGTGTTTGGAACAGATACCTACGATGCGCTGAAGGTTTTTCAAAAAAAGAACAAGCTAATGATTGATGGCGTTGCCGGGCCACAAACCTGGGGCGTATTGGGTGTGCGTGTAGTCTAAGAATTCGAAAGGTAAACGCTTTCAAAATTAAACTTGTTATACCGAATGGTTAGGTTTCGCATTAAACCTACTCCAATCTTGCATGGAAGCCTTTTTGCCAAAAAATCTTTGCTACCTTTTACCGTTCTATGGAGAATTGGCATTGGTTGGCACCACGACAGCATTGGGTTGTAACACAACTTGTACAAGCACCAGTATTTGTGCCCGAGCCAACAAGCGGGCATGATCAGGTACAGCAAACGGTTTTGCTTGCACTTATACCCGTTGTAGTTGCTTTTTCGTTTCTGGTGTTTGTTTTTTACCGGGCCAGACGCGAGGCCTACTTTCGGCAAAAGGAAACCGAACTAAAATTAAGCCTGGCCGAGGGCGAACTCAAAGCACTGCGGGCCCAAATCAACCCCCATTTTATTTTCAATTGCCTCAATTCCATCCATCATTACATGTTTACCAGCGATGGCCCCAAAGCTGGCGAGTACCTGATAAAATTCTCGCGGCTTATCCGCCACGTGCTGGAGAGCTCGGCCCTGCGCAGTGTATCGTTAGCCGATGAAATTGAAGCAAACCGCATCTACATAGAAATGGAACAACTGCGAATGAATTATTCGCTTACTTATACCATAAGCCTTGCACCCGATCTGGACGCCACCCAGTTGGAAATTCCACCCATGATGATTCAACCTTTTGTGGAGAATGCCATTTGGCATGGGCTGGCTGGTGGCGGATTGATTGATTTGCATTTTGCGTATGCCCCCAACCGCCATTTACAATGTAGTATTAAAGACGAGGGCAAGCGAAGCACCCCTAACCGTCACTCCACTAACCTGGGTGGGTCAGTAAAGAAAACTTCAATGGGTATGCAGTTAATGCGCGACCGCTTTGCGCTGATTAACCAATTGCACCAGGCGCAGGCAAGCTTTACATTATCCGATCGCAGCGATGGCATAGAAGGAAAAGAAGTAACCTTACTAATACCTTTAATGTAAATGCAATACCGGGTGTTCATATTGGAAGATGATCCCCACGAGTTGGCCGACTTGCGCGCCCGGCTACAAACTATACCCGACCTTACCGTAGTAGGGCATGCACCCGATATTGATACCGCCCGCACCCAATTACAAAACCTGCAACCCGACCTGGTGTTTTGCGATGTGCTGCTGCCGCCCCACACTTCCTTTGATTTGCTTTTAACCCTGCGGCACATTCCCTTCGAAATTATTTTTACCACCTCCTTCGAAGAGTTTGCTATTAAAGCCTTTCGGCTGGCAGCAGTAGATTATTTGCTAAAACCCGTTGCTGCTACCGACTTACTGAAAGCGTTGGATAAATTTCGCCAACGCAAGGAAGTGAACGAAACCACCCAGCATTTACACCACTTATTACAAAACCTGCAACAACCTGCGGAGGCGCGGGTTGCCTTACCCACCCTTACCGGTTTTTTGTTTGTAGCCGTGCAGGACATTGTGCGGTGTGAGTCGGATAACACGTACACAACGTTTTACACTATTGATAAGCAGCGCATCATTGTGTCGCGTACTTTAAAAGAGTGCGAACAGATGCTGGATGAATACCGGTTTTTCCGGGTGCATAACTCGCACCTGGTAAACCATCGCTACATTGTGGAATATATCAAAGGCGAAGGCGGTCAGGTGCGCATGGCCGATGGCGCGTTTGTGGATGTATCGCGCAGGCGCAAAGAAGAATTTTTAAAGTGGTTAAAATAGCCAACTACTACCCAACTGCTGCCAGTTACTAAGAATAGGCCACCGGTTGCTGGTGTAGGGTGGGGTTGGTGCCCGGGTTGTATTACTTTTATTTCACCTAAAGGTGTAACCGATGATTCAGCTGGTAGCTTCTACTTTTATTGCACAGGGTACCTTACTCGTTTACCTGGATAATAATCTGATTATTCAGAACAGCGATACCGTTACCGTAGAACTGGAGGCCGGGCAGGAGTACATTTTACATTGGTTTGTGAAGGGTGAGGTGGGCAGTACGTTTTCTATTACCGTTTCGGCCCCCCGCGAAGCGCAGTTTCAACTTACACGAGCAATCTCCAACGCAAAGAAAGACCTTGGTACATTTCGCTTTTCATGTTAAACTTTTAACCCTTTTGCCACCATGAAGAAACCCGTATTTATTTTACTTGCTGTGCTTGTTGCCTGCCAGGCAAAAAAGACAGACACCGAAACACAATCGGTGGCCGCTACTGCGGCTGCCCCCTCTTTTTTTATTGCGCTCGATCCGGCCAGCCAAATGATTTCAGATTACCTCGTGCACCCCACACTGGATTTAAGTCGCTATACGTTAGGCGGTGTATTTCCGGTTTCGGATTTTATGCCCGACAATAAGAACGAAGGCCTGCTGATGTGGTATTGTTTTGACACATCGCGAAAGCAAATTTTTATGGCCATTGAACCTCTGCACCATTACGATACAGCTAGCTTGCCGAAAGCGCCTCTGCAGGCAATCCTGAAAAAACCAGAGCAAACATTTTTATACACAAATCCATCGCCTGCTCCGGCCGATGTAAAAGATTTTATCCTTAATCAGAAACTAACCGGTGCATCGGCTAACCTGGGCCAGGCCGTAGCGGCCCGGTATGTAAAAAGCTTCGACTCGCTGATGCAAAAAACACAAGACGCAGCCGGCAAGAGCTATCAGAAATACCCACTCAATTATTTTATCTGGTGGAACGATTACAAAACTTTTGTGAGCTGGGCCGGCACCGATGGGTATATCCGGTACTATTATGGTTTTGATGAGGGGCATACACCTAACCGCATTCGCATAGTTTTAATTGCAGCCGATAAAAATGGCAATACCATAACCGGGGCGCAGGCCCAGAGTGAAGACGGAGGTGGAGAAGGATTACAAAATGGATGGCCGCCTCCGCCTTTTCATTAATATTTTTTTGGTAGGTTTAGGGTGAATTAAAAATGGCAGGTAACTGCCATTTTTGTTTCAGTAAAAACCTTATCCTACATGTCAGCGCAAACTCTTTACTATTGGCAAGTGACGGGCACCTTAGTTGCTTTTTTGCCGGTGCTTGCAGGCTTGTTGAAGTACCCTAAAAGTGAAAAATCAATCCGGTATTTTCTCGGCTATCTCTTTATCGGGTTGCTTACCGATTTAACCGGCTGGTATTGTTATATTACCCAAAATGAAACAACCAATCAATACGTACGCCATGCCTACGATTTATTCGAAGCGTTTTTTCTCTTTTGGTTTATTGCCCACACCGCCACCTCAAAGTACCTGAGGAATTTTTTTTCGTGGGCCCTGCCAGTAGTAGTTGTGTTTTGGGCTAGCAGATTTTGGATAAGCACCGTGCCCATGTTTAAAAGTGGCACGCAGGTGGTGATTGCCTTTGGCAGTGCACTGGCCATTTTGCAAATGCTGGAGCAAGATGAGCAGGCTACCCAACGGCCCATGCTGTGGATGTGGCTGGGTACCTTCTTTTATTGCTTCTCTACCTTTTTTTTAATGGGAATATTGGGCACCAAAATGGCGGGCGTGTGGTATGCCCATGCGATAATAAATATTTTGGCTTACCTCATTTTTACCGTTGGGTTTTTGAGCATCCGGCAACAATCCATTCCCAATTCGCACAACTAAAAAGGAATAAACACGGTTTACTTCTTCCCCGATTTCTTTTTGAAAGCAACCGGATTCTGAAGCGAGTACTGCACCTACAAACTTTAGCTCGGTTTACGCGCAGCGTTTATTCAAATTTAATGAGTAACCCAAAAGGCAGGCACATCGCCAGGATTGTGTGCGGTTGGATTTTGGTGCTCATGCTGTGGTTGACTATTTCTTGTGTCAATGAGTTAATCCGAAATCTGCATGGCAACACATTACATTATCACTAATCGCCCGGTGCGCGTAAAAAACGGTACCGAACAAATTGACGAAAGCAATCAGGCGGCTACTACGTACAACCTGCGCTTTGGCACAGCCGAAATTGTAAAAGGCCGCGATGGGAAGCCCAAAGCCAAAGTAGAACTGATACCCGATGTACCGGTTAAGGATAATCAGTTTAAGGAAGTCAGCTATGAAAATCTGGAAACTAAAACTAATCTCTCCGGCTCGGCTGAATGGTTTAAGTCGCTGTACGATGACATGACCGATGGGAAAAAGAATAACGACACACTTTTTTTTATTCATGGCTTCAATTGCGGCTATCAATGCCTGATTGAAAACCTGATTGACCTGGATCGCCTGTTTGTAAAAAACCGGGCTAACCCCATTGCACGCATCGTGGCCTTCTCGTGGCCCAGCAACAATATGCTTACCGAGTACCGGAAAGACCAAGCTGATGCCGGGTATGCAGGCATTGCGCTGGCGCGCGGCTATCATAAACTATTAAAGTTCTTTAGCGAGTTTGTGCAAGGCGAACACTGCGAAAATAACATTCATGTGCTTTGCCACTCCATGGGCAACCAGGTGTTCGAGCGCATGGTGAAAGAGATTCTCAATTCGCACATTCCGGCAGCGCCCATCTTTAAGCAGGTGGTGTTAGCAGCCCCTGATATTGATAACGATGCCTTGGAGCCGGGCAAACCCTTGTACCACATCACGGATTTTTGTGACCGTGTGCACATCTACTTCCACAAAAGTGACGATGCCCTGAAGATTTCTGATAAGACAAAAAACAAAACCAACCGCCTGGGCCTTACCGGCCCCACCCGGCCATTGGAGTTACGCATGAATGTAAACGTGGTGGAGGCTTCTGAAATAAAAGACTCGCAAGGAATAAAGGAAAAACTGATCAACCACTGGTATTATAAAAACAGCGAAACGGTTGCGCACGATATCCGGCAGGTGTTCTCGGGCATCCACACCGAACACATTAAAGGACGCGAGTACCTGCAACATAAAAATATCTTCCGGTTAACCGGTAAAGCCCGTTAAGTATGTACGTAGATATTCATTGTCACCCGCAGTTTAAAACGTTTATCGGTAGCGAAAGCGAAGCAGAGCGTAAAAACTGTTGGACTAACCTCAACTTCGATGTGGGCCTGGGTATTCTCGATTCTCAATCCAGTTTGAGCCAGTTAGTGAGCGGGCAGGTAAAACTCGCAGTGGTTCCATTGTACGCACTTGAAAATGTGTTCGCGAAAGCCAAGTTGATTCAACTGGCAGCGGGCCTTTCGCACCATGCGAAGAAGAGATTTTTACAAAAGATTGAACGCGAGGAGTTCGGCTACTTCGAATTGATGCAGGCCGATATGAATCATTTATTAAATTCAGCTAACGTCTCGGCCGATAAACAATTTAAGTTGCTTTCTTCTGGCGGCCAATTCGATGCCACCAATCCGCACCTGCAGATTATGTTGTGTGCCGAAGGTGGCCATAATTTTTATGACAACGGCCAGCGTTTCGGACAAACTCAAAAAGTAATCGATCGGTTACTCTACTTTAAACTGCCGCAGAGTCCGCGGTTGGTGTATATCACCATCACGCACCTATCGCATTCTGAATTTTGCACGCATGCCTTTGGTATGAAAATGCTGAAGAGCAATGCGTTTAATCCGAAGGGCAAAGGCCTGAGCAATTTGGGCAAGCGGTTTATCCGCGAGGCGCTCAGTACCACCAATGGCAAACGCATTCTCATCGATGCTAAACACATGAGCTTGCTGGCACGCCAGCAGTTTTATGCGTTGCGTGCAGCCGAGTTTCCAGATGCGCCCATTATGGCCTCGCACATGGGCCTTACGGGATGTTCGTGGCAACGCAAGCCGGTGCGTAAGTATAAGTATGATAATTCTGAATCCTGTTACGAAGTTACCTACTACCGCCAACCCGGTGTGCTGGATACGTACTTCAATCCGTGGAGTATTAATTTATACGATGAGGACATAAGCGAAATTCTGTTATCGAACGGGTTGATCGGGTTATCATTAGATCAACGGATTCTGGGTTGTGGTACTCCGGCTAAAGAATTGGTTAGCCCCGATGAATTTAAAGAAGCCGATTTCAAACCGGTTGCAGAACCGCGTATGCACCAATTGCGCATGGAAGAGTATGACGAAGTGCACGAAGTAAAAGCATGGCACCTGCGCCACTTGTGCAACCACATCTTGCATATTGTAAAAGTGGGGCGCCCCCTTGTTGGCGACCGTGTGTGGAAGCAGATCGCCATCGGCTCCGACTTCGATGGGTTGATTGACCCGATCAATTACACCACCCATGCCGGGGCGTTTAAATTTTTATTTGGTGGGTTGGTAGAATGGTTGCCGCGCATGGCCGTGCATGCTGGAGTAGAGTTACCACCAGCAGATGTACAGCAAGTTGTAAGGCAGGTGATAGGGGAGAATGCAGTGGGGTTTTTGAGAAGGAATGTTTAAGGTATTCTATACCTGTAAATGAATGACTTATAATCAATAAATAGTAAAAGAGAAATTATGGGCGATTTATTTTCAAACCTCGATCCGACTGTGAAAATCTTAAGTCTGGGTATTTCTGGTTTTTGTTTTCTCCTCGTAATTATGGCCTTTCGACTGATTTCGAAGGAGCAAGAACGCGAGCAACCCCGGGGTTCTATGTTAACGGCCATTTATGTTTTTATGTCGGCCAACTTGCTGAATGTTGTTGTGGTGGGAATCTTAGGGATTCCGGCTATCAGCAGAAATGTTGATCTATCAAGCGAAAAAGATAAGGTACAAAAGGAGTTAGGTATAAAGACAAATGAGTTTAACGTGTTACAAAAGGCTACGGATTTTGACAAGGGCCTGGACACTGTAAGTGTAAAAAATATTTCTGTGAATTATACAGGAAGGATTGATAGCTATGTTCAATCTCTCGATTCCCTTCAAAACAGTTATGCCGCAGCCGAATTACCTAAAGCAGATAGTATCCAGGAGATCAAAAATATTATTTCAATGGAGGTGCTTGCTCTAAAATCTGATACCGCCTCGGTTGCAACCAGAGCAATGGCATTAGAGAAGATCAATCTATCCAACCATAAACTAACCCGATTACTGAAAACGAATGAATGAAATAAATAATAACTAAACCTCAAATCCCCATGGGTAAAATAACCATTGCCACATTTAACTGCGAAAACCTTTTTCAACGTTTTAAATTCACGGCCAAAGCATCACCTCAAAAAGTGGATAGTGCCGTTAAGAACGGATTCATCATAGATAGTACTTTGTTTCAACGTCTTTTAGACGATGAGAAAAAACTTACCGCGAAAGCTATTGCGGCTACGGGGGCAGATATAGTTTGCCTGCAGGAAGTTGAGAACCTCGATACATTAAAGAATTTTGCCAGTCAACACCTTACAGGAAAGAACAGCTATCCGTTTAAGGTACTAATTGATGGTAACGATCCACGCCTGATTGATGTGGCTATACTCAGTAAAATTCCTATCGACTCGGTGGTAACCCATCAGTACACGAAAGGAAGCAATAACAAGAATATTTTTTCGCGCGATTGTCTGGAGGTTAGGTTTACAATAGGAACTAAACCATTCTCGGTTTTTATAAATCACTTTAAATCGATGTTAGACAAGTCGGCTAAGAGTGCGGCACAATCACGGGCTAATACAGCAGCCAAAAGAAAAGCGCAATGCGATGCAGTAGTTACTATTTTGAAAAATCGCTTTGGTAATAATCCAGGTTCCGCTGCATGGGCTGTAGTGGGCGACTTCAATGACTATCTGGATGCGCAAACCAGCCTTTCGGCATTAACCAATCAGGCGTGGTTAGAGAATGTAGTGGATCGTTTACCCGTTGCCGAGCGGTGGACGCACTGGTGGGATACCACCAAAGTGCCGGTGGCTGAACGGTACAAACAAATCGATTACATTTTGCTATCGAAATCGCTGGCCCAGGCTAACAAGAATGTAAAGCCGGTTATAGTGCGCAGTGGGTTACCGCGCAAGGCAGCACTTTATACGGGTGCGCGTTTTCCGGGCGTAGGTCAATCCAAGCCTTCCGCTTCTGATCATTGCCCGGTAGCGATTACAATTTCGATTTAAAAGTTAACTACGGAGTGAGCCGAAAATCCGAGGAAGAGTTGGTGAAATTATATTCTTATGGAAAACCATTTTAGGTTAAGATTTTTTTCGATTGTTTTACTTTTGACAACACGAGTGACTATCGAAGCAAGCGCTCAATTACTTGAAGCTAACAGAGCAAAAATTTCTGACTTTAAGCCTAAGGATGAAAAAAATTTAAGGTTGGACCCTGTTAATTTTAATCCGCGTATTGATTCGACAATTTCAATACCGAGGAATACTTCGAAGGATATAAAAATTGAAGACCTTAAAGAGGAATTAGAAGATATAAAAGGAAGGCTGCTTCAAATAGGTGGCAGAACGGAAGTAGAAATCAAAGCTAAAATGAAAGAGCTTGCTAGAGAACTAGAAAAAAAGGAGCTAGAACTCGTGGAATTGAAGAATAGTAACGATAAGGACTTTCAAAGCATAACCATACTCCTTACAGAAAAGCATAACTCAAATTTAAAATACCACACTAAAGTAATAAAGGAATTTTACGAATCTCTTACTAGGCTAAAAAGTCAATTAGCTGTAGACATGCTTGAGCCGGATGAAAACAAGCAATTTGATATTCAACGATTTTTAGATTCTGCCTACTTTTCTTTAAGTACCATAAATGATAGTTTGTTACTGCGATTAAAAGAAGTAAAAAAATTATCAACTTCGTATGAAAGGGAGATAGTTAGACTAAGTAACTCAAAACTTAGATCTGAATTAAGTACAACGGAAATTGATAAACTGAATGCTGTATTAAGTAATAACCTGGAGTCATTTGGAAAAGATTTCAAACTATTTTCTGCTGAGGTAAGAACTGCAGATTCAAGGATTAAGGCTAAAAGAGAATTGTATAAGGAGAGAACTAAGAATACTGATTTTGGTGCAATACCAGGCTTGGCAGCGGTTTTTGGCCAAAGAGAAGTTGTGCCTAATATTACCCTTCTAGGAAGCAGAAAATTTGAAAACAAGAGTAACAAGGATAATTCACAATATGGCGAACTTAGATTTTTTACTGGCGCAGTCGCAACTAATAAGGACGTAACACGAGCAAGTTCATTATTTATTGTCGAAACAAGCTCGTTTGGCTTCACTTCTAATTTTACTTATGGATTTGTTGGATATCAGAAAGGTAAAGTAAATGATACCAAGAAAGTTGCAATAAATGTCAGCATGAACTTTTTAGGTAAGAATCTACAATCCGACACGGTAACTAATTTTTCAGTAAGCATGTTTCATGGTAAGCTTGGAGGAGAATATTTATTTGTGAACAAAGGAAGTATTTATTTTAATTGGTGTGGTTTGCTTATTATAGATGAGGTAAAAAAATTTGGCGAACATTTCAATAATGATACTCAGATTAAGACTTTTAGCGAGATTGGGGCAAGATTTTATCTTGATTTGAGTAGTGATGCAAATTTGAGTTTAAAAGTGGATTTGAATTTCATCTATCAAAATGAAAGAGTGAAAGAACTTACGCAAAATCAAGATGTATTTATCCCTAATATAAGAATAGGATTAGTAAGGAAGATTGATAATTAAGATTGTATAGAATAGTGGCGCCATAGAAAATTTGGTATTACCTTAAGGTAGGTGCTCGTTTTAGTTTGCAGTGATGTGTCTAAGGCATCTCTCACTTCCACTCAAACTCCCACACCGGTTCTGCGCCCAGCAGGTGTTTAACAAAATAATTCCAGCGTAGTTTGGTGAAGTAGCGTTGATAATCGCCTACGTAGCCATGTTTCTGGCTGGGGAAAATCATCATGTCAAATGACTTATCCGCGCGCTGCAACATCTCGGCAAGTTTAAAAGTAGCCGAAGGGTTTACATTCTCATCAATACCTCCGTGTGTAATCAGTAATTTACCTTTCAGGTTTTTTGCCATGGTAATACTGGATTGATTGTGGTAAGCTGTATCTACCGGCCAACCCATATACATTTCAGGCCACCAGGCTTTCTCCATTCTAAAATCATGATCGGCCGAACTGGCCACACCTACTTTATAAAAATCCGGATACTGTAATAAGGCATGCCCGGCATCGTACCCTCCGGCAGAGTGCCCAAAGATTCCTACACGCGTGGCATCTATCCAGGGTTTGGTTTTAGCAAGCTGTTGAATTGCGTTTACATGATCTTGCAGATTATAACCCATCTTCTTGTACGAGTAATTATGAAATGCTTTCGAGCGATTAGCCGTACCGAGTCCATCAACCATCATCACAATAAAACCTAACTCGGCTAAGGCCTGGTTGTTAATATTAATAGTGCGCACATACGTATTGGGTACAATGTTGCCATGTGGGCCGGTGTAGCTGTGATCGATGATCGGATATTTTTTGGTGGCATCGAAGGTAGAAGGCTTCCACAGTAACCCGTAAATAGCCGTAACACCATCTTTACCGATAGCCGTAAAAGGTTCAGGTGCCTGGTAATCCATGGCTTGCAGTTGAGCAACATCCGCTTTGCAAATCTCCAGCATCACTTTTCCACTCTTTACTTCGCGCAATACCGTAACGGTGGGGTTGGTAGGAGTAGAATAATTATCCAATACAAAATTTTTGCCGGGTGAAAATGAGAGCACATGGGTAGCAGCTTCAGGTGTAAGCAGTTTCAGATTTTTTCCGGTTAGCGAAATACTGTAAAGAAAAGGTTGATACGGGTTGCCGGTTTCTTTACCTAAGGCAGAAAAGTAAAGTGTGCCTGTCTTTGCATCGAGGTGATGTACATCGGCAACAAAAAAGTTTCCCTGAGTAACTGGCTTTACTTCATTTGTTTTCAGGTTAATGGAATACAATTGTTTCCAGCCGGTTCGCTCGGACGAAACAATGATCCAACCGGCTTTTTCGTAGAGCCAATAATTAAATCCATCGGTGTTGGTCTCGCTTGATTCCGTGAATAAGGTAGTAGTAGTGTTTTTAGTAAGATCAATTTTTAGGAGATGCGCTTTTTGAAATCCCCGCTCGCGGTAACTTGCATATCCAATTCCTTGTACCTCCGACCATTGAAAGGAATATCCGTTTTCGTGTGCGATGCGGGGTAGTGCGAGTTTGGTTTCTTTGCCGGTTTCGATGTGGAAAGCAACGGGTTCAAGGTGCACTACATTCAAGTCGCCCGGTGAGCCGCGATAGTAGGAAAGGAGTTTAGCGCGGTATAATGTATCCACGCTCCAATCGAGCAAGTACATTTTTTGTGCAGCGCGTAAATCGCAGATCGAAGTCTGAATCCATTTGCTGTCAGGCGACCAGGTTACGGAAAATCGTTTTGGCCGTTCGGCATTTTCACCTTCCATAATGTCGCTCCAGCCATAGAAACTAGCATACTCGTAATTTTTGGTTCCGCTCGTGCTGAGTTGTTTAATGGCACCGGTTTCGGTAGAGCGAATAAACAGGTTATAGTTTTCAGCGTATGCAATCCATTTGCCATCGGGCGATTTGGATTCCAACCAATTGCGTGGTGGTTCCTGGGTTTTATCTTCAGTAAGTGTATTCTGATTTGAATCCCAGATAAATTTTTTGCCTTTGGCCGTGAAAGAAATTTGTGCTGGTTTTAAATACGTAATAGCTGCAATCTCAAGATTCTTAGCCTCGAATGGCGTATTGAGTTGTGCCTTTAGTTTTTCAGCGACTTGTTCGTGGTTGAACAACACTGATTTCTGCAATGGCTTAAAGGTTGCCTGGTAATATGTTTTACCTTCTGGTGAATACTGGGTGTACCAGAAGCCGGTGCTATCAGCAAACCAGTTAGGCACAAGGTGCAGGTTAAATACTTTTTTATTGTTGAGGTTATCCCACATAAAACTTACTGCCCGCTGGTAATCTTGTTGGGAAACAGATTGACCAATTGCCTGAAGGCTAAGCAGGGCGAGTAGGAGGGTACCGATTTTTTTCATGGCTGGATTTTGGTAATTAAAAGTAGCAGGTAGCGTGCGGGAAATTGGAGGAAATTTGACAATCGGTAATTGATAGGTGATTGATGTGTTGGCTTTTTTGTCGATTCATCTCATCTCTTAACCATTGCCAGCAACCCTGAAGCCGGGGTTTGGAAGTGCACACCGCGAAGGATCCCCGAATTAAGAACCCGAGATCCTTCACTCGGTTTTTCTTTCCATGAAAATCTAATTATTCAAGCTTCGCCTCAAAGCATAGTGTAATTTATTCGCTCAGGATTACTGTGGTCTTTTATTGTTGTTTCATCACCATCAGCTTGTTGCCACCAAACCAACCCGATTTTAGTTATGTTTACACTTAAATTATTGAATCAATTTGTCCTGTAATCACCAACTGTAAAAATGACCGAACGCGAACTAAGAAAACTTGAAGGCACTATCCGCCTCAAGATGGAAGAAATAAAAAGTCAAAAAGTTAGTTTGAAAGATTCCGGCATCGGAAGCCTGATGAATATGCTTAAAAAAGCAGATGAGGCCTCGTACGAAAAGATTATGCCCGTTTATAAAGAGATGGTAGCCAAGTACAACATTTTTAAATAGCCCTCTTTGTTCCCCCTGCCAGCAACAGGCCTCCCCGCACTTGCCGATTTTATTTTTTTGTAACTTTTTTGCTTCGCCACAGTATTGTCTGGTAAATCAAAATCCCAACAAAATGAAATCCATTTTAACTTCCCTGTTGCTCATTTGCGCAATCAGCATGTCCGCAATCGCACAAAATTCCAAATATGAAAAGCCATCTGTCAAGTCAGATCGTCCGGATGGACTGGTAAAAATAGCGGGCCCAACCCAGGATTGGAATTTTGATATCCACATTGATGGAAAGGCTCTGGAGCAAACTATTGAGAGTGCCCTTCGGCTTGCGCTGCGTTCGGTAGAGCATTCGCTGGAGGCAATTCAAATCCATTTAGAGCCCATAGAGCTAAACCTGAGAGGACTTAATTCAGTAACACCGATCGAAATCCGGATTCCGGAGATAAAGGTGGAAGTTGAGCCTATCGAAGTAGAACTTGGTGATTTGGACATGGATTTTGACTTTGACTTTGACCTTGATAATGACAGTAACGATGAGTGGAAGGCGGAAAGGGCCCGGGATAAGGAGTTGCAGAAAGCTGAACTTAAAAACAGCAAGGCCGAAAGAAAAGAGATCGTAAAAGAGACGGAGGCAAAGGATCAATTGAAATCTCAGAAAGACAAAGCAAAGGGTTTGAAAAAAATAAACTGAGTTCGCAAAACGGGTAGCTAACATGAGCTTACCCGGTTTTAGCTGTTAATGGGTTGTTACTAACCGAACTCCTGCTTTTATTGCTACGGGCAAATCATTGTTAGCTGGTACTTTTGGGCATGAATACCGATTGCTGTAGGCACAATACGGATTGTAGGCAAGGTTAAAGTTAAGAAGTATGGTATCCCCTTTTGGGATGCGCACATCCAGGTAGCGGCCACCTCCATAGCTTTCATCACCTGTGGTGGTATCTGTAAAGGGAAGAAATAAATAATCGCGGTATTCCGGATTACTGCTTAGTTCCCTGGATTGATATAAAGTCAACTTGCAGGGTTGTCCGTGCAATTCAAATTCAGCAATCGCATACGCGCGATAATTATTTACAATTGGTCCGGTAGCAGCCATTGGGGTATAAGGCGAATCAGGGGTTAGCGTTACTTTAGCAAGTACTGCATAGTTTGCACTAATGGAAAAAAAATCATGCTGCCTGAATTTTTTCAAGTCAGCCGCGTTAAGTGGTGAGGTCTTTTTGTTCTTATAAGATTTATTTAACTCTTGTTGAAATTTTTTTGATTCGCGAATTACGGTCAGAGAATCAGTTTGAGCCTTCGCGCTAACGCAGGCTATTAACAGAAAGAACGCTACAAGTTTCATTGCGCAAAGATAACCAGCGATTTACAAGAAACCCATTCAAAAAAGCTAACCACAAAAAATTCAAAACTGAAGGTAAAATCAATACCTTCGCATAAACCCCATTGTTATGCCAGCCTTTCATGTTCAAAAATCAATTGAAATAAATAGTGCACCCGAAGTGGTGTATGACTACTTAAGTGATTTTAATAATTGGCGCTTTTGGTCGCCCTGGCTTATTCTGGAGCCGGAAGCGAAAGTAACCGTAGCCCCCGGTGGAAAGCACTATGCCTGGGAAGGTAACCGCACCGGCAGTGGCGAAATGAAAGTGATGAAAGAGAATCCGGCCCAGCGATTGGATTTGCAGGTAACCTTTTTGAAACCGTGGAAGTCAACCTCCGCTACGTGGTTTGAGTTTACTCCGAATGCAACGGGCACGGTGGTAACCTGGTGCATGGATAGCAGCCTGCCATTTTTTTTATTCTTTATGAAGAAAATGATGACGGCCTACCTGGGCATGGATTACAGCAGGGGTCTTGCCATGTTAAAAGACCAACTGGAAACCGGATCGGTTCCATCGAAATTATCATTTAAAGGCATTACCAGTTATGGTGGCTGCACGTATGTGGGGTATAGAACCACCTGTACCATGAGTACGGTGGGCGAGCGCATGAAGCAGGACTTTGGGAAACTTTTTAGTTGGGCAAAAGACAAAGGAGATCTTTTAAACGGAATTCCTTTTTCGATATATCATAAGTGGGATATTATAAATGACAAAGTTGAATACACTGCCGCGTTTCCGGTTAAATCGGCTCCGCCTATTCCCGAAGGCGCAGTTACCGGAAGTATTCCAGCAGTAAAAGTTAATTCAATAGTACATACCGGGTCGTACAAACACCTGGGCAATGCGTGGAGTGCCCAATACAATATGCAGCGGGCTAAAGTGTATAAATGGAAGAAGGGTATCGACCCATTCGAAGTTTATCTAACTATGCCGGGTACTACCCCGGAAAGCGAACAACAAACGGACGTACAATTTCCCGTGGTGGAGCGTTAGGAGTTTCTGAGTTGAAACTGCTGCTCGATCATATCAATAGGTTTTGTCCGCTGCGCAAGCCGGCCCTGCGCGATCTTGCGGCTGCACTTAAAAAAATTGAAATACCCAAAGGCGGATTTCTTACTACCGAAGGCAAAATCTGCAACTGCATTTATTTTTTAGAAAAAGGCTGCTTGCTGGGGTACTACAACCTCGATGGCAAAGAGATTACCTATTGGTTTGCGTTCGAAAATAATTTTGTCACCTCTTTCTTTAGTTTTATCAGTCGTAAGCCAGGCGTAGAAAATATTCAGTTATTGGAGGATGGTACGCTTTGGTCAATCACGTATGATGAATTGCAGCAATTGTATGCAACGCATCCGGAAATAGAGCGCCTGGGCCGGGTGATGCACGAACGATATTATGTGATGCTGGAAGAACGCTTTGTTGCCAATCATTTTAAAGAAGCCCGCGAGCGATATGAAAACCTGGCTACCACAACGCCCCATATTTTGAAGCGAGTTCCATTGGGATATATTGCATCTTATCTGGGTATTACCCAGGAAACCCTCAGCCGCATCCGCAGCAAGGCATAGTTTTTTTTTGATATATGTCAAAATAAATAACCGCCTCTGCTTCTACTTTTGATTTGTTAAACTAAATCAAAAATGGAGAACAAATCGATTCAAAAACCTTCCAACGCATTTATTGCAGCCTCGTGGGTAGCGTTATTAACCGGCATGCTGGCCTACATTATTGGTTTATGGAATGCCGAAATGGAACTAAATGAAAAAGGTTACTACTTCACTGTATTAGTGTTTGGTTTGTTTGCAGCTATTTCTTTGCAGAAGGCAGTGCGCGACCAACTGGAAGGTATTCCGGTTACCAACATTTATTACAGCCTGGCATGGTTTAGTACCGTGCTGGCCATTGTGCTATTGGTTGTGGGCTTGTGGAATGCCTCATTAATCCGCAGCGAAAAAGGATTTTATGCGATGTCGTTTACGCTAAGCATGTTTGGGGCAATTGCGGTGCAAAAAAACACCCGCGACAGTCAAGGAGCCGACAAGCAATCGGACGTACCGATGTAATGTGTAACACTTAAACGGATTTATTTAAAAGAGCGCCTGCGGGCGCTTTTTTTTGGATTTGCTAATCAGACCTGAAAGTGGTTTGGGTGTTCAATAGCTTGCCAGGCCACCTTAGTTATGCACTGTAAAATTTTTCTTTAAACAAGGGGTGGTGGCATGAAGTGTCGATACTCCGCCCTCCAGATTTTTTACATTCTTAAATCCATTGGTGGTTAGGAGCATGGCTGCGCGTGGGCTGCGCACACTATGGCTGCAGTACACCAGAATTTCGCGCTCTTTGTAGTTGCTCAATTCAGAGAGTCGCTTCTCGAGATCATCGATGTTAATATTGATGGCCTTGTTGAAGTGGCCATACGAGTCCCTAAGGCTTCGACCTTCAAACTCCGCACGCGTGCGTACGTCTAAAAGAATGGCATTCGGGTTTTCTGAAATCCGATCGCAAAATTCATCGGCTGTTAGGTTAACAAATAGCACACTTGATTTCAACACCAGTTTCATGTTGCAATGGGCACACGTGCCGGGTTGCAGGTGCACCTCCGTGTCGCAGGCCCGGCCACACGGTTGGCAAACATATTCATTGGTTTGTGCCGATAGGTAGAGACCAGACAGCACAAACCAAAGAATGAAAAGCCCGCGCATACCTAGTTGCTGCGCTTTAAATGGTAGTAATAAGAAATGCCCCCTACAATAAAGAAGAGCGGAAAGAGCAGTACATCGGTTACAGAAGAGCCGATGGCAAGTAAGGAATAGACAGCAGCGGTAAGGTCGAATGTAAGTCCGGCATACGCCCAGTCTTTAATCCTTCCAAGGCCGGGAATCAACAGTGCAATACTGCCTAATGCTTTGCCAATTCCTATAAAGCGGATAAAATATTCCGGGTAGCCTAACTGGCCGTGAATGAACTCAATGGAATTTTGATCGAGCATGATATTGGGAATAGCTGAAAACAACATGAACCCGGCAAAGAGCACGGTAGTTACCCAATAGATGATATTGTCTTTCTTCATATTTTTTTAAGTGGATAATTTGATTTCCAAGGTACACGTTTTAACCCAACGGCTGCCGACCGCATGCAAAAATTATCTACATTTAGTAAAGTAATTTTTACCCATGCAATCCAGACGACAATTTGTTAAAGCGATGGCGGTTGGCACACTGCAAATTCCGCTAGCGGGAATGCTTTCCTGTAGTTCAGCAAAACAACCCTCAGAAAATAACCTGAAAATCTCCCTCGCCCAATGGTCGCTGCACCGTGCCTTTGAGAAAGGCGAGCTGCAACCCGCAAACTTTGCAGCCATTGCACGGCAGTACAATATTGAAGCTGTTGAGTACGTAAATGGGTTTTATCGCGACAAGGGCTCGGACGAAAAATTCTGGAATGAATTAAAGCAAACAGCCGATAATGAGGGTGTTAAAAACCTGCTGATTATGATTGATGAAGAAGGAGACCTGGGTAATCCGGATGCAGCCGCCCGTACAACGTCCATCGAGAATCATTACAAGTGGTTGCATGCAGCTAACCTGTTGGGTTGTCATTCGGTGCGGGTAAATGCGTTTGGTGAAGGGAGCAAAGAAGAGGTTCAGAGAGCTATGATTGATTCGATGCAACGGTTAGGTGAGTATGCCGCTCCGCTTAATCTTAACGTCTTGATTGAAAATCATGGATTGTATAGCAGCGATGGCAAATGGGTAGCTGAAGTAATCAGGCAATCTGGCAAAACAAACTGCGGTACATTACCCGATTTTGGCAACTGGTGTTTGAGTGCCAAGTGGGGAACTACTCAAATTGAATGTGCCGAAGTATATGATCGCTACCTGGGTGTGGCTGACCTGCTTCCGTTTGCCAAAGGCGTAAGCGCTAAATCGTATGCGTTTGATGCCGATGGAAATGAAACACGAATTGATTACCCGCGCTTATTGAAGCTTGTAAAGGATGCTGGTTTTGATGGGTATGTCGGCATTGAGTTTGAAGGATTTGATATGGCCGAGCCGGAAGGAATCCGGGCCACAAAGAAATTATTGGAGAGTAGTTGGCAACAGTTGCTTTAATCAAAATTTCAAATCAACTCGCTTGCCGGTTTTAGCAGCCAAATAAATTGCATCAATAATTTTCATGTCTTTCAAACCCTCCGCACCATCTACTGGTATTTCTGGAACTTTATTATCCAAAATAATCTGAGCCATCTCATCCATTTGTGTGGTTTGATGGGTAACATGAGGTAACGCTAAAGCTCCACGATGGGTGCGGCCCTGTATTGGCCCATACCCGGTGGCGGGTTGCAATTCGGCAAATCCCTTTTCGCCATTCAAAAAGAATTTGTCGAGGTTGTTCATGCTGTAAGTAGAAAGACACGATGCTACCGCACCGCTGGCAAAACCAAATTGAAACTGGATTGTTTCATCCACTCCTTCTTTAAATTTCTGAAAATCGGTTTTTGTCTCTTGTGCCGTAACCCATACCGGGTCTTCGCCCAACATGTAGCGGGCTCCATTAACAGAATAAACACCTATGTCCATCATGGCGCCTCCACCGGCCAGGTTTTTGGTGAGTCGCCACTGACCGGGGTCGCCAATTCTAAATCCGCTTAACCCCTGAAAGAAAAGGGGTTTACCAAACTCACCCGCTTTGCGCATGCGAACAACCTCAAGCGTGTTGGCTTCAAAGTGCATGCGGTACCCAATCAACAACTTTACGTTTGCTTTTTTACAGGCGTTTACCATCTCTAATGCTTCCATGGCATTCAAAGCCATTGGCTTTTCGCAGATAACATGTTTGCCTGCCTGGGCTACACGAATAGCGTAGGGGTGGTGTAGCGCGTTGGGCGTAATGATATAGACTGCATCAATATCAGGATTGTTTTTAATCTGATCAGAGTTGTCGTAGGTGTAACAGTTCTTTTCGGCAATACCGTATTTGGATTGCCAGGTTTTTATTTTGGACGGTGTACCACTAATCACTCCGGTAAGTTTGGCGCGTTTGCAACCTACCAGGGCATCGGCTACGCGTGTGCCGTAACTACCCAACCCCATTATAGCCACTTTCAACACTGGCCCTTGCAGGGATGCCTCCGGTTTATTCGTCCAGCCTGCTAAAGCGGGCAATGCCAGCGCTGCGGAAAAATGTTGCAAAAATTGTCTGCGCGATTTCATAACCATAAAATTTTAGTACAAACCTTAATTTTCAATAGAAAGATACAAGCATCTGGCAAGGCTTGATAATTTATTCTCTGAGAATCCGTATCTTTTTTACAGATCCTCATTTTGGTAGTAGAAACCACTCTTTAATGGTAACCAGCAAGACGCTACATAAACCCGGGTTGGAGCAGGAGGCCGAACAAATCCGCCAGGCGGCACAAGATGCGCGTGCTTTCGAGCCTCTCTACAATAGCCATTTTAAAGAAATTTTCAGGTTTATTTTTAAACGAGTTGGCGACAAAGAGCTTACGGCCGATTTAACCCAGCAGGTTTTTTTAAATGCGCTCACCAACCTACCTAAGTATCAATTTCGGGGTGCACCCTTTAGTGCGTGGTTGTACCGCATTGCCTCCAATTTGTGCATGGATTATTTCCGCAAGAGTAAACGCGTGCGCTATGTGGTGGTAGAAGATGAATCGCTCCATACGTTGGTGGACGAACTTACTGCAGATCAAACGGTGGAAGCCTGGCACGAGCGACTGCCGCATGTGCTGGAACAGTTGGCCGAAAACGAATTGCAGTTGATTGAACTTCGGTTTTTCGATTTGAAACCATTTAAAGAGATAGGCGAAATTCTGGATTTGACCGAGAATAACGCCAAAGTAAGCACCTATCGGGTTCTGGATAAGATGAAAAAATTGTTTACACAGCGATGAAAAGGAAAATTGAGATTATGAAACGATCAACACTAACCGATGCCGAAATAGAAGGTTACATGAATTTCGATGCGGTGCTTGCAAAAGCAACTGTGCGTTCAGGCTTTACCAAATGGGTTGTTTACAGTGCTGCAATTATAACCATTGGGGTTTTAGTAGGAGTTTCAGTTTGGCTATCAACAAGCGATTCCATGCCGGTAGTTCCAACAAACCCCAATCAGGTAAACGAAGCAACCAGTCAGGCACAACCCGATAACATAGAGCCTTCATCCGTAGTAATCGATTCAGTAAAGAATGTGCAATCTGAAAAGCCAGCCCCGGCTCTTGCCAGAAAGCGCGAACAAGAGCAACCCCAACCGGAGCCAGAATCAGCCCCGGCTTTTACGGGTTATCGCCAGGCCGAACCGGTTGGCGGTTATGAAAAACTGTATTCGTACTTTAATGAAACCATTCAGTACCCTGCGGCCGCCTTGCGCGATTCAGTTCAAGGTGTGGTGGTAGTGGCTTTTGTTATTAATAAATCCGGCAAGGCCGAGCAGATTCAGGTAGAACAATCCTTAAGAGCCGATTGCGATAAGGAAGCCATGCGGGTTATTGAAAGTATGGAACCGTGGTTGCCGGCTCTCTTAAACGGCAAACCGGTGGCCACAAAAATTTCTGTGCCTCTTTCTTTTCAAATCCTTCACGCTAAGTAATATGCGACCGCTACTCATACTATTTGCACTACTTGCTGGCATGAACCTAAACGCTCAGCAGTTTAAACAAATTTCCAAACTGAAGCTGAGCGAAACCATAGCAGTAACACAGGCCCAATGGGTTAACCTGAATGGCGATACATTATTGGACGTGGTACTGGCCGGAAGAACACCCACCGGTGAAGTAAAAATTTTTATTCTTGAAAATCAGGAAGGGCAGCACCTTGTGGAGCACAGTAAATTTACTTCCGGAATTCTGGACGGTAATTTTCTGATTGCAGATCACAACAAGGATAATCAAATGGATTTGATTATTTACGGTCGTACCGGTAGTCAGGGTGTAATCAAACCATTCTTAAGTTCGGGGGCCTTTACGTTTACACCTTCCACCAACTTGCTATCGGCACATGCACAACAGGTACTGATGACGGATTTAAATCAGGATGGCCAAGCAGAATTGATAACCACTGAACTTGAAGCCGACACAGCACACCTTCGCATATATGAAAAGAAGAATAATCAGTACCAATTACAATTCGATACTACCGGCTTGGTGGTAACGGATTTCAAATTATTTGATTTGAACAACGATGGCCTTCCCGATCTTGTTCTTTCCGGCCGGAACGATGCAAATCAACCCATACTACAGCAGTGGGTAAATCAAGGCAAATTAAATTTTAAAAAAGTAGCGTTAAGTACACCGGTAGCCGGTAAACTTTCTCTACTAGATTTTAATGCTGATGGATACTTCGATCTGTGGGTGCAAGGGTTAGATGAAATGGGTAGCCCTGTGAAGGCCAGGTGGAACAATGTAAACGGTTTGCTGGAGTTTGAATCGAAGGTTGAAGATGTGATGCCCGTGCAGATTTTTAGTGGCGATATGAATGCGGATGGCTTAGCCGATCAGTGGATATTTGGAAAATCCGGCTTAGATAAAGTAAATCGGATTCTTACGGCAACCGATACGATTGAACTTGATACAGCAGGTATGGTGTTACTGGAGCCCGGAGATTTTGATCGGGATGGTAATTTAGATTTTTTGCAAGTACTTGATTCTACTGATGGTACTTGGATAAAACTTTTTAAAAACACCTTGCTTTTAAAAAATGAACGCCCCAAACCGGCATCGAACTCATTTGCCATTTCTACATTTAACCGCACGTTTCTTTATTGGTGGCCTGCCGTAGATGATAGCACGGCCTCTGCTTCGCTAACCTACGATGTATGGTTGGGTAAGGATACAGAATCGGTACTTATGTCTGAGTTTAGTTTAACAAACGGACGGAGAGCGGTTGTTACGCATGGCAGTGCCTCTGCAAATACTTTTCAGGTGGTGAATAGTCTTACAGATGATCGATACTATTATCAGATTCAAACTGTGGACAGTGGCTACAACGGAAGTTACGAGATTTGTTCGGGTGGCGTACTACCGTGTTTCGACCTGGTTCATGAAACGGTGCAGGCGTGCAAAGGAAATGAGGTAGCTCTTAAAAGTGATGAGCCGGCCTACTGGTTTTCACTGAGTAAGGGCTATCTCGGATACTCCGACACATTCTCGTTTGTTGCTACAACAGCCGACACGCTTTTTTCATTTGTTCCGCAAGGAAGTGATTGTTCGAAAAACAAGGTATGGTTAATAGAGATAAATGATGGGAACACAACCTTGCACAAAACGATTTATGCCTGCTTGCAGGCTACCGTTAAACTTGGAATTCCACCGGGCTGGAATTCCATAGCCTGGGATACCGAACCGGCTATAGCCGATAAAGACACGATCTCGGTAGTTCTTACTAAGGAGCAAACCATTCATGTTGAAGCGCACGCCTTCGGGTGCAGTTTAAGTGGCACATTTGAACTAAAGATAAGTGCGCCTGAATTAACCGTGAATGAGGAAAGGTTTCGTATTCAACGCGGTAACTCCGTTCAGCTTCACATTACCAGCAATGCCACAACCTTTCAATGGTCGCCCGGCAGTGGGTTATCAGACGCCACCGTGGCAATGCCCATTGCAGGTCCGCTCCAAACAACTTTCTATACGATCACGGTTTTTGATTCACTGGGTTGTACCGCCAGCGGCAATGTGTTAGTAGAAGTTCAGCAAACCGGCTTTATACCTAATTTGTTTACACCCAATAACGATGGCGCCAACGATGTGTTATTGGTTTATGGACTAACACAGGCTACTACATTTCAATTCAGAATTTTTAATCGGGAAGGATCGGTGGTGTATCAAACCAATAATGTTACCGATGCGCTTGCCTACGGTTGGAACGGCAAGACCAACGGCCAAGAGCAACCTGCCGGCATGTATTATTGGCGGGTAGATGGGAAGTTGCCTGATGGAAATGAAATTTTATTAAATGGTTCTACCTCCGGATCACTACTTCTAATGCGCTAATGGTTGTGTCGCGGTTACTTGCTTTCGTAGTATTTTTTTTACTAAGCGTTACGGGGTCTGCTCAGTACTTTCAGTATTCGCAATATAATTTTACAGGCTTACGGGTAAACCCGGCTCTGGCTGGTAACTCAAAGTATGCGGAGGCAACGTTTATCCACCGCAGTCAGGCTACCGGTGGGGATTTTAAAATTCAGAGCGATTATCTATCCGGAACGTATCCGTTATTAAATCCCAGTACCGGCAAACCCTGGTCGGGTTTTGGAGTTTTGTTACACAGCGATCGTACGGCTGGAGTTTACCAGGTGCAGGAAGCTGCATTAAGTTATGCGGTGCACGTGGAAGTGGGCCACTTGCAAACACTTTCATTTGGTTCTTCCGTATTAGTTCAACGCAGGTCGGTTAAGTTAGATGGCTTTACTACGGGCGCTCAGTATGTGCCCGACCGGGGCTTTGACCGGTTCGCTTTTTCAGGTGAAAACTTTTCACAATTCAGGGGCAGCCATTCTACCTTTAATATGGGTTTGCAATGGCTGCAGGTTAACAGAAAAGGAAAGCAGTTGCATGCTTTTGGAATTTCCTTGTTCGATGTAAACCGGCCGGTTAGTTCATTTACGGATGTTCAGTACAGAACTCCGCTAACTGCGGTAGGTAATCTTGCCGTTCAGGTGTACTCGGTAAACAACTTGAGCATTATTCCGGAAGTGCTTATTTCCAAATCTGCAGGTACCACGCTTGCCCAACTTGGTTCGCGCTTTCAGTGGGAGTCAGGCAACGATCCGCGCACGGTTGGCGATCGTGTGGAATTGATTGCCCGGGTTGTGCCGGGGCGCTCGGGTATTGCGGGGGTTCAACTACACCGGCAGGCAATTTCGTTTGGAGTCTCGTATGATTTTCCGGCATTCAATCAAAACCCTGGAAACCTGGGCGCGCTTGAGGTTGCACTTCAGGTACGCAAGCCAGTAAAAACCCGCTATCAGAAGCAACGCGAAAAGCGACAGGAAGAAGCCGCTAAGAAAGCGGCTCAAAAGAAGCCAGTGGCCAAAACAGCGGTGTTGAGAAAGGATTCCACGCAACTTAAACTTCCGGTTGATTCTGCGCAGCGTGTAGTAACCCGCCCCGATTCAACTAATGCGGGTAAGCCTAAGACCAACATTAACGTGGGGCCGTTTGCGCAACAACCTGTTGTGGTTAATAAAACAATCCTGCATTTCAACTTCGAGTTTAATTCGGCCGAGCTGGACGATGAATCGGAAGCGTATGTAAACCGGCTTGCCACAAAATTAATGGAAGATGAAACACTTACATTAATTATTGAAGGCCATACGGATAATGTAGGTGGCGATAAATTTAATCTGCGGCTTTCACAACGAAGAGCCGATGCTGTGAAACACCAATTGATTAAAGCGGGCATTAATCCCAATCGCATTAAAAGCGAAGGCAAGGGCATGCGCGAACCGTTGAACGAAAACCAAACGGAGGCTCAGCGTGCTGAAAATCGCAGGGTAGTATTAACTCTATTGCAAGAGTAATCTACTCTTTAAACCGCAGCTTAAAAAACAACAACGAAGACGCCAGAATCAGCGTAAGCAAATTGGCTACTATTACCGGCACATCGTTAATTACAACTCCATAAATAAGCCACAGCAAAACCCCAAAGCAGAAAAATGAAAACATGCCTAACGACAAGTCTTTGGCAGAGCCGCTTTTCCAGGTTTTAATTACTTGCGGCAAAAAGGCGATGGTCGTGCATGATCCCGCAGCCAATCCAAGCAATTGAATAATGTTCATAAAGATAAATTTTCCCTACAAAGATACGGCTCAGCCTGCTGACGGTTGCCCGGGTGTAAGGTTATCGTGCTTCTTCCCGGGTTCAATCGTTTGCTGAACTTTTTGTACCAAGCCAAAGCAGCGAATTAAGAATAAGTTGATTCTGTTCGGCACTTGAAAACGTACTGGATAACGTTTGATTGCTTCCGCTTTCATAGTCCATGTTGTTGTGGCCCATATTAAAATAGATCATCCGATAATTTTTGTTAGTCCACACAACCGGGTAATACCCACTGTACCAGATTTCGTGGGCTTTTGGTCCGGTGCCTAATGGAAAACTTGTTGAGTCGATGGCGACAAGAATTTCTATATTTTGATTTAGACGAAGGTCGTTTTGCCAACGGTACCATTCGTTGGGTGCAGAAGTAAAAATTTTGGGTAACCCGGTCGTTGCCGGATGCACAGCTTCTGTTGCAAGAACCGCAGCAGTGGGCCGCCACGTGTTGCTGGCATATTGCCCGGCACCCAAAAATTCGCTGTGGTACCAATCCCAGTTTTGCGGATAGGCCGAAGGCGTAAGTGCAAATCCTGCAAAGTGAAAACCCATCCAACTGCCGCCACGCTTCATGTAATTCTGAAAGGCCAAGCGATGTACGGAATCATCGGGCCGCGAATCCAAAAAAACAATCACATCTACTTCACTCAAATTGCTTTTGGTAAGATCGTTCCAGTTGCGGGTGGTATCGTACTTAAAGTGATGAATGCCGGCTTGTTGAGAGAACCAGGTGTTAGCCTCGTGTACAAAACTTATATGTGCCGCATCGTGTTGTGTGGTGTAAAAAGCAAGCACTGTAAACCGCGTTGCGGGTTTGCATCCCGCCAGGCACACACTCAACAATAGTAGTGTAATTGCTTTAGTAGGTGTCATCTAACGCAAACTCATTTTTACGGTACATCCACTTGCCTTGCGTAAAATCCGGAAACTCTACGCTTTCGCCACCCAATTGTATCGAAGACTCTGAGAGCGGTGTAATGGCACTCCACGTTACCGCATCATACACATCTTGCGGTGTATTGGTTTTGCGTTTCACGGCTTCAATGAAGGCATTGAGTACAAACCAATCCATACCACCGTGCCCGGCACCACTCGCATCGTTACCATATTTTTTCCATAACGGATGATCATATTTATCCAACCACGCTTTAGCTTCTTCCCATTGGTGCGGCTTGACGCTTTGTCCCTCTATGTAAATAGATTTATTCACGTCCATCCAAATGCCTTTTGTGCCCTGCACCCGGAAACCTAACGAGTAGGGCCGGGGTAAGTTGGTGTCGTGTTGTAGTAAAATGGTTTCTTTGTTGGTTGTGCTGATCATCGTGGTTACGAGATCGCCCAGCTTAAAATTTACTTTGGCATTGGGATGATTCGCCCCCGCAGTTTTTACCACATAATCGTGCAGGCCGCGGGCTTTGCTGGAGTAAGAAACCAATTGTGTAAAACGATTGCCGCGGTTAATATCCAACATCATAGCCAGCGGCCCGATGCCGTGGGTTGGGTATAAGTCGCCATCGCGGTAAACCGAATGCTGCGTGCGCCACTGCGCTTCAGAAAAACCTTTCTCACCAAACTCGGCCCCACCGCCATAAGGATTTTTGCCATCATTAAATTTTACTTCGCGCAAGTCATGCTGATAGCCGCCCTGCAGGTGAATCAATTCGCCAAAAATATTTTGACGCACCATATTTAATACGGCCATCACATCGCGTCTGTAGCATACATTTTCCAACATCATCAACGGCATGCCGGTGCGTTCGCTGGTGTGCACCAGTTGCCAGCATTCTTCCACGGTCATTCCGGTTATCACTTCGCAACCCACATATTTCTTTGCATTCATCGCATCCATGCACATTGCGGTGTGCCATTCCCACGGAGTGGAAATGATGACCGCATCAATGTCTTTGTTTTCCAAAAGTTTTTTGTAGCCGTACGGGCCATCCATAATTATTTGCGGTTTTGGTTTACCTGATTTCGCCACCAATGACAGACTCATGTCAATCATGCGTTGTTGTACATCGCAGATAGCCACTACCTCGGCATCGTTGCGCTTCAGGGCCAGATCCAAATGGTTTTGGCCGCGCAATCCAACCCCAATAAAACCTAACTTTATTTTGGCGGCTTTGTCTTTTGCCAGCAGCACATTGGATGGTACTATGGAGAATGCCAATCCGGCTGCAGCCGATGTTTTGATAAAATTTCTACGCGTTGTCATAGTGAGGTTAAAATTTGCGTAACTGAAAAGTTTTTAAAATGCCCGTTACACTCAGGCTATCCGTAATCTTTCCGTCCATTACCATTTGGTAGGCTTCTTTAAACGGAAGTTTCCAAACCTTGAGGTCGGCTTCGGTTTCTTCGAGGTTATTTTTTTCTTGCGTTAACCCTTCGGCTAAAAACAAAAACCCTTCTTCATCGCAAACAGAATTAGATAAGTGCACGCGTTGTATCATTGTCCAGGTGGTAGCCACCAGTCCCGTTTCTTCCTGAAGTTCGCGTTTGGCTGCTTCCACCGGTTCTTCTTCCAACGCTCCGCCCCCCTCTGGAATTTCCCAACTCCATTCGTTCAATGTGTAGCGCCATTGCCCCACCAACCATGTGTTTCCATCTGCATCAAGTGCCACAACGCCAATGGCTTTGTTTTTAAAATGCACTTTGCCATAAATTCCGTGCCCACCACCGGGGTTTATTACCTGGTATTCCGTTACGTTTATCCAGCGGTTGTCGTATTTCTCTTTTGCCGAAAGCGTTTGCCAGGGATTCATAGGAAAGCGGTTCAGAAGGTCAAGATTGAAAAATTATTTCAGACTTAAAGGAACATTGCTTTGAATTTTGAGTTGCGAATTTCGAATTTTGAAAGGAATGTTACTTTCTGCATTTACTCCTGATCTGGTTGAAGCCGGTTGCGATGAGGTAGGGCGCGGGTGCCTGGCCGGCCCAGTAGTGGCTGCTGCCGTTATTCTGCCTAAAAACTATCAACACGAGTTACTCAACGATTCAAAGCAACTTGGTAAGGAAGATCGATTGTTGCTTCAGAAAGAAATTGAACGCGATGCCCTGGCCTGGGCCATTGCAGAAGTAAGTAATGGAGAGATTGACGAGATCAACATTCTCAATGCATCTTTTAAAGCCATGCACCTGGCGGTTGAGAAACTTTCGGTAAAACCACAACTGCTCTTGATAGACGGCAACCGGTTTAAGCCGTACGGCAGTATTCCGTTCGAGTGCATCATAAAAGGCGATGCCGTTTATCTTTCCATTGCGGCAGCTTCGGTGCTGGCAAAAAATTACCGCGATGAACTCATGTGCAAACTTTCCGATCAATACCCCGGCTATGGTTGGCATACGAATGTGGGCTACCCTACCGATGAACACCGGGAGGGAATTCGTGCATTGGGTATTACCCCCCTGCACCGCAAATCTTTTCAGTTGTTACCTTCGCAGCTCGAGTTATTTGAGTAACTTGTTGTATGCCCTTTTCATTCTTCAAAAGAAAACCCGACACCTTTGATTACGAAGCGGTGCGCAGTTGTTGCAACTGCCACCATACATTTAAGGGCCGCTACTGCAACCGGTGTGGCGAAAAGATTCTTGAACCGGGTGAGCGTACGTTCATCACTTTTCTAAATAACTTACTGAATGCATTTACTTTTTTAGATGGCAAATTTGTAAGAAGCCTGAAACTGGTGGTCTTGCAACCCGGGCAACTTTCGCGCAATATTGCCGAGGGGATTCGCGTGCCCTATATGAAGTTGGTTTCGTTGTTTTTTGTGGCCAACTTTTTCTATTTCTTGTTTCCTACTTTCGATTCGTTTAATTCCTCGCTGTATTCTCAAACTAATCTGATGGGGCAGCACAGTGTAAAAGCCAGGGGCCTTGTTGCCAAAGAAGTAGAAAGGCGGCAACTATCCATGAAGGAATTTGAAGAGAAATACCAGGCGCAATCTACCAATTTATCAAAGCTGTTGCTGATAATTCTTGTTGTAGCGCTTACACTCACAAACATGGTTATTAACTATTCAAAGAAGAATTATTTTTTTGATCACCTGTTGATTTCACTCGAGTTTTACAGCTATCATCTTCTTATCAATATGTTGCTGCTGCCGGTTCTTGCCATCTTGTTGGTAAAGTTGGCAAATCAGGTGCACTGGAATTGGAGCGAAATTTTGGAGGATCGGATTTTTTCATGGCCCATTTCTGCCTCGGTGTTGTATTTTCTCGTTAAGGCCCAGCGCAGGTTTTACCATCAAAAGTGGTATTGGGCTATTCCAAAAGCAATTGTACTGTTTTATCTTTTTATGGAGACCATTAAGCTTTATAGAATAGTGTTGTTTTACATCACGATTTGGACTATCTAACCGAAAAAAATAGCTGTGTGCCTGGCATTTATTTCAATTAACAACCACCCGCAATACAACCTTATTATTGCAGCCAACCGCGATGAGTTTTACAAACGCAAAACAATTCCTTTGGCTTTTTGGTCGGACAACCCCAGTATTGTTGGTGGCCGCGATATTGAAGCACGCGGCACCTGGATGGCCATGCACGTAAACGGGCGCGTTGGTTTAGTTACCAACTACCGCGATCCTGCACATATTGATCCCAAAGCACCTTCGCGCGGAAAGTTGGTAACGGATTTTTTGGAAAGCAGCTTATCACCGCAACAGTACCTGCAACAACTCGAGCCCCACGCGGCCGCCTACAATGGGTTTAATCTTTTGGTAGGATACCAAAGCGACTGGTACTACCTATCGAATTACAAAGCCGGGATTCAAAAACTGGATACTGGAATTTATGGAATCAGCAATCATTTATTGGATACGCCCTGGCCCAAAGTAGCCAATGGCAAAGCGGAGTTTCAGCAACTTACTTCTGTTGGAGAACTTTATCCGGAAATGTTTTTTAAAATGCTCTTCAACGAAACTATTGCTGCCGATGCTACCTTGCCCGATACCGGGGTAGGCCTTGTGCGCGAGCGGGCTCTTTCGGCTATGTTTATTAAAAGTCCGGGCTACGGTACGCGGTGCTCAACTGTTTTGATGATCGATAAAGCTAACCGGGTACTGTACGCAGAAAGAACCTTTAATACAGAAACCTTTACGCACAGTACTACCGGTTTTCGGTTTGATATTGTTAGTTAATCACCAATCTTTTTACTGAGCCACGGGCATTGTGTAGCGTATATACACCGGGCGCCAGGCCCGTAACATTCAGCTTATCGGTTTGCGTAACCCGCATAACTATCACACCCAGGTTATTTACCAACACATAATCTCCTTTCTGATTAATGGTTACTTCCTTGCCATAACCAACCGGGTTAGGGTAAACCGACCACTCGAGCGCCATGTTAACAGCCACTATATTCGAGTAGCTGGATGTGCCATCGAAATCGGTTTGCTTCAGGCGATAGTAGTTTAAGCCGGCTTGGGGCGTTTCGTCCACAAATTGATACGCAGTAGGCGTTGTGCGGGTACCTTGCCCGGCCACCATTCCCAACGAGCTAAACTCTACACCATCGGCAGAGCGTTGCACTGTAAAGAAATCGTTATTCAATTCGGAAGCGGTTAGCCAATTTAGTTTTACCGTTTCGCCTTCAGGCTGAGCAGTGAATTGTGTTAACTCTACCGGTAGTGGATTAGCCATGGAAGCAGAACCTAAGGTGAAGGGACTGAAACTGGAAACCACTCCGGCTGAACTTACCGTTCCGGTGGTGGCATTGCCGGTAGTTCCTCCGTTGCCATGATTTACCCAATTCGTTCCGCTCCACCGCACCACACGCAGATCGGTAATGTTGGTGATGTACGGTGCTGTGCAGTCGGGTGTGTTCCAACTAAGGGTAACTGTTACGTTCGATCCGCCCACGGCAGGGTTTCTATCCAACGTCCAATACTCGCACGAGCTTACAGTAATGATGCCGGCTGCATAGGTTGCCGCACCACCAAACGCCTGGCTTGCTTTAAAATACTGCGCGGTAAAGTAGTGCGCTGCGTTGCTTGGTGCCGAAATGCTGATTGCACGATAGAACCCGTTGTTACCGGTTGGAAATGCAAACGCATTCGTTCCGGTTTTACGTACCGGGCCATCTACGTGGCTGCTGTTAGAACCTCCGGTAACGGTAGCGCCATTGGCAAAGTTGAGATAGTTGGTTACTGTTGTAAACAGTACTCCGGTAGTAAATGTACCATTCGTGGTAATGGAGGCATCGGTGTTCAAGGTTGCCGAACCTCCCGATTTACCCATAGTAAACCTGCGGAATATGGGCGAAGCTGCTCCGGTACGATTAATAGTTTGAAATGCACCACCAGCCATTACCAAGGTACCATTGTTGGCTCCAAACGTAATGGCAGCCGGGCCATCTACTGTAATGTTATTGTAAAAATTGCTGGCCGAATTGTAGGCAGGCTGCAACGTTCCGTTAGCCTGGTTAAACGTAGTGTTACCAATAAATTCATCTACCGAAGTATTTCCTAACCTGAAGATTCCGGTGCCTGAATTTGTAAAAGTAGAAGCACCCACAAACACGTTACCACCCACACTTCCATCGGTAGAAGCTCCTGTTTTTATGAATGAGTTAATACCATTGTAGGTAGCGCCATCTAAGAACAAGGAAGGAGCTGTTGCCGAAACCGCACCATTCCAGGTAGCAGATGGCCCGCTACGCAAGGTTGAACTACCTGTAAGCACAAGGCTTTGAGCGGTAGCACCAAATTGAGTAAAGCGTTGCAGGCGCAACTCACCCGCAGTAAACCCGGTACCACCCACGCTAATCGTTCTGCCGCTGGCTAAGGTAGCAAAGGCAGTACCCGTTTCGCAGAAGTAAATCCCGGTGCCGGCTGTACTGTTCATTACCATGTTGCCGTTAAAAGCCGTGGTGCCGGTATAAGCTGCCCGAATGTAGGAGCTACCGGTGTTTGTCATGGTAACATCGTTGTTGTAGGTATTACCCGTTATGTTCTCCAACAATAAATCATTCGAACCGGAATTGAGAAGTGTGGTTACCCCGTTAAATACATTACCCCCGTTGGTTCGTAAGAATCCCGGGCTGCTGTTAACAATCGAGGTAACTCCATTAAAGGTAGTATTGCCGGTACCGGAGTTACCGGTGGCTCCATTCTTTTCTAAGTAGGCGCTGTTGTTGAACAAGCCGCCATTAATAAATAATTGCGGGGCTATAAAATTAACGGGGCCATTAAACTCAATGGTGGGTCCTAAATACAAGGCAGCCGTTCCGGTTAAGGTAAGAGTTTGAGCCGTGCCACCTGTTTGCGTAAATCTGCGTAATCGCAAATCGCCCAGGCTAAAACCTGTACCACCTACGGTTATGGTTCGGCCTGCAGCAAGCGTTGCAGTGCCACCACCGCTTTCGCTGAAATAAATGCCGCCACCAAAATTTGAGTTTATCGTGATGTTGCCATTGAACACCGTACCCGGTACGTTGTCAGCCATGCGGATGGTGGCCGAGCCGGTGTTGGTAAGCGTAAGGTCGCCATTGAATGTATCGAGGGCGGTAAGGGCAAAGCGAAACCAGCCGCTTCCTGAGTTGGCGATGGTAGTAAGGCCGTTGAATGTATTGCCGCCATTGCTGTCGTTGTTGTTAGCACCGGTTTTTTCCAGATAGGTAACTCCATTGTACACGGCACCTTCCAATGCAAACTGCGGTGCTCTGAAATCGACATTACCGTTAAAGGTGCTTGCGGGCCCAATCCGCATGAGCGCGGTTCCGGTTAGAAGCAACGTTTGTGCGGTGGTACCTACTTGTGTAAATCTGCGGAAGCGTAACTCACCACTGCTATAGCCGAGGCCACCTACCAGCATGCTGGCACCGTTGCCCAGGGTTGCATCGCCTGTAGCATTGTTTGCAAAGTAAACACCGCCACTTCCTAAAGTAGAATTGAAGGTAATGTTTCCGTTAAACTGCGAGCCGGTAACGTTGTGTGCGAGGTAGATGACATTAGAACCGGTATTGGTTACCGTAAGCGCTCCGTTAAAAATATCAGGGGCTGTATTGGCTGTTAACAAATAACCGCTGCTCGAGTTAATTAACGTAGTTGTTCCGTTGAATACATTGCCACCATTACCTGCATTGCTGCCGGCACCTCTTTTTTCGAGGTAAGCCGTACCACTATAAGTTGTGCCATTTAAAAGTAACTGAGGCGATCGAAAATCTACATTGCCACCAAAGGCCGAGCTGGGGCCTAACGTAAGAATGGCAATGCCACTTAAATCGAGCGTTTGCGGTGTTGGTCCAACTTGTGTAAAGCGAATGAGACGAATATCACCACTGATAACACCGGAGGTACCCACTCCGATGGTACGTGTTGCTGCAAGTGTAGAAGTTCCGTTTACGTTGTTGCCAAAATAAATCCCACCGCCAAAGGTTGAGTTTAATTGGATGTTGCCATTAAACTGATTGCCGGCCGAATTTTCGGCTAACTGAATGGTTGAAGACCCGGAGTTGGTTACTACCAGACTATTATTGAAGATATCTGGCAACACATTGGCCGACATCAGGTACGCACTACCCGAATTGACCAGGGTGGTAGCTTGGTTGAATATGTTGCCACCATCGCCCGCATCATTCGAGGCTCCGTTCTTTTCGATATAGGCGGTTCCGTTATACGTTGTACCATTTAACAAAACGCGTGGGGCTATAAAGTTCACATTACCATCAAAAGCCGATGCGGGCCCTAACCACAGAAGCGCTGAGCCGGTTAGGGTAAGATTTTGGTTGATACTGCCCGTTTGGGTAAACCTTCTTAACCGCAATTGCCCGGTGGTAAAACCGGAACCACCGGTAGTAATGACGCCATTGGTAAACGTAGCAGCCCCCGTTGTGTTATTAGAGAAAATAATACCCAGTGCGCTGCCGGTATTGTTAACCGTAATGTTATTATTGAACTGATTGCCGGCCACATTGTGGGCAAGGTAGATCCAGTTTGACCCCGAGTTGGTAACGGTTACCGGGCCATTGAAAATATCGGGGCTCGTGTTGGCTGTTAGCAGGAAGCCACTGCTGCTGTTAACAAGCGTAGAAGTTCCGTTAAAAATGTTGCCCCCGTTGCTCGCATCATCGTTAACTCCATTTTTTTCTAAATACGCGCTGCTGTTATAGGTTGCTCCATTCAGAAAGAGCCGGGGTGCAACAAAGTTAACAGGGCCATCAATCGATGAATTGGGGCCTACCCGTAAAATTGCTGATCCGGTAAGATTTAGATTTTCCGCCAAAGCTCCGATTTGCGTAAAGCGATACAAGTTGAGAGAGCCACTTGCAAATGTTCCGCTGGTGATAACCCCGGTTAGTGTTGAACTGGCCGTAGCGTTTTGATTGAAGGTAATCCCCGCAGCACCTCCCGAATTGATAACATGAATGTTCGCATTAAAGGTACTTGTTCCGTTTTCGCCTAACGAAATAGCAGTGTTGGTGGCTGTATTGGTAAGGTTAACGTTAACCAACCCGTTGTAGATAGCTGTAGAGCCTCCGCCATTAAGGAACCTGATGTTACTCTGAATGCTGCCTCCGCAGTTAATAGTTACGTTACCACCAACAGACAACCCCACATTTGCGCCTTCGCCAATAAGGTACGACCAGGCATCGGTTCCGCTTGATTTGTTAGCGTTGAGTGTTAAGGTAGAAGCAAATGTAGTAGTCTGCCCTCCGTGGTTGTGTGCAAAATAAATGCGGTAGCCACCCGTGTTATTAAATGTTGTGGCTGCGTTAAACTGATCGCGGTTAGTACCACCGGTTAGTAAGTACCCCGTGCCCGAGTTGGTAATGGTAGTTACTCCATTAAAAATATTTCCACCGGCTGCATAGTCATCACTCGCACCATTTTTTTCAAGGGTAGCAATTCCTTCAAACGTGCAGCCATTTAAGTAAAGGCGTGGTGCATTGAAATTCACATTGCCACCAAAAGAAGAGGCCGGACCTAAAATAAGTTGATTGGTTCCTGTAAAAGTGGTTAAGGTTTGTGGGGTGGCGCCCACTTGTGTAAAGCGGGGTAACGATAAATTTCCAGCCGAAAACCCACTACCACCAATCGTAATGGTATTACCGGCCGTAAGAGTTGCTGTGCCGGTGGCGCTTTCGCAGAAATAGATTCCGGTTCCATTGGTGCTGTTAACCACAATGTTTCCACCAAAGGTGCTTGCCCCATTGTAGGCCATGCGAATGTAAGAAGTGCCCGTGTTAAGCAATGTCAACGATCCGTTGTAAGCACTGCCGTTGTTTAATTCAAGCAGGATATCCGAGTTGCTGTTGTTGGTTAGTGAGGTTGCCCCATTGAAGGTATTATTTCCGTTGGTTCGTAAAAAACCATTTCCGTTGTTTACTATCGTGGTTGTGGAGCCGAAGACGTTATTGCCAATACCTGTGTTATTGTTGGCTCCGGTTTTTTCGATATACGTTGTTCCACCAATTGTTATCCCGTCAAGAAATACCTGGGGTGCCCGCAGGTCTGCATTTCCTCCAAAGGAAGTAGCTGGGCCAACACGCAAAACAGTAGTTGTGCCGCCCAGGTTAAGGTTCAAGGGCGAGGTTCCGGCATTGGTAAACCTGTAGATATTCAAATTACCAGAAGTAAATCCACCGGAAATGGTAAATGACCCACCGGCTTGGGTGGCGCTGGAGGCTGTGTTGTTATTAAAGGTAACGCCATTTGCTCCACCTGTATTTGTTAGGGTAATGTTGCCATTATAGGTTGAGGTTCCATTAACGCCCATGGTAATAATGGTGGAGGCATTGGTGTTGGTACTATTGATAATCAGGTTTCCCGCCAAGGTTAAGGTAGAGCCTGTGCCTTGTAAAAAGCGATGATCACTTCGAAGCGACCCGGCACAATTGATGGTAAGGTTACCACCTATGGAAACAAACGTATCGGTGTTTTCGCCAACCAGGAAAGACCATGAATCCGCACCGCCCGACTTGTTGGAGTTGAGCGTGAGGTTGTTGGAAAAGGTGGTAGTTGCACCGGCATGGTTAAATGCAATGCGAATGCGGTAGCTACCGGTATTATTAAAAGTGGCGTTTGCATTAAACGTATCGGCAGCTCCGTTTCCAAAAAATATTTCGCCCGAACCATTGTTGGTAATGGTTGCCACGCCATTAAATGTATTGCCCGAACTATAGTTGTCGGTAGCGCCTGTTTTGGTAGCGTTGAGGGTGCCGTTAAACGTGCTGGTAGTAAAAACAAATTGAGGCGCACTGTAGGTTGCATTACCGCCAATGGTCGCGTTGGCTACACGTAAAATCGAAGTTGCACCGGTAAGGGCTAAGTTCATGGCCGTACTACCTGCTTGCGTAAAGTTACGAATCCGTAATTCGCTACCGGTAAAGCCGCCTCCACCAATAGCAATGGTATTGCCGGCAGTCATGTTTACCAGGCCTGTTCCGCTGCCAATTAAAACTGGGTCGGTGCTGGTAAGCGTAAGCGTTCCGTTTAAAGTAACATCTCCATTTATACCAATCCAATTTTCAATGGCCGTGCCGGTTGCATTGGAATTAATCACAACCGGGCCATTGAATACCGTGGTTGAGCCGGCATCATAACTAATGTGAATGTCACCGTCAAGGGCCAGGTTGTTAAAGATAGTGGTGCCATTAAAGGTTACACCCGAACCAGTAAAGCGACAGATCTGAATACGACTGGCAATATCTGTGGTGCTGGTATTGGTAAACGTAGCATTTGCATTAAAAATATTGCCGGCATTATCCTCGCCTACGCGAATGCGGTTGCCACCGGTGTTGTTGAAAAATGAGTTGGCATTCCATGTATCTCCGGCATCGGCCGGGTTGGAGCCAAAGATCAGGTCGCCACCATTATTGGTAGCAGTAAAAATGCCATTGAATGTGTTGCCACCGCGTGAGTTATCTACCTGCGAACCATTTTTGGTTACTGTTACGGCTTGGAAAGTACTTGCATTAAAAATGATGGAGGGCGTGTTAATGGTAAGTGTGCCGCTAAAAGAGGCAGACGGCCCTAATGTTAGGGTGGCCGTATCATTTCCACCCAGGTTTAGATTTTGGGCTGTACCCCCGGCCTGGGCTAAACGGGCTATGGTAAGATTGCCGCACCCGCTGGCACCAAATCCGGCAACAGTTATCGTTCGTGTAGAGGCCAACGTAGAACTTCCTCCGCCTGCGCCAATAGAAATTAAGCCTGTAGCATTGTAAGTAGCAGTAATGTTATTGTTGAATTGATTGGCTGTTGAATTATAAGCAACATCCAGGCTGCCGCTGTTACCACTTATAAGGGCAAGTGTGCCATTAAAAATATCTGGATTGGTTCCGCCCAATCTAAACTGATTGATAGAACTGTTGGTTAGCGTGGTAGCTCCGGAAAATGTATTGCCCCCGGTGCTTACATCGTTTCCAGCAGCCGTTTTAGTGATTGTTACTGTACCATTGAACACCGAGCCATTAAAGAAAATGCGTCCGGTTGATCCATTAACATTGGCTCCAAAGGTAGTACCCGAAAAGGTGGTTGTTACGGTAGTATTTAACGTAACGGCTGCAGCACCACCACTATTATTAATGGTACCGGTAGCAAAGGTGTTGGTACCCGTAGTTGTAAGGTTGAACCCGTTGAGATTAATAACACCGGTATATCCGTTTACGGTTATTCCGGCTACATTTGCGGCCACGTCTAAGGTGCAATTTCCCTGGCGCACGGCATTAAAAGTTACTGCGTCCGAAGGGCCGGGCACCGATGCGCCTCCGGGGCCACCCGATGTTGTTGACCAGTTAGCGGTGTTGTTCCAGTTAGATGCGGTAGAGGCTACCCAAAATCGTTGCCCAAAGGAAATTTGGGTACTCAATAAAAGGATCAGGCCTAAGAAGTAAGAAAGTAGAGGTTTATTCATACAAACACTAAGGGTAATTCTTCAAAATTAGACTTTTATACTAATCCGTTGCACAGAGTAACATGTACTTTTTTATGTTGAATGTTAAAATTTTATAGTGTTGAAAAATAAAATTCCTTTACCCTTACGGTTTGTGCGTTGGTTTTTTCCAAGATTAGAGAAGTTATCGGCCAGGCTCGCAGTAAATTATTTCGACAGGATTTTTTTTACCCCTCTTCGGTATGCTACTCCCGAAAAGGAGTTGGAGTGTGCTGCGCAGTCCAAAATGCTTGTTTTAAGCGCTGATAACCTCAGAATTCAAACTTATAGCTGGGGCGATGCCACCAAGCCCTATGTGCTGGTGCTTCATGGTTGGGCCGGGCGGGCAACCCAATTCCGAAAGTTTATTCCGAAATTTTTGGAAGCCGGCTACCGGGTAATTGGTTTTGACGGCCCGGCCCATGGGCGCTCAGCAGGCAAGCGAACATCAATTATTGAGTTCGAAACCGCCCTAAAACGAGTAGTTCAGCACTTTGGCCCACCGCAGGCAGCCATTGCGCATTCTTTTGGTGGCGGTGTGGCCTTGTATGCTATCATGAACTGCCTGCCGATAGCAACCCTGGTAAACATTGCATCGCCAACCATAGCCGATGAGATTATCAAATCATATTTACGGGCTGTTAACGGCTCGTGGAAAACCGGTGAAGCCTTTAAGCGCCTGGTGCTGCAAAAGTATGGTCGCGTATTCGATGAGTTTACCGCCATGTATTTTATTGAACATATAAAAGGACTGAAGCTTATGCTGGTGCATGATGCAGACGACCGCGATGTGCCCATTATTCAGGCTACCAAGTTAAAGGAAAAGTACCCGGCAGCCGTGTTACTGCAAACCACTGGCTTGGGGCACAACCGTATTTTGAAAGAAGAGGCAGTAATAGACGCCTGCCTTGAATTTGTAAGAAAATAAAGATTTTATGTAACTATTAACTTTCCGGGCCGTCTGATTGACAATCCACACGAACAAAAAATGCTTCGTTTATCCTGATTTTTGAAACTAAATTGGAAATAACAAGTAAAACAGTACGATAACTAAACTAAATCAAGGCTAGCCCCATCTATTTGCTTATGCCCAACATTATAAAAACCTCGCACATCTCCCGCATGTATAAAATGGGAACCAACATTGTAAATGCGTTACAAGATATTTCCATTTCGATTGAAAAAGGTGAGTATGTAGCGTTTATGGGGCCATCCGGCTCAGGAAAATCTACCTTAATGAACATAGTAGGTTGTTTGGATACGCCCACCGCGGGCGAGTACTGGCTCAACAATCAGTTGGTAAGTGATATGACCGAGAATGAACTGGCAGTAGTTCGGAACAAAGAAATCGGGTTTGTGTTTCAAACGTTTAACCTTTTGCCCCGGGCGTCTGCATTAGAGAATGTGGCCCTACCACTTATCTACGCAGGGTACAGTAAAAGCGAGCGCGAAGACATGGCGATGGCTGCATTGGAAAATGTAAGCTTGGGCGATCGCCATCACCACAAACCCAACGAACTTTCTGGTGGGCAACGCCAGCGGGTAGCCATTGCCCGGGCATTGGTAAACAATCCTTCTATTATTCTTGCCGATGAACCAACCGGTAACCTCGACTCAAAGACTTCTTACGATATCATGAACTTGTTTCAGGAGTTGCATGATAAAGGCAATACCATAATAATGGTAACACACGAAGATGATATTGCTCACTATGCACACCGTATCATTCGCTTAAAAGACGGTTTAATAGAGTGGGATCGTAAAAACGAAAATGTTACCCGTAGCCAGGCAGTTACTGCCTAAGTTTACTTCGTAGTTCGTTGAATTTTGCATTTTAAATCTTCAATTTTCCAATATGAAGATTTACACCAAAACCGGAGATCAGGGTTCTACTTCTTTATTTGGAGGCAAACGGGTTTTAAAATCTGATTTGCGAATTGATGCCTACGGAACCGTTGATGAATTAAATTCATGGATTGGCGTATTACGCGATCAGCCGGTTAATCAAAACCGAAGTACAACGCTGATTGAAATTCAGGACCGGTTGTTTACGGTTGGTTCTATTCTGGCTACCGAACCTGGAAACACAAAAGTTAAAATCCCGGCACTTGCCGAAGCCGATATCAACTTGCTCGAAAAAGAAATTGATGCAATGGATTCGCTTCTTCCACCCATGAAATTTTTTGTTTTACCGGGCGGCCATCCGACCGTGTCGTTTGGGCATGTAGCCCGCACGGTTTGCCGCAGGGCCGAGCGGTTAATTATTGCGCTCAATCAGGCCGAACCAACCAACGAACTCGTAATCAAATACCTCAACCGCCTGTCCGATTATTTATTTGTGCTGTGTAGAATGATGGCCCATGAGCTTCGGGCGCCTGAAACTCCGTGGAAACCGCGCATGTAAACCTCTGGATTTAGACCTAACATGTGTTAGTGCTAACAAGGTGAAAGTTGTATCTTGCCCCAGAATTTTTCACTAATAAGAAGGCAATGGTTGATACAGAGAGCATTTCAATTACACGCACGGCAAAGTCGAGGTTAAGCAAAACAGATTTCAAAAATCTCCCGTTCGGGCAGGTATTTACCGATCACATGTTTATGGCCGACTATCGCGATGGCCAGTGGAAGAATCTGCGTATTGTGCCGTACGGGCCAATACAAATTAGTCCGGCTACACCAGCGTTGCATTATGGCCAGTCTATATTCGAGGGTATGAAAGCCTATCGGGCTGATGATGGCAGTGCGTTGGTTTTTCGCGCATCGGATAACTGGAAGCGCATGAACATTTCGGCAGAACGAATGTGCATGCCCGCGTTGCCGGAAGAACTTTTTATGGAAGCGCTTTCTACGTTAATTGATTTAGATCGCAATTGGATTCCCACACAAGAAGGTAGTTCACTTTATATCCGGCCGTTTATGTTTTCAGCCGATGAGTTTATCGGCATTCGCCCTTCGTTGGATTTTACATTTATGATTTTACTTAACCCGGCCGGGCCGTATTATGCCACTCCGGTTAAAGTTAAGATAGAGACACATTATACGCGGGCAGTGGAGGGTGGTACCGGATTCGCGAAAGCAGGCGGCAACTACGGTGGCGCAATCTATCCGGCCAAGCTTGCGCAAGATCAGGGCTATCATCAATTAATCTGGACGGATGGTAAAACGCATGAATATGTAGAAGAGAGCGGAACGATGAACCTGATGTTCGTAATTAACAATACATTACTCACCCCCGCACTCAGCGATTCTATCCTGGCGGGTATTACGCGCCAGAGTGTGATTGACCTGGCTCGCCATTGGGGTATGAATGTAGAGGAGCGGAAAATTTCTATCGTTGAATTAGTAGCGGCATTACAACAAGGCCGGGTGCAGGAAGCATTTGGTGCCGGTACTGCAGCCACCATTGCACACATCGAAATGATTGGCTATAAGGAAGAAAAATTTATGTTGCCCGCCATTGAAGGCCGCACCTTTTCAAACCGGGTGTTAACCGAATTGGAGCGCATAAAGCGCGGTAAAGTGCAACCACCATTTAATTGGATCTATAAAATCTAACCCTTGATTTTATTTAAAGGGTGGTTTTACGTTCTTGCAACCATGAAGCAGTTGATGCTGATACTACTTTTAGTGTGCGTGGTGCATCTGGTGCACGCCCAGCCTCAACTGGTATTGTTAAAGCGTGGCGATGTGGTGGCCCGGTTTCAGGTGGGCGATCAGGTTAAATGCAAACTGCGCAATAATAAAGTAAAGGCGGGCATGGCCATTCGGTTTACCGATGTGTCTATTTTATTACGGGGCGATACCATTCCGTTTGCGGCTATCGATAAGTTTTATGTGAAGAATAAACGCAAACCCGATTTGCGCTATAAGTTCGGTACCATTTTAATGATTGGCGGTGTTGGGTATTTTGCGATTGACCAGGTGAATACTTTATTTTTTGTTGAAGGCCAGCAAGGCATTGATGCGGAAGTTAGTATTACTTCGGCCAGCATGGTTACGGCAGGGGCCGCGTTACGGTTTCTAAGAAGCCCGTATCTTAAAACCCGCGGGCTTTCTATTCGCACGATCTACCCCGACTCGCGGTATTACCGGTATGAGTAGGTAATTGTTATTTTCTCGCACCCAGCTATTATCTTCGCGCCACAACTATTTTTTTAAAATGACTACCGAACAATTAAAGGATTTGAAAGTCCGTGTTGCCGCCCTCAGGCGGTATCTTTGACTACGATCGTAAAATCGTAGAAATAGAAGACGAAGAGCGTATTACCCACCAGGCCGATTTCTGGAACAAGCCCAAAGAGGCTGAAGTTATTCTCAAAAACATTCGCACCAAAAAAGTTTGGACCGATGCGTTTGCCGAAGTAAGCAAGCTGCTCGAAGATCTTGATGTGCTGAAGGAGTTTCATGAAGCCGGAGATGCCAGCGAAGAAGAACTGGATGCCGAGTATCAGAAATCGGCAAAAGCTATTGAAGAGCTGGAGTTCAAAAAGATGCTGAGCAGAGAAGAAGACCAGCTGAGTGCTGTAGTGGAAATTAACCCCGGTGCAGGCGGCACGGAAAGTAACGATTGGGCCGATATGCTGAACCGCATGTATATTATGTGGGGCGAGAAGAGTGGCTACAAAGTTTCACAGATTGATTACCAGGCCGGTGAAGTGGCCGGAATAAAATCGGCCACACTCGAAATAGAGGGGCCTTTTGCATACGGAAAATTAAAATCAGAAATAGGTGTACACCGGCTGGTGCGCATTTCTCCATTTGATAGCAACCAACGCAGGCACACCTCATTCGCTTCGGTGTTTGTGTATCCGAAAGTGGATAATTCTATTCAGATAGAAGTTAACCCGGCTGACGTAGAAATTCAAACATCGCGCTCGGGTGGCGCAGGTGGCCAGAATGTAAACAAAGTAGAAACCAAAGTACAACTTACACATAAGCCAACCGGTATTGTAATTGTGTGCCAGGTTGAGCGCTCGCAACATGCTAACCGCGAGCGGGCCATGCAAATGCTAAAATCCAAACTCTATCAATTGGAGATGGAGAAGCGCAATGCCGCGCGCGATAAGATTGAAGCCGGAAAAATGAAGATCGATTTCGGATCGCAGATTCGCAATTACGTGTTGCACCCTTACAAATTGGTTAAAGATGCCCGCACGGCTGTAGAACGCCACGATGCGCAAAACGTGTTGGATGGAGACCTCGATGATTTTATAAAGGCGTATTTGTTGGAAGATCAGGAGGCTTCTTCGGCTAAGCAGTAAAATTGGTAATCGGTGATTAAGTAAACGGTAATCAGTAAGCAGTAATTGGTAGTTAGTAACGCTAAATTATTAGGTATGGACTATGTGGAGAGTTACAAAGAACTGGCGGTTTATAAAACTGCAAGACAACTATTGCGAGAGATTTTTGTGCTGACAAAAAGTTTTCCGAAAGAGGAAATGTATTCGCTTACCGATCAGGTAAGAAGATCATCGCGATCAGTTGGTGCACAAGTTGCTGAGGCTTGGGCGAAGAGACGATACGAAAAACATTTTATCAGCAAACTGATTACTACTTCCTGATTACTACTTCCTGATTACTACTTACCGAATACCACTTACCGATCACTCACCCCCAAACTTTGACCAAAACCTACAACAAACCTTTCTGGCTACTCTGCCTTAGCTCTCTGCTCTTCTTTGCAAGCTTCAACATGATCATCCCGGAATTACCCGAGTATCTTACCAACCTGGGTGGTGCCGATTACAAAGGCTTGATCATTTCGCTCTTTACTATTACCGCTATGCTTTCGAGGCCGTTTAGCGGAAAGTTAGCCGATAGTATTGGGCGGGTACCGGTAATGATTTTTGGAGCGGTGGTCTGTTTGATTTGTAGTTCACTTTACCCGGTGGTAACTTCTTTGATGCCCTTCTTTGTGCTGCGATTTTTTCATGGATTCTCAACCGGGTTTACGCCTACGGGCAACACCACGTACCTGGCGGATATTGTGCCTATTGAAAAACGAGGCGAAGCAATGGGTTTGTTAGGCACGGCCGGAGGCATTGGCATGTCGGGTGGGCCGGCATTGGGTGGTATGCTCAGCAACCAGTTTGGATTAACGGTCATGTTCTATGCGTCATCTGCGCTGGCACTCATCTCCATTCTCATTCTTATCCGTATGCGCGAGACACTTGCAACCAGACAACGTTTTTCGATAGCTCATCTTCAAGTAAAACGAACCGATTTTTTTGAGCCGCGCGTGTTGGCGCCATGCATCGTTATGGTTCTGTCTGCATTTGCCTATGGGGCCGTGCTTACTTTGATACCCGATTTCGGGCAGCATGTGGGTGTGCGCAACAAAGGGTTGTTGTTTACTTACCTTACAGTAGCATCGCTGGTGGTTCGCTTAGTTGCGGGTAAAGCTTCCGATCGTTTTGGTCGCGAGCCGGTGCTGATAGCAAGCACTTCCGTTATTGTTCTTTCGATGTTGGTGATTGGCTTGGCCACCACCAAACTTCAATTAATGTTGGGAGTTGTGTTATACGGTTTTGCACAAGGCTCTACTTCGCCCACGCTGTTGGCCTGGGCTACCGACCTGAGCGATAACCTGTTTAAAGGTCGCGGCATTGCTTCTTTGTACATCTTTATGGAACTGGGTATTGGCCTGGGTGCAGTAATCTCGGGATGGTTGTACGCTAACGATGCCAACTTATTTTTTCCCGTGTTTTCTGTTAGTTCGGGACTTGCTGCCATGGCCTTCTTCTACTTACTTTCAAGGCGCAGATTGCGAGCATGATGAAAAGATTATTCTTGATTTTATTCGTGGTTACAGCAATTACCGATTTGGTAGCGGTAACATTTAATTTAGCTACAGTCAATTTTATAGCTAAACCATTGATAATTCCGGCATTGGCGGTTTACTATCTAAGTGCAAGGCAACAAAGAAGTTCACTTTTTTTAATGGCACTTTTTTTCTGTTGGCTGGGCGATGTGCTGTTGATGTTTGCAGGTGAACTTTATTTCATGGCCGGCCTCGTAGCTTTTTTAACAGGCCATATGCTGTATATTTTGTGTTACCGTAAATTCAAAATGGCAGGGTCAGGGTTAAATGGCCCACAACGTGTACGGTATGCATTCCCCATTGCGTTAGCAGGTACTGGGTTAGTTACAGTTTTGTATCCGCACCTGGGTAGTTTGCAAATTCCTGTTATGGTGTATGCGCTGGTGATAACTGTAATGGCACTGCAAGCTTTATTCCGGTATGGACATACAAGTAAATCGAGTTTTATATTAGTACTGTGTGGAGCCATCAGTTTTATGATTTCAGATTCATTACTGGCCGTTAATAAATTTATGCATGCGTTGCCGCTATCAGGTTTGGCGATTATGCTTACGTATATACTTGCGCAATATTTAATTGTGGAAGGTGTGCTAAAGCATGACGTGGGAATGAATACAAACACGGGTAAGTTATAAAAACAATGCCTCCGCAAAGGAGGCATTGTACGAAGTAAGCTATCAATTTCTTCTTTACATCTTGCGCACTTTGCCGCTACCCGATGAATGGCTGTTTACCTGGCTGGGGTTGCCTCTGTACGTTACACTGCCGCTGCCAGAGATGGTCGCATCCAAGGCTTGCTTTACATTAATCTCTACATCCCCCGAACCGGAAATGCGCACCTCGCATTTTTCAACCTCCAGGTTGGCAGCTAAAACTTCGCCCGAGCCGCTAATGGTAGCCCGGATTTCGCGGGCAGAGCCCTTGGCTTCAATCCGGCCCGAGCCCGAAACATTTACATCGGCACGTTCTGAAATGGTGCCTGCTAACAGTACTTTTCCCGAGCCGCTTACCTTACTTTCCAACGATCGGCAGCTTCCTTTCACACGTATGTCGCCCGAGCCGCTTACGTTCGCTTCCATGTAGCCGCTGGCATCAACCTCAATTTCCAGCGAACCCGAGCCGCTTACTGCAAGGGCTAAGTTATCGGATTTCAATACGCCTTCGCCAATTACATTGCCCGAGCCACTTACGCTTAAGCCCTCCAGGTTTTTCACCGTTACGTAGGCAATTATCCGGTCTTCGTTCCGCCAATCCCACATGCGCCAGTTTGTATTTTCGCGGCCAATGCTCAGTCGCCCGCCCGAAACCTCCGTTTCAACTTTTTGCAATACTTCCTTACTTCCTTCCAATACAACTTTTTGTTCGTTACCCTGGCGCAGGTAGAGTTTACCGGGTATGCGAAAGTTTAGTTTTGTGAAGGTGTCAACGTTTCGGGTTTCTTTGGTTTGAGCCCAGGCCGATACGGTAAAAGCTACCAGAAGGAAAAATAAGGTTGTGCGTTTCATGAGTTTTGAATTTATGGGGTTAAAGACCACCCGCTTATTAAAGGGTTGCGTAGGCTTGCGGTTAATGAAAAATTTGTTTTGGGTAAGACGCAAACGGAGGGTTATGCGTTGCAGGTTTTATAAAAAATCCCCATTTATTAGAGCCTTAGGCCAAAAATTGTTCAAACTTGAACACACTGTGTGGATGTTTCGATTCCTCTTACTAGCCTGCGGCTAGTTTTTTATAAATCTGCAGGCATACCCAGGCATCGGTGGCGGCATAGCTGATTTGCTTTTCATTAAGCACTTCGGCTTCCCAATTGCTGGTTTGAGCACTTTTAGAAATGCGAAAGCCCAGCAGCAAAGCCGTAAGTTTTTTTACGCTTTCTACTTGCAGGCCCGCTTGCTTGCTCAGGTCAGCTAATTCAATAAAGCCGGCTGGTTCATAAAATTTTAAACGCTGCAATGCTTTAATGTCATCGCGCAAAGCAACCCCTGCTTTTTGAATGCTGTTGTTTTCTAAAAAATTAATGATGGCCGGTTGCATGCCGGTAAACTTTAACCGAATTAAAAACACGGTATCGGGCAAGGCAATTTGCATGAGCGATACGTTATTTTGCTGCCCGCGTACAAATACCGGTTTGGTTTCGGTATCAAAGCCCACCAGGTTATGTTCTGCTACCTGCTCAAACACCTGCGGCACCAAACGAGGTTCCGAAACCACCACCACTTTTCCTTCGAAGGCTCCTTGCGGCAGGTCGTTTATTTCTTCGTTCGAAATTGTGAGTTGGAAATTATGCTTTTGGGGCATGCAGTCTGCGGATTTTATAATTAAGATAGGCCTGCAGGATAGTCATGAACGGACTGATGATGCAGAAGAAGCAATACGGAGCATAGGCTATGGTGGCTACGCCCAACACATTTGCTTGCGTGGCTCCGCAGGTGTTCCACGGAATGAGTACTGAAGTTACGGTGCCGGAGTCTTCCAGGGTTCGGCTCAACACTTCGGGTTTTAAGCCACGCTCGCGAAAAGTATCGGCATACATTCTGCCGGGCACGGCAATGGCCATGTATTGATCCGATGCGGTGAAGTTAAAGAAGATGCACGTGGCCGTGGTGCTGGCCACAAGCGAGCCCGTAGAGTGGGCGAACTGAATAATTTTTTCGGCAATAATTTTTAATAACCCGGCCGATTCCATCACTCCCCCGAAAATCATCGCACATAAAATAAGCCAGATCGTATTCAGCATGCCACTCATTCCTTTGGAAGTAAGTAGTTCGGTAACCATCGGGTTGCTCGTTTCAATATGAATGGTTGTAGTCATGGCATTCATTACTGTAATAAACGAAGCTTTGAAAAACTGACCGGTTACTTGCGCGGGTTCATCTACCATGGTAAGCACCAGTTCTTCTATGAGAGCCGGCTGAAAAATGATAGCGGCCAGGCCACCCAGCAGGGCTCCAATTAAAAGTGCAGGCAAGGCCGGCACTTTTTTAACAATCATAAAAATAACCAGCACGGGCACCACAAACAGAAACGGGTTTAGATTGAAACGCGACTCAATAGCGTGTAACACGGCAGAACTATCGGCACTAGCCGAACCGGTATCCAATGTAAATCCCCAAACCAAAAAGATAACCAGTGTAATACCGAGGGTGGGAAAGGTGGTGTACATCATGTAGCGGATGTGGGTAAACAAATCGGTGCCGGCCATGGCAGGTGCCAGGTTGGTTGTATCCGATAGGGGCGACATCTTATCGCCAAAGTAGGCGCCCGATATAATGGCTCCGGCAATTACACCATCGTGTATATCCATGGCTTTACCAATACCCAGCAAAGCAATACCCACGGTGGCCACAGTGCTCCACGAACTTCCGGTTGCTAAAGACACTACACCACTTACAATACAGGCGGCCAAAAGAAAAATGGTGGGATTAAGAATTTTTAATCCGTAGTAGATCATCAGCGGCACAATGCCGCTCAGCATCCAGGTGCCGGCCAGCGAGCCAATGGCCAACAAGATAAGCATGGCGCCCATAGCCGAGCTGATGCTCTTTACAATACTGTGTTCAATGGCGGGCCACTCGTAGCCACATCGAAAGGCTATTACTCCGGCCACACCGGCAGCCAGCAACAGCGCAATCTGGTTTGCACCCGAAATGGCATTGCTGCCCAACACCATTACATTCACAGTGAGCAGGGTAATCAACACGGCAATCGGTATAAGGGCTTGCAGCAGGGAGGGGCGTTTTAACTCAACCATGAAAACAGTTTATGGCGGTAAGATAAGCAATTGTGTACGGCACGCCACAAGTTTTTGATTGTGGCAGAGGGTGCAAAGTGGTTGAAAAGATCGTAATTCGTGAGATAAAATAAGAAGACTATGTTGCAAGCCGATAAAATACTGGCCAAGGCCCGCCACTCGGGGTTTTACCTTTGGCTATTGAACAGTGCCCTAAGCCGGATGATTCCGTTTAACAAACCGCATGGGTTCCGGATTATAGAATTGAAGGAACACCGCATTAAGACAAGCATGCCGTATAAACGGAGAAATTTTAATCATATCCGCGGCTTGCATGCGTGCGGGCTCGCCACCCTGTCTGAGTTTACTACGGGTTTTTTGCTGCTCAGCATTTTGGGAATGAAGCAGTACCGCATCATTTTGCAGCGGCTCGAAATGAACTACCACTACCAGGGTAAGATGGCTGCCATGGCCGAGTTCGTTATTTCTAAAGAGTGGGTTGAAGAAAAAATCATGCACCCTTTGCAAAGTCAGGAAGCGGTGGTTGTACCCTGCGAAATAAAAATTTATGATGTGAAGGGTAATCACTTAACTACCGGGCTGGTGCATTGGCAGTTTAAGGATTGGGCGAAAGTAAAAACGAAAACCTGATGCAGGTGTATTCGTTCAGGCAACAACCCTTACGGAGAAACTCCTTTGCGGATGCGCGTTACGTGTACAATACTCCGCAGCACCTGGCTTTACAAGCAAACTCGGGTTGGGTAGTTTTTGAATTGCTTAATCCGCAAAAGAAGGTAAGCGCCCGGATGTGTATTAACGTGGCTGCACCGAAAGCCCTTAGTCCGGTGCGGGCCCCCTTTGGTTCGTGCGAGATTTACGCGCGGGTGGGGGTTGTTGCGCTACTTCATTTTTTTTCCTTTGTAGAAGCGCAACTCAGGAAAAAAAAAGTCAGGCAGGTGGTAATCAGAAACTGGCCTTCGTTGTACGAGCCGCAGCAGGCCGAACCCGTATTCAACGTATTAGTACACAAACTTAACTTCCTTTTTACAAGCGAGGTTTCCAGCATCATTCAGGTAAACCGCGAAACGTTGCTTTCGCGGATGAAAATATCGGAACGACAAAAAGCAGTAAAGGCAGCAAAACTATTTTCATTCAACCGCTACGCAGCGCCCCAATTCAAAAAAGTGTACGAGTTTATTCATACATGTAGAAGCGAGCGCCAGCAAACCCTTTCACTTTCGTGGAAACAGGTAAAGCAAACCTGTGCGGCATTCCCCGATAACTTTTTGTTCTTCAGCCTTACCGCAGCAAGCGAAATGGCCGCAGCCGCCATTGTAATTAAGGTAAATCCTAAAATCTGGTACACCTTTTATTATGCGCACGATTCGAAGTATAACAAAGTAAGCCCGGTGGTGTACTTACTAAGTTGTATTTACGAGGTTGCAGCAAAAGAAAAAGTAAAATTGCTGGATCTGGGTACTTCGATGGTAAATGCTGAAATTAATAAGTCGCTCTTGCACTTTAAGCAGAGCGTGGGTGCAGAAACTGTTTCTAAATTCACTTTTGTAAAAAACTATTGATGGAAGGCCCGCTGGTATCGGTTATTTGCGTGTGCTACAACCAGGCTCGGTTTGTAACTGAGGCGCTGGATTCTGTTATAGCGCAAACGTATAAACCAATAGAGTTAATTGTAATTGATGACGGCAGCACCGATGGCAGTCCGAAGATTATTAAACAATGGATTGCAGCGCATCCGGAAACGGTGCTGCTGCTGAATGGGACTAACCTGGGTTATTGTAAAACTTTTAACAAAGCGGCAGCCTTGGCAAAAGGAAAGTATTTGATTGATTTAGCGGCCGATGATGTGTTGCTGCCCGAGCGGGTAAAAGTCGGGGTACAGGTTCTGGAGTCGCATCCGCGGGCCGGTGTAACTTTTTCTGATGCCGCACATTGCGATGAGTCAGGTTTTAAAATCAGTTTGCATTCCGATCGGTTTCCGCATGCTACTATTCCATCGGGTGATATTTACAAAAATCTGATTGAACGATTTTTTATTTGCTCGCCCACCATGATGTTTGCGCAAGCGGTATTTAAAGAGTTGGGTGGCTATGATGAAACGCTGGCGTATGAAGATTTCGATTTCTGGATTCGGTCGGCCCGCATGTGCGAATATGTGTACTCGCCCCACGTGTTGGTAAAGAAAAGAAAAGTAGTCAACTCTTTATCTGCAGCCCAGTTTCAACTGCGGTCGTTGCATTCGTGCTCCACATTTAAGGTATGCGAAAAAATCAGGAAATTAAATCGCACCCCAGAAGAACGAAAGGCGCTGCAACGCAGAATCAGGTATGAATTTTTTTTGAACCTCCGCTTGCTTAATCCGGGGGTTGCCTTCAACTATCTGTGGTTGGCTTTTTTAAACCGGAAGTAATTTACTTTCGGTTATCTTCTCCCGTAACCATGCTTACATAACTTTGGTAGCGGCTTACGGCAATAGTGCCGGATTCCACAGCTTGTACTACTGCACATTTTGGTTCGCTTAAATGCAAACAACGCGCACCGAATTTACACGCCAACCTTAGTTCCCGCATCTCTGGAAAGTAATCCGAAATTTCCTGCTGGTTCATGTCCATCAACCCCCATTCTTTTATTCCCGGGGTGTCAATGATAAATGTGGTGGCATCCGATTGAAACATTTCTGCAAACGTGGTGGTGTGAGTTCCTTTTTCGGAATACTCGGAAATGGCGGCTGTGGTGAGTTGAAGTTGCGGCAACAACCTGTTAAGCAGGGTGGATTTACCCACACCCGAGTGGCCCGCTACCAGGGTAACTTTATTGGCTAAGTGTGCCTGCACGCGGGCGATGTCTTCATCGTGTAACGCAGAAATCAACAACACCTGGCAGCCAATGTTTTCGTAGAGAGTGCGCAAGGCATCCACTTCTGCCAACTGCGCTCCGGTAAGCAAGTCTTTTTTATTTATGATGAGCAGTTGCGGGATTCGAAACGCTTCGGCCGAAACCATTACCCGATCTATAAAACCCAATGACGTGCGCGGCTGTTTGAGCGTGGCTACGATAAGCACCTGATCGATGTTGGCGGCCAGTACACTGGCATGGCCGGCTCGCTTAACAGATTGACGCAACATATGGTTAGTGCGGGGTAAAACATCTGTTATCACCCCCTCATTTCCTATTGCCTCAAAGGCTACCCGATCGCCAACGGCAATGGGGTTACTTTCTTTGTAGCCTTCCAGCCGCATTTTACCACGGGTACGGCATGCCACCGTGCGGCCGTCTGCATCGGCAACTGCATACCACGAGCCCGTAGATTTTAGCACCCGGCCAATCATGTGCTTACTAATTTTCGGCAGTGAGAAATAATTTTTTCGGTGGCCCCCAGATTTTCTTCTACATAGGCTTTGGTTACTTCACATGCCAACATAAAATTTTCGGGTCGGTTCACCATCAGTTCGTAGGTAGCTTCTAATTCGGCATAGCCCGAAAGTGCAAATGCACCGCCTCGCATTATTAAATCGGTAGCTTCTTTAAATTTTTCATAATTGAGATTGCCAAAAAATATGGGCACTCCGTAACAGGCGGCTTCCAGAATGTTGTGTAAGCCTTTTCCGTAGGCACCGCCCACGTACGCAAACTCGCCATAGCGATACAGCTTCGATAACATGCCTACGTTATCAATAATCAACACCGAATAGTCGGCCAAAGGCAAGGCGGGGTTTGCTATTTGCGAGTAACGCACACACCGCGACTGTACGCTGGTTTCAATCTGCTGAAGAAACGTTTCGCTGATTTCGTGTGGAGCTATAATAAACCGCAATGATTTTTTGTGGTCGTTCATAAAAGGCGCCAACACGTCCAGGTCTTCCGGCCACATGCTGCCTACAACAAAGGTGCGATCGGAGCCTTTAAAATTTTCTATCGCCTCCAGCGCCACCGGTTGTTGGGTAATGGCGTGCACCCTGTCAAACCGCGTGTCTCCGGCCACGGTTGCGTTGGGTATGTTAATGGATTTAAGCAGTGTTAATGAAGTTTGGTTTTGAACAAAGAAGTGATCGAAATTTTTTAGAATCCTTTGAAAGAAAGCACCATAGCTTTGAAAAAAAATCTGGTTGGCCCTGAAAATACTGGATACTGAAATAATGGGGACATTTTTTTTTCGCAACGCAGCCGCAAAGTGGTACCAAAATTCATATTTGATAAAAATAGCCAAAGCCGGGTTTGTAATTTCTACAAAGCGCCTTGCCTGGCTGGCCGTATCCCACGGCAGATAAAACACAAAATCAGCACCTGTATAATTCTTGCGAACCTCGTAGCCGGAGGGCGAAAAAAATGTAAGTAGAATTTTTATTCCCGGAAATTCAGTGCGCAATCGTTCCATCACGGGCCGGCCCTGTTCAAACTCGCCCAGCGAGGCGCAATGCACCCAGATAACTTTGGCCGTATTGTTTTTAAAGGCTGCTTGCAGATTTTTAAAAAGCTGCCTGCGGCCGCTTACAAACAACCGGGCTTTGGGATGAAACCACGCGGCTATGCCAAAGCCAATGCGCATTAATAAAATTGAGAATGAATAAAGTAATGCCATAAATGGAGCCGCTAAATTACTTTTTAACCCGATATGTTTAAGAGCCATGTTTGGCGTTTAAAGCGATTATTTGAATCTTGCATAACCGAAAACTATAATTCTATGAGAAAATTACTTGTATGTTTCTTTTGCGTGGCAGCGGTGGGCGCCAACGCCCAGGACGACCTAAACGATTTGCTGAAAGGAAGTCTATCGGACGCAAATAAATTAATAGAAGGGTACACTGCACCTGCATTAAAAGCTTTTGGTTATGGACTTAACCAAGGGTGGTACAATACAGCCAAGCCACATAAAACATTGGGGGTTGATTTAACCATTTCAGTTTCGGCTGTTTCCATACCCAACTCCGACTTATTTTTCAAAGTAAACAACAACCAGTTTTCCAATCTGGAAGTACTAAGTGTGGGCGGTGTGCCGCCAGACAACAGTGGCAACTCAAACCTTCCTACCATTTTTGGTCCTGATACAAAGCCCACTTTTTATATTCCCAGTACCGATGAAAGTTTTGAGGGCCCCGGAGGAATTGATTTGAAAAAGGAAATTGGAATTCAGGCTATGCCCGTACCCATTGCCAACCTGGGCATTGGCTTGCCCAAAGGGTTCGATCTTAAACTACGTTTTGTACCTACTTTACAATTGGGCGATGACTCAGAATTTAATTTGTTTGGAATTGGAGTGATGCACGATGTAAAACAATACATTCCCGGAATTAAAAATCTTCCGTTTGATCTTTCGGGTTTTGTTGGTTATACAAAAATGAAATTGAACGTAGATTTAAATGTGCAATCGGGAAGCAACCAACGGGCTGTGTTCGAGTCTTCGGCCACAACAATACAAGGTTTAATCTCTAAAAAAATTTCAGTGCTTACCTTTTATGGTGGTATCGGCTATAATCTGGCTAATACAAAAATTGCCATGTTGGGTGCGTACGATCTTGACGAAGATGGCCAAACAGATGTAACTGACCCCATTAACCTGAAGGTAGATGCGAACGGTTTGCGTACTACATTAGGCATGCGCCTGAAATTGGCGGTTATAACATTGCATGGCGATTACACCATTCAAAAATCAAACTATAATACCATTACCGTTGGGTTTGGAATTAATGTTCGATAGATCATTCATCCGTTAGAAAAAAAACCGGCCCGATTTTCTGGCCGGTTTTTTTATTACTGTCCTTTAAAATCGGGTTTTCTTTTTTCGATAAAGGCTTTCATGCCTTCTTTCTGATCGGCTGAAGCGAAGGTGAGGTAAAAGTTTTTTCGCTCCAGGGTTAAGCCCTCGTCCAGGTGAGTTTCGAACGAGCGGTTAATGGATTCTTTTGCAAGCTGCACGGCCACAGGCGAGAGTTGAGCAATTTCTTTTGCCAACGTAAACGCTTCCTGTAAGTACATTTCTTTGGGTACTACTTTGTTTACGAGCCCGTAAAAGTGGGCCTCTTCGGCAGACAAGAAGCGGCCGGTTAAGATTAATTCCATTGCTTTGGCTTTGCCCACGGCTTTTGTTAGCCGCTGCGTACCTCCGGCCCCGGGTATAGTTCCAATCTTTATTTCGGGTTGGCCAAACTTTGCAGTTTCAGAAGCAATTACCATATCGCAGGTCATTACAAATTCGCAACCGCCTCCTAATGCAAAGCCACTTACGGCAGCAATAATGGGTTTTTTGGTTTTGCGAATCTGATCCCACGTAGTAAACTGATCTAACAACAGCATATCAATAGCCGATTTGTCGGCCATTTGTTTTATATCGGCACCGGCTGCAAATGCCAGCTCGTTGCCGGTAATAATTATTACACGCACCGCCTCGTTTTTATCCAAGGCCACCAACGCATCGCGTACTTCCTGCATAAGTTGCGGGTTAAGGGCATTGAGTTCTTTGGGGCGGTTAAGTTGAATTAAGGCTACGTGCGGTTCGTGCTGTTCGGTTACTTTAATCAGTTCCATAGTTTAGTTAAAATAGCGTGGTTTCAATCGATGGCATCGCAAAACTAAACTTTATGATTGCGATAAAAAAGAAAGACCGCCTCACGTTTGAGGCGGTCTTATCTAACCAAAAGGCGGATAAAAAAAATGTGCTATGCGATTTTATATACTGGCCGGGGTTTGCCTTGTAACCCTTGCATGGGCTTAATTTTGCAAATTGAGGTGAATTTGAAATAAGCCTTTAAAATTTGAAAAAAAGCAAAGCATGAAAGTACTCTTTGTGTGTCTCGGCAACATTTGTCGTTCGCCTTTGGCCGAGGCGATTTTTAATCACAAAATCAAGAAATTAAATCTTCACACCGAAATTTTGGCTGACTCGTGCGGAACCGGAGCGTATCATATTGGCAACCAGCCCGACCCGCGCACTATTAAAACGGCCAACAAAAACGGAGTAGAAATCGCGCACCGGGCGCGCCAACTTGTGGCCCAGGATTTAGAAGATTTTGATTATGTGTTGGCGATGGATGAACAAAACCTGCAGGGCATTCTTAGGTTGAAAGATGCAGCACCGTACACTCATAAAATAAAACTCATCCGCGATTTTGACCCTCAAGGAAAAGGCGAAGTGCCCGATCCGTACTACGGCACACTGCACGATTTTCAATTCGTATTCGAAATGCTCGATCGCACACTTGATGCCTTTATCCAATCGATCAAGTAAGTAGAAGTCAACTCAGAAAGTATTTTTGAGATGACTAGTGCCGAACCAGTACTTGCAGTGTAGCGCGCGAAGATTGTTCCAATAATACTCCGGTCCGGTTGCGATACTCTGCAAAGGTTGCAGTATCATAATTTTTAACAGTTATCAAAGTAAGGCCGGTGTTATAGTACACTTCAAAACTTTTGCTCAGGGCTTCAATTACCTGAAATATTTTGGGTTCCCGAAAATCGGTACAAAACGAAAAAGAGATGGCGGAATTCTGCATTACATTCATGCGCACGTTGTTATTAGACAGGACGGTAAAAATCTGTCCTAGCTGCTCTTCGTTTACAAACGAGTAGTCGGTAACCTTGCACGAAATCAGGCATTGGTTTTCTTTGAACACAATTAAGGGAGGCAACTTCTCTACTTTGCTGGCGTGAATGCGTGTGCCCGGCAGCGTGGGGTTATCGAAATTTTTTACAAGCAATGGAATGCCGCTGTTGGCAAGTGGTTTAATTGTTTTAGGATGAATAACCGAGGCTCCGTAATAGGTCATTTCAGCAGCTTCCTGGTAAGGCAACTCATCAAACACCACTGCATGCGGCAGCCGTTTGGGGTCGGCACTCATTACCCCGGGCACATCTTTCCAAATGGTTACCGATTCAGCCGAAAGGCAAGCTGCAAAAAGAGCGGCACTGTAATCAGATCCTTCGCGCCCCAGCGTAGTGGTTTGCCCATTGATGGTGCTGCCAATAAACCCTTGGGTAACGATTAGCTGACTTTGCAAAATTTTTTTTAACCCTTGCATGCGCGCACGTGAGGTTTCCCAATCCACCTTGCCCTCGCGCCAGGTGGCATCGGTTTGAATGAAGCTGCGCGCGTCAATCCAGGTAGAACGTATGCCAAGTTGAAGCAAGTGTTTGTTTAAAATGAGCGAGGAAAGAATTTCGCCCTGTGCTACCACCTGGTCGTAAATAAAGTCGTACTCGCCCTTTTGCGTAGCAGCCTGCTTCAGTTCTTCAAATTGTGTGTGAATTAGCGCCAGGAAATCCGGATCGGTAATGTGCAATTCATCGATGATGGCGAGGTGGTATGAAATAATTTCGTGCAAGGCTGCATCAAAATTTTGATTGTTGTAAGCCAGGTGCACCAGGCGTTCCAACGCATTGGTAGTTTTACCCATAGCCGATACCACAATTAAAAGCCGGTTGGATTCAACCTGTTTTACAATGGCAGCTACATTTTGAATAGCGGCTGCATTTTTTACCGAAGCACCGCCAAACTTAAAAACCTTCATTTGTTCAATTTTTTTGATTTCAAACGTTTGCAGAACTATATTTAACCCGGTTTACAAACCGGGCCGAAGTTAACAAACCGGGCTAAACAACCTTACGTATGTCCAGTTTTATGGAGTCATCGCGAATTGCTTTACCAATCGGTACCGCCTTGGATCGGTTCATCAAAAACAACCAGGATCAGTTTCAATATGCCAGTGGCGAGCTTTCGCAGTTACTGCGCGACATTGCCCTGGCTTCGAAAGTGGTAAACCGCGAGGTAAACAAGGCCGGCCTGATCGATATTATGGGGCCAATGGGTTCGCAAAATAGCGGGGGCGAGCAACAACAAAAATTAGATGTGCTGGCCAACATTCGTTTTACCCGCGCCCTAACCAAAGGCGGTGAAGCTTGCGCCTTAATTTCAGAAGAGACCGAATCGTATGTAGATTTGAATAACGAGGGCCGCTACGTAATAGCCATCGATCCGCTCGATGGTTCTTCCAACATCGATGTGAATGTTTCGATTGGTACTATCTTTTCAATTTATAGAAGAAAAAGTAACACCGGCACCCCCATACAGGAAGTGGATATTTTGCAACCCGGTGCGGAGCAGGTAGCAGCCGGCTATATTTTGTATGGGTCGTCAACCATGTTGGTGTACACCACCGGCCATGGTGTAAATGGATTTACCTACGAGAGCACGTTGGGCGAGTATGTACTTTCGCATCCTAACATGAAAATGCCGGAGGATGGAAAAATTTATTCGGTTAACGAAGGTTCGGCACATTCATTTTCTAAAGCTATTGTAGATTACCTGCATTACTGCAAAGCGCAGCAGTACACTGCGCGGTACATTGGGTCGCTCGTAGCGGATTTTCATCGCAATTTATTGAAAGGCGGCATTTACATTTATCCTGCTACCGCGAAAGATAAAAATGGTAAACTTCGATTGATGTACGAGTGCAACGCACTTGCTTTTATTGCCGAGCAGGCTGGTGGTAGTGCCTCGGATGGCCACGGAAGAATTCTTGAAATTAAGCCGAAAGACCTGCACCAACGCACGCCCTTTTATGTGGGCTCAAAAAATATGGTTCACAAAGCCATTAGTTTTATTTCCAATTAATGGCTGAGCCACGAACCAATCAGGCTTCACTCTTTTTTTCGGCAAACACTTCAGGAGCTTGTTCCAACAAAATGCCGTACCACTTCACCAGCTTTTTAATATCAGAAACATACACCCGGGTTTCATCAAAGGTGGGTAGTACCGATTTTAAAAATGCTTTTAATTCGGTTCCATCTGAGTTTGCATCTACTCCTAAATCGTTTTTATAGTCCTGGTGAATTTTTCTCAAAACTTCTTTCAACGCAACAGTACCTTCTTTGGTGGTAGTGTAAATAGAAATTTCGCTTAAAAGCGAAAGCCTTTGAGTAGCACTGGCCACCGTGCGTGCCTTGGTAGCATCCAATGCTTCCAGCAACACACCCGACTTGCCGGGCTTTATAACTTTAAATAAACCACCCTTACCACTAATCGATGCAATGTCGGTTAACTCCATGTTTTAAATTTTTTGATGGTCGCAAAAGTAAGCGATTTTACCTTTTTGCATTCAACGCAGTTTCAATAAAATCAAGCATTGGCTTGCGGCCTGTTCCTTTTTCGGCCGAGGTTACAAAGATGGGCGGCAGAAACTCCCAGGTTTTTAATAGTTCGCTTTCAATTGCTTTTCGGTTGGCGGCCAGTTCGTTTTGCTTTAGCTTATCGGTTTTGGTAAGTGCCAACGCAAGTGGCAAACCCTTTCCGCCCAGGTAATTGATAAAATCAATATCAATGGGTTGGGGCTTAAGACGCGAGTCCAGCAGGATGAATGTACAATACAGGTTTTCGCGTTGCTTAAAGTAACGGTCAATCATGCCAGTCCAACTGGTGCGGCTGGTTTTACTAACCTTGGCAAAACCATAGCCGGGTAAATCCACCAGGTACCAGGCATTGTTTACTATAAAGTGATTGATGGTTTGCGTTTTGCCAGGTGTGGCCGAAGTTTTGGCCAGGTCTTTCCGGTTTACCAGCTTATTAATCAACGAAGACTTCCCCACATTCGAGCGCCCGATAAAAGCAAACTCTGGCTTGTGCGTAGCCGGACATTTTTCTACCTCGGTATTACTTACCACAAATTCGGCCGATAGTACTTCCATAAACCTTTCTATTGTTTGGCAAAGTAGTAAAATGTAATTTATGGGTACTTTATTCCCTGATTTTACAAATTTTAGGGTTAAAGGTTTTCAGTAATTTGCACCGGATTTTATTCCGGCAATTGTGGCTTTAACAATTTTATAAGTGAGCATGTATTTACGTAGGGGTTTCTTGCTTTTGGCTCTGAGCTGCGGCTTTGCAGCCCACGCTCAGCAGCAAGACAAGGAGCAGGCACGCCAATACTTTGAAATGGCTACGGAGATAATGACCAAAACCCGGGCTGTGGATGATGCGCGCGAACTGATGGTTATTGCCGCTAACTTCGATACCACCAACCTACGCGCTAATACCGAGGCCGGTATTATGCATGTGCGCACGTTACAGAAAGAAGCCGGCATTATTTACCTGCTGCGGGTTTTTCGGCAAAGTCCTAATTACCGGTTCGACCTGGAGTACCAGATAGGTCTCAGTTATCAATTCGGTTTAAAATTCGATAAGGCAATTGAATTTTATAACCGGTATCGCGCTAAGCTTAATAACAACCCCGGCTACAAAGGCAAAGACAAGGTAGAACTGAAAGAAGTGGTGCGTAAGTTAGAAGAATGCGCTAATGGCAAAGAGCTGGTAGCAACCCCAAAGCCGTTTGCAATAACCAATGCCGGGCCGCAAATTAATTCTGAATTTGATGACTACGCGCCCGTAGTAAATGCAGATGAAACCGAAATGATTTTTACTTCGCGCAGGCGCGATGGCAACCTGAACGAAAACGTAAGCGATGACAACCGCCCGTACGAAGATATTTTTGTAAGTAAACGCGAGGGCGGCAGTTGGCAGCCGGCTACCAATATGGGTAACGTAGTCAACTCAAAATTCAACGAATCTAATATTGCACTTTCGCCCAACGGCAACACGTTGTTTATTTATCGCGATGGGGTGGGCGAAGGCGATATATTTACAAGCACACGCCAGCCCAATGGCACGTGGAGCAAACCCGTACCCTTGCCCGGTGCGATTAACTCTTCCTTCCGCGAGTCCTCCATCACCATCAACAAAGAAGAAACGATGATATTTTTTGCCAGCGAGCGGCCCGGTGGGCTGGGGGGGTTGGATATCTATTCGTGTGTAAAAGATAAGAAGGGGTTATGGACTATTGTGCGCAACCTGGGGCCGGGTATAAATACCGAGTATGACGATGAAGGCCCCTTTCTGGATTATGATGGTAAAACACTTTACTTCAGCTCCAAAGGCAGAAAGGGCATGGGCGGGTATGATATTTTCAAAGCCACGCTTATAAATTTGGAAAAGCGCGAGTGGAGCGAACCCGAAAACCTGGGCTACCCCATCAACACACCCGATGATGATGTTTTTATTGTGGGCACCGCTACACCCAACCGGTTTTATTACTCTTCGGCCCGCAACGATGGCTTTGGCTATGCCGATATCTATCTGATTTCTGATAAAAAAGACGAACCCGAAGCGCCTAAAACTCCTGAGAAAAAAGGAATTCAGCCCATTAAATTTATTGTGGAGGTGGTAGATGCTGAAACCAAACAACCGGTGGAGGCCAAAGCACGCATGCGCGGAGTGGATAACACGGCAATTGGTTCGGCCACCCTGGGCACTGGCGTATTCGAGTTTGGTGTGATGTCGAACGTACCTAAAGAATACATTGTATCGATAGAATTAGACGGCTACATTTTTGAAAACCTGAAGGTGATGTTAGGCCGCGCCACAGAAGAAACTCAAACCATAAACCGCAGGGTGTTGTTGCGCAAGGTTGCGATTGGTGAGGTATCGGCTTTGCGCCACGTATTTTTTGATTTTGGAAAAGCCAGCTTGCAGGAAGCTTCGTTTGATGAATTGAACATGATGGTAACCATGATGAAGCAAAACGAAAGCATGCAGGTGGAGATTGGTGGCCACACGGATGATGTTGGCAGCGATGCGTTTAACAAAAAACTCTCGCAACAACGGGCCGATGCGGTAAAAAAATACCTTACCGATAATGGCATCACCGGCCGAAGAATCCGCTCGGTGGGCTATGGCGAAGAACGCCCGTTGGTGTCGAACGATGACGAAGCCGGTGGGCGCGAAATTAACCGCAGGGTTGAGTTTAAGGTATTAGCCAAGTAAGCCAAAGCAATAGATGAACCGTGTTGATCGGTTAATGGGAATACTTACGGTATTGCAAGCGCACAAATTTGTGCGGGCCGAAAAAATTTCCGAAAAGTTTGAGATAAGCATCCGCACCGTCTATCGCGATATCAAGGCGTTAGGCGAAATCGGCATTCCGGTATCGTTCGAAAACAATAAGGGCTATTTTATTGTGCAAGGTTATTTTCTGCCACCGGTGTCGCTTACCACCCACGAGGCCAACGCACTTATTTTGGTGGCAGCCTTGGCAAACCGGTTTGCCGATAGGCAGAGTGCCCGGGCCGCAACCGAGGCAATTGAAAAAATCAGGGCTGTGTTGCGTCCACCGGACAGAGACAAATCAGAACAGTTTAGCGGCAAGGTGCGCGTACTAAACTCCAGGCCCGCACTCAATCGCTTTTTAGCCGATGTGCAAAAGGCAATTACCGATCAGATAATTTTAAAAATACACTATACTGATGCTAAAGGGCGGAACTCCAGGCGCGAAGTAGAACCAATTGGCATTATTTATTATACCGAGCAGTGGCACCTGATTGCCTGGTGCTGGAAACGCCACGATTACCGCGATTTTATTATGAGCCGCATCGGCAGCCTCTTGCTTACCGGCCCCTTCAAGAAAAAGAACCACATTACGTTAGACGAGCACCTGCAAAGCTGGAATTAATTTTTACCTGCTTTTTCGCACTGCCATAAGGTTGGCAGTGGCGGTGTGTTTTTTTGTAATGCCATCGCAAACCAACCGCAAGTTTCGGGTTGGTTGCGCAAAGGGCAACAACAAATTTTACACACATGAATGCAGTAACAAACGCGCGCGTGGAGTTGCTTACCACCACGCAATGGTCCGAAGTGCAAACGTATATTGCAGAATGGTTACGCAAAAAACCACAGCAATGCACCATTCAGATTACCTGTCAGGCAGCCGGAGTAATTACGGTACAACTGGCAGAACCTAAGCCAACACCCATTCAAATAAAAGCCGGGTTATATGATTTGGGTTGGTAGTACCAGGGTCATGCGATTAGTGAGCTTGTTACTGGTTTGCATAAGTTGCCATGCTGCCTGCGCTCGCTCAGCAGATAGTACCTCGCAGCGAACGCTTATTATTACTCCGCGTTTTAATTCGGCTGGTCATTTTCCATTTACCGGCTCGTTACTCCACCGGCATTTAAATTTTGATCTAAACATTTTTTATGAGAAGGGTAATTACGGCTTTTTTCTTTTCAAATCGGTTGATTGGATAGAACCACGTTCGTATATCAATTACCTGCAGCCGGGGCTGTTTCGGAAATTTGAATTAACTACCCGGTGGCAGATGCGACTTTTTGTTGGGTATTTGTTTTCGCAAACCACCGGGTTTATCGACAAAGATTCGGACTACTACACGGCTACTACATTTTACTATGCAGCACACAAAAATGTAAGAGTTGAGAATACCACACTTTTTTATGATGTAACGCAATCGGGCAAAATAGCCAACCGGCTGCTTATTGCATCCCGATTGAAAGGTTTTAAAATCGACCTTTACCTCTGGCATCGGTGGGTGTTGGAGCAGGCGCGGCACGCCACCTCGGCCAGCCTTGCACTTAGCCTTCCTGAGTGGAGATTGCACCGCGCTGTATCATTGGCCGGCAGCGTATCGTATCAAGGATACCTTACTTCATCCAAACCAGAATACGCCTTGCGCAACGGGTGGCTTTTTTCTGTTGCCTTTCCGATTAATGTAAACCCGTAAAGGGTATCCGGTGCAGTAAAAATCAAAGAAACCTTTCCGGCAGGTTGGTGTTAAATACGTACTTTTACGCCTTTAAAAAGCCTTTTACATTGACAGTCGTTCCTTATAAAGAAGATCATGCCGGCAAAAAACAACAAGTGGCCCGCATGTTCGATTCCATCAGTGGAAAGTATGATTTCCTGAATCACTTTTTGAGTTTAGGAATTGACATCCGGTGGCGCAAGAAGGCAATAAAAATGCTCGCAGCCGGAAAACCCAAAGTAATCTTAGATGTAGCTACCGGCACGGGCGACTTTGCTATCGAAACTTTAAAACTTTCGCCCGAACAAGTAATTGGGGTAGATATTTCTGAGGGCATGTTGAATGTGGGGCGACAGAAAATGAAAGCACGTGGTTACGACCACGTTATCGACTTGCAGTTGGGCGATTCTGAAAATCTTCCCTTTGACGAAAATAAATTTGACGCGGTGATCGTTGCTTTTGGTGTGCGCAATTTTGAAAATCTGGAGCGCGGGCTTACCGAAATGAAACGTGTGTTAAAACCCGGAGGCCAGGTAGTAGTATTGGAGTTTTCCAAACCACGTACATTTCCGTTTAAACAGTTATATAACTTTTATTTTAAATTCATTTTGCCTAAAATAGGACGGTTAATTTCGCGCGATAAGGCAGCCTACACCTACCTGCCCGAATCGGTGCAGGCCTTTCCGGATGGGAACGCATTTACCGCCATACTGAATCGCTTAGGCTTTAAACAAGCAGCATGCAAACCTCTTACATTCGGAATAAGTTCGTTGTACTCAGCTACCAAGTAATTCTGGTTGGCGCCCTGCTGTTGGTACCTGCGGCTGCGCACGCGCAGGTGTTTAAGTGGGCACGGCAAAACAATCCCAACTACGATGAGCGGTTAATCAGCTATGGTTTTATGATTGGCTTGCACACAACCGCCTACCAGGTGAAATATGCACCTCGGTTTGTAACACAACAATTTGATACCGTGCATTCGGTAATGCCACAATTTTCGCCAGGGTTTTCGTTGGGCTTTCTTGTTAACTACCGGGCGCATGAGTTTTTAGATGTGCGCATAATGCCTAAGGCCGGTTTTTACACGCATCGGTTGCAATACAACTATACCAACGAAACTACCCGCGAGCAGTTTGTGGAAACCACGCATATTGAACTGCCTTTGCTGGTCAAGTACAAATCCATGCGCAGAGGCAATGTGCGCATGTACATGATTGGCGGCATTACACCCGGCATAGAACTTTCGGGTAAAAACGACATCCAGTCATCATCGGCTGTGTTGGACATCCGTAAAAACAACCTGCAGTTGGAAGGCGGAATCGGATTTGATTTTTACTTTCCATTGTTCAAGTTCTCGCAAGAGATCCGTTTTGCCCGGGGTATTGTAAATGTGTTAGGCCCCGAAGCAAGCATTTACAGCGACCCGATCCAACGCCTCAATACCAATACCATCGCGGTATATTTTATCTTTCAGTAAGCCTTGAAAAGTTTACTTTACAGTTTACTCAAATCCCTATGACTAATCGCATTGCACTTATAACCGGGGCTACCTCGGGTATTGGCAAAGCCACTGCCCGGCTTTTAGCCAATACTAACTTTAAGTTGATTTTATGTGGCCGCAGAAAAGATCGGTTACAGAAACTGGCCGCTGAATTAGCTCCTATAACATCCGTGCATACCCTTTCTTTTGATGTGCGCAATCAACAGGAGACTGCTACGCAAATCGCTGCGCTGCCCGATGCATGGAAAGAAATTGATGTGTTGGTAAACAATGCTGGCAATGCCCATGGGCTGGACCCCATCCAAACCGGCAGCATTGATGATTGGGATGCCATGCTGGATATAAACGTGAAGGGGTTACTCTACGTAACCAAGGCTGTTTTGCCTGTAATGGTACAGCGCAACCGGGGGCACATCGTCAACATTGGGTCAATAGCCGGCAAAGAAGTATATGCCAACGGCAATGTGTATTGTGCCAGTAAGTTTGCTGTAGATGCGCTTACCAGGGGTATGCGTATTGATTTAAATGCGCATGGAATTAAAGTTACCGGTATTCACCCGGGCATGGTGGAAACGGAATTTTCATTAGTGCGCTTTAAGGGTAATGCAGATAAAGCCAAAAGTGTCTATAATGGGTTTGATGCGTTGCAAGGTTCTGATATTGCCGAGTTAATTCTGTTTGCTATTACCAGGCCAGCGCATGTGGTGGTGGCTGATTTGGTTGTGTTACCCACTGCCCAGGCCAGCGCGACCGTAGTAAGGCGTACGTAAATTTAAAATCTGCTCATAGGGAAAATTATAAATTGCGTCAGTTTAGTGACGGATTTTTTTTGACACGATCATGAATTTTCAACGCGTACTTACCCGAACGGTTCTCAAAGCCTTAGTTCCTGGCAAGGTTGTCGTGCTGTTGGGCGCCAGGCGTACAGGAAAAACGTTTTTAATTAATCAACTGAGTCCCCCAAGGCTTGGCGCGAAAGTTATCCTGATGCCCGTTTCTCTGTAGTTACCAGAGACAATTTTGAAAACTTTGTTTTAAAAAAGTAAACTACTTTCTCCTGATCGTACAACCGGATGCGCGTTGGTTGGCCGGCTCAATTTTTTGGCCTGCCAGCAGTTTGTCAATAGCTTCTTTTAAGAAAGATTGCTTTACATCTTTGGCAAGCTGTGGATTATCGTCTATGGCGCCACTGTAAACTACCGAAAATTTACTGTTGACAGTAGAAAGTAAGAATGCCTCCGGGCTTCTGCGGGCGCCAAACAACTCCATAGCCACCTGATCTTTATCGGCAAGATAGGGCACATTCAGATCTTTATAATGAATGGCCATCTGTTCTTTGCTTTCTTGTGGCTCCTGGTTGGAATTGATCAGTACAACCTGAACTTTACCCACATACTCGCCCGCCAATTCCTTAATACGGTCTTTATAGTAATTATCGAATGGGCATTCGTGGCTGGTAAAAATTACCAAAACACCCGCATTGTTTTTAAAGGAAGAGAGAGAAATACTCTTTCCATCTTGCGTGTTGAGTAGTGTAAAATCTTTTAGCTCCTGCGCACCGGCTTCAACTGCTAACAAGAGTAAAAATGAAAGAACAAAATTTTTCATGTGGTTATGTTTTTCAAAGGTCATTAGAATGACCAATGGATTTGGTTTTAATTTTTTATAAGCGTACGCACCAACACATAGTCGGGCTGTACACTGTATTGTAAAGTTAAGGTTCTGTAAAAACCCCGAAAGGTAATTTTAGCGATTATTTCTCCGGTTTGTTGCATGGTAAAAGGACTTATTGCCAAATGCTCCGCAAAATGAAGGCCACGTTTACCAAACGACTTGTACAGGACTTCTTTCGCGCACCAGTACACACAGTGCTTTGCTACATCTTGCCCGGCATCGGCCAATTCGATAGAATTTAGTATGCGGGGGGCGATGTTTAAAAGTTTTAGTTTGGGTTGCTCCAGGTCTATGCCAACCTCAGTGTGCACATCAATTTGTGCGGCTACGTACGGAAATGAGTGCGAGAGCGAAATGTGGTGTGAATGATTTACAAGCGATGGTTTTCCAAATTCATTTTTTTCTATACCATAGAAGTTCATACCACACTGCTCTACCAATCCTTTTAACAAAGCCCGGCCAGCAAACCATTCTATCCGTTTGAAATTACTGGTAATGGTTGCATCAATCGGTTGTTTACTTATTTCATAGAGTTCCTGCTCCGTTTCGGTTATAAACCAAAGTGCCCAGCCACTCTGTGCAGCGTCTTTGTGTATTTTAAGTAAAGGCATTGGTTTCTGCTGGTTAATCTTACAATTTTGGTAAAATTATCCGATTTAAGCACACATGGTAATTCAGGTTAACCGGTTGCATGTATTTACAGGTCATCACGATTGTGTGTACACCCTTGCGCCCGCGCACCATCATGCGCAGTTTTTTTCGGGGGGTGGCGATGGAATGGTGGTGCAGTGGGATTTAACGCAACCCAACCAGGGTGAATTGATTGCCCAACTGCCCAATTCTGTGTATGCATTGCATGCAGATACGCACCATCAGCAACTACTGGTTGGTCATAATTACGATGGTATTCACGTGCTGGACTGGCAAACGAAAAGGGAATTGGCATCGTTGCAACTAACAGCCGCGGCAATTTTTGATATTGCCACATTCGAATCCGACATTCTGGTAGCCACGGGCGAAGGCATGTTGGTGGTGGTGGATCGAGCCACACTGCGGATTAAAAAGAAGCTGGCGCCCTCAGAAAAGAGTGCCCGGGTTATGGCAATTAACCCCCGTGCTGGCGAAGTGGCAGTGGGCTTTAGCGATAACTTTATACGGGTATTCTCTTTGCAGGATTTTAAATTAAAATTCGAGTGGCAGGCGCATCAAAACTCTGTATTTGCTTTGGCTTATACCCCCGATTTTAATTTTTTGATCAGCGGCTCACGTGATGCTCGCTTAAAAGCGTGGGATGTAACTTCGGCATACGGTAAGGCCGAAGAGGTAGCAGCCCATTTGTTTGCCATTAACCACCTCGCATTTCATCCTTCAGGAAAATATTTTGCTACGGCCAGCATGGACAAATCAATAAAAGTATGGCAAACCGCAGATATGAAATTGTTGAAAGTGATTGACAAGGCCCGGCATGCCGGGCATGGAACCTCGGTAAATAAGTTAATCTGGTCTGCTCACCACGATCAACTTATAAGCGCCAGTGATGACCGCACTATTTCTGTGTGGAAGATTCACCTTCCATAAGGCAACCAAATCCCCGGCAAGGGATTTGTAATAAAAATTTATACATTTGGCTGTGGATTAACGTTATAGCTGCTACGGGGCAAGGTTAAAGCAGCCATTTTTTAAGGTAATAAGCATTTTTTAAACTTTGAATAAACCACACCTGTTATGAAAATTACACCGCTCGAAATCCGGCAGAAAGCTTTTGAAAAAGTACTTCGCGGCTACGATAAAGACGAGGTTAACGCTTTCTTACTCACCCTCTCGCAAGAGTGGGAGCGCACCCTGGACGAAGCCAAGGAACTGCGCATAAAGCTGGAGGGCACCGAGCGCGAAGTTTCCAAACTGCGCGAAGTGGAAAGTTCGCTTTACAAGACCTTAAAAACAGCCGAAGACACAGGAGCCAGCGTAATAGGCCAGGCTAACAAAACGGCCGAATTGATCTTGAAAGAAAACCAACTGAAGGCCGATGCCATTATGAACGAAGCTAAAACCAAGGCAAAGAATGCTATGGAAGAAGCTGAAATGTTATCGCGGCAGTTGTTGGACGAAATGGAAGACCGGTTGAAATCGCTTAACCAGCATTATAAAACCTTGGAACTGCACCGCGATAATCTGTTGGCCGATTTAAAACGGATGGCCGGTGAAACCATAGACCGCGTAGAGCGTGCCAAGTCTGCAGCGCGCGATTTTGATCCGGATCAACACCTGGCCCTGGCCAAGCGCGAAAGCAAGAAAATGTTGTTCCCGAATGCCGAATTGGAAAATGAAATTAAGAAGTCGCTGCTGCAACCGGTGCACACCGAAACAAGTAAGATTGTAACGGTTGAAACAACCCAGGTGCAAATTCATCAACGCTCTTTCTTTGACGACATTCAATGACCGGAAAAGTAGAACTGGAGGGGTTGGAGTTTCATGCCTACCACGGGGTTTATCCACACGAGCGATCATCCGGCAATAAATTTGAAGTTGATCTAATTGTCGATACAGAGTTTTCTGAAGCAGCCTTTCAGGATGATTTGAGTGGAACGATTAATTACGAAGACCTCTACACGCTTGTAAAAGAAGAAATGGCCAAGCCGTCAAAACTTTTGGAAACTGTAGGCCACGCTATTGCAAACCGCACCCTGCAAACCTTTCGTGAGGCGCAACACGTAACCGTAAAAATTTCAAAGTTCAATCCGCCTATTGGCGGTGTTTGTAAAAAAGCAACTGTTACGGTATCTCAAAACAGAAGTTAACGGAGCACCGGTTTACTGCCATGCCTGCCCTTATTCTCATTATGCCTGCCTTCAATGCCGGGCAATTTATTCGTGCAGCAATCCAAAGTTTGTTACAACAAACCTTTACCGACTTTGAACTTTGGGTACTTGATGATGGCTCTACCGATAACACCCGATCGATATTAGATGAGTTTACCGACCCGCGCCTGCAACGCTTTTATTTCACACACAACCGCGGCCGTGTAGCCGTTGTAAACGAATGTGTTGAAAAAGTAACAAGTGAGTTCTTTAGCATAACCGATGCCGATGATTTTTCGGACGCGCTGCGCTTGCAAAAGCAAATGGAAGTATTGCAACACCACCCTGATGTAGCCCTGTGCGGTACCTCGTATTGGGCGATTACCGAGGGTGGGTACCCCATACGAAAAATAATTCTTTCGGATAGTGCAACTCACATTCGCGAAGCCATACTTGCGGGCCCGCAGTTTCATGGGCCAACCACTATATTCAGAACCCGGTGTGTGCGCATGCTGCCCGAGTTTTACAGGCCGTATTTCAAGAATATGGCCGACACCGATTTGGCCGCGCGCCTGGCCGAAAAATTTAATGGCGTTAACTTGCGCGAACCGCTTTATTACTATCGAATTGTGCTGCATTCGGCTTCGCGAAAAGCCTTTACCTTACAATTTGCATTAACCGACCGGATTATCTGCTTTTTGGCAAAACAACGTAGGGCAAAAGGAGCAGATAGTTTGCAGCAAGGAGACCTTACCGAACTAAATCAGTTTATTCAAAACTGGGCGGCCCGCTACCAGGTTGATAAATCGCGCCTTTACCGCGAAGCTGCTTTCTATCATTTGTACTGGCGCGTACTGGACAAAGCCTGGCAAAATGCATGGAAGGCATTTTCTATTAATTTTTGGCAACCGCGCAATTGGCTTTGTATCGGGCTTACTACCGCTACGGCATTGGTACATGTTGTAAAGAAAACAGTGAGCCGAAAGGTATAGGCTGCTAATTGCCCTCAGCGGCATCGGTAAACATAAAGCCTTTTGCATCAGCTCCTTCGTAAAAGTCAACCTCTTTACCAATAAGATAGAGCGTATGTTTTTTATCTATGTAAATGGAAATCCCTTCCAGTTCATAAATAATATCGGCAGGTTTAGCCTTGTCAAATCCAATTATAAGTGCAGCCCCACCGCAACCGCCACCGCGCACGCCCACGCGCAATCCATATTCGGCCGGAATATTTTTGGTTTGCATAATCTTGCGCACCTCTTCGGCCGCGCGGGGTGTTAACCCAACCGGTTGTAAATTATCGAACATCAAAAAAGTAAATAGCGCTTTCGGGTTCCAAAAATATCCAAAAAAATAAACACCTTTGGTTTCATTTTAATTCACATGGAAGCATTAATAGAATTCGGTAAAATAATTATTCCTGCTGCAATGGTATTGTATGCCGTTTATCTTACGGTGCGCACCTTTGTAATTAAAGAACTGGAACTTAAAAAACTGGAGATTCGCACCCGCAGTATCGAAACTATTTTGCCGGCCCGCCTTCAAGCTTACGAACGCATGACGTTGTTTCTAGAACGCATGGCGCCCCAAAACCTGATTATGCGCTTGGCTAACCCCGCTTTTACGGCCCGCGACTTTCAGCGGGTGTTATTGGACGAAATCCGGAATGAGTACAATCACAACGTAGCCCAGCAGGTGTATATGAGCGAAGAGGTCTGGAATCAAATCCGCAATGCAAAAGAGGATTTGGTAATTGTAATAAACGAAGCAGCTACTGCGCTGCCGGCCGAAGCAACCGGTATTGAACTTTCTAAAAAAATCTTTGAAATGGTTATGGCACGCCAGGTTGATCTGATAATGTTGGCGCTTACTGAATTGAGAAAGGAGATTCAACAAACCTTTTAAACATGGGGCGTACCGCGTTAATAGCAGGAACAACCGGATTAATAGGCAAGGAGTTGCTTGATTTATTATTGGCCGATGCGCATTACGATCGCGTTCTGGCGCTAAGCCGTAAACCATTAAACCCACATCCAAAACTGGAAACTATTATTGTAAATCTGGATGAGTGGGAAAAACTTCAAAACCTGAAAGCTGATGACGTTTTTTGCTGCCTTGGCACTACCATGAAGCAAGCCAAAACGAAGGCGGCATTCCGTAAAGTAGATTTTGAGTACCCGCTGCAACTGGCAACAGCGCTAAAGCAAAATGGGGCTACTACTTTCTTGCTGGTTTCAGCGCTGGGCGCCAATAAGTCATCGGGTATCTTTTATAATAAAGTGAAGGGCGAAGTGGAAGACGCCATTGGTAGTCTTGCCTTTAACGCTACGCATATTTTTAGGCCTTCGCTTTTGCTGGGCGACAGAAACGAACAACGAAGTGGCGAGGATGCCGCAAAAGTGTTTTACAAATTTTTTGGCTTTTTGATTCCTAAAAAGTACAAGGGAGTGGAGGGAGCAAAGGTAGCGCGGGCTATGCAGCGCGAAGCCAAATCGGCAAAACAAGGGTTGCATGTATATGAATCGGTGCAGTTGCAGAACTATTAAGTGGCTCTTTTTCTTAGTGTGTGCAGCGAGCCAGGTGTGCGCACAATCCAATAAAATTTCGGGCGTAATAACGGATGCGGAAACAGGCGCGCCCATTCCGTTTGCTAACGTATTTTTTGCCAGCACCAGTATTGGCGTAAGCAGTAACATGGAAGGCGAGTTTGTGTTGCAAAATTTTGCCGATGGAAAGTATGATTTTGTAATAGCCTATGTTGGCTACCAACCCTACCAACAAGCTTTTGAATTTCATAATTCACAATTCAGGCTTACCATTCAACTTAAAGTGGAAGAAGTGCGGCTACGCGAAGTGGTGGTGCGTGAAGACACAACCGGTTGGGCACATAACTACAAAGTTTTTAAGAGCGCTTTTTTGGGCGATGTACCCAATGCCAAAAGTTGTACGATTTTAAACCCACGCGATTTGCACCTTTATTTTGATCAGGCTACCCACACCCTGGTGGCGCATGCCTGGCAACCTCTTAAAATAGAAAACCGTGCCTTGGGTTACACCATTAATTGGTACTTGCAGAAGTTTGAATTAAATTATCAGACCAGCCGACTGGAAATTTTTGGAATACCTGTGTTTGAAAATCTTACAGCTAAAAATACCAGCGAGGCAAAACGGTGGCAACGCGAGCGGCAAAGGGCCTATGAAGGATCGGTAACACATTTTATGCGCGCAGTTCGAAGTAACCAGGTGCAAGAAGCGGGATTTGGGATTTTTGAGTTTTACAGGGTGCCCAACCGCAAACGTCCTTCCGATGAATGGCTTAATGAAAAGATTAAGTACCACCGGGAGAAAAACACCCGTGCAAATGAAATGTATATTTCAGATAGCTTACGCTATTTTATTGAGTTACGAAATCAGCCACGCGTGGTTGATAGCATTGGCCGAAAAGAATTAAAGCTACCTGTTGAGGATGGCCAGCTTGCCTTTACGGGAATGTTGAAGATAGATTATCTGCATGAGCGTGAGGCAGCGGCTTATGCCGAGATGAACGGACGCTTCCCGGCACGATTTCAAACATCCATCATGCACGTTCTGGTACCTGGCCTTAAAATTTATGAGAATGGATATTATGAGAATGCCTACGATGTGTTCTTTGAGTGGTACTGGGCGTGGTCTGAGAAAATGAGTGACTTACTTCCATTGAATTACCTTCCACCAGAAAAAAAATGATCGCAGTACTTCAACGGGTTTCGCACGCTTCTGTAGCAATACAAGCACAGCCTAAAGCTAAAATCGGGTTGGGCCTTTTAGTACTGGTAGGTATTGAAGAGGCTGACACAATTGAAGATGTAAACTGGCTTGCTTCGAAGCTGGTTAACCTACGCATTTTTAACGATGCTGCCGGAGTGATGAACGTAAGTGTAAAAGATTGTGCCGGAGAAATTTTAATTGTAAGTCAATTTACGTTGCAGGCAAGCACCCGAAAGGGCAACCGCCCCAGTTACATAAAAGCGGCCAGGCCTGAAGTAGCCATTCCGGTTTACGAAAAATTTATTGCAGCCGTACAAGCGCATTTAGCGCGCCCCGTACAAACTGGCGAGTTTGGTGCCGATATGCAAATAACCTTACTCAATGATGGGCCGGTAACTATCGTAATCGATACAAAAAATAAAGTCTGACTCGAAGCAACTCTTTGCTTGTAAAGAGAGGAGCGGCAGAAATTCTTGATCTATGTTAGAGAATAGCCAGAAAAACTAATATCAGGTTAAGGATGCCGTACGCCCACAACACAATTTTAGCACCTTTCTTGTTAATTCTTTTGGCAGCCTCCTTGTTGCCGTTGTCGTAGTATTGTAAGGCAATAGCCGAAACCACCAACGTTCCAAAAATTCCTAAAAAGGTTAGCGTGTGCAGTGTGTCCACCAACGTAAAGGCCGAGGTTTCCGGTAGAATTGAATCGATAATATATTTATTACCCACAGTGGCAAACAGACCACCCACGGGCAGGCCAAAGCGAGGTTCCAGTTCCTGCACTTGTATAGTAAAACTTATAACCGAAATCAGAAAGGCGATGTACATCCCAATAAATATTTTCAGAAACAACCCCCAGGCATTTCGCTCAATATCCATTTCAATAACAAAAGCCGAAAAATTTTGATAGTCGCGATGCGCGCGCGGGTCACCAAACCCTGTTTCATAATCGTTCAATTTAGAAGAAACATTAAAGCGGGTAATTTTCCACCCATCAATGGCTTCGGCTTTATCGTACGTGCTACCTTTTAGATCCGGTTCAAACACCAGGTTGTTAATGTCGAACAGGGCATTTTCAATTTGAACGCGCAGGTGTTGTTTGTCAAATGGAAAATCGGCCACCTTCCAACTTTCTTTCATCGTGGCTTTCATTTTCATAATGGCCCAGGCTTTGCCATCAATACTATCCAGAATTACTTCTGGCTGGTCTATAGCCTTTGCATTGGGAATATCCAGTTGAGACCCAAAATCAAAAGCCGGGTTATTGTATAAAAACCACAACCAAAAGCGCATGGTGTATTCCTTATCGCGAAAGTTTATGTCGTGTACGCTAATTACATACGTGCCTACTTTAACACTATCGGGTTGTGCTTGTGCAGTAGTAAAAGAGCATAGCATTACGCAGAGCAGCAATGCGTATAGAGAGGGTGATTTCATGTTGGGGAGAAATAGGGTACGAAATGTAGCCAAAAGTTTTGAGCCCAACCGATCTCAAAAGCCAAAAAACTTGGTAATTTTCGGGGATAAACTTATTTTCATCAGCTATGGATAACCTATTGGTTCTAACGCATTCAACAGTAAGGTATTTTATTTTGGTTTTTTTGCTCATCCTGCTCTACCGCACGTTTACAGGCTGGCAAAAGAAAGCCCCGTTTACTGCAATGGATGATAAAGTAAGCCTGTGGTTATTTATCCTAACCCATACCCAATTGTTGCTGGGCCTTATCCTTTATTTTGTTAGCCCGCTGGTTATTTTTAGTGGGGCCTCAATGAAAAATGCAATGGCCCGATATTGGCTGGTGGAGCACATTAGCCTGATGTTGATTGCTGTTGTACTGATTACTGTAGCCCGAACAACCGCAAAAAGGATGACCGATTCAACGGCAAAACACAAACGGCTGTTTATCTTTAACCTGGTTGCGCTGGTGCTGATTGTGTTGGCAATTGCCATGAGTGGCCGGGGCTTTTTTAGTTTTCCGTCTATTTAATTTTGATACGATGAAATATATGCTTGCTCTTATTGTCTGGTTGGCTGGCTTAGCAGTTTGGGCGCAGGAAATTAGTCCGCGATACGAACTTGTTAAAATGAATGATAAGATCAACACACTCTACCATCAGGTATCGCCTGTTATTTCTATTGATGGTACAAAGCTGTACTATTTTGTAAGTAACCACCCTCAAAATACATTTGGTAAAGAGAACAGCCAGGATATTTGGGTTTCTACTTTAGATGAGAAGGGCGAGTGGTCGGAAGGGAAACGCGTGGGTCCACCCCTTAATCAAAACCGCTTCAACCAGGTGTTCAATACCCTGCCCGATGGTACGTTGCTGGTGCGCGGAGGCCGCGCTAAAAACTCCAAAGGCTTTTCGCTGGTGAGCCCCGGAGGTGGCTGGACAGAATTAACAATTCCTGGTTTTGCTGATATGGATAAAGGGATATTTAATGGGGCTACTATTTCGGCCGATGGTCAGCACCTGGTAATTTACATGAGCGAAAAGCAAGGCGATAAGTTCAGCGATTTATATGTTTCTAATCAAGCCAACGGGCAGTGGAGCAAACCGGTTAAGTTAAAAATCAGCAGTGCGGCCGATGAGTTTAGTCCGTTTATGGCTCCAGACCAAAAAACATTATACTTCGCAAGCGATCGGTATTCGAAAGATAAAGTAGGTGGAACCGATGTGTACAAGACTACCCGCCTGGATGATAGCTGGCAAAACTGGAGTGAGCCCGTTAACCTGGGCAAACAGATTAATACGCCCGTTGCTGATGCCTACTTTTCGATTGATACCCACGGAAATATTTTTACTGCCCGGGCCGGCTCGCGAATAGATGGTGGCAACTATGATTTATTTATTCTCAAGCCCCGCAATTTTAAAATCTTACTTACCGGAACAACCTATAATCAGAAAACAAACTTAACAGTACAATCGCTGGTGGATGTAAAGTTGAAAGAACAACCACCGGTGCATTTGCGCACCACTCCCAATGGCAACTTCGAAACCCGGGTGGCCGAAGTAGAAACCTATACACTGGATGTTACTGCCACCGGGTTTATGCCTTTTACTCAATCGTATAAAGTGCCACGCATTAACAGCGATACTACCGTGCATGTAGATGTGTACCTTACCCCGTTAAGCAAGCAACTGGTTTTGGCTGGCGACCTGATCGATAAAAAGACCGATCAGAAAATAAATGTGGGCAAAGTAGAGATTACCTACAAACCCGACAGGTCTGTAAAATACAATTTACCGGTAACCACCGGAAAATATCAGCAAAACATTGCCGGCTTGGGCTGGTATTTATTTACCGCTTCTGCGGAAGGATATTTAAATGCAACCGACAGTGTGCGTGTGGAAAGTGAAGAGGTAACTCCGGTAATTAAAAATCTTTTTTTAGCGCCTATAGAAGTTGGGTTAACGGTACGCTTAAAAAATATTTATTTCGATTTTGACAGAACAACACTTAAGTCGGAATCATTTGTTGAATTAAATAAGGTGGTTGACTTTCTGAAGCAAAACCCACGGGTGTCAATCGAAATAGCCGGCCACACCGATAGCAAAGGATCAGACACCTACAACGAAACACTTTCGCAAGGACGCTCGCAGGCAGTGGTCGATTACCTTATTAGCCAGGGTATTGAAGCCGCGCGGTTACAAGCCCACGGTTATGGCGAGGCAAGACCGATCGACACCAACGATACCGAGGCCGGCAGAGCCAACAACAGAAGGGTAGAGTTTACTGTCTTAAAAATTTAGAAGGTACATCTTTAAGATCTACTGAAGTTAGGTATCCTCAATCGAGTCGAACTCGCGCTTGCAATCATGGCAACAGTAAATTTTTTTTACAGGTAAGAAAAGTGACATGATAACTGCGGTAAGTGCGGCTGCGATCATGCTTTTTCGACTTGGTTCGTAGAAAATGTTGGTTGAATTACAGGCCGGGCACTTGCGTTGAACAGAGACTGTATCATTTACTATTTGCCGTACCTGCGGCAAGTCGGTTTCAAAAATGTGCAAGCGAACCCCCGGAAACACCTCGTTGCGGATTGGATAGAGGGCAACAAAATTTTCATCGCTCAAAAAGCACGGAATCCCGAAGGCATCTAACTTGGTCTTTACAAGATTAGCGGCTACTACGGTATCGTACGCATCGAAAACAATTATTTTGTCGTTGCGGTCACTCATACTTGCAAGGTAACCCGATAGCCTTCGCACCTATTACCCAATAGCCAAAATATTTTTCAGTATTTTGTAACATCCAGTTTGCCCCACCGTCTTGCCCTTGTAACGAATGATGCTCGAAGACTTTGAAAACCGGGTGTTGCCCAATAAAAACAAGCTTTTTCGCTTTGCGTTCAGGCTTTTGGGTAGTAGCGAGGAAGCCAAAGATGTAGTGCAGGAGGTGTTAATAAAAGTTTGGAACGGGCGCGACAACCTGGCAGCCATACATAACATTGAAGCGTGGTGTATGCGCATAACCAAAAACCAGGCATTGGACCGGTTGCGATCGCGGCAACGCAAAGCTACCGACCCGTTAGAAGCCGGAGTTGAGTTAAAAGCAGAAACATTAACGCCTGATGAAAAGGCAGAAATGCATGAACACATGCAACGAATAAACGAAATGATAGCTGCGCTGCCGGAAAAGCAGCGCCAGGTAATACACCTTCGCGATGTAGAGGGCTACAGCTACAACGAGATTTGTGAGATTTTGGAACTGGACATGAACCAGGTAAAAGTGAATTTGTTTCGGGCCCGCAATGCGGTGCGCGAGAAATTTGTAAAGATGAATGCCTATGGACTCTAAGCAAATAGAAAAATTGCTGGAGCGGTATTGGAACTGCGAAACCACGTTGGAAGAAGAACGAACCCTGCGCCAGTACTTTCAAGGCCAGGTTCCGGATAGCCTTCAGGATGTGGCCCATCTTTTCCGCTACTTCGAAGATCAGCAACAGAAGGAGTTGCCCGCGGCTTTTGACGGCCACGTAAAACCTTTCATGCACCGGTTGCAACCAAAGGGTAAATGGATAAACCTGTCGTTTGCCTTGCGCATTGCGGCTGGGTTGGTAGTGGTGGTAGTGGCTTCGTATTTCGTGCGGCAGGAAATCCGTAAGTCGTACCCCGCAGAAATAGCCGACACGTATTCCGACCCGCAATTGGCTCTGGAAGAAACTAAAAAGGCACTGCTGATGCTATCGAAAGGTTTTAACAGAGCCCAAAAAGAAACGGAAAAACTAAAAGTGTTTAATGAAGCTGAACAGAAAATAAAAGGTAAGGTTTTAGATAGCCAGAAGGAAGAGGAGGGTCAGATTTAAAAAAGAAGGAATTTAAAAACATTAAAATAGAAAAGTTATGAAGAAGGTATTGATTGGATTGATGGTATTAGCAGCCTCGGCTGTTCATGCCCAGGATGCAGTTTCAAAGTTTTTCAGCAAATATCAGAACGATGAATCGTTTAGCCAGGTAAACATCAGCAGCAAAATGTTTAGCCTGATGGCCAACCTGGATGTGCAAGACGCAGAAGACCGCGAGGTGGTGAACATGATTAGCAAAATAAAAGGGTTGCGCATTTTAGCCAAAGAAGGTGCCCGCAATTCGCGCGAACTTTATAAGGAGGCCCTGAGTATGATTCCACAGAAGGATTTTGAAGAGTTAATGACGGTGCGCGACAAAGACAAAGACATGAAATTCTTTATAAAAGAGGCCGGTGGAAAAATAAGTGAGTTGGTGATGATAGCCGGAGGCAACGATGAGTTTATGGTGCTGAGTTTGTTTGGCGAAATTGATTTGAAGCAGGTTTCGAAAATAAGTAAGCGTATGAATATCGATGGCCTGCAGCATCTGGATGGCGTGAAGGAGAAAAAAAATTAAAACGAATTAGTTTAAGAAAAAAGGATGCGCGCCTGCATCCTTTTGTTTTTTAATCTCGTCTTAGTAAACGAAACAACAAACTAACCCCAGGTAGAATGAAATTAAAATTTACATGGCTGGTGCTGCTGGTATTGGTTAGCTATAGTGCCCAGGCACAAAGCAGAAGCTACCAGGCGTTAAAAGATAACTTTAGCCACGAGAAAGATGTGTTTAGCTTTTCGGTAGGTGGCTGGTTGGGCCGGTTGGCCTTAAATGTGGCTGGCGAATATGAGTTTCGCGATGCGGTGCAAGACGTAAAGCATGTGCGGTTAATTGTTATTCCACGCACAGCCTTTGCAAATCAAAACCTGTCGGTGTCTGGCTTTAAGGCCTTGTTGTCAAAAGATACATTCGAACCCCTCGCCCAGGTGCATGACAAGGGTGAATTGGTTTCCATTTATTTGCAAGAGAACAAAATCAGCAACCGCAACCGGTACCTCGTGCTAATTGAAGAAGCTACTGAAATTGTGGCGATAGAAGTAACCGGCTATATCGATGTGGCAAAACTTGTGGTACGTAATGAAATTGCAGTTAACCCCTGATATGGTTCGGATTGTTTTAATTGTGCTGATTGCCGCGAGCCAAGCCGTGGCGCAAACCAAAACCACGCAAGCGTTAGATCAGAAGTACGAGGGGCTCTCGTTATTCTTCTACCGTAACACCCTGCGCATGCTTAACCAGACAGACGATCCGGCCTTTGATGATCTGATAAAGGACATTGAGAAAATGCGTTTTGTGATGATTAACAGAGCGACTGAGAAATTTACCGAGAGCGACTACAAGAACTTGTTGGCTGGGTATAAAAGCGAAGCGTATGAAGAAATTATGACCGGCCGGGCCGATGGCCGAACCTTTACTGTTTATGTGAAAGAGAACAATGGGAACGTAAAAGGCACGGTTATTCTGGCCAAAGACGAAACTTCGCTGCTCGTGCTGGATATGCTAGGAAAGATTGCACTCACCAAAGTGCCCGAATTTTTTAAAACGATTGATGGCAGCACGGATATAGGCGGTAAGATAAAAGGATTTTTAAGCAATGGCGATGAGAAGAACCGAAATGCGGACACCGGTAACAATCATTAAAAACCAGTTGTAAATTGGAAACTGTTCTATCTGTATCGAAGCTCACTAAGAATTTTGGAAAGCTTTGCGCTGTAAACCAACTCGACCTTGAAGTAAAGCGTGGCCAGGTATTTGGCATGCTGGGCCCCAATGGCAGCGGAAAGACAACCACATTGGGCATGTTAATGGGCGTGGTAAATCCTACTGCTGGTAATTTTACCTGGTTTGCCGAGCCGGCCTCGCATCATACCCGTAAAAAGATTGGAGCGGTGTTGGAGCACCCCATCTTTTATCCGTACCTGAGCGGTAGAAAAAATCTTGAGTTGAATGCATTGATTAAAAATGCCAACCCGGCCAACATCGATAAGGTATTGAATATTGTTGAACTATCGGGCCGCCAGCACGACAAGTACAAAACCTATTCGTTGGGGATGAAGCAACGCCTGGCTATTGCGTCTGCTTTAGTAAGCGATCCGATAATTCTTATTTTGGATGAGCCCACCAATGGCCTGGACCCAATGGGCATTGCTGAGATTCGGGAAATAATTAAGCGCATTGCTGCGGATGGTAAAACCATAATTCTTGCAAGCCATTTGTTGGATGAAGTACAAAAGGTGTGTACGCACTTTGCCGTGCTAAAGCGCGGCACCCTCATGCACATCGGCCCTGTAGATGAGGTAGGTAAAGGCGAAGAAATTGTAGAGGTACAAGCCTTTCATGACGACCTGGGTGTACTGTTGCAAGAGTTTATCGGGAGCGCCACCATTAAAAAAGAGGATGGGCAGTTTCAGGTAATGATGAAAGAAGGATTTCACAGCGCAGACCTGAACCGCTTTTTATTTGAGTGTGGAATTGTAGCCTCGCACCTGGCTACCCGAAAGAAGAGTTTAGAAAAACAGTTTCTCGAAATACTGGCTGATGCGAAATGATTTTCGACTTCACGTTCAGGGCTAGCTCGTATCTGTACCAATGAAATTGTAGAACTGAAATTTTAATTTGTGTATGCTTCACTTGCTCAAAGTAGATTTAATGAAAATGACCAGCTACAGAACCTTTTGGGTAATCTGTGGTTTGTACTTTTTAACCTTAGGCTTTACCACTGCCAGCGGCATGGAAATTTTAAAATGGCTGGCCAATAAGAGTTTGGAGTTTGGAGCGTCTATCAATATCAACCGCATTCCGCTTTATCATTTCCCCGACATTTGGCAAAACCTGATCTGGATCAGCGGCCTGTTCAAAATTATTCTTGCTGTTATGGTTGTAATTTCTATAACCAACGAATACCAGTACAGAACCCTGCGCCAGAATATAATTGATGGCTTAAGCCGGTGGGAGTTTTTACAATCTAAAATTCTTACTAATGTATTGCTAAGCCTGGTAAGTGTGGGTATGATTCTACTCATTACGTTGCTTACAGGGTTTATTTACACACCCAAAATAGATTGGGCGTTTTTCTTACGAGGCACCGAATTTTTTCTGGTTTACTTTATTGAAGTATTTTCATTTCTTTCATTTGCGCTTATGCTTGGGTTTTTAATACAACGCTCCGGCCTCACCATTGTGGTACTCATGCTCGCGCACATGATTGAAGCCATTATTAAAGTAAATATTTTTAGGGCCAGCGTAAACGATCAGATCGGCTGGTTAAAACCACTCTTTCCACTTGAGTCGATAACCAACCTGGTGCCCATGCCTTTTGCACGCTACGCGTTTCAGGAAATTCAAGACTATGTTGCCATTACTGCGGTGGTGGTGGCTATAGGTTGGGCTATCCTCTTTAACTACTTCGCTTACCTTAAGCTAACCAAATCGGACATCTGACTTTTACAGAAGTTTTTTAACAAAGTGCAAACTGGTTTGGTCGTAGCCCCGGTTTTTATAGTATTGGTGTGTTTCGAGCCTGCGGTTATTGCAATTCAACTCTACTTTTACGCAGCCTTCGCTGGCCAGGTATTTTTCGGCATGGGTTAACAACTGCGTTCCCACTCCAGTGCCGCGCACTGCTTCATCTACACAAAAGGTCATAATTCTTCCAAAGAGTCCGGCCGCGTGCAGGTAGGTGTACGTATGTGTTACCAGTACGCCTGCAATCTTTTGGTTAACCGCAGCAACAAAAATTTTGTAGCCCGGCAATTGGTTTGCAGTAATGCGATCGGTAACTGATTCTAACTCGCCCGGGTGGCCCATTTGCATTAGCAACTGCGTTATGGCTTGTGCATGGTGCGTGGTGGCTTCAAAGATTTGAACTGGCATGTGTTGCGAAGGTAGGCAAGAGTTGTACTTTTGTGAAAATCAATTTGTGGATACGGCTAAAATTCTGGGTTTAGTTGCCGGGTTTCTTACCACGGTAGCATTTGTGCCACAGGTAATCAAAACCTGGCAGTCTCGTTCGGCCCGCGATCTGTCGCTGGTAATGTTTTTACTTTTTTGTACGGGCGTTTTCTTGTGGATGATCTATGGCTTTATGATTAACGAATTGCCGGTAATTCTTTGGAATATTATTACCCTGGCTCTCGCACTCATTATCCTGTTCTTCAAGCTGCGATTTAAAAATTAACGTCAATCGGCAATAGACTGGTAAACAGCTATCTTAAATTTTTCGCCAAGATTCCACACAGGTGAGTTGTACATGTTGGTAAAAATCAACCCAACAAGTTTTTCTTTCGGATCGCCCCAATAGTGCGTATTAAAAGCTCCACCCCACGAAAAACTCCCGATCGAATAAATGTTTTGATAATCGTTGGCACTGGTTTCCAGGCCAAAGCCTAATCCAAACTGGTTGGTGAGCGGGGGTTGAATCTGGTTGGTAAGCATGAGTTCTACCGTTTTGCGGCTTAGTAAGCGGTTGCCATTGTAAATGCCACCATTAATAAATAGCTGCAAAAATTTTGCGTAGTCTTCTGTAGTTGAAGAAAGTCCGGCCCCACCGGAATAGTAGGTGCCCGGCAACGTGGGATAGTCGGGCAGCACGCCATCGTAAATTTTACCGGTTGGCGGGGTAAGTTTTCCATCGCGGGTTTCGTAAAGTGTTACCAACCGCGTGTGTTTTTCTTTGGGTAGGTAGAAGTAGGTATCGTTCATCCCCAACGGGGCAAAAATGCGGGTCTTAAAAAACTGGTCTAACGACATACCCGACCAGATTTCCACCAGGTATCCAAGCACATCGGTATTCAAACCATACGTATAGCGCTCGCCCGGATGATGTTTGAGCGGAAGCTTCGCCAATATTTTCATCTTATCGGCCAGCAAACCTTGATGGTTACCAATACCACTGGGTACACCGGCTTTTGCAAAAATTGCTTTCAGTTCTTTACTGCCAATGCCGGCATAATCGATACCCGAGGTGTGGGTAAGCACTTGCCGAATGGTGGGCTCGCTTTTGGCAGGCTCGGTAAAGTAGCTGGAATCTTTTTCGTTAAAGTTTACCAGTACCCGTGGATTTTTAAATTCAGGAATGTACTTCGAAACGGGTTCGTCCAGCAAAAATTTTCCGTCTTCAAAGCACATCAAAGCCGCCAGGCTGGTAATGGCTTTGGTTTGTGAAGCAATGCGAAAAATATCGTTCGCTTTAAGCGGAGTTTTATTTTCGAGATTACTTTGGCCATACGCTTTGTGAAATACAATCTTTCCATTGCGTGCAATCAGCACCACAGCTCCAGGTATCAGCCCTTTGTTTACATGCTCGTTTACCAATTGATCTACACGGGCCAGCCGCTCAGCAGAAATACCGGCTTGCTCCGGCCTGGCCGTTGTAAGAGTTTGTGCCTGCAACCACAGAGCCGTGCCAAGAACAAAAATCAGGGTAAGAAATTTTTTCATATCGATTGATGAATTACTATTGCTGCTGCTAAATCTATATCTAAAGTCCTTTCACACTAAAGCCGCCATCTACCGCAATATTTTGTCCGGTAATGAAGCTGCTTTTATCCATAGCCAGGTAAGCCGCCAGGCTGGCTACCTCTTCGGGTTTGCCTACACGTTGCAAAGGAGTTCGATCAATAATTTTAGCAAGGCGCTCGGGGTTGGAAAGTACCGGTTGCGTTAAGGGAGTTTCGATATACCAGGGCGAAATGGCGTTTACGCGAATGCCATCAGCGCTCCATTCGGCTGCTAAATGTTTGGTAAATTGAATAAGGGCAGCCTTGGTCATCCCGTAAGGAGGGCCGCTTTGTACATCGGTAGAACCGGCCACCGAGGCCATATTGATTACGCTTGCATTCCCCGCCTTTTGCAAAAGCGAGTAGCAGGCATGCGTAAGTTGCACAGTACTGAACAAATTGGTTTCAAACAGATCCCTAATTTCAGATTCGGAATACGCTATAAATTTTTTACGCAGGTTGGTGCCTACGTTATTAATTAACACGTCCAGTTTACCCCAGTTTTCCGAAATCCGTTTCACCAGGTCGCTTCTAAAGTCGGCAAGGTTCAGATCGCCCTCGTAGGTAAACAGGTTGGCCGAGTTTTTTACTTTGCCCTGAATAGTTTTGGTGTTGCGGGCTACTACCAATACTTCTGCGCCAAGTTCTAAACACTCGCGTGCAATGGCCAGGCCTATGCCTTTGGTGCCACCGGTTACTAAAATCTTTTTTCCTTGTAATGTCCAGCTCATTGGGGTTGTGCTTTTGCTGATTCGCCTTTTACGACCAAAAGGTACCAGTTATTCTCTAATGGCAAATAGCCTTGTTCAAAACAAAAATTATATACGGCACCTTCTTTGGTTTTATACTGGCTGGTAAAATACCCAAAGTCAAATCCTTTTTCGTTTAGCTTATCGCGATTCACTTTCGTCTTTCCACCGGTGTTTAATTCCAAAAGAATTCTGCGGTTCTTACGCAGAATGTTGGTTACGTTATTCATGTACGTGGTTTCATCGCGGTTCAGTTTATTATTGTAGGCCACGCGGCAATGGTCTGAACAGAATTTTTTATCAGACCGACCGGTAATTTTTATTCCACACTCCAAACAACCCTTTTCTTCCTTTTTGCCCATGATTTAAGCGATTTTAGCGGTTTTCCTATCCGTTTTTAAACGGTTATAAACGAATATAACCGAAAGTAATTGAATAATAAACGACTTGAGTTTTGAGCCGGCCACACCTTTGCATCATCAATCGCAGCAACTACCGGTTGAGAATAAAGAAAGAATGTTTAACAATTTAAATTTAATAAGAATGACAAGCGTGAGAAACAGTGTGAAGTTAATCGGACGGTTGGGTAAAGACCCTGAAGTGAAAAATTTTGGTACAAGCCAAAAGGCTTCGTTTAGCATTGCTACAACCGAGAGTTACAAAAATGCCAAAGGCGAAAAAGTGGAAGACACGCAGTGGCACAACGTAGTACTTTGGGGCAAGCTGGCCGAAATTGCAGGCCAGTACCTGAAGAAGGGTGCTGAGGTAGCGGTGGAAGGCAAGCTGGTACATCGCCACTACGAAACCGACAAAGGTGAGAAGCGTTACATTACTGAAATTAATGTAAACGACTTTGCCATGTTAGGTGGTAAACAAAAGTAAGCGCGGTACGTGTGCGGCTTAAAAAAGGCCCTGGCCATAAGCCGGGGCTTTTTTTATTTCTTCACTTCGCGTACTGCAATACCCAACTCGTCTAATTGTTCCTGCGAAATAGTAGCAGGCGTGTCGATCATCATATCCCGGCCGGCATTGTTTTTAGGAAAGGCAATGAAATCGCGGATGGAGTCGGCACCGCCAAACAAGGAGCATAAACGATCAAACCCAAAAGCAATACCTCCGTGTGGCGGAGCGCCAAACTCAAAGGCATCCATTAAAAAGCCAAATTGCTTTTTGGCCTCGGCTTCGGTAAAACCTAAATGCGTAAACATAAGTTGTTGCGTAGCGCGATCGTGAATCCGGATAGATCCACCACCTACCTCTGTTCCGTTAATTACCATATCGTATGCATTGGCGCGCACGGCTCCGGGGTTGGTATCCAACAACTGGATGTCTTGTGGTTTAGGCGATGTAAACGGATGGTGCATGGCATGCCAACGGTTGGTTTCTTCATTCCATTCCAAAAGCGGAAAGTCAATTACCCACAAAGCCGCAAATTTATTTTTATCGCGTAAGCCCAGCGTATCACCCATTTTTAAGCGTAACTCATTTAGTGCCTTTTGAGTTTTGGCGGTTTCACCTGATAACACCAACAGCAAATCACCCGGCTTGGCATTAAACTTTTCGGCCCACTGTTTTAAATCTTCGGCTGTATAAAATTTATCTACCGATGATTTGAAAGTACCATCGGCCTTACATTGTACATATACCAAACCTTTGGCGCCAATCTGCGGGCGTTTTACAAACTCAGTAAGTTCATCCAATTGTTTGCGGGTATATTCGGCACAACCTGGTGCACAAATGCCCGCTACAACTTCCGCAGAATCAAAGACACCAAATCCTTTTCCACGAACCAGGTCTGCACCACTCTCCTCCGGAGAGGAGCCGGGGGTGAGGTAAACAAACTTCATGTCGAACCGCGTGTCGGGTTTATCCGAACCGTAGTTTTTCATGGCCTCGGCATAGGTCATGTGTGGTACCGAGGGTAACTCAATACCCTTAACGTTTTTAAAAAGATGGCGCACCAATCCTTCGAATGTGCTTAGAATGTCTTCCTGGGTGATAAAGGCCATCTCGCAGTCTATCTGGGTAAACTCCGGCTGGCGGTCGGCCCGTAAGTCCTCATCGCGAAAGCATTTTACAATCTGATAGTACCGGTCAAAACCCGATACCATCAGCAATTGCTTAAACGTTTGTGGCGATTGTGGCAACGCGTAAAACTCACCGGGATTCATGCGCGAGGGTACTACAAAATCGCGGGCTCCTTCGGGAGTAGATTTAATCAGTACCGGGGTTTCTACTTCTATAAAATTTAGACTGTCTAAGTACACGCGTGTTTGCTGTGCCATCTTATGGCGCAGTACCAAGCTTTCGCGCACGGGGTTTCTGCGCAGGTCCAGATAACGGTATTTCATGCGCAGGTCATCACCGCCATCGGTATTATCTTCAATAGTAAAGGGTGGCACTTTAGATGCATTCAATATTTCAATTGAATTTACCTTCACTTCAATATCGCCTGTAGGCATCTTGTCATTTTTAGAAAGACGCTCAACAACTGTCCCTTGTACTTTCAACACGAACTCGCGGCCAAGGCTGCGGGCAATCTGCAGGGCGGCAGCATCGGTTTTACCTTCTTCCAAAAAAAGCTGCGTAATGCCGTAGCGGTCGCGTAAATCAATCCACAAGAGGCTGCCTTTATCGCGGGTGCGCTGCACCCAGCCGGTAAGAGTAACAGATTTGTTCACATCAGTTAGTCGCAGCTCTCCGCAGGTGTGAGTTCTAAGCATGGTAAATTCCTTAAATTTGGGTGCGCAAATTAAATAAAGGTAGGCGTTATATAGAACCGGGGCGCTTTTTTCGTTGTAAATGCTTATGAAGAAAATTTTAATTTTCCTGTCGATTGTTAGTCTGTTTGGGTTTTCGCCTGATAAGCTGATTAAAACCAAGGTTGCGGATGGTATTACCATTTCGCTGCCGGCATCGCTTTCGCCAATGACTGCCGAAGATATTGTGCAGCGCTACCCCTCGGTGCGGGCCCCGCTGGCTGCCTATACCGATTTAAACCGAACCCTCGATTTCAGTGTCAATATCTCAGCAACCCAATGGCCTGACGGAAACCTGGAAATGGCGCAAAAATTTTTTAAGGCGAGTATCCAGAGTTTTTACGACCGGGTTGATATGATTGACGAGGGTGTGCACGAAGTACACAAGCGAAAATTAATTTTTCTGGAGTTTGAATCGCGGGTAAACGGAAATAAAATGATACTTGGCGAACAGCAACCGGTGTATCGCTATACGTACATTCAATACCTGGTGGAGCCAGGGCGTACGCTGGTGTTTTCGTTTAATTGCCCGAAGTCTTCTAAAGAAGATTGGCAACAAACGGTTAGAGCCATGATGAAGACGGTAAGAATTAAGTAATCAATTTGCTAATGAAGCGACTGCTATTTTGGTTGAAGGTACTCGGCATACAACTGGTGGGCTTTGTTGCTATTATTTTTTATGAGGGCTGTTGTGGCGATACCTCGTTGCCGTATGTAGAAGTAACGGCCATATCGTTAACAACATCTAACAATCTGATTGGTGAACAAGATACACTTAAGTTAAATGTACTACCGGCCGATGTACGGTTTCTTGCAAAGCAGTCAGGTTTTTTTCAATCGGCTTATGCACTGTCCTGCCCCATGGATGGTGATGGAGGGCCAAAGTACAAATACACAAAGTTTGAGATCACCAGCGATAATGATTTCGATACCGAGCACCCGGAAGGAGCGCCTCTTAATGCCTATTTCGATTTACTGGTTCAATACGATAAGCGGATTTTCAATTTAGCAACTACCGAAGTTGATTTACTGGCAAATATGGCGCTTGATATTGGATCGATTGTAAGAACAACCCACAGGCCGGCTGCACCAGGCACGCATACTCTTTCTGTTAAAATCGATAACGAGCATGGTACGCAGCTACTAGCTACGCTTACGGTAACCTGGAACTGATGGATCTCTATACAGACGATTACTTTATGCGCGAAGCTTTGAAGGAAGCTCGCAAAGCCATCGACCTTGGCGAGGTGCCCGTTGGAGCCGTGGTAGTTTGTCAAAATAAAATAATAGCCCGCGCCCACAACCAAACCGAACAACTTACCGATTCCACGGCTCATGCCGAAATGCTGGCGGTTACTTCGGCATCGAACTTTCTTGGCTCAAAATATCTTACTGAATGCACGCTTTATGTTACGCTTGAACCTTGCGTGATGTGTGCCGGAGCGCTGCACTGGGTGCAGTTGCAACAACTGGTGTTTGGCGCAAGCGATGTGCAGCGGGGGTACTCGTTGGTGAGTTCGCCTTTGCTACATGCCCGAACAACCGTAAAGCGCGGAGTGGGAGAGCAGGAGAGTAAAGTTTTGCTACAGGAGTTTTTTAAACGATTAAGGGAGTAATAAGATTGAGCCTTTTTTATAATATTTCTCATTTCAGAACGAGAAATATTATGGGATATCTCGTTCTGAAACGAGTTTGATTATACTTTGTGTTAATACAATAAAAAAGCTACCACATTGGGTAGCTTTTTGATTAAGTTTTAAAGTCCTGATTAAGCTTCTTTAGCCTTTTTTGCCTTTGCAGATTTTTCTTCTACTTTTTTACCGTTTTTGTGTTCACCCATGATAATTACATCTTTGGTGGTTTCGTATTGCTTGGCGGCCTGCATCATAGCCACATAGCTGTCGCGGATTAAAATAGTGCCCGATTTTGCGCCTTTGTTGCGTACTTCCAGCCAAAAACCATCTTTTTTCTTCTTAGGTAATACAGGAGGTCTGCCCATGATTGTTATGTTTTGTTGATTTTTAGGCCAAATGGCCCGCTTTATTAACTTGCGAACCTGGTATTTGGTTCAACTGGCCGCGAAGATACCAAATTAGCCTCAAATATCCGCCTGCAACCTCAAAGCAAGTAGGGCGGAACGGGCACTCCGGGCTTTAGGGCCGGGTCTGGCACCAGTGTTTTCCGTTCAAGTTTTAATGGCTGAACTCCGGCCCATACGTTCAGGTCGTAATCTGATTCATCATCTTTGGGGGGGCCTACACGCACTTTGGCCGAGGCTTCTTTTATTTCGAAGGCCAGCACCAGGGTGGCTTTCCACTCCCCATCGGTGGGCTTGCGCACATCGTTCCACCGGCCCGGACACATCTTATTCGTAAACACTTCCAGTGCCGTGTACAATTCATCGTTGCCGGTAATCTGTTCGGGTTCGCTGAAGATTACAACTGACCGATAATTAACTGAATGATGAAATGCCGATCGGGCCAGCACCATACCATCAATCAGGGTTGCGCTAATGCACACGGGCAGTTTTTTATCTCTCAACTCGCGCATGTAAAAACTACCTACTGAGCCATGGATATACAGTTTGTTGCCAATACGGCAAAAACCGGTGGGAATCTGAAAAGGTTGGCCATTCAGCGTAAAGGCAACGGTGCAAACCAGGGCTTCATCTAAGATGGAGTAAATGGTTTCGGCATCGTATGCACCGCGCTTGGGCAGGCGGGTAATTTCAGTTTTGTCGGTTATAGGAAATGTGCTCATAAAATTTTCATTTTATCTTCACTACAATTTTACCAAACTGGTTGGCGGCTTTCATCCGCTGAAATGCATCGTTTATTTGTTCCAGTTGAAACACCTGGTCAATTACCGGTTTCAGGTTACGACTTTCCAGTAAATCGAGCATGGATAAAAATTCATCGCGGGTGCCCATAGTGCTGCCGTGAATAGAAATCTGTTTCCAATACAACAAGCGGGTGGGTACATCAGGAATATTGCCTGCGGTGCGTCCAAAAATAGCAATGCGGCCACCGGGTATCATCAACTCAAAAAGCTGCGAGAACTGCGGCCCACCGGCACTGTCAATCACAATATCAAAACCACCGGCTTCTTTAAGTGCTTGCTTTGCCCACTCCGGATCGGTGTAATTAAAACCTTGAATCGCGCCTAAGGCTTTTGCCTTCTCAATTTTTTCTTGCGAGCTGGAGGTAACGTACACCCGTGCCTGGTAGGCAACAGCAAACTGCATGGCCCATAGGGCTGCTCCACCACCAATGCCGGTAATCAACACTTTTTCTTTAGCGCGAAGTCGTGCTTTCGAAAACAAAGCGCGATAAGCTGTTAATCCTGCCAAGGGTACAGCCGCAGATTCTTCAAAGCTTAAGTGTTCTGGTTTTTCAAAAATTTGTTTTTTCGAAATGCAGATGTAATCGCTAAACGTTCCGGCATCGGGGTAACCTAAAATTTTAAAGGAGTCGCCTTGCACGATGGGGTTAGTACCCCAATTAAGACTTGGATTAATAATTACTTCGGCACCAACCAATAGTGGATCGGCATCTTCGCCCACATCTTCAATTACCCCACATCCATCCGAACCTAAAATTGTAGGTTGTGCAGGCGAACTATCTTGTTGCAACCACAAGTCGCGATGATTGAGTGCTGCATAGTGCAATCGCACCAGCACCTGATCTTTAACCGGCTTTGGTTTTTTAATTTCGCGAACTTCTAATGGCAGACCTTGCCCCGTAAAAAATGCCCCGCGTACCACAACTTATTTTACGATATGATTCCAGTTGTATTTATCGGGGGCTGTACCCTTGCGAATTTCGCCCAATGCATTCTTTACACGAAGTTGAAAACTATCTTCTTTTACAGGTGGCAGGTGATAGTCTGTTCCGTGGATATTAATAGTTGCAATTGGCGAAACCACAGCAGCAGTACCGGCTCCAAAAGCTTCTGTTAATTTTTTATTCTGAAGTCCCTTCTCTATTTCTTCCACGCTTACTTTTCTTTCTTCCACAACCACGCCCAGATCTTTTGCAAGCGTAATGATTGTATTGCGCGTAACACCATCCAGAATAGATGACGAAAGTGCTGGCGTAACCAATTTATTGTCGAGCACGAACATAATATTCATCGCGCCCGATTCATCAATGTAGTTATGTTCTTTTGCATCGGTCCAGATTACCTGATCGAAACCTTGCTCGCGGGCTTGTTGAGTTGGATAAAATGCTCCGCCATAGTTGCCGGCACACTTAGCGTAGCCAGTTCCCCCTTCAGCAGCGCGAACATATTCTAATTCAACTTTTAGTCGCACGGGTTTGCTAAAGTACGGCCCCACCGGGCTGGTAAGAATTACGAACAGATACTGATCGGCAACTTTTACACCCAGTTTTGCCTCGGAGGCAAAAACCACAGGCCGGATGTAAAGCGAACTTCCATCATCTCTGGGTATCCAGTCTGCATCGGTTTTAACAATGGCTTCGAGGCCAGCCACAAATAACTCTTCGCTGATGGCGGGCATGCACATGCGCGCTAATGAGCGATTAAGTCTTTTATGATGCCGCTCAACTCTGAAAATATTAATGTTGCCATCCTTCATGTGGAATGCTTTCATTCCTTCAAACACAGCTTGCCCATAATGTAACGAAAGCATAGCGGGGCTCAACATCAAATCGCCATACGGAATAATCTGAGGTTCTTGCCATTGACCTTTATCGTACTTAGCTACCAGCATGTGATCGGAAATGTAATTACCAAAGCCCAGGTTGCTGAAGTCGATAGTGCTTAACCTTGACTGGGTTGTTCTTTTGACGGGGATTGAAGCGGTAAGAGTCATAAGCCTTGAAATTTTGTTAGAGTAAAGATATTACTAAATGCGAAAGTAAAACAGGTGGGGTAGTGCTAATCCAGTAACCTGCGGTGGTAATTTACCTGCCCCAAATGATAACCTAAGTGTACGGCCAGGTGCACAAGAAAATATTCTGTAGATGTCTTTTCTTTCAATACTAACATCGGGTATTCGGCTTTTAAAATTTTTTCATTCAGGGTGGGAAGTACCGTGTTAATCATTGTAATGGTGGCTTCAATTTTCTCAATCAACTCCTTTCGGGGAATATTCTTTAACGAAAACTCTGCATCGCGATTGCGCACGTAGCCGGTGTTGCCGAGTGTAGCTCCAATATAGGTGTTCAGGTTGCCAACCAGGTGCAGGCACAGGTTGCCGGCTGTGTTGGCAATGCTTTTATCAACTTTCCAGATCCTGGCTTCGTGGGTGTAGAGTTCCAGTTCTGATTTTAGTTTTTGAAGATCGCGGGTTAGCAATGTGGCTATAATCTGTGCAAGCATTTTTTAAGTGGTTACGGATTGCAGAATGGTTTTGATCTTTACCAGATGGTGATCGTCATGCTCGGCATCGAACCAGGAAAGATCTACCGGAGTCATTAACACCTTAAGGCGCGGATGTAATGATGCCTGGCGTAAATCATCAACCGATAAGCTTTGGTACTTCTTAAGATTCGTTTCGCGGTTTTGTTGGAACAACGCAATAACCTCTTTTAGTGGCCACGGGTTGTAGTTCTGAGGTTCGAAAACAGCGGGCGCTAACACAGGCGCTTGGGCCAGCATTTCATCAATTCGTTTATTAGCTATGGCATCTACCTCAGCCAGGTGCCCGATGTTTTCTTTTATACTCCACTTGCCATTGGGTTTGTGCGAGAGTTGCTGTTCGTTTAATGATTGAACCATCGTTTTAATTCTTACCGGGGTTCCTTCCAGCCGAACGAGAAAGTACGGCAACAGCTCAGGTTCGTAACCAAATTTTAATTGTCGTTCAAACCAAGGTTTTTCGGTCATCATTTTTATAAATTAAGTTGCATTTTAATGTCGCTGCGCTTGTAGGGCCCGTCTAAGGGCACCTCACGAAAGCTAAGTTTGCGATAAAGTGCTATGGCCGGTACCAACTTTGTGTTGGAGTAAAGGATAATAGCGCGGGCTTTATTTTGTTTACACCAGGCAATGGCTACTTCCGCCAATTGCTTTCCAATCTTCAATCCCTGATGCGTTTCGTCCACAGCCATTTTGGTAAACTCGAACACCCCCGGCTCCACAAACTTTAAGGCTACCGTACCCACTATCTGTTGCTCAGATGCTGCCATCAAAATATGACCACCGTGCGCGAGAATATGTTCTTCCGGATTTTGAAGTACAGCAACATCCAGGGGCTCCATCCAAAAATATTTTTCAATCCAATGGCGGTTTAGCCGTTCAAAGTCGTGTTGATGATCAGGTTGGAAATCAAGAATCCGGATCATGATCTCGAAAGCTTAAATTTTCGGCTGATGGATTGAATCATTCCCGAACCTGAATTTTTGGTGCGGTACCCGATATTTACAATATAGATTCCGGCAATGGTTAACAGAATGGCAACCACTATCTGCACGTTAAGTTTTTCATTTAGTAATATCCAACCTAATAGCACAGCCACAATGGGGTTAATGTAAGCGTAGAGCGAAACAACCGTCATCGGTAGTTTCTTAATGGCATAAGAGTAACATACGTATGCAGCCATCGACCCAATTATAATAATGTAGGTTAGTGCTGTAACCACTTCGCCCGACCATTGAATTTTGGAATAATCATCAAATAAAAGACTAAGCGGAATTATAGCCAAAGCCCCAAAACTCATTTGCAAACCTGCGCCCAAAAACGGATTGGTGAGTTCATTTTTCTTTTTAACCCAAATGCTGCCCACCGCCCACGAAATATTGGCTACGAAGGTGATTACAATTCCGAAAATATAGAGCGGATTGGCAAACTCTGCGAGGTGCTCGCTAAAGATCAATACAATACCAAGCAAGCCCACCAGTACTCCGGTAATAATTATCCAATTCGGTTTTTCATCTTTTAAGATCAACACGTTTATAAGGATAGTCCATACCGGCATTACAGAACAAATTACTGCTGCCAGTCCACTCGAAATATAGACCTCGGCCCAGCCCACCATTGAAACTCCCATGGTAGTCATTAAGATGCCACTAACAGCTTGATTAAAGAGTGTTTTTCGGTCGGGCCACTTTTGTTTGCCCATAGTAAGCATGAATGCCACCAGCAGCGGGCCGGCAATAGAAAAGCGAATGAGTGAAAACAGAAAAGGCGGAAACTGAGTTACACCAACGCGCAATGCGAGGTAGGTTGTTCCCCAGATAACACATACAGCAGCAAGCGCCAGGTAGGCTAAAGCCCCGGGTTTTAAAGTAGCGTTTGAATTCATGTCACAAATTTTTTGAAATAAACGAATAAAAAACAGTTTCAGTTTTGATAATTTTGACCAGATCAATTTTTTATGCAAGCCGTACTTGAAAAACCCGATCATCTTTACCTGGAGGTGGCCACCCGCATCGAGTCGTTAATTGATAAAGGCTCTTTAAAAATTGGCGACCGGCTGTTATCGGTGCGCGCACTTAGTAAAGAGCAAGGCATAAGTTTAAGCACCGCGTTTCAGGCATATTATTATTTAGAGAGCAAAGGCTTAATTGAAGCGCGGCCACAATCGGGGTACTATGTAAAATTCTCGCCTCAGCTTCCGTTCGAGGTTCCTGCTATTTGCGAGCCTACCGATGAAGCCTTGCCGGTAAGCGTTGATGAAATGATTTCCAGCGTGTACCACGATTTACGCTCGCCAAAGCTTACCTCGTTTTCGTTAAGTGCACCCGATGCCTCGCTGCTGCCGGCTGCCAAGTTGAACAAATCAGTTATTCATAGTTTGCGCAACGAACCCGATCACTGCCTGGGGTATGAGCACATACAAGGCAATGAAAAACTTCGTAAACAAATTGCGCGGTTAAGTTTTAATTGGGGTGGCTCGCTAAGCGAAGAGGATGTAGTGGTAACAGCCGGTTGCATGGAGGCCCTATCGTTTTGTCTGCAGGCGGTAACTAAACCAGGCGATGCAGTAGCCACAGAGAGCCCTACGTTTTACGGCATCTTTCGGGTGATGCAAAGCCTGGGATTAAAAGTAGTAGAGGTGCCAACCGATCCGGTAACGGGAGTTGATCTTGCTTACCTGGAGCAAGCGGTTGATCGGTTTGACATCAAAGCTTGTTTGTTTGTGCCCAACTTCAATAACCCATTGGGAAGTTGTATTCCCGATGAGCGGAAGCAACAATTAGTGGCCCTGTTAGCCAAAAAGTAAATTCCACTTATTGAAGATGATATTTATGGTGAGATGTATTTTGGAAAAACCCGCCCGCGAACGTGCAAGACCTTCGATAAGAAGGGCTTGGTATTGCATTGTGGCTCGTTTTCAAAATCGCTTGCACCAGGCTACCGCATTGGGTGGGCAGCGCCCGGAAGATTTAAGAAGCAGGTTGTTCAACTGAAACGCATGAACAATGTTGCCACCAATACGCTGGCCCAGGTTTCTATTGCACACTTTTTACAGAATGGCCGGTACGAACTTCACCTGCGGCACCTGCGAAAAGCATTACACACCCAAAGCCTGCGCTACCTGCAAGCCATCACCGAATACTTTCCGGAGTCCATTCGAATAGCAAGACCGCAAGGTGGATTTGTGTTTTGGGTGGAGATGGAAAAACAGGGCGATGGTTTTAAACTACACAAGCAGGCACTGAAACATAACATTGGTATTGCCCCTGGGCAAATTTTTTCAGCGCAAGGTCAGTTTCACAATTATTTCAGATTGAGTTATGGAATGCCGTGGAGTGAGAAAGTGGATAAGGGTTTGCGCACTTTGGGCGAGTTGATTCGGAAGCAATAGCAAAATAGGTGCAAGTGCAAATCAATCGACTTCAATGAAGGGTTGTCCATTTTGCCGACTAACTGGTTAGATGGTTTTAGATTGGTTGCCCGGAATCAATAACCGGATAGAGCCGGGGTTGATTTTTACCACGAACTCACTTGCGGGGGGCATGGCTTCGCCATCTAAATGAAAGGCCATCGGTTTTATAAAACGCAGTTTAACTTCTTTGCCTTTTACAATCTTCACAAACCGGGATTTACTTAATTGGCCGCTAAACATTTTACGTGCAAAACCTGCTGCGTGTACAAAGGGTACCTTGCGCACAAAATTTATATCCAATTCGCCATCGCAAACAGAAGCGTGGGGAGCAATGCGTGCATTGTTTCCAAACTGCGAGGAGTTGGCAAACGCAACTACAAAGATTTTTTCTTTCACCTCGGCTCCATCAATTATTATTTCACCGGTAAACTCCTGATACCTCACAAACTCCTGCAGTACTAACCGCGCATAGTTGGCTAACCCGCGCTTGCCATTTTTTCCAAACAAACCTGCTATGTGTGCATCAAATCCAATACCCGAAACATTTACAGATAAATGATCATTCACAGAGAAGGAATCCATTTCGATAATCTTATCGGAGTGCAGGTAGCCCGCAGTGCGTGTAAGATTTAGCGGAATACCCAGGTGCCGCGCAAGCCCGTTGCCCGATCCTTTTGGGATAATGCCCATTACCTGTTGCGTGTTAAGCACACCTTTTGCCACTTCGTTTACGGTACCATCGCCACCCATGGCATACACCACCGAAAATTTTTTCGATCGGGCGGCCTCCGTTGCCAACTCAGTTGCATGGCCACGCCCTTGGGTAAATTCCAGGTGTGCTTCGAGGCCGGCTTCCTGGCAAAAGGTAAGCAACCGGCCTTCTACTGCTGGCTTATAGCCTGTGCCCGAATACTTATTTACAATAAAGAGTACCTTCTTATTTTCTGTATCTTGGGGCATGCACAAAGATAATTTTACCCGATATGGAATTTAAGCCCCGCAAAATAAAATTTAAAGCCTGGGATAATGAAAGCAAATTGCTGATGCGGCTTAACAGTATTGAGTGCCATAAGGGGGAGTTGGTGAAGCGCGGGCATATTCTATTACAATTTACCGGCTTGCACGATTGCGAGGGCGAAGAGATTTACGAAATGGATGTGCTTTTGCTTTCGCTCGAAAAGTTTGTTGTGTTTTGGGATGCGACTTTAAGTGGTTGGCAAATTGCCCCGCTGCATCATGTTAACGAAGCAAAGCCTTTTTTGGCGAATAGTGCAGGAAATCTTAAGCGGTTTGGAAGTTACTACCAACTGCTTACTTAGCAAGTTTGCTTTCTATGTAGGCAATAGCCTGACCTATCGATTGCATTTTTTCGGCATCGTCATCCGGAATTTTAATATCGAAAGTTTGTTCAAATTCCATTACCAATTCGGCATAGTCGAGCGAGTCGATCCCCAGGTCTTTTACAAAGCTGGCATCGGGGGTAATTTCAGAGTCGGGAATGCCTAATTTTTCTTTGAGGATGGCGTGTACCTTTTTTTGAACGTCTGGCATAGGATTGAAATAGAATAGTCAAAGCTAACAATCTTTTTAAATATTTTTATGGGTTAGCGTATGCTGTGGATTCACAAACTGATTTGCAGACGGGCTAAATGAAAATCAAAACCGCAATAAAAACTCCGTTCCCTTCCCTAACTCAGACTTAACGGTAATGTTGCCTTCATGCTGCCGCATAATTTGTTTGGAGAGACTTAAGCCAATACCAGAGCCGGTTTTTTTGGTGGAGTAGAAGGGGATAAAGATTTTTTCAAGGGCTTCGCTGTCAATTCCCGAGCCGTTATCTTTTACAGAGATTATGGTGCGACCCTTTTCGTTGGAGTAGCCGGTAAGTTCAATTTGTTTTTCGGGTTGTTCTTCAAATGCCTGAATGGCATTCTTAATCAGGTTAATGATCACCTGCTCAATCATGGTTTTGTCGGCCAATACAAACAAGTTGGGCGGGTCAACCGAAACAGTAATGTTGATTTGTTTGTCTGATAATTCTTTCTTGTGGAGTTGTGCCAGCTCATCCAATAATTCTCTTACGTGTACCTCGGCCAGTTTTGGTTTAGGAATTTGGCTTAGATTTCTAAACTCTTTTACAAACTTAATTAACCCTGCACTGCGCTTGCTAATGGTTTGCACCGAAAGGTACATGTCTTCCAACTCTTCTTTCTTTAGTTCCGACTCGGTGGGCCGGTCGATTCGTTTTTTCAGGTCTTCTTCTACAATACCGGCCAGCGATGAAATGGGCGTAACCGAGTTCATGATTTCATGAGTAAGCACCCGCACCAGGTTTTGCCAGGCTTCCATTTCTTTTTCTTCCAGTTCGCTTTGAATGTTACTCATCGAAATGAGTTTTACTTCTTCATCGCGCAAAGTAAGTTCAATGGCAAATACAGAAAGCTGTATGGTCTCGTCTCCGAATTTTAGTTGTAATAACTCGCGGCCACCAGTTTTAAGTTTTAAGAAAGTAGTTACAAGTGTTTCGCTTACGGCCTTTAAATCCTCTACCGTATCGGCCTTGCTTACGCGAAGCAACCGCTTGGCAGCGCTGTTCATTATCTGAATGGATCCATCGCGCTTAAAGGTGAGCAACCCAATGCCTACGTGCTGCACAATGTTTTTAAAGAATTGGTATTCCGAATCTTTTTCTTTGCGGGCTTGCTTTAATTTGGCTAATGCTTCATTCAGTTCGCGTTGTAATTTTTCAACCTGTGGCGAAGCGTTATCGGCCTTAAAAGTTTGGGTAAGCTCATCGAAACGAATGGAATTAAAAATGGAAGAAAGAGGAATATCATGTGCCTCTGCCTCTTCCAGGAGTTTTTTTACCTGAAAGATGATCGCGCCCAGCAAGGCAAGTATGAGGAAAAAACTTCTGTCTTTAGAGGCCACCACAAATGCAAACAGCACCAGGGTTGCCATTAAAATAGCAATGCGGGTAACGAGCGGTGACCGCCAATTAAAGCCCATATTTTTCCATTCTACGATACAACGAGGCGCGTGTAAGCCCGAGTTCTTCGGCAGCTTTAGAAATGTTGCCGCTGTGTAATTGAATGGCTTTTACCACGGCTGCCTTCTCCACTTCATCCAGGTTAAGGGTATCGGCCGCTGCCTCGCTTGTGCCCTTTCTACTAAAAAGAAAATCGCTTTCCTGCAACGTGGCCGAGTCGGCCATAATAACACCACGCTCAATGGCATGTTGAAGTTCGCGCACATTGCCGGGCCATGGGTACTTCTTCAATTTGTTCATCGCCTCGGGCGAGATATTCAAAACTTCCTTGCGGTATTTTTTTGCATAGTGATTTAGAAAGTGATTCGCCAGCAAGGGAATATCGTCAATGCGATCGCTTAAGGGCGGTATCGTAATTTCTACCGTGTTGATCCGGTACAATAAATCTTGCCGGAATTTTCCTTCCTGCACCATTTGGTGCAGCGGCATGTTGGTAGCACAGATTAACCGGATATCCACATCAATGGGTTGATTGGATCCCACCCGGGTTACTTGCCGCGATTGCAAGGCACTTAAAAGTTTACTTTGCAACGCCATGCTCAGGTTACCGATCTCATCCAGAAATAAGGTACCACCATTGGCTAACTCAAATCTTCCGGGGCGGTCTTCGCGCGCATCGGTAAAGGCACCTTTCTTATGCCCGAATAATTCACTTTCAAATAGAGTCTCCGTTATGGCACCCATATCCACCGCTACAAACGAATTGTCTTTGCGCATCGACTTTTGGTGAATGGCGCGCGCCACTAATTCTTTTCCGGTTCCATTCTCGCCCAATATCAAAACATTTGCCTCTGTCTTGGCAACTTTGTCAATCAAGCCAAACACATCTTTTAATGCGTTGCTCTGGCCAATAATATCGCGGAAAGGCTGGCTGATTTGCTCTTCCAGCATTTGCTTGGCTTTGCGTAGTTTATCTACTTCGTTGTAAGATTTTTTGAGTTTAATGGCGGTAGAAATTGTAGCCACCAGTTTTTCGTTTTGCCAAGGCTTTAAAATAAAATCAGTAGCCCCTTCTTTCAATGCCCTAACGGCCATCTCCACATCACCAAACGCGGTTATCATAATTACTACTGCGTCCGCATCGCGTTCTTTTATTTGCTTCAGCCATTCAAAGCCTTCTTTGCCGCTGGTGGTGTCTTTGCTGAAATTCATGTCCAGCAAAATCACATCGTAGGTATCGTTGTTAAGCAGGAAAGGAATCTTGTTCGGATTTTTTTCAATGATTACCTGGTGATTGGATTTCTTCAGCAACATTTTAGCTGCCAACAGAACATCTTCATCATCATCAATCATCAGGATTTTGCCTTCGTTCACGGTAGGTTAGGTTTAAAAGTTTTTTAGCTAAAAGGAAAAATTATGCCATTGCATTTACACGGCTAAAACGAAGCTTTTGCAGTTCGTTTTGTGCTTATGCGTACAAAGATGTTCAAAAATGAACACACATAAAACCTATTCGGGTGTGTATTTGTAGAGCGACACCACATTATTTGAACTGAGAGTCAGCAGCCGCTCATCGGTTATAATGGCTTGTGCTGTGTTGGCGGGCACAGCATGTTCGCGCCATTGCGAGGTTAGCAAGTTGAAATACCGAAGCGTGCCATGCTGCAGGATGTAGAACTCATCGCCAAAAAAATAAATGCCTTTCAGGTTGGGGGCTGCAAGCTGTTCGATGCGGGTGCCCAGGTGGTTGTAGATGCTGACTCCATTTTTTATATCGAGCAAAAAAACGAAGTTGAGGTATTCGCGCATGTAAATAAACTCCACGTTGGAGTCTGGCAGGTTAAGCGTAAACTCCTGAATTACCTGGCCGGTACCAGGCATAATTTTTTTTAGCGACCAATCGGCTTTGTCTAAGAGCCATAACCGGTTATCGTGGGTGGGGCATACCAGCCAGGGTTCAATAGCCCAGGCCGCATCTACTGCGTAAGCAGTGCGTGTTTCAAAATTCCGATCCCACAATGTGTAGGTTTGATTTTTACGGTTGTAAACAAAAACGGTAGGTTGAAACCAAGGCTCCACCAGCGTGGCTACCTGCCGTGGTGAAGCGGCTATTTTTTTTCCTTCTTCGTTGTAGCGGACTATACGCCCGGCTTTATCAATAAGCAGAAAATTACCGAGGCGATCTACCGAAATTAATTCTGTGCCTTTTGCTTTCCAGGTTTTTAGCAAACTGAAATCGGATTGAGCGCTTACAGCCTGAACGCCTAAACAGAAGCTAATAATTAAGAGGCGAATCATTCGGTGGGTTCAAATTTTTTTAATGTTACCGTTGCCCCATCGTATTCGGCATAGGTGTTAAAGTGCACCCATTCGCCCAGGTTAATGTAACGGCTGGTGTCGCTCACTTTCAAATCGAGGGGTAAGTGCCGGTGCCCAAAAACATAAAAATCATGATGCACGTTTTGCTCTACCTCTTTACAATAGGTTAGCAGCAACTCTTTATCCGCACTAACGAATTGTTCCCCCTTCTTTGTATTGCTGATGCGACTTTTGCGGCTCCAGTAATTAGCAATTCCAATACCCAGGTTAGGGTGGATGCGCGCAAAAAGCCATTGGCAGATTTTGCTGTTGAAAAATTTCTTCAGGAATTTATAGCTGGCATCGCCCGGGCCCAGGCCATCGCCATGGCCAATCAGAAATGTGTGCGAATTAATTTGCAGTTCAATTGGTTCGCGATAAATGATCGCCCCGATTTCTTTCTCGAAGTAATCGAACATCCACATATCGTGATTGCCGGTAAAGAAGCAGAGTGAAATACCGGCATCGCTTAATGCGGCCAATTTGCCTTGCAACCGGATAAACCCTTTGGGGATGGTATGCCGGTACTCAAACCAGAAATCGAAAATATCGCCCATCAGGTAAATGATGTGCGCATCTTTTTCAATTTGATTTAGCCACGCTACAATTCGCTTTTCGCGCGCAAGGCTGCCGGCTGCATCGGGCACACCCAAATGAAAATCGGAGGCGAAGTAAATTTTCTTTCCGGCAGGTAAGGGTAAAAGTTGCGCCATTGGCTACAAATAACGGCAAAAGGAAGGCAACGAAGAAAAAATAGCAGTTGGCAAATTTTTAAATGGCAAAGGTGCAGTGCCTCTTTGTCGCTGGTATTGCCAACTGCCTGCTGATACAAAAGGTGGTATAACCCTTCAGAAACTATTTTACTTCTGAGTTGGTCGGCTCGGTTGTTGGTTCCTGCACTCCATTGGTTTTACTTTCTTCTTTGGCATCGGTACTCTTGCCATTGGTAAATTTTTCGTACGTAGTCTGGCTTGCAAAAGGTCGCTTACCGATTAAACGCTCCAGGTCTGTTTGAAAGAGAATTTCCTTTTCAAGCAGTTCTTTGGCAATTATCTCCAGATGCTCGCGGTGATCTACCAGCAATGCTTTTGTTCTTTCAAACGCATTGTCAATTATTTTTTTAACCTCTTTATCAATCTTTTCGGCAGTGGCTTCTGAATACGGTTTGTTAAACGAGTACTCCGATTGCTTGGAATCGTAAAACGAAATATTTCCGATTTCTTTATTCATGCCGTACACGGTAACCATGCTGTAGGCCATCTTGGTAATCCGTTCCAAATCGCTTAACGCACCGGTAGAAATTTTCCCAAACACAATTTCTTCGGCTGCCCGTCCGCCAAACGTCATACACATTTCGTCAACCAGTTGCTCGGTTTGGTACAGAAACTGTTCTTTGGGTAAATACTGTGCATAACCCAACGCAGCTACACCGCGCGGCACGATACTTACTTTTACCAACGGGTCGGCATGTTCTAAAAACCAACCGGCTACGGCATGGCCAGCTTCGTGGTAGGCAACAATGCGTTTTTCTTCGGGCGAAATTATTTTAGTCTTCTTTTCAAGCCCGCCAATTACACGATCAATCGCATCCTGGAAATCCTGCATCTCTACCTCGGCCTTATCTCTGCGCGCGGCAATCAGCGCTGCTTCGTTACACACGTTGGCAATTTCTGCACCGGCAAAACCGGGGGTTTGGGCAGCCAGTTTTTTTACATCAATGTCTTTCGAAAGTTTGATGGGCTTAAGGTGTACTTTAAAAATTTGTTCGCGCCCAACAATATCGGGTTTGTCGATACTTATTTGCCGGTCGAACCGACCCGGGCGCAGCAGTGCCGAATCCAATACATCGGGCCGGTTGGTAGCAGCCAGAATAATTACACCACTATCGGTGGCAAATCCGTCCATTTCAACCAACAGCGAGTTCAAGGTGTTTTCGCGTTCATCGTTGGCACCGGGCATCTGGCCTCTTCCGCGCGAGCGGCCAATGGCATCAATCTCATCAATAAAAACAATGCACGGTGCTTTTTCTTTTGCTTGTTTAAACAAATCGCGCACCCGGGCAGCACCCACCCCTACAAACATCTCCACAAAATCAGATCCTGATAAGGAGAAGAAAGGAACTCCGGCTTCGCCTGCTACTGCTTTTGCCAGCAAGGTTTTACCCGTGCCGGGAGGGCCAACCAATAAAGCCCCTTTGGGTATTTTACCACCCAGCTTGGTAAACTTTTGTGGCGACTTAAGAAAGTCCACAATTTCTTTTACTTCTTCTTTGGCTTCTTCCAGGCCGGCTACATCTGCAAACGTAATGCGCACTTTATTTTCGGCATCGAATAAGGCAGCTTTGGATTTTCCGATGTTAAAAATCTGGCCACCAGGACCACCGCCACCAGTCATTCTGCGCATCAGCATCCAAAAGCCAAAAACCAACAAAACCAAAAAGCCGATGTTGAACAGGAAGTTGGTGTAATCCTGTCGTTCTTCTACTTTCAAATCTACCTGGTCGGCTTTGGGCACGTTCTTCTTCAGCTGCTCATACTTTTCGATAAACTTATCGATGGACCCAACTTTTAATTTATAGTGTGGCCCATTGGCCCGTACGCCCCAGGGGCTGTTGCGTTCAATCTCTTGCTTGTACCGGGCGTTTTGAAGTGCAGCTTCTTTTAAGGTAATTTCAATTACCCAGATGTTATCGTTTTTTATCTGCACCAGTTTTTTGATGTTGCCACCCTGCACCATCTCTTCAAAGCGGCTTTCGGTAATTTCAATTAAATCGCCACTTCTGTTATATACACTCAATCCCAGCACCACCGCAACCAATAAAAGTATTACCCACATCTGGTAATTGGGCCGTGGCATTTTGGGCTTCTTTTCTCTTTCCTTGTCCATTTAAATTTTAAATTACTTGTGAATAACGTCTTGAGCAGGGGTAGGGTTCTTCTTATCAGTCTTCAATTTCGGTAATGTCGGCATCGCCCCATAGTTTTTCCAGGGCGTAAAACTCCCTACGGTCTTTTCTAAAAATATGAGTAACCACGCTTATGTAGTCGAGAATCATCCACTCTTTATTGTTTTTGCCCTCGGCATGCCAGGGGTTTTCTTTTAGCGCCTTGTACACCTCTTCTTCTACCGAGTCGGCAATGGCTTCCAGTTGTTTATCGCTGTTGCCCGAGCAAAGCACAAAGAAGTCGGCCACCGCGTTCCTCACTTTTCTTAAATCCATCACCACAATATCCGTTGCTTTCTTTTCCTGCATTCCGTGCACAATGGTGGCGCTCAGTTTTTCAGATTCAACTCCCTTCTTTTTTCTTGGCATTAACTATTTTCGGTTTTTTGATTAACCTAATCTGCAAAGCTAACCAAAATAACCTTGTATAAAATTCCTGCCGGAACCGTTTTCGTAGGTAAGAACCTTGTTTTTGTGCCAGATTGTCACTCCACCAATTCGTTGGCGATGGACCTGAGCCAGCGCGCTTCTTTAGCCGAAGGCACCGTTGTAATTACTGATAATCAATACAGTGGCCGCGGGCAACGTGGCAACGTATGGAAATCGGAGCCGGGCAAGAACCTAACATTTTCTGTAGTACTTAAACCCAAGGTGCGGCCCGATGAGCAATTTGTGCTTACCCAGGTGGTGGCATTGGCAGTGGCCGATTATGTGGCCACCAAAACCCCTGCAGTAAAAATTAAGTGGCCTAACGACATTCTTGTTAATGAGAAAAAGGTGTGCGGTATTTTAATAGAGAGCTCGCTGGCTGGGGCCAAGGTACAGTTTGTAATAGCAGGTGTGGGTCTAAATATAAATCAAACGGTGTTTGAAAGCCCGCGCGCAACTTCGTTACAGGCACAAACGGAGGTAGCGTTTAATCTCAATACCGAGTTGCACGCATTGTTGCTATTATTGGAAACCCGGTACGTACAATTACTCAACGGGCAGGTGCACCAGCTTAGGCTTGATTACCATGCTAACTTATACCGCCTGGGCCAGCCATCAGAATTTGTAACCCGGCATGAGCATTTTGCCGGGGTAATTCATTCGGTAAATGCGCAAGGAAAGTTACTGGTGAGTGTTGGAAATGAAGTGCGGCCATTTGAGTTAAAAGAAATTGCATTTGCCGATTGGAAATAGCCACTTGTGTAATTGCCGGATTATCCTGGGTAATTACCATTTGAAAAACCTTCAATTGGTGGCAACACCTTATTTTTGTTCTACTTATTAGTTGTGCCTGATGATTCGAACGCATGCTTTAACCTACACTTACGGCTCGGAAAGAAAAATTTCCTTTCACGACCTCGCCCTGGATAAAGGCAGCCCGTGTTTATTGCTGGGCGAATCGGGCAGTGGTAAAACTACCTTACTTCATTTGTTGGGTGGGTTGCTTAAGAATCAACAGGGTACCATCGAAGTAAACGGAACGGTTATCACAAACCTCAGCGAAAGTGAGCTCGACCGCTTTCGCGGAAAACACTATGGATTTATATTTCAACGCAACCACTTACTGGCTGCCCTTACGGTAGAACAAAACCTGTTGCTGGCGCCCTACCTTGCGGGGATAGCTCAAGATAAAAATCGGGTGGAAGAAGTGCTTGCACAACTGGGTATTGCCGATCAGAAGAAAAAACGAATTCAGGAGTTAAGCCTGGGTCAGGCGCAACGTGTGGCCATTGCGCGGGCCGTGCTTAACAAACCCTCGGTTATTCTGGCCGATGAACCTACTTCGGCATTAGACGATAGCAACTGCGATCGGGTTTGCAACTTGCTGCTTTCGGTGGCTGCGCAAAACGGAGCTTCGCTGCTTATTGCCACCCACGACCAGCGGTTAAAAAGTAAAATTCATAACCTGATACAGCTATGAATCTTTTTAAATTAGTGGTTGCATACCTCAAAGCACGGCCCCTTAACACGTTACTAAATATTTTGTTATTGTCGTTGGGCATTGCCATGATTACCCTTTTGTTAGTGGTTAACAACCAGGTGCAGGAAAAGATTGCCGACAATACCAAGGGAATTGATCTGGTGGTGGGTGCCAAGGGGAGTCCGTTGCAACTTATTTTATGCAATGTTTTTCATATCGATTTTCCCACCGGGAATATAAAACTGCAGGATGCGGACAAACTGGCGCAACATCGTTTGGTGAAGAGCGCCATCCCGATGGCGTTGGGTGATAGTTACCGGAACTACCGGATAATTGGTACAACCCATGCCTACGCTACCCTCTACCATGCAGAACTAGCCAGCGGTATGTTATGGAATACAGATATGGAAGTAACACTTGGCGCAAACGTGGCCGAACAACTTGGCCTGAAGCTGGGCGATAAATTTGTGAGCGCCCATGGCTTAAGTGAAGCGGGCCATGCGCACGAAGCGCATCCGTTTATCGTAAAAGGAATTCTTCAACCAACATTTAATGTACTCGATAATCTGATTCTCACGAATGTATCCAGTATTTGGTTGGTGCATGCGCACGATGCTGAGGATACCGCAAAGCCCGATTCGGTAACTGCATCGGTACTGGTACCCACTGTGCTGGCTTCAGACTCTACCCGCGAGCTTACTTCACTTTTAATAAAATACCGAAACCCCATTGCGGCCATCCAGTTGCCGCGCTACATCAACAGCCAAACCAGCATGCAGGCAGCATCGCCTTCATTTGAAGCGGCCCGGTTGTTTTCAATTTTAGGAGTAGGCATCGAAGCGCTAACCGGGTTTGCCTACGTGCTTATTTTTATTTCGGCTTTAAGTATTTTTTTAGCGTTGTATAATTCGTTAAAGGAACGCAGGTATGATTTGGCCATTATGCGCTCGATGGGCGCCAGCCGCAGTAAGTTGCTATGGGCAACGCAGGTAGAAGGCATTACCTTAACCCTGTGTGGCAGCCTGGTAGGCATACTGCTGGGGCACGGAGCAATTTATTTGTTTACTATGCTGGTAGCCGAAAGTGCAACCGCAGGCGTAAGTGCATTGGTATTTTACGAACAAGAGCTTTTCTTGTTGGCAGGCAGCCTTGTGTTAGGGATTATTTGTTCTGTTATTCCTTCGTGGCAAGCTTATCGCACAGATATTCATAACGTGCTTGCCGGAAACTGATTTGGGAAAGAATCCGCATATAGTTAGCATTGTGCAAGAATAGGTGCTGTAGGTTTACAAATTAAAAACTTGATTTAGAGAATTATGAAAAAGGCGTTGGTAGTGATTTGGATGGCTTTGCCTGCGTTGGCATTTGCTCAGGCCGATGGCTGGGTGGCGTTTGCCAAAACTAAATTCGATGCGAAGTACAACGAAAAAGCGGGCGAATACTTTTTATATCCCACCTTTACTAACGAACTAAAAGCGCAGGTAGGAAAAGAAATTGACCTGGAAGGTTATTATTTACCAATTGATGTGGAAGGAAATGCCTACATCATTTTATCTAAGTTTCCCTATAGCCAATGTTTTTTTTGTGGTGGCGCAGGCCCCGAGTCGATTGCAGAAGTTTACTTTAAAACAAAAACCAATAAGTTCGAACCGGATCAGTTTATTCGCATCAAAGGCAAACTGAAACTGAACGATTCGGACCTGGAACACGGTAACTTTATTGTAGAAGAAGCAGTGCTGGTTAAGTAAACGGGCAAAGAGTTTGCAATCCTGAAATCCTACTTCAGGTGGTTGTTAATCTTAATGTATAATGCGTACTTCTGCCTCCTGCATTTTCTTTCTCTAATATCCCAAGCACCATCAACGCATGTATATCGCGCATCGCGGTGTCTTGCGATGTTTTGGTAATCTTGGCCCACTTGCTGGTGTTCAGTTTTCCTTCAAATCCGTCTAACAGTTTGTTGAGCATTATTTTCTGGCGCGCGTTAAGTGCGGTGGTTTTATTTTTTTCCCAAAAAGTTGCCTTAGCAAGTACATTATTAAATTCCTGCGTGGTTGATTCCAGTGAATGCGAAAGGCATGTTAAATACCAACTTATCCATTGGGTTATGTTCAGATCACCATTTTGAGATTTTTCTAAGTGATTGTAATACTCATTTCTTTCTTTTCGGATTTGGGCGGAAAGACTATAAAAGCGTTTTGTACTATTATCAGAACGCGCTAACAGCATATCGGATAAAGCGCGCGCTATTCTTCCGTTGCCATCATCAAACGGATGTATCGTTATAAACCAGAAATGAGCAACAGCAGATTTCAACAGTAAATCCATGGATGAATCTGAATTGAACCACAACAGAAATTTTTCCATCTCGGTTGCTAACCGGTTGGCAGCTGGCGCTTCAAAGTGAATGCGTTCTTTGCCCATTGGCCCAGACACAACCTGCATCGGGCCGGTTTCATCTGTGCGCCAGTTTCCGGTATTTATTCTATAAGCGCCACTAAACCCATCTGGAAATAAATTTCTATGCCAATGGAAAAGTCTTTCGGCAGTAAGCGGCTGCTTGAAGTTTTGTGTAGCATCTAACATCAATTCCACTATTCCATCTATGTTACGGTTAGAGGCAACTAATCCCGCAACGTCAAGTCCTAATTTTCGTGCAAGAGACGAGCGTACCTGATCTTGTGGCAACATTTCACCTTCTATCTCGCTTGACTTTACTATTTCGTGGGTAAGCGCCAGTAAGGAAGCATCGGCTTGCAGGTTAAACCCCAGCGATTCCATGCGGCCCAGCACTTTTCCTTGCAGGTAGCGGGTTTGCGCCAGTAGATCATTTACCACGGTCTGATCCCATGTAAAATCGGGCCATTGGCCGAGTTCGTGGATGTAACGTATTCTCCGCATAACAACCACAAATGTACTTATTCTCCGCATAATTTGCGGAGAATAAGTAGGTTAATCTCCGCAAAACCTCTTTTTATGGCCAATTTCTGGCAGTTGGCTATATTTAGATGAAGTTAATTTTAATGGTCGTATTTAAATCCGCTGTGTAGTATTCCTCCTATTCGGTAAACCTGATAGCGGAGTTAACTCAAGAAAATTTGTCCCTGGGAATTTTCATTAAATTCACTATCAGTTTCTACTCCTATGCTGATACTGGTCACTCCATGTAAGCTGCAACAAAAATTGTAAACTCATGAAAGATGCGTTGGTAGTTATCTGGATGGCCTTGTCCACGGTTGCATTCACCTTTACTAACGAGGCAAAAGCGCAGGCACAAAAGGACTTCTTTCAAGAACTTTCGAAGGCTGCACTTTCGCTAACTGCTCAAAAAGTTTCTTACGATCCGCAGTACTTTAAAATTGATTATCCGAATGGTGATGTGCCGGCCGACCGCGGAGTTTGTACTGATGTGGTAGTGCGTGCCTACCGCAAAGTGGGTGTAGATTTGCAACAGGAAGTGCATGAAGATATGCAGGCAAATTTTGATGCCTACCCCAACCATTGGGGTTTAAAGAAAACCGATACCAACATCGACCATCGCAGGGTACCTAATCTGATGAAGTTTTTCGAGCGGCAAGGCAGTGCACTTTCGATAGCTGATAACGCAACCAACTATAAACCCGGAGATGTAGTTTGCTGGAACCTGGGCCGCGGCATTTTACACATTGGCATTGTGGTAAACCAGAAAGCCGAAAATTCACAACGGCTGCTTATTGTTCATAACATTGGCGATGGTCAGGTGGCAGAAGATATCCTGTTTCAATATAAAATTATTGGCCACTATCGGTTAAAGAAATAAGCGGGCCCGCTTTAAAAAATTTAAATGCAGCAAACCCAACTATAAGTGAGTAGTGTGAGCAACTTTAGGTTGATATGTAGGTTGGTAGTGTTCAACTGCATTCTAGTTTCGTGTAAACCGGTAGTGCACGCGCCCTATGCCGAACCACCGCCAACAACCCCGGTGCCTGCGGTTGCGCGCCTGTTGTTCGCCACCTTTAAAATAGCACACGATAGCAACGCCACGGTACTTACCTTAATGGCAAAGCACCTTGTAAAAGGTACCCATAAATCTGATCCCGAAACCAGTACGGCTACCAACCGGCTTCAGGTTGTTCAATTAAATCAGGATGGAACAGAACTTACGGGTTATTACCTCGGGCACCCGTTACGAAAAAATGTGGAGTATTTGAACGAACACCAGGAATATAGTACCCGGTGGGTTGAACTACCGGAAGCGGAGTTTTTTATTCGCGTTGCGCTGGAACCAACTTGTGTGTACCTTGTAGTGTACGAAGTTAATGGATCCGATAAACTGAAATTACTTTCAGTAAATGTGAATGAGCCATGAGTAGAATAAGCCTTACCCTTTTTTTTGTTCTTACACTGGTCTGCGTACATGGCCAAATCTTTCCGGTTGATACATTACTAAAAACGGGTGACATAAGAAGACGCATAAATCTGGTTTTTTTAAGCGATGGTTACCAGGCTCATGAGATGAACACCTACATTACGGATGTTAACCGGTTGCTAACCGATATGTTTAGCCAGGTACCTTTTAAACACTATCGGAACTACTTCAATGCATTTGCAATAAAAGTTCCTTCAAATCAGTCTGGCGCCAAACACCCCCGCACGAGTAGCGATAGCGATTGTGCGCCAGTTCCACAGCAGGATGTGGACAATTATTTTGGATCTACTTTCGACTATGGCAATATCCACCGCTTGCTGGTACCAACTAAAGCCGGTACGATTGCCGTTACGTTGGCAAACAATTTTCCACTTTTCGACCAGGCGTTTGTGTTAGTAAACTCACCGTTTTACGGAGGCTCGGGTGGCAGTGTGGCTGCTTCCTCAACACATTCAAATGCCAACGAGGTAAGCATTCATGAAATAGGACATTCCTTTGCCGGCCTGGCCGATGAATATTGGGCCGGAAGTGCGTATGCATTTGAGCGCCCCAATCTTACACAACAGAATAATCCCTCGCTGGTGAAATGGGCCAGTTGGGTAGGTCATGCTGGTGTAGGTGTCTATCCGCATGCCGAAGCTTCAAACTGGTTTAGGCCACATCAAAATTGCAAGATGCGCTACCTGAATGTACCGTTTTGTGACGTATGCAATGAAACCTTTGTAGAGCGAATTCATACACTTGTTAATCCGATAGATGAGTACAGTCCTCGCCTACCGGTGGTAGCACTTGCTAACGAGCCCCTTCAGTTTTCGGTAAACTATATTAAACCAGAGCCCAACACCATGTCGGTAATCTGGAAGAAAGACGGGGCGGTATTGGCAACCAATCAAGACGCAGTTACCGTGCCGGTAGCATCGTTTACAACAGCGCAAGCAATTATAACGGCCACCCTCACCGATAATACCGCGCTATCCAGAAGTGCCACACACACCACCAGCCACGCCTATGTTATAGAGTGGACGGTTACAGCCGAAGCTCCGGTAACAGGTGTAAAAGTGCAAACTGAACTATTGAAATATGAAGTGAGCGTATTCCCGAACCCGGTAGTAAAAGATTTGCAACTTTCGTATGTGTTGCCGCGTGATGCGCGCGTAAAGGTGGTACTCGAAGATTTATCGGGCAGGCAGCTTACCTCTTTATTAGATGAACAACAAGGGCCGGGTTCCCACTCCGTATCGGTTGATGTTTCGGATATTTTAAAAAGCAGTGGCGTGTATGTGTTGGCATTTCAGTTCGATGAGTTAGTCACTTTCAAAAGGATCATAAAACCTGACTAAATTTTTCAACAACTCGCAGCCACACCCTTAGCAAAACCAACAGTAGCTCCAAACTCATTTTCTGTACCGGTATTTTAGTTGCTCCAAATAACTGTTGCGGAATACATTGTTAACGCCACCGATTATAAACTGGAGACTTATTGGATTACCCGTAAAGTCTATAACCTTGTTAAGTGTATAATCCACCAGGTTATATTTAGCGCGCAAGCCCAGGTAAAAAGTATTGGTTACATAATATCGATACCCTAATCCAAAATTAAAATTGTACGAACCCACCGAAGCCGATTTCAAATTGTTGTCTTTGTCTTCTTTAAGGGCATCAAAACCATCAAAGCCAAATCCGCCCAGCAGTTGCAATTCATTTCCGTGGCGTGCATAAAGGTCGCGGCCCACATCAAAACCTATGTAGCCGCCAAAAAATTGCTTGGTTGGCTCCCACGCTCCGTTTCTGCGTGCCATGTAGGTTGTGGGTGAGTTCACAAACTTAAAGCTGAGTGTTAAATCATAATTCATCTTTTTATGTTTGGCTCCCATTTGAAAGCCGAGCTCCGGGTGTGTTCCCAATGTTTTAATGGCTCCGGTTGGAATCCACGCACCCATTATCCACGCCATGTGCCCTTCGGCCATGTTAATAAATTTATCGATGGCCTTGTTGTATTCTATAGTGAGGGGCGAAGTGCTGTAGGTGTCGGTTTGGATTTTTGAAAATAGCACCTCGGGGTTATCGCCATAAAATTCCCCCAGCAGGTATTCCATAGAATGGGCGGGGTACATCATCTTCAGGTCGGCTGCTAACTGGCTGATAAACTTATCAAATTCCTGGCCTGGAGGTACGTAGTCAAAATACTGTTTGTAGTTGTCGTAGGAAGAGTAGTCGGTGTTGGCATACTCAAGCCTGTTTCTATATTTAAAAATGTAGTTGAGAATATTATCAGTAACCAGTGTATCGCTAAAGGTTTGAGTTTTTAATGCCAGCAGGAAAGTGGCTCTGAAAACCGGTTCGCGCATGCCACACTTGGTTCGCCAATACGTTAGCAACACCCGGGCCGAATCAATTTTGTTTTCGTTCAGGTACTTTACAAAGTAGAGTGCACTGTTGTAACTCACGTCCGAGCAATCGATTGGTTTTTTGGTAAGGAGTACGTCAAAGTTTTGAGCCCAGGCTGCTGAGGAAAGAAACAGGAATAGGGGGAAGTATTTTTTCATAGTGAAGCGTACCAGTGTGTTTTTGAAAAAACGGTTGCAGGTGTACTTTATTCTATCCAAAAGGTAAGAAGAATTCACATACCGGTAGGGGTCGTTAATTCACCGTCCAGCGCAAGCCCAACTGCATTTTGGCACCTTGCATTTGTGCATAGTTGTAAGCAGTATCGAAGGTATAACCATAGGGGTTGGTATCAGGCCGGGCGTTTCCGTTTGTATCAAAGTATTTTCCACCCGGTCGGTTAAACGGATCATCGGGGTGCAGCAGTGGATTTTTTGGAATAAAGTTGAGCAGGTTTTTAACTCCGGCATATACTTCCAAAGTGCCGAGCGACCGGGTTACCTGTAGATTAAGCAACGCAAAAGCAGGTGAGCGTGCCGGCCGAAAATCATTTTCTACAACCGGCAAGTGCATGGGGCCGGTTATGCGGCCGGTTAAATCGATGGTAAGCTCGGGCTTAGGCACGGTGTAACTAACGGTAAGGGTGCCTGAGAAGCGGGGCGCATGTAGTTGAGGAATTTTTGCAGCCCCCGTTTCGTCTGCTTTGATCTGAAACACTTCCATCCATGTGGCTCCGCAAATAATTTTTAAACTGTTGGCAAACGATGCATCGGCATTCACCGTAATCCCGCGCGAAATAGCATGGCCATCTAAATTATCGTAAATGATTTTGGTTGGATCGGTAATAAAATCGGCCACAATTTTATTGGTAAAGTAGGTGTAGAACAAACTTGCATCAAAGTTGATGAAGCCATCTTTCATTATAAAGTTGTGTGCATAATTCAGGTTTGCGTTCCACGATTGCTCCGGCTTCAGGTTGTTACGAATTTGTACTTCGCGCGAGCCGGTAAGTGCAGCATGATCTTCCGTAAACAGATTTACCACACGGTAGCCGCTGCCACCGGTTAATCGTAATGTGTTGTTGATGTTTGGGGCATACTTAAAACTTAACCGCGGAGTAAAAATATTGCCGTGCACATTGTGCCTGTCGTAACGCATTCCGGCCAACGTGGTAAAGGTTTGGGTTACGGCTACTTCATCTTGCACAAAAACTCCGGGCAAAAACATGATGTCGGGCGCATTACCAGAAGTGGCGCTTGAGGTTCCGGGCGTATTATCGTCATAATAAATATAGCGTAACGGTATGCCGGCTAATAATTCGTGCTGGCCCAGTTTTTTAGTAAGTCGAAGTTGTGCAAAGGCCACTTGTTGTTTGGCATCGTATTTTACAAGTCCATAATATGAGTCTTGTAAATGATAGTTGTACGAGTAATCGATGTAAACAGGAGTGGAGGTATTGAGTTGGTAGTTGCCAAGCAGTTCCGCCCGGTTGGTATAAATAGATTCACCATAAACTTCATCGCTTCCGCGGAAAGCGGGTGTCCATTGTAATTCGCCACCCCAGCGGTTTTCATGTACATACCGGGCCGCCATCGAAAAATTTTTTCCGGACGGCCGATTGAAACTCCATTTATTGAAAACGGAGATTCTGTTTTGCAAGGTTACATCTGTAAAATTATCGTGGTTGATATCGCGTTTCTGGTTGTAAGTAAAATAGTTTATTCCCAATAGAGTCGATGCGTTCTTTGTGTTCAGTCCAGCGGCCACATCCAGGTTGTATTCGCCCACCGAAGTACCGAAGGCATCCACTCTTAGTGTGGGCACCGCGCCTGGTTCTTTGGTAATAATGTTGATTACCCCGCCCACTGCCTCCGATCCGTACAGCGTGGAGGCGGGGCCCTTCACAATCTCCATTCGCTTTACCAAACTGTTGGGAATGCCCGATAATCCGTACACCGTAGCCAGACTGCTTACGATGGGCATGCCATCTATTAATATCATAGTGTAAGGACCTTCCAATCCGTTAATATGAATGTCGCCCGTGTTGCACACATTGCAATTAATTTGTGGCTGCACCCCGTTCACCACCGAGAGCGCTTCGAAAATATTGGGCGTTGGGTTTTTGAGAAAGAACGAAGGCGCATATACTTCTACCGGTATGGGCGAATTCATTTTGGTAACTTCTTTCATAGTACCGGTTACTACCACAGCGTCCAGGTTGCCCACCGCTTCGGTAAGTTCCAGGTGCAAGGCAGTGCTGGTGGTGATTGTCTTCGACAGCGTTTTGAAACCAATGGCTGAGATAACGAGTGTGTTTTTGCCGGGCGGCAGCGCAATAGTAAATGTTCCGTCTTCACGGGTGCTGGTGCCTGTGCTGGTGCCTTCTACCACTACGTTGGCAAACGGCACGGGCTCGCCTTTGTGGGTAACAATTCCTTTAACCGGGCTGGTTTGCGCATATCCGGCCACCGATATTACTAACAGGAGAAAGAGCTTGGCGGGTTTCATTTTTAGACAGGCAAATATATTTAATTAGAATATTTTAAAAAAATATTTAGGTTAATCTAAAATTTGATTCCTGCCTTTTCGAGGCAGCGCGGCAGCAATTCTTGGCTTAGCGCAACCGGTTTCGCTTGCCGCTTAAATGAAATAGCTGCGTTTTTTTAGCCCATCCGAAACTAAAATGAGGGCATTTACGGTTTAACAATTTTGTTAAACAGAAATGATAAGCCGTGATTGCCGAAGCCCAAACAGAGGTAGTAATTAAAGAAAAAGCGAAAATCCTGTTTTTTCAAAAAGGAGTGTTAAATGCTACTACGCAGGAGATTGCAGACGAAGCCGGAGTGAATCGGGCCCTGATTCACTACTATTTCCGGTCGCGCGAACATTTGATGGACCTATTGCTGGAAGAAATTGTAACAGCAAAGAAAAACCGCAAGCGCGCCATTTTACTGGCCGAGGTTCCGTTTCGGCAAAAAATTGCAAACTACATTGAAGATGCCCTGGAGCAGGGACTGCAATATCCTTACCTGGAGAATTTTATTATTACCGAAACAGCCCGCAACCCCGAAAAGGTAAACTTGTTTTGCTTTAAAGATAAGCTGCGATCGAGCGAGTTAATCAAAGACCAACTGGAAGCGGAGATCAGGAAGGGTGCGCTGCCACCCATCTCGGCCGAGCACTTTATGGTAAACCTCGTATCGATGTGTAACTACCCGTTGCTGGCCAAGAATGTAATTCGCAATGTGCACGGCATGAGCGATAGCACCTACCACCAATTTTTATTAGAACGCAAAGAAGTAATCTTAAAAACATTGTTTACTAACCCACATTAAAAAGCCAACATTCACTTACGTATGCATTTATTACAAAAATCAATTTTAGTTCTTTTTTGTGCGCTTCCTTTCGGGATACAGGCGCAGGCAAAACCAGATAGTCTTTTACAAAGCGCTACACTTCAAACTATTGTGGACTATGCGCTAAAGCATCAACCGGCCATCAACCAGGCTTTGTTAGATGAGGAGATAACAAGTCGGGCCATAAAAGGCAAGTTGGCCGATTGGTACCCGCAGGTAAATTTTGTTTACAACTATCAGCGCAATTTCGATTTGCCGGTAAATATTATTGGTGGCAACGAGGTGCGCTTTGGTGTAAATAATACGTCAGCTACGCAACTCAACGCCACGCAGGCAATTTTTAATCGCGATGTGCTGTTGGCTGGCAAAACTGCTTCGCAGGTAAAAGTGCAAGCCGGCCAGGTAACCACCCGCACAAAGATGGATGTAGTGGTTACCGTATCGAAAGCGTTTTATGATGTGTTGGCTACCATGCAGCAGATAAAAATTGGTGAGGAAGACCTGGTGCGCTTGCAACGAAGTTTGCAGGACGCACGCAGCCGCTACACTACCGGTATTGCCGATAAAACAGATTATAAGCGCGCCACCATCTTACTCCGCAACAGCGAAGCCACGCTAAAGGCAAACCAGGAGGCTTTGAAGTATAAGCAATCGTATTTGAAAACGGTTATGGGTTACCCGGCATCGGCCCACCTTGAAATTTTGTACGACACCCTTCAAATGGAAAACGAAATTGTGCTGGATACTCTGCAGCAACTCGAGTATGCGCAACAGATTGATTACCGGATTTTATTTACTCAAAAGGAATTGCAGCACGCTAATGTAGCGTATAGCAAGTGGGCGTATTTGCCTTCGGCTAATTTGTTCGGCTCGTACATCTTTAATTTTCTCAATAACAACTTTAACCAATTGTACGACAAGCGCATTCCCAACTCCTATGCGGGCATTACGCTGTCGGTGCCGCTCTTTCAGGGAAACAAACGAAACCTGAAAATACAGGAACAAGCATTGGGTTTAAAACGCCTGGATTGGGATCTGTTAAATCTGCAAAACAATCTATCTACACAATATAGCCGGGCGCTGGCTGCTTATAAAAGTAACCTTATCACCTACCAAGCCTTAAAAGAAAATGTGGAGCTGGCCCGTGAAGTGTACGATGTAATTCAATTACAATATAGAAACGGAGTGCGTGCCTACCTGGATGTAACCATTGCCGAAACCGATCTGCGTTCAGCCCGCATCAGTTACTTCAATGCGTTGTACCAGGTGCTGGCCAGCAAGCTGGATGTTCAACGTGTACTCGGTCAAATTACTATTTAATCAACCTACTTTTCAGAATACTATGTCGATGAAACAAACCTTAGCAATCAGTTTACTCTTGTTGGCCACTGCGTGTGGCAGCCCGCAGGCAACTGCACCCCAGGGGCCGGTACCCGTTGCGGTAACATTACAAGGGGTACAGCAACTTACTGCGCAATTTTACGATGAATACCCCGCCATTATCCGCGCGCTGAATGAAGTGGAATTGCGTCCGCAAGTAAACGGATATATAACAGCCATACATTTTACAGAAGGTACGCGTGTAAAAAAAGGCGATAAGCTTTATTCGATTGACCAGCAACAATACGAGGGCGCCTATCAGCAGGCATCGGCCAATGTGGCTGTGGCCGAAGCCAATTTTACAAAAGCCGAAAAGGATGTGGAACGGTACCGCGAGTTAGGCAAGAGCGATGCAGTTGCCCGCCAACAAATTGATAATGCCGAAGCAGCGTATGCAGCAGCTGCCAAACAAGTAGAGGCTGCGCGTGCAGCGGTACGCAGTGTACAAACCAATGTACGGTACACTACTATTACTGCTCCGTTCGATGGCACCATTGGGATTTCCAATGTGCGGTTAGGAGCCGCAGTTTCGGCCGGCCAAACTTTATTAAATACCATTTCAACAGACGACCCCATTGCGGCCGACATAACAGTAGATCAACGCGAAATTTTTCGGTTCGCCCAGTTGCAAGCGCGCAAAGCAGATAAAAGTGATTCCACGTTTCGGTTGGCGCTCGGGCGCGAGGTGTATCCGCATGCCGGAAAGATAGCCGTAATCGATCGGGCAGTAGATGCCAACACCGGTTCCATTCGCATGCGGTTGGAGTTTCCGAATCCGCAACACGCGCTGCGGCCGGGTATGAGTGGCCAATTGCGGGTATTAACCACTGCGCCCAGCTCGTTGGTTATTCCCTTTAAGGCTGTTACCGAGCAGTTAGGTGAATTCTTTGTGTATGTGCCTACGCCAGAAAACAAAGTAACCCAGCGCAGAGTAAAGCTTGGCAAGCAGTTAGGTAAAAACGTGATTGTAGCCACCGGTTTAGAAGCCGGAGAACAACTGGTAGTGGAGGGTGTACAAAATCTGCGCGAAGGATCCAGTATTCAAGCAGCAACCGAAAAGAAATAAGTTAACCTAACAGCTATTGATAGATGATTTCTGAAGTATTTATTAAGCGGCCCGTTACGGCAATTGTAATTTCAATTGTAATTGTATTGGTGGGTTTAATCGCTATGATTAACCTGCCCATTTCGCAATATCCTGATATTACTCCGCCTACCGTAGCCATTAACGGTATCTATACCGGTGCCGATGCACAAACAGTAGAACAAACTACTACTACCGCCATCGAAACACAAGTAAATGGTGTGCCTGGCATGGCCTACATGAGCAGCAACAGTACAGCCAGCGGCCAAAGCAGTATAACCGTTACATTCGATATTGGAACTAACATCGACATTGCTACGCTCGATGTTCAAAACCGGGTAAGTGTAGCAGAACCTACCTTGCCCGAAATTGTTCGCAGGCTGGGTGTAACAGTGCGCAAACGAAACCCGAGTGTGTTTATGGCCTTGGGTTTGTACTCGCCTAACGGAACACACGATGTAACCTTTATCGGTAACTATGCCAACATCTATTTGAAAGACGCCTTACTGCGCGTGAAGGGTGTTGGTGATATTGTTACCCGCTCCGATGATTTTAGCATGCGTATTTGGCTAAACCCTGAAAAGTTAGCAGCGCTGAATATGACTCCGGCCGAAGTGGGTGCGGCCCTCGCTGAACAAAATTTACAAATTGCACCGGGCACGATTGGTGGAAACCCCCAACCGGGTGTGCAGGCTTTTGAATACAATGTATTAACCAATAGCCGCCTAAACCGGGCCGAAGATTTTGAAGATATCGTAGTGCGTACCGATCCGCGCACCGGCAACATGATATATCTGAAAGATGTTGCCCGTGTGGAGTTGGGAAAATTCAGCTACGATAACAATGCATTTGTTATGGGCAAACGAGCGGCCTTCATGCTCCTGTACCTGGCCCCCGGAGCCAACGCATTGGAAACCAATGCCGGGGTAACCAAGGCACTGGAAGAAATTAAAAAGAGCTTTCCAAAAGATCTGGACTACGTGGTGCCGGTTGAAACAACTTCGGTGGTTCAGGTTTCCATTGAAGAAGTTATCAAAACATTGGTTGAAGCGTTGCTGCTGGTAACGCTGGTAGTTTTCATCTTTTTACAAAACTGGCGGGCTACCCTTATCCCCATTCTGGCTATTCCGGTGTCGTTAATCGGCACGTTCATTTTCTTTATTCCGTTTGGGTTTACCATCAACACACTAACCCTTTTCGCATTTGTATTGGCAATTGGTATTGTGGTGGACGATGCCATTGTGGTGGTGGAGGCTGTACAACATAACATGGATCACTTTAAGATTTCTGCCCGCGAAGCCACGCTTAAAGCCATGAAAGAAATTACCGCTCCGGTTATTGCCATTGCCTTAATTCTGGCCGCGGTGTTTGTGCCAGTGGGTTTTGTGCCAGGCATTGTAGGTAAATTGTACCAGCAGTTTGCTATTACCATAGCCGTATCGGTACTCATATCGGCATTTGTGGCGCTCTCGCTTACGCCCGCCTTGTGTATGCTGTTATTAAAACCGGCAAAAGCCGACAAAGAGAAGAACAGCTTAGATCGGGTGTTCGATTCTTTTAACCGGTGGTTCGAGCGGGTATCGCATCGTTATACGGGTGGGGTGCACCGGTGGATAAAGAAAACCCCGTATGTGTTGGTGATGATGGTGGTTTTGTTTGTAGGCTTGTTTTTGTTGTTTCAGAAAAAACCCACCGGCTTTATTCCTACCGAAGACGAGAAGCGTGTGATTGTAACCTACGAGATGCCAGAGGGAACTTCCACCTCGCGCAACATAGAGTTGATGCAGGAGTTGCAGAAGCGCATAATGGATATTAGAGCTACCCGCGTAGTGGGTGGTTTGGCCGGCCTTAATATTCTTTCATTCTCTACGAAATCGAATACCGGCACTGTGTTTGTGAATTTAAAACATTGGGATGACCGCGACCCAAAAACGGAGAGCGTGCCCGAGGTGATTAAAGAAATTCAAAGACGCACTGCCGATATTAAAGAGGCGCGCATTATTGCTACCTCGCCACCGGCTATCCCGGGCTTGGGGCAATCGGCCGGGTTTACATTTGAGTTGCAGCAAACAAGTAGTACCGATAACATAAACCAATTTGAAGGCGTGCTGCGTAAATTTCTTGAAGCGGTAAATCAGCGCCCGGAAATCGGACGAGCGTACTCTTTCTTTACCGCCCGCACACCCAGTTACCAGGTTGATATTGATCGTGAGAAGGCGAAGAAACTGGGTGTATCAATTTCAGAAGCGTATGCTACCCTCTCTACCTTGTTAGGCAGCAGCTACATCAACGACTTTAATTTGTACGGACGCAATTTCAGAGTAATGACCCAAGCGGACACGCTGTACCGTAAAAACGTAGCCGATATTGGTAACTACCGCGTGCGCAACAGCTTGGGTGGTATGGTGCCTTTGAGTGCGCTCATCACCACTAAGATTATCGAAACTCCGGCATTGGTAAACCATTACAACTTATATCGTTCGGCCGAAATTCTGGGCACACCCAAACCGGGTTACAGCAGTGGCCAGGCAATTGAAGCGTTGCGGAGTGTAGCCGCAGAAGTTTTACCGGCTGGCTATAGTTTCGACTTTTCGGGCATGAGCCGCGAGGAAATAACTGCCGGCAACAGCACCGGGCTGATCTTTGCCATCTCTATTGTGTTTGTATTTTTATTTCTTGCTGCACTCTACGAGAGTTGGTCGGTTCCGTTTTCGGTTTTGTTTGCCGTACCCATTGGTGCGTTTGGTTCTATTCTTACGCTTACCTTGTTGCCTAATCTTACCAATAACATTTATGCACAGATCGGTTTAATAACTTTAATTGGGCTGGCAGCCAAGAATGCCATTTTGATTGTAGAGTTTGCCAAAGAGCGCGTAGATACAGGCATGGATATTATCAGGGCAACGCTGGAAGCAGTACAGTTACGATTGCGGCCGATCATTATGACTTCGTTGGCTTTTATTTTAGGTGTGCTGCCGTTGGCCTTTTCATCGGGCGCAGGTGCGGAAGCCCGAAAAACAATTGGTTGGACTGTGGCCGGGGGCATGGTTGCTGCCAGCTCGCTGGCCATTTTTGTGGTGCCCGTATTGTACGTGTTGATTACACGTATAGCCTACCGCAACAAAAACCGCATTGAAAGCAAAGGCATCGAAACCTGATACGAGATCTACCGGCAAGTGTGTGTTGGAATCATAAAAAAATTCCAACACACATTTTTACTCTAAAACCCAGAGTTAACTGGCGTATGTGGTTTGCCGGTTTTATAAAATGAAATAATATTTTCTGCGGCCAACCGGGCCATTCCGGTTCTTGCCTCTACGGTAGCCGAGCCGATGTGCGGCAGCACGGCCACATTCGGCATGTGCAACAATGGATTATTGGCATGCATCGGTTCGGGATTTGTTACATCCAGCCCCGCCCCCCAAATAGTCTGGTTTTGCAAGGCCTCAATCAAGTCAATTTCATTATGAACACCGCCACGGGCTGTGTTAATAAACACGGCCGTGTTTTTCATTTTAGCGAATGCTTCTTTGTTAAAAAGATTTTTTGTTTGCGCAGTAAGTGCGCTGTGTACCGAAAGCACATCGCTTTCGCGCAGCAGCGTATCGAAGTCAACATAGTGTGCTCCCGTTTCTTTTTCTGCCGCCAGGTTACGGTTGCGGTTGTGGTAGATCACCTTCATACCATAGGCGCCTGTGCAACGCTGCGCCATAATACTGCCAATGCGGCCCAACCCGAAAATTCCCAGTGTTTTTCCGGTTAATTCAAAGCCTAAGTTTTTTAACGGTTCAAATTGTTTCCACTCGCCCTGCAAAATCAATTTATGATTGTAAAACATTTTGCGTGAAACGGCTATCATTAATCCAAAGGCAACATCGGCTGTTGCTTCACTTAATACATCGGGCGTATTGCACACCGGAATTTTAAATTCACTGGCTGCGGCCACATCTATATTATCAAACCCAACAGCAAACTGCGATACAATTTCCAGGTGCTTGCAGGCTTCAAAAAAGGCACGATCCAGTTTGTTGGAACCCAACGACAACAACGCATGGCAGGGTAGCAACTGTTCTATTAATTCATCTTTGGTCATTACCTGGTTGCCCCGCCACACGGTAACCTCAAAGCCGGCTTGTGTAAGCAGCTCTTCGGCTATGGCCGGAATAACCCGGGTTATCAATATTTTTTTCGGCATGGTTCTACTGCGCCAGTTTGGTAATGGCCTCCAACTTTCCTTTTAAACGTCCGATGGCTGCCAGGTATTTTTGCTCCCACATTTTTAAGTTAGCAGTTGATTTATTAGCCACCTCGTATTGAAAGCCCGGCAAAATCGCTGATGCGTAGCCACTGTATGGATCGGGCGATGCATACAACGACTTATACCAATTGCCGTAGGGCATTCCCTCGGCATCAATCCACTGACGTTCCAATAAAATCAATTCGGCATTGATGGATTTTTTATTGGCGGAGTTCGCATTCTTCAGCGCTTCCTCACACGCTTCGCCCGTCTTTTTCAATTCATCCGATGCCTTTAGCAATGACTCGAACGAAAATTTGTTTTCGGATTTGTCATAGGCATTGATGGATTTTTGCAGGCCCTCAAAGTGAGTGCGCAGATCGGTTCCGTAGCGGCTTACGTTGTACGGAATTACATCGGCATTAGCCAGGCGCAAGGCAGCGATACCAAACACACGCTCTACCAGCGGCCCCATTGAAAAGGAGGGATCAGAAAATTTTTCGTAGAAGTAAAACGTATCGTGGTTGGAGTGATACATGGTTGGCCCGCCCGTACCTCCGCTCCACGATGGAATACCCACATGGGTATAGAAGGCGATGTGATCAGACCCTCCACCTAAGTTGCCAATAGGAGGATTTGGATTTTGCTTGCGCCAATGGTCGAACACACTCTTGGCAGAATCGGGGTAAGGAATAACTTTAGTGGCCTCAATGATTAAACTTTTTAATGACGGACTGGAGGCACCTCCAAAATTTCTTCCGCTTACGGCACCATCGGCATTAAAGTAAGCTACACCTTTCGCATTCAACTCATCCCGAAATTGTTCTACCCATTCGCTGGAGCCGATTACGCCTTGCTCTTCGGCATCCCAATGTGCAATTTTAATAGTGCGTTTAGGTTTATACCCGGCTTGCGCCAGTTTGCCCAACGATTCGCTTAATGATAAAAGCATAGCCGTACCACTATTCGGATCAGTAGCGCCATGGCCCCAGGCATCATAGTGCGAGCCGGCAATAATCCACTCGTTGGGTGATTCTGAGCCTGCCAACGTGCCCACTACATTATATACACGTTGAATTTTTCTTTCTTGCTGAACACTTACACGTACTTTTAATTCCGGGCCACCTTCCAATCGATACGTGTAAGGCAATCCACCTTGCCAACCGGCCGGCACTACACTTCCTTGCATGCGGGCAAAAATTTCTTTGGCCGCACCATAAGGTAATGGCAACACGGGTATGGTATGCATACCACTTACCTCTTCGGGTTTTTTGCGAACGATTTTCTTTTTTCCGTCTAATGGCAATGCCGGTTCGAAGGGTGTAAGCGGATCGCCCGTCCAGTCTGCCGTAAGCAAGGAGCCCCGTTGAATACTGCTTTCGTTGAAATAAGGCCCATCAGGATAAACCAATCCTTTGGTATAGCCACTATCACCGGGATCGGTAAAAATTATCAAGCCGGCTGCTCCATGTGCCTGGGCATACTTGGCTTTGTAGCCGCGAAAGTTTCCGCCATAGCGGGCAATTACAATTTTACCTTTTACGAAAATGCCCATGGCGGCAAGCTTTTCAAAATCTTCCCTGCGCCCATAGTTGGCATACACTACTTCAGCGGTTACATCGCCCGAGCCAGTGTAGGCATTAAAGCCAACCGGCAATTGCGGATTGGCCGTAAACGGATCTTCGTGGTGGATGTACTCTTTATTATTGAGTGGAATGCGTACCGGTTCCACTACTTCGGCATAGGCTGTGCCGGGCATTACAGGCAGGTAAATATCGTACGGAAAAATTTCTACCGTGAAGCCTGCCTTGCGCATCACCTCGGCCATGTAGTCGCGCACACGTTCGTTGGCTTTGCTGCCGGCTATATGTGGTTCTTTTGTAAGTTCTTTTAAATGATTTTTGTAGCGTTCGTTCTGCTGTTGCTGCAAAAAAACTGCTTCGGCTTTGGTTTGAGTGGCAGTGTTTGTGCTGGTAAAGCCATAGTAGGTTTGGCTAAAAGCCGGACTAGCTAAAATCAGGAGCAGGGGAAATAGTTTTTTCATGAGAGGCAATTTAAGCCTCTAAAGAAGCAAAAAGTTTTTAATCAACCACGGCATAATGTTACTGGTGGTTGTAATTAAGTTATAGAATTGGTTTCACCTTACTCTTCCTCACCAAAATATAATGCTGCTTGGCAGAGCCCCAATGGTAGCCGAGCGAGAATGGCAGCACCTGTCGGGTAGTTGAGGCTTTGAAGGCTGAGTCGAGATCGGCCTGGTAGCGGGCATCGCCAAAATCTTTTACGGGTTTTACATACTCGCCATAAAACTGAACTTCGAAACCGAGGTTCTTTTTAAAATCCTTATACGGAATTCCGGTATCATCCTGAAAAAGATTTTCGGTGTGGTTCAGGATTAATTCTTTGATACTGGTAAAATATGTATTGTGCATGAGGTAGCTGGCCGATTTTACAAACGTGTTAAACGGAGCATGCTGGGTTACAAACGTTACAAACTCGGGCCGTTCGGTAAGCCCTGCGTTAGAAATGCTGATTGAAAAGTAGTACACGGTTTTAACTTGCTGCGTAGCCAGGTTGCGGATTACCAGTTTTACACCAGGCGTTTTCTGCCAATGCAACTGTTTAGCCGGCACTTCTTTTTCAAGCCCCTCGGCATCAAGCGTAATAAGTGTTTGCGAAATAAATTCATGACCGGAACGCGCGATAAAAAAGTAAAGCGGTGGTAAAACACCCTTAACCTGTTTCAGGTCGGCCTTCATGTGCTTGGTAATGAAATAACTTTTCTGAAAGATGTCGCGCAGCGAGGCCCCCAGCGTATCTAAAAACTTATCGCGAACAGCCAGCGGTAATGTATCTAGCTGTGGCACGGCTGCAATGGGTTCGAGTGCGGCAAGTACATACGTGGCCGTATGCGGATAGAGGTAATTTGCATGCAGAAAGTCGGGCCCGGAAAACGGGTAGAAGAGTGGCAACGTATCATTTTGTTTTGCCAGCGTGCTATCGCGCCAGCCTGTAATTTTACTCAGGCGGGTTTCGAACATTTTATCCCAGCTTTTATCCATAGCAGTTTTGTATTCTTGCCAATAGGGGTCGCTTTGCAATACCGTAAACGAATTAGAATCAAGTTGCGGCATGCCGGCAACAAAGCGGGCCAGGTTATCCAGCAAGGTATCTTTCGGAACAGGCGCAGCAGGCAGCACTTCGGGAACAACCACCACGGAATCTTTACTAAGAGCATCGTCTTGTGCGGTTTCAGTTTTTTCAGACGCGGGTGTGCAGGCAGCGAGGATTGCGGCCAGCAAGCCGCCAAAAAAGAGTTTCATGTGTTTATAATTTTTAATTTAGGTCATATGGAATGGCCAAAATAATCATGTCCGTTTGGTGTAAAGGATTTACATGGCCAATTCATAGTTAAACAGGGTGTTTGCGGTTAAACCGGTTGGCGAACAGGTAGAGCACGTAGCCGGGTAGTAATGTAGCCAACGAATACAACAGAATTTTTGGATCCTCAGCGGCCACATAATAAATCATCCAAAGTGTACAACCCACAAAAATAAGCGGGGTAATAGGGTAGAGTGGAACTTTGAAGGCATCGGCATGCGGCTGCTGCTTGCGTAACCAGAAAATTCCAATCACCGTAATCATGGAAAAAATGGAAAGACTTACCGAGATGTACTGGATAATTTCTTTGAACGAACTAACGAGTACAAGAAAAATGGCCCAGGCAGCTTGTGCCAGTATGGCCAGGTAAGGCATGTTGTAGTTGTTTTTGCTGGTGAATGATTTTAGCAATCTATAGTCTTCGCCCATTGCTTCGGTAACGCGTGGCCCGGCAATAGTCATGGCACTTAGCGTGGAAAGCAAGGCTACACTAAAGATGCCTGAAAAAATAAATCCGGCTTTTTCGCCAAACAGTTTAAAAGCTACTACGTTGCCAATGTCGTTCTGGCCGGCTAACTCGGCAAACGAGGCCGAGTACATGAACATCGCGTTAAGCAGCAGGTAAACCACTACAACTATAGAAGTGCCGGCCACGAGCGAAAGTGGTAAGTTGCGTTTTGGGTTTTCCAGGTTGCCGGCAATGTAAGCGGAGGCATTCCAGCCGGTGTAGGCATACACTACAAACACAAGCGAGGTAGCAAAGCCCGAACTCAAAATCAGATCCAGATCGCCTGGCTGTGGAAAAAAGTTAACTCCTGTTTTGCCGCCATCGGTTACAAAAAAGGGCGCGCTACAAAAGAATACAATTAAGCTAAGTTTAAGTGTGGTGAGTAAGGTTTGAGCAATGCCTCCGGCTTTTACGCCAAACCAGTGGATAGCAGAAATAGCGGTAATGGCTACTACTGCTATTACCTGGGTAGATACTCCTACCGCTTCGGTTGCGTAGGCGCCAATGGCAATGGCAACGGCCGAGATCGCCCCGGCAAAACCAACTACGGCACTCATCCAGCCGCTTAAAAATCCAAGAGCCGGATGAAAGATGCGCGCCAGGTACAGGTATTCGCCACCGGATTTTTTTAGGGTGGTGGCAATTTCGGCATAGGTAAAGGCACCCGATAGCGCTACCACACCGCCTACCACCCACAACACCAGAATAGCAAACCCCGAAGGCAATGGCCCCACTTGGTAGCCCAGCGAGGTAAATACACCCGTGCCAATCATGTTGGCAATTACCAGCATGATGGCAACTGAAAGGGAGTATTTGCGGAGCGTTTCCATTACCAGCTTAGCCAGGTTCGATTAGGCATTTGAGTGTGCGACTTTGGGGTATTATACTTCGAGCAAAATAATTGCGGTTGCAGCAATAATGGCATCGGGTAACTTAAATGAGCTACTTTGTTGCAAACTTTTTGTTATTCTCTTGATGCCGGGTAATAGGTCGGTTATATAGCAGCTATCTGGCAGAATTTGAATTTCTTTTTTGTCGATAGGTGTGAGGTTCTTTTTCCCGAAAAGTTCTAACTCGGTAATCACTGAAACCCAACACTCTTTTCCATCCAGCAGGTTTCCGACTCCAGCATTTCCATTTAAAAGGTAAACTAGCGGGTTTGTATCGGATACCACTCTAATCCCACTCATTCCGTTTGCGTTTTTGGTATGCAAGAGGGTCTTCGCCCCATTTTACCTTCCCCAAATGTTTTTTTGCTTGAATCACTTTGGTGGGTTTCCGTTTCTTAAGTAGCTCGTTCAATTGCTTGGGAGTTTTATTTTTTTCAACTTAATAACCATGCCTGAAGGTGTGATTGTGTTCAAATATAAGTAAATAATTTTTGTGGCTGACACAGGAAGCATTCACCAAAAAAACATTGTAGTTGCCTTCTGTTATGAGTACTTTTCAGGCACAAGAGCCGATTTTATAAAACTTATGAAACTGCTTATTTCGTTAGGCCTGTTACTTTTCTCAAGTACCGCCTTTACCCAAAATGCCGACTCGGTTTACATGCGTACCCACTACGATTTGTCGGAAGTGCAGATTACCATGCGCGATGGTGTAAAACTTTTTGCCATTGTGTACACACCCAAAGACCAATCGCAGAAATATCCGGTTTTGCTTAATCGCACCTGCTACAATGCTTCGTCTTATAGTAATTATAAAACAGGCGGCTACCCATCCCGGTTTTTGATTAAGGACAAATACATTCTGGTGTTTCAGGATGTACGCGGCCGCTACATGAGCGAAGGTACGTTCGATAACATGCGCCCCAACATTCCGGGCAACGACCGCAAAAACAAAAATGACATTGATGAAAGTTCTGATACCTGGGATACCATCGACTGGCTGGTTAAGAACCTGAAAAATAATAATGGCCGCGTAGGCATGTATGGAATTTCGTACCCTGGTTTTTATACGGCCGCTGCTATTCCCGATGCCCACCCGGCATTGAAAGCATCATCGCCCCAGGCGCCCATTTCCGATTTCTGGTTCGATGACTTTCATCACAACGGGGCATACCTGCAAAGTTATACGGCTGCCTTTGGTGTGTTTGGCTACCAAAAGGATGGCCCAACAAAACAAGATTGGTTTTTGGATAAACTCATGCGCTTTTATAAAGATGCCCCAAAAGACGGCTATGATTTTAATCTTGCCTTAGGCCCGCTTAAAAATGTAACCGAAAAATACCATCACGATAATTTTTTCTGGCAGCAGATTATCGACCATCCCAACTACGATGATTTCTGGCAAAAGCGAAATTTGTTACCGCACCTTAAAAATGTTAAGCATGCCGTAATGACGGTGGGTGGCTGGTACGATGCGGAAGACCTGTATGGCCCACTCAATATTTACAAGACCATTGAGTCAAGTAGCCCCGGTACCCTTAATACTATTGTAATGGGCCCCTGGAGCCATGGCGATTGGGCCAGCGAAACCGGGTTTCAGGCGGTGAATCATATTTACTTTGGCGACAGCCTTTCTACTTTTTACCAACGCGAAATTGAACGCAGGTTTTTTAATTCGTTACTTAAAGAGAATACTAATCCAAACTTACCCGAAGCCTACATGTTTGATTGCGGCCTTAAAACCTGGAAGCAATTTGCCGAGTGGCCACCCAAGGGCATCCCACCGGTTAAACTATATTTTGGCGAGCATGGAAAATTGTCGGTAAACCAACCGTTAAAACCCGATGCAACTTTTGAGTATGTAAGCGACCCCAACAAACCCGTGCCGTATGTTTCGCAAACCGAGGGTTTAACTTTTACACCGCGCAGTTTTATGACAGACGATCAGCGCCAGGCATCAACACGGCCAGATGTAATTACCTTTGAAACAGACCCTCTTACCGAAAATATTACCCTTGCCGGTGAGATTTTGGCAAAGCTGAAAGTAGCCATTAGCAGCACCGATGCTGATTTTATTGTGAAGCTGATAGATGTGTACCCGGCCAATCATCCCAGCTACAAGCACAATCCGGCCAATATCGTAATGGGCGGATATCAGCAATTAGTCAGGCATGAAGTATTTCGTGGCCGGTGGCGAAATAGTTTTGAAAAGCCCGAACCCTTTAAGCCTGGCGAAGTAACTGATGTAAACGTAACCTTGCAGGATATTCTGCATACATTTAAGAAAGGCCATAGAATAATGGTACAAATTCACAGCACCTGGTTTCCATACATCGATCGCAATCCGCAGAAGTATGTGGACAACATTTATAAAGCCAATGCCGAAGATTTTACCAAGGCAACAATAAAAGTCTATGGTTCATCGGTTGTGGAAATTAGCGGGGGAGAAAAGCTAACTACAAAAATTGATACCTTTAAAAGATGAAATGGATAGCAGTAGTGTTGATTATTAGTTCGGTTAGTTCGTTCGCACAGAAACGACCCTACGATACCGTGCCCAACTTGCCAGAGCATTATTGGGTGCGCATGGAAAAATTTAAGAAAGAACCGGCCGTGCCTGGTAAAATTGTGTTTTTGGGTAACAGCATAACCGAGGGCGGCAAATGGAAACAGTTACTGAAAGATTCTACAGTTATTAATCGGGGTATTTCGGGCGACAATACGTTTGGAGTACTGGCCCGGTTAGATGAAATTATTAAACTAAGACCAGCCTCGCTTTTTATTTTAATCGGTACCAACGACTTATCAAAGAAGATTCCGGATGAGGCCATTCTGGAAAACATTTTTACGCTGGTATCGCGTGTTAAGGCGGGCTCGCCCAAAACCCACATTTTTGTGCAGAGCATTTTACCGGTTAACGAAACAGTTGAAAAATTCCCGCAGCAGTTCAATAACGGCACCCACATTACCACCATTAACGATCAGTTATCGCGGTATGCCGCCCGCCTGCGTTACACGTACGTAGATTTGTATAGTAAATTTATCGATGCCCAGGGTAGGTTAGATGCCAGGTACACTTTTGATGGTTTGCACCTGAATGCAGTCGGCTATCAGCGCTGGGTAGAAGTATTGAAAGGATTAAAGCATTTATGATGAAGATGAGATTGGTGTTGGCGGTAGTGCTTGTAAATTTTAGTGTTGCACACGGGCAGTTTAAAAACCTAACCATTGGCCTGCAAAGTGAAAAAGACAAACCACCGGTAAACCCGGTTTTGGCCATTAGCCGGAAAGATTCAAAAATTATGGTAGTAGCAGTAGCCGAGGATAAGATTATTCATTCGCGCGATGGCGGCCTGAGTTGGAAAACCACCTCTCTGAAATTGCAAGGAACACCCAACAACCAACCGGTACTAACAACCGATGCCAAAGGCGAGTTCTATTACTATCAGTCCACGGCAACTACGGGAAGCGAAGGGTATGATCGGATTTGGGTGGGGCGTTCTTCTGATGGGGGCGAAACCTGGAGCGAAGGTGAGCCGCTGGGAAACCCATCGAGTAATGTAGCTTTTGCAGGATCAACCGCGCATCCGCGCAAGCAGATTTACTATACCGTTTGGTCGCAGTTCGATAAAGTTGGCCTTGCCGATGCAAACTGCCTTTCCAATATTTTATTCAGTCAATCTTCCAGCAACGGAAAAAAATGGAGCAAGACTTTGCAGGTAAGTCAAACCCCGGGTAACTGTGTTGCCGATGTAAACGCAACTACCGGTGCCATGCCTGCAGTAGATGCACTGGGCCGGGTGTTTGTTACCTGGCACAACCAGCAAACTATTTTTTTAGATCGGTCTTTTGACGGGGGCACTACTTGGTTAACGAACGACCTGGCAATTGCCCGGCCCGAAGGAGGCGTGGTAATTAAAGTTCCGGGGTTAAGCCATCCGGTGGGCAACCCAATATTAAAAGTAGATAACAGCAAAGGTCGCCTTAACGGAAGTTTGTATTTGACATGGGCTGACCAGCGCAATGGCGCAGAAGATACCGACATCTGGTTTATTCGTTCTACCAACCGGGGCGATTTCTGGACACAGCCACTACGTGTTAACCAGGACGATGCCGGCAAGCATCAATTTATGCCCCAACTTGCGATTGATGACGAAACCGGGTACATCTACCTGGTGTATTACGATCGCAGAGCTTATGCCGATTTGCAAACCGATGTGTACCTGGCCTATTCAGTTGATGGCGGTGCGTCTTTTAAGGAAGTGAAAATCAGCGAAAGCCCATTTGTACCTTCCGAGAATCGGTTTGCAGCTTACCAACTTTCGATTGATGCCCACAAGGGTGTGATTGTGCCCGTGTGGATGCGGCAAGACGAAGACAAGATTAGCCTGGTAACTACTATTATAAAAGACACGGAGTTGATAAAAAAATAGAAGCCAGATCAAGGCGTTGATAACGCTTCAACACGCTTTCTGCTCCACATCGCACGCAGTTGCCGCAGCTACTTCACTACCTATTTGCGTAAGCGCCTGAACAAAAACCTCGGTGGGTTGTGCACCCGAAATCCCGTAGAGATTATTGATGATGTAGAACGGAACACCGCTAACACCCCGCTGGTGGTTCAATTGTTCGGTGGCGATTACTTCCTGAAGGCCTTCGTCCGAGTTTAACATGTGTATAACTCGTTCTCTTTTAAGTCCGCATGTTTCGGCAATAGCCACCAGGTTTTCGGGTTTAGAAAGATCCACGCCTTCTTCAAAGTAGGCTTTTAGCAAAGCTTCTTTTACATCTGCTTGTTTGCTGGCTTGCTTTGCCAACCAGATTAAGCGGTGTGCATGGCGCGTGTTGGGCATCACTTTTTGCTTTTCAAAATTAAAGTGTAAACCTTCTGTGGCCGCCACGTTCGTTACATGTTCTGTAAGTTCTTTAAACCGATCGCTACCTCCGAATTTATCGGTCAGGTATTGCTTTTGATCGAGGCCGGCCACGGGTATGTGACTGTTTAATTCAAAAGGAAGGTAGGAGATTTCAAAGTTAAATTGCCCTTGCAACTGATTTATGGCTTTCTCCAATCTGCGTTTGCCAATGTAACACCAGGGGCATACCACATCGGACACTATTTCGATTTTGATTTTTTGCATTACGTATTAACAATCTTATTACAAATAAGTTCCAGGCATATTAGGTAAATTCTTTTTTATAAAATCTTTATACGAGGTTCTGTACTTTTGTTTCGACATGTTTTTGCGCCAGAAAAACCAATATGGTATGGGAGCCTTTGTGGTATTGCTTACTGCAGTTGGTTGCTATTTTATTTCTGACCTTGTCGGTTATCGGGTGGTTGCACTGATTTTACTGATGGCAGTTTCTGCACTTGCCATGATACTTGATATTTTGCCTGTAGTTTTGGCGGCCTTAGTAAGTGCGCTCATCTGGAATTTCTTTTTTATTCCACCAATCTTCACGCTGCATATTGGATCCCCGGAAGATGCATTGATGTTCCTGATGTATTTTCTGATTGCTCTGATAAATGCAGTACTCACCTCAAAAATAAAGGAAGCCGAGAAAAAGGCCCGAGACCGTGCTGAAAAGGAAAAGACAATTGCACTTTACAATACATTTTTAAATTCACTTTCGCACGAACTTCGAACCCCGTTGGCTACCATAATTGCAGCAGTAGATACACTACAGACTAAAACTGTATTGCCTCTGGCCACCCAACGCGACCTGCTGCTGCAAGTTGATTTGGCCGCGGAACGCCTGAACCGACAAGTTACCAATTTGCTAAGCATGGGTCGAATTGACTCCGGAATAATCAAACCAAAACCTGATTGGTGTGACCTTAACGAGATTGTAAACACGGTGCTAAATCAGTTGGTACCCGAGCAGGGTACAAGAAAGGTAAATTTCGTTCAGCCTGGCACTCTTCCATTATTCTGGCTAGACAGAATTTGGGTGGAGCAGATTTTGATTAATGTAGTACGTAATGCATTGCAACACACACCAGAAGATTCGCAGGTAGAAATTGAAGTAAGGCAAGAGGCTGCGGGCTGCATGATTCTGGTGAGCGATACAGGGAATGGTATCCCGGAAGAACAAATACATCGTATTTTTGAAAAGTTCTACAGAGGGCCACTCACTTTACCGGGAGGATCGGGCCTTGGGTTATCAATTGCCAAAGGATACACCGATGCGCTGCACGGTTCGATTACCGTTGCCAATAAGCTATCCGGTGGAGCCCTTTTTTCTATTTACTTACCGGCCCGGATGCATTATGTAAATTATGCTGATAATGAGTAATAGGATTTTAGTGATAGATGACGAAGCACAAATTAGGAGACTGCTACAGATAAATCTGGAGCACGAAAACTATTTAGTAACCCTGGCATCAACCGCCCGAGAAGGAGCACAGATGGCAGCAAGCCACCAACCTCACTTAATTTTATTAGATCTGGGCTTGCCCGATAAGAGTGGCCACGAGCTTTTAAAAGAACTCCGGGTGTGGTATAGCAATCCCATTGTTATCTTATCGGTACTTAATAGTGAAGCAGACATAGTAAGCGCCTTAGATCATGGGGCAACAGATTATCTAACCAAGCCGTTTCGCTCTGGCGAACTAATGGCCAGAATACGTTCTGCATTACGTAACACTAAAACTGAGCAGGCAAGCTCCACGATTAGAGCAGGTTTTTTTGTAATTGACATTACAGCCCATTTAGCCAAACGAGAGGGTAAGATTCTTAAATTAACAACCACAGAATTTAATTTATTGGTATTGCTTGTGCGTAACGAGGGCAGGGTACTTACTCATCAATTTTTATTAAAGGAAATTTGGGGTACCGGTTACCAAACCGAAACGCAGTATCTTCGTGTGTACATGGCACAGCTGCGAAAGAAAATAGAAGTAAATCCTAACCAGCCGGTTCATATCATTACAGAAAGCGGAATCGGTTATAGGTTTCAGTCCTGATTTTTATAAAAATTTTATAGGTTAACCCCTTTTTTTTATCTTATTCTTACAGCTCGCTCATCACCTTTGTATTGTTAAAGCAAAGAGAAATGGAGCATTCAAAGCATTCCGCATGGCATTCAGTTTTGCTACAATACCGTAAATTTCAACTATCGCTCACCCCTCAGCAAAACCTCTTATTCGGATTTGCTTCCTACACACTCATTGGTTGTGCTTTGTTAAGTATTCCGTATGCGCAAAATCAATCGGTTAGTAGTATAGACAACCTTTTTGTTGCCACTTCGGCTATTTCAACCACCGGTTTGGTTACCGTAAGTATTTCTGATAGCTATTCCTGGTTTGGTCAATTCATAGTACTTGGGCTTATTCAAATTGGAGGTGTAGGTTACATGACATTCACATCCTTTGTAATGCTCTCACTTAAAAGTGACCTTACACACTGGCATCAGCGGGTACTTAATTCAGAGTTTTCAATGCCGAAGGGTTTTAAGATTCAAGATTTTTTGCGTGCCGTTATCGTGTTCACGGTATGCATCGAAACGTTGGGTGCAGTAGCATTGTTTATTGCATTTCGGGCCAAGGGGATAGAACACAATTTTGCAATCTGGAGCAGTATCTTCCACAGTGTCTCGGCATTCTGCACTGCTGGTTTTGGCCTTTACAATAATAGTTTCGAGTCTTTTTATGGTGATGTGGCTGTTAACGGAATAATCAGCGCGCTAGCCATACTTGGCTCGCTTGGGTTTATTGTCGTAACCGATTTTTGGAGTCGTCTCACACGTAAGACACGGGTAATTTCATTTACAACCAAAATCATCTTACTCACCACAGCGGTACTTTCCGCACTGGGAACGTTAGTTATTTATTTTCTTGAACCGGCAGTGCAGCATGTACCGGCTTCAACAAGATTGATGGTTTCTTTTTTTCAATCTATGACTGCCCTCACCACGGTAGGGTTTAATACCATTCCACTCAGCAATTTCATATTACCGGTTCTGCTGGTGATCGTTTTGTTGATGTACGTAGGGGCATCACCATCGGGAACCGGAGGAGGTATGAAATCCACTACGCTGGTGGCCTTGCTGGCAATTATGACAAGCCGGATAAGGGGTAAAAGTTCAGTAACGTTTTTAGGTAAGGCCATTCCGCTAGATAGAATGTACGTGGCAACTTCTACTTTTATTTTATATGCGTCTGTAATTTTTGGCGCCACATTTTTGTTATCTGTTTCTGAGAATTTTTCGCTCCAACAAATTTTATTTGAGACTACCTCCGCTATTGGTACGGTGGGCTTAAGCCTTGGTATTACCAGCGCTTTGTCAACCGCAGGCAAAATTGTACTTATCGTGGTTATGTTTATTGGTAGGATGGGTGTAATTACGTTTGGCCTTGCAATACTTGCTAAACGGAAGCGTGCGCAGCATACCACCGTGGAGGCAGACTTGGCCGTGTAATCCGATGCAGGATATGTCCAGATTCATTTTTGAGAAAGTAAGTGCTGCCTTCAATGATGAAGTAACAGTAAAATTAAAAAACCAGTGCATTACTGGAGTGTTAATAGCCTTTACGCCAGGTAACGCAGAAATGAATGAGACTTTTATCATTAAATGGCATCTGGTTCCCACCCATGAACGCTATACTTTCGGCCGCGGGGCTTTAGGTAGCACCGGTATTACATTTTTGCAAAGTGAAATTGAATCTATATTCTTCAAAGAGGATAACTTCTACTTACATTTAATATGAGAATGATTCAAGTAGTTTTTTGGATCCTTCCATTTCTATCAAGCGCCCAGGATAGTCTAGAGTCGAGATTGATTGTGAGAGGTTTTGGGGAAATGTTTTTTTCTTTGCCCAAACCGGAATTATCCACAAAAAGAATTAACCCCATACTTTATAATTATAATCGAAGCAGGCAACTACGGATGAACCATGTGTGGGTAGGATGTTGGTACAACGCCCCGAAATACCGGTTTGCAATAGCGGCACAAGAAGGTACGTATGTTGAAGATAATTATCCGGAGGAACCCTTAGGTGTTCGAAATGTATTAGAGGCTACCCTTGGTTTTCGATTGAGAAGAGGCAAATCTATTTGGGTAGACGCGGGCGTTTTCCCTTCACATATTGGATTCGAAACAGCCGGTAGCAAAACCAACTGGACACTTTCCCGCTCTGTCATGGCAGAGAATTCTCCATATTACCTAAGTGGTGTAAAGGTTTCATGGAAGCCAAATCTTTATTGGGAGGTGGTACTTGCTGCATGCAATGGGTGGCAACGCATTTACCAAAATGGAAAACTATTACCAGCATTAAGTTCGCAAGTAAAATTTACCCAAGAGAAAACAATTTTCAATTGGAGTCTTTTTTATGGAAAGGTAAATACTGGCCATTTGTTGGCTACCCGGTATTTCAGTAACCTCTATGGTCAGTTTTTTGCAACCAACAAAGTCGGATTCATTATAGCCGTGGATGCCGGATTGCAACATGAGCGCAATCATTACTATAAATGGTGGACTGCAGTGGGTACGAGCCAATACCAGATAACCCCAAAGCTACGATCGGCCGCACGCGTAGAGTATTTTCATGACCCCGCAGGTGTACTTACAAACCCCTTGAACCTTACTACAGTTTCTGGTTCAATTAACATAGACTATCAATTCCCTTCGTTTTTGCTATTGCGTATAGAAGCGAGGCAATTCCGCAATCGTACCTTGCCAGAAGGGTTACTTCCTGACAGCACAACTAATCTCACGATTTCACTAATAGCCGAGGGGACGTTATTAAAAAAATAGACAGATCGGGGTTGCTTTACCAATAGGTAGCAAATCTTATTCGTTTCTTATACCTTTGCTGCTTCGTGTTCATTTAACCACGTAAAAACACCGAAACATTATGTCTGCAACCGTATCCGAAAAAGCAAAATTTAAAGTAAAAGACCTTAGCCTGGCCGAGTGGGGCCGCAAAGAAATTAAATTAGCCGAGGCCGAAATGCCGGGCTTAATGGCCATTCGCGAGGAGTTTGGCAAACAAAAGCCATTAAAGGGTGCCCGCATAGCCGGCTGCCTGCACATGACCATTCAAACGGCCGTACTGATTGAAACCCTGATTGAACTGGGTGCCGAAGTTAGCTGGTCATCCTGCAACATTTTCTCTACGCAAGACCATGCCGCGGCTGCCATTGCCAAAGCGGGTATCCCCGTATATGCCTGGAAGGGAATGAATGAACAAGAGTTTGACTGGTGCATAGAGCAAACCCTGTTTGCCTTTGAAGGCGGCCAGCCTTTGAATATGATTTTGGATGACGGTGGCGACTTAACCAACATGGTGCTGGATCGCTACCCGGAATTGGTAAAAGGTATTAAAGGCATTTCGGAAGAAACCACTACCGGTGTACACCGCCTGATTGAACGTGAGCAGAACGGGAAGCTTCCGTTGCCGGCAATCAATATCAACGACTCGGTAACCAAATCAAAATTCGATAACAAGTATGGCTGCAAGGAGTCGCTGGTGGATTCTATCCGCAGAGCTACCGATGTGATGATGGCTGGTAAAGTGGCTGTGGTAGCAGGCTATGGCGATGTGGGCAAAGGTTCTGCTGCTTCGTTGCGTGGGGCCGGTGCGCGGGTAATTGTTACCGAAATTGATCCAATCTGTGCACTGCAGGCTGCTATGGATGGCTTTGCAGTAAAGAAGATGGACAATGCGATTAAAGATGCCGACATCGTAGTAACTACTACCGGTAACTTTGGCATTGTGCTGGGGCGTCATTTTGAGTTGATGAAAGATAAAACCATTGTATGTAACATTGGCCACTTCGATAACGAGATTGATGTAGCGTGGTTGAAGAAGAACGCTACCCGCGATGAAGTGAAACCACAGGTTGACTTATATACTTTAAAGAATGGCAACCAGATTATTCTGTTGGCCGAGGGCCGGTTGGTGAATTTAGGCTGTGCTACCGGCCACCCTTCGTTTGTGATGTCGAATTCATTTACGAACCAAACATTGGCGCAACTTGAGTTGTGGACGAATACCAGCAAGTACGAAAATAAGGTGTACATGCTGCCAAAGCATCTGGATGAAAAAGTAGCGAGCCTGCACTTAAAGAAAATTGGTGTGGAGTTAGATGAGCTTACCCCAGAGCAGGCAAAATATATTGGCGTACCGGTAAAAGGACCGTTCAAGCCCGAGTACTATCGCTATTAAGTTACTAAACCAACTATCTCTCCTCGGGCGAGGTAGGAGGTGAGGTCTCTCTGCTTGCAATTAGAGAGTAATCCCGCAGCGGGTGCTGCGGGATTTTTTTTGAATGATGTTAGTCTTTATTGTTTTTTACTTGCTGTCAGGTCTTTCGACCTGGCAGCAAGTAATGAAAACCGGCAGGGGATTGAATCATTCCATAGGTCTGAGAACCTGGCCAAGCCCATAATTCGCCCCTGCCGGTGTTTAACTTGTCCACAATTTCACACCTTCCACAAAAGAAAAAAGAAGCAAAAAAGAAAATTATGATAATGATGGTGGTCTGGAGTGATATTTTGGTAATGCAAGTCTAAAGGTTAAGCCCGACCAGTTGCGACCTGTCCCACTTGACAAATGTATATAATGAAACCGAAACTTTATGAGGACACCGAGCCCGGCCATTGCACAAGCATTTTGTTGGCAGTAGTAGGGCCCTTATCCTCACTTCATTCGTGGCTCAATTTTTTGTCCCCCATTAATTAACACCAATCTTTATTAGTACTGTCGTGCGGTTGGGCATTTTTCATTTACTGCATTGTCGGCTTACACTGAACTGAGCACACTCTTTGCCTGGCTTTGGCTAAGGGTTGCAAGTGCGGCCAGGTAATGTGTGTGCGATTTCGAAGCCCCATTGCTTTACTACTTCTTTTCAAAGTAAAGTTCAGGCAAAATAATTTTTACTTCTTGTTCTGCACCTTCCTTCAACCAGTAAACAATAAAATTCACTTTAGCTTGCTTCATGTAATAACCCTTTTGCTTTTGTGCCTCAATTGTACTTAGAGCTTGTTTTGAAAACTTCAAGACTGATTGTCCTTTAGAGGTTGTGCATTCGTCACCATTTATTGTCAAAATATCTCCACTTGTAAGTCCTGAGACTAGATGTTGCCTTGTTATAAAATAGTCCAACCAAACATCTTTCAGTGACAAGTGCATTGCTAACTCATTTGGAGGCAAATGTGTTCCTTTATCTTCTATTCGCTCCAAATTTTCCGTTGTGATGTAGTCAAGATGATTTCCGTTGCAGTGAATAGTCAGATTTCGTTTTGCTCTTGTCATTGCAACATACAGTTGGCGTTTTACTTCATCGGTTGCAGGATTGAAGTTTTCAAGCATGATGAAAATGTTGTCAAACTCTTTTCCTTTTGATTTGTGAATGGTTGAAACGAAAATCGTTTCACCGTTTTCATTGTAGAAATCTTCCAACTTTGATTCTCTTACAAAAACCTCTAAATCCGATTTGTATCTTTTCTTTGAGTTGCTGTCTTCAAATTGTTTAATAAGGTTGTTGCACACTTCCAACTTTGAACTCTGTTGGAACTTCTTTCTCATTTCGCTTTTTGCATTTACCCAAACTTCATCGGTGATAATTTTCACATCATCACCCATGTTTATTTCGTTCAATAGAAAACGGACTTCCAAAAGGTTTTGCAAATTGAAACCGTCATTGCTTTGAATCAGCTTTGCTTGCATTCCATGTTTTAAAAGCAACCCTGTAATCTGCAATGCTTCATCATTTGTTTTTGTCAGCACACAAGTAGTTCCTGCAAGCCCTGTTGAAAGTATGTCCTGCACCAATGGAGATATTAGATTTCCGTTTTGGTAATTCACCAACTTAATGTTTCCGTTGTCGGTTTGCTTTGCAGCAATCGGAGTTTCTTTCAAACGGTGGCGAATCTTTTTCACAAACCCGTTTGTGAATTCTACCAAATTGTTTTTGCTCCTGTAATTATCAATCAATTCATGTTTGGCTGCTTTCCTTTCTGTCATGAACTGCTCCAGATATTTTGAACTTGCTCCTCTGAATTCGTAAATGTTTTGGTCATCGTCACCAACCGCAATCACTCTCATTTCCTCGTTTTGCTCAATTAGAGTGTTTATCAAAGCAAATTCATCAGTGTTCATGTCTTGTGCTTCATCAATTACCAAAACAGTTTTTGTAATTCGGTTTGCTTCAACTTCCCCGTTCTTAATTTTCTCAATTGTGCTTTTCAAAATCGCATCCGACTTTTCTAAACTTCCAACCTTACCCAATAAATCAAAGCAGTAGGAATGAAAAGTTTTTATTTCAATGTAATGGGCTGCATTTCCAATGAGTGAAAGCAAACGCTTTTTAAATTCTGTTGCGGCTGCTCTTGAAAAAGTTAGCATGAGCAATTGCTCATGCTTCACATCTTCCATCAAAAGTAGCGATGCTAATTTGTGAACCAACACTCTTGTTTTCCCGCTCCCAGGTCCGGCTACAACAGCAATGTGTTTTGTTTCATTGTCTTTGATAATTTCCAATTGGGTTGGTGATAATGAACCAAACAACTGACGGAACTTTGCAGGCGTTAAGTTTCTTTTGATTTCATTTTGTCTGCTGCCTTTGAAGTACTTATTCAGAAACGAAGTGTAATTCAATTGGAAATAATCATCAACAAATTGCAATGCTCCTTTGTAGTCGCCAATCATTTTCTTGGCATACTCCCCGACAATATGAATTTGCTGAACCTTGTTTTCGTAAAACTGATTTAGCTTTTGATAATCGTCATTCTTGTATCTACGCTTGTTGTCTTGCTCAACTCTGTCAATGGTTAAGCGATTATACACAACCAAAAATCCTCCTTCAATTTTTATTGCCTCAATTCTAGAAAGATAAAAAAGTGTGTCCTCAATATCTTCAATTGAAACTTTCATTTCAAAAAGTTTTGGCCTTCTCTCAAACTCGTCTTTCAGTTCGTGAACTGAAAACTCCACCAACACTTCTTCTCTTTCCTTTTCATCTTTGAAAATGTTCAAATTGCTTTTCTCGTAAAGAAATTCAACAAGGAACTTTGCTAACTCATGTCGCTTCTCTAATTTTTTTTTCAAAGAATCTTTCGGTTGAACGCAAAGAATGACAACATGATTCTTAGAATATTCTTCGTTGTGACGCTTAATCCAATTCTTGATTGCCCAAAAATTGATAATCGTTTTTATTTTGTTCGGAGTAACATCTTTACAACCTTTCTCCTCTGCATCTTCATTGAGTTCCTTTATGTGGAAAGTTTTTTCTTTTTCCTCAAATGCTGGCAAAAGAAAATTTTCAATCTGACTGAATGTTTCTACAATCTTTAGTGAACGATTTATGTTTTCACCTTTTTTGATGAAGGCTGTTAAATCTTTCGCATCAGCCAAAATCTTTTCTTCACGAAGAAGATTCACAATGTTTATCACTTCTTCTTTCACAATTCCTAAATGGTCGCTGATGTAATCTATTCTTGATTCTGCCGCTTCATCATTGCTTTGCTTTCTGCTCTTACTTGAAAAAAGTTTCTTGATAATCCTAATTCCTTTTTCTTTTTGCTTCTCCTCAAACCTTTGCGAAGCATTAATTTTTTCAATTGCTTCCTGTGCATTCTTTGAAAGAATACTATTCGCAAAAACTCTCGGCATGTTTTGCCCTCTTTTCAAATAGCCAGCATCTTCAAGGGCTGCAATGGCTGTTGTTACTCGTGTCTCAATCTCTACAACATTATCGTCCCAACCTGCTTTTCGTGCAATCTCCAAGGCTGAATTTGAGACCGATGAACGAAATCTTGTTATGTCTTTAATCGCTTTCCAAACCTGTTGTATTTCTTTTATTGAAAGTTTGGTCTGGTTTAGCAAGATGAAATGTTTCCCAAGGTCTTCTTCGTTGAACAACACAAAACAATCTGCGGTTATGTTTTCGTCTCGTCCTGCTCTACCTGCTTCCTGTATGTAATTCTCCAACGAATCAGAAATCTCATAGTGAATAACCATTCCAATATCTTTTTTGTCAACTCCCATTCCGAAAGCAGAAGTTGCAACCATGATTGGGACTTGCCCTTTTATAAAGGCATCTTGGTTGGCTGTTTTTTCCTTCACATCCATTTTGCCATGATATGGTTTCGCACTGAAACCATCGTCACTCAATCTTTCTGCAAGAGCATACGCCTTTTTAGTTCTTGAAACATAAATGATAGTCGGGCAATCCTTTTCTTCAATTAAATCTCTGACAGTATTGTATTTTTCTTCTTCATCACCTTTCTCGTAAACTTTGTATTGCAAGTTTGTCCTCGTTGCACTGGAACTGAAAAGTTCTAAATCAAGCGAAAGTTTTTCTTTGAAGTAAGCACAAATATCTTCAATGACTTTTTTCTTGGCTGTTGCTGTAAAGCATGAAATAGGAATTGTTTCTTCAAGATTTTTCTTCTCTTGAATTTGCTTGATGAAATCACCGATATACAAATAATCAACTCTGAAATCTTGCCCCCACGATGAAAAGCAGTGAGCTTCATCAATAACAAAACGAACAATCTTTCTGCCTAATAAAAGGCGTTCAATTGTTTTTGAACGCAAAGATTCGGGTGAGATGTAAAGCAGCGATGCGGAACCGTCCTCAACTCTTTCAAAAGATTTTCCTCTTTCAATCGGGTCAAGCAAACCGTTTATTGTAACTGCATCTGTGATTCCGATTTTTTCAAGGTTGTCAACTTGGTCTTTCATCAGTGATTGTAAGGGAGAAATCACAACTGTCAAACCTTTTGCTGCAACGCCACTCATCAAAGCAGGAACTTGAAAAGTAATTGACTTACCGCCTCCAGTCGGGAAAACCGCTAAAAGAGATTTGTTGTCAACTGCTGCTTTAACAGCGTTTTCTTGCAAATGCTCACCTGCGTATGTTCTGTAAGAATCAAAACCGAAATATGTTTTCAGCCCTTTGTGTATGTCCAATGTCTGATTGCAATACACACAACCCGTCAGGCACGGTTTGTTTCTTAAAGCAATCATTACCCGTTCTATTTCGGGATATGTTCTCAGCACCCAAGGCGGTGTGATTGAATAACGGTTACGGCAATTTATCAACGCCAAAGCATAAGCTAATTCAATAGGGTGTTCTGAAATTATATTTTTGAGGTCTGCATGTTCGCAAATTTCATTTTGAAATTTTTGGCTAATCAATTGTTCAATGTCTGTGCTTACACTTGTGTATGCAATGAAATGGAAAAAGGATTGGAACTCCTTTTTGTCCTTCAATAGCAAATACAGAATTTGCTTTAGTGCTTCGTCTGTTTGTTGAAACGCTGCAACTTCATCAAAGAAAAGGTCTTTGGCTTTGATTGAATCATTAAGTGGATTGTTTGCATCCTCTGTTTGCAGTTTGTCGTCTTTGAGCAAAGCATGATATGGCTTTGTCGGAAATAGCAGGGGAGATAGAAATAAAGTGTCAATGATGTTTGCTGAATTAACCCCTGCATCATTCAGTGCTTTCCCTATATACTTTAAGTCGTGATTAAAAATGTTGTGCCCGCAAATAAATTGTGTTCCATTCAGAAACAGTATGAACTCAGCAACTGAACTTTTATGAAATGAACTTCCATCACCCTTAACACTTCCGATGTCAAGAATCTTTTGGCTCTTTGGCTCAATCTCAGTATCAATAAAGGCAATTGAGTTCATTGGTAGCTAATTTAATATAAATAGCATACTTGTCTATGAATTCGGATTCTTGGGTGGGGTTTGGTTGCTCTTGCCATAGCTTTGGTGTCGCGGTGGGTTTGCGCGGCTATGGCAAGTGCCAAATGCGCGGGAGCTCAGGTCGGCTCTTCTTAAAAATGCGAAGGGTCAGCCGTTTCGTTTTTCATTTGTCCAACCTTATTTTTTTAAGTCCAAGTTGTCCCGAAGCCGTTAACTTGTCCGCGTGGGAAATCTTTGTTAGTAGTCTGTCGTCCTTTTTTTTGAAACACAAATTTGTCCGGGCCCTATTACTGCCAACGTTTGTGTTTGCGATGTGGCCGGCTTCCGAAGCCGCGCGTTGTCCCGCGAAACCAAACGTTGTTTTTATAAAAATACTAAAATTTAACTTGTCACCCGGCCATAGCGCAAACATTTTGTTGTGGCCAGTTGGGCTACTCCCTAATCATCATCCGTCCCCACAATTTTCTTTGTCGAATGGTTTTGAAGTCCGTCAGTTGTCAACTGTCAACGAACCCAACTGATTTTTTGAGTGGAGTCTTTTTTTTTCAAGTCCACCATTACAGCCAGTGGAAATGAATCTCGTCCCCGTGTTGCGAATTATCCGTGGGTACTAATTTTGTCTTTCTTTTCTCTTAATTTGTTTTTACCGTCTGCGGAGATGTAACCTGTCCACATGTTTAAATTGTCAGCGTGGGAGGGATTTGTCTCAATCGTTATTCTTCCTTTTAACTTTTCTTTATTAATTTAGAATTAATATGAAGCCCGATGCTTTTCAACTGCTGGGCCAAATCAACCACAGCATCTCTAACCGGAGGCTATATTTGTGCCTTTGAATTCAACTTTTTAGCAATTGAACAATGAGTCTCATGCGAAATTTAATAATCCTGATAATTGTCATAGCTGCTGACAGCTGTTCAACTCCTGCACATGACCAAGCCGCATCGAAACTCTCGATGCCTTATGTTGCTACATATTCATCGAAATTTAACCAAAATGTATCAGAGGAGAGTGTACAAATCGTGCTCACTTCCTTAAAGGCGTGGGAGCGTGGCGACATGGAAGCTTATAGAAAATCATTTGCCGATACTGTTACCTTTAACAGCAGTGATGGCTCAACTTCAATAGTGCTCGTTGACGCACTGATGGATTCGTGGGCTGCGCATCGTCACGACAGTCTAGCATCTATGGATATTGAGGTCAGAGCTTGGACCAAACTTCATTCGATTGACAAAAATACGGACTTTGTGAGTCTTTGGTTTAGGGCAGTCGACCATTATAGAAACGGTCGAGTCGACTCAATTTACGTTTACGAAGATTATCGTGTTGCAAATGCCAAGATTGTTCAGGTGGATCAGTACGTGCGTGGCCCGTTCTAACCTCAGTGTGGTAGGTAAACATGCTCGTTTGTAGCGTCTCTTTAAGCCATCTAAGTCAAAGGGGACTCTTCATGTTCAAGGGGTCAACAAAGCCCAACTCGACATTTTTCGGTCAAGTTTTGCCGACCAAATTTGTCAGTTTACTCGTCACTGTCCAGCCGGCCCAATTGGCCACAACGGTTTCGGGCTTGGCGAAGGTGGCGATTTTCACCACAAATGTTGATGCGGAGAACCAATGTTTGTTTAACCACAAATGTATCTGCGGAGCACTGCACCGCCACTTTTGCCAAACCCGTGTTACCAGCCGTATTTATTCTGTCCTTGTTAGTGTCCATTTAGTTTTTTCGTCTAAGTCGCTACCAACAACAAGCTTTCTATAATAAATTTCTCCGTCCCTGTCACCACCGTGATAGTCAAAGTCAACAGTCAGCAAAAAGTAGTTTGTTTCATCTTCAACAATGTCTTCAATGTCTGGTGTCCTGTCTTTTGTGATTTTATCTAAAACACTTTTTACTTTGTCATTTGGGATAAAATAAAGTCCGCACATTGATTGTCCACCAATGTCAAGGTAAAGATTATCAAGTTTGGTGCGGTCTAAAATTTTTGTAAGTCCTGCTTGTCCAGGAATAAAACTCAATAAATAAGTCCACCGAACATTGCTGCTCCAACCTGTCCAAAGTAATTCAACCGATTTATTATGTTTGAGGTCATTGTAAAAACTTCTTGGTTGTCCGCCCATACCGTGTATTAAAATAGAATGGTCGGTCGAATGAATAGCTGTCAGGTTTGGAAGAGCTTTAATAATACTCTCCATTAAGTCAACTGCTATTTCACCGTCTATTTTGTCTGTTGTTGTCGTCATTTTCTGATATGGCTGGTAACGTTTGGCTATTTGCAGTTGCGGGCATAGGAGGCTTTAAAAATGAAGCGCAGCGGAATGTTAAAGCCGACCTGCTGTAAAATTGTCCCCCGTGACCGAACTACATTTTGAAACATAAACTTTAAT
>JAFLBQ010000002.1 GCA_017303805.1 Cytophagales bacterium | reverse complement strand
CGCAAGGACTTGAAGCGAAATCATTCTGATTCGCTTGCGCTGAAAAGATGCAATCTCTCTTACCTGATGAATTAACAATCCTCTTTTGTAAAACAAGGACGTGGCTCTGCGTGAATTACCGCCAACGGTTTGCAGCTACACGCAGGGAGGGCTTTTTAGCACAAAAGTTAGTTCGGAGAACTGAACTTACTTTACCCACAAAACCGTCAAGCGGAGACGAAACCCCGCCTTGCGTGTAGGTGCTGTTATACGCTGCTGTTTCCTTCATTTATTTGGTCACGTTATTAAATGTTTCTGTCAATTTATTTTGTTTGGTAAAAGTAAAAAAAATCTTTTTGTAATTTTCTAGTCAATTCGTAAAAGTTGAAAATGTTAGGTCTATGTGTTGTTTAAGTGTCAAGTCGTAAAAGTTAAAAATTTTGTCTAAGTGTCTTTGGAGTTGTTTAGCTTTTAAAGATTTTTTTAGTGTCAATTGTCAAAAAAGTAAAGTCAAAACCTATTTGTGTTAAAGTCAAGTTGCAAAGGTCGTTAAGTTAAATTGTCGTTGTAAAAATGCAGTCATTATTTGTTAGATTTTTGCTCATGGTGTGTCTGTCGTTGCGAATTAATGTCAAGTTTATTTTAAGTTATGGTTGTCAATTTTGTTAGGTTGTTGTTGTTAAAAGCGTTATGCGTAGTTGTTCGATTTTGAAATTGTCGTCACAAAGTTGTCAAAGTTTAGATATTGTATTACTGTCCACCCGGCAGAAAGTAGAGTATGAGCTGAAACTTTTTGAACTAGGAAAAGACTGAAGTCGAAGCACGAAAAGTGGGCAGTCATACAATGTCTTTATTTACTCCCTTCGTCATAGCAGGTTCTGGGTCGGACAGTTGCGTATAACGGCTGGCAGCTAGAACTTGTGCGGCTCAGGGCATTGTCAACCGAATATTAATAACAAAGATAAAATGTTTCTACGCATTTGCAATGCAAAATGATTGTCTTTCGCGAAGCGGCATTTATTGCAAATGCTTTGATGTCTGCCCGCATAAGTTTTAGGTGCGGTTATAGCCAGTGGTTCTTGTCGTCTGTCCTTGTAAACCATTGTGATTGTTGAGATTCAGTGTCAGTGTCATTGTCTGTTGGGTTGTGCGTTGCGTTTTTTATTTTTTTGAAGGGTCGGTAAATTTTTTAAAACAATTTTGTCTTGCGTTGGCTTTGCAAGCTCTTTGACAAAGCTTTGGTCTGAGTGTTGGCTTTGTGGGGCTTTGGCAATGTGCTTGCAAATTGGGTAGCAATTAATAATTTAATGTCAGTCCAACTCCAAATCCCATATCGCTATCGTAGTGTGTTCTAATCCCCATATTTCTATTTATGATATAACGCAAGTCAACCATAAATTCTTTGTCTGTATTTACCATAAAACCAGCTCTTATTCTTTTCGTAATCGGTATATCTTCTCGCATTAAAGAAAGTCGAACAATTCCATCGTGATACACTTCTGCCTGAAAATTCACCAACATTGGAAGCGTGTACATAAACCCTAAACTTACAGCAGTTCTGTTGTCTTTTTTATTTACTTGTCCGAATAAATTTTCTTCTTGTTCATCAATTCCCATTTTTCTGTAACGCCAATCAAAACCAATAAACGGCATCAGCCATTGCATTTTTCCAATGTATCGTCCTATATGTGTTTCGGTTTCATAGCCGTGCATATCATTGTAGCCTAAACGCCATTCTGAACCTATGCTCCAACGAGTGTTTTGTAACATTGCCATTCCATCGTTTCCGTTGGTAGCAAAATCGTTGTCTGCCATAAAATGAAATTTACGGTCGTCTGCAAATAGTTTACGTTGAGCCAATTTAGGATTTGTTATTAAAGGATTTGGAGCTTGATTTTCATAAGTAAATACTCTGCCCATACCACTCATCATATGGTAGAGAATATGACAGTGAAAAAACCAATCGCCTTCTACATTGGCGTTAAATTCCAATGTATCGGTTTCCATTGGCATAATGTCCACAACATTTTTTAAGGGTGCATTGGCGCCTTGACCATTGAGTAAACGAAAATCGTGTCCGTGCAAGTGCATTGGATGTCGCATCATAGAGTTGTTATATAAAACGATACGAACATTTTCACCTTTTTTGATTAGAATTTTATCAGTTTCAGATATTACTCTATTATCTAAACTCCAAACATAGCGGTTCATATTTCCTGTTAGTGTAAATTTTAACTCTTTTACGGGTGCATCTTTTGGAAGTGAAGTATTGTTGGGTGATTTCAACATTGCATAGTTTAACGTAACAATATCTGCCAAAGCATTGGCGTTGTATCGGTTTGGGTCGTTATCACTTTGTTTTGGTTTGCTGTCTCCAGTAATTTCCGGATACATTACCACATTCATATCCATTTGATTTAGGCTCATATTCATTCCCATATCGTCCAAATCGCCATTCATTTTCATCATATCATTCATCATCTTCATTCCTTCAAAATACTTCAATCTTGGTTGTGATGATTTCAGTTGTTTTATGCCGTTGCCAATGTATAATGATGCAGAATTGGTTCTGTCTTCGGTGGTTGCCAAAAATTCAAAAGCCGTATTTTCGGCAGGAATAGTTACAATAATATCGTAGGTTTCAGAAACAGCAATAATCAATCTATCTACTTCAACAGGCTCTACATCGTTGCCATCGTTGGCTACTACTGTAATTTTGCCACCTGCATAAGTGAGCCAAAAGTAAGATGATGCTCCACCGTTTGAAATTCTTAAACGCACTTTGTCACCTGCCTTTAATTCCTTTCCGTCAATGGCTGTAAGGTCTGTACTCGGTTTACCATTCATCAATATTTTTTCGTAATACACATCGCTTACATCCATTGCCAACATTCGTTTCCATTCGTTTTTTAGTTTGGTTTTGAAATGCCCAGCTTTAATGGCTTCTGCATAACTTTGAACGGCATTTTTTTTCAATGCTGGGTAATCGTTGGCATTATGCAACATTCTGTGAATGTTTTCAGGTTTTAAGTCTGTCCATTCGCTTAATACAATGGGAACGGTAGGTAAATCATCAATTCCCTTTCGAAATGTTTTGTCATCAGATTTTTTGAGCATTATAAAATTGCCATACATTCCTATTTGTTCTTGCAAACCCGAATGACTGTGATACCAATGTGTGCCATTTTGAATAATTGGAAAACGGTAAACGTGTGTAGTATTTGGCTTGATTGGCATTTGCGTCAAATTAGGAACGCCATCTTCTTTGTTGGGTAAAAATAAGCCGTGCCAATGCAAAGATGTTTCTTCTTTAAGCAAATTATGAACGTAAATTTCTGCTGTGTCGCCTTCTGTAAAGACGAGCGTTGGCATAGGGATTTGTCCGTTTACGGCTATGGCTCTTTTGAATTTCCCAGTAAAGTTTACCAAAGTGTCTTTTACATAAAGGTCGTAACGAACTGTTTTTTGAGCGGATATATTATTACTGACCAATAGTAAAAATACTATCGGCAGCAATTTTTTTGAAAGAATATTTTGTAGAACCATTTTAAGATTTTCATTTGTTGAGTTTAAGAAATGGCGTAACCGTTTTCGATTACGCCAAATTGGAGTTTATTTAATGGTTTCTACTGTTTTGCCACAAGTAAGCATTTGCGAACCGTAGTATGGATTTTTTACTGCGTTTTCTTTGCTCAACCAATTTGCTCCTTTACCATCGTTATACATTGGGCAATTTTGATAGTATATAGAATAATCCTGTTTACTGACTTTGAGCAAAGCATAAAAGTTTGCTGACAAATCCATAAAAACGACACGCTGTTTTTCTATAATTGTAGTAGCTACAATTTTTTCGGTATTTGATTTTAAACTACTCATCACTTTCATCCAAACAGTGTGTTCTTCTGATGAGAGTTTTTCCATTTTAACCGAATTGATATTTGCAAGTACGTCTTTAGCTAATGTTGAAACTAATTTACCGTCTGATTTTACCAAAGCATCTTTTAAAGCAAAGTAACTTTCGAAAATCGTTTTCAGTTGATTTACTTCTTGCTTCGTTTCAACTACGTTTTCTTGATTGTGCATTGAGTGGTCTTCAATAACTGCGGTTGAAACAATTGCAGTTTTCTTTACCCTTTCGTATTGGCAACATCCAGCAAGTTTACTATACACATCATCTGGAGCGAGGAATTTGTCGCTATCATAACCAGCCAAAGCAATGCGTTTCAAGATTTCATCTTGATTTGTTTTGATACTGTCGTAAGTTATTGTTGCCATTTTGCTGTCTTTGTTCCATTCTACGTTAGCAACTTTCTTTACATTTCCTGCTGTTTCAATCGTCTTTTCACACATTTCGCAATTGCCATAAATTTTCACGATCTCGGTTTTTGCATTTTTAATTTGAGCGTTGCAAGAGGAGGATGAAAACAGCAATAAAGTTGCAGCTGATATTTTTGATACTATGTTCATATCTGTTTTTTTATTGGGTTAATAATTCAATTTTAAATCCTGCATCTTGCACCTTTTGGATTACTTCTTCTTCGGTAATTCCTTCGGAATGCACAGAAAGAATTTTGTCTTTGTTTGCAGTGTCCACATCCCAATGGCAAATTCCGTTTGCATCATTTAGAAATGGAGTTACCTTTTCCACACATCCACTACAGTTGATGTTGGTTTTGAATTTTAATGTTTTATCGTTCGTTTTCATTTTAATGTTTGTTTAAATTATATACTGCAAATTTCGATAGCATTCAAACTAAATACATTACTGTATTTTTGAATTGATTTGTAACATTTACGTCTGCTTATTTTTTATACTTCAACCACAGACTATTACTTACTACACTTAAACTGCTCAATGCCATTGCCGCACCTGCAATCATCGGGTTGAGTAAGAAACCGTTAAACGGGTATAAAATCCCTGCTGCAATTGGAATACCAATCAAATTGTAAATAAATGCCCAAAACAGGTTTTGTTTAATGGTGCGAACTGTTGATTTTGATAAATGAATTGCTTCGGGAATTTTTGTAAGGTCTGATGAAATGATAGTCATTTTAGCTACATCCATTGCAATGTCGCTTCCTTTGCCCATTGCTATACTCACGTCTGCTTGTGCCAATGCTGTGCTGTCATTGATACCATCGCCAACCATCGCTATAACCTTTCCTTGTTGCTGCAATTGTTTAACGAATGCAGCTTTATGTTCAGGCAGTACTTCTGCTTTGTAATGTTTGATACCAACTTTTTCTGAAACAGCTTTGGCTGTCATTTCATTGTCGCCTGTGAGCATATAAACTTCAATGCCTGATAGCTGTAATTCTTCAATTGCCTTTTTAGAAGTTGCTTTAATCTGGTCAGCTATTGCTAATATGGCTATTGTTTTTTTCGTATTGGCAAACCAAATTACTGTTTTGGCTTCATTGCCCCATTGATTGGCTTTTTGAGCAACCGCATTTTCAATCAAAATTTCATTTTCTTGTATCAGTCTTTTGTTTCCAATGAAATAAGTTATACCGTCAATCTCAGCTTTTGCTCCTTTTCCTGTGATACTTTCAAATTGAGTTATTGAAACGGTATTCTGATTTTTTAAATGAGAAACAACCGCATCTGCCAATGGGTGTTCAGATTGTTTTTCAATGCTGAATAGTATTTGTTTTAATATCGGGGTTTCTTCAGTCCAAAAATCATTCGTTACAACAGGTTTACCTTCTGTGATGGTTCCTGTTTTATCGAGTATTACAGCATTTACCTTTTTTGCTAACTCAAGACTTTCTGCATCTTTAATTAAGATTCCTTTTTCAGCTCCTTTGCCCACACCAACCATAATTGCAGTCGGAGTAGCTAAACCTAAAGCACAAGGACAGGCAATAACCAATACGGTAATAAGAGCTAACAATCCCTGAGTAAAGCCATTGTCTCCGCCAAAGATGTTCCATACTATAAATGAAGCAACGGCAATTACAATTACAATGGGCACGAAAATTCCTGCAATTTTATCCACCAATTTTTGGACAGGAGCTTTACTGCCTTGTGCGTCTTGCACCATTTTGATAATGTGTGCAAGCATAGTTTCACTGCCTACTTTATCGGCTTTAAATTGGAAGCTACCTTTTTGATTAATAGTTCCCGCAAATACTTTGTCGTTTTCATTTTTCAACACAGGAACAGGCTCACCGCTCAACATACTTTCGTCAACAAAAGAGTTTCCGTTAATTACTATTCCATCTACCGCAATTTGCTCGCCTGGTTTTACCACAATTGTATTACCTATTTCAACTTGCTCAATGGGGATTTCCATTTGATAACCACCATCCTGTACAATCGTTACTGTTTTTGGCTGTAAACCCATCAATTTCTTTATTGCAGATGAAGTATTTCCTTTGGCTTTTTCTTCCAATAGTTTACCCAATAATATAAAGCCAATGATAACAGATGCAGCTTCAAAATAAACGTGAGCGTGTAATCCCCTTTCGTGCCAAAATTCAGGAAACAGTGTGTTGAAAACACTGAAAATGTAAGCAACACCTGTGCTTAATGCCACCAAAGTATCCATATTGGCAGATCGATGTTTGGCTTGTTTCCAAGCATTGATGTAAAAATCTCTCCCTAACCAAAATAAAACTGGGGTACTTAAAAACCACATTATTTCATTCGCAAAGGGCATATTCATAAAAAACATTCCGATTACTACTACAGGAATGGATAATATCAACGCCCAATAGGTTTTCTTTTTGAGAGTTTTAAAGTTTTCTTTCTGAATATGCTCAATGGTCTCATCACCAGAAGGACTTTCATCAATTAACAAATCGTAACCAATACTTTGAACAACTTTTCTCAAATGCTCTACTTGTATCAAACTCGGTATAAATTCTACTGAGACCTTTGCATTTGCATAATTCACGCTTGCATTCACAACTCCTGCCTGAGATTTAAGCATACTCTCCACACTAATCGCACAAGAAGCACACGTCATTTGTAATACAGGGAATGATTTCTTTACGGTAGTTACTCCATAACCCAAATCTCGAATAGTTTTTACAGCTTCTGAAACTGTTTCCCGATTTTGAGTTTCAATGATTGCTTCCTTATTGTTGAGTTCCACTCGGTGTGATTCAACACCATTAAGTTTTGCCAATCCATTGTCCACAATTAAAGCACAGTGTTCACTTTCAACGCCTTCAAGTGGTATCCTAAATTCATTATTATTTGTTGCCATACCTTTTTTATTTAATTACAAGGCAAAGGTGGTAACATTACATTTCTTACCCGTTACCTGATTTTGGATTGTATTTGTAACATTTACACTTCGTCTAGTGGTTTGCGCTTTATTTCCTTGATATTCTTAAAGTGAGTAGGGGTAAGTCCTGTAACTTTTTTAAACTGATTGCTCAAATATCCAACACTCGAATAATTCATTTGATAAGCAATTTCGCTTAATGATAATTCGTCATAAACCAAAAGTTCTTTCACCTTCTCAATTTTTTGAGCAATGAAATATTTTTCAATAGTCGTTCCTTCAACTTCGGAAAACAGATTTGATAAGTAAGTATAGTCGTGATGAAGTTTACTGCTCAAATAGTCAGATAAATTCGATTTTAATTCGCTGTTGTTTTGGTGTATAATTTCAATAATGGAAGACTTAATTTGTCCGATTAGGCGACTTTTTTTGTCATCAATCAATTCAAATCCAAACGTTTTTAGATGATCGTCAAGGTTAGTTTTCTCAATTTCAGTCAAGTCGTTTTTGAGTTCAACTTCACCTAAACTAATATTCAAAGTTTGAAAACATAGTTTCTCTAATTCATTTTTCACTACCATTATGCAGCGATTACAAACCATATTTTTAATATAAATTTTCATATGCTAATGTTTATGTCGTGCGATGGCAAAAAAGTGGCTCTTTTGGTTTTGCGAAGGGTCGGTTTGTGTGTCGGGGCAAAACCAAATGTGCCGCTTGTGCGGCTGCCTAAAATTGTTTTTAAAAAATGCGGGGCGGCAAAAAAAAATAAAAAAACATTGGGGCGGCTTGAGTGTCGGATTACTCGCTGTCCCGTTTCAATATGGTCTGTATGTTTTTGGTCACCTGTCAAAATGGTTTGTTTTTGTTTTAATGTTTAAATTTTGGTCGGTCTATCGTCTTTGGAACGGTCGTCCTACCATTGGCTATAACGTTTGTGTTTATGCAGTGCGGGGAATAGGAGGGCTTAAAAATGAAGCGCAGCGAAATGTTAAGCCCGACCTGCTCCGAACTGTCGCACGTTACCGAACTAAATTAAGAAAATACTTTTAATACCTACACTGAACCCCCGCATTGCATAAACATTTTGTTACCGCCAGTGCCCCTTCCACTTGTCGGGTGTGACAAAGTTGTCAAACGTTACCCAATTTATTTTTTGTCCAGCGTTAAAATTTTCTTAGTTCTTGTCAACCGTATTTGCGTGTGGCGGCAACTGTGGGAAATTTGTCGGCTTACACCAATCTAATTGCCTTGGAGAAATTTGAGAGCAGCACTCTTGCAATGGCTTTGGTTGTGGGTTGTATGTGTGGCTATTGCAAGTGTGCTGCGTGAGGAACAATTGTCAAGCGCAACAACTTTTGGATTGCTGAATTGGTGGGCACTTTACTGTCCCATAGGAGCAAAACACGCAACAATCACCTTGTTTTGGTTTTAATAAAGTCTTGCAGTTTTCACATTCATAAAAGTATTGGCAAGCGTCCGTGGGCATAACCTCTTCTTTTTTAAATCCACAAGTCGGGCAGGTAATTATTGAATTTAGAATAACTGTTGCTTCCATGCTTAAAGTGTTGTTACAATCTCGTCTAATCTCTTTGTCAAATTACTTCCACAAAAATATTTGGTCTTGTCAACCCAAGGATGAACTTCAGAACTTAGCTGATGTACATAATCAAATGGTCTTGGAAAGTCTTTGCTCCATTTTGTGTCCTTGTCAAAAAACATGTAGATGTCCCAAGCCTTCTTGCCTTGCGGATTTAATCTTTGCGCAACGATGTCGCCAAATTTATTTTCAGACTCAAAGAATTGAACAATGCTTGGGTCTTTGAATAACGAAGCCGCCTTGTAAGCACTGTTTTGGTCGTCAGTCTTTAACATGTTTGTCCAAATGATAATTACGCTAAGGTCTTTATCTTTCATTTTTTCGATAATTGCTTTCTGAACTGACTCTGCCCCTTGCAAACACCAACCACACGTAGATGATAAGATTGCTACAAATTTCGTTTTGCCTGTTTGTTGATTAAATGTCTTTTGAATTTCTGAAATATTAGAAACGACTTTCAAATTTTTGTTCACTTCTGTTGGCAAGTTACCCATGTGATTTTTGCAAGTGCCATTAGCACAACAATTTCCAGTTTGGTCTTGCAGACTTAATTCTTTCTGTCCCTGTTCAACTTTATATCCAGTCCCGTTAATGGCTTCAATGATTTTGTCAGCTTTGATTTTCTGTTCGTCAAACTCTACAGAAGTTGAACCTTTCTCATAAGAAGCTTTTACAAACGAAACTCCTTGTAGTTTTTTCACCTCGCTTTCGATATGAAGTTCACATGATGTACAAGTCATTCCAGAAACTTTCAACTCAATCTTCTTATTCTTGGTTTGCTGTTGTACAATTTGATTGGCCGAATTATTAAAGAAAAACTTCGAGTAAGATGGAAAAGTGATTAACAGAAATGAAACTATGGTCACAATGCTTAAGAATGTCCTTGATTGAAGGAATGACTTTTTCTTTGGAGTTTCACAGTTGCAGTCGTCTTCTTTTTTTGTCTTAAATGACTGAAACCAAGCGAAACCCAAAACTAAAACTGATGCTGAAACAAAGTATGGTCTGAACGGCTCAATCCAGTGGAATGAAGCAGCTAAGCTACTTGTCCCTGCTGCAAGAGCAAGGACAGGAGTTATACAACACATTGATGCACTCAATGCTGTAAGTACACTTAAAGCGATTTGCGTTTTCATATCAATTCTAAAATTTTGTTGTCAGTAATTAGTTTAAATATTGGTTTGAAGATATTGGCATACTCCGTACTCATTGAGTAAAAAATCGTTTGCCCGGTCTTTTTAGAGATGATGATTTTTCCGTCTTTCAGTTTTCTCAAGTGTTGAGAAATTGCAGAAATGTTCATTCCTAAAATGTCGCTTAAATCGCAAACACAAAGTTGTCCTTCTTCTTGAAGGAGAAATAGAATTTTGAGTCGAACTGCATTTCCTGCCAAACTGAGGGAATTTGCAAGATGTTCAGCCGATTCGTCAATATGACTTATCTTTTCTTTACAAGCCTTAATCTGATTGATGTCGGCAAAAACCCGAATACAAGTGTTTTTCATACTTTCTTATTTAAGCAAACACTAAAGTACAAGAAAGGTTTTAACTGTCCAAATGGAGAGCGGGGATTTGGCTCTTGCCATTGCTTTGGTTTGCGGGCGGCATGTGCGGCAATGGCATGTGCCAAATTTTGCGTTGGGTGAAAATTTCTCCAAGTTGCCAGCGCGATGGGCATTCGAAGCCGTTCACTTTGTCGTCCACCGTTCAGGTTGTTGGGTGAATGTCCCCAGTTAATTTTTCTCCGTCTACCATTTGATTTTGAAACTCACTCTTGTCCGCGTGGAGATTCTTTGTTAGTAGAATGTCACCGTTAATTGTTTTCATGTCTGCGGAGACGAGTCTTTATCATTTACTCCGTCATTGTCCGCGGAACGAGGGGCATTGGCGGTAACGTGAGTGCTTGCGCAGTGGCCGGAATAGGAGGGCTTGGCAATGAAGCGAAGCGGAATGCCAAGACCGACCAGTTGCGCCTTGTCCCACGTGATAAATTTAAATAAAGAAACCGAAAGTAATGAGGACACCGAGCCCGGCCATTGTCGCAAGCACATTGTTGGGCACAGTTGCATTACCTTACTCTAAAAGGATTAGATATAAATCTGTCGATTGTTGTGTTTACAAATACTGGGTCCCTTGTCACCAAGCTGTGATTTAGTCCAGGCATAATACTCAAATTTGCTTTTTTAATACTACGATAGATTTGAAATGAATGCTCTTGCTTTATGACGTCTCTGTCAGCTTGCATAATCAGTGTCGGACACATTATCTTATTTAAATCCTTAAAGTCGTAGTTTGGGTTATAAAGAAGTAGTTCGCCAAATATTTTTTCCATTGTCCAGTTATTGGTTGTGTCGTTTTTGGCAATCATTTCATTTGCTTTTACAATTTGGTTTTTAATTGACTCAACAGCCCTTTTGCTTACAGCGGTCGTGTCTGGTTTTATACAAGCACTAATTGTTACTAACTTTTTTACTTTGACTGGGTATTTCATTGCCATTATCAGTCCGATGACACCACCGTCACTGTAACCAACAACCATGGCCGAATCAATTTCCATTTTGTCCATGAGTAGTTTTATGTCCTCAGCCATTAATTCATAACTCAACTTTTTGTCACCAACTTCAGTTTTTCCATGGGCTCTTGTGTCGGCAATAAGGACTTTATATTTTTTTGAAAAGTATTCGATTTGATTTTTCATTCCACTAATCGAACTTCTATGTCCATGAACTATTACTAATGGGTCGCCCATCCCATAAGTCTCGTAGTAAATTCGTACTCCGTTGATAGTTGTAAATTGTCCCGCTTCGTTATTGTCCCCGTAAATAGGTTGTCCAATTAGTCGTATTGTGATTGTCAGCAGTCCGAAAGTCAATATTTTTTTCATGCCTGAACTGAGTTATGCAATTGTGCCCAACGCCAGGCTATGAGGCGTGCCGGCCACCAAATTAATAAAAAATAATTAACATTCGGCCGGCATGACGCATAGCTATTGTTAGCAAATCGTGCCGGTTTTGTCGACCGAATGAAAGTGCCGCGGGCGGGCAAGTCCCCGTGGTGCGAAGTGCGATTGTTGCGCCTCTTCTTGGAGATGAGTGAGCTTAGAAGCACGTTTAAAATCCCTTCGTTCATTTCAATTTGGAATTTCATTTTCCCCAAAATCATTTCGTCTTTTTCCCCGCGCGTTGGCAGCACGGATTTGAAAATTAATTTCCCGGATGTTGATTAGTTGGAAGTCCCCGGCATGTTTGCTAACGTTTGTGCATGTGACGTTGCGGGCATAGGAGGGCAAATGAAGGAGGTACGACTAATTTGCCCGACTGCTCCGAAATTGTCCCACGAGACCGAACGTTGTTTGAAAACTAAACTACGAATTTGCACCAAACCCCGCAATGGCACATGCATTATGTTACCGCCAGTGCCCCTTCCTCCGTGTCGGCTGAAACATGATTGTCAAACGTTACTCTGGTTTTGGCATTAGTCTATTTTCTTGCCCTTGTCCGCTGTACATGTGCGTGGCGGCAACTGTGGGAACATTGTCGGCTTACGCTATACAAAAACCGTACTTTTAATTGTAAACCAAATTGAAGCACTCTTGCCGTAGCTTTGGTTTAGCGTGGGTTGTGTGGCTGCGGCAAGTGTGCGGTTAATTATTATGAACTTTTGTCAAAATGGCCTTTTCGTCTATATAACTCAAGCCAATTGGCTCAAGCTTGAAGCCAGTTGTAATTAGATAGGTTGATGTCCTCGTACCCCATTGAGTTTCTGCATGGAAATCAATCCCATGAAGATATGTCGTACTTGTTGATTCACCATAAGCATTCTTGTCTTCTTGAATTTCATGCCTAATAGTATACCGCCCCTTCATCGGAGAAATACCATTTTCAGTTTGCTCTTCTCCAAAAATAAATATTCTGGCCACGAAGGTACCATCAGGATTTACATTCACTATTGCAGCAGTATTATAGAGGTCGGTAACATAAGAACCCTTGTATTGTCCACTAACTTCCATTTTCGTTAGAGGAGTTTTTCGCCTTTCAAGATTTTCATTTAGTCCTTTATTTTCACATCCTGAAAATATCAATACCATCAAATTCAATGTTGCAATGTTTGTGAGAAGACTATAGTTATTCATTTGTATTTTTTTTAGTAAAAAATGTATTTAGAGTGGCTTTAATTGACTCCCACAATTACGACATGTTCCACCACTGTCTTTTGTGATGTTGTTATCGCATTTCTTTCCATTTCTAACATTCCGACATCCCACTAAGCCACACTTTACGCATTTATAAAGAATCCCTCCACAGTGGGAGCCTGCTGCTGTTCCTGAACATGTTGCCATAATTTTCTGGTTTAATTGATTTTATATTTTTTGAATAATATTTTTAGGTTATTGTATTGCTCCGTTGAGCATCCATGTTTTATCTGTCTTCGACTTATTCGATTTGCAGCTATCCTAACTTTGATACCTAGTTTTCTTTTTGCATCAGCAATAGCGCAATCACTTATTGAAACTCCATGCATTGCCTTATATCTTTCTTTAATTGATTTGTATGTCATGTTTTTAGAATTAATAGTATCCATCCCACAAATGAAGCCTGTATCCGACTAAAACATTTTTAAAAGGTTCTTTTGGATATAGTGCAAAGCTTTCTCCTGATAGACAGGTTTTGCAGTAGAAAAAGATTTCAAAATCTAACTCTTGTGGTTTAGATGGCACATACATATACAATAAATCGTTCAAATCGTTCGCTTTGAATTTCATCTTAAGGTCGTTTAAGTCATCGCTTAGATTAATAGCAATAACACCTTTAGACTTAATTTCCTTCTCAATTGTTTCAGTCCCCCACACTTCCCTTATATCTCGATGTAGGTAATGTAATGAATAGTGAATTGTGGTGTCAATCAAAGAAAGCTTTAGTTCAATCATTTGATTGCCGCGAGTAAAGAACTCATCATAATTATGATTAGAATGGTCGCAATCTTCCCACTGACCGTCAAACCCAAGAAACTCTTGCTCCTTTACGTTTTCTAGTAATTTAATTAGGGAATTGAACCCTGCGCAACTTTCAGTATTAGCAGATAAGCACTTTTCCACCGAACTTCTTTTTTTTATATCTTTTGAGTCACTTGAATTCTTAGAAGTACAAGCAGTGAGTAAGAGAAGCAAAATGCAGAGTAACCTACGGACAGAAGACATAATCGTTTCTTAATTCAAGGCAGTTTGACTCGAAATTCAATTTATATTTGTCGTTGAATTTTGCAAAGTTGTAGGTTCCCTTAAAGGGGTCTAAGTCACCTTGTAAACCACTGATTTGGATAGTTTCTCCATCAATCTTTTTCCATTGGAAATCATCATTTCTCATATAGCCAATCCCTTGGGTCTCCTCGAATTTGCCATAGCCGTCTTCCATAATTTCAATACGATATGCTAGGTATACTTCTTTACCTGTATATTCTTTCGAACCAGCTATATATTGTCGAAACCTCCATGTTCCAATAAATTTAGAATCTGAAGTAAGCCATTTCTGTTTTTCTTGGTCTTTCAAATATTCCGCTTCGGAATTGAACCCTTTTTGTTTCCACTCTGGGGGAGTGCAATTGGTCAATAAAGTTACAGTAATGAACAGGGATATTATATTTTTCATTTTTACTTTGGTTTAATATTATTTGTCACTTTAACTTTTGATGCAGCATTGGGATAAGGGAATATTCTTTCACCTGCTTGAAAGCTGATATAGTCATCTGTATCAAGCCAAATAAGTCCGCTCCTTGAACATTTTTCATTTCCACATATTGATGATGTATTTGGATAACCCAATGGCTCAACTATATGTGTGTATGTTCTTGTTCGTGCTCTTGGTGGGTGTTTTGTGCATCTGCAAAGTGCCATAGTCAATTTATTTAAAATGTTCCTGAGACTACATATTTACCGTCATACGATGACCATTCAACTTTAAGGTTTTTATAGACTGCCTCATAGCCCATCAAGTCTTCATAGCTTGTGATTTTTATTTTGCAGTCGTAAGTGCAATCGCCAATAGCTCTCATCTCATCAATTTCCGCCTCATATTCTCCAGCTAATTGATTGAAACCTTTATCACTTAGATAACCTTCAACTCCGCGCTTTGCTGCATTTACGTCACCACAAACATTGTTCTTGCTGTTTTTCTGTCCGCTGTTTGACCTTTGAGCTCCATCTGCCAATTCTTCCTTAGTCTTGTAAACACGACCAAGTAGTTCCCCGTCAACGGTATAGATAGAACACATTTTTTCTTCTGGTCTAATACTCATACCTGTTATTGTCCCCGTTGTCCATGTATAAACACCGGGACTAGATTGAAAAAGGGGTGTCATGGGTCCGTTTATCGATGCCTCCGAGTAATCGGTTTTTACTGTAAGAACAATGGATTGGGAAAACCCTTGGGCTGAAATTGTTCCTTCATAAATAATTCTGACCGGCTTGCTCTCAGTTTTTTGACTGTTAGAACTTTCTGAATCAACCTTTGACTTAGAGTCGCATCCGATAATTAAAAGGAGGGCAAATGTTGCCAGTGCTTTTAGCTGATGTTTTCTCATAGAATTTTGGTCTTGATTTGATAAAGTTATTCACGCTGAAACTTTTGGAGACGGAATAGGTCTGATACTTGGTGAAGAAGTAGGGGAAAGAGAATTTTTGCAAATACTTGATTTAAAAGTTTGTAAATCAGAATTTTAAAGAATGGTGAATCACCTATCTTTACTATGGTTTATAGTTTTTTAATGCGGCAGACTACTTTTTTATTCCTAATTCTCGTTTCTCCAATTATGCTTGGGGCACAAAGTCAACCTAATTCAAAAGGTTTGCAGCGGCTATCAGAATCTAAAAGTAGTCTGGCTGAGGTTACTCAGTTAAACCCGGGTTTTGTGAAATTTGAAATCCCAGGTGAAGTCCCAGTTGAGTTTATTAAGTATATACCCCAAATTCTTATCAAGAACTCAAATGGTCTTTTTTTAATGCCAGATGGAACTGGCAGAGTCTATAGAATTGTATCTAAAGTCGGGAAGCCAGAATTGGTGCGTCAAGACTCAACTAATTTTTATGGATACAATTTTGGACTTTATGCCTTTAGTTATCAAGATACTATGTACTCTTTCGGGGGTTACGGCTATTGGAGGTACAACGGTCATTTGAGAGTTTATATATCAAAAAAGGGTGAATGGGAAATTGAAAATCTTAACCGAGAGATTCCATTTTCCAGAGCGGGCTATGTTGCTCCTCCAATTTGGTTTAATCACCTTAAGGGTGAATTATGGATTGGCTATTCGATAGATTCGAAAGAGGGGATAATACGGTCAGACAATTATCCTGATGGTGTAACAGATTCTGTTTTTGTTCTTAACCTGAAAAGTAAGCAATGGAGAAATGTTGGCTTACTTAATGAGAAGGTCAGGAAATTGTCGAGTGCAATAACAACTAGAAACCTAGGGCCAAGTCCATGGGGTCAGGCTGTTCACGACCCACAAAAGGCAACAATTTACTTACTTGATTTTGAACGTAACCAGATATTAACACTGGAAGAAAAAGTAACGAGGTCGCTTACACACTTGTTAAAGCCCGAAAGCGTAATGTATTTTGAGGATTCAACCTTATTCATTCAATCAATGAAATCGTGGGTTTTAGGTCAGGAATCTACCCTAGACTCAATCCCACTGGAGAGAGTCAATTTTACACCTGTCGGGATTACTGTTTACAACCCGTTTACAAGACTTAGCGTAACTGAAGAAATTTTTGACAAAAAGTATTATGGAATTTTGAGTGTAGGATTTTTCTTGGGGTTTTCGATTGCCGGATTGATATTCTATATCATTCATAAAAAGCGAAAAATTCAATCAAGCCCAATTATTTCTAATTCAAACGGTGCTGAGCAAAAGAACTTTTTTCAGGGGAAGGAATTAGAGATAATAAACCTCGTACTTTTAAAATCGGAGAAAGGACATGGTGCTGATATTGATTCAATAAATAAAGTCATTGGTGTTACCAATAAAAATGGTGAAGTCCAGAAAAAACAACGAAGTGAAATCCTGATTTCAATAAATCGGAAATGGAGATATGCAAATTCCAGTAATGATTTATTAATTAAGAAACGAAGGGTAGAACAGGATAAAAGGTCTTTTGAATATTATGTTGACTTTGAGAATCTGGATAAGGTAAAACAATTTGTCGGTTGAAGTTCTTGCGCGTTGGCGATTTGGCTCTTGCCATAGCTTTGGTGTCGCGCGGGAAGTGTGGCTATGGCATGTGCCAAATTTGGGTGGGGTGAGAATCTGTCCAAGTTGCCAGCGCGGGGGCATTCGGAGTTGTTCAGGTTGTCGTCCACCGCTTTATTATTTCTCAGTCAGCCATTAGGTTTTGAAACACACTCTTGTCCACGTGGAGTATCTGAGTTAGTAGAGTGTCACCCGTTAATTTTTTATTTTTTCCTTGTCTGCGGAAACGAGTCTTTGTCGTCTGGGTCGTCACTGTCCGCGGAACGAGGGGCATTGGCGGTAACGTTTCGGGGGTTTGCGATGGCGGGGTGTTTTAGCACTAAACTTCATTCGGAGAACTGAACTTCCACCTTGCACAAATGTGTCTGCGAAGCACGGAACCCCCGCTATCGCAAACCCCTTGTTAGCAGTAGCCCTTCTGTCTGTCCGTATGTGTCGGTCAGTTTTTTGCTGTTGTCTTTTGTCTAATTGCAATAATGTCATTTTTAAGTTGTCGCTGAAGTTCTGGAATGTTGCCAAAGGAATACAATCGTGTCCGAATGTGAGAACGGTCAAAGAATACATTTTGCTCAATGTCTTGGCTCTGAATTGTAATTATCTCCTTTTCCATAGCCGAAGCCCACCCGAGTTCATAAAAGACATTTTTATTAGGAAGTGAAATGTCGGCTATGATGAACTCCGCTTGCTCAATTTGATTGTATATTGTCTCAATGATTATATCGTTGCCATTAAAATCGTCTGCCCTGAAAATCTGAATGCCTAATTCTTGGTCGTCTTTTAGAAAAGTTCTGATATTGTCTTTGTAAAGTGCTTCAAGTTTTTTGTCTTTGTCAATTGGCATTATCATAAATGCTCTGTCCTTAACTATTGCTTTGGGATTGTCTAAGCGCTTTAGAGTAAGTGTCAGTGGTGATGTCGGTAGAATTTCAATTAAGCGATAAATTGTCACTAAGTCAAAGCTGAAATAAACCGGCTTTCTATTTTGAAAGTCGCCAAAGTAGGTGTAAGTCGTTGAGATATTGTCGTGGTATTTTCCACCAAATGAAGTGTGTCCGATGTTACCTTGAATAAAATTATTGTCAAGTCGTAATGTCGGTTTAAAATAGCAAGAAGGTCTGTAATGTCTAAATGGTTGATTGTTTTTTAGAGATTGATTTTTTTGCTCTTCGTCAATCACCCAACAAGGAAAAGCGTCTGTCGGAATACCGTCTGCTAACTTTTGTAAAATGCTACTCACTGTCGTGTCGTTTTAGGGTTACTGCTAACTTCTTTATAGCTCTCATAAAGTTAGTCTAATACAACCAAAACTGCTGTATTAGTACACTTTTTGTTCCTAAATCCCCCACCTCAAAAATGCACCAAAATCCATCCGCTTTTAATTTTAGATCGAATGGGCACTTCCATGGGTAAATCTCCGGGGCCTGTTGGTATGCCCATCTTGTAGGGCCTCCAATCCGCAAAGGTGAATGTTACCTACGCGTTAAAAATCAGAGCTTCGGTAATCTGCAGGTGCAATAGAATTAACAAAACCGTGTTGCAGAGTTTCCTGTAGCCGGCACCCGTGCCCATAGTTTTGCAGCTATGGGTTATTCAAAATTTCTCGGTTCCGATCCATTTGCAGGTGCCGTATTTAAACGTGTGTTGGCCGGCCTCACATTGGCGGGTGTTGCAGCGCTGCTAATCCCAAAGGGAGCCGATGTAGTGTGGATCAACAGCCGCCACCACGGGTTGTTAGATTATTTTTTTTCGGCCATTACACTTTTAGGAGATGGCATTTGGATTTTACCCGCACTGGCAATCGTGCTGTTTATCCGATTTGAATACGCAATTCAATTTATGCTCTCGGGCGTGCTTTGCGGAGCATTGGTTTCATTGGGTAAACGCGTGCTGTTTGCCGGTGCCGGCCGGCCAATTACACTACTCGATCATAGTCTGCTTCACTTTGTGGAAGGCGTAAAAGTTCATTCGCACCATTCATTTCCTTCGGGGCACACCGCTACCGCCTTTGTGGTAGCGGTAGGGTTGGCTATCTATCTCAAAAATAAACATGCCACCATCGTATTGCTCTTGCTGGCCTGCCTGGTTGGCTATTCCCGAATGTATTTGTTGCAGCATTTTTTAGTGGATGTGGTAGGTGGCGCAGCCATTGGCGTAATTTCAGTTTACACCGTGTATGCAATCAAGCCCTTTCATTCTAAAAAGTGGGCTCGGCAAAAATTACAAGTGGGCAAGCGCAAACAACTGGAACCGGTTCAAAACTAATTACGCTTGCGCACTACAACCGTTACTTGCTTTTCGAACAAATCTTTTTGGCTAAACACAAGTTGGTTTGCCAGAGTATCTAATTCGTCCAGGTAGCGGGCCTGCGTTATTACAGTACCTCCACTTTCAAGAAATTCAGTTACCGCTTCTGCCGACTGAAGTGCCGGAAGATTGCTCGTTAGCCGGAATCGGTAGGCAGGGTTAAAATCTTTATAGTAGGCCACGGGCTCGCGTACATACGCGCTGCTGTTTACTACCGCATTGGTTTTGTCAACCGCAGGAAATGCAACCCAAAAGAAGAGCACGGACGTAATTACCCAACCACCGGTAAGCGCTAAAAAAGAATTCCTTCTTTTTTTCTGATGATAAAAAAGTAAGCCAAGAGCTCCTGTTACTGCCAACGGAATAAATATCCCGGCAACAGGCGCTACATTCCACCCCGGTAATTCCTGCTGCAGTGCAAAATAAGTTGCCACCGGAATAGCGCACACAATAAGCACATGCACAACCAGCAACACATAGTGGCCCGCGCGCGGTTGCATGCCCGGCAAAAACCGATTTTGAAAATAGAAGGCAAGCAGTATGGCCAGAAAAGGTAAAGCCGGGGCCGGATAACCGGGCAGTAATGTTTTTGAGAAACTGAAAAACGCAGGCACCACCACCACGGCACAGATACAAAGCAAAAGAAATGGCTTGCGCCTTCTGGTGCGCCAGGCCAGGCGCACTGCGGGCCCTGCAAAAAGCGAAGCCGGCAACAACCCGGCAAGTAAAATAACAAAAGGAGCGAATGGAAACCCGCGGTGTCCTTCCATGGTTTGGGTATAACGGCTCAAATTGTGTTTAAGAAAAAAACCTTCCAGCCAAAGCCCGTCTGTTAACATCCCTACAGCCAGATACCAGGGCACAGCGATGGCACAAAAAATCAAAATCCCGGAAGGTAATTTTAGCGTACGCAGGTGTGTAAGCGTTAGCTGTTTTTGAATTACCAGAAACAACAGCACAATTAAACCCGGAAACACAACAGCAACTAATCCCTTTGCCAAAAAGCCCAAGGCACAGGCTGCATAAAACAGGTACAGGCTGCGCGGCTCACCTTGGTAGCCTTCGTAAAAGAAAAGCAACCCCGAAAAAAAACAGAGTATCAAATACGGATCGGGCACAGCCAGATGAAACTGTATGGCTAACTGCAACGATGATAAGAGAATAAGCACAACCACCCATGCCATTTGGCGCCCAAAATGTTTTGCCGTAAACACATACGCATGTACTACCAGCAACACCCCACACACTACCGAAAACAAACGCGCTGCAAAAGGTGCTACTCCAAAAACAGAATAGGCGAGCATCATAAAAAAATAATGCAAGGGGGGCTTGTCGGTGCGCAACTCACCATTAAAATAGGGCACCACCCAATTGCCACTTTGCCACATCTCTAACGCGCAACCCGCGTTTTTGGCTTCATCCAGAATATAAACTGAAGGCCCCCAAAAATTGGCCCCATAAACAAGTGCAGCCATTAAAGCCACCCACCCTACGTTTCGTTTCATGCGGGGCCAAGTTGGTTGGCTTTTTTATATTACCAGAACATGAACAGGTTAAGGGATTGTAAATTATTATTAACCAACCCGTAATACGTGTAGCCCACTTTGTGCCCGCAGGCATACCACCTTTGTGTTGGCATGGAAAAGATTTCGCTGGTTATTACCCTCTACAACGAAGCGTTGAATGTGCAGCCGTTGTTCGAAAAAATCCGCTCGGCATTGGGCGGCCTTACGTACGAAGTAATTGTTGTGGACGATGGCTCGAATGATACAACGTTGGCGGAAGCCCGGCAACATGCCGATGCGCACACCCGCATTGTTGTATTGAAAAGAAACTTTGGCCAAACCGCTGCCATGGCGGCAGGCATCGATTATGCTACTGGCGATTATATTATAACGCTGGATGGCGATTTGCAAAACGACCCGGCCGACATACCCGCCATGCTTGACAAGCTAAAAAAAGAAAACTGGGACGTAGTTGCCGGTAACCGTAAAAACCGGAAAGACGGAGCGCTGCTTCGAAAAATTCCAAGCGCGCTGGCCAACCGGTTAATTCGTAAGCTTACCGGAGTTACCATTCGCGATTATGGGTGCACCCTAAAAGTTTTTAGAGCCGAAACCGCTAAGAGTCTCGAATTATATGGCGAGTTGCATCGGTTTATTCCTATTCTGGCGGTGCTGCAAGGTGCGCGTATCACCAACATGGATGTCTTGCACCATCCCCGCATCCACGGGCAATCTAAATATGGATTAGGACGAACGTTAAAAGTGCTAAGCGACTTACTCTTGCTGGCCTTCTTTCAGAAATACTTCAAACGCCCGATTCATTTTTTTGGGCCGCTGGGGATGCTGTGCCTGCTGGCGGGTGGCGCCATTAATTTTTATTTACTGATTTTAAAAATACTGGGCGAAGACATCTGGGGCCGCCCCTTATTAATTCTGGGTGTTACCATTGTGTTGGCCGGCATTCAGTTTTTAACCTTTGGGGTAATCGCAGAACTCATGATGCGCACCTACTACGAATCGCAGCAAAAGAAAACGTATGTGGTAAAAGAAATAATTACCCTGCCGCGCAATCTGTTACACGCCAGCTAAAAGGTTGCGCACCGTTTGGTAAAGATTGGTGTGCTTTAGTTCAAACCCGCTTTGCTTTATTTTGTCTGCGCTTACTTTGCTGCCCAGCAAAACCAGGTGTGCCAATTCGCCCAAAATTATTTTTAAAACAAAGCCCGGCACCGGCAAGGGCCATACCGGGCGGTGAAGCACCTTACCTATAGTTTTGGTCAATTCTTTATTGGTTGCCCATTGGCCGCTTACGGCATTGTACGCTCCGTGCATTGCTGCATTTTCAACTGCATAAATAAACAGGTTGCACAAATCATCAATATGTATCCACGAAAGGTACTGCTTGCCCGTACCTAAAGGCGAGCCGGCAAACCAGCGCACCGGCCGGGCCATTTCGGTTAATGCCCCGCCCTTGTTGCTTAGCACAATTCCAATGCGCAGCTTCACTACCCGCACATTCAACGCACCTAAGCTATCAATTGCTTCTTCCCAATGTCGGGTAACGGTGGCTAAAAAATCGTTCCCCGGTTTGGCTTCCTCTTCAAAAACCTGCGCACTTCCAAATCCATAGTAGCCGATGGCCGAAGCAGAGACAACAGCCGTTACCTGATGGGATTCCGTTTGTAACATTTTTAAAATCAAGGCCGCTGACTTCGTGCGACTTTCCAAAATTTCCTTTTTGCGCGCAGCCGTCCACCGCTTATCGGCTACCCCGGCTCCGGCAAGGTTTATAATTACATCTACCTCGTGCAGCGTGCCTGTCTCAAACTCCTGCTTATGTATATCCCAAACGTAAGCCGGAATGTTTCCGGCACGTTTTGTGCGACCGAGGTGTGCAACCCGGTAGCCACGTTGCAGCAGCAGGTGGGTTAGCTGCGAACCAATTAACCCCGAAGCCCCGGTGATTAAAACTTTTTTACTCATTATTAGTAGCTTTGAAACGTTAACACCCTACGCATGAATAAGTTTAGCATTTTAATTGGATTGTGCACCACCCTTAGTTGGGTTAATGCCCAAACCGTTACCGTAAATAAACAAAACGAAAAAGTAAAGACCGAAACCATTGAAGTTAATGCCACCACGTTAGAGGGTCGCAAAGAAGAAATTCAGCAAGCCTTTACCAAATATGTAAAAGAAATCGGTAAGGTTAAACTATTCAGTTCGCCCACCACCGTTACCGAGCCGATACTTGGCGGCACTCCGTTTACAAAAGGCATTGTGTATGCCGGCAGCCAGGCTGGCGATAAAAGTTCTACGGTGTGGCTGGGCATAAACCCCACCGAGTGGGACGAGAAAGATGTAACCTATGCGCAACGCGAGCTGCAAAAAATGGTGTACCAGTTCGGCATAAAATTTTACCGCGACCAGGTACAAAAACAAATTGACGAAACACAGCAAGCATTGGATGCGGTTGAAAAACAACAGCAACGCGCGCTAAACCAGAACAAAGACCTAACCTTGAAACTCAGCAACAACGAGCAGGAAAAAATTCAACTGGAGAAATCGCTCGAGAACAATAAGCTTGAAAATGTGGCCTTAAAAATCCGGATTGAAAACAACAAAAAAGCGCAAGACTCTTTAGCGAATGTTGCCACGCAGGTTAAAAAAGTAATGGAAACCCATAAAGAGAAGCAGCGGAAAATTAATTAAGGCTAAAGATTTTCGCCATCGGTGGCCGGAGTAAACTGCCACCTGCGGGCTTCCGTATCGTAGTGGTTACGATCATCCGGAAACTCAATGTACTCTACGCCATTTGAGTTTTTAGTTTCATATTTCTCCAACGGCTCGCCTTGCACCATTTTATCAAACAAAAAAAAGCCGCGCTTTTGTAAGGTGTCGGGCAGCATCTTCCACGTACGAAACACCTCTTCGTAGTCGGTAAGCTCACCAGCATCATTTAGCTTAAAGCGAATGCCCGTTGCATGGCGCTTGCCCATCATACTCGGTGCAAGCTGCGACACCATCATAAAATAGCTATCCTTACCGGGATGGTAAAACATAAGCGTAGCCTCGTTAGCTTTTCGGGTGTAGTAGTCATCAAACCGCGATTCAAATTTTGTTTCCTGGTTGGCTTCCTCTGCCAGGCGCGCATAATAGCGTACCATTGTTTTTTTTAGCGCGGCTTGTTGGTTTGCCGATAGTTGCGCAGGCGAATAAGGAGCCGGCTTGCTACAGCTTGTAACTACAATTGCAACAATTAAAATTGAATACCTCATGGCTGTAATAAAATGAAATGCAAAAATAAAAAAGACTTACCTGGTTTGTACAGGTAAGTCTTTGGGAGAAAGATTTTTAGATTTTAATAAACCTTGTTTTGTGGCACAAATTCGGCCCAGCCGGTTGTCCAGTTGGTTGCACCAAATGCCCCACGATAGGTAACTGTCTCGAAGAAAGTTCCACTCAGTTTAGCATTGGTGAAACTTGCCCCGGAAGAGAGTGTTCCGGAGGTAACAGCAAAGTTAGGAGCCGTATAGCCGTTAACACCGCTACCACCCCAATACCAGTTAAGACCTAAGCCTAAAGCCGTATAAGGATTTTCGGTGAGTGTCCAGGCCGGACTCGCCAATGTAAACGTGTTATTTGCTTCCCAGGTAGTTCTTACAAAGGTTGCATTTCCTGCAACGGCACCGGTGGCAGAACCATCATCGGCAAGTGTAAGCCCTGTTGCAAAGGCTGCGTCTGCCGGGGTTGTGCTGTTAGTAGCTGCACCTACGGTACCTGGCACCAACAAGATGTTATTAGCCCAAACAGAATTTCCAGAAGTAATGTTGCCCAGTGTTCCGGCATCATCTACCCGCAACCCAAGGCGGAAGCCCGAGAAGTACGAGTTGAAAATGGAGATGTTGCTTCTTCTGCGAATGTGCAAGGCGTTCCGGAAATTACCCGAAATAGGACGTGCTGTGCTGGTAATATCGCGCGGACCAAGTACGGTAACATTCGAAAACACACCGCTGGTACAACCACCTCTTTCGGTGTTGGTACACCAGGGGGTGCCGGTAGTTCCGCTCGAGAAAATTTCGTTGCCATTACCCTGGCTATCGCTTTCAAACGCATTCGACTCAGATTGGTCGGCAGCAAACGGATAGCGGAGAATTAATCCAAACTGTACTTTACCGCTCCAGCCAAAGTCAGAATCAAAGTCATCGTCCCAGCTTGCTTGCGAAATCAGGTGCTTGCAATTTACGGTACCACCAAACCATTCAAAGCCATCATCGCCACCGTAAGAAACTTGTACATAATCAATGGTAGTTCCGTTGCCAACACCACCCATGGTTAAGCTGTTGGTTTCGTTGTTGGGTGTTAATTCTATACCGGCATATTCAATGCGCACATACGTTAACGAACCGCTGTTGTCGGTTGCGTTGGTGTTAAAATCAACTGCTGCGCTTGCATCGGCATAGCGCGCCCCGTAGAATACCTGTGGCGAAATACCTTCAATAGCTACCTGCCCGGGTTGGTTAACAAATGCTTTACCCAAAACAAGCACCCCGGCCCAATCGCCTTTGTCGCGCTCGCCCGGAACTTGGTTTGAAGTAAATACCACCGGATTTGAAGCCGTGCCGTTGGCAATTAATTTTCCACCGGGTTTTACAACCAATGCTGCTTTGGTTGCTTTTTCTCCTTTTATAACCGTGCCGGCCGGGATAGTAAGGGTAACGCCATCCGGAATAAATACCTGGCTCTTCAACAAATAAACTTTGGAAGCATCTAAGGTTTGTGTGGTAAGATTACCCTGTAAAGTAATTACCGGGTTGCCAACCGTAATGGTAAAGGTAGCCGGAGCTGAAGCAAAGTTTTCGTTGTCTGTTACAATAAACACCACCGAAATGGTTGCACCAACTACAGCCGTAGCCGGAATGGCCAATGAAACTTCTTGTGTAACCGAGGTGCCCGACAAAGAAATAGGGCTGGCAGGTGTTGCCGTTGCACCGGTAACGGTAAGCGTCTTTGCTCCGTTTCCGGCTTCAATGGTAGCCGTTACAACCACCGAACTTCCCGGTGTGCCTGTAGCTGCTGTTGCACTTAATGTAATGCTGGGTGCTGGCTTAGGGTCATCGTCCTTTTTGCAGCTTTGCAGTGTAACTACTGCAGCCACCAGACATAAGCTTAAAATGCTGAGAATTTTTTTCATGAGTTTATGAGTTTGTATAACAGATAAATATTCGATGGCAAAAGTAGAGGTGCCCACTCCTCTGGCTGCCACCTAAACCGTTATGAATTTATTACGGTAATGTTATCGGTTAAATCGGGGGGGCACTACATTCGAAACCTTTGGATAATAACTTCCGGCAACTAATCAACGAAATGATTAGCCGAACCGCACAACCCGCACCCGGTTTTAAAAGCTTAGTCTTTCATAAACTTCCAGCCAACACTTAGGGTAGCCAATTGGCCGGTGCGATACCCGCGCACGAATTGGTCTATGTTGTTATCGATCTTGCTGTCCAGGTTATCGTCTTGCATAATGCGGTAGCGGGCATTCAACAGGTTGTTGATGTTCAGTTTAACTTCCAGCTTGTTAAACGACTTGGCCACTTGCATATCAATTACATTGCGGGGCATTTCCCACCAGGTAGGAAGAATGATGCTACCCACCGCCATTATTCTTTTTCCAAATACATTGTAGCCAATGTTTACAGACCAGCCTGTGGCCGGATCGCTGTAGTAGAGATTACCATTCACCACATAAGGCGATTGTCCTTGCAAGGGTCTTGTGCGGCTTTGAAAGCCAGAAGCTGCCGCGCCCAAATCCACTTCGCTTTTAATAATTGAAGCATTGATGTTAACCGAAGTGTTACGGAAGAAACGGTTTACCGCAAGGCTCGCCAACGATTTTTTCAATTCCAGCTCGGCACCGTAGCTGTACGCTTGTGGTGCGTTGATGTACGAAAAATTCTGACCTAAACCGCCTGTGTTGGTAAGGCTAAACTCAATCGGGTCGGTAAACTTTTTATAGAAAGTACCAATGCTGAATGTTTCGCCCGGATTGGGATACATCTCAAACCTTAGATCAATATTATCGATGGTAGCGGTTTTAAGATTTGGGTTTCCGAATGTATTGGCATCCAATTCAAACTGATAGTATCCAAAAGGTGCTAACTCTCTAAACTCAGGCCGGTTAATGGTGCGGCTGTAAGCAGTACGAATAAGGGCTCTTTTGGTAACATTAAACGCCAGGTTTACAAAAGGCAAAGGCGAAAGAATGGGGTTGTTAACCGCAATGGGGCCGGCATCATTTTGCGTGGTTAATTTCTGCACGTTATTTTCTACCCGAATGCCACCCGACAAATCAAATTTGCCAACCGGTAATGAACCAGATACATACCCGGCCGAATAAAAATTTTCACCTTTATACCGGTCGGTTGGGCGAGTTCCTTCAATTACCGCCATGCCCGGTATTACGCTGCCATCCTGATTGTAGGTAAACATGTTTTCGGGCGAGAACAACCGATCGAGTGATTGATGAATAATGTCTTGCCCCACTTCGGCCGGAAAGCCGTTGATGCCCGGATAAAAGTAACTGATGTAGCGCGCGCTAAAGTGGCGGTCTTTCTTCTCAAGATAATAGCCGGCTTTTACCGATGCCGAACGTTCTGCTTTTACGCTTCCAAACTTGTGTTCAACATTAAATCCGTTCGAGAAGCCTTTATCTTCCAGTTCGGAATAAAACCGGCCTGCATCAATTGGCGAGGAGCTGGGCGGCAGAATCAGTTCGAAGGGATCGTTGGAATTGGCAACCTTTACGCGCCTGAACCTGCGATAGTCCGGCTCGTTGCGGTTAATGTAGTTTGCGCCAAAAGCAACAGAATAAATAGTTGCTTCGTTGGCCGATTTTAAAGTTCCTTCCAACTGGCCGGCATAAATAAACCGCGACAGGTACCGATAGGCATTGTTGTTTTGAAGTTTACCTACTTGCTCGTAGTTGTTAAAGCCTGAGCGCAACATGGCCTGATCTTCACCAATCTGTACGGCCAGGTTTTTAAATCTTACTTTGGCCCGCGCACCCAAGTCGAATAACCAATTGTGCACCAGGTTTATCTTTGATTCAGACTTGGAGTAGTTATCGTTAAAGTCGAACTGAATTACCGGCTCCTGGTTAGGTTGGGTACGCACTTCGTTGTAACGAATAAAACTCATATCGTAGTTCTGAAAACTGCGGGAGTAGCTGAGCGCTGTAACATTGCTGGCTTTAAAAGAACCGAACTGGAGATTGCGGGCTAACCCAAAGTTAAGACCAAAGTCCATGGGTGCTTCGATGGTAGAGTAGTTCATCGTGTTAAGCAACGACTTACCCGCATCGGACCGAAGCGAAGACCGGGTAGGACTTTCGCGCATGGCTTCGCTTGACGGAAACCCGGCCGGAAGGGAACGCATCCCATTATCGAACCCTAAAAAATCGGTAGCGCTGCTTTGGGATTTGTTAAATGAATTAAAGGTTGTTCCTACACGATAGCCGGTGCTAAACCCAAAGCTGGTGTATTCTTCAGAAGAAGTTTCTTTCGTTATCATGCGAATAACACCTCCGGCAAAATCGCCTGGCATTTCTGGCGAACCTGATTTATAGATCAGCATCTGATCGATGGAACTGCTGGGGATCAGATCAAACGAAAAAGACCTTCTGTCAATTTCCGTGCTGGGGGCAATTGCTCCGTTAATCATTACCTGATTGTACCGTTCGGGCACACCCCGCACCATTACAAACCGGTTATCAACTATGGTTATGCCAGGCACGCGTTGCGCAATCTGAGCGGCATCGCTATCAGGCAGCTTCACAATTTGCTCGGCCGAAATACCGCTTACTACCAACTTACTTTCTTTGATGGCCGCCACCAGGCTATGGTCTGTGTTAATCTGGCGGGTACTGGTTACTACTACCTCTTGTAATTCGGTAGCATCTTCACTTAGCGGAACTTGTACGCTGGTTATTTTTCCGGGCTCTACTACCACATCGGCAATAATGTGTGTTTTGTAGGTTACAAACGATATGGCCACCGTGTAGGTGCCGGGTTTTAAATTCCCAATGGTAAAGAGTCCATCCAGATCGGTAGAAGCCCCTACGGTAGTTCCTTGAATTATGGCGTTGGCGCCTACAATGGCTTCGCCTGTTGCCGCATCGGTAACTTTTCCGGAGATGCTGCCATTTTGCGCAACCGCAATCAAAGAACCTGAAATCGCTAAAAGAACCAGTACAAAGCGTACCATAGAGTGAGGATTAATTTATTTGACGCAAAGGTGCCGCCTCAATATTATCCCGCTAAGGCGGCTATGTTACCGAATTGTTAAAGACAAGAACCCGTAAGGCCGCTGAAATGACCCCACCGCTTACAGGTAAAATCCAGGATTTGCAATAAGGCAGATGATCGTGAGGTAGTTAGTTGAGTTAACCAAATAACATTGCGATAAAGGGCCCATAATAAAAGTAAGATTCGGTTAACATTTGCTAGTGGTGCCCGCTAATCGTAATATTACGATTTAAATTTTGATGCATGTCTTTTGTAAACCAGGCGCTTGCCGGCCAGATCTCAGAATTTGAAGCTGGCTTTATACACATTTCCGAACTGCGAAAGACGCGGTTAATGCTTCTTAGTCATTTTATTGAAGCCAAAATAAAATCCAGAACCCCTGCTAACCTCAACTTCATCTGCACCCACAACTCGCGCAGAAGTCATATAGCCCAGGCGTGGGCACAGGCTGCTGCCCTCCATTATGAACTGAATAATGTACATTGTTTTTCGGGTGGCACCGAAGCCACCGCAGTTAACCCGCGGGCAGTAACTGCTCTAACAAAAGTGGGCTTTCAGATTGTGGCCACCGACAGCACAGCCAACCCCAGGTACGAGGCACATTACGCCAACCATGCGCCACCGCTTATTCTGTTTTCGAAAGTATATAGCGATGCATTTAACCCAACACAGTTTGCTGCTATTATGACGTGCTCGCAAGCCGATGAAAGCTGTCCCGTAGTGGCAGGTGCCGAAAAAAGAATTTCACTGCCGTATAACGACCCGAAAGATTTTGATGGAACTCCGCAAGAGGAAGAAAAATACACCGAACGCGTGTTGGAAATTGGGCGGGAAATCTGTTTTGCCTTTTCTAAAGTTAATACACGCAGCCGTTAATTTTGGACTATGCGTGCGGCATGTTAATCCTTCCTAACAGCACGTACTTACTTTGTAATCGGTACTTTGGTAAGCAAGGCTTTAATAATGTCTTTGGTGCGCACGTTATCTGCTTCCGCTTCGTAGTTGAGTATGATGCGGTGGTTCATTACATCCAATGCTACTTCTTTTATGTCTTCGGGCAACACATACTCGCGCCCATCCATAAAGGCCACTGCCTTGGCGGCCAGGTTCATGTTAATACTGGCCCGGGGCGAGGCACCAAACTGAATGTATTGGGCTTCGTTTTCTAATTTATATTCTTTAGGCCTGCGGGTGGCGGTAACTAATTCAATAATATATTTCTCCAGCGATTCAGACATCTTCACTTTATTCACCGCCTCGCGTATAGCAAAAATATCTTCTTTGGTAAGAATGGGATTTACCTCGTAGCTAAACTGCATGTTGGAAATTCTGCGCATAATTTCCAGTTCGTGTTCTTTGGTAGGGTAGTCAACAAACACCTTCATCATAAAGCGGTCAATCTGCGCTTCGGGTAGCGGGTAGGTTCCCTCGTTTTCTACCGGGTTTTGCGTAGCCATTACCAGAAAGGGCTTATCTAACTTAAATGTGGTTTCGCCAATGGTAACCTGTTTCTCCTGCATGGCTTCCAGCAGGGCCGATTGCACTTTGGCGGGCGAGCGGTTAATTTCATCGGCCAGCACAATGTTGGCAAAGATGGGGCCCTTCTTTACTTCAAACTTTCCTTCTTTCTGATTGTAGATCATGGTGCCCACCAAATCGGCCGGCAGCAGGTCGGGCGTAAACTGGATGCGGGCAAAATCGAGGTGCAGCACCCGGGCCACCGTGCTAATGGTAAGGGTTTTGGCCAGGCCGGGTACGCCTTCCAATAAAATGTGCCCGTTGGTAAATAACCCAACCAGCAGGCGGTTTACCATGTACTCCTGGCCTACAACTACTTTGGCTACTTCGGTGTAAACCGCTTTTACTTTCTGATGATGCTCGCTATGAACGGTTGCTTCTGCCAATGCCATAAAAGAATGCTTTCTTGTAAAGTTGAAAACGCAATAATAACCCTTTTGGGTTAAAATTTTTTGAGGAAGGTGTGAATTTGGTTAGGCGCAGGTAACGAAGGCCATCGCCTTATTAATTCCAAAAACTTTGTTACGAAGGGGATCAATTCGCTGCCCGTTTCCGGAAACCAATAGCTGGCAACCGGAAACAATTTTTTTACTGCTTAAACGTAAGTTTAAAATAAACCAAGATAAGGCTGAGCGTAAACACAATGCCGTTGGCAACAATAACGGGCCAGAGCATCAGCGCAAAGCCGTACACCAGCCATACAATGGTGCTCAGCACCACAATCAACATCATGGCCAGGCTAAGGTCGCCCGCCCTTTTTGTTTGCCAGGTTTTGTACACCTGGGGTATAAACGTAATGCAGGTTAAAAAGCTACCGAAGTAGCCGAACAGGTCGATGTAGTTCATTGCATCAAAGGTATAGCTTTAACAGTAATAGTTGAAAGCGGGGTTCCTCTTCTTTGGGGCTTCTATCGCGCAAGCCTACACGGCAGCCGGTGCTTATTCGTCTTTCGAAGAAAATCTGAAAGGCCAACTTAAGGTGGGCTAATTAGCCGACATCATTGTTCTTTCACAGGATCTGTTCACCATCAACCCCATGAAAACACACGAAACAAAAGTAATACTAACCGTATTTGATGGAAAAATTATCTACAACCAAATCAATTGAACAACACCAACTCCACCCCTTTAGGATTTGTGAGGTATGAGTTTACAATATTCTGAACCACGCGGTTGTCTTTAGAAGGTTTGATGTACATGCGGGCTGCTTCCAGGTTGGAAATACTTTCGCGCTCTTCAAAAAAACCAAAGCCCTGGTAATTGCCATTCTCTACCAACACCACCGATTTTTCATCGGGTCTTCTGCCCTTACCTACCAACGCTACGGTTTCCCCGGTTTCAAAGAATGAGTCAATGGCTTTTTGTGCGCGCTTGTTGTACTTCTTTACTTTTTCTACTCCCTGGCATGCACCTTTACACGTACCCGACTGGTGACTAAAACATAACCCTTTAGCGAGTTGCAGGCCACTCAACTTAGGGCATAGGTCGTGGGCTTTTACTTTCTCCCACATAAAATTCCAGGCATCGCCTTTCGATGAAAAGGTAATGAGCGGGCGCGCTCCTTTGGTTACACTGTTAATCACAAACCGCAAATAGCCGTTGCGGTCTTCATAATCATATACGCCCCACTCTTCTACTTTGTACTTCTGGGCCAGGTTATACTTGGGCCACAGTCGCCTTATCTCCTGCGACTCCAGAATGAGGGCAATCAACTCGTTGCCGGTAAGCTCGTAACTGATGTAATGAATTTCATTCCGAATATTGGAGCGATTCCACTCGCGGGCTTCGCCTGTAAAGTGGCCGGCAATTCTTTTTTTTATGTTGATGGCTTTGCCTACATAAATAACTGTGCCGCGTGCATCATGAAAGTAATACACACCGGCCGTTGCCGGTAATTTGTCAAACTCGGCTTTTGGAAGGTTAGGTGGCAGAATGGTTTCGCCCGAGTTTCGTTTAAGCGCTTTGGCGATTACCCCGCCCTGGTCGCGCTTCATCAGCAAATCAAAAATTTTTGCTGTGGCCAGCGCATCGCCACCAGCCCGGTGCCTATCGGGTATTTTTATACCCAGGCTTTCGGCCAGCCGGCCCAAACTGTAGGAGCTTAGCCCGGGAATAATTTTACGGCTAAGCCTTACGGTACAAAGTTTTTTTGTGTTCCAGGTAATGCCAACCTCGTCAAATTCTTTCTTAAGAAAACTGTAATCGAAGTGCGCATTGTGAGCAACAAATACCCTGTCTTTTAACCAATCGAAAATCTCTTCGGCTACATCTTCAAAAGCCGGAGCTTCTTCTACCATTTGTGAAGTTATTCCGGTAAGGCCCGTAATAAATTGCGGAATTTTACGACCCGGGTTAAGCAGGGTATGAAACCGGTCGGTAACCTGCAGGCCATCGTAATGGTAAATTGCTATTTCGGTTACGCGATGATTCTCCGCATACCCGCCCGTAGTTTCAATATCCACAATAGCGTACATAAGCGTAGCGAAGGTAGGAGATTCAAAATTTAAAATTCAAAATTTGAAATCAATATTTGAACATGGTTCCCTAAGTCTAAAATTCTATCTTAGAGAAATTTATTTCTGTCTATGAACGGACTTGTACGCTTTCTTTTAAACGGCCTTGCCGTATTGCTTACCGGCTACTTGCTGCAAAATGGAGTTTATGTAGAGGGTTATGGCCATGCCTTATTGGTAGTAGTGGTGCTGGCTATTGCCAACGTGGTGGTTAAACCGCTTTTAATTTTATTTACCATACCGATTACGGTTGTTACACTCGGGCTTTTCCTTTTAGTGATTAACGCCCTGATCATCCTGCTGGTAGATTACCTGGTGCCCGGTTTTCGGGTGGAAGGATTTTGGTGGGCGTTAGGCTTTAGCCTGATTCTCTCCATCTTCAATAGTATTATTACCGATCTAACGAAAGACAAGAAGAACTGATTTCTTTTTTTGGTTGTCCAAACCAATTACCTTGAAAGAAATCTTTCGCCATGGCTACCCGCAGAAATTTCTTTCGCAAAACGCTTACCGCCACCGGAGCACTATCACTCACATCGCTTGCCAGCCAGGCTTTGGCCGAAGACATTTCGGATGCCTTGCTCTCGTTGCAACAAAAGAACGCACTTAGCGCAGCCACCGATGAAGAACTATGGGCCCGGTTGGCCCAGGCTTATACCGTAAGTCCTACCATCCTTAACCTGAACAACGGTGGGGTTAGTCCACAGCCTAAAGTGGTGCAAGATGCCGTAGATCGCTACTACCACCTAAGCAATGAGGCTCCTTCTTACTACATGTGGCGCATTTTAGATGCCGGCCGCGAGGGCCTAAGGCGCAAGCTGGCCGACCTGGCGGGCGTAGATGCCGAAACCATTGCCGTTAACCGCAATACCACCGAAGCATTGGGTACAGTTACGTGGGGCACCGATTTGAAACGGGGTGATGAAATTGTAATGACACGCTACGATTACCCCAACATGATACATGCGTGGAACCAACGCGAACAGCGCGAAGGCATAAAAATAAACTGGATTACACCAGAACTACCCATCGAAAATGACGACACTTTAATAAAACTCTACATCGGGGCCACCACAACCAAAACCAAAGTCTGGCACCTTACACACATCATTAACTGGAGTGGCCAGATTACACCTGTTGCTAAACTATGTGCCGAAGCCCGAAAACGCGGTATCCTCACCATCGTAGATGCGGCACACTCTTTCGCCCACCTCCATTTTAAAGTTTCTGATTTTGATTGCGACTACCTGGGCACCAGCCTGCACAAATGGCTGTGCGCACCTTTTGGAACCGGTATGTTGTACATCCGCAAACCACTCATTGAAAAAACATGGCCGCTGTTTTCGGTAGAGAAGCCGCAAAGTGCCGACATCCGAAAATTTGAAGCGTTGGGTACACGGTCGTTCGCACCGGAGCAAGCCATTGGGCAAGCCATCGATTTTCACAATGCCATTGGCGGCACCCGCAAACAAGAACGCTTGCATTATTTGAAATTGTATTGGTGCCAGGCGGTAGCGAAACATCCAAAAATCAAATTGCACATTTCGCTCAAGCCGGAATATTCATGCGCCCTCGGCACTTTTAGCATCGAAGGCATGGAGGCTGCGGATATTTCAGCCAAACTATTCAATCAATTTCAGATCCATACTACATCTGTAAAGTGGGAAAAGCTCAATGCCGTTCGAATAACTCCGCACGTATATACCGCTCTCAAAGATTTAGATCGGTTTATAGATGCCGTGCTGAAAATTGCCAACGCGTAAGCCCGCTGTTTAACCCTATAATGCTACCTTTACCTATATGGAATTGGTTCGTTGGAAAAACCGGTGTCAATTTTCTACTATTCAAAAAGTTAGAAGAAAAACTAAAGTCGCTTTATGAAATTCGGCTTACCCGATGCGTTTATAGAAGTGGTAAAATCTTTTGGTATTGCCCATCCGGAAATTAATCAAATCCTGCTCTTTGGATCGCGGGCAACCGGAGTGTTTAAAAACGGTTCGGATGTTGACCCGGTATTGATCGGCAACGAGCTTACCAAAGACCACGTGATCCAATTTGAACATAAACTTGAAACCCCTCGATACGCTTAATAAATTTGATGTGCTGCTGATGAATGAAATTTCATCGGTCGAATTAAAAAAACAAATAGCTGCAGGGCATTGTACTTTACAGCCAGTCTGTGTCTGTTCCTGATTAACCATGAGAATCTTTTATTTTCCCGTACTTCTTATTTGCATTGCCTGCGCGCACAATGAAAATACCCTTCCGGTTGCTGGCTTGCACCAACCGGTAGAAATTCTGCGCGACTCTGCTGGTGTAAATCACATCTACGCACAAAACGAACACGACTTGTTTTTTGCACAAGGCTACAGTGCTGCCAAAGACCGGCTCTTTCAGTTTGAACTATGGCGCAGGCAAGCCACCGGCACCGTGGCCGAACTATTGGGTGCAGCCGAAGTGCAACGCGACCGGGGTGCACGCCTGTTCAAATACCGGGGCGATTTAACTACAGAGTTCAACCATTACCATCCAAATGGTGCCGCCATTATCTCGGCCTTTACCGAAGGCATTAACGCCTACATTGCCGAAACCGAGCGCAACCCAACCCTATTACCAATAGAGTTTCAGTTGCTCAATTTTAAACCCGGCCGCTGGACTCCTGAAATGGTTATCTCCCGCCATCAGGGTTTGCTTTTCAACCTGCCGGAAGAGTTAGACTTTGGTCGTCTTGTTGCTTTGCTGGGCGAAGAAAAGCTGAAAGACCTGCGCACGTTCGAGCCCGGCACGCCACGCTTGGCGTTAGACAAAAAAATCGATGCGAACGGATTGTTCGAAGATATTCTTGGAGTGTACAAAGCCTTTCGCGAACAGAAGCTTGCTTTTAAACCCGAGCACCTCGCCATGCATGGCAATAAAAATCAAGCGCAAGTAGAACACCTGACACTTGCCGATAGCCAGGCCTACGCTGAAATGATGGATGGTGCAAAGCGATCGATTGGAAGTAACAATTGGATAGTGAGTGGTGCAAAGTCCGAAACCGGGTTTCCGTTGTTGGCCAACGATCCGCACCGCGCACTGGCTGTACCCTCGCTGCGCTACATGGTGCACTTGCATGCTCCGGGGTGGAATGTAGTAGGTGGTGGCGAACCTACTATTCCAGGTGTATCAATCGGGCACAATGAGTTTGGCGCCTGGGGCCTTACCATTTTTAATATCGATAGCGAAGACCTGTATGTGTATGATCTCAACCCCGCCAATCAAAATCAATATCGTTACAAGAACGCATGGGAGGAGATGAAAGTGGAATATGATACCATTCCGGTTAAAGATGCTGCCACAGTAGTTGTGCAGCATCAGTTTACACGGCATGGCCCGGTAACGTTTATTGATGCAAAGCGAAACAAAGCGTATGCCGTGCGAGCTGCCTGGATGGAACCGGGTGGTGCCCCTTACCTGGCCAGCCTGCGCATGAATGGCGCTACTACATGGCCGGAATTTCGGGAGGCATGCACGTACAGCCATATACCAGCCGAAAATATGATTTGGGCCGATGCCAAGGGAAACATTGGCTGGCAAACCGTGGGTATTGCTCCGGTAAGAAAAAACTGGGACGGACTGGTGCCCGTGCCTGGTGATGGTAGTTATGAATGGGAAGGCTACCTGCCTATAAAAGAATTGCCGAACGTTTTCAATCCACAAAAAGGTTTTTGGGTTACGGCAAACGAAAACCTGGTTGCCCAAGAATATGCGCATCGCAATGCAGTTGGTTGGGAGTGGGCCGATAGCAGCCGGGCTACCCGATTGAATTCCGTTCTTTCATCAAAACAGAAAGTGAGCATGGCCGATATGCAGCAACTTCAATTCGATTACTTCAGCAATCCGGCCACGCAACTTATAGCCTACTTAAAAGCGCTTACCATTACCAACACATCTACCAAAGAGTTACAACAACTTCTGTTGGAGTGGGATTGTGTAATGGATAAAAACTCTGTGGCGGCAGGTGTGTATGCAGCCTGGGAAAAGCACGTGCTTGAAAAGGCACACGCGCTGTTTGTACCCGAAAAGGCAAAGCCCTACATCAAAACTGTTTCAATAAAAAAAGTAATTGGCTGGCTAAAGGCTAACCGGGCCGAGTGGGGCGACCGCAATGCTTTTCTGATTGCTACGCTGGAGCAAGCCAATACTACCCTTACTAAAAAACTGGGTGCCGATAAGCGCAATTGGCACTATGGCCAGCCGGCTTATCACCACGTGCTCATTAAGCATCCGCTCAGCAATGTGGTGAATGATTCGGTGCGGGCATTGCTGGAATGCGGCCCGCTACCCCGCGGGGGCTCTGCTTCCACACCGGGTGTAACCGGCAACAGCGATAATCAAAGCCATGGTGCAACTTTTAGAATGGTAGCCGATGTTACCGATTGGGATAAAACCCGCTTTACCAACTCACCCGGACAAAGTGGTGATCCGGCCAGTCCGTTTTATAGAAATCTCTTTGAAGCATGGGCTACCGATACGCACACCACCATTTATTTTAGCCGGCAAAAAGTTGAGCAGGCTACTCAACAGAAGGTGACACTTATTCCGCAGTAAAGAGTTCAGGAATTAAACCAGTTGGGGAAACTCCACACCATCCAACCATATACTACAAAGCGCAGCACCCGCGATAGACTGATTAATAAAAAATGGCGTACGTTCATGTTAACCGAACCGGCCAGCATACACATAGCCGAAAAAGGAAGTGGAGTAACTGCACCCACAAATACCAGGTAGCCACCAAAGCGTTTCAGGTTTTTCTCGTACCTGGTTAAATACTTTTGGCGGATGCGGTTTTGAAAAAATGGCGTGCGCGAAAAAGTTTTTCCAATCCAATACCCAGCTACACCCGCTCCGTACGAGATAACTGCCAGAATAGAAAGATTTACAATGTAACCCTCCAGGTCAATCTTGTCTAGAATCCAAACCAGCATAAAAAACTCGGGCGGGATAATACCAAATACAATCTCCGACAATGTAAATGTTCCGTAGAGCAAGCCGGGGTTAGCTCTGATATCATTGATATGGCTTCTGAAATTCTCCTGAATGTAATCTTCCAGAAAAATGAATGCTACTATAATTACAGCAAACCAGATGAGGCCCCGTATTAAATTACGAATCAAAAAGCCGGATTTACTTTCTTCTGCTTCGGGCTGCATACTTCAATTGATAATCGGCATCCGTTTAAACGGCTTGCTTTCGTCAAACAACTTGCGATAGGTAGCATGTCTTTTTACCACGCCTGCATTTATTTGTTCCACTACCCTAATCATCTTCGGATTAAAATCACCTATCCAATTTAACTCATAATCGGTATAAGCAAAGCCATTAGCATGCGCCAACTTTCGGAAGGCTTCGATAATGGCGCCATCCACTCCTTTGCCCTGGTGCTCAGGCACCACACCAAACAATACTCCGTATGCCTTCTTGTTGGTCTTTAGCAGCGAGTGCATTAAGAATTTAAGCTTACCAAACAAATCAAGTTTTCCATTTACATATTTGAACACCTGGTTTACTTCGGGCAGCGAAAGAAAAAATGCAACCGGATCGTTTTTATAATACCCGAACCATAGCAGTTTTTCGTCCATGATCGGCTTCATTTGTTTTACCAGATGTTTCGCCTGCACTTCCGATAGTTCCGGAATTTCGCCTCGCTTGGCCCATGCGCGGTTATACACGGTGCGAATCAACTCCGGCAATTTCTCCCAGTCCTTCTTTCTAACATAGTCAAAGCGATAGTCCTTGTCTTTCTCTATCATGGCCGCTTTTTCATAGAGGCGTTCGTCCAGTGGCCCTTCAATGGGCCGGCCAAATGTTAATTGATAGAAGTAAACCTGAAATCCGTATGCTTCAAAAAATTTTTGATAGTAAGGTGGATTGTAATTGCATTGATAATTGGGCGGTAGTTCAAACCCTGCTACCAGCAACCCCCACCACCGGTCGCGGTTGCCGAAATTAATAGGCCCATCCATTGCTTCCATGCCGCGTTGCTGGAGCCAGGTTTTGGCCTGATTGAACAAGGCAAATGCTGCCTGCTGATCTTCGATGCATTCAAAAAAACCGAAGCCCCCGGTAGGCTGGTCGTTTCCTTTGTGTGTGGTCTTATCGTTTACAAATGCGGCAATCCGGCCTATAGTTTTTCCAGCTGCATCTGTTAAAATCCATCGGGCGCAGGCACCGTGCTGAAAGGTTTTGTTTTTTTTCTGGTCGAACACACCTTCTACATCTGCATCCAGCGGCCGTATCCATTGCAATGCATTTTTGTAAAGCTGCAACGGCAACTTCATAAACTCCTTCTGGTGGGCTTCGGATACTACTTCTACGATTTGCATGCAACAACTAAAATAAGGTGTACCCTTTTTTATTGGGCAGGGAAATTTCAAATGTGGTGCCCACATTCAGCCGGCTGGTTACGGTTAAGGTTCCGTCCAGTTTTTCAACGGCATTTTTTACAATGTACAAGCCAAGGCCCGAGCCTTCGGATTGCTCGCTGGCGCGATAGAACATTTCAAAAATCCGGTTAAGGTTTTCCTGGCTAATACCAATACCGTTGTCTTTAAATTTTATCTGAGCTTTATCAGGTGTTATTGCTACATCAATAGAAACTTCGCTGCTCTCGCTTCTGATTTTGCGATACTTGATCGCATTGGAAATCAGGTTTCGGAAAATTTCGCCCATACGCCAGGGGTCGCTGTGAAAATCCGATCCGGAAATTGTAACCTTTAAAGCCACATGATCGGCCCCGCGCATGTAGTTTAAGTCGTGGAAGGTTTTATTAATGATATTCTCAAAATCTATCACCCCTGTCTTCACATCCAGCTTCAGATTTTTAGAGTGGCTGAGTACATCGCTGATGAAGTGATCCAATTGGCCCACTTTTTCGCCCACCAACTTCAGGTATTCGGTAGGGTTGTCATCGTTGCCTGGCATTTGCGCCAGGTTAACCAACCCCAGCACCGATGAGAGTGGAGCGCGCAAATCGTGCGATACTTTATACACAAAGTTGTCGAGCTCGGCATTGCGGATTTTCAGTTCTTCTTCAATCTTCTTTTGTTCGGTTATATCCACATACACACCAAAAATTCCAATGGTTTTATCTTCCAGGTGTATGGGTACTCCGTAAATAATTACCGAAACCGGCACATCGTCTCTGCGCAGGCGCGTGGTTTCAATCCGCACTACCTGCTCGGCCGAAATGAGGGAGTTAAGATCATTCCCTTCTGTTTCAAGTTCGGTAGGAACAATAAACTGGTTCAGGCTATTCCCTTTCAACTCGGTAATGGTGTAACCAAACAACATTTCGAAACCCCGGTTTACCTGCTGCACGTTACCTTCGCTATCCAACAATACAATGGCTATTGGCGAATTATTGAATAACTCCGAGAACAAGGTGGCGGCTTCGCGGTAGCGCACATCGGCTTCTTGCTTTTTCCGCTCCAACTCTTTGCGTTCGCCTATGTGGTTTATTACTCCGCTCCAGGTAATGCGGCCATCGGGCAACTTTACCGGCTCGCACGAGGCTTCTATCCAGATCACCTCAGAGTTGATATTAAAGATTCTTCCCTCCCACTTAAATGGACCCACCTCGGCAATTACGCGTTCCATCTGCTTTTCAAACACCGCCCAATCGGCCCGGTGAATAAAAACCTTCATGGGGTAAGAGCCACCCAAAAGAACCTCGCGCTTAATGCCCAGAATTTTTTCGCACGAAGCACTGAGGTAGGTAAAATCGCGCGAACCATCGGGCCACACCGTATATTCAAAAACAACAACCGGCAGGTTGTCTATTATCTGCTGCATACTAAGCGTCTGGCCGCGCCTCTCCGTATTCATTTCCATACTAAGCGAAACGACAATATAAATACTTTTTGGTAATTACAAGGGGGGCAGGTAAGAGTTGCGTAAGATTCACTTTATCTTAAACTGAAAGGCTACCGTGCGGATAAACCGACTGCGGGTACTTTTGCTTTCTACCGGTAACAACCCTGCTCGCTGGCGCGCGCGGGCTATCATTTGTGCAGCGCTGTCCACATAATCAATCTCAAGGGTCGGGTTTATTTTAAAAATGTGCGATAAAATCCATCCGGTTCCTCCACCCAGAATTAACAGCTTGCGTTTCTGCTGCAGGTAAGGCAGTAGTGCAAGCTGAGCCTGTTGTAGTTGCTTACCAACAAATACGGTAGCGAGGCGATCGTAAAAAGGTGCAAGCCGGTTATAACCATTCATAGCAAACCGATTAAGGGCAGATAAAAGATGGCATCGCCCCACAGGCGGTAGCGTTCGTGCTTTGCAAAATACGAACGGAATGTAAACAGGCCGATTAAGCCCAACCACATGGCAGTAAAAACCCAACCGGCAGAATAGAAGAAGGCAACTATAAAACTCAGTACCAATCCAACAGCTAATAGCGTACTTAATAACCTGCGCACCGCGCTGTTGCCTATGCGTGTAGCAAGCGATGCCTGCCCCATTTTAAAATCCAGATCCAACTCGAACCAGGCAAACAATACTATGTTGGCCAACGCAACCAGAAAGAGTTGAACAATCCATACAGTACCAGGCAGAAGCAATTCCCATCGTTCGGGCAAGGCCGGTAGTACTATGCCAATGGTATAAAAAAGTGCTACGGCAAATTCCTTAACAGGAAGCCGCTTTTGAAACAAGAGGTACAGGCAAATGAAAGGCGCGAGCAGGAAGCCCCGCATGCGAATGGGTTGATAAACAAAAGCAACGAGCCCGCACACTACTACCAATGCAAACGCAACAGCCATCCATAACCCAACCGCATGTTGTTGATGAAACCGGTGGCGATTGCTGGTGGCTGGTTTTTGAAGGTGCTGCACATCGATTAACCGGTCGGCCGTGTAGATAATCCAAACGGTTAGCCCAAGGGCTGCCAACCCATACACGCGCACCGGTGTGTGCATCAGCCGTGCAAAGAATAACGAAGTGAGTATTGCACCAACGGCCACATCGATGCTCAGCAGGTTAACGATCCGGTACAGGCGCTGCATGGGTAAAAATAAAAAAAGCCCGCGGCCATTGCCACGGGCTTTCTGTTTCCAGGCCGATTGTTGTTTTACGAAGCCTTCAACGCTTCGGCACCGGCCACAATTTCCAAAATCTCTTTGGTGATTGCCGCCTGGCGTGTGCGGTTGTACGTAAGTTTTAAATCTTTCAGCAACTCGCCCGCATTGTCGGTGGCTTTATCCATGGCCGTCATCCGGGCGCCATTCTCGGCTGCGTTAGAGTCCAGCACAGCTTTATACAATTGAATTTTCAATGCCTTGGGCACCAACCCGGTAACAATCTCTTCCTGGTTGGGCATGTAGATGTAATCTACTTCTGTTCGCTGGGTGGTTTCTTTGGCTACGGGCACTACCGGCAAAAATTGTTCGGTGCGCAAAATCTGAGTGGCAACGTTTTTAAATTCGTTGTACACGATTTCAATTTTATCGTACCTGCCGGCCTTAAACTCTTCCATCAAAAACTCGCCCACCCGCGCTACGCCTTCGTACGATAAACCCTGGAAAATATTCCAAAAGCTGCTATCCATTTTATAGCCGCGCTTGCTAAAAAACTCAAAAGCCTTTTTACCCAGCGGAAGGATAGTTACGTTACCCTTGGCTGTTTGCTCCTGGTACTTTTCTGCTGCCAACTTAGCTACCGCCTTAATTACGGTGCTGTTGAAGGAACCACACAAACCTCTGTCGGAACTGATTACCACCAGCAATACTTTTTCTACCGGCCGCTGTACGCTATACCAGGCTTGCTCATCCTGGCCGGCAGCCGAAAGATTCTGGAATAACCCCGTAAGCTTTTGTGCATACGGCCGCATCTGCGTAATGCGATCCTGCGACTTTCTCAACTTGGCAGCTGCCACCATTTTCATGGCTTTGGTAATCTGCTGCGTAGAGATTACTGAGGTTATCCTGCTCTTAACTTCCTTTAAACTTGGCATATACTTTTATTCAAGATTCAGAATCTCCATTCCGAATTTTAAATTTTGAATTAATATTTAGAAGCCAGCTCTGTTGCTACTTTCTTAATCAAATCCACATCGGCATCATCAAATTTTCCGGCACGGAAATTTTCCAATGTTTGTTTGTTCTGTGCACGTAACAGTTCAATAAATTCCTTTTCGAATTCTTTTACTTTGTTAACAGGCACCCGGTCGATATACCCGCGGGTAGAAGCAAGGATCATTGCCACCTGTTCTTCAACAGGTACCGGTGCATATTGTGGCTGCTTCAATACCTCTGTATTTCTGCGGCCCCGTTCAATGGTCAATTTCGTAGCCGCATCAAGATCGGAACCAAACTTGGCAAACGCTTCCAATTCACGGAACTGAGCCTGATCCAACTTTAAAGTACCGGCAACTTTCTTCATGGATTTGATCTGCGCATTACCCCCCACGCGCGATACCGAAATACCCACGTTAATAGCAGGGCGAATACCCGAGTTAAACAAGTTAGTTTCAAGGAAGATCTGACCATCGGTAATGGAAATAACGTTAGTCGGAATGTAGGCCGAAACGTCATTCGCCTGAGTTTCGATAATAGGAAGAGCCGTTAAGGAACCTCCACCCTTTACAACTCCTTTTAAAGAAGCAGGTAGATCGTTCATATTAGCCGCAATACCATCGTTGTTAATGATTTTGGCGGCACGTTCTAATAAGCGTGAGTGTAAGTAGAATACATCGCCAGGATACGCTTCGCGTCCGGGGGGTCTGCGCAACAACAACGACACTTCGCGGTAAGCAACAGCCTGCTTGGAAAGGTCATCGTAAATTACCAATGCCGGGCGGCCGGTATCACGGAAGAACTCGCCAATAGCGGCACCGGTAAATGGTGCGAAGAATTGCATCGGAGCCGGATCGGAAGCCGAAGCTGAAACAATCACTGTGTATTTTAGTGCACCTGCTTTTTCTAACGTAGCGGCTACGCTTGCTACCGTAGAAGCCTTCTGACCAACGGCTACATAAATACAGTAAACAGGTTCGCCCTTTTCGTAGAACTCTTTCTGGTTGATAATGGTATCTATCGCAACCGCAGTTTTACCGGTTTGACGATCGCCAATGATCAACTCGCGTTGGCCACGGCCAATAGGAATCATTGCATCAATGGCTTTGATACCGGTTTGCAATGGTTCGTTTACCGGCTGGCGGTAGATTACACCCGGAGCTTTACGCTCCAAAGGCATTTCATATAGCTGGCCCTCCACCGGACCTTTGCCATCGATAGGTTGAGCAAGCGTATTAACAACCCGGCCCAACAACCCATCGCCCGCTTTGATTGAAGCGATTTGACCGGTACGTTTTACGGTTGCACCTTCTTTAATGCCTTTGCCATCGCCCAGCAACACGGCACCCACGTTGTCTTCTTCCAGGTTAAGCACCAGCGCTTTTAAGCCGTTCTCAAATTCAACCAACTCACCAGCCTGCGCTTTGGTTAATCCGTAAATACGGGCAACCCCATCGCCAATGGTAAGTACGGTACCTACTTCTTGTAGTTCGGTAGCGGTGCGCGATTGCGAAAGTTGTTCGCGCAAGATTGCTGAGATTTCTTCGGGTCTGATTTCTGCCATATACTTTTAATTCAAAATTTCTTACTAATACTTTCTTTTCAGCCTCACCCCTAACCCCTCTCCACAGGAGAGGGGAATATGAGGTCAAAATTCTTTTACGAAGGGGTTCTCACTGAACTTCAGTTTCAACGCCTTGAGTTTACTTTTAATAGAAGCATCAATCTGGCGGTCGCCCACGTTCAACACAAAACCACCAATCAAGTCTTTATCTACTTTCTCTTCCAGTTCAACTTCTTTTTTATGACTCAGTTCTTTTACAAGCAACTCAATTTCGCTGCGCAATTTGGCATCGAGCGGCTGCGTTGAAGTAACTGTTGCTTTGCCGATACCTTTGTAATCGTTGTACGCAACATGAAACTCGCTGGCAATAGCGGGTAATAACGGCTCTCGGTTTTTCTTTGTCAGGATGTCGATTATCCCCATGGTAAGCGGGTGCACTTTGCCTTTGAACAACGTCTCCAACACTGCGCGCTTTTTTTCGTGGCGAATAATGGGGCTCTTTAGCATCAGCACAAAGTCGCGGCTGTTGCGGCACACCTGGGCAAAGAGTTGCATATCCTGATGCACAGGCTCCAATGCATTTTGCTGCACGGCCAGGCTAAGCAGTGATTTTACATATCGGGAGGCAACGCGGGAATCGGCCATCGGATTAGTTCAGCTTAAGTTCTTTGATGTAGGTTTCGGCCAGCTCTTTCTGCGCTTTGTCATCGGCCAGGTTTTTCTTAATCAGTTTCTCAGCAACTTCCAGCGAGAAGGCAGCTACCTGTGCTTTTACATCGCGCAACGCGGCATTCTTTTCAGTCTGGATTATTGCCTTGGCATCTTCAATAATCTTATCGGCATTTTTCTTGGCATCGGCCTGCGCCTCATCGTGTAGGCGGTTAGCCGCTTCGCGGGCTGTTTTTAAAATCTTATCGCGTTCTTCACGGGCTTCGCGCAAAAGGCTTTCATTTTCAGCTTTCAGGTTAGCCATTTCTTTTTTGGCTTGCTCGGCAGCATCCAACGCATGTTGAATAGATTGCTCACGTTCCTTAAGCGAACCCAGAATCGGTTTCCAGGCAAGCTTGGCAAGTAAAATAATCAACAGCAAGAAGATAAACGCTTGCCAGATAATGAGGCCGGGGCCGGGGGTTAGTAAATCCATAGTTCTTTGTTTTACCTAAACTGTGTTGTGCAAATTTGGAAAATCAAAAAAGACTGCCCCGATCCAGTATCGGGGCAAGTCTTTAACTGTTTAGCCTTTGAAAGAGATCAACAAGCAAATAACGAGTGCAAACAGCGCTGCAACCTCGATAAGAGCCGCGATTACAAGCATGGCGTTTTGGATTTTGCCAGAAGCTTCAGGCTGACGAGCCATGCCTTCCATAGCAGAACCACCGATTTTACCGATACCAATTCCAGCGCCAATTGCAGCCAGACCCGCACCGATACCTGCACCCATGATTGCGTAGCTAATGTCCAATAATAGAGCGAACAACATAGTTTTATTTATTTAAGTTAAACACACCCCGATTACTATCGGGGATTTCTTTAAAGCTATTTTAATGATCGTGTCCGTGGTCGGCAACAGCCATACCTATGTACATCGATGAGAACATCGTGAACACATAGGCCTGAATACCGGCAACCAATAACTCAATCAGGTTAATAAACAATACAATTAGTGATGAGCCTACGCCCACCGCATAACTTCCAAAAATGAAAGCCAGACAAATCAAACTCAGCAACACAATGTGCCCGGCTGTAATCGCTACAAACAAACGAATCATCAACGAGAAGGGCTTGGTAAAAATTCCGATTATCTCAACCGGAAGAATTACAATACGCAATGGCAGTGGTACACCGGGTGTCCAGAAGATGTGGCCCCAATAACCTTTATTTCCATTGAAGTTTGTAATCAAAAAGGTGAACACAGCTAACGTCATGGTTACCGCAATGTTCCCGGTAAGGTTACCAGCGCCCGGCAACAAGCCCAATAAATTTCCGAAGAGGATAAAGAAAAACAATGTTAACATGTACGGCATAAAGCGCTCGTAATGATGGCCGATGTTGGGCTTCACAATCTCATCGCGTACAAACAAAATGATGGGTTCAAAAAATGATTGCAAGCCCGAAGGCGCCTTGCCGTGATTTTTCTTGAAGCCTTTTGCTACTGATGTAAATACAAACAGCAACAACGCAGCATTGATAAACAACATGGCTACATTTTTGGTAATGGACAAATCCAGTACGGCTTTACCTGAATCGGCCAGTGTAATGTGGTTATGTTCGAGTTTATAGCCATTGTACTCAACGGCATTATGATGGTCGTCATAAAACCGGCTGGAAGAAAATATCTCCAAACCTTTTTCGGAAGAGTACACAATTACCGGCAGGGGCAGCACCAACCAATCGGCAAAGTGCCATTGGTGGTCGTCCATTACGTGGTGCAGAATTACTTCACTGGCGTTGAAAGGTTCGGCAGCATGGCCGGCTTCGTCCGAAGCGAAAACCGGTGAAAAAAAGCTGGCTAAAGCGATAAGAATAAGGGCGAAAAACGTTGATTTTGTGGCAAAAAACGGCTTTTTCATCGCAGTCGGAACGGAGGCTTTTATTTGGACTGCAAAAGTATCAATTATAGGTTCTGAAAAAAATGTTTTGCTTGAATTTTGGGGTTGCTAAAGGTCTTGCCGATCAGGATTTTTTGGCAACAGGAACAACACCTCCGCACCGGTAAACAAAATATACCCCACCATAAATAATGCAGCAAGCGGGGCGGCTTCAGCCGGGTTATCCCAAATCAGAAAAAAAATAAATGCCAGCCCCGCCACCATTTTAACAGCAATTGATAGCAAATAGAATTGAACAAAAACCTGTGGCTGGTTTTTTCTTATGCGCAATAAGTTAAGACCAACTACAAGCATGGCTATCAACAGAAAAATCAATACTAGAATCCACCCATTGGGTAAAGTCCACCAGGCCCATGAGTTACCCAACCAGCCTGCGCCAAACAAGCCGGCAAAAACCAACAGCATTAGTATTAAGTAGCGGAACTTCATTCTTTGTTCAGCGTGCGATACAATTGATACATTACGCCACCAAAAAGCACAAACACAAACGTGAGTAGAAACACAGGAAACGTAAGTTCAAGATATTGATCGAGGGCATGCCCCAGCCAGGCACCCACACCAATAGTTACCAGCATTTGCAGGCCCAGGCCGCTGTACTTTAGAAAGGTGTTGGCTGGTTTATCTTCCTTCTCCATTACGTATGCTAACAAAAAAGCCACAAATCTGGTGCGCAGAAATGTGGCTTACTTGAGTGATATTCTTCTTAATTGGCTTGTGCTTCCGAACGCAACGCATGCATTCCGTTGCTTTCGCCAATCTTTATGTCTTTAATAATGGCGCCCATCTTGCAACTACCGTTGAACACAGCCCCCGGCTCTACCACCAGCTTACCGGTAATAATATCGCCATGAATTTTTGCAGTAGCTTTTAATACCAGCAACTCAGAGATTTCCAATTTGCCTTTTACCTCGCCTTCAATATCAGCGTTCTGCGCAATAATGTTGCCTTCAATATGGCTGGAGTGACCCAGCGCTATTTTTGATTTCGATTTAATGCTGCCCAGCACTTTGCCTTCGATACGGATGTTGCCATACGTTTCGATGTTGCCTTCCAGCACAGTGCCTTTGCCAATTACATTGCTGGAATTACTGATCTCGTCTGCTGCGCGTTTTTGTTCTTTTGTTGTTAACATGGCTTGTGGTTTTTAAAACGTTACAAAATCTTCCGGGTTAATCGAGTTGCCATTGTACCACATTTCAAAATGCAAATGGGGGCCATCGGTCATCTCGCCACTGTTGCCAACTATAGCGATAATATCACCGGCATTTACAAAACTACCAACTTTTTTTAATAAACCTGCATTGTGCTTATAAACCGATACCAGGTTGCCGCGGTGCTGCACCGCAATTACGTGGCCCGAGTCTTGTGTCCAACTTGCTAACACCACTACACCATCGGCCACACATTTTACAGGCTCGTTGGTTTTGGCAACTATATCCACACCAAAGTGGCCTTTCTTAATATCATAATGATCGGATACAAAACCCGTAATGGGCGTAAAGAAAAACATCTCTTGCAATTCGCGGTACTTACCGGTTGCCAACGTAACCAACGAGAATTCACTCTTCTCAAACTCCTTTCGAAAGAGCGAATCGGAAGGTGCCAGTTTTATGTTGCCCACTGCCGATAGCGGGCGGCTGCCCGTTGAAAATGCAGCGGCCGGATCGGTAAAGCCACTGGCCGTATCGCCACTTAACACCCGTTGAAAGTTTTGTATAAACAAATCCTTCTGCTGCACTTCTACTGCCAACGAATCTACTTTAAGCGCCAGCTCGTACAGTTTTTTATTGGCTACCATTTGTGCATGCTTCGGATCGAACCATTTTGCAAGCAATGTTTTAGAAAGGAACAGGCTAAAGGCAAACAACAGTACAAACAGCGAAACAGAAATTACCAGCACCTTGGCATAGGTAAACCCAATGTTCGAGGTTTCGGCCAGGTTCTCTTCGTTGCGAATTACCACCTGGTATTTGTTGGTTAGCCGCTCCGATATAGTCTTTTTGGGTTTCAACACGTAAATTTTGGCAAAATTAGAGATTCCGTTCGATTATAATATTGAACGCCTGTTTTTTACGTTTGTAGTTCAAACTTGTTGCCCTTGCGCTTACTTCTGTACGGATTGATTGCCCTGCTGATAGCCGCCTGTTCGGTTGAGCAAAACACCATTACGGCCAACCTGTACCATAATACAGCCGCGCACTACAATGGCTATTACTATGCCCGCGAAAAAACCCGCGATGTAGAAAAACTTATTGCCCGCAGTTTAGACGATGACCCCAACCAGATTCTGCGCCTGTTTCCGCGGCTGGATTCTACCTTAGCCAAATCCTTTACAAAAGATACCGAAGAGATTGTAAAGATGGCTTCGCTCTCCATACAACGGCACCCCAACAGCAAATGGACCGATGACAACTACCTGCTGGTAGGTAAGGCCCGGTTGTATGCATACGATTTTCAAAACGCCATTCTCACATTTAAATATGTAAACACCAAAAGCCCCGATACCGATACCCGGCACCGGGCCTTGTTGCAGTTGCTGCGCACATTTACCGAACTGCGCGACTACGACCGGGCTGAAGAAACTTTTCGGTTTTTAGAAAAAGAGAAGCTAAGTAAACACAATGCAAAAGATTTGTACTTAGAAAAAGCCTACTACTACCAGGAGCGTAATAACTACGACTACATGGTGCGCAACCTAACCCTTGCCGACTCGTTGCTTGAGAAACAGGATCGCAAAGGACGAATCTATTTTTTGATTGGCCAGGTTTATCAAAAGCTGGGCTTTGATGCCGAAGCGTACAACTACTACCGCAAGTGCATTGGCACGAACCCCGATTATGAAATTGATTTTTATGCCCGTCTCAATATGGCGCAGGTAGCCCGGCTGGATCATAAGCGCGACATAAAGCAACTGCGTGCACAGTTCGAACGCATGTTGGCCGATACCAAAAACACCGAGTTTCGTGATAAGATTTATTACGAGCTGGGCGAATTCGATCGCAAGCAAGGCAACCTGAAACAAGCGCTGGAGAGTTATTCGTTAGCAGCCCACGCGGGCACCAACCAGCGCATACAGGGCAGCGCCTACCTGCGCATGGGGCAGTTGCACTTCGACTCGCTAAAAAAATACAGCCAGGCCAAATTGTACTATGATAGCGCCATCGGCACGTTGCCTAAAGATTTTGAAGAGTACGATGCCATTAAAAAACGCCAGGAAATATTAGGCGATTTTGCCAAGTACACTGAAGCCATTACCTGGAACGATAGCCTGTTGACGCTTTCGGTTTTAGATACCGCACTGGTACGTAAACGCATTGATTCGGTGTTGGCCGAGCGGGCCAAGCCGGTAGCAGCCGCAAAGAAGAAAAAACGCAGAAGTGTAAATACAGGGTCAACGGGTAGCAGCAATGCATTTTTTAATTCCGATAACGCGACCGTTTCGTGGTATTTTGGAAACCCCTCGGCAGTAAGCATGGGACAAACGGAATTTAAACGCATTTGGGGAAACATTCCTTTAGAAGACAACTGGCGCAGATCTAACAAAGCCACCGTGCTGCAAGACCCCGGCCAGGTGCTAACCGAAAACAATGCGGAACCCAACCGGCCCACAACTGATGCCGCTGCCCCCACTCAAAAAGTAGATGAGGCCGGCAAGCTAATAAGCCAGTTGCCCTACACACCCGAAGCCAAAGCAAAAGCCCTGGCACAAATTGAAGAAGGTTATTTCAAACTGGGCGATCTCTACTACTTTCAGCTAAATGAAAAGGAAAATGCTTCTCAATCGTACACAACTTTACTAAGGCGCTTTCCGGATTCGGAGCATGTGCCCGAAGTGTTGTACAAGCTTTACCTGATTGCGCGCGAAACTGATACGGCCAAAGCCGAGCGGTATGCAACCCAATTAAAAACCAACCATCCCAACTCTACGTACACACATATTCTTGAAAACCCAGACTACCTGCGCGAAACCAGTGTAGCCGCTGAAAAACAAAAACTTCTTTATAAGGAAGCCTACACCTTTTACCAGGCCAACAACCTGCGGGCTGCGCAGGAAAAACTGAAGCAAGCCCAGCGCGAAGGCGAAACCAACTTTACACCACAACTTGACTTGTTGCAGGTACTGCTAACCGGCCGCACCGAAGATGTTACCCGCTACCAATATGAATTGGGCGAGTACATTAAAAAATATCCTAACCACGAGTTGAAGAGCTATGCAGAACAATTGCTGGGCGCATCCAAAACCCTGCTTGAAAAACTGGAGCGCGCCAAGGGCATTCAATTCAGCAGCTATTTAGATGGCCCCCACAACTTTGTGGTTGTTTATACTACTGGCGATAACATTACCATTCCGGTGTCCAACGCATTAGATAAATTCAATGCCATGCAATGGAAAGATTTGAAGTTGAATACAACCAACCTTATTCTTAATGCCGACAAAACCATTTCGTTGGTAACGGAGTTGCCCAGCCGGGCCGCAGCATTAAGTTATTTCGACAAATTCCTCGCCCAGATTGCCTCCGCAAAACCCTTTTCGAACTATAAATTCTATAGCTTTGTAATTACAAAAGAAAATTTTCAGATTTTTTACCGAACCAAGGCACTGGATGAGTACCTCACCTTCTTTGATCGCAACTATCAAAAACAAAATCAGTAACCTGCTTCGCATTGAGCGGCCGTGGATTCGCAAAACCGTAAAGTACTTCTGGATTGCGTTTGCCTGTTTCTTTATCGGCTTTCCGTTATTTATTTATACTGTAAAAATTGATTTGTTTGGTCTTTACGGAGGTATGCCCAGCACGCTGGAAGTAGAGAACCCCGAAAACGATTTATCGAGCGAAGTAATTTCTGCCGATGGTGTTTCGCTGGGGCGCTACTACCGCGGGGCCAACCGCAGCCAGGTGCACTACTACGATCTTTCTGAAGATCTGGTAAAAACGTTAATCACTTCCGAAGACCACCGCTTCTACGATCATTCCGGGCTTGACTTTCCAGCCTTCATGCGGGTTATCTATGGGGTTATAACACTGCACCCGCAAGGGGGTGGCAGCACCATTACGCAACAGTTGGCAAAAAATCTTTACACCATGAATCCAGACAAAAGTCTGGATGGTCATTTGGCAAGATTGGGCAGACTCCCAAGACGGATTATTCAAAAAGTTAAAGAGTGGATTATCTCCATTCAGCTAGAAGAAAACTTTACCAAAGAAGAAATTATTGCCATGTACCTGAACACGGCAACCTTTAGCAGCAATACGTTTGGAATAAAGGTAGCTGCCGAAACCTACTTCGATAAAGGCCCCGATAGTTTGAACATTCAGGAAGCAGCCGTATTGGTGGGCATGTTGCAGGCCGTAACCGCCTTTGATCCAAACCGGAACCCGCAGTCTTCGTTGCGCAAACGCAACGAAATTTTGTACAAGCTATACAAGGCCGGCTACAAGATTAAAACCAAAGATCAGTTCGACTCGGTAAAGGCATTGCCTATAGATTTAAAGTACCGCTTTCAAAATCAAAACGAAGGCCTGGCTACTTACTTCCGCACCGTATTGGGCAATTACATGCTGGCCTATTGCCGCAACCGTGGTATTGATCTTTATAATTCCGGTTTAAAAATTTATACTACCATAGACACCCGCATGCAAAAATATGCCGAAGAGGCAGTGGCCGAACAAATGAAATCGTTGCAAGCCAAGTTTTTTGCAGAATGGAAAAAGCGAGGCCGCAACCCGTGGGTAGATGAAGATGGCAAAGAGATAAAAGATTTTTTGCAAAAACGGATTCGCCAAACGGATGCATACAAAGCTTACGCTGAAAGGTATGGAGAAGGCTCTGACTCATTAAAGATTGCACTGAATCTGAAAAAGAAGATGCCCATTTTTACCTGGGATGGCGAACGCGATACCTTGTTCAGCAGCTTCGACTCGCTCAACTATTATAAACACTTTTTGCAAATGGGCTTTATGGCCGTTGACCCCTACACCGGGCACATTAAAGCGTGGGTAGGTGGCATCAACCATAAATATTTTAAGTACGATCACGTTAAACAAGGTACACGCCAGCCTGGCTCAACTTTCAAAGCCTTTGTTTACGGCCTGGCTATGGAAAATGGATGGTCGCCTTGTGTAATTAAGAAAGATATCTCTCCCCAATTTGACATTCCCAATCAACCCCCATGGTACCCATTGAATGCTGATGGTAAGCGGGGCACAGGCGAATCCATGACCATACGCAAGGCGATGGCCCAATCGGTAAACTCGATAACTGCACAGGTAATGCAAGAGCTAAAAGCCGAAAATGTTGTGGAGTTTGCGCACCGGGTAGGTATTCAAAGCAAGTTAGATCCCGTGCCTTCGCTTTGCCTGGGCACCAGCGATGTTTCGTTGTATGAATTAATAGGAGCGTATGCCACTTTTGTAAACGGTGGCATTTATACCGAACCGATTTACATTACCCGCATTGAAGACAAAAACGGAAATGTAATTGAAATCTTTAATCCGAAAACCCGCGAAGCTATTAACGAGCAAACAGCTTACAAAATGATCTACATGTTGCGCGGTGGTGCCGAAGAAGAGGGTGGTACTTCGTTAGGACTGAGCCGCGAACTGCGGCAAGGCAACGAAATTGGGGGCAAAACCGGAACTACCAACGATGCCTCGGATGGCTGGTACATTGGCTTAACACACGATTTGGTTGCTGGTGCATGGACTGGTGGCGATGAACGCGCCATTCACTTCCCTTCGTGGGATTTTGGACAGGGCGGAAAAACTGCGCGTCCCATCTGGGATATTTTCATGCGAAAGCTTTATGCCGATCCGAAATCTGGAATTGTGAAAGGACAATTTAAGCGCCCTGCGTCTGGGTTGGATATGACACTTGATTGCAGCAAGCACATTGTAAACGATACTACCAGTATCGATAGCGAGCAACCGTGGGACATTAAACATTAATGGGCTTACTTTCAATCCACCGTTGCGTAGCGCTTTTTAAAATTTCCAGCGGGGTTTCAAAATAAAAAATAACAATCGGGAGGTGGCTCCGCTGGACCCAATTTCTGAAAATGAATTCCTACAACAGGATGCTCTAACGAAGCTGTTTTGAATGTCAACAAAACACGCAACGTCTCCATATCAACTAAAATAAGGCTCCAGAGCAGACGCACGGTTCGGTAGAATTTCATCAAATGTTTTATTCAAACACCCGGGCCTTCAAGACAATAAATAGCAATCGGTTAGAGGGTGGCTCCGCTTGAACCAACTTCTTAAAATGAATTCCTACAACAGGATGCTTCTAACGAAGCTGTTTTTGAATGTCAACAAAAACGCGCAACGCGTTAATATCAACTAACATAAAGCTCCAGAGCAGATGCACGGTTCGATAGAATTTCATCAAATGTTTTATTCAAACACGCGGGCCTTCAAGACAATAAATAGCAATCGGTTAGAGGGTGGCTCCGCTGGAGCCAATTTCTGAAAATGAATTCCTATAAACAGGATGCTCTAACGAAGCTGTTTTTGAAATGTCAACTCAACAGTCAACGCGTCAATATCAATTAACATAAGGCTCCAGCGGAGCCAAATGTGTGTAGAATTTTCACCTCGTCAGTATTCGGCCCCGTAGGGGCCACCTGCAAACAAGAAGTGATTGGCTCAATGAAGCGGGCCTCCGTTTTTCTCACCCGAATCAAAAGAAACAAACCCATTGAAACAAACAGCCCTTGATACCAACCCAACACTCGAAAAGAAATTTTAACTTGGCCGCGTGTTAACCGATTTGAAAGAGACCCTGGCCACCTTGCCCGACAGCCCGGGCATTTATCGCTACTACAACAAAGAAGGCGAGTTGATTTATGTAGGCAAAGCCAAAAGCCTGAAAAAGCGTGTGGCCAGCTACTTCAACAAGCAATCGCACTACAATCGTAAAACAGAAAGGCTCGTTTCGGAAATTCGCAAGATTGAGTTTACATTGGCCAACACCGAGTTCGATGCTTTGCTGCTCGAAAACAACTTCATTAAACAATACCAGCCCCGGTACAACATTTTACTAAAAGACGATAAGACCTTTCCGTACCTCTGTATTTTAAAAGAACGCTTTCCGCGGATTATTTACACCCGCAAATACCTTCCCAAACAAGGCGAGTACTTTGGGCCTTACTCCAGCGTGGTGTCTATGAAAAGTGTGCTGGAGCTGGTACGCCAGATTTATTCCATTCGCACCTGCAACTTGTTGCTCTCGCAGGAAAATATTGAACAGAAAAAATTCAAAGTGTGTCTCGAGTTTCACATCGGCAATTGCAAAGGCCCTTGCGAAGCACTGCAGCCCGAAACAGATTACCTGCAAGACATTGCCGAAGCCCGCAATATTTTAAAAGGCGATTTGAGTGTAGTAGAAGAGGAGCTTACGCAAAGAATGAAAACTGCGGCCGAAGCTCTGGAATTTGAAAAAGCAGCTACCCTCAAACACAAACTGGACTTGCTCGAAAAATTCCAGACGAAGTCGTTAGTGGTAAACCGCAAGCTTACCAATATTGATGTGATTACCATTACCAGCACGGCAACAGAAGCCTACATCAACTACATGCAAATTAAAGAGGGCTCGATTATTTTTTCCAAAAACCTGGAAGTGAAAAAGAAGCTGGAAGAAACAGACGAAGAAATTCTGAGCATGGTGGTTGCCGAGTTGCGCACCACCTACCGGAGCAACCATGCCGAAGTTTATACCAACGTGGCGCTGCCGGTAAAGTCTGAAGACTTTGAAAATGTATTGCCGCAAATTGGCGACAAAAAGAAACTGGTTGATCTTTCTTTAAAGAACGCCTTGTATTTAAAGCGCGAAAAAGAAATCAGCAAAGAAGAACTGAAAGGCAAAAAAAATAAAGTGCTGCATATTATGCAGGAACACTTGCGCTTGCTGCAGTATCCAAAAATTATCGAATGTTTCGATAATTCTAACTTTCAGGGCTCATCTCCAGTAGCCTCTATGGTTCGCTTTGTAGATGGTAAGCCCGATAAAAAGGGTTACCGGCATTTCAATATTAAAACGGTAGTAGGCCCTAACGACTTTGCTTCGATGAAGGAAATTGTAACGAGGCGCTACAAACGTATAATGGAAGAGCAGGGCGAGTACCCGCAGTTGATTATTGTAGATGGTGGCAAAGGCCAACTGAGCAGCGCCTGCGAAGCCTTGCAAGAACTTGGATTGTATGGTAAAATACCCATTGTGGGTATTGCCAAGCGCCTGGAAGAAATCTATTATCCCGAAGACAACCTGCCGTTGCTTATCAGCAAAAAATCTCCGGCCTTATTGCTGATTCAACACATCCGCGATGAGGCCCACCGCTTTGCGATTACATTTCACCGCCAAAAGCGAAGCCAGGCTACTTTTGTTACCGAGATTGAACAGATACCGGGCATTGGAAAAAAAACAGCCGACAAACTATTGGCTCATTTCAAATCCGTAAAGAAAATTAAGGAAGCGAGTTTGGAGGAGCTTATTGAGTTGGTGGGCGAGAATATTGCGAGAAAGATCAGGGCTGAAAGCGAAAAAGCTTAAAGCAGGTTTTACGCTGCCATAAGCTTTTTACTTTAAGTTTTATAGCTTCTATTGATCCTCTTTCGCAATAGGCGGCACTACACCCATATTATACCAGGCAAATGCATAATAATCGGCAATCAGGTCTATGCTTTTTGTAATGTTGGAAGAGCCATGGGCCGAATTAACATCGATGCGAATTAATACCGGGTTCGTGCCGGCCTGATGTTCTTGCAGTGTGGCCGCAAACTTAAAACTATGGGCGGGCACTACACGATCATCATGGTCGGCAGTGGTAACAAGCGTTGCCGGATAGCTCGTGCCGGGTTTCAATGCGTGCACGGGCGAGTAGGCTTTCAGGTACTCAAACATTTCTTTTGAATCTTGCGAAGTGCCGTAGTCGGTAGCCCACGCGGCACCAATTGTAAACTTATGGTAGCGCAACATATCCATTACGCCTACTTGCGGCACTGCTACCTTGGCGAGGTCGGGGCGCTGGGCCATTACTGCACCTACCAGCAAGCCTCCGTTGGAGCCACCATTAATAGCGAGATAGTTACTTGAAGTATATTTTTCATTGATCAGGTATTCCCCGGCAGCAATAAAATCATCGAACACATTTTGTTTCTTCATTTTGGTGCCGGCCAAATGCCATGCTTCGCCATACTCCCCACCACCACGCAGGTTGGGTTGCGCATAAACTCCGCCATTCTCCAACCACACCATGCGCGATGTACTAAACGAGGGTGTAAGGCTGATGCTGAAGCCCCCGTAGGCATAGAGCCACGTGGGGTTTTTGCCGTTTAGCGTTATCCCTTTTTTATGTACAATAAACATGGGAATTTGTGTGCCGTCTTTGCTGGTATAAAATACCTGTTGGGTTTCGTAATCTTCCGGATTGAATTTTACTGCCGGTCGCTGGTATTCGGTTGACTTACCCGAAGCAATGTTATACTTGAAAATAGTGGGCGGATAGGTAAATGAAGTAAACGTATAGTAAACATCTTTATCATCGCTCCAGCCACCAAAGCCACCGGCCGTACCAATGCCTGGCAATTGCACCTCGCGCTCCAGCTTGCCCTCCAGGTTGTATTGTTTAACCTGTGTCTTTACATCCACCAGGTAGAATGCAAAAATCTTTCCGCCACTGCTCGCAGTGTTTAATACATTTGTGGTTTCTGCAATAAGGTTTTTCCAGTTTTCGTAGCCTGGGTTGGCCGCATCTACCCACACTACTTTTGCATTGGGCGCATTCAGGTTGGTTTCAATAATTAATTTAGAGCCGTTGTTCTCAATTACCGACTGATCGCTATCGAAACCTGTTTTAATGGGTAGAATCTTGCTGCCCGGCTTGGTCAAATCCTGCACATACAACTCATTGCCGGTGGTGCTTTCGGATGTGGTTATAATCAGGTAGTTCTCGTCTTCTGTTAAATAGCCACTTACAAATCTCCTCTTTTCCTTATCACCAAAAATTACTTTGTCTTGAGTTGGCGAAGTACCCAGTTTGTGATAATACAACTGCTGGTATTCATTTTTTGCTGCGAGGTTGTTTTTTAATCCTTCTACAAACCGGTTAATGTAATACCCATCATTTCCTTTCCAGGAAATACCACTTTGTTTCATGTTGCGGATAGTATCTTCTACCAATGTTTTATCCGAAGTTCGGATTACCACTGCTTCGGCACGGTCGGCACCGCCTTTGGCAAATTGAAGCGCAAGTAACGAACCATCTTTCGAAAACGATAAGCCCCGCATAGTGGTCGTGCCATCTTTCGAAAAAGTATTAGGGTCCAGAAAAATTTCGGGCTCACCTTGCTCCCCCCTTTTACGGTATAAAACCGATTGATTTTGCAACCCGGTGTTTTTATAGAAGTAGTAATACTCGCCTCGCCTGAAGGGCGCACCTATTTTTTCATAGTTATTTAACTCAAGCAGGCGGGCACGCACTGCATCGCGGTACGTAATATTTTTTAGATACGAAAAAGTTACTTCATTCTGTGCGCCTACCCAGGCAGCCGTTTGTTTCGAAGTATCATTTTCCATCCACCGGTAGGGGTCAGGTATTTCAGTACCAAAGTACGTGTCCACTGTATCTACCTTTACCGATGCCGGATATTGTCCCACTGTTTCGGCCGTGGGAGTTTGCTTGCACGCAGCCAGCACGCCTATAACTACAGGCAGAATTCTTAAACTTTTCATTTGAGTCAGATTTTTTTGAATCATGCAATGTTAGCAGGGCACCTGCCGGATTACAACACACCGAAGTAGCGTACTGGCCGTTTAAAAAATAAGTGCTGCCCCGGAATGCTGGACTAGGCGATTTACTTCAACACGTACTGCAGCACGCGCTTTGCATTTCCGGATGCAACTTTTTCAAGATCGTTTTTGGTAAGGCCTTTTTGCGCCAGGGCTGCCAGCCACGCTTGCACTTGCGGGTAGCCGGAAACTACCGGCTTGTAATTGCCATCCATATCGGTGCCTAAGCCTACATGGTCTATGCCTACAACCTCTATTAACCGCAGGGTGTTGTCGGCAAAGTCGTTTAAATCTTTATTTAGCCCACATGGCCACATGCCGATTAAGCCACCCGTTTTGGCAACCACCAGCGCGTGTTCTTTCGATATTTGCCGCTTCGCCAATGGATGTACACTATCGGTTTGCAACATGCTATGCGAAACAATTATGGGGGCATCGCTTGCAAGGGCCGCAGCGCGTGTGGTGGCATACGAGGCATGCGCAAGATCGATGAGCATTCCTAACTTATTCATTCGCTTTATTACCTGCTTGCCGGCAGCGGAGAGCCCGCTGTGTTGGCTTGCTTCGGTTTGCAAATCGCCCAACTCGTTGGGGTGGTAGTGCACCAACTGAATGGAGCGAATGCCATCGCGGTGCATCTCTTCCAGCCGGCCGGCATCGCCTTCCAGGTAATCGCCACCCTCGCACGAAAGGAAGGCGCTAACAGTTTGTTCTTTTAAAGACGTAGTGGTAGTGGCCAACGTAAATCCACCTTCTGCCATACATGCTTGCGCCAATTGCAACTGGCGTTTGTAATCGGCCCAGGCTTCTCCGGGTTTAAAATTGCCGGCTGGTTTTACGCCTTCGGCACCTACTGCAATGATGCGCGCATCGGCCACCAACGAAATAAAAGCGCCCAGCACGCTGCTGGTTTTCATTTCGGTTAGCGTTTTAGAAAGTACTGCCTCACCTAAAAATTTCTCAGAGCCTCTGGCAAAGAACAGCCCCGGGTGCGTGTGAAAATCTATTACCGGAATGGGTGCTTCGGTACTGGAAAACGCTTTGTGCGCAAAAAGAGGTGCAGCAGCCAGTACGGTACTAGTTTGTAAAAATTTCCTACGCGTAAGCATAATTTGAACTTTAGTCTTCTATTCGGGTATAGTCTGAGCCTGATGCATCGTCTTTCTCGAGAGACAATACCAGTAAAAGTAACTTGACTTTTAGTTTATCCACTCAAAGCCTGCATACGGCACCAGTACTTTCGGAATTTTTATCCCCTCGGGTGTTTGATTATTTTCGAGTAATGCCGCCACAATCCGCGGAAGCGCCAGTGCACTGCCATTGAGTGTATGGAGCAATTGCGTTTTACCATCTTTGTTTTTGTAGCGTAGCTTTAGCCGGTTGGCTTGAAACGTCTCGAAGTTGCTTACCGAACTTACTTCCAACCACCGTTGCTGCGCAGCCGAAAACACTTCCATGTCGTAGGTGAGAGCCGAGTTAAAGCCCATATCGCCACCACACAACAAAAGCTTGCGGTATGGTAACTCCAGTTTTTCGAGTAAGCCTTGAACATGCGCACACATACCCTCTAAGGTGGCGTAAGAGTCTTCAGGTTTTGTGATCTGCACAATCTCAACTTTATCGAATTGATGCAGTCGGTTTAACCCGCGCACATGTGCGCCCCAACTGCCGGCTTCTCTGCGAAAGCACGGGGTGTAACCAGCATTCTTTACAGGAAGATCTTCTTCGGCAAGAATTACATCGCGGTACAAATTCGTGATGGGCACTTCGGCTGTGGGTATCAGGTACAGGCCATCTTCATTCACAAAATACATCTGGCCTTCCTTATCGGGAAGTTGACCGGTTCCATAACCGCTGGCTTCATTTACAACTATGGGCGGTTGGATTTCTTTATACCCTGCGGCCTCGGCCTCGTTTAAAAAGAAATTGATAAGCGCCCGTTGCAGGCGGGCTCCTTTCCCTTTATACACCGGAAAGCCCGCACCTGAAATTTTTATTCCGAGGTCAAAATCAATTATGTCGTACTTCTTAATTAATTCCCAATGCGGCAGCGCCCCGGCATGCAAGGTTGGCACGGTCCCATGCTGGTGTACCGTAAGATTGTCATCGGCACTTTTGCCAGCCGGCACCTGGGCTGCAGGTACGTTGGGGATTTTATACAGAATGTCTTGTTGCTTCTTTTCAGAATCGGCAAGAGTTTCTTCGAGTGCTTTTAGGTTGTCTTTGCTTGCTGCCACGGAAGCCCGCAGTGCGGCCGCCTCATCCGCTTTGCCCGACTTCATTAACTCGCCAATTTTTTTTGAGTCTGCGTTCAGATTGCTCTTGAGTGCATCCAGCGAAGTTTGCGTTTCTCTTCTAAGCTTATCTATCTCCAACACCTGTGTTACCAGGCTTTCGGCATCTTTAAAATTACGCTTGGCCAGGCCGTTGATAACCTCTTGTGTTTGCTCGCGCAGCGTTTGAAGTGTTAACATATTCCATTTTAATTGGGGTTAAAATTAGCCAATAATTATGTCACCCGATTTGATAATATTCAATTTTGGCTTATACTTGCATCGTCATTCAGGCCTTACCGGGCCATTCGAAGTATAAAGAACCCACATTTTATTGTTTCGTATTCGCTCCGTTGTAAATGTAGTATCTGTGGTCGTGCATGACCTTATCGTATAAACTTTTCTTTATTCATTAATCCTTTTTTTAACTCACATGTACACAATTGACGACCTGAATCTCAGGCTGCTTTCTGAATTGAAAGACATTGCAGAAAGTATGGGCGTAAAGAACGCCAAGAAACTGGCCAAGCAAGATCTGATCTACAAAATACTCGATCAGCAAGCCGTTACGGGAGAGCCCTCTCCGGCCCCGGCTAAAACTACCGAAGCTCCGGAACGCAAAATGCGGCCACGCAGGCGCGAAAACGTAGCGCCTGAAGCGCCTAAAACCAAAGAGAAAGAATCGAGCAGCGAAGAACTGCTGCAAAGTGTTGACCTGAATCTGGATCAAACTATCACCCGCTTCGAAGAGAGCACTGAACAGGAACAACCTGTTACCGAAGCCCCGAAAGAACCACGCGAAGAAAAACCTGTTCATCAGAACCAACATCAAAATCAACAGCCGCGCAAAGAAAATCTGATTCGCGACTTTGACGGGGTAGTTAGCAACGAAGGCGTGTTGGAAATAATGCAAGATGGGTACGGCTTTCTGCGCTCAAGCGATTATAATTATTTAGCCAGCCCCGATGACATTTACGTATCGCCCTCGCAAATCAAATTGTTCGGGCTTAAAATCGGTGATACTGTAAAAGGACAAATTCGCCCACCCAAAGAAGGCGAAAAGTATTTCGCACTTATTAAAGTAGATAGCATTAACGGTAAGACTACCGAAGAAATTCGCGACCGTGTAGCATTTGAATATTTGACCCCGCTATTCCCTGAGCAGAAATTAAAACTCAGTACTACACACGATAATCTTTCCACGCGCATCCTCGATTTATTTTCGCCCATTGGCAAAGGCCAGCGTGGCATGATTGTGGCCCAGCCTAAAACCGGTAAAACCGTGTTGCTGAAAAACATTGCCAATGCCATAGCAGAAAACCATCCGGAAGTTTACCTGATCGTTTTATTGATTGATGAACGCCCGGAAGAAGTTACCGACATGGCGCGTAGTGTGAAGGCTGAAGTGATTGCTTCTACGTTTGATGAACAAGCCGAACGCCACGTAAAGGTTGCCAGCATAGTGTTGGAAAAAGCCAAGCGCATGACCGAGTGCGGCCACGATGTAGTAATCTTATTGGACTCGATTACCCGCCTGGCGCGTGCGTACAATACTGTGGTGCCATCCTCCGGAAAAATTCTTTCGGGGGGTGTGGATGCCAACGCCTTGCATAAGCCCAAGCGCTTCTTTGGTGCGGCCCGTAAAATTGAAAATGGGGGCTCGCTTACCATTATTGCCACCGCGCTTATCGATACCGGCTCAAAAATGGATGAGGTTATCTTTGAAGAATTTAAAGGTACTGGTAACATGGAATTGCAGTTGGATCGCAAGCTTTCTAACCGCAGGGTTTATCCGGCTATCGATGTGCCGGCTTCAGGAACCAGGCGCGAGGACTTGCTGATGAAAGAAGAAGAACTGCAACGCGTGTGGATCTTGCGCAAGTTTATGGCCGACATGAATTCGGTAGAAGCAATGGAGTTTTTACAGAGCAAGATGAAAGGCACGCGAAATAATGAAGAGTTTTTAACTTCGATGAATGGGTAACTTTTAATTTGATCCTTTAGTCGATTTGAAGATGGCTCGGGGAACCGGGCCATTTTCTTTAGTGCTTGCTATTGTTGCAGATCGTGCAGACATGATCTGAGGTTGGAAGCAAGCTTGCCAATTAGAAAAACCATGACTAACTTGGTTACAAGCGAGGCCACATGAATAACTTCTTAAAAAAATGAGGTGCTTCTATTGTGTTTTAACAGTCGTACTGCTTTCATGCGGAATAAGCAAACAAGAGGTTGAAACAACAGACAACCTGCAACCGGAAAGCGGGCTTATTAATGCTGTCGGTTCTTTGGGTACCGTAACCGTAGAATCAACAATTCTAGGGAAAAATGATGCAGACTTTTGGGAGAAAGGGTTGAAGGTAATTGAATACAGAATAATTCGGAACGACAGCACCCTAGCAACTATCAAAATCTCACCTTCAGACATCTTTAATCTGTATAACCGAGACTTTAGTGAGAGTTCTAAAATATGGGACAGTGAAGTGCTTGCTGTTGATGAAAAAAGGCAACGAATTTCAATCATAAACAACTTTGGGCAACCCGAATCGGATAATCTAACAGCTGTTATTGTTACGGCTGATTTCAACGGCACAAAAACCTATAGAGACAGCCCACCGGAATGCGAATCGGGCATTAATTATTCATTCAACAAAATTGTAGATTGTAGTGGAGTTTATGATTTCGAAAAGCCGATTTTAGAATTCAATCATTGTTGCACTGTATTTTCAGATTTGATTAACAATTCCACGCTCTTCTATGTTCTTGATTGGGCTGATGACCAAATTGGCAAAAACAAGAAAAATGCATTTCTGCTTAACATCTACACAAAAGACACATTAGATGGTTTTGTGTTTAAAGACTACTATCAGGCACTGGGTTATTCTGCACTTATCAGGGTAAACAAGAAAATGGGAATATTGGCTCTTCTGCAATTGGATAAAAAGGAGCTTACAACCTGGGACTCAACACTGATTAAAAATACCTACAACCTTGCCAAAATAAAATCATTTGCTGACTTGACGCCAACAGCGAATTTTACTGAAATGTACCACGAAAGCCTGGGGCAAATAATTATCGAATTTGACGAAAAGAATAAACCCATTCGGTGGAATCAATAATAATCCATCCCCGAACTTCCAAAAAAAATGATTGACATTTTAGATCGGATAAAACTTTTAGAGAATCTGCGTCAACTTCAGGCCGACAGTAAGCCGACATTTGGAATACTATCGGCTCAACATATGGTGGAGCATCTGGCTTTTGCCGTTCGTTTTTCTAACAGCAAGGAACCGCAACAACATCACTACGCGACAGAGAAGGAACAAAAAATTAAAGCCTTTGTTATCGGCACAGACAAGGATATGCCAATAGGTTTTAAATCTCCTGTTTTGCCACTTGAAGGACTTCCAGCACTTAAACACACAAATTTAATCTGCGCGATAGACTATCTCCAAACTGAACTAAGCGACTTCGACAATTATTTCATTCACCATCCACATAGCAAACCCATAAATCCGACAATGGGCGAATTGAATTATCAGGAGTGGATAAGGTTTCATAACAGACATTTCACGCATCATTTCAAACAATTCAGGTTGCTTTAAAGGGCCAACAACTACAATAGTAAATCTTTAAAAAAAATCAATATGCGTATTAGCTCTCAATACCGAAAATAACATCTAATCCCAAACAGAAATACCTGCTACTCATCATTTCAAATTCCTTTTCTTCTCGTGAAACGCCCCCTTTCGCTGTGGCTCGTGTCGACACGAGCCGGGCATAACCTGGATCTAGGATATTGCCGTGAGTATTTTTCAGATTATCTCATTTTCAAATCTCTCTTTTTCAAGTGAAACGCCCCCTTAAACTCCGGATCTTCATACCGCTTCTGGCGGTCTATTTCGCGGGCCATAGCCTGCGCTTCTTCTTTTGAGGTTGGCTCGCGTATAATCTCGCCCGGCAATTTCTTAACCGGAATTTTTGCCCGAATTAACTTTTCAATTTTATCGATATGGTACGTCTCGGCATCCGTAACCAAGGTAATCGCTTTGCCTTTTTGAAATGCCCGACCGGTTCTTCCGGTTCGATGCACATAATCTTCGTATAAAATGGGCACATCAAAATTAATAACATGCGATACGCTGGTAACATCGATACCCCGCGCAGCCACATCGGTGGACACCAGGATGCGCAGTTTGCCCTCCTTAAATTCATTCACTGCATTAATGCGGCTGTTCTGTCCTTTGTTAGAATGTATTACCCGCACGGGGCCAAGCTTCTTTCTCTCCAGGTACTTGCCCACATTGTCCGCAACTTCTTTGGTGCGCGTAAAAATCATTACTCGACTTAGTTCATCATTTGTGGTAAGCAGGTATTCTAAAAAATTAATTTTAGTAAGCGCATTGGGCACATGGTACAACACCTGCTCAACCTCTGCCGCAACAGTAGCCTGGGGTGTTACCTCCACGCGTATGGAAAAATCCAAAAACTCTTGCGCCAACCGTTCTACCTTTTGCGGAAAGGTGGCCGAGAACAAAATGTTTTGCCGCCTGGGCGGTATCACTTCAAACACTTTTCGCAACTGTGGCATAAAGCCCATGTCCATCATCTTGTCGGCTTCGTCCAGCACCAGCGTTTTAAGTTGTTTTACAGGCAGTTCGTTGCGTTGATAGATTTCCAGAAAGCGACCCGGTGTGGCAATCAATAAATCCAAACCACGTTCTATTTTTTCGATTTGTGTTTTTGGCCCTACGCCCCCGTAAATTTCTACCACGCGTAAATCCGTGTATTTGGCCAACACGCGGGCGTGCTCGGCCACTTGAAGTGCCAACTCTTTAGTAGGCACAAGAATTATGGCACGGGCATCAGTGCCCTGGGCATATCTTAGTTTTAACAATACAGGCAAGATGTAGGCAGCCGTTTTGCCGGTGCCGGTTTGGGCAATACCTATTACCTGCTGGCCGGCAATGAGCAACGGAATGCACTTTTGCTGAATTTCGGTGGGTTTGCTAAAACCTGCTTCGGCTACCGCATCCAGCAATTGCTTATTTAATTTAAACTCATTCCAATCGGCAACGCTATTCATCAACAATTATCTTTACACAACTTTACAAGGTAATGAACTCTACGTTAATCACGAATGCTAAGATTGTAAACGAAGGCAAGATTACGGAAGCCGATATTCTACTTAGAGGGCAACGTATTGAAAAAATTGCCACATCAATTTCTGCCGGTCAGGCAACTGTGGTAGATGCAAAAGGAAACCTGCTGCTGCCCGGTGCGATAGACGACCAGGTACATTTTCGCGAGCCCGGCCTTACCCACAAAGCAACCATTTATACCGAAGCAAAAGCGGCTGTGGCCGGAGGCGTTACCACCTTTATGGAAATGCCCAACACGGTACCGCCTGTGTTTACACAAACTTTACTCGAAGCTAAATACCAGATAGCTGCCCGCACCTCGCTGGCCAACTACTCGTTCTTTATGGGTGCCGGTAACGATAACCTCGAAGAAGTTTTAAAAACCGACATCACGAACGTATGTGGTTTAAAAATTTTTATGGGGTCTTCTACGGGCAACCTGTTGGTAGATAGCCCGGCTGTATTGGAAAATCTTTTCTCCCGGTTTCCATCGCTCATCGCCACCCACTGCGAAGATGAAGCCACCATTTTGAAAAACACAGCCGAGTATAAAGCAAAGTATGGCGAGGGTATGCCGGTAAAATATCATCCGCTTATCCGCAGCGAAGAAGCTTGTTATAAATCTTCATCGTTTGCGGTTGCCCTTGCAAAGCAACACGGCACGCGACTGCACATTCTACACATCTCAACAGCCAAAGAAACACATCTGTTCAACAACCAACTTCCGTTAGAAAAAAAGAAAATAACAGCCGAAGCCTGCATTCATCACCTTTGGTTTAACGATTCGGATTACGATAAACTTGGGATGTTGATCAAGTGGAATCCGGCTATCAAATCAAAAGCAGATCAAGAAGAAATTTTAAAAGCGGTGCTGGATAATCGCATTGATGTGATTGCTACCGACCATGCCCCGCACACTACCGAAGAAAAAAGCAAAGGGTATTTTCAGGCTCCTTCTGGCGGGCCCCTTATTCAACACAGCGTGGTGGCCATGCTGGAGTTTTATCATCAGAAAAAAATCAGCCTCGAAACGATTGTGCAAAAGATGGCACACAACCCCGCTATTTTATTTCAGATTAAAGATCGTGGCTTTATTCGCGAAGGCTATTTTGCCGACTTGGTTTTGGCCAACACCAACAGCCCGTGGACGGTGAGCCGGGAAAACATTCTGGCTAAGTGTGGCTGGTCGCCATTTGAGGGCACAACCTTTCAATCGGCAATTACCCATACGTGGGTATCGGGACACCTGGCATTTGCCAATGGAGAATTTAATGAGCAGCCGGGCGAACGCCTGATTTTTAACAGAAACTAAAAAGCCCCGACTGCTGCCGGGGCCTGGGGTGAGTAATGGGGCTCGAACCCACGACCCCCAGAATCACAATCTGGTGCTCTAACCAACTGAGCTATACCCACCGTTTCACAAAACACTTTTTCGTTTTGAGGACTGCAAAGTTAACGGACGATGCTTAAAATGCAAAAAATGATTTTCAGTGCATTTCTTCAAGCCGGGCAGCATCCTGCCATATTTTTTGAATAAGTTTATTCCATGATTGGCTGGAGTAGTTTACAAAACCTTCCATTAGAAAAGAAAGTGAGTTTGCTTTACGAGCATGCAGCTTTTGTAATGGCCATCCGGTACTATAAGCATAAGATTAACCTTTACTTATTAGGGTCTGATTACATTGAAGTATTCGTTAACCACAAGTATGCATCTATTGAGCGGATTAACCTGTTAGACCCTACGCACTCGCGAATGAAGTTTTATTCTGATCAGATAAAGTTGCCTGCCATAAACTAAAAAAGAGGTCTTAAAAGAAGGGGCCTCTTTTCATTTTTGGTGAACAACTAAGAACCCATCGCTTCATGATCTCCAGCCTCAATTGCAAAGATGTGTTGGCGAGACAAAAAAAAGAGGCTATCTCTACTCTTGAGACAGCCTCCTTATAAATCTTTCAGTAAAGAATCAGGCGGTTGCGGCCGATGAAGCTTCTTCCAATTTAACCTGTGCTTTTAAGGCAACTGTTTTGCGGGCCTTGTAGCCACAGTAGCTGCACACGTAATGCTTCATAATTTCACCTTCTTCAGTTGCAGTAGGTTGCTTAATAATTTCCTCGCGGTTTACCTTAAAGGTTTGATAGTTACACTCAGGGCACTGCAAGGCATGCAAATGGCCCGCATATTTTTCAATTTGCTTGTAGCCGGTTTCTTCATCCAACCAAACATCATAGTCAACAGAATACACGTTCTCTTCGGCAATCATCCCCTCATCCATGTGGGCATCTTCTTCTTCTTCACTCAGCAACTTCATAGGCTTGCCGGTTTTAGGAGAAATCCTGGGCTTATAACGCAGCACCTTCAGGCGTTTTTCTATAAAGAAGGGATAGTAAAACTTTAACAGGTTTTGAACCACAACGGCTACCAGAATTCCCATCATAATGGTGGTAAACAGCCGCACAAAAATCCAGAGGGTGGTAAGTTCAACTACGTTGGCATTCACGAAGAAGCAGCCGCCAATTACCAACACAATCGTTGCAATCCATAAAAACTTAATCTCGTGCCGATTTATAAAATCGTACTTGTTTTTACTGCCATTGGTGAGTGCTAACTTTAAAAAATAGCCTAGTACAATCAGGACACCCAGAGCCCAAAAGCCCAACGCGAGGTTAAGTGCGAGGTTGTTCCATGCATCATACTGGTGAGGATCCGGTTCGAATACTTGCATTGTGGTAAAGAGTTTATGGGTTTATGCTTTGGTTTATAGTTTGGTAAACTACATTAGAAATTAAATTCCGAAGTTTTAAAGTTATACGCAATCAGGCACAATTTAGATGGATTGCCCGAATTTTCAAAAGTTCATGCAGCAAGCATGCACCTAATTCAACGAGTTTGATTTTAGGTCAAAATAGAAAGGTCTCTCAAAAAAAGATAATCTGCTGAATTTCAGGTCTTTTTGCGCACTTTTTTAGCGGTGCGAAACCGGAATCTGAAGCATGTTTTTGATGGCCCTCACAATGCCCTGCGTATCCATGTCGCACTCCTGGTGAAGTTCTTGCTGCTCGCCATGCTCAACTACCTGATCTGGAATACCCAGACGAACAACGCGGGCCGCGTAGCCGTGGTCGGCCATAAACTCTACTACCGCACTACCCACTCCACCTTGAATGCAGCCATCTTCCAGCGTTATAATTCTTGAAAATCTCCGGAATACCTCATGCAACATTTCTTCATCCAGCGGCTTGGCAAATCTTAAATCGAAATGGGCCGGGTAGATTTCCTCTTTGCTTAACAACCGGCATGCTTCTACGGCATAGTTGCCAATGTGGCCAAACGACAGAATGGCTACTTCTTCCCCGTCTTGAATCATCCGGCCTTTGCCTACTTCTATCCTTTCAAAAGCTGTGCGCCAGTGGGGCATTACGCCCTGCCCCCGCGGGTAGCGAATGGAAAATGCCTGACCTGCACGTGGCAATTGCGCGGTAAACATCAGGTTGCGCAATTCCTGTTCATTCATGGGTGCGCTTACAATCATATTTGGAATGCACCGGAAGTAAGCGATATCGTACGCACCATGATGGGTGGGCCCATCGGCACCGGCAAAACCGGCTCGGTCTAAACAAAAGTTTACCGGCAGATTTTGAATACACACATCGTGTATTACCTGATCGTAGGCCCGTTGCATGAACGAACTGTAAATATTACAAAACGGTATTAACCCTTGCGTGGCCAAGCCAGCCGAAAAGGTAACTGCATGCTGCTCGGCAATGCCCACATCAAACGCACGCTCGGGCATTTCCTTCATCATTATATTCATTGACGACCCCGAAGGCATGGCTGGAGTTATGCCTACGATTTTTTCATTTTGCCGCGCCAGTTCTACCAGCGAATGGCCAAATACGTCCTGGTACTTAGGTGCTTGGGGCTGGTCGTACACCTTTTTATGAATCTCGCCTGAGATTTTATCGAATGTGCCGGGGGCATGCCAGGTGGTGGCGTTGCCCTTTTCGGCAGGGCCGTAGCCTTTACCTTTTACGGTTACGCAATGTAAAATCTTAGGCCCCTTAATCGACTTCAGGTCGTTCAGAACTGCCACCAGGTGATCTACATCGTGGCCATCTACCGGGCCAAAGTAACGCAGGTTGAGCGACTCAAACAGGTTGCTGTGGCTTAGCAAGGTGCTTTTAATTCCGTTTTCAATTTTGGATACAATCTCCTGGGCGCTTTTTCCAAATGCCGAAAGTTTGCCCAGCAGGTTCCACACATCGTCTTTAAACCGGTTATAGGTTTTGGATGTGGTAATATCCGTAAGGTAATCTTTTAATGCCCCCACGTTGGGATCGATGGACATGCAGTTATCGTTAAGGATAATCAACACGTTGGTATCAGAAACTCCGGCATGATTCAAAGCCTCAAAAGCCATTCCGCCTGTAAGGGCTCCATCGCCTATTACAGCAATGTGTTGTTTGTCGGTTAGGTTCTGGTATTTGGATGCCACCGCCATGCCCAACGCAGCCGAAACTGAGGTAGATGAATGCCCTACTCCAAATGTATCGTACTCGCTTTCTTTACGTTTTGGGAAACCAGAAATGCCGCCATACACCCGGTTGGTATGAAACACATCTCTGCGGCCGGTAAGTATTTTATGTCCATAGGCCTGATGGCCCACATCCCAAACCAGTTGATCGTGCGGGGTATTGAACACGTAGTGAAGCGCCACCGTAAGTTCCACCACGCCCAAACTGGCACCAAAATGACCTCCGTACACCGAAACATTATCAATGATAAAATGGCGTAACTCTTCGCACACCTGCACTAACTGAAGGGGGTCCAACTTACGCAGGTCTTTCGGGTTGTTAATTTGGGCCAGTAATTTACCGGGGGTTATCAGCATGATTTTTAGGTTGGCATGGTACATCAGAAACAACCATACCGGGTAACTGTTTTACAAGGGCTAAAATTAACTATTTAAATGCAAAACATATTCAGGGCGTGGTGCGTGGAGGTTTTGTTGTTAGAATGAGGATAACTTTACCCTAAGCACACCCAAACCTGCTATTTTTGCGCACTCGTACCGTTTTTACCTATGGAGCAGGAGCAATTTGAAATCCGGTTACCCCTTTTTGAGGGGCCTTTTGATTTGTTGTTATTTTTTATCGAGCGCGATGAGCTGGATATAAACGATATACCCATTGCCAAGATTACCAACGACTTTCTGGAGTACATACGCAGGCTGGAGACTTTGAATGTGGAGGTGGCCAGTGAGTTTATTCTGGTGGCTGCCACGTTAATGCGCATTAAATCCAAAATGCTATTGCCCCGCCCGCAATTAGATGATCAAGGCAACGAGATTGATCCGCGCGAGGAACTGGTGAAGCATCTATTGGAGTACAAGAAGTATAAGTCGGTAGTGGAGCAGTTCCATAAAATGGAAGAAACCGAACTGATGAAAGAAAAGCGGGGCAACTTAGTGAAGGAGTTGCGCATGCTGGCCGAAAGCACCAACGTAGAAGCCGAACTGCAGGACGTTGATTTATTTAAACTGCTAACAGTTTTTGAAAAGGTTTTAAAACGTGCCGAAGAAGAAAAAAACCGGCCGGTGCACCAGGTTATTCAGTATCCATTTACCATGGAAGGCCAGAAGGAAATGATTTTGAATGCCGTTACCCGCAAGGAGCGGGTTTCTTTTGTTGAACTGCTGGAGACCGCACCTACCCGCATTGGGTTGATCTTTAACTTTCTTTCAATACTTGAGTTGCTGGCCAACGGGCTGTTGTACATTCAGGTTGGCGAGGGCTTTAATAACTTTTGGGTAATGCGCCCCGAAACTCAAACTGCTGAACTCAATCCGAATTAAAATTATTGGGTGTTATCCAACAAGCCACCGGTTAGTCGCACCAGGTCCACGCGGGTAGCTATGTTGTTGTAGATTGCCAGAAAGTTTTCGAGGGCTGCGCGTTGGTAGCTGTCTTGCACTATGCGCAAATCAATTGCACTTAAGGCTCCATTTTTATAACGCTCGTTGGCCAGCGAAAGGTTAAGTTCGGCTGCCTGCAACCGTACCTGGGTAATTTGCACCAATTGCCTGCGCAGGTTGTACAAGTCAAAGCTGGCAAGCAAATCGTTTTCAAGCGAAAGCTTAAGCTGATCGGTATTTAACTGGGCTACCCGCTCCTGCAGTTTAGCATTTTCTACTGCCCGTTTAATCTGGCCGCCATTAAATAATGTAAAGCGTAGCGCAAAGTTGGCATAAGCTCCGTAGCTGTTACCGGTTTGCGTTAACGGGGTTAGCGCGGTTTCATTTACGTTGTTATACACGGGCTGAGTAAGATCTCGGTTTACATACCCTACAAAATTCTCAACCGTATTGCCGGTGGCCGTTCTGAAGTTTGCATTCAACCGGTCTAAACTTCCGTTCACTCCCGTGTTTAACGTAAGCGTGGGCGCGTAATTAGACTCTGCCAACCGCACCGCATTTTTAAAAAGCTCCTGGCTTATGAATTGGTTTTTGAGATTGGTGTTGGAACTGATCATCTTATTGCGAAGATTTTCGTAGCGATATTCTTCCTTTTCAATGGGCAGCAAGTCGGTAAACTCCCAGGCTTTGTTAATGTTCTCGTTCAACACCAGGTTAAAGTTGCGAACCGTGTTCTTTAAGGTTAGCTCTTGTTGCAATACACTGGCCGAATCGGTAAGGTAATTGTTTTGCTCTTGCAGTACATCGAAGGTAATAGCGCTGCCCAGGTCTTTGCGCAATTTTACGTAGTCGTACCGTTCTTTTGAAAACGATTTATTCTTGATTAAAACCTTTAGCTGTTCTTGTTGAATAAGCGACTGGTAATAGGCAAGAATGATAGCCTGCACGGTGTTCTCCATAATAAACCGGGCGTTGCCATCGCTTTGCTCCTCGAGCGTTTCCAGTTGTTTTTTTGTAAGCCGCACAAAGAAACCATCGAACAAGGTAAACTGCACATCTAATTGGCCATTGATGTTGTCTGAAATGTTACGGCCGGCAACGGCAAACGGGTTGGCGGGTTTGCGTTGAACAATGCTGTTAGGCATACCGCCTATTAAGTTAATGGTGGGATATAAACCCGCCTGCCCCCAGGTATTGTTGTTGGCAGCTATTTCGGCATTGAGCTTGCCGATCTGAACATTAAAATTATTTTGAAGCCCCTTCTGGATAGCTTGGGCCAGGCTCAATTTTTCCTGAGCCTGAACTGCTACCGCAAATACCAATAAAAAAACTGCCGCGTAAAACCGATTCATAGAAATATCTTAATCAATAGCGTGTGATGCCTGTACGTTTGCTTGCTTGCTGCTTACGTATGAATAAATGGCGGGAATAACATATAGCGTTAATAACGTAGCAAAGGCCATTCCTCCAATTACGGCAATGCCCATGGACACCCGACTCTCCGAGCCGGCACCCAACGCCAACGCAATGGGCAAAATTCCAAGTATGGTTGACATGCTGGTCATTACAATCGGGCGAAAGCGCGACTCGGCTGCATCTTTTACCGCATCCAACAAGTTTAACCCTTGCTCCTTTCGTTGGTTGGCAAACTCCACAATCAAAATACCGTTTTTGGTTACCAGCCCAATTAGCATAATGATACCAATCTGGCTAAAGATGTTGAGGGTTTGATTAAAATACCACAACGAGATTAATGCCCCGGCCAAGGCCAGCGGTACAGTAAACATGATAATGAGTGGATCTTTGAAGCTTTCGAATTGACCTGCCAGGATGAGATAAATAATAGCTAGCGCAATAATAAATGCCACATAAATGCTGGATGAACTTTCAGAGAACTCGCGCGAGGCGCCATCCAAACTGGTGGAGTACGATTCATTCAATACCTCCCCGGCAATCCGTTCCATCTCGGCAATTCCTTCGCCCAAGGCAACCCCATTAGCCAACTGGGCACTCACCTTTGCCGATGAGTAGCGGTTGAAGCGATACAATTGGGGCGGACTGCTTAACTCCTGAAACGTTACCAGGTTATCTAACTGAATTAACTCGCCCCGTCTGTTCTTTACATACAAGGTTTTAAGATCCAGTGGTTCGTTCCGATCTCCGCGCTCAACCTGCCCGATGATCTGGTACTGTTTGCCATCCATAATAAAATTTCCGAAGCGCGAACCGCTTAGGCCCAGCTGCAGGGTTTGCGCAATATCCAACACGTTTACACCCAGGTTGCGGGCTTTGTCCCGATCGATAGTAATATTGATTTCGGGCTTATTAAATTTTAAATCGAGATCTACGAAGGCAAACTTTTTACTGGCATTGGCCTTGGTCATAAACTCGGGCAGTACTTCTTTTAGTTGTTCCATTTCAGCAGCCTGAATTACAAACTGCACCGGAAAGCCTCCACGCCTGTCGCCAATAGTTTGTGCCTGGGTAGTAAAGGTGCGCACACCTGAATACTTGCGCACTTTCTTAGTTACATCGTCCACAATTTGCTGTTGTGTGCGGCTGCGCTCACGCGGGCTCTGCAAAATTACCCGCACAAAACCCGAGTTTACACCCGAAGCTCCAAATCCGGGCGCGGTAACACTTACCATCCCCGATCGTTCGGGCACTTCTTCTGATACAAAGGCGGTGAGGTCTTGCACATACCTGTCCATGTATTCGAATGTTGCCCCTTCGGGTGCTTGCGCCTGCAGGCGAAATTCACTGCGATCTTCCATAGGCGCCAACTCCGAAGGCAGGGTGGTGCCTAACAGGTAAATCAAATAGGCCGATGCTGCTATGATTACAAAAGCAAGCCACCGGTTTTTCATAAAGCCTTTTAAAGAATTACTGTAGGCCAACGTTAACGAATTAAAGAAAGGCTCCGTAACCCGGTAGAGCCACGGTTGCTTTTCTCTACGCTTTAAAATTTTAGCGCTCATCATTGGTGTAAGCGTAAGCGATACAAAAGCTGAAATCGCAACGGAGCTGGCCACTACCAGGCCAAACTCGCGAAACAACCTGCCGGTAAGGCCTTGCAAAAAGATAACCGGTAAAAACACAGCTACTACAGAAATGGTGGTTGAGATAACAGCAAAAAAGATTTCAGTGGATCCCTTCTTGGCGGCAGCTTCAGGATCTTCTCCTTCTTCCACCTTTACGTAAATGTTTTCCAGCACAACAATGGCATCGTCCACCACCAAGCCAATAGCCAACACAATCCCCAACAGGGTTAATACATTAATGGTAAAGCCCAGCAAGTACATCACAAAAAACGCCCCGATAAGCGAGATGGGAATGGTTGCCACCGGAATAACCGTTGTGCGCCAATCGCGAAGAAACAAGAAGATAATAGCCAACACCAGGCAGAAGGCAATCACAATGGTTTCCTCCACCTCTTCAATGGAAGCCCGAATGTATTGCGTAGAGTCATAACTCATTTGGTAACTTACATCGGGTGGCAGGTCGCGCTCTATTTGGGCCAGCTTTTTATACAGGCGATTGGAGATGTCGATATTGTTGGCACCAGGTTGAGCCACTACCGCAATAGCGCAACCGGGTATGCCATCTCTTCTTAAAATTGTGCGCTCATTTTCGGCTCCCAGTTTAGCATACCCTACATCGCTAAAGCGCACGATATTATCGCCATCTTCTTTAATGATGAGATTGTTAAAGTCATCTTCTGAAACTAAGCGGCCCATGGTGCGCACGGTAAGTTCGGTGTTGGCACCTTCTACCCGGCCCGAGGGCAACTCTACGTTTTCGCGGTTTACCGCTTGCAGCACATCGGATGGCGCCAACTTAAGCGAAGCAAGTTTAATGGGGTCCATCCACAACCGCATGGAGTACCTGCGCTGCCCCCAAATCTGTACGGAGCTTACTCCGGGAATTGTTTGGATGCGTTCTTTAAAGTACAACTCCGCAATGCGCGACATCTCCAGCAGGTCGCGCTTATCGCTGCGTACCGTTAAAAAGATAATCGGGCTGGAGTCTGCATCGGCTTTTTCTACGCGGGGCGGATCTACATCGGGTGGCAGCCGGTTAAGGGCTCCCGAAACTTTGTCGCGCACATCGTTGGCTGCGGCTTCCAGGTCAACACCCAATTCAAACTCTACAGTAATATTGCTGCGGCCCTCGCGGCTTACGGAGGTAATCGTGCGCACACCCGGCACCCCGTTTACAGCTTCTTCCAATGGTTCGGTAATCTGCGATTCGATTACATCGGAGTTTGCGCCAACATAAGAGGTTGATACCGTTACTACCGGGGGGTCAACACTGGGAAACTCGCGCACTCCCAAAAAGGAAAACCCGATTAACCCAAACAGAATTATTACCAGCGACATTACCATAGCCAACACGGGCCGGTTAATGCTTGTAATGGATAAACTTGCCATACGCTTTGCGTTAAAGGGTTACTTAATCCAATTTCGAAACCTGAACATCAATACCATTGCGCAATTGCAAAATGCCGGTGGTTAAAACGGTATCGCCCGGGTGCAATCCGGAAAGAACTTCCAGGGCCACATCGGTGCGGATGCCCGTTTCGATGGGGGTTTCCTGGGCTTTGCCATTGCGCACTACAAACACTTTCTTACCGGCCTGCTCCGGAATTACTGCCTCGGTAGGCACCAGCAAGGCATTGGATATGGACTCTAAAATCAATTCAACTTTTACAAACTGGCCCGGTAGCAGCCGGCCACTTTTATTATCGGCCAAGGCTCTGATTTTTAATGTGCGGGTATCCGGATCGATGCGCGGCTCGATGGCATATACTTCGCCATCAAATACCCGCGAGTCGCTTTCGATGGTAAACCTGATTTTTTTTCCGATAGCCACCTGGGTGCTGTACCGGCCCGGCACAGCAAACTCTATTTTGGCCGGTGAGATGTTGTAAAGCGTAGCAATAACGGTAGCGGGCGAAATGTATGCGCCTTCGCTTACAAACCGTAACCCCACAATGCCATCGAACGGAGCGCGGATGCGGGTCTTATTGAGTTGGGCTTCGAGCAGGCGCACATCGGCTACTGTAGTGTTAAGGCGGTTAAGGGCGTTGTCATATTCCTCCTGGCTAATAGCATCTTTTTCTAAAAGCTTACGTTGGCGAAATTCATTGTCTTCATTCAACTTGCGGTTGTAGCGCTGCTTCTCCAGTTGCGCTTCAATCTCATCGTCTTCCGTTTGAACCAGCAGGTCGCCTTTGCGCACGGGCTTACCTTCGCTAAAGGTAATGCGTACAATTTTGCCAGATACTTCGCTGCGCAATTCCAGCGATTCGTTGGGGAGCACCGAGCCGGTAACATTTAACTTATTATCTAACAGGCGAGGCTTTACTACCAATGCATTTACCTGCAACTTACCAGGGCCAGTTGCACCGGGCAACTGTTCTTGCTTGGCTTTAAACCAACCCAGTTTAGGCAAGGCCAATAGAAATATAACAACCGCAACTACTGCAACGGTAACAATTCTCTTTTTCATTTTTTAGGGATATATCTTTTTAGTTCGGTTGCCAGTGGTCCACAACCAGAAAGCACGTGTGCAGAGCGATTTTTTTGGCGGTGAGATTTACAGGAGCGCATTTTATAGTAAGTGGAGTTGACTGGCAGTACGGTTCGAAAACAATTAGTGGGGCAGCGCGCTAAACTTTTGGTGCAATGCCACAACCTGCGGAATAAGTAGCGTATCGTTATTGTTGTGAATTACAAAATCCGCTTGTTGTAATTTCGTTTCTTCGGTGGATTGGTTGGTGATGATGGCCTCTACATCTTGCCGTGTACGGTGCGCATCACGACCCAGCACTCTGGCAATTCTTGTTTCGACTGAAGCCGAAACAAGCACCAGGTAGTCTAATTCTTTATATGATCCAGACTCTACTAACAAGGCCGCTTCTTTTAACACATATTTAACATTTGCCTGACTACCGAGCCACTGCGCATAATCTAGTACTACACGCGGATGCACCAACTCATTTAGTTTAGCCAGCTTTTGAGGGTTATTAAAAACCGCAGCAGCTAAGTACTTACGATCCGGCACACCCGAGGCATCGTACGACAATGTTCCGAATTCTTTCTTGATTTGCTCGACTAATATTCCGTCAGTGGTCATAACACTTTTCGCTCGGCTGTCTGCATCGTAACTGGGCACACCCAATGCGTTAAAGATTTTACATACCAGGCTTTTGCCAGAACCAATGCCACCGGTAATACCAACTTGCAGGGGTTTCATAATAGAAGTTAAAATTTTACTTCTACCGAATCTATTCTTATCAGCTCAACCCCTGAGGGCAGGGGTGATATTTTTGGCAGCAGGCGATGGGCACCTGCCGGTTTCGCTTTTAAATCTACTTGCACCCGAAGTTGCCTGAGTTGCTGCTGCAGCCGGGCCTGCTGCGCTGCCGGCAACCGTACCCAAACCGTAGCGCTGTCTGCCTTTAGCGATTTTACGCGTTCTGGTTTATTCAAAATTTCGATTGGCAACCGAAGGCCAACAGTTTCTAGTAACCCCACTTCAAATTGAACCTGCACCCGGGGTGGATCTATGCGGGTGGTTACTGCGTCATCCACTACAATTTCTACCGAATGGTTGTAGCTCTCATCTAACATGAGTCGCGGTAGTTTAATCAGAATTTTTTCGGGCATGCGATGCAGCACGCTGCGGGCTCCTTCAATTTTAACCGAGTCGGGTGTAAACGTAACCGGGCTTGTGATGCCAAACCCATCGCGGAACCAAACCTCGCTCAGGTCTGCTTTCAGGCCAAACGTGTGCACGTCCTGCTCATCAAAGAGCAGGCGCAACGTATCGGTAACTACATGATTAATGGTAAGGCCATTTAGCTGAGCCGCCAACAAGGGCGGCAATGCAGTGCCGGCAATCCGTTTTACTTCCAGTGGCCGCTCCAGGTTAATGGTTAGCTCGGGCAACCGCAAGCCCAGCGATTTTCGAAATAAATCCCACCCATTGCCGCTTACATTCAACTTTAGCTCTGTAGGCAAAGTGGCAATGGGAACAAATCTGCTTTGGTTGTACTCTATGTGGAGCGGAAACCGGATTTCGGTTGCGTAGTTCTTATTGAACGCATTAAAAAGCCAGAAGACGGCTGCTGCCAGAAAACACAGCGATACCGCCTTCCAGTTTGTCCGGTTAAATCGAAATAGGTTTATTAAAAGCTTTACCGCATTCATACACCCGGATTAGATAATTAAAAGAACAGCTTAGGCTTGCTTCTTGCCCGCGGCCGTCTTTGTTGATTCCATAGAAATGGAAGACTTGGAGTATTTAAGCCGGGCACCGCGCTCTACTTCTATGATAAAAGTATCGTCTTCTATTTCGGCTATCCGGCCATGCAATCCACCAATGGTAACTACATAGTCGCCCTTCTTAATTTCTTCGGTAAACTTCTTTTGGTCTTTCGCTTTTTTCTGCTGCGGGCGAATCATAAAAAAATAGAATACCGCAATAATGGCTACCATGAACAAAAGCTGTGGGCCAATTGCGCTGCCAGAGGGTGTTTGTGTCTGCAAAAGAATCGAGTAAATCATAATATAAAATTTGGGCCGCTAAGTTACCCATTAAAAGAAACATCCCAAACCATTGGCCTGGGATGCAATTCGTATTACGTATAAGTTACCTTATTTAACCGGGCCGTTGGCGCCATCGGGCTTAGGGGTAACCATCGCTTTAAAGCGCAGGGTAGTTACTTTAGGCCAGGTGTTGGCTGTAACGGTAATGGTTTTGTTGTTGATACCCGGCTTGCCGCTGCTATCAAACTCGGCCGTAATTTGGCCAGTGCCTCCAACCGGAATTGGTTCTTGCGACCATGTAGGCACGGTGCAACCACAAGAAGGCTGTGCGCTTTGAATAATCAGCGGAGCTTCGCCCGTGTTTTTAACTTTATACACGTAAGTAACTTTCTGGCCTTCGTTAATAGTGCCAAAATCATGTTCAATTTTTTCAAACTGTGCTACCGGCAGCGGCCCTTCGGGTTTTTCTTCTTGCACAGCCTGAGTTTCGCTGGGTGTAATTGTTGGCGAGGCGTTGCCTTTATTGCCTTCTATCTGTGCGAGGCGACTTTCCAACTCGGCAATCTTTTTCTCGGCAGCCTTATCGTTGCAACTCATCAGCACCACCACCAAGGTAAGCGCTGTTAGTACTCTCCATGTTATTTTCATAGTTCTTTCGTTAGGTTTCTCTTTTCAGGTTCAAAATTAAATGCTTCTGTATGCGTTGGGTTGTTTTACGGGCAGATTAACATTTTGTTAACTGTTCTTGCCCCGCAATTGTTCAAGCAAATCGTCCACATCTTCCAGCAAGCGTTGTGCTTTGTCTTTGGCTTCGCTTACCACCTTCTGGCCCTGCGATTTTGCCTCGGTAGTAAGGGGTGTTTCTTTGCCCGAAACAATATCTGCCAAAAGCTCTTCCAGCATTTTCTTGTACTTATCTAACTGAAATGAAAGTTTTTCTCTGGTGTTAGATCCCTTATCGGGAGCATACAAAATGCCCAAAATTGCCCCTGCTGCCGCCCCGGCTAAAAATGCCATTAATGCATTACTTCCTTTTTTGCCCATAGTTATTGTTTTAGGGACTGTAAAGATAAAATTTACCGTTCGTTTTTCAACGACTACTTGTTATCAATCAACCCGCGGCCGCTTTTCTTTATCGCACCCGATTCTTTCATTGTTTTTGAAATTACGTCTAAAATGCCATTTATAAACTGCCGGCTTTTGGGTGTGCTGTATTCTTTAGTAAGCTCAATGTATTCGTTAATGGTAACCTTTACGGGAATGTTCGGGAAACTTAACATTTCGGCAAGGGCCATTTCAAGAATTACCCGGTCTGTTAGCGGCAGGCGCTCTACCTCCCAATTGCGGGTGTTTTGTGCTATCAGTTGCCGGTAGCTTTCGTCTAACTCTATGGCGCTGGTAAACAGTTTATTCACAAACAGTTTATCGTCTTCCCAATCCAGCGAAAGCTTTTGCAGTACTACCGTGGTTCCATCAAACGATTTGATGGTTTTATCAACAAGGCTCTTCACAATCTCACGGTCTTCAGCCCACCGAATGTCTTCGGCTTCAAAAAAATCGTTGATTACGCCCGCCCCCAAAATGCGTTTGCGCACCAGGTGTTTGCACAATGCCTTTTGATCATCTACAGTTGGGTTTTTTGCTACCAGGTATTCCTGGTATGTTTCGTCTTCGCGAATTACTTCTTTGAACCAACTGCGCACGGTGTCCTTGTGCCGGGCCCACAAACTTCCCGACTTTAAAACAGCGGCTGCTAATTCGGCATGGGTGGCAAGCGCCTGTACCAACGGTTGCTTGCTAAAACGGGAGTGGTCTATTTTTTTTTCGGCTGCGGCCAGCGTGGCGAACTCTGGCAATAAGGTAAGTACCTGATAATACAGGTCGGTAAGCTTTTCAATCTCTACCAAAATATTTTTTGAAAGGTAGGCCTGGTCTTTTTTTACCTGCTTATCAAAAAGTTGCTGGGCTGCTTCTACGGCTTCGTTTATCCGGGCGTCCGGGCTTTCGGTGGTTTCTTTTGTTTTAAACTTCTTCTCAAAAAGCTTTGTGGCAATTTTTTTTTGTTGGCGCAGCAGGTCTTTATCCTGTGGTTGCATCGAATTGAGGTCGGGCTGAAAACGTTCTTCGATTAGATCGAGGGCCAGCAAGTGGTTGGCTTCTTTGCATTGTTCAAAGGCAAAAAGGCTTTGCATAATTTTAATGCGGAGCGTACGTCTGTTAAGCATGACAAAAGAACGTTTTACAGGTTGCAAAAGTACACAACGGCTGGTAAACAGGGAAACCAAAGTTTACCTACTTTTGCCGCATTAACATGCGAACCGAACCGGTAAACAACCCGTTTTGGATAATGTTTGCATTTACCTGACAGATGAAGGCACTCCGCTACTTAAACAAATATCTTTTCAAATATAAATGGCATCTGATTCTGGGGTTGGTGTTTGTTATCATCAGCAACGTGTTTCAGATTTTGCCGGCACAAATGGTGCGCTACTCCATTAACCTGGTGGTGGACAACATCCGGGTTTACAATGCTTTTGAAAAATCGGCTTTACAGGAAAATTACTTTGCCGTGTTTGCGCAAGGCATCTTGCTGTATGCCGTGCTCATTTTGATTATGGCCTTGCTGCGGGGCCTGTTTCTCTACTTTGTGCGTCAAACCCTGATTGTAATGAGCCGGCTGGTTGAGTACGATTTAAAAAATGAAATTTTTGCGCACTACCAAACATTGCCTCTAAGTTTTTATCGTAAAAACAGCACGGGCGATTTAATGAACCGCATTAGTGAAGATGTGGGCCGCGTGCGCATGTACCTGGGGCCATCCATTATGTACGGCTTGCAATTGATAACGTTGTTTGTCATGCTCATCCCCATGATGTTTGCCATTAGTCCCAAGTTAACCTGGTATGCGTTGCTCCCGTTGCCACTTCTGTCCATCAGTATTTTTTATGTAAATAATATAATTGAGCTCAGGGCCGAGCAAATTCAGAAAAGCCAATCGCGGCTAAGCACTTTTGTGCAAGAAGCATTCTCGGGCATCCGGGTGTTAAAGTCATTTACCCGCGAAGAAAATTCCGTTCACAAATTTGGAATGGAGAGCGAGGTCTATAAAAATCAATCGTTGAAACTTACCCGCATGCAGGCCCTGTTCTTTCCGCTTATTATGGGCCTGGTAGGGTTAAGCACTGTGCTTACCGTGTATGCCGGTAGTGTGGAAGTAATTAACGGCACCCTTTCGTTTGGTCACATTGCCGAATTTATCATTTATGTAAACTTACTTACCTGGCCGGTAACTTCGCTGGGCTGGACGAGCAGCCTGGTAAAAAGAGCCGAAGCCTCGCAAAAGCGAATTAATGAGTTTTTGCAAACCCGCACCGATATAGTTTCTGTTAAAGGGTTAACGCATGAACTGGCCGGCAAAGTTGAGTTTAACAACGTTACGTTTGTTTACCCTGACACCGGCATAAAGGCCTTAAAAAATATTTCGTTTACCATTAACCCTGGTGAGTCGTTGGCTCTTATAGGCACTACCGGCTCGGGAAAAACTACCGTTGCCAATCTGGTAAGCCGGTTGTTTGATGTTACCGAAGGGGTTGTACAAATTGACGACACCCCCATTGCCGATTACGATTTAAATAGCTTGCGCAGCCAGATTGGTGTAGTGCCCCAAGATGTGTTTCTCTTTAGCGACACTATTTATAACAACATCGGGTTTGGATTGGACCAACCCACAGAAGAAAAAATTATTACCGCTGCCAAAGATGCCGATGTTTATCAAAATATCATTGCCTTTCCGCAAGGCTTTGCTACGCGCGTGGGCGAGCGCGGCATTACCCTTTCGGGAGGGCAAAAGCAACGCGTGTCCATTGCGCGGGCTGTAGTGCGCCAACCCAAAATCTTAATTTTAGACGATGCGCTTTCGGCTGTAGATACCAAAACAGAAAACACCATTTTGAACAGCATGAAGAAAATCATGCAGGGCCGCACTACGCTCATCATTTCGCACCGGGTATCATCGGCTAAGTTGGCCAACAAGATTTTGGTGTTAGACGATGGCGTGGTGATTGAAAGCGGCACGCATGAAGCATTGATGCGCCAGCCGGGTGCTTACCGCGAGTTGTACGAAAAACAAATGCTGGCCGACCAGGTGGCGGACTAAGGCCTACCTTCTTCTGAAATTATACCGAACACCCAACCCGCCCAGGACGCGCATGGTAAAGGGTCTGTCGGCCAATTCAAGAAACAAGCTCGCTTCTCCAAAAATGGTTATGGGCACATCCGGAAACGTATATTCAAGTCCGGCAATGCCTTCGGCTCCCAAATCAAAATCTGTTATTACATCGGTGCCCGCTGCAAAGGGAGCTTCGCGGTTTTGAAACCGGTATTGAACTTTAGCCGCTTTAAATAATGCGCCTGCGCCCCCATACCATTCAAGCGTTCCATCCAGGTTTTCGGCTGGAATCCGATAATGCCACACATACCGGCCCTGCAGGTACAAAGTGCTCTGCACCGTGTGGTTTCGGTAGCGGTAATTATTGTAGCGGGCGTATTCGTTAAACGAGTTAAGGTAATAGTTGCTGCTCCAGTGTGCGGGGGCAGTACCGATTCCTAATTCTACGGCATGCGATCGATTATAGTATTTTTTATAAGTAATGCCCACGGGGTCGCCCAGGCGCAGACCCACACTTTGTTGCTGTGCCGTTGTAGAAAATGTCAACACCATGAGGAAAGAGAGACTACTTAAAATAGGTTTGCTTTTCATCTGCTAATAATTTTTGTGTTAAGGTCGCACGGAACGGCCAGGATAATCATGCCCTTTTGGTGTAGCGACTACCTGGCCATTTCATAACTCTTGAATTAGTTACGGCAGCAAATGCCTGCCGAAATCCAACGGCTTACAACATCAAATGTTGTACCTGAAGAAAAGGGGACTTATAATTTTCTCGTTTAAAACACGTAGCGCAAACCTACGCCACCCTGAAAGCGCTGATAGCCAGGATCGAGTAGTACATCGGTAAACCACTCTATTTCGATGAATGCAGAAACAGGTAATGTGAAGTAAGAGTATTCAAAGCCCAGCACGGCTACGGGGCCATACGTAAAACGACTACGCGAAAATTTATTCAGCTTGCTCTCTTGCGCGGGCCCGCTGTCTTCGTATAAATAATCGTAGGTAAGTTTGGTGCTGCGCCATTGCCAGCCGAGGCCAGCATATAATTGCAGGCCTTTTGAAATTGCCTGCGCATCCCACTGGTATAAAAATTTTGCTTCCAAAAACCAATCACTGTTTGCCTTATGTGCCAGGTAGGTAATGCGTTCGCTTTGGTTGAGCGAGTCGGGCAGGTAGGTAGTAAAGGCACTGCGGTAGTAGCGGTTATAAAGCCCGCTGGCCGCCTTGCCCCCATCGGCTGCAAAAGCCCATTTCTTGTTAGGGTAAAATTTATAGGTAAGCGCAAACGGATCGCCCATTTTAAATCCAATGCCCTGGTAAGGATATTGGCTGGTTTCAAAAATGGGGCACATTATTTTTGCTTTGCTTCGGCTAACATTGGGTTGGCGAAAGGTGCCACTCTTAATGCTCTTTTTTACCTGGGCAGTAGCAATCGAAAGGCCTGCAACGAGGCTTAAAAACAGAAAAATGCTGGGTTTTAGAAAACGCATTAAAGCAAATATAACTCTTTTGGGCACACCAAAAGACAAGTGGTAGATTAAGCAGTTAAATGCTAAACCACTTCTTTGTATTGCATTTTGTGCAGTTGGGCATATAGCCCGTTGGCAGCCAACAGGGTTTCGTGCGAACCGCGCTCCTTTATTTCACCCTTCTCTAAAACGATTATTTTATTGGCTTTTTGAATGGTGGATAGCCGGTGCGCAATTACGATGGCTGTACGGCCGGTCATCATTTTTGCGATGGCTTCCTGAATCATTGCTTCCGTCTCGGTATCTACCGATGAAGTGGCCTCGTCCAGCACCAGAATTTTAGGATCGTACACCATAGCCCGAATAAATGATAAGAGCTGGCGCTGCCCCACCGAGAGTGTTGCACCCCGCTCCATAACATTATAGTCTAACCCACCAGGCAGGCGCTCGATAAATTTACGGGCTCCCACCAAATCGGCTGCATGCCAGATCATCGCATCGGTAACATCGGCATTGCCCAGGGTAATGTTGTTACGAATCGTATCGCTGAACAAGAACACGTCTTGCAATACTACCCCAATGTGCTTGCGCAAAGCGGCCAGATCAAAATCTGCAATGTTAACCTGATCGACCAGTATTTCGCCCCGGTTTATTTCGTAGAACCGGTTGAGCAGGTTAATGATAGATGACTTACCGGCCCCGGTTGCCCCTACCAACGCCACGGTTTCTCCGGGTTTCATTTGCAACGAGATCTCTTTCAATACATAATCGGTGTCGTTGTAGGCAAACCACACGTTGTTAAAATCTACTTGCCCGTTAACATGCGCAGGGTTGTGCGTTCCGTTCTTTACCACATCGGTAGTATCATCTAACAACGTAATGATGCGCGAAGAACTTACCACCCCCATTTGCAGGGTGTTGTAGCGGTCGGCTATCATGCGAATGGGCCTGAAGAACATTTGTATGTACATGATGAAGGCCGTTAGGGTGCCCACCGTTATACCGGTTTGCTCGAAATGAATAACCCCTTTTGCACCGTACCACACCAGTAGCCCAATGCCCATGGCCGCAATAATTTCTGCAACCGGATAATAAACGGAGTAGTATAAAACCGAACGCAGGTTGGCATCGCGGTGCTCTTTGTTTATTTCTTTAAACTTTTCGTATTCCTTTTTCTCGCTGCCAAACATTTGCACCACACTCATGCCTGTGAGGTGTTCCTGCACAAACGAATTAAGGTTCGATACTGCGTTGCGCACATCGTTAAAGGCTACTTTGATTTTTTCTTTAAACACATACGTGGATAAGAGCATGAGCGGAATGGTGGATAAGCTTACCAGGGCCATGCGCCAGTCTGTAAAAAACATAAACCCGAGAATGAAAATTATTTGCAATAAGTCTCCGGCCATCGCGGCCAGCCCTTCGCTAAATACATCGGCCAGTGTTTCCACATCCGAAATAGTACGTGTTACTAACCTGCCAATGGGAGTTTTATCAAAAAACTTCAGCCTCAATTTTACAATGTGCTGGTATAGCTGCACGCGAATATCGCGAATAACATATTGCCCAATGCGGCCCGATAAGTAGGTATGTACATACTGTACACCCGATTGCACAGCCAACAGCACCAGAACAAAAATCATTACATTAACCATGCCCCAGTAGTTGCCCCGGGCCACGTCTTCATCTAATGTATATTGTATAAGCAGGGGCCGAAGCGGGGTAAGTAACCCGAGCAACACAGTTAAAAAAATGAGCAGGTAGAAACCACCCCGGTACGGTTTAACAAAAGCGAGGATTCGCTTTACTACTTTCCAATCGATAATATTTCCACTGCTTACTTTTTCCTTTTCCATGATTTTACCGCGGCCCTTTTAAAACGAAGGGTTAAGAAGTTTTATAAAAAATTTTCCTGGGATACTTCACATTGATCAAATACAACGCATCGGCCGGCACATTCATGCCTGCCTGTTTACGGTCTTTACTTTTTAAAATCTCCTGAAATTGTTTCAACGTTGTTTTGCCCGATCCTACATTTAACAACGTGCCCACAATAGAGCGAACCATACCCCGCAAAAACCGGTTTGCAGTAATTGTAAAAACAAGCATGTCGCCTTTTTGATTCCACCGGGCCGATTTAATGGTGCAAATAAAATGATTTACATCGGTGTTTGTCTTGCTAAAACATTGAAAGTCGTGCTCGCCCAGCAAAAGGTTAGTAGCTTTTTCCATGGCCACTTTATCTAACGGCCTGAAAAAATAATATGCTCGCCCTACCAAAATTGGATTTTTAACACGCGTAATGTGATAGGTGTACGTGCGCTCTTTTGCATCGTAGCGCGCACTGGCATCGGGCTTTACCGGCAAGATTGAACGAATGGCGATAAACCGGGGTAGAATTGAATTGAGTTTGGGGATCCACTCCTTTTCGTTCAGTGTTGCATCCACATCGGCATGAAAGTATTGACTTACACAATGCACACCCGTGTCGGTGCGGCCGCTGCCGGTTATTTCAATTTTCGTACGAAACACTTTGGTAAAACAATCCTCTACCACCTGCTGCACACTTAGTGCATTGGGCTGGTTTTGCCAGCCGTGGTAGGGCGTACCATTGTAAGATATTTCGAAGAAGTAGCGCATGTTAAAATAGCAGGCAGTAACCTGAAAATTGAAAATTCATTTGATTCAAGTCAATTCATACACTACTGCTGCTCCCTGCCCCACACCAATACACATGGTAGCTACTCCGTACTTTACGTTGCGTTTTTGCATTTCATGTAGCAGAGTAGCACTAATTCGAACGCCACTGCACCCCAGCGGATGGCCTAGTGCAATTGCTCCACCATTTACATTTACCAACGCGGGATTAATTTCCAGGTCTTGCAGGCAGGCCAGCGATTGTGCTGCAAAGGCTTCGTTCAACTCGAACAAACCCACATCAGAAATTTTGAGCCCGGCTCGCTGCAGGGCCTTCTTTACTGCAGGCACCGGACCAACACCCATATAGGCAGGATCTACTCCGGCAACAGCCATAGCCACAACCCGGGCTAATGGCTTTTTGTTAATTTCTTTTAGATACGCCTCGCTCACTACCAGTGCTGCGGCTGCTCCATCATTTATGCCCGATGAATTTCCGGCTGTTACACTTCCGCCTTCGCGAAAAGCAGGTTTAAGTTGAGCGAGTTTTTCAAGCGATGTTTCGCGGGGATATTCATCTCGTGTAAAGGCTACCCATTCCTTACCCTTTGCAACCATTACAGGAACCAATTCTTCTTTGAAGCGATTGGCTTTATGCGCATCAAAATATTTCTGTTGCGAAGCCAATGCAAACGCATCTTGTGCTTCGCGGCTAATCTTCCATTTGTCAGCCACGTTTTCGGCTGTTTCGCCCATCGAGTAGGGATGGTACACCTTTGAAAGCCTGGAATTAATAAACCGCCAGCCAATGGTAGTATCAAAAATTTCGGCTTTGCGCGAAAATGGTTCTTCGGCTTTACCCATTACCCACGGTGCGCGGCTCATACTTTCTACGCCCCCGGCTATGTAACACTTGCCATCACCATAGGCAATTGCCCGCGCTGCATCCATAATGGCTTGTAGCCCCGAAGCACACAAGCGATTAACCGTTACTCCGCCAATCTCTTTTGGCAAGCCAGCCAACAACAAGGCCATGCGCGCCACATTGCGATTATCTTCACCAGCCTGATTGGCGGCCCCAAAAACCACATCTTCAATTTGAGTAACCTCCAGACCTGAATTTCGGTCGATCAGGGTTTTTATTGCAGTCGCAGCCAAATCATCGGGGCGAACCGCAGCGAGCGAACCACCGTACTTGCCAATGGGTGTGCGCACAATATCCAAAATGTAAGCGGCAGACATGGAAATTTGTTGGGTGTGGTTGGGTGTTATTACGTAGTTTTGCGGGCAAGTTAATGTAACCCTTTTATGTGGCAAAGAATTCAAACTGTGTTTCTGGTATTGGTGGTGGTGAGTATGTTGGTAAGTTTGTTTTTACCCATCTGGAAGTTGGTGGATGACACCAAAGAAGTGCAACTATATGCCCTGCACTTTACTATAATCGAAAACGGACAGCGCACTACTTCTTACTTTCCGTACTCGCTTACCGCTATCTTAATGGTGGCCGCAGCTACCATTGCCCTTATGGAAATAAGGCGCTTCGATAACCGGATGACCCAGATAAAACTGGGCACACTCAATTCACTTATCCTTGCCGGAGCCCTGGGGTCGGCTGTCTATTTCTTTAGCCAGGTATCGGAAAAATACGGAGCTACCAGCCTTGGCTATACCATCTGGGCCATGTTTGTAGGCGTTGCCTGCAACTGGGTAGCAATCCGGTTTATCCGCAAAGACGAAAAGTTAGTACGAGACTCTGATCGCCTGCGCTAACTTTTTTACCCACCTTCTGTTGTAGAGAATATCCATTTAACCAATTAATACTATGGCCTTAACCAAACTTGGTCCTGCCGATGCAAACACAGTAGGTAATTTACCCGCTGTCGGGTCAACAGCTCCCGATTTTATTTTTACATCAGCCGATATGAAAGATGTAAAGCTTGCCGACTACCACGGCAAAAACATTGTATTGAATATTTTTCCGAGCGTAGATACCAATGTGTGCGCAGCTTCGGTGCACGAGTTTAATAAGTTAGCTGCATCGGTAGATAATACGGTAATCTTTTGTGTGTCGAAAGATTTGCCTTTTGCCCAAAAACGTTTTTGCGGTGCGGGCGGAATTGACAAGGTGCATTTGGTTTCTGATTTCCGTGGGCGCGGATTTGGAAAAGCGTATGGCGTTGAATTACAAGACAGCAGCTTTGCCGGTTTGTTTGCACGCGCTGTGGTGGTGATTGACCCGGCCGGAAAAATAAAATACACCCAACTCGTTCCGCAAATTGGTGAGGAGCCCGACTATGATTCGGCTTTGAAGGCGATTTAAGTATTCATGTGTTATACTTGAAGACCTTCCCTAATCGGAAGGTTTTTTTATTCTTTGTGAAACTTGGTACATTGAGTCTTTCGATTCAATGTCGCTACTCAACCATGAAACAATTATTTCTTGTTGGTTTTATTCTGGCTTTCGCAACCTCTTACAGCCAACAATCCTATTACCTCACAGCCGACCGCGTATTTGATGGCGAAAACCTGCACGAAGGATGGGCCGTAATTGTAGAAGGCGATAAGATCGTAGCTGCAGGACCCAAAAGTTCTGTGAAAGAACCCGCGAAGTCCATCAAAATAAATTTCCCCAACTCCACCCTAACACCCGGATTAATTGAAGGGCACTCGCATTTGTTTCTATATCCTTACAACATTACCGATTGGGATACGCAAGTATTGAAAGAAACGGATGCCTATCGCACCGCGCGTGCTACCGTGCATGCAAAGAATACTTTACTGGCCGGCTTTACCACCGCGCGCGATTTAGGAACTGAGGGTGCCGGTTATTCCGATGTTGGATTAAAACGCGCCATCAACGAAGGTGTTATTCCCGGGCCGCGTTTATTGGTTGCAGGAAGAGCGATTGTTTCCACCGGTTCGTACGGACCAAAAAATTATGATCACGATCAACAGATTATGCTGGGTGCGGAAGCAGCCGATGGCAATGATTTGATTCGTGTAGTGCGCGATCAGATTGGCAAAGGTGCTGACTTTATTAAAGTGTATGCCGACTACCGCTGGGGCCTGCATGGCGAAGATCAACCTTCTTTTACGCTAGACGAATTAAAGTTGATTAATGAAGTAACGCGCAGCAGCGGTCGCGTGTTGGTGTGTCATGCCAAATCGAAAGAAGCCATTAAACGAGCCGTGTTGGCCGGTGCCGAAACGATTGAGCATGGCGACTTTATTGATCTTGAAATTGGCAAGCTGATGAAAGAACATAATGTTACGTTTATTCCAACGCTTGCTGCCGTAGATATGATCTCGCAATATCGTGGTTGGAAAAAAGGCGTAAGTCCGGAGCCCGCCAACGTTACCAACAAAAAGAAAAGTTTTAAAGAAGCCTTAGCCAGTGGTGTGGCCATTGGTATGGGTGGCGATGTGGGGGTGTTTCCGCACGGAAACAATGTGTTGGAAATGGAATTGATGGTGGAGTATGGAATGAAACCATTTGACGTATTGAAAGCCGCTACCAGTGTAAACGCGCGGGCCTTTCACCTTGAAAACCAGGTGGGCTTTATCAAGGCAGGTTTAAAGGCCGATCTTGTTATTGTTACCGGAGATCCCTCCAAAAACATTTCAGACCTGCGAGCCGTAAAGTTTGTGATGAAGGATGGCGTGGTGTATAGAAATGAGAAATAACTTAATACCGTTGCTGGTTGCTTGCTGTTAGCCGCTGGTTAGTTGGAAATAATTAATAGCTTAGAGCTAACCACCAGAGACCAGCAACGAGAAGCCAGAAACCAGATGTCATTAAATAAATTAATCTCGTATCTTGGGTTTCCAGAATAAAAAAACTCGCCAGTATGAATCGTAAACAAGCCCTTAAATCAATTGCCGCCACGGCAGCCGGTGTGGTAGCCTTACCTGAAATGGTAAAAGCCATGAACAAACTTCCCGAAGCCCTCAACAACAAAATCAATCACTCCGTATGTCAATGGTGTTACAACGCGATACCCCTCGATGACCTGGCCAAAGCCGCCAAAGAAATAGGGTTGAAGTCGATTGAATTATTGGGGCCCGACCAATGGGCCGTAGTACAAAAGCATGGGTTAACTTGCGCTATGGCCTACGCTACCGATGTTGGCTTGAATAAAGGCTTCAACGATCCTACCCTGCACGAAAAATTGTTAAAAGATTATTCCACCAATATTCCCAAAGCAGCCGCTGCCGGATTAAAAAGTGTAATCTGCTTTAGTGGTAATGCCAACGGACTAAGCGCTGAACAAGGAATTGAAAACTGCGCAAAAGGGTTGGCTCCGGTACTGAAAGTTGCCGAGAAGCACAACATATTAGTGCAAATGGAATTGCTGAACAGCAAAGTAGATCATAAAGATTACCAGTGCGACCATACTGCGTGGGGTGTAAAGCTGGCCGAGAAACTAGGCTCGCCAAATTTTAAACTACTGTACGACATTTACCACATGCAGATAATGGAGGGCGATGTAATTGCCACCATCCGCAAGCACCACAACTACATTGGCCATTACCACACCGGGGGCGTGCCAGGCCGCAACGAAATAGACGACACACAAGAGTTGTACTACCCCGCCATTATGAAGGCCATTGTCGAAACCGGGTTTACAGGTTTTGTAGGGCAGGAGTTTATTCCCAAACGACCGGATAAGTTAGCCTCGTTGAAGCAGGGAGTTGGGATTTGTGATGTGTAGGCGGAAGTATAGGTTTAGAGTTAACCACTTGGTAAAATTTCTTGTACCATTGAATTAACCTACTTACCCTAATGGGTATTGAGATGAGAATTTTTTTAAACCATTAATCTTTGTACTCATGGGGATATTTGCTTTAGCTTACTCAAATACTGAAACCTAAAGCCAGTCATAACACAACTGATGAAGAGAAGGACAAAGAAAAAAGAACCAAAAAAGAAAATTATGATAATGAGTGTGGTCTGTAGTGATATTTTGGTAATGCAAGTTTAAAGGTTTAGCGCGACCTACATGTCACTGTCAACCGTGACAAAACGTTGTTTGAAAAATAAAGCTACAAATAACCTCGAACCCCTACATTGTATAATGTATTTTGTTGGAAGGGGTTGAGTGCAAGCTCCATTTCTCTTTGTTTCAATTCTTTACTCGTCCGTTTAATATTGTTCAATATCTTTTAGTAATTCTCTTGCCCTATCTAGCATTGCTATTTTTACATGCATTTCTGTTAAAGTAGTGTTGTACCTACCACTCACCTCGTTTCTAAGTTGGGTTGCGTTAAAGTCATCCTTCATGATAACATTTTTAAACGAACCCTGGTACTTATTGGCATATTCAATACCAAGCCAATGACAGTTATCGTCAACTTCAGTTACATAATCTAACTCGTCTGAGTCAGTGGTGTAGTAAATAGTAATTTTCTTCAACAGGTATAAATCTATTTTGTGGCCAAGCCCAGAGTTGATGATTGTAGAAAAGCCGATTTTTCTCGTTTTATATTGGCTGTTTTCATAGAGTTGAATACTGTAATAATCTAGGCTATCCCATTCGCTTAACTTTCGGTACGGGGTTAAATTTTGACTTGTCCACATAGAAAGACCAAATTTCATTTGAGGTAAATCTCTATTGGTTGTCAGCACATCACTTAGTATACCAAGCTTCTTTACATAAGAAGAATCCCCTTTCAGTTGTTCTGTTAAGTTTTGAATATCAATACTCAAATCCTCTTTAATAATTCCAAGATAGGATTTTACAACTCTATCGTCCCTCACATCCTCTCTATAGTTGTCGATTACTAGAGCTATAAATACTCCTAAAATTGTAAGACTTAATTCTTTAAAGTATTCTTTCGTTTTCATAATCTATTCATTGGTTTTCCTTGAAATCTTGTTACCCAATGGTGGATGGCTCTGAAGTCCACTCCATGCTTGGCCCCCAATTTACGATAGGTGGTACCACCTAACAAATATTCTGCTATGATAGCCTCTTGTTCTTGAATGGTTTTTTTCTGTCTTTCTCATTTTGTTTACACGTTAATTCGTGTAAACCTATTTCTGAACGAGACAGCACGCAGAAGTTGTACCAACCGGTCAACATGAGGGCTATTTGTCGAAACCGGGTTTACAGGTTGTAGGGCAGGAGCTTATTCCCAAACGACCGGATACGTTTAGCCTCGTTGCAGCAGGGGGTTCGGGGGGGGGGGATTGACACAGGAAAAACTCCATTTGAGATTTAAATTGATATTGTTTAGATTTAATTGGTGATTGGGTACAGGCATCCCATTCCTTAAACGTATTTTATGTTAGCAGCTAATTTTGGGCCCTACCTTAACCGGGCAATGGATAGCACAAAAGCACTCCACTTTTCTGTTGATCCCGGTGAACAAAAAAATCTATCCTCTTCACTCTATGGTGAAGATACCGGATGCCAATACTGGATTATCATATATCGGAATCAAGATTCTTATCCCGAACTGTTGCGAATACATGTTGGTTCCGAGAATGTGTTAACACAAATCAGCAACCCAACCGAAGCTTCGCACGCCCTTCAGTTTCTTTTAACACATTGGAAAGTTTCTTCCAAAGGCGAAATTTCTCAGTGTGATTTAGACCCAGATAATAATTGAGTTATGCCTGTTCGTACAACTATTAGCTCCGGAGTAACCACAAGCACCACATCAACCACCGTTACCTCTACCTAAGCATGAAGTATTCTTTATTATTATCTTTTGTTGCAATGAGCAGTTGGATCTATGGGCAGCAAAGTTTTGATTTTGATGCAGAAGTAGGTGGCAAAGAATTGATGCTTAAAAATTTTACGGGTAGTAATTTAATAATTGAAACAAAAACCAGCCCGGGTACTTTTGTCGCTGTTTTAGAATACCGCTCCTCTGGCACAAATCCTATTAAAATAATTAATTCCGAAACTATCAACATTAATACGACTGGCCTCGATTCGGTCTGCGTGGTTCAAAAAGATATTTTCTTATTGATTTTCAAACGCACGCAAATCTTTACCAAGGTAGAAAGTCCGGATCTAGTTGCACCCTACATAAAAAAAAGAAAATCCCGAAGAAAAACGAGTACAACACGGGTAAGGGTTGAAAGCGGCACCGCCACCAGCACAACCTCAACCACGGTTACTTCCACTTAGCCATGCGTACTGGCTTCTGGTTTTTACTACTATTGATTTTTTTAGATTTTCAGTATTGTTCAGCACAAACTGAAGAACTACAGAACAGCCTGAACCTGGAGGACCCTCTTGCAGCCTTATTCTACATTAAACGAATTGACAATGCCAACACCCGGCATTTGTTTCTTGCCGAAGTAGCACTTTTAGAAGAACAATATAAAAAACTCGACTCCACACTTAATCTAATAGCAGTTCCTAAACTCAATTCTAATCAACTTATCAAATTCAAAATCCTTGAGGCGGTTTCTTTTCACCGGAGAAATGCTCTGGCAGAATCGCAAGTTCGGTTTAAGCATGCGGAAGAGTTGCTGAAAAAAACATCCGACCGGATGGACCGTGCTACATTTAACTACTGGAAGGGATTTTGCCTGCTAGAACAAAACCAGCTTGCCACAAGTGAAACTCACCTTCGAAGGGCACTCTCGTTTTATCGCAAGGATTCCTTAACCTACAAGGTAAAGATTGCCCGATTATACTTTTGGATTGGAACCAATAAATTACGCAACAATGTGGTGGACTCAGCCCTTTATTACTTGAACAAGTCTCTTTCTATCTATACCGATCTGCCGCTGGATAAAAGTAACATGTTGATTAAGCTTTACAATAATCTGGGCGCAGCTTATCATGAAGGCTGGAACTATTCTCAGGCTAAAGAAAACTATGAGAATGCCATTAAATTGAATAAGGCAAAACTTAACAATCCCGATGAATTGGCCCTTGCTTGTGCAAATCTTGGCCAGTTCTATGACACGTATGAGAATTACATACAATCAAAGGAATGGCACCGTGAAGCAATCCAATGGGCAGAAAAATCTACGCTTGATCCAGCCCGTAAAGCGCTTATTTTTCAAAACTATGGCGCAGCCTTGGTAAGTCAATACGAAAATGAATTGGCGCTCAACAACTACCGGTATGCTTTACAAATAATAGCGCCCCACAAAGCTAATAATGCAGAAGTCTATTTAAGAATAGCCAATAACATGGTTGCAGTTTATATTAATAATATGCAGTTTGATGAGGCGGAGAAGTGGCAACTTGAAATTGAAAATTTCCTTGGTGCATACCCGCCTGAATGGTCAGCTATTGCAAACGAGTTGGAGTTAAATAAAGCTACCATGAAGGCGCTTGTTGGAGACACAACCAGTGCCTTAGCTATTCTTAACAAACTAGAAGAAAGTCAAAAGAATAAAGATTCCCGGTTTTATTACCGAGTAATTCAAAATAAAGCAGCTTGTTTAAAGACTGTAAATGCGGGCAAAGTAGCCCGAAGCTATCTCAACCTATTGATAAAATACTATTCATCAATATTTCCATCCTCACATCCGCAAATTATTTATTTGTATAACGAAATCGGAAATTCGTATTCGTATTCACAATCAGATTCTGCCAGATACTACTTTGCTCTGGCTAAAAAAAATAATTTACTCGCTGCTGCCGGCAAAGATTTCTATGCTTCCAAAATGGAATGGATCGTTTCAAATTTCAATTTGATTCAGTTAGAGTTAAAATCGTACAACGAAGGCTTGTCTTCCTTAAAACAACTGGAGATAGCACATGGATTAATACAATCTAATCTGGCGGTAATCCAAACCCAACGAAATGAATTGCAGACAGAAGCAGAAAAATTGAATTTAAACCGGCTATTACGGGCTTTTTATCAACTTTCAATCGACTACTATTATTTACTTTATGAGCAAACAAAAGATCCAATTTATATTGACCGCGCTTTCCAGATTTCGGGTCAAACTAAAAACCAAAACCTTCTTAATTCCATGAAGCTGGATCGGGTTAAATCTTTTGCACGGGTAACCGAAGATATATTGAAAGAGGAGGTGCGACTCGCCAAATCCACATCACAGTTGGAGTTCCAATACTCGCAAGAGTTATCCAAACAAGTTGAGCCCAATCAAGAGTTATTGAAAGAGTACCTTGTTCAACTCCAGACAAACACCACACGGTACAATCATTTGATTGATTCTATTAAGAAGAATTTACCCTCCTATCATGCACTTAAATTTAACCAGCAATTGGCTACTCCCTCCGAAATTAGTGAGACATACCTTGTAAAGCATCCTGCCAGCGCCTGGATAGAATATACTGAGGGGAAACAAAATAATTACTGCATTCTTATTTTACCACAACGAAGTTACTTTTTAAAAGTAGGAAAAAATGTAGATATAGGCCGGCATGTAAGAGCCCTTAAAAACAGTATTGTTGTTCAGGAAAGCAATGGCTTCTATACAAGTTCCAGTGCGCTACAAACAATGGTATTTGCAAAACCTGATAGTTGTCTGCAAATGCAAAAAACTGCAATTAAGCAATTGATTATTGTGCCCAACGAACAACTGAGCTTCGTGAACTTCGAGTTATTGAGTGCTCGGGCCAAAAATAAGTGGACGTACAACCTAACAAAATATCAATTTTCTTACGGTTATTCATCAACCCTGTTGGTGAGAGAATCTGCGAATACCCTGCCTGCAAAAACCAAACTTACATTGCTCGCGTTTGCACCTGAATTTAATACACCACAGGGAAGCTACACGCTAAGGAACCAATACGACCTAAATCCAACAATGGAAAAATTTAATTTTTTGCCGCTTCTGAAGAATCAACAAGAAATTATTAACGCTTCACAAATTCTTAAAAGTCATAAAAACATTACAAAAATTTATGTTGGCGCAGCAGCAGATGAAACAAGTTTTAAAACAGAGCAATTATCCGAATATACAATAATACACCTCGCTACGCACGGGTTTGTCGATTTAAACAATCAATATAATCCGGGTATCGCATTTGCCCCTAGTCGTAACTCAAATGATGATGGGATACTTTATCTTGACGAAATCTTTTCCTTGCGAAGCAATGCGCATCTTATCTGCTTAAGCGCATGTGAAACAGGACTGGGGAACATTAATATAGGTGAAGGAATTATGGGACTTACCCGAGCATTTATATATTCCGGAACCAAAAATTTAATTGTTTCACTTTGGAAAGTGAATGATGATTCGACTGAAAAGTTTATGACTGAATTTTACAGAAGGATGGCCAAAAGTGCATCCATTGCAGAATCCCTGCGTGGCGCCAAATTAGCATTCCTAAAAAGTAACCCAGCGCTGGCTCCACATCATTGGTCGGCCTTTGTACATATCGGGCTTAATTAACCCCTGCTTTGTCAATTCCATCATACCCAAGCTTACCACACATCTATTCTGCTAGCTATTCGAAATCTGTGATGTCGAACAAAAGATAAGAGAGATTTTCAATCTCAACACAAATAGTTCTTTCCTACCTTTGCAACTCTACCTAAAGCTTATTCATGCTCAGCCACTACATCAAACTCTTTTTACGCTTCGCGCTCTCGGTCTCTTTTTTGTCCGCTGTGGCCGACCGCTTGGGTTGGTGGCCAGCAGCAATTTCGGTATGGGGCAATTGGGAAAACTTTGTGGCTTATACCCAGGTTATCAATCCGTGGTTACCGAATGCGTTGGTGTCGCCCGCTGCCATACTAGCCACCGCAGCCGAAGTTATTTTTCCAATTTGTTTGTTGCTGGGTTTTAAAACCGAATTGATTGCGAGGTTCAGTGGTATTCTATTATTGTTGTTCGCACTTGCGATGACGTTTTCTACCGGCATTAAAGGCGCTTTTGATTATTCCGTATTTACCGCCTCGGCTGCAGCCTTTGCTTTAAGTACAATAAAAGAAAAGTACCTGGAGGTTGATGCCTTCTTGAAGAAGTAGGAAGCATTAAACTAAAAAGCCGGCTTACCCGTCTTTCTGGTTAACAACTTTGATGAGCCAATGAATATAATAATAACCGGTGTAACCGGTATGGTGGGTGAAGGCGTATTGCTGGAGTGCCTGCAAAATAAAAATGTAGCCAGCGTTTTAATGCTAAGCCGCAGGCCTTATGCCCTTACACATCCTAAGCTAAAAGAACTACTTGTCCCCAACTTTCTCGAAATCGAAAAAGTGAAATCCCAACTGGTTGGGTATGATGCGTGCTTTTTTTGTGCAGGCGTAAGCTCGATTGGCAAAAACGAAGCCGAATACACCCGCATAACGTACGACACCACCCTTGCGGTTGCCAACCTGCTGGCTCAGGTTAACCCCGCCATGGTGTTTAACTATGTAAGTGGAGCGCACACCAACAGCAACGGGAGCCAGATGTGGCAGCGCGTAAAGGGTCGTACGGAAGCAGACCTGCTAAAGCTTCCTTTTCGGGGTCAGTTCAATTTTAGACCAGGCTTTATGAAACCCGTGGCCGGACAAAAAAACGTGCGATGGTTCTTTAAGCCGTTTATCTGGGTGTTTCCGCATTTGCTCCCCGCTCAGTCGCTTACGCTAAACGAAGTGGGAAGAGCCATGGTACACGCTGTTACCCGCGGGTACCCTAAGCAGCTATTGGAGATCAGCGATATTAAAGCTCTTGCCAAGGAGTAGCTACGCTTCCGGTTCAGCCGTGGTGGTTTGATTTCCGATTTCGATCTCCTCGCCATCTTTATTCAAAAAATGAAACTCGGTAATTCCCAGCGAACTGTCTTTTACCAACGTTAGCCATTTTTTGTATTTAAAGAAGAGTTTTACTCGTTTAGAAATAATGCCTTTGGTGTAGTAGGCGTATAAAAACGGATGCAAGGCCAACACCAAATTGCTTTCGTTTTGTTTAATAAGCAGATGATCCAGGTGTTGTTCTATCTGATCGGTAATTAAAATACTTGCTACAATGCTTCCGGTGCCATTGCAGGTGGGGCAAACTTCTTTGGTAACAATGTTCATTTGAGGCCGTACCCGCTCGCGCGTAATCTGCATTAACCCAAACTTAGAGAGGGGCAGTACGGTGTGTTTGGCTTTATCGCCCTCCATCGCGTCCTTCATGGCATTATAGATAACGCGCTTGTTGTCTGCGTTGCGCATGTCTATAAAATCTACCACAATAATGCCGCCCATATCGCGCAGGCGCAACTGGCGGGCCACCTCTTTTGCAGCCTCTATGTTTACCGATACCGCAGTGGTCTCCTGGTTTTCTTCGCGGTTGGATTTATTGCCGCTGTTTACGTCAATTACATGCAGCGCCTCGGTGTGTTCAATTATCAGGTAGCCACCGCCACGCAAACTTACTGTTTGCCCAAAGGCCGACTTTATCTGCTTTTCAATGCCGTAGTGCTCGAAAATTTTAGCCTTGCCGGAAAAGAGTTTTACAATTTTTTCCTTGTCGGGAGCAATGTTGCGAATGTAGGTTCGTACCTCGTCAAAAATCTTTTTGTCATCTACATGCACATTGTCGAACGTTTCGTTGAGCACATCGCGTAATACTGATGAGGTCTTGCTCAACTCTCCGATCATTTTGTCGCGGGGGTTGCCATCGGTAAGGCGCGCGGCCCCGTCTTCCCAGGTTTTTACAAGGCCACGCAGGTCTTTATCCAACTCCGCCACTTCCTTGCCTTCGGCTACGGTGCGGATAATAACCCCAAAATTTTCGGGCTTAATAGATTGAATAAGGCGCTGCAGGCGCTTGCGCTCTTCGCTGCTGGAAATGCGCTTGGAAACATTTACACCTTTGCCAAAGGGTACCAATACCAGGTAGCGTCCGGCAATAGATAACTCGCACGAAAGTCGCGGGCCTTTGGTAGAGATTGGTTCTTTTACAACCTGTACCGGAATGAGCTGGTTCTTGGAAAGTTGCTGGCCAATTTTGCCATGCTTGTCTATGTCTTTCTCAAGTTGAAATTTATCCAGCCGCCCTCCGGTAATTTTTTTGTTCTTTACCAGTTTGGTGAATTTTTGGAGCGAACTGAATTGCGGGCCCAGGTCGAGGTAATGCAGAAACGCATCTTTTTCGTACCCGATATCAATAAACGCTGCATTTAAACCCTGTACTACCTTTTTAACGGTACCCAGGTAAATATCACCAACCACAAACTTGTTGCCTCCATTGTCTTCGTGAAATTCAACAAGCTGTTTATCCTTTAGAAGCGCGATGCGACATCCGTTCTGAGTAGCACTGATAATTAGTTCATTACTCAAAACTTAAAAAATTTAGGCGTAAGCCCGTTAAGAGCGGGCCTACGAGTGAGGATTTTACTTCTTCTTATGTCTGTTCTTTCTCAAGCGCTTTTTGCGCTTGTGGGTAGCCATTTTATGTTTCTTTCTTTTTTTACCACTTGGCATAATGCTTTTGGGTTTTTTGCCCTGAAAAATCAGAGCGGGTTAAACAATTATTTATTTAAATCTTTGAGATACGAATCGGCAGTAGCCTGCACAGCCGGGTCCGGATCTAGTTTTTTTACAAGTTCAAATTGCTGGCGCGCTTTGTCTTTTAAGCCTTTGTTCTGGTAGGCAATTCCCAACAGCAGCGCACCTTGAATGTGATTGGGATTTACGGTTCTTAACTCCTCCAGGCGCTCAATGGCCCGGTCGAACTGGCGAGATTGAATGGCCAGCATACCCATGTTATAGAGTGCAAACTCATTCTTTGGATCTTCGGCCAGTACTTCGCGTAGCAAGCTTACCCCTTGTGGCGGGTTAGAGGTAAAGTACGTCATCGCAATCTTGGTTTTTGCTTCCAGGTTGCTGGGCTCAACTGCTATCACTTTCCCGAGCCAGGTTCGGGTTTGGGTAGCCATTTGCTCCTGCTTGGCCGGCTCCATGGCAAACGTATAGGCTTCGTAATAGCTGTTGCCGGCTTTCAAAAAACTCTCGGTTGTGTTAAAGAACGTTGCTGCCTGCCCTGCAAACCACGCAGCACTATCAAACTGACCGGCCTGCGTATAAAGGGTTCGCAAAGAGTCGGCAAAGATAGCATTTTTTTGATTCGCTGAATTCGATTGAAACTGGGCCCGAACGGTTTTAATGGTTGCCGAAAGCGTGGCCGGAACTCCGGCATGGCTTGCCGTTGTGGTTTCCGGAACGCCCTCCTTCAACTGGCTCTCGTTTTCTACTACCGATTTTGGTAAAAGAAAAATAAGCCACACGAATAGCGCAGCAACTGCAATTAAAATAATGCGGGTTTTTAACATGCTCACCAGGCCATTTGCCTCACACCGTTGCAGCTACTATTTGGTTTCAGCGAGCTGTTTTACTTTTTCGCTGTTTTTTATCTTGTTAATAAAAATTTTAGCCGGCTTAAAACTAGGTATGTAATGTTCGTCAATTACAATGGCTGTGTTACGCGAGATATTACGCGCTATCTTCTTCTTTCGCTTTTTATTGATAAAGCTACCGAACCCACGCACATAAATGTTGTGGCCCGATGCCATGTTAGACTTAACAATACTGAAGAATGCCTCTACCGATGCCGATACATCGGCTTTGTCGATTCCGGTTTTTTCAGCGATTTGATTGATTACATCTGCTTTCGTCACGGCTTGTAAAATGTTTTATAATGAGAAATGGTGTTTCGGGTACTGGATAAAAATCAGGGCTGCAAATTTAAACGAGTTTCGGCAATAGCAAAATGAAATTATTGATTATCACCCACATGGAACTAACTTTTACGACCAGATGCCAAAACATTCGCCACGAAATCGCCTTTTTAAAATCTGACCGCAGCAAATCTCCGCACACAAACGCCACAGCAGGCACCATCACAAAAAATCAATGCTCTTACAAATGAGACGATTGTTTTCCGCACTTTCGCGTTTTTACAAGGCTGTTAAATGAGCGGTTCTGCTTTTACAAGTCGGGTTTTAGCGTGGTACCAACGGCACCAACGCGATTTACCCTGGCGCCACACATCCGACCCGTACAAAATCTGGCTTTCGGAAATAATTTTGCAGCAAACACGCGTAGCACAAGGCCTCCCCTACTACCAGGCATTTGTAAAGCGTTATCCTACCGTAAAAAAGTTAGCCGCTGCCCCACCCGATGAAGTACTGCGCCTATGGCAGGGCCTGGGCTACTACTCACGTGCCCGCAACCTGCACGCCTGCGCAAAAGAAATTGTAAACTCCCACAACGGCACGTTTCCCACCACCTATCAAAACCTGTTACAGCTACCGGGTGTAGGCAGTTACACAGCCGCAGCCATTGCCTCGTTTGCGTTTAGCGAGCCCGTGGCCGTGGTAGATGGCAATGTGTTTCGGGTACTGGCACGGGTATTTGGTTTAACAGACGACATCGCATCAACAAAAGGGAAAAAAATTTTTTTCGAAAAAGCCAACCAACTTATCAGCAAGACACAGCCCGCACAATATAACCAGGCTGTAATGGAGTTTGGCGCTTTGCAATGCACTCCTGTTAATCCGGCTTGCGCTACTTGCCCCCTGGCACACCTGTGTATTGCCAACCAACAAAACTTACAATCGCAGTTGCCGGTAAAAACAAACCGGGTAAAAATAAAAACACGCCATTTCTATTACCTGGTAGTGCGAAACGGCAGCCACTTGTATTTGCGTAAGCGATTGCCGGGCGACATCTGGAGCGGCTTGTACGATTTCTACCTGGTAGAAGAAAAAAAAGCAACTCCCGTGCAACAGGTTTTGAAAAAACTAAAATTGAAATTTGCCAACACACGTGTGCGTGCCGGCTACCGGCATATCTTGTCGCATCAAAAACTGGCAGTAACCTTTATTGAGTTAGAAGCAAACGCTGCGCAGGTTAGTGCATTAAAAGAAAATGGCTACAAACTTTACTCCGGCAAGCAAATTGAAAAATTGCCAAAGCCGGTTTTAATTTTGCGCTACCTGCACGATGTGGGTTATTTAAAGAAGGCCAAATAATACCTACTTTTGAATTTCATCGGCACAACCGTTCTGAAGTTGCGCTGCCAATGGCACCAAACAAATTGAAAACAAACAATAAATATATGTCAGGCGTAAACAAAGTAATTTTAGTAGGAAGACTGGGCAAAGACCCGGAAGTACGAAACCTTGAAAACGGTGCTACCGTGGCCAACTTTACCATGGCCACCAGCGAAACGTACAAAGACCGCAACACAGGCGAGCGCAAAGAAATAACGGAATGGCACAATGTAGTGCTGTGGCGCGGGCTGGCCGATATTGCTGCCAAATACTTGCACAAAGGAGATCAGGTTTATATTGAAGGCAAATTGCGCACCCGCAGTTGGGAAAAAGAAGGTGTTACCCGCTATACCACCGAAGTAGTGGGCGATAACATGACGCTGCTGGGTTCGCGCCAGGGTGGCGCAAATTCGGGCAGTCCGGCACCGGCCTATCAACAACCATCCGCTACCGATGATTTTAAACCGAACGACAATGCAACTGACGATTTGCCGTTTTAATTCATGATGAATACCAACACAACACACCCCATGAACTACACATGGGGTGTTTTATTACTCGTAGTGGTAGTGATTGGCTGCACACAAGATTATAAGCCTAAACCAAAAGGCTATAACCGGCTGGCACTACCTCCAACCGAATACCGGCTTTCGCCTGATAGCTTGCCTTACCGCTTTGAATACTCGCAACACGCCCGGTTGCTGCGCGATACTTCGTGGATAAGCGAACGCTATTGGATTGAAATTTACTACCCCCAGCTAAAAGCCAACATTCATATTACCTATAAGCGACTGAATAATAAAGAGGACTTGCTAAAAGCGCTGCTCAACGATGCCTACCGGCTTACCTCTAAACAACAAATCAAAGCCTACTCCATCGATGAGGCCAACGTAAAAACACCTTCGGGCAAAACTGCGGTGATAGCCGAAATTTCTGGCGATGTACCCAGCCAGTTTCAGTTTACCATGACCGATTCTTCCAAAAACTTTTTACGGGGCGCATTGTATTTTAATACCACCGTGCAAAACGATTCCCTCGCACCGGCCATTGAGTTTATGAAAAAAGAAACAATGCATTTTATAAATACACTGGAGTGGCACTAAGCAGATTTGTTATCGAATAATCCACCCATTGAAAAATAACTGGCTACTTTTGAGTCAGTGTCATCTTTCTTTCAAACATCCATCGAATTTCTGAAAGGCGTAGGCCCCCTGCGGGCAGCTTTGCTTCAAAAAGAACTTCAGCTATTTACGTTTGGCGATCTGATTCAGCACTACCCCTTTCGGCATGAAGACCGAACGCGGTTTTATACAGTAAAAGAAGTAGCCGAAAAAATTGATGAAGTAAGCATTGGCATTCAATTAAAAGGAACGCTAACGAGCTTTCAAACCATAGGCACCGGGTTTAAGAAGCGCCTGGTAGCAACATTTAAAGATGAAACCGGCACGCTGGAATTAGTATGGTTTCAACGCATTAATTGGGTGCTGGATAAAATTAAACTCAACACCCCGTACCTGATTTTTGGAAAACCAAACCTGTTTGGAAATAAAATCTCCATTGCGCACCCGGAGATTGAAGCGCTAACGGCAGGCAACGAGCGCGGGGGCTACCTGCATCCGGTTTATACTGTAACCGAAAAACTGAAAGCCCGCCATGTGGACAGTAAGTTTATTGGCAAGCTCATCGCCACGCTTTTGCCGATGGCGAAAAATCATTTTCGCGAAACGCTGCCAGCCGCACTTTTACAACACTATGCATTAATTGATAAACCAACTGCCCTGCATCACATTCACTTTCCGCAAACTGAAGCGCTGCTGCTGCAGGCCCGCCACCGGTTAAAGTTTGAAGAGTTATTTTACATTCAGTTGCGCCTGATTAAAATGAAACTGGTGCGGCAAGATAAGTTTAAGGGAATGGTGTTTAGCGATACCACCATTCTTACAAAATTTTACAAAGAACATTTGCCTTTCGATTTAACCGAAGCACAAAAGCGCGTGATTCGCGAAATCTATGCCGACATGAAGAGCGGCAAACAAATGAACCGCCTGTTGCAAGGCGATGTAGGCAGCGGCAAAACCATTGTAGCGTTTACCTGCATGTTGCTGGTGGTAAGCAGCGGGGCCCAGGCAACACTAATGGCCCCCACCGAAATTCTGGCGCAGCAGCATTACGCCAATCTTAAAAAGTATTCCGATAAGATGGGAATTGAAATTGCGTTGCTAACCGGCTCGGTAAAAAAAAGTCAGCGCAAGCCCATCCACCAGGCACTGGAAAACGGAAGCTTACAGATTTTAGTGGGCACCCATGCATTATTGGAAGAAGGTGTAAAGTTTAATAAACTAGGCTTGGCGATCATCGATGAACAACATCGCTTTGGCGTGGCCCAACGTTCTAAGCTCTGGCAAAAAAATGCTTCCGTGTTGCCGCATGTTTTGGTGATGACGGCCACTCCTATTCCGCGCACGCTGGCCATGACGTTGTATGGCGATCTGGAGATTTCGGTAATTGATGAATTGCCCAAAGGCCGCAAGCCCATTAAAACCACGCACCGATACGATTCGCACCGGCTGCAGGTAAATGGATTTTTGAGAACGCAATTGCTGGAAGGCCGTCAGGTTTACATTGTGTATCCGCTGATTGACGAATCGGAAAAGTTAGATTTGAAACATTTAATGGACGGCTACGAAAGCATTAGCCGCGCCTTTCCGGATGTACCCATAAGCATTGTACACGGCCAGATGAAAGCCGAAGCAAAAGATTACGAAATGGCGCGCTTTGTAAAAGGCGAAACAAAAATAATGGTGGCCACCACCGTAATTGAAGTAGGCGTGGATGTACCCAATGCCTCGGTAATGATTATTGAAAGTGCAGAACGATTCGGGTTATCGCAGTTGCACCAGTTGCGGGGGCGGGTGGGGCGCGGGGCCGAGCAATCGTATTGTATTCTAATGACCGGAAATAAATTGAGCTCCGACTCTCGCATACGCATCGACACCATGGTAAAAACCAACAATGGTTTTGAAATTTCTGAAACCGACTTAAAGCTAAGGGGCCCAGGCGACCTGATGGGTACACAACAAAGCGGAGCGCTGGATTTATTAATTGCCGATTTAGGTAAAGATGGTGAGCTGCTAAAAATTGCCCGCGATGCCGCGGCCCAATTACTGGAGGCCGATCCAACACTAAGCAAACCCGAGAACCAAACCGTGCGCCACCAGGTTGAATCAATGAAAAACTCAGCGGTAAACTGGAGCCGGATTAGTTGATAAAGTATTTTATTTAATTGGTATTACGCTTACTTTTATTGGCCTCGTTTTGTATGCGTTACACTTTCATTTATCACATTCTTGTGCTGGTGTTGCTTTCGGTTGGTGCCCATAGCCAAACCGGTACGTATTACCTCTCGCACTTTACACCCCCCGATGATCGCATCGACTTTCGAAGTCATTTTATGCTGCAGGATAAACAAGGGGAACTTTACTTTACCAACAGGCAAGGCATTTTAGAATTTGATGGTAAAAACTGGAACGAAATTTTTGTGCCCGGTGCGGTGAATGCCGTTGCTGCACACCAAGCCGAACTGTACGTAGCCGGAGTTGCCGGTGGCGGCAAACTCACAAAAAAATTTGAAGCCGACAGGCAATATGCTCCGCTGCTTGAGGGAAGTTATACCGATGTAGTAAGTAATGGAGCCGAGGTTTATTTTATGGCCTCCAACAAAGTGGTTTGCTTTTCGCCCACCACACAACAACCTTTATGGACAGCCCAAGCCGATGCGGGTGCCGGCCAATACCTTGGTTTACTTAAAATCAATAACCAGATTTATGTGCGTACTGCGCGTGGGGGTTTATTAGCGGCACAAAATCAAAAGCTGGTACCGGCCGATTTTACTCCGGCTAACCCGTTGTTCATTGCAGGTAATCTGGTGGGCACTACCGAGGGCCGCCTCTTTATGCTGAGTGGCAACACGCCACAGGAAATTCCTGTTGCCGATAAATCTTTTTTAGAAAAGAACACCCTTCTTTCCGGAGCGTGGATAAACGACAATCTGATTGCATTGGGCACCCGGTTGGGTGGTGTTATTTTTATTAATCCTAAAACAGGTGCCACCGAACAAATAGTAGATTACCAGGGCGGCCTGCCCGATAATGAAATCTATGCGCTTATTGCCGATGGCAACCAGGGCGTGTGGGTAGCGCATGAGTATGGCTTTACACGCATTGCCCCACAAGTACCATTTCGTTCATTCCATCACTATCCCGGGCTAACCGGAAATTTACTTTGCGCACAAACACACGAGGGTAAAATTTTTATTGGCACAACGCAGGGATTATTTATTCTAACCGATAGAACCAGCGCGGCTGTAAGCACAGACCTGATGCGAAGCCGCAAACCCATACCACAACCGGAGCCACCCGCCCCGGTTTACGAATACAAACGTATAGTTGGCATAGAAGGTAAGGTTACCCAGTTGATGCGCGTAAACAACAAACTGATTGCAGCCGGAATTTCCGGGCTCTATGAAATTAATGAAACAAGTAAACTCATTCTGCCGCACGCTATACGCACCGTGTTTTACTCGCGGGCCTTACAGCAAGTGGTGGTAGCCACACCGCAGCAAACACTTACGTTAGAACCACAAACCTGGAAACCTACGCATTTGCTGGACTCGATACCGGAAGCCATCAGCCATGTGTTTGAAGATGGCGTTGAAAACGTGTGGCTGTGTGGCAAAACCCATATTTACAAAATTGAAACGGTTGACGAAGAGATAACCGATGTCGAAATTTTACCCATTGCAAATCCCTCGCAAGACGAAACCGTGGGTCTCGGCTTTGGTAATGAAGTGTATGTGGCCGCTTCGGGCCAGTTTAGCATTTATGATCATAAAAATTCTTTTGTAAAATTTGATTCGTTGCCAGGCCCGCGAAAATATTTTGCTTCCGGAGGTTCCTTTTGGTTTCACGATGGCACGCGGTGGCGCACCGTAGATAAGCGGGTGCAAGGGCTTCGGCTGGAGTGGTTGGGTTTGTTTCCTAACCTGCGCTACCTGGCACCCGATCAAAATGCGAGCTTATGGGTTATTACTGCCACTAACGAATTGTATCGCTTTTCTACATCAGAGACCACCGGCAATTCTACGTATCCACTCTTTTTGCGCGAAGTACGGGGCCAGGAAATTAGCCTTGCCGAACAGATTGTAGTAGAACAAAATGAAGGGGCCGTAGTGTTTGAGTTTATACAACCCGCTTACCTTGGTTTAAATGGAACCCAATATCGGTACCAGGTAAAAGGGTTAAGCGTAGGTTGGTCGCCCTGGTCGGCCTCCAATAACGAAATTGCTTTTTCTTACCTGCCCCCGGGCAAATACCAGTTGCTGGTGCAAGCGCGCGATTTGTTGGGAACCGAATCGAAAGCAGAACAGATTCCATTTAAAGTGTTACCACCCTATTGGAAACGCTGGTGGTTTTATGCGTTGGAGTTTGCCATCTTCAGTTTGCTGGTTGTGGTATCGGTACGACTGGGGCGTGCCAACGCACGCTACCGGGTAATCAGCCAGATCTTGTCGTTGCTCACCATTGTTATGCTCATTCAGTTTTTGCAAACGGCCATCAGCATCTTAATCGGCATAAAAACTTCGCCTGTTATCGAGTTTATTATTCAGGTGTTTGTTGCGTTGGCAATTTTTCCGGTAGAAATTTTTGCGCGCGATGCCATGATGAAATACGTAGAAGGCAAATACCGCATCCGCCACTTCTGGGATAAAGATAAGTAATGGGCCTTTTGGGGATTTTTGATTACCTTCACCCACCATCAAAACCTGAATTAATGGTCGTGTAGGTTCTACGCCAATAGGCGAGATTACGTGGCCATTCCATGAGAACCTTAAACAAAAACCAGTAACGCATGAAAATTATCTATGGCTTGTTCTTAGTTGGCTTAGTACTTGGTTGTTCCACCGAAAAAAAAGAACCTGTTGTTGCGCCTGAAGCGGGCTTCAATCTGGCCTTGTCCGATCCGGCTGCCATTCAGTTGGCCGATAGCGTTATGCAAGCGCTCGGTGGCCGCAGTAATTGGGATAAGATCCGGTTTATTACCTGGAAATCGCAAGATGGCCTTACTACCTATTACTGGGATAAAAGCAAAAGACGCGCGCGCATGGAAGATGGCATTAATAATTCGGTTACACTTATCAACCTGGCAAATGGCACAACCCGTGTTGCTGTAAACGGAAGCGAGAACCCGGCCAACGCAGCCGCGGCTAATGCTGCATTTTCACGCGCCTTGTATTCATTGGCGCTTCCCTTTCTTACCAAAAGCCAAAACTTTTCGCTACTGTACATGGGCGAAGATACTCTGGCACGCCAGCGCTACAATTCACTTGTACTAGTTCCTAAAGATTCTGCCGAGGGCCGCTACAAACTTTTTGTAGATAAAACTGCCAAGCTGGTTCGCTATTGGTCTTACTATCCGGCCGCAGCCGCACCAGCCGAGTTTATTTTGCCATTCGACAATTACGAAAAGCAAAGCGACATTTTATTTTCGGGCAACCGCAGCGCAGGCCAGGGCCCCACAAGCATAAAAGTAGAAGCTGAACTTGCCGATAAACTATTTACCGAATTCTAATTTAACCATGCTGCTTAACCTGGACACCATTCCGCATTTTTATAAAAACTACATAAAGCAAGTTGAAGAAACCGATTTGTTACAAGCCTTGCGTATTTCGGGCCACCGCGCGCTGGAGTTGATTCACGCCATTCCCGAAAGCAAAATCGATTTTGCTTATGCTGCCGGAAAGTGGACCGTGCGCGAAGTGTTTTGCCACCTGATAGATGCCGAACGGATTTTTGCGTACCGTGCCCTGCGCTTTGCGCGAAACGATAAAACCGAATTAGCCGGCTGGGAGGAAAACGACTATACCCCGCAAGCCAATGCGGCCGGAAGAACCATGCACAAGATTGCCGCAGAAATGGCGCATGTGCGTTCGGCAACTATCGATTTGTTTGAAAGCTTTACACCCGAAATGTTAACCCGCAAAGGGATAGCCAATAAAAACGAACTCTCGGTAATGGCGCTTGGGTTTGTTATTGCCGGCCACGAAACACATCACAGCCACATTTTGAAAGACCGCTATTTGCGCTCATGAAATCTCCCCTATTGGTTGTACTGCTGTTGGGGCTGGTGTGTGCGTGTGCCCCGCATAAACAGATTTTGCACGCCCTGCACCAGTCTGAAAACGCGTTGCAAAATCATGTTGGGTTTGCGTTGTTCGATCCGCAGTCCAACAAAATGCTGGTGCAACACCAGGCCGATAAATATTTTACTCCGGCTAGCAACACAAAAATTTTTACTTTCTATGCAGCGCTCCGCATTCTGGGCGATTCAGCTATTGCCCTTAAGTATTTGCCCTTGGGCGATTCTGTAATTGTGTGGGGCATGGGCGATCCTTCTTTTCTGTATAAAAATGTTTACTCTAACACCGGTGCCTATCAGTTTCTTCAATCGCTACCCGGTAAAATTTATTTCTCCGGCACCAACTTTTACACCGAATCGCTGGGCCCCGGCTGGGCGTGGGACGATTCGCCTTATGCGTACCAGGCCGAGCGATCGGCTTTTCCTGTGTATGGCAATCTGGTAGAAGTTGAAAAAAAGGCCGAAGCATTTTCAACCATACCGCCTTACTTTATGCAACACTTTACCGTTGCCAACCAACAACACGAACGCGAAGAAGTAGTGCGTGGCACAGACGACAATCAACTTACCTACTTTACCGGAAAAAAGCCACGCAGCAAATGGACAATCCCGTTTCGTTCTTCGCCCGATGTGGTGCTTGACTTGCTAAGCGATACCCTGAAGCGTGAAGTGCTTGCGGCCGATATTTTACTTTCTGCGGAAGCAAAAACCCGAAAGAGCATACCCACCGATAGCTTGTACAAGATAATGATGCAGGACAGCGATAATTTTATTGCCGAGCAATTGCTGCTGCAATGTGCCGGTGTGCTGGGCGATTCGCTTAAACCAGAAATTACCATTGCGTATGTAACAAAAAACTGGTTAACCGATTTGCCCGATAAGCCGCAATGGGTGGATGGTTCAGGACTTTCGCGGTATAATTTATTTACGCCCCGCTCTATAACTGCCTTATGGAATAAAATTTATCAACGCGTGCCGCAACAACGTCTTTTCGATTTAGTGGCTGTAGGCGGTAAGAGTGGCACACTTAAAAACTGGTATAAAAACGAAACCCCTTATATTTTCGGTAAAACCGGAACGCTGAGCAATAACCATGTAGTGAGTGGCTTTTTACGCACTCGCAAAGGCAAGATATTTATCTTTAGCCTGATGAATAATAACTACCTTGCCAGCACAAACGAAGTGCGCAAGCACATGGAAAAGATACTTTTTACCGTTTACAACAAGTACTAACGTAATAGCATGAAGCAAACATTTTTTAGCGCGTGGTTGTGCCTTACTACGCTTTGGGTTACTGCGCAAACACCCGATTTATTAGATATAAAAATCGGGCAGATGATATTGATTGGAATGCCTAAAGCGGAAGTGGACCCACACGTGTTGGAAGCCGTGCGTAAAGGCAAAGCGGGTGCCATTATCTTTTTTGAAAAAAATATTCCTAATAAGTCCAACGCCTTTGCTGCCGTAAAAGGTATGACGTGGACTTACCAGAAGGCAGCTTCTATTCCACTATTTATTTGCATCGATCAGGAAGGCGGCAAAGTAAACCGGCTCAAAGAAAAATACGGGTTCACCAAATCGGTTACGGCTGCCGCGCTAGGCAAATCCAAATCGATAGACTCGGTGGCATTTTATGCCGAAGCCACTGCAGCCACCTTAGCCGGCCTCGGTTTCAATGTAAACTTTGCACCGGTAGTAGATTTAGCTATTACGCAAAACACCGTAATTTTTAAACCCGAGCGCGCCTACGCTGCCAACGAAGATACGGTGGCCTTAATGGCTGCCGAAGTAATCCGGCAACATCGCAAGTTTGGGGTTCTTACCTCGCTTAAACATTTTCCCGGCCACGGCAGCTCTAAAGAAGACACCCACTTTGGTGTAGCCGATGTTACCGCTACCTGGAACGAACGCGAACTGAAACCGTACCAGCAACTGCTGCGCAACAACCTGGTAGATGCGGTAATGACTTCGCACATTGTAAATAAAAACCTGGATTCGAAAGGCTACCCGGCCACGCTCTCGAAAGAAATTGTAGATGGCATCTTGCGCAAGCAATTACAATTTAATGGCGTAGTGTTTTCGGATGATATGCAGATGCATGCCATCTCCAAAAATTTTGGCCTGGAAGAGTCTATTAGGCTGGCTATTAATGCTGGTGTGGACATCCTGTGTTTTTCCAACAACATTGCCGGAAGCGATGAACGCACTGCCGATAAGGTACATGCCACTATTAAAAACCTGGTGGTCCGGGGCGATATAAAACCCGAACGCATCGATGAATCGTTTCAACGAATAGTGCAACTAAAAGCCCGCATGGGTAATAAAGATGCGGCTGCCTACAAGGCAGAAATTGCCAGTTTGCAAAACCAACTGCGGTTGCAACAAGAAAAAGAGCCCGAACCGGTTGTGCAAAAAGCACCTGAACATAAAGCTGAACCAAACCCCGTGGAAACAGGTAAGAAAAAGAAACGCAAAAAAGAGCGCACTAATTGATCTTACACGAACCCCTTATCGCATGAAAAATAATTCTGGATTAGTGACTGTGTGTGGTGTTCTCGCCCTTATTACGCTCGCATCGGCAAGCTATGCGTTTGTACAACGTGCCGAAGTTGGCCGCCAACAGGAAGCGTTGAAACAATGCGAACAAACAGCCGCAGCGGCACAAAGTGAAGCTGTGCGATTGCAGCAGATGATGGAAGCGGAACTACAGCATGCCACAGCAGTTTTACAAGTGGCGCAGGAGCAGGCTCAAAAGGCAAAAGAACAGGTAACTAAAAAATAATGGTTTATACAATTGTTCCGGCTGCCAAACCCGAAGTACCCATAGTGGTAAGTGTACCGCATTGCGGCACCGCCTTCCCCGATGAAATCAAAGATCAGTACAAGCCCAAACTGATAGCTGCCCCTGATGATACCGATTGGTTTGTGGACTTACTCTATGATTTTGTACCGGCTATGGGCATCTCCATGATAACCGCGCAGTACAGCCGTTGGGTAATCGACCTGAACCGCGATCCGTATAGTAAACCGTTGTACAAAGATGGCCGCCTGATAACTCCGCTTTGCCCGGCTACCAATTTTTTAGGAGAAACTATTTACAGAGACGAACGCCAGGAAGTAGAACTGCCCGAAGTAAAACGCAGGCGCGAGTTGTACTATCAACCCTACCACAGCAAGTTGCGCGAGCTATTGAGCCAACGCAAGCGCAAACATAACAAAGTAGTATTGTGGGATTGCCACTCCATTAAGCAAGTGGTGCCAACTATCCAGGCTGAAAAATTTCCGGATTTAATTTTAGGCGATGCCGATAACACCTCGGCTGCACCCGAACTGATTGAAACGGCACAGTTAACTTTAAGCACTGGCGGTTACTCTTTTGCACACAACCAACCGTTTAAAGGTGGATACATTACCCGCAAGTATGGCAAGCCTGTTAAAAACCGACACGCCCTGCAATTGGAGATGACCAAGGTTAACTACATGGACGATGCCGAGAAAAAATATGACAAAGCCCGCGCAGAAAAAATTCGCGAACTTTTAAAACGGACCTTCGATAACCTGATAGAAAAATTGAAGTAACATTTTCTGTTGAGGTTGTGCATAGCCATTTAACCAGCTACCCATGTTAAAGTATTATGCTTTCGATGCCCTGCTTCAAGAAACAGGCTGGCTTGAGCCTGCCTACGTGGGCGTAGATGCGCACGGCATAATTCAATATTTAAACTCCGTACCACCGCCACAACCCATAGCCTTCGAATCGGTACAGGGGTTTGCAGTACCCGGCTTTCAGAATGCACACTCCCATGCATTTCAATATGCGATGGCCGGCTTAGCCGAAAATCATCCTGCAGGCATTGCCGATGACTTCTGGACCTGGCGCGAAGCAATGTACCAATGTGCCCTTGCGGTAGATCCGGACCAGGCCCAGGCTATTGCGGCCATGCTGTATGCCGAAATGGTGCGTGTAGGTTATACGCATGTGGCCGAGTTTCACTACCTGCATCATAACATAGATGGAAAACCGTATGCACACATAGCCGAAATGGGGTTGCGTATGGTGGAGGCCGCAAAACAAGCCGGCATAAAAATTACATTAATACCCGTTTTCTACCAGCAAGGTGGGTTTGGCCTTAACCCCCAACCACGGCAACGCAGATTTATTTCTCCAACTGTAGAGCACTACTTTAAGTTGCTGGAGGTATCCGCGCAAGCTCTTAAAAATTACACTCACGCCTGCCTTGGCTTTAGTGTGCACTCGTTGCGGGCTGTTACCCTGGCCGACATAAAAGCTACGTTTGAGCAAGGGCCTGCGCAGTTGCCTTTTCACCTGCATGTAGCCGAACAAAAAAAAGAAGTTGCCGACTGCCTGGCGTTTTGCGGTAAACGCCCGATGCAATGGGTGCTCGATAATCTGAATGTGGACGCGCGGTTTAACCTGGTACACGCCACGCATTTAAACGATGATGAAGTAAGTCGCCTGGCAAAGTCTGGGGCCACGGTGGTGTTGTGCCCTTCTACCGAAGGCAACCTGGGCGATGGTATCTTCCGGATGAAAGACTACATAAAGCAAGGCGGACGGTGGAGCATTGGAACGGATAGTCATATTGGATTAAACCCGTTGGAAGAGTTTAGGATGATAGACTACCGCCAACGACTAATCACCAACCAACGCAACACATTTGATGGAGATGCAGCCGCCTGCCTGGTAAATGAGGCGGTACGTTCAGGCCGCAGGGCCATGGGCGTTTCTGCAAATGCACACTTTGAAATCGGGCAGCCGTTGGATGCCGTGGTTTATCAATCCGGTTCGCATTTACTAACTACTACTTCAGCTAAAAACCGGTTAGCCACACTTTTATATACTGCCGATAGCAGTCGCATTGCCGGAACGTTGGTAAACGGACGCTGGGTTGTTAAAGCGCAGCATCATCAAAACGGGGCCGCTATCAAATCGGCATTTGCTAAAAGTATGCACCAACTAAAAATCCGGTAACAGATTTTGCATCCTTACACGCAGAACCCCCGTTACAACCGAAAACCTTTGTACTATGTTAAAAAAAGTGGACATTCTTAATTTCATTACTGACTTCCGCAAAGCCCCGAACCAGATTAAATCGCTGGCCGAAATTACAGCACACTTAAAACTGGAAAACGAGGGTACCTTGTTACCGTTGCTGGAAGAAATGAAAAGCCTGCGCACGCTACGCGAAGTGGAAAAAGATGGCGAACGCGCATTTCAGGTTACAGCTAAATAGGTTTTGCCGCTGTGAGCCCGACAGCAACGTATTCACAAACAAATCGAACATCTCAAGGGCAATTTCAAATTCTGATTTGCAAGCCTGGCTTTCATGTTTAGCTTACCTGATTGCGGCATTACTCCTCCCACTCGCCAAACTGCTCTTTCATTAGCTTTTGTTGTTGCCGGTGCAGGCGTTCGTAAAGCCCGGCTTCGCGGGTGTAGCCCGTAAAGGCAATGTGTTCTTTGCTGGCGTGGCGGTTGCTAACCGGCACAATTACGGGTGTAACGCTAAAGCCAGCGCGCTGCAACGCAACCACCCGGTTCGAAAAAGCATTCTCACTTATGCCCGTATCCACCACCTCGAAAGTGCGCGTGGTGTCGTCTTTGATAATAAACCAGGATTTGGGAATCATGGGGTAAAGATAGATACTATGTTGATTTGGATTGTTGTTTTTTGATTTACTCTCTCCAACCCACCAATAGGCAGGGCACACCCCATAAATGTTGAAAGCGATTATGGTTAGTGTTTTTAACTTACCTTAATTGGATGACGTCACCTTTCAAGCTTTCAACTTTAAGTTTAATTTTAAGTTATGAGATGGATAAAAGGTTTTCTGATTGGCGGAATAGCCATGGCCGCGTTGCAGGCCCTTGCCCAAAAGCCCAAACCGTACCCGGCCGTTACGCAGGAGCTGGCTTCAAGAATTATTACCGCCCCGGCACCCAACGTGCCACAAAGTCTGGCGGTGGTTCCGTTTACAGCCACCCCTTCTTCGCCTCAATCGCAAGCGTTTGGAGAGTATTTAACCGAAACCATTATTGGCTCCATCGCAGGCCACCCCGATAAGCTGAAGTTATTTGAGCGCACCCGCATGGATGCGATTTTAAAAGAGCATGAATTTATTCTTACCGACCTGATGAAACCTGCTGCGGCTTTGAAGATCGGGCAACTGGCGCCCATCGATGCAATTTTATCGGGTACCTATACCCGGTTGAAGTCGTACATTGAAGTAAGCGCCCGCATTATTGATGTAACCAGTGGCGAAATTACCATGAGCTATGTGGGGCGAATAAAAATGAACAAGAACATGGCTACACTTTTTGCACAGCCCACAGCGGTGCCGCCTGTGGCTACCGACAAAGAGAAAGGCACGGTGCAGATTACTTTTAATGGCAACAACACTACTCCTGCAAAAACCCAAGCTGAAATCTGTAAAGAAAAAACGGAGGCGTTCCGCCCACGCCTGAATGATTTATCTACACCCGAAAAAATTTCAGCGGTGGTAAACGATGCGATGAAAACTCCCTTCGATCATGTGTGTGGTAAATTGCATTACGAAGTAATGTATGCGTTTACGCGATTTAAACTCGATCCGGAGGCCTACAAGAATTTTTTGGTAAGCACACTCGATACCATTGCGTATCCGTATGGCGATGAGCGGGCCTATGAAATTGTACGCTACATAGTGAACGATGGGCACGTTGACACGCGTGAATGGAAAGCGGGCTTTGCCGCCATGAGTCGCGTAGGTAACTACTATCTCTCTAATTATGTTTCGCAATTAATCGGCAAAACCGATGCGCCCGAGGCCGAACAGAAAAATCGTGTAGCGCAGTATTTCGACCTGGCTGCCCAGAACAAACTGGGCTTACCGCGCCCCGTGTCGTTTGAGTTTGCTTTTGTAGAGATGATGGAGGGGCTTGCAAAAAATCAAGGGCTGAGGCAGTACGTGTTTGAAACCTATGCGCCCCGGCTTTTGCCTGATGATAAACTAAAGGCAACCTTGTTCAGCGAACTAAGTTCGATGTACAAAGAAGAAACGACTCCGGCACGCAAAACAGAATTAATCGGCTGGCTGGCTTCGTTTGTAAATGCAAATGAATACCCCAAGGCACACGAGCAACTGTACGACTTTGCCTGGAATTTTAAAATGACCTACAACGAAACAACCAATGCAACTATTCGTAAAGAATTTCCGGAAAGTGATTTACGTGTGTTGGCACAGCGTTGCCACGAAAAGTTTTCAAACTATGCCCTGCTTACGCCTTACCCGAGCCAGAAAGAAGATCGGATAAATTTTTGTGTACGATACAATGTGGCCATCCCCGGTGTGATTCCGACCGTAGAAGAAGCCGAGGTAATTCTAAGAGGCAATGACCTGGCCGAACAACTGCGGGTAATGAAGTTGCTCGCCTTAAAAGATACCCCGCCTCTAACGCTTGAAAATACCCTGGTAAATCTTTTCAACAAGAAAAGCCTCGAAGACAAAGCCACGATGAATGCGATTCAAACTTTGGCTATAAGTGTATTGGGTAATTTAAAAACAACCAATGCCAAAGCTATCGACTATATGATTGCAGTACTGCCGCACTATGGCAACGATACCGAAGCCGCAAAAATAGCCCTGGTAAAAATTGGCAAGCCTGCGGTAAAAGCATTGAGTGCGCGGTTAGATAAAACCACCGACCAGGAAGGCGGGTTGCAACATCAGCTTATTACTATTTTAGGTAAGATAGGCAAAGAGGCTGCTGCCTCAGAAAAATCGATTCAACGCATTTTAACGATTACACGCAATAGCGAGGTACGCTATGCGGCTGAGGCCGCTTTGCAGGCGATGGAAAATTGAGCTAGCTTCATTTGTCATTAAAATGGAGTAGCCCTGATACTATTTTCTTTTCGGGCGCGTTCCTTTTTTACAAACCTATTCCATTATGAAAACCCCACTTTTCATCTTGTTTTTAATTGTTTCATTTTCTGGATTTTGTCAGGATACTGAGGCATTATCTCCACCGCGTGCGCTTTTTAAAACAGTCCCAGAATGTGTTGATTGAAAGTCTAAGGTAACAGGATGCAGTAGTTTCATCTACACCGCCTGCGTAATCAAAGTATGTGTTTGAAGCTGATAAAATCCGATTAACTATTTCAGAAAATCAAATTCCGGCTTCAATCTGAAACCGTACCTGCCAGTTATTGGTATCGGGTTTTGTTTGTTGCAACCACGTATTCTGTTCGTAGGTAATATCGCCTTGAAGTTTTACCCGGTGGCCCCGGATGTATTTGTTGAGCCCCATGGTAAACTGCTCGGTTTGGTCGTCCAGTGCTTGAATGGCGCTGTAGGGGGTTACGCGCGAGTAGCGACCAACCACTTCGTACCTGCTTCGAAAATGATAACTTCCCTGGTAGTTTTGCCCAAAGCCGGTGTAGATAAAACGTACATCTCCCGCATCGTTGGTAGTAATGGCATCGGGCGAAGTTCGTTGCAGCCACTCGCACGCTACAGCCCAGCCTTTGTGTTTGAACAGGAAATCGGCCATAAGGGTAGTAATATCGCGCGAAGCGTATAAAAATTTTCCCAACTGCCCACCGGTACGGTTGGTATTGTTGTTTTGCGAGGCCGTTAAGCCAATCGAAATTTTAGGCTTTGGTTCATGCAAAATGTCGCCTTCAAAATAATCGCCACCATTGGTAAACGCGCCCAGGGGCAACAACTCCAGTCGGCCTGTATAACTAAGCCCCCGATCGGATGCTGTAATGTTGCGGCCTTCGCCAGATGAGATAGCCCCCCGCATTACATAATAGAACTTACCCAGGTGATTGTTATAATACAGTTGCGCACCAAAATCGCGGTCGATATTAAATGTAGAGTTTACAATAGAGCGATCGGCTAATTGCAAATCGCCCGAAGAGGTTACGCGCTGGCGGTTGCCCGGCAGTTTGGTTTGACCTAACCCGATAGAAAAATGTTTGTTTACGGAATAGATAATCATGGCATCGCGAATTACGTTCGGAAAGCCCGTGTCGTCAAAATCCATATCCGACCGCGAGAACGAAAGTTGAATGAGGTAATAAAATTTTGGATTGTAGATGTAGCCATCCAGCCGCAAGCGTAACCTGCGCACGCGGGCTTCAACCTGGTCAATCGATAAATCGGTAGCGCTTTCCGTACGAAAAGCCGCGCGGTTTTGCATCCGAAACCGGATGTTAAGCAGGTACAGACTATCGGGCGAGATAATCCCCAGCCCTTTACCGAAAGTAAAGTAAGGCGAGGGAGTAATGGTCTGGGCGTGGCTAAATTGAGTGCTCGCAAGCAGAACACCAAATAACATAAAACCTGAAAATTTCATGATTTGTGCGGTAATAGCGCAATATTATTAATTTAATGTTACCTAAAATGTCGATAAGGTAACATTCAGAGTAAAATAATCGAACATTAAAGTTGCACGCTACTAATCAAACTTGACAACTTGACAAGTTTGATTATTTTTGCTTTATGAAAACAGTTACCGTTGGGGAGTTTAAAAGTAAATTCACTTATTATCTCGAAAAGGTAATGAAGGGCGAAGAGTTTATTGTGGCTTATGGAAGAAAGAAAAAAAAAGTTGCGTTGTTTTCTCCCTACGCTAATAAAAAGAAACCGCTACGCAAGCTAGGGCCACTTGATGGTAAAGTAACTATTCAAATCAGTGATGATTGGGAGATGTCTGATGAGGAATTAATAAACTCATGAGCTACCTGATTGATACGCATGTTCTTCTTTGGGCGATAGGAACCTCTCACAACCTACCTGTTAGCGTAAAGGATATTTTAACAAAAGAGATTATTTATGTAAGTTCTACATCATGGTGGGAGATCTCAATTAAATTCAGGCTTGGAAAATTAAAATTGGGAGACAAAACACCAGACGACTTTTTGGTTGCATCCAGGAGTTTGGAGTTTAAAGAACTACAACTTACCGAAATCGAAACTAGCTTGTTTTACAAACTTGAACTACTTACCAAAGATCCATTTGACCGCATATTAGTCTGGCAGGCCATGCACCATAACCTTACATTGATTTCAAAAGACAATCGCTTAGCTGTTTACGAAAAGCTGGGATTAAAATTAATTTGGTAAAATCAATGCGCTTCCAGCCAGTTCTTGCCAATACCCACCTCCACCTCCATGGGCACATCCAGTATTACTGCTGATTTCATCAGCTCTATAACTTTTGGCTTTACAATGTCTTGCTCGTCAACATGCAGATCGAACACCAATTCATCGTGCACCTGCATTGTCATTTTGGTTTTCAGGTTTTCGCGCTTCAGCCATTTGTGAATCAAGATCATTGCAATCTTAATTATGTCGGCTGCACTACCTTGGATGGGGGCGTTAATGGAGTTGCGTTCAGCAAAACCCCGGGTGGTTATATTGCGCGAATTGATATCGCGCAGGTAGCGCCTTCTTCCTAAAATCGTTTCCACGTATTCTTTCTCGCGTGCAAAATTGATCGAATCATCCATGTAGCGTTTAATGGCCGAGAACTCTTTAAAATACGAATCGATAATTTCAGTGGCTTCTGTTTTAGAGATACCCAGGTTCTGCGAAAGTCCGAAGGCGGTGCTTCCATACAAAATACCAAAGTTCACTTCTTTGGCTTTGCGCCTCATATCGGGTGTAACTTTGGCAAGCTCCACTTTAAACACTTTGGCTGCGGTAGTAGCATGAATGTCGCGCTTATTGCGAAAGGCTTCAATCATGGTTTCGTCTTTGGCAAAAGCAGCCGCAATGCGCAACTCAATCTGCGAGTAATCGGCCGACATAAACAAGTAATCGCTGTTGCGCGGCACAAAGGCACTTCGGACTTGTCTTCCCTTCTCAGTGCGGATAGGAATGTTTTGAAGGTTGGGGTTATTGGAGCTCAGCCTTCCGGTTGCGGCTACCGCCTGGCGATAGTCTGTGTGAATGCGATGATCGAACTTACTCACCATTTTAGGCAACGCATCTACATAAGTAGAGCGCAGCTTTTCATATTCACGGAAGTCGAGAATCTTGCGCGCAATTTCATGTTCATCGGCAAGCTTCACTAAAACTTCTTCACCAGTGGCATACTGGCCGGTTTTGGTTTTCTTGGCTTTGTCCAGCAACTTCATTTTGTCGAACAGAATTTCGCCCAATTGTTTTGGCGAAGCGATATTAAACTCAGTGCCCGCAATCTGGTAAATCTCCTTTTGTACTTTGTGGCTGTCCGTCTTCAGCGCATCGCTCATCCATTTAAGAGTTTCCTGGTCAATGCTTACGCCTTCAAATTCCATATCGGCCAGCACCCGGGCCAACGGCATTTCTACATCATTCAACAACCGCCATTGCCCCCGTTGTTCCAAGTCGTGCTGTAACTTCTGTTTTAGTTGCAGCATCTGATCAACCCGCTCGCAAGTATGCTCAGGCGGTGTGGTGCTTTCATTGAATTGATAGTTGAGATATTGATTACACAAAATTCCAAGATCGTGCGAGGCTTCCGGCTCAATCAGGTAGTGGGCCAGCATGGTATCGTACAGCGGGCCGTTAACTTCTACACCTTGCTTTTTTAATGCCAGCACGGTAGCTTTTAAGTTATGGCCTACTTTACGAATGCCTTCATTTTCAAAAACTGCTTTAAAATCTGCTACGGCATTTTCATCCTTTATAGGAATGTAATAGGCCTCGCCCGGATTGGATGCAATAACCAGGTGTGTAATTTCGGCTTCGAAATTTTCTGCATCATCGGTTAAGGCCTCTATGGCAAACTCGCGTTGCGCTAGTAGTTTTTGAATAAGTGTAGCCCGTTCTTCTGCACTTTCAAGCGTTTTGTAAGTAACATTTTCCGGGTGGAAGATTTTCTTTTCGATGGTGGGCTCTGCCACAAGCTCATCGCCACCAAACATAGAAAGCTGAGATGCTTTAGCCGCTGGGCCTGCTGCTACGGGCACCCCTTCTCCAGACTGCAACCCGAAAATGCGTGGCATCATGGTTTTAAATTCTAACTCTTCCAGTATGGGCTTTAGCTTTTCAACGTCCGGCCCGGTATAGGCAAGTTCCGGTTCGTTCCATTCAATGGGCACATCGGTAATAATAGTGGCCAGTTCTTTTGAAAGAATTGCCTGCTGCCCAAACTCTTCTACGCGCTCCTTTTGCTTGCCTTTCAGCTCGGCTGCATTTGCAACAACGCCTTCAACTGTTTTGTACTTTTTTAGAAGATCGGCTGCCGTTTTAGGCCCTATGCCTGGTATGCCCGGGATATTATCCGAGGCATCGCCTTGAAGGCCAAGGATATCAATCACCTGACTTACGTTTTCTATATCCCACTTTTCACAAACCTCCTTAGGCCCGAGTATATCAACCGCATTGCCCATGTAGGCCGGCTTATACAATTTGATTTTATCCGTTACAAGTTGGCCAAAATCTTTATCGGGTGTCATCATATAAACCTCAAAGCCTTCGCGCTCCGCGCGTTTGGCCAAGGTGCCGATTATATCGTCTGCTTCATAACCATCCAACGCAAGAATTGGAATATTGAAACCTTTTAAAATTTCTTTCACAATAGGTAAACCACTACGAATGTCTTCGGGGGTCTCTTGCCGGGTGGCTTTATATTCGGTAAAAATTTTATCACGAAAGGTAGGAGCCGAGGTATCGAACGCAACTGCAATGTGCGAGGGCTTTTGCTTTTGGATTACTTCTAGCAGCGTATTTGTAAAACCAAAAGGAACAGATGTGTTATGGCCTTTGGAATTGATGCGTGGATTTTTGGTAAAAGCAAAATGCGCGCGATAGATAAGCGCATACGCATCAAGCAGAAACAGTCTTTTGGTTGATTCGGGCATAGGTGCAACGTTAGAACGATTTTACAAAAATGTGTAATTTTAACTCATGCAGGAAACTCTTGTTCATCCACCGCGCACAATTATGGAAGTATTTAAAATGCTTCCCGAGGGCACATTAGCCGAAGTTATTGATAATACACTCTATATGTCCCCAACGCCCATAACCAAACATCAAAGAGTTGTCTCAAAATTGATCATTCAAATTGGCTCATATCTTGAAGAATCAGGAACAGGTGAAATTTTCACGGCTCCATTTGATGTATTTCTTGATGAGAATTCCAATGCGGTGCAACCTGATATTCTGGTGGTGCTAAATGAAAGCAAACACATTATTGACGAATCCAGCACAATACATGGTGTGCCGGATTTTATTATTGAAGTTCTTTCGCCCGGCAACAAAAAGCACGACCTGGTAACTAAAAAAGATTTATACGAGCGCTTTGGGGTGAAAGAATATTGGGTTGTTGACCCGGTTGAAAGTGAGGCCACCGGTTTCGAACTTGTTAATCATCACTACTCAGAATTCTTCAAAGGCAAAAGCCAGCTTCAATCTAAATTATTACAGAGATCGTTTCTTTTTTAAGGTAATCATTTCCGACCTAAATGAAATTGCGACCCGGAATATTGCTTATCAGTTAAATGCAACACCCGCCCCCCGCGCACCGCTTCGTATTGGGCCCAGAAAGTAGAAGTTTTACCATCGAATCGCTTGGTCATTATAATTTCCCACGGAGAAACCGTGAGTGCCCCGTTATACTTCTGATCATAAAAATTCATGCTGCCCACCATGCCATAGGCGCCTTTGTGATTGCTTTTGTAGGTGCCATCGGTATTAAAAGTAAATTCATCGGCCGATGAGGATGCATTCATGCCCGCATAGTTACCGGTAACCGTGCTGTACATATTTACATAAGCCCCGGAAGAACTGGTCCAGTCACCAGCCAGATCATTTACTGTAACCGCAAACTTATTGTAGTTAAGCAGGTCGGCTACTTTTTCGTTGGTAGGAAACGCCTGCCGAAATGCAGCCTGAGATGGTGAAAGAATCTCAATACATTTTGAAATGCCATTGTTGGTAATAATCCGAAACCCGAGGTGATACTTCTTTCCGGTAGCCTTTTCAACCGCATCGGCTTCGAAAAAGTAAACGCAGTAATAACACGGGCCGTTATTATCGAACTTGCGGATATTAGAAACATTGTAGCGGGGCAGAATAAACCGATCAAAAATAACCGCCTCCAACTGATTGGTGGCGCGCAGTTCGTCTGTGACTTCAATTCCGTAATGAAGTAAAACCGTAAACTCATTTTTGGTTACCCGCACATAGTCGGCAAAAGGCTGAGCCACCCAGCCATCGTCAAAATTTGTGGTTGCGGTAACAATACCCTGATTACCGGGTGCATTGGTAACTGTAAAACTTTGTGCCGCTGGTTGGGCAGCGGGTTGGTTTTGTTGCAGCGGCTGACTTTGAATTGCCGGCTGCGCTGGTTTCGTTAAGTCCATCGAAAGCAAAAGCTGCTCAATCTCTTTCATGTAGTCTGTATTATTCATCAACACCACCACGCTAAGTTCTACTCCATAGCCCGAAATAGTACTTAAGAGAGAGTAAGCCGGTTTTTTCTCGAACGTAAATGTGCTTGCCGCTGAGTAGGAGGTCCAGCCGTCTTCGGTTTCAGTTTCGGGCTGGGGTGGTGTAGTTGGGCCCCAGTTACTTTTTACAATCAGTGCATCCCACTCGTTATTAAAATCGGTTAGTGCATTACCACTGCTCGCAATGCTTTTATAAATAGTAACACGGCACCAGCTCTTGGTTACATTGTTGGTTTTAACATACGATGCGGCAAAGTCTTTTATTTCGGGAGTCCAGCCAGATGGCACGGTGTAGGTAGCAATGTCAAAAGTTGTTTTCTGTGCCTGGCTAACGTAACCTGCGGCTAATAGTAAAAGTGTTGCGAGTAACTTTCTCATATCATTAAATAATTTTATTCTCTAAGGCAGTACGTACCAGTGCCGCTGTATTTTTTACCTGCAATTTTGAAATCAGGTTTTTGCGGTGGGAGTCAATCGTGCTTGCGCTCACAAAAAGTTTATCCGCAATTTCCTGGTTGGTTAACCCTTCGGCAATCCATTTCAATACTTCAATTTCTCTTCGCGTAAGCAAAAGCTGGTTATGATCTTTTAGTGTATCGCGTTGATTGTCGCGCCCCAGCCAGTACTCCTGATTACCGGCTACTGCCTGCAAGGCGTGTTCTATTTCATCCAACGAAGCATTCTTTAACAAATACCCTTTCGCCCCGGCCTCTTGCATTCGCTGGATGTAGGTAAGCTGATCAAAATTAGTTAGCGCAATTACTTTTAGTGCGGGATGCTGCAGTACTAATGTCTTGCAAACTTCAATCCCACTTTGATCGGGCAGGTTAATATCCAACAGTACTACATCGGCTGTGTTCTTTACAAAATAACCAAGGCATGAGCGGGCCGTAGAAGCATGGCCACAAACCTCTACACCGGTAATTTGCTGCAGCATATGGCGCATTCCTTCTACTACCATGGGGTGATCGTCAACAATAAAAATGCGTTGTGCCATATTATTGAGGTATGTGAATGTGAACGGAGGTTCCGTTCGTTCCTGAGGTAACATCCAATGTCCCTTTTAAATAATCTACCCGGGCGCGGATGTTGCTCCAGCCGGCACCGGTTGAGTAATTTGTTTTGGCTACATCAAATCCAATTCCGTTGTCTTCCACTGTGATGCCAATTTCATTTTCATGAAAAGCCAATTGAACCAGCACAGTAGAAGCTTTGGCATACTTAGAGGCATTGTTGAGTAGCTCCTGCACAATGCGGTATAAAATAATCTCGGTATTGGATGCCAACCGGACTTCGTTTCCCAATGATTGAAAATCCACTTTGAAAATTCCGGATTGCTGAATGGAGTCGCAATAACTCTTCAGCGCTTCGTGTAATCCAAACTTCACCAAAACTTCGGGCATCATATTATGCGCCACGCGTCTAAGTTCTGCAATGGAATTATCCAGCATATCCAGCGAACGCTCAAAGACTTGAGCATTAGCCGCATCCAATACTACATTCGATTTCATATTTGCAAATGAAAATTTTACGCCCGACAATAAACCACCCAGCCCATCGTGTAAGTCTTTGGCCAGCCGGCCACGCTCTTCCTCCTGCCCTTTAATTACTGCTTCGCTGGCAAGCAGTTGCTTTTCCGCTTCCAGATTGCTGATGCGCTTTTCCTGCAAGAGTCGCCTTTGTTTAAAGGAGTAGTACATAAAAAATAAAATAATTAAGATGCTTACAACAGACCCTGCCAGCAAAAGATTGATAAAGTTCTTTCTGCTTAATTCATTCTTTTGAATTTGCAATTGGGCCTCCTTTTTTTGTGTTTGATACTTTACCTCCAAATCGTACACAACTTTACGATTAGTGCGTTGAGTAATCGAATCGTTTACAACAACATACTCTTTCAGGTACTGCAAACTTTCTTTGATGTTACCCGCTCGCTCCTGGGCAAGAACCAGGTCGGCCAACACCAGGCGTAAAACCTGATCCAACCTTAGGGTTCTGCATTTGGTTAACGCTTGTTGTAGTATTTCAATGGCCTGCTTCGTATCTCCCTTTTGCAGATGGCTGTGCCCTATGTGCTGCATGGCGAGGGAAGTCTCATAGCCAAGATTGATTGTAGAAAAGGCCTGCAAGGCGATGTTAAAATGCTTTAGAGCCGAATCGTAGTGTGCTTTGTAATCGAAGTAAGTTCCCAGCAACAAATGAAATTTGCCGATGGGAAACAACCCTTTTTGCGCATGCGCCAATCGCAACCCTTTTTCTGAAATATCCTTTACCACATCAAATTTTTTTGCGCCCACATAGGCATCGGCCAGGGCTATATAACTTCTCAGTATGTAGGTAGAGTCTCCGGTTTGTAGTGCAATCTGATTTGTTTGCCGCGCATATTGCAAAGCGTTGGCCGTATCGCCCAAAATGGTATAAATAGCCGACAGGTTGTAGTAACACACAATTACCGTTGTATTGTCACCCAGTTTACTAAACTGTTCGGCCGCGCTTTGATAGGCTACTACTGCAGAATCGTATTTCTGGTTTTGTTGATAAAGACCGGCATAGCGCTGGGTAACAAGTGCCAATTGCCGCTGCGCCTTAGGACTATTGCTTTGCAAAGCAAGGGCATGCGCCAAATCAAAAAGTCGCTTTGCTGAATCTAACTTTGCCTCATAAAAGAGGAGCGTGGCGCGTTGCGTGTAGGCCACCGATAAGCCATAGGCATAGTTTAACTGCTTTGCCAGAATAATAGATTGCTGCAACAGCGAAATGGCATGTGTAGGATCTTCAAACTGAATCTCTGCCGCCAGTTGGTTCCAGTCATTTACTTTGGTTGTGTCGTTTGAGGATTTTGAAATTTGCGCTTCGCGGGCCTCCCAGGAAGCGGGCTGTGCATACACCTCCGCTACACCTAACAAAATCCAAACAGCCAAAAGCAGTTTCATAAAGTAAAGAACTGAATTAATAATAAGAGAAATTTCCCTGTTTTCGGTGATTTTACTTCTAAGAGCTTTTCAAGAATTAGAGCGTTAAAATTGACCTTTAAAACTTGACTGCCAAATTCCAAATAAGCAGATTTCTTTGGGCTAAAAAATCCCTCTTTTAGGGGAAGGAGGCGGTGTAACTCCTTCCTATTTTTACCATGAACAACCTAACACTATGAAAACAACATTCTGCATCGCACTACTAATTGCCTTGGCCGCTTGCTCCAATACCGGAAAAGATGGTTTTAGTATCGGATTTTCGAAAGGCGTAAAAGCAGACCTGCGCACAGGGGCAAAAACCACCTATTCTGGTTTTGCTGTAGAAAATATTTACCTGGTGAATGCCGATGATCAACAACTTGGCAGCAACGAGCTGCCGCTTAACTCAAAGTTTTCGGTAGTGTACGAGGGGGTTGCAAACTACACTCAGAAAGAAGGCAAAGTGTTTCCGGGTCTTTCGATGGAGGTTACAGACGAAGCCGGCAACTTCATTTTAAATGAAGCGGACTTATTCAGTTCTTATACTGATGGCTTTGAAGCAGAGACAGCGAGCGTATTACGAGGTTCCGTTACTGTGGGCGAGCCCATGCAAGCCGGCCAGAGTTATAATTGCAAAGTACGCGTGTTCGATAAAAACAGCGATGCCGAACTTGTAACAACGCTGAAATTTAAAGTGAAAGAATAAACTCCGGAGATATGAAATACCTACTGTTTAGTTTAGCGATGATTTTTACGGCTGGTGCACACGCTACTGTTCGTACAGTAAGCAATAATCCTACCCGGCCCGCACAGTTTACAACCTTTGCCGCTGCGCAAACAGCTTCAGTTAATGGCGACACCATTTACATGTATGGGTCACCCTTCCAGTACCCGGCTATTACCATCAGCAAACGGTTAGTTGTTATTGGTGCCGGCCATAACCCAAATAATCAATTCGGGCAGCCCACCAACATCATTAATATTGATTTGTTCAGAGATTCCGGTTCTAGTAATGCCAGTGGTTCGGTTATTACCGGGGTGCTTACCGGCCGTTTAGATATAGTCGGGTTAATGTCTAACAACATTCGTATTTTCAGATGCCGGTTTACCCAATACCTGAACTTAGCGGGTGGCTCACCCACCGGTTATGCAGACGGTTGGGTGCTTTATAATAATATCTTTGACTCGTACCTGTATGGCGGGGCAGGCTCCCGCACTTCCCTATCAACCACTAATCTGGTGTTGGCAAACAATATATTTAGCAATGCTAATGCATACTTGTATGGCTTCAACAGCAATACAATAATTGTAGATCATAACCTTTTCTTTGGAGCAAACAATCTTTTTCAAACCTTCAACATTATTATAACCAACAACATTTTTACCCGTACTTCCGGAACCCTATTCTATGGGAGTACGAGTGGGCCGGTACTTTGTACCTTTAATAATAATCTATCCAATCAAACTACCATTGCCGATCCTTCAACCTACACTCCGGCAACCAATTTTGTAAATACTTATACCGGTACAGGGGGCGGTAGTAACTTCGGAGCGGGTAATGTTGTCGGGCAAGATCCACTCTATGCCAGCGTTTCCAATTTTAACAATTATGTGGCCGCGTCTAATTACAGGTTGCAAGCCTCCTCGCCCGGTAAAAATGCGGGCACCGATGGTACCGATCTAGGAATTTATGGCGGATCGTATCCCTTTCCCAGCGGAGGTGCAGTAGGCTCCGGTTTCGACACCAGTCCTATGCCACCCATACCACAGGTAACTGAATTGAATATTCAAAATGCTACCGTTCCGGTTAACGGAACACTGAATGTAAACGTAAAGGCAACCATAAATAACTAAGCACCCTACGCGTTTGGTTATGCGGATCATTAAGACTTTACTATTCACTTTGTTAAGTATTTGGGCGCAAGCTCAGGTTATTAACCGGGCTGAATATTTTATTGATACGGATCCCGGCCCGGGTAACGGAATTTCTGTTGCAGTAAGCTCACCCGCAGTTTCTGTAAACTTTAATTTTAACATCCCAACTACTTCGTTAAGTAATGGCTTTCATATTATGGGTTTCAGAACCCGCTCCAGCATTACAGGATATTGGAGCCACGCCATGTACCAGGCTTTTTACATAATACCTCCGGTTGCAACTACTCCCGCAATTAATCTTGTAAAGGCCGAATACTTTTTTGACTCCGATCCCGGTAACGGCAACGGGATCAATATTCCCATTGCAGCTGCGCCCGCCATCAACACTTCATTGGCTGTACCCATATCATCCTTAGCACCGGGGTTTCACACGCTACACGTGCGCACCAAGGATAATACAACCCGTTGGGCCTTGGTGCATGCGCAATCGTTTTACATCGTACCGCCCGTGGTTCCGGCAGGCCCCAGTAACCTTACCAAAGCAGAATACTTTTTTGATGCCGACCCCGGACCCGGCAATGGGGTAGCCCTAACCGTACCCGCGGCAGCAAATCAAAACAATTCTTTTGCCATTCCTGTTACCGGATTATCGGCTGGCTTTCATAAACTGATTGTACGCTACAAGAGCAATACCTCCTCTGCCGCATGGAGTCACGCGTATGTGGCCTCATTTTATATAATTCCAACCAGTGAGTTAGCTGCGCAAAACCTGGTGCGCATAGAGTATTTTATAGATACCGACCCAGGCTTTGGTTTAGGGCAAAGTATAAGCTTTACTCCGGCTTCATCCATCAACCTACCCGTAGCCATTAACCTTACGGGAATTCCTTCGGGCAATCATGTGCTGGGTGTTCGTGCAAAAGACGACAAAGGTTATTGGAGCGATATTGTTACTTCGCTTTTTACCATTTCCAATTGCACACCCCCTCCTGCTCCGGTTGCACCTAACCAATCGCGGTGTGATGCCGGTGAAGTTACCTTAACCGCAACGGGGGCCACCGGGGCTCAACAATACCGGTGGTACGATGACCCTGTTGCCAATACATTGGTATTTACAGGTGCCGCCTTTACAACTCCTCCGTTACCAGCCACAAGAAATTATTATGTAAGTATTTTCGACCCGGCCACCGCATGCGAAAGCGCCAGAGTAACAGTAACTGCTACCGTTACTGTAATTGCTAAACCTGCAATAAACCCTTATGGCACCATTAGTTTTTGCGAAGGGAGCTTTGTTTTTCTTTCGGCACCAACAGGCTTTGCTACTTATTTGTGGTCAACCGGTGAAACCACACAACAGATATTGGTAACACAAAGTGGTACTTACTCAGTAAAAACCGGAAATGGAACTTGCCAGAGTGTATCATCCGATGACGTGCTGGTAGAGGTGATAGCCGCTCCAACCAGACCGATAGTTACTGTTTCGGGTAACACCACCATTTGTGGTAGCGGAAGTGTAGAATTATCGGGCCCTGTCGGATTTCAATACCTATGGTCAAACGGAGCCACAACTCAAACTATAACCGTTACTCAAACCGGAGTTTATTATTTAATCGTAAAAACAACCGGTACCGGGTGTCCAAGCTTTCCTTCCGATCCGGTTGTAGTTAATGTGTTAACTCCTCCGTGCGGAACAAGCCCGGGAAACCAGCCCCCGGTTGTAGCGGCCACGCCCCTGGCGGCCAGAATAGAAGGGCGAGTTGAAGCAGACCTTACCCAACTGATCAGCGACCCTGACAATAACCTGGATTTTTCCACCCTTCGCGTAATCAATAATCAAACCGCACGCGGAGTTGCAGCCTACATCGATGCCGCCTATTTTTTGCAAATAGACTATTCGGGCATACCCTTTACGGGAACTGATAGAATTACACTGGAAGCTTGCGATCTGGCAGGGGCTTGTGTACAGCAAGTTGTAGAAATACACGTAGTGGGCGAAGTAGTAGTATTTAATGGCATTACACCCGATGGCGATGGTTTAAATGATTTTATGGAGATCCGCTATATTGATGTGATAGAAGGTGCATTGAATAATAAAGTAACTATTTTCAATCGCTGGGGTGATGCAGTATCTGAAATTGAGGGGTACAACAATACTACTCGCGTTTTTGGTGGCCAAACCAGCCAGGGTAAAGAATTGCCTTCGGGTACTTACTTTTATATAATAGAATTTCAGCAAGGCAATCCTGTTTCTGGTTTTATAACCTTAAAGCGTTAGCGAATGAAAAACCTTTGTTTGATTTTATCACTTGCCTTTAGTGTCGGTGCAATGGCCCAGCAAGATCCGCTCTATTCTCAGTACATCAACAATCCGCTATTGATAAATCCAGCCTATACTGGCAGCACTACCGATTTAAATGCATCGGTAATGTACCGCAAACAGTGGGCTGGGTTTGAGGGCAGCCCCGTAACCATGAATGCCAACGCACACATGGCCTTATCAAATAATCGTATGGGCACAGGCTTAATTTTATTACAAGACCAGGTAGGAGCCGATAAAACAACGGAAGTAACCTTTACTTACGGTTATCATTTGCCCCTAAGCACCGATTTAAAACTTTCGTTTGGATTACAAGGCGGGCTGGTTAACTATCAAACCGATTACTCGGAGGTAACCTTCAACCCGGCCGATGGTAAGTTTGTAAATCAAAGCGAATGGAAACCAAATCTGGGTACTGGGTTAATTTTGAGAAGTGAAAAATTTATGGTGGGCCTTTCCGTGCCTAAATTACTTAAGGCTTCCAACCTTGTTGAACAATACAGCACCACGTTATACAATCAACATGCCTATGCGCTCGCGGCTTATGTATTTCAGCTTTCGTACCGCATAAAAGTAAAACCTTGGGTAATGGCACGCATGGTAAGCGGTGCGCCTGTATCGTTCGACTATGCCGCTTCGCTTAAAGTAGATGATAGTTATTCGCTCGGTTTTTTTACCCGAAACCTCAACACCTTCGGAACATTTGCTCAAATTAACCTGGGCGATAACCTACGGTTTGCCTATGCCTTTGAATTACCCTCTGGCAAATCGGTGGGCACACACTTTACTACGCACGAAGTAACACTCGGTGTGCGGTTTGGAGTACTCAACTTTCACGATCTGCAAACCGTTAGAAGTTTCTAGAAATTCAACTTGACTTTAGTATAAAGGCGCTTGTGTTGAAGTGCACGCGCCATTTATTCGCATAAGCTTTTGTTTCTGCATTTATATTGCTAAATAGACTTTGCTTAAACCCCAAAACCTATGAATGCAAGCACTCCTCTGCTTCAGTTTCTGAGGTGGGAGAAGGAAATCCCTGCTCAGCTTTTTTTGCGACAGCCTCTCAACGGCCAATGGAAAACGTGGACGTATCAACAAGCCGGGGATGAAATCAGGCGCATCGCTTCCGGGTTAAAATCATTCAACTTCCCACAAGGAAGCAACATAGCCCTTATATCTAAAAACTGTGCCCATTGGGTAATGGCCGACCTGGCCATAATGATGGCCGGCTATGTTTCTGTTCCGCTCTATGCAACACTAACAGCCGCTTCTATTCAGCAGATTGTTGAGCATAGCGGTTCTAAATTGATTATTGCGGGTAAGCTGGATAATTATGAAGAACAGAAAGCCGGCATTCCAGCAAATGTGATTACACTTGGTATTTCTACGTATGGAACCAACGCCACACATCTGTGGGAAGAATGGCTTACCAAATTTGAACCACTGCGCGAACCTCATTCCTGGAAAGGTGAAGATCTGCTAACCATTATGTACACTTCGGGCACAACCGGCAAACCAAAAGGCGTAATGCATTCGGTGGCTGCTTTTGATAGCACCATCCGGCAAGGCACCAGCGAATTAGGGATTCAGATGCATCCCACGTTGTTTTCCTATTTGCCCATGAGCCACATTGCAGAACGCATGGGCATTGAATTGATGGGGGTTTACCAGGGCGGAAGCTTTACCTTTCCGGAAACGCTGGAATCATTTCCTAAAAATCTGGCCGATACCCAACCCACGCACTTCTTTGCTGTACCGCGCATCTGGGCCAAGTTTCAGGAAAAAATCTTACAAAAACTTCCACAGAAAAAATTAGATACGTTGTTGAAGATTCCGGTAGTGAGTTCGCTGATAAAAAACAAAATCAAAAAGGGAATCGGGCTTAGCCGAGCGCAACAAATATTTAGCGGGGCCGCGCCTATTTCTGTTGATCTGTTACAGTGGTACGAGAAATTAGGCGTTCGCATTTTGCAAGCCTATGGCATGACGGAAGATTGTGTATATGCACACTTTAATCGCAACGAAGCCAACCGGCACGGTACGGTAGGAACGCCTTTTAAAGGGTTACAGGTAAAAATTGCCGATGGTGGAGAGATTCGGGTAAAATGCCCGGGGCTTACGCTGGGTTATTACAAAGAGCCGGAGTTAACCAAAGAACTTTTTGACGATGAGGGCTACCTGAAAACCGGAGATCAGGGCGAAATTTCGAGCGATGGGTTTTTGAAAATTACCGGCAGAGTAAAAGATCAGTTTAAGACCGATAAAGGAAAATATATCGCGCCCACGCCTATTGAATTGAAGTTATTGGCTAACACCGATATAGACCAGGTGTGCGTAGTGGGCATGGGCATTCCACAACCTATCGCTTTGGTAGTACTTTCTCCGGCAGGAAAAGAAAAATCAAAAGAAGCATTGATAAAAAGCCTTGAGGATTCCGTAGCCGGCATTAACCCGGAATTGGAAACGTACGAAAAGTTGGAGAAGGTAGTAATTATGAAAACAGACTGGAGTGTTGAGAACGGGCTACTTACACCCACCTTGAAAGTAAAGCGCAATGAAGTGGGGAAGATTCACTTACCGAAATATCCCAGCTGGTATCATACGCAGCCCGGCATCGTAATTTGGGAATGACAGAAATCATACTTTAATCTGACCGCGCTCATTGGATGGGGTTAAGCGAACGGTGAGCTTTCGTTAAAAGAAAAACGAAATCACTTTATTCTTAACCCCATTCGTTATGAGACAGCGCGAACTTGTAAACACCATTATGACCCGCAACCTGCACGTGGTGCAAATGGAAGATAAGCTAACCGATGTGCGCGATCTTATTCGCAAGCACAACATTCGCCACGTACCGGTTATTTATGGCGGCCAATTGGTAGGTATGTTAAGTAAAACAGACCTGAACCGATTAACTTTTAGTAGTTTATTTGCCGGCCAGGAAGATGCCGATGAGGCCGTGTTCGATATGTTAACAATTTCGCAGGTAATGTCGCACCGGCCGCGCGTGGTTAAAGCTAACAATACAATTAAACACGTGGCCGAAATTCTATCTACCGAAGAGTTTCATGCCTTGCCGGTGGTTGATAACAAAGACGAAACCAAACTGGTGGGCATTGTTACTACTACCGATGTAATAAAGTACATGCTGCAGCAATATTGATGGTGATTGGTAAGGTTGAAGATTCGAAAAAGCAGTTCTTTCAAATCTTCAACAGTACCGCACAAAGACTTACTTCAGTCTTGCCTTAAAAAAGGCAAGGGTGTGCTTGTACGCATCGGCAGTAAATTCTTGATTAAACTTTGGGTTGCTTGGATTGGCGAAGGCATGATCGGCATCGTAAGCCTGGGTTGTTAGTTTCTTACCGGCCGCCTTCATGTTTGCTTCAAAATTATCGGTAACCTCTTTATTTATCCATTGGTCTTGAGTGGGCCAGATGTTCAACACATCGGCATTTAATGTCTTTAGTCTCTCTACATCCGTTTCGGGCATGCCGTAATAAATTACACAGGCTACCGCTTGCTTGCCTGCTGTTAATGTGGCCTGCATGGATTGGCCGCCACCAAAGCACCAACCTATGGTTCCTACTTTAGCATTTTTACCGGCATAGTCCAGTGCTCCTTTTACAATGGCATTGCCCCTATCTTGTTTAAACTCGCCCATATATTTTCCGGCATCTTCGCGGGCGGTAGCCACTTTGCCATCGTACATATCCAGCGCCAGTACATTTACATTGCCCAGGTCGGTGTATAGTTTTTCAGCTTCACGCTTAATGTGGTCGTTCAAGCCCCACCATTCCTGAAATACAAAAATCCAATTGTTCGTTTTGGATTTTGCCATCAGCACATACCCACTTGCCTCTTTTCCGTCAGGAGTTTTAAATGTAATCATCTTCCCCGTTTCACTTACGTGGATATAAGGGAGCGGATCTGGGTGCGACATGTTGAACTCATCGTCCTGGGCGAACAGCGCAAACTTGTCGGTTGCGGTGGTGTGGCAAATGCTAATGCCATCATTCAATGTAAGCTGTTGGGCGCTACCTGCAAACCCGGCCAGCAAGAGCAAGAGTGTAAGTTTGGTTTTCATGCGATTTCAAATTTTTGATAATGAATTATTCAATCTTTTAACTGCCCGGTTACTACCCGATCATACGTAATATAATCAGTATTTACCGGCTCAAAACCTTTTTGCCGTAGCAACATAGCTACCTGTCCGCGGTGGTAGCTGCCATGATTAACCAAATGAATCATGATTTGTTCTACGTTGCTCTCGAAATAATCGCCTACATAATTATGGTACTTTAACTCGCGGTTAAATTCTTCGTTCTGCAATAGAAAGTCCATCCATTGGGCATCGGCATCTTCTACCATTTGTTTTAATTGAGGTAGTGCATACTCGCCCCATAGTTTAAATTCGCTTTTAGGTAAGCCTTTAATGCGGTTTAGCCAGATAAAATTGGCGCTTACCAAATGGCCCACTATCGTAAGGATTTTTTCGTCCGTCACGGATTGGCGCTCAAGGCATTGAATAACCTTGCGGTTGGCCCATGCATTGTAGCTATACCATTTAAGAAAAAACTGCTTCATGCTAAATGTTGAGGTAGCAAAACTACAAAGTGTTGCGATAACCCGGGCAGAAAAATATTTATTCGGTAGCTTCTACTTCGAAACTCGCACCAACCCTTCTTTAGCTTCTTTTAACGTACCATCGCCCTTCAAGGCAAGCTCATACAATAATTTTGCCTCGGCTTTTTTGCCATGCTTTTCCATAATTTGCGCTAAGCGCATGTTGGCCCCGGCATGGCTGGGCTCATTTTTTTGTGGTTGATAGGTGAGGTATTTTCTTAAACACGCTTCACCCCGATCCAACTGCTCACCGGACAGCGCACTTAGTTTTCCAATCTGGTAGGTGGCGGCCATGTCATCCGGATTTTGTTTCAAAGTTTCTTCAAACAACTTAAAAGCTTTATCGTATTGCTTTTGCATCACATAAAAATTAGCCAGCCCTGCAGTAAGGTTGGGGTCAACTTTAGTCATCGCTATAAATTCCTTTTCGGCTTCGGCATACTTTTTTTCGCGATAGTAGATGTTGCCCAGTTGCCGGTGCCCTTCGGCTGGCTTTAACCTTTTGATTTCGTTGGCCATTTCTATGGCTTTGTCCACACTGCCCCCCGCAATAGCCGGTGCTTGCAAATAATATTGTATGAGCGACTCGCGGGCATCTACTGTTTGGGGATCTAATTGCACAGCCTTCTCCCAGGCGCTTTTCATTTTTGGGCCCAGTGTAGCCTGTTTAAAAATGTTGGCATCGGAGGCAATGGTGCCCAGGGTATTGCCATACCAGGTGTGGTATTCCGCTACGTTATCGTTGGCCTTAATTGCGGCTTCAAAAAAATCTTCAGCCTCGTCATACTTCTTTTCATCGAATGCTATGCGTCCTAAGTAATACTGTGCGGCTGCGTAGTCATTATTGTCCTTTTTAATTACTACCAGTTGTGAGCGGGCTTCAGCATATTTTTTCTGCTCCCACAGTTGTTTACCGGTGGTTACGGATTGGCCAGTTACCAACTTTGTCGAAAGGAGAAGAACAAACACAAGTCGCATGCTCATTATAAAATAGTTAAACATCAAAAAAATATGAACGATCACTTCCTATTAGAAGCATATCCACATACCTAATAAAATTACAACCTTGTCTTTTCATGACAAGTGGATATAGTTTTTTTAAACTGAAGCTCTTTTCTTTTTCTGTTGCAAAGTATTTACTCCTACTACATAAGAGTACATGGCCGCAGGAATGTAGGTTAGGGTTATCCCGTCAACCTCAAATAAACCCTCCTTGTCTATTGTAGTTATTAACCCGGCTTTGAGATTATTTTTTTCACAGAACTGCATTAAGCTCTTCAGCTCTTCAGGTTTTTCAAAATATCGATTACTCCACTTTATCTCCAGTGCCCATAACGGCTTCAGGTTTTTGTCATCCAACCCCACCATGTCCACTTCGCCTTGAAATTGCCCAACACTCCACCTGGCATACCAGGGTGTAAACCAATCGCGGTGCAGCCATTGCGAAAATACCGCTGTTTCCACCATCGCGCCAATGCCATCATCGGTGGGCTGCAAAGGAGAAAATAATGCGCTTCGTAAACTTGGATTAGTAAGGTACACTTTGTAAAAATTGGCTCGCTGAAATTTTTTCGCAGTATCATCAATGCGGTGAATAACTCTTATAAGGAAAGCCGCTTCAAGATATTCAAGGTATTTCTTTAACAAGCCCTTCTCAACACCGCTGTTTTTTGAAAGTGTATCAAGCGAAACTTCGTTGCCACTATAATACACCAGCGTGGTAAAAAAAGAATTCAATTCCTGCACGTCCTTTATCCCGTACAAACTGGGTAAATCTCGAAGCAGTACCTTATCTACGATATCACTTTTAATGTACCTGCCAGGATTGGCTTGTATCTTTTCAGAAAATATTACTTCAGGATAACCCCCATAATTAATATACTCCATAAAATGCCTGTTTACTTCGTGCATATTAATGGAAGTGAAGAACTGATTTAGATTCCCGTTCCACTGCAGCGAAGACGGCCGAATTAAATGGTTATAATTTTTGAGATGAATGTATTCGTGAAATGTAAGCGGAGGAAGCATAAATTCTGTAAACCTTCCGGCACCACTTTCGCTACTTCGGAGTTTTAACGCTGCTGCTGCTGAACCCGAAACAATAAATTTAGTATGCGGATAACTGTCCACCAGAACCTTCAGGTGCACTTCCCAATCTTTCAAATATTGGATTTCATCAAAAAAGACAAACCAGCCCTTGGGATTAATATTGCCCGCAGCCTTCATAGAAAGCTTAAATAACTCCTCTAAACCAATATGGAGATAAATCGGACTGTCAATGCCAATGAAGCAGATGCTGTGCCTATCCACCCGTGCCTCCAGAAGTGCTTCCACCGCATGATGCATCATTACAGTTTTACCTACCCTGCGCGGCCCCATAAGCACCACGGCACGCTTTACATCAGTCTCTTCAACCAGATCATAAAACAATTCAAAGTATAGCCTACGTTGTAATTCGTTGTAGTCCGCATCAATAGCACCTGTTACCCACCACGGATTTTCGAACCGCATCCTTTCAAGGATAAGGGCTTCTGAAATTGGCTTTAAACTTGGTTTTTTAGGCATAAGATTACAAATATATCAAATTTAGTGTGTTTTAATACACACTAAATTTGATACAATGTCTGTTTTAACGAAAAATCGATAAAATTAGAGCTCTATTTCAATTTAGGTTAGCCAAGTGTGATTGTCTGCCTTATTCTTATTTTTTAATACCCCTTCGTAATCCCCTTCTCCATAGCCGGAATCCCTTCCTTCATCCACTCCGGCTCGGGTGCGCCTTTCAGGTAGAAATCAAAAAATTGCATCAGGCGAACATCGTAATCTTTGCGGTTCTGGCGCTTCTGCAGGTTGTGCACTTCCTCATTGTACACCAGCATCCACACCGGCTTGTGCAACCTGCGCAGGGCCATGTAAAACTCAATACCCTGGTACCACGGCACCGCATCGTCTTTATCATTTTGCATGATCAGCACGGGGGTTTGAATTTTGTCGGCATAAAACAACGGAGAGTTCTCAATAAAGTAGAGTGGCTTTTCCCACAACGTTCCGCCTATGCGGCTCTGACTTTTTTCATATTGAAACATGCGACTCATACCTGAACCCCAACGAATGCCGCCATACGCGCTGGTCATGTTTACCACGGCTGCACCGGCACCGGCAGCTTTAAACAAATTGGTGCGCGTAATAACGTAGGCTGTTTGGTAGCCACCCCAGCTTTGTCCTTGTATGCCAATGTTTTTCTCATCTACAAAACCGGAAGCAATCAATTGATTTACTCCGGGCATAATGCAATTGAAGGCGCTTTCGCCTGGCAGCCCATTTTTATAAACAATGTCGGGCACAAAAACCAGGTAGCCATTGCTTACACACATTATGCGTTGAATGATTGACCACGCAGGTTGTGGTTTAAAATACGAATACAAACCATCGCTGCTCTTCTCGTAGAAGTACACCAGCATAGGGTACTTCTTTTTCGGATCGAAGTTTTCGGGTTTGTAGAGTAACCCTTGCAGCGGTACATTATCCAACGAAGTATAATTCACCAACTCTACTGTTCCCCATACATAATTCTTTTGTTGCGGATTTGCTGTACTGATTCTTTTAGGATTGGAAAACGATAGCGTACTGGCCCATACATCCGGAAATTCGCTGAAGGTTTCGCGGGTAAACAGCAGGTTATCGCTATGCAATGCTTTTACCACACCGGCATACCGATAAGGGCCAGAAGTTAGCTTCTTTAGCTCACCGGTTTTAAGTGCATAACTATAATAATGCAGCGTCTTGGTGGTTTCATCGAAGCCACTGAGCAGCAGCGTAGCATCGGGCTTAATAAATTTTTCCTCGCGGTTAAGCCATACATTACGGAAGGTTACTTTCTGTGCGCGGCCTACTTTGGTTAGATTCATGGCGGGGGCTCTTCCCTGCGGATCCACAGACCAGATATCGTATCGGTCATAGACTAAAAAACGGCCATCGTTTTCCAGCCAGCCGGCAAAACCATAATCAGACGGGTAGTCGGGGTGGTCATCTTCTTCATCTGCAAATGAAACCGGCAATGCATTGGTGAGCGAACGCGTACTGCGGGTAGCCACATCATAGGCAAACCAGGCCGTATCGGGCAGGCTAAACCAAAACACATATTTTGCTTTAGGCGAAATAGAAACATCGCCCTTTACTTTTGTGATTACTTTGCTCTTGCTGCCCGTCTTTGTATCGATCACGTACACATCCGTGTGGCCGGTTATATCATAAAAATTACTCCACCGGTAGGGAAGATCAGACAAGCCAAGTGCAATCGGAGCATTGCCTTCATCGGCCAACACAACCTGAGGAACGGTGGCGCTACCAAGAAAAGCCATCGATTCATCCGCCAACGTTATTACGGTTTGATACGATCTTTTCTTCTCTGCTTCCAGCCGGCTGTTTTGAGTAGTTTGCAGCACGCTGTCTTTCCAATTCCATACTTCAACTTTTATAATCTCCTCTTCAAGCCGGGTGGTGTCTTGTACCAACGGTTTGGGGGCCAAACCAAAAAATAACTTGCTGCCGTCTTTTGAGAAGTTGGGTGTGGCGTGTTCACTCACAAACCAGTTGGCCGGAACCTGAGTTTTATCGTTTACCAAAGCCTTTGCTGTTGCCTCGCCTTGTTTCCAATAGTAAAGTGAAAAGAAATGGTTAGGCGCTTTGGTGGTATCGGTGTCAACTAAAAATGAAGTCTGCGTACCATCTTCACTTATGGCCAGGCCTTTGTATTTGAATTTCGATTTACCCTCATGCAATTGCTTTAGTTCAGCTTTTTGCAGATCGTACCAATACATACCCGCTTTCAGCGTAGAATCGTTACCGGTGCTATGGAATAAAAGACCCTGCCCGAATTTGGCAAACGCATAGTCTTTCACAAATCCAAACTGCACAGTATGATTCGTATTGAGGTTGCGCAGTACAAGGGTGTACCCATTGTCATCAGTGTTCTTCTTTATTTTTTTGGGTTTTGCCGGTGTTGCCTTCTTTGCGGTATCTGGCTTTACCTTTTCTTCTTTTACGGCCTCTACTTGCCATGCGGCCCAACCCCCGGCTTTCTCCGGCACTTTAAAGGATTTTACGTTAGCTACCTTTTCTGTTTTGCGACTGGCAAATGTGAAGATACCGAGCGAATCTTTTGGCAAATCTTCTTTTTTCTTCTTTTGTCTGCGCAAGTCCTTAACCAATTGTTGTTGCGGTTTAATTTTAAATACCGCGTATTTGCTATCGAACGTTAAAGCAATTTCAGCAGCGCGCTTCACGGAATCCTGTGTATTGGTTTTCACGTTGTGAAAAATCACTTTGCCGTCACCCTCTTGCGGGTTTATTGTAAAGGCCGCAAAGCTGCCATCGGGTGTAAGCGCTTTATAGGTAATGTCTTTCCAGCCATCGTACACTGAGGGATCGAGTGGCTTTTTAGGTGGGAGTTGTACGTTGGTTTTCTTTTGGGCTATACCAACCGTACTCGAAAACACCAACACAATTAAAATGCGGAATAGCATGGGGGTCTTGTTTAGATCATCGAAAGTACTGAACAAGTGAGTTACTGGAATATTTTTTTTACCAGTGGTTTTTGTAGTATAGTGCAAAGCGGCCTTTGCCCTTCGCTGGCACGAAAGCAGAGAATTTCTAAGATACTTTCCGTTGTGGCCCGGGTCTTTATCTTTGTTCTATGGAATTAACACTCACCACACCCGCCCTCTTGTTTCCAACCGTGTCGTTGATTTTGCTGGCCTACACCAACCGCTTTTTGGCGGTGGCTTCGCTTATCCGCAAGCTGGCTAATGATTATCAAACCAAAGAAGATAAAAAGGTGGCCGACCAGATTCGCAACCTGAAAGTGAGGCTACGCTTAATCCGCGACATGCAGATGTTGAGCATCCTGGCTTTGTTTCTAAGTGTGTTGTGCATGTTCTTTTTATTCAGCGGGCATGAACTTATTGCCAAATATATTTTCGGGGCTTCGCTATTGTCGTTACTAATTTCATTGGGTATGACTCTGCGCGAAATCCAGATTAGCACCCGCGCGCTTTCCATTCAACTAAGCGACATTGCCGATGATGTGAAGCTCTGGGATCCATTAAAGGACCTAATGGGAAAGAAGAAGGAGGACTAACAAAGCATTCCTTAAATCTTACGCTGGCAATCAAACCCATTTTGGCAAAAAAACAGCTCAGAAAATGGTTGAATAAAAAAGATCGTCTTTTTGGTTTGTTTAAAAGCGCAACCTATACTTCGGATAAACTTTCTATGAACCAACAAATAAGGTATTACTTCAATACAGTGCAAGAATGCAATATGTGCGGCTCGGCAGCCAGCGCGCACAAAATCCTGGGCAGGCGACTTAACCAATCGCAAGGAAAAAATCCCACCAGGAAATTAGGAATAACAACCACTGTAGTAAAGTGCACCCGGTGCGGCCTTATCTACTCAAATCCTCAACCCATTCCGTTCGACTTGCAAGATCATTACGGTGTTGCCCCGGAAGAATACTGGAAAGAGGATTACTTTAAAATAGACGCTACCTATTTTGAAGGAGAAATAGGACGGTTAAAAGAACTCATGGATTTTAAAGCCGGAATGAAGTCGTTAGACATTGGAGCCGGATTAGGGAAAGCCATGCTTGCCTTGGAAAAAACCGGGTTTGATGCCTATGGTTTCGAGGCATCTCAACAATTTTACGATCGGGCAATCCACAAAATGGGCATCCGTCCCGACAAGTTGAAATCGGGGGCGATTGAAGAGATGGAATACCCTGAAAATAGTTTCGACTTTATTTCCTTTGGTGCTGTTTTGGAGCACTTATACAATCCATCGGGCTCAATCCGCACCGCCATGAAGTGGTTAAAGCCGAATGGGTTGATGCACATAGAGGTTCCATCCTCCAACTGGCTTATCGGAAAGATAATTAACCTTTACTATCGCATGCGCCTTACGGATTACGTTACAAACTTAAGCCCGATGCATGAACCCTATCATTTGTTTGAATTCGGACTAAAGTCGTTTCAAGAACATGCGAAGCTAAACAACTACGACATTGCATTCTACGAGTACTGCGTTTGCCAAACCGGAATGCCTAAAATTTTTGACTATCTGCTAAAGCCTATTATGCAGCACACCAATCAGGGAATGCAACTCTGCATCTGGCTGAGAAAAAAATAAATATAAGATCATTAACGTCTGCCATCCTGTCATTTTCTAAATCTGGAATAGCATTTGACTAACGGCTTTCACTAAACTTTTTAATTAAAAACGCTGACAAATATGACCACAACGGCAGAAAAGGGTACCATTTCCATTCACACTGAGAACATCTTCCCTATTATTAAAAAATTTCTCTATTCCGACCACGAAATCTTTTTGCGCGAGTTGGTAAGTAATGCGGTAGATGCCACCCAAAAACTGAAAAAATTGGCCTCGCTGGGCGACTACAGTGGCGAATTGGGCGATCTTAAAATAGAAGTAAGCTTCGACAAGAAAAAGAAAACCATAACGGTAAGCGATAAGGGGCTGGGAATGACAGCCGATGAAATCAAAAAGTACATAAACCAGATTGCCTTTTCGGGGGCCACCGAGTTTGTAGAAAAGTTTAAAGATAAAACCGATGCCAAAGACATCATTGGCAAGTTCGGACTTGGCTTCTACTCGGCATTTATGGTAGCCGATAAAGTAGAAATCGTTTCCAAATCATATAAAGAAAATGCGGAAGCTGCCCGCTGGGAGTGCGATGGCTCTACCGAATTTGAGCTAAGCGCTGCATCTAAAGAAACCCGGGGTACCGATGTAATCCTGCATATCAATGCAGACTCAGAAGAATTTCTGGATGAGTTCCGCATCAAAGGTATTCTTGAAAAGTATTGCAAATTTCTTCCGGTAGAAATCAAATTCGGAACAAAAGAAGACAGCGTTGAAGATGGTGTTGATAAAGACAATAAGCCGACCTATAAAACGGTTACGAGCGATCGCATCATTAACAATACTTCACCCATCTGGACCAAGGCCCCGCTGGAGTTGAAAGACGAAGACTACCTGAAGTTTTATAAAGAGCTATATCCGTTTAGCGAAGACCCGCTGTTTTGGATACACCTCAATGTAGATTATCCGTTTAACCTAACCGGGGTGCTGTACTTTCCTAAAATCAAAAACGATTTTGAAATTCAGCGTAACAAAATTCAACTTTACTCGCGCCAGGTATTTATTACCGATGAGGTGAAAGACGTGGTACCCGATTTTCTCATGCTGCTGCATGGAGTTTTAGATTCGCCCGATATTCCGCTTAACGTATCGCGCAGCTATTTGCAAAGCGATGCCAACGTAAAAAAAATCAGCGCCCACATTACTAAAAAAGTAGCCGATAAACTGGTGGACATGTTTATCAAAGACCGCGCAGAGTTTGAAAAGAAGTGGGACGATATAAGCGTATTTGTTAAGTACGGCATCATCAGCGATGAAAAATTCTATGAAAAAGCAAAAGAGTTTGCCTTGTTGAAAAACACCGAGAGCAAGTACTTTACTTTTAAAGAATATGAAGACAAGGTAAAACCTACGCAAACCGATAAAGATAAAAATGTAGTTTACCTCTACACCACCGATGTGGCCAAACAACACGCGTTTATCGAAGCCGCTAAAAACCGTGCCTACGATGTATTGATTTTGGATGGCATGCTGGACAGCCACTTCATTAACCACCTGGAGCAAAAACTAGAAAAGACCCAACTAAAACGGGTGGACAGTGAAACCATCGACAAACTGATTGGCAAAGACGAAAAAGTAGCCAGCGTATTGAGCAAAGAGGAAGAAGAAAGCGTGAAGAAAATCTTTGAAGGCGCCATAAACAATACGAACATGACTCTTGCCATAGAATCGCTTTCGCCCGAAGACTTGCCCGTAACCATTACCATGAGCGAATGGATGCGCAGAATGAAAGACATGCAGAAAACCGGTGGCGGTGGTGGCATGTATAGTTTTATGGGCGCCATGCCCGATAGCTACAACGTAGCCATTAACGGCAACCATGCGCTTATTCAAAAAATCCTGAAGGCAGATACCGATGAGCAGAAAACACGCCTTGCCAAACAAGTGTACGATTTGGCATTACTGTCGCAAAACCTGCTTACCGGGGCCGACTTAACCAATTTTATTAAGCGAAGCGTGGAGTTGGTGGGTTAAGTGTTTTAAAAGAAGGAAGAACGCCTCATTAAATGAAAGTTAAGCGCGCTAACCGTTAATCCATAAAATAAAATTTTCCTAACTTCGTTTTATCAATCCGATGAAACGAAGTTTTTTATTTATAGCCGCCATAGCAATGGGCGGTGCAGTGTTTGCACAGCGGCAGCCGAATACGCAGGAAGGTCAGTTTACTTTTGATACCGATAAGCCTTTTACTCTTTTAGAGTTGGATCAGAATGATGAACCCATTCCCACCAAAAAGAAGAAACCCAAACGCAAAACCTTTTATGGTATTAAAACCAAAAAAGCGTTTACCCGCAAAGGCTTTGGCGACAAAACGGTGGTAGAGTTATTCTATGTTCTAAAAAAACCAGATGTGCCAACGGGCTTTGCGCGCGATGTGTATTGGTATGATTTTACCCGCAAAGAGTTACGTAAAACCAGCCTGGCAGCTTTTGATGTTAAAAAGGGGGTTCTGGCCCACGGCCCTTATAAAAAGTTGCAAGGCGATGATGTTATAGAAGAAGGAATTTTTTTTAAAGGCACCAAACATGCGCGGTGGATGCGCTACAACCGGCAAAACCTGGTAGAAGACAAAGAGAAATATTATAAAGGCTGGCCGAAAGAATCGTTGGTAACCTACTACGACCCCAACGAAAGAAAAAAACTAAAAGAGATTACTCCGATTGAGTACGGTGAAAAGGAAGGCTACTACTATTTCTTTCACGAAAACGGCCAGATAGCGGTGCAAGGCGAATATCACTTTGGCGAACGGGTAAACGATTGGATTGAAAATTACCCGAGCGGCAAACGCAAGCGGATTATTACCTACCCAAAAGAACCTTACGAGAAAGAAAGCCGTCCATTTGTGCGTAAAGAATGGGACGAAAAGGGTAAAGAGATTTACTCGAAGTAAAGCGATCAGCTTGTCGGCAGTGGCAATTGATTGAGGTATTCAAATCCCTATCCATCTGGTATCAGTAAAAGGCGTCTTCGAAATGCCGGATGTCGGGAGTGCCGTTGCGTATGGTAATGGCAACCACATCGTACCTTACGTTTCCGTTGTACTTGTTATCATAGGTATATTGTTCGGCACCAGTTACAATGTTTTTTGCTTTCTGATAATCCACAAACTCTTCGGGGTAACCAAAGGCAACGCTGCTACGCATTTTTACTTCAACAAAAATCAGCCAGCCGGCTTTGCGTACAATCAAATCAATTTCCGATCGCTTATAGCGATAGTTGCGTTGCACTATTTCGTAGCCTTGTTTTACTAAAAAAGCGGCTGCCAGGTCTTCAGCCTCTTTACCCTTTTGAATTTTATCGCTCATGGCAGTGGGTTATTCGCGCGCATCGTTAATTTCAATCCAATACCCGTCCGGATCTTTAAAATAAATTTGTTTTACCCCATCTACTCTTCTGGTAATGGTGCTCTTGCTACCACCCCAGTCTTCAAATGCTATGTTATTACGTTTCAATTTTTCCACAAATGCATCAACAGACAAAACGCTAAAGCAAAGATGAATGTCCTTGCTCAGGGTTACTTTTGCCTGCGCTCCTTCAATCAGGTGTAAATGACTTTTAGGGCCAACCTCAAACCACGTGTGCTTCCCATCGTGAAATGGCTCGGGAATCGTGTCCAGTCCGATAATTTTCTCGTAAAAATTTCGACTGGCTTTTAAATTTTGAACATGCAACGCTATGTGGTTAAGCCGAACCTGTGGTTGCGCAACTGCCCCAACCGCGCTTGCTAGCAGTACCAATGCTCCAATAAACTTTATCATAATGGGTTGTGTTAAACTCTGTGTAAATACACCCGGCATTTCATCGCTCGATGGAATCTACTTACCTTTGAGGTTAAGGTACGGAAAGAATGAAAAAATTAATAGAAGGATTTACGTTGCAACTGGCTCACGCCTTAAAAATTGGGCAAGCAGTTGATCTGGTGCGGCCTGGCAGCGATATCCGCAACATTCATCTTACCGGCATGGGGGCATCGGGTATTGGTGCCAACCTGGTGCAATCACTTACGTTTGGCCGGGTGCCCATTCCTATTACCGTAAGCAAAGGCTATAACATTCCGCAGTTTGTTAGTCCGCACACATTATTTATTGCCTGCAGCTACAGTGGCGATACAGAAGAAACACTGGCAGCCGTTAACAAAGCCATGTTGAAGCGCGCCCATATCATTTGCATTACCTCGGGCGGAAAACTTCTGGAGTTAGCCAAAGAATATAATTTGTATTGGATTCAAATACCGGGCGAATCAAAAAACCCCCGGGGCAACCTCGGCTATTTAATGATTTCGTTGTTGAATGCCCTCTACCACACCAACCTGATAGGGGCCGCATTTATGAAGGAAACCGAAAACGCCATTGAGCATTTGAACCGGTGCGAAAAGGCGATTCAATCAGAAGCCGAATTAATTGCTAAAAAATTAAAAGGTAAGCTTCCGGTTATTTATTGTGATGAGCGACTGAAGGCCATGGCACTTCGGTTTCAAAACCAGATAAACGAAAACGCCAGGCAGTTGGCGCACATCAATACCTTTCCGGAAATGAACCACAACGAAATTGCAGGCTGGCAATTTCCGGAAGCCGTGCTGCAACAAGCGCAGGTAATCTATTTGTATAGCGACCATGACCACCAGCGGGTAGAAAAGCGCATGGAGATTTGCCGCCCCGTTTTTGAGAAAAGATCAAATACCATTATTGATATTGTGGCCGAGGGCGCTTCGTTGCTGGAACAATATTTTTACCTGATACACCTTACCGATTGGATTTCATTCTACCTCGCAAAGGAAAACGGAGTAGAGGCTGGGCCACTGGAGGTAATTGAGCATGTGAAGGAAGAGTTAGGGAAGGTGAAGTAAGTCGCGGTTGCCCGTGATTTTATTACCTTTGTTGCATGAATTGGCGCGAACGAATTACCTCGGATAAGAATAGTCTTGCTGGGAAATAATTCTGCTTGCAAATCATGAAAATCGGTTGATCCCTACCTTTGATCGTGATTTCGGTCAATTAATTTTTATGGAAGGATTAATCCCTGAAAGTAGCATCTTGTTTTTTAGACTGCAGTTTTTTACGCCAACCATGTCCGACCAACGTGTAATAGAATTACTAAACAATAGTGAATTGAACTTCAATAGATCAATAACTGTTGCTGAAGAACACTTTACTCCTCAACCCAAATTTTGAACAAAGTACTCAACAAAAAAACCAGGTTTATCGATCTCGGCTTAATGGATTATCAACAAGCCTGGGATTATCAAACCTCGTTGTTTCAATCTATACTGGAGGTAAAAACTGCCAATCGCACCACTACCGAACAACTGTCAACAACGAACTACTTACTTTTCTGCGAACATCCACACGTATATACACTAGGCAAAAGCGGAGAAGAACAAAATTTACTTTTTAAAAAAGAAGCGCTGCATACTATTGGTGCTTCTTACTACCACATCAATCGCGGGGGCGACATTACCTACCACGGCCCCGGCCAGCTTGTAGTCTATCCGGTACTAGACCTTGAGAATTTCTTTACCGATATCCACCGCTACATGCGTTTGTTGGAGGAAGCGGTAATTCAGACTCTACAGGATTTTGAAATTAAAGCCGGAAGAATAAGTGGCCTTACCGGAGTGTGGCTTGATAATAACCACACAACACTTGCACGCAAGATATGCGCGTTGGGGGTAAAAACCAGCCGCTGGGTAACCATGCACGGCCTGGCCTTTAACGTAAACGTAAATCTTGATTACTTTGCCCATATTGTACCGTGTGGCATTGCGGATAAGGCAGTTACTTCGATGGAAAAAGAGTTAGGCACCGCACAGGATTTTGAACTGGTTAAACGTGTTTTGAAAGAGAAGTTGATAACCAACTTCGAAATGGAGATTTTTTACTAGAAGTCTGTAAGATTAAAAATGAAAAAGGATATTGAGATACCGGAAGTAAAACATGTAACCCTGGCCATAGCACGAGAACAAAACATTCTAAACCAGGTCGAGTGGAAAGTGTACCTGATAAATAACAACACATTTGCGATTGAAAATACCCTGGTTGCCAGCAGCGGGTATGGCGAAAAGCAAGGGGAACCACAACGCACCTCCACCTTGCGTCATTTTTTGGAAACTGTACCCGCCCATACCGCAGTAATGATTGAACCGATCGATGAAAAACTCTTTCATCTTACTAACGAATATTGGGTGAGTTACTATATAGGCAGCCAGATTTACGATAAACGGTTTGTCTTTGTGCCCGATTCGGTTTGCGAAGAGAATGTAACATACATTAAAGAAATAAACCTACAAGGCATACTTCACTCCTGACTTAATCCCCTGATGAAAGTAACCGGATTTACTATTGCCAGAAATGTTGTTAAATACGACTACCCAATTGTAGAGGCTATCACCTCTGTTCTTCCTCTTTGTGATGAGTTTATTGTAGCCGTAGGAAATTCTGAGGACAACACATTGGAATTAATCAAATCGATTCCTTCTCCTAAAATCCGAGTAATTGAAACTATTTGGGACGATAGCATTCGAACCGGTGGAAGAGCACTTGCCCTCGAAACAGATAAGGCGTTTTCTGCCATTTCGCCAACCACAAATTGGTGCTTTTATATCCAGGCAGATGAGGTGTTACACGAAAAATATTATGACATTGTTAAACAAGCAATGCAACAACATCTCAACAATAAAAAAGTTGAAGGATTGCTATTTAGCTATAAACACTTTTATGGATCGTACGACTATTATGGAGAATCCTGGCGTTGGTATCGAAGAGAAATCCGGGTAGTTCGATACTCCCCTTCCGTTTTTTCGTATCGGGATGCGCAGGGGTTTAGAATAAAGCCCAACCGCAAACTTAACGTAGTGCTGATTGATGCAGTGATTTATCATTATGGCTGGGTGAAGGATCCACAAACTATGCAGGCCAAGCGAAAAGAATGGAGCAAATACTACATAAATGATGAACTGTTAACAACTAGATTCAAAGCAAATGAATTTGATTACTCAGAAGTGGACTCTCTTCAAATTTTTCGCGAAACTCACCCACGGGTAATGGCAGATAGAATCAATAAGAAAAACTGGAAATTTGATCATGACTTGAGCAAGAATAAGTATTCTTTTAAGGAAAAAGTAAAGCGGTTTCTTAGTAAAATCATCGGCTACCGCATTGGCGAATACAAAAACTATAAACTTCTTAAGTTATAAACTATCAGTACCTTTGATAGGATTATGCACCCTGACCTTAAAGACATTCTTTTTCTTGATATTGAAACCGTTCGGATAGTTGATCGCTATGCCCAATTGAGCGATCGGCTTAAAATGCAATGGGCCCGCAAAGCAAACTTCTTTAAACGCGAAGAGACCCAAACCGATGGCGATTTGTTTCAGGATCGGGCCGGCATTTATGCTGAGTTCGGTAAAATTATTGTTATCGGCATTGGTAAATATACCGAGCAGAACGGCACCCTGGGTTTACGCACCCGCTACTTTGCCGATCACGCTGAAAAGAAATTGCTTGCCGCTTTTGGAGATACCCTTGAGAAAATGGGGCCCACCACTAAACTGTGTGCGCACAACGGAAAAGAATTTGATTTTCCCTATATCTGTCGCAGAGCGTTGGTAAATGGCGTACCGGTGCCGGGGGTACTAAATGTAGCCGGCAAAAAGCCGTGGGAAGTAAATCACCTCGACACGATGGAGATGTGGAAATTTGGCGATTACAAACACTATACCTCCCTTGATTTACTTGCTGCCATTTTCGACATCCCTACCAGCAAAGGGGTAATGGATGGTTCTATGGTAAGCGCAGTTTATCATCAACAGGGCGACTTAAATAAAATTGCAGAATACTGCGTGGGCGATGTGGTGGCCGTTGCTCAATTGTACTTGCGCATGAAAGGACTGCCGCTTATTGAAAGCAGCCTGATTGTAAATACATAAATCTGCAAGGAGCACCTGCTACCGTAAGCGCTTCCTTGCTATCTGATAATAAAATGAGTAAAAAGAAATTTAAAGAAAAGAAAGCCAGGCGCGATAAGAAAGAGCGCAGCGGCTTGTATTCTTCCCTGATTCAGTTTCTGGAAGAATCGAATGGAAAAGCATATAGTGTAGAACAACTGATCCGGAAATTCGGACTAAAGAAGAAATCGTTAATCGAAGATTTGTTCAAGTTGCTTGATGTACTGGTAGAAGAAGGTGCCGTGGAACAACTCAGCAACGGACACTTTAAAAGCACTACCACAGCCGGCAAGCTTACCGGAGTGGTAGATCATGTAAATCCCCGCTTTGCATATGTAACCACTGGTGAAGAAGGAAAGAAGGATATTTATATCCGATCCACCGATCTGGCCACTGCCATCCATGGCGATACTGTTGAAGTAGAAGTTTTCAAAAAACGCCAGGGCGAAAATCCTGAAGGCAAAGTTTTAGCAGTTGTTAAACGTGCCCGTAACCGGTTTGTAGGTAGAATTGAACTATCGCGCAATTTTGGTTTTGTTGTGCCCGATTTCAAAAAGATCTATCAGGACTTTTTCATCTATCCGGAAAACCTGAATGGAGCGGTAGCCAACGACAAGGTTTTATTCGAAGTAGTAAAGTGGGCCGACCGTGATAAAAGCCCCGAAGCGAAGGTGATTGAGATCCTGGGTAAAACCGGTGAAAACGAAGCCGAAATTCATTCGATTATGGCCGAGTTCGAATTACCCTTTCGCTTTCCGGAAAACGTACTGAAAGAATCTGAACAAATAAGCGAAGACATTACAGCCGAAGAAATCAAGAAGCGGTGGGACTTCCGCGAGGTAGTAACGTTTACCATCGACCCCGAAGACGCCAAAGACTTTGATGATGCCATTTCTTTTCGTACCCTACCCAGTGGCAACTACGAAATTGGAGTGCACATTGCCGATGTAACCCACTATGTTCTGCCGAGCACCGCGCTTGACGAAGATGCGTTTGATCGCGCCACCTCGGTTTACCTGGTAGATCGTACTGTGCCCATGTTGCCCGAACGATTATCAAATGCCCTGTGCTCCTTGCGCCCGCGTGAAGACAAACTCACTTTTGCGGCCGTATTTGAAATGGATGCGCGAGGAAAAATTTACAAAGAGTGGTTTGGGCGCACCGTTATTCACTCCAACCATCGGTTTACTTACGAACAAGCACAGGAAGTAATTGAAACCGGCACCGGTACATTTGCTGAAGAATTAAAGATTTTAAATCAACTGCATCATATTCTGCGTAAAGAAAGATTTAAGAAAGGCGCTGTAAATTTTGAAACTACAGAAGTGAAATTTAAGCTGGACGAAAAAGGGAAACCCCTGGCGGTAGTGCCCAAAGTGCGGAAGGATGCACACAAGCTGATTGAAGAATTTATGTTGCTGGCCAATCGGGCTGTTGCTACCTATGTTTTCAAAATGAAAAAGGGTGAAGAGAAAAATACTTTTGTGTATCGTACCCACGATTTACCAGATCAGGAACGGGTAGAGGACTTTGCGCGATTCGCCAAACAGTTTGGTCATCAACTACAATTGGAGAGCGCTTCCATTTCGCGTTCGCTCAACAAATTAATGGATACCATTGAGGGCAAACCCGAACAAAACGTATTGCAGTCGTTAGCCGTGCGCGCCATGGCCAAAGCTAAATACACTACCGATGCCAAAGGGCACTTTGGGTTGGCATTCGATCATTATACCCACTTCACCTCCCCCATTCGCAGGTATCCGGATATGATGGTGCACCGCCTGCTACAACATTATCTTGATAAGGGAAAATCAGTTAACAAAAAACAATACGAAGAGAAATGTGTTCATTCTTCAGAACGTGAGAAACGTGCAGCCGATGCCGAACGCGCCTCCATAAAATATAAGCAGGTGGAGTTCATGAGTCTTGCTGAAAAGAAACCGTACTCCGGAATAATAACCGGTGTAACTGATTTTGGGGTGTTTGTTGAAATAACCGAAACCAAGTGCGAGGGGATGGTACGCATGGCCGATATGAAAGATGATTTTTATGAATTTGATGAGAAAAATTATCGCATAATTGGGCGTAGAAGAAAAAAAATCTATCGGTTAGGCGATAAGGTAGAAGTAAAAATCAAAAAGACGGATGTAGATAGAAGGATGATAGATTTGATGTTTACCGAAGAAGGACCCCTTCACAGTAACGCGGTATCCGCTAATAAAGAAGAGGATGCCTTGTACTTTCCGGATTCGTTAGAGAACAGAAAGAAAAAGAAGAAACGGTAATGTTGTGCAAAGCCTCGGTTTATAATTACCTCGTTCTACCTAATGCCGGTCCTGTATGGAGTTTTTAAAATATATTGAGTCAGCAATCCGGGAGCAAGAGTTTGGTTCCTCCCCCAAATCGCTCTACGAACCTATCCGCTACATTATGGCGCTGGGCGGAAAACGCATGCGCCCGCTGTTAACCATATTGTCTTACTCGCTGTACAAGAACGATCCGGAAAAAATTTTGAAATATGCAGCCGCAGTAGAGGCCTTCCACAACTTTACACTAATGCACGATGACATAATGGACAACGCCCCGTTGCGCAGGGGTAAATCTACCGTGCACGAAAAATGGAATGTAAACACGGCCATCCTTTCGGGCGATGTAATGCTGGTGAAAGTGTACGACATGTTTCTGGATCTGGACAAAGATCTTTTACCAACCGCTTTAGGTCTGTTTAACAAATGTGCAGCCGAAGTATGCGAAGGGCAGCAATGGGATATGGAGTTTGAAACCAAAATTAAAGTTACCGAGGCCCAGTACATTGAAATGATTCGCTTAAAGACGGCTGTGCTGTTAGGTTTTAGTTTAGAGTTAGGTGCATTATTGGCGAGAGCTCCCGAAACCGAACGTGTAGCGTTGCGCGAATTCGGAATTCTGGTGGGAATTGGATTTCAGTTGAAAGACGACCTGCTGGATGTGTATGCCGACAAGAAAAAATTTGGCAAGCAGGTGGGCGGAGACATTCTTGCCAATAAAAAAACCTACCTGCTCATTAAAGCCAAAGAAAAAGCCCGTGGCACAAACAAACGCGAACTTGAGTATTGGTTAACAGCAAAAAAATTTAACAAACAGAAAAAAGTGAAAGCCGTTACGGCTATTTACAATTCGCTGGCCATTGCAGCTCACACCGAAAAAAAAGTAGCCGAATATTTTTCAAGAGGTTTCGAAAAGTTAAATACCCTGCCCGAATCGCCTCAAAAACAAAACCTGATCCGGTTTACGCAAGAACTCATTAACCGGCAATCGTAATTACTTACGCTTGTAAAACATCAGCCTTGCCCGTTCGTGGGTATTGGATTCACTTAAGGTGTAATACCCTGTACCATCGCGGGCCCAGGCAACTGCTTCGCCTTGTTTTTCGCGTTTATAATTAAGGAGCAACGGTGGTTGCTGCAATAAATTAACTAATGCCTCGGAGCCTTGTCGTTTCCAATAGTAAACGTGTTCGTAGGTTTTGAGAAGTACCTCTGTGCCATCGGCTGAAATATCGGCCGCTACCGTGTTAAAATAAGGAAGCCTCGCTTTCAACTCAGCTGTTAAAGTATCGCCCGATTGCCAGTTATCGGGTACCTGGTATAATCGCACGGAATCCTCTCGCTTCGATATAACGAATAAATCCGATGTCAGTGGATCAACCATCAGGGCCTCGGCATCGCGCGGGCCATCGGGCAATCGCACATACAAGGTGTCAATCGTTGCTATGGGTTGACTTGCTATCGTTGTTGGCTCCGCCACCCTGTAAATAATCTTAAAGGCATATTGGGCGTTGTTATCACCTATGTCGCCAATGTACAGGTAGCTTTTAGTGTGTTCCGGACCAGGGCCCAAGGCTATGTCTTCCCAATCGCGGTTGTGCACTTGAGCTAAGGGCATGATGGCCACAATTCGGGCGGCAGAATCTATTAAGTATAAGTCAGCACCATTGCCACTATCGTTATGCGTCCACAAATAACCGGGGTGTGCTGCGCTGGTCACCAACCCCGAAGCCTCTTCCAGCTTTCGATCTATGGTGCCGCACTCTTTTCCAAAAGAAAATTGATCGGAACGCCTATTCTCTGCACAGGCGGCAAGTACCAGCAAGCCTGCTAACCACACGCTTCTCATATTCAACACTTACTTTACCGGCAAGCCTGCTGCCTTCCACGCCTTGATTCCTCCATCCAGTTCAAACACGGTATAGCCCTTCTGGCGTAAAATTGTTGCCGCTTTTGCACTTCGGCCCCCAGCCGCACAATACACAAAAAGCGGCTTGTGCTCCAGCCCTTCCAGTTTATCTGCAAAATGTTCATCGTACACAATGTTGGTTGCACCTGCCAGTGCTCCGGAGTTTACTTCTTCCTTGGTGCGCACATCCAGCACCAGGGCATCTTTAGTAGAAGAAATTTTTGCTTCAAAGGCTTTGGGAGTTAGCAGGGTTTCTTGCTTTGCTTCGCCACATGCAACCAATATCAGTACAACAAATAGCTTTTTCATCTGTTTGTAAATATTAACGAGTGCAAGATAAAACTTTAGAAACAATCATGCGCGGAGTTAAAAAGTCAAACCTGCCATCAAAAATTTGCAAGCGTTGTAGCCGGCCTTTTACGTGGCGTAAAAAATGGGCACGCACCTGGCCCGAGGTGGTTTATTGTAGCGCGGCTTGCCGGCAAGGCAACCGTGCACACGTGTGCCACAAATAAATTACTTTTGCAGGATTGATTATGCCTGTACCACAACAAGAAGATTTTTTAGAAGACGATGAAGATGGTTTGTTCGAACACCATCGTATTGTTGCCGATGCCAAACAAAGCCTGATTCGTATCGATAAGTTTTTGATGGATCGGCTGCCCAACGTAACCCGCACTAAAATTCAAAATGGGATACACAGTGGTTTTGTTAAAGTAAACGACAAAGTCATTAAGCCAAATTACAAAGTACACCCCCACGATGAAATTAGTATTTCGATGCCTGAGCCGCCACGCGATACCGATGTGATTCCGGAAAATATACCCCTGCACATTGTTTACGAAGACGAGCACCTGCTGGTGGTAAATAAAGCGGCCGGCATGGTGGTGCATCCGGCTTATCAAAACTGGAGGGGCACATTGGTAAATGCACTCACCTATCATTTTCAGAATTTACCCGAAATGAAAGGCAATGAAGGGCGGCCTGGGCTGGTGCACCGAATTGATAAAGATACTTCCGGGCTGTTGGTAATTGCCAAAACCGAAACGGCCATGAACGGGCTGGCCAAACAATTTTTTGATCACACCATTGAACGAACCTACCATGCGCTGGTGTGGGGAATACCCGATCCGCCACAAGGCACCATTAATGTACATGTGGGTCGAAGTTTGAAGGACAGAAGGATAACAACCACTTTTCCTGAGGGTGATTTTGGAAGACATGCCATCACCCATTACAAACTATTAAAAGACTTGCGTTACGTTTCGCTGGTTGAGTGCAAACTGGAAACCGGGCGCACGCACCAGATACGCGCTCACATGAAATACCTCGGCCATCCGTTATTTAACGATACCATGTATGGCGGCAGCGATATTGTGAAGGGCACTGTGTTTTCAAAATACAAACAGTTTATCGACAACTGTTTTAAAATTATTCCGCGCCAGGCGCTGCATGCCAAAACGCTGGGCTTTGTGCATCCTACCACCAGCCAATTCATGCAATTTGATTCTGATCTTCCGCCTGATTTTGTAGAAGTGATTGAGAAGTGGGAGAACTACGTTAAATACAACTAACTTATCGATTTTTAGAACGGAACTCCGTGGGTTTGTTTTACAAGCCAGCCCGCCACCGGCTTTACGTGCTTTACCAAGCCAACAGCCAGGTTAGATGTCCACTCGGCTCCAAAGAGCTTTTGAATTTGCCTTCCGGCCCACAGCCTTCGGGCAAAGAGGGTATTCCATTTTCTTGCATACTCATTTTCCAGGTGTGCCCGGTTAATCCGGCTCTCACAAAATTCGGTAATAAGGTCGCTTGCAATTTTTGCTGCATGCAGCGCCATAGCCATGCCGTTGCCACATAGGGGCGTAATCATACCGGCTGCATCGCCCGCCATTAAAATATGTTGAGTTACCGGAGTTTTTTTGGCAAAAGAGATTTCGTTAATAACCTCCGGTTTTGCGTAAAGAAACTCCGCATTCTGAAAAATAGTTTTGAGAAATGGATTTGAAAATAAAACTGCCTGCTCCATAGCGCGCAAGTTGCCGTGGTGCTTCAGGTTATGCCGGTGTGTGAGGTAACACAGCGTTTGCTTTTCGCCATCCACCGCGCTTATACCACAATAGCCATTCTTAAAGTTGTGCAATGCTATAAGATCGGGTGGGTGTATTGTTTTGATATGGTATTTAACTGCCGCGTAAGGCGAGCGCGACTTAATAAATGAACGATCCAACTTCAGATCCAATCGAGAACGCTTGCCAAATGCGCCCAGCACCACATCAGCACGATAATCCTGGTTGAGTGTTTTTACTGTAAACCCGTCATCATCATAACTTATATCTTCTACTTCTGTATTCTGCAACACGTGTGCCCCTGCAGCAAGCGCCTCTTTGTATAAAAAGTGATCGAAGGTGTAGCGGCTAATGCCAAAACCACCTAAGTCTAATGGGAAAATTGCCGATTTGCCGTTTACCGATGTAAGCTGAAGTCTATTTATGCGCGGTAAGGTTAAATCGGGCAACAGGTTATTGTGGTGCAGAAACGACAGGGTCTCATTGGAGATGTATTCGCCACATACCCGATGAAACGGATAGGTTTTACGCTCAATAAGAGTAACTGCAATTCCTCTTTTTGAAAGTAAGCACGCACTAACAAGTCCTGCTAAACCACCGCCTGCAATGAGTACATTCTTCACGTTTGTTTAAACTTTTTAGAAAAATCGGTGTCTATTTTAAACCGGAGAAAAATTTTGTTGGCGAATCTCCATCCGGAATTTAGAAATCGCGTTTATCGTAAAACAACTGTTGGTATGAGCAATATCGTAAAATCTGAAGGACAATTAAACGTGTTGTTGGTAGGGAATAATCCCATCGATTTAAGCCGCACGCAACAAGGCCTTACCGAAATACAAAATCACAAGGTAACAACCGAAACAGCTTTTGACGTGTTAAGTATCAACGAAAGATTAAACCGGTTTTCTCCCAATTTTATTCTACTTGACGATAACCTGGGCCTTGTGGGGTTGCACACTATAGTACAAACACTGCAAACTCATCGTAAAACCAGGCACGTACCTATAACCGTATTAAAAAACTCGAACTACGAAGAAACCGCGCATTTAGGAGTGCTTAATTATGTTCTTAAACAAGCTACCACAGGCGAAGGGTTGTACAAAGCTTTTTTAAACTCTCTTAAATGCAGGCGCACGCAACAAAACCTACAGCAAGCTTATCAAAAACGTAGCCGCCAGGTGCGCAACCGTAGCCTGTTTACCGATTAATTTTATAGCGGATCTTCTAACCGAAAATCCTTCTTAACTTTTTCAGTGCCGCGGTCTAATTGCAATACAATACGCCTGCCCGGCTTGGAGTTTAAAAATGCATTTATCACGTTAAGCGATAAATCCTGAGCCATAATTCCATTCACGCTCACAATCCTATCGCCTGCTTGTATTCCGGCTAAAGCCGATGCCGACCCCGCGCGAACATTGGTTATCTCAAAATGCTTGAGCCGCGAGCCTTTCGCGCGCAAGGTTATGCCACTTAAACTGTAATAGAATTTCTTTTTAAATGAGGAGTTCTTTTTAAAATAAATCCGCTCACCCGGAAAGTTATAAATCACCGTAAACCTGCTCAGTATTTCTCCACCAATTGAACCATTGCGCGCTACCAACCGGCTAGTTTTAAGTGTGTCCATATACGTTTCCGGATCGGGGAAATTGGTAACCACATCGTGTATTTCGTAATCGCCCAACGAAATGGACTTTATCTTCCCTATTTCGCCAGTAATTACACCACCTAACCCCCGGCCAATAATGCTGCGGATATGTTTTGGCGGAATTGAAATTTTTGAATTGGAACTTGCCTCCAGAAAAAGTCCGTGGCTTGCCCCACTATCCACCAAAAGTTTTGCACTTACCGAAGTAGTGTCATTTAATTTCAGGTTGGCCGTTATGTAGGGTTTCGTGTCTTGAATGAGTGCGGGCAACCACTTATAACTGCGCTTCTCTTTAAAGCGTTGAGGTAACATCAGCGTAAGCAGCTTGCGTTCGTAATCAACTTCAATTATAAACCGGCTAAAAAGTTCATAACCCAAAATGCCATGTACATCGGTACCCAGGTAGTTTCTCAACTCAAGATAATCTTCTTCCAATACCAGCAAGGCATGCCCGCGCCCGCGCACTCCGGGCATATCCAGCGAAACATCGTTTGTTACATAGGCTACAATTAAGCGTTCTTCGCCCGGCCCCGAAATTACAATTTGACGTGCATAGGGTAAATTCAAAATATCGGTGTAGGCTTTTTCCGTTAGAATGGAGGTGCGCACACCGGTATCTAAAATAAATTTTAGGGGTAACTGGTGGTTAAGAATTACCGGCACCACCACCAGGTTGTTGTAAACTTCAATGGGAAATTGTACCCGTGTTTTACCTTCTGGTAAAGAAAACCCAAGCATCTGTGCGTTGCACATGCTGCTGGCCAGTGTTGCAAGTAAAACAAACAAACTTCTCATCAAAACGGAAAATCACGTAAGCCAAACTACCTCTGTAACGGTAGCACTCGAATTAAAGCTACTATATTTTGATTAAATGCCTATTGAGGAGCAGTCAATTGCCCGATTAGATCTTGCGGCTGGCTTGCAATAGTGATACTTGCAAAGTTCGAGGCTGCAAGAAAACCGTCTTGCACCATTTTTTCCATCTGGCTAAGCAAGGCATCGAAATACTTATTGGTATTTAGAATGCCCACGTCAGCCTTTATAAGACCAAGTTGTTTCCAGGTTAAAATTTCGGCTAACTCATCCAGGGTTCCCCATCCGCCCGGCATGGCTATAAACGCCTGTGCAAGGTCGGCCATTCTGCGTTTGCGTTCATGCATACTCCCTACCACTTCCAGTTGGGTAATGCCTTTATGGCCAACTTCCTTTTGCATTAAAAAATCCGGGATTACTCCAATCACCCTTCCTCCGCTTTGTAACACCGCATCGGCTACAATACCCATAAGGCCAATGTTGCCACCCCCGTACACCAACGTATGGTTACCTGCGGCCAGGGTTTGTCCCAATGTGCGTGCGGCTTCTGCATAAACAGGATTACCTCCTGTGCCCGATCCACAGAAAACGCAAATATTCATTGGCACAGAAAAATCTTAGTGCTTAATGTCGTGCTCGTTGTCGCTTACTTTGCTGTTGGGAAACAACCAGATCGATACAATGGCTAGCACAAACAAGGCGATTACAATTCCAAAAACAAGCATATAGTTAGTTGATAAGGACTAACAAATTTAGGCCAACCGGGCTTATTATTTGCAAAATCCCATCTAAAAATTGTAAAATCGTAAAACAATTAAGTCCTTCGCCTGCAAGCTACCTGCTTTGTACTTAGCTAAGAATGTTTTATTCATGCACCAGGTAATTCAGGCTCTGGGTTGTTTGCCAAAAACGCAGGTTGGTCAGGATTATAAAAATTAGATCGTAGCGCATGAAAAAGTTCTTGCTTGTTTTGGGTGTTATTCTGGTGATAATTTGTGGCGCGCTTGTTTACATGCGCACGGTTTATACCAAATCCTTTAGCCCCGAAGACAAAGTTTCCTTTAGCAGCGGTGATTTAGCGCTGGCGGTTCAATATAACAGACCTTATAAAAAAGGCCGGGTAATTTTTGGAGACCTTGTTCCCTACGAGCAAGTGTGGCGTACCGGGGCAAACGAAGCCACTATTTTTACTACCAATAAAGATTTGATTTTTGGAGGGCAAACGCTACCAGCCGGAAGCTACTCGTTGTTTACCATACCCGATGAGGAAAGCTGGACCTTTATTTTTAATAAAGAAACCGGACAGTGGGGAGTTAACTATAAGGGCCAGGTAAATCGTAACCCAGCTAAAGACATACTCAAAATTGAAGCTCCCTCAGTACAGCAGGAAAAAGAGTTTGAACAGTTTACCATTTCTATCGAACGGTGGGGCGAGGAACTGCAGTTAACCTTAATGTGGGATAAAACCCTTGTGTCGCTACCCTTTACGGTGAAATAACCGTTACGGAGTTGTAATTCTTCGAGGAATTTTGGCATTCGGGTGGTAATTTTGGAATCCACTATCTTAAAAAGTAAAAACCAGCCAAAATGATACAGGTAATTCCTTCCATTGCTATTAGAAAAGGGAAGGTGGTGAAGATGCGTAAGGGCGATCCCACCAGCGAAAAGGCCTATGATGAAAATCCCCTCGATTTGGCCAAGCGCTTTGAAGATCACGGAATAGAAGTGGTACACTTGGTTGATCTGGATGGAGCCGAGCGCGGAAGCCCAAAAAATTACCATGTGCTGGAAGCTATTGCCGGCCACACCGATTTAAAGATTGATTTTACGGGCGGCATTTGCACCGATGGCGATATTGGAAAAGCTTTTGAATACGGAGCCGATTACATCACAGCCTCCAGCATTGCAGTTACAAATCCCCAATTGTTTGCCTCGTGGATTATTTCCTACAGCCGGGAAAAGATGACCCTGGGAGCCGATGTAACCGATATTGATTCAAAGAATATTGCATTTAGGGGTTGGCAAAAAAAGGCCGACATAACCTTATTTGAGCACCTTCAGTTTTTTTACGACCGCGGACTTAAATACGTAAAGTCAACCGACATTTCGCGCGATGGCGTTTTGGAAGGCCCCGCCTTTTCGTTTTATAAAGAGGTCATTGACCGCTTTCCGGATTTGCAGGTATTGGCCAGTGGCGGGGTGCGCGGTGTGGACGATATTAAGCGTTTAAATGAGCTTGGAATTTTTGCCGTGATCTTTGGCAAAGCCTACTACGAAGGCATTCTTAAACTTAAAGACCTCGAGCAATTTCTTGTAAAAGAAAACAAGTAGCCTTGAGGCTACTTGTAAAAAATTGGTTCCTGGCTTCCTAAGAAATCACTCTCCGATAAAAAGTGGAAAGGTAATATCCAGATCGCTCTCGCCATCGGCCGAGGTGGTAGTTGCCGATTTAATACCCGGCTGGTGCTTAAGTAATAATCTTAGTTCTTTCCCGGTTGCCGCTCCACCTGTTGTCCAGTTGGTAACTAATCCAAGCGGCAAGCCGTTTTCATCTTCATCTGCATAATTAACCGTGCCACTTGTTCCAATGTTGCCACTTCCGGCTGGCGAGCTAAATACTCCGGCACTCCAACTAAAAAACAGCTGGTGCTCCGCTCCTTCTTCTTGTACTTCGGTGGTTACATTGTACGCAGGGTCTGCGGCACTGTAATAACCATTGTATAAACTTATGGTAAGTGTGTAGTTGGTTTCTGCACTTAAATGGATTGCCCCAATTTCCATGGATTGCGGCCCACCCAAATCCGGATCGTTGGCAACCACTTCGATTGGTGCTGCGCCAGGTGCAGTAAACACTAAAACCACCCGGGTTATTTCTTCGGGAACATTCTCCGGTTCCGGGTCTTTATCGCAACCACTTGTAAAGATTAACCCTACCGCCAACAGTAAAACAAGAGAAAATTTAGAATTCAACTTCATAGCGAAATTTATTAAATGCAACATTGTTGCAAATATAGCGGTTGATCTTAAAGCCCCAAGTTTTTGCCGCTCTAAAAAGTAAAATTTATGCTGGCGGAAATATTGCGCCCGATATCATTGGCAAAGTAGCGCATCCGGTTGGTGTACTCGCGGTATCGGGTATTGGTAAGGTTATCAACCGAAAGCTGAAAATTAAGTTTGGTATGATTAACAGGCACGGTGTAGCCAGTTTGCAGGCTCCCTAATGTGTAGGCTGCCGGAGCCGCCATGAAATCGAAGTTGCGCGTATCCGTTTCAAATAAATCGATCCCCTGTTGTTTCGCCTCCAGAATTTGGTGGGGAGCAACAACCCGGGGAGCGCGGGTTTGACGCGCAACGTATTTAATGCGGGCTTGAATGTAAAACTCTCTTTTGCGCTCGGTCTTTTTCTCGTACCGTATCGATGTTTCAACGCGATTGGACGGAATGAAAATCAAGTAGTCATTTTGCCGCTCGTCTTTGGCGCGCAGCAGCGATGCCGACATGCGCACCGACAACCCGGTTACAATTTCATACTGCGCACTTGCATCGGCACCCAAAAACGAGGCTTCGGTTTGCGTGTACCTAAAATAGGCAAAAGGTCCGCGACCGGCATCGGTAATGCCGCGAGGCTTTAAGTAAATGTAGTTGAAGATGTAGTTGATGTAGCCGCTGAGTTCTGCCTGCCATTTGCCTTGTGCCAGCTTAAACGTATTTACCCACTTTACCGCATGCTCTGGTTTTACCGATGAACCTTTTAATTCCTTTATCTGGCTGGTTATTTCATCTAATAACAATCCGTACTCTATGGCTGCGGCACTTTGGTGCGTACCCAAACTATACAGCTCAGCAACATTGGGCGGGCGCCAGGTGCTACCCAGCGTGGTTGTTAGCGAGAGTGGCCCGGTAAGTTTAAATGTTGTACCCGCGGTGGCTGTTACATTGCCAAATGAAAATTGAGTCTTGTAAAGCTTGTTCTGAAAGTTGAACCCGGCAACCTGGTACAACCGGTAATCGTACCGTAAACCAAAATCGTAAGTAACCTTTTCCCTGGTGATTTTTTCAATCCAGAAAATACCGGCCGAATAGTTTCTAAAGTTTGGAATAAAGGGCAGGGTTTGGGTGCCATCAATTTTGTTATTGTCCTGAATCATGCCGTTTAATCCAACGCACCGCGAGTGAAATTCGGATAATGTTGTTTCGCGCTCGGCATCCAGTGTGTGGGTATAGAGCGTATATGCCAGTGCCGGCCGTTGGCTTAATGCCGCGCCTCTGCGCACATCAAATTCCTTTCTGTTATTAATCTGGAGTCCATACTGCGCATTCCACACGTGCCTGCCTCGTTGCAGGTGGCCGTTTATCTTTATCAGGTTGTGTGTTACCTCCTGCCGGGGCTCACGTATGTGATAAGTAAAATCAGTGGTGTATTGCGGCACGCTTCGTTCCATTGCCAGCGCAAGATCTTCGCTGCTGCTGCTGGCAGAACCCCGCAGTATGCCTATGGTGGTGTTAAAGCGACTATAAAAAACTTCGAGACCTTTGGTTGTACCATGATAGCCTGTTGCCAGCGAAAAGTTTTGCTCACGAAACCCTGTGTTGGAAAGCACATAGTCCGGGGTTTGCGAGTCGCCCGATTGCTTTAGGGTACCTTGTGCCCGCCAACCCCAGCCTTTAAGTTTTTTTACGCTACCCTCTAACAATCCCGATACGGTTCCGGCCCTACCGTTTGAGTTACCTACCAGGTGAAGTGCTCCGCCTGTTTTTTCATCTACCGGCAGTTCTGCCGGGGTAACAACAATTACACCACCCAGAGCATCCGTTCCATACTTAATTGCCCCGGCATCTTTTATCACCGTAAGGTTTTCGGCAACAAAGGGATCAATTTCAGGCGCATGTTCGGCACCCCATTGTTGGCCTTCCTGCCTGATGCCGTTGTTAAGAATCAAAATACGTTGGCTGTGAACTCCATGAATAACCGGTTTGAAAATTGCCGGCCCCGATTGAATTGTGTTAACTCCGCTTATTTGTTGTAACGTTTCGCCCAGCGTTTTTCCACTGGTTTCATTTAGTACGCGCGCACCCAGGGTGGTGGTTGTACCGGGCGTTGTTCCTGTGGCGCGATCTTCTACCACTACCGCTTGCAATAACTTTTCGCTCAGCGTAAGTGCAATTTGAAGTTCCTTGTTTGCATTAAGGTCAATTTGCTTTTCCACCGGCTCATAGCCAAGAAAGTGAATAAGCACCGTATAGTTTCCCTTACAAAGATTTTCAAACCTGAAGTGCCCACCGGCATCTGTAGCCTGGCCCTGGTTAGTGTTTGCAAGCTGCACGGTTGCTCCGGCAAGTATTCGGTTGCTTTCGTCCTGCACCTTCCCCGAAAGGGTAATGGAACAATTTTGCCGGGCCAAAAGAACAGCGGCATTAAAGAGGAACAGGATTGTTAAAAGTGATTTCACAAAATGCAACAGAGTTGCAAATATAAGCGCCTAAATTTAATCGGCATCAAACTAATAGGGGAATACTTAAAGGGGAATTCTATTGCTCTACAATATCCATGCTCTTAAAGCGCTGAATAATGTGCAAAAGGAAGTTGAAAGAAAGTGCGTCTTCTTCCGGTTTGGCTGGTGCCGATTTAGTTGCCTCGGTTTTGGGTTTAGGCTTAATAGTAACACCAGAAGAGTTACTTGTACTTGGGTAATGATTTACAGGCTTGCCTTCAGGTTCGTAAATCAGGGGTTTATCATCCCGGTTAGAGGTTTCCAGAACCGGAGGTAATTCATCACTACCCTGAGAACCCTCCTGACCAAAAGCGGTGGAGCTTACTCCGGCTACCAGAAGAAATGAAAACAAGTACGATAACTTTAATTTCATCAGATTATTCCTTACAAACTCAAGGGGTTATTTTGCTTGTTAGCTTTGCAAAGTAATAAAATTTTGAAAATGGCAACAGTTACAGACTTTAATATAATCGACATTCGGGCCGGCACCATTGTGCGGGCCGAAGCCTTTGCTGAGGCAAAAAAGCCCGCTTTTAAGCTTTGGATTGACCTTGGCCCCGAAATCGGCATCCGGCAGTCCAGCGCCCAACTTACGGCACTCTATTCGACCGATGGGCTGGTTGGGCGCCAAGTTATTTGTGTTGTAAACCTGGGCCAGCGTAAAATCGCCAATTTTGTTTCTGAGGTATTGGTTACTGGTTTTCCGGATGCCGATCAAAATGTAGTATTGGGCTCGGTTGAGCGACCTGTGCCCAACGGAGCAAAACTGTTTTAATTTTTTAATGATTTCTTTCTCCAGTCTCGCAGCAATTACCGGGGGCACCGTACTTCAACTTACGGCCGACCGGCCCATAACAGATTTGGTTACCGATAGCCGTAAATTATTACTTGCCGAAGGGGCGGTGTTTTTTGCTATTGCTGGCGCGCGCCACGATGCGCATAATTTTATAGGCCAGGTTTATGCCCAGGGTATAAGGCAGTTTGTAATTGAAAGAGAATTAAATCTCAACTCGTATCCCGAGGCTAATTTTATTCAGGTTGCCTCCACCTTAACGGCCCTACAACAGCTTGCAAGTTTTTACAGGCAACAATTCCACCTGCCTGTTATTGGAATTACCGGAAGCAACGGAAAAACAATAATCAAAGAGTGGCTCTTTCAGTTGCTATCGCCTGATTTTAAAGTGGTAAAAAATCCGGGTAGTTATAACTCGCAACTGGGCGTGCCGCTATCGGTTTGGCAACTGCAACCTTATCACCAACTGGGTATATTCGAAGCGGGTATCTCTGGCCGGGGCGAAATGGAGGTCTTGGAAAACGTTATCAGGCCCACCATTGGGTTGTTTACTAACCTCGGCCCCGCCCACGATGAGGGATTCTCCGGCAGAGCCGAAAAGTTGGCGGAGAAGCTGAAACTGTTTAGCCATGTGAACAAATTGTTGTATTGTGCGGACGATGAACAGATTGATTTAGCTACAAAACAACTTGCCGCCACAAGAGTTAGCTGGGCTTTTAACGCCCCAGCTACGTACCAGGTACAACAACACGGTAATAAAATAACCTTAACCCATGCAGGCGTAGCCACGGAGTTCATCTTTCCATTCACCAACAAAGCCTCTATAGAAAATCTCTTGCATTGCGTGGTTATTATGTTGGATTTAAAAATTCCTTCTGTTCAAATTCAACAGCGCATTCAATCTTTGAAGCATGTACCCATGCGGTTAGAACTGAAACAAGGAATGAACAACTGCCAATTAATTGATGACAGCTACAACAATGATTTGGCGGGCCTTCAGATAAGCCTGGACTTTGTAAACAATCTGCGCAAAGCAAAGAAGACGCTGGTTATCTCTGATATTCTGCAAAGCGGCCTCGATGAAGCAGCTTTGGCAAAGCGGATGGCAACCCTGATAAAGCAAAGCAACATAAACCGGTTGATTGGCATTGGCCCCATGATGCTGCGCCACAAGGCTGTGTTTTTAGACGCGGTAGCCCACGCTGTGTTTTTTAAAGATACTGCCTCGGCCCTTCGTAGCGAATTATGGAATATGCTTACAGACGAAGTGATCTTATTGAAAGGAGCTCGTCTGTTTCAGTTCGAGCGCATTGCCAACTACCTTCAACGCAAAGTACATGGCACCCGCATGGAAATTGATTTGAACAGGATCGTAAACAACCTGAATGCTTTCAAATCGAACCTGCGGCCGGGGGTAAAGGTAATGGCTATGGTAAAAGCATTTGCCTACGGTAGCGGCAGCGAAGAAATTGCAAACCTGCTGCAATTTCATAGAGTAGATTATTTGGGCGTAGCCTATGCCGATGAAGGTGTTACCCTGCGCAAAAACCAGATTACCATCCCCATTATGGTAATGAACGCTACCCACGAAAGTTTTGAAACGGTGGTGGCTCATGATCTGCAACCCGTCTTATACAATGCCCGCATGCTGCATTTGCTGGCAGACTTTTTAAACGGGGCCACGTGCGTTATACACCTGGAGTTGGAAACCGGAATGCATCGGCTGGGCATTGAAGACAAAGCCTATGCAGAGGTTATTTCTCTCTTGAAGCAGCATACGAATATTAGCGTTGCCAGCATCTTTACCCACCTGGCCGCAGCCGATAGTGCCCAACATGATGCCTACACCCATCAGCAAATTGAAAAGTATTTGGCCGGGTACACATACCTATCCGAATCGCTTGGCATAAAGCCGTTACAACATGTTCTTAACTCATCGGGGATAATTCGGTTTAAACAATACCAACTGGATATGGTACGGTTAGGTATTGGCCTTTACGGGATAAACCCCACGGACGAATTGTTCCCCAACCTGCAACCGGCCGCCACGCTTAAAACTGTAATCTCTCAGATCAAAGAAATTAAAGCGGGCGATACAGTAGGATATGGCCGGTGGGGCACCGCAGCCACTAATCGCACCATTGCAACCCTGGCTATTGGTTATGCCGATGGCTTTAGCCGAGCTTTTAGCCGCGGAAAAGGAAAAGTAATTATTAACGGTAAACCGGCACCTGTAATTGGCAATGTGTGCATGGATATGACCATGGTGGACATTACCGGCCTGGAGGCCCGCGAAGTTGATGAGGCTATAATTTTTGGCGATGAATTAGCTATTTATGAAGTAGCCGCAAGTATTGACACCATACCTTACGAAATACTTACCAACACAAGTGATCGCGTAAAGCGGATTTTTTTTGCAGAGAGTATTTAACAGCAACGAAAATTAGTCCAACGAATTTACAGTTACCCAATAGCGAAAGGCCACCACTGCCTTTTCAAATTTGCTTAGCTTGTTAAGGTTGCGTTTGCTGATACGCGGCAGCACCAATTTGTTAAGCTGAGCAACGGTTTTAAAAAATATCTTTTTCATTTGGTTTATATCTTACTTATCCACACCCGAGGTTCTTTTTTAAATTAATGTTAGGAAGACCACCGAAATCAAACTTCTCTGCCTCCTCGGGCTCAGGTTTGTGATTCCGCTTTTCAGGTTCAGCCGGTGCTCTTTTTGATTTCTTAGAAGCCGGAGTTTTCTTTTTCATAACCCCAATATAATCATTGTTTACCACAGGGTAGGCTCTTATATTCGCACAATTTAAATTTGATCTAAATAAGATTGAATAAAAGTAAAAACATAGCCGAAATGTTACCGGGCGAAACCGCGGTTATCTCGGGCTTTGATGACGATGCGCTTTCGGTAAAATTAATGGAGATGGGCTTACTGCCCGGCACCGTGGTGCGATTCAACTTCAGTGCGCCCTTTGGCGACCCCATTTGCATTACTGTATCGGGTTACGACCTTTCGCTGCGTATTGCCGAGGCAGCTACTATTACTATTCTTAATTGATGGCAGCGGCCAGCACTATAAAAATTGCGTTAGCCGGAAAACCCAATGCGGGTAAATCATCTCTATTCAACCTGCTAACGGGGCTTAACCAAAAAATCGGAAACTTTCCGGGCATAACGGTTGACAAACGTACAGGTACCAGCCACCTGAATGCTGAAATAACTGCAAGCATTATGGACTTGCCGGGCATCTACAGTTTGTACCCGCGCACCCTTGATGAAAAGATAGTTACAGAAATTTTGATGGACCGCAACAACAGCCAGTATCCAGATTGTGTAGTATTGGTTGCCGATGCCACGCATCTTAAAAACTGCCTGCTGTTGTTAACTCAGCTCATCGATTTGCAAATTCCCACGGTGCTTGCGTTAAACATGATGGACCTTGCCGCGCAGTCGGGCCAAAGCATCGATGTGCAGGCGCTATCGGCCGCGCTGGATTTACCTGTTGTCATGCTCAATGCCCGCACTGGTCAAGGAGTAGCAGAACTAAAAACCATTCTGGCCGGTACTATTAAAAAATCATCGCGAACCATTTTTGAACCTGGGGCAGAAATAAAGCCCCTGTTAGCAGAAGTACAACAACAGTTTAATATCGAACAACCTTACCGGGCTTATCAACTTCTGCAGCAAACCAACAATCTTACTTTTTTGTCGGCAGAAGCAAAGAACTCGATCAACACATTAGCCAAAACGGCAAATTTCTTTCAGCATAAATATCAGGGCGCTGAAACCGTAATGCGCTACGGTTTTATTCAAGATTTGCTCAACAAAATAACACTTAAACTGTCCGACCCGGAGTGGAAGAAGTTCTCTTACCGGATTGATAAAGTGCTTACCCATAAAGTGGGTGGCTACCTCATCTTCTTTGCTGTTTTATTTTTGATCTTTCAGGCAATTTTTGCGTGGGCGCAAGTGCCCATGGATTTTATAGACAGCACCTTTGCGCAGCTCAGCAACCGGCTGGCCGCGTTCTTTCCCGAGGGGCCATTCTTTGATCTTATTACACAGGGTATCGTGCCCGGCATTGGCGGTATTGTCATCTTCATTCCTCAAATAGCCATCTTGTTTGCGTGCATTTCTATTTTGGAAGAAAGTGGCTATATGGCTCGCGTTGTTTTTTTAATGGACAAACTTATGCGCAAGTTTGGATTAAACGGCAAAAGTGTTGTGCCTTTAATTTCCGGTATGGCTTGCGCCATTCCAGCCATCATGGCCACCCGCACCATCGAAAACTGGAAAGATCGTTTGATAACCATTTTTGTAACTCCCTTAATGAGTTGCTCCGCGCGCCTGCCGGTGTTTACCATTCTGGTTGCACTTATTATTCCCGATAATAAGCTGTTTGGCTTTTTCAACTACCAGGGGCTGGTGCTTATGGCATTGTACCTGGCGGGTTTTTTAGCCGCGCTGTTTTCAGCATTTGTACTGAAGTTTATTATTCAAACAACCGAGCGCAGTTATCTGATAATGGAAATGCCCACCTATCGCAAACCTAAATGGAGTAACGTAGGCTACACTATTATCGAAAAGACTAAATCTTTTGTGTTCGAAGCTGGCAAAGTTATTCTGGCAATTTCTATTGTGTTGTGGGTGTTGGCCAGCTATGGCCCGGGCGAGGCCATGAACAATGCACACGAAGTGGTGCAGCAACAAACGGCAAACGAAACTCTAAGTGCCGAAGAATTGGAAGCCCGCATAGCAGCTTACCAGTTAGAACATTCCTATGCCGGCATAATTGGAAAAACATTGGAACCACTTATAAAGCCATTGGGGTACGATTGGAAAATTGGTATTGCCCTGGTAACCTCGTTTGCCGCGCGCGAGGTTTTTGTAAGTACCGTGGCAACCATTTACAGCCTGGGCGGTACCGAAGACGAGCAAACAATTAAAGGCCGCCTTAAATCAGAAATAAACCCGGCTACCGGGGGCCCGCGATATACTACCGCTGTGGGGCTTTCGCTGCTTGCCTTTTACACTTTCGCCATGCAGTGCATGAGCACGCTGGCCGTTGTTAAGCGCGAAACCAAAGGTTGGAAATGGCCCCTGATTCAGCTCGTGTACATGACCGTGCTGGCGTATGTTTCGGCTTTTATTATTTATCAAAGTTTATCGTAATCTTACATAGCCGCATCGTTCTGCTTTTACAAGTGGTATTTCTGCTTACTTTTGAAGCGAACACCTTGTATGACTACCTCACCATCCAAACTGGGTTTACTTTACCTGGCCCATCTGCTTATAAGTGCCGATGGGATTATAGACGCCAAAGAATATCAGGCACTTTCAAAAATTAAAGAGAAAGAATCCATCTCGGAAGAAGATTTTAAAAAGTTTGAAACAGCCGTTGTGGGTAAGAAAGAACGCGACATTTATCGGGAAGGGATCGAGATGATGAACAACTGCACCGATGAAGAAAAGCTTAACGCATTTGTTCACCTCTATAAAATGTCTGAAATAGACGGGCGCGTGCATGTAAAAGAAGTTCGCCTGCTGTTGTACACCATTAAGAATGCAGGCATAGAATTTAACGAGGTAGTGGCCCGGGCACAATCAATAACCAACTATTGATTTTACTGGTTAGCACCTATGCTGTATTTTGCAGCCATTTATGGCAGCATTTAATCCAAACCTTACCCTCGGTATTTTAGGCGGAGGCCAATTAGGCCGCATGCTCATTCAAGCCGGGGTTAACCTGGATATAGCCTTTGAAGTACTGGACCCCGATGCACAGGCACCGTGTGCTGCGCTGGCCAAATTTACCAATGGCAAGCTTACCGATTACGCAACGGTTATGGAGTTTGCCCGGCCTTGCGATATTGTTACCATTGAGATTGAAAATGTAAATACCCTGGCCCTGGCCGATTTGGAGCGAGCCGGAAAAAAAGTATTTCCACAACCGGCCGTAATTGAATTAATTCAGGACAAACGAAAGCAAAAGACTTTTTACGCGGAGAATAAAATTCCCACCGCCCCCTTTGTGTTGGTAAACAACAAAGAAGAGGTTTATGGCCACACCGATATGCTACCAGCCGTTAACAAGCTTGGTAAAGAAGGGTACGATGGCCGCGGAGTGCAGGTAATTAAAACCAAGGCCGATTTAGCAAAAGCTTTTGATGCTCCGGGTGTGCTTGAAAAATGGATTCCCTTTGAAAAGGAAATCGCAGTAATTGTTTCGCGTAATCCGAATGGCGAACTGGCTACGTACCCGCCTGTCGAAATGGTGTTTCATCCGGAAGCAAACCTGGTGGAGTATCTTTTTTCGCCAGCTCAACTTACACCTGCGGTACACCAGCAAGCCCAAGCAATTGCTCAAACAATTATCAATAAACTTGAAATGGTAGGCTTGCTGGCTGTTGAAATGTTTGTTACCCACGAAGGCGAAGTACTGGTAAATGAAATTGCACCCCGCCCACACAACAGCGGGCATCAAACCATAGAAGGCAATACCACCTCGCAATATGAACAACACTTGCGGGCCATTTTAAATTTACCCCCCGGAAGCACCAACCTGATTGCACCAAGCGCCATGGTAAACGTGCTGGGCGAAGAAGGTTTTACGGGCCCGGCCCGCTACGAAGGTCTTCAGGAGGTCTTGGCCATCGAGGGAGTGCACGTGCACCTTTACGGAAAAAAAATAACCAAACCATTCCGTAAGATGGGCCATGTAACAATTGTAGATGCTGACCTCGATAGTCTGAAAAAGAAAACCAACTTTGTAAAACAAATTCTAAAAGTAAAGGCATGAGCAAACCGGTAGTTGGAATAATTATGGGCAGCCAATCTGATTTAAAGATTATGCGCGAGGCTGCAGAATTTCTGGAAGAGCTCGAAGTCCCGTTTGAGTTAACGGTCGTTTCGGCCCATCGCACTCCACAACGGATGGCCGACTATGCTGGCTCGGCAAAAAGCAGGGGTTTAAAAGTGATTATTGCCGGGGCCGGTGGCGCTGCGCACTTGCCGGGCATGGTGGCTTCGTTTACAACCTTACCGGTTGTTGGGGTACCTGTTAAATCCTCCAACTCAATAGACGGTTGGGATTCTGTGCTTTCTATTTTACAAATGCCCGCAGGGGTGCCCGTAGCAACGGTTGCCCTAAATGGTGCCCGCAATGCCGGCATTCTGGCGGCTCAGATTTTGGCACTTGACAATAAGCCCTTGGGCAAAAAACTAGAACGCTTTAAAACCGGGCTTCGCAAAAAGGTAGAGGAGTCATTCAAAGTAATTGAAAAAAAGGGCTGGCGAAGCACTGAATAAGCACCCGAAACCTTTTACCTTATTAAAAGTGAAAAAATTATAGCAAATTTACCTTTTACCCAATCTCATGAACCCGGGCGAAAAAGGTTGGCTTAAGGAATACCTCGAATTCAGACAGCACTTGCTCAATGACTTGACAAGCGAGGCGCGTATTGCGCACCATCCGGAACAATCTCTTTATCGCGTTATTCAACCTTCGGGCCTCATGTACGGGCAACCGGTTGGATTAGATGCTCCTGAGTTTACCGCATGGGACGAGAAAGACAGAATGAAGATTTTGCTGGCCGAAAGCTTAATCAACAGCGCATTACTTTTTCACAACAAAGCAATTCAGTCGCCAGAAGAACTCTCGCGGGTAATTCTTAAAACCTTAGAGAGCGTTGGCAATTTTTACAACAACATTTTTCCGGAGTTAGCTACCCCGTCAAAATCTTTTTTTGGCAAACGAAAATCTCCTTTAGAGGTGGCCGAGAAAATTTTGGATAAACGCATTGCCCACACATCCGCTTTTGATACTAATTTCTGGATTCAGCTTTTCCATAACAGCCTTTTGTTTCTGGATGTTTTCATTTATGGCCAGTGGATACATACCAACGCTGATCGGATTGTTTCTGATTTTTTCAAATACGAGCGCGAAGAACTCAGGTTTTCTGTAGTGAAGGTAATTGCCTGTGCCGCGCATGCCAACTCTACTATTGAATACGAGGAACGAAGACTGCTGGAGTTTTTCCTTCAAAGTACCGACCTCTCGCTGGAACGTAAACGCGAAGCAAAACAGATTTTCGATCAAGGTATTGTGATGGAAGAGATCAACCTACCCACCAACAATTCGTGGATTCTGAAAAAATACTTCTTAGAGATTGCCATTCTTACTATTTGGGCCGATAAGCGCGTTGATGAACTAGAGACCGCCTTTTTAAAAGAACTTTGCAATTACTTAGGTTTTGCCGAAGAAGACCTTGAACACAGTCTTTTAGCCATTGAAGGGTTTGTTCTGGAACATTGGGATAAACTAAATTACCTGCAGGATAAACAAGATTTTAACCAGGTGAGTGAGCAGTTTGTACAGCGCATGGCTAAAATTACGGGCAGCCATAAACATCGGCTTTTAAAGGAAGTGCAGGAGAGCAAAGAGCTAATGGAGCTGCTGCGCAAAGCGCGGGCTCAGGAGTTACAACCCGAGGAGAAAGCCCGCATGCAGGAAATGCTCGTTGAAGTACTGCGAATTATTCCTTCGTTCGTAATCATCTCGCTGCCCCAAAAATTTCTTACGCTTCCTATTCTAATGAAAATTCTGCCGCAGGATTTTTTTGCACAGGTTGCCTAACCTCCTCTTCCGGTTAATCTTTTAATTCTTCAGACTCTTCCTTGCGGGGAATGAGTACCGAAAACACAATGGATAGTGTAAGGGTTATCAGAATTATAATAAACGAGATATAAGGTGGCATATCGGTTAGGATTTTTGGTAAGAAGTCAACATCCTTTCCAATCTCCAACAACATTTTAGCGCCAATAAAAAATAAGATAATAGAAAGCCCCTTTTGCAGGAGATAGAATTTGTCAATAATCCCGCTCAGTAAAAAGAACATAGCCCGCAGGCCCATAACTGCAAAAATATTCGAGGTGTAAATAATAAACTCGTTGGTGGTAATGGCAAATGCTGCCGGTATGGAGTCAACCGCAAAAATCAAATCGGTGGTTTCTATTAGTACAATAACCAGGAAAAGCGGGGTAAACATAAGTTTACCATCGATACGAGCAAGAAACTTACCGCCCATCTCATCTTTGGTAATAGGCAAATACTTGCGGCAAAATCTTAGAATCGGATTTTTCTCCGGGTCAATTTTTTCATCACTGTCTTCGAAGTAAATTTTAATTCCGGAGTAAATCAGGAACACCCCAAAGATGTAGAGGATAGCATGAAAATGATGTATGAGAATGGCACCCACAAAAATGAAAACGCCTCTGAATACTACCGCGCCCAGAATTCCCCAAAACAAAATCTTATGAAAGTACTCTTCCTTTACTTTAAAGTATTTGAGGATAAGAAGGATTACAAAAATGTTATCGACTGAAAGTGCATACTCGGTGAGGTAAGCTGAAAAATATTCGAATGCTCCGTTGGCTCCTCCGCTCTCGCTGTCAAAAGCATAAATCAGGTATCCGAAAACCGTACTTATAAAAACCCAAAAGATGGATTGATAGAGGGCAGACTTGGTGGTGATTTTATGGGCTGTCTTGTTAAAAAGACCCAGGTCTAATAACAAAAAGACAAAAATAATCAGGGCAAAGATACCGTACAGGACTGTTTCATCGCCCAGACTAAAGCCAAACAAAGAGAATAATAACATTTGGGGTTTCGGATTAAAAAAAGAAGCAATAACTACCTAATAAACAAGGCGATTACTTCTCAATTTGGGGCAAAGCTACAAATTAATTCAAATTGAAAAACTGCCCACGTTTTAATGGAATTTGACCCAAAAAGGGAACCTTTTGCCACTAAAAAATTTATTGGCAGTTGCTGCACCTGCCCTGTATAAGAAGATTCATTTCTTTTATAGAAAAACCTTTGGGCAAATCTACCTGCGGAATGACCACCGACTCGAGGCAATTGGTTTGGCCGCAAACTTCGCATTTGAAATGGACATGCTCATGGTGATGTTCTGCCGTTGAGCATGGGTCGGTGCATAAAGCATACTTCAAACTTCCTTCATCATCCAATACTTTATGGATTACTCCCTTATCCAGAAAGGTCTTTAACGTGCGATACACGGTTACCCGGTCAAACAGTTCGGCCGTTTCGCGTTCAATGTCTGAGTACGACAGCGCGAATCCGTTTTTTAGAAATAAGTCAATTATGGCCGCCCGGCTACTTGTCGTTCTCAGTTCATAATCCTTTAAGATTTGGCCCCCGGCTTTCATTTTACCTCCTGTAGTTTAAGCAAGTTACTATAAATACCATTTGGCCGGTTACTTAGTTCCTCATGGCTGCCACACTCGGCCACGGCCCCATCATTAATAACCAAAATGGTATCAACCTGCCGGATTGTACTTAGGCGGTGCGCAATTACAAGTGTGGTTCGGTCTTGCATCAGGTTTTCAAGCGCTGCCTGCACTTGCTTTTCGGATTGAGCATCCAACGAAGAGGTTGCCTCGTCTAAAATAAGAATCGTGGGGTTGCGCAAAATAGCCCGTGCAATGGCAACCCGCTGCCGTTGCCCCCCCGAAAGTTTTACTCCCCGGTCGCCCACGCGCGTATCCAGCCCGTCCGGAAATCCAGCAATGAACTCCCACGCAAAAGCTTTTTGAGCGGCCACCTTTATCTCTTCCTCGCTGGCCCCCGGCTTGCCATAAGCAATGTTTTCGCGTATGGTGCCACCGAACAGAATTACCTCCTGGGGCACCACGCCCAGGTTGCTGCGGTAGCCTTTTAAGTTATAGGTGTTAATACTTTGACCGTCTACGTAAATAACGCCCGCGGTGGGTTGGTAGAATTGCAACAGCAGATTTATAACCGTGGACTTGCCCGCACCACTCGCCCCTACAAGCGCTACTTTTTGCCCGGGTTTAACCGAAAAGGAGATCCCCTTCAACACTAGAACATCGGCCCGGGTGGGGTAGGAAAAGTGTACATTACTAAACTCAATGCTGCCTGTTATTTTGATAGGGGCCGGCTCTTCCGGTTTTTCATCCTTTGTGTTTAAGATTTCCAATATCCGCTCCGAGGAGCCAATTGCTTTTTGAAGCTGGCTATAGATATCGCCCAGACCCGCTATGGAGCCACCAATAAAAGCCGTGTAGATGATGAACGAAAACAATGCGCCAACTTGCAGTTCGCCAGCCTGCACCAGCGTGGCTCCATACCAGCCCACGGCAGTAATGCCCCCAAACAAAGCCAAAATGGTAAACGAAATAAATACTCCGCGAAAGCGGGCCGTACGAATGGCGGTTGCAATAACCTGCCCCAGCGATTTTTGATACCGTTCTATTTCGAACGCCTCGTTGGTAAACGCCTTAACCACCGTTGCCGATTGCAAGGTTTCTTCAACCACTACATTGGCATCGGCCAATTGGTCTTGCGTTTTGCGCGATAGCTTTCGGATAAACTTGCCGAAGAAAAGCGCAGCCACAATTAACAGCGGAAAGGTGAGCAACATGAACGCGGTTAAGTGCGGGTAAAGTATTACAAGCAACGGAATACCAATAGAAAGCACCAGCACCTGCCGAAGCAATTCGGCCAGCGTAAAAGTAAATGTATCGTAGAGGATGGCTACATCAGAAGTAATGCGGCTCATTAACTCACCTATTCTGCGCTGATCGTAAAACGACAGGGGCAGCCAGATGATTTTGGAATAAAGTTGCAGTCGCAAATCAGCCAACCCGTGTTCGCTTACATAGGTAAAAGTAAACACCCGCAGGTAGCTAAAAATCCCTTGTATCAGCAAAACGCCAATCATTAAAAGTGCAATTTGATTGATGGTTGTGAAGTAGGGATCGGTTTTTCCTTGCGCTACATCTAACAACTTGCCCGACAGATATGGAAATGAGAGCAGCACTCCGCTGGAAAGCGAGAGCGCCAACAGCCCGAGTGCAAAAGTCCATTTATAAGGAAGCACAAAGCGAAAAACTCCAAAAAAGTTTCTAAGACCTTCCTTGTTAAGGGGCCGCTTTTCGCCCGCAGTTTCTTGTCGTTTTTTTGCCATTCTTTAACAGGATCAGAATACGCCTGGGACCACCGTAGCCTCCACCGAATATCTTAAACTATCGCCTAAAACCATTTTTTGAACTCCAGTTAACCTATACTGGCTCAGCAGGTGGCTGCCCGCGGCATCATCAAACTCAAGCATGAGTTTACGCTCTGTTTTAAACAAGGTATTCTCTTCCCGAAAGGAAGCCTCCAGTTTGTGAAGCCTGCTAAACTCATCCTGATAATAGAAGGTAACACGAGGTACAGGTGCATTTGCGAGAGTAGATTCATACCTGCGAATGAGTAAGTTGCTGCGACTATCCTTTTCGTTATCGGTGATTTTATAGGTGTCTTTAAAGCCGGGCTTGTTAATAACGTCCAACTGCCGAAACACTTCGAATTCTTTAGTCCAGGTAAGACTATCGGGTATAAAAGTAGCCTCTTCGGCCTGGTTGTTGAGCGTGGTTTTTTTTATAACAGTTGCACGCACACTTAACAACCTTGCTTGTTGCGTTGCAACCAGACTGTCAAAATCAAAATAAGCTTTTACGTAAACCTGCTTCGATTGCTTGCAACTTACAAGGCAAATGCAAAGTAATCCGGCTACAATACTGCGCATGTCAATCAATTAAAACGGAGCCCGTCATTTCGTGTGGCACGGGCACGCCCATTAAGGTTAAAATAGTTGGGGCCAGGTCGCCCAGTTTGCCTGATTTCAATTGGCCTTTGTAAGAATCATCCACCAGGATAACCGGCACCAGGTTGGTGGTGTGGGCCGTGTTGGGCGAGCCATCTTCATTAATCATCAGATCGGCATTGCCGTGGTCGGCAATTATTATAACGGAGTATCCATTTTTACGCGCCACCTCTGTAACGGTCTGGTTACATTGGTCAACCGTTTCGCAAGCTTTTACGGCTGCTTCAAAAACCCCGGTGTGCCCTACCATGTCGGGGTTGGCGAAATTCAGACATATAAAGTCAGCCGTCTTATTTTCCAGTTCAGGAATGATTTTATCGCGAATATCCTGGGCGCTCATTTCAGGTTTCAGGTCGTAGGTTGCCACCTTAGGCGAAGGGCACAAAATGCGGCTTTCGCCTTCAAAAGCGGCTTCGCGGCCACCCGAAAAAAAGAAAGTCACGTGGGGGTACTTCTCTGTTTCGGCAATTCGAATCTGCTTTTTGCCGGCAGTGGCTACTACCTCGCCCAGTGTGTTTTGCAGATTGTCCTTATCAAAAATTACGTTCACGTTCTGAAAGGTGTCATCGTAATTGGTAAGGGTTATGTAATGCACGTTTAATTTGTGCATCTGATGGTCGGGGAAATCCTGTTGCGTAAGTACCTGGGTTATCTCCCGGCCCCGGTCGGTTCTAAAGTTAAAGCAGAGCACCACATCGCCCGGTTGAATTGTACGCAGGGCTTTGCCGGCTGCATCGGTTACCACAATAGGTTTGATAAACTCATCGGTTACATTGGCTTCGTACGATTTTGTAATAGCTGCAAGCGCGTTGGTAGTTGGTTCTCCTGTGCCATGCACCAGCAGATCGTATGCAAGCTTAACCCGCTCCCAACGCTTATCTCTGTCCATTGCGTAGTAGCGGCCCACAATACTTGCAATTTTACCGGTGGTCTTTTCCAGATGGGCGTTTAAGTCGGCCAGGTAATTTAGCCCGCCTTTGGGGTCAGTATCGCGGCCATCGGTAAAGGCGTGCACAAACACATCTTTCAGGTGGTGATTGTTTAATATGGTAACTATGCCCTTCAGGTGTTCGAGGTGCGAGTGCACTCCGCCATCAGACACGAGGCCAATCAAATGAAAGGCCTTGTTGTTTTTCTTTGCATACTCAATAGCTTGAAGTAATACCGGGTTAGTATCTAACTCGCGCTCTTCAACTGCTTTATTGATGCGCACCAAATCCTGGTACACAATGCGGCCCGCACCAATATTCATGTGCCCTACTTCGGAGTTGCCCATTTGGCCGGCCGGCAAGCCTACCGCCAAACCCGAAGCCTCAAGCGAAGCATGCGGATATTTTTTATATAATGAATTGATGTAGGGTGTTTGTGCTTTATCAATAGCCGAAACCTTTGGGTCTTTTGCAATACCCCACCCATCCAGAATCATAAGCAAAACTTTCTTATTCATACCACCAAAATTTTTTTGCGAGGCCAAATATACAAGCCAGGCGCCTCGTTTTTGGGTTTTGTCAATAGAATAACCTTTGCTGCATCTAAAACATTTGTTAGGCGATGAATACCCTCTTACATATTTTTCGGTACCGTATTAATGGCATAATTTTGGAACGAACCTGAATGCTATGAACACGAAAAAGTGGGTTTATACAATTGTTTTGCTGTTTTTGACGCTGGCATTAAAAGCCCAGGGCGACCTTTTTGCGCCCATGCGCGATGCGGTAAAGGCCGGCAACGCCAAAGAGTTGGTAAAGTATGTAAACCAATCTGTTGAAATAAACATTGAAGGCGAGATAAACACCTACAGCAAAGCTCAGGCTGAATTTGTGCTGCGCGACTTTTTTAAAAAATATCCGGTCTCGGAATTCAGTATTTCGCACACGGGCTCTTCTAAAAATGGCTTGCAATATGCCATAGGAACTTACAAAAGCAACTCCACCCAACTTACCGTTCTTATTCGCGTAAAGCAAAGCGGTAACACCAACCTCATTCACGAAATCAGTTTTGTTAAAGAGTAATGCTGCTGCCGTATCTTACTGATGCCGCCCTTGAGCAATTTGTCCGGTTGGCATTAGCCGAAGATATAGGCGAGGGTGACCACTCTACGTTAGGAGCCGTGCCGCCAACTACCATTGGCCATGCCGTTTTATTGGTAAAAGATACCGGCATTTTGGCCGGGGTAGCGGTTGCTAAAAAAATTGCAGAAGCGGTTGATGCTACCTTGCAAATTCAACTCTTAAAACAGGACGGGGATCCGATTACCCGAGGCGACATTGCGTTTACTGTAACCGGCAAGGCACAATCGATCTTAGTGGCTGAGCGGTTGATTTTAAACTGCATGCAGCGAATGAGCGGTATTGCCACCTATACTCATACGCTATGTAAAATTATAGAAGGCACTTCTGCGCGGATAATGGACACACGCAAGACAACGCCCAATTTCCGGATGCTGGAAAAGTGGGCGGTTGCAATTGGCGGGGGGTTGAACCACCGATTTGCGCTGTACGACATGGTCATGTTAAAAGATAATCATGTGGATTTGGCTGGTGGGGTACAGCCTGCCATTGAGCACGTAACAGACTACCTGCGCGCCAAACACAAAACATTAAAAATAGAAATTGAAACCCGCACGCTGGCCGAAGTAGAAGAAGTACTGCGCGTGGGCGGTGTGGATGTGATTATGCTCGACAATATGAGCTTAACGGATATGAAGCAAGCGGTGGCACTAATAGGTGGCCGTTACAAAACCGAAGCGAGTGGTGGCATTACGGAGGCAACCTTGAGGGCCGTTGCCGAGTGTGGCGTAGATTACATTTCGGTAGGGGCGCTAACACACTCTGTAAAGAGTTTGGATTTGAGCCTGAAGATTTCGGTGGTACCTTAAACTGCTAAGCGCGCCCTAAAACCACGGGCGGCATAGTACGATTCGGCTCCGTTATGGTAAATGAATACCCGGCCAAATCTATAATCGCCAAAAATGGCGCCACCAAGTTTTCTTATTTCAGGAGGCGTAAGCAACCAACCTGAAGTTTTTGTATCAAAGGGTCCTAGCTTTTGCAATTGAATGTACTGTTCTTCTGTAAGTAGCGTTACTCCCATTTCATCGGCCATGTTAATGGCACTGTTGGCTGGCTTAAACTCTTTCCGGCTTTCCAGCGCTTCGTGGTCATAGCAAATACTTCTTCGCCCCTTGGGTGTTTCGGCTGCACAATCCACAAAAATAAACGCCCCGGTTTTTTTATCGAAGTCCACCACATCGGGCTCGCCCCCGGTTTGCTCCATCTCGTTTAGCGAGCCGAGCTTTGCAGGGTTAGCCTTTAGCCGGGCGGCCACAGCTTGCCAGGTAATGCCCTTATGGCGTTTTAAATTTTTCTCAAAGCGGTGTTGCAATAACTCCAATAACTGGGCTTGTTGTGCGGCTGTAATTTTTTTGCTGGTTGCCATGCGTTTGCTCATTGTGTCTGTTTTATAAACCATGTATTCAAAATGCGGGTCTCCTGTCGGCAGGCCTGAAGTACCACGAAGTAACCGTTAATAACACGAGTAGCAAAGGCCCGAATAATTCTGTAAGCGGATCGTTAACTACCAGATGCGAAACAACTGCACCCGACATAGCAAAGAAAAAACCTGCATAAGCCCACTCTTTTACTAATGGAAATTTAGGTAATAGTATGGCAATTACGCCCAGTAGTTTCCATACACCGAGCAAGGGCAGGAAATATTCCGGGTAGCCCAGGTGTGCAAACATCTCGGCTTCTTCTTTCATTTTAATAAGTTGTACGATGCCGGTTGACACCATTCCGAGGCTAAGCCAGAGTGTGGCCACCCAGTAAATAATTTTGTTGCGCTTGGTCATAAAATTTTGTGTTTACTTAAAATTGTTTGAAGTCTGTTAAGGGCCATGTTCAATCCGTAAGTGAACGGGAGCTTTAAGAGTTGATCGCGCAAAGCAAGCGAGCGAAAAATAATTTGAATGGATAACTTACTGGTGGCTGGCGAGAGCGATTCAAAATCCAGAAATTCCAATTGGGGTTCGAACAAAGTATTTTCAATCTGAAAGGTTCGAATAATCTTTTGGTTTGTGATGGTTAGATGGATAGTGCCATTTGCACTGATCAGGGTATTGCCGGCTTCGTCTTTTGTTTCAAAGCGGTAGTACCCGAGGTTTTTGTTCTCCCACGCTACTACCTGTGTACTCATCCATTCCGCAAACAAGTCAGCGTCAGCGTATGCTTTAAACAATAGGTTAACCGGTAAATCAAATTGCCGGGTAATAAAAATTTCCTGCTTGCCTTCGGGTGCATGCACCTGTGTTTTTTGTTCCATAGTTAGGTAGTCTTATGCTTTTTCATAACCGCCTCCAATTTGTTAAAGCGGTTTTCCCACAACATTCTAAATGGTTCTAAAAATTCTGCTACTTCTTTCATTTTGGCAGCGTTGATGGTGTAATGTACCTCGCGTCCGGTTTGGATCTGGCTAAGCAAATTGCATTCGGTAAGAATTTGAAGGTGCTTTGATATGGTTGGCCGCGCAGTGTTAAAGTTGGTCGCAATTATTCCGGCTGTTAATGTATGCGAGGTAGCCAGCAATAATAAGATTGCTCTGCGGGTAGGATCGGCTATTGCCTGAAAGGGGTCGCGTCTTAAGTTCATAGGGCAGCCATTTGCCCTACAAATATAATGTAGTCAAATGACTACGCAATTTTGGTCGCTTTTTTTTGGTGATTAGCTTCCTACCAACCGCCACCCAAGGCCCGGTATAAATTAATGGCGGTAACGAATTGCACCTTGCGTGTTTCTGCTAATTGCAGTTCAGCTTCCAACACACTTTTTTGGGCCGTTATTACTTCCAGGTACGAGGCCATCCCGGCTATGTACAAATCATACGATGCGGCCACACCTTCATTTAAGGCTACTACTTCCTGTTGTTTAAATTGTGCTGCCTCCTCTAGGGTATGCATCTGGTTAAGATTTACAATTACTTCCTGATAGCCCAGCAAGATCGATTTTTGATATTGAAAAAAGGCTTCCTGCTGCTCTGCGTTGGCGCGTTGCAAATCGGCCTTTAGTTGATTCCTGTAAAAGACGGGGGCAGTAAGTCCACCAAAAATTCCATAGGTAAGCGAAGCCGGGTTTAACCATTTATCCGGATTAAATGATTGCAAGCCCCACGTTGCAGTAATGTTTAGCGAAGGAAGAAACGCGGCCCGCGCGGCAGCCACATTGAAGTGCGTTGCCTGCAAAAGGGCTTCGGCCTGCAGCACATCGGGTCTGCGTTTTAACATTTGTGCAGGCACCCCGGCATTTAATGTGGAAGGCAAGGGCTGCAATAAAATTGGTTGCGCACGCACAATTGGTTGATTGAACCTGCCTGATAAAAAATTTATACCCGCCTCGGCAGCAAAAATCCGCTGCTTAACCCGAACCAACAGATTGCGGGTATTGAACAATTGTGCCGTAAATTGTTTTACTGCTAACTCGGTGGCCCGGCCGGCTTCCTTTTGAGCCTTTACCACTTCCAGCGCCCGCTCCTGCAGTTGAATATTTTTTTCGATTATCTCCAACTCGTTGTCCAATGCAAGTAAATCATAGTACGCGCTTGCTATCTCGGCCACCAGCAAGGTGGTAACTAATTGTTTTCCATAATTTGTGGCCAGCAGTTTTGCTGCGGCCGCACGTTTCTGATTGCGCAACTTCCCCCACAAGTCGATCTCCCAACTGCTTTGCAATGCGGTATAATAGTCTGGCAAGTGCTCGGCCATGCGCTGATCGGCCTCTATGTTAGGCGAAAAGTTGGTGTCAAAATTCCCCACACCATCCATTGTATATTGGCCAAAACGCTGTTGGCCAACTGCTACTGTTGCTCCTAAAGCCGGTAGCAACGCACCCCGACCCATTCGTAAACTTGCCCGGGCTGCTTCAACCCGTTGTAAGGCTATCTTTTGATCGGGGTTATTTACAAGAGCAGCTTCAATCAGTGTAAGCAGATGGGTATCAGTAAAAAATTCTTTTAACGCGTGCGACCCTCCGTACATGCTGGTATCGGCTTCGTTTAAAAATTGAGTTGGAATAGAAAGGGTATTGTTGGAAGGAAGTACGGATGCTGTTTTGCACCCGTACTGAAGTAAGCCAACAACCAATAGAACTATAATTTTAAGATTCGATTTCATTGCGATTAATTAAGGTGGCCTGTGATCTGCGTTACCTTTTCCTTTTTCTGTTTTTGAGCAAGGCTGCTGAACAATACATACAAGCCTGGAATAACCAGAAGCCCAAAAACAGTACCGATAAGCATGCCGCCCGCAGCAGCTGTGCCAATAGAGCGATTGCCCATAGCCCCGGCACCCGAGGCTATACACAGCGGAATAAGGCCGGCAATAAAAGCAAACGATGTCATTAGAATGGGGCGCAACCGCGAGCGGGCTCCCTCCAGCGCGGCATCAACAAACGTGCGCCCTTCTTCCTTTTCGTGATTGTGAGCCACCTCAATGATTAAGATGGCATTTTTGCCCAACAGCCCAATTAGCATTACCAATGCTACCTGTGCATAGATGTTGTTTTGCAATCCGAAAAGGTAAAGGAAAAGGAAGGAGCCAAAAACTCCGGCTGGCAGCGAGAGAATTACCGGGAGTGGTAGTAAAAAACTCTCGTATTGCGCAGCCAGCAGCAGGTAAACAAACACCAGGCAAATAATAAAGATGTAAATAGCCTGGTTGCCGGCAAGTACTTCTTCGCGCGTCATACCCGACCATTCAATAGCGTAGCCCTGGGGCAAAGTGTTAGCAACGGCTTCTATAGCACTCACGGCATCGCCACTGCTATAGCCGGCTGCGGCATCGCCATTAATCATGGCTGCCGTAAACATGTTGTAGCGGGTAAGTTGCTCGGGGCCGTACACGCGCTCCAATTTTGTAAAGGCAGAGTACGGTACCATTTCGCCCTGGCTATTCTTCACCAGCATTTTTAAAATATCTTCGGGGGCAGTACGAAACGCTGGGTCGGCCTGCACCATTACCTTGTACATTTGGCCAAAGCGCAAGAAGTTAGAGGTGTAGTAGCTTCCTACCAGCACCTGCAGGTTGTTCATGGCATTGTCGATAGTTACTCCCTTTTGGGCGGCAATGTCCTGATCGATATGAATTAAGTATTGTGGAAACGTAGCATTGAAGTTGGTAAATGCATCTGCTATTTCGGGGCGTAGTTTTAAGGCTTCAATAAACTGATTCGCTACGGTTGCTGTCTTTTCCAAATCCCCACTTCCGGTTCGATCGAGCAAGCGTACTTCAAAGCCGCTGGCATTACCAAAGCCCGGCACAGTGGGTGGTGGAAAAAACTGAATGGAGGCATCTTTAATATGGCTGGTCTTTTCTTCGAGTACTTTTACCAGTTCGTCAACCGATTGGTCGCGATCATGCCATGGCCTGAGATTAATCATGCCCATACCGTACGAGGCACCGGCACCTTCGGAGATAAGACTGTAGCCAGAAAGTGTGGACACCGACTCAACGCTTTCCATATCCTGGGTAGCTTGCTGAATTTTATCCATTACTTCTTCGGTGCGCTCTACAGTAGCACCGGCCGGAGTAGTTATATTGGCGTAAATCATCCCCTGGTCTTCCGAAGGAATAAAACCCGAAGGAAGAATGCTGCCCATTCCCCATGTGGCTACGATAAAAGCACAGAAAAGTATAATGGTAACACCTCTGCGTGCAGCGGTTTTACCTATAAAAAACTGATACCGCTCCGAAACCGACTCGTACCAGGCGTTGAACCAATTGAAAAATTTTTGCAGCCAGTTGTTCTTATGCGGGGTGTGGTGCACATCTTTTAACAAAAGGGCACACAAAGCTGGGGTAAGCGAGACAGCATTGATTCCGGAGATAACAATAGAGATGGCCAACGTAAGTGAAAACTGCCGATAGAAAATTCCAACCGGCCCACTCATAAAAGCCACCGGCACAAACACTGCCGACATAACCAGTGTAATTCCGATTAGTGCCCCGCTAATTTCTTTCATGGCACTAAGCGTTGCTTGCCTGGGCGAAAGGCCAAGCCCCATTTTTACGTGCACGGCTTCCACCACTACAATGGCATTATCTACTACAATTCCAATTGCCAACACCAAAGCAAAAAGGGTAAGCAGGTTGATAGAGAAACCCAATAGTTGCATAAAGAAGAACGTGCCGATGAGCGATACCGGAACGGCCAATGCCGGAATGAGCGTAGATCGGAAATCCTGCAAGAAGATAAAAACAACCAGCGATACCAGAATAAATGCTTCAACCAGAGTACGAAGCACTTCTTCGATGGAGGCATCTAAAAAGCGAGATACATCGTACCCGATTGTATAACTCATACCCGAAGGGAAGGCAATCACTTTTAATTCGGCCATGCGCTTTTTTACATTTTCGATTACTTGTTTTGCGTTGGAGCCCGGCCGCTGCTTGAGCATGATAGCGGCAGAGGGCTTACCGTTTTCTTTGCTAAGTACACTGTAGTTACGCGATCCAAACTCGATAGTAGCAACATCTTTTAACTTGAGTAACGAGCCGTCTTTATCGGCTCGCAGCACAATGTTTTCGTATTGCTGAGGTTCGTTAAACTTACCTGTATAGCGCAATACGTATTGAAGCATTTGTGCTTTCCGATCTGAGCTCTCGCCCGTCTTGCCGGGGGCGGCTTCTACATTTTGATTGCGAATGGCTTGTATTACTTCATCGGTAGAAATATCATAAAATGCCATACGATCGGGCTGGAGCCACACGCGCATGGAGTATTCGCGGGCACCCATAATCGTGGCATAGCCCACCCCGTCTATCCGTTTTAATTCCGGCAAGATGTTGATGTCTGCAAAATTGTAGATGAACTTTTCATCGGCATCGGGGTCGCTGCTTAGAATGTTGAGATAAAGCAGCATGCTGTTCACTTCCTTTTCTACCCCTACCCCGGCTTTGATAACTTCTTCGGGCAGCTCGTCTAATACGGTAGAGACTCTGTTTTGCACATTTACCGCGGCAATGTCAGGATCGACACCCACATTAAAATTTACGGTTATAATACTAGTACCGTCATTTCCGGAAACAGAGGTCATGTACGTCATGCCGGGTACTCCGTTAATGGCTCGCTCGAGGGTTGTAACAACAGCTTTGGCGCTTACTTCGGCATTGGCCCCCGTGTAGCTGGTAGTAACCGAAACAGAGGGCGGAACAATATCAGGAAACTGCGTAACAGGCAACTGGGTTAGCGCCAGCAGTCCCATTAACGTTATCAGCAACGAAATTACCAACGACAAAACCGGTCGGTGAATGAATACATTAAACATAGCCGGTTCTTTTTATCGTTGAGATTGAGTAACGGCTACAGAAAGCGCACTATCGGGTTTAACCATCAGTGGCTTAATCAGCATCCCTTCGCGCACGTTTTGAATTCCCTCGTAGATAATTTCATCGCCAGGTTTGAGCCCGCTTTCTACTATGTAGAAATGAGCGAAGCGCATGAGCGGGACAAAACTTTTCAGAAACACCTTGCGCTCGGTATTCAATAAATACACAAACGTGCGGTCTTGAATTTCGAAGGTTGATTTTTGCGGAACAAGTATGGCATTTTTTAACTCGGTACCCATGCGCACCTTACCGCTGGAGCCGTGCTTGAGCAGGTTTTGCGGATTGGGAAACCGGGCACGAATGGCAATGGTGCCCGTGGTAGCATCGAACTCGCCTTCCATTGTTTCTATTTTGCCGCTGTAGCTATGGTAACTGTCATCGGCCAGCAGCAACTCTACTTCTTCGTTGTTCAAATTGGTTTTAGATTGTTTGAGTTTGAGGTACTCTTGCTCCGAAACTTTGAAGTAGGCAAACATATCGTGCGTATCGCTTACGGTAGTAAGCAAACTCCCTTCATTAATCAGGCTACCGATTTTAAAAGGAATACGATCGATAACGCCATCAAACGGAGAGCGTACAATGGTATGCGAAAGTCGGATGGACGCATTCGAATAGGCTGAGCGCTCTTCTTCAATATGGGCACGGGCGGCATCGTGGCGGGCTTTGGCTAAGCGCAGTTCGGTTTCGGATACTACATTTTTATCAACCAGAATTTTTACCCGCTCAACCTCCAATGCCAGGGCAGCCGCTTCGGCCTCGGCACTGTTAAGTGCAGCCTTGGCTTGGTTAACCGCGGCCACATACTCCTGGTCGTTAATGGTAAACAACAATTGGCCCTTTTTAACCTGAGCTCCTTCATCAATATGAATTTGCTCCAGATACCCTTGCACGCGTGCGCGTATTTCCACATTCCGCACAGCTTGAATGTCGCTTACATATTGCTGATAAATAACAGTGTCTTTACTAAAAACGGCCGTAACCGGAAACTCAACAGCTACCTCGCTTACCGGGGCATTGGGTTTACAACTCCAGCCAAAAAGGCCAACAAATACGTAAGGCAATGCCTTATGAATATACATCCTTAGAAATAGTTTGAATGAAAAAAAGAAACGAGTGGGAAGAGTGAAGAGCCCTATGCTTTAGGCGGGGGTGTGCTGATAGCGAGCGGGAGGCTATCTGGGCTGTTAACAACAAAAAGCGGGAAGCGACCGGACTGCTGCGCAACCCTGTAGTGGGGAAGAAGCAACCGGGTGGTTATAAAATCCAGTTTATCCAGGCTGTCATCCTGCGTATCGGCCAGGTAAGCATCGCTGCTGTTGCTATTGATGTGAAGTACCAGTTCCATAACCATGCCCAAAAAAGAAACAGATGCCAGGCGGCTGGCCTGCAAAACAATTTGTTGCTCTTCGGTTTGTTGCGATAACGTATAGGCCGGAAACAGAATGGAGTTACTGATGCTGATACCCCATAAAAAAATAAATACATGCCTGTAAAAAGCAAATTGGCGGTTCCGGATGGAGCTTAGTAAACTTTTCATGGCGCGTTGCCGCAAAGGTGCACAAAGTTAATGGATGATGTTGCCCGGTTGCCATTAAAACGTTCAGTTAACGATTGCAAATCCATGCGAATGGTAAGTAGAAGCTGTTTAACGGATTTTAAAATCGTACAAATCCATTACTTTTGCGCTCCAAATTTTGGATTTTTTATGATTGTAAAAACGCGCAACTACCGCCTCGAAAAAAAAGACTATATAAAAATGGCCCTTAAATCCATTTTGCAACAGCAATGGTGGGTAAGCCTGATTGTGCTGGCTATTTGCCTTCTTTATTTATGGATACCTTCTGTATGGTGGTTTATCGGGGCCTTTATCGGAGCCGGCTTGTACCTCTTGTTCTGGTGGATTCAGTTTTACGGAGTTACGCAATTAGACCAGGGCAAAATGTTGTTCGAAAGATTTAGTTACGAAATCAACAGCCAGCAATTGGTAATGAAAATAAATGCACGCGAGGGCATGCCCTTAAAGTGGGACCAGATAAAACGCGCTAAAGCCGGCAAAGATTACTACCTGCTTTTTGTAAACAAGGCCCAGCTTATTCACTTGCCTTTTAAAATTTTTAATACCGAGAACGAGCGAAAATTTGTTGGCAGTATTTTAAAAACCAAGGGGCTGATTAAGTAAGGTGCAAAGCTTAGCGGGGTTGAATTTCTATTTACCCGTTGCACCAAAACAGCGTGCGTACGATATTTGATCTATGCCCGTGCGCAGGAGTACACCCGATGCTTTTGAGACTCAAAAGAAAAAAAAGCGACTATCGCTAGCCGAAGCCGCAGCAAAAATTCAGAACTACTGTGCCTACCAGGAGCGCTCGCACAAAGAGGTAAAAGCCAAATTATTTGAATACGGTTTATTCGGCAACCAGGTAGATGAACTGCTATCGCAATTGATTACCGATGGTTTTTTGAACGAGCAACGGTTTGCCAAAGCCTATGCCGGTGGCAAGTTTAGGATGAAGAAGTGGGGCCGGCTAAAAATTAAAAATGAGCTGGAGTTTTTAGGCTTAACAAAAAATTGCATTGCCCAAGGTCTGAAAGAAATTGACGAGCACGCCTACCACAGCGCGCTTACCACCTTACTACAAAAGAAACAGGTTGGCTTGCAAGCCGAAACTATTTTTAAGCAACGCGATAAACTGGCCCGGTATGCCATTGGCAAGGGCTACGAACCTGATCTTGTTTGGCAAGTGCTTAAAGAAATTCTGCCCGACTGATTTTTTTACCGTTTAAACGCTACGCTGCCCCGCCCAACTATCTGTGTAACCTGCACTGAACCGAACCGTTTTAGAAATGGTTATATTTGCTTTGGCTTAAGTTTGATTTATGAAACAACTATACGATGCAGCGCATACAGCGCTTTTGCAATTGGCTGATGCCATTAGTCAGCTTTCCAATGTTGAGTTCTGTACTCCTTCGCTGGCGCTAAGCCAGGCTACCCTGGGCCAGCATTTACGCCACACGATAGAATTTTTTCAGTGCCTGGAAATAGGTTACCCTGCGGGTAATGTAAATTATGACCAGCGCCAACACGACAAAACAATTGAACAGGATAAAACTGTTGCCTTAACTACCTTACAAAACCTGATAGCCTTTGTTACCCGGCAGCCTGCCAACAAAGAAATGATTATGGAAGTTGGCTATTTGCAACACAGCGAAGAGACCATACAAGTAGCCACCAATTTTTTACGCGAACTTACCTACAACATCGAACATGCAGTGCACCACATGGCCCTAATGAAAATCGGGATTCGGGAAGTGGCTCCTCATGTAGTCTTGGCACAGTCGTTTGGAGTTGCTGTTTCTACCTTGCGCCACCAGCACGAAGCCATTTATTCAGCCTGAGTTTTGTCCATTCTGCGCACGCGTTTTTTTATCACACTCCGCCACTGGGAGTATTGGCCCTTTGGCATTATTCAAGCGCCACTTTTTTTGTTGTGGATCTGGTATGCTTTAAAAGAGCGAAGCTTGTTTTACTTCTCGGCATCCAACCCTACCATCCCCACCGGGGGTATGATGGGCGAGAGCAAATACGATGTGCTGCGTATGGTACCCAATGCAGTTAAGCCTGCAACCATCTTAATAAAGTTACCGGCTTCGCGCGAGCACGTTTTACAAACCTTACGGGAAAATAACCTACAGTTACCGGTTGTGTGCAAGCCCGACCTGGGTGAGCGTGGCTGGATGGTACGCATAATAAAAACCAGCTCGGAAATCGATATTTATCTAAAAGAAATTAAAACCGACTTTATTATGCAGGAGTTCGTTAACCTGCCGCTGGAGTTTGGCGTTTTCTATGTTCGCTTTCCATCGCAGCAAACCGGGTTTGTAAATTCTGTTACCGGAAAAGAATTTTTAACCGTTACCGGAGATGGTAGTAAAACACTGCAGCAATTAATTGAAGCTAAGGATCGGGCCCGGCTGCAGTGGCCGGTGTTACGCAATGTGTATGCCCATCGGTTAACAGAAATTATTCCGGCCGGCCAATCGATTGAGTTGGTTTCCATTGGCAATCATTGCCTTGGAACTTCATTCATTAACTGCAATCATTTAATTAATGAAGCACTTACCCAATCGTTTGATGCCATAAGCCAACAGATTGATGGATTCTATTTTGGCCGATTTGATTTACGTTGCGCCACCCTAGATGACCTGCAAGCCGGCCGGGTAAAAATTCTGGAGCTGAATGGATGCGGTGCCGAGCCGGCCCACATTTATCATCCGGGGGCATCTCTTTGGCAAGGCATCGGCACGTTGATAACGCATTGGAAAAACTTGTATCGCGTAAGCAAAGAAAACCACGCCCGCGGGGTGCCGTATTTATCTTTTAAAGAAGGGAAAGCGTACTATCAAAAATTTAAGCGCTTAAAAGCCGAATGATTTGGAAAAAAAAGAGGCTGCCCTTACGGCAACCTCCTTTTAAAATTCAGTTACAACCGTATTGTTTTTAAGCGCCTACACCCGCTACTAATTCAATCTTCAGGTTAAATTCTTTGCTGATCAAATCATCGGCCATGCCTGTGTACACAAGGCCCCAATCTTCGCGCAACACGTTAAAATCTGCAGTTGCTTTAACTGAGTTTTCGGTGGCTTCGGTTACCGTTGCCGAAAAGGTTACGTTCTTGGTTACACCCCGCATCGTCAGGTTGCCCGAGATGGTAACTTTACCAGCCTCTGCCCCTTCGGCCACATTGGTAATTTCGAAGGTTGCTTCCGGAAAGTTGGCTACATCAAAGAAGTCGGGAGCCTTTAAGTGGCCTTCCAACTTACCTTTGTATTCGCCCTGCATGTCGGTATCGTTAATGGTGTTCAGGTCGGCCACAAAATTACCTCCGGTTACTTTCCCTTCTTTAATGTAAAGGGTTCCCTCTTTCAGGGTTACGGTGCCGGTGTGCGAACCTGACACTTTGCTGCCCGTCCAGATAACTTTGGATGCGCCCAAATTAAGTGCTACCGGTGTGCCGTCTGCGGCTGTAACGGCTGCGCTCTCAGTCGTTTGAGCTTTTTCGCCTTCCGGGTTTTTAGGTGTACAGGCTGCCAACATTACGCCCGCTACCCACATTACAATAAGTTTTTTCATAGTTTAGAATGGTTTGTGATTACATGTTTAAACATGCAATGTTACCAAAAGTTCCGCAGGCGGAGAAAAATAATTTGAGCAACGGCTGGCGTAGCTAACCGGCTTCGAAGGCACGAGATCTTCTGATTGGTGTGAAAAATAAAAAGCCCCACGCCCGTTGGCGCGAGGCTTTTACCCGAAACAACATCCTTCCCTAACGCTGCTATGCCAACGCCACAGGATGTTTTCTTTTATTTCCCCAATAGTAAAAGATAGGGAAAACCAATAGGGTAAAGATGGTTGCCGTTACCAGCCCACCAATAATTACTACGGCCAGAGGCTTTTGCGATTCGGAGCCAATACCGGTAGAAATGGCTGCCGGTAATAACCCAATGGCAGCCATCAGGGCCGTCATTACCACCGGTCGGGTTCTTATTTTTACTGCTTTGAAAATAGCCTGTACCAAACTGCCGGCCTGGTTGGTTTGCTTGTGAAATTCGCTGATAAGGATAACCCCGTTTTGTACGCAAATTCCGAACAAGGCAATAAAACCTACACCAGCCGAAATACCGAAGTTGATGCCGGTAAGGTGTAAGGCTACGATACCCCCAATAAGTGCAAACGGAACGTTGATAAGTACAAAGCCTGCATCGCGTACGTTGCCAAACATGATAAACAACAATAAGAAGATGAGGATAAGACTAATGGGAACAACCTGCCCTAATGTTTTTGTTGCCCGCACCTGGTTTTCAAATTCTCCGGTCCACGTCATACTGTAGCCTTGTGGTAAATGAATGTGTTCGTTCACATTTTTTTGTGCTTCGGCTATGGTGCTGCCCAGGTCGCGCTCGCGCACCGAAAATTTTACACCAATAAAACGCTTGGTGTTATCGCGATAGATGAAGGCCGGGCCTGTTAGTTCTTTAATGGACGCGATCTCCTTTAAAGGAATTTTTTCGTCTTTGATGTTGGGGATCATCAGCATCATGATATCGTCTTCATCTTTTCTAAAGTTTTGTTCGTACCGGATGCGGATGTCGAATTTCTTTTCGCCTTCGTACTTAACGGTAGCTGTTTTGCCACCAATGGCCATTTCAATTACGCTCAAGGCATCGGCTTTGGTAACGCCATACATTGCCATGCGCTCTTCATCCAGCACAATGCTCATTTCGGGCTGGCCAATGTTGCGCAGAATACCAACGTCTTTAATTCCGGCTACATCTTTAATCTGATCTAGCACCCGGTTGGCTAATTGATCCAGTTGACTTAAGTCATCGCCATAAATTTTTACTGCATTCGATGCATTCATTCCGGCCACTGCTTCGGCCACGTTATCAATAATGGGTTGCGAATAATTGTAATTTATGCCCTGGTACTTTTTTAGTTTTTCGTCCATCTCCTCAATCAGACCATCCATAGAGATTTTGCGGCCCCACTCTTCTTTAGGTTTTAGGTTAACCTGCATTTGCACATAGTAAAAACCGCTGGGGTCGGTGCCATCGTTGCTGCGCCCGGTTTGCGAAAGCACTCCATTTACTTCCGGAAAGGTTCGGAGCTCATCGCGTAAGATGCTTACCATTTTAACGGTTTCGCTTAGCGATGAACTCATCGGCAATTTTGCTTCTACCCACAAAGCCCCCTCGTTAAGTTGTGGCAAGAACTCGGTGCCCAACCACCGGGCCGAGAACGAGGTGGCACCAAAAGAGATGATGGCAATTGCTACAGTAAGCCTGCGTTTTGAAAACGTTACCGAAAAAGCCTTGCTTACCGAGCGATCGACAAAATCGACAAAGAAATTGTGTTTCTCTTTTACATCTTTTTTGAGGAGCAAAGCGCTGAGCAGCGGCACCAGGGTAAGGGTAAATAACAGGGCGCCCAACAAGGCAAACCCAAGCGTAAATGCGAGTGGCGAAAACATTTTTCCTTCCACTTTTTGAAAAGCAAAAATGGGCAGCAAAGCCGAGATGATGATGAGCTTGGAAAAGAAGATGGCTTTGCCCATTTCGGCCCCGGTCTTTTTAATGAGACCGAGTTTGCTGAGCCGGTTAAACTTTGCCATGCCGTGCTTTTGTGCCTCGTGGTCGAGGGCGACAAACAATCCCTCTACCATTACCACGGCCCCGTCTATTATAATTCCAAAATCCACCGCTCCCAGCGAGAGCAGGTTGGCGCTCATGCCGCGCAGTTTTAAACAAAGAAAGGCAAATAACAAAGCCAATGGTATTACAATGGCCACTACCAGCGTGGTGCGCCAATCGGCCATAAAAATGAAAACGATTACCGTTACCAGAATAATTCCTTCTGCCAGGTTGTGCATTACGGTTTTGGTGCAATACGCCATCAGGTTATCGCGGTCGTAAAAGGTTTCCATGCGCACATCGTTGGGCAGCACCAGCGTGTTAAGTTCTTCTATTTTGGCTTTAACGCGGGCCAGCACCTCGCTGGGGTTTTCTCCTTTGCGCATTACTATAATACCTTCCACAGCATCATCATTATCATTAAGCCCTACCTGGCCAACGCGGGGCAGGCTGCTTTCTACCACGGTAGCCACGCGCTTTACCAGCAAGGGGTTACCGTTGTAGATATCTACAATGGTGTTTTCAATTTCTTCGATAGATGAAAGCAAACCAATGCCGCGCACAACATAGGCCTGCCCGTTTTTTTCGATTACATCGCCCCCTACATTCAGGTTTGATTTTGCAATTGCCTCGAAAAGTTCGAGCGGGGTAAGGTTGTACTTTTGAAGTTGAACCGGGTTGATACTTATCTCGTAGGTTTTTTCTCTGCCACCAAAGGCTACCACATCGGCCACTCCGGGCACGGCCCGTAGTTGCCTGTCAATAGTCCAGTTTTGTATGGTGAGCAGATCGCGCGAGTCGCGGGTATCACTTTTTAAAACGTATCGGAAAATTTCTCCGGTAGGGCCGTAGGGTGGCTGCACCTCGGGCTCTACGTCATCGGGTAGTTGCACATTGCGCAGTTGGTTGTTTACCTGCTGGCGTGCAAAAAAGTCCTCCACGTCATCTTCAAAAATTATCTTTATTACCGACAGCCCAAACATGGTAATGCTGCGCACGTTGGTTTTGCGCTGCACGCTGTTCATGGCAATTTCGATGGGTGTGGTTACAAAGCGTTCTACTTCTTCGGCACTGCGGCCGTTCCACTCAGTTACAATTATTATTTGCGTGTTGGTAACATCCGGAAATGCTTCGATGGGAATTTTAAGAAAAGAATAAACCCCGCCTATTACCAATAAGATAACCCAGAAAAAAGTGAAGAACCGGTTCTTAAGCGAAAACGCAATGATGTTACGAATAAATTTACCCATGGCGCTTTTAATCGTTTATAGCATCGTACACAAACAACCCGTTTTTAGAGATCACCTTTTCGCCTGGTTGCAAGCCGGTGCTAAGAAAAGTTACATCGCCCAGTTGCCTGTAAACTTCCACGTTGCGGGTTTCAATGTTCTGGCGATCTTTAAATACCATTACCCAGTTTTTACTTTTATCAAAAATGATGGCTGAGGAAGGAACGGCAACCAGTTTTTTGTTTTCAGTGAAAATCACATTTACGGTAGCCATCATATCGGGTTTAAGCTGGAAGTTATCGTTGGGTACGCGCACGCGCACTTTCATAGCTTTTGTTTCCGGATCGATGGCATTGAAGATTTTATCAATCCGGCCTTTGTACACCTTGTCGGGAAAACCCAGCGTGCGCACCTCGGTATCGTAGCCTAACTCAATTTTACCAATGTCGCCCTCGCTTACATTGGCAAGCGCCCACACTTCATTAATCTCAGAAATAGAAAAGAGTGCTTCCGTAACATCGCTGCGCAACTGCTCGTTGGGCAATACATTTTTTGCTAACACAAACCCGCTGATGGGCGCTTGTATATTAAATGTAGAACCATCGCGCAGGTTGTAGATGGCATATACTTCGTTAATCCGCGCAAGTTCGGCCCGCGCTTTTACCAGTTCCTTTTCTGCTGCATTTACATCTCGTTCCGAATTGAGTTTTCCCTCAAACAGTTCGCGCGCTACCTGCAGGTTTTTTTCAGCTACAGCTACATCGCTTTGCGCATCTAACCGCTGGCGTTGAAATTCAGCTACCTCGCTGCTGCGTACCGTAGCCAACACCTGCCCTTGTTTTACATAGTCGCCCAGCTCGGCTTGCACCGAAAGCACCAGCCCACCCACCAGCGAGTTAACGTGGGCCATTTTATTATTGTCGGCCGTAATTTTTCCGAACAAGCGAATTTCATTCTTCACAGGTTGTTCTGAGGCTTCGTAAAATTCGCAGCGCGCCAACATGGTGTCGCTTATCGAAAATGCCACCCCGGTATCATCGTATTTTTTTTGCGGATTACAGGCATTTAGGAAACAAAGTGTACAACAGGCTATGATGAGGCGATGCATAGGTTAATAAATTTTGGAAGCAGTTACATAATTGATTTGCATGGCGGCCGTGGCGAGGTAATTTTTCACACGTTCGTAATCACTCAGCGATTCGTTGTACGATTCAAAAAAATCTACAAACTCCAGAATGGAAAGATTGCCACGTTGAAAATTCTTGTTCACGCCTTCGAACACGGTATTAAAATCGTTGCTATAGAGTGATTTTATCTTTTGGTATTCTTGTGAGCTCAGCTCTATATCCTGCCAGGCAGCTCGTACTTCAGCTTGCACTTCGGTGGCCTTTTGTTTTTGAAATGCCGCTATGGATTGTGTTTCGTACTGGGCCGATCTGATGTTGCCGCGGTTGCGGTTCCACAAAGGAAGCGGAATACTTAACCCCACGTTTAATTGGTTCACGAAAGCTCCGCTGCGCTGGTCGAACGAACTATTAAGAGCCACATCAGGCACCGCCAGTTTTTTCTGAAGTTGCAAATTGAGTAGCGACAGGGCTTCTGCTTCGTTGGCGAGTTTCAGATCGGGCCGGTTTTGAAGTGCGCTATCTAAAAGCAAATTGTACGATAGCCGGGCAATGAGTTTATCAAAGTCGGGGTCGCTTACCACGGGCTCTACATACTCGGGCAATTGCAACAGGGTGTGCATGCGCTGCTGCTGTGCAAAATAATTGTTGGCCAGTTCGCTTTTATCGTTGCTGATTTTAAAATAAACCGACTTAAGACGAATAACATCTTTAAGCGGAAGGTTGCCTCTGCTGGCCTGCTTTTCGTACGCATTAATGAGCGTATCCAATACCTGTAATTGCCGGTTAAATTTTTCGAGCGTGGTGCGTTGCTGGTAAATCGTGTAAAAGCCAGCATGCAGTTGGTACCGCAAATTGCGCAACAGGTCTTCTAATTCTAACGAAGCAAGCTTGGTGTTTTGCCGGGCTATTTCTATTTCCGATTTGCGTTTGCCACCCAGCACAATCAGTTGTTCTAATGCAAAAAACTTTTGGCCGGTTTGGCCGATATGAAAGGCCTTATTGTTTTCAGGATCATACGCATTCAAATCGGCCGTAAAAGTTGGGTTAGGATAGGCTCTTGCCTGAATAACCAGCGCTTCTTTTGCCTGAATGTTATACTGCGCAGCTAATAACAGCAGGTTCTTCTCTAAAAAAATGCTATCGGCTTGCGCCAGCGATAGACGCACCGTGGTTTGGGCCAGAGCCGAAAATGAAAACAGCGCAACCAGCGCAGCGTACAGAAATTTCATACTGCAACACTAACGCCTGCAGGCCTTAAAAAAACCTTAATGCCAATAAAGGTTTGCTTAAGATTGTGGCAAACAAATAGTAAAGCGGTTAGTGCCGGCTTCGGTTACTGTGTAGGAAATAGTGCCACGGTGCAACTGAAGTATTTTGGAAACCATAACCAGGCCCAACCCGATTCCTACCTTTTTAAAACTGTTTTGGCCACGAAAAAAATAAGTAAACAATCCGGTTTGTTCTTTAGCCGAAAGAGTGGGCCCATTATTATCAATCGAAAAGATTACCTGGTTGTTGTGTACCGCCAACTCAACCGTTACGCGCGCATCGGCCGAATAGGCAATTGCATTTTTCAGAACATTCAAAAAAGCAATGTGCAACATGCGCTCGTTACCGCGGCAGGTTAACTCTTGCGCATCGGTTACATCGGGGTGAATGGCCACTTCAAAGCGCGCATCCGAATTAATTACCTGCAAACTTTCGATGCAGGAAAAGGTGAGTTCATCTACCCGTATGGTATCAGTTAACACCAGAGCCGGGTCCGTTTCAAACTTTGAAATATCCAGCAAAGTTGTAATAACCGTACTCATTTGCATCAACCCGTTTTTCTGAAAATCGAGGCTATCCTGCCACTGCTTTGGGTTGGACTCGTTGAAGGTACGTTCGATGTTGGAGATGAGCACCGCAATGGGTGTTTTTAGCTCGTGTGAGATATGGTGAATAAGGTTTTTCTGATACGTATAAGATTGCTCTACACGGGCCAGCAAGTTGTTAAATCCGGAAGCCAATACAGCAATTTCATCGCCCGAGCGGGGTACCTCAATTTGCGACAAGTTGTTGATGGATTTGTTATTAACCTCTTGCGTAAGGCGCACAATGGGTTGGGCAATCTGCCGCGAGAGGTACACGGCAATTAAAACTTCCAACGCCACGGAAAAAATAAATACCCCTATCAGAATCCAAACCAAAAAGCGCAATTTCTCTTTACCATAGCGATCATTGGCTTTGCCAATCGCATAAAACCGATCTCCGTCCTTTTCTATAATGTGGGCATACACATCGTATTCACCTTCCCGGTAGAAGATTTCATCGCGCCCGCCCTTTAAATCTCTCAACACCTCTAATGGAAAAAGCACTGCGGTATCGTCCACGCTGGCGTAAATAATCTGGCCGTTGCTATCAAACAACAGAATTTTTTCATCGTACAAATTATTAATTGTTGTTTCGTCTAATGCGCGCAACAAGTCATGATCAATTTTTTGTACATCGATCAGCAAGCGCAAGGTGGTGGTAGTTTTTTCTTTCAGCCGTTGTAAAAACTCTTCTTCGCGATACTCGGCCATACTGAAATAAACTGCCAACAACGCTATGCCCAACACCACCGGAAAGGTGCCCACAAAAAACAGCAACATCTTATTTCTAAGTTTCATGCGGGGTGGTGCTTAGAAAATACCCGAAGCCGGGCCGGGTATGAATTAATTTTACGGCATGTTGCTTATCTACTTTATTGCGCAGCGAATTGATAAACACCTCGATGGTATTGGTGTTTACTTCTACATGTGTACCCCAGATTTTTTTTATTAACTCCTTTTTGGAAACCACGTTGCCCTGTGCCTGCACCAGCGTAGTAAGAATTTCGAACTCGCGTGCCGTTAGTTTTATGGGTGCCTGGTTGCGCAGCACAGTTTTGGCCGCCATGTTTATGATCAGATCATGTACAATAAGTTGGGGCGCCACTTCCTGTTGGGGGCCGCGTTTAAGCAGGGCTTTTATTCTGGCCAATAACTCTTTAAAGTAAAAAGGCTTAGTTAGGTAGTCATCGGCTCCGCTATCAAAGCCGGCCAGTTTATCTTCCACTTCGCCAAAGGCCGTAAGCATAAGCACCGGGGTGGTTATTTTTTGTGCGCGAATTGCTTTGCAAACTTCTAACCCGTTTTTGCCGGGCATGTTAATGTCGAGTATAATACAGTCGAAGGTGCTGCGGGTAATTATTCTTTCAGCCAGCAAACCATCAAACACCACTTCGGCTTCAAACCCTTCGTGGAGCAACTGTTGCTTCAGGTCTGAAGCAATGTTGGCATCGTCTTCGGCTATTAGTATTTGTTGCATGAACTATCGCATCAGAAAATAAAGTGAACAAATTTTGGTTTAATGCTAAACTATAGATTTTCAGGCCCCCGAGTTTGTTTACCCGCCCGGCCTACCTGTTTATACCTGAAACAGTCTTCTAAATGATCGTTTACCAACCCGCAAGCCTGCATGTGTGCATACATAACCGTGCTGCCAACAAACTTAAATCCGCGTTTTATTAAATCTTTACTCAGGGCGTCAGACTCGCGCGTGGTGGGCGCTATCTTTTTGGTAGTAGTCCATTTGTTTACGATGGGCTTGCCGCCAACAAAGCTCCAGATGTAGCGGCTAAAACTTCCAAATTCCTTTTGCACTTCTAAAAATTTTTTGGCGTTGTTAACAGCCGAATAAACCTTTAATCTATTCCGCACAATACCGGGGTCCTGCAAAATTTTCTCAAGTCGCCTTTCTGTAAAGCGGGCTACCTTCTCCGGATCGAAATCGGCAAAGTTCCTTTTATAACCCGCACGCTTTTTTAAAATCGTAGCCCAACTCAATCCTGCCTGCGCACCTTCCAGAATTAAGAACTCAAAGTGTTTGCGGTCGTCATAAACCGGCACACCCCACTCTTCATCGTGGTACTGAATATATTGGTCGAAACCAAGGCACCAGGGGCAGCGAGTTACTTCTTTCATTTGCTGATTTTAAAAAACAAAGTTACCAGTTTCGAATAAGGTTTTATACCTTAACGAATCTAAAATCGCTATGCCATGAAATCACTCGTATGTATTTTACTTCTGCTAGCCAGCGGAACAACCTGGGCGCAAAAAACCGACTTCGACAAGAAGCTAAAAGAACTTGGTATAGAGTTGCCACCCGCCAGCAAACCCATGGCTAATTATGTAAAGGCTGTTCGCAGCGGTAACTTGTTATTTTTAGCAGGCCACGGCCCCACCCGTGCCGATGGCACCAACATTACCGGCAAAGTAGGAGCCGACTTAACACCGGAACAAGGATATGAAGCAGCCCGCCAAACGGGCATATCAATTTTAGCCACGCTTAAAGCCGAACTGGGCGACCTGAATAAAGTAAAACGCATTGTAAAAGTTTTAGGGATGGTTAATTGTGCCGATGGCTTTGCCGATCAACCCAAAGTAATTAATGGGTTCTCGGATTTGATGGTGGCTGTTTTTGGCGAAAAGGGTAAACATGCCCGCTCGGCCGTTGGTATGAATGCACTGCCCAGCAACATTGCAGTAGAAATTGAGATTGTAGTGGAAGTTGAATAAAACTTAAAAATACTTACACGCGCTTTGGCAGAATACACTGGCATCTTATTTTAGATTTAAAATCTGACTTAGCCTGTGCTTTCTAATTACTTTAAATTATTTCTGCGGCAACTGCGCAGTGTATATGCGGCCATTAATCTATTGGGGTTAGTTATAGGCCTTACTGCTTTTATCCTTATCTTTTTATGGGTTGCCGATGAGTGGAGCTTCGATCGCTTTCATACCGATGCCAACAGGGTATATCGGGTTGTTGAAAATCAATTAAATGATAAAGAAGAAGTTTACCCGGTAGCGGCTACGCCAGCGCCTTTGGGGCCGCATCTTAAAGCCACCTTTGCCGAAGTAGAGGCCGTGGGCCGCACCGGCAACCTTGATCTTAACTTGCGCAAGGACGACATCGTGTTTTTGCAAAAAGGATTACTGGCGGACCCCGAAATTTTTGAGTTTCTTCACTTTCCGCTGTTGCATGGAAGCATGAAGCCCTTTAACGAGGGCACCGAAATCATATTGATTACCGAACGCCTTGCGCAGGTATATTTTGCAACTACCGACCCGGTAGGTAAATCACTCACACTGCTGGGAAGAGAAATGTTAATTGCAGGTGTGCTTCACGATATACCGGCCAACTCGCACCTGCAATTCGATTTTGTTTTACCCATGCAATTTGCACGCGCTGGTGGGTTTGATCAATTAGAAAACTGGAAGGTAAATAACTACTCAACGTATATAAAACTTACCCCTGATGGCAACCCCGGGCACCTGCAACAAAAAATTAAAAATGTAATAAAAGAACATCACGAAACCTCTAATGTAACCGACTTGGTACTACAACCTCTTACCGATGTGTACCTCAAATCGCAACACCTTAACAATAACTTTGCGCTACAGGGAAACATTCTTTATGTGTACCTGAGTTCGGCCATTGGTTTATTCATCTTAATTATTGCAAGTATAAATTATGCCAACCTGGCCACCGCGCGTTCTATTAAGCGGGCAAAAGAAGCTGGGGTTCGTAAAGTAATTGGTGCCAACAAAGTTCAACTCATTATTCATTTTCTGTCTGAATCGTTTTTGTATTGCCTGCTGGCATTTGCAATAGCCGTTGTACTAAGTTGGTTGGCCTTGCCGTGGTTTAAAGAGTTGAGTGGCAAGCCGCTGGTTTTTGATTTAACCAATACTACCATTTTTGTTCCACTTACCGTTTCGGTAGTAGTATGCGCTTTTTTAGGTGGGGCTTATCCCGCGTTTTTGCTTTCGGCTTTAAATCCTGCACACGTGTTAAAGGGCTACGTCAAAAGCTCCAGAAGCACCATTCTTTTCCGAAGGGCGTTGGTAGTACTTCAATTCATCTTAGCCATTTCCTTCCTGGCCGGCACTTTTATAGTTCAGGATCAACTGGCATACATACGTGCACGCGACCTTGGTTTTCAAAAAGAGAACACGATAACCTTTACCACCAACCGCAAAATGCGCCAACAGTTTAGTTCGCTTAAAGGCGAGCTGCTCAAACTGCCAGGCGTAGAAAATGTTTCGGCCATGAGTGCCCGCATTTCGAATGTGGTAGAATCTACCACTACTGTTAAATGGGAGGGTAAAGACCCCAATTACAATATCCTATTTCATACGCTGCCGGTTGAGTTTGATTTCGTGAAAACATTTTCGATGAAGGTGGTAGCCGGCCGGGATTTTTCGGAGGCGATGGCCACAGACTCATCGGCCGTAATTATTAATCAGGAAGCAGCACGCCTGTTGGGATTTGCAGACCCCATCGGTAAAACCATTGAGATTTCGCAAGGAGAAATTTATACCATCATTGGCGTAGTGGGTGATTTCAATTTTAAATCGGCCCACAAAAAAATAGAGCCGCTGCTGATTTACAATGAACCCGATTCTTACTACGAAGCGGTGGTGCGTTTTGCTCCCGGCAACCTGGTACAGCAAGTAGAGGCGGTGAAAGAAGTTTTCAAAAAATTTAACTCCGGCATTTCCTTCAGCTATAAGTTTGTGGAAGAAGATATTGATCAATCCTATCGGGCGGAGGAACGCACCAGTAATATTTTTAATCACCTTGCTACCTTATCCATCTTTATAAGCTGCCTCGGGTTGCTGGGCATGGTTATGTTTGTTACTGAGCAACGGGCTAAAGAGGTAGCCATGCGCAAAGTATTGGGCGCCTCAGTACCACACTTAACCTGGTTGCTGGCACGCGAATTTATTGTGCTGATTGTTATCGCGTTTGCTATTGCCGCTCCGGCCATGTACTATGCCGGAAATTTATGGTTAGGTAATTTTGCTTACCGCATTGAAGCCGATGTCTTCTTATTTATTTGGGCGGGTATGATCAGCCTGGCTGTGGCGGCTGTTACCGTTGGCTTCCGTGCCGGCAAAGTGGCCATGTCTAACCCTATTGGTCCGCTGCGTAGCGAATAGCTTGTTAATTAATTCTTAAACATTTTTTGGCCGCAGCCCGAATCAAGTATTTGTTATATTTGCCGTTCTTCTATGTTTAAAATAGCATTTTGTTGGGTGGCCATTCTGTGTTTGCTGATTTTGGTTTCAGCACCAACACTTACGGCTTCCATAAAAAAGACCTACCCAACAGCCACGCTGGCAAACCTTGCCGATGACACTGAGGAGAAACCAGCCCCTACACCCAACGAGGAAGACTGTAGCGAAGATCATCTTTCTTTTAAATCTGTACCTTGGATAAAATCAAGTGAGCTTAACCACGTGGCAACAGTACAGTCACAGTATCGGACGCTTCTTTTTGGAACAAATTTTTTGGAAATAGTTTCGCCACCGCCCAAAGCCTAATCATCACCCCAGGTTCTGATTCCCGCTTCGGGGATTTCGGTTTTGATTTTACTTTTGCCTTGTATGAATTTAAGAAACTATTGGTCATCGGATTTTCCGGCATCTATTGTTGTGTTTTTGGTTGCCTTGCCGCTGTGCCTGGGTATTGCCCTGGCCTCAGGGGCTCCATTGTTCTCAGGATTGTTAGCTGGTATTGTAGGCGGTTTGGTTGTGGGCGCCCTCAGCGGGTCGCCATTAAGTGTTAGCGGCCCCGCAGCCGGGTTAACAACTATTGTTGCCGCGGCCATTACAGACATTGGTTCTTTTAATGGATTTTTATTGAGTGTGGTGTTAGCCGGAGTAGTGCAAATCATTTTAGGATTTGTAAAGGCCGGTTCGATTGGCCACTTCTTTCCCGTATCGGTAATTAAAGGAATGCTGGCTGGCATTGGGCTAATCTTGATTTTGAAACAGATACCCCACGCGGTTGGCTACGATACCGACTTTGAAGGAGACGAAGCGTTCTTCCAGACAGACGGACGCAATACCTTCAGCGAAATTTTTGAGTCGCTTTATTATGTAACTCCGGGGGCTATTGTAATAAGTGTTGTCTCCATCCTCATTCTCATTGCCTGGAATTCGAATGCCTTGTTGCGGTTTCGGTTTTTCAGAATCGTGCCTGCCCCCCTGTTTGTTGTACTAATGGGGGTGGCGCTGAATGCATTCTTCCATGTAGCAGCCCCGGCCTTTGCAATAGATGCCAAGCACCTGGTGTCGCTACCTTCGTGGTCGGCCGAAGCGGGTATTAGCTCTTACCTAACCTTTCCGGATTTTTCGTTGTGGCAAAACCCGAAAGTTTATGTGGCCGCTTTTACGCTGGCTATTGTTGCCAGCCTTGAAACGCTGCTAAGTATTGAAGCCTGCGATAAAATGGATCCTGCACATCGCAGCACTCCGTTAAACCGCGAGTTAAAAGCCCAGGGTGCTGGCAACCTTATTTCAGGCTTGCTGGGTGGCCTTCCGGTAACGTCTGTAATTGTACGAAGTTCGGCAAATGTTAATGCCGGGGCCCGGTCAAAAGCATCGGCCATTTCTCACGCTTCCATTCTGCTGCTCTCGGTGTTGCTGATTCCGCAAGTGCTGCGGCTTATACCCCTTTCGTGCCTTGCCGGGATTTTATTGGTTACCGGATATAAACTAACAAAACCTTCTGCCTTTAAAGAGATGTATAAAAAAGGCTATGCACAGTTTTTACCATTTGTGATTACCGTGCTGGCCGTGGTGTTTACCAACTTGCTCAAAGGAGTTTTTATCGGGCTGGTGGTGGCTTTGTTCTTCATACTAAAAACAAACTTTCAAAAAGCGATTATCCTCGTTTCTGATAATGGAAAGTATTTGTTGCGCTTTACCAAAGACGTTTCCTTTTTACATAAGGCTGCTTTGCGCGAATCGCTGACTAAAATACCCAACGATAGCCAGGTAATAATTGATGGTAGCCAGGCTGCTTTTATTGATGCCGATATTCGGGAAACTATTGGAGACTACCTGGTGCTGGCGCGGGCAAAAAATATTTCTGTAGAACTGCAAGGCATCAACATACTTTAAAACTTCATCACTAAAAAATAGAAAAAACACCATGAAACGCTACGAACAACTGCTGCTTCAAAATCAGGCCTGGGTAAAACAACGCCTGCAAGAAGACAAAGATTTTTTTAACAAGTTAGCCAACACGCAACAGCCCGATTTCTTATGGATTGGGTGTGCCGATAGTCGCGTGCCCGCCAACGAAATTACCGGAACACAACCCGGTGAGGTGTTTGTGCATCGCAATATTGCCAACATGGTAGTGCATACCGATATGAATATGCTAAGTGTGCTGGATTATGCCGTAAACGTTTTGGAAGTAAAACACGTGATTGTGTGCGGCCACTACGGGTGCGGTGGGGTGCGTACCGCCATGGGCAACAAGCAAGTTGGGTTAATCGATAACTGGATCAGGCACATTAAGGATGTGTACCGCATGCACCAGGCAGAACTGGAAGCAATTGCCGATATGAAACAACGCGAAGATCGGTTTATTGAACTGAATGTAATGGAACAGGTTTACGACCTTGGTAAAACTTCTATTATTCAAAACGCGTGGCAAAAACGTGGTGGCCCCTACATACACGGTTGGGTTTACGACATCCGCAACGGGTTAATAAAAGATTTGAACGTAACCATGCACGATGACTCGGAGATGCCCGATGTATATAAATTTGAACGTGTAAAGAGTTGACCAACCAGTAAGCTATTACAGTACATAAGCCGGAAACCACCGGCTTATTTTTTTTGTCCTTAGGGGTAAAAGTTGCAGAAGTTGTCATAACCACAGCGCCCAAAAGCCGTAAATTGCACCAAAACTCGTAAACAAGGGCGGTGGAATTATCGGAAAAGCAGGTATTAGAAAAATTCCGGCAGGGCAACCAAAGTTCCTTCGAGATGATTTTTCGCGCTTATTACCAACCCCTGTGCCGCTACGCCTTCACTTTCTTAAAAGATAAAGAAGAAGCCGAAGAGGTAGTGCAGGCCGCCTTTATTTCGGTGTGGGAAAAGCGCACCCTTATTCAAATCGAAACTTCGTTAAAGGCTTACTTGTACCGCATGGTACGCAATAGTTGCATTAACGTACTAAAGCATGAAAAAGTAAAGCAACAACACGTGGCGCATCAACTTTATGTTGGCGATACAACTACCGATGCGGTGATGCACACCCTGCAAGCGGCCGAACTGGAAGTAAAAATTACCGAAGCCATGCAAACTTTACCCGATCAATGCCGGTTGGTTTTTCAGCTTAGCCGGTTTGAAGAATTGAAATACCAGGAAATTGCAGACCAGCTAAAGATTTCTATTAAAACGGTAGAGAACCACATGGGCAAGGCTTTGAAGTTGATGCGCGAACAACTAAAAGATTACCTGCCCTTGTTTTTAATTTTTATGAATAACTGGATACCCTAATGGGATTGCAGCCGCACGATATGGATGATTTAATAGGCAAATTGTTAGCCGGAGAAGCCACTGAACAAGAGCAGCAGCAAGTGGCTGCATGGATTGCCCAGCACGAGGCTAACAAGACTTATTTTGAAAATCTTAAAACTATTTTCGACAACGCAGGCGCCAGTAATATGGCTACCGACTTCGATACGGACGCTGCCTGGACAAAAGTGAAACACAAACTGGATAAGACTAAGGTTGTTGCCATGGAGCAACGCACGCAAATTTCTACCGTCTGGGTGCGCATCGCTGCGGGTATAGCAATCTTTTTGGGTATCGTTTACTTTTTGAACAACCCCATTACACCAGCCAATCAAAAGCTAACGCTTACCAGCCGCGACTCAACACTGCAGAACAATCTTCCCGATGGAAGCACTGCCTTTCTGAACAAACGCAGCGAGTTAGCCTATAGCTATAACTCAAAAGAAAAAGCCCGGGTGGTTAAATTGCAAGGCGAGGCGTTCTTTACGGTAAAGCACGACAGCGAGAACCCCTTTGTAATTGAAGCCAATGAAATTTTAGTTCGCGACATTGGCACAGCATTTAACCTGAAGGCCTACCCCGAAAAAGATACGATTGAAATCTTAGTAACCGAGGGCGAAGTACAGTTTTATACCCTATACGATAGCGGCCTTAACCTGAAAGCCGGCCAACAAGCTATCTACAGCAAGCGCCATAAAATGTTCTATCGTATCGATAAACCCGATACGAACGTGCTGGCTTATAAAACCAAAGTGTTCAGCTTTAACAATACCGATCTAAAAACCGTAGTGGCCCTGCTTAACGAAGTGTACAATTCGCACATCGTACTTGCCAACAAAAAACTTTTTGATTGCCGGCTTACCGCAAACTACAAAGAAGACAATGCAGCCATTATTGCCGAAGTGATAGCCGAAACCATGAACCTGACCCTTACCCGCAAAGGCGAAGAACTGATTCTGGATGGCGAAGGATGCACCACGTCACAATAAATCGCTGCATGAGACTTTTCTACGTACTTATTCTTTGGGTAGTAAGCATAGGAGTTTTTGCGCAACAAGCTAAAGACTTGCCGCTGCTGGAACGTCCCGTTTCGTTAGTGGCAGAGAATGAAAAAATAACTTTGATTTTAACCCGCATCGGCCAGCTAGGCGGGTTTTCATTTTCGTATAACAGCTCGATTGTCGATCCGGACCTTACGATTAGTTTAAACATTCAGAATTTAACCGTACGCCAGGTACTAAATGAAATTTTCGCGGGCCAGCTTACGTATAAAGCAAAAGGCAACTATGTAATTCTAACAAAAACTCCGGCACCACCCGTTAAAAACAATGCAGTAACCCTTATTGTAAGTGGCTATGTAGAAGATGTGGCTGGCAACAAGCTGCCACAAGTAAGTATTTACCACAAACCGTCCATAACTTCTACTATTACCGATGCCTATGGCTTTTTTCGAATCAAAATCGAAAAACGAACTGATTCGTTGTTACTTTCTGTAAGTAAAAAAGAGTATCGCGATACACTTCTTCAAATTACCGAATCCGCTAACCAGTATTACATTATTACCATGAGGCCTTTGGTGCCGCTCGCAACAGAACTGCCAGAGCTAAAAACCGATTCCCTTTTCACTCCAACTTTAAAAGAAGAATTAACACTACCCTACGCATCCGAACCGAACGTTCAAAACATTTCAGATACCTTGTATGCGCTGGCGCAAGTATCAATTCTTCCTTTTATTGGTAGCAATGGCCGGCTTAGCGCCAATGTTATTAACGAATACTCCATTAATTTTTTTGGCGGCTATTCATTGGGTACACGCCAAATCGAATTAGGGTTCTTTGTTAATCTGGACCGGGGCGATGTGCGGTGGTTGCAAATTGCCGGCTTTGGCAATATGGTAGGAGGTAACTTTTATGGCATTCAAACCGCAGGGTTCTTTAACCTGAACGGAGGCAGCACAACCGCAGTACAATTAGCGGGCTTTGCCAACACCAACTTAAGCGATGCCCACGGAGTGCAGGTTGCCGGCTTTTCAAATACTAACCTTAGCAGCATGAATGGCGTGCAGGTGGCAGGGTTTAGTAATTTTAATAACCAGGCTTCGTATGGGGTGCAGGCGGCAGGCTTTGCCAATGTGCAGCGTGGCAATTACCGCGGCTCGCAGTTTGCGGGCTTTGCTAATATTGCTACCGACAAAATTTACGGTTCGCAAATAAGCGGGTTCTTTAACTATGCCGGCAAAGTACGCGGCACTCAACTAGCAATAATCAATTACGCAGATAGTGTGGGCGGGGTACCCATCGGTTTATTCAGTTTCGTAAACCGTGGATATCATAAAATTGAAGTTGCTGCCGATGAAGTGTTTCCGGTAAACGTTGCCTTTCGTACCGGAGTCCGAAAATTCTATACCATACTCACCGCGGGCTTTAAACCCGAAAAATCATTCGCAGCAAACGATACCTCGGTGTGGACCTTTGGATACGGAGTTGGTGCAACCCGTAAACTTACAAAGTGGTGGTACCTGGATTTTGACCTGGTGAGTCAGCATGTAAATAAAGGTGGGTTTACCAACTCGCTCAGTTTATTAAATAAAGCCTACCTCGGTTTCGATTTTCAACTTGCTCCTAAATTTTCTATTGCTACCGGTTTAACACTTAATGGGTATGTAAGCCGGCCTTCCTTTGCGGATAACCCCGGCTTGTTTACGTATTATACGCCCTCTACCTATACGGTAAAAGTTGGAGCTAACACTAACCTGGCGCTTTGGCTGGGTGCAAAAGTGGGCTTACGATTTCTGTAGCTAAACATTTTAAAAATATACTGGCGCATTAGGGGGTAGTCCTTTCACTCTTGTCATACAATCAAAAATCTAAAAAGAAATTGTATGTCAAGGTTTATTCTTCTGCTTGTATTTTTTTTAGTAACCCCTTTGGTGCACGGCCAACAACTTACCCAAACCGTTCGGGGTACGGTTATCGACAAGGTGTCAAAAATTGGATTACCTGGAGCATCTGTAGTGCTTCAAAATTCCGATCCATTAATTGGCACCACCACCGATCCGGATGGAAATTTCAGATTTAGTCAAGTTGCAATAGGCACACACACCTTCCGAATTTCTTTTGTTGGCTACAAGGAGGTAACGGTAGCCAATGTAATTGTTAACTCGGGCAAAGAGGTAGTGCTAACCGTAAGCATAGAAGAAGATGTTACCCAACTCAACGAAATTGTTGTGCGGCCCGATGCGGAGAAGAATAAACCTTTGAACGAGATGGCCGTGGTGAGTACGCGTACGTTTTCGGTTGAAGAAACGCGCAAGTTTGCAGCGGCTGTAAACGACCCGGCTCGTGCGGCTGTTTCGTTTGCAGGCGTAGTTACTGCCGATGATGGGGGCAACTCCATTTCCATTCGCGGCAACTCGCCATTTGGTTTACTCTGGCGCATGGAGGGCGTAGATATTCCTAACCCCAACCACTTTGCCGTGGTAGGCTCTTCGGGTGGTGGTATTTCCATTTTGAGCTCGCAGCTCTTGGCAAACTCCGATTTTTCTACGGGAGCGTTTGCTGCCGAATACGGCAATGCATTAGCCGGTGTGTTTGACTTGAACCTGCGCAAAGGCAACAACGAAAAACGCGAGTACACTGTGCAGGCTGGGGTGCTGGGAATAGACCTTGCTGCTGAGGGTCCCTTTTCAAAAAAATACCGCGGTTCGTATTTGATTAACTATCGCTACTCTACGCTAAGCGTACTTTCCCAACTGGGCGTTAATATTGGCGATGCAGTTACTAATTTCCAGGATTTATCGTACAACATTTACCTGCCCACCAACAGGTTTGGCAACTTTTCGTTGTTTGGCTTTGGCGGGTTGAGCGATCAACTGCAAAAGGCCAAAAAAGATTCTACCCAATGGGAGTTTGACTACCAGCGCTTCAACTCTAACTACTTTTCTAACACAGGCGCAGCCGGACTTAAACACGCTATTACTCTTAATGCCGCTACCTATTTGCAAACAGCCATAGTGCTTTCGGGTACCGGAAATGGCTACGAAGAATACCGCCTTGATAATTCGTATAGTCCGCAATTCAATTACCTGCAAAAGTATTCTAACCGCAAGGTTACGGTTAGCTCGGTTCTCAATCATAAATTCAATGCGCGCAGCGCATTGCGTTCGGGTGTTTACGTTAACCAGTACACCTATACGCTAAACCTTCGTTACCGCGATGCCGGGCTTGCAGTAATTGTAGAACCGCTTGATTCAAAATTACATGCTACCACCGCACAGGCATTTTCGCAATTGAATTACAAAATGAATGAACAGCTTAGTTTGAATGCCGGGGCTCATGTTCTTTATCTTACCAATAATCAAACCTTGTCGATAGAACCGCGCGCATCGGTTAAGTACGAATTGAGCGAGCAACAATCGCTTTCGCTAGGCTATGGTTTGCATAGCCAGATGCAGCCGGTTACCGTGTATGAAACGCGCATAGAACAACCAGACGGATCATTCATCCAACCCAATAAAAATCTTGGGTTTAATAAGGCCCACCACTTGGTACTGGGTTACGACCGCGCACTTACGCGCCACCTTCGGGTAAAAGCCGAAACATACTATCAGCATTTGTACAATATTGCGGTACGCAACGATGTTAACAGTCCGCTCTCTACATTAGTTTTCGAACAGGGATTTGAAACTCGCACGCTGGTTAACAAAGGATTTGGGCGCAACTATGGTTTGGAACTTACCCTGGAACAATTTCTTCACAATGATTTCTATTTCCTGCTTTCTACCTCGCTGTATAACTCTAACTACAAAGCACTGGATAACGTGTGGCGCAATACGCGCTTTAATGGGCGCCATGCAATAAGCTTTACAGCCGGCAAAGAATACAACTGGAAAAAGGGCCGGGTAGTGGGATTAAACCTACGCACACTTTATACCGGTGGCTTCTGGACCACACCCATCGATATTGCCAGGTCTATTGAACTGAATGAAACCCGCTACATCGAAACCCTGGCCTATACCGAGCAACTACCGGATTATTTTCGAACCGACATTCGGGTAAGCTTGAAACGAAACCGCCCCCGCGCAACCTCCACCCTTGCGCTTGATCTTCAAAACGCTACCAATCGTAAAAACCTGGGTGGGCAGTACTTCGAACCTCAAAGCGGAGAATTTAAAAAGTGGTATATGATGCCGCTGCTACCGGTGCTCAGTTATAAAATTGAATTTTAAGATAGGGGTAAAGCGGCAAGCACTTGTCCTACGTAAAAATAAAAAGACTATGAAGCGTTTCCATGTTCTGCTTTTCGCGTTATCTGCCACCGGGCTAAGCGCCTGTTTGAACGATGAAGACCCCGGGCCGCGCCAGTCGGATATTCAATCATTTGCGGTGGTTGATTTTGATCGGGTGGAAGCAGGCGATGCATTGGATGTTACCATCGTGTACGGCAGTAACTATTCCATAGTAGCAGAAGGCGATCGTAGAAATCTGAACGACCTGCAAGTAGTTAAACGCGGTAATGCGTTAGCGCTCCGTTTTGATAAATCCGAGCGCAGGCAATACACCACGTTTGTTACCATTACTATGCCGGTGGTATCGGGCCTGAATTTTTCTGGTGCCGTAAATGGCAGAGTAAGTGGCTTTGATGTGGCCCGGCTGGACGTAACCCTATCGGGGGCATCGCTCGGGCAAATCGATATGGATGCAGATGAATTGTACCTGAATATAAACGGTGCCTCGCAACTGCGCTTGCGCGGTGCAGGCCAGTGGGTAGATGGCATTATTTCTGGCGCCTCGGTGCTAAGTGCCTTTGAATTCGAAACTGCGCAAGCCAAGCTGAACATCTCAGGCGCCAGCCTTGGCCGTATTAATGTATTTCAAAAGTTGCAGGTTGCTGCTACCGGTGCCAGCGAAGTTCTCTATCGGGGTAACCCCGAGTTGATCGTTGAAACCTCTGGTGCAAGCGTGGTTAAAAAAGATTGAGGATGTACGTAAACACGCCTTGTCTGGCAATTGATCCATTAGTTTTTAGGGTTGGTTAGAATTCTATCCGGGAGTTTCTTTACATTTGAAGAATGAAAGCGGTTCTAAGAATAGAAAGTGATAGTAATGAAAAATTACAATTGCTTGCGCGTCTTGCTGAAGAAATGGGAATGAACGTTAGTGCCGGAGGCCGAGAGGATGAATTCACACTGATTTCTGAAGAATCTCTTGCCGAGGATTGGAATAGCCCTGAAGACGAGCAATGGGATACTGCTTATTCCTATTTAAAAAAATAGACGGATGCTATTCCAACAGCGAGATATTGTTCTGATTCACTTCCCATTCACAGATCTAACCCAAACAAAACTAAGGCCGGCATTAATAATATCTTCGAATAAAATAGGTATTTCTGATTTCGTATGCATCCAAATAACTTCCAAAGTAAGTCGCGATTCCACCTATCTTCATCTGGAAGATAAAATGCTCGAAGGAAAATTGGCATTGGCTAGCGGGCTAAGATTACATAAAATATTCTGTTTAAATAATAAATTAATAATTCACAAGATAGCAGCTATCACACCAGAGGCCTTTCAATCTGTTATACAGGCACTCAATCAAAAAGTGTTTAATTTAATTTAGGGCTTACTCCTATTAACTGTTGCTTTCACCAGAAAGTAAACCACACGATTCTAATTTTAGAATTTTTTAAGATGTGTTGTTTATTGTTGCCTCAATGTTAGACCAACAAGTAAATTCTCTCCATCTTGCGCTATGCTTCTGGCTTTAGATATTGGCAACAGCGACATAACTGTGGGCCTTTGGAAAGACAATCAATGGAAACATGTGTGGCGGATTTCTTCGCGCCCCGACTTACCCGAGTTGTACTACGGTGTAAAGCTTCGCGACTACTTTTATGAGTCCGGCACGGTTGTAGATCTTGTGGAAACAATTGTACTAAGCAGTGTGGTGCCGGCCATGACTGATAAAATGAAAAATGTTTCGCGTACGCTATTCGAGAAAGAGCCCATCGTGCTTGGCCCCAAAGTGTATGCCGCGCTACCCATGAAAATTCTCAATCCATTTGAGATAGGATCGGACCTGGTGGCCAACGCAGCCGCAGCATACTTTAAGTACAAGCAAACGGCTATTGTGGTAGATTTTGGTACTGCCTTAACTTTTACTACAGTAAATGCCACGGGCGAAATTCTGGGCGTTTCTATTGCTCCCGGTTTAAAGACAGCCATCAAAGCACTATCACAAAATACCGCCAAACTCTTTGATGTTCCGCTGGAGATACCGGCCTCAGCCCTGGGCCGAAATACCATCACTGCCATTCAATCGGGCATCTTAATTGGATACGAGGGGCTTGTGAACAATATGGTAGCCAAAATAAAGGCCGAGCTACAAGAGCCCTGTCGAGTAATTGCTACCGGTGGGCTTTCTTCGGTTATCACTCCGCTGCAGCGTTTATTTGATTCTGTTGAACCCAATCTTACACTTGACGGATTGTGTTTAATTGGCCGACACATCAACAGCTAATACCGCATTTACGTCCAATTAACTCCGCTCCTGTAATTATACACCCGCTCTCGAATACCGCGCAGCCGGCACCCAAACGGCCCCATACCTTTGCATTAGGATCCCAACGAACTCATAAACGTATGAGGGGTTTGGGTTTAGGTTAGGCCTGGTCGGGGGACCGGGCCTTTTTTATTTTGGAAAAATTAATAAACCCGGGTGCGCAAACTGCCGGAATTGAATTGGATCCCCAAGGCAACCTGCAAGGGCACGTAGTCAAAAAAACCATCGCCACTCAACCGCACGTTCAAGCCCAGTTGAAACATACCTTGAAGATTTCCGGCCAACGGAAACTTACCGGTTAAAGCCGGCTCCAAAAACAAACGCGGCTTTTCATCAGGCATAACAGTTACCGTGGGGTTAGTAGGGGTGTTATCGTTAGAAGAAAACTCGTAAAAGTTTACAACAGAAAAACGAGGTGTAAAGGCCAGGTTAAATCTGCGGTTGTTCTGGCCGTACGAAGGTTGTATAAAAAAACGTCTGCACTTTCCGGTAGCTACAAGATCTTGTTGCCCGCCAAAAGAGTTTGCAAAGAAATAATATTGTGCAAAGCTTGTTCCTGATCCAAAACCATAACCGGCAAAAATCTCGAGGCGCGATCTTCTGTTAACCTTATAGTACCCCAACCCTGCTTCCGAAAATGAATTCACCCGGGTGTAGCTTTCGGGCTCAGAAATTTTTTGCCGAAGAATCGAAGTGTTTGCCATTAAAGCAATATTATCCGTAAGGGAAACTGCGGTTTGAGCTTCCACTCCATTAGATACAATTACTGATGCTTGAAACTCTCCGCGCTCGCGAAATAACGGCACATTGCGGGTGGTAGGAATATAAAGCGGAGCGCAGCCAACGGCTACCAATCCGAAAAGAAAGAAAAAACGCATGGGGTGTTTGGGGTTCGGCAGTTAAATTAGCAAAAAACTATTCAAATGAATTTTAATGCGGAAGAAATAAATGAACTGATGCGTGCGCGCAGGTCTGTTTACCCTAAAGACTATACCGGGGCCGTGGTACCCGAGTACATCATTAACCAGATGCTTGAAAACGCCAATTGGGCACCCACCCATAAGTTTACTGAGCCGTGGCGGTTTACAGTTTTTAGTGGGGGTGGGCTTACAAAACTTGCTGCGTTTCAAAGTGAATGTTATAAACAGGTAACGGAAGCCAATGGAACATTTCAGCAAGATCGCTATGTGGCGCTTCAAACAAAGCCCCTGGAGTCATCGCATATTATTGCTATTGGTATGAAACGCGATGCGGCCAACCGCTTGCCGGAGTGGGAAGAGCTGGGTGCCGTGTTTTGTGCCGTGCAGAACATGTACCTTACCGCTACCGCCTACAACGTAGGGTGTTACCTGAGCACGGGTGGCATTACCAACTTTGAGGCCGCCAGGTCTTTTTTTGGTTTGGGTAGTAATGATAAACTATGTGGGTTTTTGCATGTAGGTGTGCCAAAAGATACTTTACCGCCCGGCAAACGGAAACCGGTTGCCGATAAAGTAACCTGGGTGAACGCGTAAGTTTGTACCTTGAAAAAATCAATCGGCTTTAAAATGAATCTTATACGATGTTACAGGGTTAAGCATGGGTTGTTGGAAAAACGGGTGCTTGCTCTCTTTATAATCTGCTTCTTTGCGCTTGCCGCCTGTACCAGCACGGTTGAAAACCGAAGCCCTTCGTTTACGCTTACAACAACCGACAAATTTTTGTTTAACTCGTTTGTTGATTGCAACATGGCCGAAGTATGGGTAGGCGATACCTTTAGAATTTTCCCGGGCAAGTATGGCGAAGATACCTTGTGGGGTTATTCTGATAACTTACGATTTGGAAATGGCGCGCATGCCGATGAAGCCTTTGCCAACCGCTTTGAGGATTTAATTATTCCGCGCATGCCCGGCAATGTAAAGCCCACCGAAGCGGGATTGCACGGTGCTGTTTGGTTTGAAACTGTCTATCAGGATAAGAATGACGCCACCGGTAGAACGTTGTACGCTATTTATCACAACGAAAATTATCCGTGGAATTTTCCTTACAATGAAAAAACCGGTGAAGGATACATCTTTACCTACTGGCCGCAAGGCTTAACCGGAGTTACTTCGCCAGCCGCAGTTTGTCGCATTGGCATAATGAAATCAACCAACGGGGGCTATAGCTGGGATAACCGAGGCATTTTTATTGAAGACTTGCAGCCACGCATGATTTTAAAACCTCACAATACCAGCAACACCTTTGCCGGTGGTGTGGGCGATCCATCGGCTGTAGCCAGTGGCGACTACCTGTATTTATTTTATGGCGAGTATGGATACCCGGGCGTATATGATTCCGCCACCTACGATCCCGCAAAGGAATGGAGCGGCCAATGTATAAGCGTGGCGCGCATTAAGCTAACGGATTTGGATAACCCCGTTGGTAAGGCCAGGCGTTGGGATGGAAAAGCCTTTACGGTTTTACCGGATGGTGTGGGAAAGCCTGTTGCCTCGCTACAAATTGCTATGGATGCCGGTGGTGGCCCGGCCTCGGCCCCCGACAAAATGTTTTACTGGGGCCCTTCGGTTAGTTGGAACACCTACCTGAATTGTTGGGTAATGATGATGGGGCGCGTAGAGAGCTCTTCGTGGAAGGGAAGTGCCATTTACATTTCTTATAATTTTAACGAAGACTTATCACACGGCAACAACTCCCAGCAATGGACTACCCCGCAGCAAGTTTTAAACATACCGGAGCATACCTTGTGGTACCCCTCTCTTCAGCCAATGAATACCCCCGAAGACATTGAGAACAAATACACCTGCGTGCGCCTGGGAAAACGTGCGCGACTGTTTTTTAAAGATATGTTTACTACGGCTGAAGGATTTCAGAGTGAATACAAATCGGAATACATTATTGAGTTTGAAAAATAAACTTGCTACCAGCTATAATAAAAGAAAATTACCAACGCACGTATGAGCATCGACAGGTACAGCATAGAACAAGCGCATGAGCGCATTAAACCGTACATACATCGCACCCCGGTGCTTACCTCTAAAAGTATAAATGAAGCCACAGGCTGCCACGTGTACCTAAAGTGCGAAAACTTTCAAAAGGTAGGAGCTTTCAAGGCGCGGGGCGCAATGAATGCCGCCCTCTCTCTTGATGCGGAAGACCGCGCGAAAGGTTTGGCCACGCATTCTTCGGGCAACCACGCCCAGGCCCTTGCGCGGGCTGCAAAAATCTTAGGTACCCAAGCCTACATTGTAATGCCGCATACGGCACCCGAAATAAAAAAGCGCGGAGTGCGGGGTTATAGCGGTGAGATTTTTGAATGCGAGCCCACGTTGCAGGCACGTGAGACCACCCTCGCTGAAGTAATAAAAAAAACGGGCGCTATAGAAATTCATCCCTTCAACAACTACGATGTAATAGAAGGCCAGGCTACTGCAGCCAAAGAATTGTTTGCCGATGTGCGCGAGTTGGACGCGATACTGGCACCGGTTGGCGGAGGTGGATTACTAAGTGGAACTGCTTTGGCAGCAAAATATTTTTCGCCCGAAACGAAAGTGATTGCAGCCGAACCGGCCGGATCGGATGACACCTACCGCTCGTTGAAGAGCGGCAAGCTTGAACCTGCACAATCGCAAACCATTGCCGATGGGTTACTTACCACGGTGGGCGACAAAACTTTTCCGATTATTCAAAAGCATGTTAGTGAGGTAATAACCGTTACCGATGACGAAATTATTGCTGCCATGCGCCTGGTGTGGGAGCGGGTAAAAATTATAATCGAGCCCTCGTGTGCTGTACCGGTAGCTGCTCTTATAAAGGAAAAAGCGCGATTCCACGATCAGCGCGTAGGGATTATTCTTTCCGGGGGCAATGTAGATTTAGAGAAGGTGCTGGCTTTACTAACGCGATGAGTTTTCAGGGAAGCGCTAATTCCAGTAAGGCCACATGCAGGTTTCTGTTTTGAATCGGAAGACGCGCTGAATTTCCGGTTCGGTAGTTTTCAATAAACTTAAACCCGAAAGACTGATAGTAGGCAATCAGCTTTTCATTCTCGGCCCAGGTATCCATGCGGATAAATTTTCGTTTCTGCTGCATAGCCTGCTGACAGGCCCAGGCTAAAATTTCTTTAAAAAGCTTGTGCCCTTTGAAGGCGGGTTTTGTAACAATGCGGTGCAGGTATAGGCCGTCATTTAAATCGCGCTGCCGCCAAATGAGCGGATCAGAGAATTGCACACTAAAGGCGCAGAGCAGGTTGCCTTCGGCCATCATCTTGTAATGCCAACCTTTTTCAATGTCGTGTTTCAAGGCAGCACGATCGATTGTGTTCCATACCCGGTAACCATTTTCACTTTGTAATTTTATAACCTGATCATACAATGCAACAATGGCAGTAAGGTCAGTTGCTGTTGTGTTTAAAATGGTTATTTCGTTTTGAAGCATGCCTGCTTTTGTAGAAGAAACTGATTATTGCTTTGTGTGTTCAGCCAAAATTTAGGTATTATTTCGTTCGCTGTGTGGGTTTGCTTCATTTGCGCGTTGGCAATAATGTTGGCATGGCTTATTTTTACAATTACCATATGAAATTCCTACCCCCGCTTTTGTTTGGCTTGTGCCTGAGTTTAGGCGTGCAAGCTGCGGCCCTGCCCGAAGTAGTAAAAGGCGAGTTGAACTTAGACGGCTGGGATTCCAGGCAAATACCTACCATCCCGCTTACGGGCGAATGGCGCTTTTACTGGCAGCAACTTTTAACCGCCAGCGAGTTGGCCGCGCATCCGCATTCATATGCTCAATTGTCCATTCCATGGAACGAACAACTTATAGATGGTAAATCGTTTGCTAAAACCGGTTTTGCTACCTATGCCTTGCATGTAAAATTACCCGCAGGCGTAACCGAGATAGCTTTTGTAGTGCCTGCTGTTTTTAATAGCTATGCCTTTTTTAAAGATGATGAATTGATTTGCAAGAGTGGCCGGGTTGCCAACAACCCGCAAGACGCCCTGCCTAAATGGCAACCGCAAACTGTTCGGGTTAAGGTGGCCTCTACTGAAGCCACCATTGTTTTTCAAATCTCCAATTTCGAAAATACCCGCGGTGGTTGTGCCGAGGTAATGCGCCTGGGCGACCCGGAATATGTTATCTGGCTAAACGATTTATATCATACTACAGGCAAACTATTAATCTTGTTCTGTGCCGTATTATTTGTAGCCGGGCTGGTAATATTCTACTTAACAGGAGCCTGGAGTTTTTTTCACCTGTCTTTATTAGGCCTGGCCTTCATGCTTCGGTTTTTGTTTTCTGATTTATACTTGGCGCTTGACCTTGGAATTGAGTTGCCATGGCTTGTAGCCGCTAAATTAGAATATGCCACCGTGCCCATGATTGTAATTGCGGCTACTACTTTTATGGCCGGAATTTACCCGAACGAGTTCCGAAAATTTGCCTGCATATTTTTTCAGGTAACAAGTGCTATTTTAATTCTTGCTATTATACTGGTGCCCTCGGGGGGTTTAACCCCTTTGTTATTCTTAATGCAAATTTTAGGGTTAACACTGGCTATCTATTGCACGGTAACTATTCTTCGCGCTATGGTAATTAACCGCTCGGGTGTTTGGTTAAATGCCCTTAGCATGGGGGTGTTGATTGTAGTTGCTTCGTATAATATTTATACGTTTATAGCCGTAATTGACCTTAACCGGGCAATCATTCACAGCGGATATGCAATTGCATTAAGTTTATCGGCATTTTCGCTTATATACCGCACCCCCTTGCGCTTACGGCAGGAAGAGAGTGAGCGCCTGCGGTATGAAGACTTGTATCAAAAGGCCTAATTATTCAACTTGTACTTTAGTTACACTGGCACGCCCGGCACTCTTGTTCTGTTTCAAAACCCTTTTGAGAACAACCACCGTACGCTATTCGCTTGCACGTGTTCTTCCCTTTATCATAAAACCATCTGGTAAACGCCACATGGCACAGCTCGTTGGCAGGGGGTGCTTCGCTGCAGGTCGCCAAAGTTGGTTCACAGTCTTTAGTGCACGTTGTTAAGCTTAACAAAATAACACCCCAAATAGCAATGAGGCTACGATTCTTCATTTTGTTGTGTGCTTAAAAATAGTGTGCTCGCCTAATTTTAAGATGCAATAAGGTTGGGCGCACACCTTCGCCTCCTTTTCAAACCCTCGCACATCGGCTGTATTAAATTTAAACAAATCGTAGTGATGCGGAATTACCAGCCGCGCCTGGATTTCCTTGCCAAGCAATGCGGCTTCTCTACAGTTCAAGTTTCCGGCTACCCCGCGGGCCGGGTCGTTGCCATTAATGGGAAGGAAGGCCACATCTATGTTAAATGGTTTTAAAATCTTTACCATGTCCTTATACCACAATGTATCGCCACTGTGGTAAACCGTAAACTTTCCAAACCGTACTACAAAACCCATAAACTTACAGCGGCCTTCTGCATCACGTTCAATTTCGTTGTGTGCTGCTGGCACGCCATAAAAAGTAAAGTCTCCAATCTCTTTTTCTTCACCGTCAGTCAAGCCGATGGGAAAATCAACATCGCACGTTAAGCGATCAACCACAAAATTTCTATTTGCCTCAGGAATAACAGACTGAATGTTCGGGTTAGCCTGGAACAGCGGCAACAATGTCTCTGCATCTAAATGATCGGTATGGTTATGACTGGACGTAACTACATCGATGCAATCCAGCAGGTGTGGTTCAATTACCAACTCGCTGATGCGCTCGTGGGGCTTGTTCGTGTTGTCATATTTTTTTGTTAACGAATCCGACAAGTACGGATCGAACAACAAACACTTTTTATTCCACTGAATTAAAAATCCACTTTGCCCAAGCCACCAGATGTCGAATGAATCTACATTGCCTGCACGTTTAGCATTACGTATTTGTGCAGCAAGAGCAGGGCCGTGGTTGTGAGGTTTGATCATATCTCGTTACTTGTTACTGGTTTCTCGTCTCTGGTTTGTAATTCCTAAACTATTAAGTTGGTCTTTCAAATCAGCCGCGAGTACGTTGCTGGCTTCTGGTTTCTCGTTTATAACTCCTAACGACTAAGTTACTCCTTCCAAACCAGCGACCAGCAACGAGCAACCAGCAGCTATTTTAAACTCTCCCTAACTTTCCTCGCTCCCTTCACCATATTCACCAGCTTCTGCCGGCTTGCCCACCGCGCGGTTTGGCTCAGTCCGCAATCGGGAGCTACTGCTAATTTTTCAGAAGGCACATATTGCAAACATTTTTTAATGCGCTGCACTACATCGTCTTCCGTTTCGATGTAATAATTCTTTACATCAATAATACCTACGGCTACATCCATCTTCTCGGCAAACGTGGCCAGCAATTCAATTTCAGCAAATTCGCGGTTAGCCATTTCAATATGCACTTCGTTCACCGTTAGGTTTAAGAAATCGGGTAGCATAGGTTTTAAACTTCTATACCCAACCGGGCGACCTTTAAAGTTTCCAAAACATAAATGTGTAGAGAGTCGGCACTTGCCCACCACACCTGCAACTGTGCGATTAAAAATATCTACAAAGCGTTGAGTGTCTTCTTTGTAGGCATAACAACTCATGGAGGGTTCATCCACGGTAATTTCCGTGCAACCTGCAGCTACCAAATCTTCCAGTTCTTTTTTAATGAAGGGCAACAATGCTTCGGTAATGGCAAAACGATCTTTGTATTTATCATTCGGTAACAAACGACCGCTTAACGTGTATGGACCGGGCACGCTGGTTTTTAATACGGGACCTTTAGGTGCAAGTTTTTGCAGACGCTTAAACTCTTTTACGGCACCTAATCCATTGGGGGCGGTGAGTGTATCCACAATAGAATTTTTTCCGCGTTGGTCGTGGGCAGGCGGACCGAACCTGCGCAACTCATCGGTATTTTCTTTTATGCCGTTAATGAATCCGTAAAACGAGAGATTAAAATCCAATCGGGTTTGTTCGCCATCGGTAATTACATCCAGTCCGGCTGCTACCTGATCGTGAATGGCAGCAATCACGGCATCTTCAATCAGTTCTTCTTTGTCGGCATTGCCAAACTCGTTTAAATGTTTAACTGAAAACTCAAGCCATCCCGGAAACGGATAACTGCCCACAACCGTGGTGCGAATAGGTAGAGGTTGCATAGTTTATTTTTTGGTGCCTACGTGTTCATACAATTTTGCTAACCGGTGCGCATGTTCATCGTATGCGCTTTCAAAAAGTTGAGTTGCTTTTTCTTTGCCTGCAATGTTGGTTGCAGTTAATACTTTCGGTGGTTGCCCAGCTTCTGTAAGCAAACGGGCTACTTCCGCTTTAATGCAATTAATAATTATTGCACCACCTACAGTTGAGCCCGGAGCCACTGGTGTTTCAAGACCTTGAATATAAATCATCGAATCGCCTTCAGGGGCACCGGTATCTAAAATCAAATCCGAGAAATCGCTGAGCTTTTTTCCATCGCTGCGTTTGCTTTCGCTTTTAGCGGAATGTTGTTGTGTGAGGATAGAAACTACTTTTACTTTTTTATGTTGAAATAACTCGGCCATCTCAACCGGAACAATGTTGGTTCCGCTGGAAGAAATGATTAGTGCGGAATCAACCGGAGAAATATCAAAGTTGCGCAAGATGCGATCTGCAAGCCCCGAAACATTTTCCAGGAACATGGCTTGTCGCTGACCGTTTGCACCGACTACGAGATTATGAAACGTAAGTGAGAGTTCGACAATCGGATTGAATCCCGGAAAGGAACCATAGCGTGGCCACATTTCTTCTACCATAATACGACTGTGCCCCGAACCAAATACATGCACCATTCTTCCCGCAAGAATAGAACTGGCAAACCACTGGGCAGCTTGTTTGATGTTGGATTCTTGAGCCGCTACCGTATCGGCAATTTTCTTACTGAGGGAAATGTATTGTTGGATGACGCTCATAGTTACTAACTTTTAGTAAGCGCAAACCCGGCTGCGCCCAATGCCCCGGCAAGATCGGAAAACTGGGCGAGTTGTACCGGAGTTTGTTTGCCCCCCGGCCGCCATTCAAACTCTGCTAAATATTTCTGCAGGGGTTGCATCAGAATTTCATTGGCTTTGGAAACACCACCACCAATAACTACAACTTCTGGCGAAAGAACATTGATGAACGAAGCAATGGCCGCAGCCAGTTTTCGCACCGAAGTTAACCACACCTCAGTAGCAAAGGCATCGCCTTGTTGATACGATTGCACCAGATCCCATGTGGTTTTATACTTGCCCTTTGATCGCGCTTCGATAGAAAGATTTCCAATCGCATCTTCCAAACTGCCGGGCATGTTGGTTACATCTTTGTTGTCATCCATGGCATCAACCGTTGTATGACCCAAGTGCCCTGCCATCTGACCCACGCCCTGGTAAAGTTTCCCATCAATTAAAATTCCACCGCCTACACCGGTACCAAGTGTAAGCATGAATGCAAACTTTTTATTTTTCGCAGCGCCAAATTGTGCTTCTGCCATTAATGCTGCGTGCGCATCGTTCAACACATAAACGCATTCACCAGTATAATCACTCCAATTAAAATTTTCCAATCCCGGCAAACGGCCTGGCATAAATTCAATACAGGTGTTGGTAGCATTAGCCAAACCGGGTGCTGATAACCCAATAGCCTGAACATTTGTTTCTTTTTTGAGTTGCGCAATGATTTGCTTTACGGATTGCTTCCAATGCGTATCGTTTTGCTCGTCTGTGTCCTGCCGGATTTCTTTTACGATGGTTCCATCGGCTTTTACCAATATGGCCTTAATGTGTGTACAACCTAAATCGATTCCAATAGCATGTTCCATAATTAATATTGTCCTTCGCTTAGATCCCATCCGCCATCTATTGCTAAAACTTGTCCGGTAGTAAACTTAGATTGGTCGGACATAAAATAAACCGCAGCGCCATCCAGGTCTTCCGGTTTACCAATACGACCACCATCCAATGGCTGTTTGGTTTTAATGAATGATAGAATAGTTTCATCGTTCGCTGCGCGTTGTGCCATCGGTGTTTCTACCAAAGCGGGGGCCAGCACATTAATGCGAATATTATTATTTGCATAATAAGCGGCAGTGGATTTGCTGAAACCAATTACCGCAGCTTTTGCAGCAGCATAAGCATGGGTTACAAAATGTTTAGGCGAAGGCGAGTGCCCCAACACCGAACCGACATTTAAAATAGTGCCGCTGGTATTTTGTTTTAAGAAGGTTTGAACAGCCGCCTGGTTGGAAAGCATAAGCGATGTAAGATTCAATTCAAATGTTTTATTCCAACCTTCTAAAGATAATTCGTGTAAGGGACCATCGCCAAACTTGCGACCGCTGCCTCCGGCTACATGATACAAACCATCAAAGCTTTTGTATTTTTCAATACAAGCAGTGATAGCATGCTGTGCAGTTCCGGGTACAGTAGCATCGCCAGCCAGCGCAAGGGCTGATGTGCCTAGTATTTTTGCGGCTTCGTGTGCGCTGTCATTATGGCGACCAACCACTACTATGCGCGCACCTTCGCGCACAAAAGCTTTTGCAGCAGAAAGTCCGAGGCCGGTTGTTCCGCCAATGATAACGATAGATTTATTTTGAAGCATTTTCATGTTACTTGCCTACGAGTCAATTCAACTTTTTGTGAAAGATCATCTTTGTCTTTGTGAAACTTAGAGACTTCGCGCCTTAGTGGTTTAAGATTGAATACTGGAACCACAAAGTCACCAACCCGCTAAGGAGCACAAAGGTTGTTAAAGTTTATAATCGAAAGATATAAAATTCAAGTTCACTTTACGAGAGTAGTATCAGTTTCTAACGTTGGCACTACATAATTCCCGATTTCAATTTTTGCGTTGGGAAAAATGCTTTGTAATGCAGGCACATCATCGGCTGTAATGTTTGTACCGAAGACAAATAATGAACGTAGGTTTTTTAAACCGGTAAGTTCTTTTACTCCGGTTGCCAAGATATTGTTTTGATTCAGGTTGAGGTATTGAAGTTGTGTTAACGCATTCAGTTGTGATAAACCGGTATCGGTAATAGCTGTGCGCTCTACGTTCAGTTTAATAAGCTGATTGAGTTGCGCGAGTTTGCCAAGATGTGAGTCCTTGATTGCTAAATCACCCGCTTTCAGCCAAACGGTTTGTTGTTTTACTTTTACCAATAAATCAAGAGCCGAATCAATCGCCACCACATTCACGAGATTCACCGAGAGGTAATGGCTGCCATTGGCCACTGGCAACACGACTGCGCCTAATTGCTTTAACTCATTTACAACAATTGGATTAGCTGCATTGGGATTGCCTTCCGGAATTTCTGCAACCGGTTCTGGTTTTTTATTGGTGAGAATTTTTTGTAAAGCACCAAGCTGATTACTTTCAACTGACTTCTCAAAATCAGCACCCGATGCAATCCATAATTTTAAAATTTCGATTTCAATTTCCGTGAGTTGCGATTTCGCCTTCGGGGGCATGTGGTCATCATCACTCAGTGGCAACAAAACTCTATTAATCAGTTCGCTCTCATCAGTCTTTCCGGCCACCAACACCACGCCACCCTTACCGCCCTTTACAATATGTTCGGGGGCATCTAATCGTAATTTGCCTTTTTGCTTTCCGGCTCCATGGCAAGTGTAGCACTTGTTTTCCAGAATTGGTTTTACCAGATCGGCATAAAAGTTGGCCTGTTGCAAATCAACCTGCGCTACGGCAGCATCCTGACTGGCCGAAGCAAACAGAAAGTTCTCGCCATGGGTAAGCGTGCCGCCTAAATGACCGGTTGTTGTTACCAGCGCCAGCAGTAGCACCGATAAAAATTTATAGATTTTTTTTAAACGCTTTTGCCCGCGGGCCCAGGCATACACCAAGGTGATTACCGTTAGCGCAATACCTGAGTACTGGTGCAGCCTTACGCTTTGCAAATCATAGTCGCCATTTTCCATCAACATCAAACCGCTTCCCACCGCAGAAAGAGCAGCAAAAAAACCCAGCCACAAAATTATTCGTATCGATCGCCTGAGTGATTTATAGGGTTTTCGAAAGGGCAACCACTCGAACAATACTGCCAAAAGTAAAATACCAATTGGCAAGTGAACCAGCAACGGATGTAAACGGCCAATAAATTCCATTACGAATAGCGCTTGCGCAATACTTCCATCATATAAACATTGATAGCCCATTGATCGGCAACCGGCTGCCGTGTGTAGGGTAATGCCGGCATATAATCTACCGGACCAAATTCCGTTAAGAACGTCATCTGTTTGCCGGCTTGCTTTTTTGTTGTTACAATCTTATCCCACCAGGCAAAATGAGTTTTAACCGCATAGTCCCACTCGGGTGCACGGGGGTCGTTTACCTGCGGTCCCTCCGGGTGGCCAATGCGGGCATGAATGTGGTCGGTGCGATTTAATGCAAGGCTAATAGTTTCAGTTTGATCTTCCAGATACGATTCGTGCACATTGCACCAATGCGAAATATCAAGTGTTAACCGCAACCCCGGAACGCGCTTTATTAATTCTTCGGTAACAGGTGCCGAATACAACGCCCGCCCACGATGGGTTTCGTGATATACCGGCACTCCGCTTTGCGCGGAAACCGCATTCGACTGTTTGATTAGTTTTTCCTTTTGATCAGCTGTGAAATAATCTTTACCACTATGGCAGTTGATGTACACCGGTTTGGTGGCAGCTGCTTCTGTAAGAAACTGATTGAACTGTACTTCGTGTTTTGCAAAATCTTTTTCACCGCTGCCAAACAGAAATCCGATTTTGAGATTATGTTTTGCCAGTGCCTCCAACAATTTTTTGCGTTCGCTTGCATCGCCAGGCCACCAGATTTCGCACCCATCGTAACCTGCTGCTTTGGCTTTTGCACAAAATTCATCGTACGATCCGTTGAAGCCCCAGTTGGTAGCGAAGATCAACAAGGAATACCCGGCTTGAGTTTGTTGCGTAAGTGGCTTTGCGAAACTTTCTAACGAGCCAAGCATTAAACCTGAGCCTGCCATTGCGGATGTGGTGATAAAATCTCTGCGGTTGAGTTTCATTTGAGCTAGTAATTTTTTTCAGCCTCAGATTCACAGATGAGTGCGTATTTTTAATCTGTGAATCTGTGGCTTATTTTTTATTCATTTAGTTAAGTTAGTATCTCATGAATTACTTTTCCATGTACATCAGTAAGTCTGAAGGGACGACCCTGAAATTCGTACGTTAGTTTTTCATGATCGAACCCCAGTTGATTCAAAATGGTAGCCTGCAAATCGAACGGAGTTGTTTTGCCTGCTATAGCAGAATATCCAATTTCATCTGTCTCTCCATAGGTAAATCCTTTCTTCACTCCACCTCCGGCCATCCAGATGGTAAATGCTTCGGTGTGATGATCACGACCTTTAAACGGATTCTTTTTGCCTTCGCGATTTTCGGCCATAGGCGTGCGGCCAAACTCGCCACCCCACACTACTAATGTTTCATCTAACAAGCCGCGTTGTTTTAAATCGAGAACCAAAGCGGTCATGGCTTTATCTACCGTGCGGCATTTGTTCACAAAACCAACATCGATTGCAAGGTTAGAATCTGTACCATGGCTATCCCACCCCCAATCAAAAATCTGTACAAAGCGCACACCCTTCTCCACCAGCTTTCGCGCCAGCAAAATGTTGTTGGCTAAACTTACTTCGCCTGGTTTGGTGCCGTACATTTCGTGAATGTAGCGTGGCTCGTCATTAATGTTCATCACCTCTGGCACAGAGATTTGCATGCGGTAGGCCATTTCATATTGCGCAATGCGCGATAAAATTTCCGGGTCGCCTTTTTCTTCGTAATGAATTTTGTTCACTTCATTAATGGCATCAATAGAAGCTTTGCGCAGATCGCGTGTTACATGTTCGGGGTCTTTAATGAACAACACCGGGTCGCCTTCACTGCGACATTGCACACCTTGATACACCGAAGGCAGAAATCCACTTCCCCAAACACTTTTACCGGCATCGGGATTGGTGCCCCCGGAAGTAAGCACTACAAAGCCGGGCAGGTTCTGATTTTCACTTCCCAGGCCATAGGTTACCCACGAGCCCATGCTGGGCCTGCCCAACCGTGCGCTGCCGGTGTGCATTAATAATTGTGCCGGCCCATGATTAAACTGATCGGTTTGCATGGCCTTGAGAAAAGTAACTTCATCTACAATAGATGAAAAGTGTGGTAGGTTTTCCGATACCCACGCACCGCTTTGTCCGTATTGCTTAAAGCTTGCCTGCGGCCCTAACATTTTGGGTACCCCCCGAATGAAGGCAAACTTTTTTCCTTCCAGCAACGACTGTGGGCAATCCTGGCCATCGAGTTTGTGCAATGCCGGTTTGTAGTCGAACAACTCTAACTGCGAGGGCGCACCTGCCATGTGCAAATAAATAACCGACCGGGCTTTGGGTATAAATTGTGGCGCTTTGGGGGCAAGTGGATTGGATGAAAAAAGGGCTGCATACTTATCCTTTTTCTCGAATGGGTTACAACTGCCAAACACCGATGCAAGCGCAAGCCCACCCATGCCGGCAATGCACTCACGCAGAAAATGCCGCCTCGTAGTTTCTTCGAGGTGGTTGCGTTGCAGTTCGCGGATTATTTTTTCGTTCATCTGTTGGGTTTCTTTTTTGTCTTATAGCCAACGTTTGCTCTCATTGTTTCATTAATACATCCTCACGTTACGTTTTCTGCTTTTTCTTTTTTGCCGATGGAAAGAGAACATTGTTGAGGATAAGCCGGTAACCAGGTGAGTGCGGGTGCAGTGCTAAGTTTGTAGTATTACCACGCCACCCGGGCATGCCTTCCGGATCGTGCCCGCTGTAGTACGTCCAATGGCCACGCCCCAATTCGCCATACAAATAGCGTGTACGGTTAGCGCTTCTGTTTTCGCCCAGTACCCAGGCGCTGGGTTTAATAAGGCCCGAGTTAAAAGACGAAGTCTGGCCGCTAAACTCCTTTATCACCTGCTCATGATTCTGCGTAAGCAAGGAAGGCACGAGATCCCATTTGGCTGAGAATTGAAACAGGTGAAAGAACGAGGTGCTGGCCTGAAAAAAGTCGGGGCCATTTGCGTTAATATCAGAAAACTTACGGCTGCCGGAAGGCTCCAGCGAAAAGTTTTCAAAGGCAAGTGTTTTAGAATAATCCAGCCGGGCATCGTCATCGCCACTCAGGTCTTTAAACGAAATGCCAGTACCCTCTGCGGCCAGCGCAATATCAAAAGTTTCGGCACCGGAGCACATGGCAAACAGATATCCCCCTGCGGCAGTAAAGGCTTTTATCTTTTTTGCCGAGGCCAGTTTCATGGCTGTTACCGATGCGAACCCCAGCCGGGCCGCAGTTTCTTCCTGTAGCCGGGCTTGAATAACTGCCGACTCCCTGCGCATAAAGCGACCGTGCTGGCCGGTAAAATCTTCGTGGTGCAAATGCAGCCAATCGTATTTAACCAATTCGTCTTTTAAAATTTCTTCATCATACAAAATGGTGTACGGAATTTCGGCATAGTCCAACACCAGAATAACCGCATCGCTGTCGTCATCCACCAACTCGTTTTTAGGCGAGTACACCGCTATGCGGGGCGCTGTTTCGAGGCGCACCAGGTTCATGTTTACATCGGGCCGGTCTATCTCATTTAAAATACTGTTTACTTTTGCAGCCGAAATAATCTCGTACGCTATTCCGCGCACTTTGCATTCGGTTAACACGTTATCATGAAACGGAATTAAAAAACTTCCGCCCCGGTAGTTGAGCAACCAATCAACCGGCTCGCCTGCTTTAAGGGTAAAGTAAGCGAGGCCATACGCTTTCAGATGGTCACGCTGGCTGTCATCCATCGGAATGAGAATGGAATTGCTGTACCCTGCATTCAGAATCATTACAAGTCCAATAACCCACCAGCGTTTCATATTCAAAATGTCCGGCTTTTATTGGTTAATAGCAACAGATTTTTTCTTGCAGGAAATAGTACCGCATCAATTACAGAAGCGCAACCGTTTTGGTTTTAGTATTTTTGATTTATGGTACCTGTTGTTACGCAAATTCTGCAACAAATAAACTCCGAGTTAAAATTTACTACCTCGCGTAGCAGCGGCCCCGGGGGGCAAAACGTAAACAAGATAAATTCGCGGGTAACACTGTCGTGGAATATAAAGGAGTCTGTGCTGGCACCTGAATGGAAAGAAGTTATTCTGCAAAAACTTCATGCCCGCATTACACTGGATGGTGAACTACAACTAACCGTACAAGAGAGCCGCTCGCAATTACAAAATAAAGAAGCCGCCAAAGCAAGGTTGCAGGAGTTGCTTGCTAAAGCTTTTGAGCCGCGTAAAAAACGGAAGCCCACCAAGCTGGGTGCAGCCGCCAAACAAGCACGGTTGAAATCGAAGAAACAACTGGCCGAAAAAAAAGAAGTGGCGCAAAAAGCCCGAATAGGCAGGGCATCGTTGCCCACTTGTTTGATCGCATCCTGCTATATTTGCGGGCCAAACCCTGATTTATACCTATGCGCCTCGGCCAATTAGCCCGAAAACTGTCGGTTAGACCTTCGCAGATTGTTGATGTACTGGCGAAAGAGCAACTCTATTTTGACGAAGGCTCCAATGCGAAACTAAGCGATGAGGTTGTGAAAAAGCTGGTGCTGCATTTCGCTCCCGAACGCCTTGCCGAGTTGATGATTGCCCAAACTCAGGAAACAGAGGAGCCGCAAAATACGCCCGAACCAATAATCGAAGCTGAAAAAGTAGAACCCGACCCCGAGCCGGTTGCAGCACCGGAAGAAGTTGTTGCCGACAGCGAAACCATTCGCGCGCCCAAGGTAGAGTTAGCCGGCTTGAAAGTGCTTGGCAAAATTGACTTGCCTGAACCGCGCAAAAAAGAAACCGCCAAAGCCGAGGCTGATGGGGAAAACGAGCCGCCCCGCAAACGCGAGCAAAAAGACAAGCGCAGAAAACCCATTGAAAGATCCGAAAAAAAATGGCGCAACCCGGTGGCGCAACAGCGCGAATCTGAAATGCGCGAGCGGGAAGAACGCAGAAAGCAAGCATTGGATGAAGAGAAAGAGCGCAAGCGCCTGCACTACCTCAACAAAGTAAAAACAACCCAGCCTGCCAAGGCCATTCGCATTTACGAAGAGGACTCCGAAGGCGCAGCCAATCCATTACCGCAGCAAAAGCCACGCACGTGGTTGGGTCGTTTCTTACGGTGGCTTAATACGTGATGAAAATGCGCGAGTGCCCGGCTTGTGCCATGAAAGTAGCGGCCAATTCCAAAACGTGCCCTATCTGTAGCTATGAATTTCCGGATAGCCGCACTGGCGCAAAATGGATTGCCGCACTGTTATTAATTGGCTTGCTGGTATCCTGGTTTCTGTTCGACCTTCTTTTTTAACACTCCTGTTTTATCTCATTAAAGGGCATGACTGTTCTCATGTTTTAATAAGGATTGTATTTGCACATTCATATCAAAATCACACTAACGATTTTCGATATGGCTCTCGAATTAAAAAAATCGCCCCGGGCCAGCTTATCAGATAAGCGCGGGTTGTTCTTCAGTGTCGGGCTGGCAGTTTCGCTGTTATTGGCCCTTAGCGCATTTGAGTGGAAGCAATTTGAAAAGCCAATACTGGAAATTAGCAGCGTAACCACCAACTCGTTCGAAGAAATAGTGGAAGTGCCGGCTACCGAAATTCCACCTCCACCTGAAGTAATTGTGCAACAGCCCCGGCTGGTGGCGGTGCCCGATGAACAGGAGATAAAACAGGAGTTAAAGTTTACGTTTGATATGGAGGTAACCGAAGAAACCCGGGTACAACAGGTAGAAGCAATTGAACAACCCAAAGTAGAAGACGAAAAAGCTGATGAGATTTTTACGGTTGTAGAAGTTTCGGCCGAACCCAAAGGCGGAAGGGCTGCATTTTACAAATACGTTGGGGAAAATATTCAATACCCGGCCCAGGCCAGGCGCATGGGCATACAAGGCCGCGTATTTGTTGAGTTTGTTGTAAATAAAGATGGCGCGCTTACCGATGTAGTGGTGGTAAAAGGAATTGGTGCCGGTTGCGATGAAGAAGCCCTGCGTATTGTAAAGAATGCCCCTGCCTGGAACCCGGGCCGCCAGCGTGGCCGTGCTGTAAAACAGCGGATGGTTATACCTATTACCTTTATGCTGGCCGACCGGTAATTGCTACTCGGGTGGATTCTCAAAGTTGTTCAGCAACTCCTTTAGCCGGATAATATGCTTGCCATACAATTTGTGCAGAATTTTATCTACAATAAAAATGGGCGCAATAATGCACCCCGAATACAGGATTATAAAAATTGCTCCTTGCCACGAGGTAATGTAGGCGGCTATCCGGTCAGCACCGCGCTCTAAATAAACAACCGTTAAGCCAAAAACATAAAACACAATTAATCCCCACTGATTACCCAGTTTATATACTTTTAAAAACACTTCCAGCTTTGTTATCAAATCCATCAAGTTGTCTTTCAGGTTGTGCGTTGAAAAATTGAAATTAGTTACCAGGCGCATCTTGAAATAAAAATACGTGGCCACTACCAATGTAAAAACCAGTATGGCAATCATCAAAATCAAAATGGGCCCTGGTCTTAATAGAATGATCTGAGAAATCAATACCAATAAGGCAATACTGCCTATGGTTATTTCAATTCTCATACTGCGCTTAATGTCACTTACTATCGACTTACTTTTGCCGCGCAGCACCTCGTGCAGTTGATCCGTACTCCATGAGTTCTCGGTAACCGAAGGTTGCTTCCAGATTTCCTTAAATTCATCTAACTCCATAGGTAAGCAGCTTTTTTAATTTTTCTCGAATTCGCAGCATGCGTACGCGTGCATTATTTTGAGTGATGCCCGTAGTGGTCGCAATCTCTTCATACGGTACTTCTTCAAGCGCCAGCATAATAATTGCACGGTCCACTTCCGGCAATTGCCGTATGGCTTTGTACAAATTTTGAATTTGTTCTTCTTTATCTGGTTCGGTATTCATTCCCACATTCAAATGCCGGTCTTTTATCTCTTCGAAGGCGGGCCTGCGCGAGGCCCTGCGCCAGCCAGAGATAGCGATGTTAAGTGCAATGCGATACATCCAGGTAGAAAATTTCGCCTCGCCCCGAAAAGTTGGGTAGGCCCGCCATAATTGAAGTACAATTTCCTGAAACAGATCTTTGCGCTCATCTGCGGTTTCGGCATAAAGGTTACACACCTTGTGCACCATGCGTTGGTGTGTGTTAATAAGGGCTACAAATTCCTTCTCAGAGATTTCTGCCAAAATGTTTCTAAATTTTCTCTGTAGGTCGTTAGGCGGGCGCAGGAATTACAGCGCAAAACAAGAAATAGTTTCCTGAAAAAAGTTTTTTAACCCGAGGCGTTGACTTTAACCTTGTGAACTAAATCCGTTTTTGAAAAACCCACACATGCCCAAACGGGTCCCTTATTTCAGCCTGGCGATAGTGATAGTCAAAGTCGGTGGTGGGCATTAAAAGTTCGGCCCCGTGGCGCAGTGCCTGCTGTAAATAAAATTCTACATCGTCCACAAATAAACCAATCAGGCAGGTAACTCCTTTTGCAACGTGAGGTACCAACTGGCCTTGTTGATTATTCTCATGTACATGAAAAATTGTTCCGGCAAGAGAGAACTCGGCTACGTGCACGTTGCCATCCTCGTTGGTAAAGCGGTACAATTCTTCGGCTCCAATACCCTGCGTATAAAACGATAAATCGGTAACTCCTGCCGGGATGTAAAGTTGGGGCGCAAATTGTGCGGTCTGCATAGAATAATCTTTATTTCTTTCCTGAGTGCCGGGCCATTTCTAATCCAACTCTTCGGCCTCAATTTTTCGCACCGGATACTTGGTTATGTCCACCTCGGTGCCTTGCCTGTCGAAGTAAATAATTTGCTGCTTGCCCTTTTTGTCTTTCAACACCAGCCGGTGCGTAGTAGTACTTAGATTTGTCTGGTTGCCCGGAACAAAATAGAAGGTTTCAAAACTTTGCAAGGTTTTTTCCCGCAGCAGCTTTTCAATTTTGGATTGAAACGAAGCCTCCACATCACCTAAAATATCCAGGTAAAAATTACTTTCTTCATTTGCCCCGCTACCAAAATATTTTGAGTAAGAAGTAAGCTTTCCGTTAGCAGTGTAGCGATAGCGATTTGGAACCATTTTTCCGGTGGCCGGATCTAACATCCGGAAAACCGCTACATAGCGTGGTGCCTCATTAACCGTTAGTTTCACCCATTCATCAACCGGAAATCCTAACTCGTTTTCGTAGGCAGCTTTTACTGCTGTGGGTACTTCGCTTTCATTAAGCGGCTGGCCTTTGGTTTGCCGCGCATGCACGTGCGTAAAGGTGGTGATGGCAAAGACCAATAAAAGTAATCTCATAAAGTGCTGTGGTTGCTTACACGCCTTTAAAAAACTCAAACGAATTCTTCAAAGTCTCCTGTGGTGTGGGGGTTAGGTCGCGCTCCAGATAAAAATGTTCGGCCCCGGATTTTACAGCTTGTGCCACTATGCCTTTAATGTCAAACACCCCGGTGCCGGGGTCGGCCATTTTCGGGAACAACGTCATCCACTGATCGGGCGTGCCGCCATCGCCTGAAAAGCGAATGGGCTCTTGGGCATCTTTCAAATGCAACAACTTAAAGCGGCCCGGGTTGCTCTTGAGAAACTCAACGGGGCTGGCGCCACCGGCTGTCATCCAGAAAATATCCATTTCAAATACCACGTGTTGCGGGTCCGTATTTTTCAAAAGTATTTCCATAGGAGTTTGGCCGTTTTCGTGCCAGTGCTCGTAGCCGTGGTTGTGATAGACTAACGTAAGCCCGTAGTCGGCCATGCGCTTGCCTATTTGGTTAAACTCATCGGCAAGTTTTTTAAATTGATCTAAGGTCTTGCGCTCTTCGGGGTTGCCCAGCGCAGGCACCGCTACATAGCGGGTTCCCAAAGCCTTCAGGGCTTCCATGGCAGGCTTTAGGTTGGTGCGCATGGTGGCCAGGTCCAGGTGTACCGAAGGCGTGGTTAATCCAAAATCTTTGAGCATGCTTTTAACATCGGCAATCGAGTAGCCATAAAATGCGTTCTCCGCAATACCCAGTTGCCCGGCAATTGCTTTCCAGCCTTCAATGGTTTCTTTCGCACTAAACTCGTAGGGCCCAAAAAATTCCACTTCGCGGTAGCCAATCTCGCCAAGGGTTTTAAGGGTGCCCTTTAAATCTTTAGAGGCCAGTTGTGGAATGGTGAACAACTGAATTCCCCACTTCTTCTTTTGGTCGGCAAGGGTGTTGGCCAGCAAGCCTGAAAGTGGCAACGCAGCCAGCGTGGTGCTTGCCAATTGAATAAATCTTCTGCGAGGTAGCATAGTTGAAAACTTTAGATTGAAATTTAAGCGAAATGGTACATAGTTGCTTTTTTTAACACCCGATTTTTTTAAACGGAAGCAGTTTGCCAATATATTTACTCTATGAAAAAGTTGGTCTTTATTATTGATGACGACCCGGTGTACCTTCAGTTTATGAAAGGACATTTCAAACAAATGCCTCAATTTGAAACCCGGGTGTTTCAATCGGGCCCCGAAGGAATTGCCGCATTAGCGGAAACCCGACCGTATTTAATTATCCTCGACCATCTGTTTACCAATGCCCCCGGCAAAACCGGGTTGGATTACCTAAAAGAAATTCGCAAACAACAATCGGGCATTCCGGTTATTTACATTACCGGCACCGACAGCGAGGAGCTAAAAACCAAAACCAGAAAATTAAAAGTGGCCTCTCACATTTTGAAAAACGATGCATTTTTAGTGCACCTGCGCACGGCAATGGATAAACTGGATGCTCCGCAGCAAGGTATTCTTGGCAAGCTTTTCAAAAAATAATTCTCTTACCGGCCAATTGTTTTTGTTGTGAAAGCACTCCTCTGCCGCACGTTCGGTTTGCCCGCCACACTCGAGGTAGCCGAAGTTCCTCAACCGCAACTGCAAGCCGATGAGGTATTGATAAAGGTTTCCTGCTGCGGAGTAAATTTTCCGGACACACTTCTTATTCAAAATAAATATCAATACAAGCCTGCGCTACCCTTTTCGCCTGGAGGCGAGGTAGCCGGAACTGTGGTAGCTGTTGGCGATCAAGTAACCTCTGTACAACCCGGCACCCGCGTGGTTGCCTTGTGCGGATGGGGTGGCTTTGCACATTATGCAGCGGTAAACTCAAGCCGGGTGTTTGCCTTGCCTCCGGCAATCGATTTTCAAAATGCAGCCACAACTTTTTACAACTTTGCCACCGCCTATCATGCATTAAAAGACCGGGCTCAATTAAAACCGGGCGAAACCCTTTTGGTACTGGGTGCTGCCGGTGGTGTGGGCTTAGCAACTGTAGTATTGGGCAAACTAATGGGTGCCACCGTAATTGCTGCGGCTTCTACGCACGATAAGTTGGCGCTCTGTAAAAAGAAAGGCGCTGATTTTTTAATCAACTATTCAACCCACGATTTAAAGGAAGCGATAAAAGAAACTAAAAAGGGCGGAGTTGATGTGGTCTTCGACCCGGTGGGTGGCTTATATGCCGAGGCTGCGCTGCGCACCCTTATCTGGCGCGGGCGTCATCTCGTAGTAGGTTTTACATCCGGCACAGTACCAGCTTTTGCGGCAAATGTTGCGCTGCTAAAAGGTGCATCTATTGTGGGTGTATTCTATAGCGGCTTTGCACAAAAAGAACCCGCGCGCAATGCCGAAAACATGCACGAGCTAATGCAGTGGTCTGCTACAGGAAAGATTAACCAGGCGATTTACAAAACCTATTCGTTAGAGCAGGCAGCCCAGGCGCTTCAGGATTTGATAGACAGAAAAGTGCTTGGCAAAGCGGTGGTGCAGCTTGATTAGTTATTTATTTCCTGCGGTCATCTCAAAAATAGATTTTAGAATTTTCAAGTATCCGATCATTAAAAGCCAACGAAGCAGGAAGGCATAGACGCGGAAATCCGCAAAGGTATTTTTGAGATGTCTTCTAGTTATTCACCTTTAACAACTCCACCTCGAAAACAAGTACTGCGCTGGGCGGAATCTGACCCCCGCCTTGCTCGCCATATCCTAATTCCGATGGAATGTAAATCATCCACTTGTCGCCAACGCGCATCAATTGCAACGCTTCCGTCCAGCCGGCAATTACCTGCGTAAGTCCAAAGGTTGCGGGTTCACCGCGCTCTACTGAACTATCGAACAGGGTACCATCTATCAATTTACCGGTATAGTGTACCGTAACCCGATCGTTAAGCGTTGGCTTTTTACCGGTGCCGGTGGTAATAATTTTATATTGAAGCCCGCTGGCTGTTTCCATTACACCGGGTTTGGTTTTGTTCTCAGCCAAAAAGGCCACTCCGGCTGCTTTAGCACGCTCTGTTTTTTGTTCCATTGCTTGTTGCATGTAGGCTTGTACAAACATGCCGGCTTCCTGTGGGTTTAGCGCCAGGTTGTGATTGGTAAACACATCGCGAATCCCCAATGCTATTGCCTCATAGTCCAACGAATCGCCTCCTTGCATTTTAAGGTTCTTAGAAATTAAAATACCCAGTGCGTAGCTGGCTTTTTTGTGAGAATTGGTAAGATCGGTGCTGGGGTTTTTCAACTCGGCCATTTGTTTTTTCAATGCCTCCACCTCGGCAGTAAGCTGTTGATTTCGGGTGGCTAACTCTTTTTTGGATTGCGCATTTACCAACAAACTGCAAAACAGCAATGGGAAAAGTAATTTCATTTTTAGTTGTCTTTAGCGGGGCAAAGAAACAAATCCGCACTACTTTCGCAAAATCTTTCAAATCAAGGCCGGCTTCATGGCCACCCGCCTATCGCAACTATTTTTGAACTAACTTGATTGTTTTAGATTTGACAAACTAAAACCAAATGCCATGAACAAGCGCGCATTTCTTAAAAGCATGGGCTTGCTTTCGTTAAGTGCTTTACCTCTGTGGGATGCACTGGCAGAAGCAAATAAAAAAACCGCTAACCTATCTGCGCAGGCACTTGCCGGCAACGAAGATTTCTGGGCTTCAATCCGGGGTGGCTACAAGTTGAAGCCCGACTACATCAACCTGGAGAATGGCTACTATTGTTTTCTGCCGCAAGAAATTCTGGAGCAACATATCAATCACATTCGTGAAGTGAACTACCAGGGCTCATACTACATGCGTACTGTGCAGTGGGATAACAAACGCAAAATGGCGGCACGCCTGGCTGAGTTAGCCGGATGCACACCCGAAGAATTAATTATTACCCGCAACACCACCGAATCGCTCGATATGGTAATTGGTGGCATCGATTGGAAGGCCGGTGACGAAGCCGTTATGGCCGAGCAGGACTATGGTTCGATGTTGAATCACTTTAAGTTGATGGAACAGAAGCACGGCATCGTGAATAAAATCATCTCCGTTCCCAATCATCCAAACTCTGACGAAGAAATTGTAAAACTTTATGAAGGTGCCATTACCTCAAAAACAAAACTGTTAATGGTGTGCCACATGATTAACATAACCGGCCATATTTTACCGGTGCGCAAAATCTGCGATATGGCCCACGCCAAAGGTGTGGAAGTAATGGTTGATGGCGCCCACGCGTTTGCCCATCTTAATTTTTCAATTCCTGACCTCGGGTGCGATTATTATGGCTCAAGTTTGCACAAATGGTTGAGCGTGCCCTTAGGGGCCGGTATCTTATATGTAAAGAAAGGCAAAGCGGCAAAGGTATGGCCGTTGTTGGCCTCTCCCATTGCCGACAGAAATGATATCTATAGTCTTAACCAAACAGGAACGCACCCGGTACATACCGACCTGGCCATAGCCAATGCCATCGATTATTATTTAAAGATCGGCCGCGACCGCAAAGAAGAGCGCCTGCGTTACCTGCAACACTACTGGACAAGCAAAGTGCGCGGCCTTCAACACATTGTAGTAAATACCCCTGCCGATGCAAAGCGCCACGCTGGAATAGGCAACGTAGGCGTGGTGGGTATGAAACCTCAGGACCTTGCCGATACGCTTTTAAAGAAATACAAAATCTATACGGTAGCAATTGATGGGGCCGGAGTACACGGTTGCCGCATTACCCCTAACCTGTACACAACCACCCAGGAACTGGATACCTTTGTGGCTGCCTTAAAGGCCTTGGGATAACCGCTTTTTTAGGGAAATTTGCCGGGGACTGTTATCGGAATTTAAAGGTTAGGTTAATTAGGGGCTTACCTATTGAACCACAGGGTATTCATTTGCGTTATTTGTACTAACAACAACCACTAATTGTATGTTACAGTCGCCCAAACTGGCAATCCTGCAAAGTCTTGATGCCATGGACAAGGTGCAAATGGAAGAGGTGCTCAACTACATTAAGGGCATTCTTAACCAGCCTGAAAAAACTTCGGATTATCAGAGCTTCAAGAAAGAAGCCATGAAAGAAATCCGGCAGGCATTGCGCCAGGAAAAAGGCCGCAAGAGATTGCGATTAGCCGTTTAATCAACCGCTTCCTGCGGTTGTACACAGGTGGCCCAACGCACCTGAAAGAATATTCTTCCCTCTAACTTTTTCAGATTACCAAATTGTTACGGCTGCTTAAAACTAAAACGCGCAGTTTTAAAGCTGTAGAATGTGCGATGTGGTAATAAAAAGCCAGATAAAAAAGGCATTCAAACAAGTGGCCGATAAAAAATTCAACCACATAGTGCGGGAGTAATTGGCTGCATGCGGATTTTGGTAAACCTTGTAAAACCAATAAAGAAAAAACAAAACCACCGGGCTTAATGCCGCGGTAAAAGCAACGGCAGTAAAATCGGTATAGTAAAAATGAAAATAGAACATGTAGGCTGCGGTGGCTATCACAAATACAACCAACACAAAAACAAAGGTGCCGCGCAAACCTAATTTCAAACTCAGGGTTTTATCGCCACGGCTGGCATCTTCCTCATGCTGGTAAATTTGCGTCATCGGGTAAGTGCCCAGTAACATTAGGGTAGATAGCCCGGCAGGCAACAGCACTTTGGGTTGAAGCAAAGCTGCTATTGGAAATTTATTAATGCCCACATAACACATTAAAAAAGTAAACGCACCTTGAAAAAGGCCTACCGTAAGCCAGCCGGCAATGGCATACTTTTTTAACCGAACTGCCGGATGGCTATAGGCTTTTGAAACCAACCCATACACAAAAAGCATGGTGGCAAAATCTGCATTAATAAAATACCAGCCCAACACTACGGCCGCTGCATCCAGCAGCAGCGCCATCAGGTAAAGAAGTTTATTTACCGGTGGCGGATTCTTTAATCCGCCAATTGATTTCTCGTCTTTGTCGAAATAACTATTGTAGCCATTGCTTGCAGGGTAGAGCAACAGATGAATGATTACAAAAGACCAAAGCAATTGAGTGGCTGTAAAGTTGGGTGAACCTACCAGCGCAAACAGATAAACCGGCAGCAAGAAATACGAGAATGGAAATCGCAGGTGCAAAAGAGCCGACCACATAAGCTACACGCGTTTGATGGTGGAAGTTACTGCAAATTTTAAATACCAGGGCTAAACTATACCTTTAGCAAAGTGGTTATTCACTAAAACCGGTATGAGTTACATTACCGCCATTGGCGTGGCCAACCCATCCACCCGTATTGCACAGCCGGTAATTGCCGATTTTATGGTACATGCCATGAGCCTTGGCACCACAGATGCCCGAAAGCTGCGCGCCTTATTCCGTGCCAGTGGCATCTTGCACCGGCATACTGTTATAGAAGATTATGGGCGATCTCATTTTTCTTTTTTCTCTGAAGATCCACACCACCGCCCGGGCACCAAAGCAAGAGCAAGCCTTTACCAACAACATGCGCCTGTAGTAAGTGCGCAAGCCGCTCGCCAGGCGCTTACCAACGCTAACTTTCACGTTCAGGAAATCACACACCTGATTACCATTAGCTGCACCGGCATGTACGCACCAGGTTTGGATATTGATCTGATAAAACTTTTAGGCCTGCGTACCGATGTGCAACGCACCTGCATCAACTTTATGGGTTGTTACGCGGCCTTTAATGGATTACGTGTTGCCGACTCCATTTGCCAGGCTAACCCCGCTGCCACCGTGCTGGTGGTTTGTACCGAGTTGTGTAGTATTCACTTTCAAAACGAAAACACAGAAGACAATCTATTGGCAAATGCCCTATTTGCCGATGGTGCCGCTGCCTTGATCGTAACTGCACACCCTAAGCCGGGCATTAATTTCCACTTACTGAACTTGTATAGCGATATAGCCCTGCAGGGCGAGCAGGAGATGGCCTGGAAGATTGGCGATACCGGTTTTGAAATGCGCCTTTCTTCTTACGTTCCCAATGTGATTACCGCAGGCATCCGCCAATTGGTTGATACGCTCTTACACAAATCCGGAATTAAATTAGCCGACATCCATTATTTTGCTCCGCACCCCGGAGGACTAAAAATTTTAAAGGTGATTGAAGACGCACTTGGAATTACCCGGGCGCAACAGTCTCATGCGTATCAGGTTTTACAACACTATGGCAACATGTCGTCAGCTACGGTTGTGTTTGTGTTGCAGGAACTACTAAAGACACTAACCCAATCCGATCACAACAAAACCGTAGTAAGTTTTGCATTTGGGCCTGGCCTTACGCTGGAAAGTATGTTGCTTAAAGTCTCCGTTCAATCATGAAGAACCGCTTTGATACCCGCTCCACGGCAGAAGAGATAATGGACGACCTGGATTGTACAGGCGAAGTAGTGTATCAGACTTTGCGCGAGCTGGATTTAATTAACCAGTGGCTGGGTGGCAATGCTGTAACTCTGCAAGCCTTGAAGAAACGGTGGAGCACAATCTCTGCGCAAACAACTCTTTCCATTGCCGATTTAGGCTGCGGCAGTGGCGAAATGCTTCGGATTATTGCCCGGCTGGCAAACCAGAAAAAACGTACTGTTCAACTTTACGGATTCGATGCCAACCAACATATTATTAACTACGCGCAACTTCATTCCAAAGCCTATCCTAACCTTACCTTTTCAGCAAGCAATGTATTGGATACCGCCTTTCAGCAGCAGCCATTCGATTTTATTATTGCTACATTATTCACCCATCATTTTACCAATAAGCAATTGGTTGCCATGTTGCAGGCGTGGCAACAGCAAGCCCGGCAGGGTGTTATCATCAACGACATCCATCGGCACCCGTTGGCTTATTATTCTATACGGTGGCTTACGCTTCTTTTCTCAAAATCGGCCATGGTTAAATTCGATGCTCCCCTTTCGGTGTTGCGCGCATTTAAAAAATCTGAGTTAGAAGAAATACTGGCGCTTGCCGGAATAAAAGATTACAGCCTAAACTGGCGCTGGGCCTTCCGATGGCAGCTAATAATCCCCGGCAAGGGTTAAGCTTAAACTGGCACAATTTTTACTATTTTGCTTCGGTAAACGAAAACTACCCACCATGAAAACCAGACTTGCAGTTGCCGTAGTGATTGCCTTAGTAGCCAGCGCTTGCGGTTCCAGCCCTTTTGGAAAAAAAGTAAAAGAACCCTTTCGGGGAAATGCGTATGAATCAAACAACCGCTTCTTCCGGGCAACGGGCAAAGGCGAAAGCTCGCAAGATAATATTGCGCGGGGCAAAGCCGATATTGAAGCTAAGGCTCAACTGGCCGGGCAAGTAAGCACCACCATGAAACAAGTGGCTGATCAATACCTGGGGCAAACCGAAAATGAGCGCGCAGCCGATGTTGCCGATAAATTTCAAAGCCTGGTACGCCAAACCATGAACACCAACATTGCCGACCTGCGCAAAATTGGCGAGCAAAAATATTTTGATGCCAAGGCTAATAAGTACACGGTGTTTATTGCCTACGAGATAAAGAAAAACGCCATGTTTCGTTTCATGAAAAAGCAAGCCAAAACCGACCAGACCATTGACGAGCGTCAGATGAAGATTATTGAAGAAATTCTGGATCGGCAAATAAAGGAAAGTGATGAAGAGAACTAATCGATAGTAACAAGTAATCAATCGGGCGTTGCTGTTCGATTGATTACTTCCCCTCTGCCATCTTCTCGGCTGTTTCGGCAATCTTTAACTGATTAATAAATTCATCTACCTCGCCATTCATTACAGCAGGCAGGTTGTGTTGGGTATAACCAATGCGATGATCGGTTACGCGACTCTGTGGATAATTGTAGGTACGGATTTTTTCTGAGCGATCGCCACTGCGCACCTGGCTCCTGCGCGAGTCTCCGATTTCCTTATTCTTTTTCTCAAACTCTATTTCGTAGAGTTTGGTGCGCAGCATCTGCAAGGCCCGCTCGCGGTTGCCGTGTTGCGAGCGCTCTATCTGGCAGGTAACCATAATGCCGGTAGGCTTATGTGTAAGCTGCACTTTGGTTTCTACTTTGTTTACGTTTTGACCACCGGCACCGCTTGAACGGGCCGTTTGGTATTCGAGGTCGGCCGGGTTAATCTCTACGTCCACCTCTTCGGCTTCGGGCAACACTACCACCGAAGCTGCCGAAGTATGCACCCGACCCTGGGTTTCGGTTGCAGGAACGCGCTGCACCCGATGCACACCTGATTCATATTTAAAAATCCCATAGGCCCCCTCGCCTTCCACGGTGCTAATTACTTCCTTGTATCCACCGGCAGTGCCCTCGGTTACATCTACCACCTGCATTTTAAGCCCCTTGCGGTCGCAAAAGCGTTGGTACATACGCCACAAATCGCCCGCAAAAATGGCCGCCTCATCACCACCGGTTCCGGCTCTTATCTCCAAAATTGCATTCTTGTAGTCGTTCGGATCCTTGGGCATCAACAAGTCTTTGATCTCTGCCTCCAGGGCATCCTTCCGGGGCTCTAACTCATCCAACTCCATTTTGGCCAGCTCGCGCAATTCGGGGTCCTTTTCTTTTTGCAACAGGTCTTTGGCGTGCTGCAAACTCTCCAAAACAGTTTTCAGGTGGTTATACTTCACCACTACCTTTTCCAGGTCGCGATATTCCTTACTCAATTGGCCGAATTTCTTGCGGTCGTTAACGGTATCCGGTTGCACCAGCAGTTGGCCCACCTCTTCAAACCGGTCTTTTATTTCAATTAGCTTATCAATCATATCGTAATGGGGTGCAAATTTAATAACTGTTGCAGATACTGCCAGTCCTTATGCGAAAAGCGAAAAGGGAGCACTATTTGGTTTTATTTGTAGTCTGGGACTGCCATTGAGTAAGAAGATTAACATGCCAAAAAAAATTCGGGCTGGAGTTTCTATTTTAGCAGCCACATAAAACCACCACCATGCGAGCGCTCATTTTTATATGCATTGTTCTTTGTTCCTGCACCGGCACACTTACCGATGAGCAGCGCAAAAAAATGAAAGAAAATATGGCGTTAGGTGAAATTAAAAAGGTTACAGAGTCAGAAATTACTGATGCTACACTTACGCGGGGGCGTAAAATTGCCGTTACCATCGAATCGAACGACCGCCTTCTTACTAATGCTGCCTTCATTGATTCTTTGGCTAAAGCCGAAGGCGTTGAGATCCTGGCGTTGCACCAAAACCAGGTTGGCATGCGACAGATAGAAAAGCAATTGCTGGAAGCGTATGCCGGCAGTACTGGCACCGAAAACGTGCAGAAGATGGGCCCTGATTCGCTGCTCTATACCAACCCTATCTTTCGCGAGCATCCGGACGGCTCTACTGAATTTCTCAAAGCTGTTGCCATTCGGTTTACCCGCAAACAAATTGTGCTTTCTATTAAATAAGCGTGCCGGCAGAACTTACACCCTGGAAAATCTGGATTGATACCGGAGGTACATTTACCGATTGCCTTGCGTTAACTCCTGCCGGAGAACTTAAAAGGTTAAAGATTCTCAGCAACAGCAGTATCAAAGCCGAAGTAAAAGCTGTTTTACCTGGCAACGGTATTGAAGTAACTACCAACCTTCACACTTCGGTTGATGTTTTCAAAAGTTTTTTCGTTCGCCTGGCCGGATCGACCACGTTGGTGGAAATACAACATACAAATCCCGGCAAGGGATTGATTTATTTTAAAACGGCTTTGCCGCGCTTTATTAAACCGGGAGCGCGCATTGAAATTACCAGCAACGAAGAAGTGCCAGTGTTGGCTGCCCGGCTACTTACTCAAACACCTCTGCACAGTAAGTTTCCGCCAATCGAAATGAAGTTGGGGAGCACGCGAGGTACCAATGCCTTGCTGGAAAGAAAGGGGGCCCCTGTTGCGCTGCTCGTTACAAAAGGGTTCAAAGATTTACTTCGCATTGGCACACAACAGCGCCCCGATCTGTTTGCGCTTCGCATTGAAAAAGAAACGCCTCTCTACAAAACAGTAATTGAAATAGATGAACGCATCGATGCACAAGGCGCTGTTCTTGTTACTCTTTCGCGCAACGCTTTGCCGGCCGTGGTTAAAAGAATAAGAGCTGCAGGATGCACTTCGGTTGCAGTGGCGTTGGTCAACAGCTATAAGAATCCAATTCATGAAAAGAAAATACTGGAGCACCTGCGCAAAGCCGGGTTTGAGTATGTTACTGCCTCGCACCAAATCTCGGGGCAAATAAAAATTTTACCACGTACCGAAACAGCGGTGGCCAATGCTTACCTCGCCCCCATCATTTATTCCTACCTCAATCGCATCCAAACAAAGCTGGCCGCTGCTTCTATTAAAATTATTACCAGTGCCGGTGGCCTGGTAAGCGCACAAGCATTTTATCCGAAAGACAGTTTGCTTAGCGGCCCTGCCGGTGGGGTAGTGGGTGCGGCTGTCTCGGCACAACTCTCCGGCATTACTACATTTATTGCCTTTGATATGGGCGGCACCAGTACCGATGTCTCATTATTCCATAAGGCGTACGCGCATCGGTACGAGTCGAAGGTTGGGTCGGTACGAATTCTTTCACCTTCATTGGAGATTGAAACCATTGCTGCCGGTGGCGGCTCTATTTGCGATTTCGATGGCGACAAACTTACCGTTGGACCGCACAGTGCCGGAGCAAGCCCCGGCCCGGCATGCTATGGCGCGGGTGGCCCACTTACCATTACCGATGTAAATCTTTTACTTGGAAAAATTGTACCCGGATATTTTCCCGTGCCGCTCTACCGCGAGCCGGCTACTCATGCACTCGAAAAAATAGCTCATAAAATTTATGCACGCACCGGCCGAAAACCACAAGCCGGGCAACTACTCGAATCGTTTCTGCAAATCGCCAACGAAAAAATGGCTGAAGCAATTCGCAGGGTTTCCGTTCAACGCGGTTATAATCCGGGCGATTATTCGTTGCTGAGTTTTGGCGGAGCGGGCGGGCAACATGCCAGTGCGCTGGCTCACCTGCTCGGGTTAAAAAAGATTTTGATTCCTTATGATGCCGGCTTGCTGAGCGCGTACGGTATCGGCCATGCCGATGTAACGCATTTTGAAGAGCAGCTTGTGCTGAAGCCGCTTCCAGTAGCCATACCGAAGTTGAAAAAAATATTCGCTGCGCTTCGAAACGCAGGGGTTAAAAAGCTGGTTGGCGATGGCTACACAAAAAAAGAAATTGAAGTTCAAAAGCAGGTTGCCTTTTTGAGATTTAAAGGACAGGAGAGTTGTATTGAAGTAGATGCCGGTGGGCCAAATCTTGTTAACCAATTCAAAAAGAAATATAAGTTGCTTTACGGGCATTGGCTTGCACAACGCCAAATCGAGGTGGAGTCGGTGCGGCTGGTGGTAATGGTAAAGGGCTATCGAAGTAAACGCAATGCGGCCCCGGTTCGGAGGTATAAACCTAAATCTGTTCAACACCAAAAGCTCTACGTGGCCGGCAAATGGGTGCCGGCACCTGTATTTGAATGGGAACAACTAAAACCCGGTGCTACACTTAATGGTCCGGCCCTGGTGGTAAGTAAAAACTCTACCACGGTTGTACCACCCGGTTGGCGCTTTGCTTTAGACCGGCATAATCATGCGTTGCTTACCGAAAGCAAAAAGAAGGCTCTGGTAAAAACAACTTATGCTACCGAAGCTGCATTGGAATTATTCAGTAACAGGTTTACTGCTATTGCGCAGGAGATGGGCGCCCTCTTGCAACGCACTTCGTTTTCGGTAAACGTAAAAGAACGCCTGGATTTTTCCTGTGCCTTAATGGACGCAGAAGGATACCTGATTGTTAACGCTCCACACATACCGGTGCATTTGGGTAGCATGGGTGTATGTGTACGCGAAGTGCTTAAAACTTGTACTCTTAGTGAAGGCGATGTGGTTATCACTAACCACCCAGCCTATGGCGGCTCGCACCTGCCCGATATCACGCTTATCAAGCCCGTGTATGTAAATAAGAAGCGTGTAGGTTTTGTTGCCAACCGCGCCCACCATGCAGAAGTTGGAGGTACCAAGCCCGGTTCCATGCCTGCACATGCAACCACACTTTCCGAAGAAGGTGTGATTATTGCGCCTACCTACCTGGTACGGCAGGGCAAACCCCAATGGAATCAAATCAAAAAACTGTTTACAGAAAGTCGGTATCCAAGCCGATCGCCAGACGAAAACCTGGCTGATCTGAATGGGGCGCTGGCTTCGGTAAACGCGGGCGAAGTGTTACTTAAAAAACTTTGTGCAGCGCATAGCCTGGGCACGGTGCAGGCGTATATGCGGGCGTTGAAAAATTATGCTGCCGGGCAGGTAAGCAGAAAAATACAGTTGTTACGGAAAGGGACTTATGCGGCAACTGAAAAATTGGATGATGGCAGTAAGCTAAGTGTACAGTTGGTGCGCAAAGGAAATAACTTAGTTATTGATTTTAGCGGCTCGGCTCCGATGCATGCGGGCAATTTGAACGCAACACATGCCATTGTGCAAAGTGTAATCCTGTACGTGCTGCGCATTTGGATTGATAAGCCCATTGCCATGAACGAAGGCTTGATGCAACCGGTGCGCGTGAAGCTCCCTTATGGGATGCTCAATCCGGATTTTAGGATAAATCGCCCGGCTGTGGTTGGGGGCAACACCGAAGTAAGCCAGCGACTAACCGATACCCTGCTAAAAGCTTTGAACCTGGCCGCGTGCAGCCAGGGCACCATGAACAACTTTTTATTTGGCAACAGCCGCTTTGGTTTTTATGAAACCATTTGCGGAGGCGCAGGCGCCATACAAGGCTCTAACGGTGCCGATGCTGTTCATACCCACATGACCAACACGCGCATTACCGATGCAGAACTACTGGAACACCGATACCCCGTGATGCTCATCCGATTTGAAATTCGAAAAAACTCTGGTGGTAAAGGAACCTGGCGCGGGGGCGATGGCGTAATTCGCGAAGTGCGGTTTAAGGAGAAGATGGAAGTAAATCTGTTAGCGCAACATCGCAACGAAACGCCTTATGGCGCAGCCGGTGGAAGTTCAGGCAAGTGTGGCGCCCAATATCTTATTCGTTCTACAGGTGAAAAAAAGAAATTACCAGGGCTGGCCACAATTGAAGTTAATGGTGGCGATACGATTGTAATTCTAACCCCAGGCGGTGGTGGCTGGGGGCCTGAGCGTAAAATTTGAGCATTTGAATTCAGCTATTTAACGGGTAACTTCGAAAATGAACTTTTTATTGAAGCCCTGTGCGTAGCTACCAACTATATTGGGGTTGCTTGCTATTTAGTTGTACGAGCCTATTTGCTCAAACCTCTAAAATAACGGGCACTTTATCGGATAGCCAAACCGGCCAACCAATACCCTTTGCACATATCTTTATCAACAACACCTCCCTGGGCACCACATCGAATGAAGTCGGGAACTTTGTTCTTCTGAACGCACCTGTTGGAGCAACCGAAATCATCTTTTCATCAGTAGGGTATGAAACCCATCGAAAAATTTTTACGCTAACCGAAGGGCAGACCTTAATAGCATCAGTTCAGTTAACACCCGCATTGCAAGAACTAAACCAGGTAGAAATTAAAAGTACCCGCGACAAAACGTGGTTAAAGCAACTGAAACAGTTTGAGAAAGTTTTTTTTGGAAGTACATACGCATCCTCGTGTAAAATTTTAAATCCCTGGGTTCTTGAGTTTGCTCAAGGCGATTCAAAAGCATTCAGCGCCAGCGCCATGGCTCCGCTCGAAATTGTAAATTCTTACCTGGGCTACACCATCCTCTTTCATCTTAAAAAATTTCAAACGGGAAACTTCGGGTATGTGATTGATGGCAACGCTTATTTTCAGGAAATTGAAAATGCCACCAAGAGCAAAGCCTGGCAGGAAAACCGGCAGCAATGCTACGAAGGCTCTGAACGACATTTGGTAACAAGCCTGTTGAAGGGTACCACCGAGCAGGCCGGGTTTAAATTATACCGCGATAAACCCGGGGTTGCCAATGTAAATGTACGCTCCAACGTTTTTTATGCTGAGCTTGACAAAAAGATAATAGCTTACGATCTGAAGGAGTTAGTGGCCACGACCAATAAGCCTTATGAGTATGTACTTAAACTCAACGGTCGCACCGAAGTGCACTACCTGAAAAGAGCGGGCCGTCAAAAATATTATAAAGACATAACTGGCGCTGTATCGTGGATAGAAGTACGCGACAATCAAATTCGCGTTAATAATTTCGGTAACGTACTCAACCCAGCCGATGTAACATACTCCGGTGAACTAAGTGAACAACGGGTTGGCAATTTACTGCCTCTTAACTATGAACCTGTGCTTCCATCTAAAATGCACAAGGAACCTACCCGGCAATTGCCAATAGAAAAAGCTTACGTGCATACCGATAAACCGTACTATTATCCAAATGAAACCATTTGGATGAAGGCCTATTTAAATTATTCCAACACGCAAAAAACAGACACCTTGAGCCAGGTTCTCTACCAGGAGTTAATCGACTCGCGCAAGCACATTGTACTTAGCCAGATGGTAAAAATTGATAGTGGCCAGGCAATCTCGCAGATGAGGTTACCTGCCACATTGCCCCCGGGCGATTACCTGCTTCGCAGTTATACCAACTGGATGTTGAATTTTGGCGAGCCTTGCTTTTCCATCAAACCAATTCCTGTATTGGCCCTTTCAGAAAAGATAATAGATAATTCTACCCCTGCAGGCACACGCGATAGTTTGGTTTGGATAGATGCCGATAAAGCCCGGTATAGAACCCGCGAGCAAATAACCCTTACCATTCATGTGCACGATGAGCAACAACTGCCTGCTCGGGCCAGTCTTTCGGTGGCCGTAACCGATGCCCGGCAAGTTGCCCGTATCAAATCGGAAGAAACAATTGTTACTGCATTTGAAAGCCCAACCCTTAGCCGGCCAGCCTTGCTGGCCTATCCTATCGATAACGGGATAGTTGTTAATGGCAGGTTTACCAATGCCCGTAATAAACCAGAAAGCACCAACCTGTTGGCTGTAGTAGGCACCTATAAAGATTTATTATCTGTACCCACCGATAAGAGCGGCCTTTTTACACTCAATGGCCTTCAGTTTACGGATACCCTGCAGCTAACATTTATTGCAACCGACAAGTGGAATAAACCATACGGCAACGTAACGCTCACTTCCAGAACTATTCCGGAAATCACTTCCTGGAAAACCTATCCTGCTGAACTTCGTTCGTTCACTGAATTTCCACAACGGGTATTTACAAATTTTGAGCTTGCAACAGATGCGCGCTTGTTAGATGATGTTATTGTTACTTCAACACGCATTGCAGAGCCCTCAAAAGAAATTCAACATAAGTTTTTTGGGTTGCCCGATCACACGGTAAAGGGCGATGTGCTGGCGAACTCCGGAACTACCAACCTGGCGGTTGCCTTGCAAGGTAAGGTGCCGGGATTAGTTTTTATTCCCGCTATAGGCGACCGCGGTGCCACGTATAAAATCAACATCCGGGGGGTGTCCTCAATTCTTTTAAATACTGAGCCCCTTGTTTTGGTAGATGGGGTACCTGTTGGAGGAGGTAATGCCACACTTAATACTACTGATGCCTTCGGAAAAACAATAACCGGAAGCATGGGCGATACCGCAGGAGATAAACTAGCGATGTTAGACCCAAATGCGATTGACAGAGTTGAAGTTACCACCCGGGTTAATTCTCTTTATGGCGATGCTGGGCGCAATGGAGTAATCGCAGTTTTTACCAAAGCTGGGGCCGGAAACAACCGGCTCATGAATCTGGAATCTAAAAATGCCGGCTCATTTAAAATTACCGGTTATAGTAAACCAGCGGTATTTCAAGCGCCTAATTATAATTCTCAATCCAGCACACAACCAGACTACCGATCTACCTTGTATTGGAATCCTGCCGTGCGCGTAGATGACACTACGGGCACCGCAGTGATTTCCTTTTTTGCATCAGATAATGCCGGGCGGTACAGAGTAGTAGTGGAAGGTGTTTCGGAAAGCGGGGTTCCTTTGCGCTACGAATCCATTCTCACCATTGATGAATAGACCTTAACGAAGAGCTATCTCTTTTCATTTGAGCCAGCCTCCGGTGTACAGGTGGCCGCTACGGGGCCGAATAATAACAAGCTGAAAATCTACAAACGGGCGGCTTCCTACGGAGCCATACTTGGGTTGATCCTGAGGCTGTGGTTATTAGTTAACGATTGAGATAACTCTGAGCACCTTCGTTAGAAGCTTCCTTACTGTAGAAAGAATTCATTTTCAAATTGGCTCCAGCGGAGCCACCTGCTCTATTTTTTTCGATCCTGCGGTGGCGAATAACCATTGGATTGATGCTGGAGCAAGAGATGACACGAAACGTCATCTCAAGAGGTTTTGACGAGGCAAAAAAAAGAGGCTCTCTCTATTCTTGAGACAGCCTCTATCTTTTTACTCAGAAAATTATTTTGGTTTAACCGCGGTTTCGGCTGGCTTGGGAGTTACGCCCAATTTTTTTAACACCAGGTTAGATATGTTGTACTTCTCATCGCTGTAAAGAATAATATCTTCACCGCTGCCCATTAATTGCGGGTTAAGAATAAACGCATACCCGTTTTCTTTAGCCGTGTCTTCAATGGCTTTACCTACTTTTTTAATCACAGGATCCATCAACGCTTCTTGCTTTTTGCCTAAAGAAGCTTGTGCATCTTGCTGAAATTTCTGAATACCTTCCTGCAACGCCTGTAGCTCCCGCTCTTTGTCGGCTTTAATGGCATCGGGAGTGGTGGCTGGCATATTCTGATACGCACGCAATTTGTTTTCGAAGTCGGTTGTTTTTGCCTTTAACTGGTTTTCCAGTTGTGTGCCATGTGTTTTCAGTTCATTTTCTATCTGCTTGAATTCAGGCATCTGGCTAAAGATATAATTCCAATCGGCATAGCCGATCTTTTGCGTTTCCTGGGCGTGGGCGCTTAGGGTTGCTGCGCAAAACAGAAGTACAAAGAGTGTTCTCATTTTTAGTTTATTTATTTTACTTTATCGTTAGGGTCTCCCAAACCTAATTCTTCCAATATAAAATCAGTGTAGTCGTGGCGTGGATCGGTGTACACCATTACCAGTTCGGCTTTGTCAAACAGAATGGCCAACCGGTTTGCTTTACATACTTTTTCCACTGCATCAAAAATTTTATCCTGTAAAGGTTTAATCAATTCTTGTTTTTTCAAAAAATATAAGCCGTTGTAGCCAAAAACTTTCTTTTGATAATCCTTTAGTTCAGTCTCCTTCTTCTTAATCTCATTCAGTCGCTCGGTTTTCATAGCTTCGGTAAGCAGTACCTGCTCGGCTTGGTAGGTACGATAGAGCCCATCTACCTTTGTCTGCATTTCTTCTACTTCCTTTTGCCATGCAGCCGAAAGCTGGTCTATTTCGCCCTGGGCTTTGCTGTACTCCGGCAATTTGCTTAGTACATATTCCGAATCAAAATATCCGAACTTCTGTGCCTGGACAAAATTCAGGCCGAAAAGCAGAACAAAAGCCGATGTTGTTAAAAACCGCATTTTTATCTGATTTGCTGGCCAATGGTAAAGTGGAACTGCGAGCCACTCTTATCGGTAGCTCCCGGCAGGCGATCGAATCCGTAAGCCCAGTTAAGACCTATTAACCCGAAAGCCGGCATGAAGATTCGCGCTCCAACCCCGGCCGATTTATACAGGTTAAACGGATTAAAATCCCGGTAATTGTTCCAGTTGTTACCCGCCTCTGTAAACAAGAAACCATAAATAGTGGCCGATTGCCCGGTTGTTACCGGGTAGCGCAACTCCATTCCAAATTTATTGTACACAATACCACCCTCAATGCTGTTTAACTGTTGGGTGCCCCGCAGTGCATACAGCGGTGGTGTTACCGAGTTGTTGGTGTAGCCTCTTAAGCCGATAATATCCTGCCCCAGCACAAAGGAGTTAAACCCACCGGCCAACCCATCGCCACCCACCAAAAAACGTTGGAAGGGGCCTGGACCCAGGCTCTTGTCGTAGGTACCAATAAATCCAAAGTGGGCTTTGGTTTCTAATACCAGGCTGCGGCCATCGGGTTTCTGACTGCCAATTAGTTTCAAATAAAACTTGGCATCCAACATCCACTTGTGTAACTCGGTCCATTTGTAGCGTTGGTTAATATCGGTGTAGTACGATTTATCGCGCCATTGCGAATACGGAGGTGTAAGGTTAACTGCCAACGAAATGGTTGACCCGGAAGAAGGGTACATGGGATTATCGATGCTGTTGCGCGAGAGCGTAGTGTTAAACATGATTTCGTTGGTGCGCCCTTCGGCCGGAAGAATACTGGTACCGAAATAGTTTTTGTAATTATAGATCAGGTACGACAGCGAGTGAGTAAGAGAGAAGTAGTTATCGGGCCACTCTAACCTGCGGCCAAAGCCAACGGTAATTCCGCTTTGTTTTAGCGAGGTGTCGTCTGTAAACTCAAAGCGGGCGTTGGCCAACCGCGAAACAGAGTGGTTTAAACTTACTGTTAATGAGTTGGGCCTGCGACCGCCCAGCCACGGTTCGGTAAACGATAAGCTATAGCTTTGAAACGAGCGGCCATTGGCCTGAGCGCGCAACGACAACCGCTGGCCATCACCTACCGGCAGCGGCCGCCACTTTTTAAGATGGGGCACGTTGCGTATTGAAAAATTATTGAAGGAGAGCCCTACTGTACCCACAAAGCCGTAAAAACCACCCCAACCGCCCGATAGCTCCACCTGGTCGTTCGATTGCTCCTCCACCTTCCATTCTATATCCACTGTTCCGTTGGCCGGATTGGGACGAATATCCTGATCGATCTTTTGCGGGTTAAAGTAACCCATTTGCGAAAGCATTTGTTGCGTGCGGATAAGGTCTGAGCGCCTGAACTTTTGCCCGGGAATGGTGCTGAGTTCTCTGCGGATAACATGATCGTTGGTGCGTTCGTTACCGCTTATAATTACCTCATCGATGGTGGCCTGGTCGCCTTCGTGAATGCGCATTTCCACATCAATCGAGTCGCCCACTACGGCTACTTCTATCGGGCGTACCGAAAAGAACAGGTATCCGTCATCCATGTACAACCCGCTGATGTCGGCCCCTTTGGGGTTAAAGGTTGTCTTCTTTTCGATCAACTCTTTGTTGTACACATCGCCCTTGTTAATGTCGAGGATTTTATTGAGCGTGTTGGTGCTGTGCACATAATTTCCTACCCAGGTAATGTTGCGAAAATAATACTTACGCCCCTCGTACACTTTAATGTTTACGTTGATGTTCTTCTTATCGTAATTCGTCACGGTGTCCGATAGAACTTCCGCATCGCGGTAGCCTAAAGAATTATAGTAGGAGATCAGTTTGTCTTTGTCTTCGTCAAACTCAGATCGGATAAATTTTGAGCCTGCAAAAACATTTAGTTTAACATGGCGGTTGAAGAACTCTTTTACATCGCGGGTGGTAAGGTTGCGGCTGGAGTCTAACGCGTGTTTTATTTTGCGCGGACTAAATGTAAACACCTCTGCCAGCAATGCCCGGTGCAGCGACATGCGGGGGCGCTCGTGTGTTTTCTTTAGTTTGTGTTTAAGTTTACTGGCCGATACATCATGATTTCCCTCTATATTGATGGCGTTTATTTTTACTTTCGATTTTAAGTCCACATCAATACGCAAGCGCACATTACCGCGCACGAGGGTATCGGTTACCGGTATTACTTTCACTACGGTATTTAAGAAGCCCTTCTTCACAAAGTGTTTCTTTACCGAAATTTCGGTGTTGCGAATCATTGCATCGTTTACAATTTTCCCGCGGATCAGTTTCAGATCGTCTTTAAGTGAAGATTGGCGGCCCTTGCTTATTCCTGTAAAATAGAAATCGTTTAGGCGGGGGCGTTCCGTTAATTCAATAAGCAAATAAACCTGGGTGTCTTCTATTTTTTGAACCGATATAGAAGCATCGCCAATCAAGCCGTGCTTCCACAATTTGCGAATGGCATTGGAGATTCCATCGCCCGGAATTTTTATTTTGTCACCTACTTTTAATCCGGTTAACGACACCATCGCATTTTTATCCAGCAGGCTTAAGCCCGTAACTTCAATGCCGGCAATGGTGTATTCTTGCGGGGCTGCATAATTTAAAGTTTGCTCTGTAAGGGCAGGAGCCGTTTGGGTTCGGCCTCTAAACTGAGCCTGTGCCTCATGGCCAATCCATAAACACAAAACAACAACACATAATAAAATTCTCTTCATGGAGGGTATCAGGCGGTTGGGTTCAGCACTTTGCCAAATCTTCGTTCGCGCTTTTGGTAAACGCAAATTGCTTCGTACAAGTCTTCTTTGCGGAAGTCAGGCCAAAGAGTTGGGGTTATTACTATTTCGGTATAGGCTATTTGCCACAATAAAAAATTACTTACACGCAATTCTCCGCTGGTGCGAATCAACAGCTCCGGATCGGGAATGCTTGCCGTTTTAAGGTGTGCCGAAAAATATGTTTCGTCTATTTCTTCTGGTTTAATAAGGCCAGCGCGTGCCTCTTCGGCCAGCTTTCGGGCTGCCTCTACAATCTCCCACCGGCCACTGTAATTTAGAGCTAACTGAAGCACCAGCCCGCTGTTGTGTTGCGTAGCGGCAATGGCTTCGGCCAGGTTATCCTGGCAATCCTTGGGTAAATGGCTTACGTCCCCAATGGTGTGCAACTTCACCTGGTTTTCGTGCAGTGTATTAATTTCCTTTTTCAGTGTATTCACCAACAATTCCATTAAGCCATCTACTTCTTCTTTTGGCCGGCCCCAGTTTTCGGTACTAAAGGCATAAAGGGTTAAATATTTTATCCCCAACTCACCACAACCTTCGGTAACATCTTTTACAGCTTGTATGGCATTGCGATGGCCGAAAATACGGGCTGCTCCCTTGCGTTTAGCCCATCTGCCGTTACCGTCCATGATAACGGCTATGTGCCGCGGCAGATTATTGAAGTCTATATTTTCCTTTATTGAAGCCACAAGGCGGCAAAAATAGGTTTTTTTCCAAACTTCTTCCTATTGTATGCGGCCAGGTGCTGTAAGATGTAGGCTGGCTTGGAAAAGTTGAATGGGGCTTCCGCTATCTATACGGACTGCTGGGGCAGGGTATGTCGTAAAAGGTGTACGTAAGGGTAAAGCCGGCAAAAAAATAGTTGTCGGTATCGTACCGGTTGCCGTACTGGTAATTCTTGTACTGCAGGTCGCCATCCGAAATATTATCGAGGTAATCGAAAAAGGTTTTGCGAATCCCAAATTCAAATGCCACGTAGTATTTCGGGTTAAGCACATACTTCATACCACCCCCAAAGGGTATGGCCATTTGAATGTTGCTGTACTCGGCCGTTTTTTGTTGCACCCCCGAGATGCCAAACAAAGCGGCACCGGCAAATAAATAGGGTGTAAAGCGTAGCCTGCGTTTGTTGTCGCGCCAGTTCAAAAAATGATATTCGAATGTGCCCGAGCCTTCGAGCAAAAACAGGTTGAAGGAAACAGCCCGTGTTGCTGCAAATGGGTCAATTGGTTTGCGGGTGTCGCTGGCGCCAATTTTTCCACCGGTAATTGCCGTTCTGAAACTGATTACCGTGCTGATGTTGGATCGGTAAAAAACTGTTGCAGCGGGTTTTGAAAAAGCAAGGTTATAGGTACGCGATAAATCGCCTGTGTAGGTAAAGGTGCCAACGCCAAAGCCCACTTCGGCCCGTTGCCCTAACATACTTTGTGCATGCCCGGGGTGCAGGCCTACACACCAAGCTATTCCCACCAGCGCAATAGCCTTTCTTACGTGCATTAATTATTATCTGAATTTTGCTTTGTGCATGGTGGCGCCCAATATATAGGTTAAGCGGATAGTGGTTACCATGTACACATCTTTGTCGTTTTTAGAACCTCGCATATTATCTGGATGCTCGCGCCCATACCCTGGAATGGTTGAGTAGGTTGCTCCATTGCGGGCCACGTATGCGATACTTGCCGGCACATCGCTGGCGGGCAATTCGCCACTGCGATACGACATTGCCCGCGCCAGGTTGTTATTTTCAAAAACACCCAGGTCAACATAATTCTTGCTAACATCGTCCAGGTAGTCGGTAAAAGTGTATCGGAATCCAATGTCTGCCCACAAGTCCATTACTTCGTTTATTCTAAAGCGTGCTCCTATACCAAACGGAATGGCGAACTGAAAATTGCTATAAGGTTTAATTCCATAGTTTGCATCGGAAGGATCAAGGTTAGCGTATTGTCCTTCGGTACCAAGAGGCCGAAGGTTAACCCACGTTCCTGGGGAAACACCGAGGCTCTCGCCATTTAAACCGGTAGCGGGTGCTTGTGCTTGCGGGTTGTGGTGAAATACGGCTGCCCCCGCGTACAAATAGGGAGTCCATTTTACACGACTGATATACGTAGCATCATTTTCAAACAAATCGAAATAAGCTGTTACCGATAGTTCTTTAATTCTGTTGCGAAATGAAAGATTGCGCTGATAGCGGAACATACCATTTTCAACATCGCCCTTGTTGGCTGATTCCACATCCGATCCCCGTAAGGTTCCATACATAAACTGGCCCATTAATGAATAGCGCGGTCCAAACCGGTGGGTGAGTGATAAGCCCAACGCGGGGCGGGTAAATGAAATATCGGTGCTTACACGCTGCGGGCGCGGTGCAATGTCGCCATAGTAGTTGAGGGCGCTAACAGAAACACCAACTGCATTATATACCTTGTTGCCGAAGCCGCCTTTTTTGCCTCGGTAACTGGCTATGCGCTTATTGTTTTTCTTTATCGATTTACGATTTAATTGCGCATCTGCTTCAGGCACCAGCGCAAGTATAAGGATTAAGCAAATCCCCCAAAAAAGTAACTTTTTCATCTGTTCGTTATTTCGCTTTACATTCAGTAGCAATACCACTACGGCTTTACGTAGCAACTTTAGCGGCATTTCTAAGAACTGACAATTTTGCCAGCTACAAACTTAAAAAAATAGTTGAGAACCTTAATGAGAACCTCTTTTCAATTTCGGATGTCTAACCCCCAATTGAGTTTTTGACGCAGGGTATCGAAGAAATGCTGCCCGGGCAGTTGAATGAGTTTTACCAAAAACCGCTCGCGCTTAATTTTCAGCTTCACGGTTTCGTCCACGGTTTCAAAGCGCGAGTCGAGCGAAATAAGGTACTTTTTACTTCGGCCTTCTATCTCTACGCCAATTTCGGACTTATCGGAAATAACAATTGGCCGTGTGCCCAGGTTATGGGGGCTAACGGCTGTTATAATAAAACTTTCGGATTTAGGATAAACCAACGGGCCACCGCAGCTTAGCGAGTAGCCGGTAGAACCTGTTGGCGTTGAGATAATGATTCCATCGGCCCAATAGCTGTTGAGCGGCTCGCCATCTACTTTAACATGCACGGTAATCATAGAAGAGGTATCCTTCTTCATGATGGTGATGTCGTTGAGAGCAAAGTTACGCGGCTCAAACAGTTTGGTTGAAGACACCAGTTTTAAAAGTGTGCGCTTTTCAATTGCATAGTTGCCGGCAAAAATTGCATCGAAGGCGTTTTCTACGTCTTCGCGGTTGGTGGTAGCAAGAAACCCCAGCCGCCCGGTGTTGATACCCAAAATCGGAACTTCGGCTTTACCCACATAAGTTACGGACTCCAACATGGTGCCATCGCCCCCCAGAGAGAAAAAGCAATCGGTGCTGCGCAGGCTATCGCCCAGTTGAAATGTTTTATACTTCAACTCATTGAGCAGGGCCGGCTTAACAAGTTTTTCAAATTTTTCTGACATCCAGATTTCGGCCTTGCGCAGAATTAACTGATCCAGAATCTGCTCGATTAGCCGCGAGGACTTCTCGTGTGTGTCTTTACCGTGCAAGGCTATGCGCATGGTGCTTGTTTAAATGTCTAAGTATCGAAGCAGCATCTCGATTTTGTCTTTCTCGCCTGTATCCATTTGGGTTTCGTTGTAGCGCCCAATGATGCGATACCCAAAACGTTCTAACGTGGCTACAATGCGGTTAAGTTCTATGCGGTTAATCTTTAAGGTAAGTTTTATTTTGCCCTTGTCCATCGGGTCTTCCACCATCATGCTGCTGATGATCTTGGCATTGTTTTCTTCTACATAGCGGCTTATTTCGGCAAGCGAGTAATCGATCAGATCCATCGATAGAACCAAAATGCCGCCCGGCATTTGCACCGATGCGGTTTGTGCAAACGAGACCATAATGTCCTGCACGGTAATTACTCCGGCATACTTGTTCGCCTCGTTTACAACAGCCACCATTTGCAGTTTATGATCGCCCGCCACTTTTAATATGTCGTAAAAGTGAGCCGTTAGTTGTACCCGGCAACTTTTGCCCACCAGGTTAAATCCCGCCAGCGGTTTATCTATTTCGTTCGACTCCAGAATAATTTCTTCTGAGATAAAGCCCAGCAACTCGCCATCTTCCACAATGGGTAGGTGCGTGCATCTAAACTCTTCCATCCACACAATAGCTTTGTGCGCATCATCGCTTGTTTTAAGCGGTGGAATCATGTGGTTAATTATCTCTTCTGCGACCATGCCCTTAATTTCTGTGTACTAAAAATTCTTCTACCAGTTGATTGAATTTATCGGGGTGTTCCATCATGGGTGCATGGCAACACTTATCTATAAATTTCAATTCAGAGTTTGGAATAAGCCGGTTAAACTCGTAGCCTACCAGCGGTGGGGTTATGGTGTCGTTTAGCCCCCACACCAATAACGTAGGCACTTTTATATTGGGCAGTTCCAGTGCAAGATTATTTCGTTGTGCCGATTTTGCAATGGCTACGATGCGCATGCATTTAGGGATGCTCTTGGTTGTTTCAAACACTTCGTCAACCAGTTCTTTAGAAGCTACCGTAGGATCGTAAAATGTATAGGCTACCCGCTCGCGCACGTAGTCGTAACTTCCTCTGCGCGGGTAAGAACCACCCATGGTATTTTCGAACAACCCCGAACTGCCGGTAAGCACCAGTTTTGAAACTTTGTCGGGGTTTGCGAGTGTATATAAAATACCTACATGGCCACCGAGCGAGTTGCCCATGATAATCATATTATGCAACTGCATTGTAGCCACAAAGCGTTCGGTAAATTCGCGCAAGCCCACCAGCCCGGCTTCCTTAATGGGCATTTCGTAAATGGGTAACATGGGTATTATAACCCTGAAGTGCTTTTTGTAATGATTTACTACACCCTCCCAATTGCTTAGGGCGCCAAACAAACCATGCAGCAACATGAGCACCTGGCCTGCGCCTTCATCTACATACTTAAAATCATTCTGCTCTTTAACTACTAATGCCATGTGTACGCTTATTTTGCCCGATAAATAACTAAAAAAATACGATCCTTAGAATTGCCGGAAGGTTTCTTTGAAAAATGGCAAAAAATCTCCGAAAAAGGAAGCGGCCCCGGGCGCTACACGAGCTACCACGGCATACAGTGCCGAGCCTTGTGCCTGGGTTTCAAGCCAACTCCAGCCAAACGATTCTATAATCCAGATGAGGACACTCATACCAAAGGTATATTTAAGCACACCCAGGAGCATTCCCGCCATTGCATCTACTCTTCCTAAAAAAGTTTTATCTAACGAATTTTTAATTCTGTTACCAATAAACATTACCAGCAGCAACACGAGTATAAAAATTAACAGAAAGGAAATGTAGGGTAGCACTTTGGTGTCGGCATTGAACTTGTGTGCAAGCACCTCTACACCCCAACCCATTAATTTAAATCCTACCAAAACCCCGGCTACCAGCGCCAACAGAAAAAACAATTCCTGCAGAAAGCCCCGCTTGTATCCCAGGTAGGCGCCTACTGCCACTATAAGCAGTATTACCACATCGGCCTTGTTCAATTGGCTAGCAGCTTTTTAACAAGTTCCGAAATCATTTTGCCATCGGCTTTGCCTGCCAACTGTTTCGTGGCGGCCCCCATCACTTTGCCCATATCCTGTGGCCCGGTTGCACCAAGTTGGGCTATCACTTTTTTAAGTTCGGTTATTAGTTCTTCTTCGGTAAGTTGCTTTGGCAAGTAACGGTTTATCACTTCCAGTTCAAATAATTCCCTTTGTGCCAGATCGGTGCGGCCCTCCTTTTGAAAAATCTCGGCCGATTCTTTTCGTTGCTTGGCTGCCTTCATCAGCAACTTTGCTTCTACATCCGAACTTATTTCGCCCGAACTTCCTTTGTCTGTTTCGGCCAGCAGAATTAACGACTTAACTGAGCGCAATGCGGTTAGCTCTTCTTTATTTTTAGCCAGCATGGCGGCTTTGATATCATTGTCGATTTGTTGCTTTAAACTCATAAGAATAAATCGTTTTAAATTTGATGTAAAATTACGGCTACTTTTAGAAGATAAAAATCTGATTGCCTACTAAAGATGACCCGCCTTTCTGTAAACATTAATAAGATAGCCACCCTGCGCAATGCCCGTGGTGGTAACAACCCCGATGTTATAAAAGTTGCCCTGGATTGCGAGCGCTTTGGTGCGCAAGGTATAACGGTGCATCCCCGACCGGACGAGCGCCACATTCGCTATAATGATGTGCTTGAATTAAAGAAAGTAGTAACAACGGAGTTTAACATTGAGGGTTACCCCGATGAACGTTACCTGAAACTGATTCGTGCCACAAAACCGGCACAAGCTACACTGGTGCCCGATGGGCCCGATGCGATAACATCCAATGCCGGCTGGAACACGCTTGCCAACAAAGCATTTTTAACAGAGATTGTTACTTCTATTAAAAGTTACGGGGTTCGCGTTTCTGTTTTTGTAGATCCGATACCCGCTATGGTAGAGGGAGCAAAAGCCGTAGGTGCCGACCGCGTAGAACTTTACACCGAGCCCTATGCTTCGCACTATCATCAAAACAAAGCAGCCGCTATTAAACCTTACTTAGAAGCTGCCCACGCTGCGCACGCCATGGGGTTAGGTTTAAATGCCGGCCACGATCTGGATCTGAATAATTTAAAATACCTCCACGATTCTATTCCCCTGCTCAATGAGGTTTCCATTGGCCACGCGTTGATTTGTGATGCGCTATACTTTGGGTTAGAGAATACAATCCAATTGTATTTGAAACAATTGAAGTAGTTTTTAAAAGCAATATTAACTATCTGGTTGATCTGGCTAACGATCTGTCCAGCCATGCCTCGTACCAATCCAAAAATGTGAACTCGGCCGCGAATATGGGCATTTGCAAGTCCTGATCGATACTCACCACCCTACCTTTATCAGGCCCGTGGAGCGCCAACATGGTTTGAAAGTTACAGCCCTGGGTACCGATGGGCAGAAGGCCTTGAAAGAGTTCATCATACTTTCGATCAAGTTCCGTGCTTTCTCCAAATTCATAGTCATGAAAGAGTTCAGCTTGTTCTTTCCAGGCAGATTCGGTAAGGCGGCTGGTGATAATGCCGGGCGATGCAAGAAGGCCATTGCAGCCAATCATATAATGGAACTCTCCTAAAGGATAAAGACCATAGTACGGGCCCGCCCCGCCAAAGTGGCCAGGACCGCCATTACCGATGTGAGTGATAAAAGTCGAATATTCTTCAGGCAGCTTTATGCTCTGCGTATTTTCAAACTGCTTTACTTCTTCGACCGTAGCAGGAGCATGAAACGCGTAGCGGTGTTCATGGGCGCCAAAAATCTTCAATTCCGGATCACTTGCTTTGGCAAGTTCCAGTTTTCGTTTGATTCTTTCCAGTTGAATTGTCATCATCGAAAGTATATCCAATCGGCACCACCAAAGTTCGTATCGTAGTTTTCTTTACTGTCACTTATAATTTTCTGTGAATTAAGAAGCAGCTTGAGGTCAATTAAAGTCAGTTCATCGTGTTGCTTTAAGAGTTGAATAAGTTCATCCATGATTTTTTCAGTTGTCCCGTTTTCACCTGACTCTTTCTGCTGTTGCTCGGTAAAAAAGAAAATAATAAAACGGCCTTCGGCATAGCGTACCTTCCAGAGCAAATTGGGATAGCGGGTCACTAGGGACTCATATCCTTTTCCAAGTTGCGCTATTGCGTTTAAAAGCGCAGCCTCTTCGAGGGATACGAAAGAAAATGTGGCTTCCGGTATTCTTTTCTGTCGTAAAGTTAAAATTTCTCCATACGGTTCAAGCACTGTTCGGTTTTCTGTCTTAAAGATTTCATCGAAGAAGTAACTCTGTATGGCCTCTGCATAAGGCCACGCTTTATCTTGCTCTGCCTTCGTTACAAAAGCTATGGTAATGCTTTGCGAATAGAGCGTTCCCCTCGTTTCAAAGGCTACATTGATTGGATTGATGGAGTAGCTTTCGCGCATCCTTTGAAAAATCACCTCTAAGACAGGGGGCAGTTGAGATTCGCCTTTGCGGATGGCAATGGTTTGCTTGAAAAAGTTCTCTCTCATAGTTTGATCGGATTTCAATGAAAATAAAGCTGAGTCCCAGCCTTCCAACGCAAACTAAAAAAATAAGTGGCGCCAATCATACTGCTCTACCGAATACTTCACCAGATTGCAAATGGCTATGAGGTTATTTGCGATGCCTTGTCTGTTGGGGGCAAGAAATTCATGCCAATGGGAAGTCAACTACCGGAACAAATAATTTCGCTCGTTTGAAAAATTAATACCGCCAGCTTTTTGTATCCGCACCTTTGGGTGCGCTTTCCGAAATTCGCTTTAAAATTTTAGGTAAATACATGGTATTGTACCGCAACCGCGATACATAATTAGGATTTTCATGATCGCCATTCCAGCAATGCTCGGCTCTATCACCATAATCTACTTCGCCTTTGTAAAACGGATTTTGGGTTTTCTTTAAAAAGTCTTCCATCAGGTACACGGCATTATTCAAATAGTAATTATCCATATCACCACAGTAAATATGAATCTTGCCTTCCAGTTTTGGGCCTAATGTTTTCCAATCACGCTCCAGTATGTAACGCAGATCGTAATTTTCCTTCCAGTATGCTGCTACTGTAGCATCAATCTCACCGGTTTCTTTGTTAAAAATTCTTTTCGGATAGCCATCCTCGCCTTGCGGTGAGTAAACCGCCTCCCAAATATCCCACTGCTGGCCGCTGCGCGATTTGGTGCCAAGCGCCAATTCAAAATGATTGGTTTCTTCCATTGTGTTTTGAATTTGCCCCAGGAAATTGCGATGAGCCGGGCGCGGAAGTTTTTTAAAATCACTTTCGTACCAATAGGCATTTTTGTCTTTGTAAATATCTACCAGGCAATACGCTCTAAAGTCTATTGGATCAGGACATGCGGCAAAGCAGCCGTTAAAATCATCGGGATAAAACATTTGCACAGCCAGGGCCTCCCAGCCTCCGGTAGAGCCGCCATAGGTAAATCGCGCCCAGCCTTCGCCAATACCTCTGAATTGTTTTTCAATTTCGGGTACCAGCTCTTTCATAATGGCATCTCCGTATGGGCCCAGGTTGGCTGAGTTAACCGCATACGAATCATCGTAGTACGGGTTGGCGTGTTGTACTTCTATAACCAAAAAGCGGGGAAAGTTCTTGCCCGTCCATTGCTTATAAAAATTATAGGCTTCCTGTTGCTGAAACTTGTTGTAACCGTAAATGCCAAAGCGGGCGGTAAAATCTGTGGTATCCATATCGGCCGGAGGGGGCTCGGTACTAAAGCCACCAAAGTCGCTGGGGAAGTGGCCATGGTAAATCATGAGGGGGTATTTTGCTTCCGGATGTTCGTCAAATCCTTCGGGCACCAGCACGTGAGCACCCAGGTACATGGGGCGCCCCCAAAATTCGGTTAAGAGTTTACTCTGTATTTTAACATGTTTTATGTACTTGGTGTTTTCGGGTTCTTTTAGCGGTGCAATTTTTTGATCTATCACCACTTTAATTCGCTGGGTTTGTTTTGAATCTACCTGCACTTTAACCGGGTTGCTGTAAAAATTACCCGGCTTGCGGTTCCATTGCTGGCCTTCGCCCTGATCGGGTGGAAGTTTTACTGTGTGGCCGGTTTTTAGTTGAAAGGTTTCGTAGCGGTTAATCAGCGCCTGCACATAATATTCGCCTGCCGGGATATCGCGTAATGAGCGAACCGGAAACCCAAAAGTATTTTCTGCGGTAAGCTGTATTTCTTCACCAGGCTGCAGGCCCTCCACATCTAATCCAAAAATCAGTTGCGTGCCCAGCCCATCGTTTATCTGAAAGCGTGGTTCGGATTTATTGTTATTGGCCAGCAAAAGGAGCAAACGCCCGTCTTGAGCAGCCTCGCTTAGTTGCGATGTAAACGAAATACTAAACACCGGCCCCGCGGGTTGCGATTGCTTGCAGCTAACCGCAAGCACAATAAGTATGGCGATAAAGAAGTGCTTCATATAGAGTTTAATAGTAATCAGGAAGGTAGGGGGATTGGCCCTTTTAACCAAAACTCTTTAAAATGAATGGCAAATAAGAGCCTGATAATGGCGTGCAACAGTGGGTTTTTGCGTTTCCGCCAATGAACTTCGCTTAGTATATTGCGTGCACTTTTCGGTAAGCCCCATGACGATTTACCTGGTTGAAGACGATGTTATTTATGCTGAGTTTGTGAAGAAATCGCTTAGCTCGGAAGGTCGCGTGTTCTCGGTTTTTCATTCGGCCGAAGAAAGCCTGCCGGCCCTGCAAAAGACCCTGCCCGATGTGCTGATAATTGATTATAAGCTGCCCGGTATTAGTGGTATCGATTTGTACGAGCAATTAAAACCCCGGCTAAAAGAAGAGAATAAAGTAATCATGCTCAGCTCACTGGAAGATGGCAATATGGTACTAAACTTTATTCAGCGTGGGGTGCGTGATTATGTTATTAAGGATGAAAATGTAATTGACTCGTTGCTGGCCGTAATAAACGGCAACGAAGATGATTACTACTTGTTTAACTGAGTTGCGCCTGCCTTTGCGGGATCTTACTCCCGCTTTCTCAACAACCAACCTGCAGCGCCCATTACCAGCAAAGTAATTGCAAATGCCCAGTAATTTATTTTTCTCGATTCGGCTTTCATTTCGTAGTTGGTGAGTAAAAATTTGATTGCCGGAGGCGCCCAATAGGCGGAGTTACCAGCAACGGAATCTGCATTGGTACTAACAATGGGCCCCGGCATGTGCAGGGTATGGCGGTATTTCCCATCGTAGGCTGTTGTAATAAAATTGATTTTATTTTCTAACCGTTTCTGATCGGCTACAAATTGCGGATTGGTGAGTTTTACCGGGATGTTCAAAGAATCGGCATAGAGCTGTAAAAAGTTGTCGGGCAAATTTTTATCCGATACCACCTTTCGGTAAAGACTTTCTTTTCCGGTCTTCAGTTTCTCCTGCCATGCATCGTCTGGCAATTGGCGAACCTCCCCAAGCAAAAGGTTAAAATATTCTTCAAAGAATGCCCGGTTGCCATAATGATCGGTAATTTTCTCGTTCAGCAATTTCAGGTACAAACTATCGGCCGGACTAATGTGCTTACCTTCGGCCGGTAAGCGTTCAATAAATTGAAAGTCTTCGGATGTAAAAAAATCTTTACGGGACAGGCTTAGCCGATTAATAGCATGATACGTATCGGAATATGCGATGTAAGTAAAAAACCATCTGAATTTCTTTTTGAACGAACTCGTTACCCGAAACAAACTATCGTTGGGCAAGGCAAGATGTTCATTGGCCGCTTCCGCTGATTCAAAATGTTTACGATAGCCCACGTACTTTTTCCCCTCTTTAGGTTTTAGGTAAGGCGGTAGTTGTGTGCTATCAATAACTTGCCAGTCGGCCAGATGCGCGCTATCTACAAAGTGAATAAAAGACTCTTTTACTTTTTTTTGCTTCTTCTCAACTTCAAGAAAAATCTGTTTATCCAGTTGTCCATCGGCATGCACCGTGGTTTCCATAGTTACCCGGTGCTCACACGACATCAGCATGGTGGTAAAGGCACATAACAATAATAAAATTTTAGTTGAGCTCATAGCTTTGGGTTTTAATGCGCGCCACCAGGCCCAACGCCTTGGCTTCGCGTTGTAAGGGGTTAGTAATATAGATCGATGAATGAAGCTGTGGTCCGTTTGTCACAGCAGCTTTCGTAATTTCAGGGGTGCGCATAAACTCCCAACCCAGAAAGAACAGAATTAAAAAAACGCTTACTCCAAATGTAATCCGCAAAGGAATGAAGATGGCCCGTTCTGTTTGAATACGCTGGGGGAGTGCCTGCATGATTTTTTGCGTAAGCGCGGCTGCATGTACCGGCTCTGCTGAATTTGCCTTTGCTGCCTTAACAAAACGCTGCTGCAACCGGATCAACTCAAAGTCTTCACGACAGTGCGCGCAACCAGCACCATGCTCCGCCACCATGCGTTCCTGCTCAGGAGTTAGTTCACTCAGCTTATTAAGATAATTCTTTACTTCCGTGCAATTCATAGTTCGTACAACATTTCAGTTTGGTAGTGTTGCTTCAGGTAAGCACCAATGGCAACCCGGGCATGGTACAGGCTGCTTTTAATCTTCTCTTCGGTGGTCTCTAAAATCTCCGAAACCTCCTCAGGCGAAAGCCCCTGCAAATCGCGCAACACAAAAACGATTTTTTGAACCGGAGGCAACTGAGCGGCCGCTTTTTCTACAGCCTCCATAAAATCAATTTGTTGTAGCGATTGATCGCTTGCCTGTGCTATAATGGCCGGCTTGTTTTCAAGGTCGGTAGTTACCCGGTTTCGTTTATGGTGTGCCGATTTTAGCATATCAAGACAAATGTTGGTAACCATGCGGTACAGCCAGGTGGTTAATTTTATTTCTGCTTTATAGCGATTCAGATTTTTCCAAAGCCGGATAAACGTTTCCTGGGTGGCGTCTTCTGCATCGTGTGGATTGTTGAGTACCCGAACCGCAACCGCATACACAAACCGCTGATTTAATTCTACCAGATGACGAAACGCCACGCGATTGCCTGCAGCTGCTTTCTTAATAGTCTCCGGTTCGGGTAGGTGCATTCCTGTGTTCGGGGATGATACGAGGCTGAACGGGTTTGGTAAAAATGAAATCAAAAATACTTTTTTAAAAGTATTAGCAGAACTGCAGGAATTTCTTCTGAAAAATAGAAACAAATAATCGCTTCGTTCGTTAAGTTGCATATCCTGGATTTTTTAGGAACGATCATTTGGCCTTTTGTACTCTTGAGCACGAGATGGCCAAATATGATCTCCAACAAAAACAACACACGATGAAAACATATTTGGGTGAACTGGAAGAACTGGTACTGCTAACGGTGGCCATGCTGGGTGCAGAAGCCTATGGCGTTTCAATTCAGCAAGATTTGGAAAGCCGTTGCAATCGCAGCCTTAGCATTGGGGCCCTGCACTCTACAATAACCCGTTTAGAAGAGAAGGGGTTTTTAAAATCGTGGCTGGGTGGCGCCACACCCGAGCGGGGTGGCCGCAGCAAGCGCTTTTATGAGGTTACGCAGGCCGGCAAACGAGCTGTGGCCGAAGTTAAAACCATGCGCGATGAATTATGGTCGCTTTCAAAAATTAAAATTTCCTTGAAATGAAACAGCCTCCCAAGCTTGCGCGAAAACTTTTTGAACGCGTGGCCGGGCCCGCCTTTGTAGATGATTTGCTGGGCGACCTCGATGAATTGTTTTTGATTCATTTAAAAACAAAATCGCCCCGCGTAGCGCAGTGGTTGTATTGGAGAGGCGTGTTGTCGTTGCTGTTCTCCTATACGCTTCGTAAAAGAAAACAAAAGGCTGCAGTGAGTGCTTTTTCTGTTTCCACCTTTTCGGTGGCGATGATTGCCAGCTACCTGAAAGTGGCAGCCCGAAGCTTGTATCAACACAAATACTTTACAGTACTTAATGCAGCCGGACTGGCCATAGGCATGTCGGTAAGTCTTTTACTTATTGCTATGTACAGCTATGTGAGTACGTACGATAGCTTTCATGAAAACAAAGCACGCATCTATTCAATTACCTCTTCGCGAACTGAAGGTATTGAAACAACCGACCTCGCCTCGGCACCCGCCACGTTGGCATACACTTTAAAAAACGAATTTGCCGGAGCCGATGAAGTGGTGCGCATCTATGCCTCATTTGGCGGTGAGGTGGAACTAGAACGCGAAAACATGGTGGTGCGTGGCTATTATACCGATTCCAATTTTCTTTCGGTTTTTACTTTTCCGCTGCTTCATGGTCAGGCATCCTCAGCACTCGCAAGGCCCAACACTATCGTATTAACCGAAAGCACAGCCTACAAATTATTTGCTACCACCGATGTGTTGGGCAAAACCCTACCCATCAAAGATCAGGGGTCATTTGAAATTACTGGAGTTATGCGCGACTATCCCAAAAACACGCACTTTAAATTCGAGGCGCTCGCCTCCTATTCATCGTTACCTGCGCCACAGGTAACAGAAGAAGAAGGGTGGACAAACTATCGCAACCACTACGTATATGTGTTGCTCAATCCGCTTGCGAGCGAAAAGCAACTGGATCACTATCTGCAACAAACAGCCTCGCGGTATGGCCATCTTCCGGTTAACGTTGCCCTTGCATCACAACCGCTGCAAGAAATTGTAACTTCAGAGCATAGCAACAGCATTGGGCCGAAATGGGAGACCTCGGGGTTCATTGTGTTTGGCGTAATTTGTTTACTTATTCTTCTCCCCGCCTGTTTTAACTACACCAACATTTCCATTGCCCGCGCATTAAAACGGTGCAAAGAAATTGGCCTGCGTAAAACGCTGGGCGGCATGAAGGTTCAGATTTTTACTCAGTTTTTAACAGAGACCATTCTAATAAGTGCCCTGTCATTGATTGGGGCGTGGGGAATTTTTCTAATCATCCGTGCGGAGTTTCAGAGCATGATGGTAGAGGCCTCTACCCTTGATTTAAGTATTACCACCCAAACGGCCACGCTCTTTCTAACCTTTGCTTTGTTTACCGGCCTGCTTGCCGGGGTATTTCCAGCTTTGCATTTTGCCGGCCTTAACCCCATACAAGCCCTCAAAAACAAAACTACCATGCGTGGGCGGGCTATGACTTTGCGCAAAGGGCTTACCGTTTTGCAATTTGCATTATCGTTTTGCTTCATGCTCTCACTTATTGTTTTTGGCAGGCAGTACCATACGGTTCTTAACTTCGATTTCGGTTTTCAAAAAGAAAATATTGTTACCGTAAAGTTGCATTCAACCCAAAGCGAAGTACTCAAAACAGAATTCGCAACGCTGGCGGCAGTAAAATCCGTTTCGCTTTCATCGGCTTTACCGGGTTTAGCTGCCAGTTACTTGTGGGTTCGCACCGACACAGACTCGGTGCAGGCCCAACAATTATTTGTCGATGAAAATTTCGTTCCCAACTTTGGTTTTACATTAGTGCATGGACAAAACTTTCCGGCCTTTACCGGCCGCGAACAATTTGTGCTGGTGAATGAACAGTTTTTAATTAACAGTAAAATACCTTTGAATGAGGCTACTTCTAAAATAGTTTCGTTGGAGGGAAAAGAGTTGGCCATTTTGGGTGTGGTGAAAAACTTTACCTACACCGCACCGCACCTGCCCATTGGCAATTTCATCTTCAGAATGGATCCGCACCAGTTTGCCTACGCCAGTTTGCTGGTAGATAGCCAAAATCCGTATGAACTGTTTTCGGCTATTGAAACAAAATGGAAATCAGTTGGCGGGAAGGAGCCCTTGGAGGCCGCCTTTTTTGAAAGCGAACTGAACGAATCTTTTTCAATTTATAAGAACCTGGTAAAGATTGCGGGCTTCCTGGGGTTGTTGGCTATTTCCGTATCGGTGCTCGGCCTGCTTGGCATGGTTGTGTTTTCGGCTGAAACTAAATTAAAAGAGATGAGTGTGCGCAAAGTATTAGGGGCCTCGGCCTTCAGCATAATGGTATTGCTTTCGAAAGAATACCTGCAGCTATTGGGGTGGGCCATTCTGGTAGGCATTGCCTTGGCTATTGGAATTTATGAGTTTGTGTTTACACGCATTCCCGATTACCAAACCGATCTGCGATTTACAGATGTTCTGTTGGGAGCCATAGCGTTGTTAACATTGGGGTTGTTTACCATAGCCTCGCAAACAAGAAAGACCGCCTCAGCCAACCCGGCCGAAATTTTAAGAACTGAATAAACCGGGCCCTCACAAATTAATGCGCTACCTTGTGGTATAAACCAAATACCACAAGCTATGAAACGCACAGCCACCGCTAACTGGAAAGGAACCGGTAAAGAAGGAAAAGGCGTAGTATCTACTGCCAGCACCGTGTTGAGCAACACGCAATATTCGTTTAACTCGCGCTTTGCCGAAGGCGTGGGCACCAACCCCGAAGAGTTAATTGCCGCAGCACACAGCGGTTGCTTTGCCATGAAGCTGAGTTTTGTTTTAAACGAAGCCGGCTTTACAGCCGATGACCTGACGGTGAAGTGCACGATTACATTCGAGAACGGAGCCATTACCAACTCGCATTTAGATTTAACTGCCAAAGTGCCGGGCATTACTGCCGAAAAATTTCAGGCTTGCGCAGCCGATGCCAAAGCCAACTGCCCCATTTCAAAATTGTTAAATACGGATATTAGTATGGAGGCGAAGTTGGAGTAGTGTAGTTAGTCAATGTAAGTAAGGATGAATAATAACTAGGTGCAGAAAGTTGTTTCATTTTGCCTTATTGGAAGGCATTGGTGAGACAATAAGGTTAAAAAATTTACGTTGGACAACAATATTCATGTGATATGAAAAAGCGATTCCCAATATTCCTCATGTTTTGGCTTATCACTCTTTCAAGTTTTGAAAGTGAGTCTGTAAACTATGAACAAATAACATTTGACTTTTTCGTTTCTGATATTTTAGCGACTGACTTCAAAAATGTAACATCATTTGACTTCAAAGATAAAACAGAAAATTCTTATGCGACATTAGGGAAATTCAAGTTCTGCCTGAGTCCAGAAGAAAAATTAGGTACTATAATCGAGAGCGCTATAAGGGGAGTAAAAAGAAATGAAAAGAGAATTGAATTCAAAGATATCGTAGGACTTAAGATAACGGACTTTCAGAGGTCAAAAAGTGATAGACTTTTTGTATACCCATCTTTGCACATAGCGGACAATCACTATGTGTTCCTTTTGTTCCGAAATAAAGAACAAGCAATTAAATATGTATTTGAATTAACTCCAGTGGGAGATATTTTGAGAAATTGTAAGTTGGACTAAGTCAAGTTCTTTTTTAATCGCGTCAATTCCTGAACATCATAGTCATCTAACAAACCTTTTGGGCCGGTTCGGTTAAGATTTCTTTTGTTCTCGATTAACAAATCAATTCCAATTATTGGAATCCGATCATTTCCAATAGTAAAGGTTTGAGAACTCTCGCTGGCTTGCCTGTAGTTAACGGCAGGGGTAAAAGTTAATACATCAACAGCGTTAGGTTCAAAACCAAAAGCAAGAAATAAGGGCTTTTCAAATTCTTCTGGTTGCAAGTCACCATTGTCTAATCCGAGTTCTTGAAACGAGTTCAACAATCGCTGACCGTTTTCTCTTGAGGGTTCAATCAACAAATCAAGATCACCTGTACCTCGACTCACACCGTAATAAATGGCAGCAAAACCTCCGATGATTACAAAGTTTACTCCATTTTTCAGGAGGGTGCGAACCAACTTTTCATGGAATGGACTAAATAAACTCATCACTTTTTTTGACCCGTACCTTTAGCCCTTTAAAAGAATAATCGAATCCAGGTTTTTCAAGACGTTGCATCCATGTTCTTAAAATGGCAAGACGCTCTTCTGGTTTCAACGACTCAAAATGTTTTTGCCGTTGCTCTGTGATTTTCTCGGGTGTAGTTCTAATCACCTTCATGCGTACAAGATACAAGGAAAAAAATAAATTGATGTAGTTTAGAATCTGGGTTAGTTAGCAACTCCCTGCAGCATTTTACCCAACCGCAAACAGTATCGTTAAGAAACAAAAAACCCGGAACACTCCGGGTTTAATCATTTACTCCGCTCTAAGCCTCTCTCCTATGGAGAGGGGTTGGGGTGAGTTCTACGCTCAGAACGAATACTCGCCCTTTTCAATCAACACCTTCGCTACTTTGCGCCTTGCATTTTTCAGATTGTAGGGTTCAACTTTGGTAAAGCGTTTCAAGCCCATCAGCATCAGGCGTTGTTCATCGCCTTCGGCAAAAGAAGTAATGGCGCTCTTGCCGGCAGCAGCCGCTTTATCAATCGCATGGTGTAAGTAGATCATCGCCATTTCCTTTTCCGCCTCGCAGGCCTTTTCGCCCCGCAGGCTTATTAACTTTTCTACGCGCAACAATACCGATTCGGCTACATAGCCTTCAATCAGCATATCGGCCAGGTTCATCAAAATCTCCTGCTCTTCCGAAAGCTTCATCATAAACTTCTGAACCGCTGCACCGGAAACCATCAGTCCGGCCTTTTTTAAATTACGCAAGGCTTTTTTCTCTTTGGCGAACAACGCAGTATCGTCATCGCTACCAAAGTCAGGTATCGACATCAGTTCTTTTTGCACCGCCATAGCCGGATTCATTAAATCCAAATGACCTTTCATGGCGCGCTTCAGCAGCATATCAATAGTAAGCAAGCGGTTGATCTCGTTGGTGCCTTCAAAAATTCTGTTGATGCGCGCATCGCGATAAGCGCGATCCATTGGCCCTTCGGCCGAGAATCCCATGCCACCATAAATCTGAACGCCTTCATCCACACTATAATCCAATACTTCCGAGCCGTGTACTTTCAGAATGGCACACTCAATGGCAAATTCTTCCAGTGCCTTCAATCGTGCTTGCGCAGAATTCATGCCCGCGGCAACAAAGGCATTGTAGGCATCGTCAATATTCTGGCTGGCGCGATAGTGTGCCGACTCGGAAGCAAAAATATGAGTGGCCACATCGGCTATCTTGTGCTGTATGGCGCCAAAGGTTGCCAGCGGTACACCAAACTGCTTCCGCTCTTTGGCGTAGTTAATGGCTTTACTTAACGTAGCCTTCGATCCGCCCACCGCGGCAACACCTAATTTAATGCGACCAATGTTCAAAATGTTTACTGCTATCTTAAAGCCGTTCTCGCGTTCACTCAATAAATTCTCTACGGGTACTTTACAGTCGTTAAAGAAAATCTGCCGCGTGGAAGAGCCCTTAATACCCATCTTTTTTTCTTCTTCATTCATGGTGATGCCTCCGAACGCTTTCTCCACAATAAACGCGCTCAGATTCTTGTCGTTATCGATTTTGGCAAACACCACATATACATCGGCAAAGCCCCCATTGGTAATCCACATCTTCTGGCCGTTGATAACATAGTGCTTTTTATCCGCACTGAGCACTGCTTTGGTTTTGCCCGAGTTGGCATCGCTGCCGGAATCGGGTTCGGTTAAACAATAGGCAGCCTTCCACTTGCCCGAGGCTAGATTTGGGATGTACTTTTTCTTTTGGGCTTCATTACCATAATACAGAATTGGTAAAGTTCCGATACCCGTGTGTGCCGAAATTGCTACCGCAAATGAATGGCCTGCACCCAACACTTCGGCTACCAGCATGGTAGTATTAAAATCCATTCCAAAGCCACCAAGTTCTTGCGGCACCGAGGTGCCCAGCAAGCCCAATTCCCCGGCCTTATCTAAAAGCTGAGGCATCAGCTCAGGATTTTTCATCGAATCGATTTCATCCAGTCGCGTGTGGATTTCTTGCTTCAAAAAATCCTTGCACGTTTGTGCAATCATTTTTTGCTCTTCCGTAAACTCTTCCGGAATAAAAACTTCGTGTGCCTGCGTTTCGCGAATAAGAAATTCTCCGCCTTTAATTGCGCTCCTGGTTGCTGTTGTTGTGTTCATGTTCTTAGTATTTAGTATTGAGTCTATAGTCCTGAGTATTAAGTCCATAGTCCTTAGTTAGGTCGTTACTAGTCTATGGACTCAGGACTATCGAGTATGGACTTTTTAATTCATCATCTCATAAATCCCTGCCACTCCTTGTCCGCCACCTACACAGGCGGTAACCATTCCGTACTTTTTGTTGCGCCTGCGGAGTTCGTTAAAGAGTTGTACCGATAAACGTGCACCAGATGAACCAAGCGGATGCCCCACTGCAATAGCGCCACCGTTCACATTTAATTTGGTGCGATCAATACCCAACTCTTTTACTACCGCCAGCGATTGTGCAGCAAAAGCTTCGTTGAGTTCAAACAAATCGATGTCATCTTGCTGGAGGCCGGCAATCTTTAGTGCCTTTGGAATTGCCGCTACCGGGCCAATACCCATAATGCGCGGATCAACACCGGCTGTAGCATAGCTTACCATACGGGCAATGGGTTTCAGGTTCAATTGCTTCACCATCCTTTCGCTCATTACCGCTACAAACGCGGCCCCATCCGATGTTTGCGAGGAGTTGCCAGCCGTTACACTTCCGCCCAGCGCAAACACCGGTTTCAGTTTGGCTAAGCCCTCCACGGTAGTATCGGCCCGAATGCCCTCATCGGTTGCTACCACAAACTCGCGCGTTTTCTTTTTCATGTTTTCATCCACGTAAGTTTCCTTTACAGTGATGGGAACAACTTCATCTTTGAACTTACCTTCTTTCCAGGCGGCTGCAGCTTTCATATGACTTTCGTAGGAGAACTGGTCTTGCTCTTCGCGCGAAATTTTGAACTGCTTTGAAACTTCTTCGGCTGTAAGGCCCATGCTGGTATAGTACGTGGGCGTGTTCTTTGCAATTGTATAATTGAGTGCTGTTTTAAAACCCATTACCGGTACAAGCGACATGGACTCTGTACCACCGGCAATTATTATATCAGCCTGCCCCGCTTGTATGCGTTGGCTTGCTATGGCGATAGTTTCTACACCCGATCCGCAATAGCGGTTTACCACCATACCGGGAGTATCAATGCCTAATGCAAGCAACGAAATCATGCGGCCCATCTGCATGCCCTGGTCTGCTTCGGGTACCGCATTGCCCACAATCAGGTCATCTACCATTTTGTTTTCCAATCCGGGAATTGATTTTACCAGGTGCTTGATTACCTCTGCGGCCAAATCATCGGGCCGTGTAAAGCGAAAGCCTCCCTTTTTAGCTTTGCCCACCCCGGTTCTGAATCCTGCTACGATGTATGCGTCCATAGTCTTAAGTATTTAGTTCTTAGTAAATAGTACATAGTCCTTAGTAAATAGTCGATAGTTATCTCCAACGATTTTTGCAATGCCCAGTTCATTTTCTGAATTTCTAAAATATCGCTTTGAATATTTTCAAGAGCCTGTGTATCTAAGAAATTAACCTTGTTTGCTATTATTAATTGAGTATCCAATTCGCAGGATGATCCATTTGATATTCCTAAAAAGTTATTGAATTCTTTTTTGGAATTTCTACCAGCACCTTCAGCAATATTTGATGCGATTGAAACCGCACTTCTCCGTACTTGAGAAGTTAGTCCATACATCTCTTCTTTTGGAAACTCTTTTGTGGACTCATAAATTTTAACGGCCAAATCAATGGACTTTTGCCAAACGATCAAATCCTTATAATTATTCATATCCTTTTTCTTTTACCCTCAACTATCGACTCAAGACTTTTTACTTTGGACTTAGGCTGACAACTCAAATACTAATTTCTCAATGGCTTCCCACCTGTCAAAATAGATTGAATTCGCTCCAAGGTTTTCTTTTCGCCTGTTAATGATAAAAAGGCCTCGCGTTCAAGATCCAACAGGTATTGTTCTGTAACTTCCTGCGGATAGCTGAGATCACCACCACACATTACATTGGCAATCCACCTGGCTACTTTGGCATCGTGCTCAGAAATATAACGGCCCATTAACATCCCTTGTAATCCCGCAAGGAATAACGCCTGGCCGGTGCGGCCTTGCACTTTAATGTTCTTTGCTTGTTGCGGCATGGTATAGCCAGCCTCAACAAGGTCAAGCACGGCTTGCTTCGCATCAGCTATCTGGCGGTCCTTATTCATGCTTACGCGATCGAGCTTTTTGAGAATGCCGAGTTCGCGTGCTTCTTCGGCAGAGGTGGCCACTTTTGCAGTTGCGATGGTCATAAACGCATTTTGAAGTGCATTCAATTCCACATCACCTTCCTGTAACGCATCGCTCACCCGCTTGGTAAATTCCTTGGTTCCACCACCACCGGGAATCAAACCCACGCCAACCTCCACTAAACCAATATACGTTTCGGCTGCTGCTTGCGCGATATCGGCATGCAGCGTCATCTCGCAACCACCACCTAAAGTTCTGCCTTGCGGAGCCACCACCACAGGAATAGAAGAATACCGTAAACGCATTACAGAATTCTGAAATGCTTTAATCATGAAATCGATCTCGTCATAATCCTGCTCGATGGCATACATAAATACCAATCCAAGATTCGCGCCCAGCGAGAAGTCCGCACCCTGATGCCCAACCACCAAACCTTTGTACTCTTTTTCGGCAAGATCAATTGCTTTGTTCATACCTTCGATAACGCTGCTGCCCAATGTGTAACTCTTACTGTGCCACGAGAAGTTGAGCACGCCATCGCCAATGTCGGTAACTTTCGATTCGGCATTTTTCCATACCACGCTCTCGCTCTTGCTTTCCAGAATTATAAAACTTTCTCTGCCCGGAATGGATTTGTACGACTTAGAAGGTATGTCGTAGTACTTTTTAATGCCGCCTTCGGTTTTATAGAATGATTTGTTGCCGCCTGCCAGCATATCGTACACCCAGGGGTTGGGTTTGTAACCAGCTGCTTCCATTAAGGAAATGCTTTTTTCCACACCCACGGCATCCCAGGTTTCGAACGGCCCGAGCTCCCAACCAAAGCCGCCACTCACGGCATCATCAATGCGGAAAAGCTCATCGCTGATTTCCGGAATACGGTTGCTCACATACTTGAACAAATCGAAAAACATATCGCGATAGAAATCACCGGCTTTGTCTTTACCGGCCAGCAATACTTTAAAGCGATCTTTCAGGTTGTCGATGGTCTTGGTGGTTTCGAGTGTAGCAAATTTTGCTTTGGCTTTCGGCTGATACTCGAACGTTTTCAGATCGAGCGTAAGAATTTCTGTTTCGCCTTTGGCGTTTTTCGATTTCTTATAAAACCCCTGGCCGGTTTTATCGCCCAACCATTTGTTTTGTTCCAGTTTGTTTACGGCTTCAGGTAACTTAAACATTTCACGACCTTCATCGTTGGGCAACCCTGCATATAAGTTGTTCGCTACTTTAACCAAAGTATCTAAGCCAACCACATCAGACGTTCTGAACGTAGCTGACTTGGGTCTTCCGATTACCGGGCCGGTAAGCTTATCAATTTCATCAACGTTAAGATCGTACTTACGCATGGAATCTATTACCTTCAGCAAGCCCCATACGCCTACGCGGTTTCCAATAAAGGCAGGCGTGTCTTTGCATAACACGGTAGTTTTACCGAGGAAGAGATCGCCATAATGAAGCAAGAACCTGGTTATCTCCGGATCGGTTTTGGCAGTAGGAATAATTTCTAAAAGTTTAAGATACCGTGGCGGATTAAAGAAGTGCGTGCCGGCAAAATGCTTTTGAAAATCTTCGCTGCGACCTTCGGCCATTAAGTGAATGGGAATGCCCGAAGTATTGGATGTAATAAGTGTGCCCGGGGTGCGGTACTTTTCTACTTCGGTATAAACTTTCTTTTTTATGTCCAGGTTTTCTACTACCACTTCTATGGTCCAATCGTAGGTTTTAATCCTGGGCATATCATCAGTAAAGTTTCCTAACGTGATGCGCGAAGCGAATTTTTTGCTGAACAACGCGGCCGGATTGGCTTTAAGCGTTGCCTCGAAGGCTGCATTCACAATCCGGTTTTTTACGGCCGGATGGTCGAGCGTTAAGCCCTTCTTCTTTTCTTCTTCGGTAAGTTCGTTAGGTGCGATGTCGAGCAATAACACTTGCACACCAATATTGGCGAAGTGGCACGCTATGCGCGAGCCCATAATGCCAGAACCTAAAACGGCTACTTTGCGGATGGATCTATTCATTTTACCAGTCTTGTTTATGTCTATCGGTTATTTTTTTGCCAGTTCGATTACAAGTCGTCCAGAACTGCTTAGGGCCTACCCGTTACTACTATGTCTTTATAAATACTATTTTTCTCAATCATTTGGTTTATCCCCTGCACTACCTCAAAAAATGCATTCAGTTTGCTGGCCGGAAATTCTTCGCGCACGGCATCATTAAACCGAAGTACGGTTTCGCGGGCAAACTCCCTTTTCTTCTTTCCTTCTTTGGTAAGAAACACTCTAACCGAGCGCTTGTCTTGCTTATCCGATTGCTTATAAATCAGCCCTTTTTCTTCCATCGATTTTAACAAACGAGTCAGGCTGCGCGGTTCCAACCCCATCAGAGGTCCAATCTTGGTTGCTGGTGTGCCTTCATCGCTGTGAATAGTTAGCAATGCGAAACCGATAGACATGGTACCATTGTACCGCGAGGCCTGTTGGTTGTACATGCGGGCAATGCTGTGCCAGGCTGCCTTTATATTATAATCTATCGTTTCCTCTCTTTTCATCCGTTTCAAACGATGCCGAAGGTAAAGAAAAATATTCGGCATGCATACTATTTAAATGCGAAAATTTTATCGCGTTAGCTCCTTGAAGGCGACCAACTGTGGCCTCCGGGCGGGCTTTACTGCCTCTTGAGTTGTATGACGAAGATCATGTTTGTGCATGGTCAACAATCATGTGCCGGCTTAAACCGGTTTCCTAACCTTGTACTGTCAAACAACAAGAACCCCGAAGCCATGAAAATGATCACAAAAAAAACCCGGTTTGCAGTTCTCTTTGCACTGGCATTTTTCCATACCCCCGTTCAGGCCCAACAGAATTATAGGTTAACCGGAACCCCCACCATTACTATTGCCGGCACATCCACCATGCACGATTGGACGATGACCTCCCAACAAGCTGCCACCCAGGCTCAATTTGAAACGGATGCGGCCGGCCAGCTAAGCAAGGTAAATTCCATTGTTGTAACCATACCGGCCGAAAGCCTGAAAAGTGGCAAAGGCGCTATGGATAAGAATGCATACAACGCACTTAAAACCGACAAGAATAAAGACATCCGGTTTCAATTGGATAACGCCACCGTAAATGCCGGTAACATTATAGCGCACGGCACATTAACCATAGCCGGTAGTTCTAAACCAACCGAACTAACCGTTACGGCTAAACAGGAAGCAAACGGAATTCGCTTCCAAGGTTCCAAGAAAATTAAAATGACTGAGTTTAATGTGGAGCCGCCTTCATTCATGTTCGGTTCAGTTAAAACAGGCGATGAGATCACTATCACCTTCAACATCACCCTATCCAATAAATAAATATCAATCTGTAAATCACCTCTAAATGTTAAAAGTTATGAAAACGAAATCTGCAACCTTAAGAAGTCTGCTGCTGGTATTCGGCCTCGTGTTAGGCTGGACCGCCCGGGCACAGCAACCTGCCATACAATATTGGAGACCCTATGATAAGCGCGGTATCAATGTATTTGAAACTTCTAAAGACGACACAACTCAATACGATGGTTTGAAGGTTCGTTTTGGTGCCGGCTTTACACAAGGCTACCAGAAGTTGAATCATAGTAACGGGCTTGCCACACCCGCTCTTTACGAAATGGGTGGCGGCTTTCCGCTGGCACAAGCCAACTTTAATATCGATGTGCAACTTTATGATGGGGTAAGCCTTAATCTGGTTTCTTACATGTCATCGCACCACCACAACGAGTTTTGGGTAAAAGGCGGCTACCTGCAAATTGATAAAGTAGGATTTCTAAAAAGCGAATTCTTCGACAATCTGTGGAAAAACCTGACTTTGAAGGTAGGCCACATGGAAGTAAACTATGGCGATGCACACTTCCGCAGAAGCGATGGCGGCCACACCTTATGGAACCCCTGGATTGAAAACAACATCATGGATGCGTTTACCACAGAAATTGGTGCTGAGTTGTACTGGAAAAAAGATGGCATTATGATAATGGGTGGATTTACCGATGGCGAAATTCAAGGTAATGTCGCCAGCCCATCGCAACCCGATGGCGCCAAACGTAAACCATCGTTGTATGCTAAAGTGGGGTTCGATAAACAACTGAGTGATAACCTGCGCGTAAGACTTACCGGTTCTGCAGTTACCACCAAGTCATCGGCCAGCAACACTTTGTTTGGTGGCGATCGTACCGGAAGCAACTATCAATATGTAATGGAGAATGCCCCGGTAACATTAACCGGCAATGCGTTCTCAGGCCGCTTTAACCCTGGCTTCCGCGATAATATGACGGCATTTGTTATCAACCCGTTTGTAAAATTCAGCGGGCTGGAAGCATTCGGAACTTTTGAATGGGCAAAAGGCAATAGTGCATTTGAAAATGGCGAAGGCACAACCTACGCTGCACAGGATAATCGCAAAGCAAGCCAAACAGCCTTCGAAGCTTTGTACCGCTTTGGCAAAGCCGAACAGTTTTATGTTGGCGCCCGCTACATTAAAGTAAAGGCAACTATTGCCGAAGGCTACACAGCCAATGCAGCCGGCACCCGCTATGATGTAACTATCGATCGCACTTCGTTTGGTGCAGGCTGGTTTATTACTCGCAACATCTTGTTAAAAGGAGAATATGTAACGCAAAATTACGATGGCTATCGCGACACCGGAGCGAACAACCGGTTTTACAATGGCAAGTTTGACGGATTCGTAATTCAAGGTGCAATCTCCTTCTGATCAGGAAGTTGGTTTATGGGTGAGTTCCGGTCAGGGGTGGCCGGAACTCTTTTCTTTTAAATATCTTTAACAGTATGAATGCGATGTTATGACCCGTGCTTTGGCATTACTGATGGCCCTCTTTACTGCAGGCTCGTTCACTCCCTCGCCTGTGTTGCTGCATCGTTTTATTGTGCAGCCCGAAAGCACCTTAGTTATTGCCGGTAAAACCAACGTTAATACATTTCAGTGTACAACCTTGTATTGTGGTCGCGATACGTTGGTGCTTCGCGAAAGTGCCGGCAGCCAGCCGGTGTTTTTAAAAGGTAATGTAACCCTCGATGCTTCCGCTTTCAGTTGTGGCATGCAACTGATGACAAATGATTTTAACAAAACCATTAAATCAAAAGCGCATCCGGCTATAGCCATCGATTTTATTTGGTTCGAAAAAGTACCTGTTTATGGTTGTGGCGAAGAACGGTTTAAAGGCCGAATTAAAATTTCCCTTGCCGGAATAACCAACGTGTTTGATGTGGGCTGTGCCATTGAAGCGCGTAGCAACGGAATTATTTACCTGCGGGGCAACCGGGGATTTACCTTTACCGACTTTAACCTGGAAGCACCCTCGCGCATGATGGGTATGGTTAAAGTAGAAGATACGCTGGAAGTAAGGTTTAACCTGGCGCTTAAATTAGATCCGGATAGTTAAAGATGTGCCGGCCCTTAAGCGCTCATTCGCTAACGGGTATTACTTTCTTAATTTATCCAGGTATAGCTTCGAGGCCTGCTCCACCCAGCGGTCGCGTTCAATGCGCCCCGGAAAAGATTCTAAGATCTGGGCTACCTGGGTAATACTCTCGGCTGTAAGCTCACTAATTTGCCGGTAACTGGTAATGCCCGCTTTCATAAGCTTCGCTTCTATGCCCGGGCCAATGCCTTTTATTTGTTTTAAGTCATCTACCTCGGTGGTGGTTAATGAGGCCGGTGCTTTCTCTTTGCTGCGCTTAACCTGTTTCAGTTCCCCTAACTCAATCTCCAACTTATGGCTTTCTTCTTTGGTACGGGTTGCTTGCCGCGATGCTTCTTTAAATCCAAGTTGCAAATCGCTAATGGTAGATTGAAGAACTGAAATTTGCTGTTGTAATAGCTGCTGCTCTTCTGTTAGCGTGCCTTCCACCGTTTTTAATCGTTCGTTCTCGCGCGATACGGTAAGAAAATCATCGCGAAATGTTTCGCGAGCCCGGTTTAAAGTTTGCTCTGCCTTTTGTGCCTGCTCGTTTGCCAGGTGTGTTGCTTGTTTTTGTTCTGCAAGCAGAAGCTTCAGTTCGGTATTGCCAGCTTCCGCGTGTTGTATGTGTTGTTGCCGTAAAAACCAAGCAATTCCAAACCCGATAAAAAGCGAAACTATGACTATCAATAAAATTTCAGCAATAGCCAGTGCCGACTCGTGCGGATTAATATTCTGGGGATTAGGATCGAGCCCTTTTATCCAAAACAAATACCAGAAAGCCGCCAAAAGGCACCAGGCTGCAAAGATTGCCACAAGCAAATAAACCGAACGCATCAAGCTATTGAATAAAGAAAAGATTGGTACAAAAATAAAAAAAGGCCCGACATGCAACCTGATTTACCGACAAAGCGTCTTATATACATAATTCACTTATGTATTGTTGATTTATGCATTCGCCTGAACTGCTGAAGGGTACCCTTCAAACCATTGTACTAAAAGTATTGAAAGATCATGGCCGAATGTATGGCTATGAGATTACGCAACGGGTAAAAGAACTTTCGGACGACCGGATTCTGCTAACAGAAGGCGCGCTTTACCCTGCCCTTCATAAACTGGAAGCTGAAGGGATGCTGAAAACAGAAACCGAGAACATAGGCAAGCGGGTACGTAAGTACTATTCGCTAACACCGCAAGGCCGTAGTTTGGTGAAAGAACGTGTAAATGAATTTATGGAGTTTATAAGAACGATGGGCAATGTGTTGCAGGTGAACTTAGGATGAAACTCGCTCCTGGTTTCCTGTCACTGCTAGCAAGTCGCCAGCAACTTAATTATGAAACTAACAGAAGATCATATTGCTTACATCATTAAAGACCTGAACTACCGCGGCATTGTGGCGGAGGGAATTCAGGATGAGTTGATCGATCACATCTGCTCGGCAGTGGAGGCCGAGATGGAAAAAGAGAAGCGGTTTATTGATGCCTATCACACAATACTAAGAAGATTCGGGCATACTGCCGGGCTGCGCGAAACACAAAAACAGACTATACAATCAGACCATAAAAAGCCAAAAGATATGTTGAAGAATTACTTTACGGTAGCTATCCGCAATCTGCGCAAGCATAGCTTCTATACCTTTATAAATGTGGCCGGGCTTTCTGTTGGGTTGGCCATTTGTTTTATCATTGTTTTGTTTGTAAAAAATGAGATGAGTTACGACAAGCACTTTGAACATGCCGAAAGAATTTATCGTATTAACAATGAAATCAAATTTGGGGGTAATCATTACAACATGGTATATGCGCCCCCTGTAATGGCAGGCACAGTAGTTGAAGAATTTCCCGAAGTAGAAGCGGCTATTCGGTTTCGCCAGCGAGGCTCGTACCTCGTTAGGCGCGATGTTGATAACATAAAGGAAGACCACGTAATCTGGGCCGACAAAGATTTCTTCAAGGTGTTTTCAATACCTGTTATTGCGGGCAATTCCACTACCGCATTGGCTGAGCCCAACTCAATTGCCATAAGCAAAAAAATTGCCGATAAGTATTTTCCCAGCGAAGAAGCCTTGGGCAAAACCCTTATTCTGGATAATCAAATTAATGCAAAGGTTACGGCTGTTTACGAAGACATGCCCGCCAACACACACTTTCATTTTGATATCCTGATTTCAATGGAAGGACTGGATGAAGCCAGGAGAACGGTGTGGTACAGCAACAATTTTCAAACGTATTTACTCTTGCGAGAAGGCACTGATGTAGCCCAGTTAGAAACCAAGCTGAGTAAACTGGTTACAGATCGCGCTATGCCGCAGTTAAAAGAAGTATTGGGTAATGATTTCACGATGGAGAAATTTGTTTTCAGCTTACAGCCCATTTTAGATGTACACACAAAAAGTTCATTGCAGGGCGAGTTCGAACCAAACTTCGACATCGCCTACGTGTATTTGTTTTCTGCTATCGCGCTGTTCATTCTTATCATTGCATGCATCAACTTCATGAACTTATCTACTGCCCGGTCGGCTAATCGGGCAAAGGAGGTTGGCATCCGCAAAGTAATGGGTTCGTTCCGCTCGCACCTGGTACGTCAGTTTCTTGCTGAGTCCGTTCTGCTCAGCGCTGTTTCAATGGCTCTGGCTATTGGCATAGCCTATCTGATACTGCCGTTATTTAACAATCTATCTTCGCGCCAATTGGTAATTCCTTTTGGTGAGCCAATCTTTTATCTCATTGTTCTTGGAACCTTTCTGTTGGTTGGTATTCTGGCTGGCCTGTATCCTTCCTTCTTTCTCTCGGCCTTTAAACCGGCAAGTGTGTTAAAAGGAAACGTTGCCTTAGGCATGAAGAGTGGATTTATCAGAAGCGCCTTGGTTGTATTCCAGTTTAGTGTTTCGATTCTACTTGTTATTGGTACGCTCGCGGTTTATCGACAGCTCAACTACATTCAAAATAAAAAACTTGGCTTTAACAAAGATCAGGTAATTGTGTTGGAGGATGCCTATGCCCTGGGCAATAACCGAACTGCCTTTCGCGATGAGGTGATGCGTAATGGCAAAATGGAATCATCTACGATGACGGGATATCTGCCCGTAAGCGGAAGTTGGCGCAGCGATAACCCGTGGTGGGTTGAGGGCCGCGATCCTGCCGTTCAAGAAAACCTGGTGAGCGTACAATGCTGGCGTGTGGATTATGACTACATCAAAACCATGGGCATGCAGATAATTAATGGTCGCGATTTTTCACTTGAATTTCCTTCCGATTCTTCGGCCGTTATTATGAACGAGGCCGCACTTAAGGCCTTTGGTTTTAAGGGCGAGATTATTGGCAGTCGCATAGCCACCTTTGGCAATGGATTAGGGGGTGAGCCCGATCGCAATAATCTTGAAACACTAAATCTTATAGGTGTAGTAGAGAATTTTCACTTCGAATCGCTAAAGCAAAATGTTGCCCCCGTTATTCTTTATTTAAGCGATGCGCCTAATGGTTCAATCTCGTTCCGATTTAAATCTCAAAATGCGAAAGAAGTTATTGAAACTGTAGAAGCAAAGTGGAAAGAGCTTGCGCCTGGCCAGCCATTCTCCTATTTCTTTTTGGATGAGCGTTTTAACAGCATGTATGCCAGTGAAACACGTCTGGGTAAAATAATCGGAATATTCTCCGGCTTAGCGATTGTAATTGCCTGTTTGGGTTTGTTTGCACTCACCGCATTTACTGCAGAGCAGCGTACCAAAGAGATTGGTATCCGAAAAGTATTGGGAGCAAGTGTTAGTAGCATTGTATTATTGCTTTCAAAGGAGTTTGGCAAACTGATTGCCATCGCGTTTGTGTTGGCGTCTCCACTTGCCTGGTATGGTATAAACTGGTGGCTGAAAGATTACACGTACAAAACTGAAATAGGAGTAGGTTTGTTCTTATTTGCTGGAGTCGGAGCTTTTATGGTTGCCTGGCTTACTATGAGTTTCCAATCGTTTCGCGCTGCGAGTAGTGACCCGGTGAAGAGTTTAAGGAGTGAGTGAATCTCTATCGCTTGCGTTTAGGGTTACCCGAAGCTCGCCCTAAATATTTAAAGGAATCGACCAGTAAAAATGTTCCGGCTATACCCGTTACACCACCGGCAATCAATAGCCCTTGCCCCAGTTTATCATTACTGCGTCCCAACATTAAACCACCGGCAATGGTAACCGAATAGCCAATGGTGGCTAAGGCAATTCCTCTTTGAAACTTTGCCTGCGCCAGACCCAGGTTTACTTTAACCCGATCCATGTCTGTCTGCAAAAGAAGTAGTTGCTGCCGCAGCGAGTCCTCTGGAATAATGGATTGAGCCTTAACGGAAACTCCAATCAAAACCAAACCACACACGATGTAGAGAAAGCGAGATCTCATTCTAAGAATTTTATGCATGAATAACTATGTAATAGCAAAAGTGTTTAATGATTCAACCAATCTTTAAAAGCCTTCTGTCTATCGCGGCTAACAATCAATGGGAAATCTGAAGCCCCGAAAAGGTTAATTTCTAATCTGTTATTTTTTGTGCGCACTTCCTGAATTGCATCAATCTGAATAATGGCCTTACGACTTATCCTGAAAAAGAAACCCGGATCAAGCAGTTCTGATTCGAGTTCTTCAAGTGTATGATCAATTACATATTGTTTTTGTTCTTTGGAAACCAGGTAAGAAATTTTACCCGCTGCATACAAGTAGGCAATTTCTGCCACAGGAATATATTGAATTCGAGTGCCCTGCTTTACCAAAAAACGCTTTTTGTAGGTGTTTGATTGTAACAGCATTCGCACCACCTCTTTGGTTAATCCACCCGTGTTATCCGCTGGGTTTAGCTTCTTGAACTTATTTAAAGCGATAGCCAGTTCTTCAAATCGTACTGGTTTTAGCAGATAGTCTATACTGTTGTATTTAAAAGCGCTAATTGAATAATGATCGTAGGCTGTTGTAAAAATCACCGGTTTGAAATAAGGATTCTGATCAAACAGCTCAAAACTCTTTCCATCTGCCAACTGGATGTCCAAAAAGAGAACGTCAACATCGTTATGGCAGGCCAGGTATTGCGATGTTTCCCGCACAGTATCTAACGGGCCGGCTATGGTAATTTCCTTGTCGTACTTTTTAATCATCTCTTCAAGGCGTTCGGCCGCTAACTTCTCGTCTTCAACTATTAAAACCTTCATCCATTCTCCGTTTCGTACGACAGTTTAATTAATGGCACTTTTACAATAAAGTTGGGTGCAGCAATTATCTCAACGGCTTCTCGGCCAGCCAAAAAAGAATATCTCGATTTAATATTTTTCAGCCCTAATTTTGAGGAAGCTTCCTGAACGGGCTTCGGCTGCAGGTTGTTCTCAACCACTATCTTATTAACTTCCGGTTTCCCGTTTTCGATATATATTTTTATTTCCAATGGATTTTTCCTTGATACTACATTGTGCTTGATCGCATTTTCAATCAAAAGTTGAAGCGTTGCCGGAGCGATGTAATAATCCTTCTTAGCCTCCGGAATTTCGTGTGCTATGTTGATGTTCTCCTGAAACCGCATTTTTAACAGGTAATAGTAAGAGTTGATAAACTCCAACTCTTCCCGCAAGGGAATTAATTTTTGATCTTGGTTATACAGTAAGTACCGATACACATTTGAGAGTTGTTCAATAAACCGTGCGGAGGTATCCGGATCGCGATATACAAGAGATGAAAGAACATTTAATGAATTGAAGAGGAAGTGCGGATTGATCTGGTTGCGCAAGGCATCAAAACGAGCCTCAATACTTTGCTTCTTTAATTGCTCCGCTTCTACCTGCACCCTTTTGTATTTATTCATATAAAAGACAATGGCATTAATGCAATGCAGGAACAGGTTTATTCGAAAACTGAAACCCAGCGATAATTTAAGCGCCAGCCAGAAAGATTCTTTTTCAAGCTGATACAAATAAGCAAGCCCAATAGAAATTATGCTGGAGACCGCAGCAACAACAATAAGACTAAATGCAAAATGAATGATGAGCGGGTGAAGCTTACTTCGGAGGAAAACCCGAATTCGCCCAAGGTTATGCTGCAACAATCGGTTGGCCTCCCAAACCAAAATTACCAAGGCCAATACCGAAGTGATAAACAGTGGCTCGGGTAAATTTAACCCGAGAAATGAATGGCCCGTGGTTAGCAAAATGTTTACATACGAGTAACCACCCAGTAAAAAAATAAAAAGGTGCCGCTGTCTTACGCTGAACATAACTTGGTGTATAACAAGAAAATTAACCCAAGGTTTAAATAAAGGAGCCCGGACAATTAACCGGGCACCTTTGTTCAAATATTTTAGATTTAACTACCAGGCACTAACACAGCATTAATGGTATGGATAACGCCATTGGTACCCAACACATTTAGTAATGATGCCGTACCGCTTAACTGGGCAACGGTGCCCCCGCTGGAGGTAACTGTACCATTCGTAGCGCTTATGGTTATATTTCCGTTTAGCGTTGGTACCGCACCATTTACCAGATCGGTTGAAAACACCCTGCCGGTAGCAGTAGTTGGAGCCGATACAATGTGATGCTGAAGAACAGCAGTCAAAGTATTAAGGTTGATATCGTTGATTCCTGATACACCCAGGGCGGTGTACAGAGCCTGGAAGGCGGCATCGGTTGGTGCAAAAACCGTTAGGTTGGAACCTGAAGCTGATGCAGCCTCCAGCAATGAAGGAACACGATTAAGCGCAGCCACCAATTGTGTAAATTGCGGTTGTGTAGCTTGTGAAAGTGAAGTTGCAATAGCTGCCACAGTTTGTGACGGAGGTAAGAGTGTGCGATTAATAACATGAACCACCCCATTATCTGCAATAATATCAGTTGTTGTTACTCGTGTGGTGCCGTTAATAAAGACCCCATTTGCACCGCGGTTGCTCAAATAAAACTTACCACCCAGTGTGGTGATTTCAGAATTGGCGGGAGCCGTATTGGTTGGGAGCTGTGCCGCACGAACCTCGCCTTCAATTACATGATACGCTAAAACCGCATTTAATGTAGCTTGGTTTGGTAAGGTGGTTATACCAGCAGCCGTAAACGCATCATTAGTTGGGGCAAAAAGTGTTTTCTTAGTGCTGCTTAAAAGCGTTTCCAGAATTGAAGGACTTGCCGCTTTGACAGCAGCAATTAACGTGGTGAAATTTTTATTGAAATATGCCGGTTCAACAATGGTGTTTACAAATCGACCAATGGATTGTGGAACCAATACTTGATCAACAATGTGTACCACACCGTTTGTTGCAAGTACATCGGCCGTTACAACTTGAGCGCTACCATTCAACCGGATGCCCCCTGTTGTGGTTACTGCAATGTTTTCACCATTAGCAGTAGCTACATTTCCAGCAGTTAATTGAGTGGAAAGAACCGCCCCGGAAGTGATAACATGGTACTGCAACAACGATTTTAACACATCTTCAGGCACATCGTCAATGCTGGTTTGACCTACCGTACTTAGAAGGGCGGCAAATGCATCGTTGGTGGGTGCAAAAACAGTAAAGTTTCCTGTGCCGCTTAAAGTACTCACCAGATCAGGGTATTTGGTTAATGCTGTTACCAGCGAAGACAGATTACTTTGCCCCTGTGCCAAAGCAACAATACTTTGTGTAGGGCCAGGGGCGTCTTCATCGCCACTACAACTGCTGATTGAAACAACAATCAGTGCAATTGCTGCAAAACTCAAAAAGCCAGACATTACGTTTTTCCAGGTTTTCATAATTAATGGGTTAAATGAAATTACGTTGGAATAACTCTGTTGAAATACCGCATAAGTACAAAGCAGGGGTGTGGAGGCTTTAATCAAGCGTGAAGGGTTAAAAATTTTGGATGAGTGGGATAACAGAAGTGCAAGGGCTACCCCGGGTTCGAATATCCGTGCCACTGGGTATTTCAACAGAATGATCCCTCATCGAACTTTGGCTAACCTAAAATTCTACTTTATGAAGAATCACCTGTTATCGCTTTTTTTCCTGATCAGTTGCACCAACCTCTACGCACAAACCCAGGCCCCGGCCGAAGCAGAAAAGCTATTCAACGAAGGCCTTGCTTTTAAAGGCCAGAAAAAATATGCTGAAGCAATTCAAAAGTTTACTGACGCAATAGCCGTTTTTCCATGGAGTTTCGATTACTGGCATCAACGAGGCTATGTGCGCATTGACCTGGGACAGTACCACGAAGCCATTGCCGATTTTAGTTACATGCTCTACTTCAGCCCCACCCATTTGCGCGCCCGCATGGAGCGCGCTTATGCGCTAAAGCGAATTGGCAACTTGCGCGAAGCTCTTAAGGAATACCAGATTGCGGTGCAGGAACATCCAACCGACTACCAGGCACATTACGAATACGGCTACATGTTGATTGATTTTGAAGAATATACCAAAGCCATTGAGCAGATGAAACTAGCTGCTGAATTAAACCCAACAAGTGGCGACCCGCTGTACGAACTCGCCTACTGCTATAAGAAAACCCAGCAAAGCCAATTGGCATTGGATAACTTTAATGCCTCGCGCGAAAAACTGGGCGATCGCATTCCGGTTGGCTATTACCTGCATGTGGCCGAGTGCCAACTTCAATTGGGAAAAAAATCCGAGGCGTGTCTTAATCTGCAAAAAGCTGAGCAACTGGGTGTAGAAGGTGCCGCACAAGCCCGCAAAGAAAATTGCCGGTAATCTAAAATCGTATCGAAAGAATTAAAACCACCGGTACGGTAAGCTTAAATTCTGAGGTGGTTTGTTTCGCATCGGGCAGCCCGGTAAGCCTGGTTTTATCTGTAATAAACCGCAGGTAGTAGGTTGTTTCGGTACCAAGAGTAATATACTCGCTCAACAGAAACATGAGTCCGGCTCGCGGACCAATACCCCAGTAGTTGGTTTTTGTTTCGGTAAGAACTGTTACTCCGAATTGATCCGCTTCGGTGCGTGATTTTGCGCCTCCAAAAACAAGATCGTAGCCGTGCGCAACAATCCAGCGCTTGCCCATTTGATGCTTCCGGTCGTAGCCGATTCTAAATGCAATGTCGCGTTCAACTGTTTCACGCAGTGTTCCGTTGGAATCGTCTTTAAAACGTGTGCGCGTAAAGGTTAATCCAGTTGCCCAACCCCGCCCGGTCTTGGTGCTGTTAGATTCGTAGTGTAGGCCAAAAGGATTATTCGTGGGCGTGCTGTTAGGATTCAAATTAATAATCTGCCGAAGCAACGGATTTACCTCTACCCCCACATAGCGAATCCGCGGCCCTGTAAATACGGGCACTTTCCGGGGCTCAGCCGGTTCTTTCACCTCCACCACAGCAGGCTTAGGCTTTTCTCGTTCATCTAATTGACGTGTTGAGGGCAATGTGAGTGCGTTGTTTTGTGGCTCTATGAGATAGGCCTGAGCAGCCGAACCCCTGCACGTATTTTCTGCCAGAAAATGTTTAACCAAGGCTTGCTCTTGGTAAGGCAGGTTTTCAAAATAGGTACGCGGGTAACTTCCGCAATTAACTGTGTCGAATAAGGTTTGCTTATACGTTTCATTAAGTGATATACCGCTAGTAGTGTGATACTTTTTATAAACCAACTGCTCTATCGGGCCATTGCCGATGCTGAAGAAGTATCGCTTCAGGCCATTGGTCTCAAACGCGTACAACGACAGGTGCCCATCCACCAGCGTCCATAAAAAAAGTTCTTCGGTGTGCCACTCCGGCTCGGAGGTATAGCTTATCAACGGGCTCTCATCGCCCGACATATCAATTAATACTTTCGTGTGCCTGATTTTAAATACCCCCGCAACCCCAATCTCCTTAACTTCACTTAATGGCTTGGTCAGTGGTTGATTTTTTAAATCCAGCAGGTACGAAAACCGGCTATCGGCTTTCCAGGCTTCGGCTTTAATGTAGCACTCCGTGCGTTGATTGTACTTATCTATGAAATAACCTTTTTCATAGGCGGTTTGGGCCCGGGCACTCGCGGCAAAAAATAAACACCCCACAAAAACGCATGGTACACGTACCCACAAAAAGTATCTCACAATTGTTTAGCGAAAAGGATTTGAAAACTTTGGATCGGAAATCATCTGATAGTCGGTAAGCGTACCCAGAAACGCAACAATCGCTTTTATCTCGGCCGGAGTCATATTCATTTGCATGGGGCGGCCGGCATTATCTTTTAAGCGACTATCCAGGTTGGCACTGTTTTTTATGCCCCGGCTGTAGTGCTCCAGTACTTCTTCCAGGGTTTTAAAGCGGCCATCGTGCATATAAGGCCCGGTTACCTGCACATTGCGCAGCGAAGGAATTTTAAACTGCCCCCTGTGTTGTTCAATATGCGTGGTAGCCATTAACCCATCATCTTTTGCAACGGCATCGAGGCCTATATCGGCAAAGCCGTTCAATTCGTGGCAACTGTTGCAATTAAATTTGTTGAAGAAGAGCTGGCGGCCTAATTCTTCCTGCGCAGTAAGTGAGATGAGCGGAGTATTAACTGTTAGCGAGTTAGTCGGTTTGCTTTCGAACGTGATGGCATCGGTGCGAGCCACCATAGCCTGATCAAACTTGGATTGATTACTACGGATGCTCATCAGGAATGCGCTTAGCCCCGCTGAAATTCTTTCGCTGGTAATTTCAGCATCTCCAAATGCTTTTTCGAACAAGGGCTTGTACATCGGCAGTTGCGAAAGTTTTTGTGCAAGCGCTTCCATATCATGAATGCCCATTTCGATGTGATTCATGATTGGCCGGGTAACCATTAACTTCAGATTGCTTTCGCGACCATCCCAAAACAGAGAAGTGGGTGTAGTAAAGAATTCGGCAGGGGGCGTTACGCCTGGTAAATAGCCGGCAGCACCGGGGTCGGTTTCAATTACAGTTCCGGGGTCTGGGTCGTCACTAGCAGTAGAGTCGGAAGGAACTCCCGGCAAGAAAAAAGTTTGGAAGGCATCGGAAATAATATTTTGAATGGGCATGGAGTTGCGCGGTGTTACCCGATTTTCGAAGCCCCGGCTAAGGGCTGCGTTATCGGCAAAAGCCAATGCCTGCTTGTGACAACTGCCACACGAAATACTGTTGTTAAGGGAAAGGCGGCCATCATAAAAGAGTACCCGGCCCAGGGTGGGTAAATCATCCGAAACTCCAGCTACTGAGTAGTTGAAGGGCTGCTCTGGAAGTTCGAGTGTTAAGGTCCGGTTACTGTGTTCAAACGGATCGCAGGCTATAACTACTACAGCCAGTGCAAAAGCCAGGAAGGGTAACTTCTTCATAGGGGATGGGTTGCCTAAATAAAACTACTAAAAATCGTACACAATAGACACAGCCCTGTTTGTTTTGGTTGTAACCGGCTTAAACAGCCATTTGCTTAGGGGCAGGGGGTATTTTAAATTAGGCGTTTTTACGCGCACAAACACCCATGACCAAACCCCGAACCCCCAAAACCGATGTAGTGCTGATGGGCGCTGGCATCATGAGCGCCACATTGGGCATGTTGCTTAAAGAGCTTGACCCCGAAATCTCAATTCACATTTTTGAACGCTTGGATACCCCCGGCATGGAAAGTTCAGATGCCTGGAATAATGCCGGCACCGGCCATGCTGCCTTTTGCGAATTAAACTACACGCCTCAAAAACCCGATGGCTCGGTAGAATGCAACAAGGCGTTTAAAATTGGCGAGTCGTTCGAAGTATCGCGGGAGTTTTGGGCATACCTCGTGGAAAAACAATACCTGAGCAACCCCGCAGAATTTATAACCCGCGTGCCCCACATGAGTTTGGTATGGGGCGCGGAGAATGTGGACTTTCTGCGTAAGCGCTACGAAAAACTAAAAGCCAACCCGCTCTTTGCCGACATGGCTTATTCAGAAGTACACGATGCGATTTCCGAATGGGCTCCGATTGTTATGCGGGGCCGCACCAAAAAACAACCCGTGGCTGCTACACGCATGGAGATGGGCACCGATGTAAATTTTGGTGCGCTTACACGCGGCATGCTGGCGCAGCTAAGCAAAATGCCCGGTGTAACCATTCATTTTAACACCGAGTGTTTAGATCTCGATCCGGACGGAAAGAAAGGATGGGATGTATTTGTGCGCGACTTGCAAACAGGGGAAAAGAAAATTTTTAATACCCGCTTTGCCTTTATTGGGGCCGGTGGTGCTACGCTGCATTTACTAAAGCGGGCGGAGATAAAAGAGCGCAAAGGGTATGGTGGATTTCCGGTAAGCGGCCTCTGGTTAAAATGCAATAACGAAGAGCTGATACAAAAGCATTATGCCAAGGTTTATGGCAAAGCTTCGGTGGGCTCGCCCCCCATGTCGGTACCGCACGTAGATACCCGGTTTATTAATGGCAAGCGCGAGTTACTCTTTGGTCCCTTTGCGGGATTCTCTACCAAGTTTTTAAAGAATGGTTCCCTTATGGACTTACCTAAGTCTATTAAACTTGATAACCTGCTGCCTATGATTTTTGCAGGCATCAAAAATGTACCCCTTACCAAATACCTTATTCAGCAACTGCGCCTTACCCCCGAAGACCGGCACGCAGCTTTGCGCGAGTATGTGCCCTTTACAAAACAAGTAGATTGGGAGTTGCTGGAAGCAGGCCAACGGGTGCAGGTAATTAAAAAAGATAAAGACAAAGGTGGGGTGCTGGAGTTTGGAACTGAGTTGGTAGTTTCTGAAGATGGAACTGTTGCTGCATTGCTGGGCGCCTCGCCCGGAGCCTCCACCGCAGTAGGAATGATGCTGGAACTTATTCAGCGTTGCTTTAAGAAACAATGCCAAACCGAGGCCTGGAAAAACCGACTGAAGGAAATGGCACCTTCCTTCGGCCAATCTATTTCAACCAACCCGGCAGCAGTACTAACTTCGCGCAAGCGCACCAATGCGGTGCTGCAAGTAGGCTGACCGTTTTGTTCACTCTTGCAAAAAACTGTGTACGGTTTTATACACCTGCGCCCGGTTAAGCTAAGGCCATGCTTGTAATTTTTATCGCAAGGGCGTTTTTCCAGCTTCCGAAAAAAGCAGAACAGTTTTTGCGTTCACTGCATCAAATACCTAACACTATGCAGCGCCCCACACTTTTAATTGTATTAATTGTCATTTTCACCTTCCCTTTATGGATTGGTTTAGGTGCCGGATTAATAGGAATGATTGCCGGCTTGTTTGCCGGGCTGGTAGGATTGATCATTGGATTGATCGGGGCAATTATTGGAATTTTTGCCGCCTTGTTCGATGCTCTTTTTGGCTGGGATCTAAGCGACCATCACTATACCCTAGGCAGCACATACATGAATGGGTACGTTTGGTTTGCTCTGTTGCTGGTGATTGCGTTTATAATTACGCGAAAGAATAAAAACAGAGCGTAAGATCAAATCAATAATTCAATTGTTGTCGCATTAGGTACAGGTGGTTAATCAACGCTTGCTGCCAGTCGGGATCGGCATCCCACGTATTCCCTAAAAACAAATTTCCATAGTCGAGTTGCTTGATATAAAACTTGTAGATCAACGTTTCTGCGGGGAACGTTTTTAGTTGCGGCTCTCCATTTACAACTGCGGCCGATGCCAGGGTGGCACTCACTTTTGAATTATCATACTCGAGCAATTCGCGCGCAATATTGCCGGTGGTATGCACAAACCGGATAATCGTTTTAAATCCTTTTATCTCCAGTTCTGCTTCCGGCAAGTTGGCACCTACAATTTCATATTTAACCGGAAGATATTCTTTTAAAATTTGTTCCAGCCGGGCATCTTCTTTTTCGTTGCCGGTGCCGGGCACCGCCACTTTAAAAGTTTTAACCAGGGTGGTGTAGGCTTCGTTGCGCCTGCCATCGTAATATTTAAACGTATTACCCGTTTCCGGAAAATCGTTGATCAGAAAGTTTTGCTTTTTCTGATTACTTACTGCAAATCGATAAACTGTTAGCAATAATTCTTTTAGTACCGCATCGCGTTGCTGCCACCCGCTGGCCTGGTCATTCACCAGGGTGGGTTTGCCATTGAACGGCACGATGGTAATGGTAAAGGCTTGTTGTGTTTTATGGATAAGCACAATAAATTCTATGCTGCGGCTGATGAGGTAATTGGCAAATGCCCGTTGTGGATCGGCCCCGATTAAAACCCGGTTGGCCGGAAAATAGGTTACCGCATCAATCCCTGTTTGCTGAAACGATTTTTGGATTTCGTTTAGTTCTTTACCCGTAACCGGGCCCTCGTACACTACCACTGATCGCTTTGCCAACAACCCTTCGGGCACTGCGCCTGCCAGCGATAATTTTTTAATAATACTCTCTGACGTATGGGCTTGTTGAGCCCCCGCCAGCAGCGGCACTAAAGCCAGCATTAAAAGCATGCGTATCTTCATGTAGCAACCAAACGCACGAAAGTAAGAAACTATTGCCCAAATCATTTACAAGGCAATGTAAACACCATCGGGTTCAATTTTTATAGGAAACGTTTCAAGATCGGCCGAACGTTGCTGGTACTCGCGCCCGGTTTTTAAATTAAACTGGTAGCCGTGCCAAGGGCAGACAATTTCATTGGCAAAATTTACCTTGCCTTTGCTAAGCGACTCGCCATTGTGGGTGCACCGGTTGCTAACAGCATAAAACGAATCTCCTTGCCGCACCAGGCAAATTTGTTGCTCGCCTACTGCCACTAACCGCGGCTGGTGGTCTGCAATCTTATCCAAAGCTGCTTGCCGACTGTTAAAGAGTTTTATCCATTTCATGGGCTGCTCACTCGCGGGGCCACACATTATCCTTCACATCCTTATCCGGAAAGCGACCGTATGGGTCGAGCGTTATTTTCTTGATTTTGCGCTCACCAAAAATAAGTGTAGCCGTAAAATCGCGCTTGCCATCAAACCAAACCGATACCGGCCAGGTAACAAGGGCCGTAGTGGCATCAATCATTTTTGCATTATCCATTTTTCCGATGGCCGGACCAGTGGCTTCAAACTCTACTTTCAAGACCACGGGCGCGGGCATTTCTCCAGCTTGATGAATCGTAACGGTGGTTTTGCCTTTAGCTGTTTTTACATCGGTAATCGAACCATTAACCGACTCGGTTGTCCACAACCAATAATACCAGAACCATTCCAGGTCTTGACCCAACTGATTGTTCATAAAGAAAATGTAATCCCAGGGAGATGGATGCTTGTAGCTCCACGCTTTGGTATATTCTTTCATTGCGTTAATAACCGCGTCATCACCTACAATCCCACCCAGCATACTCAGCATTAACGGAGTTTTCTGATACGTTTGAAATCCATAGTACACACCTGCATCGTTAGCGCTCCACATCATGGTGGGTTCGGCTTCTTCTCCACTTATGCGACCATAGCTTTGACCAAGCCCATCGAGGTTATACGGTTTACCTTCCGCATCGGCATCTGAAAGAATGTTCATGTATTGATTAAAGCCTTCGTCCATCCAGCCATACCGGGTTTCGTTGGTGCCCAGCAGCATGGGCCACCATTGGTGTGCCGTTTCATGATCGGCTGCGCCCTGGTTGGAGTTGATTACCATGGGATATTCCATACCTGCACTCGGTCCATCCTGAAGGGTAAGTTGTGGAAACGGATAAGGTGCCCACAGCTTTGAATAATACTCTAATGCATGGCGCGTAATCTTTCCGGCTTTTTCAAAATACTTTGCACGTTCGGGTGCGTACACCATGTAAATAGGTACATACCCCTTGCCGGGGATGTTTGCGCGAGTTGCTTTCCAGATAAAGTTTTCGGCAGTAGCCCACGCAAAGTCGTTTACCTTATCGGCTACAAAATGCCAGGTTAACTTTTCGCGTGTGGCTGTACGCGTTTCTGTTTCCCCAACCAATGTTATTTCTTCATCCGATTCAAGAACTTTTGCCAATCGCTGGCGCGTTGCCTCCGTTAACACTTCATTCGGATTTTGAAGCACCCCGGTGCCACTCACAATCCAGCCACCGGGCACGGTAATGTGCACATCGAACTTGCCGAAGTTGTTGTAAAATTCTGCCGGCCCGAGGTATGGACTGGTTTCCCAACCGCGCAGGTCATCGTATTTAGCCAGGCGCGGAAACCATTGGGTGGGTTGAAACAATTTGTTATCGAAGCGTTGTGTCATGCGGTGGCCGCGACCGTTTGGCCCGCCAGGTAGTTTGGTGTGCCAGGCAATCTCAAGTTCGGCTGTTGTTCCGGCTTTTATAGGTTCGTCTAACACCAGGGTTGCTACCGTTCGGTTAAGATTTACGACTGCCAGCCTGGGGGTTTCGTTACGTTGTGCCGGAGTTGCGCTAAGGTCAACTTGCTTGCCCGCTATTTTCATACTGGTTACAACCATGCCTTCGGTTGTTTCAGCCGGTGTAGAAAAGCCCCGCGGCACATCGGCCCGAAAGATGTTGTGATCTAAGCGCAGCACAATAGATTTAAGATCGTCTTTGCTGTTATTATGAATGGTTATTTTTTCGGAGCCGGTTATAGTTTGCGTGGCTGGGTCTAAACTTGCGTGGATGTAAAAGTCTGTTTCCAGTTGCCAGTAATTGGGGCCCGGCTTACCAGAGAAATCGCGCGTGCCGGCTTCCAGCGCTTTGCGAATAGAGTTAGTCAGAGGCACATCTCTGCGGATGGCGCGGGTAGTGGATTCAATTGACTTACGCGGTTGACTTTGCACAAGGGTTACCACGCACACAAACAATAGCGATAGAACACGGAATTTCATATCAGATAGAATTTATCAGGGGGCAACTTAAGAAAGAAAATCAGCGATTGCCAGAGGAAAGGGATGGGGAACTTCGATTGACTGAATACAAATCAAAGATTATCGGAGTCTTTCGCATTCATCCACACACGTAAAATGTTAACATGATTGTTATCATAAGAATAGAAGATAGTGGTTTGAGGAAATGTTGATATTCTTTAGTTCCCGGTTTTCGCAAAGAATCTTTTTGCCGGTGAGGAGCTTCTGCTATCTTATCTAAACAAGCTTCAAGCCGAATGAAAAAGTTCTTTATCTCCCGGTCAGTCCAGTTGTTTTCAAGATATTCAATTATTTCATCCAGTCCTTCGTTGGCCTCATCTGACCAAACAATTTTCATAGCCATTTCTCATACTTCTTGCGTACCTGAGTATGAGGTGTAACCTTTCCTTCTTTAACTTGCTGAAGGGCTCGATCCAAAGAGACTGATAATTCAGTGCCTGATTCTTGTGCCAGAAAACTTTCGAGTTTCTCTAATTGATTCTCGTTCAGGGTCATAACCCGTTCAATCAATTGATATTTTCGAATTTCAATCTTCATAATCACTTGAGGAATTAAAATTAATAAAATTTATTTCATCTACGAATGAGCCAGCAAAACTCAATCTTGATTTCAATACCTTTGGTTGTAAACTCATTCAATGAAAAACCTTATTATTTTCTGCGTCTTAAGTATTGCTACTATGGGCTTAGCCCAGCCTTCAAAACTTCAATCCAAAACCGATGCCGATGCAAAATTATTAGAGTCCAAACTCATTGAACTCCGCAGGTACTTTCATCAAAACCCCGAACTCTCTAACCGCGAATTCAAAACCAGTGAAAAAATTGTTGCTTACTTAAAAGCGCTCGGACTGGAAGTTCAATACCCTGTTGCCAAAACCGGTGTGGTTGCATTGTTGAAGGGCGGCAAACCTGGCCCGGTAGTAGCCTTACGTGCCGATATGGATGCCTTGCCGGTTACCGAACGCAACGGGTTGCCGTTTGCTTCAAAAGCGGTAGCTGATTTTGGGGGCCAACAAACCGGAGTAATGCATGCCTGCGGCCACGATGCACACATGGCGATGTTATTAATAGCGGCCGAAATTCTGGTGAAGCATAAAGCTGAACTAAAAGGCACTGTAAAATTTATTTTTCAACCGGCAGAAGAAGGCGCACCTGCAGACGAGTGGCCGGGCGGTGCCGAGTTAATGGTAAAAGAAGGTGTATTAGAAAATCCCAAAGTGGACGCCATTTTTGGATTGCACATTCAATCGTTGCTTCCTTCCGGGCAAATTGCTTACCGCAGTGGCGGCCTAATGGCCTCCGTAGATGGCGTGGATATAAAAGTAAAAGGCAAGGGCGCGCATGGAGCCACTCCGTGGGATAGTGTTGACCCGATAGTAGTGGCAGCGCAGATAATACAAGGCCTGCAAACTATTGTGAGCCGCCAGACCGAGTTAACAAAAGCCGGAGCCGTAGTTACCATTGGCAGCGTGCATGCCGGAGTGCGCAGAAATATTATTCCAGAGACAGCAATGCTGGAAGGAACCATTCGCACATTTGACGATACCATGCAGAAGAAGGTGCATGAAAAAATAAAACTCACCGCAGAGAAAATTGCAGAAAGCGCTGGTGCATCAGCCGAAGTAAATATTTTGGTAATGTACCCTGCCACTATTAATCATGAAGAGCTTACCCGCAAAATGGTACCTACGTTAATTCGTACGGCCGGAGAGAAAAATGTAGTAGTAACGCAGCCCGTTACTATGGCCGAAGATTTTTCTTTCTATCAACGTAAGGTGCCAGGATTCTTTTTCTTTTTGGGCGCGTATCCGGCTCACCTGAATCTGCAAACTCAACCAACACACCACACAGCCGATTTTATGATTGATGAAGCTGCTATGCTTACGGGCGTGAAAGCGTTGGTAAATTTAACGTTGGATTATTCTGAAGGCTGGAAGAAATGAAAGCCGCACTCCATTTCAAATACGGTCCACCTGAAGTAGTTCAGGTAATGGAGATACCCAAGCCCGAACCCAAAGAGAATGAACTGTTGATAAAAGTTTTTGCATCAACGGTTAACCGGACTGATTGTGGTTTTCGCAGTGCGGAATATTTTGTGTCGCGGTTCTTTAGTGGCTTGTTCAAACCGAATAATAAAATTCTGGGTAATGAGTTTGCCGGTGTAGTAGAGGCAATTGGCAAAAGAGTAAAATCGTTTAAGATTGACGATAAGGTTTTTGGTTTCAACGATGCAACCTTCGGGGGCCATGCAGAATACCTGGCGATAAAAGAGACGGCTTCCATTGCTACGATTCCGGAAGGCGTATCATTTGAAACCGCTGCAGCCATTACAGAAGGTAGCCACTATGCGCTATGCGATATTCGTGCGGCAAAAGTAAAATCAGGCCATGATGTGATGGTATATGGTGCCACGGGAGCCATTGGCTCGGCAGCAGTTCAACTGTTGAAACATTTTAAGGCAAATGTTACCGCAGTATGCAATACTAAAAATGTGGGTTTGGTTAAGTCACTTGGCGCGGATGGAGTGATTGATTATCAAACCGAAGACTTTACCAGAACAACTCAACAGTTTGATTTTATTTTTGATGCCGTTGGCAAAAGTTCATTTGCAGCGTGTAAACCATTACTCAAACCTAAAGGAATTTATATTTCTACAGAGCCAGGCAAAAATGGAGATAACATCTGGAAGTCGTTGCTTACACCACTGTTAAATGGTAAACGAGTTTTATTTCCGCTACCCACTATCAGCAAAAGCGATGTGGCGTTTTTAAAACAACTCGTTCAGAATGGAGAATTTAAACCTGTTATTGACAGGCACTATACATTGGATCAAATTGTGGAGGCTCATCGCTATGTAGAAAGCCAACAAAAAACAGGAAACGTAATTATAATTGTAAACAGGTACGCAAACCTTAATCCATGAAATCATTTTTAATTAGTATCATTTGTTTTCTTGGCGCGCAAGCCCTTGCCCAGGTAAACCCTAAACTGCAAACCAAACTCGATCAACAAGCAAAAGAAATAGAAACCCGCGTTGTAGAATGGCGCAGGCATCTGCATGAGAACCCGGAACTATCCAATCGCGAAACACAAACAGCGGCCTATATAGCCGGGCACCTAAAGAAATTAGGATTAAAAGTACAAACCGGAGTTGCCCATACGGGCGTTGTGGCTTTATTGGAAACCGGTAAGCCCGGACCTGTAATTGCCTTGCGTGCCGATATGGATGCACTGCCCGTTACGGAGCGCAACAGCTTGCCTTTCGCCTCCAAAGTAAAAACAACTTTTAACGGACAAGAAACTGGCGTAATGCATGCGTGTGGCCACGATAGCCACGTAGCAATATTAATGGGCGTGGCCGAAATCCTTACCAGGAACAAAACCGAGCTTAAAGGAACTATCAAATTTATTTTTCAACCGGCAGAAGAAGGCGCCCCTGCAGGCGAAGACGGTGGTGCTTCGATGATGGTGAAAGAAGGGGTGCTTCAAAACCCGAAGGTAGAAGTAATCTTTGGCCTGCACATTAGTTCGGTTACGCCCCTGGGAAAACTAACGTATAAGCCCGGTGGCATGATGGCCGCAGCCGATACGTATTCGGTAAAAATTTTAGGAAGACAAGCACATGGCTCTACACCGTGGATGAGCATCGACCCGATTGTGGTATCGGCACAAATTATCAATGGCTTGCAAACCATTATCAGTCGTCAAACGGAGTTGACCAAAGAAGCTGCCGTGATAACCGTAGGCCGCATTCAATCGGGCATTCGCGAAAACATTATTCCTGAAGAAGCATTTTTTGCCGGCACCATTCGTACCCTCGATACTGACATGCAGGATAAAATTCATGAAAAAATAAAACTAACCGCCACAAAGATTGCCGAGAGTGCCGGAGCAAAAGCGGAAGTAACTATCCGCAGGGGAACACCGGTAACCTACAATGATCCTGCACTTACTCAGAAGATGATTCCCAGTTTACAAAAAGCAGCAGGAGCAGCACATACATTCGAGATTAATGCCATTACCGGAGCTGAAGACTTCGCCTTTTATCAAAAAGAAATTCCGGGCTTCTTTTTCTTTTTAGGTGCCATGCCCCCCGATACCGATCCTGCCAAAGTACCCTCGCACCATACACCCGATTTTATGATTGACGAAACTGCTTTTGTTACGGGCGTAAAAGCAATGCTGAATGTTACGGTAGATTATTTGTTTGCAAAGAAGTAAGCTGCGTAGCGGGTTATCCTGCTTGTATTTTATTTTTTCTTCCAGAGTAATTCGCCTTGCTGGGCTGTATTATGAAACCCCGGGCACCTGCCATCGCCACTACCGGCAATGCCCCCCGAAGGATGACAGAGAAGATTGCAGTTGAGGTCGTACACCGAGTTGTATTGATCGCAGCAGTCGCCCACGAGGTAATACACTATTTTATTATCGAACCGATACCGCCAGATCTCGAGGGGTTGCGGCTCGGTAGTAATTAAATTAGTAACACAAGCGGGTAATTCGTGGTCGCATTCTTCACAGGCTGTGGCACAGAGCAGGCCCGCAATTAAAAGAAGACTAATTGCTTTCATAGTTGCTCGGGGTTAATGGTTTCTTGCTGAAGGCAGGTGACTTTTACAAGTGAACCGGCCATGCAACTGCTGGCCATATCTGTTATTACTTCATACGTTATAAGCACCCGCTTGCCCTCCACCCATTCAAAATTGAAAAGCGGATTTTCTGTAACCTCTTTTGGCAGTGGGGGCGTTCCGCATCGCAGCAGTAAGTACGGCTGTAGCCGGGTGCCATCTTGCAATTCAAAAACATACCCGCACCCATCCAATCCGGTAAGGTCGCGCACAGTTGCCAACACAGCCCCATCGCATTTTTGTACAGGCTCCTGCTCACATGCGGTAAGCATCGTCAAAATCAACAGCAGCAAAGCAACTCCTCTCATAAATTGTGTCCGTTTTGTAAATAGACTCCATACCGGGCTGTAAGGTTCAAAACTGTGTTCTCAAAATCTTTATCTTTCATAAAAACTTACCAGCATGTACCGCATTCTGTTTGTGATATTGCTTGTGCCCGCTCACGCCATTGCACAGAAAAAAGGAAATAATCCCAACAAAGATTTTGTTATTCAATCGGTAACCCGGCACCAGGCTGAGTTAATAACGTTAAGCGATAAGATTTGGGCGTATGCCGAAACCGCGCTTCAGGAAACTCAATCGGCCAAAGCCCTTGCCGATTATGCCGAATTGCAAGGCTTTAAGGTTACACGCGGAGTTGCGGGAATGCCTACGGCTTTTATTGCAGAATTTGGTAGCGGCAAACCTATTATAGGGATAATGGGCGAGTACGATGCATTACCCGGCTTATCGCAAAAAGCACAACCAACTAAAGAAGCAGCAGCTACCGGTGCAGGCGGCCATGGCTGTGGGCACAATCTTTTTGGAGCTGGCAGTTTAGGTGCAGCAGTAGCCGTTAAAGAATTAATTGCTCAGGGAAAATTAACAGGTACTATTCGTTTTTATGGAACGCCAGCAGAAGAAGCCGTGGGTGGAAAAATTTACATGCTGCGCGATGGATTATTTAATGATCTGGACGTGTGCTTGGATTGGCACCCCGATATGGAAACTGCGGCCAATACTCAAAGCTCGCAGGCAATGGTTGATTTTACCGTAGAGTTTACCGGCAAAGCTGCGCATGCCGCTGCCGACCCCTGGAATGGCCGCAGTGCAAGCGATGGGCTTGAGGCTTTTGCCCATGGCGTAAATCTTTTACGCGAACATGTGCGGCCCAGTGTGCGTATGCATTACACCCTGGTTAACGGTGGCGATGTGCCCAACGTGGTTCCGGAGTATTCAAAAGTGTGGATGTGGATCCGGGACAGTCAGCGCGCAGGCGTAGAAGATGTGTTTGCACGCGTAAAAGAAATTGCCGCTGGTGCAGCGTTGATTGCGGGAGTAACTACAAAGATTACGGTACAAACGGGCTCGTATGAGTTGCTCATAAATCTGGCTGGGGCCGAAGTGTTGCAAAAAAATCTGGAACGGTTAGGCCCACTTGTATTTACTGAAGATGAACAAACTTTTGCCAAACAAATTCAGCAAGCCCAGGGCGTGGCTCAAACCGGACTAAATGGAAAAATTTCACCTTTAAAGCCAACGCTAAAAGATCCCAACAATGGCTCTACTGATGTGGCCGATATTAGTTGGGTTGTTCCTGAAATTACCCTGGTGGCTACTACAGCACCTGCTCACACCGCGTGGCATGGGTGGGCTGTGGTTGCATGCGGAGGCATGAGTATCGGGCATAAGGGCCTGGTGTATGCAGCAAAGGCACTGGCTCTTACCATGGTAGATTTGTTCGAGCAGGAACCCTTGCGCAAGAGCATTAGAGCCGAGTTTGAACAACGAAGAGGCGGGCACGTGTACAAGGCCTACATACCCGAAGGCCCGCCACCACTGCCGGTATTAAAATAGGAATGCTGTATAAAAGGATGCTCGAAACAGAAAACTTCTAACGAAGTTGTTAGAGCTTTTGTGCTCGTTATTTATCCGGCCCTGTAGGCCCTTACCAGCAGGAAAACTGGCCCAGTTGATAAAGAGAGGGTCTCATAATTTTGCCAACCCAAAATCAAAAGAGGCTGCCTTTTGTGAGACAGCCTCTTCCTTTTAAAGTGGTCTTGCTACTGGTTATGCGCTCTTCCACTTAATGCCGCAGCCAATTGCCTTGGTCTTAGTGGTAGGTGCCGCTTTGCCCTGCAGCAATGCATCCACCGCATCTTCTACATATCGCTTGCTAACTGCTTCTGCTTTGCGCGAGTTATCGTCAATGGCCCCGATGTAGGTTACTTTCAAATCTTTAGAAAGTACAAATACATGTGGTGTGTTGGTTGCACCATACGCTTTAGCAACTTCCTGGGTTTCATCTACCAGGTACGGAAACTTATAACCCTTCTGTTTAGCAACTTTTACCATCTCCTCAAATGAATCGCCTGCCGACAGGCCGGGATCGTTGGCATTAATGGCAACCACCGGAACTCCCTTCGCTGCATACTTTGTATTTAAATCAATAATGCGTTGGTTATATGCTTTGGAGTAAGGGCATGTATTACAATCAAAAATTACGATGTAGCCCTTTGCATCTTTAAATTCGGCAAGCGAAACAGTTTTACCGTCCACATTCTTCAACTTAAAATCGGTAGCGGTATCGCCTACCTCAAAACCCTCTCTAACTGGGCTTGCCGCTACGGCTATCAAAGCCAACATCACAACAACTAGTTTTTTCATAGCAATCGGTTTTTAGTTACGTACTTCGTTTATCAATTTTTCAAGGTCGCCCTCGTGTAATTCTCTTTGAACCAGCCTGCGTTTTCCGGTTTGGGTGTTGATGATTAGCGTTGCCGGCAGCGCACCGCTCCATTCTTTATCAATCTTGTCTATCCATGCGTTCGGGTCTGTCTCGGCCAGAATTACTACCGTGCTCTTCAGGTTTTTACGGGTAACAAACCGTTCTACCTTGGCGGGATTGGGATCAAGATCGAAATCCATGCTCACCAACGTAACCTCAACCCCGGTGTTATCCAGTTTCAGTTTTTCAAATAAGGGAATTTCCTTAACACAGGGCGCACACCAGGTGGCCCAGAAATTTATTACTTGTATGCGTTCCGATTTGGCCGCTATCAGTTGTTGTAAATCGTTAAGCTTTATTTGCCTGATGCCCTGCGCAGAAGCTGCCGAAGAAAACAAGATTACAAAAAGGATAAAACCGAGCGACTTAATCATGTTGCAAAAACGTAAATTTAGCCGATTCAGTTTGATAATAATTTTCAAAATCCGGGTATGTAAGGTTGATGCAAGGTGACCGAGTAAGGGGGTATAATTCAACTACTTAGAATCAACCAAAAAAAGGCCAAAATAGAATTCCACAAAATTCCACACTTATCCACATTACCGGATCGTTACGCATTAACTTGCTGAATACCAATTATTTAAGCCATTTCCCGTTAATCTGTTCTTTGTGGACAACTGCCAAAGCGCACATTTCGGGGTCGGGTTTTTTCTGCAATTCTAAGATTCAGATTTTCAACCCCATAGAATCATTAAGTGTACCTTTCTGCACTAAGTTTACCAGCCATGCAGATTACTCAGATAAAAGAAACCTGCCTCTACTTTGCTAACCTTGAAGCAGCCAAAGGCTTTTATCACGATCTGTTAGGGTTACCCATAATTGCTGAGCTGCACAATCAGCATGTATTTTTCAGAGCCGGTAACAGCGTGTTACTTTGTTTTAATCCGGAAGAATCCCGTACTAAATCCAGTCCACCAGCCCATTATAGCAGCGGTCGCTATCACTTTGCATTTGAAGTTGCAGCCCAGGAATACCCGGCAACCAAAGCGGAGTTGCTTCAAAAAGGAATTGCTATTATCGACTGCGTAAAGTGGGGCAACGGGCTGGAGTCTTTCTATTTTAATGATCCGGCCGGCAACGTAGTGGAAATAGTTCCTGCTGGGTTATGGGGCTAACCAGGCTCGCCCGCAAGGGCTATTGCACCCGATGGTGCCGGGCTTAAAGGTGGAGCTGGCTTAAAGGTGGTTTCGTACCAGGCCCGGTAGTCCGAATACTGAATGCAGTCGGGCACTATCGTACTTCCAATAAGAATCTTAATAATCAAAACCGGGGCAAGAGTAGCTTTAATTCGTTGTTGTTGGCCAACCGGAAGTTTGCTTATCCGGATAAATTCAATTCCTCGATATAACTCTGCAGGCACCAACATAGAAAAACGTGTATTGCGCTTCGACAAGAATTGTAACCACAAGTTTAACCTGCGCTATCAATCAATTCTAAAAAAACTGATCTTGCGACTCACGGTTTCTTATTATGAATGCTCTTACTCACCAACGCGCCCGGTTTACCTTGCCCCGCAACCTGTGCTACCTCAATTGTGCTTACATGGCTCCGCTGCTTAAGGCGGTAGAGCAACAGGGAGTAACCGGATTATTAAAGAAACGGAATCCGGCTGCTATTTCTACGGGCGATTTTTTCGCTGACACCGAAAAGCTCCGAAAAGAGTTTGCTAAACTTATTCAGGGGGAGGCTTTGCGGGTTGTAATTATTCCATCGGTATCGTATGGAATGGCAAACGTAATGAACAACCTGTCGGTAAGTGCACACAACAATATTGTTGTGGCAGCCGAACAGTTTCCAAGTAACTTTTATCCGTGGCAGCGCCTGCATTCCGATACGGGAGTTCAAATAAAAATAGTTTCTGCACCAGAAACCAAAACCAATCGCGGCAAGCAATGGAACGATCGGTTGCTCGAAGCAATTGACAGTAACACCCGGCTGGTGGCGCTGGGCCACGTGCACTGGGCCGATGGAACAAAATTTAATCTGAAAGCAATCCGTGCACGCACGCGCGAAACAGGCGCCCGTTTAGTAATTGATGGCACGCAATCTATTGGCGCATTGCCATTCAGCATAAAAGAAATTGAACCCGATGCCGTGATTTGTGCCGGCTATAAATGGTTGATGGGCCCATACTCAATCGGGCTGGCTTATTATGGCGAAGCGTTTGATAATGGGAGGCCGGTAGAAGAAAACTGGATTAACCGGTTGAACAGCGAGAACTTTGCCGGCCTGGTAAACTACCAGCCGCAGTATCAACCCGGAGCCCTTCGGTATGAAGTGGGCGAGCATAGCAATTTTATTCTTGTACCCATGATGCTGCAGGCTTTGAAACAGATAAATGAATGGAAGCCGAAAGCCATTCAGCAGTATTGCCAATCGATAACAGAAAGACCGGTAGGGATTTTACGCGAGGCTGGTTTCTGGATAGAAGATGACGATGCGCGGGGCTATCATTTATTTGGCATTCGTTTGCCGGAAGGTATTGATCTGGAGGCTGTGAAGAAGCGAATCGTAAAAAACAAAATCTCGGTTTCGTTTAGAGGTAATGTAATCCGCGTTTCGCCACACCTGTACAATACCGAAAAAGACCTGATGCACCTGGTAAAGGTACTGGTTGGCAACTAATGGTTGACCTCAAAATTTAAGTCGGTACCTAACAACTGGTATATCATTTAGTCTTTGATATCTTTACTCAGATCAAAAAAGAACTCCTATGCAACGAAGAGAAGCGCTTAAAAGCCTGGCTATCTTAACAGGCGGAGCCGTGCTGATTCCTTCCTGTAATTTTGAAAAGGAAGATATTCTGGCTGCGTATTCCAACCTGCAGATAACCTCCACGCAACAAACCCTATTGAGTGCGGTTGCTAACAGCATAATTCCACCTGGTAACCTGAAAGGTGCCGGAGACATTGCCGTTCAGGATTTTATTCTGGTAATGGTAAATGATTGCCTGGATAAAGAAAGGCAAGCGCTGTTTACACAGGGCCTGCAAGAGTTTGATGCGTATAGCAAAAAAGTTGGAGGGTCTAAATTTTTAAAGCTTGAGGCTACCGAAAAAGAAAAAGTTATCAGTGCCGGATTGGCAATAGCTCCAGGTACAGCCGATGAAATTCAAAAGTCTGTTCGCGAATTTTTATCGATTACCAAGCGCTTTACCATACAAGGTTTTATGATGAGCGAATACATTATGAAAGATATAAAGCCGTACAGTTTAATTCCTGGCAGCTACAAGGGCGAAGTATTACTCAGCAGTATCTCAAACCCGAAAATCAATGGCTAATTTTAATATAGACGCAACGGCTGAACGCACCTTTCAGGCAATTGTAATTGGCTCGGGCATTAGCGGCAGTTGGGCCGCAAAAGAATTGTGCGAACACGGAGTAAAAACGTTGGTACTTGAACGCGGGCGCGATGTAAAACACCTGCACGATTACCCCACTACCAACATGTTGCCCTACGAGTTTACGCACCGGGGGCAACTTACTAAAGAAGTGGAAGCAGAAAACCCTGTGGTGAGTAAGTGTTATGCTTTCCGCGAAGATGCCATGCACTTCTTTGTAAAAGACAAAGAGCATCCTTACGTGCAGGAAAAACCATTCGATTGGATTCGGGGCTACCAGGTAGGTGGTAAATCATTGCTATGGGCCCGGCAAGTGCAACGGTGGTCCGATTTTGATTTCGAAGGGCCGGCCCGCGATGGCTTTGCCGTAGATTGGCCTATTCGTTACAAAGACATTGCACCATGGTACAGTCATGTAGAAAAATTTGCGGGTGTATCGGGTAACAAAGATGGGCTCGCTCATTTGCCCGATGGCGAGTTTTTACCCGGCTTCGAATTGAACATCGTAGAAAAATATTTTCAGGCGCAACTAAAGAAACATTATGGCGATAGTCGCCACATGATATTGGCTCGTTGTGCCCACATAACCGGCAACCTGGATTACTACAAGCAGCAAGGCAGAGTGCAATGCCAAAGCCGCAACCTTTGCCAGCGCGGGTGTCCGTTTGGTGGATACTTCAGCGCCAACGCCTCCACTTTACCGTGGGCCGAAAAAACCGGCAACCTTACTATGCGAACGAATGCCGTGGTGCATTCAATCATTTATGATGAATCAAAAGGCAAGGCGGTTGGCGTGCGGATAGTAGATGCCAACACCCACCAAACGGAAGAGTACTTTGCCGATGTGATTTTTGTAAACGCTGCTGCGCTTAATACAAATCTTATTCTGCTTAATTCCACCTCCAACCGTTTTCCAAATGGATTAGGTAACGATAGCGGGTTGTTAGGTAAGTATGTGGCCTTTCATAATTACCGGGCGGGTATCTCGGCCGAGTACGAAGGACTAAGTGACTACACCACTACAGGTGGAAGACCAACCAGTGGGTATTTTCCGCGCTTCCGCAATTTGCATAAACAGGAAACGGATTTTTTACGGGGCTATGCAGCCGGATTTAGTGCCGGCAGGTATAATTATGCCGATCAAAGCGGTATCGGGCTTGCGCTGAAAGAAGAATTATTAAATCCATCAAAGTATAGTAACTGGAGTGTGGGCTCGCACATGATGGGTGAAACGATACCGAAAGAAACCAATTTTGTTGCGCTAAGTAAAGATGAAAAAGACGCATGGGGCATCCCCCTGCTGCGCGTGAATGTGGATTACGATGACAACGATGAAAAAATGGTAAAAGACTATCAGCAGCAGATGACCGAAATGTTTGAGAAGGCTGGTTTTACCAACATTCGCGTGCGTGACGATCATCGCGCACCCGGGCTTGACATACACGAGATGGGCGGGGTGCGCATGGGTAAAGACCCGAAAACCTCGTTGCTCAACAAAGACCATCAGTTGCATAGCTGCACCAATGTATATGTTACCGATGGTGCGTGCATGACTTCAACCTCCACTCAAAATCCATCGCTTACCTACATGGCCTTTGCTGCACGGGCTGCTCACCATGCCATGAAGAATCAGAAATGGGGTAAAGTATAAATGACAAAAAAATCGCAGCCCGCATTTGTGGGCGGAGTCGTAATTGCCTTGGTGGGCGCCATTTGCTTTTCAACAAAGGCGGTATTCGTAAAACTTGCATATCGCGATACGGAGGTAGATGCGATTTCGCTGTTAGCCCTGCGGATGATTTTCTCGCTTCCTTTTTTTGTGGTATCTGCTGCGGTTTCATCATCTAAACAAAGCAATGTGCGCTTTACCGGCACGCAATGGCTACAGGTTGCCTTGGTGGGCTGCCTGGGTTACTATGTTAGCAGCTTATTAGATTTTTTGGGGCTGCAATATGTAACTGCAGGAATTGAGCGCCTGATTCTTTTCATCTACCCAACGCTGGTACTCCTTATGTCGGCCGTTATCTTCAAAGTTAAAATTAAGCCACTACAATGGCTGGCGCTTATAATAACTTATATTGGGTTGTTCGTTGCTTTTATAAGTGAAGTCGATGTGCAATCAGCACAGAACAAGAACTTTGTGCTGGGCTCGCTCTTCATTTTTGTTTGTGCGTTTACTTATGCAGCCTACATTGTGGGTAGTGGCCGGTTAATTCCGCTGGTGGGTGCGGCCAAGTTTAATAGCTATGCCATGAGTTTTGCTGCATTGGGTGTGTTGCTGCATTTTGTAGTAACGAGCAACGTATCGTTGTGGAGTTTTACGTTGCCGGTTTATGGCTATGGAATTTTGATGGCCGTGTTATCAACGGTTATTCCATCGTACCTGGTAGTAGAAGGCATTAAGCGAATCGGTTCTGATAATGCCGCGATTGTTGGTAGCATCGGGCCGGTTAGCACGATTATAATGGCTTACTTCTTTTTGCAGGAAACCATTTCGGCACTTCAACTCTTAGGCACGGTTTTCATTCTGGTGGGTGTATTGCTGATCGGAAAGCAAAAGGCAGCCTAAATCTGGCTTCGTACTTCTTTCAAAAACAAGTTCACTATAAATGATTATCTTTTCAGGCATGAAGCGCCTGATTTTAATCTTGTTGCTACTTCCTGCCTTAGGCTTAGCCCAAACACCTGAATTAATTTTTGTGTTTTTGAATAAGCGCACGGATAAACCCGAGTTGCCCGAAGCGGAAGTAAAAAAAATAATGGACGGACACATGGCCAACATTGGCCGGCTGGCGAAAGAAGGCAAACTGATTTGTGCCGGCCCGTTTGAAGCCGGTGGTGGTATTTTCATTTTTAAATCTAAATCGGTTGAGCAGGTAAACGAGTGGCTGCAAACCGACCCCGGAGTGCAGTCCAACCGCTGGCGCGTAGAAATATTGCCGTACTACCCGCGCGTGGGTGGCGCCTGTGCTGTGGCTGAACCATACGAAATGACTTCCTATCACTTTGTTCGCTACATTCCCAATATCGCTAAGTTCAATATTCAAGACACTCCGCGCATTTTTAAAAAGCATGACGACTATCTGAAAGAGATTATTAAAACCGGCAACGTAATTACCGAGGCTACATTTGGTGGTGATGAGGGCGGCATTCTGGTAATGAAAGGTACCCTCGACAATTCGGTAATCGAAACCGACCCCGCAGTGCGCGAAGGTTTATTGCTGCTTGAGTTTCAAACACTGTGGATTGCCAGGGGCGGGCTCTGTGAGCGGTAACTCACAAAAAACCACGCAGCTGGTACATATAATTGCTAAGCAATACGAATTACTTTCGTTGCCATTCGGTTTTAAAATATTTCCCTTGGCGGGTAGTATTAAAATTCCAGTCGCTAATAAGCATTGGTGCCCAGCTTGGATCGAAGCACCAAACTGTGTAAGAAATTCCTTTCTCGTTACAATAAGTGGTAATAGCTTCGCCATACGATTCATCGCTGATTACCGGAACATGTGCGCCTTTTTCTTCTGAGCCGCTAAATCCTATTTCCGTAAGTATGAGTGGATATTTCTCGGCCATAAAGCCCCAATCTGATGTCCACTTCTCCATCCAGGGTTTTTCACGTTTCATAGGGTAGGGGTGGCTTACATAACCTATACCGGTAGCGTTTATCGGGTTAGCTCCGGCTTCGGTTAAATCATAACCCCAATTAAAACCTGCAGCTAACGGAATGGTTAGTGCGCCTTCCGAGCGGATAGTGGCAATCATCTCTTCCTGTAGTGCTTTCCAATCTGCCCAGGAGCAGGCACCAAACTCGTTGTTGTTTACGGGCTCGTTAAACAATTCAAAAAATGCTACGGTTGGGTTTCCGCCATAACGCTTTGCTAGTATTCTCCAAAATTCATTCGTTTCAATTACTGTTGTTTCGTACGAAGGGCGAAAAAATTTTCCGGTTTTAAGATTACCGATGCTGTGCCAATCAATAATAACATACAGGTGCAATTCAGTAGCCCATTGTATGCCTTCGTCAAGCAATTGCAGGTAGGCATTGCTACCTATAGCCCGCCAGTTTGCCGGATGCACTGGAAAGCGGACTACGTTGGCCCCCCAACTTTTCATTTCTTGAAAGTAGCGCTTATTCCATTGCTTATCCTTTTTTAGTTTATACGGATCACTTGTGTCTAACCCCTTAAACACAATAGGCTGATTATTATCGGTTACAAAATTTTTGCCGCTAACTTTTACCCGGGGTAATTGCTGTGCGCACACCCCCATGCAGGCCAGCATGGCCACAAGAAAGAAAGAATACTTCATTACTAATTAGTTCTGGTTAAGTCGAAAGTTCACTTATCCACATTCCTTTGTTGGGCATAGTCAGATGGCGTTACCCCAAACATTTTTTTAAAGCACTCGCGAAAATATGGCAAATCGGTAAAGCCTACTTCGTAGGTTACTTCGGCAATTGTAAGTTGATTTTGTTCCAATAACTGAGCTGCTCTCTTCATTCGCATAGACCGAATAAATTCATTTGCCGATAGGCCTGTAAGGGCCTTAAGTTTACGATATAGTTGCATCCGGCTCATGGCCACATCGCGGCACAATGTTTCCACTGCATATTCCGTATCGGACATATTATGCTCCACACTTTCCATTACCTGTTGCACAAATAGTTCATCGGCCGAATTGAGGGTAACTTTTTGAGGTTCTATATTGAGTACGGCTTTGTCGGTAAAAGCTTCTTGCAGGCGGGCACGCATGCGCAGCAGATTGCGTACCTTCAGTTCTAAAACCTTTGGGTTAAATGGTTTGGTTAGATATTCATCGGCACCGGTCTCCAGCCCTTCTACTTTAAAGATTAACGAGGTGCGGGCGGTTAGCAGAATAAGGGGGATGTGTGAGGTGCGCCTGTCTGATTTGAGTTTTTTACATAAGGCGATGCCATCCATTACAGGCATCATAACATCGCTTATCACTACATCAGGTATATGTTCTATTGCCTGAACCCAGCCTTCTTCGCCATTGGCGGCTTCCAATATGGTAAAGTTGCTGCTGAAAATTGATTTAATATATGCCCGCACCGCGTTAGTGTCTTCCACAATTAACAAGCGGGGCAAGCTACCCGCATTTGTCGCAGCTGCTTCAACCAACGGGTTATACTCAATGCTCTCCAGATCGCTCTCAGTTAATGCCGGATAATAATCCATAGACTCAAACTCATCAGAATAATGCTGAATTTCATCTTTATTAAAATGCGCATTTCCCTTTTTTAGTGTAATCACAAACCGGGTAAACTTACCTTCCATGCTTTCTACCTCAATTTTACCCTGGTGCATATCCACAAGGCTTTTTGAAAGTGCCAGGCCAATACCGGTACCGGTATGATGTTTATCTTCATCAAAGCTGAAGAAGGTTTGAAAAATCTGATCGAAATGCTCTTGCCTGATTCCTCGCCCCGAATCCTCCACCTCAAGTTGAACCCCGCTGTCGGTTTCTTTTATTTTAATGGTAATGGTGCCCCCTGCTGGTGTATGCTTAAAGGCGTTTGATAATAAATTGAAAAGGATTTTCTCGAACTGGTCTCGATCAAACCAAACCTTTATATTCTCATGGCTTGTCTCCAGGTTAAACCGGATCTGAAGTTGTTCTGCCAGGTTATCAAATGAGAGTTTTACCTCGCGCACAAAGCGCACCAGATTACCCTCTGAGACTTTCAAGTTAAGATTACCCGATTCAACTTTTCTGAAATCGAGTAATTGGTTTACCAGCCTGAGTAACCGTTGCGAGTTGTTGTTAATACCTACTAATAAATTGCGAACGGGCTTGCTGTATTCTACAGATTCGAGTAATGACTGCACCGGCCCCAGAATAAGCGTTAGTGGGGTGCGAAACTCGTGCGAGATGTTGGTGAAAAAATCGAGTTTGGCTTTATTTAGCTTCTCCATGTTTTCGCGTTGCAGTCGCTCTACTTTTACATCATGTAGTAAATTGGCTCGTAAAAGAATAAACTTTCTGAATACATACAGGGCGCCAAACCCAAGCGCTACGTATAAAGCTATTGCCCAATACGATTTCCACCAGGGTGGCAGTATAATCAGTTTTAGCTGCGTGTATTTTTCCTGCCAGATACCATCTATACCCGATGCTTTTACTTTAAAAATATAGGTGCCCGGATTCAGGTTTGTGTAGTTGGCAAATCGTCTGTCGCTATCGGTATAACTCCAGTTTTCATTAAAGCCTTCTAACATGTAGGCATATCTGATTTTGGCCGGAGCTGCGAAATCCAATGAAGCAAATTCAAATGCAACGGAGTTTTCGAAGTGGTTAAGTTCAATTACAGAATTATTTCGCAAGGGTTGGCCCAACAATACCCGGTTGTGAATTATTTCGCCTTGTGCTACATTCTTACCAAACAATTCAAATTGCGTGATGGCCAACGGAAAATCCTCTGGTCGTTGAATAATCTTTTTTGTATCAATACGGTTAAAACCTTCGGAGCCCGCAAATAGCAGTTGTCCTTCGCGGCCTTTAACACAAACATTGCTGTAGAAAAACCCCCCCATAATGCGGTCATTCCTATCGTAGTTTCGTGTCCAGCTTGGGTCGGCCGGATCTACCACGGTAAGGCCATTCCAGTGAGCAAGCCAAAGTTTACCCTGATTATCTTCCAGAATGCTTACCACTACGTTATTGCTTGGTCCGCCTTGTATCTGGTAGTTTTCAAAAACATTTCTTCTTCTGTCAAAAGAACTTAGCCCTGCATCGGTTGTAAGCCATAAGATACCGGCATGATCTTCGTACACACAGTTGACAAAATTATCGTTAATGCTATTGGTTTCAGAGCGCTTGTAATGTTCAATCAGCAGATCTTCTCCGCTTTCTTTTATGCTATAGAATCCATTGCCGCGGGTGCCTGCCCAGGCTGTACCCGATCGATCTACATATAAAACCACAATGGGTGCTTTAAGCAGGCGAGAATCATTGTAGCTGATTACATCGCCATGTTGCAAGATTTTATAAAGCCCACCGCGCCAGGTCCCTATCAATACGTTATCGCGTCCATCGCTCGTTATGGCCATAATATAATTATCGCGCAACACTTCATTTGTTTGGGTAGAATAATGATTATAGGTGGTTATTTGGTGCGAGGTAAGTTGATGTTCATTGAAATGAAAAATTCCTGCTCCGGCTGTGCCTACCCAAACACTCCCCTTTCCATCCGAATACAAGGTTTGAACAAATTCTATGAAAGAGTTTTCTTCTTTAGGAACGATGGTGTATTTGGTAAAGGTGTTTTCGCCATCAAACTTGTAAAGCCCGCCCCCAATAGTTGAAATCCAATAGCCGCCAATGGCGGATAATTGCACACCGGTAATTATGCTCTTGGTTTTATCGAACTGCGAAACCTCAAACGATTCAAATTCTTTTGTGTAGGTGTCAAATTTGTTTATCCCCTTTTTGGTTCCCACCCAAACCACCCCGCCCCGGTCTAAATATAAAGAGGTGATGGATCCATGGCTGAGATTCATCAGATCGTACCGTTCATAAATCTGATCATCAAACTTCATGGTTGTTACATCGAATATAGAAATGCCAGATTCTGAACCGGCCAGCAGATACGGTCGTTCTCCGGGTATCACCAACAGGCTGCTAAAAAAGCTAAAGCTGGGCGGTTTATTAGGCACCAGGTGGTTGGTAATGGTTCCGTTAATTAAACTCTTTAATCCGCTTTTGGTGGTTAGCCAAATGCTTGATCCGGTTTCAGTTGGTAAACTGGCAATGCTGTAGATATGATTGTGTAAGTCGCTGTTCGTTTCTTCCTTATCGTACAGGTAACTTTTAAACTCGTACCGGTCTTTTGCAGGGATTAGTTTATTCAATCCGTACTCGGTCGAAATCCAGATTTCATTATTTGCCGAAAGATGGATGTCTGTTATAAAATCGTGGGTAAGAGTGGGGGCTGTTTTTGTGGTGATGTGCAGAAACCCCAAACTATCTTTTCTAAGAATATTTAATCCATACTCTGTTCCTATCCACAGGTTACCATTGGCATCCTCTTGCACGGCCCGCACATTATTATTACTTAGACTGTGCGGATCGCGCTCGTCATGTACAAATTTCTCGAACGTACTGTTATTCTTATTATAGCGAAATAACCCGCCCATGTGGGTGCCTATCCACAAAAAACCCGACTTGTCTTCGTACAGACTAAGGATTTTATTGCTTTGAAGTTTACCAGGTTGGTTTTCTGAATGAAATACGGTGGTTGTGTAGCCATCGTAGCGAATTAATCCGGACCACGTGCCAATCCAAAGAAACCCCTCACTGTCTTGCAGAATGCAGTTGATCGAGCTTTGAGATAAACTCTGTTGTTCCAGCAGTTGATCAAACACTATTTTCTTTTCGCGCAAATCTTCGGGTTGCGCCTGAGCCAAAAAGGGCTGCAAAAAAAGCAGCAACACCATTCCGGTTGCTAAGTATAAACTATGGGTTGCGTGGCACCTCTTCATGAATAAAATTTATCCATTTTATGCCGCTAAACCAAACCCTGTTTTTTGTGCGGCCTTTATAGTATATAAACCTTTTGCGATATGGTTTTGGATTTGCTCGTTACTTTTATAATGTACAAACCAGGCTTCATCATCAGTTTTTCAATTGAAAAAGTAATTTCCTGCTTACTTGTTTTTTCCTCTGCTAATTTCTTTCCTGAAGCATCCAGCACACTTACCAACACTGGTGTTGAAAAATTAGTTAACGCTACTTTAATCTGGTTTTCTTCGGATATTACCTGAACCTTCGGGTCATTTGCCGAAGGCGCTTCTGCCGAAAGAATTACTATGGGCTGATACATGTTTTCCGCCTCGCCACTAAACATAACATGAGGAGAGTCTTTAAAATTTGTAAAACTCTGTTTTGCCGTAGAGGTGCTTGCAGCATGGGGCACGTAGGGGTGTGACCAGGCGGAGTTGATCCACGTAAGCACCCATGCTATCTTACGCGACTTGCCCGAAGGATCATTTAGTATAGCTGGCAGCACTGTATCGCTCCAATACTTTGCAGCAACATCACCATTGCCCGTATCGTTGCGGTAACCGGTTTCGGTAAGGGCTGCAATTTTATTATGCGTTTGAGCATAATCTACAAGCACACCCATGTATTGTCTAAACAGGTCGGTCGTAATTTCATACATATCCAAACCTAAAACATCCACGTATGCATCGCCTGGGTAATAATTGGCCATAATGGCGCTGTTAACCGGGCTGTTGGGCGACCAACAAAAAAGTACACTGTTGGTTCTCTCCTTAATGTAATCGGCCGTTAGCTGATAAAGTTTTTTATAATCGGCAGGAGTAAAGCCCGAACAGGCGGCACCCCACCAAAACCAATTGCCATTCATTTCATGCAATGGCCTGAACACAATAGGAATTTTTTCACCATTCACTACCAAATCGTTATTGATTATATCTACTACTTTATCTAACTCTGCCAGGTACCAATCCCGATCTCCATTGGCGTTTCCGTTGGCAATGTTTTTGGCCAGATTAAGCGGAGACCCGTTGCACGTATAAGAAGAAGTGTTACGGGCGCTTAAATGCCAATCGAAAGTAATCACAAGCCCTTGTTGATACGCCCATTTTACTGCTTCCGTATGGTAGCTTCTTTCGGTTGGGCTTTTATCGAGGTGGTAGTGAAAATCGGATCCCAGCACTGCAGGGTAGGCACCCGTAACAGCATAACTATCTGAATAGGTTTTATCGCCATGGGCGCTGCCCGAACTATAGCGAAAGCTGTTGAAGAATTCCTGACCAAAAAGAAAGTAGCTGCTGTTTTGTACTGTTTTCAGGTTGTTGTACAGAATAACTGTTTTCTCTGAAGCGTTCTCAGCCACCTGTGCAAACCCGTTCACTAACGTAAAGCCTAGTGTAAGACAAAAAAAAATTTTTCTAATCATCTCCGTATGTTAGATATCAAGCACAACAGTGGTAATAGTTTTAGCCGCCAGGCTTATTGACTTTGTGGGCGATGATGTGTTTATCGTTTTATAATAACTGTCTTCTTTGCTTTGCACAATAGAAATGCCCTTGGCTGTTTTTCCGGTAATTTGAAAGTGCACCTTGGCGGGCGTTGTTCCATTATTAACAACAATTACTGTTACCTTCTTTTCATCGGGGCTTACAAAAGCCGATGTAACCAGGTTTGATGCAGGTATGGTTGCCGTTGTGGTTTCAACACGGTGATACCCGGCATCAATGTTCTTTGAAAAATGCTTAATCAGGTAGTAGTAGGGTGTTACCTGATAAGGCGAGGTAGGGCTGGAGCCTGTGCTGATCATTCCGGCATCTTCGCCAGAAGAAGGGGTTGCCCACATCAACTTCCAATAAATATAGGCCGATGTATTGGCATGGATCAACGACTCCTGAATAAACAATGCTGTGTTGTACCAACCCAGATTATCGGAAAACTCAGTCATCATATTGGGTTTTGTAGAAAAGCTGCCTACGCTTTTTAGCGATGCCGTAATAGCAGACGCTGTTGTGGTGGAGTTTACATTGTAAGGATGCCACGCAAACACCGGACAATTGGGATTGTCTTTAAGAACATTTACAAAAGGTGTAAACGTGGGGATATCCTGCGATTCGGGGCCAACCATTACGGGCACGTGCGCACGGTTCTTTATCTTATCAAAAACCTTGGTAAAGGCCGTGTTATAGCCAGGCAGTAAAGAGGTTTCACTTATCGACCATTTACTGGTTGTCCAGCCGGCAGTAGTAAAGGTGGGTTCGTTTTGAATGCTGATGTAGTCCGGATTAAAAGGGGTATAATCCAGTATATCGTCCCAATAGTCGGCAAACTCATTGTACATAAACCCATTGGCATCTTTTTTTAGTGCGCCTTCTTGCAGCTTGCCGTTATCTTTTAACGATGCAGGTGGCCCCCATGAACATAGCAGCACTTTAATATTTGGGTTGCGCGCCTTAGCTAATTGATGCAGTTGGTTTGTGGCATCCCAATGTGCTTTGGCATAATCATTATCGCCATTGCTGGACATGTTGCTTACTAACTTATTAGTTGGATAATTATCCGGGTAATACCAGGTTTTGAATCTCACAATATCAATTCCGAGGTCGCTAAACATCAAATCAGCCATTTCGGTTACTTTACTATGTGTAGTTAGCCAGTTGCTATACCAGGTAAGTGCACCGCCAAAGCCAATCATTTCTTGCTTTTTAACAGATAGATTTAATGTAACGGAAATACTATCGGATACCGGTGTTGGTGGCGTAATTTCTGTAGTAGGCTGCCCCCCGTTGCAGGCTACCATAAGCGCAATAATAATTGCACATAGAAAAGTCAAACTCAATTTAACAGCTTTCATCATCATTCACGTTAACCCAAATCTTCTTTTAAAAATACAAAACCAGAAGGCTCTTTAGCCGAGCCTTCCGGATATTGAACAAACAAACTAAACCCTGTTTCTTTTATTTATCGAGTTCTAATTTTATTTAATTTCTCAAGCCAATTTCATCATAGTAAATTGTTACCGGCAAATTCGAATTGTTGTTTTTAATTCGCAATTCAGATACTGCCCCGGTATTTCCGTTCATAGTGGCAATGGGTAATGCCACCTCGCTCCACCCTTGCGGAATGCTCAGATAATTGTCTGAATCGTTGTTTAATTGTACAATTAAGTTTTGCGCGGCTGAAGCATATACGCGGAACGTAAGCGTAGTGTATCCGCTCATATCAAAGGCAGAGCCTCTTCCAATTTGTATGGCGCCATACGTATCATTATACACCACCTTAATTGATTTCGTACCCTTAAAAACTTCTTCTTCATTGGCAAAGTCTTTTGAAGTTAAACCCCAGCCATCCCATTGTTGCCAGTTGTTTTTAACGGCATCGTCATAAATGTAATAGTCCAGTGGTGGCGGCCCGGCTGCACCAAAGCCCACGCGATCGGCATAAATAATAGAAGATGAAATGCCCTCTACTTTAAAGGCAAACCGCACTATCTGATTAAGATTAGTTGTGGGATATCGGCTCAATGGAATTTGGTATTCTGTCCATTTGCCCTCTTCTAAAACTACAGCGTTATAATCACCCCAATTGTCGTTTAAGATGGCGGCCACCTCGCGGCCATTTGTACCCGGGCCACCGTACAATGCAAATGTAAATACCTGCTGGCCGCTAACATTAATTGCCGTTATACCTCCAGCAGAAAGTCCGCCACCCGAGGTGGTCTCAAATTTCCACGACACATCGCCTGAATAAAATTGTTCTGTGCTGGCAACATCAGAAACTACTGCATTCCAACTCCAGTTTCCACCTCCGGGTGCAATCGTCTCATCGTATAGCGTAATGGGCAATGGAGCCGGCCCCGGTGCGGGCACTCGTACCGTAACACCCAGGTTACCAGAGAAACCATGAATGGTAGTATAGGTTATTCCGCCTGACTTAGTGCCTACGGGCACAGCCACAACAATCTGTGTTGCCGATTGCGACTTGAATGCAGAAGCCTGTACGGAACCATAAACCGGTAACCCTAATTCGGCCACAAGATCAAGATCAGTACCCGAAATAGTAAGATCACTTGTTCCGGGAATAGCGGGCGATGGCGTTGCTGTTGTGCCAATTGGCAAAATAATAACCAACTCGTTGGGTGTTTGAATATCTACCGGTGATTGTTGCTTTAAGGTTAATTTACCTTTTAGCGTGGTGGCCGGCACCGCCAGTTTGATTTCTGTTTGCGAATGGCTTGCAAAGTTGGCTTTCGAAACAGACGCCCCGCCTCCAAATTGAACTGCCGTTATAAGATCCAGATTTGTACCTGTTATAGTCAACTGGCCTGTATGCCGAATGGCTGCCGGAGTAACCGCAGTTACTGCTGGGACCGTTACAATCAATTGGTCTTCCGATCCAAACGTTAATGGCTTCGTTCCACCCGTAGCAAATAAAAGAAATCCGGTTTGTGCGTCCAGAGGCACTGTTACTACAAGTTCGGTTAACGATTGACTTGTAAAATCTTCCTTCGTCAGTACGATGTCGCTGGGGAAAGTTAGCCTTTCAATCCAGTTTATCTTTTCTCCCCGTATGGTAATGGTTGAACCCGGCTTCGCTTCGGGGGTAATGCTGGTAATCACCACCGGCACCTCAAAATTAAGAATGGTTTTGCTTTCAAGATCTCCTTGTGGAGTTTTTAAAATTATTTTACCGGCTTCGGCAGCCTCGGGCACTGTAATGTTTATCCGATCTGCCCTCGAAGAGTTAAAAGCGCTTTTAGGAATTTCAACGGAAGGCGCGAACACGATAGCCGAAACCTTATCTAAGTTTTGACCAAAGAATGTTATTTCATCGCCATGGTGTACACCCGATGGGCCAAAGCTTAATAGGATCACTTCGCTTGAGCCCTCCTCTTCCTGGCATGATGAAAGAAAAGCAAACCCTGCTACCAGTAGCAAAGAAACAAGAATGCCAAATTTATACTTACCTGTTTTTTTCATTTCAGAATTTGTTAAGGTTTAACAAAACGGATGTTATCGATGTAAAACTCTACCGCATTACCACTGTTTTCAGGAGAACCAAGCAACCACGTGCTGAACGACCCGGCAGCTGTTTCAATAAATTTTTGGCCGGGCGTATAAACAACATTGTTAGGTGCGCCCATGTAATATTGAAATTCCGTTAGCGGAATTATTACCGTAATCCACCGGCCATTTGTGTTTACCTCGGCACCGGTTGCCGCCCAGGGCCCCCAAATTCCGCGGGCATTTAATGAGTTGCTCCATATCTCCTGGTTGCTTCCGCTGTGTGTGGGTGTAGATAAACACAGATTAAGATATCCACCATACCACTTGTTTATTTTGGCTTCAAACTTCACTACATAATCGCGGTAAGAATTAGGATACAGAGGATAGAAGTTTTCGGTACGCCCTGCGGGGCCACCCCAAAACTCCATACACAAAGGAGATTGTGCAGGCGCACCCGGGCCTTCATCGCGCTGATTTGCCGCGATGTTACCCCGCACCACCAGGTAGTTACCGTCTATAGGGCCATCCGTATTTTCGCGTAAACCAATACGCCAGCCGTTGGCAACCTTATCGTCAAAGTTTAAAACGATGTTTCGTTTATCCCAGATATGAAAAGAGGATTCCGCTTCGCCAAAATTTGTAGCTAAGGTTATCGGGCCTTCGGTTGCGCCCGTAGGAACCGTTACCTCAACCTGGTTTTGCGTTACCGAAACTACCTGGCCTGTTACGCCACCACTAAACTCTACTGTTAAGGGTTCAAAAAAATAGTTTCCGTTTATAACAAGGTTCTCGCCTGCTTGCGGCCATTCGTTTCGTACATTATTCAATACCGGGGGCGGTATTGAAACAATGAATGGATGTTTAAGGGTGTCTTGCTGCGCGTTTACCAGGTACAATACATTTGTAATTCTGTTTGGTGCAAAGCTGGGCACGCTTACCAAAATGGTTTTGTTGGTTACCCAGATGGGATTGATAACGGCCTTTCTGTCGTTAAACCATACTTCGCGGGTTCCGCCCAGATTTTTGCCTACGATTGCAATGCCTGTTCCCAGCGAAGCACTAACCAGCAGCGAATCGGAACTGGCCGGGTTTGTGAGCCGGATATAATCAACTACCGGAGGGCCATCCGGGTTTTCTATACTCATCCCATCGCCCGTCTCTTCACAAGAACTAACCACGAATAAACTACTGCATGCTATGCCAAACGCAAGGGCACCAGTTATATATTTTGTAAGCTTCATACTTATTTTTTCAGTTAGTTAAAATCATATTCAACGGCTGGCGTTTCGGCTCTCAGCAGCGGATTATTTACTACCTCAATGCCCGGAATGGGCAACGTCATTTTTGTTGCTGTAAAGGCTACTACCGGATCGGTGTTAACCGCACCACCTGAACCAATACCGCCAGCTGCAACTACTTCATACCCGGCTGCATCGTTCTCCAGGTTATCGTTGGTATTAATTCTGAAAAATCTATCGGTACGGCCCTGGCTGTTTAGATATGCCAGCGCCTCCGATGAATTACGATAGTACCTGCGTTTAACATCAAGCCAGGCAATCCCTTCTAATGCAAACTCAACTCTGCGTTCGTTAAACAAATCAACATAGGTCATGCTTCCATCGGCTGGAGGATTTAAGCCAGCGCGTGCTCGCACAGCCAGGTAAGCGTCATATCCAGGACCACTCGTAAGGGATGAATTACTTCCCAATAACGCTTCGGCATACAGCAGGTAAACATCCGACAATCGCAGCATGTAGATATCCATTGGCGAGTCCTGATTAGAGATTACATAGCCATGATCATCCACATTTCCAACCACATATTTTTTCAGACTATTGAGTGTGGGGGTGGCTCCTTCAATCTGAGTTCCCTCTGCATCGCGCGAAACAATGTTGTATTTGTAACCACCCGATTTTGTGGCGAGGTAACTATATATATCTCCGTTTTGCATATAGATAGCTCTTCTGCGCAAATCAGTTTTGCCTTCTGCGTTTGCTGCAAGGGTATTCAAAAAACTAATCGACATACACTTTCCACCACCCCAGGCCTGGGCATCGCCAGTTATTACCGAGTGGCGCGCAAAACGGGCCTGGCGACTGTTGCCAAAGCCCCAACCTCCGTTTATAAATTGCAGCCCAAACAAAATTTCCCGGTTGTGTTCGTTGGCAATTTTGAACATATCTTCATAATTGCTGTAAAGCGTTAAGCCGCTGTTGTTGATTACATCGGCTGCATAGTTTGCCGCTATCGTAAAATCTGCGGCAGAACCAATGGTACCTCCACCCACACTTCTTTGCCCCAGCGTAACGTGCAGCTTGGCAAGCATGCCCTTTGCTGCCCACGCGGTAACACGCCCGGCCGCATCGGTTGCCGGTAAATTTTCGGCTGCAAACACCAGGTCCCTGCGTGCAAATTCATATACACTTGCTACCGTGTTTTTAGGTAACTGAAGATTCCCGGTGGCAACTTTCTCGGCCGGTCTTTCTATTATCGGAACATCGCCCCAATATTCTGCCAATAGAAAAAATGAAAAGCCCCTGAAAAAACGGGCTTCGCCCAAACCACGGTTAATAACAGCCTGGCTAACGCCATACCCACTTGCAATGGCCGGCATATCATCAATAATCAGGTTGGCATACGAAATAACATCGTAAAGACCTTGCCAGCCATCGCCTATATGGCTATTGTTTTCGTTGTACGACAAGTAAAAAAACTGCCCTTCCTGGTCCCAGTTGTGATGCATTTCGCCAGCCATTAAATCGCCAGCGGCCCAGCTAAATACATCGTTGAATCCAAACCATGGCCGGCCATACATTGAAGCTGTTGACTGACGGATTTCCGCTTCACTTCTATACCACCCATTTACAGTGGCCTGATCTTCCGGAACAAATTCCAGAAAGTCAACTCCGCACGAAACCAGTGTGAAGGTTAGTGCGAAAGCAAAAAGATATTTAAGATTTTTTTTCATACACTTTCTTTTTCTTCCAGTTAAAAATCAATGTTCACTCCTAACGTATATACCCGTGGTGCCGGATAGCGGCCCATATCCACGTTACGTTGCAACGAGCTTTGGTTAAACGCACCAATTTGAGGATCTAACCCCGTGTAGCGGGTAAAGGTGGCAGCATTCTGAATGTTGGCATAAACCTGTGCGCGCGCTATTTTGGCTTTTTGAATCAGCGCTATTGGCAATGAGTAGGAAAGTTTTACATTCTGTAACCGCACATAGGTTCCGTCTTCAATCCATCGGCTAGACATGTAATGATTAAAGTTTTCGCCTCCGTTATCAAAGCGAGGCATGGTTGTATTGGGGTTAACCAATTCAATGTCTTCAATGCTATTTATGTTGGTGCCGCCCGGTTTCAATTGCACGCGTGCGCGATTTAATACCGTCATAGATTGATTGTCGAAGTTGCCAATCATTTGCTCGTTGCGTGTGCGCGAAAAGTTAAGTACATCGCCACCTACCACTCCGGTGAAAAACACATTGAGTGTAAAGGGACCGTAACTAAAGGTATTGTCAAATCCGAATTCAAAATCGGGGTTGGGGTTTCCAATTACTGTTTGATCCTCGGAGGTTATCTTCCCATCGCCATTCAAATCTTTCCACTTAATATCGCCCAACCACAAACCGGTTGTTCTTTCTATTTTGTTTACATTCGGATTGTTGTCGCTTGGTATTTGTACCGCATGGGCCAGTATCTCCTCTTGAGAAGTAAAAATTCCGTCCATTACATATCCAAAGAATTGGCCAACCGGATACCCTGCGCGGGTCATAATAGCTGTTTGAAAGCCGGAGTACCAATAGATGTTGTTGTAGATGGCATTGCCGCCCATATCGGTTACACGATTCCGGTTAATCGAAATGTTTGCGTTGGTTGTCCATCTGAGTTTTGCTTTGTCTATGTTAACCGTAGTAATGGTAAGCTCCAACCCTTTATTGGTCATGCTGCCTACATTAGCCATGGGGCCCGCAACCTGATCGCCAAAAATTGCCGGCAGGTTTACCTGTAACAACAGGTTGTTGGTTTTCTTTTGGTAGGCTTCAAAGGCAAGTTGTAACCGGCCCGAAAAAAGTTCTGCATCCAGACCAATGTTCACCATTTCGGTTGACTCCCATTTTATATCCGGATTTGAATAGGCGCTGTTAATAGCGGCTGGTCCAAAATATGAGTTGAACGAGTTAAGGGCTGAACCAAATGCATAGTTGCGGATTTCCTGGTTACCTACATTACCCCAGCTTGCCCGCAATTTCATGCTGGTGAGGGTATTGGTATTTATGCTCGAAAAAAAATCTTCTTTGGTAATATTCCAGGCTGCTGATACGGAAGGGAAAAATCCCCACCGGTTATTCGGACCAAATCGAGAAGATCCATCTCTTCGTAGTGTTGCCTCAAAAGAATACCGATCGTCAAACACATAATTTACGCGGGTAAATTGCGAAACCAACGTGTTCCAACCTTTATAGCCTCCATTGGGGATATTTGAAATTTCCCCCTGGTTCATAACCGGAATGTCGTTGGGCAGACCCACTTTATAAGCAGTAAATCCTTCCCACTCACTTTTTATTGCTTCGGCAAATAATTGCACGGCAAAATCATGGCGGCCAACAGTACGGGCATAACGTAATGAGTTGGTCCAGTTGTAATAGAAATTCTGATCGGCCCGTTGTGCAAACTGGCTGGTGTTGTTTACAAGCGTTCCCCACTGAAACGTGGGCATAAATGCTTTGTTCATGGAGTTGCTGTAATCAATACCAAGGTCTGTTCTGAAAGACAGGTTTTTGATTATCTGAACATCGGCAAACAGGTTGGTCATAACCCTGTTATTCAACAACGTATTGTTGCGTAGCAATGCTAAGCCCACGGGGTTAAAACTTACCTGCGAAGAAACATTTTGCTGTTCTGGCCCCGCAAAACTTCCGTCAAAATTACGTACTGGTATGTGTGGCGCCATCTGGGCGGCCTGTGCAATCACCCCATCTCCTCCATCGCTGGAAATCATTCTTTCATTCTTCCGCGAAAGTGCAATGCTGCTTCCAATCTTAATCCCTTCTTTTACTTTACTGTCGATGTTGGCACGCAATGTAAACCGATCAAAATCAGAGCCGATAATAATACCATCTTGTTTAAAGAACCCTCCCGAAACGGTGTATTGGGTTCCTTCCGTTCCACCAGCGATAGTAATGTTATGATTTTGCATAGGTGCTACCCTGAAAACAGCATCTTGCCAATCTGTACCGCGGCCTAATAAACTGGGGTCGGCAAAGTTGGGGTTAGCAGCAATGGTAGAAACCTCTTGTGCTACTTCGTTGTTGTAAGCCGCATAGGTAGGAAGGTCCATCATGTCGAAAGTTTTGTACACTTCCTGCACGGCATAAAAACCGTTGTAACTAACCTTTGCCTCGCCTTTCTTACCCCTTTTGGTGGTAATAATTATTACTCCATTTGCAGCACGCGAACCGTATATAGCTGTGGCGGCCGCATCTTTTAATACTTCAAAGCTTTCAATATCGGCCGGGTTTAACGAAGCCATGGGGTTACTGGCTGCGGCTTGCTGCCCGCCTGTACCTCCAGCCCAATCAAAACCCGCAATGCCCTGAGCCCTTCCGCCAACCTGCACACCGTCTATTACATAAAGTGGCTCGCTGCTTTGGGTTAATGATGTCGTCCCACGGATGCGAATAGAAACTGCTCCGCCCGGTGCACCACTGTTTTGCGTAACCTGCACACCTGACACGCGGCCTTGCAAAGCCTGATCAATACTTGTGGTTACAGAGTTCCGCAGGGTTTCTCCCCCTACCGAAGAAATAGCAGCAGTAAGGTCACTCTTCTTTTGAGTACCGTAGCCTACCACTACAATTTCCTGCAAAGCGGTTACGTCTTCTTCTAAGGTTATGGTAAAGGTTGTTTTGTTACCAACTAGTATCTCCTGGCTAGAGTACCCGATAAAAGAAAAAACCAGCACATCTTGAGCCGATGCCTGAATGCTAAAGTTACCCGAGGCGTCAGTAGTTACTCCGGTAAGCGTACCTTTAATTAGCACGTTAACTGCCGGCATAGCTACCCCGCCAGCATCTTTTACGCTACCACTTACAACAGCCTTTTGGGCCACGGCCTGGGGTATGGTGAAAAGAAGGCATAGTAACATGCCTGCTAATCGCAGTTTGATTTTTTGTAAAAACTCTTTTTCCATAGAAATGGGTTTTGTTTGGATTAATAGAGAAAAATGCGAAGCAGGATAAGGATGAAAAGCAGTGATAGTATGCCTACGCCTATTTCAAGTTTTTTCAGGAACCGTTCGTTGCGTAAGAGGTCTTCAAATTTTCTGCGCATGTCTGTGTTCCTTATCCAGCCTTCATTTTTTACAGCAGAAAGGTTAACTTTTGAATACTTCAAGAGGGTGGGTAAACCGCTCAAAAATGGGGGGCAAACGTTTTCGGTGATTTTTTTATACAAACTATTGCATAAAAACCAGCTGCGCATTTTGAATTTACCCCGTGAAAAAGGGTTTTAGGTGGTTAGAACATGTGCAGCATAGCTCAAAATGATCGCGCTGCCTCAACCTGTTTCCTTTTAAAGAAAAACGGCTGCCTAAAAATGGCAGCCTATAATTGATCTTGACGCGGCAAAAGGGGAAGTCGAGGCATCCTCTTTTTTAGTGTACCATACATTCATAAAGGAAGCAGGCCTAAGTTCTTGCTAAAAATTTCTCCTGCAAAAACTACAAAGTAGCCCGTGGTATGCTCACGGGCTACTTTTCTTCCTAGCGGTTCTTCCTGTTTGATTTGCTTCTTCGCTCTTTCTTCATTTCTAATTTCTTAAGCTGGTCTTCGCTAAGAAATGATTTGAGTTGCCTGTTGTACTCTGTTTCCAGCTTTTTGTATTCCGCTTTACTCTTGCGATTTAATGCGGCTCTTTCTGAAGCAAATTTTTTGCGCGCCTGCTTTAGTTGAGTTTCCTGTTCCGCAGAAAGCCCAAGTTCTGCTCTTTCCTTTTGATGCAACTCACGAATTTTTTGGGTGCGCGCATTGCCTTTTGCTTTGCGCGATTCCATTTGTGCCTTCCGCTTTGCTTTCTGTTCTGGCGTAAGCACAGCATTAATTTCCTTCTCGCGCTTTTCGCGTAGCTTACCCAACTCTTCCCGCTTCTGTTCATGTGTTTGAGCAGAGTCGTGCCAGATGGCAGCAAATTCAGCAGCATACTTTTTATTCAGGCTGCGTATCGTTGCTTCCTGGGCTTCGTCCAGCATCAACGCTTCTTTAAGATTTTGCTTTGAATGGTGGCCCCCGTGCTCACCGTGTCTTTCCTGCGCAAAAACAACAGCCCCGGCCATCATTCCTGCAACTAACACCATTGTTCTTTTCATAACATCTTGTTTTTTGTTTGTGGGGTTAGATTCAAAAACAAATCCAATGTTTAGTTGCCTGCTGGCAATTCGATGCACCCACCCAAAATTTATATTAGTACCACCATTAACTCGACTAATCCGGTTAACGGAACTACTTTGCATTAATTTACGACTGTTCAAATTACAGAGTCGCTTTATTTACATTTATAAAATTTTCAGATGGCGCATTGGCTTATCAAATCAGAACCCTTTAAATACAGTTGGGATCAATTAGTAAAAGATAAACAAACCTTTTGGGACGGTGTGCGCAACTATGCTGCACGCAATAATCTTAAAAGCATGAAAAAAGGCGATGAGTTATTCTTCTATCACAGCAATGAAGGCCTGGAGATTGTGGGCATTGTAAAAGTTGTGAAAGAAGCATATCAGGATCCTACCACAAAAGAGCCGGCCTGGGTAGTGGTAGATGTAAAACCTGTTCGAAAACTAAAGAAGCCAGTAACACTGGCCCAAGTAAAAGCCGACCAGCGCTTGAAAAACATGGATCTTATTCGCCTGAGCAGGTTAAGCGTGGGCCGGGTAACTAACGAAGAGTGGGCTATTGTGCTTGAGCTTGCCGGAGAATAAAATTGCGTTTTAGTTTTCAACCGGAATAAGCCATTCATTTTTCACCAGGTCGATCGCTCCGTTCATGTCTTCCTGCACTACTCTATCAATAATAAAAATCCCGGTGCGAGCCATGTTTTCAAACGTATCTAACCCATTGTTCGGAAAATTTTGTCGCGTGCGATGAATGTTGAACTGATTGGAGAAGGTACGATTAAATGCTTTTTCTACACCTTCCTTTCCTAACATAAAACCGAGCATGCCGCCCCAGGTAGCAGTAGGGTTATCAGAATCCCAGCCGGCCAATGCACCAATCTTTATTGTTTCAACAATATTGCCTTCGCCATAAAATAAACTTATCAAACTAGCAGCATAGTTAATGCCTGCGGCATAACAGCCATTGCAATAAAGATTTTGAGAAGTGATGGTATAGTTATCCAATTGTTTTACCTGATACCGAACATAGACCGAATCGCGGGTTTGTTCCCATGGCAAGCCGCTGTCGTACTTTGATTTTACATAGTCGTACATTTTAGCAGGAGTACTGTTATCATCCATCCGGCCACGGGCTGCCGAAGCCATCTGTTGTGTCTTTTCTTTCATCGGCAGGGTTTCATCAACCACTGTAGCCAGCGCGTACATGGTAACATAAAACTCCGGTATGGACGCTATGCTTTCGCTTGCGGTGGTGCGAATGGGTAAGTGTGCCATGCGGAGTGCAAGATCAGGGCGCGTAGGAGCAAAGAGCCCAAAAATTTCGGTTGTGAGCTGCGCATCGATCATAGCATGATGCTCGTTGTTTGCTTCGCTGCCGGTTTCAGAGGGCAGCATTCCTTTCCGCATCAGATCAAACGCCTTTTGATTTGAAACCCACAAATAGTTTTCTTCCTCAACTTTAATGTGCTGTAACCAACCTTGTTGAATTTGTTGTGGTGTGAGCACGTTGGTTTTGTTGGTAAGCAACAGGTGCTGATACATGTATTCGATGTCTGTATCATCGTCAGCGCCCCACACTTCATCTTCACTACGAAAAACAAAATCAATGGTAGGAGAAAGATCGCTTGGTTTACCGGGCGACCAGATGTTGGGCTGGTCTGGTTTGCCCCAATCATTGCGAGTATAAAACGCCCCGGTTTTAATGTCCCCTATGTTTCCGATCTTATCCATTTCGGTAACAAGGCCTGTCCAGTTGGCAATGCATTGCCCTAACCAAAAACCATACAGCTTGCTGGCATACTCCTTGCGCGAAACAGCAGTTACCTTACCAGATGGGTTACGGTTTTGATAGGTAAAGTCTGGGTTTATTTCAACATCCGGATTTACCTTGCTACCGCAACCCGCCACGAGTAAGAGTAAGAGAAAACAGACTCTCATAATTTTATTTACATGCCCGGCTGCTGCGGCTTAAAGGGGCCATACACGGCTCTTCTAAATGCATTGTGTACGCTGTTATCGAATGGAAAAATCTGAACAAATAATACAGCCGTTAATTCGTTTTTCGGATCGACCCAGAACAACGTGGAAGCGGCACCATCCCAGAAAAATTCGCCTACCACACCGGCATGCTCTTTCTCATCTACCGGTGGCTTAATGCGCACCGCGAAGTCGATACCAAAACCAACTTGCCCTTTGCTGGGCAACCACATGCGCTCGGTAACACTATCAGCCAGGTGATTGGTGGCCATTAACTCCACCGTTTCGGGTTTAAGAATGGTGGTGCCCTCGAGGGTTCCTTTGTTTACAAGCATGCGTGCAAAGCGCATGTAATCATCAATATTGCTGGTTAGTCCGTAGCCACCGGGCTTCAAGGGCCATTCTTTTTTGTTAAACCCATTGGCAATCGAATCGGCAATCCGTTCCAGCGCCCCCGCTTCTGTTCTTCGGTACATGGCAGCCAATAAACTCAGATCTTCGGGAACGTATTTGGTAGAATGCATACCGAGCGGCCCGGTTATATTTTCGCGTACAAATTCGTCAAATGATTTTCCGGAGATTCGCTCTACCAGGTAAGCTTGCACATCTACACAAATTCCGTAACTCCATTCTTCGCCCGGGTGGAAGGCGAGCGGTAGTGCTGCAAGTTTAACAGCCATCTGCGCAAGTGTGTTGTTGGTGTTCATCACGTCTGCCTCGCGCACCAGATTACCCACAACCGGGTGGTTCGCTTGCGCAAAGCCTGCTGTATGGCGTGTAAGATCGCGAATGGTAATGGGCCGGTTTGCTGCTACCAAAATGGGCTTGCCTTTGGCATCGGCACCGGTTACTACTTTCATGTTGGTAAACTCGGGTGCGTACTTCGAAATCGGATCATCCAGTTGAAATAATCCTTGCTCGTACAGTTTCATTAGCGCCACTCCGGTAATCGGCTTTGTCATGGAATAAATGCGCACGCGGGTGTTCCTGTCCATCGGTTTGTTGGCTTCGCGATCGGCATTGCCAACGGAGTGAAAGTACGCCTCTTTATTCTTCTCGAAAATTAAGGCGGAGATTCCGGCAATCCGTTCGGAGGTAACCAATGCATTCAACGTTGAATCAAGTCGTGCTTTGGCCTGATCGGTAATGATATGGTTATCATCAACTTTCTTTTCGGGTGCACCACAGGCAAGCACTAAAGCCGCTATACCCAATGCAAGAATTCTTTTTAGTAAGAACATGGTTTGATTTTGGTTATGAGGGTTAAGGTTTATTCAGAAACTACAACGGCAAGTTTATCGCCACTGGCATTTACCGCCAGGCGGGTAATCCCCTTTAATAGTCCGGCATCGGTTACGGATACTTCGCTCCAGGTTTTCTCGATGCGAGGATTGATTACGAACAATTTAGTTCCATCACTTGAAATGATTCGCCCATCCGGTAGCCACGCAATGTCTTCGTGGTTGGGCAACGTATTGGTGATGAAACTCACCTGCATGGTTTCGAGGTGGAGTTTTTTAATCTGCCAATTACCCTCGCCTGCTTTATGGACAAAACTTATAGCTCTTTCTTTTGGAATGCGATGCAGCGACCGCCCTATATTCTCTGCAATTACCGTATCTGCTTTTGTGGGTAACCTTACATAATGCAAGGTGTTGGGGGTATTGTTTTTACCTAATACGAACAGTGCGAGGTGGCTGTTATCGGCCCAAACATGGTAGCCCACAATGAGTGAATCAATTATTACATAAGGTTCCGTTCCGTCAAGTGGATACTTCCCCAAATCCTGTGCACCATTGTCTCGCTGAATGATGCACGAGATCCCGGTTTTGTCGGGCGTTAATGTAGGCGAGTATTCACGCTCAGGTGTGCGGGTAATTGTAGTGGTGGTCTGTGTTTTTACGTTATAGGCTTTTATATCCGAACGACCCTCCTCATTAAAGGAGGCGTAATAAATAACAGGTTCATCGGTGTGAAACGATGGCTGATTATCGTAGCCGGGATGGTTAGTAATGTTTCGGGGCTTGGTGAGCGTTACACGCTTCTTTTTTGCTTTGAGATCGAAGAGTATGATTTCGGAGCCGGGTTGGGCGTACGTGGCAAATGCAAACAATAACAAAAGCAAAGTCAAAACCTTCATAGTGGTCATAGATTTAGAAAGATGGCAAAGAAAAGGGAGAAAGCGAAAAGAATTATTTCCAACGAGCTGAGAGGGATTTATATCGCCCAGCGTTTGCGATATCAAGTACCGCCAACCGGTCATATACCTCCACCAAACTGCTGTCTTGTTGCAATGTTTCTTTGTAAAACCGAATGGATTCAGTGGTGTTGTTTTGCTGTTCATACAAATACCCCATAATGTTCAGCATCTCAGCAGCACGCACCCCTTTATCGTATGCCTGGCGGTACCAGGGCAGGGCCTCGGAATACAAGTTTTGTATGTAGTAATTATCGCCCACTAACATGTAGGCATCGGTGTTATCGGGATATAAACGAATGCACCGCCTCAACAACTCGGTGGACTGACTGTAGCGCTGCTGCTGAAAAAAAACCAGGGCTGTGTTAAACAGGCCGCTGCTATTTTCAGAATCAACCTGTAGTACCCGGTTATAGTAATAAAGTGCCGAATCATATTGCTTGTTACTGTAGTAGTCGTTCCCCAGGTTGGTGAGTGCGTCCAGGTTGTTGGGATCAATCGCCAGCGTTTGCCGGTCAGTCTCATCAATTGCACCCGAGCCTTCTGATTGCACAAACTGAATAAGCGACACGAAAAAGTAAATGAAAATAAATAAAGTGGAGCCAGCGATAACTATAAACACCAATCGCCTTTTCTGCTGCGGGGTTATTGGCTTCACAGGCCGCTGCGTGCTGTTTGCCCGCGAAGGTTCGCGCCTTTTGGTTGCCTGGAAAGTAAACCCTTTCGGTTTACCTGGTGAATAATAGCGGGCCAGAAAAATAAAATATGCAGAAAGCCCACCCAGGGGCCACACTATAAAACTTCCGAGGGGCCACACTAACGCCAGCAAAAAGGCTGAAGCAATCGCCAGACGCCAGAATCGCTTTGCCCGCTTTTCCTGATTTGGTTGCTTCATTTACATGCCTGCGTTTACAGATACTACACTCTTTATGGTTTCGTAGGCACTAAGCCACACCGGAGTGCTCTGAAATTCGATGTGCGCACCTTCCATTAAGTAAAAATAACTCAAAAGAAAATTCTCACTCAAACTCCCATTTAAGGATGTTACTTTTGATTGATCTTAGATACCAAAATGGAAGCCAGAAGCAAGTGGGATATTATAATAATCGGTGCCGGGCCCATTGGGCTGGCGTGTGCTATTGAAGCAAAAAAGGCAGGCTTGCGCCATTTGATAATTGAAAAGGGCTGCCTTGTAAACTCACTTTACAACTATCCGCACAACATGACTTTCTTTTCTACCAGCGACAGGCTGGAGATTGGCGAAGTTCCTTTTATATCGAACAATGCAAAACCCACGCGACCCGAAGCCCTGGAATATTACCGAAGGGTGTGCGCCAGTTGGCAATTGAATGTAAAGCTGTATGAACGCGTGCTTGCAGTTAGTAAAAGTGAAGACTTTACCGTTACTACCTCAAAGGGTGTTTATGTTGCAAAAGCAGTTGTACTTGCTTTAGGCTTTTATGATTTACCTTACTTGCTGCATGTAGAAGGCGAAGCGTTGCCGAAAGTGAAACATTACTATGATGAACCCCACCCATACTTTGCGCAGAAGGTTGCCATTGTTGGTGCTGCCAACTCGGCCGTAGATGCCGCATTAGAGACCTGGCGCAAGGGGGCTGAGGTTTCAATGATAATCCGCGAGGCCACCATCCGCGAAAGCGTAAAATATTGGGTAAAGCCCGACATTGAAAATCGTATTAAGGAAGGCTCGATCAAAGCTTATTTTAATTCAACCGTTCATCGCATTGCAGCTCAAACAATAGACATAAAAACCCCAGAAGGGATAATTACAATTGAAAATGATTTCGTGTTGGCCATGACGGGCTATCAACCGCCTTTTGAATTTATGAAAGCGGCCGGAGTTAAATTTCAGAGTGATGCAGCTCATACCCCGGTTTATAATCCGGAAACCATGGAGAGCAACGTCCCCGGCCTATACCTGGCCGGGGTGGTAGTGGGTGGCTTGCAAACCAATAAGTGGTTTATAGAAAACTCGCGGGCGCATGCTGAATTAATAATAAAGCATTACCAGACTAAGTAGCACGCGAAAGAAAGAAATTCTTCTTTGCGGTGTTATGCCTTCAACCTTAGGCTTATAGTGCATTTGCTTTGATAGTAAGGTAAAACCGTAGCTTAAGCGTAAAATTAACGCTGCCATCCGAAAACTGACCTGCTACTCGTACCAGTTCTTCTTTATCATCTAATAACTTACTTGCCAGTGCGTTCAGCCCGTCCACATTTACAGGCAAGTCTGTCTCCAATGTATTGGTTACGGCAACATTTGTTAATGTGCCCAGTGTTTGCCCGCCTTCTGCAATTACCAGCGAACCCGAGAAGGTTTGTGACGATGCATTGGATCCCTCTATACTATAGGTTATTTTATTCATTTTAAACGATTCTATCTTTGAAGCGTATTTGGCCACATCCGAGTTCGTTTTGGCATTCAACAAGGCTTCATCGGAAAAAGTTAAAACTTCCGAGATGTTGACAACAAAATTCAATGGAACATCCACATCGAAGTTTACATCATCTGCTTTATCGAAAAGATCGCAGGAGGTAAATGTGCTGATACCAAGTACCAACGCAACAGAAAACAGGTGTTTGATTTTCATAAGTAATTGTTTGGGTTTTGGCTATATTCAAATTTATACTAAAAAGTAATCTCGGCAGCATCAAATTTCACCGCGCAACGATTTTGAAATTACTTCGGCTTTGCCATGTACATGTAATTTGCGGTAGATGTTTTTAATATGAAACCGTACCGTTTCGATAGAAATGCTAAGCCTGTCAGCAATCAGTTTATAACTCAAGCCATCTACCAACGCAACTACAATTTCTTTTTCCTTGGCGGATAACGGAGATACAACTTCGCGTTTGCCACGAGGCGCAAAAAACTCAACCACCTTGCGGGCTATTTGTGGCGACATAGGCGAACCTCCATTTACCAAAAGTTCAAGACCGGTTTTTATTTCATCGAGCGGTGTGCTTTTTAAGAGATAACCCGTAGCCCCGGCACAAAGCGAGTCAAAAATTTTCTGCGGGTCGTTGTACACCGAAAATACCACCAGGTCTATTTGCGGATAGCGTTGCTTGATCAATTTCATGCCGTCAATGCCCGACATGCCGGGCAGGCCCAGGTCCATAATCAAAACTTCTGGCACATTGCCGTTCTCAAAATCTACAAGCAACGTTTCGATTGAGCTAAACGCCCAGTCGCACCGAAAATCATTTTGACGATTCAGATAATCCTGAATGCTCGTACGGATCTGATCATCGTCTTCAACAATGCCAACAAAAATCATCGGATAAGTTATTGCCCTATAAAGTAAACAATTGTGAAGGACACTGTTGTATTGTTTACTTTGAATTTTCGTTCTTTTAATTCGCCTTCGTTAACGTACTCTTCGGCCTTAGCCATCTTTAATAAGCCCGGGTTTACCAGCATTTGCACAGCCACCTTTTCGCTAATAGTGTATTGCGGGCCTAACAGAAAAGCCAGATCAAACCCGGTGTAATAATCCTTTGCGTCTTCGGTTTTTGCCAAGCTGGGATATGCGGTGCGGGCATTTTTATCGTTTTTGATTTTTGCAGATAGCAGAAACGAAGGTTGCAAACCGGCAAGCAATTTAATTTTGTCAGAAGCCACATATTTTACATATACTGGCACATCCACATAGCTTAGTACTTTGTTGTACTTAACTTTTAGTGTTTCAAGGTTGTTGGTGGCCTGGTTGTAATAGTTCACATCGCCCTGGTAGGCCGTACCCTTCAAGGCAAATACAATTCCGCCACCTGCCAAAAATTTTTCAGAGAGCAACCTGTCCAACCGAAAGCCGAGGTTACCGCGGAGTACGAGCTTTGGGTTGGTTCCGGTACCACCCCAATCCTTCTTTTCGCCTCCGGTAAATGTTGTTAGCGATGGGCCAGCAACCAATTCAAACTTCCATTGCCCTTGTGCACCAACGGCAACCAAAAGCAGCACGCAACTTGCAATAAGTGTTTTCATAGGTTTATAATTTTTTTTTTATGGTCACGAGAAATCGCCAGAACACTCATGCCCCTTTCGGTGTAGAAGCTACTGGCCGTTTCATCGCGATTGTTTTTACACAACGAAGCTATGTGCATCCGCAATGGTATTCAATCCCATAAACATGGGGGCTTTAGGGCACTGCAAGCTTAATGGTTGTGCCTGCTGTTGGCGAAATAGAAAGTGAGCCGCCAATGGATTGGGCTCGTCTTCTCATGTTCCGCAAACCGTTACCGGAATAAGTCTCCTGGGCCGGCAACCCGATTCCATTATCGATAATGTGCAACTCAAATTGCGGTTGGGAGGTAATATATACTTTTACATGGCTGGCTTTTGCGTGCTTTACCACATTGTTGATGGCCTCTTTAAAAATCAAATAGATATTTTGGCGAACTATTGGCTCCAGGCTTTTATCTTTTTCTACTTTATCGAGTACAAATTCAAAGTCAATTCCCTTTGCCTCCAACACCTCGGTGGCAAAGTCTTTCATTCGGTTGGTAAGCTCGCTAAGCGTATCGTTGTTGTTGTTTATAGACCAAACAATATCGCTCATGGTGCTTACTACCTCGCGACTAAGCGAACCAATGGATTGCAGGTAGTTGGCCTTTTCCTTTTCTCCAAGTCCGTTTTGAACGAGTTCTGAATAAATTGAAATTTTGGTAAGGCTCGATCCAACTTCATCGTGTAAATCGCTGGCAATTTTTGTTCGCAACCGCTCCAGTTTTAAACTCTGGGCAAGCCGGTAGCGGTGTATCATGTAAAGCAGGGTACCGGTGGCGAGCAGCACAAGCAACATAAACCAGCCCGTGCGCCAAAAAGGAGGTTGAATAATAAGGGTGAGTGCTGCAAACTCATTTCCCCAGTAACCATCCGGGTTGGTTGATTTTACCTCAAATAAATAGGTGCCTGGGTCTAAGTTGGTATAACTGGCAAAAGTACGATTGCCCACGTACACCCAGTCCTTATCAAAACCAGTAAGGCGGTATGCATACTGAATTTTCTCCGGAGCCATAAACTCGAGGGCCGTATAGCTAATCGAAAAGAAAGAATGAGTATGGTTGAGTTGAACCGATTTTAGTTGCGAAGGCTGCATTGCAATACTGAAGTGGTAAATAGAATCGGGCTTCTGGCTGGCCGAATTATTGAACAGCTTAAAATCTGTAAAAACAATTTTCCGTGCAAGGGTATCATCGCGAATCTCGTCCGGATAAAACCAGGTAAGGCCATCGATTGAGGTTACAAAAATTCTTCCTTGCTTGTCTATGTACAATTTATTGAGGTCGCTGGCAACAAGGCCATCTGCTTGTGTATAAGCATGTGTTTCATTCTTTGCCGGGTTCCATCGCACCAATTGGTTATTTGCTGTGTACCAGATTTCATCCCGATGAACTACGAAAGACTTCAGTCTTTCTGCCTCTTTCGCTTTAAATATTGATAGCGACACGATGCTGTCCGGATTGAAATACCGAACAATCCGGGCCTCGTCTTGTGTGGCCAACAACACTTCGGTGTTGGAGTATGGCTTTATTTCTAAAAAAAATGATTTGTTAACCGGTACTGCCCGCTCGTTTTGAGCTATCTTCACAAACTGATTTCGCGCCTTATCGTAGAGCACCACCTGGTTTTGGGCGTTAAACCAGATGTTTCCGTTTACCTCAAAAATACTTTCAACAAACGCCAGCGAGATGCCGGTGGCTCGCTGCAGCGAATCGTTGTTTATGCGTGTAAATTTATTTTGGTTAATGTCGTAGATGTTCAGCCCATCGCGGTAGGCGGTGGTCCAGATCAGGTTATCTGAATCCACCAGTAATGCAGAAAGTGCATTGTTGTTAATAGAGTTTTTACCTGCCACGTACCGGGTAAACTTTTTGGTTACCGGATCAAATTTATTTAACCCACCTCCTTCCAGGGCAATCCAGATTTTATGAGCCGCATCGCTGGCTAAACCCACTATTGAATTGTGCCCAATGCTGTTCGGGCTTTCTGGAAGATGAACAAATTTTTCGGCAAGCCCGGTTTTAAGATTAAGTCTATTGAGTCCCTGGCCATTAAACCCAAAATAAAAAATCGAATCGTTCTCTTGCACCATAGTGCGTATCCAGCCGCTGGAAATTCCATTCGGGTCATTCATCCTGTTTTTTAGTCTATGAAACCTTTTGGAATGCCTATCGAGCACAGCAACGGTGTTGTCGGCTGCTCCAACCCAAATCAGATTGGATCTATCGAGATAAAGCGAGAATAAGTTATTACTGGGGAGGCTTTCGGTGTTGAAAGGGTCACTTTTCCAATTTGTAAACTCCTGGGTTGATGGATCGAAACAATTTAGTCCGCCACCAAATGTGGCTATCCAGAATTTTCCGTCCTCATCCGCCACTATTCTGAAAATAGAATTATGACTTAAAGAATTCTTAACGTTGGGCCTATGAATAAGGTGCTCACTGGTTTTGGAAATCCGATCAAAGACTTGCAATCCGCCATAGGTGCCTAAATAGATTTTATCTCTACTCAGGTGCATGGTTCGAATTACCCGGTACCGGTACGTGTCATCGGGGTTAGCGTTATTTAATGTATAGGTTTGGAACCGATCGGTACTTGCATCGTAACTACACAAGCCACCGGTGGTGCTCACCCACAGCAGGCCATCGGCATCGTAAGCAAGGGCTGTTATGTAATTGTCTGGCAGGGTTGCTGTATTTCCTTTCTCTGCTTTGAAGTGTTTAAATGTATTGGTTTCGGGTTGAAACATAATCAATCCTCCACCCAACGACCCCAACCAAAAACTTTCATCTGGCCCTTGTGTAAAACAAGAAATGCGCGCCTTAGGCGAGCGGACGCTATCATTTGCCAGCGTAAACGTATCGTTATTGCGATTGTATTTATAGAGCCCGCCTGCATCGGTGCCGGCCCATACTTGGTGCTTCGCGTCTTCAAACACCAGCGCTACGTACGAACTTTGAAATTGCGGGTTTTGGAAATCCTTATAACTGTATTGCCGAAAGTTAGTACCATCAAATCGAATCAAATCGCTGGCGGGGGCCCCCATCCAGATATAACCTTCAACGTCTTGATGAAAACTCCAAATACTGGTAATACTGGAGGCGTTGCTGCGTACAATGCGCTTGAATCGAATTGAATCCTGCGCAGAGGTGTAAGAGAGGGCGAACAAGAAAAGAAGCGGCATCACCTTCATGCTAGTGAAGGTACTAAATAACCGCAACATCAATTTTAGTGTGCAGCCAGTAGGCGAAGGTTTGTAGTAAGACCCACAAAGTAGTTGCGCCCGGCCGCGGCATTATAAAATCGCGAGCCAGCTGCATTCAAATCATTTCCCAAACTATACTTCTCATCCAACAGGTTGTCGGCTCCGGCAAAAATCTCTACGGGCAGTTTCTTGTCGCCATAAATTTTATAACCAACTTTACAACCTAACAAGGTGTACGAATCGGCTACTATCGTGTTGGCATCATTCAACGGAAGTGTTGCTGTATAGATTGCTGTAACGTGTGCATAAAAACGTTTTTTGATTTCGGCATCAACACCACCAGTAAGTACACGACCGGGTACACCCGTTACTTTATTTCCGTTAAAGGTGGTATTGTCCTTGGTGTATTCTTTAAACGTATAGTCGTTTAAGGTTAACCCACTCCACACTTTAAAGTGAGAAAATCCAGACACGGTCGGTTGCCAGTTTATTAAAAGCTCCAATCCATTTTGGCTGGTAGCTCCGGCATTCACAAAGTAGTCGGCTCCATCCGCATCTCTGCGTACCACAATAGTTTCTTTTAATGCAAAGTGGTAGAGTGCGGCATCAACAAAAAATCTTCGGTTGCCAAAATAACCCCGGGCTCCAACCTCGGCCTGAATTCCTCTTTCCGCTTGAAGATCGCGGTTGAATACCGTGTTGGATGGCCGCACCTCAGCTAAAGTAGGTGGCGAAAATCCCCAGCTTACACTGGCGTGCGTACTAAATGCAGCACTCAACTTTCGCAACATCGCTACGCGGGGAGCAAGCTCGGGCTTGAAGTTGGTGCTTTGTACAATGGCCGGAACAGTACTTAGCCGTTGAAATTTGTAATCGGCCCGGTTCACGCTAAGGCCTGTTGTTACCAACCAATTGCTCCATGTTATTTCGGCTTGACCAAATACACTGTATTGCCGAATGTAGAGCTCGTCATCGCTTTGAAGTGTTCCCGTTCGGCCCTGCAAATTCTGATAGGTTTTAATGGGCGAAAATCCACTCAGTAATTCGGCCCCACCCATCAGTTTAAAATTCCATAGGCCTACCGAAGTTGAGAAGTCGGTTACGGTGCGAACACCTACATTCTGCTCGGCTCTGTGCTCATAATTTCTAATTGCCGAGTTATTAAACTGAACAAAGTTTCCAAAAACTCCGGTGCGGTTATGGAGCGTTTTACTAAAATGATATTGATGCGAAACGCCTGAATAAAACGAGCGCAACGAAACCCCGGCATTTTGCTCAACTGCCCCGGGCGTAGCTCCGGCTGCGGGCCGCGCCTGGCGTGGGTTAGCATTGTACTCGGCCAAGGTTAACCCGCCCGGGGTTTGATAATACAAATCTGTATAAAAGATAGCAGCCTCTAACTCTTCCTTATCAGAAAGGGAAAAACGAAACGTGCTTGTAAGATTATCGCGCACCATGCGCGTTTGTTCGCGATACCCATCGGCTTGTTGATGCTGGTAGCCCACGTAATGACTTGTATGGTCTGTTCCTGTTCTTAAAGCCAGTTGATGATTTTGCAGGCCGTAACTTCCCCCAAGGAAAGAACCTGTTACTTCTGTTTCTTTATGGAGTTGTGGCGATGACAACAATATAACCCCTCCGGTACCCGCTCCGTACAAACTAGAACCCGGCCCTTTAATAATTTCCAGTTGTTGAATGGTGTTGGCATCCAATTGATTTAAATAGGTATTGCCCCCGGCATCGGTTACCGGCAATTCGTTCCAATACACTTTTACATTGCGCACGCCAAAAGGCGCCCGCAGCGAACTGCCCCTGATAGAAAACCGGTAACTGCCGGGCGAGCGTTCTTCCATGCGCACACCGGGTAGCATATTCGTAGCCGAAACCAACGAGGTGTTGTTAAATCGGTGCAGGTCTTCCTTTACAACCAACCCTACCGAAGCCGGAACCTGAAGCAAGGGCCGGTTTGCTTCGTACGCACGCACCGTTATTTCTTGTAAAACTTTTACGCTGTCCTGCTGGCCGTTGGCAACGCGTGCGGCAATAATGAATAGAAATAGTAAACGCGGTTTCACCAGCCAAATGTAACAGGTGCAAACTAAAATGCAGCTAATACTTCGGCTACGGTTTTTACTGGCTCAAAAAAAGACGCCAGCCTAAGCATCACACGATCCACCAGTGTATCGGGGCAGGAAGCGCCACTGGTAAGTACAATGCGCACCGGATTTTTATCGGGCAGGTATTGGTGGGTAACAATTTTCTGCTTGCGCGGATAGTTGAAGTGATGGATTTCGGTGCTCGATTTTATTTCGGAGTCAGCGTTAATAAAAAAGGTAGGAAACTTTCGCTCGCAGAGTTCTGCAATGTGCGAGGTGTTAGAACTGTTATAACCGCCCACTACTACGGCCAGGTCGGCATCGGTTTCCAATAACTGGTACGTTGCATCCTGGTTATCGTTAGTGGCGTAGCACAAGGTATCTCGTGTATCGGCAATGTGTTGTTTCACATTTTCGCTTCCGAATTTGGTAATCATCACTTGTTTAAAGAAGTCGGCAATAGCCTGGGTTTCGGTGGCCAGCATGGTGGTTTGATTAACCACGCCTACCCGCTGCAAGTGCAGATGCGGATCAAACCCGCCCGAAAACTTGCCGGCAAACTCTTCGTAAAATTCGGCCCTGGTCTTACTGCCCAAAATGTAGTTGCCCAGCCGCTGTGCTTCTTCCATATCGCGTACAATTACCGAGGGGCCATTGTGCGCACTGTGCGAAAAGGTAGCTTTAGTTTCTTCGTGCTTGGGTTTGCCATGAATAATAATGGTGTAATTCTCTTTGCCCAGTTTCGCTGCACGGTTCCACACCTTTTCTACAAACGGGCAGGTGGTATTGTACTTTTGTACCTCTACACCTTTGTCTAACAGCAAATGCTCAATCTCTAAGGTGGTGCCGAAAGCCGGAATAATAACCACATCGTCTTTGGTTATTTTTTCCCACGGAATAAACTGTGCGCCATCGGTATCCATTATAAATTTTATACCCCGGCTTTCCAGGTCGTTATTTACCTCCTGGTTATGTATCATCTGGCTGAGCAGATAGACATTCTTTCCGGCCGATTCTTCCAGTGCACGGTAGGAGATTTCGATGGCGTTTTCTACGCCATAACAAAAACCAAAGTGGCGCGCAAGTATAAACTGCAACGGGCCAAAATCAAGAACGGCCGGAGAAAAATCCTGCTTACGCAGATCTTTTACTCTTCGGCTCTCCTTTACCTTGCCGGTAATGGAAGAGCGGTAATAAACGGGGATGTCGAACTTTTTGATAACCCTTAATTTTAAATCAAGATTAACTAGATAGTGGCATCAAAATTACTTCATTTCTTCTGAAGCCACCGCATCAGAATAATGTCATAAATTTCATAGTACGATTTACCGGCTTCGTCCAGGTATTGGTACACCAATTCGCGCGAGGTTAAAAACTCCAGCGCGCGCAACACGGAGGCGCTGGAGCCGAGATCGTGCCGCGTAATAAAATCTTTAGACGTGGTTTGATAGACTTTACCTTCCAGCGCTATGGCTGTTAAAACCCTCCACTGGTATTTCGACATGGAAGTGCTTAAGGCCAGGTACGAAAGCTTATTCTCAGCATAAATCTCAAGAATGGAGTCGTTGAGTATTTCGGGTGTTGCCTCCTTTCTGGTTTTAGAAAACACGCGGTTGCAAAACAACTGTATGTTGTAGGTGTTGCCATCGGCCCAGTTAATAATCTGATTAATTTCTTCCGTACCGATTTTTAACCGGTTGTCTTTAAAATGATGCTGGATAAAAGCCGTGTAATCCGGTGCAGTAATTTTTCCAATTGCAACAGCCTGCGTGCTGGCATAAAAAGGTCGCTTGGCCGAATTAAACATTTCGGAAAGCAAGTGAAACTGGCTGCCCGAGAAAATGAAACGAATGTTTTTGAGGTGCTGCACCTCCGATCGTAACCAGCCTTCAATCGAAACCGAGTCCTTATCCCAGGCGTTGATCTGCTGAAATTCGTCTAAGGCAATTACACCCGGCCCAAACGAATCTAACAAGCGCAAGGCTTCCTTTACCGTTGTGCGCTGCTGGGCATCGCTTGCAAAATCAATTTCTAATTGCAGACTGCCCGAGTGTGGATTAGCTGACATAACCGGCCGCAGGGTTAAAATCCAATCCTGAAACTTCTTGAGCACCGAGCTGTTTTTAGAAACCGCGTTGAGTACAGCCGCCAGCAGTGCATTGGTAAAGTCTTTAAATGAAAAGGCCTCTTGCACATCTAAGTAAACACAATTCCACTTTTTACCGAGGTGATGAAACACATGGTGAATGAGTCCGGTCTTACCTATTCTTCGAGGTGCATACAGGGTAAGGTTGCGCCCGTTCTGCAATGCAGAAATTATACTACTCTTTTCGCGGTCGCGATTGCAGAAATAGGTGGGCCCAAAATAGCCATAGATCGGAAACGGATTGAACGGCTCTGCCATAAGCCAAATGTATGTAACAAAATGTAACTTACAAAATGTAACTTACAAAATGTGAATTTCAGTATGGGGCTGCCATTAAAAAATCCCGGCTGTTAACCGGGGCGCTTAAGGTGAAATATTAAAAAGGCTTTCGCCTATAAAATCATTCTTAAGACTTTGATCTAACAGATCGTTCTTTCGCTGGTTTACCCATTCGCCTTACTGATAATTTTGAAGGGGATCTGAATTTTTTCCGCGCTTCATCCAAATCAAAGCCAGACTGCACGCGCATCCAAAACTCGGCATCAATACCCAATAGAGCTTCTAACTTTAAGGCCAGCTTGGCATTCAAATGGCGGTTTTGGTGCAGCAAGCCGCTCAGATTGGTTAGCTTTAATCCCAAAGCCGAAGCAAAGACTGTTTTGGATATACCCCGCGCCTCCAATTCCATGGCAAGCACTTCCCCTGGGTGTAGCGTAACATGGCTTTTTAATTCACGCCTGTCTTTGCTTAGTATTTTGAAATTTCCGCTCATTCCTAAATCATTCGTTTGTAGTGATCTGTTAATTCCTCGATTATCAAAATCCTGTCCACTAAAATGGTGTCGTTTTCTATTCGTAAAATCAACCGGTACCGACTGTCTATTCTTACAGAATATTTTCCTTTGTGCCCTCCTTTTAAAGCTTCAAAATTTAGTCCATCGTGTTGGCTCAGTTTCTGAACACTCTCTATGTAACTTAAAAGTTTTACGGTTTTAATGAATTTACGAACCAGAATTAAATCAATCTTTTTTGTTTTGCGATTGGTTTTTCCCTCGAATAAATCTTCTAAATCTGTATTCTCGAATAAAACAATCATAAAATCTTAGTAAACATAGGCGAGAATGAGGATTTATCAAAATATGATAAACCTGAAAGCACTCGATAATCCGGGCATTAAAAAACCCCGGCTGTTAACCGGGGCGCTTAAAGGTTGAAAATCTATTTCAGGCGGCCTTCGAAAGTTTGTCTTCTTTGATCTTGTTAACTCTCACTTCCTTGGCCTGCAAATCGAACCACCGCACTTCTACCAGGTTCGACTTTAAATACTTGAGCACTTCCATCACTTTGCCATCAATCTTACTGCGGACGCGCTCTCCTTTCTTAAACAGTTTTCTCATGCACAAAAGGTTTGGTTTTACATTCTTAACGCATAAATATACTCACGCGGATAATCTTCATAAACACCAGCGAAAGTAATTAAGTCTCCGGACTTCTTCTTTTTTAAGATTTCGTTTACCTCTTTGGTGGATTTTACGGGTTTATCATCTACATGCGTAATAATAAAGCCCTCGCGCATGCCCGTGCGTTTCAATTTGCTGTCCAGTGTTTTTACCCTTGCTCCGCCTGCCACATCCAGCCGTTTAATCACTTTGGCATCCACTTCTTCTAACTCCACACCCAGCGCGGCTGCCTCGGCCTTTTCTTCGCGTTTAACGGCTGCGGTGCTCCCTTCGCGGTTTTTTAACGTTACCGGTATCTCTATCTCTTTCCCTTTGCGATTAACTGTAACATTCACCTTATCGCCCGGGCGCTTGCGGCCTATGTATTCTATAAGCGCGGTGCTGGATTTAATAGCCATGTTGTCTAATTTAACCACTACATCGCCCTCTTTAATACCGGCTGCCTTTGCAGCGCTCTTGTCCGGGGCATCGCCAAAGCCGGCAACATAAGCACCTTCACTTACAGCCAGGTCATTCTCTTTGGCCAGGTCGCTGGTTACACTGCCGATATTAATTCCCAGCCAGCCACGTTGCACGGTTCCAAAAGCAATCAGGTCTTCGGTAATTTTGCTTACAATGTTGGCCGGCACGGCAAAGCCGTAGCCAGAGTACGATCCGGTAGGACTCGCAATGGCTGTATTAATACCTACCAATCCGCCATTCAAATCAACCAAGGCACCACCGCTGTTTCCAGGATTAATAGCTGCATCGGTTTGAATAAACGATTCGATGGCTGTATTGGCTGCCGGTGCCTGGTTAACGTTGCGGTTAGACCGGTTTGAATTAATGATGTTGATGTTTCGACCCTTGGCGCTAATGATGCCGGCTGTAACGGTAGAATTTAAATTGAAAGGATTGCCTACCGCCAATACCCATTGCCCAACTTTGGTTTCGTCTGAGTTAACAAACGAAAGATAAGGCAGGTCTTTAGCGTTTACTTTTATCACTGCCAGGTCGGTATCGGGGTCGGTACCAATTACCTCGGCCTTCAACTCGCGGTTATCCGATAACGTTACTTGCACAATTTCGGAACCCTCCACCACGTGGTTGTTGGTAACAATGTAGCCATCGCGGTTAATGATTACACCCGAACCGGTACTTTGGCGGGGCATTTGATTTTCGAAAGGGCTATCGAAAAAGAATTGCCGGAACGCATCCGGAACCTGGCTGTTGCCACTTGTGCGCGACTCTTGCGTAGATCTTATGTGTACTACCGCCTTCGTTACTTTTTCGGCAGTGCCAGTAAAATCAAGCGGAACCACTTCGCCCTTCTCGTTAGTGGTATAGGCAACCTGGCTTACCGGCAACCCGCTTACATGTTCAATTTTAACTCCGTTTACTTCTTGCTTTAAGAAGTTGTGTGTGGCTACGATAGTTATCACACTCCCCAACACCGCAGCCAACACCAGTGATCCAAACCGTTTCATACTCATTTGTTTTTAAATTTCTAAAGAAAGTTTACCCAATGCGGCAAGATGAATTGCTATCATTAAAAGTTTTAATAAGTTTTGTTAATTTTTTTCGAACCGTTCATCTCAGTTCCTGCAAAATCAAAAGAAGTGCCAGTGGGGTTAAAACGACACCGGGCTTGGTTTAGGTTCACGAAAGTCTGACATTTTTTCATCTTTTTATCAGTTCTCCGTTTCTGTATTCGTATTCAATTGTCAGGTTTCCTTGCTGATCGTACCATCGGGAGAGACCATCGCGCAAGCCGTTTTTATAATTACTTTCTTCCATTAGCTTACTATCGGCATAATAAATTTTAACTGTGCCTTCCAATTTTCCATTGTCATAAAATCGCTCCTCCTTTACCGTTGTGTAATTGAATTCCCGGTACTCGCCATGGCGTAAATCATTGTGATGATTGATGCGTTTAACGGTTTGGCCGTTTTCGGTAAACTCCAGGTGGATGCCCTCCTTTTTCCCGTTCACGTAAGTGGTTATGGATTTCGGCAGGCCATTGTTATGATATTCCACCCAAGAACCTTCACGCTGATTATTTAAATAGGTCCCCATTGCACTTACCTTACCTTCATTATTCTTGAGTGTAACATGCTTCAATCCCGGTGTATTGCTAAATTCTTCTTGTATAGCCCCAACAGGTAACCCTAAATCCGTTGAACCGCTTTTACTACCAGACGAAGATGAATTGCACGCGCTGACTGTAGTAAGAATTAAAACCAAAACACTATATCGTACACACATACTTAATAAATTTTACAGCGAAATATATTACCTAACTTTGCGCTTTGTCAAGACTAAATTTTTGTGAACATACAAGGAACCATAACGCTTAAGCACGGGCGCGATCACTCTGTAAAACGCTTTCATCCGTGGATTTTTTCAGGAGCAATTCAATTTGCCACAGAAACTCTTCAGGATGGCGATTGGGTAGAAGTAGTAGATGCCCGCAAAACCACGGTAGGTTATGGACATTATCAAAAAGGAACGATAACGGTGCGCATGCTAACGTTTGGTGCTGCCAAACCTGCGGCTGATTTATATGAATCCAAACTGAAGAAAGCGCTCCAGGTACGCAGAGAAGCAGAAGTAATCTCAGATAAAACCAATGCTTACCGGCTACTACATGGCGAGGGCGATGGATTGCCGGGGTTGATAATAGATGTCTATAGCGAGGTGGCCGTTGTGCAGGCACACTCAACCGGAATGTTGCGCGATCGGGCCTTGATTGCTGCCGCGGTGCATGCTAGCTTGACAGAGACCGGCCTGGGAAACACTGCCGTTTACTTTAAGTCGATGCAGGAAAAGGCCGCAAGCGAATACCTGCTGGGGATGGCCGCGGTGCCACATGTTGTGAAAGAACACGGCAACAGGTTTTATATCGATTGGGAAGAAGGCCAGAAGACCGGCTTCTTTTTAGACCAACGCGAAAACAGAAAATTGCTGGGCGAAATGGCAAAAGGGAAAACCGTACTCAACACGTTTTGTTACACTGGTGGTTTTTCAATTTATGCGTTGCAAAACGAAGCAAAGCTGGTTCATTCGGTAGATGCTTCGGAAAAGGCCATTGCGCTTACGCGGAAAAATCTGGAGCTGAATGGCTTTGATCCTACCACGCATGCGTGTGCAGCCGAAGACACCTTCGATTTTCTGAAGGACAAGCAAGATGTGTATGACCTGATCATCCTTGATCCGCCTGCGTTTGCCAAACACAAAGACTCGCGCCACCAGGCGGTGAAAGGCTACCAGCGGCTAAATGCCGAAGCGATGAAGATGATTAAACCAGGGGGCATCATCTTCACTTTCTCATGTTCGCAGGTAGTTGACCGGCAGTTGTTTTATGATACCATTGTTTCGGCCGGGATACAGGCCGGGCGTCAAATAAAAGTATTGCATCATCTTGCACAACCGGCCGATCATCCCGTATCGCTCTACCACCCGGAAGGCGAGTATTTAAAAGGATTGGTATTGTATGTGGAGTAAACCTAAGTTTTAATGCGAGTAGGTCTTCAAAGGCGTATGCTTTGCAATCGTCTCAAAGTCCTTGTCGTTGTGGGCAAGTTCCATTTTGAAGTGAATGGTATAATATGCGATGATACAATCGTTAGGCTTCCTGATGGTTAAACCCTTCTCTCGAAGTTCGCGATAGAGTGAGGCGGCCCGCTCAGCAACAAAGTAAGGATCCAGATATAGGAATTGGCAGGTCATAAGAAGATCTCTGATAAGGAGTGGGTTATCATCTTTGCTTAGCCCCTGAAGCACTTCCTGAAAAATGGGTGGACATAAATGAACATTAACTGGATCATACTCAGCCAGAAATTTGTCAAGCAGATCGGTTTTGCTCGATTTTCTACCTCTTAAAAAATCAATCCAGATGGTTGAGTCAAAGATCATTTACCTTGGCGCATCTTCATCAGGTCACCCTCCCATTTAATCTTTCCCCGAAGAGATCTAAGTTTCTGTCTCTTCAACCAATTGACATGTGCAACCAGCGCTTCTTCTACAGCTTCGCGTTTGGTTTTAGCATGGCCAAAGCGCATAATGTCTTCAATCAGATCATCGCGCAGTACAATGTTGGTGCGTGTTGTTTTCATACACACAAATTTAGCAAAATTGTACACATTGCAGATTCCGTCTAAATTTTAAGAATTACTCACTCGTCTTAATGCCCCCGCAATTTAGAGAGCGTAGAATCAAGAATAGATGCCATCTTATCTATTGCCCCACTCAGTGCATCATCCAGATTAGAAGCGTGGTTACTGGCCGTTACCGGATGCAAGCCTTTTAGTTTTGCTTCAATAAGGCATCGTTTGTCATCATCGCCACCTTTGGCTCCGTTCTCATCGCTAAAGTGTACATCCATTCGGGTAACGTATTCCTCAAAGCGATCAAACTCGGCTTCAAGGGTTGTTTTACAGTAGTCGATAAGTCGTTGGCTGCTTTCAATGTGCCGGTCGGTGTTTACTTCAATTTTCATAGTACAGGTAGTTTTAAATCGGGTACATGTTAGTAACATCAGGTAGAACAACCAAATGGATTGAATAAAATCAGAGCCACAGATTCACAGATAGAAAATCAGTGAATCTGTGGCTATAGTTACCTCACCGTAGCCGGTGCGGCCTCCGGATGTTTTGCATAGCGCTCAAAAAATTCAATTACGCGTAACATGTGATCCATCATTCTGCCAGGGTTACCGCTGCGGGTAAGTTCATGGCCTTCGCGCGGGTAACGGATATACTCTACGGGTTTGTTCAAAATCTTTAAACTTTTGTACAGCATTTCTGATTGCATTACGCCTGTGCGCAAATCCTGGTCGCCATGTATAATCAACAACGGAGTATTGATTTTATCTACATACGTAAGTGGCGATTCGGAATCCAACAACGCTTTGGTGTCTTTCTCCCATGGCCAACCCCCAAAGTTGGTGGGCACTAAACGCCAGGCGTTGCCTTCACCCATAAACGTAGTAAGCTCATAAACTCCGCGTTGTGCATTTGCGGCTTTAAAGCGATTGTCATGGCCAACAATCCAGGCCACCATATAACCGGCATAACTTCCACCTTCCACAAACAACTGATCTTTATCTATCCACGCATGTTGCTGTATAGCTTCATCTAACGAAGCAAGAATATCACCTGCAGGGCCGGTTCCCCAGTCTTTAAAATTTCCTTTCTTAAACTTATCGCCATAGCCACCACTACCACGCGGATTGCAATACACCAAACCATAGCCCCAACTATTTTCCAATTGATACTCGTGCCACATGCTAAAAATACCAGGGCCCCACATAGCCGATGGCCCACCATGAATATTGAGAATGGTTGGATATTTCAGTCCATCTTTTTTGTTGGTCGGTTCTTGTACCCAATACTGAATCTTTGTTCCGTCAGGGCGTGTGAACCAATATTCTTTTGGCGAACTGATAAGACGGTTCTTAACCCAACCTTCGTTTAGTTGTGTTAACTGGCGATTGCTCTTATCCTTCAGGTTGTAGAGATAGACTTCCCACGGGTTTTTAGTTTCGGTAAGGGCATACACAACTCTGTCGCCACGCACATCAAAATCGTTTACGCCATTATCGTTACCAAAAATTTTCGTAATGGCTCCACTCTTGGCGGGAATACTGAACAACGGAATATCGCCTTCTGTTTGCGAGGTAAAATAAATGGTCTTACCGTCAACCGACCACACATGGCTACCGATGTCGCGATCAAGTGAAGCCGTTAAAAGTGCAGGCTTACCACCGGCCGCAGCTACTATAGCCAGATTGTTTTGTGTAGCATGACGATTATCAATCGCGGTAGCATAAAAGGTAACCTGTGTGCCATCGGGCGAGTAAGTTGGATTTGAAATACTGTAGCCTGGCCAGGTTAAAAACTCTTTTGCGTTTTTAGTAGCTATATCAATTATCCACAGATCACTATCCTGTTCGCGATCGGGATGAATTTTATACACCCGCGAATGACAGATAATACTTTTCCCATCGGGCGACCAGCTTGCCGATTGAAAATCCTGAAATCCTTCTGTAAGCTGAATGTCTTTATCGTCTGAGCCGATTGTTTTAATGAAAAGGTGGGTAAAACTTTCTTCGGGGTTAAGATTTAGTTCGCCTTGTAAATCCTGACGCAGGAGCACGCGCGGATTATTATCAAAATTATTTTTTGCTAACCATGCACGCACTTCACTCAGTGAGCCATCAGGACTGTTGGCCACCGCTTTGCGATCATCGGCTTTCATAGCTTTAAAGTTGGGCTCGTCTCCTTGTGTGCGACCGGGCCGCTCGTAAACCCATGGGGTTTTACCTTCTATTTTGGAAAAGGGAATACTGGCCGAATACAAAATCTTTTTTCCATCGGGCGACCAACGAGGGTTGCCCGCACCGTATTCTGATTTGGTAATGGCGTGAGCTTCGCCACCACTTAACGGCAGCAACCACAGTTGCGATTTATCGCCATCGGTTCTCACAAAAAGAATCTGCTTGCCATCGGGGCTCCATTGGGGTGCAAGATCATTTTTGTCGCCAAAGGTTAGCTGCACCGGTTCGCCTTTGCTTACCAGATCTAATAAGTAAAGATTGCGCGTATAGTAATACTCGTTTTCGTTTTTAACTGCTTTGCGATTTACCACCAGCACCGCTTTAGTACCATCGGGCGAAATCTGGATTTGATTGGTTGTAGCTATCTTCATTAAGTCAGAAGCCACTATGGGGCTTTTGGTTTGACTGTGGCCGGCAACTACAACCAGCACCAGCACGATTATTTTAATCCACTTCATTTTATTTTTTTTATACTTGTAAATTGATGTAATCCCTTTTGCTATCCAACCCGATTTGGGATAAACGGAAAAAACTTTCGATGGCGCTTTTTTACGATATCGTATTTAATAAGGATAGCCGCAGGCATGAGATTGAATTTGTAAACCAGCAATTCGATTACCTGATGGGAATTTATTACGATGTGGCGGCTGGCACCTACAGACTTAGTTTGCCCTTGGAAGAGGCGCGGGCAATAAGTAAAAGCTGGGGTGGCAGGGATTTCGACTTGGACTATTGGTTAAAACTTGCTCAGCAAGAGTTAACTGAGCACGATCTTAAATACCCGAACGGAAAAGAAGAAAATTCGTAATTGGCAGTAAACTCTATAAGGAAAATCAACTGCGAACGCTGCGTTGGTTCTAACAAAAGAATCTGCTTAGTTTACTGCCCGCTGTTTACCATGGCAAGAATGTCGTCCACGTATTCGCGCGAATTACTTAAACGCGGTACCTTATTTTGACCACCCAACTTGCCTCTTCGCTTCATCCAGTTATAGAAGGTGCCTTCGGCCACGGCATGAATGGTTGGGGCCACCAGGGCAATATCGTGTGTGCGTTTGGCATCGTAGTCAGAGTTTACTTTGCGCAGGGTATCGTCCAGCACTGCCCGAAATTCATTTGGATCGCGTGGCTTTACTTTAAACTCAACTATCCATTCGTGGCCACCACGTTTTGACTTTTGAAGGTAGATGGGTGCGGCCGTAAAGTTATCGATAATGGCTCCGGTTAGTTCGCAGGCTTTGGTAATAGCCGTTTCCGCATTTTCGATTATCACTTCTTCGCCAAAAGCATTTATAAAATGCTTTGTTCTTCCTGAGATGCGAATGCGGTAGGGTGCAATGCTGGTAAATTTTACTGTGTCGCCAATGCTGTAGCGCCACAAGCCGGCATTGGTAGTAATCAGCATGGCGTAATTCTTACCAAGTTCTACATCGGCTAATGAAATTGCCTCGGGGTATTCTTTTTCTAATTCTTCTACGGGAATAAATTCATAATACACGCCATAGTCCAGCATCAACAACAAGTCTTCGCTATCGGGCTGATCCTGAATTCCAAAAAAGCCTTCGCTGGCATTATAGGTTTCCCAGTATTTCATCGTATCGCTGGGAATGAGCGAGCGGAACAAATTGCGATATGGTTTGAATGCCACCGCCCCATGAAAGAATACTTCCAGGTTGGGCCACACTTCCAGAATGGAGCTTTTATTCTCTGTAGTAAGAATGTGTTGTAGCAACAGAACCGTCCACGTAGGTACGCCTGCAATGTTGGTTACATTTACCTCTATGGTTTCGCGTGCAAGGCGTTCTATCTTTTCTTCCCAGTTGGGCATAAGGGCCACCTCCAGGCTGGGCGTGCGAATGAATTGCGCCCAGGGTGGCAGGTTGTGCATGATTACGGCCGATACATCGCCATAATGTGAGTTGGCAGTAGGATCAAATTCGTTTACCTGGGCACTGCCGCCAACGGCTAATCCTTTGCCGCTAAACATTTGTGTGTCCGGAAAGTTGTTTACATAAATTGACAACAAATCTTTACCGCCTTTGAAATGACACTCTTCCAATGCTTCGTTAGTAACAGGAATAAATTTACTACGTGCATTGGTGGTGCCGCTGGATTTGGCAAACCACTTTACTTCCGATGGCCATAGTACATTTTGTTCGCCCCGCATGGACCGATCGATGTACGGAAAGAGTTGCTCGTAGGTATGTACGGGTACTCTCCGTTTAAAATCTTCGTAGTCCACCAATTCATCAAATGCATATTGCTGGCCGAACTCGGTATAGCGCGCAGTGGCTAAAAGCTTTTTCAATACTTCATCTTGTACATCGTGGGGGTATTTTTTAAAAAGCTCAATCTGATGAATGCGCTTCTTCATTACCCAGGTAAGGATGGAGTTTAGGATCTGCATAGGTAGGTTCCAAAAATAGAGCAGGCAGAGGGATTAGCCAAACGCTAATGGCTGGCTACGGGCGCCCTGCGTAGCTGAAAGTTTTGGCCCAGGTAAACCTTGCGTACCATCGGGTCATTGGCCAGTTCTTCGGCTGTGCCAGCTTTAAACAGTTTGCCTTCTACCATCAGGTAGGCGCGGTCGGTTATAGATAGGGTTTCGTCCACGTTGTGATCGGTAATTAAGATTCCAATGTTTTTCTTTTTCAATTTGGCTACAATTCCCTGGATTTCCTCCACGGCAATCGGATCTACCCCGGCAAAAGGTTCATCGAGTAAAACAAAGCTGGGATCAACGGCAAGTGCGCGCGCTATTTCTGTTCTTCTGCGCTCGCCTCCCGAAAGCACCATGCCTTGATTTTTGCGCACGTGTGTGAGACTGAACTCTTCCAACAGGCGCTCTACTTTTTCCTTCCGATCTTTCTTAGACATCTCACGCATCTCCAACGGGGCCATGATGTTTTCTTCAACAGTAAGTTTGCGAAAAACGGAGGCCTCTTGAGCAAGATAGCCGATACCTAATTTGGCCCGTTGGTACATGGGCAGCAACGTTATATCCTGTTGGTCGAGTAAAATTTTTCCTTCGTTGGGTTTAATCAGGCCAACAATCATATAAAAACTGGTGGTTTTACCGGCTCCATTCGGGCCAAGCAAACCAACAATTTCGCCTTGTTGCACCCGCACCGATACGTTGTTTACTACCGTGCGCTTCTTGTAGCGCTTAATCAGATTTTCTGCTTGCAGTACCACGGTTAATCAAATTTTAGGTCTTTAATTCGTAATTGAATTGATGTTAGCCCATTGTAGGTGTTCTCTTCTACTGTAAAGGCCATACGAAAGGAGGCACCCGAGGCGAGCGCTTCGTAGTGCTGCATGGCATCAAATGCAACAGCACTAAACACACTTGCGTTTCCTTCCTGGCCAACGATAAAACGAATGTGCTTATCCTTAAAACTTGTGAGCGCATTTTGTACAAATACGCCCGCGGCTTCAAATACCGGCTTATGGTTTTCGGGCCCGAAGGGTGCCATTTGTTTAAGCACGTTGTTAAACTTGGCATTGAGCGCATCCAACTGCACGGCTACATCTATCTCCACAATGGGTGTGCGCATTTCTTCGGTAAGATTTTTTGCCACTACCTCCTCAAAGCGTTGCTGAAAAGCCACGAGGTTAGACTTATCTAACGTAAGCCCGGCTGCATATTTGTGACCCCCGAATTTTTCCAACAAATCGCTACAGGCCCGAATGGCTTCATAGAGATCAAAATTTTGAACACTGCGGGCCGAGCCGGTTATCTTATGGTTCGACTCGGTTAAGATTACGGTGGGCCGGTAGAATTTTTCCACACACCGCGCAGCCACAATACCAATTACGCCTTTGTGCCAGGTTTCTTTAAATAATACAGTTGACTTAGCCTGGCGCAGTTGATCGTTTGATTCGATCATCGCAATGGCCTCTTCAGTAATGCTTAAGTCAAACTCTCTTCGCAAATCGTTTTTCAGATTTATTTTTTCGGCCAGTTCATTAGCCTGTTGCAACGAGGTGCTTATTAACAACTCTACAGCCGCACGGGCATGCGCTACGCGCCCGGCAGCATTAATGCGTGGGCCCAGTGTAAACACTATGCCCGATACATCAAGGTCTGTTTTAATAGCGGCAATATCTTTAAGTGCCTGCAAACCCGGACGGGCCGATTCGTTTAGTTTCTGCAATCCAAAATAGGCAAGCACCCGGTTCTCGCCATTTATAGGAACTATATCCGAAGCAATACTTACAACAACCAAATCAAGATACTGGTAGGCGTCTTCCGGGTTGCCATAGCAACTGGAATATGCCTGAACTAATTTGAAGCCAAGGCCACACCCGCTAAGTTCTTTAAAGGGATAGGTACAGTCTGCCCGCTTGGGGTCCAGCACGGCAACGGCATTGGGTATTTCTCCACCCGGCAAGTGGTGATCGCAAATTATAAAATCGATGCCCTTGTGCCGCGCCAGCGTTACCATGTCCGAGGCTTTGATGCCCAGGTCGAGCGCAATGATGAGGGTGAATCCGTTTTCTTCGGCCCACACTATTCCTGCTTCTGATACCCCATAGCCTTCGCTGTACCGATCGGGTATGTAAAACTCGCAGTGCGGATAAAATTGTTTGAGGTAGCTGTACACCAGGGCTACAGCCGTAGTGCCGTCCACATCGTAATCGCCATAAACCAAAATCTTTTCCTGGCCATCGATGGCTTTTTTGATGCGCTCTACTGCCGGGTGCATGTCGGTAAGCAGAAATGGATCGTGCAGGTGATCTAAAGACGGTCTGAAAAAATCTTTGGCCGTAGTAAAATCACGAATGCCCCGTTGCCACAATACTGTGGCGAGGTAAGGATTAACGTTTATTATTTTTGAAAGCCCTTCCAATTCCGAAGGCGGAGGTATTGGTTTATGTTGCCAGCGCTTCTCCATCTTACTTTCGGGTAAAAGTTACACTTCCGCTTTTACCAGCATTTCCTTCTTCGCCATGAGAGCCGCGCAGCCCATTGCGGCCATCGCGCACCGTGCCGAGGCCAGCCGAACCACCTAAGCCCGCTTTGCCGCCTTCGCCCCCAATGCCACCATAATTTTTAATCTGTAGCCCTGTGTGCAACCAAATAGGAAGATCTGGGCAGCGCTTGCATTGTATGGTTATGTTGCCGCCATTGCCACCGTGGCCGCCACGCATGCCATTGCCACCGGCACCACCATCGCCACCGGCACACACGCGTGTGCCCGGGCCACCACCACCACCGTTACCACCATTGCCGCCTATGCCGCCATTGCCGCCATTTAGATTTATGGTTAACGATCCGGAAATCTGAATGTCGTCTGAATATATAAAAAGTGTGGTTCCGTTTTCGCCATCGGCTCCGTTTTCGCCATCGGTGCCCTCGTAAGCCTGCCGACAGGGTGTTGGTTGGTCGGCTCCGTTAACTCCGTTGGCGCCATTGGCTCCGTGTTGGCCTGAACCTAAAATCAGGCAACCTTTACCAATGCGTGCAACTTTAGCATGAATAAAGTTTTCTGGTTTGGCTCGATTTAAAATAAGCTGTGCTGAATCGGCCAGGATGAGGGTATCTACAACCAGAATATCGGAGCCCTCTATTAGAAATTTTTTGCCTGGCTGCACTACCAGTTTATCCATTCTGATCTGCGCCAGTGCAGAGAGACTCCAAACACTAAAAAAAATACCACACAGCAATCTCAACATCGTGTAAAATTAAGCATAACTATTGGGCTAAAAACAGAAAGGCGGCCCCCCGGGTCGCCTTTCTTACAATAATAATACCTTAAATTTATTTGCCTGCGCCAGCCTTTTCGGCTACTACTCCTTCCAATACATCTTTTATTTCCACACGTTGTCCGTCTTTGTAGGGAACAATCCAGGCATCTTTTACGCCCATTTCGCGCATGTATTTTTTAAACTTGTCGGCTTCCCAATAATCGCGGAAGATTCCAATTGTAAACTTCTGCTCGCCTTTGTCTGTTGCTTCGCCACCAAAGTTGGGATTATTATCGAAGTACTTGCTCAGGTCTTTATTTTTAAAGGCCCCAATCTGCACCTTAAACACTACCCCACGCGAAAAGTCCATCGAGTTAGAAGGTGGGGCCGCCTTAAGTTGTTCGAGTTCGGCCCGGGCAGAGGTTAGATCGCCACGCATGCGCGAAAGTTGATCTTCCAGTTCGGCAATGCGGGTGTTCTTTTGGCTTATCTGGCTGTTAAGGGTACTTACCTGGCCTTTCAACGAGGTGTTGTCGTTATCGGCTGCCTGCTTGGCTTCGGTAAATGTTTTTAGGTTAGACGGGTTCTTGGCGTATTCTTTGGCTTTCTTTTTCCATTCCTTCTTCTCTGTTTTAGAGAGTTGGGCGAAAACTTGCATGCCGGAAAAAATCAGCGCCAGGCAAAGGAGTGCAACTTTAGTTTTCATTTTAATTTTGGTTGTGTTGGTTTTAATCTGAGGTTAAAAGTAAGAAAATAATTGGAATTGGCGGAAATGACCAGCTTTTTTGAAAGTTAGTGGCCGGGTTGAATCAACGGTTGGTCGAGGAAAGAATAACCGCGACTTTGTCTGATACGTGCTTAGCTTTTACCGATCAAATTTTTCAGCGGCCCGCTACACCATCTTCTCCGGTCTTACCCATTGATCGAATTGTTCGGAAGTAACTAATCCTAACTCAATGGCGGCTTCGCGCAAGGTTTTGTTTTCCTTGTGTGCTTTCTTAGCAATCTTAGCCGCATTCTCGTAGCCAATGTGTGTGTTCAACGATGTAACCAACATCAGCGAGTTTTCCATGTGTTGTTTAATAATGGAAAGATTGGGTTCGATACCCACTGCGCACTTATCGTTAAACGACACGCACGCATCGCCAATCAACCGCGCTGATTGCAATACATTAGCCGCTATTACAGGTTTGAAAACATTCAACTCAAAATGCCCGTTTGCACCGCCCACTGCTACGGCTACATCATTGCCAATTACCTGTGCACACACCATAGTTAGCGCTTCGGGTTGCGTGGGGTTTACTTTGCCCGGCATAATAGATGAGCCTGGTTCGTTATCAGGAATAATAATTTCACCAATACCTGAACGTGGGCCTGAGCTTAACATGCGGATGTCGTTGCCGATTTTCATAAGCGCAACGGCTGCCCGCTTGAGTGCGCCAGAAAGTTCGACCATGGCATCATGTGCTGCCAACGCCTCGAATTTGTTGGGGGCAGTTACAAACGGAAAGCCGGTAAGTGCAGCAATGTGTTTGGCTACTAATACATCGTATCCTTTTGGGGTATTTAACCCGGTGCCCACCGCGGTACCACCTAAGGCCAACTCCTTTACGGCTTCCAACGCATTGTTAATGGCTTTCATGCTGTTATCGATTTGTTGCACGTAACCGCCAAACTCCTGGCCCAGGGTAAGCGGGGTAGCATCCATAAAGTGGGTACGGCCCGTCTTCACAATGTTTTTATATTCGGCCGATTTCTTTGCCAATGTATCGCGTAGTTTCTTCATCCCCGGAAGGGTGATTTCTACCACTTGCTTGTAAGAAGCAATATGCATGGCCGTAGGAAAGGTGTCGTTGCTGCTTTGCGATTTGTTTACATCATCGTTGGGGTGCAAGATCTTTTTCTCATCGGTAAGTTTGCCCCCACTCAACACGTGGGCCCGGTATGCAATTACCTCGTTCGCATTCATGTTGCTTTGTGTGCCCGAACCGGTTTGCCAGATTACCAACGGAAACTGATCATCTAACTTTCCGGCAATAATTTCATCGCACACGGTAGCGATCAGGTCTTTCTTATCGGCTGCGAGTACGCCCAGCTCAAAGTTGGTAATGGCTGCTGCCTTTTTCAGGTATCCAAAAGCATAGATAATTTCTTTGGGCATGCTGGCCTCGGGCCCGATTTTAAAATTGTTGCGCGAGCGTTCTGTTTGTGCACCCCAGTATTTATCGGCAGGCACTTGTACTTCGCCCATTGTGTCTTTTTCTATGCGGTAGCTCATAAAGAATATTTATTTAAAACCAGGAGACAAAAATATTGATTTGAGAATGAATCTGGTTTAAAAGATTAAAAGTTATCGTAATATTTCATATAAGAGATTGATCTATGAAGCGTTGCCTAAAAGGTAGGACCGCGCTATAAATTTGGATTAATTATATTTGAGTATGCAAATCGAAAAAACAGATACCGAAATTTTGATCCGGGTTTCATTAAACACTGACCTAACCGGCTTGCAACGAATTTTAGACTACATAAAATTCAGGGAAATAGCTTCCAAAAGCAAAGGCAACCAGAAACAAATCGATGACCTTGCCAAGAAATCAAAGTCCACCTGGTGGAATAAAAACAAAAGCAGGTTTGTTAAGTGATTTTAGTAGTTGATACAAACATTGTATTCAGCGGAATTCTTAGCCCTAAGGGTACAATCTGCGACCTTTTACTCAACTCAAGCGAGAAGTTTGACTTCTATGCTCCATCCGCAATTTTGGAAGAACTCAAAACGTATCATCAAAAACTTTTAAAACTATCCGGTTTATCAGAATCCGAGCTCGATTTTTTGACTCGTACTATTTTGAAGAAAATTGACCTGATTGACTTAGAATCAATTCCACATGCAACATGGCAGCAAGCGCTTGAGTTAACTATGGGTGTAGATCAATTCGATGCCCCATTTATTGCGCTTAGTTTAGAGTTGGGTTCGCCTCTTTGGACGGGCGACAAAAAACTAATTAATGGATTAACTAAGAAAGGTGTTGATTGGGTTTTAGATACCGAAACCATCAAACAAATCCGAAACGATGGCTAAAGATGCCGCAAGTCAGCCACCTGGTCGAGTAACCATCCCGTAAGGCTAAGCCTGGGGCGGGAAGCCGGCAGTACTTCGTGCTCTATTAAATCGCTGCGAAAGCAAACAAGCCGACCGGCAATAGGAAAAATTTCTAACTGCTGGTGGGGTAAATATAATTTTAATTGCCCGCCTTCTTCGGGCTTCCAGTTGGTGTTGAGATAACAAATAGCCGAAAGCTTTCGGTGATCATCTTTTTTAAACTGATCGAGATGCCGCTTGTAAAAAGTACCTGTTGGATACTGGGTAAGGTGCAATTCGTAATCTTTCAAACTGAGATAAAGTGTTTGGTTAACAAAGCCAATTACCTGTTGAAGTTTTTCTAAGTAAACCTGCAGGGCGGGTGCCGCCTGGGTACGATCAATCCATTGTATATAATCGCCCCGTATGCCCTCGTTAACTTGCTTTTCTTGCCGATGCCCAATGCCTGCTTTTTTAAAGTGTAACAATCCGGTTTGAAATTCGTCCAGTTGAAGAATCGCATTTACTTCTGCCGGTAAGAGAAAGTCATCAATAACTGCAAAGCCGCTTTCGGCAAGGCCATCGGCCAACTGGTTTAGTTTATCTTGGGGAGTCATAAAAATAAGGTGGTGCGAATTTACGTGCAGAAGTTAACTTTGACGTGTATGAGTAACGGAATAAAAGCTTTGTTGATTTTTTGTTTGGCTGTAGCACACGCGTGCGCTCCAAAAGAAGAAATTGTTTTTAAGGGCATTAGCAATGTGGAAGTTCAGGTAGGCAGCACCAATAACCCGGAGTTGCTGGCCAAGGCCCACTTTCACAACCCCAACAACGTGGGTATGAAACTGAAAGAAATTCATGTGGATGTGCTGGTGGACGGAAAACTTTCGGCAGAGGTGCGCCAGAAGTTGCAACTTAAAATTTCCCCGCGCTCGGATTTTATGGTGCCCCTGCAGGCAACTCTTTCGTTAAAAGAACTCGGCCTTCTGGACACCATTCGAAATTTACTGGGTGGAAAAAAATACGAGGTGCAATATGTGGGGTATGTGCGCGTGGCCATGCATGGGGTAACCGTAAAGGTTCCGGTAAAGCACCGCGAAGAAATGCGCATTCGTCTTTAGATAAACGCACTCTGCCTCTTTCGGTAGAAAAAATCTTAGCCAACAGGCATTTTTTGGGTTGTGGGGTGGGGTTTAAAACCTTTACATTTACTAAGCTAATTGTTTGATCTGCTTTTGCATGGAGAGCCTGGTACTCATTTTAATAGGTCTGTTGCTAATTGTTATAATCTTTCAGGTTCGCGCATACCTAAAACTTAAACAAAAAAACAAGCTCATACTGGTTCAAAGCCGCGAAATAAAACGACAGATACAAGAGCAGGAAAAACGCAATAAAGAAGTTGGCGACCTGGTGCACGAAAAACAACAACTTATCGGATTGGTTTCACACGACTTAAAAGGGCCCTTCAATCGCATCTTTGCCCTTATTCAGTTAATGGAATTAACCAGCGAAAACTTAACCGAAGAGCAGCACGAGTACTTAGGTAAAATTCATCAGATTGTTGCCGATGGGTTAAGTATGATTCGAAACCTGCTGGACAACCGAAGGTTGGAAGACCAGGGCATTGATCAAACCCCCGAAAACTTAAACCTTACCCTGGTGTTGGGTTCTATGATCAAAAACTACCGCAACCTGGCGGTGAAGAAAAAAATCCAGATTCATTTCGACCCCCCCGGCCAAATCCAGGTGCGGGCCGATAAGTTATACCTTAACCGGATTTTTGAGAACCTGATTTCCAATGCCCTAAAGTTCTCGCCCGAGGGAAAGAATATTTATGTTTCGGTTACCGAAGGAGATAACATTCTTGTAAAAATCAAAGACGAAGGCCCCGGCATTTCTAAAGAGGATCAAAAAAATCTCTATCGAAAATTTCAACGGCTTTCGGCCCGGCCAACCGGTGGCGAAAGCTCTACCGGCCTTGGACTTTCTATTGTTAAAACGCTGGTTGAAAAAATGGGTAGTGAAATTTTTTGCGAGAGCGAAGAAGGAAGTGGCACCACGTTTACTGTAAAGTTGAATTCAATCCGTTAACTCGCTATAAAAAAATTTTCATTCGGCCCGTTACCGAAACGGAGCAACCAATTCCGCAACCGGAGTTTCGCCTTTAAAATTTTTGAGCAACCTTTTATCGGCCGAGTATAAATAAATGGCCGGGGTAGGTATTGACCCAAAGTTCATGTACACATCGGTAGCATCGGCCCGGCCAAAGTTTAGATTGGGTTGGTTGTTAAGGCCATACTCTGTTGCAAACTTCTGAATGGCGGGCAAATCATCGGCAGCAATAAACTGCAGGGTAATGTTGCTTACCTCATTCAAATGCTTTCCTACTTCCTGCGCCTGCCGCTGGCAATGGTCACAATCGGCATTGAACAATACCAATATTAAGGGTGTGGGCAGGTCGCGCGTTGATTTTATTGTACCATCCAGCGAGGTAAATTTTAGGTGCGGCAGCTCATTTATTACCCTGGTGGTTACGTTTTCCGTCTTGTCTTGTTTAGTGCACGATGTAAACAAAACCATCAACAAAAAAATAGTTAAGAAATTTTTCATGCGAAGGTTAAATAATACCTGTTACTGGAAATTAGTTGCTTAAAGTTAAAAAGTAAAATTATTGGTTGTTGTTGTAAGACAAAATCAAGCACCTAATTAATTTTGAAACCACACTACAAGAGATTCGTATATGTTGTTGATGATGCGAACCATTACCCTTTGTTGGATTGTATTGTTCTCCGTTGCTACGGTTAGCGTATCGTCTGTTACGCTGTATTGCGAAGGGGCCGAAAAAGAATTAACCGAGACAAATGAGGCGCGTACCGAAGGGTTAAGCAGCAACTTTGAATCGCTTTTTGTAGGCGGTAGAAAAGTAAATGTTCCCGTTCCTCAAATTTCTAATAAGTACCGAGCGCCCCGCGTTACTTTGGCCGAGGCCAAGTCTAAATTACATCCACACTTTAGTAAACAGGTTTCTATTCCCATCTATCTTTTCAAACAGGTTTTTTTGATTTAAGAAGCGAGCGTACCAACCTACCTACCGCTTACTAATTCCTTTCACTTCAAAAATTTACCGTTATGAAAAACTACCTCAAAGTTCTTGCGCTTGTCGCGTTTGTATTTGTTGTTACAGGTGCGCAGGCACAAACCACTGGCTGGCCTGTATCGAAAGCTGTAAACCTTATCAGCAACAAAAGTCTGAATGAGTTTAAAGCTACCGAAGTTCAATCGCTGGGAACTCCTGCGTTTGTAAATACAAAACGACAAGCTGCCCCTGTTGCAGAAGTTACCACCGGCAACGTACCCTCCAAAGGATATCCTACGTGGACTATTTCGAAGGGCGTGCAGCGGGTAGGAAGAAAATAATAACTACCTCTGTTTTGCATAAGGCCTGAATCCAATTCGGGCCTTATTTTTTTTTATTGCACTCCATTCCAGAAACCAAGCAGGAGGTAAAAGATTAGAAAAAGCAGCGCTACTGTTCCGTAAAGCTTTATCACTTTCATCCGGTTTTGTACATCTTCCCACCATAACATTAGCCAGGGCTTTATTAAGCCTATTACCAAAAACAAAAATGCCGTTAGCGCAAGCAGAAGTATAAATAACCGGAAGTGGTACATACTACAAAGGTTGAGAACCTTTGCTTTCTGCGCAAACCACCGTTGGCAACCTTGTTTGCGCGCGTTATATTTGCGCCCTGTTTTTGGAAGTGAAGGCGCACGATTTTCTTACCATTTTCCGTGCGGACAGTGTGGTGCAAACATTGGCCGAGGGAATTCGTACGTCCGGTGCGGTAAAAATCAGAGTTAAAGGAATTCACGGCAGCCTGGATGCAGTCCTTTTTGCGGCACTCTATAAAAGCGTGCGCGCCTCTCACCTGCTCATAGCACAAAACAAAGAAGAAGCCGCCTACCTTGTTAACGACTTGCAGCAATTGCTTGGCGCGAAGGAGGTTCTGTTGTTTCCGATGTCGTACAAGCGGCCTTATGAATTTGATGAAGTAGAGAACGCCAACATTTTAATGCGGGCCGAGGTGCTGAATCAGGTAGGGCAACATGCCGATGGGAACATAATTGTTACTTACCCCGAGGCCCTTGCCGAAAAAGTGATTAACAAAAAATCGCTTGCCAGCAATACGTTTGTTATTGCCAAAGGCGAAAATCTGGATCTTACTTTTCTGGAAGAGTTTCTGCACAATTACGATTTCGAGAAAACCGACTTTGTGTATGAAGCTGGCCAGTTTGCGGTGCGCGGTGGTATTGTGGATGTGTTTTCGTACGCGCATGAGCTACCCTACCGCATCGAGCTTTTTGGTGATGAGGTGGATAGCATCCGATCGTTCGACCCCGGCTCACAGCTTTCGGTAACTTCGCTGGAGAAGATAAGCCTGATGCCTAACGTGCAAACGCGGCTGGTGCAGGAAGAACGCCAATCGTTCTTCGAGTTTATTTCTGCCTCCACCAAAATCTGGATAAAAGATGTGGAGCTGTATAAAGATGTTATCGAAGCGTGTTTTCAAAAGGCAAGTTCTTCGTTCGATAAAATTCTTCGCGAAAGCGGCAACACTAAAGTGGTTTTAGAACCCATGCACCTTTTTAATTCGGGCGAAGTTGCGCTGAAGAGTTTGGAAACCTTTACCTGCGTGGAGTTTGGGTCCCGCGGTTTTTTTAAGTCTGCAATTCCCATAGCCTTATCCTCATCGGCACAGCCATCGTTTAATAAAAATTTCGAATTGCTGGCTGCCAACTTGTTGGAGCATCAGCAACAGCGGTATGGCAACTTTATTGCTACCGAACAACCCCGGCAGGTGGAGCGCCTGCACGGCATCTTTGAAGAAATTCATCCTGAACTAAAATTTCAGGCGCTGGAGTTTTCGTTGCGCGAGGGGTTTGTAGATCATATTACCAAGGTGGTTTGTTATACCGATCACCAGATTTTTGAACGCTTCTATCGTTACAAACAAAAAGAAAAGTTTACCAAAACCAAGGCTCTTACCTTTCGGGAGTTGCAAAGCCTGCAACCAGGCGATTTTGTTACTCACATAGACTATGGCATTGGTAAGTTTGCCGGCCTGGAGAAAAAAGTAGTTGATGGCAAGGAGCAGGAAGCCATCCGGCTTGTATTTAGAGATGACGATATTCTTACCGTAAGCATCCATGCGCTTCATAAAATTTCCAGGTATGCGGGCAAAGACGGATCGCCACCAGCTATAAGTAAATTAGGAAGTGGCGAGTGGGACAGCAAGAAGGCTAAGGTAAAGAAGAAGGTAAAAGACATTGCCAAAGAACTGATTGACCTTTACGCCAAGAGAAAAAGTGCGCCCGGGTATGCGTTTAGTGAAGACAGCTTTTTGCAAGCCGAGCTGGAGTCTTCCTTTATCTATGAAGATACACCCGACCAGGCCAAGGCCACTGAAGATGTAAAACGCGATATGCAAAAGCCACACCCAATGGATAGGTTAGTGTGTGGCGATGTGGGTTTTGGAAAAACTGAGGTAGCCATTCGTGCGGCCTTTAAGGCTGCCAGCGAAGGAAAACAAGTTGCAGTGTTAGTGCCCACTACCATTCTGGCCATGCAACATTATCGCACGTTTTCCGATCGCCTCGCTAATCTGCCGGTAAAGATTGACTATGTATCAAGGTTTAAAACAGATAAGGAGATAAAGCAAATTATTAAAGAGGTTAAAGAAGGAAACATTAACATCGTTATCGGTACACACCGGGTTGTAAGTAAAGATGTGGAATTTAAAAACCTGGGCCTCTTGATAATAGACGAAGAGCAAAAGTTTGGAGTAAAAGTTAAAGACCGCCTAAAGGAGTTGAAAGTAAATGTGGATGTGCTTACGCTTACGGCTACACCCATTCCACGCACCTTGCATTTTTCGTTGATGGGCGCGCGCGATCTGAGCATTATCTCCACGCCACCGCCCAACCGCCAACCGGTAACTACCGAACTTCACACCTACGATGAAGCAACCATTCGCGATGCAGTAAGTACTGAATTGCGCAGGGGTGGGCAGGTATTTTTTGTGCACAATCGCGTAAGCGACATTGACCAATTAGCCAACACCATTTTTAAGCTTGTTCCCGAAGCCCGCATTGGTATTGCCCACGGCCAAATGGATGGCGACAAATTGGAGAAAGTAATGTTGAAGTTTATCGAAGCCGAGTACGATGTGCTGGTCTCAACCAATATTATTGAATCGGGGTTGGATATTCCCAATGCCAACACCATTATAATAAACCAGGCACACATGTTTGGTCTTAGCGATTTGCACCAGATGCGCGGGCGCGTAGGCCGCTCTAACAAAAAAGCATTTTGCTATTTGCTTACTCCGCCCAGTTCGGTTTTATCCTCCGACTCGCGCAAGCGATTGGCTGCATTGGAAGAATTTTCTGAGTTAGGCGATGGTTTTAAAGTGGCTATGCGCGATCTGGACATTCGCGGAGCGGGTAACTTATTGGGTGCCGAACAAACCGGGTTTATTACTGACCTGGGTTTTGATACGTACCACAAAATTCTGGACGATGCCATTCAGGAATTAAAAGAAACGGAGTTCAAAGAACTGTTTGCCGAAGAACTATCGGCTAAAGCCAAAACCCTCGTAATGGATTGTACCATCGAAACCGATCTTGAGATATTGATTCCGGATACGTACATCAACAACACCAGCGAGCGGCTGCAACTTTATGCTACACTTGATAATATACAAGACGAAAAAGGCCTGACTAATTTCCGCGATTCGATGAAGGATCGCTTTGGTGTTATCCCCGAATCGGTGGAACAACTAATTAATTCCGTTCGGTTACGGTGGATTGGTGAGAAACTCGGGTTTGAAAAGTTGAGCCTCAAGAACGAAAAATTGAGGGGCTCATTTATTTCGGGTAACGATGCCTACTTTAAATCCGAAACTTTTGGCACCGTATTGAGTTTTGTTCAAACCCATAGCAAACTTTGCCGCATGAAAGAAAGTGGCGGCAAACTCGTGCTCATTATTGAATCGATAAAATCGGTAGATGCGGCCATTAATATACTTGCCCCCCTGGCCGATTATCGGCTGCCGGCACCTGTTACCGCCTAACGCCATACTACCGGCCAATCGGGTACGTTAAAGCAATCGGTTCCGGGTTTGGTGGTTCTATTAAGGATTTATCAAAAAAACACTACCCTTTGGAAAACATATATTTATCTGATTATATTAGCGGTTGCTTTTATGTATAACCTAACTCAAATGAACTATTTCAAGTCACTCCTGTTTTTAGTAGGGCTTTCATTAACTGTTTCGTCTTGTTTCCTGCGCCAGGGTGGTAAGCCAACAGCCCAAAATCCCGGTCAGATAAGCACAGCCACCGGCTTACGCTACACACGCGATAATGCCGAAGGTTTTGCCGTAATGCCCTACAATTCCCAGCCTGATGCACCCAACATGGTACTGATTGAGGGTGGTCGTACAGTTTTGGGTTCTTTGGAAGAGGATATCATGTCTTTTCGCGATAACGTAGAAAGAACCGTTTCGGTAGCTACGTTTTACATGGACGAAACCGAAATTGCCAACATCCATTGGCTTGAATACCTGTATTATCTTTCTGTTGACTCTACCAAGGTAGATGGAGGCAAAGCGTATTCGCTGGCCCTACCCGATACTACCGTTTGGAGAAGCAATCTTGCTTTTAACGATCCTTATGTAGATCACTATCTGCGTTACCCTGGCTTCCGGTATTTTCCGGTAGTGGGTGTTAAGTGGAAACAGGCAAACGAATATGCAAAATGGCGTACTGCTAAGGTGAATGCTAACCTTGCCGAACGCGCAGGAATTGCCGCCCCCGAAACTGGCGCTGGCAGAATTCCGCTCGAATCCGGGGTTGTAATACCTGCCTACCGCCTCCCTACCGAAGCTGAATGGGAATATGCTGCGCAGGCCCTTATCGGTACACAATGGTTAGACGAAATGCAGACGCACCAACGCATTTACCCATGGGATGGCCACGCATTGCGTAACCCTTATGGCAAGCAGATGGGTTCTTTCCTGGCCAACTTTAAAAGAGGCCGTGGTGACTATGCCGGTATTGCCGGAAGGTTAAATGATGGCGCCTTGATTACCTCTTACATTTACGAATACCCTCCTAACGACTACGGCTTGTACAACATGGCTGGTAACGTTAGCGAGTGGGTAATGGATATCTACAGACCATTGTCGCACCAGGATTTTGATGACCTGAACCCGATACGCAGAGATGACTTTATTGACAGTCACTCGGAGTATCGCAACCGCTACAACAAAAATGCGAAAGACTCTACCGTTACACTTCCTGATGGTACAACCAAAAACATTCGCACGTTTGAATACACTAAAAACCCGCAAGGTTTTATTTCCCTTATCTCTGATAAGGTACGTGTTTACAAAGGTGGTTCATGGAAAGATGTAGCTTATTGGATGTCGCCCGGTACCCGCAGATTCTTAGATGAAGACTCCGCAACAGCAACTATCGGTTTCCGTTGCGCAATGATCCGTGCAGGATCTAACTATTAAAAGACTTTCACTTTGATCAAAAGAGGCTGTCCTAAAAAGGGCAGCCTCTTTTTATTTTGGGTGAGGCCAGGGCATCCTTGAATTGCAACCGGTTTCCTTTTATGCCTCGGCCAGGCACGCAACACTCAGTTCTTTACAGCCGGCCTCCAGCAAGCAAGTTCCGCATGCTTCCAAGGTGGCCCCGGTTGTCATTACATCGTCAACCAGCAAGATTCGTCTGTTCCGGATTTTTTCAACATCCGCTACCGCAAAAACACTCTGTACATTATGCCAACGCTCGGTCTTTGTTTTTCGGGTTTGGGTTTTTGTGCTTACCATTCGCGTGCTTACCGTTTCTTCCCAATCTATTGAAAGCGCTTCGGCCAGCCCTTTTGCAATGCATGCACTTTGATTATAGCCACGGGCTCTTTTACGACTACTATGCAAAGGTACCGGTATTACAAGGTCAAACTCACCGGCATAGCCATTCGTATACATTTCGTGACCCAACAACTTGCCAAGCGCTTCGCCAACCTCCGGATGGTTGTTGTACTTTAATTGATGCAACAACCTCTGAACCATGCCGTGCTTGCGAAACTTTAAAAATGCGAGACCATATTTAAGTTTAAGACGGCCGTGCAGCCGCAGAAACATGGGGTTTTGATATTGGTAGAGATAGTTTGTTTTTGGCAGATTGCTGATGCAATGGGTGCACAAAATGGTTTCGCCTTTGTAAAGGGTGTTGGAGCACCCCAGGCAATATGCCGGGTAAATCAGCGAAACAAAACCCTGAAGCATAGACCTCAGAAAAGCGCCCGCATTTGATTTGAGCTTAATAGGCCGCATCTTTGAAAAATTATTTTCAGCATTTATGGGACTAGTAGAGCAATTTAATGAATACCGCAGCAAGATGAATGACAAAATTCTTGCGGCCGACAACCTGATCTTAAAACGAATTTTTAACCTTGACACCAATGCCTACCAGGAAGGTGTGCTGGATGTAAAATCTAAAGAACTGATAGGTTTAACCTGCTCGCTCGTTTTGCGCTGCGATGATTGCGTGAAGTACCATTTGGGAAAATGCCACGAACTTGGCTTTTCCACTGCCGAAGTAAACGAGGCAATGGGGGTTGCTACGCTCGTGGGCGGAACAATAGTAGTACCGCACTTGCGCAGGGCGTTCGAATATTGGGAAGAACTTGGTAAGGCCTAAGGTATGTTTCAGCGCGATCTCGATTTACAACGCAAATGGCACGCACTGCTTGCCGAACTGGAAAAAACCGTAAGCAAAAAGCCTAAGGACCTGAATGGTGTTTTGTTTTTGATTGGCCTGCAGGAATTGGGCCGCGGGCCCGCACGGTTTAGCAAAGAAGAAAAGCAAGACCTGCTGCACATTGCCATTTGCAAAGTACTTAGCCTGGCCGGGTATTACGAGTTGGAGGGGCAAGACGAAAATGGGTGGCCACATTGGAAACTCATTAAAAAACTGCCACACTTTGACTTACTGGAGCAGGAAAAACTGTTAAAGATTTACGTGCTCGAATATTTTGAAGCCGAATATGGCTGGCAGTTCGATTCGGTAACGCGGGATTCCTAACCATGGCTTGATTTCTCGCCCACTTGCCCTTATCTTAGAAACGCATAAAACTAATTGGTTTATACTTCGTTTTAAATTTTATGAGGGTGGGCACCAGCAAGATTGAAGAGAAACTGAATTTATTTACCCGTAAGTATTACCTAAACCTTTTATTAAAAGGCACCATTCTTTCGCTGGCAATCTTACTGGCTTATTTTCTGGTTGCAACATTAATCGAGTATAATTTATGGCTGGGCCGAAGCGGTCGGTTGTTTATTTTTTCAGCATTCTTTGCCGTTGTTATTTTCACCTTGTTCCGGTTTTTGCGCGAGCCGCTTCGGTGGCTGCTCTACAAGCGGGGCCTCGCACACGAGGAGAGCGCGCGTATAATTGGTAGTTACTTCCCTTTGGTTGCCGATAAATTGCTAAACCTGCTGCAGTTAGAGACGCTAACCCATTCAAATTCCCTGGCCCAGGCAAGTGTTGCACAAAAGGCCAGGCAAATGGATGAGATCTCATTTGAGGGGGCCATTGACTTGCGGGGCAACCGAAAGTATTTAAAGTTTTTACTCTTTCCGGCTGCTATCATAGCCGCGCTCTTGTTTATTAATTCGGGCATCTTCACAGAAAGTACCAAGCGCATTGTTCAGTTCAATCAGGAGTTTTCACCACAGGCGCCATTTCAATTTGAAATTGCCAATAACGAGTTGAACGCTTTTTTTAATGAAGACTTTACACTTTCGGTGCATTTAAAAGGAGAGGCTATTCCTAATGCGGTTTACATAGTGGCCGGTGAGCAACGCTGGAAAATGCAAACCGTAACAACTGGCCAATTCAGCTATGTGTTTGATAACATTCAGCAACCGGTTGATTTTGTATTGGAGGCGGCCGGTTATTATTCCAGTCAATACCATCTCACAATTATTAACCGGCCAGAGATCAACAATCTTAAAGTAGCTATAGAGTACCCGGCCTACCTTGGTCTTATAAAGCAAGAACTTAATAATGCCGGCAACCTTGAAATTCCAGAAGGAACAAAAGTTACGTGGTTCATTGCTGCCGCCTATGCAAACGAAGCCACCATTTACTTCGGGGGTAAGGAACCATCTGTAATGCTACGGGCAGACGACAACCTGTTTACATTCGGAAAATCCTTCCGGAACCCCGAAGACTACTGGGTGGAGTTAACCAACTCTAACAGCAAGAATAAAGACAAGCTTGCCTATCGCGTTGAGATAATAAAAGATCAGTACCCTCAAATTGCCGTTGAAAACCTGCGCGATTCTGTTCTCTACAAGCGCATCCTGTTGGGTGGATCCATTACCGATGATTATGGCCTTACCGCACTTCAATTAAATTATACCATTCACTCGGGCAGCAAAGAACTACCCATTCAAAACAAAACAATTGCAATTGCAAGAAATACGAAGCAACAGAACTTCTTTTTTGAGTGGGCTCTCGATTCCCTAAAGTTAAAACCAGGCGATAAACTCAGCTATCACCTTCAGGTTTGGGATAATGATGGTGTAAATGGAAGAAAGTCCACTCGCACGGCAGAATATACTTTCGCGGTACCGGGCCAAGAAGATCTCAAGGCCGAGATCAGTCAGAACCAACGCTCGGCCGAACGCAAAATAGATCAAAGCTTGCAACGCGCCCGCGAGCTGCAAAAGTCGATTGACGATGCGCAGCAAAAGTTGCGCGGCAAGCAGGCCCTGGATTGGCAAGACAAAAAAATGCTGGAAGATCTTATAAACCAGAAGGCAAAATTAGAAGAGGCCATCAAAGAGTTGCAGAAAGAAAACGCGCTGCTTGAACAAAAGAAGGATGCATTTTCGGAAGAGAACGAACGCATTCGGGAAAAGTCGCAGCAAATTCAAAAGTTAATGGACGAACTGCTTGATGAAGAAACCAAAAAGATGTTTGACGAACTACAACGACTTTTACAGGAGAATACAGACATAAACCAGGTTCAGAAAATGCTGGATAAGTTAGACCGGAAAGAGATTAACCTGGAGAAAGAATTGGAGCGCACCCTTTCGTTGTTTAAAGAGTTGCAATACGATTACAAGTTAGATCAGGCTATACAGGAGTTGAAAAAACAAACCGAAGCCCAGGAAAAGCTTTTGGAAAAAACTGAAAACCAAAAAGACAGCCCGAAGGGAAAAGACGAGAGCCAGCAGTTGGCTAAAGAGCAGGAAAATCTAAAGCAACAGTTTGAAAAGCTGGAGAACCAGCTTAACGAGTTAGACCAGTTGGGCGATGAACTGAATAAGGACGATGCCTCGGACGCAGACACACAAGAGCAGATTAACGACTCGCAGCAAAACAGTAAGGAGTCTTTGGAGAATGGCGACTCGAAAAAATCCGGCCAGCAACAAAAGAAAGCCATTTCTAAAATGAAAGAAATGCAGCAAAAGCTGAGTGGAATGCAAAGTTCTATGCAGATGGAAATGGAGATGCAAAACCTTGAGAGCCTTCGTCAGATTATTCATGGTCTTATCAAGCTTTCGTACGATCAAGAGGCCTTGATAAAAGATTTTGGCCCAGTGCAACAAACAGACCCGCGGTATGTGTCGCTTTCGCAACTTCAGGTAAAAGTAAAAGATGATGCTAAGGTGTTGGAAGACAGCCTGTTAGAGCTGTCGAAGAAGGATGCGTTTATGGGATCGGTTGTTACACGCGAGGTGGGTGAGCTCAACGACCACATCGATAAAGCTGTGTACAACATTAAAGAAAGACGAAAAGCAAATGCGAGTACCGAAATGCAATTGTCGATGACAAGCATTAACAACCTGGCATTGATGCTAAACGATCACTTCGAAATGATGATGAACATGATGGCCAATGCAAAGCCTGGCAAGGGCAAGAAGAAATCCGGGCAGCCGAATAGCATGGGCAAAATGCAAGAGATGCTCAATCAGCAAATGGAAGAACTGCGCAAAGGTGGTGGCAAACAAGGAAGAGAACTATCGGAGGAGTTTGCCCGTATGGCTGCGGAACAGGAGCGCATTCGCAGGGCGCTGCAAGAAATGCAGGATAAATTAAAGCAGCAAGGTGGCCAGGTTCCTGGCGATGACCTTCCGGCAAAAATGGAACAAACCGAACTCGATCTGGTTAATAAGCAGATTACAGAGCAGACGATACAACGCCAGAAAGAAATTTTAAGCAGATTATTGGAATCGGAGAAGTCGATGCGCGAACAAGACCAGGATGATGAAAGAAAAGGGGAGGCTGCCCGCCATTACAACAGGGAAATTCCGCGTGCATTTGACGAATATTTAAGATTAAAAGAAAAAGAAGTAGAATTGCTGAAAACCGTGCCGCCCCGGCTTTTTCCATACTATAAGCAGGAGGTAGGCGAGTACTTTAAGCGAATTAAAACCCAGAACTAAGTTGGCTGGCATGAAGAACATCCGAATTGAAATTCCTTCTCTTTCTGAAAACATCAGGATGATCGAAAGCTTTATTGATAACGCCAAAGACAAGTACAAACTGGATGATGATATCTATGGAAACATTATGATTGCCGTAACCGAAGCCGTAAACAATGCAATTAAACACGGCAACCGGAGTGATTCGGGCAAAAATGTTTCGTTGGCATTAAGCCTGGACGAAGGAATGATAAAATTTAGAGTGGAGGATGAAGGCCATGGCTTTGATTTCCACAACCTGCCAGACCCAACCGCCCCCGAAAATCTTGAGAAGCCTGGTGGCCGGGGCATCTTTTTAATGAAACACCTAGCCGATGAAGTTGATTTCTCAGAATCGGGGAAGGTGGTGGAACTTTGTTTCTACATCAATTAAATGCAGGTAGATTTTTTTGCGGCAGATGTAACGGCACCCCGGGTTAATAAATCAAAAACCACCTCCTGGATTAAAGCCGTCTCTCGCAAGTACAATGCTAAAATAGCCAGCCTAAGTTTTGTCTTCTGCTCCGATTCCTACCTGCTCGATATAAACACCCGCTTTCTAAAGCACAGCACATTAACAGACATCATTACTTTTCCGCTTTCAGAGAAAGGAGAGCCTATTGAGGCCGAGATTTACATAAGCCTTGAGCGCGTGGCCGAGAACGCTAAACTCTTTAAGGCAACCGCCACCGAAGAACTTCACCGGGTACTAATCCATGGAGTACTTCACCTTTGTGGATTTAAAGACAAGACAAAGCGACAAAAAGCCCTTATGCGCAAAACCGAGGATGCTTGTCTATCTTTGCGGAAATAAAGTTTCACGTGGAACAACCGGGGGATTGACTTCTTCTTCGTTCCACGTGGAACACCAAAATTGATGTTTGCAGAATACGATGTAATAGTTGTGGGGGCGGGGCATGCCGGCTGTGAGGCTGCTGCTGCTGCTGCCAATATGGGTTCCAGGGTGCTCCTGATCACCATGAACATGGGCACTATTGCCCAAATGTCCTGTAATCCGGCAATGGGTGGTGTCGCAAAAGGTCAGATCGTCCGTGAAATAGATGCCCTGGGTGGATACTCGGGCATTATCTCAGACAAATCCATGATTCAATTCCGCATGCTCAACTTGTCAAAAGGGCCGGCAATGTGGAGCCCACGAACCCAAAACGACCGTATGCTTTTTGCCGAGCAGTGGCGTCTTGCCTTAGAAAAAACAAGTGGCGTTGATTTTTGGCAAGAAATGGTAAGCGGGCTGCTTATTGAAAAAAATAGGGTAGTAGGCGTTAAAACCTCACTTGGAATAGAAATAAGGAGTAAGGCTGTTGTGCTAACCAATGGAACCTTCCTGAATGGCAAAATCCATATTGGGGAGAAAAACTTTGGTGGCGGCCGGGCTGCCGAACGGGCCGCAACCGGAATAACAGAGCAATTGATTGAATTAGGTTTTGAGTCCGGCAGAATGAAAACCGGCACTCCGCCACGGGTTGATGGCCGCAGCCTCAACTTCGCTGTAATGGAAGAACAACCCGGAGATGAGAACCCCGGCAAATTTTCCTTTACAAATACAGAACCGCCCAAAAAGCAGGTGAGCTGTTGGATTACTTACACCAACGAAAAGGTGCACAAGAAGCTGGAGCAAGGGTTTGAGCAATCTCCGATGTTTCAGGGAAGAATTAAAGGGTTAGGGCCCCGCTATTGCCCTTCTATAGAAGATAAAATAAACCGCTTCGCTGAACGCGAAAGACACCAGATTTTTGTGGAACCAGAAGGCTGGAATACTGTAGAGATCTATGTGAATGGCTTTTCCACCTCCCTTCCTGAAAACATTCAATACGAAGCGCTGAGGCTAATACCGGGTTTTGAAAACGCAAAGATGTTCAGGCCGGGTTATGCTATTGAGTATGATTTCTTTCCTCCAACCCAACTCAAGACCACATTAGAAACACAACTAATTGATAATCTGTACTTTGCTGGGCAAATTAACGGCACTACAGGATATGAAGAAGCAGCGAGTCAAGGGTTAATGGCCGGAATAAACGCGCATCTGAAAATCAACAACAAAGAACCGTTTGTGCTAAAGCGATCGGAGGCTTATATAGGTGTTTTAATTGACGATCTGGTTAACAAGGGCACACAGGAACCGTACCGTATGTTTACCTCGCGGGCCGAATACCGGATACTTTTACGACAAGACAATGCCGACTTAAGACTGACCGAAAAAGGATATAAAATCGGGCTTGCCAGTGAAGCGCGTTTCGAGAAAGTGTTAACCAAGAAGAACGATATGCTTCGACTTGAAAAAGAACTGACCTTGATGCGGGCCGAACCGGAAGCGGTGAATGCAACACTCGAAGCGTTGGGAACATCAGCACTTGGAGAAAAGGTAGCCGTTACCACCCTGCTAAAAAGACCCCAGATTGGAATGAAGCAGCTGGGCCAACTTGACAACCGTATAAAAAAAGCGCTAGATCTGTTTGATCATGAAATACAGCAACAAGTAGAAATAAACCTGAAGTACGAATCGTACATAGAGCGCGAACAAAAGCTTGCAGAAAAAATCGAGAGCCTTGAAAACTATAAAATTATTCCTGACTTCGATTACGACCGGGTAAAAGCACTATCATCCGAAGCGCGTGAAAAACTTAAACGCATTCGTCCGGAAACTATAGGACAAATGTCGCGCATTAGCGGTGTCTCACCTGCTGATGTTTCAATCTTAACCGTTTATCTTGGCAAGTAAATGACGTTAGAGCCTGTTACTACCTGTCCGGTTTGCCAATCGGTTCTATTTAACAACTACCTTACAGTAACAGACCACACTGTTAGCAAACAACTCTTTCATATTGTTACGTGCGCCCAATGCGGCCTGGGTATTACCACCCCACGACCCGACCAACAGCACATTGCTGAATATTATAAATCCGACAACTACATTTCGCACACCGGGGGCAAACGCAATTTGCAAGATTGGTTATACCGCGTAGCCCGCTATTTTACCTTGCGCTGGAAACGCGGTTTAGTTGAACGGATGGTGCCTAAGAAAAACCTGTTAGACTATGGTTGCGGTACCGGAGCCTTCATTAACTATATGCACAACAAGGGCTGGGAAACTACAGGCGTTGAACCATCTGATGAGGCCCGACAGATTGCTAGTAAGAACAATAAGGTTGTCAACACACTATCGGCTATTGAAAGCACTTTTGAGTGCATAACGCTATGGCACGTACTTGAGCACGTACATCAGCTTAACGAAACAATGCGCGAATTAAAATCACGCCTCGCACCATCTGGCACTATTTTTATTGCTGTACCCAATATGCTAAGCTTTGATGCATACCATTATCAAAAAGATTGGGCTGCTTATGATGTGCCGAGGCATCTTTGGCACTTTACAAAAAATTCGATGTGCGTACTGCTTCAACAGAATGGCTTTAAACTAACGGCAACCTACCCCATGAAGCTTGACGCCTTCTATGTTTCGTTACTTAGTGAAACCTATCGCCATGCCGGCCGAAACCCGATCTCGCGTGGACTCAACGCTTTGAAAATTGGTTTATCGTCAAACCGAAGAGCATCCACAAGCGGAGAGTATTCAAGTATCATCTATACTGCCACACACGCTTGAGAAATCTCATTCCGATAATGCTTGTTTTAGTTGGCTGTGCAAGCACCACCTCCCCAACAGGCGGGCCCAAAGATGAAACGCCTCCGCGCCTCATTGACTCAAACCCTCGTAACAACCAAAAGAATTTCAGCAGCCAAACTCTTGAGCTCACTTTTAGTGAGTTAATAAAATTAAAGGACCCGAAAGAGGAAATTCTAATAACTCCCTCCGTTGGAAAGAATACAAAATTTACGGTTCGCAAAAACAAATTACTGATTGAGCCCGAGTTTGCCTGGCAGGAGAACACAACCTATAGCATCAGTTTCAGAGATGGCGTGCAAGATCTTACCGAAGGTAACCCGGCTGAAAATTTGCGACTTGCTTTTAGCACCGGACCGGTAATAGACTCGCTTTCTATTTCTGGCAGCGTTCGTGAAGCCCTGTCTGAAAAAATCCCAGAAAAAATAACTGTTGCTATTTACCAGGCCGACACATTTAACATCTTCAATCAGCCACCGGTATATTTTACAAAAGCATCTAAAACCGGAACTTTCTCAATTCAAAATTTAAAATCAGGCAACTACTACATCTACGCATTTGACGATAAGAATAAAAACCTAAAGGTAGATAGCAAAACAGAAAAGTTCTCATTCAAAGCTAAGCCCATTCAAGTCGCTATGAATACTGACTCTGTTGAACTTACTTTGTTCCAAATGGACTCAAGGCCACTTCAGCTTACCTCCATCCGCAATTCTGAAAAGACTTCGCGCGTCAGGTTTAACAAAGGCATAGACTCCCTGCACATCCAATCCAGCAAACCGATACTGTACAACTTTGGCGAATCAACCTCAGAACTGATCTTCTATCATTTATCCAACCAGAACGATTCGATTGCGATAAAACTATTTGCCAAAGACAGTCTTACCCATACCATTGACTCTACCTTCTTCATTTCAAAGTCTGCCACTAAAATGGTAAGCGAGTCGTTTGCTGTAAAAGAAGTTTCGGAGACCTATAACCATGCTAAAAGAGTTTACACGCACCGCGTAAGCATTAATAAACCCATTACAAAACTTATAAGCGATAGTATTTATGTAAGGATAGACAGTGCACGAAGAATTGGATTTGACCAGAACAACTTTACTTACGACACCTTACGCCATAGTATTACCACGAGCTTTACTATTCCTGTAGATACCGCGAAGAAGCCAGCGCCTACGATTCTTTATTATAGAAAATCAGCATTTGTTAGCATCGAAAACGACACTTCGAAGCAAAGCTCTAAAGAGATTAAGTTTTTAAAGGATGATGAAACCGGAATTGTTAGCGTTAAAGTAGAAACCACAAAAAGCAATTATGTCATTGAACTTCTATCGACTGACGATAAAGTAATTGACCGGGTATCGAACACCAAAGACTTTTTGTTTCGGTTTGTTAAGCCTGGAGATTACAAAGTAAGGTACTTCATAGACCTGAACAACAACGGCAGATGGGACGTAGGAAACTTCAGTGCCGGAAAAGAAAATGAACCGATATATTACTACAAATCCGAAGAGGGCAAATACACCTTTCCTATCCGGGCAAATTGGGAATACGGACCTATATTGATAAAGTTCTGAATAGATTGTGAATTGTGTGGAAAAGGCATCTGCTTATCCACCAAACTGATCACAAGCAAAAAACCTTCGTGGCAAATTGTTAAAAATTGAAGCTGTGCACGGGTTATCCACTCCATGTGGGTAACTAAAAATCCATAATTCACTTTTAACAAAAATGTTTACAAAATATTAAATACCTTAACGATGATAAATTAAGCCCGTTTTTTATAAACCTTTATATCCACAAGGTCTTAACAGCCGTTAAAGAAAGGACAGTTATCCACATATGCACACCACTAACGATAATTATAAAAATTTAAAATATTATATAATAATACTATATACATTCACACTATGTGTACTGCTTTCTACAAAAGCGTTTGGACAGGATATACAGGAAGTGCAAATTGCCAATGAATACATTTTAAAGGGCGAGAAGGAAAAGGCAATTGCTCTTTACGAACAACTTGTTAAAAAGCCAGAGAACATTCCACTAATACACAACAACTACTTAAATGTTTTACTTGATGCCGCACGATTTACCCAAGCTGAAGAGTATGTGGAAAAACTTATTAAGCGCGATTCGAAGCTTTCGTACAAAATGGATCTTGGAATTATCTATACACGTTCCGGAGATATTAGTAAGGCCGATAAGTATTTAAAGGCGTTGATAAAAGCACAGGCCGATGATGCGTATAAACTTAAAACGATGGCTGATTACCTGGCCGCCCGCAATCATGCAGAGTATGCAATTTTAGCCCTGTTGCAGGCTCGGGCTGTGGCCGGAGGAAATGTGTACACGCTGGAGCTTGCCAATTTATACCGCATGGCCGGTAAGCGCGAGCAAATGGTGCAGGAGTATCTTAACTATGTTACGCAAACACCTGCCAACATCAACTATGTTAAAAACCTGATGCAGATTCTGCTTTCCAAACCGGAAGAGCTGGAGGCCCTTGAGCGATTGCTCTACGACAAAGTGCAGCAAAATCAAAATTCGGAAGTGTTTGCCGATTTGTTGATTTGGGTAAACCTGCAGCAAAAGAACTTTTACGGAGCGTTTGTACAAGCCCGCGCGTATGATAAACGCTTTAAAAAAGAACAATCCAAAACGTTAGAGATAGCACAAATTGCGCTCAACAATCAGGATTATGAAAATGCCGATAAAGCCTACGGTTTTGTTGCGAAAGAATATGCGCGCACGGCCAACGAGTTGCCGGCCCGGCTCGGCCTTATTCAGGCGCGCGAAGCTAAAGTAAAGCGGGCATACCCTGTTAATCGCGACTCTGTAAAATACCTTATCGGGCAATACCAGGGTTTTAAAGAAAACTACCCCGACCATCCAAATGCCTACGAAGCCCAACTAAGCCAGGCGCTGTTGTATGCCTATTACCTCGATCAAAAAGATTCGGCAATTAACAGTTTGCAAAAACTGATTTCAAATAACAAAGTGGCTCCTAACCTGAAGTCAAAAGCAAAAATAGAGTTAGGTGATATTTACCTGTTGAAAGAAGAACCCTGGGAAGCTACGCTGCTGTATTCGCAAGTAGAAAAGGCGCAGCGCGAAACACCCATTGGGTACGAAGCTAAATTGCGCAACGCAAAGCTGTCATACTTCAAAGGCGATTTTCTGTTGGCGCAGGAGCATTTGGATATTTTGAAGCAAGCAACCTCGCGCGAAATAGCCAACGATGCCATTGACCTGAGTATGCGCATCAAAGAAAATACTGCGTTCGATCCGGAGGGATCGGCCCTAAAGGAGTTTGCAGCAATTGAGTTGCTGATTGCACAAAATAAAAATGAGCTTGCGCTGAACCGGCTTAAGAATTTTATCGTGGTGCGAAAAGTAAAAATGAGTCGCAAGGAAGCGATTCGAAAAAAGTTATGGTCGGAGGATAAACAACTAACAGAAAAGCAGCTTCAGGATTTAAAACAGCAAGTAGAAAGACAGAAACAAAATTTGTTTAACGATACAGTAGTAAGTGATTCGGTATGGGTTGATGAGATTGTAAACACCGAGAGGCTTGGAATAAAAGACGATGTGTATTGGCTGGAAGCCAACCTGCGCCTGAAGAAAGGCGAGTTTGAAACAGCACTCGCGCTACTTGAAAAAATCTTGAAAGAATTTGCCGATGATGTACTAGCCGATGACGCCTTCTTTTTACAAGGCGAAATTCAGGAGCGCTACTTGAAAAACCCGGACAAAGCCATGGAGATTTATCGGGAGTTTCTGAATAAATTTCCAGGAAGCGTATTTGCAGCCGAGGCCCGTAAGCGCTATCGCGTTTTACGAGGCGATTTTACAGAACAAGAAGGCACTCCTAAATCTTAATTTCGAAAACAAGTAGCCAAGATTTTAAAACCGATACCCAACAATCAGGTCAAAGCGGGTAGTATTGTTCGGTATGTCGCCACGATTAATTAGCCGGCAATATTCAATCCCTCCATACAGGTGAAACAGGTTGCTCTGAAGTTCAAGGTTGAGATGTAAAAAGTGTGGCTTAGGGTAGTTGTTATCTACCGTTGCATAGCTAACAGAAACCGCGCGCCACCCGGCAATCGAGTAGGCCGCAAACCCTTGAATCATCAGGTTGTCGTTTAGTAAATAATCCACAAAAGCAGATGGCCCACCGCCCCAGTAGTATCCCTGCGGCTCTAATGTAACCGGGCTTTGTGCTACCTGGCCAGTGCGATAAATGTAGGTGCTGCCAATCATGTAATCGTTCAGATTAAATCCGGCAGCAACATTTAGTTTGCTGGAAGAAACCACATTCCAACCCCAACTACTCCAGCCCACCAGGTTACTCAGCGCTGAGTTTTCGCCACGCTCTACACCGGTGCCGCGTCTTATTTCGCTACCCAAAACAAAAATCATGTCGCCAACTGATTTGTTCTGATAGAAAAAGCGTCTTTCGCCTGAGCCAGCCCGGTACTTCTTCCAGTCTATCTTCATAGCAAAACCCGAAGCGTTATGATTATCGGGGCTGGGCGCCTGCCGGTTGGTAATGGCCGAATAGCTCAGGGCAAAACCCCAGTGGCCTTCATCGTAAAAATCGTTTTTACCTAGTTGAAAGTCGGCCAGATTTTGCGCTTGCGTTGCGGAGCAACACAGTACCACGAAGAGAGCAGTTAGTAGGTTTTTCATAACGGAACTTTATTGGGCTTTACCGAATGTAGTGCCCGCCAAAAGCAGTGGCCAAAATTTTAAGCAGCTAATGCGAGAAAATACGTGCTAGCCCGGATGGCGTACTTCTTATAACCCGTAGAAAATTGAAGCGGCACCAACCTGGCGAGAAACTAACTTAAGAGTCCAGGCATTTTTAAACAGCCCCAGCATTTGTATCTTTCAATTTCTAAAAACCTAACCCATGCGCATTCTATTGCTCCTGCTTTTTGTAGCCACACAAGTATCAGCTCAAACCAAAGCCCTTGTGGGCGGCACCCTTATCGATGGCTATGGCGGAAAGCCACTGTTAAATTCCGTCATCATTATTGAAGGCGAACGCATCAAAGCCATAGGCACCGTTGGCAACCTGGAAATCCCGAAAGGAGCCGAAGTAATTTCTACCGAGGGTATGAGTGTGCTGCCCGGTTTATGGGACATGCATGTGCACTTAATGATCAACGGTCATAGCGATTACAATCATTGGGATAAAAAATACATGGGCATCCAAGAAAAAGTAATCATGCCCTCCAGTGCCCATCAATTGTTGCTGGCAGGTGTTACCAGTGCACGCGATCTGGGCGGACCACTTGGCCCCAGCATTTCAGTGCGCGATCGCATTAATAAAGGCGAAATACCCGGCCCCACTATGTACATGAGTGGCCCATTCATTCAGCACGAACCGTATCCGGGTACAGCCGAATTTCGCTGGGGCGTGAAAGGAGCAGAAGATGCGCGTGCCAAAGTAAAACAGTTGGCGAAAGCTGGTGTGAATTGCATCAAGCTAATCGATCAGGATGAAATGACTGAAGCGGAATACATGGCCGTGGTGGACGAAGCACACAAGAATAAGTTGAAAGTTGTAGCCCACTCGCACCGGCCCGATGAAATTCGCAGAGGGTTAAAAGCCGGAGTAGATTGCTTTGAACACACCGGGCTTGCAGCGGCACCCGAATACCCCGAAGATATTATTGCGGCCATCAAAGAACGCACTGCCAAGATGAGCCTCGGTCCGCTTTTCTGGACGCCCACTGTAGAGGGTTTGTACAACTACGAATATGTGCGCGATAACCCCGAACACTTAGACAATACAAGCTGGCACCTGGGCCTACCCGATTCGGTTATTGCCGACATAAAACAAAGTATAAAGTACCCGGGCCGCCTAAACTATTTTGGCTTAAACCCTATTCGCAAACCCACGCTCGACAAAAAAGTTAATCAACTGAAAAATGCCGGGGTAGTTTTATTGGTGGGCACCGATAGCGGTATCCCCATGAAGTTTCATAGCCAGAGCACGTGGAACGAACTGGATGTGTGGGTAAATAAATTTGGGTTTGATCCGATGTACACCATCCGCGCAGCTACGTATTGGCCGGCCGTGGCCATGGGTGTAGAAAAAGATTTTGGCACCGTAAGTGAAGGCAAATATGCGGATATTATTGCAGTGAAGGGCGATGTACTACGCCACATGGCATTATTGCAAGATGTGAAGCTGGTGGTGAAGAAAGGGAAGCGGTATAAGTAAGTAGGCAGGAAGCAGTATCCAGTAGGCAGGGGTTTACAACAAAACGCGGGCGGTTTGGAAGGTGAAGGTTTTTGTGTTGAAGACACCTAAATTGGTCTTCTTGACCAACATGATTTCTGCTCATCTTCAGATCAACTAACAAAAGCCAATGAGCCTAATAATCCCTCTAATCGGCTCATCTTTTGACATTATTTGAGCCGAATAGCAATTTGATCAATCCTCCAAACGTCTTATCCCCCACGCACACACCACCAACACCCCCACAATCGGGAAGAACTGCATAAAATAAAAACTGAAGTAAGATACGGTAACTTCGGGCTGGGGCAGAACTTCAATTAACAGTTGCTTGCCGATCGGCCCGTTCGAAAACACAACTTGTTGTATTGAATTCCAACCCAGGTGAATCGCGATCGGTATATAGAGTGATTGTGTTTTGGTATAACCATAGGCAAGCACCAGTCCCATTGCCCCGGTAATTACAAACGTAACCAACATAGCCACTGGGTTTCCCCACGAACCTTGTGAAAACCAATGATACATACCAAAAAATGTTGCTGAAATCCATGTGGCCTTTATTGGGCCAAGCTTTCGGATCAGCATGTAAAACAAAACTCCGCGAAAGATCAGTTCCTCGTACAAAACCGATTTTAGGTTGAACCAAACACCACCAGTAATCAAAGCCCAACTCCATTCCGGGTTCAGTTGCCAACGTTGTTGAGCAATCCACATTTTTAACACAAACCCGGAGGCACTGAAGGCTGCAGCCATAAATAGAAAGATTGCAAAATGCAGCAATCGTATTTTTGATGGCTTCAATCCTAGCACAGTGAGATTGCTTTTGTCGAAGAGCCAAACCAAAACCCAAGACAAGGCCAATTGAATTAGAATGCCAATCATAAAAAATGAAATTAACCTCAGGCCTTTTTATGCCAGATAAAAAACAAGAGAGCTGTTATCAGCGAAAGCGTAACACTTACAAAGACCAATAACTCAAATGTCGTTTCTGGAAACTTTGCAGCCTGTGCCAAATAAGCCCAAGCCAGCAACAGAATAACAAGACAAATACCAATGGAAAGAACCAGGCGCTGTGGTTTATTAAATGCAGAATTATCTTGCGGAAGAGTAAACTCTTGCTCATGGGCTGATTTCATAAACCCTTCAAAGGATAGCCCGAGAATTTCGGCCAGGGTCTTTAAAGTGTGGCTTCGTGGAACAAGTTCACCATTTTCGATGCGTTGAATAGAGCGGATGCTGATGTGCGATCTTTCTGAAAGTTCCTTTTGAGTAAGTCCTTTCGATAGCCTTCCGTCCTTTAACCAGGAAGCAGTCATTTCTTTAATTGTTTTTTGCATGCAAAGCTATCGGTATTCAAAAGTACCACTAAATTTTTTTGGCCGTCATTAAGGCGACATTTTGATGACAATGTTTTATTTCTAGGGATTTCACGTAGAACCCGTTTGGAAACAAGACACATTCACAATCAATAAACATTTGCTAAGTTTGATTACTCATTATGACAGTACTGCAGCAGCTTATTGATGACCATCAACCCGGCTACAGCCTGGCCAAGCCATTTTACTTAAACCAGAATATCTACGAGGCTGAGTGGCACCAGATCTGGAAAAAGTATTGGCTCTTTGCCGGAACAATTGCTGCTATTCCCAATGCTGGAGATTATTTTGTTTATCAACTGCGGAATGAATCGGTACTGATTATAAGAGGCGATAAGGGCGAAGTGTTTGCGCACCATAATGCCTGCCGGCATCGGGGCTCGTTGATCTGCTTGGAGGAATCAGGCCATGCAGCGAAACTAATGTGTCCGTACCATCAATGGGTGTATAACAAAGATGGCTCGCTGCACAAAGCGCGCCTGATGCCCGATGATTTCAATTTGCAGCACCACAGTCTTAAACCTGTGACGGTTGAAGTAGTAGAGGGTCTGATTTTTATTTCGTTAAGTGATTCACCGCCCGACTTTGCTCCGGTACGCAGAGACTTTGAACCATTTCTTAAGCCATATAAACTCGCAAGCGCAAAAGTGGCTTATCAAAAACGATATGTGTTGCGAACCAACTGGAAACTAGTGGCCGAAAATTTCCGTGAGTGCTACCATTGTGGTCCGGCCCACCCGGAATATTGCAGCGCAGTAATTGGCGCCAACTTGCGCGAATCCGCAGAAAGCGAAACAATGGCTAAGCAAGAACTTTGGAAGAACAAAGGTCTTGCAACAGATACCATAAACTTTGTTGACGACTCATTTCATTTTGCCATTCGCTACCCGCTGCGACCGGGTGTAACCACGTATAGCCTGAACGGAAAAGCCATAAGCAAACCGATGGGCGGGCATATTGATTACGATGCCGGAGTAGTTGGCCTGGTGTGCTATCCTAATTTTTGGATGGATGCAGTAAGTGATTACATCTGGACCATGCGACTTACCGCCACCGGCCCGAACGAAACCATTCTTGACTTAACCTGGCTGGTAGATGGTGAAGCTACTGAAGGAAAAGATTATGAGGTAACCCGCTTAATAGAATTTTGGAAAGTTACCGGAGAACAGGATTGGCAATTGTGCGAGAATAATTTTAGAGGAATTGAGACCAGTGGTTATGAACCTGGCCCGTATGCACCTGCAGAAATAGACGTAGCAAAATTTATTGAGTGGTATCTTAATCGGATGAAGGCCGGCATTCAGGAAACACTGTTGGGTTGATTGCCCAAACGGATAAACACAGCACACAATGCAGCAACAACAGCTACCAGAATTCCATTCAGCATAAAAATGCGCCCGATAGAAATCTGCTGATCGTAGAGCCAGCCCGTCCAGAAGTTGCCGGCAATTTGCCCGGCACCAAAGTAAACGGCATATAAAACTGATTGGCCCGTAGCCCGCCACTGTTGGGGCACCAGGCTGTTCACACTTTCTACACACACAACCCAGAACAACGACCACGAAATGCCATGCAACAACTCAATAGCAATTGCCCATTGCGGATTGTTAACCCAACTGTATAGAAACAACCGAAGCGTTGTGGCCGCAAGCGTTACAAGCAAAGTGGTTTTTATACCCAGGCGATTAATAATAACTGCTGAAAGAAAAAACAAGGGCAATTCGCATAACCCTTGAAACGAAAGTCCGTAGCCGACCCACGTTGGGCTGGCTCCTATTTCTTTCATGTAGATAGAGTAGAAATTCCAGATGGTGGTGGCGCCAATTGAAACCAGCAAAACCGCTGTGAGCAAATACAAAAGCATTTTGTTTTTCAATACTGCCTGCAGGTTTTGTTTTTCAGGTGCGATCGAATTGGAATCAACCCGAAAATCATTCAGCGAAAGCGAAATGAAGAAAGCCAGAAACAAGCTGAGTGAAGAAGCAATAAAAATTACGCTGGTGTTAATTGAAGTGATGAAATAACCAACAATAATTCCGGTTGAAGCCCACCCTGCAGCGCCTGCCAGCCGAAGACTTCCGTAGTTAAGGTTAGGTTGTTCCTGCACCAAACCGAGTGTTACACTATCCAATAATGGTTGTAGCGCATTGTAGAATACGGACATGGCGATAGTGGCACCAATCAGAAACAGAAATTCGCCTTGTAACAGGAATAGCAAAAAACTTAATGCCGCGAATAGTGTGGAGGCAATTAAACATTTGCGAATGCCAATTTTATCGGCTAACGCTCCGTACCATGGCTGGATAAGCAACATCATTACCGGAGTGGTGCTTAGTACCAGGCTAATTTCTATTCCGGTTAGTCCTTGTGTTTTAAGATGATCAGCAAAAATGGGCAACCAGGATGCGGTGCAGGAGAACACCAGAAAGTAAAGCGCGCGAACCTTGTTGGCCTGGGTAAGCATGTGGTTTGAAGGTAGGTAATCCGGATCACAAAAACATAATTTTACAAGTACCATCGTTAAGTTCACATTCCCGCATCGTCTCTCGCAGAGGACGATGTATTCGTGAACCATTAAACCCGTATCGTCCCCGAGACGGGAGACGATACTTGAAAACAACTATCCGGTATTTGGGTTTGTTCGCAAAGATTGAGTCTCAATTCCATCATCGTCTCTCGCAGAGGACGATGCTGGTTCGGAAACTTTAAACCGTATCGTCCCCGAGACGGGAGACGATACTTGAAAAAGGACACGAAGAATTAATTCTTCTTTTTCTTTAGCAAATTTTGAAGCTTGTTTTCCAAAGCTTTTTGAGCCTCCTGTTTAAGATCTGTTTTGGTTGTATCCGCTGCGGTTGTTTTCGCAGTCGTATCTTTTTTAGGATTCAGCAAATTGTTAAGTGCATCTTTTGGTTTTTCGCCAGCCAGTAGCCCCTCTACAGCTTGCTTACCTTTTTCCTGGGCTGCGGCAGTAACCGCCTCTTTCACCTGCTCTTTTTGTTCTTGCGCCAGCAGCGTTACTTTCGGATCGGTAAACGAACCACCCAGGCCGATATTCAGTGGAATTTCTGAAGTTGAGTTTTTGCTTCCGCTATATTGATTAACAAGCCCTTGAAATTGCGCCCCCAGCTTACCGGCCGGTACATTCATTTTCAAACCATAGTTAATAGTACCATCTAAGTTGGTGCTACCACTAATCGTGGTAACATAACTGCCAAACTTTACATCAAAAGGCTTTACACTTAGCTGGCCATCTTTAATACTGGCAGACATTAACACATCCTTAAGTGTTACATTGTCGGCATCGTCTAATTTGGTAAGTGAAGTAATACCCGAAATAAGTTTAGATTGTGTAAGGGCAGCTTGTGCTACTTTAATCAGGCCACTGCCGTTTACGGTATTCATCTTCGGCATCATGTCCGGCCCCAACTCACCGGTTATTTTAAAATCGGTTCCAAAATTTCCGTTCACCAAGCCGGCAATGGGTGCATAGGTTTTTACAATCGAGAAAGAGTTGGCGGCCTGCTGCACGCTCATGTTCTCAATCTTCAACCCGAAATCGTATAATGGATGGGCAATGTCTTTGGTGTTGTAACTACCGGTAACCGAAAAAGCGCCACCCAGCAAATTAAACTTTATGCCGTTCAGGTTGGCTATTCCATCTTTCACAAGTATATCTCCGCTTGCATTGCTTATAACAAAATCCATCATCTTAACAGTTTTGATGTTGGAGTGGAGAATAAAATCTATGTTTTGAGGTACGGGTATTACCCCCATTGGTGTACTTTCAGTAGTGGGTTGCGCGGGCTCCGTTTCGGTCATAAACTCATTCAAATCCAATAAGGTTGAATTGAAATTTACATTTCCTTTTATCGTTTCGTTACCAAACACGTAGCCAATGTAATTATTAATGGCGCCACTAACGGCAAAATCGCTTTTACCAATGGTACCCGTTGTGTTTTTCAGCTCTATCTTCTTAGGGTCAAACGTGGCATCGGCTTGTGTAATGGTAACAGCATAGGGTAAATCCTTCATGGTAAACCTAAAGTCTTTAAGCGAGGCGTTGCCACTGGTAGGAAGTTTGTCGTAGCGGTTGGCGGTTACATCCGAGTATTTACCCTTTGTTTCAATATCGGCCTTCACTTTTCCCGCCAGGGTCATGCCCTCCAGGGGAAAGATTTTGGTGATCTTCTCCAGATCAATTCCACCTTTGGCATTCAGGTCCCAGGTGTAGTCGTCCAGGTTTTGTAAACTCAGGTTGCCGCCAAAGCTTTCGCCATCCATCACCATTCCAAAATCAGTAACGGTAACAAAGGTTTCGGTCATTTTACCCGAGGAGTTTTTAACAGTAGATGTAAACCGAACTTTTTCCAGAGGCAGCGGAAACTCAGAAGATTTTATGTAACCCTCTTTAAGCGACATAGCCGCATTTACGGCTGGAATAATTTTTTTCAAACTATCGTACACACCCTTGGCCGATGCATCAACCGCAAACAAACCTGCCATGGTAAGACCTTCCATCGGAAACATTTTACCTAATTCAGCCAGGTTAAGCGATGCCTTTAGCTGGCCATCCATGCGGTAGTCTTTCAGGTTTTCGATCATTAATCGCGCATCTACCGGATTGCTTCCAAAATCGAGATGCAGTTTTTTCAGATCAACCAACGTGTTTTCAATAACACCAGTTTTGTTATCTACCAGTAAATCCATGTTAATGTTGGTGATAGCTGTTGGCAGATCGGGATACTTGAACATTGCCTCATCTACTTTCAGATTCAGATTAAATGCTGGCATTTGTGTCTCGCTGAAGGTTCCTTTTACGAACCCCGAAAATGCCAGGTCGCCCTTGGTTTCAATTTTGCCAAAGTTCTGAGTGTAAACACCGGGCACCAGCGAAAGCAAACTTTTGAATGTGTTTTCAGGACTGCTGAATGCGATGTCCATCCCAAAATCATTCGGGTTCATTTTAAACCAGCCGTTGGCGCTAAGGGCAAAATCATTCAGGCGCGTAACATTTTCTTTAAAAGTGTAGAGCGAATAGTTTTCGCTAATACCGATTACTGCATTTACTTCTGCGCGCTTGTTGGTAATGTATTCTACACCATCAAACCGAAGCGTAAGACTCTCCAGTGCGGTTTTAGTTTTCAGGTCGAATGCTTTTTCGTTAAAGTCTCCACTGCCGCTATGGTTTAGTCCTTTAACAGAGGTGTAGAAGGCGAGCGAGGCATCGTCATAAATCAGTTCGCCATTAATAATTTCCCAGTGGTCGATACCAAACGAAAACGATCCGGCTTCTTCTTGTGCAACAGGAGTTGCTTCTGTGGATGGGTAGGTGATGTCGTAGTTGGCGCGACCATCGGCTAATACTTTTACAGTTATCTGCGGATCTATCAATGTAATTCCCTTCAGCCGGAGCTGATCGCCAAATAGAACATCTTTCAGGTTAACCTCAATATCAATCCGGCCAACTAAAAATAGCGGAACGCCCTCAAAGGGAGCGCGGTTAAAAACCCCAAGCTCTTTTATTTGGGCAGTAACGTTGGGGAAGTTGCTAAACAGCGAGAGGCTAAAGTTATTTACATCAAAGAGCACATCGGCATTTACGTTTTTCTCAATCTCTTTGTCGATGGCAGCCTTGATGTTATCTTTAAACACAATCGGAATAATAAATGCGGCAGCAATCAACAGAACAAAAACTACAGCCAGGCCAACTAGAATTTTCTTAACAATTTTCATACGCTACAAAAGATAAATCAGGTTACAAAATTAGCAAAACCAAACGCAACAATTGTGCCCGTTGCCCATACTTAAATCAAACGTTGTTTACCCTGTGCATGGTATGCTAAAGCCAGCGTAACATGAGGTTAATCGTGCGCTTTACGCGATTGTTAAAAGGCGGATAGAGAAACGAACTCATCGTTAAGCCGCGCTTTTGTTTTAACACAGGCTTTTCGTTGCTGAACGCGAGAAACCCGTGGCGGCCATGTGCTTTGCCAAACCCACTGGCATTAACCCCGCCAAAGGGTAGGTTAGGATGGCTAAACTGCAGCACGCAATCGTTCATGCAAACTGCCCCGGCAGAAACCGCATCGGTAAGCTTTTGGCGGAAGGCACTTCGGGTACTAAAGATGTAGAATGCCAGGGGCTTGGGGCGCGATTGAATGATGGGCAGGATTTCGTCTTCGTGCGTGTACGATAAAATGGGTAGCACCGGCCCGAATATTTCTTCGGCCATAATTTTCGAATCAACAGCAACGCCACTTAAAATTACCGGGTGAAAGAAGCGCTGGGCAGCATCGGAAGTACCATTCAATTCAACCGTGGCCCCCAACCGGATGGCATCTTGCACCAGGGTATCTATGCGGTTAAAGTTGCGGCTATTAATTATTCGACCATAATGTGGGGATTGCGGGGTAAGGTGGCCATCTACGCCAAAGAGGCTTATAATACTTTGCTGCAGCAACTCAATAAACTCCCGCTCCACAGCCTTATCAATCAATACGTAATCGGGGGCCACGCAAGTCTGGCCTACATTTAAAAATTTTCCGAAGGCAATTCGTTTGGCCGCATCGCGCAAGTTTGCCGAGGAGTCAATTACTGTAGGCGATTTGCCCCCAAGCTCAAGAGTAACCGAACTAAGATGGTCAGCCGCAGCACGCATTACAATTTTTCCCACGGCTGTACTTCCGGTAAAAAAGATATGATCGAACGGAAGTTTAAGAAGCTGGGCTGCAGTATCGGCATCGCCTTCAATAACTGCTACCTGGTCTTCTTGGAAATATTCCTGTACCAGTTCGCGGATGAGCCTCGAAGTATTGCCAGTAAACTCCGAAGGTTTAAGAATGGCGGTGTTGCCGGCCGCCAGGCAAGAGACAAGGGGCCCTAAGGTAAGATTGAAAGGGAAATTCCATGGCCCGATAATCAGGCAAACGCCCTTGGGTTCGTACTGAACTTCTGATGTAGTACCCAAAAAAGTAAGTGGTGCGTCAACCGGCTCCGGTTGTACCCAATTCGACAGGTTGTTGATGGCGTGTTTTAATTCTGTAACAACCGGATAAACTTCGCTGATATCGGTCTCAATTTCTGATTTCCCTAAATCAGCGTTAAGAGCCTGATGGATGCGGCTGCGGTTGTCCGTAACGAAAGCCAAAAAACCTTTTAACAGCTTTCTGCGCGCTTTCCAGGATTGCGCCCGCAGGCTAATGCTATTGGCTTGCTGTGCAAGAAATAACTGCCGGTACGGATTTTCAACAACGGTCTCGGTTTGCATCTAAGTAAGAATTTTCCTTTGAGAAAGGTAGCCAAAGGCTTTTCAAAAACAATTTGGGCCACAATCCAATGTTAAGCCAATGTTAACAGAAATTTGGATTATGTTACCTTAATGTTACCTTTAGTAGGATTTTGCATAATATTGACATAATGTACAGGCTCGTTGCGGTTGTGATTTTAGTTGTGGGTATGGCAAGAGGTGCCGTGGCGCAATCTATTTTGCCCGGCCTGATTCAAACCACACCCCAAGCCGATCGAGATAAGGTTTCGACCGAAATAAGTCAATTCATTACCCGGCTCAACAACAAAAGAACAACCCTGAATGACCAGGCGTTTCTGCAACTGATTTTTTCAGAAACCCACCGCAGGTTTTTAAAAACCTATAAACCGTATGCGCAGTTTGCCGATGTTTTTCAGAAAGCGCAGTACGATTGCTTAAGTGCTACCAGTTTGCTTGCCGTAGTTTTAGATGCATTTGGTTTTGACTTTACCGTTATCGAAACCAATTACCATATTTTTATTTCGGTACAAACCACTAATGGCCAAGTCTTACTTGAATCAACGGATCGGCAAAACGGGTTTGTAACCAATGCCCTGGCAATAGAACAGCGCATTAGCACCTACCAGCAGAATAAACCGGTGGCCTATGCCGGCAACAAAGTGTATTATGAATTTGATTTGAATTTATACCAGGTTGTTCAACCACACCAATTGGCTGGGCTATTACTTTTCAATCAAGCTATTGTAGCTTTTAATGAAGGCGATGTGCCTGAAAGCGCAAGAAAATTGAAAGCAGCCGTGCGCATTTACGATTCGCCCCGCACCAACGAGTTTGCTGCAATTCTGATTACCGCCATTGTGAATAGCCAGATGCCGCAAGAAGAAAAAGTAGATCTTATCAGATCGCTTTACGGCTACATTAATCGTTCGGTGGCGGCCCGCTAATTTTCAAGAATCCTAACCTCTACCCTACGGTTAAGTGAATGGGCAGCTTCCGTGTCTTCCATGCTTAGGGGTTGTGATCCACCAAAGGCTTTGGTTTTAACACGGTTTTTATTGGCGCCTTTCGTTACCAGGTACTTTTTAACAGCTAACACCCGCTCTTCCGAAAGTTTCAGGTTGGCGTTGGCGTTTCCACGCGTATCGGTGTGGCCCTCCAATTGAATTACCATGCGCGGATTCTTTTTGAGCATCGTAGCAACTTCATCCAACTCAGAATAAGAAGAAGCAGCAATAATGCTGCGACCGGCATCAAAATTCAGATCGTCCAACCGCATTACCTTGCCTACCGTATGTGTTTCTTCGGCAGTGCGTGCAGCCGAGTTGGGTAACGCCAATTCAATATTGCGCACCACCTTGCGATTTGCATCGGCTTCGGCCGGATCGAGAATATATTTAGCCGGAGCGTACCCGGCAGCTTCCACTACAATAGAATACTTTTCGTTGTCGAACAACGGAAAATTAAAGGAGCTACCGGATGCAAAACCAATCTTGCTGCCATAGGGCAAACTTTGGTAGGAGATGCGCGCACTTACCGGCTCTTTGGTAGCCGCACTGGTAATGGACCCTAAAGCATAAACCAGCGTATCGGTTTGTGAAAAACAAGTTGAGCCCAGGCCAACTATAAATCCTAACACGAACAGGGTGCGCTTCATTTTATCAGAGCTTTAAGATTTTAAATTCAACTCTTCTATTCTTGCGATTCGCCTCGCGTGTGTTGGAAGAATCCAACAAGCGACTTTCGCCAAAAAATACGGTGCTGATTCGGGCGGCCTCAATTCCTTGCTTAACCAGGTAAGCACTCACCGCTTTGGCTCTACGTTCAGAAAGACCCAGGTTGTAGGCTTCGGTACCTACCGGATCGGTATGGCCGGCAATTTCAACCTGCATGGTTTTCTTTTCTTTCATCAAAGCAACAATGCGGTTCAGTTCAGGGAACGACTCAGGTTTTAACTCGGCCTTGTCAAAATCAAAGAAGATGTTGTTCAATTTGATGCTGGTGTTTACGTCCACAACAGCTACTTCGATTGGTGCCAGCGTAATGTCTTTGCCGGTTAACACACCATCTTTTTTGAAGTTGCGTAAGTCCAGGTTCTGATTTTCAGAAATATGTCCATCGGCCTCTGCACGAAACCCATACAGGTGCCCACCGGGTAAATGAATTTCGTATTCGCCCGTCTTCGGATCGGAATACGTAACACCTACTTCTTTGCCATCGGGCAGGCGTTCGTAAATAATCTTGGCTCCGATAGGATCTCCGGTTTTAGCATCCACCAACTTGCCGCGTACAATCACAATCGGATCAGGTGTAAGGAACATCGGCATCTTTACTCTGAAAATATCCGAGTTGTCAGCGGTTACGCCACGCGAGTAATAGGCGTACTCGCTTGTAGAGGGAATGTTAAAGAACAGATCGTCTAATTTGGTATTGATATCCGAGCCCAGATTTTCCGGTGCCGACCAGTTCGTCCACGTATCGTCTAACCGCTTGGACATGTACACATCGCTGCCACCGTAGCCACTAAATCCGTTAGATGAAAAGTAGAGGGTACGATCGTCAGAAGCTAAAAAGGGAGCCGACTCCTCGCCTACGGTATTAATGGTCTTACCAAGATTAAGAGGCTGTGTCCATTTGCCATCATCTTTTTCAAAACTCACATACAAGTCGCGGCCACCCTGGGTATCATCACGCTCAACCGACATAAGTAAAGCTTTGCGGGTGTTAGCCAAAAAGTAGTTAGCCTTTTCATTGTAGTTATAATCATTTTCTATTTCAAGGGGCTGAGGTTTACTCCACGTGCCGCCAACGTTCGAGCTGATAGAAACACCAGCTACCATTTTACCTTTGTCGAGGTATTTGTTGCCGAGTAAAAGAACAACCGCTTTGCCATCGGGTGTGGCCGACACGGTGTTTACAAAATTGGGTTGGCTGTTATTGAATTGTGGCCCCATGTTTTTGGCTAATGACCACTTGCCATCAGGGCCAAGTTCAGAATACCAGATATCTTCTTTATCGCTGGTGCCGCCTACATTGCCCGGGTGGTTTTTACGGCTGAAGTAAAGCGTTTTACCATCGGGCGAAAGCAAGGGATTGTATTCGCTAAACTCGCTGTTAACGTTTGTATCCAGCCGCTCAACTACCAACCCTTTGCTTAACAACTCGGGCAGGTTTATATCGGCAATAATCGGAATGTTCGAATCGGAAATGGCAACTGCATCAATCGAAAAGTAATCGGTTAAGGCGCTGCCATCGAATTCTAATTTTACAGCAGCTACTTTATATTTTGTCTTTTCTAAAAACACATTGAGCATGCGCCCTTGCAGGGGCACTGCCATCGGATTAAAAGTATGTACCGGATATTCCCGGCCGGCTTCGTCATAGACAAACACCTTAAACAAAGCACCCGGGTTGTAGGATTCGGCAATGGCTATTTGCTGAATTTGAATCGGGTTGGCATAACCCAACTTGATGTATTCCGTGCGCTTGGGCTTGTCGGGTGTCCAGGCTCCGGGGTTTTGACCTCCAGCCGGAAGTACATTAGGTTTACCCAAGGCTTGTTGTGCCGAATATTGAATGGGTGTTAGCTCGGTTGAAAATCCTAACACTTTTGTGGCCCACTGCACGGACTGGCCAAATGAAGAGAAAAAGCACGCACTAATCGCTAAAAGCAGCAGAAATCGTTTGGTCATAAGGTTTTACCGGCTAGGTATTATAATTCGAAACCAAATTTAGCTAAAAATCAAAAAAGGGTAAAATAATTACACCAATCTAACAAGGTGCTTCCAGTTAAGAGCAAGTTATTCGGTGGAGGTTTTATGATAAAGAAGAAAACCCATGTGCAACAGCACGCCCAACTCATTGCGCGGATCGTCATAATAATTAAAGCTAAGGCTTATAGGCCCAACCGATGAATGCAACACCCAGCCGGCTGTGCCGGCCAGATAGATTTTTGTTAAGTCTTTGCTGCGAACTACCTCTTGGTTGGTGCCGCGTTGTAACGCTTCGAGGGGTTTAAACAAGTAGCCCTCTAAGCGGAAATCAAGATTTTTTCGGAGCGTGAAAACATTGCGCCAGCCACCGGCCACAAAGTTATAAGCCCGAAAGTTGGTAAGCATAAGTGTGCGGCTGTCTTGAATGGGATAGAACCCGGGCGCGTTGATAATGGTGCTTTGGTAGTTAATAAAGTCGGGTTGGTTAGAGAGTACTCCCTCCAATAAGTAACCTGAACTATAGAAGCCTTTGCGAAAGTATTGTTCCAGCGTAAGCCGGGCTCGCAACCAACTGCGATTATATTGCGCTTTTTCTGTTATGATCGAAGTGTTGCCGGGAACAAACCGTTCGGTAAGATCAAACCAATTGAGAGACAAGACGAAGTTGCGACCATTGGATGCATACTGTTTTCGATTAAGTGTGTTGGTAGAGACATTGATTTCGGTACGAAGGCCATTCAACCGCACAGCATCAAGGGTGTCGATGGAAGTAAAAACCGAGGCACTCATAAACTGATCGCGATTGTTTACATAAGCCGTACCAAAAGTTAGTTTGTATTTTCTTTTAAAGGGAATGCCTACATCTACACCTACTTTACGATCGATGCGGTATAAGGGAATTACCGAAGATGCTCTGCGCAACCAATCGCGACTTTGAAGAAAATCCCAACTATTGATGGTGCTGTAAGGCTCAATGTAGTACCGGCCCCGGTTAGGAATATCGATTCGGGCTTTTAATTGAACTGCTTTATAAAAGTCGCCCGCATAAAAATTAAGATTAGCATGTGTGAGCGACCGATTAAAGTGAAAATAGTTTAAACCAAGATAAATGTGGCTGATGCCGCGGGTAGCAATAACACCCCCAAAATCTATCGGGAAATTGTTTTTAGGCCGCCTCAGCAAAGAGAAGCTGAACATGTTGCTTTCATCGCTAAACGAAAAGCCCGGGTACAGACTTTTAAAATAGTCTTCAGATACCAATTGGAAATAACCCGTTTTAACATCGCTGAACGCAAGCGGGCGTTTACCACTGTTGAAAAACCGGTTTACATAACGTTGCTGCTTCGAGTTAAAGCCCTCGAAAACAATTTTCTCAACCAGAAAAGGTGCGCTTCTATTGTTAAATGCATTGCGCGCGGCTGCTACTTCTTCGCACGCAATGCGCGCAGCTACCTTCTTTTTTATCTCTTCCATTTGCCTCAGGGTTTGGCTATAGCCGCTATCAATAAGGGCTTTAGCTTTCGAAAAGTCGAATGAAGTATAGCCCCGCAGGTTGGGCTGGATATACACCCCCGATTCCGGAATGTCGGCCGGGTCAGACTTATCAAGCAACATGTAAAGGAGCGAACGGGCCACCAGTTTATCATCTTCGCCAAACGGGTATTCAGAATATATTTTGGACGAAACATTACTACCGATTATTACATCGGGCTTAAAAGTTTGTTCCATTACGTCAACGGGAAAGTTGTTGTAAACACCTCCGTCAAAAAGGTATTTTCCGTCAATGCGGATTGGATTATAAAAAAAAGGTACTGTTTGAGAGGCACGCACGGCATCGCTTAAGGCACCCTTCCCAATAGGTACAGCATTCTGTGTAAACACATCCGAAGCAATTACGCGAAGCGGAACAAAAAGGCTATCGAAATTATTACGGGCAATGGCAGAAGGCTGGGCTAGTTTTTCGGCAAGGGCAAAGTTGAGCGAGAGATCGCTTGCCAGGCTGGCGTTAAAGTTGAGCGAGAAGGTTGAGTCAAGCGTAAGATTGATACGAAGGAACCCGGCATGGTCCTGCTCGCGCGCAAAGTAATAATCCTGGCCGTCTTCAAATTTCCCGTTTACCCAATGCAAAAATTCTTTAGAGAGTACAATCTCTTCAATTTGGGCGGGGCTTATGCCGGCCGCATAGCAACCGCCAATTATACCACCCATGCTGGTGCCGGTAATGTAGTTAATCGGGATTTCGTTCTCCTCAAGGGCTTTAAGTACGCCCACATGCGCAATGCCCTTGGCCGCACCGCCACTTAACACCAACCCAACTTTTTGCGAAAAGCTCTGTAGCGCACAGAGTATAAGAAAAAGAATAACCCACAACCGCATACCTCTAAGAATTGAAGGGTAAGATACTTCAGAAACAAAAAAGGAGCGACTTTATTGCGCGATAAAATATTAAACTACCGCACGGCAACTTCGGGTAGCGCATCTCGGGTAGGTGCGGGTATTAGCTGCAACCGTTGTATCAGATTTTGCTTTACCTCTTCGAAGGCCGGAAATAGTTCGGCTTTTACCGGCTGCGATGGGGGCAACTCAACCTTTAGCGCATCTACTTGCACCCCATTTTTCCAAAACCGGTAGCACAGATGAGGCCCGGTGGCCAGGCCGGTGCTTCCCACATACCCTATGGTTTGCCCTTGGCGCACACGTGTGCCGGGCTTAATGCCGCTTGCAATGGCCGACATGTGCAGGTAGCCGGTAGTGTAGGTGCCGTTGTGCCGTATTTTAACATAGTTACCATTATTGGTTTTGTATTGGGCCTCCTCCACAATCCCATCGCCTACGGTGCGGATAGGTGTGCCGGTAGGTGCGGCAAAATCGGTACCCAGGTGTGGCCGGAATACTTTTACTACCGGATGAAAGCGGTTCATGGAGTAGCGCGAACTGATGCGCGTAAACTCGATAGGATATTTTAGCAATGCCTTGCGCAAACTATTACCTCGTTCGTCAAAGTAATCGGGGCCATCGCCCTGATCATACGGAAAGGCGTAGTAGCCATTACCGGAGTGCTCGAAATACACGCCCAGAATCCGACCAATACCTACGGGTTTATCCTCCACCTGATTTTCTTCGTAGATAAGTTTAAACTGATCGCCTTTTTGAAGCCGTTGAAAATCTACCTGCCAGGCAAAAATGTCAACAAACTTATTGGTAAGGTCGTGCGAGATGTTCAGCGCCTCGATGGTATGCGAGAGCGTGTTTTCGATGCGGCCAGAGATGCTGCGTTCTAATGTATCTACTTTGCGTTGGCAAACTTCTACCAGCAACGAATCTTTAAGATGAAAAACCACATAGTCGATCGGGTTGGGTTCGTACACAAGCGCCTTTATTGTTTTAAGCGAATCGTGCTCTACCAGCAGGGTATATTTTTTATGCGCAGAAATTTTTCGGAAGTCGTAAACGGAGCGCGGCAACAGGTTGAGTTGTTGCTTTATTTGAGGTGCTACAAAGTACCCGGCAAATAAATCGGCAAAGCGTTGGTTCTTTTTTACCTCATCTTCTACCACATGCAAATCGTTTACCACCATGCCGTGCATGAGTACGGGCAGAATAATCTCGCGTTCGGTATGTTGCACGGAGTCCACTTCGTCCATGTAATCGGCTTGATGTGTAAACCAGGCAGTGCGGCTGTCGATTAAAAAGAACAACCCAACCAGTAGCACAACTACCGAAACGGCAATACCGATGCGTTTAAACCATAGCAGGCTGAGGAACTTCATACGCTTAAAAAAAGTGGGCCTTGGGCCGCAAGTTTAGTTTAAAAAATCTGGATTAAACCAGTAACAACTGGCCAAAGATAACGATAGGTTGTATGGGGCGCAAGAGGCTTGAGCCATTCATGAGCGGAGTAGGTGTGCTTGAAAAGCATTTTTGAGACAAATGGAATATCTCAGCAGCGTGGACTTGTTTTGTTAATCTACTAATTAGCTATTGATATAACTCGCTATACTTCTTCTTGCCGGCTTCCAAAAAAGCCACAAATTTTTCGGCATCAAGATTATATCCATAAGGGGCCATTAGCACCCGCTCGTCTTTGCCCAGCAACACATAGAAGGGTTGGGCATTATTGTTTAACCGGGTAATCTGCAAGTCTGCATTTTGTTTACCAATAGTCTTCTTTACTTTTTTATCATAAGTAGAGGTGTACCAATCGCGCTCTGGTAATTCTGTTTTATCATCTACATATAAAGCTACCACTACATAATCTTCTTGCAGGCGTTGCAATACCTGCGGGTTGCTCCACACGTTTGCTTCCATTTCGCGACAGTTGGTGCAACCGTGCCCGGTGAAGTCGATAAACAGCGGTTTGTTTTGCTGCCGGGCACAGGCTATCGCCTGCTTGTAATCGAAGTACCCGCTTAACCCATGCGGCAAGTGGAGGAAGTCTGCGTAGTTGGGCTCATCGCAAATAGCAGTTGATTTTTCGGAAGGACCTGTTGCACTCAACACATTAAAATCATGTGTGTACATAGGAGGTAAATAACCGGCTAATGCTTTTAAGGGCGCACCCCACATGCCGGGTATCAGGTAAACAACAAACACAAACACAACCATTGCCAATGAAAGCCTGAACACACTTACGGTTTTATCTTCAGCATCTTTTCCCGTATCACCCGGCATGCGAAAGCCCTTCATTAAGTAAACCCCAATTAAAACAGCAATCACAATCCAGATAGCGATGTTGAGGTCGCGATCGAGAATTCCCCAATGAAAAGCCTGATCGGCAATACTTAAAAATTTAAAGGCGAGTGCAATCTCAATAAAGCCTAAAACAACTTTTACGGTGTTAAGCCAGCCGCCCGATTTAGGCAACGACTTTAACCAACCCGGAAAAATTGCAAACAAGGTAAACGGAATTGCAAAGGCGGCTGCAAACGCAAACATGCCCAGAATAGGTTTTAGAAATTCGCCACCGGCAGACGACACAAGAATACTTCCCACAATGGGGCCCGTGCAACTAAACGAAACTAACACCAGCGTAAACGCCATAAAGAACACGCCCATTAACCCGCCCTTCTCTGCCTGTTGATCTACTTTATTGATTAACGTTCCGGGTAAGGTTATTTCGAACAGGCCGAGAAACGAAAGCCCGAACACAATAAACACCGCAAAGAAAATCAGGTTGGGAATCCACTCAGTTGAAAGATGGTTGGCAGTTTCGGGACCCATGATGGGGGCGAGTGCCGCACCAATAAGGGTGTAAATGAAAATGATAAAGAAACCATACATCAATGCCTGAAACCTGGTGCCACGCCCGGTAAAAAAACTAACCGTCATCGGGATCATCGGAAAAACGCAAGGCGTAATTAATGCTGCGAGGCCACCCAAAAATGCAATCAGTAAAAATCCCCACAACGATTTGCTTTGGGCATCGTCTTGTACCAGGCTGGGGTCGAGCACAGGCCCTTTTGTTTCTTCGATAGGCTTGGCAAGCTCTATAGGTTGTTGCGGCAAGTCTTCATTTTGTTGTGCGATTGCCGCACCCCCACTCACCACTAGATTAAACGAAAAATCTTCGCCACCCGGAATACACTGGCCTGTAAGTTCTGTGCACACCTGGTAATCCGATTCTCCCGTAATCTTTAATGGCGCTGCGAGGATTTTAATTTTCTGCCGGAACTCACCCGTCTTCTTAAAAATTTTAACATCACATTCAAAAATGTCATCGTACTTATCAAGAGGTTTAACGGGCACCAGGTTACCCACCAGGTGATAGCTGGCGTGTGGCAGAAAGTTGAAAGAAGTTTTAATGGGTCCGTCTTCGCAGGGAAATTCGGAAGAATACAGATACCAGTTTTTATCGATAGTGGCTTTGAAAATGAGTTCAACCTCATCGCCTACTTTTGCTTCGTTAACGGAAGTAGTGTAGCTCCAGCTAGCCGGCTTTAAGATCTGCCCGGGCAAACCACACGATGCAAAAAGCAGGATCGAAAAAAAAGCAAACTTCATAAGCGAAATCTTTAGGTGCGCAAAGGTAACCACGAGAGCGGGAGATTGGTTCACAACCGGTAGCAAAAGCTGCGTGTTCAAATCTCAGCTTTAGAATTAATTAACAACCTTGCCAAAGTGTTTATAGAAGGCCACAATGGTTTCAATACCCACCATAAAATTTTTAATTCCGTAATGTTCATTGGGCGAGTGAATGGCATCGCTATCCAGACCAAAACCCATCAGCACGGTATCCAATCCTAATTCTTTTTTGAACAACGAAACAATTGGAATGCTGCCACCATCGCGGGTGGGTATGGGTGTTTTGCCCCACACCTCTTCAAATGCGCTGCTTGCTGCCGCATAGGCCCTTGAGTTGGTGGGAGTAACAGCCGGTTCGCCACCATGCAGCGCAGTTACTTTTACTTTTACTGAGTTAGGCGCAATAGACTTGAAATGTTTTGTAAACAACTCGGTTATCTCGTGATTGCTTTGATTGGGCACCAACCGCATAGAGATTTTTGCTGATGCCTTAGAGGGTAAAACTGTTTTGGCACCTTCGCCTGTGTAGCCACCCCAAATGCCGTTGCAATCTAATGTTGGGCGAATGCCGGTGCGCTCTAAGGTGGTGTACCCTTTTTCGCCTTGTATTTCGGCAATAGCAAGTTCTTTTTTGTAGGTATCTAACTGAAACGGGGCGCGGTTCAACGCTTCGCGTTCATTTGCCGTAAGCTCAGCCACTTTATCGTAAAATCCTGGAATGGTGATGCGGCCGTTTTCATCGTGCAACGAAGCGATCATTTTGCTTAAGATGTTGATAGGGTTTGCCACGGCACCACCATATACCCCAGAATGCAAATCGCGATTGGGGCCTGTTACTTCTACTTCAAGATAACTTAATCCGCGTAAGCCTACGGTTATTGAAGGCGTGCTTAACGAAATAAGAGAAGTATCGGAGATAAGAATAACATCGGCCTTTAGCATGGCGCGATTTTCCTTTACAAATGTGCCGAGGTTATCGGAGCCCACTTCCTCCTCGCCTTCAATCATAAACTTGATGTTGCACGTAAGGAGGTTCAGGTGCATCATAGCCTCGAACGCTTTGAGGTGCATGTAAACCTGGCCTTTGTCATCGCACGCGCCACGGGCATAAATTTTTTCGTCCTTAACCACCGGCTCGAACGGGGGCGAGGTCCACAGGTTGAGCGGATCGGGTGGCTGCACATCGTAATGGCCATATACCAGCACGGTTGGCAACGCTGGGTTTACCAGCTTTTCGGCATAAACAATCGGGTGGCCAGCAGTTTCGCAAAGGGTGGCTTTATCGGCACCAGCCGCTTTAAGTTTTTGAACGAGGTACTCGGCAGCCTTGCGTACATCGGCTTTGTGGCGACTGTCAGCACTTACCGAAGGGATGCGCAGTAACTCAAAAAGTTCGTCTAAAAACCGTTGCCGGTTGGTTTGAATGTACTCTTTAATCATAGTAGAAACTTAAACACTGCAAGGTAAGTGTTTGCAGGCAATTAGCCGGGCTTTCAACAAGCTGAAATGATTGGTTAGGATTACTTGGTAGGGGTTGGTTTAACCCGGCAACTCACCCTCAATCCTGCCCTCGAGCCGGTCTTTTACATACTCTATTTTTGTTTTGCCATGCGGGGCGGGTTTGCCTTCGGCATCCAGGTTAACGAAGGTAATTTTATCAACCTCCAAAATGGTTTTGCGTGTCATCTTATTGCGCACCACACATTGCAGCGTAATAGAGGTACGGCCAAAATGAGTGGCGAGTAACCCAAGCTCAATAATGTCGCCTTGTTGTGCAGAGCTTACAAAGTTTATTTCGGACATATACTTGGTAACCACACGCTTGTTGTCGAGCTGAATCATGGCGTAGATTACCGCTTCTTCGTCAATCCAACTCAGCAGTTTTCCGCCAAACAAGGTGCCGTTTGGATTCAGGTCTTCGGGTTTTACCCATCTGCGCGTGTGGAAGTTCATTTTTCTAAGTCTCCTTTTGGGGTTAACCAAGCGGTGTCTGGATTAAGATTCGTGTTAATAACGGCATAAACCAAGACATAATTCCCTTCAATTCGATAATGAATCATGAAGGGAAACCTTTTAAGTGGCAGGCAATGTACATCATCATACTGAATCTGGAAGTTTGGGTTAATTCTAAGAATTTCAAAACCACTATCTAAGGCATCCAGAAATTTCTGCCCTACACCTTGGGCCTGAACCTCGTAATAATCGAAAGCCTCTTGTATGTCAATTTGCGCGGCCCGTCCTATGAAGACCTCAAAAGAACTCATTTCATTTTGAAAGAAACCTTTACCTCTTTCCAACTTTTAAACTCGTCTCGGGTTGAGTTTTTTATTCGCTCTCTTACAAGGGTTTTATGGCTTTCTGGAATAGGATTGTCTTCCACAGAAACAAAATCAATGCTCTTCATTAGCTCCATGAAAAAATCATACTTATCCTCTGGTATTGAGAGTGTAACCTGTTTCATGAGCAATCCTGTTTATGATCAAATTTAAAAAAAAATCAGCACCTACTTAGGAAACTGGCTCTTATCCATATTTGGTAAAATGCGCAGGGCGTTTTTATAATAAATCTTTTTCAGAACCTCATCGGGCAAGCCAATACCATACATGCGCCAAAAGGCATGGTAGCGCTTGTGGTAGGGAAAGTATTCGTCTTCGGTTTCCAACACGCGAAAATAAGTTTCGTATTCTTCAGGTACCCAACTGTCTTTGCCAAACAGCACCCGATCCTGATACTTGGTTAGAAATGCTTTGGCTGCCCGTGGTTGTCTTCCAAGTTCCGCAATTACGGCACCAATCTCTGTAAGCATGTTTGGGTATTTATCCATTAGCTCGCCTAACTTTTTCAAATCGTTACCATACCAGCCCAGGTGTGCATTTATAAATGTTGTTTTAGGGTGTTTCCGAAACACATCGTGTTGCTCTTCAATAATAGTTTCCCATCGGGCAAAGGTTTCATCGTAGCGCCTGCCGGGGTGCAGCTTGAGTTCGAGCCACCGTTCGTTTTGATTATCGATTGGGTCCCAAAAAGGTTTGGGATCGGCCGCGTGAATTAAAACAGGTACACCCAACTCGCCACACTTGGCCCAAATCGGGTCGATGCGCGGATCATTTACCGCAATGCGATTGCCTTTACTGTCTTTGGCATGTAAGCCCAACGTTTTATAAATCTTAAGACCCTTCGCGCCCCGCTTAATATCAGCTTCCAATTGTTTTACCGTGCGCGCTGCCCACTCGGGGTTATCAATGTCGGTAAAATCTACATTGGTAAATAAGACAAAACGCTTGGGGTAGCGGTTGTTAATATTCTCTATCGACTTTTCCAGGTGATCGCCACTGCTTCTAAAGCCCCGCCCGCTCAGGTTAATCATAACCGCCATATTCAAGGCGTCCATTTTGGCAATCAGCTCTTTGAAATCGCTGGTGTTCATGTTGCCCTGGTGGTTATGAATATCGATAAACGGAAATTTTGCCCGCGTTAACCGATGCTCTTCTACCTTAAGGGTAGAGGGCGGGTCGTATTGCTCAAAATCCATTTTCATATCCAGGGGTTTTTCCTGGGCTATAGTTTGCAAACTCAAAAAGGCAAAACAAAAAATCAGAACACGGCTCATACAAAAACAGTTTAAGACATCGAAGTTACTACAAACATTAAACCACAGAAAAAAAATTTGTTAAATGGCGTAAACAGGTTTGTGATTGTGTAGTCTTTACAAAAAATGCTGCCATGCCTGTTGGGGCAAAACGGGTTACAGGTGCCTTTACCTTAATTCAATTCTTGCTAACTTGCCTTTTTACAAACGGGTACAATGAAAAAACTGATTGTTATCGTACTGGTGCTTCCGCTGATGGTGCAGGCGCAGGATGTGTTGGAGGCGGCTCGGAAAAAAATTGAAGCCGGAAATTTTAAAGCGGCAAAAGCAGATCTTACCAAAGTGCTGGAAACCAGCAGCCGCAATAAAGTAGCGTTTATGCTTCGCGGCCGCGCCAACATGGGCTTAAACGATTACTACGGAGCCATTGGCGATTTCAATTTTGCCCTGGAAATAGACAGTACGTATGCCGAGGCGTTGAACTACCGGGGCGAATCTAAAATTAACCTGGGCGATGACGAGGCCGCTTTACGCGATCTTACTAAGGCTATAAAATTCAATCCGCGTTATGCCGATGCCTACACCAATCGCGGGTTTGCTTACTATAATGTAGAAGATCTGCAATCGGCTTATTTTGATTTTTCGAAAGCCCTGGAATTAGGGCCACCCGATGCCGACAAATATTTTAACCGCGGCCTGGTGAAAGCAGAGCTGGGAGAATTTGTAAGCGCCATAGACGATTACACCAAAGCAATTGAATACGACAAAACCGATGCGAACTTATATAACTACCGAGGTGTAGCGTACTATAACACAACTAATTTTGATAAAGCAATTGCCGACTACAACGAGGCCATTAAGTTAGACTCTAAAGACCCCTACAAATTCGAGAACCGCGCGCTGGCCAAAACGGCAAATAAAGATTTAAAAGGTGCGCTGGAAGATTACAACAAAGCATTACAGCTAGATAGCGAAGACCCCGAAACTTTTAACCTGCGCGGTGTACTTAAACACACCATGGATGATTACGAGGGCGCCATAGCCGATTATACCAAAGCCATTGAATTAGATGGTACCAACCCCACCTATTACGATAATCGGGCGCTCAGCAAAACAGAAAAAGAAAACTATGCCGGGGCAGTAGAAGACTACACGGTTTCTATTGAATTATACCCGAGCGACCCGGAGACATACTTTCAACGCGGCCTGGTTAAGTTGCTAATGAACAACAATTATGATGGCTGCCTGGATTTAAAGCGGGCCGATGAAATGGGCTTGCCCGATGCGAAGGCAACTATCAAGAAAAAGTGCAAGTAATAAAAGAAACTCTCTGGTAAAGTCACTGCCATAAATTTGACCGTTGCTATTATTCTTAACGGAGTTTGCAAAAAGAGAAATTTCTTTTATCAACGCATTTTACCCGGTCTGCAAAAAGAATTTGCCGTTACTGTTTTTGAAACAACCTATGCCGGCCATGCTACCGAGCTTGCCCGCGCGGCAGCGGGCTTTACCGTAGTTATTGCAGCCGGTGGCGATGGCACCCTCAATCAGGTTTTGAATGGATTGCTTACAGCAACCGGAAATTCTTTACCGGCACTTGGCCTCATTCCGCTTGGCTCGGGCAATGATTTTGCAGGCGCAGCCAACCTTACAACGAGCGTTGCCGATTTGATAACGTTGCTGAGAAACAATGCTCCGCAGCGCACCGATGTGGGGCTTATTACGTGTGCCGATCGGGATGCAAATCCAAAACAGCACTATTTTATTAATGCGTGCAGCGTGGGCATGGGGCCGGCCGTGGTGCAACAGATGGCCCGCACACCAAAATGGCTGGGTGCGGGGTTGCGCTACCTGCTTGCTACAGTTAAGATCTTTTTTGCCCATGAGCCCATACCCGTTGAAGTAAAGACAGATCAAAACTTTTGGAAAGGCGATGCCCGCGTGGTGGCTGTTGCCAATGGAAAATCGTTTGGAAAAAAACTTTACATAGCACCCGATGCCGACCTGAAAGATGGTTACCTCAATACTTTTTTGGTAGGCGTTGTTGCTGTTCCGGTTTTTTTAAGCCGGCTCTTGCTGCTCAAGCGCGGCAAAAAAATTACTCACCCCGCGGTAGTTTATTCTAAGAGCCGGCAAGTAACCTTGCGGGCCCCGCAACCAACACCCCTCGAAGCGGAGGGTGAGTTAGTGGGCTTTTTGCCGGCAGAAATTGAAATTTGTAGTGAAAAGATTCTTTTTCTCAGGTAAGAAAAAAGGCACCCTTTCAAGTGCCTTTAAAAAGAATTAAGTTGATTCACTTAGCTTTTTCTCAACACTAATGTACTTGCAATCATATCGTGCAATGCTTGCTTTTTCTCAGTGAAACCAGCCATTATATAACCTATTAAAAAAGTAATGTTAGAGATAATCTTACACAGATTACGTACTAGAGCTTTTGTAAAGTCAAGTTTATTACCCTGGAGATCAGTTACTTTAAGGCCAAGTGCAATTTTACCAACAGATCCTTGAAATTTTGAGGCTTCCATAAAGGTGTTGTACAGGATATTAATAACAAGTGAGAGAAGCCAAATGCCGCTTGCCATAGCCATAATTGAAGCAAACATGCCAGCTGCTTGTTCCGGATCATTAAAATCCATTGTTTGAACAGAATTTGCAAAACCCAGCCCTAAAGCGGCTAAGAGAGGCACAAAAATGAAAGACTGAATTACCCAAATAATAATAGCATCAATAATTATAGCCACAAAGCGTAGCCAGAATCCTGCATAATTTGTGTTCATGTGTGGTATTGGTTTATGTTAGGTATTTAAAAGTAAAAAAAAAACCGACCACCCCAAACACTAACTTTAAATACATTTGTCCCGCAAATTTTGTGTTAAGATGAATTCGCTACTAAAAGAGTCATTTGGTCGTCTTGAAATCCAGCGGCTCGCATTACTAAAACAAATAGAAATCCTTAATGTGGATCAACTGCACCAACACCCGCCCGGCAAATGGTCGCTAAGCCAGGTTTTTGCACACCTGATTACCTCCGAGCAATTGTCTGTTCAATACCTGAATAAAAAAATTCTGGCAATTGAAGACCAGCCCGACACAGGCATAACTGAAGTCCTGAAGATGTGGCTGCTGATTATTTCGCAGCGCTTGCCCCTCAGGTTTAAGGCGCCCAACGTGGTAGTAGCGCATACCCCCGCTTTTAAAGATGCAGCAGAAATTACCCAAGCCTGGAATCAAACCCGTGCAGAATTGAACGATTTGCTTTCGCGGTTTACCGGCCAACAGCTAAGGCGAAAAATATACAAGCACCCGGTGGCGGGCAAGCTAAACATTGTGCAAACCCTGCGCTTTTTTCAGGAACATATTATTCACCACACACCACAGATAAAAAGATTGTTGAAGCACAATTGAATTTTTAACACCTTGCCCAACTAACTTACTCCTGCTTCCCCCCTCTCCTGTGGAGGGGTTGGTGGGGGGCACTAAATAATTTTTATGAAACCCACTTTACTTTTTGCGCTCGTAATTTTATCGTTAACCACCACAGCCCAAACCAAAATTCAAACTCCCGATGAGTTTTTAGGATACGAACTTGGTTCGCGCTTTACCCGCCACCACCGCGTGGTAGAATATTTTAACTACATCGATGGGCTTTCTGCCAACGTGAAAGTGACACAGTATGGAGAAACCAACGAGCTGCGTCCCCTCATCTACGCAGTTATTACTTCGCCCGAAAACTTTGCCAACCTCGATCAAATTCGGCAAGATAACTTAAAGCGTGCCGGGGTTTTAGAAGGAAACCCAGCCAGCAAAGTGGCACTGGTCTGGCTTAGTTACAACGTGCATGGCAACGAGGCCAGCTCGCTGGAAGCCTCGATGAAAACCCTTTATGAATTGGTAAATCCGGCCAACGCAAAAACAAAAGAGTGGTTAAAGAATACGGTGGTTATTATGGATCCGTGCATTAACCCCGATGGGCGCGATCGCTACGCCAACTTCTATAACCAATATGGCAACCAGCCTTACAATAGCAGTGGCGATGCCAAAGAACACCGCGAACCATGGCCGGGCGGAAGAGCAAACCACTACCTGTTCGATCTTAACCGCGACTGGGCGTGGCTTACGCAGAAAGAATCAAGGGCGCGCATAAAAATTTATAACGAGTGGCTGCCGCATGTACACGTAGATTTTCACGAACAAGGGCACAATAGCCCGTACTATTTTGCTCCGGCTGTGGAGCCTTACCACGAAGTAATTACCCCGTGGCAACGTGAGTTTCAGGTTACACTTGGCAAGAACCACGCAAAGTACTTCGATGAACAAGGCTGGTTGTACTTTACAAAAGAGGTATTTGATTTATACTACCCAAGTTATGGCGATACGTACCCCACCTACAGCGGTGCGATTGGAATGACGTATGAACAGGCAGGCGGAGGTTATGGTGGCCTAAGCATCACCACGCGCGAGGGCGATCCGCTTACGCTGAAAGACCGGCTAACGCATCATCATACAACCGGTTTATCTACAGTAGAAATAACTTCGCTTAATGCAACCCGCGTGGTGGATGAGTTTGAAAAATATTCGAAAGAAAATCTGAACAACCCGGCCGCCCCCTATAAAACGTATGTTATAAAAGGCGATAACAATGCCGACAAAATTAACCGTCTGGCAAAATGGTTGGATAGTCACTCCATAAAATACGGGCACCCCGCGGCTGGTAAAGTAACACGCGGGTTCGACTATCAAACCCAAACAACAGGCGCTGCCACTATAAGTACCGAAGATATGATCATCAATATCTATCAACCCAAGTCGCGGTTTATTACTACGTTGTTTGAGCCGGCCTCTAAGCTACCCGATTCTGCCACGTACGACATTACCGCCTGGAACCTGATGTATAATTATGACTTAAAAGGGTATGCACTTAATGAACGAATTAATGTGGGCAAGGCCTATCAACCAAAGTCAGTTGATAATTCAGCTACGCTCGCCAAACCCTATGCGTACATTTTTAAGTACGAAAGCTTACGCGATGTAGAACTGCTGGCAGAGTTGCTGAACAAAAACATAAAAGTGCGGGCAGCAGAAAAAGCATTTTCGATAGCCGGGCAAAATTTTGAAGCTGGAACGCTTATAGTAACGCGCAGAAATAACGAGAACGTGGCCGACTTTGACACCTTGATTAAATCTATAGCCAATAGCAAAGACCGAAAAGTATTTACCAGCACCACCGGCTTTGTAGATCGGGGCAAAGATTTCGGCTCTTCATCGGTTGGCTATCTGAAAGCACCTAAAGTTGCGGTGTTGATTGGCGAACAAACTTCGTCATTAAGTGCGGGTGAAATCTGGCATTTCTTCGAGCAGCAACTGCGCTACCCGATTACGCAAATCGGTACCGACTATTTTAAAAATGTTGACTTGAGCAAGTATGATGTGCTGGTTGTGCCTGAGGGCCGCTACAGAATGTTTGATGAAGGCACGCTGGATCAACTCTCCACCTGGGTTTCGGGCGGAGGGCGGCTTATTGTAATTGCCAATGCGCTTACTTCGTTTGCCGAAAAGAAGGGCTTTGCCCTAAAAGCCTTTGCCACCGAAGCCGAAAAAACAGAGGCGGAGAAAAAGGAAAAGGAAGCCCGCGAGAAAGACGTGTTGGGCCGCTATGAAGATGCTGAACGCAAGCAATTGTCGGATGCCATTTCGGGTGCTATCTACAAAGTAACGGTAGATAAATCGCACCCGTTGGCCTTTGGCTTGGGCGGCTCGTACTACACGCTTAAAACCAACGAACTTCGCTATGGGTACCTGACCGATGGCTGGAATGTAGGTATAATTAAAGGGGTTGCTAAGCCGGTGCAAGGTTTTGCAGGCTACCGCATCAACAAAAAAATAAGCAACAGCCTGGTGATGGGTGTTGAACCAAAAGGCCAGGGCAACGTAATCTATTTTGTAGATAACCCGCTGTTCCGCAATTTCTGGGAAAGCGGGAAGATGGTGTTTTCGAATGCAGTGTTTATGGTGCAGTAAGGCTCCCCAAAAGTTTATTTGCGTTGGTCCGCAGGCTTCATGCTTCTAAGAAGTACTTATAGGCATGTGGCCTGCCGCTTGAAGCCTTATAAGTAATCTTTGCGCGTCTTTAAGACAACATCCGTTGAACGAACAGAACATTCAACTAAACAAACTATTCAACTCCAACTCAATCTTGTTTACGATAAACGAAAAATCCTCTACGCGTTCTACAAAGTCGAGATTATTAACATCTACAACTAATAATTTACCGTTTTTGTACCCGCCTATCCATTTTTCGTAGTGCTCGTTTAACGTGCGCAGGTAATCGAGTTTAATGTTGAACTCAAAATCGCGGTTGCGCTTTTGAATTTGCTGAACAAGTTTAGGTATATCAGCTTTAAGGTAAATCAACAAATCAGGGGGATGCACAAAACTCACCATCGAGTTAAAGATGTCGAGATAGCTTTGATAATCGCGCTCGTTAATGTGGCCGCTTTTATGCAGGTTGGCCGCAAAAATATGGGCGTCTTCATAAATGGTGCGATCCTGAATTATTGTTTTGTTGCTTTCGCGAATTTGGCGCACCTGCGTAAAGCGACTGTTTAAAAAATAAATCTGCAAATGAAAAGCCCAGCGCGTCATGTCATCATAAAAATCACGCAGGTATGGGTTATGATCTACCGATTCGTAGAGGGCTGTCCACCCATAATGTTTTGATAACTTTTCGGCTAAGGTGGTTTTACCAGAGCCAATGTTACCCGCTACGGCTATATGTTTAGGTTGTTTTTGCACAGAGAAATTTTAACGATGCAAATTCAGGATAAGCCGGTACAAATGCAATTTAATCTCAGCCACCTGCGTTTCGTTTTTTTCACCTTTGCCATCCGATAGAAACTAGCCATCTTCGCAAAAATTTTAGCTATGCGCTTATTTACACTTGCCTGTATTCCTCCTGTGGTTCGTGTCCTCACGAACCACAAAACGCTATTACAGTTACACATTGTAATTTTGTTTTTCTTAACCAGCTGTGGCGATAAAGAAAAGTGTGAATTTGTTCCGGACACAAAAAATATTTCTATAAATCTACAGCTGGAACAACTGCAGGATTCGCTACCCGCCATTACCACCAGGCAACAATTGGTTAATTTCTTTACGCGCTACCCCGTGCTGCGCGATTTTGTGTTTGGCCGGCCTTCTTACCCCAACGACTCAGTATTTATAAACGAGTTGTATGCGCGCTTTACCAATCCGCACATCGACTCGTTGTTAGTAGCAACCAAAAAAGTATTCGGCAATGGAACCGAACTACAGGCCGAATTTAACCAGGCATTCACCAATCTGAAGTACTATTATCCCGATTTTCAACCGCCAAAAATCCAAACTATTATTACCGGTTTGCAAACCGATTTGTTTGTAACCGATACGTTGATTGTAGTAGGCCTCGACTATTATCTGGGCAAGGGCGCTGCCTATCGGCCCAACATGTACGAATACATGCTGCGCAGGTACGAGAAGAACTTTATAGTTCCCTCGGTATTGTTGTTGTACGGCATTGATCCACGCCTCAACGAAACCAATTTGCAAGACAAAACCATATTGGCCGACATGATTACCTACGGAAAGGCATATTATTTTGCCAAACACATGCTGCCCTGCACACCCGATAGCGTGTTTATAGGCTACACAGCCGCAGAGATTGCCGGGGCCCGCGCCAACCAGGATGTAATCTGGACGAAACTGGTGGAGGACGAAGTGTTTTTTTCTACGAGCGCCAAAGCACGGCAGAAGTACATAGCAGAGCGGCCCAAGACTTTTGATGTGGCCGATCAGGCCCCGGGCCGGATTGGTACGTGGGTAGGTTGGCAAATTGTAAATGCCTATGCCAAACGCAAACCAGAAGTAACCCTTGCCGAACTAATGCGCGAGCAAGATGCCAGGCGCATCTTTAACGAATCGCGCTATAAGCCGGCACCATAGCCCGCTTGCATAAAATTACGGTGCACCTTTCTGTTTTTTCAAAACCGTTTCTAACTTACTTCACAATAATGTACGAAGTATGAAGCCTGCTGTGTTCACCAAGTTATCGGTAATGATGTTGTTGGAGTATTTTATCTGGGGGGCGTGGTATGTTACCATGGGCACCTACATGGCTGAGTTCTTGGGAGCCAACGGCACACAGATAGGAGCGGCCTACAGCGCATTGGCAATTGCTACCATCATTTCGCCTTTTTTTGTGGGCATGGTTGCCGACCGGTTTTTTGCAGCTCAAAATATTATGGGCGTGCTGCACCTGGTAGGCGCAACCCTGCTTTACCTGGCAACAGTAGTAACAGATAACAGCGCGTTTTATTGGATTATACTGGTGTACTCTTTATTATATATGCCCACCATTGCATTGAGCAACAGCATAGCCTTTGGGCAAATGACTGACCCGGGCAAACAATTTCCATGGATCAGAGTGTTTGGCACGTTGGGCTGGATTGTGGCGGGGGTTTTAATCAGTTCGTTAGGATTAGATAAATCAGCGCTAACGTTTCAGATGGCTGCAATTGCCTCAGCGGTATTGGGGCTTTCGTCTTTTGTATTGCCAAGCACCCCACCAAAAGGGAAAGCGAGCCAGAGTGCGTTAGGAACAGAAGCCTTTGTGCTTTTTAAAGACAAGCCCTATCTCATCTTCTTTATCGCGGCTATTTTGGTTTGCATTCCGCTTTCATTCTACTACGGGTTTGCCAATGTTTTTTTGAATGAAGTGGGGATGACTAATGTAGCGTTTAAGATGACCTTCGGGCAGGTTTCGGAAGCGGTGTTTATTCTCGCAATTCCATTTTTATTTAATCAGATTGGCGTTAAAAGAATGTTACTGCTTGGCATGGCAGCATGGATTTTACGCTATGTGTTTTTTTCGTTTGGAAACATCGACACAAGCATCTGGATGTTATATGCCGGCATTGTTTTACATGGCATCTGCTACGATTTCTTTTTTGTAACGGGCTATATGTACACCGAAAAAAAGGCGGGCGATAAGATTAAAAATGCCGCACAGGGCTTATTTACTTTTGCAACCTACGGAGTGGGTATGGTGATAGGCACGCGCTTCTCGGGCTTTACAGCCGATTATTATTCTGTTGATGGCGCGTTTCAATGGCAATCCATCTGGATGGTACCGGCTTACATTGCCATAGCTGTTTTGATCTATTTTATTTTGTTCTTCAAAGAGAAAAAGGAAATTCAAGCCGCGTAAATTGTTAGTGGCCTGTGATGACACAGGCGATGTTTAATAAAGAATCAAAACGGAAGTAGTTAAATCTACATAGCACCAGCGACTAGTAACCAGTAACGAGAAACCAATAACTAAAACTTTACCTATATGAAAATCGCCATGCTTGGCTCGGGCTTCATCGGCCGCTTTTATGCAGACTCCCTTCAGGGCTATAGAAGTAAAGACAAAATTGTTACCATCTACTCGCGCAGGGAAGAAAGCGCTCAAAAGTTTGCGAAAGACTATAACGTAGCGTTTGCCACTACGGTAGTGGAAGAAGCCATTAACCGGCCTGAAGTGGAAGTGGTTTGTATCTCGTTACCCAACAACCTGCACGAGGAGGCAGTTAACTTATGTTGTAAGCACAAGAAGGCGGTGATCACCACAAAACCGCTTGGTCGCAATGCAGAGGAAGCCAAACGCATGTTGCAAGCTGTTGAGAAAGCCGGCATCTTTAATGGGTACCTGGAAGATCTTGTTTATACACCTAAATTCCTGAAGGCACATGAAAGCGTAAAGAACGGAGCCTTGGGGCGCATCCTCTGGGCAAAATCGCGCGAGACGCACCCTGGCCCGCACAGCGATTGGTTTTGGGATATTGAACAGGCCGGTGGTGGTTGTATTCTGGATTTAGGTTGCCACTGCGTGGAGATTACCCGCAGTTACATTGGAAAAGACATTAAACCAGTTGAAGTAATGTGCTGGGCTGATACACAAGTAAAACCCATCGATGCCGAAGATCATGCCATTGGTTTGGTTAAATACGAAAACGGAGCTATAGCACAGTTTGAAGTAAGCTGGACGTTTCGTGGTGGGCTAGATTTGCGCGATGAGGTAATGGGCACAGAAGGTACCATTTGGGTGAATAGTTTTTTGCGCACCGGCTTCGAAATGTTTACTACAGGTAAGGCGGCTAATTATGTTGCAGAAAAAGCAGAGAGTGACAAGGGCTGGTTGTTTCCGGTGGGTGATGAGTTGAACGAGCTGGGCTACAACCATATGTTTATGGATATGTTTAATGCCATGGAAAACGGTACCCAACCGAAAGAAACATTTTACGATGGCTATGTAGTGAATGCCGTATTGGATGCGGCTTATAAGTCTGCCAAATCAAAACTTTGGGAGCCGGTGAAGTTGGACATCTGGCGCGGCCGCGTGGGGGTAAGCAAAGACGCACACTTGCAAGAATACGATGCCAACCACTACCTGGTGAAAGAAGAAGTAACGCACTACGGTGCTAAGAAAGTTATTTTGAAGAATAAGAAAACGGGTAAGATTTCGGAGCAAGTATTGAATTAGTGCAATAAAGTTGTGAGCTGATGAAAAGTCAGCTCACAGCTATACCCACTTCCTTGGCCATTTCAATTACCCGCTCCATGCTTACATCAGCCATGCGGGTGGCGTAAAGAATAAACCGAACTTCTTTAACGCGCAAAACGGAATCGGCCAAAGCCATACCGTAGAGCTTCACAAAGATTTGAATCTTCTCCGCTTCAGAGCACCTGTTAATAGCGTCCATCCCAATCTGGTAGATTTCGCGCTCACTTTTCCCAAAGGCGGAATTATAAAACTCCCTGAATTCGGTTTCGTCAATACCAGCCTCAAGTCGTACGGAATCCAGGTAATTAAGCTCAATTTCACTTATTTCCTGGTCAGAATCCATCAACAGGTAGGTTATAAACAGTAAACCAGTGTTGAAATTTGCGTTGTTTTTCATGGCTCTTGTTCGCTTATGCCGGTATAAGGTTCAAATACCAAACCACTATTTGAATAGCGAATACAGAAACCGCTATCCTCAACCACCAAATGATTTCAAAAAGTGGCGTTGTAATTGAGGTTTTTGGATGGAAGAGTAAAGAAGCGATTGAAAACGCCCATAAAAATGCAGCAGTACAAAAAATGTGGGCGGAATATGAGCAAGTCTGTGAATATATCCCCGTAGGAAATCTGGAAGAGGCCACCACACTTTTTTCAGAATTCAGCCCGTTAGATTAACCTAATTTTTTATTCCAAAAAGTACCCGTAACCACTTTATCCTTTTAATTATTTCATACGACAGCAAACATCCGCCAAGGGTAAACAACAGTACCAGCACAAATTGAAATTGTACCGGAATGGCCAGCGGAAAAATCAGTGTGGAACCCAGGTATAAAAACAGCATGTGCAAGATGTAAACCGGGTACACAGCCGGACTCAGGTATTGCAATGCTTTTCCGTTGTGGTTTAGATATTTATGCCCGAACGCCAACACCGTAAATATCCATGCTTGCGATTCGATTACAATCAGATATGGCGGAGTTTGCATGCCGAAGTAGTAGGTACGCAAAGTGAACAGACCAGCCCCAACTACTACAAACATCCACCGCCACTTTACCAGCATCTGCCAGAAGGCAGAACCACTTAACACAAAACAAAATCCAAACAAGAAAGCCAACAACCCGAGGGCGAAACCATGCCATGTCATGGCATACAACTCATAGGGTATGGGTTTAATAATCATTACCTCAGCAATAAAGGCTGCCAGTACTATCAGTAATCCTAACGGGGTGCTGAAAATGTTCTTGATTAATTGAACAACTTTTCCGGCTTCATTTTTTTTCAAATAAAAGAGTAAAGGCGCCAACACCAGCACGTAAGCAAAAATGTTTGCCAGAAACCAAAGGTGCCCGGGATCGTATTGGTAGCGCAATTCCATTTTGTAATAGTGGCGCCAGATCAACACATGAAGCGGTACAATCGCAAACACACCAAACACAAAGGGAACCCAAATGCGCAACGTACGTTCTGTAAGCAGTTGTTTCCAGTTGCGTTGTTGCATGGCGAAATACACACCCATACCCGAAACAAAAAACAAAAGTGGAATCCGCCACACATTCAGCAGCGACATGGGCGTCCATAAACCGGCCCACGGTTTAGGAGCAGCGATGAATCCAATCATTGTTCCCCACAATTGAAAACCAATTGCCACATGGTAAATCAAGAGCAAGCCAATGGCAATTACCCGAAGCCAATCAATATCGTAACGTCTCATAAAAAAGTATTGAGTAGTTAGTATTTAGTAGTGAGGTTGGTGTTTACCTGAGTATTGAGAATCACGATCTCATACTTACAGCTAAAAGGTTGACAACCTTTCTTATCGGAAGAAAAAGGGTTGTCAACCTTCTTTTACTTCAGCATCTCTGCAATCTCTGGTCTTGTTTTTTCGATGTACGCATAATCCAGTTTTAAGCCCATGGGGCCAAGTACATTACCCATCATGTCGTAGGCATCTTTCATTTGAGCAAACGGCAAGGCAACATTATCATAGGCGGTTGCTCCGTATTTATTTTTTATAGTTTTATCCACATTCTTTTCAAGTAGCAACTTCACAATTTCAGGCCGGCAAAAGAAGGCGGCTGTATGCAGCGCGGTTGAGCCATCGGTATTTTGAAAATTCAAATCCACACCGGCATTAATTAGTACGTTGGCTATTTCGGTTTTACCGAATACGGCAGCGCTTATGAGCGGACTAGAGCCACCAAACGGATCGCGCACGTTCAGGTCGCTACCCGCGGCAATGTGTTGTTTCACAGCTTCCATGTTTTCGGTAATTACAGCGGTGTGCAAGTCCACATCGGGGGCTATAACTGAACCGGTTTTGGCTGTTTCTTTAGCGGTGCAGGCGGCCACAATAAAGATGATCACAAGCAGCAGTGCGGGGGAGTTGAGCGTTTTCATAGTTTGTTGATTGAGTTTAAAATTTTTGTTTTTCTATGAAGCAAAGGAACGGCAACCCCTTCCGCGCGGCTAAATAGTCTTGCGCACAAAACCGTCAATTTTGACGAAATCAGTATAAAAATTCGCGCACGGATATAACTTTTGATGCAAAGCCCGAATTCAGGATCGAAAAAACCTTGGCTTGAATCACTAACCAGGCTAATTCAGTCTCATCTGGTTTTTGTTATTTCGCACTGAATTAAGAATAGTGCATGTCTGAATTATCGTCAACCGATACGGAATTTCTGAACCAGCTAACGGCAAAGATTGAACAAAATCTTGCCAATGAACAGTTTGGCGTTACGGAATTAGCCGATGCGCTGAACATGAGCCGCTCTAACTTGCTGCGCAAAGTTAAGAAGGCTACCAACCTTTCGGTAAGCCAGCTTATCAGTCAGGCGCGGTTGAAGCAGGGGATGGAGTTGTTGCGCAAAGGTTCGCTCAATGTATCGGAAGTAGCGCATCACACGGGTTTTAGCAGCACCTCGTATTTTATTAAATGCTTCCGCGAATACTATGGCTATCCGCCTGGCGAGGTTGGTAAACGGGCAAATGAATCGGAGTCTGTTCCGGTAGCTCCGCCCCCAGTGCGAAACAGCAACAGAAAATTTATTCTGATTGGCGCAGTAAGCCTGGTGCTGGTTGTGTTTGGCTGGGTTGCATATAAATATTGGCCAACAAAAAAGGCAGTGGTTGTTGATAAATCCATTGCCGTGTTGCCATTTAAAAACGACAGCAACGATAGTACAAATGTGTACCTTATCAACGGCCTGATGGAGTCCACACTCAATAACCTTCAGCGGATAAAAGACCTGCGGGTAATCAGTCGCACCTCGGTAGAAAAATACCGCAACAACGCCAAAACCATTCCGGAGATGGCCAACGAACTGAATGTTACTTATTTTGTTGAAGGCAGCGGACAAAAAATGGGCGACCGCATTGTGCTTACTATTCAATTAATAGATGGCAGTACCGATCGCCATTTGTGGAGCCGGCAATACAGACGCGAAACCAAAGACATCTTTGCCTTACAGCAGGAAATCTCCAGCGACATTGCCGGTGAAATCCGTGCGATAATTACGCCCGAAGAGAAAAACCGTATTCAGAAAGTACCCACGCAAAATCTGGAAGCTTACGATGCTTTTTTAAAAGGCGTTGACTTGTTGAAGAGAGGAGGCGGAGCAAACCTACGGCAGTCGTTAGTATTTTTTGATGAAGCCATTTCGAAGGATAATACGTTTGCTTTGGCCTATGCTTGCGCGGGCATGGCTTGCTATTATTTAGACATGTTTCAAGCCGAAAAATTGTATGTGGATAGGCTGGGGGCCTATGCGGATAAGGCGGTATTGCACGATGCCCGGTTAGCCGAGAGTTTAATGACGAAGGGAATGTATTACCTGATCCGGAAGGAATACAAGGAAGCATTGCCTTATTTAGAGCGGGCGCTGGAATACAACCCAAACTCAACGGAGGTTGTGGGATTGCTGACTGACTTTTACTATATGTATTTACCTAATACGGGTAAATACCTGGAGTATGCGTTGAAAGGATTAAAATTGAATGCCAACTCGGGCGATTCGGTTGCAATCAGTTATTTTCATTTGCGTTTGGGAAATGCGCTCATCCAGTCCGGATTTGTGGATCAATCGCTTGAACACATTGATAAATCGTTGGAGTATAATCCTGAAAATGCTTTCTCGCGCTATGTGCGGGCATTTGTAGTTTATGCCAAAGAAGGCGACTTGCAGCACACCCGTAAACTTTTGCTAAATGAATTTCAAAGAGACACCAACCGGTATGATATTCTGCAGGATATTGGTAAAGTGAGTTATTACCTGAAAGACTATAACGCTGCGTATAACTACTACAAGCGGTTTAACCGCCAACGCGAAACAAAAAAACTGGATGCCTTTGAGTACGAAAACCTGGTGATTGGTCGCGTGTATGAATTAGCCGGAGAAAAAGAAAAGGCAAAAGAATTCTATGCGCGGTACCGAAAGTATCTTGACAGGGACCAGACGGCTTACAAAAATGCAGGGCTTGCACTTTATTACTGCCAGATGAATGATCGCACCAAAGCGCTTGAGCACATGCGGTTGTTCTCGCAGGAAGATAATATTCAATACTGGGTAATCTTGTTCATGGATAAGGGTCCAGAGCTAACCGAAACGGAAGCCTCGCCAGAGTTTAAAAAGATCTTGCAGGAAGTAGCCCGTAAGTTCTGGGTAAACCACGAAAAACTAAAGCTGAAATTGGAAGAGCAGGGTTTGTTGTAGAGTTAGGATCTTCTAATTAAATCAATAGCTCGTCAACTTCCTTTGCAACCGTAAAGCAGAGTCCTGAGTTCTCTCGTTACCTTAATGGCTGAGACCCCGCTTACTTCATTTGTTGCTGTAACACTAAAGTAATCAAGTGATTTTCCAAATTAATCATTGACATTTTAAAGCCTTCGGTAAAGCCCATCTCAAGCATTTTCTCCATGCGGGCAAGCGATTCATTAAAAATTATTATCTCCACTTTTGTTTTACCGTTTTGTTCGCTGAAAGTGTAATCCCATTCGGAGCCTGGCAATTCAGGATTTTCATCTTTGTCTGCAAATGCATTTAGCATTTTGAAATTTGTTTTCGGGCTTATGGAGAGGTATTTCTGAATAGCCCAGCGCTCAAGGCCTTCCGGACTTACCATTGCATAGAATCTTCGCCCACCCACATTGAAATCCATAAATTTTGTTTTTGATGTCCAGGGTTTAGGTGCAACCCATTGGTCAAGAATTTCTGCTTTGGTAAAAGCATCCCACACCAGCGATAGCTCGGCATCAAATTCTCGGGTTATAAAAACCTTTTTGGCTGCTTTGTCAACGGTAAAATCAAATAGCAAATTGTTGGTCATTTCTTTTGTCGTTTAAGTGTTAAGATCACAGAGTCGAGTTGATTGAACTGAGTTTCCACCAGCATTTTAAACTGCTCAATCCATTTATCTATCTCTTTTATTTTATGCGCATTAATGTGGTAGTATATTTCTCTTCCCTTCTGTTCCTGTTTCACTAATTCACATTCTGTGAGTATTTGAATGTGTTTTGAAACGGCTTGCCGGCTGGTATCAAATTCTTCAGCAATGGCATTGGGTGTCATTGCCTGGGTTGCAATAAGCAATAGGATGGCCCTGCGGGTAGGGTCTGCTATTGCCTGGAATACATCTCTTCTTGTCTGCATCGTTATATGCAATTACATGGTTGCAAATATAAGTGCAATTATCTGGTTGCGCAAACTTATTACAATTATTTTTTTGGTGTGAGACGTTTGATTTCTTCCCGGGTGTTGCCTTCCGTTCACAATTTATTCCCGCTTTGCGGGAGGTACGTCTTTTGGATTTGTGTAACGCGGTATTGTAATCACCGATTATTTCAAAGAAAAATCAGATTCACCTCCTGATACTTTAGTTAACAACATTACGATAGAATCACAAAAAGCTCCGTTTCCACTGCAAAGAAAGTGTAGGTTATTGCGCCTTTTAACCAAGCCACCTGGGCCAGCTATCCCCAGCATCAGCGGTGCTAAACGTATAGCTGAATTTTGAATGAATTCATGAGCTCCGGAGGAGCGGTATTTATATTCAGCAGAAAGTTGGTTCTAAAATCAATTCCCGCAATGTTATTGCTACTCACCGTTGGCAGCGCATTCGCAAGGTTTAGCTTATGGGCAAAATTCTCAAGTCGTTAATCTGTAAATCCATTAGAGAAACCCGCAGCCATTAATTAAAAACACCCACAAACGCCTCACTCAGGTTCTCTCTCGAATACTTCTCTTCACCGAGCTTCCGAGCAGCACTTTGCGCCCGTTCTAATAACCCACCTTCATACAGATAGGCAGAAAGTTTCTTTACAAACTCAGTTGGCTGCTGCGGGTTGTAATAAAATCCACATTGGGTTTCTTCAAGTTCTTTCTTAATCCAGCCACCAAAATTTATGATGATAAGTTTCCCCGCAGCAAGACCGTCAAAAAATTTATTGGGCGAGCCGGTTTCTAAAATCGGTACTTGTTTAAAACTGATAAACATAGCATCGGTAATATTGAGTAATTCCTTTACACCATCGCGGTTTCTGAAATCGAGAAACGTTAAGTTCTGCAGCCCCATGGTTTGTGAATGCCCTTTCAACCGATCTAACTCGGCCCCATCGCCACACATAAAAAAATGTACAGGCAGTTGTGCTTTGCGCGAAGCGTTTACACACTCCAGAAAAGAATCTAACCCATTGGCCACACCCACAGCACCTATGTAAGAAACTACTAACTTTTCGGTTACGCCATAGGTAGTTGCGAGCGTAGCATCTTTTAGTGCAGGTTTATAAAAATTGCAATCGGCCATGTTGGGAATAAGATGCACCGTTTTGCCGGGCGCTTTCTTTTCAATGGCCGATTTAATGGCAGGCGAGAGCGCCACTACTGCGTGAGCCGATTTATAAATTCTTCTCTCAAGTGCGTACAGTGTCTGCGCAAAAATAAAATTCTTGATAAACCCCAATTGAATCGGGGCTTCGGGCCATAAATCCCCCACCTCAAAAATGTATGGGGTTTTATACCGCAACTTTAGCCACATCGCGGCAAGCCCAACGGTAAGTGGCACCGAAATGGCATAGCAATAGTCCACATCGCGAAACTGCTTGGCTAGTTTAACGGCACCACGCACATACTTAAGAAAGGATTGGCTGCGCGCCACAAACCCAAAGCGGTTGTTGTAGGGTATGGGCAGGTAATGCACATCTATATTTTCGATGGTCTTCCGGCTATAGGTTTTTTCGTTATGGGCTGTTATTACAGTAACCCTAAACCCATGTGCCGCCAAAGCAGTTGCCAGATAGTATGACCGCAAGGCCCCACCGGTTTCGGGCGTATGAAAGTGCTGGTGCAGAATTAAAACGTTCACGCTGCAAAGAAATAAAACCGCCCGAAGTGAAAGTATTTTTGGGCTACTAAACCGGATATTTTTTGCTCTTACTCTTCCTCACAATCTTCCCAACACTCCTTACAAGGCTGGCGCACTTCTTTAAAATGAGATTTTTGAGTTGCGAGAATAAAGCGCGAAGGTTTGTCAGTATCTTCCCATAGCCACCATTCTGTAAAATTGTTGCCGCCAGTTACCTGGTAGGTGCTTACTGCGTACGAGTCGTTTACAGCCAGGGTAAGCTTATTTCCGGTTACACTCCAGTTTTCGATTTTGCCAGCGGTGGCATCCTGGCCCCAGCCAATTACTATTGAGTCGGGTTTTAGCTGGATAAAGGTGTTGTCGGCATCGCACGGGTAGTACAGTACCCATTCACCCTCTATTTCGGTAATCATGTGCCACTCGCCTTGCAGCGCTTTGGGTTCCAGCATGAATGTTTCCAACGCAGGTACGTCTTCGCCAGATTTGGGGGCGCAAGCAACGCCCAGTATTAAAAGATTAAGGAATAAGAAGGCGGTGTGTTTCATTTAACTTTTTCTTAAGGCCGGCAAGTTACCGCATTTTATTTTCCTATTTTCGACACACAAAATCCAAGTAGAATGAGAGCACTCTTTTTTGCATGCATGTTGTTGCCTTTTGCGGCACCTGCCCAAAAGCAATCTATTTTTAATGGCAAAGACTTAACCGGCTGGAAGATTTACGGAACCGAAAAATGGTATGTAGAAAAAGGTGAGTTGGTTTGCGAGAGCGGTCCCGATAAGCAATACGGATACTTTGCCACCGAAAAAGAATACAAAGATTTTGAGCTTACGCTGGAGTTTAAGCAGGAGAGCAATGGTAACAGTGGCGTGTTTTTTCATAGCCAGATTGAAGGTACCACGGTAAGTGGCTGGCAGGCAGAAGTTGCCCCCCTCAATAGCCACAGTGGTGGTATTTACGAATCGTACGGAAGAGGTTGGTTGATTAAGCCGGCACCAGAAAAAGAAAAAGCCCTTAAAGAAGGCGCGTGGAACCAAATGAAAATAGTTGTAAAAGGAAATGAAGTTACCACCTGGCTGAATGGTGAGCAGATGATAACCCTAACCGATGAAAAAATTGGGTCGCGTACGGGCAAAATTGCATTGCAAATTCACGATGGGGGCGGGGTGAAGGTTAGATGGAAGAATCTTTTTATAAAAGAGCTGTAGTATCTGCCGCCAAAAATTCTGCATCGGTACTAACGGAAGTATAAGTGCAAAGGGTTAGAGGCTTTTTGCTTGCGCTATATACACCTCTCCAAATTTCAACTTATACTTTTTAATCGTTCGCCCGATTAAGATCCCCCCAAGTACTCCGGGCAATATCCACAGCACCCATTGAAATTGGGGCAACTGAATATTCACAACCACAAAAGCGGTAACAGCCGAAATATAACTACCACCCATGCTGCTGATGTGGCCGTACCACCAGTGCATTTTTTCTTTTGGGGGTCTTAGAAAATTTTTAATATCGTTCAATAAGAAACTGCTGCCGGTAATTCCGAAGGCAATACCAACCACACCCATCGGGTTCTTGTTAAATAAAACCCAGGCACCCCAGCCAACCAACCCCACCATAAAAAATCCGGATACAACAGCAAAAGCCCAATCGAGTAGTGCTGCTTTCTGGCCGGCATGTAACTTCTTTTGTGATAAGATGCGATAGCCCCGCACCGTCATATAGTAACTAAAGAATGCTACCATTAAAAGAAAATCGCGCCCGTGGCCAATGGCTGTAAACAGTGCGCCCACAAACACGGCCGTCATTCCCCAAAAGTAAATTTTTCCAAACAGACGATGCGGCTTTCCGCCTTTGAGGGTAAGCATTGCCCCGAGGCCGGTAAGTAATGCCACAGAGCCCCCGGCAATGTGCAGCACCAACATCCAGGAAAGTAGTGTTTCGGTATTCATGCGGCTAAGGTAGGTGCCGGCAGCCGGTGGGAGTAAATAAAAGGCCCCGAACTGTAGAATACCTGTGCTGGACTGTTAAATAAAAAAACCTCCCGGAAGGAGGTCTTTAGTAATGGTTTCAAATTCAGGCTTGTTCGTGCAAACCGCGGGCATAGTTTAAGATGTTTTGAATGCTTGCCGCAGAAGGTTCCAGTTTGGCCTGGTTCAATAGCTTGTAAGTGGCATTCAATTCATTGTACTGAGCCTGCAGTTCGCTATCGCAAAGAAGGGCTTTGTTAATCTCCTTCGTCTCCTCTTCCGAGGTCTCGCGGTATATAAACCTGATCAGATCGTTTTGGGTAAAGGTCTTTATCATAGGCAATATGGTTTTTAATCATTTTCTTTCTTAAGTTGATTAACGCATACCGCATACGCCCCAATGCTGTATTAATGCTCACCCCCGTACGGTCTGCAATTTCCTGGAAACTCATCTCCAGGTAATGCCGCATTATCAAAACCTGCTTTTGTTCTTCAGGTAATTCTTTGATCAGGTCTCGTAAACGCGAGTGCGTATCGCGCATCAGTTGCCGTGCTTCGTACGACTCCTCCGAAAACTGCATGGAATCGAAAACCCGGCTGCCATCTTCCAGCACCACTTCGGGGTAGCGCTTGTTTCTGCGGAAGCGGTCTATGGCCAGGTTGTGGGCTATGCGACTGATCCAGGGTAAAAATTTACCCTCCTCGTTATACCGGCCACCTTTAATAGTGTTTACCGCCTTTATAAAGGTATCCTGAAGCAGGTCTTCTGCTTCGTAGCGGTCTTTCACTATCATGTAAATGGCCGTATAAATACGGGACTTGTGTCTGTGAAGTAGCATCTCGAACGCCTCTTCGTTACCGGTTTGATAAAGCGAAACCAACTGGCTGTCGCTGCATCTGCTATCAATCATCTGCTTTGCGTTTAGGTAACGTAGATGTCTTGTTCGATAGTATGTGGGTTAAATGGAAATGTTTGAGAATTGAAAAGTAGAAAGATTCTTGAAAATCGCAAAAAAAAGTAAAAAAAATTTGCCTCTTAATGGGTTTCTTATGCTATTTGGCCTGGATTTTTTAACCCAATGGCAGTAGCAAAGAAACGTGTAATTAAAAGTCTGGAGAACCTGAATGACGATCTCCGCGACCTGATTAAAGACCAGTATCCAAACGGGTACGAAGGCAGCATCACCCGAATTACCAATGCAAAGAAAGAACCGATTTTTGTTTTTCCGTTGGAAACTGAAGACTCGGTGTACCTGGTAAAAGTACCCGCTACCAAAAACAGCGATGGCGGCTACGATGTGGAGTCCAGCGAACGGCAGGAATTTGATAATGACGATGACGACCTGCGCTCAAATTCTTCCGACAACGAAGATGAATTTGATAACAGTAACGATTTTGATGAAGAGGGTGGCGGAAGCGGAAAGGAAGCCAGCTACGATCCGGATTTTGACAACTGATCTACCCTTGTAAAAATTTACTAAACACCACTTGTGCAAAACGGGTGGTGTTTTTGTTTTACCGTAGCCCAACTTTGCACTTCGGGTAGGACAAGCCTTTTTGATTTTTTACTTTTGCCGTTTCGCATGCACGCCTCCAACGATTCTTACTTAGAAAACCTCGATCCCAAAGAGTACATTATTATTAAACGGGCGCGGGTTAATAATCTCAAAAACCTAAGCGTAGCCATACCCCGCAACAAACTTGTTGTAATTACGGGGTTGTCGGGGTCAGGCAAATCTTCGTTGGCTTTTGATACATTGTTTGCTGAAGGCCAGCGCATGTATGTGGAAAGCCTGAGTTCATACGCCCGCCAGTTTTTGGGGCGCATGGAGAAACCCGAAGTGGATTACATAAAAGGAGTTTCGCCAGCCATTGCCATCGAGCAAAAGGTAAACACCCGCAATCCGCGGTCAACAGTTGGTACTACTACAGAGATTTACGACTACCTTAAATTGCTGTTTGCGCGGGTAGGCAAAACCTACTCACCCATAAGCGGCAAAGAAGTAAAGCGCGATACGGTTACCGATGTAATAGACTTTATTAACAAACAACCCGAGGGCACGCGGGTAATGGTAGCCTGCCCGCTCAAAATAAACAAAGGCCGTAAACTTGCTGATGAACTGAATCTTTTACTGAGCAAAGGATTTGCCCGCGTGTTGGTGAATGGTGAAGTAAAGTTTATTGAGGAGATGGCCTCACCCCGTCAGCCTGGGGCTGACACCCCTCTCCCGCGGGAGAGGGGCAGGGGTGAGGCCAAAAAGAAATCTACTCCCAAACTTGATTCTGAAGAGGTCGAAATCCTAATCGACCGGGCGGCCGTAAATGCAAGTGATGAAGACTTAACGTTCCGATTATCCGACTCTGTTCAAACCGCTTTCTTTGAAGGCCATGGCGATTGTGTTATTTACCTGGAAGGCAAAAAGTTTACCTTCTCCGATCGTTTTGAATTGGATGGAATAACGTTTACCGAGCCCTCCATCAATCTTTTCAGCTTTAACAATCCGTACGGGGCCTGCACAACCTGCGAAGGGTTTGGCAAGGTGCTGGGTATTGATGAAGACCTGGTGATTCCGGATAAATCGCTTTCAGTATTTGAAGGCGCCATTGCCCCGTGGCGTGGCGAAGTAATGAGTGAGTGGGCAAAGCCATTGATTAAGAACGGAATTAAGTTCGACTTCCCGATCCATCGCCCGTATGCAGAGCTTACACAAAAACAACGCGAACTGGTTTGGCAGGGCAACGAATACTTCGATGGTATTCATGCCTTCTTTAAATACCTCGAATCCAAAACGCATAAGATTCAATACCGCGTAATGCTATCGCGTTACCGTGGAAGAACCAGCTGCCCCGATTGCCGTGGCACCAAATTGCGTAAGGATGCCGCCTATGTGAAAATTGCAGACACCTCTATAACCGATCTGGTATTGATGCCAATTGAAGATACATTGGGATTCTTCAACACACTAAAGTTGCCGGCTTACGAACAAAAAATTTCAGAACGTATTCTAACCGAAATCAAATCGCGGTTGGAGTATATGGATAAAGTGGGACTGGGGTACTTAACACTTAACCGGGTAACATCCACACTATCGGGTGGGGAGTTTCAGCGTATCAAACTTGCTACTTCGTTGGGTAGCGCGTTAGTAGGGTCTATGTACATTATGGACGAACCCAGCATTGGCTTGCACCCGCGCGACACGGCCCGTATGGTGGAGGTGCTGAAATCCCTTCGCGACATGGGCAACACGGTAATTGTAGTGGAGCACGAAGAAGAAATTATGCGCGCAGCCGATCAGATCATCGACATCGGCCCCGATGCCGGTTCGCACGGTGGCGAGTTAATCTTTCAGGGTTCTCAAGCTGAATTGAATGGAAAGATTAAATCGCATACTGTAGATTACTTAAATGGTACCGAGAAAATAGTGGTGCCGAAGCTCCGCAGAAAGTGGAAGGATTCGATAACGATTACGGGCGCCCGCGAAAACAATCTGAAAAATCTTACAGTAAAGTTTCCATTAGGAGTGCTTACGGTGGTTACCGGAGTAAGTGGCTCCGGCAAATCGACATTGATAAAAAAGATCCTTTACCCGGCATTAGGTCGTGTGAGCGGATCGGTAGCAGAAACTCCGGGCCGGTACGATCGCCTCGAAGGCGACATCAATAAAATCACGCAAGTAGAATTTGTAGATCAAAACCCGATTGGAAAATCTTCGCGTTCCAATCCTATCAGTTACGTAAAAGCGTACGATGCCATCCGGAATCTCTATGCTGATCAGGCACTGAGTAAACAACGCGGGTATAAACCTTCGCACTTTTCGTTTAATGTTGAAGGTGGCCGCTGCGAAACCTGCGAAGGCGAAGGCGAGATTAAAATAGAAATGCAATTTATGGCCGACATCTTTTTAAAGTGCGAAAGTTGTGGCGGCAAACGCTTTAAACAAGAAGTGTTAGAGGTTGAACACAAAGGCAAGAACATTGCCGACATTCTGGATATGACCGTAGAGGCCGGCCTCGAGTTTTTTAAAGATAAGAAACCGGTTTACGAACGCATTCTTCCTTTATATGAAGTAGGGTTGGGTTATGTAAAGTTGGGACAATCCTCTAATTCACTTTCGGGTGGCGAAGCACAACGCGTAAAACTCGCTTCGTTTTTGGGCAAGAATAATTCAGATGCAACCGGAAATATTCTTTTCATTTTTGATGAACCGACCACAGGCTTGCACTTTCATGATATTTCAAAATTGCTGAAGGCCATAAATGCATTAGTTGATCAAGGGCATTCTGTTATTGTGATTGAGCACAATCTGGAAGTGATTAAATGTGCCGATTGGATTATTGATCTTGGTCCTGAGGGAGGAGAGAAACGAGGTGGTAAACTTTTATTCGAAGGCACACCTGAAGACATGGCGAAGAAAGCCAAAGGCAGTTATACAGCGGAATTCTTGAAAGAGAAACTAAGCTAGCCGAATCGGGTAGTTTTGCCAGATTAATACATGCGCTTGGTGTAGTGCATTTACTTTTCTAATCTCGTAATCAAGTTTGGATTAAGATGGCAGCACTAAACCACAATCGCATCTCTTCAATAGATATTGCCCGTGGAATCATCATGGTTATCATGGCACTGGATCATACCCGCGATTATTTTCATGCCGATGCGTTTGTGTTTGATCCAACCAACCTGGAGAAAACTCATACTGCTTTGTTCTTTACCCGATGGATCACGCACTTTTGCATGCCGGGTTTTGTATTGCTATCCGGACTATCGGCCAACATCTCGTTGCAACGAAAATCAAAAGCAGAACTCGCGCGTTATCTGTTTACCCGTGGCTTGTGGTTTGTAGTTTTGGAATTTACCGTATTACGTTTTGGATATTTTTTCAGTTTCTATTTTGATGTTACCATTCTAAGTGTGCTTTGGTTGTTTGGAGTTAGCATGATGCTACTGGCCGCTCTCATTCACTTACCCCACCGATGGATTTTAATTTTCGGGTTGATTATTGTTGTCGGTCATAATTTGCTTCAAGGAGTTTCTGTTGAACCAACAAGTGTTGCTTTTGTACCGTGGACTATATTTATGAGTAGGGGATTTCTTCCGGTTACACCGGATGTTGCTTTTGTTGTTACCTACCCAATAGTTCCCTGGTTGGGCATCATGCTGCTGGGTTACAGCATGGGTGCATGGTACACGAATACAGAAGCAGTCATCAGACAAAAACTATTAATCAGTGTGGGCATTACCAGTGTAGTTGCTTTTATCGTATTGCGAGTTATTAATCTCTATGGCGATCCGGCTCCGTGGGCTGCACAACAATCGGGTTGGTACACCGTGCTCTCTTTTCTCAACACTAGTAAATATCCGCCCTCGTTTCTGTTTACATTAATGACAATCGGGCCGTTGTTAATGCTGCTGGCCTGGCTTGAGAAAGTTGAAACGAAATTGACCCACGTATTAAATGCTATTGGCCGCGTACCGTTGTTTTATTTTATCGTTCACTTTTATGTGATTCATGCTTTTGCATTAATCAGCACGATGCTACGCACAGGCAAATCATTTTCCGAAATTGATCTGCACTTTGCAAAATCATTTGGAGGTATTACTCCCGAAGGCGGCTATTCATTGGGTTGGGTTTATCTTTTCTGGATAGCCATTGTGATGCTGATGATTCCATTATGCAATGCCTACAACCGCTTAAAATCCCGAAAGGAGGGCATATTTCGATTCTTATAAAATTCTGATTTGGAACTTTGGCAAGCAATCCATTTATTTGCTTAACAAAATATAAGGATATAAAAACAATAACCATATGGCTAAGGAATTTCTGGGTGAGTTTGAAGAACTGGTTTTAACACTGGTGGCTGCTTTGCAAGAAGCTGCTTACGGTGCTGCCATTGCCGATGAAATTGAAACCCGAATGAAGCGCGATGTAAACCTGAGTGCCGTGCATGTAACGCTTTACCGGTTGGAGGACAAAGGTTTTTTAAAATCGAACATGGGTGGCGGAACGAACGAACGTGGAGGCCGCAGAAAGCGAATCTATTCCATTACCAATGCAGGGCTGGCTATGTTGAAGGCTATGAAAGAAGCGCGTGTGGATTTGTGGAAGTTGGTGCCACAACTCAAAATTGGCTGAGATGGAACGCTTGTGGATCATGCGTTTCCTTCGCAGCTTTTGCCCACCGCACCTGCTCGAAGAAATTGAAGGCGATTTGCTGCAGCGCTATGAACGCGATCTCAAGTCGTCTAATAACTTGCGAAGAGCAAAACTCAAACTGCTTTGGAATGTAGTCCGGTTTTTCAGGCCAGGCATTCTTCTTCGAAATAAATTTTCTTTCAACCTAACTCGATCAGTTATGTGGCATCACTACTGGGTAATGTATTGGCGTAATGCCTTCAAACAGAAATTGTCTACCGCGCTCAACATAGTTGGGTTGGTGATTGGCTTGGCCAGCGCACTAGCCATGAGCCTTTTTATTGAAAGCGAGTTTGCTGTTGATCGGTTCGTGGATTCTCAAGAAGTGCATCGGGTTGTTTTTGGGGAAAGTGATAATACAGGCTCGGCTTACACGCCCTTTGTTTTAGGAACAGAACTGGAGAATTCATACCCCGGTGTTAAAGCAATCCGATTCAACAATGCCGGCAATGCACGGGCAAATTTCAAGCGGGGCGACAAACAATTCACGGAAACGGCCTTTTACTTCACGGATGCTGAAGCATTGCAGGTTTTTCCATTTCAATTAATTAGTGGAGACAAACAAACTTGTTTGGTTGAACCATTCACGATGGTCATCACTAAAAAAGCAGCGCAAAAATTCTTTGCCGATGCAAACCCGGTTGGACAAAGCATTTCGATGAAATGGATAGACCAGGACTATGAAATAAAAATCACGGGCCTTCTTGATGAGGATTCATTTCATTCTCACCTGTCGTTCGATTATCTGATTTCTATTGCCACAGCTGAGCGATTGTTTCAGCCGCAGTCTTTCTTTACCGATTGGACAGCCAATTTTAATGTGACTTATCTTTTTGTGGAAAACCACAACACAGCCAATGAAATCGATGGCCAGTTATCTAACATTTACAGACAGCATCTTCCTCAATCGGTTTCTGATTTCTCGCAACTTCGGCTGCAGCCTCTTGAACGCATTCACTTATATTCGCATCTATCGCGCGAAATCAGCACCAACTCAGACATTAAGTATATCTACCTCGCTTTGGGCATAGGTATCCTAGTGTTGATTGTTTGCTTAATAAATTATACCAATTTGATGTCGGCCTTGTTCACCTTGCGTCTAAAGGAAATAGGCGTACGAAAATCATTAGGAGCCGCGCGGGTAACCATACTAAAGCAGTTCTTGATAGAGTCGATGAGCAATGTAGTGCTCGCGTTGCTACTTGCCAGTGTGTTGGTCGCACTGCTGATGCCTATGTTGACAACTAAACTTTCGATGAACTGGACATTAGGTCAATTGATAATGATTCCTGGCGTATGGATTTCTATCGTTGCGTTGCTCATCGTTGGGTTTGTTGTTGGTCTATATCCATCGCTGGTCATGGCCAAACAGAATGCTGGGGAGATTCTTTACGGTCGAATAAAAATGATCATGCAGGGAACGTGGCTGAAAAATTGTTTGATGGTGCTTCAAATTTTTATTGCTGTATTTATTCTGGTGGCAGCGTTGGTGGCGCGAAAGCAACTGCAATTCATGGAAGTGAAAGATTTGGGATATAGTAAAGAATCCATGCTTACTATTCCGCATGGCCGCTCCATTCGCGAGAAAACGGAATCGGTAAAACGGGAAATGATGCAAACAGGAAGTATTGTATCTGCTACACTCTCTTCACAACTTCCATCGCGAGGGTTGGGCTTTAAGGTTCCCGCCATTGTAGAAGGCGGCAATCCCAACGGAACATTAGAGCCTTGGCCAGTGTCAGTAGTGTCTGTTGATTTTGATTTCTTTCAAACATTCGGTTTACGACTGAAAGAAGGCCGAACATTTTCCACACAATTTCCCAGCGACTCTACGGAAGGTTTTGTTATCAATGAAGCCATGGTGCGTGTTTTAAATTGGTCATCGCCCATAGGAAAGGAAATTGAAATGACCTACAACGTAGGTAATGGAACTGTCGAAACACGCAAGGGTCACGTGATTGGGGTAATTAACGATTTCAATTTCGAATCGCTACACAAGAACATTGAACCGGTGGTGTTCATTTTCAAGCCGTTTTGGTTTTATTATGTTACGTTTCGGTTAACGCCTGGTGCCACAGCGGCAAATATTGACGCGCTTGCTGCAAAATGGAAATCGATCGAGCCTGATGCTCCTTTCGAATATTCATTCATGACAGACCGACTGGAACAGCTTTATGTTCGTGAACGCGCGTGGGCTTCCGGTGTAAATTTCTTTTCTGTCATCGCTATTGCTATTTCAAGCCTGGGGCTGTTGGGTTTGATTTCTTTCATGGTACAAACCAGGATGCGAGAGATAGCAGTTAGAAAGATACTGGGTGCTGGAATAAACTCAATATTTCTCAAACTCTACGGCCCGATGCTCGCGCTGATACTATTTGCATTCGCATTAGCGCTACCAGTTGGTTGGTATGCCTGCACGTGGTGGCTCAATGGGTTTGCCTATCGGATAGATATTAGTCTTGATGTATTTGTGATTGCCGCACTGACTGTGATCTTGGTATCAACCATTTCCATTGCGAGTAGAATTTTAAAGGCGGCTCATGTAAACCCTGTTGATGTACTAAAGATGCAGTGACGTAGAACAAGTATGAAAAGTAAATCAAAGAATGTTTTGGCGTTGCGCCTTCTCCGCTGGTTTTGCCCACCACACCTCTTCGAAGAAATTGAAGGCGATTTGCTGCAGCGCTATGAACGTGATCTCAAGTCGTCAGGGCACCCCGAGTGGTCTGACAACTATAAGCTACGAAGAGCGAAGCGAAAGTTGCTATGGAATACACTTAGGTTTTTCCGATCCGGCATAATCTTACGAAATAAATTCTCTCTGGAACAAAACCGTTTCCCCATGTTCAGAAACTATTTCATCACAAGCTTTCGCCACATTAGAAAAAGCAAAGTGAATTTTACATTTAAGTTGGGCGGGCTTTCTTTAGCAATTTTCAGTTTTTTGGCGATTACTATTTATGTAGCGTTTCAGTTCTCATTCGATACGTATCACACCGATCATCAGAACGTTTACCGTGTGAATTCGCAACGGAAAGACAATGGAGTGGTTGAAAATTATGCCATTGTACCCAATCCTCTTGGGCCTATCCTTCAAGAGCGAGTCCCCGAAGTTGTTTCAATGGCTCGCGTCCGTTATGCCCGGCATATCTATCTACGTATTGACAAAGATTTGCACAACTGCGAGAACCTATTGGAAGCTGATACTTCTTTGTTCAGCGTTCTAACGTTTCAATTTATCAAAGGGAACAAGAAAGCATTACAGAAACCTAATGCCATTGTGCTCACGCGCACTACAGCCAACAGAGTATTTGGGACAACCGATATCCTGGAACGCACCCTAAAAATCAATAATAATCCTAGCCTGTATGAAGTTACCGCGGTTATTGAAGATACGCCTGCTAACTCGCAGCTGTTCGCAAGCGCCATCATGCCTATTCGTGATCAGTATGAATTTTCACTAACGAGTGTTGCGGACCCGGTTACATTCGTTGATCACGCGTCAACACTTTTTGTCCGTTTGTCGCAATCTCCAGGCGATGACTTCCCTAAAAAAATTGAGGCAGCACTGGAACCATATATAAAAAAGTCGGATCGAACTGAATATGGATTTAGTGTTTCGTTTCAACCCATTGCCAATGTCTATCTCGGGCCGAATTACAAGAATAACTACTTTGGAAAGGGTAGCCCAATTTACGTTTACGCCTTCTCAGTACTGGGAATTCTTTTGCTGGTAGTAGCGGGCATTAACTACGTTAATCTTTCAATTGCTGATTTCAGCAGTCGCTCGCGCGAAACGGGCGTGCGCAAAGTGCTTGGCGCACGCAAGCATCAGTTGGTTACCCAGGTAATAATTGAAGCATTGCTCTTTAGCATAATTTCATTGGGTGTTGGAATAGGATTGCTTTATTTACTGTTTCCAAAAATTCTTGAATTGCTCAATGCAGATCTGCGTTTCGAAATGCTTATCGAGCCTCGTGTTCTTGTAATTGCTTTCGCTGGATTGATGGTGTTAATTTTATTTTCTACTTATTTTCCAGCAAGGCAGTTTACTACTACAGCGGTTATCCAAAATCTGAAATCGAAATCGGGTGGATACAATTCATCTGTAAGCCAGGTTTTATTGTTTGCACAATTCACCATTTCGGCTATTTGCATTTGCTGCACGTTAATGGTTGGTAAACAAATCGGTTTTATCCATAACAAAGAATTGGGTTTTGATCGGAAGAATCTGCTTGTGCTCAGTATGCCGTGGGAGTTTACAGTGCAGAACATGCAAACCTTCAAACATGAGCTCAAACAAATTCCAGATGTAACGCATGTATCAAACAGTTCTTTCCGGATTGGTGGTGGCTCCTGGAAAGATTGGTACTATGTTGAGCAAGAGGATAAGCCAGAAATGAAACACGTGGAACTCTATGAAGTTTTCTCTGATGATGAATTGTTCTCAACATTGGGCATCAAACTTTTAGAAGGCCGAACATTTAATGCGAACATTCCATCGGACAGCGGTGCCGCTTTTATTGTGAATGAATCTGCAGTGCGCGAATTAGGTTGGAAGAATCCTATCGGCAAACGTATCTACACGCATCCGGAGGAAAAGGGCAAATGGGACGGCACTGTTGTGGGAGTTGTATCAGATATTAACATCAGTCCGCTCTATGATAAAGTCCGTCCGTTGGTAATGCGATTGCCATGGACGAATGAATATCCGGATGGATTTATCTACGTGCGCTATCAAGGTGATGAAAAAGCGTTAGTCAAATCGATGGAGGAAAAGTATAAAGCCCTTATGCCGGGGTATCCATTGGCATCTCGATTTGTGGATGAATTATACAATAGTCGCCATCAAAAAGAAAGTAAGGCATTTGCATCTCTTCAGTTTGGAACATTGGTGATCATCCTGGTTTCGATGCTTGGAATTTTTTCTATGGCGTCTTATATGTCCATCAAACGCATGAAAGAGTTCGGGATTCGCAAAGTGCTGGGGGCATCTGTAATCCAGATTTTCACTTTGCACCTGAACTACTTTGTTCGCCTCATGTTAATCTCTAATCTGATAGGCCTGCCAATAGCTTATTGGCTTATCAAAAACTGGCTGGAGACATTTGCCTATCGAGTGGAGGTAAGTCTATGGCCTTTCTTACTCGTTGGGTTACTCTCTGTTCTGTTGGTAATTATTTCGGGAAGTTTCTCTGCCTGGAAATCAGGGCGGATGAATCCTGTGGAAGTGATTAAATCGGAGTAATAGAGTCGTGCCAAAACTCAAAAAGTTTTGGCATGACTGTTCCTTAATATTTAGCCGATACGTTGCCGTTGACTTCTTAATAACCCCTGGATGTTCGTTTGAACTAATCAGATATTCAGCGCGCATGTACATCATGTGGGCTTAACATCATTAGTTTGGTTATTGGATTGGCCTAATGAAAAAGATTAACTCTCAATAATTCCGCTTTACCGAAGTCTTGCTGCTTTGCGACATCTCTTTTACAAGCTGGTACAAAAACTCCTGGCCTTCGTAATAAGACTTTACGCCTACGCGCTCGTCTTTGCCATGCGCTCGCGAATCGGTAACATCACCAAAAATACCCGATACGCCATACGTTGGAATACCTGCATTGCGCAGGTGCGCCCCATCTGTGGCCCCGGTTGACATGGTGGGGATTACCGGTACGCCTGGCCACATTTTTTGAGTAACTTTTTCAATTGGGCCAAATACCTCGGGGCTTAGTGCAGAGGGCGGACTCATGTTTGCCTCGTTCTTAATGGCAACGGTAACTCCGGTATCATTAATAACTTTAATAAGGGTTTCTCTAATTATGGCCGGATCTTCGCCTGGCAGTATGCGGCAGTTTATGGTAGCGGTAGCTTGTTGTGGCAGCGCATTATCGGCATGGCCACCGTCAATCATTGTGGCTACACATGTGGTGCGCAGTAACGCATTGTAGTTTGGATAAACCGATAGCCGCTTTAAAACTTCCGGGTCGTAATTGGGTTTAACAATGGCGGCCATATCGGCAGCAAGCTGGCCTTCTTCTATTTTGGAAGAGCGCTCGAAGTACACACGCGTACCTTCGTTCAGGTTAACCGGAAAATCAAACTGGCTTAAATTATTGAGGGCTTTAGCCAAACGGTAAATGGCATTGTCTTTACGTGGTTGCGAACTGTGGCCACCCCGGTTAATTACTTTCAGTGTAAAGCTCTGATATACTTTTTCACTCATCTGCACCTGGTTAAGAATTTTCTTGCCATCTTTCTCTTGCCCGCGGCCACCTTCGTTAAGCGCAAACTCTGCGTCAATCAGGTCGCGGTGATTTTGCAGCAGCCACTGTACTCCATTTTCGGGTCCGCCCTCTTCATCGGCTGTTAGCGCCATAATAATGTCGCGATCGGGTGTAAACTTTTCTTTCTTCATGCGAATCATATTCGCTACAAAGATTGACGCCATGGCCTTGTCATCGCTGGCCCCGCGTGCATAGTAGAATCCGTCAATTTCTTCGAACTTAAACGGGTCGGTTGACCAGTCAACACGCGGAGCCTCTACCACGTCTAAATGAGCCAGCAGGAGAATGGGTTTCTTTTTACCACTGCCTTTCAGGCGCACCACAATGTTGCCCTTGTGCTGCGAGGGGCCACCCAAAAAAATTTCCTGATCGGTATATCCAGCTGCTTTCATTCTTGCCGCAACAGCTTCCGATGCTTTCGTGGTGCTGCCTGTGGAATGAGTGGTGTTAATCTCGATCATCTCTTTAAAGATTTCGCGTGTAAGGACCGGGTCGGGTTGGGCCAATAGCGAAAACGAGAAACCGGAAAGCAGGAGCAGCAACATTCTTTTCATGGCAAGGTGATAGGTTAGGCTGTGAATGTAGTAAGAAACAGGAAAGGATGCGAATAAAAAAAGCGCCCGACATTTTAGTCGGGCGCCTTTCTTGTAGGGTTTAAAATGCACTTAATATTTGGCCGAACCAGTAGCGGTGCTCTTCCTGATAAACTCGCGAATGTGTTCGTTACTTGTTACCAGGTCTTCGGCACGCAGGTACATCATGTGCCCGCTGCGATATCCTTCAAACCGAAGGCGATCTTTTAATTTACCGCTCGGGTCGAGTTGCCACATCGAGTATTTGGCATCGCTGTACGTGGTGGCGCCATCGTAGTAGCCCGATTGAATCATTACGTGCAGGTAAGGATTTTGAGCCATAGCCTGGCGCAGGTTTTCTCCGGTATTGTCGTTGGAGTTATCCCATGGGCGCACCGGGCCAAACATGTTGTACTGCAAATCGGTTTTGTATTTCAATACATCGCGCAGGTAATAGTTAATTGCTGGCGTAAACGAATGCAGCCACGAAGTTAGTTCTGAGTTAAAATCGGGGCGCTCTCCGGCATCGTTTTTATCAATGCCTTTGTAGCGCGAGTCTAACCGGCCTACGGTAAAGCCTTCAGTGCGCAGCAACTCTTTCCAGAAAAAAGAAGTTGGAATAGAAAGGTTATGCTGTTGAACAACTTCTTCTTTAACACCCGAGTAGCGCGCTACCTTCGCAGCAATTTCTTTTCGTTTGGCGGGGTCGATAAAACCACCTTTGGCTAAGGCCTGAATAAATTCGTCAACCGTAAATTCTTCCGATTCGGCTAACGCTTCCGGTAAGTCTTTCTGTTGCAGATCGGCCGGTAGTTTTTTATGGTACCAGGCTGCGGCTGTATAGTAGGGAAGCGAGAGCGCATCGCCCACGGGGCCTTCGCGTTTTAACCCCAACCCGGTTGGCGACACCAGGATAACACCATTCAAATACATCCAGTGGTTGTTTTGCAAATCCAACGCAAGGCCCGATACGCGGGTAGTACCATAGCTTTCACCAATCAGGTATTTGGGGGAAGTCCAGCGGCCAACACGCGAAACAAAATTATCGAGCCAATCGCCTAAGTATTTAATATCTGCATTTACACCAAAGAAGGTTGACTTCTCTGCTTTGGGATCGAGGATGCGCGAGAAACCCGTATTTACCGGATCGATGTACACAATGTCCGCCACATCCAAAATGGAATGCGGATTATCTTTTACTCCGTAAGGTTGAACCGGATAACCTTCGCTATCGATATTCAATACCTTCGGACCGGTGTAGGCAACGTGCATCCACACGGAAGCTGAGCCCGGACCACCATTGAACGAGATCACCAATGGCCTACGACTTTTATCGGTAACATCGGTGCGTTCGTAGTACGTGTAAAACAATGCAGCACTGGGTTTGCCTTCGGCATTCCAAACGGGTTGCGTGCCAGCCGTTACTTTGTAGGGTACCGGTTTGCCTTTAATGCTTACCTGGCCGGTGCTGGTTACAGCCGATTCGGCCGGAAGGGTTCGCTCCTGGGCTACCAACAAAATAGAAAAGCAGGTTGCTATTAAAGTAAACACTGCCTTGCGGGGGAGTTTGTTCATGACAATAATTTTTTTGTTGGGCAATATCTACAATCCGGCAAGAAATAAAAGCGGATGTTACATAAAGCGATAGCCCGGCAGGCTAAACGGTATTAGCGATGCGCAAGCAAGGCCTGAAGTTTTTCGGGTTCGTTGGTGGTAATCATGTGCACCTTGCGTTCTATCAGCCACCGCATGGTGGGTTCGTCATTCACTGTCCAGGCATTTGTGCTTAGCTTGCGCTGATGGGCATCTTGCAACCAACCTTCATTTTTTTGAAGCACCGAGTAATGGTAGTCGAAACCATTGAGGCCGGCCGCGGCCAGTGCCTCGGGTGCTTTATCGCCATTCAGGTATTGCACGTGTGCCTGTGGGGCTAATTTTTTTACCTCCAGGCACACATCAAAATCAAACGCGATGTAGTCGGTAATGGAGGCTACACCCGTTTTGTTTACTAACTCAATGCACTTTTTGGTAAGCGCCAGTGAGCGGGCTTTTCCCAGTTGCGAAGTTTTGATTTCTAATATGAGCCTGGTTTGGTTTTGATTTTTTCCGGCAGCCAGGTAAGCCTCCAGGGTAGGCAGCGGCTCACCGTTGCTAAGTTTAATTTTTGATAGTTCCGCGGCCGTTGTTTTTTCGATGTAAATGCCTTGTATGGAGTGATCGTGCAACACAAATGGGATAGAGTCTGCACTGAGGTGAACGTCAAACTCGCTGCCGTAACATTTTAGAGCGATAGCATGTTGCAAGGCTGCGATGGAGTTTTCGGGTACGTGGGTGTTTTTCCAGGCACCGCGGTGTGCAATTACTTTGGTGGTCGATTCCGGCTGCATAAAAGCGGATGCAATAAGTAGTGATACAATAAGTAAAAGCTTCATAAGGTTGCTTCTTTTTTTATTTCTCTTCGGCTTCCCCCATACAATTCATACTCCAGCAAGCGGCAATCGATCTTACTGGTATAAAATTCGATTCTGCGGCTGGCCTTTAATCCGATTTTTTTTGCCAACTCCAGATTGCCTGTAAAAATATAACCAAAATATCCCGGGCATTTCTTTTTCATAAAATCGCCCATGCGTGCATATGTGGTTTCCAATGCACTTACATCGCCTAGCCGCTCGCCATACTCGGGGTTAAAGTAAAGCACACCTCCGGCTTCCGGCACCGGGGTTGCTTCAAAGTCGCACTGTATAAATTCTATCAGTGCTTCCACCCCGGCAATGCCGGCATTTACTTTGGCAATTTTTATGGCATCGTCACTTATGTCGCTGGCAATTATACGCAACCCCGCACCAGGCTTTATTTGTTCATGCAGTTTTTTCAATTCGGTTTCGTAGCGGGCGGCATCGTAACCGGTTAGGTGCATGAAGGAATAATTTTTTCTATACAACCCGGGTTTGCGATTGGTTGCAAGCATGGCGGCTTCAATAGCCACCGTACCCGAGCCGCACATGGGGTTTACGAAAACACCGGTACGATCCCAACGGGTTGCGCGTAGGGTAGCGGCTGCGAGCGCTTCCAGCATGGGCGCTTTGCCAGGAATTTTCCGGTAGCCGTGTTTGGCCAATGTTTCGCCCGAGGTATCGAGAAAAATTTCTGCCCGCTCTTCTTTCCAATACAAGTGGAACACCGCCCCCGAAAGTTCGGAGCCGGAGTCCGGCCGCTTTAGGGTTTCTCTGCGCATGCGGTCGGCAATAGCATCTTTCACTTTTACATTCACAAACATGTCGTTGTTTACTGTAAAGTGCGTGGCGTTGCTGGTTACAGAAAAGTAGCCTTGCGGGGTAAGCAGATTTTCCCACGGGTAGCGGATGAGAGCCTCGTACAAATCATCGGGCCCGTTGCAATAGAATTCTTTAAGCGAATACAACACCTGGCTGGCGCTGCACAGGTTTAGATTAAGTTTAATACAATCGTTTACCGTACCCAGCAATTCTACGCCTGTGGCAAATGTGCGGGCTGGGGTAAACCCAAGTTCGCGCACTTCTTGTTCCAGGTAAGGCGCCAGGCGTTTGCTACAGGTAATTATAATTTTAGCCGAAGCAGAAAATGAAAACATGGCGCAATATACTGCACCTGTTTAGTAAACGAACTTTCGTTGATTCTTTTAAATTTTGGTGTCACTAAATAACGATTCATTATTTTTCTGAACCCCTCTTGATTTAGGAATGCTTTTCTAAAGAGAAGCACATATTATAGAATGCCACACGTGCGTTATGAAAACCAAACTAACGCTTACTGTTCATAAAAATGTGATAAACGCAACAAGATATGTTTCCGCGCAGAAGCAGATTAAATATCGTTAAAAAGGATCTTAACAATGGCAAAGAAAAAGGTTAGGAATGTTGTAAGTGATAGTTAGCGCTTGTATTCCAAAAGGCCCAGCTACTTTACTCATAGATATCTTTTCGGTACCCAAGATCAACGACATCCACTATCAGTATAGTATCAAAAATATCGTAGATAATGCGATAGTCAGCCACACGAATGCGGTAACCATCCCGCCTTTAGTTTTTTGTAACCCTGTGGACGCGGGTTGTTAGCCAGGTTATAGATGGCTTCCTTGATACTGGATTAATATGGCTCATTAATTTTTTCCAGCGTTTTGATAGCCCGTTTCTTTAGGGTTACCTGATAAGTCATTTACTTTTGCTTTTGCGCTTGGCCTCAATCATTTCAAACGCTGTAGCAATGGGAACAGAAGGCTCATCAGATTCTTTAGCTTCGTCATAGAGACGAATATTTTCCAATTCTTCCAGTTCTTCCATAATAGCTTTAAAATCCTTTATAGGAAGCACCACAGATATTTTTTTGCCTGAATTATCGGTAATGTATTGAGGACGCACGGTAAGCATATCAAATATTTTGTTCAAAACAACGGAGAGTTTGCGTAAATCAAAGGTAAGCAAAAATAAAGTGTTAGCTAAGGCGCCAGGCGTTTGCTGCAGGTAATTATAATTCTAGCCGAAGCAGAAAATGAAAACATGGCGCAATCATACTGTGCACCATTAGATTTCGGTTACTTCTTTTCGGGTGGCGGAGAGCATGTTTTTAGGAATGCAGGCAAGAATTTCTTTCCGCAATGCTTCTATCAGATTGTACTTTACAAAGTAGCGGTAGGTAACAATGCTTATTTCGCGTACCGGTGCCGGGGGCTTAAAATAGCGGAGGTTCTTCTGCTGCGCTTTTGTTAAATCGCGCAAAGCGAGCTCGGGCAAAATGGTAATACCCTGGTTGCTGTCCACCATTTTTTTGAGTGTTTCTATACTCCCGGCTTCGTAGTCTAAGTTTTGCAGTTGCGTTTCTTTGCGCTTTAGTTCGCACAGGTTTACTACCTGCGAGCGAAGGCAATGGCCTTCTTCTAACAGCCACAACCGGTTTACGTCTATATCATCGGCCAACAGGTATTTCTTCTTCATCACTTTTTCCTGTTGCGAGGCATACACCACAAACTGTTCGTAAAACAAGGGCAATTCTTTTAGTGAGGGTACATGCAGTGGCGTAGCTAAAATTCCGGCTTCCAGGCGCTGTGCTTCCAGCTCTTGCACAATCTGGGTGGTTGTTAACTCAGCAATTTTCAGTTTTAGATTTTGGTACTTAAGTAAAAAATTATGGAGGAAGAGCGGCAACAGGTACGGGGCCAGCGTGGGGATGATACCCACGCGTAACTCACCGGCAATTTCTCCTTTTTGTTCAACAACAATTTTCTTTAAACCTTCTGCCTGCAAAAGAATTACGCGGGCCTGTTCTACAATCTTTTTACCGATATTGGTAGTTACAACCGGCTGGCGGGTGCGATCAAAAATTTTTACATCCAGTTCCTGTTCCAGCTTTTGAATCATCATACTCAAGGTAGGCTGGGTAACGTGGCATTTTTCTGCGGCTGTAGAAAAATGCCGCCAGGTATCAACAGCTACAATGTATTCCAGTTGTTGCAGGTTCATAGATAAATCTCTTTGCAAATATATCGGCTAATACGATACCGATTAAGGTATAATTTTTACAATAGAAGATGTTTTAAAATACAGGCACGTTTCCTAAGTTTAGTTTATATATCTTTGAAAGTATTGAAGACCTTTGGTAAATGAAAAATAAAATGAAAGAAATAACCTTGCGGGTTGAAGATAGGAAATTCAAAACCTTAGTTAGTTTTTTGAAAACGCTTGATTATGTTAAAGTGTCTGAAGACAGGTTTACACTTCGGGATTTTCAACGAAGTCTTGCTGAAGTAAAGTTGATGCGAGCGGGTAAGCTCCCCAAAAAGCAAATAGAACAGCTTTTAAATGAGCTATAAAGTACATTTCACATCAGATTTTGAGCGTCATTTCAAAAAACTCTCAAAAAAATACAAATCACTTCGTTCAGATCTTTCCATTCTCGTTGAACAATTGCGCCAAGAATCGGAAAGTGGAATCCCGCTAGGAAGTAATCTTTTTAAATTACGGCTAAAAATTTCCTCGAAGGGAAAAGGAAAATCAGGTGGGGCAAGAGTGATCACTTTTTTGGTACGTCAGGGAAAGGAAGTTTACCTGGTGGCAATTTATGACAAGAGTGAGATCGAAAATCTTTCAAAAGAAGAACTGAAAAATTTTTTGATTGCTGCCGGGTTAATTTAATCTTCCCGCAAATGCAAATCATTTTGCCCCCGGTACATTTATCTGGCCTTCCTAACCAAACAGGCTGGACGTGAATTTACTTATAAGATAATGGAGTTGAGTAATAACCCTACGATCCAATCTTATGATACGAAGCTCCAATGCCCCGGATCAGTGAAGAACTGAAACCCCTATGTTCCATTTCATTCAACCCCACAATGGTGCACCCCTTAGGCGTGGTTACTTTATCAATCTCTTCTTCAGGGTGGCGGTTGCCTTTTAATAAAAGTTCGGCAGCACCCTTTACAGTTTGAGCTGCAATCAGGCTGGCTGTTTTGGCATCAAATCCAATTTCTATCCCGCCCTGCGTTGCGGCCCGTATAAAGCGCAATGCATACGCAATGCCGCAAGCCCCCAATACGGTAGCGGCATCCATTAGTTTTTCGTCTATGGAAATACTAACCCCCAGTTGATTGAAAAGATCGGTAACATAGTTTACCTGCGCATTGGTTGCCTGTTGCGCGCACAAACAAGTAATAGATTCCTGAATGGCAATGGCGGTGTTGGGCATGGCCCTGAAAATGGGAATGCCCGCTGGTAAGATAGCATCAAATTCACGCAGCGAAACTCCGGTAACCACACTAATCACAAGCTGCTTGCGGGCATCGAAGTGGCTTTTCAATTCCTCTAATACCTCTTTTACATTATAGGGTTTAAGGGCTACAATAATTACTTCGGCTTGCTGTATGGCCTGTGCGTTGTTGCTCGTTACAGTAACACCGGCTTCTTTCAACAAAGCAAGTCTTTCTACATTTCTTCGGGTAACTGTAATCTGCGCAGGTGTGGCAAAGCCACTTTTTAAAAGTCCTTCGGCAATGGCGGTTCCTAAATTTCCGCCACCCAGTATGGCAATGTTGTAAGGGTTCATTTTTTTATTACTCATTAACACCTAAAGCTAATTAAAAACATTGTGCCCAGGTAAAAGAAACACATAAGATACCGTAACCGGGTTGTTCAAGATTATTTTTATTTTAAAATTGAGAAATGAAGAAACTAATCCTACTGCTATGCCTTTACGCGGGGGCTTTACAGGCGCAATCGGTTGACTCGCTGATTTCAGCCGGAATAAAGCTACACGATGCGGGCGACTACGAGGCCGCCATCGACACCTATAAAAAGGCGCTCGCGATGGACTCAAAATCGTTTTTGATCTATTACGAGATTGGGTTTAGCTACAGTGCGTTGAACAACCATCAGGAGGCTCTTAAGTATGCGGAGCTTAGTCTGTCGTTTGCAACACAACAAAGCCGGCTACATCCTTTAATCTTAAAAGGCAGCGCGTTGGACGACCTCGGTCGCACGGCCGAATCGGTTGCATTTTATAAGGAATCGCTCAAAGAGTTTCCAACCCATTACCTCTTGCTGTTTAATTATGCAATTAGTCTTTCGAGGCTGGGTAATTATACCGAGGCCGAGCAAATACTTATCCAGGCACTCAGCCATAATTTTAATCACCCAGGTAGTCATTTACAATTAGCAAAAATCAACCTCGAAAAAAACCACAAATCAAAAGCCGCCTTAGGGTTGTATTTTTTTCTGATGCTGGAGAACACCAGTGCACGGGCAGAAGAAAACATACCCGTGCTAATAAACCTGCTCTATGGCAATAAGAAAACAAGCGATGACAACAAAACGATTTTTTTAACGGTGCCCGATCCTAAAACTGACCCGGAATGGGCCAGCGCAGATCTGTTCTTTTCTATTCTTGGAATTGCCTCGGGGCAAATAGATCAGGCTTTGCGCGATAAGGGAGCTGCACAATCGGAGCAACAACGGTTTGTGGCCGATACAGAAAAGTTTTTCAAAACATTGGGCGAACTACGCGATAAGCGAAAGAAGCCCAAAAAGAAAAAAGCCGAACAAGCATTTAGCATCTGGTGGGATAATTACGTTCCGTTCTTTAGCGAACTGGTAAAGCAAAATCATACCGAAGCATTTTGTTATCACATTATGGCAGCAGCCAATTCTACTGAGGTAAATGAATGGCTGATGAACAAGGAAGAAAAACTTAGCTACTTCTACCTCTGGGCAAATTCGAACCGATAATCAGAATTTTTTCCGCTGGTACTGCCTATTTTACTTTCTGGCAAATTTTTTTATTCAGATGTTATCTTTTTTATACATTTCAAATTGAGATGTACCACTAAAATTATCTGAAAAGTGAAGCGCAGAGACTTTGTACAACTATCAGGTTTGGGATTAAGCGGTTTACTTTTGCCGGCCTCGGTGTGGGGCAATCCAATTGCAGAAGCAGCCCTGTTGGAGGTAAGACTTACCAACACACAAAAAAAAGCTTTAGCCGATGTAGCACTGAACACAGCAAAAGCAGGCGGAGCTACCTATGCCGATGTGCGCATTGGGCGATACCTGAATCAATTTATAAGTACCCGCGAAAAACGGGTACAGGGAATAACCAGCACCGAATCGTTTGGTGCCGGCATTCGGGTAATAGCTAAAGGCACCTGGGGGTTTGCCGCTACCAACGATGTTACTACGGATGGAATAAAAAAAGCTACAGAAAGAGCGTTGGCAATAGCGAAAGCAAACTCCAAATTTCAGAAGGAGCCGGTTAAGCTTGCGCCCGTGCCAGCTTATGGCGAAGTAGTCTGGAATACACCCATTGTGAAAAATGCGTTTGAAGTGCCGGTATCAGAAAAAGCAGACTTGCTGTTGGCTGCCAATGCGGCCGCACTGAGCAATGGCGCCAGCTTTGTTAACTCCAATCTGTTTCAGGTTAACGAGCAAAAATATTTTGCCTCCACCGATGGCTCCTATATCGATCAGGATGTGCACCGTATCTGGCCCACGTTTACTGTTTCCGTTACAGATCGGGCCAGTGGCAAATTCAAATCGCGCGATGCGATGAGCGCCCCGATGGGAATGGGCTATGAATACATGATACCCAAAGCAGAAGACAAGCTGCCAACGCCCATGGGCATGGTGTTGTATCGAAATAGTTACGATATAATAGAAGACGCGGCCACAGCCGCCCGCCAGGCTAAAGAAATGATTTCGGCCAAGTCGGTGGAGCCGGGCAAGTATGACCTTGTGTTGGAGCCAAATCATTTAGGCTTAACCATACATGAGTCGGTAGGCCACCCGCTGGAGCTCGATCGGATTTTGGGGTACGAAGCCAACTATGCCGGTACCAGTTTTGCCTCTTTGGAGAAACTTAAATCAGGAACCTTTAATTACGGAAGCAAACAAGTAAACATCTTTGCCGATAAAACCCAACCGGGTTCGTTAGGGGCTGTGGGCTACGATGATGAAGGCGTAAAGTGCAAACGGTGGGATTTAATTAAAGATGGTATCCTCGTCAACTTCCAGGCTATTCGCGACCAGGTGCACATGCTGGGCCAAAACGAATCGCACGGCTGTTGCTATGCACAAGGATGGAGCGATGTACAATTTCAGCGAATGCCCAATGTATCGTTGGCACCAGGTAAAGAACCCTACAGTGCAGCGCAAATGATTAAAGATGTAGAGAAGGGAATCTACATTGCCGGAAGAGGTTCTTATTCGATCGATCAGCAACGCTACAACTTTCAGTTTGGTGGCACGGTGTTTTATGAAATTAAAAACGGGCAGATTGCAGGGATGCTGAACGATGTAGCCTATCAATCCAACACACAAGAATTTTGGAATAGTTGTGTAAAAGTGTGCGATGAAAAAGATTACCGTATGTTTGGCTCATTCTTCGATGGAAAGGGCCAGCCCTCGCAGGTAAGTGCAGTATCGCACGGAAGCTCCACTTCGCGATTTAACGGGGTGAATGTAATTAATACCGGAAGAACGATATAGACGTAAGACACAAGTAGCAAGAAATTATGATATTAACTCATGGTTTAAAGTCTAAACACTTGTTACTAAATACTAACTACTAAAAAATGAAGAGACGGGATTTTATTCACATGGCGGGCTTAAGTGCAGGCGCAATGATGTTGCCGCTAACCGGCTTTAGCCGCGAAGTGGACATTGCCGAGTTGCTTACACCGGGTATGGATGTAACGCAAAAGAAGCAATTGGCGGATGTAGCCCTTAACACCGCCAAATCGTTAGGGGCAAGCTACACCGATGTACGCATTGGCCGCTACCTTAACCAGTTTGTAACAACGCGCGAGCGCAAAGTGCAAGGCATTACCAACACCGAATCGTTTGGGGTGGGTGTGCGTGTAATTGCCAATGGCACCTGGGGCTTTGGCGCTTCCAATGATGTTAGCATTGATGGCATTAAGAAAGCAACTGCGCGGGCAGTGGCTATTGCGAAGGCCAACTCCAAATTTCAGAAAGAGCCGGTAAAGCTTGCGGCCAATCCATCGTATGGAGAAGTAAGCTGGAAAACACCGATTGTTAAAAACGGATTTGAGGTTCCCGTAAAGGAAAAAGTGGATTTGCTGTTGGCGGCCAACGCGAAAGCAATGGATAACGGAGCCAGCTTTGTAAACAGTTTGATTTTTCTGGTAAACGAACAAAAATATTTTGCTTCGTCCGAAGGTTCGTACATCGATCAGGATGTGCACCGCACGTGGCCCAACTTTCAGGTGTCGATGGTGGATCGGCAATCGGGGTCTTTCAAAACACGCTCGGCATTTAGCGCCCCGGTAGGCATGGGTTATGAATACCTGGATGGCAAAGCCGAAGATAAAATTCAAGGGCCGGGAGGTATTATTCTCTACAACAAATCGTACGATATAGTAGAAGACGCAGCGATGGCTGCCGAACAAGCCAAGCAAATGATTGCGGGCAAATCGGTAGAGCCGGGGAAATACGACCTGGTGCTGGAACCCTCGCACATGTGGTTAACCATTCATGAGTCGGTTGGGCACCCCACCGAATTAGATCGGGTGCTGGGGTACGAAGCCAACTATGCCGGCACCAGCTTTCTTACCTTCGATAAGTGGCAATCGAAGAAATTCAAATTTGGAAGCGACATTGTAAACTTTGTAGCCGATAAAACTCAGGTGGGCTCGCTGGGCGCGGTTGCTTATGACGATGAAGGCGTTAAATGCAAGCAGTGGGATTTAATTAAAGACGGTGTTCTTGTAAACTACCAGGCCATCCGCGACCAGGTAAGTATTCTTGGCCAGAAAGAATCGCACGGCTGTTGCTATTCGCAAAGCTGGAGCGATGTACAGTTTCAGCGCATGCCCAACGTATCGTTACAACCGGGCAAGCAACAACTCACCCCCGAGCAAATGATTAGCAGTGTTGATAAAGGAATTTACATTGTAAAAGACGGATCGTTCTCAATCGATCAGCAGCGCTACAACTTTCAATTTGGCGGGGTGCTTTTCTTTGAAATCAAGAATGGGAAAATCGCAGGCATGTTAAAAGATGTAGCCTACCAGGCCAACACGCAGGAGTTCTGGAACTCGTGCGTAGCAGTTTGCGATGAGCGCGACTATCGGTTGAACGGTGCCTTTAATGATGGCAAAGGCCAGCCCAGCCAATCGAATGCTGTGTCGCACGGCTCGGCCACGGCCCGTTTCAATGGCGTAAATGTGATTAACACCGGAAGAACGATATGATTCAAAATTTCGGATTCAATAGTTAAAAACTTGAATCCGAAATCAGAATCCCGAATAGTAATTTTTGAATTTTAAATTTTGAATTAAAATGGCGATACTCTCAAAAGAAGAAGCAAAGAAAATCCTGGAAAAGGTAATTGGCTTTTCAAAAGCAGATGGCATTGAAGCCACACTCAACGGAAATGACGGGGGTAATATTCGCTATGCCCGTAACAGTGTTTCTACGGCAGGCGAAGACAGCAACGTTGGTCTTGGCGTAAGCGTGTACTTCGGCAAGAAGTCGGGCGCGGCAACCATTAATGAGTTTGACGATGCCTCGCTTGAAAAAGTGGTGAGGCGAGCTGAGGAGTTAGCCAAACTCGCTCCTGAAAATCCGGAGTTTGTTGAGCCGCTCGGTGCGCAAACTTATGGCCCAGACTCCAAAACATTTTCGGAGGCTACAGCCAAGATTACACCCGAGTACCGTGCACAGGCAGCAGCCGATAGCATTGGCCCGGCAACTAAAAAGGATATTACTGCTGCCGGTTTTTTAGAAGATAACCGCGGCTTTAATTCAATCATGAATAGCAAAGGGTTGTTTGCGTACAACCGCTCTACCGGGGTTGACTTTACAGTAACCATGCGCTCGAACGATGGCACCGGCTCGGGCTGGGTAGCAAGAAACTTTAACGATGTAAGCAAACTTAACACAGCCGAGGCTTCGCAAATTGCAATTGAAAAAGCATTGCAGTCGCGCAATGCCAAAGCCATTGAGCCAGGCAAGTACACCGTAATTTTAGAGCCTAATGCAGCGGCCGATTTAATCAACTTAATGTTTATGGGTTTTAATGCCCGCACTGCCGATGAGGGCCGCAGCTTTATGTCGAAGAAAGGCGGAGGTACCAAGCTGGGCGAAAAGATTGTGGACGAACGGGTAAACATTTACACCGACCCGTGGAACGAAGAAGTGCCGGCTTCTAATTGGGCCGCTGCTGGTGGAGGCGGAGGTGGCGGTGGTTTTGGAGGCGGAGGTGGTGGAGGCGGAGCCGGTATGCCTCGCAAGAAAATGGATCTGCTCAAAAACGGGGTGGTATCGAACCTGATCTACGACCGCTATTGGGCACAACAAAAAGGGGTTGAACCAACAGCTGCACCGGCTAACCGGATTATGGAAGGCGGCACTGCTTCTATCGAAGACATGATCAAAGACACAAAGAAGGGCGTATTGGTAACCCGCTTCTGGTACATTCGGGCGGTGGACCCACAAACTTTATTGTACACCGGCCTTACGCGCGATGGAACGTTCTACATCGAAAATGGAAAGATCAAGCATCCCATTAAAAATTTCCGCTTTAACGAAAGCCCGATTATTATGCTCAACAATCTTGAAACCCTGGGCAAGCAAATGCGGGTAAGCGGCTTTGGTGGCGGCTCGCTTATACCGGCAATGAAAATCCGCGACTTTACGTTTACCAGTTTATCGGATGCGGTATAAGCAGAACTGAAATTTGTTCGAATAGAAAGAGGCTGTCACAAAAGTAGAGAGCCTCTTTTTTTTGCCTCGCCAAATCTCTTATGCGAGGCCCCGAGGGGACCTGCTGCTCAAAGAATATTAACATTGTTTAGTCGGTCTCATCAAATCAAAAAATAAAATTTGATTTACGGAGGAGGCTCCGCTGGAGCCAATTTTTTAAGATGAATTTTTTCTACAAACAGGGAGCTTCTATCGAAGCTATTCAGATTGTATCTGAATGTGAACTAACAGTTTCAGATTCAATATCAGTCAACATAAGGCTCCATAGGAGCCGCATGTTTGTAGATTTTTCCAAGGCTATTTTTTTTGGCCCCGTATGGGGCCACCTTCAAATAAAGGAAGAGGCTCCAATTCATCGCTGACCTCATTTTTGTGTTTCAAAACCGGACAAATATTTTGAACCGAAAATCAAAATGTGCTACTTACCGTAAACCTTTTTTGTTGTTGGCTCGTCCTTAACAAACCACGTAAAACCCAATACACTTGAAACGTAGAGATTTTATTTACCTAACGGGAATGGGCGCGGCAGCATCCATGATTCCCGCCATTCCGGTAATCGGAAATCCGATTGATCCGACCAAAGCGCTGGAGCCGGTGGATACCGCATTAAAAAAACGGATGGCCGATGTGGCCCTCAATGCAGCGCGAAGTAAAGGGGCCACTTACACCGATGTACGCATTGGGCGCTACCTCAATCAATTTGTAATTACCCGCGAAGACAAAGTACAGAACATTGTTAACACCGAATCGTATGGAATGGGTGTGCGCGTAATAGCCAATGGCAGTTGGGGGTTTGCGGCAACCGACAAGCTGGATAACGACAGCATTGCCAAAGCAGCCGAGTTGGCTGTTGCTATTGCAAAAGAAAACTCGCGCCTGCTAACTGAACCGGTTCGCCTGGCGCCTCAAAAAGGGTATGGCGAAGTAAGCTGGAAAGCTCCTATTCAAAAAAATGCGTTTGAAGTGCCCATGAAAGAAAAAGTTGACTTGCTGTTGGGCGTAAACAGTGCGGCTATGCAAAGCGGGGCCAACTACATTACTTCGTTGTTGTTCCTCGTTAATGAACAAAAATATTTTGCGTCAACCGATGGTTCCTACATCGACCAGGACATTCACCGCATCTGGCCGGCATTCTTTATTACCAAGATTGATGCGGCTACCGGAAAATTTGAAACGCGCAATTCGCTCAGCGCCCCAATGGGCATGGGTTACGAATACTTAGACGTTCGGCCGCAGGATAAAATTCAAAGTGTAACTACGCTTTACAAAGGCCGGTACGATATGCTGGAAGATGCCAAAGCAGGAGGTGCCCAGGCAGGGGAAAAGTTAAAAGCAAAATCGGTTGAAGCCGGCAAGTACGATCTTATTCTCGATCCTTCGCATTTGTGGTTAACCATTCACGAATCAACCGGCCACCCGACTGAACTGGATCGGGTGTTGGGCTACGAAGCCAACTTTGCCGGAACCAGTTTCCTTACGCTGGATAAGTGGGAGTCGAAGAAATTCAACTACGGAAGTAACATTGTAAACATTGTTGCCGATAAAACTCAGGTTGGTTCGTTGGGGGCTGTAGGGTATGATGACGAGGGTGTACAATGCGGGCAGTGGGATATTATCAAAGATGGAATTCTGGTAAACTACCAAGCTATACGAGATCAGGCTCACATACTTAAATTAAATGCATCGCAAGGGTGTTGTTATGCCGATAACTGGGGCAGTGTTCAATTTCAACGCATGCCAAACATTTCGCTGCAACCCGGTAAAGATGGCAAGAGCGTGAATGATCTGATTAAAGATGTAGAGAAGGGCATTTACATTATTGGCGATGGTTCTTTTTCGATCGATCAGCAACGCTATAACTTTCAGTTTGGCGGCCAGTTGTTTTATGAAATTAAAAACGGAAAAATCGCAGGCATGCTGAAAGACGTTGCGTACCAGGCCAACTCGCAAGAGTTTTGGAATTCGTGTGTGGCTATTGCCGATGCAAATGATTACCGCTTAGGCGGAGCCTTTGGTGATGGGAAAGGCCAACCACCCCAAAGCAATGCTGTATCGCACGGCTCATCTACAGCCCGCTTTAATGGAGTAAACGTAATTAACACCGCCCGAAACATAGGATAATATGCCCATCATAAGTAAAGACGAAGCCCAGGCTTTATTAAAGAAAGTGCTGAGCTATTCAAAAGCAGACGAATGCGAGGTTAACCTGAGCGGTACCGACAGTGGTAACATTCGCTACGCACGCAATGCGGTAAGTACCAGCGGAAGAATAAGCCAACATCAGCTTGTGGTTTCTTCTGCCTTTGGTAAAAAATTAGGAATTGCAACCATTAACGAATTTGACGATGCTTCGCTAAAGAAAGTAGTGGAACGCTCCGAAGAGCTTGCGCGCCTCGCACCGGAAAATCCGGAATACGTTCCTTTCTTAGGTCCGCAAACCTATGCCGAATCGAAGACCTATATTCCGGCTACGGCCGCAATAACACCCAAATTGCGATCGGACTTAGTAGAACAAAGTATTAAGGTTGCCAAAGATGCCGGAGCCGAAGCTGCCGGATTTCTGGAAGACAATGCCGGCTTTAATGCCATGATGAACAGCAAGGGGTTGTTTGCCTACAACACTGCTACCAATACTAACTTTTCGGTTACGGTGCGCACCAAAGACGGCACGGGCTCGGGCTATGCTACGCGCGGCTATAACGATATTGCTAAACTCGATACAAAAAAGGCTACACAGATTGCTACCGACAAAGCCATTAAGTCTGTAAAGGCGCGCGCCATTGAGCCGGGCAAATACACAGTAATTCTGGAACCGGCTGCAGTAGCCGTGTTGTTAGAAAATATCTTCTTCAGATTAGATGCGCGGCAAGCCGATGAAGGCCGGAGTTTTTTAAGCAAAGCCGGTGGTGGTACGCGGTTGGGCGAAAAGTTAATGGATGAGCGGGTAAATATTTATTCCGATCCGTCAAACCCCGATTTGCCCACCAGCACCTGGAATGGCGATGGCCGGCCGCAGGAAAAAATTTCGTGGGTAGAAAAGGGCGTGATCAAGAATCTCTCCTACTCGCGCTATTGGGCCGAAAAGAAAGGTGTAAAAGCCGTGCCCGGCCCAGATGCGGCCATAATGGAGGGCGGAACAAAATCGCTGGAAGAATTGATAGCCGGAACTAAAAAAGGGGTGTTGGTTACCCGCCTGTGGTACATCCGCGATGTAGATCCGCAAAGCTTGCTGCTAACCGGCCTTACACGCGATGGAACATTTTATATCGAGAACGGTAAGATTCAATACCCGATTAAAAACTTTCGCTTTAACGAGAGCCCGATTATTATGCTTAACAACCTGGAAGAGTTGGGTAAGGTAGAGCGCACCGTGAGTGTAGAGTCAAACCAAAATTATTTGTTGCCTCCGTTAAAGGTGAGGGACTTTACGTTTTCCAGTTTATCGGATGCAGTGTAATTACGCGTAAGTAATACGTTGTTATTCCTGCCAAACCCCGGAACCGATTTCGGGGTTTGGTTTTTTTACAACCGGTGGCTAAAAGTTTTCCGTTTATATAAATGTAGGCTTCGGGTAGTTATCTGAGCGTTTAAAATATAAAATTGCAAGTTGGGAAAGCAATGAAACCAACCTCGGGCAATAAGTTCTTCTTTACACGGCTGCAATACGAGTCGGGCGATTGGGATGTGGACCAGCGCATGCCCGTAAATGTGCTTAACTCGCTTATTGAATACACAACCCTGAAGATAGACACCAATGAAAATATTGTTTCGCTTTCCAGCGATGACATTTTCAGGTGCCCGTTCTGTTACCTCAGCGGCCACAAGTTGGTAGAGTTTACTACCCAGGAGCGAGCCAACTTTAAAAAATATGTAGAGAATGGCGGCTTTGTGTTGGTAGATGATTGCAACCACGATATAGACGGGCTTTTTGCCAAATCGTTTGAAGCAGAAATGGAGCGCACCTTTGGCATCGGTGCCTTGAAAAAAATTCCGAATACCCATCCGCTCTACTCTGCCTTCTTTAAGTTTGATGGCCCCCCCACTACCGCACAAGAACTCAACGGCTGGGGCGATGATATTGTACACGATTACCTGAAAGCCATCGAAGTTAAAAACCGGATTGGGGTTTTATACAGCAACAAAGATTATGGCTGCGAGTGGGATTATGATTTCAGGAACAAACGGTTTTATAAAATAGACAACACGCGCTTTAGCGTGAATATCATTATGTATGCATTGACCAGTTAATCATGAATCAGGAAATAAGCACAGCCGAAAAATCAGTGGAAGAAATAATTGCCGGGTTAGCCCGACTGAAAAAAGAAATTCACAAAGCCATTGTTGGGCAGGAAGAAATTATTGATCAGTTGTTGATCACGTTTCTGGCGGGCGGTCATGGGTTGCTGGAAGGCGTACCGGGCCTTGCCAAAACGCTTATGATCCGTTCGCTCAGCGAGGCCATAGACTTAAAGTTTAAGCGCATTCAGTTTACACCCGACTTAATGCCAACCGATATAATCGGAACCGAAATCCTGGAAGAAGATCATGGTACCGGCAAACGGGTTTTCAAATTCAACAAGGGGCCGATTTTCGCCAATATTATTCTGGCCGATGAAATCAACCGCACCTCACCCAAAACACAATCCGCATTGCTCGAAGCCATGCAGGAGTTTGAAGTTACCTATGGCGGTGTAACCTATCCGCTCGATCGGCCCTTCTTTATTCTTGCCACACAAAACCCGATAGAACAAGCGGGCACATTTCCGTTGCCGGAAGCGCAACTCGATCGCTTCCTGCTTTTCATTAAAGTAAGTTACCCCACAGCCGAAGAAGAGCGTGCTATTCTTGCCGGAACCACGGGTCGCAAGGGGGCCGCAATTGAAAAGGCAATGGAGGGCCCACAAATTCTGGAAGCGCAGAAGATTGTGCGCGATGTGCACATCAACGCAGCCTTAATAGGTTGGGTGAGTGAACTGGTTCGCGCAACCCGGCCTAAAGAAACATCGGTAAAATATGTGCGGGATTGGGTGCGTTGGGGTGCGGGTCCACGCGCAGGTCAGGCTATGATTCTTACGGCCAAGGCCAGAGCCTTATTGCAGGGAAGATTAGCCGTAACCCAGGAAGACATTAAGCATGTGGCGTACCCGGTGTTGCGTCATCGCGTTCTGGTAAATTTTAAAGCCGAGGCCGAGGGTATTACTTCTGATGAAGTAACGAAGCAATTGCTGGAAACCATTACAGCCGATAAAATTCAATAAGCGATGATTGACGCACGCGTAAAAGAACTTCTCAATCCTTCTGTACTCAATACGGTTAGCGGGTTGGAGTTGGTGGCGCGCGTAATAGTAGAAGGTTTTATGAGTGGCAGCAACAAAAGCCAGTCGGTAGGTGCGGGGCAGGAGTTTAGTCAGTATCGGAATTACCAACCGGGCGATGACTTGCGCCAGCTTGATTGGAAGATGTTTGCACGCAGCGAGCGGTACTACATCAAGGAAGCAGAAATTGAAACCAATATTACCGTAAAGTTTATGGTAGATGCCAGCCGCTCGATGGCGTATGCCGAAAAGGGGCTGAGCAAACTACAGCATGCCAAAGTAATGATTGCGGCATTGGCCCACCTGGCCCGTAAACAAAGCGATACATTCGGATTGTTTGCGGTTAATGATCAACACCTGCGCGTATTGCTTCCCCGATTTGAGCAGCAGCAGTTCATGCGCTTTTTGGTGGAGTTAATAAACGTGCAGGGTGAAGGACGCTGGGAAAATTCAGGTGAAGAACAATTGTTTGATCATCACGGTAAAGAGATGATTGTATTTTTTACTGATATGTATGACCATGCAGGCGACCTGCTACGCTTCGTGGCACGCCTAAAAACCCCGCGCAACGAAGTTGTTGTTTTTCATCTGGTGGGGCAACAAGAACAAGCGCTAAACTACGAAGAGTCGCTTACGTTCGAAGACCTGGAAACAAAAGCGCGCACAAAAGTTAATACGCAGGTGCAACGCAAGGAATATACTGCGCGTGTAGCAGAGTGGCTACAACAAACCCGCGCCTGGATGCTGGAAAAGCAAATCAACTACCATGTAGTGAATATGGAAGCAGGTGCAGAAAAAGTGTTACGCGATTTTTTAGTTACCCGTAAGCGGTTGGTACGATGATTCAATTTACACAACCTGCGTGGCTTTGGGGTTTGGCAGCACTTGCAGTGCCGGTGGCTATTCATTTGCTAAGCCGTAAAGAAGGCCGTGTGGTGCCGGTAGGAAGTCTGCGCCACCTGCGCGAAACAACCTCGCAACAGTTTAGGGGTATAAAACTGAATGAATTGCTTTTGCTCGCCTTGCGGTTGTTGCTGCTTATTTTATTGGTACTGCTGTTGGCGGGGCTATTCTGGAAAAACACCGAACGCCAGGCATGGGTTGTAGTCGATCGCGATCTTTTGCAGAACACGCGCGCCATGGCTTTGGCCGATAGCCTGGTAGCCAAAGGGTATGAATGGCGTTGGTTGGAATCCGGGTTTCCAAAAAAAAATAATTCTGGAGCGCTCAGTTCAAAAAATAATTGGCAGGCAATTGAGCAATTACGCACGCAACATCTGCAACATGCGGTAGTGTTGTCAACTGGGTTGCTGACTGAGTTTAAAGGGGAATTGCAGCCACTGGGGGCACATATCGACTGGCAGGTGTTTGAACTGGAGCCCCGCAAACTAAGTATCTATGGTGTTGAAAAAGAAAACACCAAACTTGTTCGTACTGTGTTCACATCCGCCACGCGAACCTATTTTGAATCCGAAGCGGTGAGCATGCTGCCCGATTCGTTGCCAACCCCGCGCCCGATTCAGATAAGTCTGGTTGCGGACAAAGGATATGAGACGGAAGCAAGAATTGTAACTGCAGCCCTCAAATCCATAGCCACACTACCTATAAAAATAAATGTAACAACAGAACTTCACCCTGCGGCCGATTGGCTGATCTGGCTCTCGGATAAACCAACTCCTGAAACCGCGGCAAAAATTATTTACACAACTCCTGCTTCGGGTATGTTGCTTCAACCGCGGTCGGCAACGCAATGGCAATTGCCAAAAGCCTTTACGCTGGATGCTGCGCTTCAAAACGATTTAACAATTAGGTTAGCAGCTTTGCTTACCAAAGATATAACCCGGCAAGCCGCTATTCCGGATAACCGTAGCCTGCCCGCAGCTTTTCTAAACAAAACCGAAGTTGCAATGAGTTCGGTAGTTGATGCCGGAAACAACGCTGCTATATTAATTTTCTTTTTGCTTGTGCTTAGTGTAGAACGCGTGGTGGCTTTTGTAAGAAAACAATGAACAGACCGGAGCGCTTATTGAAAAAACTTAGCGCCCGCTATACATTTTTGCGGGGTAGCGAGGTGGTGCTGTTGGTGCTTGCAGCGGGAGTTCTAACGTGGGCAATTTCAGGCTGGATAACAACTGATGAAATTGGAAAGATTTGTTTAACGACTGCCGCAGTGCTTGTTGCCGCGCTGCTGGCAACAAAGCGAACAAAACTATTAGGGCCACCGGCACCATTCCTTGTTCATCACCTCAACAACAGGTATCCGCAATTGCAAGCTAGTGCCGATTTGTTGTTGCAAGAGGAGGCGCTACTCAACCCGATTCAAAAAATTCAGTTGGCCCGGGTTCAAACCCAATTGCAAAAAATTTACCCCGACATAAAAGTTCCGCATCAGCTACGGGTAGCAGCTATTATTCTGCTGTGCAGTACAGTAATCAGCTCAGCGTTAATGGCCTTTCGGTCTTCAACAGGAAAAGCCGCGACTGAGTTAGCAAATCAAATTCAACCCGTTGATGCGGAGCCGCAGTCCGCCCGGCTTCTATCGCTCGAAGTAGTGATTACCCCACCGGCCTATACGGGCCTTGCATCGCGCAAAGCGCAAGACGCAAACCTGATGGTTCCGCAGGGCAGTACAGTTATGTGGCAGGCAAAATTTTCGGCACCTGCAACTGCATGGCTTGTGGTGTCGGGCCGCGACTCCGTTTTGCTAACCCAACAAAACGAACTATCCATTACCACACGAACTTTTTCAGAATCCGGCTTCTACCAACTGGCCTGGCAAACCTCAAATAAAACGGTGTACTCAGACTTTTTTAAGATTGAGGTAATTAAAGATCAGCCGCCACAAATAGAAGTTACCAACCTGCAACAGTTTACCCGGCTTACCCAGAAAGACTCCTGGTCGGTTCCTGTAAAAGCAAGCTTGCGCGATGACTATGGGTTGACCGATGCTCAGCTAATAGCCACCGTAAGCAAGGGCAGTGGTGAGTCGGTAAAATTCAGAGAAGAAAAGCTGCGCTTTAATTCGCCAGCAATTATTTCTGGTAAGCAAGTGGAGGCCCAGCTTACTTTGAACCTAAGCGCATTGGGCCTGGAACCGGGCGATGAACTCTACTTTTATGTGGAGGCGCGCGATAACCAACTCCCCACCGCCAACTACAATCGTACCGAAACATTTTTTATTGCGGTTCAGGACACAGCACACTACCAGGCGGTAGATGAAGACGGGCTGGGTGTAGATCTGATGCCAGAATATTTTCGCAGTCAGCGGCAGATTATTATTGATACAGAAAAACTGTTGAAAGAGAAGAAAAAGATTTCGGCACAACAATTTAAAGCAACCAGCAACGAGTTGGGGTACGATCAGAAAGTATTGCGGCTACGCTATGGCCAATTTATGGGCGAAGAGTTTGAGGACCAGATTGGGGGAGCGGCAATTTCATTTGAAGACGATCAGGATGCAACGGCCGAAGATGTTGCGAAACGCTTCGGCCATCAGCACGATACCGAGAACGAACATAATCTGGTAGAACAAAAGAAGGCAGCACCTCATGATCATAAAAGCGGTACAGAAAAAGACCATGATCCACTGGCCGCCTTTGCACATCAGCACGATGATGGCGAAGTGGCTACTTTTTTTATTGAATCGATGCGCACCAAACTGAAGGCCGCGCTTACGGTAATGTGGGATGCCGAATTGCACCTGCGGTTATACGAACCGGAGAAGTCATTACCGTATCAATATACGGCTTTGAAACTTTTAAAAGAGATCAGCAACGACTCGCGGATTTATGTACACCGCACCGGGTTCGATCCTCCACCCCTGAAGGAAGAGAAGCGGTTGAGTGGCGATCTGACAGAAATCAAATCCGGTACAACCACCTCGCGCACCACCAGCGCTACTGCTTATCCGGCCATTCGCCAGGCGCAGCAACTGATAGAACAGCTTTTGGAAAGTGAAGCCTCGCCTACGCTTGTGCAAAAAAATATTCTAAGAAGTGCCGGAGTTGAATTGGCTACGGCTGCGTTGGAACATCCGGGAAAATACCTGGAAGGATTGTCGCTGCTAAAAGTTGTTACAGAAGAAGTACCGGATAGAGAAACTCCACGAAGTATATGGCTGACACTACGACAAATTTTTTGGCAGCTTGTACCGCCTGCTCCGGCTACACCTTCATTAAAAGGCAGTGCCCAGCATCCGTTGCAGCAACAGTTTTTACTAAATCTGGTAAACGAGTAGCATGGTGCAACTGGAACCCATATTTGCCCCTGCGCTATTGGTTGGAGTAAGCCTTGTGTTGCTCTTTTTATTTACAGTGCTGGAAATAAAACGTAAGGCTAAACTTTTGGCCGCCCGGCTTGTGGCCGTAGTGTTGTTGGTGTTGAGTGTATTATTTTATCTGCTGCAACCTGCTGTACGCAGCAATGCTGTAATGAATGGAGTGTTGCTACTAACTCAAAATTATCTTGCGGTCCAGGTTGACAGCGTGCTGGCGCAGCGCCCCGACTTACAAATTCTACTGGTGCCGGAAGCTGCTCCGTATAAAAGTGCGGCAAGATTAAATTCCGTAAATGAGCTTCCTGCTTATGCGAGTCGCATACGAATTGTGATGGGCGATGGCTTACCAAAGTGGGCCCTGCCGAATTCTGATTTTGAATTTGTAAAAGGGAAAAAACCGGAGGGCATTGTAAATCTGAATAAACCCGTAAAGATTTTTGCAAACAGAAAAACCACACTTACGGGCTTGTGGCGAGGCGAGGCGACCATGTTGCATTTACTAGGGCCAGGTGGAGCAGTAGATTCTGTGAGATTGGAAAGCGGAACTCAGCCATTCAGGCTTTCATTTAAGGCGCAGCAAACGGGCATGTTTTTATTTTCAATAAAGGCAAGTGCAACAAACACGAATGACATTTTACCAATAGAGGTTTTACCTACCCGGTCGCTGGCTGTGCTTGTGCTACAGTCCTACCCCTCGGCCGAAACCCGCTATTTAAAAAATCACCTTATTGAGCAGGGTAACTATGTAGCTGTGCGTACGCAGGTTTCTGCTACCAATTACCACACAGAGTTTGGCAACGGGGCTGCACGTACTTTAAATAGAATTACGCCTGAGTTGTTGCGCGAGTTTGATCTGGTAGTACTTGCGAACGAAGCGGCATTAACAAAAGCGGATCAAGGTGCGGTAGAGCGTGCTGTGAGCGAAGGCCTCGGGTTGTTGTGGCTTTGTACCAACGATGAATTACAAAAACCATTTGCCGGCTTTGAGCCGATTGCTTATGCGAGTGACACCGCCCGGGTGCGGGTAGAGGGTAAAGAAATTGTATTGCCAGCCGTTGCCGGCCACATGAAAAACAACTTGTATCCTATTATTGCAACGGCAAATCGTACGGTAAGCGGGTACAAAATAGCTGGTGTTGGAAAAATGGGGGTGCAATTGTTGCAAGAAACCTATGCGTTACTTGCTCAAGGAGAACCGGAGGTGTATGCCGCAATCTGGACACCCGTAGTGGAAACCCTGGCCCGTACAAATGCAGTCGCTACCAAAATTCAAATCGAGAATGATTTTCCGATTTACCCGAACGAACCCATCGAACTGAATGTAATTTCATCGCACGCGCTGCCCGAAGTAGCATTGGACAGTATTGCGCTTCCTTTACGGGAAGATGCCGTAATAGATGGCTATTGGACAACAACTTTCTGGACAACCCAATCCGGGTGGCATGCCGTTACATCGGCAGATTCTGCAGCCGCTGGCTTTTATGTATCCAAGCCGAATGCCTGGCAAGCGCTAAGAAGCACCACATTGCAAAACCTGAATTACACCAGCCAATCAAAAACAGGTGAGGCTGCACACACCGTTACCTTGCCAGGCGAAGCACACAACCAGCCAGCGCACAAAATTTCTTCGCTTTGGTTTTTTATTTTGTTTTTAGTGGCTGCCGGATTTTTGTGGCTGGCGCCTAAACTTTAACCGGGCTGGTGTGGAACATTTTATTCCACGTAAGTGAATCTTCAATTTGGGATATCAACCGGCCCTGGCCTTCTATTACAACCTGATCACCCCACTGCACCCTAACCACTTCGGTTCGACCCCATAGACTGAACAAACGATAAAACCAACCGGTTGCAATGTAGGTGGTTTGAGTTGCGTCTGCGCTTTCAATTTGTGTACCGTTGCCGAGTATAACAGTGTTCAGCTTTTCTCTAAAAGAGTCGATAGGCTGATAATCGTTTACAAAAAGAAGAACCTTGCGGGCGTTGTAGGCGAAGACGGAAGCAAGCAATACCGGCTGCAAAAATGCTACTACCCAACTTACCATAAAGTATTCAAAGGGAGGCTGTCCGCTCAGATAATTAATGAAAAACAGCAACCCGTTTAAAACCACCAATAAAATCAAGGTGGTTTTTATAAACAGGTTTATGTTCCAGTTAGCAACTTCTTTTCGGATCCGCATAACACCTTTAGTTGAGGCTGACAATCTACCACTAAAATAGATTGCCAGCCCGATAAAATCTATTTCTGTTTGGTGGCGGTGCCGCCTTTGCGGCTATCCACTTTTATGGTATAGCTTTTAGCAGTTTTAATTATCCACCGCACCGTTACCGACCCCAACCCCGGTATGTTGCTTACTTCCAGTACAGCCGGATTATTTTTTTGTTCGGTGGTAAGGTTCAGGTCGCGGTTTTCTACAACCATGCCGGCAACCACACTGGCACCTTCAATGGAAATATAATCGGGGCGTTCAATTTTATATTTCAAGTCCTGGCTGGCATGGGTGGGCATCATGCGCCCGTTCTTTATTACAGCCGTTACTTCAGTAAGCCCATTGCCTAAATTCTTTTCAGAAATTTCTTCCACACTTAGCTTGGGCATGTGGTAAGCATGGTACAAGCAAAACGACATGTTGCGGTGTGCATCGCTTTCTAACAGAAAGCCCGGGTCGGCTCGTGTATAATTCTTTTTAAATCCACCCACCTCAATTTTTCCGTATTGCGGATGGTTGTATTCTTTCCAGGGCACAAGCGCATCGCCAAACAGCAGGCTTTGATTAAACTCATACGGTTCTTCCGGGGCTCCGTTATCGCCCCGCGAGCTGGCGCGGTTAAAATAAAGATACGAGGTAAACAACTCGTTGGTAAACGTGTAGATACCGCGGCCTCCATAAAACCAATCCAACTCACCACCAAACACCGAGTATAAATCGCGATAGACAATCATATACCGATAACCGGGAATCATCTGCTCGCCCTTTTTGCCAATGGCATCGTAGATGCGCGAGTCTTCTGCATTGTAGGTGCTGGCATCTTCTTCGGCACCGGGGCCGCGCAAAATCATGCCCCCGCTGTTATGGAAACTCTGTGCTCCGGCAATGTTTGGATGGGCCATTACAAAATCGCGCACGTTTCTGTTTTCGATAATCGAGAACGGATATTTATACGCACCGCCCTGAATGGGGTTGGGTTGCCATTTCCAACCCCAATCGCGATTGGGATCATAGAAACCTTCGCCATCTTCGTTTACACGGCCATCGCCATCGTTGTCTATGCCTTCATATCCTAAAATTTCATACTCCCCCAGCTCATCGTTTTTGGCTTGCATCAGGCGGCCCGGGTAATTTGGGTCTTTGATAAATCTTCCCGTGGGGCTCTTGCGAATCATTTGCGTAATGTGACCATCGTTGTCGAGGTCGTCAAAACCATCTTCGTTCACTTTACCATCGCGATCGTTATCTACCGGCACCATGCCTGAGCGGGGGCTGTTGGGGTTGTTGGGGGCTTTCATGTAGTTATCGCGGGCATCGGGGTTAATGGTTGGCACAATATAAAATACCCGATCGGCAAGCATTTCCTTTATGTAGGCAACGTCTTTAAACGTTTCAGTTAAGTACCAGGCTGTGTAAAGCGCCATTTCGGTGCCTTGTATTTCATTGCTGTGGATGTTGCCATCCAAATAGAAGCCCGGTTTGCTTTCGGCTTTTCCTTTATTAAAATCGGTAATGGTAAGCAACCACATATCGCGCCCTTGCGAACTTTTACCAATGGTAGAAAGTTTGGCTAATTGCGGATGGGCTGCAGCAATTTTTTTACAGATGTCGGTAATGCCTTCGTAGTTGTAGTAGCGGTTCCAGCTAATCGCCACCTTTGGAGTTTCGGGGGTACCGGCTGCACGAAACACTCCGCTGGCTTCCTGGGCCTGGGCGGATGCACCACAAATTATAATCAGAAGAATGAAAATATTTTTTAACTGCTTCATAACGTACTAAAGTTAAAGTGTGATGTTGATTTTCTTGAACCCGGTTTGTGGGGCACCTGCATCCAACACCACAGTGCCTTTGCCTTTTACCAACCAACTTACTTCCTGGCTTTCGCCCGGCTGCAGGTTGTTGAGTACTACAACGCGGTTGCCACTTACCAATGCCTGATCTTTTGTAAGGGTAAGCGAAACGTTAATCAACTTTACCCAGTAGTTGCGCGCAGCAATCTCGGCCACGGCCGGAAGCAGCCCTTTGTTGTGTACCGTTACAGTTATGCGACTGATGCCATCGCCCAGCGATTCGGTTTTTTGATTCAACAACTCAAGCTCTGGCTTGCTATTGGCCAACGCTACCAAAAAGTGCGTGTGGTCGGTAGTAGCTTTATCGATGGCTTTGGCGGGCGGGTTGGTTCTTACAAATGGTTTAAAGCCGCCCACCTCTACAACCTTGCCAGGAAAATCCGGATGGTTGATTTTTTTCCAGGGCACAAAAACATCCAGCCCTTCTTTTTCGGCCCAGCGCAAAAAGTCCACATCGGTATTTTTGTCTTCGTTGGCTTTGTACTTCTTAGCCGAAGCCGAGTCTTTGGGAATCTCAAACTTGGGAGCCCACCAACCCGGAGTACTAAAACTTAAACGGGCATAGTGAAAGTACGCCCATTGTACAAAATCTCCTTTGGCTGGGGCAGCAGCCGGAGCATCTTTGGCGTTTACCGATTTTTTATAAAGATCACTTACCATCTTATTAAACCGTGCATCGCTTTCCAAAATACCGGTAAGCACCCGCGCGGTTGTTTTGCTGCGCTCAAACTTCCAGGGTTCGGCTAAGTTATTTGCCGGGCCAAACGAAACAACAGCAAACACATTGGGTTGATCGTGCAATAGGTTAAGCAGGGCACGGTTTTCTAACTCCGAAACCGGATGCTCGCCTGCACCGGCTGCGAAATAGGGCGGGTCGAACGTAAGACTTTTATTGAAGTGAATGCCGCCTTCGCCATCTTCATTAAATAATTTGTCTTTATCGTTGTCAATACCCTCGGTATAAAGTTCGTGGGTGCCGCGTTCGCCTTTCTCTTTGTTGGCCAACACCATAATCCACGCATCGGCCGGGTGAGTTTTATATCTACCGGTAACATCTTCCACGCGCATTACAGTGATAATACCATCGCCATTCAGGTCTTCAAACGGATCTTCATTTATACGGCCATCGCGGTCATCGTCTGTGGCGGTAGCGTTGCCGCTGCGCTCGTACTTGAGGGCAGCAAAATATTGCTCGCTCGCATCGGGGCTCATAGCGGGGTACACATAAAAGGTGGTGGTAGCCAAAAGGTTTTTCACGCTATCCGTTTTGGAGGCGGCTAAAAGTTTTTCGATAAAGCCAACCGCCAGTTGCTGACTGATAAGTAAAGACCCTTCAATTCCACCAACTACGGCAATAGCCGGATGCGAGGCGCGATCTCCGCTACCAATTTCCATTAGCCAAATGTCTTTACCGCCAGCAGTTTTGGTTATAGATTGAAGTTTGGCCAGCCCACCCGAGCCTGCTTCGAGGCTTTTTAATTTTTGTGATAGCTGCGCATGATTGAGATAGTCCTGTGCATGAACCGGAGCTATTAAAAACAGGAATACCGGCACCCAGCAGAATAATTTTTTCATAATTGGAAATGGGATTTTTTTGTGAGGCAATTTGAGCAAAAGAAATTAAACGGAAATAGCTTTTTGCTAAACGGTTTTGCCGCGCTACCAGCGAACTTTAAAAGTGGAGCTTTTTAGTGAATGGTATGCGCACAGTTACTACCTTTCAATTGCTTATAACTGGCTGGCATGAAAACCACAAAATGGATTTTGTTTGCGTTCCTTTCTCTGGGGGTTGGTGTTTACCCGCTCGTTTACCTGGCCGTGCAGGGTAAGTTTGGCTTGCTTTTCACTAAGTCAGATGAGTTGCTTTCCAATACCCTGTGGAATGTAGCCTTCTATCAACACATTATTTTTGGAGGGATTGCTTTGCTTACGGGTTGGTCTCAATTCAGTGCCCGCCTCAGGCAAAAGTATGTAAGCACACATCACCTGGTGGGTAAAATTTATGTAGCAGTATGTTTGCTGAGCGGTAGTGCAGCATTTTATCTCGCCTTTCATGCTACAGGCGGATGGATTGCTGGATTGGGTTTTGGTGGGTTGGCTGTTTCATGGCTCTTTACTACTACAAAAGCATTTCTTGCTATCCGGCAAAAGCAAATCAGTCAACACCAGGCGTGGATGATTCGCAGCTACGCACTAACATGGGCCGCGGTAACACTACGCGTTTACTTGCCGCTTGGTCAAGTAGCGCAATTCGATTTTATTGAAGCCTACCGCGTAATTGCCTGGCTGTGTTGGGTACCTAATTTAATGGTAGCCGAGTGGATTATTTCGAGAATGCGAATTAGGATAAGCGTTTAGTTTTAATTCCTCGCGGGTAGCGAGGGAAAAGGCGGAGTGAGGTCATTCAATCATTTTACCTAATCGCTCCCACCTGATTTTATTCAACCACTTCCCGTCTTTATTTACTGAAAACCAGATAAACAATGGCTTGCCCAAAATATGATCTTCGGGCACTAAGCCCCAATAGCGCGAGTCGATAGAATTATCGCGGCTATCGCCCATCATAAAATAATAGTCTTGCCGAAAGGTATATTGGTTTGTTGGATTGCCGGCAATCTCTAAGGTTCCATTGGTGATTTTAACCGATGAATGTCCTTCATACTTTTCAATAAACTCCCCATAAAAATTCAAGGTAGAATCATTAACGGGTATCGTCATTCCTTTGTGTGGAATAGTTAGCGGCCCGTAATTATTTAAGGTCCAGGTGTTGTTCATCATGGCCGGGAAAAGCGGAAAGCCACCCTGATCATCGGAAGCCGCGCTTACCGAAACTTTATAAGGAGCTGTGTTTACGGCTTCTACTTGCTCTTGTGTAAGCAACATGCTGTAAACAGCTTTGCCATCATTGGTTTTACCCAGCAACCAAAAGTCTTCGCTATCTAACCCTAACCGATCCAGCGCCCGCGGTTGCAATTCTTCTTTGGTTACTACCTGATACCGGAATTTCATACCCGGAGGATTGATCATCGGCTCGCCATTGACATACACTTGTTGATTTTTGATTTGAACCACATCGCCACCAATAGCTACACACCGTTTTACGAGGTAGGTTTTCAGATCAGCCGGCCTTTCAGTGGGGTCGAGTAAATCTTTAGGGGTGTTAAACACCACAGGCTCACCGCGTTTTACTTTGCGTAAACCCGGCAAGCGGTACGAAGGCAGTTCAATCCAATCCAGATAAGAAGGGATTTCGGTGCCCCAGATTTTTTGGTGGGTGAGTGGAATTTGCAAAGGCGTGCGGGGTGTGCGCGAGCCGTAATGAATTTTACTTACCCATAGATAATCCCCTACCAACATGGAGTTTTCCATGGAGCCGGTTGGGATTACAAAAGCCTCGGCCAACGACCAACGAAACAGTGTGGCTACTACTACGGCAAACACAATCGACTCGCGCCACTCCTGAAATTTTGTTTTTTTAACAGCGGGTTTTGATCTCATGAGAATTCGTTTGGGGGAATTAGTAACACCCCGCTGCGAATAATTACACACTGATAAATTTAACCTTTAAGGCTTATGAGAACACAAACCAAATGGGCATGGATTTTAATCTTGCTAATCGGATTTAAGGCTATTAACCGGGTTGGATCCTGCAGCTTTCAACGATTCGTATAAGACCGTAAGCAGCGATACCGTTGTACACAAACATGTGGCCACCAGAAACAGCCCGGCTCCAGGATTATCGCGGTAAGCAAAATTTGCCAGCCATTGCTGCATTAAAAAATAACTTATAGGAATACCAATAGCCAATGCGATCGCCACAGTTTTCAGAAACTCCAGCATGAGCATGAATACTATCTGGTTTACCGCTGCCCCCAATACCTTACGAACGCCAATTTCTTTCAACCGTTTTTCAGCCAAGAAAACCGACAGGCCATATAAGCCCAGACAAGAAATGATTACTGCTAACAAGGTAGAACCCAGCACCAGGGCCGACATGTTACGGTCGCTTTCATACTGCCGGCCCACACTTTCGCTTAACATTTCTTTTTCGAAGGGCGTGTCGGGCACAAGTTCTTTCCAGGCAGTTTGTATTTTCATTATGGTATCTTCAGCGCTCATTTTATCTATCGCCACCACCATCTGCCGGAAGGCGGCTGAATCGATTGATGCCAGAAAAATCATAGGTTCAATCTGCTTGTGTAACGAGAATTGGTGGAAGTCTTCCACCACCCCAATAATTTCGAAAAGTGATTCGCTGTTAGAAAATTTTAATTGTGTTCCAACAGCCTGATCCACCGGAACACCCATCTTAGTTAAACTAGCCTGGTTTACAATTGCCTTTTGCGGAACATTGGCAGCACGCCTTCCATCTGCCGGAAACACAAAATCTCGTCCGGCTATTTGTTGGACAGATAACATCTTGAAGTAGTTTTCATCTACCGAGACGATGAGATGATTTATAGCATCGGCTTCGGTTTTTCCGGTAGGATAAAAACTCCAGTCGCTTACCGGTGGTGTAGAGGGCGCGTTAGACGAAGCCGTTACAGCCTTTACTCCGGATATGTTTTTTACAGTTTCGCGCAAGCGGGCATATTCGGTTGAAGCTTCGGTTGTGCGCAATGGCACCATCACCTTATCGGCCACATTAAAACCCAATGGTTTGTTTTGAATGTAATTCAATTGGTGCTGCACTACCAGTGTACCTGAAACAAGAATGACCGAAATAGAAAATTGAAAGGCAATTAATCCTTTTCGTAAAGTAGGCGATGAACCTAACTGCAGGTGTTTGTCTTTCAAAATTTTTATTGCATCGAAAGATGAAATGACCAAGGCCGGGTATGCACCAGCTATAAAGCCTGTAACCAGTGTTATTGCTGTTAAACTTTTGATAAGAAAGAAAAAGTTGTGGTTTCCGATGAAAAGATTTTTTTGAACAAGATGGTTGAAATACGGCAACGACAAATAAACCAGGGCACACCCCAGAAGCATAGCTAGCAGGGCAATACCAATGGATTCGCCCATAAATTGCAGAATGAGATTACTACGATGGGCGCCCACTGTTTTTCGTACCCCAATTTCGCGCGCGCGTTGCGAGGCTTTGGCCGTAGTGAGATTAATAAAATTGATAGCCGCCAGCATTAAAATTAAAAAGCCGATGGCTGCCGCAAGATATACATACGTTATGCTTCCCCGCGTCCCTAATTCAAACAGATTGTCGAGGTGGGTGGAGTGTAAATGAATGCTTTGCAATGGCTGCAACCCCAAAATTTTCTGGCGGCCCATGGCGCGGTTTTCTTCATCGCCATGTTTAGCCATAAGTGCAGGAAATTTTGCCAGCAATTGATCTACATCCACATCTGGCTTTACTTTCACGTAAGTAAAAGTAAAGTTGCTGGTGGCCCAGGTAGTAATAGGTTCAAGCAACTGCTCTAACCCAGAGAAGTAGAAATCTGCATCGAGATGGGAGTGGCTTTGCGTTTGCTTTACTACACCAGTTACCCGCAACAGGGCACTATCGGAGTATGTGGGAATGGCGAGCAATTCGTTCAGTGCGGGTTTATCTCCAAAGATTTTATGAGCCAGCTCTTCACTTAGCACCACCGACCACGGTTCTTTTAACGCGGTGGTGCGATTTCCTTCTTTAAATTCGTAGGGAAAGATTTCGAAGAAAGTAGAGTCAACCTGGTAGGCACGGGTTTGTGCAAAAGCACGATCCTGGTAAGTTAAAACCTGGTGCGGAGCGCTCAGGTCTTTTACCACGCGGGTAACATTTTCCAGATCCGGAAACTCGCGTAGCATTGTGGGCCCGATAACAGGGGAGGTTCGCTGTAACCGGGTTTCGTTGGTTGCCGATTTTAGAGTAGAAGTTACACGGTAGATGTACTTATAATCAGCAAAGTTTTTTTCGAACGAAAGTTCGTCTTGAATAAAAAGCGCCAACAACACGCAACACGCAATGCCAATGGCCAGGCCCGAAACATTGATGATAGAAAACACTTTGTTGCGAAGCAGGTTGCGGATGCCTACCCTATAATAATTTTGAAACATACTCATGTGATTACGTGTTGGTTTCCGTTTACGAAGTGCAAACGGTCGTAAATAGTTTAAAGTCTGAATCCAGTAGCTAAGTTTTGCTTTCAGTACGGTAGTTGACCTTAAGTCTGCTAAAAATTTTTCTTCCAGATCGCCCAGCACCTCTTCGGCCAATTCGTTGCGCAACAGGCGTTTCAGTAAGCGCTGTGCGTGCAGTGGCGGTATAGAGGTGCGCTGCTTCAAGCTTACTCAGATCGCAAACTATCAACCGGGTTACTGCTGGCGGCTTTTAATGATTGATGGCTGATGGAAATCAACATCAACCCAACTGCTGCTATACCCACAACAGCAAACAATCCCCACGATAAGTTTGTGCGATATTCATATTGGGTCAACCAATTATGGGCCAGGTAATAACCCAGTGGCAAGGCTACCAGCAACGCAATCAAAATTAATTTCAGAAAATCCTGCGACAGCAGTTTCCAAACCTGAAACACCGATGCGCCTAACACCTTACGAATGCCGATCTCTTTTGTACGCTGACTGGCTGCAAAGGCTGAGAGGCCTAATAAACCAATACCACTGATAATGATGGCCAGCGAAGCAAAAATAGTAGCCAGCTTCCCGATTCGTTCCTCATGATTAAACAGGCGGTTATAGTCTTCATCCACAAACTTGTATTCGAATGGAGCCGCCTGATCGTACTTTTTAATAATCCCTTTTATGCTTGCCAATGCGGCTTGCGTGGAAGCGCCTTCGGCCAACCTAAATGTGAGAAAGCCATATTCTTCATACTTTACAAAGTACATGTGTGCTGACTGGTTAGTGAAAGGCGACCATCGAATCTGATCTTTGATTACTCCAATAATTTCACGCTCTATGCCGCTGGCAAATTTTATTTTCTTGCCAATTACATCGTCCCCAAAAATTTTTGCAGCCATTTCGTTTACAATAAGTGCTGCAGAATCGGTACTATAGGCACGCGAAAAATCGCGGCCAGCTACAAACTCAAATCCGTTGGTTGATGGGAAGTCATGCGAGCAACTGTTCAACGCAATCAGGGGACGAGAGGCTGGGTCTTTACCGTCCCAGGTAATGGAAGCATCGGCTGACATGGAACCGGTTATCGGGAAGAAGGACTTGGACATATTTTGAATGTAGCCTGTAGCAAGCACATCTGCGCGTAATGAATTGTAATTGGCAAGCGAGAGATCTTGTGTACGAACGGCTACAAAAAAAACACCTTGTCGCAAAAAGCCAACGGGTCGGTTCTTGGCATGTTGTATTTGCTGAAACACAACCCCCGTACAAAGTACCAGAATAACGGAAACCGTAAATTGAAACACAACCAACATTTGCCGTGGGCGCTTTACCCATTTCCCTACTTTAAATGTGCCTTTCAAAACCTTTATGGGATTAAAACCGGATAAATAGAATGCTGGATAGCTACCTGCCAGCAAACTAGTTGTTATGATAAACAAGAATGTGGCGGACAGGAAATAGAAATTATTCCAGGGAATAGAAATCTGCTTTACGGTTAATGTATTGAACCATGGCAAACTTATCCAAACCAACAACATGGAGATGACAAACGCAGCCACCACTACCAATAACGATTCGCTTAGAAACTGATTGATCAACTGACTGCGAACAGAACCCATTACCTTGCGCACACCTACTTCGCGGGCACGTCTTTCACTGCGGGCAGTACTCAGGTTCATAAAATTGATGCAAGCCAGTAATAGCACGAATACACCTACTGAACCAAACATCCAGATCAGGTTTGCTTTCGTTTCTATAGGCACCCTGTTTTTAAATTCGTTGTATAAATGCCACCGTGCCATAGGTAGCAGCAACCCCTCCGGTTTAATTGCTTTTAAATCATCTGATCCCTTTGAAATCAGCAGGCTTTTAATTTTTAAATCTGCTGAAGCGAGCGAAGTGTTTTCGTTCAATAGCACAAAGCATTGAAAGTTGAGGTCTTCCCAGTTGGTCACTTGTTGGGCAGGGTCACCCATGGCCGTATAATAATTAAAGGGCAACAAAATCTGAATGTTAGCAAACTCAGAATTGTTTGGAAAATCTTTGTACACACCAGCCACTACCACATTATCGTGGTTGTTTAAGCGAATGGTTTTACCCACCGCATCGGGCCCAATTATTTTTTCGGCTGTGCTTTGTGAAAGTAACACAGCATGAATTTCTTTTAAGGCAGCCGCTGAGCCCGCATTCATTTCCAAGGAAAAAATAGTGGCAAATGCAGGCTCAACAAAAAGTCCGGTTATAGTGGTGGGCGTATCTTCAAAATCTACGATCTGTTCTTTCGGCCAGGTAGTGATTACGGTTTCCTCAAACTCAGCAACGGTTTCTCTCAACTCCTGGCCCATGGGCACGGGCACATCCCCAATGGTAAATTTGTCTTCACCAAACTCGATGTGGTGATACACCGCTGCGATGCGATTGTAATTTTTAAACGATGTATTAAAACTCAATTCATCATACACCCAAAGGCCAATAAGCAAAGCCACGGCCATACCCAGCGCCAGTCCGGTGATATTTATTATGGAATAAGTGGAATTGCGAAACAGATTTCGCCAGCCAATTTTTAAGTACGATTGCAGCATATCGCCAGAGTTAGATGGACTCGTTTTGAAGCGCTTAATAGCAAAAGGGCGCAGGTAATTCATTACCTGATACCAATAGTTTAATTTTGCCCTAAAAGACGATTGAGTTTCACAGGATTCATAAAATTTTTCTTCCAGATCGCCTAGCACCTCTTCGGCCAGTTCGTTGCGCAATAAGCGTTTCAGTAAGCGCTGTGCGTGCAGTGGCGGTATGGAGGTGCGCTGCTTCAAGCTTACTCAGATCGCAAACTATCAACCGGGTTGGCCCACGATGCTTTTAATGATTGGTAGCCGATGGAGATACCTGCCAATAAAAAGGCCGATAAACCTGCCAGCGCAAAAATCCACCAGGCTACATCAATCCGGTAAGCAAAGTCTTGCAGCCAGGCATTCATGGCATACCAACCTATGGGCACAGCCATAATAAAGGCGGCCAATACCCGCCACGCAAAAGTTTTCGACAGAATAAACACTACTTGTTGTACCGAGGCACCCAACACTTTGCGGATGCCGATTTCTTTTGTGCGCTGACTTGTAGTAAAAGCGGCCAGGCCAAACAAGCCGAGGGAAGCAATTACGATAGAGGTAATAGTGAAGAATCCAAACACTTCGCCCAGTTTAAGCTCGCTGTTATACAATTTGTTGTACTCATCACTCAGAAACTGATACTCGAACGGGTAGATAGAATTTTTCTTTACCACCGCTTCAATGTGGCTAAGGGTTTGAGGTGTTTCGCTGGGTTTAATTTTTATCGCAAAAAACCTACCCCACGAATCTTCGTAGTTTATCATTAAAGGTTGAATGGGCAAATGCATGGAGAGCATGTGAAAGTCCTTCACTACCCCGATAATGGTTTTGGCACCATCGCGCTCAAATTGTTTTCCTATCGCTTCTTCAGGTGTCCAGCCCAAGGCACGCGCGGCTGTTTCATTTATGATGGCATTTTCTTGCTGCACATCCGATTTCACTTCTATTGAAAAAGTACGGCCCGCCACAAGTTCCATTCCGAATACATTCAGAAAGTCCGTTCCCACCGACCACTTATAAATTGCAAGCTGGTCTTTATCGGCCGGTGTTTTTTTGATTAACGTACTGGATGAAATATCTGCCGGAAGGCTGGTGACCATCGTACTGTGAACTACCCCCGGATGTTGTTGCCACTCGCTACCCAGAATTTCAAACTTATTGCGCAGGGCACGGTCTCGTATCCAGATGGTAACTACATTTTCTTTATCGTAACCCAACTCTTTGTTCTTCATAAAATTCAGTTGGCGATAGATTACCACACTGCTGATGATTAACACGATCGAAGCCACAAACTGAAACACGATCAGAAACTGCTGCAGGCTGAACCCGGAAATTTTTATATCGGATTTTGTTTTGAGCACATCAACCGGTTTTAAAGCTGACATAGCCAATGCCGGATAACTTCCGGATAGTAAACCAACCCCCAGCACCAATAATAACAAGCCGGGCAACACCCACGGATTAGAGAGGAGATTAAACTCAACCGGTCGTTCTACAATTTTTCCGAAGTAAGGTAATACGGCATAGGTGAGCCCAATGGCTAATAGTAATGCGAACAGCGCAATCAATACCGACTCCCCTAAAAACTGTGCAACAAGTTGTTGGCGTACTGCACCCACTACTTTGCGTAAACCAACTTCGCGGGCACGCTTAACAGAACGGGCCACGGCCAGGTTCATGTAGTTAACACAGGCTAACAAAAGCACAATCAACGCTACTGCTGCATAGGCATAAATAACTTTCAGATTTCCTTTTTGGCCGAGATCAAAATTTACACCCGTTTGAAAATACGAATCGATTAATGATTGCGCGAAGTATTGATCTTTAAACGGATACTCGGCATAATCTTCGGGTAGTTGATATTTTTTTAGCAGTGCTACAAACCTGTTTTCCAAAGCTGGAATGGTAGCCGCTTCTTCCAATTCAAAAAAAGTATAGTACGAGTTGTTGCTCCAGCCGGTGCGTTTTATTTCTTCTGCATAACCTTTACTGTACAACAAGTGAATAACAAACGAATATTTAAAAGAGGCGTTGGCCGGTGGATCGGGTACAATGCCCGTAACCGTAAAATCTTCTTCGCCACCCTGGTACCGGAATGCTTTACCGATTGGGTCCTGATCGCCAAAAATAGTTTGTGCTAATGTTTGTGTTAACACAATGCTGCGCCCATCCATTAATGCGGTTTGCGGGTTCCCTTCGTTAAACGGAATCCGAAACACATTGAAGAACTCAGCATCGGCTGCAATTCCTTCCTGCCAGAAATTTGTTTCGTTATGGGATAACAGCCCGGAAGTTTGTTGTACAGAAGTAGCGTGTGTTACTTCAGGGCATTCTTCCTGCATAACATGCGCCAGTTGGGCCGGAGTAACTGCAAAGTAATCGGTGCCCATAAATACATTGCCGGCTTGTTTCTGATACACGTGGTAGATGCGGTCGGTATTGGGATAAAAATTATCGTACGAAAACTCATGTTGCACATATAAGATGATAACCATAAAGCAGGTAAGCCCGAGTGTAAGTCCGGCAATGTTAATTCCCGAATACAGCTTCTGCTTTAGCAAGTTGCGAGAGGCAATTTTGAAGTAATTCTCAAACATATCGTATGGATTAAGATGCGTTGTCTTTTTCTTTTTGAAAGCGAACGGCCGCAGGTAATTTAAAACCTGAAACCAATAAGTAAACTTTGCGCTGAGTTCTGATTTTACTTTTGCATCCGCATAAAATTTCTCTTGCAGGTCGCCCTGAACTTCTTCGGCTAAATCTTCGCGCAAAAACATGCGCAAGAATTTATTGGCCCAAGCCGGTGGTTTATTTAACTCATTCATACCTAATACCTAATCTCCTAATGCCTAATACCTTCTAATACCCAATCTCCCAATGCCCAATTCCTAATACCCAATATTTACCTTAAACGCAGGATACTGCTCCCACAAACTCACTTTAAAGTCACGCGATTCTTTCAGCACGCGTTTGCCTAAGGCGGTAATGGAAAAAATCCTTTTTCTACGACCACCGCGTTCGGCTGTGGCGCTGCCCATTTCCGATTTTAGAAAACCTTTGCCTTCGAGTCTGTCCAATGTGGAGTGCGTGGCGCCAATAGAAATGGAGCGGCCCGTCTGACTTTTAAATTCTTCGGCTATGCGATAGGCATAGGCACCTTCGCCCAAAATGCCTACCAGCAACAGAATTACTTCTTCAAATTCACCCAGTCGTGTTTCGATCATATTAGTTACTAAATTGTAGAACAAGTGTACGGAAAAGAATTTTATTTGTTCTACGATTTAGTAAGAAATAATAAAAAATAGTTTTTCACAGTCATTCCGGAGGAGCGTGAGAGTGAACGATTGAAAACCGACCCTACTAATCAAAAGATAAAACTTATTGAAGCAATGGCGAATTCCGGAATCTCGCTTTAAGTAGGCACCAATTTGCCATGAAAAGCTTTTCATAGTTCATACACCGCTGCTTAATCAGGATCGCAGTATGGGATAGAAGATTATTCTGTGATGATCAGGTGCCAGAACCCAACCGCGATGATTCTTTGTAGTGAGCACGGAGTTGTAATTTCAATTCCTCCATTTTTTTCGTACGTTAACTCTGCAATGACATTCGATTACATCATTATCGGGGCCGGTTCGGCTGGTTGTGTATTGGCTAATCGGCTTACCGAAGACCCAGGCACAACGGTATTGCTTCTCGAAGCGGGCCCCAAAGACACCAAGCTGGAAGTAGCAATCCCCGGAGGCTACATGAAACTGCACCACAGTTCGGTAGATTGGAATTGTTATTGGACCGAACCCCAACCTCATTTAAACAATCGAAGAATTTATCATCCGCGCGGTAAAGTGTTGGGGGGCTGTAGCTCTACCAATGCCATGGCTTATGTGCGTGGCAATCGGGCGGACTACAATCATTGGGCAAGTCTTGGTAACAAGGGTTGGAGTTATGCGGATGTTTTACCCTACTTTATTAAATCAGAACACAACGAACAATTCAAAAACGATTTTCATGGCAGCGGTGGTGTATTGAATGTTACCCATTCGCAACACTATGAAACAGAATTGGCCGGAGCTTTTGTGAGTGCGTGCGAACAAAATGGAATTCCGCGCAACGATGATTTTAACGGAGGCGAACAGGAAGGTGCCGGACGTATGCAATTCACTATTAAGAATGCCAAACGCTGCAGCACGGCCCAGGCATTTTTAAAACCCGCGCTTTCGCGCGATAACCTTACGGTATATACAGGGGTGCATGCGAAGCAAGTACTGATTGAAAAGGACAAAGCAATCGGGGTTGAGTTTTTTATTCGCGATCGTTACTGTGAAAAGGCGTATGCCAATAAAGAAGTAATTCTGTGTGGCGGTGCGTTTGCCTCGCCACAACTCTTAATGCTCTCCGGCATCGGGCCGAAAGATGTGTTGAGTAAACACAACATCGAAGTAAAAAAAGAATTGCCGGGGGTAGGACAAAATCTGCAAGATCATTTATTCTTTGCTGTGAGCAGTTTATGCAACAAGCCCATCAGTAATAATTATTGGATGCCCTTACACCGGCAGGTGCAGGCACTTGCTACCTATGCATTGTTTAAGAAAGGCCCGTTAACCATTGGGCCATTGGAAGCCTGTGCGTTTGCAAAATCTGATGCATCTTTATCCAAACCCGATTTGCAATTTCAGTTTACGCCCACCAACGCGGGCGATGATTATACCGCCAATCCGTTTGATCTGAATACCTTTCCACGAGTTGATGGCTACACGGTTTTGCCCACGCAGGTTAATCCACTAAGTCGGGGCTTTGTTACGCTCGCTTCCGCAGATCCGTTAAAACCGGTAGTTATCGATCCACGCTATCTTTCACATGAAACCGATCGCGAAGTGATGGTAAAGGGTGCCCGCATGGCGTTGCAGATTTTAGAAGCAGATGCCTTTTCTCCGTATCGCATTCGCACCCATTGTCCGGCTCAACGCGATTCGGATGAGGCGTTGCTGGATCACATTCAACGCAGTGCGGAGTGTGTGTACCATCCGGTAGGTACGTGTAAGATGGGTGTAGATGAGTTGGCGGTGGTGAATTCGGATCTGCAAGTTTATGGAATTGAAAACCTGCGGGTAGTAGATGCTTCGGTTATGCCCACCCTTACCAGTGGTAATACCAATGCTCCGGTTATCATGATTGCGGAGAAGGCGGGCGATTTAATCAGAAAACCTTAAAAAAGGCGAAGTATTTGCGAAACCAAAAGGCTGTACATATATTTGCAACCGATCAGTTTCGCAATCTAAAAAACAAAAAAGTGAGAAAATTAAAACTGCAGGTTCAAATCACATTGGACGGTTTCATATCAGGATCCAACGGAGAAACAGATTGGATGCCACCTGTTTGGGACGAAGCGTTTAGAAAATATGAATATGATCTGGCCGAAACTTCAGATACCCTTCTAATGGGTAGAAAAATGAGCGAGGAATTTCTCAACCATTGGGAGCATATCGCAGCCAATCAACCAGGCAGTGAATGGCATTCATTTGCACAAAAAATGGTAGATATTCCGAAAATCGTTTTTAGCGAAAGCATTGCTAGTATGAAAGGTAAAAACGTACATGTTGAAAATGGAAATGTAACAACTATCGTACACCAGCTGAAGCGCAACATGGGCAAAGATATACTTGTGTACGGAGGAGCAACATTTGCATCTACGTTAATAAAGGAGAAACTGGTTGATGAACTGTATTTATTTGTAAATCCGGTAATTATTGGAACGGGAAAAACCATTTTTGCTATGACAGAAAGAATGCAAAAGTTCATGTTCGTATCATCAAAGTACTTCGAATGCGGAGTTATCGTACTTGTTTATAAAACCAATACCGAGGTGTAGAGATGCTTTTAAGCCCATTGAAGACCCGGCTGGTTTTTAAAGCCTTAATGAATTAAAGGCATGAAGCGAAACTTCGCGTGGAACCGAAAGGATTTAGCAAGAAATAATTGTACCCAATAAACTCTATTCCAGGATAAGACCATTTGTATTTAAGAATTGTCAACTATTTCAATCTCAACGGCTTTACTCAACGGCTTGAGTTTCTGAATTAAGACTTCCTTGTCTGTCTCTTTCTTGAGATGAATTTTCTCACCATTTGCAAATTTCAAATAGGCATTATAATAAATGCTCTTAAAGGTTGAGGAGTGCAGCGTATGCGCAGTATACATCTTCTGACTTTCTCTGGAACTATTAATAAATATTTTCTCAACGGAATCATATGGATGAAACTTCCCTGTCTTGAAAAGACCAAAGGAAGTATACTCACGATAAGTTTTCTGGACTAGATTTATTTCTGTGCCTTCACTGGCAACTATAGCAAATAAACCAATTGCTCCCATTATTATGGCGATCCAAGGACTTGTTTGCCATACTTTTAGTCCAAAAATTATAACACATGCAGCCAATAGCCTAAATGTCCACGGAAGTAGGGGGCCGAATTTAACTCCAATCTTTGATTTCATAGTCTATTTCAGAAATTGTAATACTAACTTCTGTATAAGCTGAAAATAGGCTTCGACAAGATTTACAACCAATACTAATTAAGAAATTCTATCAATAAATTTTAAAACAACTTCTCTTGCGGAGGTTTGGCGCCTGCCAACCGGATGTAAACTGTTGTTTGCCCACGGTGGTGTGTTTGGTGTTCAAACAGTTTATCAAGGGCTGCCCGCTTTGTCATTTCAAACTGACCGAATAACTTGATTTGTTCAGAAAGCTGCGTGGGGGTTAATTTCTTAACGCTTGCAATCACATAATCATAACCAGCCAACACCAGTTTGCTTATGTTCGCTTTAGACTTGTCGGTTGTTTTTTCAGACTCTCCAAAACCAATCGGACTTTTTTCACCGGTTATGGCAGCCGCAAAACCATAGTTGGCATCGGTAAGGTGCAGCAACTGTTCTGCGAATGAGCGCATTTCGGGAGTGGGTTTTAAGGCGTAGCCCGCCTCGGGCATTACGTCCAGGTATTCTTTTGTGTAGGCTTTGGCCCGCTCCCATTCTTTAACTATTTCATCAATGCTTTGTGCTTTGGCGAAAGAGGATAGCCCAATTAAAGTAAAGAGAAAGGCAACCAATCGGATTGTTTTCATAGTGTTTATTTGTTTCAATTTGATTGTTTTTGAATAGTCGAAATAAAAGTACATTAAATATAATCCAATTTATGCACTTTCTTTTTACTCTGATCACATGCGGTCTTTAATGCTTGTGCTATGATTTAGCGGATTGATTAAATTCTGCGCGCGTTACTGGTTTGCCAAGCGCTCCAAACTCGTGCAGCTCACCAAACACTTCCATGCGAATGGATTGATCAATACCTCCCAGGTTAACCGGATCGAATCCGACATTCGTTATCAGTTCTTCTATGGTGTTGGTTATGCTTTTTTCATCCGTTGCGTAAAACAAAACATTTGTGGGATTTTGGAAGGCTGCACTTGCAAGTGAACCAGCTCCTAATGAACCAAGAGCTTTTACAAGTTTTGCTCCGGCTGGTTGTAATTCTTTTAGAATTTGTCCTGCCGATTCATTCGCGTCAATGATCTTTTTAAATCCACCGTTTCCGTCTGGCGCAATGGGGTTAGAGGGGTCGATGATAATCTTACCCTGAAGTTCGGCTGCGTATTGTTTGAGTAATTCCTGAATGGCGTTGAACCAAACAGATAACACAACTACATCTGCCTCTGTAATTGCAGTTTTTACATCTGCTGCTTTTGCAAGCTTTCCAAGCTGGGCGGCAAACGTGTTTGCGTCTTCAATTTTATGGCTGGCAAGTATAACCTCCCGATTGCTCTTAACCAGGTTAGAGGCAACAACCTTTCCAATGTTTCCCAAGCCGATTACGGCTATTTTTGTTTTTGTTGACATAATGCTTTTTCTTTTTGTTAATGACACAAAGCAACATCAAACAAGAGGGCTGTACCAATGATCTGGTTTAGGAAAAAGCCTTGATCTGGTTTAAGCCTTTTGCAGGCTATCTACGATCCCCTTTTGCCATGCGGCCCCGAATGCGGCTAAGAAATTCAGGGGTAACACCCAGGTAGGCGGCAATCTGTACTTGCGATAAACGCGTGAGTAAGTGTGGGTAAGTATCCAAAAAAAGCTGGTACCGCTCTTCGGCTGTTGAACTGAACAGTTGAACCATGCGTTGCTGCTGAAGCATAAAATGATTTTCCAAAAGAACTCTGAAGATCCGATCGAACTTAGGAGCCTTCAGGTACAAATCAATCAGGTCATCGTACGTAATACGAAGTACCATCGTATCCTCCAGGGCATCAATATTGAGTTGGGCAGGTTTCTTTTTATGAAAGCTTGTCAAGTCTAGTATCCAATAATTTTCAGTTGCAAACTGAAGAATATGATAAATTCCCTTGTCATCAACCTTATAAAGCCGGAGACAACCCCGCACCACAAAATCAAAATGTTCGCATACCTGACCGTGTTGAAGCGCAAACTGCCTTTTAAGAAAGAGATGCGGATGAAATTTTGTGTTAATCAGACCTTGCTCTGCTTGTGATAATGGAATGAATCGGTTGAAATACGCTGTCAACGGTTGGCAAGCCTCAAGATTTGAATTGTTAGTCATACGTGAAGTTGCTCCTTTAACTCCCCAACATCCACTCGTACATCTGGTAATGGTCGCCATTCATCCCCAGCCTTTCGTACACATGCTGGGCGCGGGTATTGGTTTTATCCACATACAGGCGGATGCCGCGGTAGCCCGGGTTAGCCGTAACAAGAGTTTGAATGTGGTGATACATTAATTTAAAAACGCCTTTTCCACGACCTTCGGGTATAATGTAAACCGATTGTATCCACACTACTTGTCCGCAACGCCAGTCGCTCCACTCATAAGTAATCAGCAAGCTGCCAATTACTTTGGTACCCTCGGTAGCTACAAAGTATTTCCCTTTGGCCGGGTCTTCAAAAACAGCATGCACCCCTTTAGTTAGGGTATGGTAGTCCAGCGCCAGGCTTTCGGTCTCCAGGGCCATCTTTTGTTGAAAGTCGATAATATAAAGAGCATCATCGGCAACGGCTTCTCTTATCTGAATCATGGTGCAATTAAATATTTTAATTAAATTATGTGCTCATGGTCTATTTGCTTTTTGTACTTGGCTTTGTCTTTCTGATTAAAGGGGCTGATTTACTGGTGGCAGGCGCCTCTGCCATTGGTCGCCAATTCAGAATTTCCGAAATGGTAATCGGGCTTACCATTGTTTCGTTTGGTACTTCGCTGCCCGAATTGCTGGTAACCATGATCTCCAGCGTAAGCGGCAAACCCGAAATGGGGCTCGGCAATATTTTAGGCAGCAACGTTGCCAACATTCTTATTATTCTGGGCGTGGCGGCTATGGTGCGCCCGTTGCCCATTCCACGCGATACTTATTTTATCGAAATACCATTCTCCATACTGGCAGCAATGCTGATTGGCTTTTTAGCCAATGCCAATATTTTTAACTCGGGGGCCAGCACCATTGGCCGCCAGGAAGGACTTATCCTGCTTTACTTTTTTATTCTTTTTATGATTTACGTTTTTATTTCTTCCCGAAGTAAAAAACCCGAATCAGAAAAAGTCATTCACGTTCAAAAGCCCCTCTTCAATTCGATCGCCTTAATAGCTATTGGCATTGCAGGCTTATACTTTGGCGGAGGCTGGGTGGTAGATGGTGCCACTGCGCTGGCTTTGCAATTGGGGGTAAGTCAAGGCATTATTGGCCTTACGGTAATTGCCATTGGCACCTCCCTGCCCGAGTTGGTAACTTCGGCTGTTGCCGCCTATAAAGGCAATACCGATATGGCGGTGGGCAATGCCATCGGCTCCAACATCTTTAACTTGTTGTGGATCGTGGGCATAACTTCGGTTATCACGCCCATACCCTTTACAGATCACAGCAACCAGGATATTTTGATGGTGTTGATTTCGAGCTCGGTGCTTATTATGGCAGTAATCATAGGTAAGCGACCCGGGGTTAACCGCATAGAAGGATTTCTCTTTCTGGTGGTGTACGGTGCCTATGTGTACTCTTTAATTACCCGCCCGTAATTCATAATGCCTGCCGGATATCCGCAATCAGGTCTTTGGTGTCTTCAATCCCAACCGACAAGCGCACCAGGTTATTCTTAATTCCCACGGCTTTGCGCTCGGCAGCGGTAAGTTTGGCGTGTGAAGTTTTTACCGGTTGTGTTATGGTTGACTCTACACCACCCAAACTGATGGCGCGTTTGATGTACTGCAACTTCTTAATGAATTTATCCGGGTTGATTTTTACTTCAAATGAAAGCATACCTCCAAAGCCTCCGGGCATTTGCTTTTTGGCAAGCGCATAGCCCGGATGACTCTTTAATCCCGGATAATAAACTCCGTCAACTTTGCTTTCGCTTTGAAGGTACCGTGCAATGGCAAGGGCATTCTCGTTTTGCTTTTCTACCCGCAGCACAATTGTCTTTAAGCTGCGCTCCACCAGGTAACAGGTCTGCGCATCCAGGCTTCCGCCAAAGTGCAGCGCGCTTTGTTTGATTTGTTCCGTAAGTTTTTTCGAAGAGATCATGGCTCCACAACAAATGTCGCTGTGGCCGCCAATGTATTTGGTGCCACTGTGGGTAACAATGTCAATCCCAAGGTCTATCGGGTTTTGGTTTACCGGGCTCGCAAAAGTGTTGTCGATTAGTGTAATAATACCACGCTTCCTGGCAAGGCGGGCAACTCCCTTTAAATCGGTAATCTTTAACAGCGGATTGCTGGGTGTCTCTACGTAAATGACTTTGGTGTTTTTGCGAATGGCTTTTTCAAAATTTGTAAGGTTTGATACATCGGCCATGGAGTACGCTATGCCGTAGCGCTCTAATTCATGTACGGCCGCATGGTGTGTGCCTCCGTACAAGTCGTTTTGAAATAAAACATGGTCGCCCGCCTTAATCATGGCAAACAGGCTGGTCATAATAGCCGCCATACCTGAGCTGAAGATCAATCCATCTTCGCCATTTTCAAGCGCAACCAGTTTTTCTACTACCGCTTTTTGATTGGGAGTATTATAGTAGCGCGGGTACCGCACTTCAGTCTCATAATCGTAAGCGGCCGAAGGGTAGATGGGTGTAACAACTCCGCCATAGAGCGGATCGCCCATTGAGCCGGCATGGACACTAAGGGTAAGTTTGGATGCAGATTTTTTCATAAGACGATTAAGAGATCGTAAAAATATAGAATGATTGGCCGCGGTGTTTGCCGCTCACTAAAAAATTATAGCTTCATTGTCCGGTTTCGGGGGCTGTGTTTGTCTACCAAAACACTAAACAAAAAAATTATGGAAGAGTACATGCTTATTTTCAGACACGAAGATGGTGGGAAAGTTGCCTCGCCCGAGCAAATTCAGATTTGGATGAAACAAACCATGGACTGGATTGGTGGCATTGCTGCCCAGAACAAGTATGTGGGCGGTAATGGATTGCCATTTGACAATGCCCGAGTGGTTACTACCCAAAACGGAAAACTAGTTGTAACTAACGGGCCGTTTGGCGATATCAAAGAAACGTTAGGTGGTTACATTATTGTAAAGGCGGCCAGCGTAGAAGAAGCCGTAGAATTTGCAAAAGGCTCGCCTATTCTGCAAGGCGAGGGCAACAGCGTAGAAGTGCGCAGGCATGCGCATGGGTAGCCATTACGATAGTAAGCCAGGTAGCCCAAGGTCGGTGCTATCACCGACCATACCATTTTAATTTTTTTACGACCTTTTCATAGCACAGATCACAAGCAGGAATCAGAAGAAGGTGATAAGAATTTATGAATCAGGATAAACTTATTCCGCATTTATTTAGGACCGAGTTTCGAAACCTGGCCACCATGCTTACCCGCTATTTTGGGATAGCCCATATTCAGGCAGCCGAAGATATTGCCAGCGAAACATTTTTAGCAGCCCTGGAAACGTGGAGTTATAAGGGCGTACCCGAAAACCCAAAAGCCTGGTTATATCGGGTGGCAAAAAACAAAGCACTTAATTTCCAAATCCGGGATCACGCGTTTGTAAACAAAGTAGCCCCGCAGGTGAAACAGCGCGCAGAATTGTTTGCGGTGGAGGTATCGGAAAGAGAAATTCAGGATAGTCAATTGCAGATGCTGTTTGCGTTGTGCCATCCGGCCATTCCTGCCGAAGGGCAGGTAGGGTTGGCATTGCGGATTTTATGTGGCTTTGGGATAGATGAGATTGCATCCGCATTTCTGACAAACAGAGAAACTATTAACAAGCGCCTCTACCGGGCTAAAGAAAAACTTCGGGAACTAAATGCGCCCGTGGCCTTGCCTCCGCCTACCGAGATTATACCGCGATTGCATAACGTGTTACTCACATTGTATTTGCTTTTTAACGAAGGCTATTACTCTGAATGTAATGAGGCGGTGCTGCGCGAAGATTTTTGCCTGGAAGCCATGCGGCTTACTTACCTGTTGATTGAAAATCCGGTTACAAATCAACCCGCTGTAAATGCGTTGATGGCGTTAATGTGTTTTCATGCCTCGCGCTTTCCGGCAAGAATAAACCCTGCCGGTGAGGTCTTGTTATATCACGAACAGAATGAAAGCTTATGGAACCAGGAATTAATTTCGAGAGGCGCTTATTTTTTTAATCAGGCCGCTGCGGGTACTACGCTTTCGCATTACCACTTAGAAGCCGGTATTGCCTACTGGCATACACAAGCAAACGACACGCACCAGAAATGGGAAAATATTTTACAACTATACAATCAATTGTTGCTTGTTAACTACTCGCCCATGGCTGCCTTAAACCGAACCTTTGCGTTAGCTAAAGCTACCGGGTACGCTGTTGCTTTGCAGGAGGCTGAGAAACTACAGCTAACCAATAATGTGTATTACTTTTTGCTGCTGGGCGAATTATATTCTAAAACCAATACCGAAAAGGCAATTGTCAATTACCAGCAAGCACTTCAACTAACAAAGACACAACCGGAGAGGGAATTAATACAAAAGAAATTAGCCAACCTGCTAAAGTAAGCCCGGCAACAGAGTACAAATTAAAAGTCTTGACAAGACGCAGGCGTTCTCGCTTAAGCTTTCGGATCACGCCCCTTACTCCGCCAAACTTAGCATCCCTTTCTCTTTTGCTTCAAGAGAAGTTTGCCCTACCAGGTATTGATCTACAGCGCGCGCAGCTTCGCGGCCTTCGCTTATGGCCCACACCACCAGCGATTGGCCTCTGCGCATATCGCCCGCAGCAAATACACTCTCTACAGTTGTTTGGTACTTCGTGGCTTTCACATTACCCCGTTCGTCTTTGTCCACACCCAGTTGCTCTAATAAACCGGTATGTTGCGGATGTAAAAAGCCCATTGCCAACAAGGCTAACTCGCACGGAATTTCTTTTTCGCTGCCGGCTATCTCTACAAACGAAGCGGGTTTGCCCGGCTCCGTTTTCATCTCCACTTCTACAATCTTCAGAGCTTTAAGATTGCCAAGGTCATCGCCCACAAATGCTTTGGTTACAATAGACCAATTACGCTCGCATCCTTCCTCGTGCGAAGTGGAGGTACGCAAAATCATTGGCCAGTTGGGCCACGGCATCGAAACGGTTCTTTCCTTGGGCGGCTTGGGCATAATTTCAATTTGTGTTACCGACTTTGCGCCATGCCGGTTAGAGGTACCCACGCAATCCGAGCCTGTATCACCACCACCAATTACAACCACATTTTTTCCGGTAGCCCAGATTTCTTCGGCCGTCACTTTCTTACCGGCCACCCGGCCATTTTGTTGTGTAAGAAAATCCATAGCAAAATGTACGCCCTTCAGTTCCCTTCCGGGGATAGGTAAATCGCGGGGCACCGTAGAACCACCACATAGTAATATGGCATCAAACTCTTCCTTCACCTGCTCCACCGCAACATTCACTCCTACGTTGGCATTGGTTAAAAACTTAACGCCCTCTTCGGCCAGCAGCTTCACCCTGCGATCAACCACTTGCTTATCTAACTTAAAATCCGGAATACCGTAACGCAACAATCCACCAATTTCATCGGCCCGCTCAAACACAGTAACCGAATGGCCGGCATAATTTAGTTGTGCTGCCGCGGCCAATCCTGCCGGGCCAGAACCTATAATCGCCACTTTTTTTGTTGTGCGTGCTGCGGGTATGCGGGGCTTAACATATCCATCCTGAAATGCTTTTTCGATGATGGACTTTTCAATGTATTCAATTGCAACTGCGGGTTTGTTGATGCCCAATACACACGAAGCCTCGCACGGGGCCGGGCAAATTCGTCCGGTAAACTCTGGAAAGTTGTTCGTGTTAATAAGAATTTCGTAGGCGAGTTTCCAGTTTTGATTGTAAACCGCATCGTTAAACTCGGGTATAATATTGCCCAGCGGGCACCCGTGATGACAAAACGGAATACCACAATCCATGCAACGCGAGGCCTGCTTTACGGTTATGCTTTCTTCTACAATCGGATCAACCTCGTTGTAGTCGCTGATCCGCTTTTTTGCATCGCGCTTTTTTGGAAGCTCTCGGTCTTGTTCTAAAAATCCGGTTGGTTTACCCATTGTTTTTTACTTTAACGCTTTTAAGTGAAATATTTAAAGTCTGATCTCTTTAGACTTTAAAGCTTGCCACTTTAAACTTCCTTTAGTTAGGTGAAAATTTAAAATCGGTATTTCCCATCGATGTTGTTACGGTGGCTTTCTTTTCGCTTTTTCGTTTTTCCAGCACCGCCTTGTAATCGATAGGCATTACTTTAATAAAGTTCTTAAACGTGCTGGCCCAATAGCCCAGAATGTGGGCAGCAGTTTCGCTGGCAGTAAGCTTATGGTGTTCGGCAATCAGTGTATGCAAAAGATGTTCGTCTTCTTCATCCAGTGTATCCAATAGCACCATTTCCATGTTGCAATTTTTTACAAAGGTTTTATTTACATCCCACACATACGCCACACCGCCACTCATGCCGGCCGCAAAGTTTCTTCCGGTATCGCCCAGCACCACCACGGTGCCGCCTGTCATGTATTCGCACCCGTGGTCCCCCACACCTTCTACCACTACTTTTACTCCTGAGTTGCGCACGGCAAATCGCTCGCCAGCCATGCCTTTAATAAAGGCTACGCCCGAGGTGCCACCAAAAAAGGCCACATTGCCAACAATAATATTGCGCGCGGCATTAAAAGTTGCATGGGCGGGCGGGTATAAAATCAATTTACCGCCCGACAAACCTTTGCCAAAGTAATCGTTCGCATCGCCTTCCAGTTCGAAGGTTACGCCCCCCGTTACAAATGCACCAAAGCTTTGGCCGGCAGTACCTTTAAATTTTACTTGCACCGTATCGGCTGGTAAGCCGGGGCCTAAGTAGATTTTTGAAATCTCGTTGCTAAGCATGGCTCCCACAGCGCGGTCCTGATTGGTGATCACAAATTCTCCGTGTACGGCTTCGGCTTTCTTCAATGCCGGTTGTGCCAGGTCAATTAATTTTCTGTCCAGCACGTGCTCGATGCCATGATCTTGTTCTTCCTGCTTAAACAAGGCAACATCCAGGCTTACGGGTTCTTTATAAAGTAATGGAGCGAGGTTCAGGTTTTGATATTTCCAATGCGCTTCGGTAAGATCGCGCACCTGCAATCTGTCGGCCTGGCCCACCATTTCGTTTACGGTGCGGAAGCCGAGTTCAGCCATTATCTCGCGCAGTTCTTCTGCCAGGAACGTAAACAGGTTAACTACGTATTCGGGCTTGCCGGTAAAGAGTGCCCGCAGCTCTTTATTCTGTGTGGCCACGCCCACCGGGCAAGTGTTGAGGTGGCACTTGCGCATCATTATACAACCGGTGGTAACCAATGCCGCGGTAGCTACACCCCACTCTTCTGCGCCCAGCAGAGCCGCAATGGCTAAATCTCTGCCGGTACGAATCTGGCCATCGGCTTGCAACACCACACGCCCGCGAAGTTTGTTACGCACCAGGGTTTGATGTGCTTCGGCAAGGCCTAGTTCCCACGGCAACCCGGCATGGCGAATGGAGCTGAGGGGCGATGCACCCGTGCCACCATCGTGCCCCGCAATAAGAATAACATCGGCATGGGCTTTGGCAACACCCGAGGCAATGGTGCCAACTCCGGCCTCGCTTACCAGCTTTACGCTGATGCGGGCCGCACGATTGCTATTCTTTAAGTCATAAATCAATTGGGCCAAATCTTCTATCGAATAGATATCGTGATGCGGTGGTGGCGAAATTAATCCTACGCCTGGTGTAGAGTGCCGCACACGTCCAATCCAGTCATCTACTTTATGCCCGGGTAATTGGCCGCCTTCTCCGGGTTTGGCACCCTGGGCCATTTTAATCTGAAGTTCGCTGGCGTTGGTAAGGTAGTAGCTGGTAACCCCAAATCGCCCGGAGGCAACTTGTTTGATAGCCGAGTTTTCCCAATCGCCATTTTCGTTTCGCGTAAAGCGCGATTCATCTTCGCCACCTTCGCCACTGTTGCTTTTGGCGCCAATCCGGTTCATGGCTACAGCCAAGGTACTGTGGGCTTCGTATGAAATGGAACCAAACGACATGGCTCCGGTAGCAAAGCGTTTGAAAATACTTTCTTTGGATTCTACTTCGCTTAGCGGAATGGATTTACCTTTTTTAAACTTAAGCAGACTGCGCAAGGTAATGGCCCGTTCGCTTTGATCGTTAATGAGACTGGAGTACTTCTTGAACAGCGTATAATCGTTAACCTTGGTAGCTTGCTGTAGCAGGTGTATGGTTTGCGGATTAAACAAGTGCACTTCGCCCCGTTGCTTCCATTGATACACTCCACCCACGGCAAGGTGCGGTAACCAGTTAGAGGTTTTGGGAAATGCTAACTGGTGCTTCACCAGTGCCTCGCGGGCGATATCATCCAACTTTAAACCACCAATGCGCGAAACGGTGCCAGTAAAATACTGATCGATAACTTCAGAATGAATGCCGAGGGCTTCAAAGATTTGCGCTCCGTGATACGATTGCAAGGTGGAGATTCCCATCTTGCTCATAATCTTGAGCAACTCACCGGCCACGGCTTTTTTATAGTTGGCAATTGCTTTTTCTTCTGTTAAATCTTCCTTTAGCATATTGCGCTTCTTCATGTCGTGTATAGTCTGGTACACGAGGTAAGGGTTTACACCCGAAGCGCCATAACCAATAAGCGTGGCGTAGTGATGTGTTTCCCACACATCGCCCGCTTCCACCAACAGGCCCACTTTTCCTCTTACTCCTTTACGGATTAAATCATGATGCACGGCTGCTACAGCCAGCAAAGAAGGGATCTGTGCGTGGCCACTATCAAAGCTGCGGTCGGAAAGAATGATGATTGTAAAACCATCTTCAATTGCATCGGTAACATATTGACATACGCGGTTCAATCCTTTTTCTAACGACCCCGGCTTTCCATCGGCTTTAAAGTAGGTGTAGATGGTTTTGGTTTGCAGGTGGCGGTGGTCGATGTAGCGGATTTTTTCTAACTCGTTGTTACCAAGAACAGGCGTGGGCAACTCTAATGTAATGCAATGCTCGGGCGATTCTTCTAATAGATTTAATGAACCACCTACGTGCGAAACGAGCGACATCACCAACCGCTCGCGTATCGGATCGATAGGCGGATTGGTAACCTGTGCAAAAAGTTGTTTGAAGTAAATGCTGAGATGTTGTGCCTGCTGCGATAACACGGCCAGTGGGGTATCGCTTCCCATTGAACCAAGTGCTTCTTTACCGGTTTCGCACATTTGGGCAATCAGCATTCGCAAATCTTCGCTGGTATAGCCAAACGAAATCTGGCGTTTTAAAAATGTTACCGGATCGTATTTATGAAAACTTCCGCCCGGCTCGGGCAAGTCTTGCAGGCGTACTTTGTTGTCGCGTAACCACTGGCCATAGGGTTGGCGGGTGCAGATATCTTTTTTTAATTCGTCATCGCTAATGATGCGGCCCTGCTCCATATCCACCACAAACATTTTACCGGGTTGCAGGCGGCCTTTGGTAATTACTTTTGAGGGGGGCACATCCAGCACGCCAACTTCCGAAGCCATAATTACAATATCTTCATCGGTAACTACAAAGCGCGAGGGGCGCAGGCCATTGCGATCAAGCGTAGCGCCAATAATTTTTCCATCGGTAAAGGTTATAGAGGCGGGGCCGTCCCACGGTTCCATCAGGTTAGCGTGGTATTCGTAGAAGTCGCGCTTTTCCTGGTTCATGCTTTCGTTACCATCCCACGCTTCGGGTATCAGCATCATCATTACATGCGGCAGCGAGCGGCCCGCATGCACCAGAAGTTCAATTGCATTATCTAAGTTGGAAGAGTCCGACTGCCTGGGGTTGCAGATGGGAAGAATCATATCCAATTCTTCGCGCGTAAAATACTTGGAAGCAAAGAAGGCTTCTTTGGAATTAAGCCAGTTGATATTGCCGCGCACGGTGTTAATCTCGCCATTGTGCGCGATGTAGCGAAACGGCTGGGCCAGCCGCCACGAAGGAAACGTGTTGGTTGAAAACCGGGAGTGAATAACGGCCAGTGCCGAAACAACATCTTCGTGCTCGAGATCGGCAAAGTAGGGGCGCAATTGCCCCGAGGTAACCATGCCTTTGTAGGCAATGGTTTTGTATGAGAGCGAAGAAAAGTAAAACTGATTATCTACGCCTTTTACCGATTCGGTAATAATGTGCGTAGTGTATTTTCTCAGAATAAAAAGTTTGCGCTCAAAGTCATCGGGGTTGGTAATCTTATCGGGCCGTTTAATAAAAATCTGCTCCATTACCGGCTCAGCACTTTTGGCGGTTTCGCCCAGGTTGGTATTGTTGGTTGGCAATGCCCGGTAGCCGAGCAATGTCATCTTCATTTTCTTAATCTGGCGCTCAACAACTTTGCGGCACTCTTCACGCACTTTTGCCTCGCGCGGAAAAAACACCAGCCCCACCCCGTAGGCACCAAACTCAGGAAGTTTAAATCCTAATTTGCTGCACTCGCTTATAAAAAATTCGTGGGGCACCTGAATAAGAATCCCGGCTCCATCGCCCGTGTTGGGTTCGCACCCGCACGCGCCCCGGTGTTCCATGCGTTCCAACATGGTAAGGGCATCGCTCACAATCTGGTGTGATTTGTTTCCCTTCATGTTGGCAACAAAGCCAACACCACAGGAGTCTTTCTCGAATTGCGGGTGGTACAGTCCCTGTTCTGTTTCTTTTTCCAAAGCAGTACTATTTAAAATTAATGTGAAGTGAACCTTCAAATTACTGCTATTGTATTTGGAAATGTTAGTGTTTGGGCGAATAAAAGTTTTGCAGTGGACTAACGATTAGTAGCGAAAACGGTTGAGACGAAAAAATTGTGATCGCACAAGAAGTTTGAAGTACCTTACCGCAGGCGTTGGCACAAGGCCAGGTACTTTTTACGGGTTCCGCTAAATCCCCAAACAAACGAGTTGCCACCCTCTTGCAACCTTAGCTTTTTCATTAGCTGCTGCGCAGTGAGCGGGTAATTACGCACCGCTACGTGCGCGCGCCTTTCAGGCAGTAGTTCTTTCAAGTGTTCTTCGGTGGGGTTTAAATGTTCGATGCGAAACGTGCGACCGGGAAAATCTGAAATTAGGTGATGCGAGGTGTAGAGGTGGGTATTGGGGGCCAGCTTTTCTAATTGAAAGTGCTGCGCAGTTCGTTTAAAAGCTCCGGCCTTTAGCATGGCGGCACCAGGTTCGTACAAATAAGCAAGTGGTTCGCTATAGTGCAGTATTGCAGTAGCTTCCTCTGTATGGGTAAAAGCAAATTCCCAGTTTACTTCACCGTTGGCATGCAGGTCAATGGCTCGTATTTGGGTTGCAGCACTATGCCCACGTTGTACCAGCAGCAGCAACTCCTTCATTTCATTTTCAACCGACAGCGCGAGCACTGTTTTTGTGTTGGGTAACTCGCGCAGGCCTTGCTGAATATCGAGCAGGGGCGAAGCTTTGACCAGAAGCCATTCTGAGTTTTTTAAAATCTGAGATTGTAATTGGGTACAGTCTGGCGTGCAATCGGCAAGCTTAACAACTTTTCGCGCCAGCGCATCCCTGCGTGCGGGGTCCAGATAAAAAACGGCTGCGGGAGAAGCAGCCAGATACGCTTCGGCTGTGGCATGAACGTAATTGATGGTGTGCATACCAAGCCGTTGGTGATTGTGCCGGGCGATGGCCAGCAAGTTCGCATCGGGCTCTACATACGTAACGGTTTCAAATTGCTGCGAAAAAAAGAAGCTATCGGCTCCAAAGCCTCCGGTTAAATCAGCAAGCACCTGCTGCGAAGAGGCGTGTTTTAAAAACGCAGCTTTAAAAAGAGCCGTTGCCTGCGAGGATGATTGTTCAAGATTTAGCGTGGGTGGATACACAATGCCGCGGGTAGCATACCATTGGGGTAGTTTTGCTTTTGCTTTGCGCCTGCCGGCAAGTTGCTGGGCAACCATGGGTGCAGGTAAGCCTGCAAGTGTTTTATGTTGTAATACCAGCTTGCGTGGGTCTGCTTGTTCGTTTTCAAAAACAAAGTCTTGAACAGCCCTGGCGCTCAATGGTTCAATCCAATCCATACGCGCAAGATACGATTTACGGCTGGTGGAGGGAGGGCTTTGAAAAACAGTTAGCATGCTTTTGCCAAATCCTGCATGCGCCCCACATGGAAAGGATTAGTTAAATGTGGGTAATGACTGCAAGTGTATTATGAAAGGGCATCTCCTTCTTGACTGCGCGCAGGCCCACCACTCATTCCGTCTTTTTCTTAACCTCATCTTTGAGCGGCCCTAAATGTCGGGTTAAAATGGACCAAATAATTGAGTCGTCAACGGTATCATAGGAATGGATGAGTCTGTTTCTCAAACTGATTATTTGAGAAGCATTCTTTAAATCATTCATTTCGGACTCCTTCAAAAATTTGTTAAGCGCTTCGCCAATAATTCCTAAATGCCTTTCAACAACCCTTTGGTCTTTAGGTCTTTTTGATAATCTTTAAATGATTTCAAATCTTTCGTAAAACTCTCAATTAAGTCAATTGAGTTTACTATGTCAGACAAAAACTTTTTCTCCTTCTCCGTCATAGATTAATTTTTTTGTCCGATTGATATTGGCCTTGAGAAATGGATTTCGAATGGACTCCTCTGTTAATAAATCTACCTTTCTTTTGAAAAGATTCTCAAGGTTGTCCCATAATGAAAGAAGAGCTTCTCCACGGTCAATTGGGTCGTCAATGTCAATCGTAACAACAATGTCAATATCGCTCTTTTCTGGGTCGAAATGGTCGGTAATGGATGAGCCAAATGCATAGATTTTGTCCACTCGATGTGAACGACATAAGTCAACAAATTCTGTGTATCTCTCTTTTATTAAAGTCATTAAGTCCATTTCCAAATATACTTATTTTTTTGGTCGTCTTGGCGAGTCGACCAAGCCAGTTAGCAAGTCGCAAGCTGGTTTGCCTTTAAGACAAATAGTGTGGGATAGAATACTTTAGTTTTCCCAATAAACAAGAATGGTTTACCGAGATTGATTTTGAAAGGATCAACAAAATAATACCCACCAACACCCACCAACTATTTTCTTAAGTTGAATTTGTCAGGTCGTTCATACGCTTACATCCAACGGGCTTTACCGCTAAGATGCTTCGCGGTTGCGCCATGCCAGGTAAATGTTACGGGCATAGGCAACAAAGCCCAGCGCCTGCGAAACCAACAGCACAGGATCGTGCCGGTTAACAGCATAATAAACTACCATTACTGAAGCCAGTGCGCTGATAATCCAAAACCCGAGGGGCAGCAACGATTCGTTGGCCTGCTCAGAATAATACCACTGATAGAAGTAGCGGAAGTTCAGCAACAACTGGCCAATGGTGCCAATCACAATAATAAGATCTGTAAAATTTGTTTTAACTGCGATGGCCTGAAAGGAATGCGGATAGAAGAGGAACATCCACCCCAGCAACACAAAGGGAAGCGGTGAAATAAGAATGCGCACCCAACGCGGTATGCGTACCCAAAACCCTTTTAGTTGAAGGTTGCGAATATAGATGTAGAAAGAAATGGTTTGCCCAAACAGGATAACGGCATCGTGGCGTAAGGCCCCATAAATCAAAAATAAAAACGAAGCGAGTAAACTCAGAACCCAAAATACCGTGGGTGAAACTACGCGGCCTTGCCGTTCGGATTTAATCCATTGTATTAAGATGCGGGTTCCAAAAAGCGATTGTGCAAAAAAGCCTAGCGCGTAAATAGCCAGGTCGGGCAGCGTGTACTGAAACATAAAAGCCAATAAAGCTTTGCAAGGAGCAAAAAAACTTACACATCCGTGCCGGGCCCTATTCTTATATCGATTAAGAAATGATTAAAAATGGAGGGCTGCATAAAAACCGGTGGCCCCTTGCTGGTGAAAGGGCAATGCAGTAAACCTTGCTTTGCGTTTGCTCCATTTGTGTTGGTGGGTTGCATAAACCAATTCGGTCGAAAGAATTCCAATGGCACCACCTACCAACACATCCGAAAGCCAATGCCGGTTGTTCAATACCCGAAAGGTGCCAATGGCTGTTGCAACCGTGTACCCGCCAATGCTATACCATACACTTTTGGCCCCATATTCTTTGTGTAAAAAAGTTGCAGCCACAAATGCCTGCGCGGTGTGCCCGCTGGGAAATGAATTATAGGTTGAATGGTCAGGTCGCTGCACGTTAGTGGTTTGCTTTAGCAGGTACACCACCGAGGCCATGACCACCTCTGATTTGAAGAGCAGAATGGTTTGTTCTGCCAGTGGATTTTTACCGTTTACACCGGTAGCCTGCAATCCGTAAACCAGTGCGGCCGGTGAATATTGCAGGTAATCATCCAGGTGCGAGCTAAAGTAGGGAAAGTGTTCTTGCCGTTCTTCCTGAATATGAAAACGCGTAACGAAATTATCTTCGTCAAGAGCAATGAGCCCTGTTGTAACCATGGCAGCCGGAACAACCACTTTTTTCAACCACGTAGTTTTATGGTGCACCGTATCGGACGGTTGGCTGTTGGCCACTGCGGCAGTTATCTGCAAAACAAGAAGCAACCCGAGGCGCATTATTCGGCAACGTTTTTTAAAATGCTGATGAGTGTATAACCACCTTTAATCACAACGGGTAAAGTTAAATCAAAATTTTCCGGTAGTGTGATTGCAATAGAGTCATCTTGCGTGGCCCCGGTTTCTACCTTCGTCCAACCAAAACTCCCGTTGCCTTTGCTGAAGAAGAGGTAATTCTCGCCTTCAAAGCTAACCACAGCATCTTGCGGCACGGCCTTTACAGCAGCTCCATCCGTAGCAATGGTGGCCGTAAAATATTGGCCGGGTATAAGGGTGTGATCTTCTTCGTTAAGATGGCAGTGCACCCGAACGGTACGGGTTGCTGAAATTTCTTTACCAATAAGATGGACACTCGCCAACCTTTCTTTTGGTTCGTTAACCAACCGGATTTTTACCACCTGTCCGATTTTTAACCGGCCTGCATCTTGCTCAAACACTTGCGCTTCGGCATGCAAATGATCGGTATCAACAATTTTAAACATGGCATCGGTGCTGTTTACAAAAGCACCCCGGTTTACGTTTACTTCGGTTACAAAACCGCTTATAGGTGTAACGATGTTGATGGTGCTTTTAATCCCGTCTGCCTCAAGCGTAGCCGGAGTAATGTTAAGTAACTTGAGCCTGGCACGTAAGCCACCTTCGCGTGCTTTGGCGGCTTCGTAATTTGATTTGGCCTGCTGCAACGCTTTGGTGGCATTTACATTTTCTTTTGCTAACTCTTGCTGGCGGCTATATTCTAACTGCAAATAGTCTAACTGTGCTTTGCTATCCAGGTAGTCTTGCTGCAATTGAATGTAATCCTGGTGTTCCAACGTGGCAACAACCTGCCCTTGCGTTACGCGCATTCCTTGCAATAACTCGGTGTGTTTTACAAAGCCACCCATAGGCGCGGCAATGGTTACCAGGTTTTGAGGCGGAACATCGAGCATGCCACTAACCCGCAGTGGGCTGCTGATCACTTTTTCTTCGATGTGGCCAAGCTGCAGGTTAAAGGTTTTAATCTGTTCATCAGTCAGATGAACAGAGTGTGCCTCAACCACGGGTTCTTCATTTGACCGCTGATCGGTAGGGCTGGTACAGGCCGATGCGGCTACCAGCAACAGGATATAGAATGAGTTTATAGTTTTCATTTTTTAAAAACTTCCGGTTAAGTGTTCCAGTTTAGTTAACGTTAAATTGTATTGCTGTAAGGCAGCGAGGTAATTTGTTTTAATGCTTAAGGCGGTGCGTAGCGCTTGCAAGTATTCTACATAATTGATTTCGCCCGCACGAAATGATTTAGCAGCCTGCGAAATAATAAGGGTGGCATTTTGTAATGCGGAGGTTTCGTAGAAAGAAAGACTCACTTCATTTTTTAGTAACTCGCGCTGGGTTTGTTCATACTCTTGTAAGATTACCGATTGGGCGTACTGCGCATTCTTTTGGCTGGCCTCAAAACCGATTGCCGCTGCTTTGGCCCGTGCCGCTTGTGGGGCAAACCAAAGTGGAAACGAAGCCCCAACCATAAAGCCCTGAAAGCGGGAGTTCTTATTGTAGAAGATGTCGCTGCCGTTGGTGTTCTGGTATCCGATTAACGTCTGGTTGAAATACCCCAGCTCAAGGGTTGGCAAAAAGCGATTGCGTTCTACGCGTAACACCTGGCGGTTAATTTTAGCTTGCTGCAATTCTACATGCACCAGTGGGTTATTGGCAATGGTTCCATCGGCTAGCGTTCTTTTTAGAAATGCATCGGTTGGCACCAGCGGTTCGGTGCTATTCAACAACAGTTGCAACCGCGATTGCACCATGTAAATATCAGCTTCATTTTTTTGCAGTTGATTGCGGGCTTCGAGTTGCTGGCTTTCGGCTGTTACTTTTTCGAGCAGCGTGGTTTCGCCCGCTTTGTAGCGCGCTGTTGCCGCCCGCGCAAAGTCGGTAAAGAGACTATCCTGCGAAAGCAAGAGTTGCTGCAAAGCAGTGTAATACAAAAGTGTTTCGTAGGCTGTTTTTACTTCGAAAGCCAGATTGTTTTGGCTTGCTACCAGGTTAACCTGCGCACCCGTTACATGCTCCTGACCTAACTTTACCTGCGCGGCAAGTGTAGAAGGAAATGGAATGCCTTGCGTAAGGGTAAGATTATTATCCTGCTCAATGGTGTTGTACTGGCCTTTCATAATCACAGCCGAAAAATTTCCGAAATCGGCCGAGGCTCTTTTTGCCTGGCGGGCCTGATCAATCTGAAGGCTGGTAGCTTTTATTTTTTCATTGTTTTTCAAGGCCGCCTGCACGGCTTCTTCGCGGTTCAGCTTTTGAGCGTGTGTGTAAAAACCAATCAGCGAAAGCGCGATAAAAAGTTTAATGCGGGTAATCATATTTCTACAGATTGAATTTTCTTTTCGAATAAAGTGTATAAGACAGGGAGCACAACCAATGTGAGTAGCGTGGCTGTGATGAGGCCGCCAATAACAACGGTTGCCAATGGCCGCTGCACTTCGGCCCCTGCACCATGCGAGAGCGCCATCGGCAAAAAGCCAAGGGATGCAACGAGGGCGGTCATAAGCACCGGCCGCAAGCGCACCTCGGTACCTCTGCGTACTACTTCGGTTATGCCAAGGCCGGCATTTTTCAATGTGTTGAACTCGGCAATAAGTACAATGCCATTTAATACTGCAACCCCAAACAGCGCAATGAAGCCAACACCGGCAGAAATACTGAAGGGCATATCGCGTAGCCACAAGGCAAACACGCCCCCAATAGCCGAGAGTGGGATGGCCGTGAAGATGAGCAGGCTGTGCCGAAATGAGTGAAAGGAGAAGTACAATAATAAGAAGATGAGCACCAATGCCAGCGGCACAGCAACCAGTAAGCGTTGCTTTGCCTCTTCCAGGTTTTTGAAGGCCCCGCCATACGTAACATAATAACCGGCTTCAAATTTTAAGCGGGTAGAAATCAAGTGATCCAGTTCGTTTACAATACTTTCTACATCGCGGCCACGCACATTAAAGCCCACTACAATTCTGCGTTTGGCATCATCGCGCTGAAGCTGGTTGGCACCAATCACTAACTCAATGGTTGCCAATTGCTCCAGGGGTACTTGTAGCCCAAGCGGAGTTTGTACCGAAAGCCGTTTCACGTCATCCAGTTGGGTTCTGTTTTCGCGGGCTAATCGCACCACCAGGTCAAATCGTTTTTCGTTTTCATAGACAAGGCCTGCGGCTTCACCGCTAAAGCCAGCGCGCAACACGCGGTTGGCAGCTTCAATGCTTACCCCAAAGCGGGCCAGACTTTCACGGTTCCACTGCACCAAAATCTGGGGCATGCCCCCAATGGGTTCTACATAAACGTCTTCGGCTCCATCAATCTCCTGCGCAATTTTTCCAATCTGGCCGGCATAGCGTGCCAGTAATTCAAGGTCTTCGCCATAAATTTTTACAACCACATCCTGGCGGGCACCGGTCATCAGTTCATTAAAGCGCATTTGTATGGGTTGCTGAAATCCATACGTAACACCGGGCATGCTTTCATGCAACTTGTCCGACATTTTGGTTGCCAGTTCATCGCGTGTAGTTGCAGAGGTCCATTCGGATTTATCTTTTAACACCACAATCAGATCGCTTTCGGTAAGGGGCATGGGGTCGGTTGGAATTTCTGAGGTTCCGATTTTGCCAACAACCATTTTTACTTCCGGAAAGTGATTGAGCAAAACGCGCGAGCTTCTTTGCGTGGTTTCAATCATCTGGCCGAGCGAGCTTCCAGTAATCAGTTGAGTTTGTACTGCAAAGTCACCCTCATCCAATTGAGGTATAAACTCACCACCCAAACGGGCAAACACCACCAGGCTTGCTATAAATAAGAGAAGCGCAACGCCTATAACTACAACGCGTTTGCGCAAGGCGGCCACAATAACGGGCGCATAGGCTTTGTAGAAAAAGCCCATAATGCGATCAGAAATATTTTTTTTGTGACCGGTTTGTTTGCTCAACAGCAAAGACGAAACCACAGGTACATACGTGAGCGATAACACCATGGCGCCCAGAATGGCAAACGAAACAGTTTGTGCCATAGGGGCAAACATTTTACCTTCTATGCCTACCAGCGACAAAATGGGTAAGTACACAATCAAAATTATGATTTGGCCAAAGGCCGCTGAGCGCATCATGTTGCTGGCTGCATGCTCCACCTCTTCGTTCATTTGTTGGCGGGTAAGTTTACGCATGGTCTTATCCACCCCCAGGTGATGCATAGTAGCTTCTACAATAATTACAGCACCATCTACAATAAGACCAAAATCAATTGCACCCAGGCTCATGAGGTTGCCCGAAACGCCAAACAGGTTCATCATGGCAATGGCAAACAGCATAGCCAATGGAATAACAGAGGCCACCACCAGCCCCGCACGGAAATTACCGAGCATGAGTACGAGTACAAAAACCACAATCAGCGCACCTTCGGCCAGGTTTTTCGTAACGGTTTCAATGGCGTTGTTAACCAGTTTGGTGCGGTCCAGGTACGGAATTATTTCAACTCCTTCCGGCAAACTGGTTTTAATCTGGTCAATCCGTTTTTTTACATTCTCAATTACGGCCGATGAGTTTTCGCCTTTAAGCATGAGCACAATGGCCCCTGCTACTTCGCCTTCATCGTTAAAAGTGAGCGCCCCATAGCGCGCTGCGTTTCCAAGTTTTACTTCGGCAACGTGCCGTATCAGCACGGGCAGTCCATTTAGATTTTTAACAACAATCTGCTCAATGTCTCCCGGTGTTGCTATCAGCCCTTCGCTGCGGATGTAATAGGCGTAGGGGTTGCGCTCGATATAAGCGCCCCCGGTGTTTTGATTGTTTTTCTCCAACGCATCAAAAACCTCGGTAAGGGTTGTGTTTACACTTCTTAGTTTGTCGGGGTCTAAGGCTATTTCGTATTGCTTTATGTACCCGCCAAAGCTGCTTACATCGGCCACGCCCTTGGTGCCAATAAGTTGCCTGCGCACAATCCAATCTTGAATGGTGCGCAATTCCATGGCATTGTATTTCTGCTCATAGCCGGGTTTGGCTCGCAAGATGTATTGATAAATTTCGCTTAGGCCCGTAGAGAGCGGCCCGATTTCCGGGGCTCCGGCTCCTGCCGGAATTTGCTCCTTGGCGCGTGCAAGCCGTTCGTTTACTTGCTGGCGAGCCCAGTAAATATCGGTATCGTCTTCAAACACTACGGTAACTAAAGACAACCCAAAGCGCGAGATCGAACGCATCTCTACGATTTGTGGAATCGTAGCCATGGTTTGTTCAACCGGAAAGGTAATCAGGCGCTCCACTTCCGGTGCCGCCAGCGTAGGCGAAACCGTAATGATCTGCACCTGGTTGTTGGTAATATCAGGAACGGCATCGATGGGCAACTGCTTTAACGAATAGCCACCCCAAATAATGAGGGCTATGGTTAGCATACCAACGATGACCTTATTCCTTATTGAAAAGGAAATAATGCCATGAAGCATAAGAATGAAATTTTAGAAAAACTGAACCGGAAGATAATTGGATATGCCCGCTTCTTTTTAGAACCAGCACACCGGGTTAGCTACCCAACTCGCGGTGGTTGCCAAATGGCATGGCCGATGTGCGAGGAGTAGGTTGATTCGTAAAAATTGTTGTACCGAATGGTAAGACTAAACGAAGATTCGATGCGGGGCTCAAAGCATGGCAACATCATGCCCATGTGGGCAAAGGTGCAATCGTGCGTTTTAAAGGGCAGCCCTTGATGTTGTTCATGCTCTTGCTGATCGTGCTGTTCGGCCTGCGCTCCGTAATGCAGATCAAAAAAATCGGTTATCGAAAAAGCGGCTGCTTTGTTTTTATGTTGTTGAAAGTGGCTAATCATATACGGAATTTTTGAAAGATCGTGAAGATCCATCAGCGATCCCGTAAGGATAACTACTGTAAGCAAATAGGCAACCGGCTTTTTCACGCGTGTAAAGTACGCAATAAATTCTGAATAGATTCTGAAGCAGCTATTACGAGTGGATTAAAATAAGGACAAGGTGCCGCCTTTGCGGAATTTAGTAAGGTTATAAGGCGGTGCAGCACGGTTTGCAAAGTACTTCTTTTTAGAGACCCTAAACAATTGATGAATAGCTTCGGCAATAGTGCCCTCGCCAGCCATGCGCCTTCCAAACTGCGAATCGCTTACGCTTCCGCCATGGAATGAACAGATCTGGTTCCATACTTTATCAAACCGATCCGGAAAGTTTTTGCGCAGCCAGTCTTCAAAAATTTTTCTGATAGAACCATTTAACCGCACTACGGTCATGCCGCAATTTAGTGCACCATGATCAGCCGCAGCTTTTAAGATTTGTGGAATTTCATGATGGTTTAATCCGGGAATGATAGGGGCATTCATTATACCGGTGGGTACTCCGGCTTTTGAAAGTTCTTCTAATGTTTTTAATCGTTTCACAGCACTTGCGGTGCGCGGCTCAAGAATGCGTCTCAGATCTTCGTTAAGTGTGGTAATGGATAAATAAACGTGTACCAGGTTATCGCTGGCAAGATCTTGCAGCAAGTCCAGGTCGCGCAACACCAAACTGTTTTTAGTAATTATGCCTACCGGATGGCGGTACTTTGCAAACACCTTCAACAGGCTGCGGGTAATTTCAAATTTACGCTCTTGTGGTTGGTAGCAATCGGTGTTGCCGCTGAGCATAATGGGCACCGCATTCCAATTTTTAGAGAGCAAATGTTTTTCGAGTAGGGCCGCTGCATTTTTCTTTACGATGATCTTGCTTTCGAAATCCAATCCGGCACTAAAGCCGTAATACTCATGCGTATTGCGGGCATAACAATAAATGCAACCATGCTCGCAACCCTGGTATGGGTTCATGGAATACATCATACTCAGGTCCGGGCTCTTTACTTCATTAACAATCTGCCGGGCGTTTTCGATAAAGATTTGGGTGGTGGGAGTTTCCAACAGCGGCTCGTCAAGCCCTTCAATATGATCGGTTACATACTGTGCTTTCAAAAACCGGTTTTCGGTCTTTATCTGTGCGCCTCTACCCTTAAAGTATTCTTGCTCCATTGAGCAAGAATACTAAATTATTTAGTAAAACCTACTTTGAATTATAATTTTAATAGTTCAATTTTACACTTTACAGTTTACTGTAAAGTGTAAAATGACAAAAGAAAGAATTCTTGATCTACTGAAATCACACGGGTCGTTATCAGCACACGAACTCGCTAATAGCCTTGAACTTTCCAGACAAATGGTTCATGCTGCTTTACGCGAGCTAACAGACTCTGGATTAGTACAGCGAGTGGGCAGACCCCCAAAAACGGTCTATCAACTTAAAACGGAGCGAGTAGTTAGTAAAACTGAACTGCCATCCGAAAAGGAGAAATTTCTTCGCGAGAACTTCATTCTTATTTCTGAAACCGGTGAAATCAGAGAGGGCGCAGAGGGATTTCAGATCTGGTGTTCGCAACGAAAACTTCCATTTGAAAAAACAGTAAGCGAATACATTACTACACAACAGAAATACAAAAGCTATTTCAATGCGGATGGGTTTATAGATGGAATGGAAAAATTGAAAACCACGAAAGGTTACGATACCATTCATTTGAACAACTTGTACTATCTGGATTTCTATGCCATAGAACGGTTTGGTAAAACCCGACTTGGCACCTTACTTCACTATGCCAAGCAAGGGCAGAGTAAATTGCTGATGAAACTGCTGGTGAATGAAACAAAAGCAAACGTTGTTCAGCTATGTGAGTTGCTAAAAGCTGATGGTGTTGGATTTGTACCGCCAACCATCAGGCGCGAGGTACAATTAATGAAATATCTGCAAACACACTATGCGCTTAAACTTCCTTCCATTAAGCTTAATAAAACCAGTGGTATAATTCCAGTACCTCAAAAGTCATTAAGCAAACTGGAAGAGCGCATTACGAATGCGCAACAAACTTTTTCGGTACCTGAAACGCGAAGTTTTAATCATGTTTTGTTGATTGATGATGCGGTGGGATCGGGTGCAACAGTTAATGAAATTGCAGGTAAGATTAAAAAGAAGGGTATTGCTGAAAAAGTTTCTGCATTGGCCATTACTGGTAGCTTTAAAGGATTTGATGTGATTACGGATGTCTGAGCGAGTATTACCTTACCAGCACGCACCGGTAATTGATTTGCAGCTTCTGATTTTGCAAAAGGCCGGCATCCAACTGTTCATCAAGCGCGAAGATCAAAACCACCCGCATATTTCGGGCAATAAGTGGTGGAAGCTGAAGTATAATCTTGAAGCCGCCCAACAACAGGGGCACCACACGCTGCTAACGTTTGGTGGCGCATATTCTAATCACATTTATGCAACCGCTGCCGCTGCGCATGAACTTGGCCTAACCTCAATTGGAATAATCCGGGGCGAAGAAACTTTACCGCTTAATGGTACGCTTGCTTTCGCGAAAAGCAGGGGCATGCAATTGCATTACGTTTCGCGCGAAGCGTATCGAAATAAAAACTCAATTGAATTCATCCAATCTTTACACGATCGCTTTGGCGAATTTTACTTAATCCCGGAAGGAGGAACGAACGCATTAGCTATAAAAGGCGTGGCGGAGTTTGCACAGCAACTTCAACAGGAAATTGTTTTTGACTATGTGTGTTTGCCGGTAGGCACCGGTGGTACAATAGCCGGACTAATTGCCGGAATGAATGAACAAACTCAGGTAGTGGGCATTTCTGTTTTAAAGAATGGCGAATTTCTGGTTGATGAAGTCAACAATCTTCTCAAAAATTTTTCGGATCGGGTTTATGGAAATTGGTACATCGAAACATCCTATCACCACGGAGGTTATGCAAAAACAAATCCGCAGTTGTTGGCCTTTATCAATACGATGAAGGAACAACATCAACTGCCGCTCGACCCGGTTTATACCGCCAAACTTTTGTGGGGGGTGTTTGATATGGTTGAGAAAGGAAAATTTAAACCCGGCAGTACGGTGCTGGCAGTACACACCGGTGGATTACAAGGGCATGGCTTTCGGTAAACCGAAACCCGTTTGCTATGAGATTATTTTTACTGCTTCTTTTTATTTCTGCATCGGTGTGTGGGCAAGACCTTATCACCAGCAGGCGCAGCAGCTACTTTACATTTGTTTACAAACTCGCTCCTTCCGAAGCCCGGAGACTTTACGAACACCAAAAACCAACGATAGAATATTGCCATACACTGCATTCACTTTATCCTACCGATTCGGCCAAATTTCAGGATGAGCTACCGGTTGGCCATTACCTGTTGGTGAAAACTGTGAGCGATAAGCTGCATTACGAACTGGTTTCTGTCAACAACACCTCCGTACACATTCTAAATAACCAGCGCGATTTACTCTTTACCGTCAGCAACCGTTCTGGCATACCGGTTACCGATGCAGATGTTAAAATCAAAGGCAAAAAGATAGCTTTCAGCAAAGAAGATAATGCCTACACCATTCAGAAATCGAACCACCACGGTATTGTTTCGGTTACGCTTGATCATCACACTTCATTTTTTGCAATTGAAAGAAGACGGAACAACACGTTTTTTGTGCGCATGGGCAAAAAGGTGTTGGGCACATTTCCAGTAAACCATCTTGCTTCGATGGTAATCTATCCGATTCGCACCGTTAAAAACCTTGCGCTGGGAAACCACATTTCTCCGCCCGGAATTTTTTACAAAGCAAAGCGCCTGGTTGAACCGGGTTATGAAAAAAACTGGATCGGCTATATGGTTTTTAATAAACCCATGTTTAAGCCAGGCGACACCCTCAAGCTGAAAGCATTCATCACTACTAAAAAAGGACGGCCCGTTAAAAAAGAACTGGAGGTATGGCTTTATAACTACGGGCGCAATGCGGCCAACCTTAAGCTCAAAACCGTTTCGCCCTACCGGGCGGGGGCTTACGTATATGAATTTGTGCTTACCGACAGCCTCAAACTTTCATTGGATACAAATCCGGGCATCCAATTGGAGCATCGTGACAAAACCGCGCTATCTAAATCGTTTCGGTATGAGCAGTATGAACTAAAAGCAAACCAGTTTTTTGCACGCGCGGATACTAACGACAAAGAAAAAGGAGCCACGCTCTATCTGAAGGGCACCGATTCTAACGATATGCCTTTGTATGACGTGCGAACAGAGATTTTGATTCAACCCGCTACCGTTAACCAGGTGTATGAGAACAGGCTTTTTATTGCGGATACATTATGGTTCTATACTCAAAAGCTTGATGCAATAGGCGAAACGAAAATTATGGTGCCGGAAAACATTTTTCCAAATGCTTCTTTAAACTACAAAGCCGTAATTGCTTTTATAAATGCAGATAACGAACGGCACACGAAAGAACTAAATCTGCAATACGAATACAGACAGAAGCCGGTTCGGTTTGAGGTAAAGAATGATAGCGTGTGGATTTTACCAAAGACTTTGGCAGGCAATGTAGCGCTTACAGCTTTTAATAAAGAGGGCGATGAAATCTTTACTAAAGAAGTAAGTCTGCCGCATCGTGAAAAAATAAATCCGTTTGTTAAAGAATACGAGGTGGGCGGCACACCTGATTGGGAAACCCTTGAAATGAGTGCTTATGATAACCTTGAAGTGCTATCCAGCAGAACGGCCGACTCTGTAACGATATCCGTCAAGAATCCACGTAAAATTTTATTCCATTACCAGATCTTTCAACACAACCGGCAGCTCGTTCGCGGCAGTGCGAGTCAATCGACTTTGATTTTTAAGGATAGAGCCGCCATGCGCGAGTCTTTTACGGTGTCCGTACAGTATATGTGGGCAGGAGCCACCCAACAAGAAAATTATGCCGTAACGTTTAATGATCGACAACTGAACGTTTCTATTTTGCACGAGCCGTTGGTATATCCAGGCCAGACAACCGATTTTACAATTCATGTTACCGATGCTAAAGGTAAGCCGGTTAACCAAGCCGATGTCACCGCTTTTGCAATCACCAAAAAGTTTAAGCAGGCAACATTTAATCAGTTGCCTTCCTATCCGCGTAAGCAGAAGAGCCGGACTTTTTTTAATTCTTTCAGCGCGGGTGAGTTTGAAGATTTACCTGTTAGAAAATTAGATTGGGTGTTATGGAATAAAACTTTAGGCTTGGATAGTATTTCGTTTTATCAGTTTTTGTATCCCACAGGTGGCCGCTATCTCTACGAAAAACCAACAGCAGATTCCATTACGCAACTAGCTCCTTATGCAGTAGAAGATGGCCAGGTTATTATGCCCAACATAATTTATATCAATAACACGCCCGTCTTTCACTCTTCAGTTAATACCATTCAGCCTTACTCGTTTCGGGTTGGGGCGGGAGTTCACCAAATAAGAATGCGAATTAAGAACTACGCAATCTCCTTTACGATAGATATCAAGAAGAACAACAAACAGATACTTGCTATCGATTTGAAGAATCTGCCCGCAGATGTAGTGAAATTGGAATATGATACTAAGGAAGTACTCCTTGAGCAACAGAAAATCAGTAAGTACTTTATTACTGTTCATCGGTCAACCGATCAAGCGCGTGCGTACCTCTGGCAATACGATAATTATTTTCTTTTCAACACATCGGGCGCACGGGGTTACCCTTATGCCGAAGTTGTGGGGCCGCTCCATCCTCAACTAACAAAGTTTGTTACGGTTGATTCTTCAGAAACTACATTCAATTACGAGCCATTCTTCTCCTATCAATTTTTACCGGGCCTTATTCGGCAGCGCTCGCTTAGCAAGCCGGTAACCAACCGGAACTACGGGTTCGATTTTTCGCCCGCTTTTAACGACCGGGTGATAACGGCAAAAGAAATTCAGAAACGCTGGGTAGTACCAGAGTCTATCAGGCGACCAAATTTTGTAGCCTACACCACGCACCACATCACAGGCAATGAAACAAGTAGGCTTAGGTTCTTTATACAACCATCGGCAACCCAGCAAGCGTACCTGGCTGTATTTATTATCAATCTCGATAATCCCGATCAGTACTCCATTTATCCGGCTTACAATAACACTATCCCCAAGCTGGCAGCCGCGCACTATGAATTGATTTTGCTGATGAATGACCTGCACTACCTGCGATCCGGAAAATTTTTCTTGTCGCCTTTTGGCCAAACTTTTATCACTCTTCAAGCGGACTCCCTTCAAAGCCGGGATTCATTCTCTGAAAAACTTTATCACACATTGAAGTCGTGGGACGATAAGAATACTTACGTGGAGCAATTGCGCAGGATAGAAATGAATGAAGTGCGAACTTCCTATTACACCCAACGCACCGATAGTTACCCATATTCGGGTAATATGGTGCGGGGGCGGGTAGTTGCCACAGATGATGGCAGCCCGCTACCGGGTGTAAATGTTATTGTTAAGGGTACTAGTTACGGTACCGTTACGGATGCCAATGGCGAATACTCTCTTAACGCACCGCCTAATAGCAGTCTTGTGTTTTCATTTATCGGCCTGCATACAAAAGAAGTGTATGCCGGAAGTCGCAATCAGGTTGATGTTAATCTTGAGGCAGATGTTACCCAACTTAGCGAAGTGGTTGTAGTAGGATTTGGAGTTTCGAGGGAGAAGCGTGCGCTAAGCTATTCAGTTGCAACGGTTCAGTCGCAATTAATGGGTAGAATGGCAGGAATACAGGTAGGCACGGCCCCGGGTTCAAATCAACAAATCTTTATCCGGGGTGTCTCTACTATTAACAGTGGCGGCAATCCTATAATTGTTATTGATGGAAAAATAATTGATGCCGCTACGTACAAAGATTTGGATCCCACTTCTTTTACAGCCATTGAGGTGCTTACCGGTGACGAAGGAAGAGAACTCTATGGATCGAGAGCAGCGGGCGGGGTGATTGTGCTCTCCACAAAAAAAGGTATTACCATACAACAGCTTTTAGGTGCACCGCTGCCCGAACCTTTTGTTCCCGGAATTCCGGATGAAAGTGTACCCGGAAACAGCATTCGTAAGAATTTTAGAGATTATGCTTTCTGGAAACCGAAGTTATTAACAGATGAAAAAGGCAAGGCAACTTTTACAGCCACCTTTCCCGATGATATAACCGGCTGGAAAATTGAAGCTTTAGCTACTACCGGCAAAAAACAAAGTGGAAGCGCAATATCAACAGCTCAATCGTACAAACCTTTGCTGGCACAAATTGTAGCGCCACATTTTTTAATAGTGGGCGATAGTGCGCAGGCAATTGGAAAAATAACAAACTACACACCCGATACACTTTCTATCAACAGAACCCTACAAATCGCGGCTACGAGTAGCCCCGCTGCATTAACCATTGCTAACTCGCATATTGATACCCTGGCTTTAGTAGCTACAGGGTTTGATTCTCTCAATATAAAATATGTTGTTGAACGGAATAAGTATGAAGATGGTGAACTCCGAAAATTACCGGTTCACAAGAAAGGGCTTAAGGATGCCAAGGGGTTTTTTGCAGCGCTCCGTTCCGATACCACATTTACAATTCAACCTGAGGCAGGAATATTGCACCTGCGCGCCCAAACCGATGCCCTGGATGTTTTGTTAGAGGAAATTGAAACCGTAAAAGGATACCGATACGATTGCAACGAGCAACTGGCATCTAAACTTCGTGTGTTGCTTGCCGAAAAGAAAATAACTGCTTTTCGAAAAGTAAAATTTAAGCATGACGATTGGGTTAAACATATTATTAAAAAGCTAACCGAAAACCAACACGAAGCAGGTGGCTGGGGCTGGTGGAATAAGAGTGAAGGGTTAACATGGATTACCCTGCACGTAGTGCAAGCGTTGGAGTTGGCCGAGAAAGAAAACTATCAAACCCGATACGACAAAGAAGGAGTGCTTCGCTTTTTACAAACCGCTTTGTCGGGGCTTCCCTTACGCGAACAAATCTTGTCATATCAGTTTTTGATCACTCATACTATAAAAGTCGATCCGCAGGGTCTGTACGATTCGCTCATTAAAACAGACTTATCGGTGTACAGTTGGTTGCGCCTGGCAGAATTGATGCAGCACAAGGGGTTTCCTGACATTAAAGAGAAGTTACTAAAAAGCCGCAAGGAAACACTAAAAGGGAATTACTATTGGGGTGATGATAACACCCATTTGTTTGACAACGATGCCATGGCAACCGTTATAGCCTATCGTATTTTGAAAAATGAAAAGACTCCAACCGAAGAATTCACACGCATTCGGAATTTCTTTTTGGAGCAACGTGGGCAATCGTGGCGCAACACGTATCAATCCGCGTTGATTATTGAAACGTTACTTCCTGATTTGATGAACCAGGCCGGCCAAAGCACAGCCGCTGAGGTTACGTTTACGGATGCTTTTCAGTTTGCGCCTAAAAAATTACCGTTCGATACCGTAGTGAATTCAACTCAACCCATTACGGTTCGTAAAACAGGAGTATCGCCAGTTTACTTTACGGCTTACCGCGAGTTTTGGAATTCGGCTCCGGCACGTACTGAAAAAGACTTTGTAGTTACTACTTCCTTTTCAGAGAATACGACACACCTGAAAGCAGGCAAGCCTGTAACGTTGTATGTAGATGTGGAGGTAAAGAAAGATGCTGAGTACGTGATGTTAAATGTTCCGATCCCGGCTGGGTGCAGCTACGAGAGTAAAAATCAAAATTGGCGCAACGGAGAAGTGCACCGTGAGTATGAGTTCCATCAAACAACTATTTTCTGTAAAGAACTAAAAGCCGGCAAGTATCAATACCGCATTATGTTGGTGCCGCGTTTTTCGGGCCGCTATACCCTAAACCCGGCAAGGGCCGAGTGGATGTATTTTCCAATAATCTATGGGCAAGAAGGGGTTAAACAAGTTACCATCCGCTAACTACCGCATTAACTCTTCAAACACTTCGCGTAACTTCCCAAACGATTTCACTTTGATTTTTGTCTTGGAAAGATCGAGTGTTTTTTTACTATACTTCGAAATGTAAATTTCTTCAAAGCCTAATTTCTCGGCTTCGGAAATGCGCTGGTCAATTCTGTTTACAGCCCGCAATTCGCCACCCAACCCAATTTCGGCAGCAAAACAGATTTTATCGTTTACCGGAATTTCTTCCATCGATGAAATAATGGACACACAAAGTGCCAGATCGATTGCCGGATCTTCCACGTAAATTCCTCCGGCCATGTTTACAAAAACATCTTGTGTGCCTACTCTAAAGCCACACCGTTTTTCCAATACCGCCAACAACATGTTGAGTCGCTTTTGATCAAACCCGTTGGGCGTACGTTGCGGTGTACCATACGATGCCGGGCTCACCAACGATTGTATTTCTATTAACAAGGGTCTGTTGCCCTCAATGGTGGCACCAATAGTAGCACCGGTAACCTGTCCATCTTTCTGTGAAATTAAGATCTCTGAAGGATTACTCACTTCTCGTAATCCACTGCCTAACATTTCGTAAATGCCAATTTCTGAAGTGGAGCCAAACCGGTTTTTTGTAGTACGAAGAATCCTGTACGCCAGGTGCCGGTCGCCTTCAAACTGCAAAACGGTGTCCACCATGTGCTCTAACACTTTGGGCCCGGCAAGCGAACCATCTTTGGTTATATGGCCAACCAGAAAAACCGGAGTGTTTGTTTCTTTGGCAAACTTCATCAACTCGGCAGCGCACTGGCGCACCTGCCCCACACTACCCGCAGCACTATCTAACATGTGCGAGTGCAGGGTTTGTATTGAGTCAACAATTAAAAGTGCGGGCTCCAGATTTTCTACCGCCTGAAAGATGTTGCGGGTTTCTGTTTCGGCCAGCATAAAAAAATTTTCGTAGCTGGTTTTGGAGTTACCGGTTAACCGCTCGGCCCGCATTTTTATTTGTTGTTCACTTTCTTCACCCGATACGTACAACACTTTTGCTTTGCTGAGCGATAGCGCCACTTGCAGCATTAAGGTAGATTTGCCAATACCAGGTTCGCCACCAATTAAAATCAATGAGCCTGGCACAATGCCGCCACCCAGTACCCGGTTTAGCTCCACATCGGGCGTGGTTATCCTTACTTCAGAAGAGGATGTAATTTCGTTTAACGTTTTTGGCTTGTTGATTTTGGATTTTGAATTATCCTGCCGCCAGGTGTTTCGGTCGGCTTCTGTTTTTGTTACCACTTCTTCAACAAAACTATTCCAGGCGCTGCACGAGGGGCACTTGCCTATCCACTTGGGCGATTCGTACCCACAACTCTGGCAGAAGAATAGTGTTTTGGATTTGGCCACAGAATAAAAATTGGTACGCAAGTTTAGGGAAAAAGTACTGGCAGGTGCATTTAGCATGTAAATTTTTGTATGTATCTTAAAAGACTTAACTACTCTACACTATGCGATTTTGTGTTCTATTGTTGATTTTAGTCTTTTTTGTTCAAACCGCACAAGCCCAAAAGCCTCCGGTAAAGTATGGAGACATTCCGATGGACGATTTAAAGATGACAGTTTATCCCACAGATTCTTCGGCAGCCGCAGCCGTGCTGGTTGATTACGGTACGGCCTATCTCAACGTTATGTCCAGTTCGATTAACATGGTATTTGAACGACACACCCGAATAAAAATCCTGCGCAAGGATGGCCTGCGTTGGGGTGATGTGGCCATACTTTTAAGACAGGCGGGAAGTACCGAAGAAAGGGTTTCTTCTATAAAAGCCAGCACCTATAATCTGGTAGATGGAAAAATGGTAGAATCGAAACTGGATAAAAAGGGCATGTTCAAAGAAAAATTCAACCGTTCCTTCAATCAACAAAAATTTACCATGCCCGATGTTAAAGAGGGGTCGATCCTGGAATATTCCTATACCGTTACCTCCGAATTTTGGACCAACTTTCCCAATTGGCAATTTCAGCGAACCATACCCACCCGGTGGAGCGAATATTGGGCGATGATACCAGACTTCTTTCACTACGAGCGGTACATGCAAGGATACTTGAGTGTAAGCACCAATGAATCAAAAGACTTGAATGTTAATGGGGTGCAGGTAAAAGGCCATCATTGGATTGTGAAGGATGCTCCGGCTTTTAGAGAAGAACCCTACATGACTTCGGAAGACAACTACATTTCGCGCATTAACTTTGCGCTTTCGTATGTGGCTTTTCCGGGTCAACCCACACGAGAAATTATGGGCTCGTGGAGCAAACTGAACGATGACTTGCTAAAAGATGAAGATTTTGGACGTGTAATTGATAGGTCGGGTTTTTTGAAGGAAATAACAGCACAAGTAACGGCAGGCCTTACTGAACCGATTCAAAAAGTTGAAGCAATACACCGGTATGTTTCTCAAAACATAGAGTGGGATGGCACCGAAGATTTTTATCCGGGCGATCTTAAAAAGATTCTTGAAAAAAAGAAAGGAACCTCGGGCGATATCAATGTGTTGATGGCTTCTATGATAGACAAAGCAAACATTCCTGTAGATATGGTTTTGCTAAGCACCCGCAGCCATGGGTTTATTCGCCCGGCATACCCCATGACACGCCAATTCAACTACGTGGTATGTGCAGTTCGGCTGGCCGATAAAGTTATTTTGTTAGACGCTACTGAAAAATATCTTCCCTATACCATACTACCCGATCGGTGCCTCAACGGCCAGGGGCTGGTGATAAGTAAGACAAACCACGGGTGGCTGAACATTGAGCCCAAAGCAAAAGGGCGTAATGTTATAAATGTAGATGCCCGGCTTACAGCCGATGGCTCCATCGAAGGGAAAGTAAATTTTTCGAACGAAGGCTACCATGCTTTGCCGGTTCGTAAAAGATACCACGCCCGAGACCAAGAAGCTTTTGTGAAAGAATTTCAAAGTGAAAAGCAATGGACTTTGGCCAATTCCGAATTTAACAACGTAAGCGAAAACGATAAGCATTTTGTGCATGCCCACGAAGTAACTATTGCAGAGCATGGCGAGGTAATGGGCGATGCCATTTACCTAAACCCGCTTATAACCAGCCGCATAAAACAGAATCCTTTTAAAAGTGAAACGCGTGTGTACCCGATAGATTACGGTGCCCCCTCCGAAGAGGTATTTATGTGTAAGATTCAAATTCCGGACGGCTACAAGGTAGATGAACTTCCAAAGAGTAAGGTAATGACCTTGCCCCAAAACGGTGGCCGCTATGTGTACAACATCTCCCACAGTGGCAGTAACATCACACTTACAAGTATCTTTACAATGAACCAGGTTATTGTACCACAAACAGACCATGCCGTGCTGCGCGAATTTTATAACCAGGTGGTTGCCAAACAGGCAGAACAAATTGTACTAAAGAAGAATTAAACCGTAACAGAACCAAGTATGAGGTTAGTAATTGCTAGCATTGCAGCAAGTATAGTTCTTAATACCCGGGCAGCCGATAGCAAATACCCGGTAAGTACCATTGCACCAGCTTTAAAAGAAAATGCCGATGTGGTAATACGGCTGGAAGAATCTACTTTTAAAATTACTTCTAAAAGTAAGGCGGTTTATTCGGTTAAGTCGGTTTACACCATATTGAATGAAAACGGCAAACGCTACGCAACCGAAGTTGTAGGCTACGACAAATTAACGCGGCTCAACAATTTTACTGCGGCCGCCTACGATGCTTCCGGAAAGCAGATAAAAAAATTAAAGAATTCTGAGTTCTACGACCAAAGTGAATACGATGGCTATAGCTTGTATAGCGATAACCGGATTAAAGTAGCCAGCCTGGCCCAGAGTGTTTACCCCTACACAGTTGAGTTCGAGTACGAGCTGGAGTTCAAATACCTGTTTCATATTCCGGGCTATGTGGTTTTAAGTAGCGAGCGCGTTGCCCTCGAAAAGGCTTCGTACACCATTGCCTATCCAAAAGAATTAGAGCCCCGGTACCGCACGCAGAATATTTCAGCACAACCGGTTAAATCTTCAACAACCGAGAAGCTGGAAGCTATTACCTGGAACTTTGAAAATGTAATGCCCCTTAAGTTTGAACGCCACGGACCGCTGCGCGAGGTGCTGGTACAACGAATTTATGCAGCGCCCACACAATTTTCCTACGAAGGGTACGAAGGCAACATGACCACCTGGGACGAATTTGGAAAGTGGATTGGCTCGCTGAACAAGGGCCGCGATGTGTTACCCGAAGAAACTATTTTGAAAATCAAAGCGCTCACTTCCAAGCTAACAACCACCGAAGAAAAAGCCAGCGCCATTTACCAATACCTGCAAAACAAAACCCGCTATGTGAGTATTCAGTTGGGTATTGGCAGCCATCAGCCCTTCGAAGCCCAGGTGGTGGACAAAACCGGCTATGGCGATTGCAAGGCATTATCGAATTATACAGTGGCCTTGCTGGGCGCTGCCGGAGTGAAGGCGAACTATGTTTTAATTCGGGCCGGTGAAGACGAAGCACCGCTGATCACCGATTTCCCCAGCTCGCAATTCAATCACGTAGTGGTAGCTGTGCCCAACGGTGCCGATACTTTGTGGTTGGAATGCACGAGCCAAACCAATCCGTTTGGGTACATGGGCAGTTTTACGGGTAACAGAAAGGCATTGTTAATAACCGATGGCGGTGCAAAAATTGTACACACTCCGGTTTACTCGCAAAGCCAAAACTTGCAGAGCCGCTTTGCCCAAGTGCAACTGGATAAAGCCGGTAATGCAACCGCCACCGTTAAAACCCGCTACGCAGGGTTACAATATGAAAACGGAGACTTAAACCATTTCGTAAACAGTGGGCCCGATGATCAGAAAAAGTGGATTCAGAATCACACCCAAATACCAGCCTTTGATGTGGTTTCTTTTTCGGTAGCCAACCAAAAGCACCGTATTCCAACGGCCGATGTAACGGTGCAACTGGCATTAAACCGGCTGGCCACAGTTAGCGGTAAGCGCTTGTTTATTGTGCCAAATCTGATGAACCGCTCCAATTACATACCTGAAAAATCAGAACAACGAAAGCACAATGTGGTGCGGAGGGTAGCTTTTACAGATGTGGACAGCATTGTATATAAAATACCCGAGGAGATTTACCCGGAGTTTGTACCGGAAGGGATCAAACACCAATCGCGCTTTGGCGAATACGAATGCCAGTACAAATTAGACCAGGGCAGCTTGATTTACATTCGTAAATTAAAAATGAAAGCGGGAGAGTTTCCACCGGAATCGTATCCTGAACTGGTTGAGTTTTACCGGAACATTAATAAAGCCGATAACGTGAAGATTGTTTTTGTAACCAAAACATAAGTTGGCCTGCTACCGGATTGGCGCATTGGCTTCCTTGGCAAAAGTGGCATAGACCAGCCGGTCGGCCAGCGAGGGCCACCACTTGTTTAACCACACAGCCAGTTTGCCCTGGGTAGTAAGTATTAATGTACGCTTGCGTTTAACCACCGCTCTGTAAATATGGTCGGCACATTCTTCCGCAGTCATCATCTTCTCTTCTGCGCGGGGCGAATCGCCCTGCGTGGTACCATCTTTGGTTAGTGCTCGCATGCGGATGTTGGAGGCAGTAAATCCCGGGCAGGCGGTTAGCACATGTACTCCGGTTTTCAATAACTCAGTACGCAGCACTTCTAAAAATCCGTTAAGGGCAAACTTACTTGCCGAATACCCTGCGCGGCCGGGCAAACCTCTGAAGCCCGCAATGGAAGAGATGCCAACTACCGACCCTTTGTTTTTAATTATTTCGGGTAAACAATACCGCGTAGCATAGAGCACCCCGTAGAAATTAATATCCAACACCTGCTTTACTACGGCAAGATCTACTTCGGCAAAAAGCGCCCGCATACTTATACCGGCATTGTTAATGAGCACGTCAATAGTGCCGTACAAACGCACTGCCGCTTCGGCCATGGCTTTGTTGTCTTCTTCTTTGCTTACATCCGCCCTAAAGGCGGCCACGGTAATGCCCTTTGTTTTCAGGGTTTCAACGGCCGCGTTCAAATCAGTGGCATTGCGACCGGTAATAAAAAGTTTAGAGCCGGCCCGGCCAAAGCGCTCGGCTAAAGCCAACCCAATACCCGAAGAGCCCCCGGTAATTATTACTACTTTGTTATGCATACGTTGCGCGCAAAAGTACTAAAACATTCTATTTTTGAACCGCCATGCTGTTGCTGAGAATCCTTTCGCGCACTCCGCTTTTTATACTTTATCTCTTTTCCGACTTATTGTTTGTGGTTAGTTATTACCTGGTGGGGTACCGTAAAAAATTGGTTCGCAAAAATCTTAAAAACTCGTTTCCGCAGAAGAGTGAAGCAGAGATAAGACAAATTGAAAAACAGTTTTACCATAACCTTTGCGACTATGCTGTTGAGACTTTAAAACTACTTACAATTCAAAAAGACGATTTGCTTGCGCGCGTCAAGTTTGTAAACCCTGAGATACCTCAAAAACTAATTTCGGAAGGGAAAACGGTGCTCATGCTGGCTTCGCATCAGTTTAACTGGGAGTGGTTGCTGGCAGCCGGTTCAAACTACTTTACGGTATTGGACTTTGTTTACCAGCCGCAGAGCAGCGCCCTGTTCAATGCTTTTTCGCTGGCAGGGCGCACGCGCTTTGGTGCGTATCCCATCAAACGCCAGATGGTAGGCCGCGAATCGATAACCCGCAAATCTCTTGTGCGTGGGATAGCCCTGGTGGCCGATCAGTTTCCGGGAATGGGCTATGATAAAAAATACTGGACAACCTTTTTGAATCAACGCACCGCATTTTACCAGGCCATTAGTCAACTGGCAGTTCTGCTGCAGTGCCCCGTTCTTTTTATGGGTGTGCGCAAAGTTAAACGCGGATATTACGAAGCCGAGTACGAACTAATTGATGAACCTCCGTACGAAAAGGGAAGCGATCGGATTATTGACAATTATGTAAAAGCAACAGAGAAAATTATCCAGGCACAACCGGGCGGGTGGTTATGGTCGCACAACCGGTGGAAAGACCGTAAATGAATTATATAAAGGCCAGGTTAGTTCAACAGCATTTCAATGTCTTCGCGCGAAAGCGACTTGATTACACTTTCTTCTGATTGGATAAGGTTTTCAGAGAGTTTTAGTTTGTGTTTTTGAAGTGTTAGAATTTTTTCTTCAACCGTATTGCGGGTAATAAACTTATAGCTGAACACTTTCTTTTTCTGGCCAATGCGGTGTGCCCGGTCTGTAGCCTGCGCTTCTACGGCTGGGTTCCACCAAGGGTCGAGAATAAACACATAGTCAGCCTCCGTTAGATTAAGACCAAGCCCACCCGCTTTAATAGAAATAAGAAACACTTTCAGGTTCGGGTCTTTATTAAATTTTTCTACCTGTTCTTTGCGATCGGTGCTGGAGCCATCCAGGTAGGCAAACGGAATTTTCTGTTCTGTCAATAAATTCTTTACAATTTCAAGATGCTTCACAAACTGACTAAACACTAAAACCTTGTGACCTTCCAACAGCGCGTTCTCCAGCATGTGCGATACATCTTCCAGTTTGCCCGAGGCCCCTTTGTAATGTGTGTCGATCATTTTAGGATGATTCGAGATCTGGCGCAACTTGGTAAGCCCTTCCAGAATCATCATGCGGGTGTTGTTAATACCCTCTTTGTCGATCAGGTCTAAAATTTTATGCCTGTAGAAAGACTTCGCTTCTTCGTATTTCTCTTCTTGCTCGGTGGTCATGTTGGTGTAGTACACATTTTCAACCTTTTCGGGCAAATCGGTAGCCACCTGCGATTTTAACCTGCGCAAAATAAAGGGTTTGATAATCGCGTTGAGCTTTTTTGTCTTGGCTTCATCGCGCTTCTTTTCAATAGGTTGTTGGTATTCGTTCTTAAAAAAAGTTTGGCCACCCAACAGGCCGGGGTTAATAAATGTCATTTGCGACCATAAATCCAGGGTGGTGTTTTCCAAAGGTGTACCGGTTAGTGTTAACCGATACCGGGACTTTAACTCCATTACAGCCTTGGCAATGTTTGAGGTTGGGTTCTTAATTACCTGCGCCTCGTCCAGAATGATATAATTAAAATAAAATTGTTTGAGTAAATCAATATCCAGACGCGTAATGCCGTAGCTGGTTAAAACCACATCGTACTTGCTAAACCGTTTTATGTCTTTGTTGCGCAAGGTGCCTGTGTAGGTAAGTATTTTCAGGTCGGGTGTAAATTTAGAAGCCTCCATTTCCCAGTTGTAAACCAGCGAAGTGGGCATAATAAGCAACGAAGTGCCGCTATTGCCTTTCTCTTTTTCGGCTTGCAGCAGAGCCAGTGTTTGCACGGTTTTACCAAGGCCCATGTCATCGGCCAGGCAGCCACCCAAATGAAACTCGTTTAAAAACCGCAGCCAATTGTAGCCGGCTTTTTGGTAGGGGCGCAAGGTGCCATCAAAATGTTCGGGCAAGGGGTAATCGCGAATGCCGCTAAAGGTTTGCAGGTTGCGCAGGCGTTCGCTCATGTGCACTTTGGCCAGGTTGCCTTCTTCCAGTTCTTTGAGTAAGCTAATGTGATGCTTTTTCAAAACCGGTTTTTCGTTGTCGCCTTGCGTTTCGCTTAACGCAAACAAGTCGTTGTATTTCACAAGCCACGCTTCCGGAATAATTGCTATTTCGCCATTAGGTAATTTAAACTCTACCTTCTTTTTGATAATGAGTTTCCGCAATTCTTTAAACGAAATTTCATACTCGCCAAAGCGGATTTTTGCATGAATATCAAACCAGTCGATATTCTCCTTCACTTCTAATTCAATCACCGCTTTGCCTACAAAATATTTTTTATCGCGGTTTTCGGGTTGGCTTACTTCAAAGCCCATGTTAAGCAGGTTTACCCGGTTTTCGTTAAGCCACGAAAAGGCCTGGGCTTTTTCTACTGCGGTACGAAAGCCCCGTATGGGCAACCCTAATTTGGTAAGGGTTTGCGAATATTTTTTTTCGGCTTCCACCTGGCGCTTTACGCGATGAAAGATGTAATCGGTGTCTTTCTTTTCTACAGTAACACTAACAGGGCCAAATGCATCTCCGCGAAAGCGATGCTTACCATATTTAAAGGAGAGATCAAACACAATTTTTCCGGCCTCATCATCGCCCGGCCCATCGGGTAAATCGGAACTACCAAATAACGTAGGCACATTTTTTACGTTGGCTGGTGGCAGTTCGGAAATGCTGAGCAGCGGGTGTGGGTCGTATTCGGTTTTGTTAATTTCGAACCCGTGCGCTTCAATGTCTTCAAACGAAGCGATGAGCGGTGCAATAAAACGGGTGTAGTAAGTCTCTTCCAGATTTTTAGGAATCACCACATTCTTTTTACTAAAGAAGGGAATGAGCTTTCGGCCGTCCACTACTTTTTCGAAACCATAAAGTTTGCCATTAACTACAATCCATGCAGGCTGCTTGCAAATAAGATAAGCTGCGGGGTTGGGCAGCTCCAGTTTTTTACCCGCATACGAAATGGTAGGATAATAAACCGTTGTACTATCGCTGCGGTTAAAATGAAACTGTACGGTGGCGCGCTGGTCCAGCACTTCAACTTTGCGCCAGGTAGGCTCGCCATCGTTGCCCATTTCAAAAAGACGTTTGCCTTTTAGTTTTTCCAGAATGGCAGCCCTGCGTTTTTCCATATAGGCTTCAATCTGCTCCTGCAACAGTTCGTCTCCCTTGTCTTTTTTAAAAACCCGACTAAAGAACTCATCGGGTTTCATGGTTTTTTTCGAGAAGTGCTTGAGTACGGCATCCTGGCTCATGCTGTCCATTAACTCAATCAATTCAAAATCGCGGTCGTCCAGGCCTTTAGAAAACTCACGCGCATTTTTGTGCGAAATATTTTGATGCTGATAGGTGAGCTTGCCTTTGTCGTCCAGGTGTACAATAAACGACTCGAACGTATAGCCCAGGTACTCGTGCTGGTAAAGCGAGTAGATGATTTGAAACGGTTGTGCAGCCGATACCTTCATGAGCCCTGTTAAAATTTACATTCTGCCGCTTTAATTACTTTCATTAGCTGGCTAAAACCCCGGTTTTTGGAATTTTACACACTAAGCAGATTCGCAAATTATAAAATTTGGGCTTTTCTTTTTTTAAAATTTTAGACTAAAACATGCCTGATAATTACATGCTTACAGATTTTGAAGGGCATACGACCGGGCGGCCAGCCGGGCTGGATAAAACGACACCAGCATGGTGATAACCACAATAACCAGCGCGGTCGAAAGAAAATCGGTAACATTCATTTTTACCGGATAGCTGGAGATAATGGCATTTTCCATTCCCATGCCTACCAACCCGAAGGTGTCTTGCAACCAGCAAATAGTGGCCCCAAGCAGCAGCCCGGCAACAGCGCCCGTAAAAGCAATTAAGGCCCCTTCGCTTAAGAAGATTTCGCGTACCAGGCTTGGGCTACTACCCATCGCAAAGAGCACCGAAATATCTTTCTTCTTGTCCAGCACCAACATCATTAAAGAAAAAAAGATGTTTATAGAGGCAACAAGAATAAGCAGCGTAAGCGCAATAAAGGTGAAGAGTTTTTCAATTTTAAGCAGGCGGTACAAATCCTGGTGTTGTTCCTGGTTGGTAAGCACTTTAAAGTCAGCCCCCAGTGTTTTCAATAGTTCGGTTTTAACCTGCTGCAGGGGCACGGTGCCCGTGGTTTGAATTTCGAGGCTGGTGCGTTTGTTGCCGTAGTTAAGTAGTTCTTGTGCAAAATGCAGCGGCACAAAAATGTAATTGTCATCGTAGTTTTTTTCGATGGAGAAAACACCCCCGGGGCTAATGCTGCGCGTAGTGTAGAGTTGCGAGGGATTAAGAGTGCCTGCGCGGGCATCTTTAATATAAAATACCTGTAAGGGGAAAACCGACTCGGTTACGCTTAACGAGAGGGCATACTGTACCCCCTTTCCTACAATGGCGTAGTCAATTCCTTTTTCAGAAAAAACCAATCGCCCATCGGTACGATTGGCGTCCAACCGGTGTTGCTCTAAAAAATTTTCGCTTACACCTTTAAGTGTAACTACCATGTCGGCATCGCGGTAGCGGATGTAGGCATAATCTTCAATTACTTCGGTTATGATGTGCACGCCCGGCACGCGCTCCAGTTGCTCAATCAGGCTTCGGTCAAACTCAAAGGATTTTCCTTTTTTCAATTCAATTTTTAACTCCGGATCGAACGAAGTGTAGAGCGAAGTTAATAACGCCTCTAACCCGTTAAATACAGAGAGCACGATAATAAGCGCAGCGGTAGAAAATGCAATGCCCGCTATGGAAAGGCCCGAAATGATGTTGATAAAATTCTTTTTTCTTCCGGAAAAGAAGTAGCGCCTGGCAATAAATAACGGAAGGTTCAACGGGCTGCCGGTTTATTCTTTTTCTTCTTTTGGAATGTTCAAGCTCTTGATCAGGTCTTCAATTCGTTGAGCGTTTTCTTCAACCTCATCAATAAAAAATACCAGGTTGGGCACAATGCGGGCCTGGTTACGAATGCGATCGCCCAGGGCTTTACGGATTTCACTCTTGTGAAGTTCGATGTTGTGCAGTACGGCCTTTTTGTCTTTGGCCAAAGTCATGCTCAGGTACACTTTGGCTACACTCAGGTCTGTACTTATCCGCACCTCGGCTATAGTGATAAACGCATTGCCTAAAATGCTGCGTTTGTCTTTCAGAAAGATATCGCTTAGTTCTTTTTGAATCAGTTTGTTGTATTTCTGCTGTCGTACCGTGCCACTCATGCAGCAAAGATAACGGTTGAATTGCATTTAAGCAGTACGGCAACTTTTTGTTTATTTGTGCGCTTAATCTATTTCATTTAGCGTGCTGCTTCGCTTTTTCCGTATTAACGACCCCTACCGGCTGCTGGCTGTTTTTATTTTGTTAATAGTGATTGCGCTTGGGTTTTTTATAGACCCGGTAGGATTAACCTTAACGGAATTGAAATCAATGGTGTTGGGCGAAACACTCAACTCGGGAAAAACCCTTTACGCCCAAGTTCATACCGCGGCCCCCCCGTTAGCGGCCTGGTTTGCAGGCTGGTCGGAGTGGTTTTTCGGGCGCTCGCTTACGGCCCGCCATGTGGTGGCGTTGCTGCTCATATTTGTGCAAGGAGCGTACTTTGCCATGCTGCTTATCAATAACAAGGCGCAAAGCGAAAGCACCTACCTGCCCGCCTTTCTTTATTGTGTAGTTTGCTGTTTCTCGTTTGATCTGCTTACGCTATCGCCCGAATTGCTGGCTTCTTCTTTAGTGTTACTGGCATTGAATAATCTCTTTAAAGAAGTAGAGTTTCGGGTGCAGCGCGATGACACGCTATTAAAGCTTGGATTTTACCTGGGGCTGGCCTCGCAGTTTGTTTTTAGCTACGTGGTTTTTCTACCGGGGGTGCTCATTATTCTTACCATCTTTACACGCCTATCGCTTCGCAAGGCATTGCTGCTTGTTTTTGGTTTTGTACTGCCACATCTGCTGCTGCTGGTTGCGTACTACTTTTTTGGTAATCTTTCTTTTTTGTGGCGCTGCTATTACGAAAGCGCCCGGTGGTTTGTTGAAAATCAACTTTCGCTGGCCTCGATGCTGTACCTTTCAGCAATTCCTATTCTCTATTTTATTTTTTCGTTGGTTATGCTTAACCGCGAGGCCCACCTTACCAAATATCAATCGCAACTTTTGCAAATCATGTTTTTGTGGCTTCTGCTTGCTGCTGTTGAAATTACGGTTGCCGGCAGAATGGCCCCGCACCGGGTAATTACGCTGGCTCCCTCTCTGGCATACTTCATCAGTCACTTCATACTTTTGGTGCGAAGAAAATGGCTTGCAGAACTAATGTTGTGGTTGTTTGCAGGAGGTATTGTTACCGTTGCCTACGTGGCACGCTACAACCAGGTTAAAAAAATAGACTATTCTAAAATGTTTGTTAGCCATGTGCCAACCACGCCAGTAAACAAGCGCATTTTAGTTTTAGATGAACAATGGGGTTACTTCGAAAATAACAAACCGGCTACTGGCTTTTACGATTGGGAAATCGCGCGGCAGTATTTCACCGAAACAGATTATTTTCAAAGCGTAGTATTGATCAACAATGCGTTTGAGCAAGAGTTACCCGAGGTGATTGTTGATCCGCACCGCGTAATGGCTACTGTTTTTAAACGCCTGCCCGCACTTGGTAAAAGCTATACACAACAAGGCGATACCTATTATCTCAACGCTTCAACGCAACTCCGCTAACGCACCATTTTGACCAAAGCTTTTGCCCACGCCTTGTTGTTTGAGTGCACCAGTGTAATTTGATTACAGCCGTTGAATTTGGCAAATGCCATGATGGCTTTGCCTAATTTGCTGAGTATTGTAGTTGTGATTTTTACTGGCTCGAAGTGAAGGTTGTGGATGAGGAGTGTGTTGGTCTTCCGATCGGCCTTAGCATCCATTCGGGCAATAAAAGTTTCTCCGGCCAAAACAGGAAGTGCGAAGTATCCGTATTTCCGTTTGGCTTCGGGCACGAAACATTCAACCATGTAATCAAAATCAAAAATTTCTTTGAGCCTGCGCCTGTACACGTTGAGCGGATCGAACGGAGAGAGAATAAACACATCGCCTGAAAGGGTAATTTTTTTCTTCTCATTCGCGGGTAACATATACCAATCTCCTTTCAAGCCGGCTATGTTAACCAGGCACACATCGCCTACCGCTACCAACTTTTTCAATTCTTCTTTAACAGGCGGCTTTGCTAACCTACCGCTCCATGCAATTTCCTGCACCGAAGCAAGGCCTATTGAGTTAAGTGATCGAAAAATCAAATGTTGCGCTAATGCTTCTGGTGTTGGCATTTCCCGGTTCACGTCCTGCGGTATAATGTTATCAGTCAGATCGTAGAGTTTATGAAAATCTTTGAGCCGGGTAGCTAACAACTTTCCGGCAACGTGTAACCTTTCTAATGCCACTTTTGAAGGGCGCCAATCCCACCAGCCCGAACTTTTGGTTACCCGGTCGTTATCAAAATCTTTTGCACGCAAGGGGCCTTCGCGTGCAATCCTATTCAACACCTGGTTCATCAGGTTTACTTCCGTGCTCGAATAATTTTTCCATTTACTGCGATACGCTTCATGAATGGGTAACGAAAACCGAAATTCATCCATGGGCATAAACCCTGAGTCGCGGGTCCAGAATTCATAAATCCTACTTTCTGCCTGAAGCTCGCTAAGCCAATTGGGTTGGTAGTTACGCACACGTGCGGCCAGCGTGTGGTGGTGGGCGCGCTCAACGGTATAATTTGTATCTACCTGCACAAAGCCCAAATGCTGAATCACCTTATAGACTGCCGGTTTACCTTTTCCAAATTGATCATACCGCGAAAGGCCTGTGGCGTGAAGAATAATTTTTCGGGTCTGGGATTTTGTAAGGATCAGCTTCTTCATGAAGGCGCACTAACTATATAACTGCAATCTCATAAAGCTAAGCTCAATCCAACATCAACCCAACTTCTTGAGCTTAAACGAAGAGATTATTTTTAATGCTGCAGATAGGAAAGCACTCAGATTAATTTCCATTCTTTTCTGTAGGGCCGATCCAGATAGGAATCAGCCTCTTTATCGCCAGCAAACTTTTCTTTTTTTGCATTCCATTGTAAGCTGCGGTTTAATCGCCACGAGATTAACGCAAGGTGCATGGGCAAAGTCATTTCGCGGGCGTATGCAAGATTAGATTCCGGCTGCTTGCGCGACTTAACAGCATCGATAAAATTTTGTTGGTGCCCGGGTGAGCGCGGAACGCTTTGTGCCACCGCAGGAAGATCGGTTACAGTTTCACCATTGATGGTAATGGCCATTGTACCATAATCACAAATCAAAGTGCCTTTATCGCCTTCAAAGTAGGCCCCGATATTTCGCTCGGCTGCACCGGGTACGTTCGGGGCTTTTGTTGTCCAGTAAATTTTCAGGTCTTTGAATTCAAACTCGGCATCCAGCCACTTGGGGGCATCGGCCTGGCCATCGGTTTTTTCTCCGCGAGCGGTAACACTTTTTAAGCCCTTAGGTTCAATTGCCCACCAAACAATATCGGCAATGTGGCACCAGAAATCTGCAAACACGCCTCCGGAGTAATCCAGAAAATAACGATAGGTAAAATGGCAACGCTCCGGCACGTATGCTACATAAGGTGCCGGGCCCAGCCACATATCCCAATTTAAACCAGCGGGTGGTGCCTGAACTTTTGCTTCGCCCAAACCGGGGGAATAAGAGTCTTTCCATAAGCGAACAGTATGTACTTTGCCAATAGCACCGCTCTTGATTATTTCGACCACCCGATGATAGTTATCGCCTGCATGAATTTGAGTACCTAACTGAAATACACGATTGTATTTGGCTTGATTTACCAACATGGTTTTACCTTCCTGCACACTGTACGAAAGTGGTTTTTCGCCATATACATCTTTACCCGCCTGAAATGCCAGCGATGCAATTTGCGCATGCCAATGATCGGGCGTGGCAATGGTAACGGCATCAATGTCTTTCCGATCCAAAACCTTACGAAAATCCTCATAGGCAGAGGCCGTTGTTCCGGGATTGATTTTTTTCAGAGACTCCAGCGTGGCAGCTAAATGATTCTGATCCACATCGCACAGCGCCACCACTTCGGCACCCGGTAAATTGGCAAACCACTCCATGTGTTGATTGCCCATACCACCCAAGCCAATGTGGGCTATTCTTACGCGGTCATTTATTGATCCACGACTGATAAGCGAAGGCAAAATGGTAAGGCCCAGTGTACCCAGGGCACTCTTCTTAATAAATTCACGTCTGTTCAGGCTCATGATTTTGAAAAGTTATGCAAACGAAACTACTAAAAATCAACCGACAAACGGGTATCGGGCCTGCCACAAAAATCTGTATTCAGCTGCTCAAAAAATTCAATACCTTACCAATCAAACTAACCTTCCGGCTATGCGTTGGCTTGCCCTGCTCCTTATTTGTTTGCTTACTCAATGCGCTCCACCCGAGCAACAAACTTCTTCAACAACTCCGCGCACATTATTAGCCATTTTTGCGCACCCCGATGACGAAGCCACGGTAAGCCCGGTGCTTGCAAAATATGCAGCCGCAGGGGTAACGGTTTACCTTGCCATAGCCACTGATGGCCGCTATGGAGTTACCGATCATGCCAAAATTCCGGCTGGCGATAGTCTGGCTACCGTAAGAAGGGAAGAAGCAAAATGTGCTGCCGAAAAATTAGGGATTCAACCGCCCATCTTGTTTGGATTGCACGATCAATTAAAAATGGGCGAAGGCATGGGGCCATTGAATGAGCAACTGAATACCATGCGCACACGCATTGCTGAACTATTTACTTCCTTAAAGCCCGATGTGGTAATTACGTGGGGCGCTTCCGGCTGGACCGGCCATCACGATCATCGGTTGGTAAGTACGGTGGTAACAGAAGTTTTTCAAACGCAGAAATGGAACAAGCCCGTTCAACTTTACTTCAGTGCCATTCCAACCGGTAATTTGCCCGCCAACAGTTCCATGCAATTGGCTACTGTGGACTCTTCCTTTCTATCAGTAAAGATTCCGGTTTCGGAAAGTGATTATGAAAAAGCATTGGCCTCATGGCATTGCCATAAAAGTCAATACACGCCCCAAAGCATTGAAGGCATGCACCAGCTTTTGAAAGCTTCGTTGAAAAGCACCGCGTATTTTATGCCGGTAGCAGTTTCATCAATCGAAAAGAATTCGTTGTTTTAATTTCTATACCCATTCTACTATGAAAATCATACCCTTACTCACTGCATTTTGTGTAACACTAAGTGCATTCGCTCAGAAAAAGCAGCCCGCACCCGTACTTACAGCAAGCAAGAAGGCAATCATCGAAAATATAAATGGCCAGGCTGCCAACCTTACCAGCATTAGCGATAAGATCTGGGCTGCGGAAGAAACGGCTTTCAATGAACACACGTCTGCGAAGCTGTTGGCCGACTATGCCGAGGCCAACGGATTTAAAGTAGAACGCGGAGTGGCCGAAATGCCCACGGCATTTGTGGCAACGTATGGCAGTGGTAGCCCGGTAATTGGAATTTTGGGGGAGTTTGATGCGTTACCGGGGCTGTCGCAAAAAGCAGTACCCACCAAAGACCCCCTGCATGCAGGCGAGCCCGGACACGGTTGTGGACATAACCTGTTTGGTACCGCAAGCTTAGGGGCAGCGGTGTCGATCAAGCAATTGATTGAGCAAGGCAAACTGAAAGGCACCATTAAATTTTTTGGCACCCCGGCCGAAGAAAAATTCTTTGGTAAACTGTGGATGATACGGGCCGGCTTATTCAATGGAGTGGATGTGGTGATGGACTGGCATCCGGGTGCTGAGACGAAGGCCGCGGTGCAAACCGGTCTCGCGTTGGTAGATTTTATTGTAGAGTTTCATGGGCAGGCCGCGCATGCTTCGGGCGATCCGTGGAATGGAAGAAGCGCCAGCGATGCGCTGGAGTTATATACAACCGGTATAAACTACTTGCGCGAACACATCAAACCGAGTGTGCGGATTCACTATCACATTCAAGATGGGGGCCAGGTGGTAAATGTTGTTCCGGACTACTCGCGCCTGTGGGTGCGGGTGCGCGATGTAAAACGCGATGGTATGAATGAGGTGTATGAGCGTGTAAAGAAAATGGCCGAAGGAGCAGCTATTATGGCTAATGTGGATTACAAGATTTCATTGGTTTCGGGTATTTACGAGGTGCTGGTAAATCGCACGGGTGCGGATTACGTTACCAAAAATTTAGCACTGCTGGGCCCCATGAGTTATACCGATGATGAAGTTGCGTTTGCGAAGAAGATTCAGGAGAGCACCGGCAAACCGCAAGTAGGCTTGCATACAAAAGTAGAACCGTTGGAAGAAACCAATCCCAATGCCGGTGGTGGTTCTACCGATGTGGGCGATGTAAGTTGGGTGGTGCCCACCATTCGGTTAAGTGTAGCTACAGCACCTGTTGGAACTCCGTGGCACTCATGGGCAGTGGTGGCTTGTGGAGGAATGTCTATCGGGCACAAAGGAATGTTGCATGCATCCAAAACCTTAGCCATGACGATGGTTGATTTATTTGAAGACCCTAAAAAAGTTGAAGCTGTTAAAGCCGAGTTTGCAAAAGGCAAAGGCGACCACGTATATAAAGGTCTAATTCCGGATGGCCCGCCACCGGTGGGGAAGAATTAAGCAGTAGGTAAAATTCACGCGGGGGTTTGCGCTACCACCGCGTGAATTTTTATTCGGGCGGCTCTACTTATAGAACTTCCAGCTTGTTTTAAAATCGCGCGTAAGCGGTTGGTTGGTTAAAAGGGCCCGCACCATTTCTACGGGCATGCTGTTTTCGCGTAGCACGGCATCGTGAAATTGTTTGTAGGTCATTTTACCGCTGTCCACCAATTCTTTTTTAAGTGCATAAAACTGGAAGCCGCCTGTCATGTAGGCCAGTTGGTACAAGGGGCCGTAGTTGGCGGTAAAGCTTCTGCGCACTTCACCTTCGGCATTGGCTCGTTCAAAGCCCACGCGGTCAACCAGAAAATCGATACACTGTTGCGGAGTCCATTTACCTAAGTGATAATTAAGCGAGAAGATTATCCGCGCACAGCGATGCATGCGCCAAAACAACATGCCGATTTTATCTTCGGGCCCACGCGGAAAATTCATGTCCCACAAAATTAATTCCCAATACAAGGCCCACCCTTCGGTCCAAAAAGGAGTGCGGTAGTGGCGGTAGGCTTTGTAGCGATTATTCATAAACCCTTGCAGGTGATGGCCGGCAATTAATTCGTGGTGTACCGTTGCGCGAGAAAAGTGCGGATTGTTGCCGCGCATGCTCATCAGTTTGGCTTCATGATCCATGGCATCGGTAGGATATGAAATCTGGAGTACCTCGCCACCCAAAAAGAACGGGCTGATTAACTGTTGCCGTGGCGGAATCATGCGCATGCGCCAGGTTTCTTCGGCAATGGGTGGAATAGTAAGCAAGTCATTTTTCTTTAAGAAGGCAATCGACTCATCGTATAGCTTTAGCATGGCTTCGGGCTGTTGGCCTTCGGGCACGTAGGCTTGTTTTACTTTTTCCTGGGCTGCCTTCCAGTTGTCGCCAAAGCCCATTTCGCGCGAAGCTTTCAGAAGCTCGGCATCGCACCACGCAAATTCTTTGTTGGCAATATTCACCAACTCTTCGGGCGAGTATGGAATCATTTCCAATTGCAACAAGCGCAGCAGTTCATCGCGCCCGATGGGGTTGCCGATAATTCCGCTGCCATCATCTTTTGGGCGCGTGGCGGCATCAATTTTGTTTTTTAGTGCGCCCGCATATTTGCCCAGCACGCTATCCAGTTGCTGATAGGGGCGCTTAACCCACCAGGTAAACTGCGGATCGTACCCATCGTAAAACTCATAAACACTTTTGAGTGCTGCCTGCTGGCCACCAATAATTTCTACCGCCCGGTTGGCCAATGCAACGGTTAGGTTGGGTTCTTGCGCCAGTTTTTGCTGCGCAGCTTGCACGTTCTTTTTAATGTCGTTGAGTTGCTGGGCTACCTCATCGCTTTTTAAGTGTAATCCGCGCCTGCGTTTTTTTTCAAGTTCATAAACCGGGTTAGCATAGGCAGTAAGCTTAGTAACCTGGGTGGCTTCTTTTTCTTCCTGCGCCAGCAGCGTTAATTCATTTTCGAACGTGCGCTTCATCATAATAAAGTCCACCTTGCCCCCGGTAGAAAAACTTTCGAAAGGCAATTGCTGCAAGCGTGCCAGGTAGTCTTTATAAAACTGGGTAAATCGCTCTCTCCGTTCGGGCGAGCCTTGCACAAAGTAGAAGCGTTGTAAACTTCCACGGTCGGCCTCGTATTGAGTGATCAGTGGGTAAACCTCGCTGGGGTTTTCAACAGCCTGGCCGAAGGCTGTAAGACTTATAACAAGAAGCAGAATAGTAAGGCGCATGAGGATTGAAGGTTATGTGAAGAAAGGTAAAAAGTTTGGGGAGATAATCACATTATAATAATGTGGGCGGTAATTACCGCGCGCCCCGCAGAAGATTGTTACCTTCGCCCCGCCAAATGGAACTACGATTAAATACCGGCTACCGCCAAATTCTTTTAATGGCCATGCCCATTTCGCTGGCCATGCTGGTGCCCCAGATTAATTTTATTACCAACAATGTTTTTTTAGGTATGCTGGGCGAGCAGCAGTTGGCGAGTGCGGGCATAACCGGGGTGTATTATTTAATCTTTGCAGTAATTGGAAATGGACTTAACAATGGGCTGCAGGCATTAATAGCGCGCAGGGCCGGGCAAAATCTGCCAAAAGAAATCGGGCGGTTATTTTACAATGGGGTATGGGTGGCGTTGGCAATTGCAGCGTTGGGCATAGCCATCACGTATTTGTTTGCGCCCTTCGTTATGCGGGCATTTATTCATGACAGTACCATTGCCGACCAGGTTATAAACTTTTTGCTCATCCGCATCTGGGGCTTGCCGTTTTTGTATTTGTACGTAATGCGCAATGCGTTGCTGGTAGGCACTAACCAAACCCGGTTTTTAATTTGGGGTACACTTACCGAAGCGTTAGTGAACATTGCATTAGACTATGCCATGATTTTTGGGCACTTTGGTTTTGCAGCCCTGGGATTTAATGGAGCAGCCTATGCCTCTATTATTGCCGAGGCTTCGGGGCTATTGGTAATCTATCTGGTAATCCACTTTAAGGGCATTCATAAAACGTTTGCTTTTTTTGATCAAACCCGTATCGATACCTCGGTGGTAAAACTCATACTCACCATTTCGGCTCCGTTAATTGTACAGTTTGCCATTAGCATTGCCACGTGGGAGTATTTTTATATTCTGGTAGAGCACCACGGGCCGCGTGCCCTGGCTATTAGCAATACCATGCGAAATATTTTTGGGTTGTTTGGTGTTTTTTGCTGGGCGTTTGCGGCAACCACCAACACCATGGTGAGCAATATTATTGGGCAGGGAAGAACCAACGAAGTGCTGCCATTAGTCCGCAAGGTGGTGCGTCTTAGTTTGGGCATAAGTTTTTTTGTGTTTGTAATCCTTAACCTTATTCCGGAGTGGTTCCTTTCGTTTTACAGCCAGGGCGATGCATTTATTGCCGAGGCCGTTCCGATTGTACGCATTGTTTCGTTTGCATTATTGATGATGTCGTTTGGCACGATTTGGCTAAACGCAGTAACGGGTACGGGTAATTCGCGTGTTAATTTGCTGATCGAGTTAGTTACCATAGTAATTTACATTGTATATGTATATGTAGTGCTGGAATACCTGAACTTATCGGTAGCGTGGGGTTGGGTAAGCGAGTGGGTGTATTGGCTCAGCATGTTTTCGATGGCATTTTTCTATATGAGGTCGGGCCGCTGGAAGGGCAAGGAGATTTGATAAAAGTGTGCGCGGGTAGTGCAAAAAAGATTTTTAAACTTTTGTATCTTAGTAACATAACAAGTCTGGTTATGTTAATAAGAATATTTTTTTGGCTGCTCGTTACCGCGTACGCTGCAGTTGGCCAAATTCAGGTTAAGGGCAGAGTAGTGGATGCAGCTACTCAAAAACCAATTGCCCATGCACACATCCAACCCCTGTACATTCCGTTGGAAGCGGTAACAAATTCGGTGGGCGTGTTTGACCTGCCCGGTTTGCCTGCTGGCGAACTAGAACTGAAAGTTACCAGCCCGGGCTATGCATTTGTAACATTAAAGGTTAATCTTAAAAATCCGGTTAATGTCATTACCGTCAAGTTGGAAGAAGAGCAGCTTCCAGCGCTAACTTCTTTTCAGGCGGAATTAAATCTATACCGGGAGAAAATTTTTGTGACTACAGATAAGCCTTATTACTATCCCGGAGAAATAATCTGGATGAAGGGTTTTGTTAATTATATTGATCTCAGCAAAAGGGATTCGCTGAGCCGCGTAGTATATGTTGAGTTAGTGGATAAAAAGTCGAAAATAAAAATCAGGCACATCTTATCGCTGGATAGCGGGCGTCTGGCGGGCAGTATGATCATACCCAATAAATTACCCGATGGCAATTACGTGTTGCGTGCGTACAGCCGCTTCATGTATAATTTTGGTGCCGATCAATTTTTCTATAAAAGCATCCCAATTTTAAAAACATCGGAACGGGTGCTGCCAATAGCTATCAACGAAGATGCACCTACAGCAACCAACGAAATAGTAACTTCTAAAAATGGCTATGGCTTGCGCGAACGAGCCGAAGTACTGCTTCCTAAACTCCCCAAAGGGAACTACGCAGTATCGGTAACAGATTTAAATCAGGTAGTACCAATTCCTCAACAAAATATTACGCAATGCTGGAACTTCGAACCCGGGTTAGCAAAAGTTCCTCCGGTGGCTATAGATCAGATTGTAGAGAAAGGGGTACGCTTTACCGGCCAGTTTGTTTCGGAATACAGAACCGGAAAGCAAGTTGTGCTATCGCTATTTAAGCAAGACTTGACAGAAGCCTTGGAATTTACTACCGATGAAAAAGGTTGGTTTCAGGTTAACGGACTTAAATTTTACGATTCTATTTCCTATTTCTATAAAGCCAAGCGGGGCAAAAAAGGAAACGAATTTTTCGGCCGGGTACAACTGGCACAAGAAAATGAACCCGTGCCCCAACTAGTCGTTCCGGGTTATTGGTTCATAACCGAATCAGCACAAGGCAGTCAGCGTATGTTGGCTACTTACCTGGCACCACCCGAAGTAAAAATGCTGGAGGAAGTAGAGGTTCGCGCCAGCCGAATCGAAAACTCACCCTACAAAGGGATTAGAGGTGGGGCCGATAAAGTAGTTAAGGCAGAAAGCCTGCTCAACTTCGGAAACCTTTTACTATCCCTGCAAGGAAAAATACCTGGCTTGACTATTAACTGTGCAGTAGCCCCATGCGAAGTGCGCTTTAGCAGGGCGGCCGGGGGCTCTATTAGCGCAAGCACCGAACCGCTTGTATTGATAAACGATACCCCGGTGGGTGGCTCTGCAGGCGTAACGTTACAAAATATAGACATCAACATGGTTGAGCGAATTGAATTTAGCGGTAGAGTGAATGTGCTGTATGGCGATCAGGGACGCAATGGAATAATAGCGGTGTATTTAAAGGAAGGCTTTACACGCTTTAGCCGGCCCGAAGATATTACACCGAGTTTTGAATTAATGGGCTTTACCCGCCCTATGAACTTTGTTAACCCCGATTACAACAACCCGTTGCAGGAGAAATCTATTACCGATTATCGCTCCACACTGTATTGGAATCCGGAATTAGCCTATTCGCCTGTAACCGGTTATGGTTTTTCGTTTTTTACTTCTGATATGCCCGGCAAATTTCGCATTGTAGTGCAGGGCGTAACCCACCAAAACGAACCCGTTTACCTGGAAAGAACAATTCAGGTTTCTGATTAATCTTAAAAGGATTGCAAAGCCTACACTAAATTCTTGCAGGTTGCGACTCTCTGGCTATGATAAAAAAAATTGGCGGGTGGTTACTGGCAGTTACCTTTCTGCTTTGTATAGTTACTTTACTATTTATGCAACAAAAATCATTTGGCAAACTTCCGCGCGGCAAACGCCTGCAACGAATTGAACAATCGCCCAACTATCGCTCCGGAAGTTTTCAAAACCTTACGCCCACTACTATGCTGGCCGAAGATGCCTCCTACTTTTCGATGATGCGGGAGTTTATTAAAGATAAACCCGGGCGCTATCCGAACGACTCAGTGCCCACCGTAAAAACAAACCTTGCCACCATTGCAACGGATAGCCCGGTGATTATCTGGTTTGGACATTCAAGTTACATGTTGCTGTTGCAGGGCAAAAGAATTTTAGTAGATCCCGTTTTCAGCGACCGGCCCTCGCCTGTCCAATACCTGGGCACAAAATCTTTTAAAGGCGCAAGGGCATTTAGCCCCGAAGATTTTCCACCACTCGATTTAATTTTACTCACGCACGACCATTACGATCACCTCGATTACAATACCATTGCGGCCCTTGCACTAAAAACCACCAGGTTTGTTGCACCATTGGGCGTGGGCGAGCACCTGGAGTATTGGGGAGTTCCGGCAAATGCAATTACCGAACTGGACTGGTGGGATTCGCTAACTGTGCTGGAGGGCATTCAACTTACTGCAACACCTGCGCGGCATTTTTCAGGGCGCGGATTTACACGCAACAAAACTTTATGGGCTTCTTATGCTTTAAAAACAGATACCCATAGTCTGTTCCTGGGCGGAGATTCCGGGTACGATACGGCATTTAAAAGTATTGGCGAAAAACTTGGCCCGTTTGATCTTGCGTTGTTGGAGTGTGGCCAGTACGACCGGCAGTGGCCCAACATCCACATGATGCCCGAACAAACCGTGCAAGCCAGCCTGGATTTGAAAGCGAAAGTTTTAATGCCCGTGCACTGGGGAAAGTTTGTGCTGGCCAACCATACCTGGAAAGATCCGATTGAAAGAGCCATTGCTAAAGCAAACGAGTTGCAGGTAATTACAACTACTCCCCGGATTGGCGAGCCGGTATTTTTAGATAAACCGCTGCCACAAACCCGTTGGTGGAATGAGGTTCGTTGAGGTGCGATCAGGCTTTAAAATACTCCTCAAGCTGGGGCAGCAAGTCATCACCAACAATGTCTTTCACTACCATACCTTTTTCAAGAATAACAATGCGACCGCAAATTTCGGTTACGTGGTTTAAATCATGGCTGGAGATCAGGTAAGTAATAGCACGCCTTTCTTTTTCCCGTTGCAGCAATCGCTTCAATCGGATTTGTGAAGTAGGGTCCAGGTTTTCAAAAGGTTCGTCCAGTATTACCACCGCGGGGTTGCCAATAAATGCAGCCGCAATGCCCACCTTTTTCAAATTTCCTTTCGATAGTTCGCCAATGCGCTTTTGCTTGCCGGTAATTTCGTCATTGAACAACTCTTCGAAGTTCTGCAAAAATTGGTGGAGGTCTGCATCGCTATACTGATGCAGCATTCCAACAAACTTAAAATACTCATCGGGGGTCAGGTACGGAATCAGAAAACTTTCGTCTAAGTAAGAGCCCACATACTTTTTCCAATCATCTTGCCCCTGCACGTTCTTGCCATTTAGGGTAACGGTGCCTTGCGTGGGGCGAATCAAATCGAGCAACATCCGGAAGAGAGTGGTTTTACCGGCTCCGTTGTTACCCACTAATCCAAAACTTTCGCCTTTGCGGATGGTAAGGTTTGAAATGTTTACCACTGGCTCGCGGCCATAGGTTTTTGTCAGAGAAGAAATGGAAATCATAAAATTATTCTTTACGGAAGCCGGCAGCTATTGCATACTTGCGGGCTTGCAGTCTGTTGGTTGTAAGCGTTAGTAACTGAGTTCGGAAAATTAACCCTAATAAGCCAACCATACCCACGGCCAATAAGCCCCATGTGGGGTAACCCCCAATACTAAAGGGTAAATAAAATACATACGGAGCTACCAGAATAGGAATGCCCATTACCCATTGTGCTGCACCTACTCCCTGGTAGTTCATCATACTGCTTTTACTTAAATCAATTTTTTTCGGATCCCACAACGCCATATTCATAATAACAAAAACATTTACTCCGATATTAAATAAAGTGGCGGCCCCGTGTATCAGTAAAATATGCCATCCAAAGTACACATAGGGTATGCTAAGAATGAAGCAGATAATGGTAATGCCACACAGCAACCAGTATTTGGATGCAACCACCTGGGCTATAGAGCCGGGCTGGGTTAATGTAAAATCGAAATGCACACTCTGCCAGCTAAATAGAAACTGGCCATAGTTAATCATAAAGATGCCGGTGATAAAAATGGCCACAAACAAAAGAAAGCCGGGCATATCCTGCGTATAGGTTTTGTTCGTATAAAAAATCAATCCGTAAAGCAAAAAGAAACCACTTAGAAAGAGCACGCTGCGGGTGCGTTTGTTGCGCATAATAAGTTTTAACTCGAGATTAACCCATTCGCCAAGCATGCCCAGGTTTTGTAGCAATGCCAGGTTTTGTATAGAACTTTCCTTAGAATTTTTGTGCGGAGCAAGTTCTTCGGGGTACATGCCCCGTAGAAAGTAATTAAAATTGAAAAAGTAAATCAATAATAACCAGGCAAGTAAACCCACCAGCACCAACGGATTGCGGAGAATAAATTCAAAGAATACGGTAGAGGCATCGGATAACCGGAACCAATTATAATAATCAGCTAACGCGAGCAAACCCATTCCCCCGGTAAGGGCGAGAAACCCAACAACAGTGTCGTCCAAACCTTTTTTAAAAATCAATACGATGTAATGCAGGCTCAGACTGATAAGATAAATAGACAGTAACCACACCCATGCCGATGTTCCCACTTGCCGGGCCACAGCCGTAAAGGCAAAAGGAGCAAATAATACGAGCGACAGAAAGTTGAGTAAGTGTAAAACAGATTTTATAAGCAGGTAATGCACCAGATACTTGCGACTAATGGGCAGGTGCAGGTAAGGCTGTATTTCCAGCGAAGCCGTGCTTTGCATAAAGTAGCGAAGCATAAATTCAAACCAGAAATAGTAAAGTAGCAAACCACTTACAAACTTTACGCTATCGGGTTGGTTAAATCCAGTGGTTATAATTTTTTCCAGAAAGAAACCCAGCGCAATGGAATACCCAAAAACCATAATGGCGATAAGGCCCAGAAAAATGTGGGTGGCCAATTCTTTTTCGAATGCTACCGAGCGCACAGATTTTTTCCAGCCGTTTAAGAGTAAGAAATTCAATTTAATTATATTTAAATGTAAAATAACATTTTGAAGACAATTCAAATATAACCTTATGAAAAAGAAAATAGTCGCTTTAACTACATTAACATTCATGACTTTTGGGATAGCTTCATCGAATGTTACAGATGAATGTAATACTGTTTGTAATGAAAAGATGTATGCTGAAAGATACAATAGTCCAGTCCAAGGTTGTATTGACGGAGCAGCTGCATTGCTTAGTGTGGAAATAATGCAAGCATCAGTTTTTAATCAGCCACCCACCGAAGGCATCTACTCTGTTTTAGTAGGTTTTGCTCTAGCGAACTATAACGCTAGAGTAGCAGTTTGTCGAAACCTTCCGCAAGGCCCTGTAGGTCCTTTACTTTGATTGGCGCTAACTGATTATTTACATCGTTCTGGCCGGATGAGTTTGTTTTCCGCTATCTTTGTTTCTCTCAATACATTGCCATGTCTATTCAAGATCGATTTAGCCAGCAAGACCTGCAGCGCATAAAAGATGCTGTAAAGGATGCCGAAAGTAAAATTTCGGGCGAAATTGTTCCGGTGTTTGTTGAAAAAAGCAGCCACTACACAATTGCCAATTACCGCGCAGCACTAATCGGGGCGGCATTGGTGTTTGTACTCATCATTATTTTCGATCGGTACATACCGCGGCTGGCCGTGTATGACCCCGTACTCATTTTTACATTGGTAAGTTTGGGCGGGCTGGCCGGGGCCATCAAAGCAAACTATTTAAATTTTGTTAAGCGCATGATGGTGAGCCAAACCTATATGGATGCTGCCACTTTTAAGCGCGCGCAAACCGCATTTTTAGAAGAAGAAGTATTTAACACCCGCCAACGCACCGGCATTATGATCTTCGTTTCGTTTTTTGAACACGAAGTAATTGTGATGGCCGATAAAGGAATTAGCAAAGTAGTGGAGCAAAAAGAGTGGGATGGCATGGTGAAAGTAATTATCGAGAACGTAAAACAAGACCGCATTACCGAAGGCATGGTGCTGGCTATAAAACGGTGTGGGGAGCTCTTACTCGAGAAGGGGTTTGTGGTTACACCCGATGATGTGAACGAACTGCGAGACGATTTACGGTTAGAGTAACATGCACACACGCTTTAATCTGGTATTAAGTATTGCCCTGGTAGCAATGGCAACCCAATTCGCGTTGGCGCAGCGGGCCGTTCCGCCACACAATGGCATATGGGTGCATGACGAAGCCCGTGTGCTTTCGCCTGCCACTAAAAACCAACTCGAAGCAATCTTACAAGCGCATCGCGATTCTACCTCCAACCAGATTGCTGTATTAATCATACCCTCTTTAAATGGCGATGATATCGATGGCTATGCCGTGCGCGTATTCGAAAACTGGAAACTGGGACAGAAAGGAAAAGATAATGGCGTGTTGTTTTTAATATCGATGCAAGAACGCCAAATGCGTATTGAGGTGGGATACGGCCTGGAAGGCGTATTAACCGATGCCCTCAGCAATCGCATCAATCGCAACGAAGTAGCCCCTTACTTCCGGCAAGGAAATTATGAAGCCGGCATTCAGACGGGTGTACTTGCCATCATTAAAGCAATTGCCGGTGAGTATAAAAACGAGGCTCCCGTTACAACTAAGCGCAGCAAGAAATCTTCGTGGAGTACACTCCTCTTTATTGTGCTGCTGATAATTATTATGTCGCGCAGAAACAGAGGTGGTGGTGCGGGCGGCTATTGGACGGCCGCCATGATGGGTAGCATGCTGGGCGGCCGCGGGTCTTCAGGTGGTGGTTCGTGGGGTGGCGACTTTGGCGGAGGTGGATTTTCGGGAGGCGGGGGCTCAAGTTCTTCCTGGTAAGGCTATGCAATTTTAGATTGGAATGAAGCGGACTCTTTTTTTTCTTTTGCTGGTTGTTGGTAGTGGGGCGCTTGCTCAAAAACCGGTGCCCGAGTTGTGGGGAGTGCGCGTGCATGACGATGCCCGGGTACTAACGCACGAAACCGTAGAAACCCTTGAAGCACAACTGAAGGCCTACGAAGATTCAACCTCCAATCAGATTGCCATTCTTACCATAGCTTCGCTGGAAGGCGAACCAATCGAAACCTATTCTTTACGCGTAGCCGAAAACTGGAAGCTCGGTAAAAAGGAGAAAGACAATGGCGTATTGCTGCTCATTGCAGTGGACGATCATGAAATGCGAATAGAAGTGGGCCAAGGATTGGAAGGCGCATTAACGGATGCACTCTGCAATAGAATAATTCGCAACGAAATGGCACCGGCTTTTCGAAGGGCAGATTTTGATAGCGGTGTAACTGCGGCAATCAACGCTATTACCAAGGCCATTGGTGGCGAGTACACGGCTACTGACAGCAATGAGCTACTGGAGCTTTCCACCACAGCCCGTATTCTTATTGGGCTCGGCATCTATGCATTCCTTAGCATCTTCGCATTCTTCGGTTTGTTTATTAAAGGAAGTTGGGGCTGGTTTATGTACCTTTTTCTTATCCCCTTCTTTTCAATTTTTCCAGCCTTTGTGTTTCCGGCAAAATGGTGGTTTGTGCCAGGGTTGTTATTCATAATTGGCTTTCCCATTATTAAATGGTTAGTAAACCAAACGGCATGGGGTAAAAAGCTTGCAAAGAAGTTTGCCGAAGGAGGTTCCGGAGGTTCGGGTGGTGGTTGGAGCAGTGGCAGCAGTTGGGGTTCTTCCAGCTCCAGCAGTTGGGGAGGTGGCAGTAGTTTTTCGGGTGGTGGAGGCAGTTTTGGCGGTGGTGGCAGCAGCGGTAGCTGGTAAATTTTTTTAGGGTACCACTGCCGGTTTAACGCTACACATTCCACCAATAGGTAAACTTTACAACCAGCGCATGATTCTTCGCCAGCAGGCTGTTGGGAAAATAATTATCGGTATAAACAATAAACAAATCGCTGGCTGGCCGGTAGCGCCACTGAAAGCGCGTATTCAAATTAATGTTGTTGCGTTGCTCGTTATACTGCATAAAAGTGGTAAAGAAAATTTTGTTGGTGAAGGTGATATCCAACCGCGGGCCAACCAGCCAAAACGTATTTTGCCCCCAGGGTTGCGGCAACCGAATGTCGTTGTAACTGGAGCTTAGTACAAAACTTACGTAGGGCTGAAAGCGATAACCAATTTCGCTGCTGATAAATGTACGCGTGCCACCGGCATAATAGCCACCATAGCGGGTACTTAAAGAGTAAGTAAAGCGGCTTTGAGGCCTGGAGAAAAATTCGCCTCCCACCGATCGCCAATGGTGTTCTGTGCCGGCCTCCAAACTATCGAGGTTAAAGTTGGTGGGGTCAAACTTGCGCAACAGTTTTACATAATCATAACCCATCCACACAACCAGCGTGCTTAACTTCCTAAAGTTGATGTTGTACGCCAGGTAGCTTTCGCTGTCGGTTTGCTTGTAGTCGGGTGTAAAGAATACACTGCTTACTGCTTTGGGGCCATGGCTTAAGATGTGTTTGCCTTTCGGGAAAAATAAATACGAGGCCTGCGGATTAAGGCGAATGTAATTGGTGCGCGGTACATACCCCACCTCGGCCGTGTACCCTTGGCCAACGTGTTCGTATTGATTGCTTAGTTGAAACCTTCGCCCTGCGTATTGCAAGTGCCCGGAGTACACATAATCGGCCGTTTGTTTTTGGGGAGTAAAGGATTTTAACAACAAAGCTTTACCCAACCACTTGTTGTTGCCGGAAGCCAAGTTATACTCAAGCCCCAGGTTGCGATTGTATTGGGAATACACCGTGCCGGTAAAGTTTTCCGGAACGGAATAGTTTAATGATTCTTTGTTGATGACCAATAACCCCACATTGGAACGTGCAAACACCTTGCGTTGCAAGGCCAACACCGAAAAATTTTGTGCCGGCAAATTTTTATCCTGCACTTTGCCGGTTTGCATATTCATGGCCGCGATACGCCAGTTTTTATCCAGTTTGCCGCTAAGCCGGGCCCCCGCTTGTATAGGGGCTGTCAACCCAATTCTTCTGGAGAAAAAAGGTCTGATGGTGCTGTATCCAAAGTTGTTAAACATATCGCCATTCTCCAGAAAGAATTGTCTGCGCTCCGGAAAGAACAGTTCAAACCGATCGAGGTTGGTTACTTGCCGATCTACATCTACTTGCGAGAAGTCGGGGTTAACAGTAAGATCGAGATTAAGCGAAGAAGTAACAGCCACTTTTACATCAAGTCCGGCTTCCGCCCGATGCGTTGTTGAAATAGGTTCCCGATTTTGAGTTACGCCACCAAGCAGGTAAGGAATAACAGAGATGTTGGCTCCGGTTTTTTTGGGTGGCGTATCCCACACCAGGGTTCCGCTAAATGCAAGCGATGCCGTTGGAAATTGCCGTGGTACGGGAGTCCAGCTGGATTTTTCGGTTGTCTTTAAATCCAACCGGCTAAAGTTGATGCCCCAGGTGGCAATGCCTTCCTTAAATCGAATGGTTTTAAATGGAATGGCGGCTTCAAAAATCCAGCGGTCATCGTAGTTCTTCACTACCGAGGTCCATTGGTTATCCCAATTCAAATCTACCTTACTTCCTTCGTACATCAGGCCGTCCCACTGGGCACCGGCTGCATTTGCGCCAAACGAAAATCCGTTGGTTTGGTCATCAAATGTATCCATAAACAAAAGGAAGTTATCGTTTTTGCCAAAGGCAAAATCTCTTCGCAACGACTCTACCACGTAGGGGCCCGGCAACGCATGAAAACACACAGCCATCAGGTACAGGTTGTTTTCATCGTAGGTAAGTCTTACTTCGGTTTTAACTTTTGCCTTGCTGGTATCCATTGGCAACACCATATAAAAATCAGACGCTACGGCACTTTCTAACCAGGCGGCTTCTGTAAGTTCGCCATCAATTACAATTGGGGAGCCGGCCTTTTTAATTGGCAGTTGAAAGGCAGCATTCTTTTTTTGACCGAAAAGTGAAACACCACAAAGCAGAGAAAGAAGCAAGGCAGGCAGGCGCATTGATGCAATATGAGTAAAGGCTGTGCGAGGTACAAGCACAGAGGTGGCTATTTTATTTTTCAGGTTTACAAAATAGTTACCTTTGGTAAGCCAAATTTTTGTGTATGAAGTTTTTGAATTTACTGGTTTTCAGTTGTGCTTTTCTGATAGCCTGGGGTGTGCAGGCCGCCCCCAAGCCTGAGTTTTACGAGCTTAGAATTTACACGTTTAATTCTGTGGCGCAGCAAGAGCGCACCGAAGCGTATTTGCAAAACGCTTTGTTACCGGCCTTGCACCGCCTGGGAAATTTGCGCGTGGGAATTTTTAAACCCATCGAAACCGATTCTGCTTTTGGAAAAAAACTATATGTGCTTATACCGCATAAAACACTGGCAGCATTCGAAAGCACCGAGCAGGTATTGGTTAAAGACAAAACTTATCGCGACAGCGGCAAAGATTACCTGGATGCAGCCCACACCAATCCGCCTTATGCACGCATACAAACCATCTTATTAAAAGCCTTTGCGGGAATGCCGTTGGCGGCAAAGCCCGATTTGAAAACCCCGGCAGCCGAGCGCGTGTATGAACTGCGCAGCTACGAGGGGCACACCGAGAAAATTTATCGCAACAAAGTAGAAATGTTTAACGGGGGCGATGAGATAGGTTTGTTTAAACGGTTGGGTTTTAATGCCGTGTTTTATGGCGAAGTAATTAGTGGCAACAATATGCCCAACCTCATGTACCTGACCACCTTCGAAAACAAAGCAGCACGCGATGCGCACTGGAAGGCGTTTGTGGACGATGCCCAATGGAAAAGCCTTTCGGCAATGCCCGAATACAAGAACAATGTTTCGAAAATTGAAATTTTTTTCCTGCGCCCCACAACTTATTCCGATTTGTAGAAGTTACACTACCCGCGTATTAAAGTATTTATCTTCGTTATTGATAACCCGTGCCGCATGAATACACTCAGAAGATTATCCCTTGCAGTTTCCGCCTTCTTACTGGCCACCCTTTTATTGCTGGTTGCCTGCCACGAAGACGAAGAACATCCCAACGAGTATGTAAACAATTGGATTAAAGCCAACATGAGTTTTTGGTATTACTGGAATACCACATTGCCTCCAAGTCCGGATAAAACCCAAGCCCCTGATGGTTTCTTTAAAAGCCTGCTCAACAGTGCCGACCGGTTTTCGTGGATTCAGGAAAACTACCAGGAGTTGTTGAACTCGTTGCAAGGCGTAAACAGAGAAGCTGGTTACGAGTTGGCTCTCTTTCGCGAAAGCCCTGACAATAATGTAGTAATAGCCCAGATTGTTTACATAAAGCCGGTATCGCCAGCCGAAGCGGCAGGCCTGAAACGTGGCGATGTAATTGTGCAGATAAACGGCCAGCAACTAACTACCGATAATTACAGAACCCTGTTGGGTGCAACCAGTAGCGACCATACCATTACCTATCGGGCTCTAGATGTGGAAGGGGGCGCTTTGCAAACCGAGTTGCAGAGCCGGACTCTTGCCACAATAGTCTATTCCGAAAACCCCAACTTTCTGCATAAAGTGTTTACTATAAACGATAGAAAGATCGGCTACTATGTGTACAATCTTTTTTCTACCGGGCCGGAACAAGGCAACACCTCCTACAATGCCGAAATGGACCAGATCTTTGCCGGTTTTAAGGCGGCCGGCATTACCGATTTGATTGTGGATTTGCGCTACAACAGTGGCGGTGCCGAAGCAGCCACCACCAACCTGGCCAGCTTGATTGGCAAAGGTGTAAACAATACGAAAGTATTTACAATTCGCGAGTACAACGCGAAGGTAACAGCCGAGATAAAAAAAGACCCAAACCTGGGCGAAGACTTTTTATCGGTAGAGTTTTTAACGAAGGAACAGAATCTCGGAAGCCAGTTAACCAATAGTCGCGTGTACATTCTTACCGGCACACGCACAGCTTCGGCCAGCGAGTTGCTGATTAACGGCTTGCGGCCGTATATGGAGGTAGTGCTGATAGGCAACACCACCGTAGGTAAAAATGTTGGCTCCATATCGCTATACGAAAAAAACGATACACGCAATACCTGGGGCATGCAACCCATTGTAGCCAAATCGCTCAATAGCTTACGCGAATCAGATTACAGCAATGGATTTACGCCACAAATTCCGGTAACCGATAATCACCTGCTTGTATATCCGCTGGGCGATGTGCGCGAACTACTCCTAAAAAGAGCCTTACAAGAGATAACCGGAATAACAGACCCCGGCCGAGTGCGCCCTTCTAAAACCTGGGGTGCAGAAGTGGGCCACACACTCGACCTGAAAAGGCGCAGCAACGTGTTGATTTTGGAAGCGCCCAATCAAGACTTTCTGCGGCTAAGCAATCCGTAACGGCTAACGGGTACTAAAATTCTTTCTTTTTTAATAACTACCTGTGCAGCGTGCCCGGATTACCTTATTTTTGACGCCTTAAATAGGTACCTATGAAGCGCGACAAAATTGTTTTTGACCTGATAGAAAAAGAGAAAGAAAGGCAAGAACACGGAATTGAACTGATAGCCTCCGAAAATTTTGTGTCGCCCCAGGTAATGAAAGCCCAGGGTTCAGTGCTCACCAACAAATATGCCGAGGGCCTACCCGGCAAACGCTATTACGGTGGTTGCGAAGTAGTAGATGAAGTAGAGCAACTGGCAATAGATCGCATCAAAGAACTTTTTGGTGCGGAGTGGGCGAATGTGCAACCGCATTCGGGGGCGCAGGCAAATGCAGCCGTTATGCTGGCATGCCTAAAACCGGGCGATAAAATTTTAGGATTCGACCTATCGCATGGAGGCCACCTTACCCATGGTTCGCCCGTAAATTTTTCAGGAAAATTATATGTGCCGGCTTTCTATGGCGTAGAACAAGAAACCGGCCTGATCGATTTTGATAAGGTTTTAGAAACGGCTTTACGCGAAAAGCCCAGGATGATTATTTGTGGAGCTTCGGCTTACAGCCGCGATTGGGATTATGCTAAACTGCGCGCTGCAGCAGATGCGGTGGGCGCATTGCTATTGGCCGATATTTCGCACCCGGCCGGTTTAATTGCGCGTGGCTTGCTCAACGACCCAATGGAACATTGCCACATCGTAACTACCACTACGCACAAAACCTTGCGTGGCCCCCGCGGAGGGTTAATTTTATTGGGCAAAAACTTCGACAATCCTTTTGGATTAAAAACTCCAAAGGGAGAGTTGCGTAAGATGTCTTCTGTGTTGGATTCGGGCGTATTTCCGGGTACCCAAGGCGGCCCGTTAGAGCATGTAATTGCAGCTAAGGCTGTTGCTTTTGGCGAGGCGTTGAGCGATGACTACTTATCGTACATTGTACAGGTAGCAAAAAATGCCAAGGCTATGGCCGATGCATTTGTGCAAAAAGGGTATAAGATTATTTCGGGTGGTACCGACAATCATTTAATGTTAATTGACTTGCGCTCGAAAAATTTAACCGGGAAGCTGGCGGAAGAAGCGCTTATAAAAGCAGACATCACCATCAATAAAAATATGGTGCCGTTCGATACCCAATCGCCAATGGTAACATCGGGCATGCGCATTGGCACACCGGCCATAACTACACGCGGACTAAAAGAGAAAGACGTGGTTAAGGTAGTGGAACTGATAGACGAAGCCCTTCAAAAGCCAGGCGATGAAAAACATCTGAAGGCGGTAAAGCGCAAAGTAAATGCGCTCATGAAAAAATTTCCACTCTATGCCTGAGTAAAACAGCAACCGTTTTTTGAATTCTAAAAATTTGTAATGGCAGAGGAAAAAGAGATGTCGTTTTTGGAGCACCTGGAAGAGTTGCGTTGGCATGTGGTGCGTTCGGTGGCTGTGATATTTGCCATGATGATTCTGGCCTTTGTATTTACGCGCGAAATTTTTGAGTACATCGTGTTTGCTCCGGGCAGAGTAGATTTTATAACCTTTCGGTGGTTGTGCGATTTGGGTGCAAGCACCGGCTTTGACGAATTGTGCATCAAAGAAATTCCCATGAAGATTCAAAGCCGTTTTTTGATGGGGCAATTCACCATGCAACTCACGGCCTCCTTTGTAATCGGGTTGGTAGTTGCTTTTCCATACGTAGTGTGGGAGTTCTGGCGCTTTATTAAACCCGGCTTACGCTTCAATGAAAAAAGGGGTTCGCGGGGCGCGGTGTTGTCCATCACTATCCTTTTTTTATTGGGGATCTCTTTTGGTTATTTCATTCTCAGCCCCATGACCATCGCTTTTTTGGCTAATTATTCTATTAGCGACATGATCTCGAACGAGTTTGATATCACCTCCTACGTTTCCACTATTTCCATACTCGTTCTCAGCAGCGGTATTCTTTTTCAGTTGCCGGTAATTATCTTCTTCCTTACAAAAGTGGGCATTGTTACACCTAAGTTATTGCGCAACTATCGCAAGCATGCAGTGGTGGCAATTTTGATAATTGGTGCGGTGATAACGCCCAGCTCCGATCCTTTGAGTTTATCACTCATTTCTATTCCTCTTTACATTTTATACGAAATCAGTATTTTTATTTCGGCTGTAGAGCTAAAACGAAAAGAGAAACGCGAGTTGGAAGAACTGCGAGCCGACCAGCAATCATCAACCAATTAAGTGCAAAATGAAAATTGCTATTGGAGCCGACCATGCCGGGTTTGAATATAAACAAGAGTTGCTTTCGCAACTGCAAGCGCAGGGCCATACCGTTTCGGATTTTGGCACCCATTCAACCGATTCGGTAGATTACCCGGATTTTGCACACCCGGTTGCAGCAAGTGTTGAGTCCAAGCAAAATGAACTGGGCATTCTTATCTGCGGAAGCGCCAACGGAGTAGCCATTACCGCTAACAAACACCAGGGCATTCGTGCGGCCATTTGCTGGTTGCCCGAGTTAGCGGCCCTGGCACGCCAACACAACAATGCCAACGTTATTTGCATACCGGCCCGATTTGTTACGGCAACCGAAGCGGCACGCATGGTAGAAATTTTTCTTGCCACACCCTTTGAAGGTGGCCGCCACAATAACCGGGTTTCTAAAATTAGCTGTTGATTTTAAAGCCAGTACTTTTTTGACTTTGCTTTAGTTTCGATTAGTTTTATCAGAAGAATTTTCAGCATACAACTACCAAACTCATTTCGTATGAAAACCAGCTTATTGACACTCATAGGCTTGCTTTGTTGTTTTACGATGGCCCAGGCGCAGGTACTAAACCGGCTGAAGCAACGCGTAGAAAATAATGCCGAACAAAAGGCCGGAAAAGAAATAGATAAACTGTTTACTGGTAAAGACAAAAATCAGAATCAAAATTCGCAGCAAGGACAAGGCGGAACAACTAATTCGGGAAATGCAGGCGGTGGCAATAACCCTTCTAATCAGGGTGGAGGCTTAATTTCTACGCCACCCGATGTGAAGCAAAACCTGGCCGATGCCGAAGCGGCCTACAGGAAGAACAGTTATGGCGAGGCCCGGTATGCGGTACAACAGGCCATGCTGGGTGTTGAGTTAGAAATTGGTAATAAAGTTTTGAAGTCGTTACCCGAAACGGTTGCTGGTTTAAATAAAGAAGCTCAATCCGATCAGGTAACCAGTACCGGCTGGGGTTGGGCGGGGCTAACTATTCATAGAGAATATTCAACCAAGGACAAGGAATTCAGAGTAACCATTGCCAACAACTCGGTATGGATGGCCGGTGTGAATGCTTACCTGGCCGGAGGTTATGCACAACAAACCAATGGCCAGCAAAACTGGAAGCAAACCAAAGTGAAGGGCTATCGGGCTATTATTGAATTTAATGAAAGCAGTGGCTATAAGCTAAGTGTGCCGCTGGGCCAATCATCGCTTATAGTTTTTGAAGGCGTAAGCTTTGCTACCGAAGGCGATATGATGAAAGCCGCGGAGACTTTCAACCTCGATGAAATCAAAAAAGAATTAGGCGAACAGTAATCGATCTAACCATGAGAAAGAATCTATTTATTCTACCCTTGTGCATGCTTACCGTATCTGTACTGGCACAAGACTTCGATAAAAATATTTCCACCGCACGCGTTTCCTATTCATCGGGGCACCTGCAAGACTCACGCTTTGCTATGGAGCAAATCCTGCGCGACCTGGACATAGCCATCGGCAAAGAGGTGTTGAAACTTCTTCCAACTAAAATTGGGGCCCTAACCTACCTTGAAAAAGAAGACAACGTTACCGGCACAGGAGCCTACACGGGTCTTTATGTAAATCGTAATTATGGAGCTGACGCCAAACGGGGCACGATCGAAATAATCAATAACTCGCCACTTATTAATTCTCTCAATGCCATCTTAAGCATGCCGGTAATTGGCGGTATGGTGCGCGATGAAAACCAAAAGATAGTGCGCGTGCAGGGCTATAAGGCAATACTTAATAAATCGGTAAATAGCGAAACAGGAAAAACCAATTACGATTTACAGATTCCAATGAACAACACCTTGCTTACACTTCGTATAGACGATTCATCGGAGTCGGAAATTACGAATGTTGCCAATTCAATAGCATTGGCTAAAATTGTACAGGTAGCTCAATAGAACTATTCTTGCAGCGCGGTTAAGGTTATATCCTTAAACTCTACTTCAGCTCCTTCGGCTTGCAACGCAATGCGTCCCTTTTGGGCTGTAGCATGCCAACCCTTGTTTACAAGCACTTCGTTTACCCAAACGGAGATCGTGTCGCGGTGGCACTGGATGCGCAGGGTATTCCATTCGCCTAATGGATTCTCGGTTCCATCGGTTAAGTTTTTAATTCTTCGTTCCATGCCTTCGGTAATGCCCCATTTTTCTTTTGGGCCTCGCCTCGTCTCCATGTCGGGAGTTTCAATATTTTCTACAATACACCAAAAGTCGCCCGCATTTTCATGCATCAATTGCACTTCTATTGACTGCGGAAACATTTTGTACAAAGCACGTGGGGTGGAGGCGTGTACCAACACCCCGCAGTTTCCCGCGGCACCGGCAAATCGGTAAGCTAAATCGAGTTGGTAGTTTTCAAAAATGGAATCGGTAAGTAAATGACCACTCGGTTCGCCCAGGCTTACCAGTAACCCCTGGCGCACCACAAAGGGAGGTGGAGTTTGAGGCAGGCTATCGAGTGCGGGCACGTCCCAATGCCAACCACTTAAGTCGGTGCCGTTAAATAAACTCAAGAATTTCTTGGGCGCAGAGTCTTTGCAAGCGAAGAGCAAGACAATTGCCAGAAAGGAAACTCTGTTCATGGTTGGTTTTATTGAAATACCCGGATGTAGTCCACTACCATACTTTGTGGAAACACTGTACTTGCATTTGGCGATCCAGGCCAGTTTCCGCCTACGGCCACGTTCATAAGAAAAAAGAAGGGAAGATTAAACTCAGACTCCTGGTGACTGAATGATTTGAAAGCCTGATTATCGACATACCAGGTAATACTATTTTTGTCCCACACCAGGCTAAACACGTGGTAGGCTTCGGAGAAATCACCACTGCTCAGGGTAGTGCTACCGGTTGAGCTTTTATAGCCTCCTTGGTCAAAGTGAACAGTGCCATGGCTTTTGGCAGGTTCATGCCCAACCAACTCCATAATATCAATTTCACCACAGCCCGGCCAATTTATAGAGGTTATGTTCTCTCCCAGCATCCATATTGCCGGCCATATTCCCTGGCCTTTGGGTAACCGGGCACGCACGTCTATCCGGCCAAATTGAGGTTTAATTTTATTTTGAGTTTTAATTCGAGCGGATGTATAGCTACCTAAATTATTAATGGCTGTTATGATTAAATTTCCATTTTCAACTTTTACGTTAGCTTCGTTGTTGGTGTAGGTTTGAAGTTCATTATTTCCCCAACCACAAATGCCGATGCTACACCCATTGCCTAATTCATAGGACCAATATTCTGCATTTAATGAATTCCCGTTAAATTCGTCTCGCCACACCAACTGCATAGAAGGATGTTCGGCCGAAGTATAAAAACCATCTTCATCAGAAAGAATTGCTTCTACATTATCATCGTCCACAATAGCAGGCTGTATGGTGAATGTATTCCCATTTACCGTTAACTCTACTGTAAAAGCTTCCGTTATTTCGAGGTGCTCATCTCCGATTAGCTGAACAGGAATTTGGAAATTACTTTGCCCCGGCTCCAGAGTTACCGAACCAGAACCTGGCAACAAATCGGTTCCAAATTTTGCTTTTCCTTCTTTAACCATATAAGCAATGGTTGTTGTTTCCGCAACCGAGCCCTCAACCCTTACGAGCAGATTTTTTGTGGAATTAGAATTTCCTTCAGAAATATTGAAATCATCCAGCCACAAGCCGTTTATTTGAGTTGTTTCCGACTCGTCTTCTTTGCAACTAATTAAAACCGTAAGCAAGACGATTACCCCATAGCTTAGTCTCATAATTTTTTTGATTTATTCAAATTTATAAAATTTGAGCATGAATAAATTCATTTACCCAATCCTGCTGCTGTTGATTTTTATCAGATGCCAACCGCAACCCGAACAAAAACCGGAGGCAGCCATTGGCACTATGGCTACATTGCAGGCAGCCCGTAAAATAATGCAAGGCAGTTCCTGCACGTTGGTAACGGTGGATCAGCATGCAAAACCATACGCCCGCGTAATGGATCCATTATTTCCTGATGAAAACTTTGTGGTATGGCTCGCTACCAATCCACTAAGCCGTAAAGTAGAGCATCTTTATACCAACCCCAACGTAGTATTACACTATGTAGATGCTTCCCATAACGGCTATGTATCGCTTTATGGCCAGGCCGAACTGGTGCGCGACACTATGCAGTTTGATTTGCATTGGAAACCGGAATGGGATCGCTTTTACCGCAACCGGAACGCCTGTGTGTTGATTAAAGTAATTCCTTCCCGCCTTGAAATAATCGACTACAACCGCATGCTCTCGGGCGATCCGGTTACGTGGCAGCCCAACGTAATTGTTTTTTAGCGCAACGGGATAACTAATGCACAGGAAAGGTTAACTTTCATTACCCAAACCTTTCAAGCACATGGCTCAACCTGAAATTCCTTCCATAAAAAAGCTGGACAGACGAACCTTTCTAAAGGCTACCGGCATTACAGCATCGGGACTGGTTTTGGGCTTGCAGTGGGCCTGTTCGCCCGATCAACCCAATGTTTCATTTGCCCCGAATGTGTACCTCACCATCAATAGCGATGGCTCCGTACTTATTGTAGCGCACCGGCAAGAGATGGGCACCGGTATTCGTACCGGCCTTCCAATGGTGCTGGCCGATGAATTGGAGGCTGATTGGAGCCGGGTTACTTTACAACAGGCTGTGGGCGATGAAAAAAAATATGGCAATCAAAATACAGACGGTTCATTTTCTATCCGCATGTTTTTTGAGCCCATGCGCAAAGCAGGAGCTTCGGCCCGGATGATGTTAGAGCAAGCAGCCGCACAAAAGTGGGGAATAGACGTAAGCGAGTGCAAGGCGCAAAACCACGAAGTAATTAGCACGAACGGAAAAAGAATTGGCTATGGCGCCTTAACTGAAATTGCTTCGAAGCTGGAGGTGCCCGCAGACGATAAAATTCTTCTAAAGCAAAAAGCCGATTGGAAGTACATCGGAAAAAAAATTAACCTGTTCGATACACCCGATATTATAAAGGGCAAGGCCGTATATGGTATTGATGTGGTAAAACCGGGAATGAAATACGCAGTAATTTTGCGTTGCCCCGTTGCCGGTGGAAAAGCCGCCACCTATTCTTCAAATGCAGCCATGCAAGTGCCCGGGGTTGTTAAAGTTTTTGAATTGAAGGCTTCCGGTTTTCCGGCAGGATTTGATGCCCCCCAGGGCGGCATTGTAGTTGTTGCAGAATCAACCTGGGCTGCAATTACAGCCCGAAAAGCGCTGGAAGTAGAGTGGGACTACGGTGTAAACCTGGATTACAATTCGGACGATTACCTTATTGACTTATCAAAGAAGGTAAAGAAGAAAGGCGATGTGCGCAGAGCCAATGGCGATGCAGACAAAGCGCTGCAACAAGCAGCCCACGTGTTGGAGGCCACCTTTACAACCCAGCACCTTGCACACGCACCAATGGAACCGCCCAATGCAACGGCAGTTTTTAAAAATGGAAAGTTGGAGATGTGGGCCCCGGTACAATCACCACAGTGGATTCGCGATAGCGTAGCCGCCAACTTAGGTATGGATGCTGCTGATGTAACCGTTAATGTAACTTTGTTAGGCGGAGCCTTTGGCCGCAAATCCAAACCCGACTTTGCCGTAGAAGCAGCCTTAATAGCAAAGGAAATGGCCGGTATTCCGATTAAAGTTACCTGGACGCGCGAGGATGATTTGACGCACGACTTTTACCATGCGTGCAGCGTACAACAGATTCGGGTTGGCTTTGACAAAGAACATCACGTAACCGCCTGGAACCACCGCAGCGCTTTTCCACCTATTGGTGGAACTACCACTACAAAAGAAATTTTTCCGAGTACAGGCGAATTAGGTTTGGGCGCGATAGATTTTCCATATAACGTTCCGAATATTTCCATCGAAGCAATTGAAGCCCCGGCAAAAACGCGTATCGGATGGCTGCGCTCTGTAAGCAATATTCAACATGCATTTGCAGTTGGCAGCATGTTAGACGAAATAGCCACCTACCGTAATGTAGATCCGGTAAAGAACCTGTTGGAGTTGCTTGGCCCAGACAGAACAATTCCGTTTAACGAATACATTGCTGGGTTTGAAAACTATGGTGAACCCTTGGAAAAATTTCCGTGGAGTACTGCGCGTTTGCGCAAGGTAATTGAAGTGGTGGCTGAAAAATCGGGTTGGGGAAAAGCACTGCCCAGCGGACAAGGCATGGGCATTTGTGCACATAAGAGTTTTCTAACGTATGTAGCGTGTGTGGTGCGGGTGTCTGTAAATGATACGGGTAAGGTTACTGTAGAAGAAGCACATTACGCGGTAGATTGCGGGCAAGTGGTAAACCGTAATTCGGTAATCAACCAGTTTGAAGGCGGCTTCGTGTTTTCGTTAAGTGGTGCTTTAAAGGGAAGCATCTCATTTCAGGATGGCGCCAGTATGCAAACCAATTTTGATAAGTACGGTGTGGCCAGAATGACCGATACACCCAACGTGTTACAGGTGCATTTAATAGAGAGCGATGAAAAGCCAACCGGAGTAGGCGAACCGCCTGTGCCCCCGGTAGCGCCTGCGTTAGCCAATGCCATTTTTGCTGCAACCGGAAAACGATACCGGGAACTACCAATTAAACTGGTCTAACCCCCAATCAATTTCGGGTTATCATTTCATCCAGATTTAAAATGGCTGTTGCCACTAAACTCAACGCCTGCTGCTGTGGCCAAGGGACTTCTTTACTGGTAGATACTTTTATGCTATTGCCATTCTTAAACCGGGCTAATGCGCCCTCGTATAACTTCATCAAGGCAACAAGTTTTTGTTCGGAAATCTTTTGCCCGGTTGCTAATTCGTAACCGGCTGCCACCTGATCGCGTGCCTGTGGGTGAGCTTGCATCTTTTGGGCAAGGTGCGCAGCAGCTTCTACATAAACCGAATCGTTTAGCGTTACCAATGCCTGCAAGGGCGTGTTGGTGCGAATGCGCCTGGCGGTGCATACTTCACGCGATGCTCCATCGAACGTAAGCATGGAAGGATACGGAGCGGTGCGTTTTAAATAGGTGTACAACGATCTGCGATGCCGGTCCTCGCCTGCACTCAGTTTCCAGTCTTGTCCGTTCCAGGGCGATTTCCAGATGCCAGCAGGTTGATACGGCATTACACTGGGGCCATACATTTTAGTGCTTAACAAACCACTAACTGCCAGGGCCTGGTCGCGCAATTGCTCGGCCGAAAGGCGAACGCGGGGGGCACGTGTATACAATTTATTGAGCGGATCTTTCTCCAGCAACTCTTCATTTACATCTGAACTTTGCTGGTAAGTTGCCGACAGCACAATTTCGCGCATTAGTTTTTTTAAACTCCAGTTGTAGTCGTGCACCAACTTCCACGCCAGGTGATCCAGCAACTCCGGATGTGTGGGCGGTATTCCCTGCGTGCCGAGATCTTCCACCGTTTCGGCCAGGCCAATACCAAAGAGTTGTTCCCAAACCCGGTTTACGATTGTACGCGCAGTTAGTGGATGTGCCGGGTCTGTCATCCACTGAGCAAGGCCTAACCGATTTTTTGGGGCCTTGTCTGGATAAGCAGTGAGCATATGCGGAACAGCCACTTCTACTTCATCGCCTTTTACCAACCAATTGCCGCGCTCAAAAATATGGGTGGTGCGTTTCATCTTCTCGGGGTTATCGAACATGATGGGAGTGGTAGGGGGTTCTTTGCGCACCAGCTCCCAAAATGTTTTACTCATTTCCGGATGGTTAGTGTCCCAGTTGTCCGTAAAGTAAAACCAATCGAAAATCATTCCGCTGGCGTCTGGGTTTTTAAGTTGCGGACTGGAATACGTGAAATATAAATCATGCACTCCGTTAATAGGAGCGACTGTAAAATCTACAATCTGCCAGTTGTTTTTGGTATTTTTTACTTCGATGGTTTTAAGCAATGGCCCTGTGGGGCTATCTAAATAAATTTTCCAAACCCCGTCATTCACCCAACTACTGTAGCGATAAATCAGCCGGTTGCTGCCGGTAAGTGTTACATGGGGCAACCGGCATTGTGCCTGGTTGCGAAAGATTAACCACTTGGTATCGGTAAGTTCACTGTTCACAAACTCATCGGCTTGTATCGAATTGATACTGGGTTGCCACGTTTTGGCAAAGCGATACACTTCGGTAGCTTTTTCAGCAGAAATGTTGTTGGTAATCCAATTGGTGAGAGTGGTTAGCTTTTCGGCATCTTCCTTTTCGAAGTGCCGCAGTAACGGATATTCGGCTTCTGTGTCTTCATCGCGGGTGTTGTTGAAGAAGGCCATGAATTTGTAATACTCATCGTGTGTAAACGGATCGTACGGATGGCTGTGGCATTGCACACAGGCAAAGGTGGTTCCCATCAGCGCTTCCCACGTTGTGTTTACACGATCCAGCACGGCAGCCGTGCGAAATTCTTCATTGTCGGTGCCGCCCTCATCGTTGGTCATGGTGTTGCGATGAAACGCAGTGGCGATATATTGATCATCGGTAGGGTTTTCGAGTAAGTCGCCCGCAAGTTGTTCTGTAAGAAACTGATTGTAGGGCATGCCGGCATTAAAGGCGTTGATTACCCAATCGCGGTAACGCCAAATGGCGCGACTGTCATCGCGTTCATAACCCTTCGTGTCGGCATAGCGCGCAAGATCTAACCATACGCTGGCCCAACGTTCGCCAAAGTGTTTCGAGGCGAGCAGCTCGTCCACCAGCAGTTCAAATGCTTTTGAGTCTTCGTTTGCAAGAAAGCGTTGCGCAATGGGTGCTGGCGCGGGCATGCCAATCAGGTCAAGGCTTACTCTGCGCAACAAGGTGGCTTTATCTGCGGAAGCGGAGGGCTTTAACGAATGGGCTTGAAGTTTTTGATAGATGAAGGCATCGACATCATTTTTTGTCCATTCATTTTTAGTGGGTACAGTTTGCGCTTTTACTGCAACGTAAGCCCAATGATCGCCCCACGCGGCTCCTTCTTCAATCCATTGCGTAAGTATGTCAATCTCCTCTTGTGTTAGGGGCTCTTTTTTGTAAGGCATACGTTCTTCCGGATCGGTAGTGGAAATGCGCCTCACCAATTCGCTATGGGCGGCATCACCCGGCACAATGGCATACTTGCCCGATTCGGCTTTGGCCAGCGCCTCTTGCCTGAATAACAAACTAAACTCTGCCTCGCGCTTTACACCGCCATGGCACGAGATGCACTTTTTATTAAAGATGGGTTTTACCTGTGTATTATAGTCAATCTTTTGCGCGGGCATGAAGTACCAAAGCGCTGCCAGCGAAATAAGAATGGCAAGCAGGTAAGTGATTTTTTTCATGGTGCGAACGAGGCAGAAAATTAATTCCCGAATTGAAATTCAACTTGGTTAGGAAAGTTACAGGATTTGAATTTAAAACGGGAAACCGGTACTGTAAATACTAGCGCTGTGGTGGGTTTACCTGAATCTTCTCGCGCTGGGTAATTGAATTTTCGGCACGGCCGGAAACAACCTTGCGGCAATTGGGATGGCCGCAGGTACATACGAATGATTGAATATTATCGTCCAGCAGGTCGGCATAATCCAGGGTTAGTTCTTCTTCGGCCTCAATATCGCGCAAGGCAATAAGATTAAGCCCATCGTAAAGGGTGTTGGGTGCGCAGCTATGATTTTGGGGCGCCCAGTTTTCGGGCTTGTTGTCCCATAAAATATACACCTCATCAGAAATCGGGTAGGCATAATGCCGAAATTCTTCAATCTGTTCAGGCGTCCAGTTTTGTTCTACGTATCGTTTGGTAATGATGCGCTGGGCCGAGCCTTCGAACTTAAAAATGGTTTCGCCTTTGCGGATTGTTTTCTGAGCCACAATACCATAGCCGTTTATGGCATTGCCTTTTACGCGGTGTTTCTTTTGCCTTGCGGCATGGCGGGCAAGACCCTCCTGTATAATATGTTGTAGAAACCCGGCTTTACCAATCGGGTCAAACTGCAAAATGTAGTCAGCAGAACCTTCGTAGCCATCCTGGTAAAATACCGAACAGGTAAAGTTGATTTCCAAAAAATAGATTTCCTGTTTTTCGTTTACCCTAAAATCAAGCCGGGCATACCCAACACCCGAAAAGCCGGTAAAGATTTTTTCGGCCGCAGCTTTCAGCCGCATTTCCAGGGCCGCGTCAGTGCAGGGTTTGTTTACATCGGTATGCAGCTCCGAAGTTTTTAATGCATAGGTTTTAAATGCATAGCCTTTCGGGAATTTATATTCAACTGGTTTGAAAGCCCGCGCACCTTTTGCCGGGGCAATATTAGCGGCTACCAATACCGTAAACTCCTGCCCGGCAATGTATTCTTCAATCAAAATATCTTCGTACCCTTCTGCCAGCAGCGTTTCTACTTTGTGTTGAAGATGCGGCAGATCTTTTGCCAGCGATTCTTCATCCACACCCAGACTATCGCCCGCTTTTGCCGGCTTTACAAACAACGGAAAGGTTAAGTGTTTTACTTTTGCCGCCAGGTTGCTGGCGTTGTTTACCTCTGCAAATAATGGTGATTTTACACCTGCACAATAAGCCACGTACTTCATCAAGGGCTTGGCCGGATCGTACAAAATTGCATTGGGGCCGGTGTACGGAAGGTTAAGCGCATCCATCGAATGGATTACATCAATGGAAGGAACAGACCAGTCCAGATATCCCTCGCAGAGGTTTACATAGATATCGTATTTCTGCTTGCGGAGTTCCTTAAGTTGTTTGTACGTGGTAAGCTTGTTAAGAAAAACATGATCTACCTGATCGTTGGGGAGTAAGGGGGCCAGGTTGCGAGGCGGATCGTAATTTTTATAATCTACATCGGTAGTCCTATAATCGGGTTGCAACACACAAACCTTCATGCCGGGCGCTTTAAGTTTTTAATATGGGGGTGGGAGGTTAGACGTATTGTTTTAACCGGGTGTGGCGATGCAAGGCATCTTCCAGTACTTCTACTATTAGGTTGGTAAAGGTTTTATTGCTTACGCGAAGAATTGCCCCGATAGATGTATAGTTTTCATCATCGCTTAGTCCGCATTGGGCATTTATCTCTAATACAAACAGCTGGCCGGTATGTTTGTCTTGCCGGAAATCTAACCGGGCATAACCGGTACCCTTTACTGCTTTAAAGGCATCAATGCTCAATGCTTTAAGCCGCTCAATCAGTTCGGGATCTGTTACCTGTTCGTATTCATAGAAAAAACCATTGTCGGGCATTGGGGTTTCTTCTTCGTACGATTCCCAAAGCCGGTCGAAAGAAAGGAATTGTTCAGTTTCAGGGAGCGACTCGTGAAATACGCGTTCTATAGGTTGATAAAACTTAATGCGATCGGGGTGCTGGTGCGAACCAACCAACAACGTGGTAAACTCGCGGCCTATAATGTATTGCTCGGCCAGAATGCCGGCTCCATCCAACTTCCACCCTTTAAAGCCTTCGCGCATGTTGCGCACTACTTCTTTAAGTTGCTCTTTATCGCTTACTACATTTTTTACACTAATACCCATACTTCCTGCCGATACTGCAGGTTTCACAATTATGGTATCGCCTACTTTCTTAAAGAAGCTTGAGTCGATTCGGGTATTCACTTTCTTCCAGCCGGGCATCGATACACCGGCTTTACCAAAAGCCTCCTTCATGGTAATTTTAGAGGTGGTCATCCGGTAGAAGTAAGAATCGGAACCTGTATAGGTAATGCCGCTCTTATCCAGTGCATGGATAACGGAAATGCCAGGCACCTCATTGATCTCATCCCCATCGCAAAGATTTAATACAATGCTCGGTTTGCCGGAATGATTTTTTACCCGGTCAATGCAGGTATCAATATTTTGCAAGGTTACATTAACCCACTCCCACTCGCAGTTAATTTCAGAAAACACTTTCGTGTATTCGGCAATGCTTTGGGTGTAGTCGTAGTAAAATTTTAGAGTAGGGTCTTCCGTCTCCAGGTATGGAGCAAAAATCCAGACTTTGTAGGTGGTAATTGGATCAGGTAATGCCATAAACCCTACCACCCGTAGGTGTTGCAGTAAATACTATTTGCCATAGCTTATGCAATTTCTATAATAATTATTATTAAAGTAAAGCACAATTCAATATTTATTCTTAAAAATTTTCTATAGCCATTAAAGCTGCCGGCTAATTCCGTTAAGATAAAAAGCCCAAACAGTACATAGTTGCATAGTACCTTGCAGTAGATTTTAAACTAACAATGTTATGCGCAGCATGCTCATGGTACTGGTTATATCCTTGGCTATCGGTTGTGTTTCAGATACCCCAAATAGCTACTTGGCCCATCAATACCTGCAAGAAATCTCAATAACCCAATTACGCCAGGGCTATGAACAAGGTAGCTATACGATTGAACAGGTAGTGAAAGATTACCTGCAACGCATAGAAGACCTGGATAAAAAGGGGCCGGCACTCAATTCGATTATTTACGTTAACCCACACGCGTTGGAACTTGCCCGCGAGTTGGATAGCGAATGGAAAGCCGGTAAGATCCGGGGCCCGCTGCACGGCATACCGGTTATTGTAAAAGATAATCTGAATACGGCCGATATGCCTACCACTGCGGGCGCAACCGTGCTCCACGATTCGTATCCGCCCGATGACAGCCACCTGGTAAAAAAACTGAAAACGGCAGGGGCAATCATCATAGCCAAAGCCAATTTGAGTGAGTGGGCTAACTTCAGAGCCAGCAAATCAAGTAGCGGCTGGAGCGGCATGTTGGGGCAAACAAAAAACCCGTATGTCTTAGATCGTAATCCATGCGGCTCCAGTTCAGGCTCAGGGGTAGCTGCATCGGCAAGTCTTTGTGCAATAGCCATCGGTACCGAAACCAACGGCTCCATTGTATGTCCTTCCAATGCCAACGGGTTGGTAGGCCTTAAGCCAACAGTAGGGTTATTAAGCAGAAGCGGGATAATTCCAATTTCGTTTACACAAGATACAGCAGGCCCCATGGGGCGCTCCGTTACCGATGTAGCAATTACCCTGGGAGTTTTAGCCGGAGTAGATGCACGGGATGAAAAGACCTTGGCTGCACAAGGCAACTACCTTACGGATTATACTTCCCATCTTAAAGCCGATGGATTAAAGGGTAAACGCATTGGGTGGCTAAAGAGCATTGGCGGGTATCATGCCCGGGTGGATACGTTAATGAAACGAGCGCTTGCCGATTTACGTGCCCAGGGGGCTGAGGTGGTTGAGTTGGATTTTACCATGGAACGGAGTGCCGGAAGCGCCTCTTTCACTGTGCTGCTTTACGAGTTTAAAGATGGCCTTACCAACTACTTTGCCAGCCTCGGTCCCACGGCAAGGGTAAAAGATTTGAAAGAGTTGATGGAGTTTAACAAAAGTGATTCTGTGGAGTTGAACCATTTCGATCAGAACCTGGTGCGGCTGGCATCAGAAAAAGGAACCCTGTTGGATAAGGAATACACGGATGCGTTGGCAACCATGCTAAAGGCAACCCGAGAAAACGGCATTGACAAACTTTTGAAAGAGAACAACCTGCATGCCCTGGTAGCGCCTACCGGGGCACCGGCCTGGAAAACCGATTGGATTGATGGCGATCATTTTTTGGGTGGCAGCTCTTCGCTGGCAGCCATTGCCGGCTATCCATCTATTACGGTGCCCATGGGCTTTGTAGATGTGTTGCCGGTTGGGATTTCTTTTTTTAGTACCGCGTGGCAAGAACCCGTACTTATCGAGATTGCTTACAGCTATGAACAGGCCACACGCCATCGGCAGGCGCCTAAGTTTATTGCGAGTAGATAGGCGGAGTTTAAGCCAATAACCTCACTCGTTCAAATTCTGAATGAGTTGGTAATAAAACTGTACAATCTCTTTATAGTTGCTTACCGCGAGGTGCTCGTTAATACCATGGAAGCCGGTAATATTAGTGTCGTTTACCCGAATAGGAAAAAACCGGTATGCATTTTCGCTAATGGTTTGATAATGTTTTGTGTCGGTGCCACCACTTACCAACCCCGGAGTAACTATGGCCCCAGGCAGCAATTGCAGTACAGTCTTTTCAATTATTTTATAACTGGCCGATTCATAGTCCGACACCGGTGAGGGTTCGTTTCGGTTGCTAATGGATTTAACCGTAATCCGGGTATCATTTACTGTCTTAATAATATGCTGTAGCACATCTTCCGTAGTTTCACCCGGCATTACTCTAAAATTTACTACCACACTCGCGCTGGTGGGAATCACATTATCTTTTACGCCACCTTTAATGATGGTGGGCGCAGTGGTGGTATGTGTACCCAGGGCTTCATAAATTTTTGAACCGAACAGCCACGTGTTGGCAAAAGCCATTTTTTGAATAAAGGGCATGTGCGGTCCCATAATTTCAATTTGCCGGTCGATAAGCGGAATGGTTTTATACGGAAACTGATTGGCCTCTAAGTTGGTAATGGCTTTGGCAAGCGAGCCAATCGTGTTGTCGGCTGTTGGCATGGATGAGTGCCCGCCTTTGGTTGCTATTGTCAATTCGAACGATACGTACCCTTTTTCAGCTACATTAATAATGGCGAGGTCTTTCGTTAATCCGGGCACCAGGCCTTCCACAATTTCACCACCTTCATCAATTACGCATTCAAATTGCACACCTTGCTCTTGCAGATACCGCGCAATGGCACCGGCACCTTGCTCCCCGCCAATTTCTTCATCGTGCCCAAAAGCGAGATAGAGGGTTCGCTTTGGCTTTAGTCCTGCTTTTAATGCGGTCTCAACGGCTTCCAAAATGGCCACTACACTTACCTTATCATCCATTGTGCCCCGGCCATAGATGTTTCCATTTTTAATTTCACCCGAAAAGGGTGGAGCCTCCCAGTCTTTCAGGGTACCCTCGTCAACAGGTACAACATCAAGGTGCGACATCAACAAAACGGGCTTTAACGAAGCATCGGTTCCAGGCCATTTGTATAACAAACTGTATTGAATTGTTTTCTTTTCGAGTTGCGAATGAACCAATGGAAACACGCTGGCGAAATGGTGGTGCAGCCCTGTAAACTCAATCGAATCGTGCGGTGTAGTATAAGAGTACGAAATTGTTTTAAACTGAATTGTTTTTTGAAGTCGGGCGAGGGCTTCATCCGGAACTTCGATAGGGGTTACCTGCGCAACGGCACTGGACTTTGAGGTGAGAGTAAGCGTTTTGAGTAGTACAAAAAGCACAAATGCTACTACCGCGATTGCCAGCAGCTTCAGAAATTTTTTCATGCCGATAGGAAGTTGGTCAAACCCTAAGGTATCAGAATAATTGATTATTCCGAAGATCGTACCACCAGTTTATACCCCACCCCGTGCACATTTAAAATCTGAATGGTTGGATCGGCTTTTAATTTTTTACGCAAGCGCGAAACAAATACATCGAGGCTGCGACTTACCAATGCCCCGTTATCCTGCCACACGTCTCGCATCAACAATTCGCGGGCAACCGGTTGGTTACACTGTTTCGAAAACAGTTTGAGTAGTTGTGCTTCCTTGTCGGATAAATCGGTAGCGACTTTCCCGATTTTAAGAACGCGTGTTGTCTCGTAAAACTCGTATTGGCCAATACGAATAGCTGCGGCTTCCGTAGTTTTGATTTTCTTTTTCGAAAACGCCCGGCCCACAAAAGCCATAAATGCAAGGCTTACTGCGGCCAATGCAAAAGAGAATTTGTGTTGCCCCACCGCGCCATCCCGTTGCAGGAACGAGAGCATTATAGTATAGCAACCCATTGGTTGTTCGCGCCCCAGGCAAGGCACTAAGGTTGTTTGTTCGCGCTCGCCTATCTGAAAGCCGTACACAATTTGTTGGGTAGCGCATTCCAACACATTAACGGTATAGTTTAACGGCACCGCGGTAGCTACCAAGCTTTTTTGCACAATGCGTACCAGCGAGTCGGGGACAAATGCAAACGGACTTTGAAAAGCTAGCGAGTAGGTGCCCGCATCCACTTGTTTAACAGGCAGCACGCGCGAAGTAGAATCCCCGGCATGCAGCAGCAACTGATGGCCCACATTGCGCAACGCAATGGCGAGTTCTTTTTCGGGCAACGAGGTTGAAGGACGGGTAATGATAGACCCAGCGGAAAGTAAAAAAATACTGGTAGCAATTATTCCGGTTGCAATCAACACGTGTTTTTTCATGCGGGCAAAGGTAGTGGCGTAAAACAAGCGCTAACAAAGATTTACGCACGTTTAACACTTTTTTACACTTGAAATGCGATGGCTGGCTGCGGCTGCTGTTAGGTTTGTTGTGATAAACAAAACCAGCTTTCTTTATGAGAACAATTCTTTTCTTGTTGATTTGTGCCGGGGCAATGCAAGCCCAACCCCGCCCCGAAATTATCCCTTTGTCGGATTTTGGAACAAGCGGGCTTTGGAAATCGCAACCCGACCTGAGTTCGGCTACCCGATGGGAATTAAATTTAAAAGAAAGCAAACTTCTGTGGTCGGGCCGCCCCATTGCCGGCAATGGCCATGAAGGTACGCTTCAGTTTTTGTCGGGGTCAATTACAACTTCTGCAACCGGCCAGATTAACCAGGGCGATTTGGTAGTGGATATGCATTCGCTTAAAAACACCGATATGCAACCCGATGATGGGGGCATCGACCTGGAAACTCATTTGAAGGGCGATGATTTCTTTTCGGTTGCAAAATATCCACAAGCTAAATTTAAGATTACAGCAATTGCCAACGATAAAGCAGTCGGTCGCGTAAAGGTGTTTGGGTTGTTAACTATCAAAGGAATAACAAACGCGGTAGAGTTTTCAGGCACTCTAAATACACAGAAGGAGAGCATACTGGTGAAAGGCGAGCTTACCATAGACCGCACGCAGTGGGGTGTTAATCACCAATCTAACTCTGTTTTTAAAAGTTTAAAAGATGGTGTTATTTCAGATGAGGTTAAGATTACGCTTGATCTGAAGTTTTTTGCTGGCTGTTAAAAACAAGTTGCCTGTTACCGATTACCCGTAACAGGCAACTTGTAACCATTCAATTCTTCTTCAACTGATCGAACTTGCTTTCAGTTGGTTTTTTAGGAAAAATATTGTCGGCAGGGTTCACTTCTCCGGTTTCACCGGTTGGGTCAATTACCACGTGGGTAACTTCTTTCTCCTTCACAAAAACTTTTTTAACCTCGGTTTCATTCAATCGCCAGATCTCGGCCGGCAGGTTTTCTATTTCTTTGGTGCCATCTTTAAAGGTCCACTCAACAATAACAGGAGTAACCAGCCCGCCCTTGTTTTTAAGTGTTATTTCGTAAATGTTTTTTTCGGCCAGTTGTTGTTTTACATCGGCATCAGCCAGGCGGTTTCTAAAATCACCATAGTAGGTATCGGGTGTGTTAAGCAAAGTAAACTCCTGGGGGCCATTGCTAAAGTCGGTGGCTTTACCTTTGGCGTTGCCTGTTGCCAGATCGCCTTTCTGAACTTTTAGCGATTTGTTCTCTACCGATTTAGTTTCGGTTTTAACCTTAAACCACTTCACTTCGTCAAGCTCTACATCTACGTTGTCAACCGTATAAAACCAGCCGCGCCAAAACCAATCCAAGTCAACTGCGCTGGCATCTTCCATGGTGCGAAAGAAGTCGGCAGGTTTGGGATGTTTGAACATCCAGCGCAGCGAATATTCTTTAAATGCTTTGTCAAAAAGTTCGGGGCCCATAATGGTTTCGCGCAGCAGCGTTAATGCGGCTGCCGGTTTGCCGTATGCGTTCGGGCCAAAATCGCCTTGCGGGATATTATCCGAATGCCACATAATGGGGCGCATCATATTTTTATCGCCACGCATGTAACCGGCCATGCCTTTAGGCGAGCCCCAGCTAATCCCGATGTCGGGGTAGCGCTCGCGTTTCACTTCTCTTTCCAGAAACGAATTCAGCCCTTCGTCCATCCAGCTCCATTGGCGTTCGTCTGAGTTTACGATCATCGGAAAAAAGTTATGACCTACTTCGTGTACGATAACTCCTACCATGCCTTCGTAGGTGCGATGCGACCATGTGCCATCGGGTTTTGGCCGGCCACCGTTAAAGCAAATCATGGGGTACTCCATACCCTGGTTGGCTGTGTGTACCGAATACGCAGTGGGGTAAGGGTAATCAAACGTGCGGGCTGAATAAACTTCCAACGTATTCTTTATTGCTTTGGTGGATTCTTTCGCCCACAACGGGTTGCCTTCTTTTGGGTAGAGCGACTGCGCTAGTGGCGTTTTGTCACCTACTTTTACGGCCTGCGCATCCCAAATAAATTTACGCGAAGTGGCAAATGCGAAGTCGCGTACATTTTCGGCATAAAAATCCCAGGTACTTTTTTTCTTTGCGCGTTCCTTTTCCTTTTTACGCGCTTCGGCTTCGGTAACTATAAATACAGGGGCGTCAAAGGTTTTCTTAGCTCTTTCAAAACGTTCAATCTGTTCTTTGGTTAAAACGTCTTTCGGGTTTTGTAACATACCGGTAGCACCCACAATATGATCGGCAGGTACCGTAATGCGTACCCGGTAATTTCCAAATACCAGGGCATACTCGCCCTGGCCAATAAACTGTTTATTCTGCCAGCCCTCGTAATCATCGAACACGCACATGCGCGGAAACCACTGGGCGATGGTGTAGAGTGCGTTGCCATCTTCCGGAAAGATTTCGTACCCACCGCGCTGTCCAAACTTCATCCGGTCTTTTTCTACATAGCTCCACTCAACACTAAACGCATACTTGTCGCCAGGTTTCATAGGCGTGGGGAGGTCCACACGCATCATGGTGAAATTAATAGTAAAAGGTAGATCCTTACCGGAAGCATCTTTAACCGATTTTATTTTAAAGCCGCCTGTATAGTTGAGCGCATCGCCAGCCAGCGGAAAAAATTTAACAGGGATAGAATCGCGCACGCGGTTTGTTTCTGTTTTGGCAGTTAAACTTCCGCTCGCGAGATTGTTCTGATCCAACTGCAACCAAAGGTAGCGCAGGGTTTCCGGAGAGTTATTGTAATATGTAATAGTTTCCTTACCGGTGATAACCTGAGTGTCTTCATTAAGATCCACATCTATATCGTAGTCGGCACGTTGTTGCCAGTAATTTGCACCCGGTGCACCGGAAGCGCTGCGGTAGCTATTTGGTGTAGGTAAGGTTTGGTCAAGTTGCTCGAACTTACCTTGCCACTTTTGCTGAGCAAAGGCTGGTAAGGTAGCAAGCAGAAGTAGCGTGAAGAGGACTTTTTTCATTCGGTATCGATTTTCAGAATTCAATTACTTTCCCTTTTTCAACTCATCAAACTTGTTGGGTTGTGGTTTTTTAGGAAACACATTATTGTCAAGAGTAATGTCGGCAGTTTCTTTCAGCGGATCAATAACCACATTTACCACCTCTTTATCTTTGGCAAACACCTTGGTTACTTTTGTTTCGTTAATGCGCCAGATTTCGGCCGGCAGGCGTTCAATTTCTTTGCTGCCATCTTTAAAGGTCCATTCAATTATTACGGGCATTACCAGGCCGCCTTTATTGCTTAATGTAATCTCGTAAAAGTTTTTAGTCTCCATTTGCGAAATCACCGCCTTGTCGTCCAGGCGATTGCGGAAGTCGCCATAAAAGCGATCATCGGTGGGGATAACGTTGAAGTACTGCGGACCCTGGCTAAAGTCGGCTGGTTTGCCATCGGTTTTTGTTGCCAGGTCACCTTTGGTTGCATTCTTCCCTTTGGTTTCAACCGTTGCCTGCGTCTTCTTTACTTTAAACCACTTTACATCATCTAACGAAACATCGTTGTAATCGGTAGAGTAAAACCAACCGCGCCAAAACCAGTCGAGGTCAACTGCGCTGGCGTCTTCCATGGTGCGGAAAAAATCGGCAGGCTTAGGATGTTTAAAGGCCCATCGTTCGGCATATTCTTTAAAAGCCTTATCAAACAGTTCGGGGCCCATAACTGTTTCGCGCAAAATGTTGAGGGCCGTTGCGCACTTGGCATATTGTTCGTTGCCAAAATTAGAACGCACTACCGATTCGGAGTTTACCATTAAAGGGCGCTGCAAGTCCGGGTTGCCTTTCATGTACGGCACAATGTTGGCAGCCGGCCCACGGCCCACGGGTTTATCGGGGTAATTCTCTTGCTCAGTTCGGTATTGAACAAAAGTATTTAACCCTTCATCCATCCAGGTCCATTGGCGCTCATCGTTGTTGATAATCATGGGATAAAAATTATGCCCTACTTCGTGAATGATTACGCCAATCATTCCCCACTTAACACGGTCGGGTGTGGTTCCATCTTTCAGGGGTCGGCCAAAGTTGAAGCAGATCATAGGGTACTCCATTCCCAACGATGCTGCATGCACCGAAGTAGCCTGCGGATACGGATAGTTGATAGAATACTTTGAATACGTAGCGAGAGTATTCTTCACAGCTTTGGTTGATTCGGCTTCCCACAGCGGATTGCCTTCTTTTGGATAGTAGCTCATTGCCAGGGGTGTTTTATCACCCACCTTTACGGCTTGGGCATCCCAGATAAATTTGCGCGAGGTGGCAAAGGCAAAGTCGCGCACATTTTCGGCTTCAAAGCGCCAGGTTTTCTTTTCCTTCGATTTGGTTTTTTCGCGTTGCACCGCCTCGGCCTGAGTACAAATAATTACCGGTTTATCGAATGAAGTTTTAGCTTTTTCAAAGCGCGCATATTGTTCGGCTGTTAGTACTTCTTTCAGGTTAGATACCATGCCGGTGCCGGCCACAACGTGATCGGCCGGAACAGTAAGGTTTACCTTGTAGTTACCGAAGGTGAGGGTAAACTCGCCCTGGCCCATAAACTGTTTGTTCTGCCAACCCACTACATCATCGTACACACACATGCGTGGAAACCACTGCGCAATAATGTAAAGGTAGTTGCCATCTTCCGGAAAATATTCCATGCCGCTGCGGCCATCGTTGGGGGTCATTTTCTTTACACGATCGTTGATGTTGAACGACCATTCTACTGAAAACGAAAGTTTCTGACCGGGCCCAAGAGCTTTGGGTAAATCCACGCGCATCATGGTTTGGTTAATAAGGTATGGCAACGCTTTGCCCGTGGCATCTTTCACGGATTTTATTTTAAAGCCGCCATCAAAATCAGTAAAGGCAATAGACGAGGCAAAGGTGCCCACATCAATAGAATCGCGCACGTTGTTGTTAGAGGTTTTGGCGGTGGCGTTGCCTTTGGCATTAATGTTTTGATCTAACTGCAACCATAAATAAGTAAGCGCATCGGGCGAGTTGTTGTGGTAGGTAATGGTTTCGGCACCGGTAATGCTTTGCTTTTCATCGTTTAGCTCGGCATCAATTACATAGTCGGCTTGTTGCTGCCAATACTTTGGGCCGGGGGCACCAGACCCCGAGCGGTATTCGTTGGGTGTGGGCAACAACTGATCTAACTGTTCAAACTTACCTTTCCAGGTGGGCTGCTGTGCGTAGGCGGTAAGGCCAATCTGTAAAAGACAACCTATCAAAACCTGCTTCATAATTAAGTGTTTTAAAATTTTACGGTTCAATAATGCTACAACTACCAAAAAATGCGCTCCCACATTAAAAACAAGGCAACGCAGGCAATGCATGCCGAAAGTCCTATCCGGATTATTTTGGCGGAGGCGCGAAGGTAACGCGTTAAAATAAACGCTACAACCAGAAAAATGGCTACAATAATTATCTGGCCTACCTCCAGCCCGATATTAAAGGCAAAAAGCGGTGATACAATGCTTTGGGTTTTACCCAACAAGGCCCGCAAGTAATTTGAAAAACCAAGGCCATGAATTAACCCAAAAAACAAGGCGAGCAGGTAGTTAAGTTGCAGGCGGCTTTTAGGGTGGGGATTTTCCCTTCGTACCAGATTGGTGAGGGCAGTTATAAAAATGGTGAGCGGAATAAGAAACTCAATTACATCGGTGCGATAGCGCACCAGCCCCAATGTGGCCATAGCCAACGTAACCGAATGCCCGATGGTAAACGCAGTTACCAGAATAAGTACTCTGGGCCAGTCGCGGGCGGTGTATACAGCACAAAGTGCCAGCACAAACAGGATATGATCATACCCGTTAAAATCAAGAATATGCGCCAGTCCTTCCTGAAAGTATAGAGTGAAACTATTCAACGTACCGTGTTTTGCCGCAAGTATAGGTTTAATTTTTACTTAGGACAATTACAACTATTTTTGACGGCACGGTTTTCGTTTTGCTCCTGCTATGATTTCAATTCTTTACGCCTGCCTGCTGGCCCTGCACCCGGTACATCTTTCGGTTACAGAAATTACCTACAGCGAAAAAGACAAAGCCCTGCAAATAACGGCACGGATTTTTTTAGATGACCTGGAAGAGAGCATCCGCAACCAACGAAACGAGCCCGCACTGGATTTGCTGAACCCCAAAGGCATTACCTCCCAACAACTTATAAAAGAATATCTTCAGAAAACCATCTCGGTAAAGCTGGATGGCAAAATGCAGCGACTGAATTTTTTGGGTTTTGAGGAAGAAGACCCGGCAGTGGTATGCTACCTTGAAATCGAAAATGTAAAAAAGTTTAAGACGATAGAAGTACGCAATGAAGTAATTATGGATTTGCACCACGATCAATCCAACATTGTGCACGTTACCTACAAAGGCCCTGTAAAAAGTTTCCGGTTGCTGCGCAGCAAGCCAAGCGAAGAAATTACCTTCAATTAAAAACGCACCTAAGGCCGGGTTCACTTTTCAAAATCTTCTTTGCTAATCTTAGCACACTTTGCGACTTTGCGAGAAAAATTTAACCAACGATGCGTTCAAAAATTGTAGCCGGTAACTGGAAAATGAATAAAACCCTGGAAGAAGCTCAAACGCTTACTTCCGAACTGCTGGGCATGATTGCCGATGAAGTGAAGGGCGATGTAAAGGTGGTGTTGTGCACGCCCTTTCCCTATTTGTACCCGGTAAAGCAACAACTAGGCGCTACCCGCATAGCGGTTGGCGCGCAAAACTGCAGCGAACATGCCTCGGGGGCCTACACGGGCGAGACTTCGGCAGCGATGCTGAAGTCAATGAATGTACCGTATGTAATTCTTGGACACAGTGAGCGCAGACAATATTTTGGCGAGGACTCAAAGTTGTTGGTGAAAAAGACTGACATCGCGTTAGCGAACGGGCTTACACCCATCTTTTGTTGTGGCGAACCATTGGAGGTGCGTGAAAAAAATGGCCACGAGCAATTAGTAAAGCAGCAAGTGGAGGAGGCCTTGTTTCATTTATTGGCCGAAACAATTCAGAAAGTAGTAATTGCCTATGAGCCGGTGTGGGCTATTGGCACGGGTAAAACAGCTACAGCAGCACAGGCGCAGGCCATGCATGCCGTTATTCGTAAACACCTGGCGGGCAAGTACGGCACATCGGTTGCCAATGAAATTTCAATTCTTTATGGCGGTAGTGTAAATGCAGCCAATGCAAAAGAACTTTTTGCCAACCCCGATGTAGATGGTGGTTTGGTAGGAGGCGCTTCGCTTAAGAGCAGGGAGTTTACTGAAATTATCAAATCAATTTAAGAACAAATTGGTGAGGCGGGAGCACAATTCGAATGGTTTCCGGTTAGTTGAATCTTCTTTGAAGGGTAGTGAGATAAACTCCTGATATAACCATGAAAACCCTACAACTAACAGTAACGTGCAGTCCGGATTTTTCTGAAATCCTGATGGCTGAAATAGCGGAGGGAGGCTTTGATACCTTTATGGAAACTGAAACCGGCTTCGAAGCGTATTCGGAAAACCCCGCAGTGGATAAACAACTGCTGGAAGAAATAAAAGAAAAGTATGGGCCGGCAACTCGGCTTACATTTCAGTTTAGTGAGTTGGAAAAGCAAAACTGGAATGAAGCCTGGGAAAAAAATGTGGAGCCCATTATTGTAGATGAGCACTGCCTGGTGCGGGCGGCCTTTCATAAAATAGATAAGCCGTACCCTTACGAAATCATCATCACACCCAAAATGAGTTTTGGTACAGGCCATCATCAAACCACACACCTGATGTTGAGTGCACAGTTGAAAATGGATCATAAAGGCAAGCGCGTGATGGATGCCGGCTGTGGTACGGCCATCCTTTCAATTATGGCCAGCAAGTTGGGCGCAAAAGAAGTAGAGGCGTTCGACATTGACGAGTGGAGTGTGGAGAATGGAAACGAAAATGCAGCTACCAACACCTGCCACAACATTCATATTCAGTTGGGAAAGATTAACGAGGTAAAACTTAACGGAACCTTTGAGATCATTCTGGCCAACATCAACAAAAACATTTTGCTGGCCGAAATGCAGCAATATGCTCACTACTTAAAACCCGCTGGCCAGCTCTTGTTAAGCGGGTTCTATGAAAAAGATCTTCCTGATCTCACCACAGAAGCAGCCCGCTACGGATTAAAAGAAATGCTGCATAAGGAACGGGAAACCTGGGCCTGCCTGCTGTTACAAAAGCAATAATTAAACCGGTAGTAAGTTATACATCAAACCATTTTTACTGCGATTCAACAGCCGCTAACCAGCTACCTGTAACCAGTAATGCGGTAATTAGTACATTAGCCTGATTTTTGCGAATTTGAAGGTTTTTCGCCCTTGAAACTGGTACTTGCCCATATTGCCATCCTTTGTATTTCCACCAGCCTGTTTGGCCAAAACGGAGGCCCCTACAGTTTTCAGGACAGCGTGCGCCTGGTGCTTGAAAACACGAAAGCCAACGATGCGCTTGCCATTGGGGCTGCATTTGGTACGGCCTGGAATGCCACCGGCCCCGACCAGCAATTTAAAATAAGATCGCAAGCCCGCATTATGAAGAAGAAGGGCTTTCGGTTGCGCCCGCATTTTATAAACTATTACGGAGCGGTGGCCGCAGCCGTAAATATTGAACAAGCCGACCCCGCCACCCTTAGCAGTTTTTTGGCTGTGGCCGATAAGGTGCTGGCCAAAGACAATGCCCTGCAAGCCAATTTGTTTTTTCAGTTAGCTCGCGATTTCTTTGAACATCATGCACTGAATTACGATAAGGCTTTGCGCCTGGTAGCCAAAGATGATTCGTATTCGTTCGACTATCAGGAACCACCCCCGCTGGATACAACCCAATATTATAACTATAATTACGATGCGGCCATCGACACCAGCGCCTATACTACTCCGGCCTGGCAACAGCCCATTGTGCAACCCGATGTGTGGGGGCCGGTAATCGTCTTCAATAAAGTATCGTTGCACATAAGCACCGCTTACGATTCAGTAAATCTCACCAACACGAAAGGAATCTTTTCTTTGCGCGATAAATTGTTTGTGGGCGAAGGTGGCCGTTTCGATTGGACAGCCGCAGGGCTTTCGCCCGATTCGGTTTATTGTGATTTAAATAAGTACAACTTTAAAACTACCCAGCCCTATTTAAAGGCAGAACAGGCGCGGCTTGTATATGTTGGTAAGGTGCAAGGTACCGTGCCCGGTGTTTTCGAGTTTCGGAGCGTTAACCATAAATCTCCGCAAACAGCTACCTATCCGCGTTTCAAATCGTACGAAGCCAACATTAAATTGGCGGGGCTCGAAAGCCTGAATATAAATTACCGGGGCGGCTTTGGCTTACAAGGCGCAGCCATTAACTCAAATACAGTTAGCGGCAACCTGGCTACTGTAGAAGTGATGGGTGATGTAGCACGCAAATTCAGGGCAGTTGCTTCTACTTTTGGTTTTAAAGATTCGTTAGTCGTTTCGCCACAAGCCCGGGTAACCATCTATCATCAAAACGATTCGATTACCCACCCCGCCATGGAACTGCGCTACGACTATGGGCGGCAGCGCCTCACACTCAATAAAGATAAAAGCGCACAACGCAAAGCTCCGCTCGCCTCTTCTTTTTTTCAGATTGAGTTTACTGCCGACCGGCTGGATTGGAACCTTAAATCAGATAGCCTGAAGATGTGGGTGCTGGGTAGTGGCAAAGTGGCGCCCATGGTAATTGAGTCAAACGATTTTTATGACCCCGAAGGCTACCGCGAACTGCGCGGCAAAGGATTTAATTTTCATCCGCTGGCCTTGGTGGTAAACTATGCCAATGCCATTGGCAGTAGCGACTTTTACGTGTTCGATCTGGTAGAAGAAGGCCGCAGCCTGGCAGTGGCGCGCATGGCAGCCGAGTTTTTAATGCAAACCGGCATGATCGACTATGACGCCCGCTCTGGCAGAATCCATGTGAAGGATAAAGCGGTTAATTTTCTACAATCGGCCAAAGGCCTTTCTGACTACGATAACCTTAAAATACATTCCCTTACCGATACCATTGCCAATGCCTTTATCAACTTTAAACAAGGGCGTATGAATGTATATGGTGTAGAAGAGTTTAATGTGAGCGATTCGCTTAACGTGGTGATTAAGCCCGATAGCAGCCGGATAACTTTTTTACAAAACCGCGATATCAAATTTAATGGAACCATCAATGCCGGCAACTTTGAAATTTCGGGTCGCGACTTTACCCTGAAGTACGATAGCTTTTTCATCAATATGAATCATATCGATTCGATACGGTTTTATGTAACAGAAAAGAATGGCACCCGCAGAAGGGTAAACAATGCCATGGTTGGAGCCGACTCAACCGCACAAGCCGCCAGTGGCATGCAGGCGTCTGCCAACAAAACATCGGGTACGTTATTTATTAACCGCCCCAACAATAAATCTGGTAAAGAAAAATTGCCCAACTACCCACGCCTGGATGCCACAGCCGGAGGTGTGATTTACTTCGACAGAAGCGAAGTGCTGAATGGCGCATACGACCGATCGGTCTTTTTTGTAGTACCACCATTTAAGCTCGATAGTTTGAACGATGCCGATCCGGGCTCGATCAATTTTGAAGGCACCTTTATTACCAGTGGCATGTTCCCTTCCTTTAAGGAAAAGCTGCACACCATGCCCGATAAATCGTTGGGCTTTAAACACACCATCCCCACTTCGGGCTATCAGCTTTTTCAGGGCGATGGGAAATTGTATGGCGGCATGACGTTGGATAATGCCGGTATTCGGGCGGCCGGAAAAATCGATTACCTGGCAGCCACCGTAGAGTCTCGCGATTTTATTTTTTATCCCGATTCGGTAGTGGGCCGCGGCAGCGTGGGCGAAATTCGAGAGAAGCTATTCGGTTCAGTTTACTTTCCGCAAGTAAAACTAAACGATTACCGCTTGAAGTGGCTACCCAAGCAGGATAAGATGAACATCAAAAACATGAAAGAGCCCTTTAGCCTGTACCAGAACACGGCAACGTTAGATGGCAGCCTGATTGTTTCTAAAAGTGGTGTGGGCGCTAATGGCAAGTTAACAACCCGCGGGTCGGAAGTGCGATCCAAAGAGCTCTCGTTCTCAGCCAAAGATTTTAATGCCCGGCATGCACGCTTCGAAGTGAAAACAGGCAATCCCAACAAACCTGCACTGGCTGGCCGCGATGTAAAACTGAATTTTAACCTCGAGAAAAATTTTGCAACCATTAGCCCCGAAGTAGCCGGGGTAGCAGCCATCGATTTTCCGTATGCACAATTTAAAACCTCGATACCCGAAGCCCGGTGGGATCTAACCACTCAAAAAATTGTAATGAACAAAGCGCCAGATGTGCCCTTGGCTGATTCCTATTTTTATACAACGCGCAAAGAGTTGGATTCACTTAGTTTTAATGCTACCCGGGCAGAATACGATATTCAAACACAACAACTTAAAGTAAGCGGCATACCTTACATTACCGTTGCCGATGCCCGCATTACCCCCGAGAACAACGAAGTTCTTATTTTGGAAAATGCAAAAATCGGCCAGCTAAAGAATACAACCATCGTAATGGATACCTTAAATGGGTACCACCGCCTTACGCAAGGCGTGGTAGATATTGTTTCGCGCAAAGAGTTTACCGGCTACGCTACCTACCAATATGTAAATGCAGTAAACGATACGTTTGCCATAAAAATGACCGACTTCCACCTGGAACCCATTACGGAACAAACGCGCAATAAGCGTAACCGCGGCAATGCTACCATGCAAACTGTAGCAAACGGAGCAGTAACCGAAAGCAGCAACATTCGCGTTGCTCCGCGTATTTTCTACAAAGGCGATATGACGTTGTATGCCACCAAGCCAGCATTGCAATTGAAGGGCTTCGTAAAACTGGATCTGAAGAAAATTAAAGATTACAAAACATGGCTGCTGTACACCCAAAGTGGCGATGAAAAGGAAATTTACCTGGACTTTAATAACGCCATTACCGAAGAAGGCAGAAAGCCCGATGCGGGGTTGCACTTTGCCCAAGACAACGACTTGTACATTACGTTTGTATTCGATAAGAAAGATCCGGCCGATGATGATTTCTTCTTACCCTCGGGTTTTTTGTTCTATGATGAGAACACCAAAGAGTTTCGCATAGAAGACCGCGCCAAATCTGCAGGCGAAAAATTATCGGGTAAAGTGTTTGCCTATAATGAAGACAAGCAGGAAGTACGTTTTGAAGGACCGGTTAAATTTTTTGACGCGGCCAAAGATTTTAAAATTACTGCTTCGGCTCTTGGCTCCGGCAACCTGGATACCGATGTAATTAAAATGAACTCCTTCATTATGTTGGATATGAATATACCCACTACGGTATATCAACTGATGGCCGCCAGCATAGCCGATGTAATTAAAAATGAAGGTGTAAAAGAAGAAGGCCTGGGCGACCACACTGAACTGCTTTACAAAATAGCCGACCTGGTAGGCGAACGGGTAGTAAAGGATTATGAGCAACGCTCGCTACGGGAGTATGTGCCGTTGCCCACCGTGCAGGGCATGCAAAAGCCATTGGTGCTTTCGAATGTAAATCTTAAATGGTCGCAAGAACGGAAATCGTTTTACAGCGAAGGGCTGCTGGGCTTAAGCCACGTGCAGCGCACCGATTTAAACGGAGCCTTTGAAGGCTTTGTAGAAGTTAGAAAGAATGAAGATGATGCTCCCGTGTTCCACCTCTTTATCAAAGCATCGCCCGATGCCTGGTTTTACTTTGGTTTAGAAGATAACCGCCTCATGATTCACTCTTCGCTGCAAACGATTAACGATTTGGTTGCCAAAAAGACCAATGCCGGCAAAGCCAAAGTTGGCGAACTGGCCTTTATACCCGGCACTATCGATGAAACCCTTTCGTGGATTAATAAATTCCGCCTGAACTATTACGGGTTGGAAGCTCCGTACGATCTAAGTTCGGCCGGGCCTGGCACCAAGAAAAAAACGGAGAAGAAGAAAGAAGAAGACGATGGCTTTTAAGAACTAACCTTCTATCACAAAATATTTTTTATCCTGCCATTTGTTTGAGTATTTTTTCGAACTCAAACCCCAATACTATGAAAAAACTCCTGCTGGTGGTGCTGGCTTTAAGCACTCACGTGTATGCTCAAAACAATTACTTCTTTCCAGCCGGGGTAACGTTCGATCCGGCTATTCCCACGCCCGAACAATTTTTGGGTTATTCTATTGGCGATTGGCACACGCGCCACGATCGCATTGTGTCTTATTTTCAGGAATTGGCAAGCGTATCGCCCAAAGCGCATTTTCAGATTATCGGCTATACAAATGAGCGCAGACCACAAGTAGTGCTTACCATCACCAGTCCGGAAAACTATGCGCGCATCGAAGACATTCGCAAGGAACATTTAAAACTGGCCGACCCTTCGCAGTCGGTAAACATAGCTGCCATGCCGGTGATTATTACACATGGGTACAACGTACATGGCAACGAGCCGAGTAGTAGCGAAGCCGCCATGCTGACTGCGTATTACCTGGTTGCTGCGCAAGGGGCCGAGGCAGAGCGTACGCTAAAGGAAGCAGTTATTCACATCGATCCGAATTACAATCCGGATGGCCGCGATCGTCACAGTAATTGGGCCAATATGCACAAGGGGTTTCCGCCCGTGGCCGACCCAATGGATCGGGAGCATAATGAAGTGTGGCCCGGAGGCCGCTTTAATCATTATTGGTTCGATTTAAATCGCGATTGGTTACCGCTGGCGCATGTTGAAAGTCAGAATCGCGTAGCCTTCTTTCATCAATGGTTGCCGAATGTATGCACCGATTACCACGAGATGGGCACCAATGCCACTAATTTTTTTGAACCTACTAAACCGTATGGATCGGAAAACCCCGTGGTGCCGCGCGCAAATTACGATGTGCTGAATCCCTTGTTCGCAAAATATTTTTCGAAAGCATTGGATGAGATCGGGTCGTTGTATTTTTCGAAAGAAGCATTTGATAACTCGTACCCGGGCTATGGCTCTACCTACCCCGACATACACGGAGGGCTCGGGTTGGTATTTGAGCAAGCAAGTTCGCGCGGGCATGTGCAAAAAAGTTCTACCAAAGAAGTAACCTTTGCTTTTACCATTCGCAACCACGTGCGCACCAGTTTGGCAACGGTAAAAGCAGGCGTTGAGAATCGTGAGTTGTTGTTAAAGCATCAGCAAGAATATTTTAAGTCGGCATTGGATGATGGAAGAAAATCAGCCGTAAAGGCATACGTGTTTGGCGATAGCAAAGATGTGAGTCGCACCCGAGCGTTTGCCGATTTACTGGTGAAACATAAAATTGAAACCTATCAACTAGGCGCTGACCTGACAGTTGGATCAAATAGGTATGAGAAAGGAAAAGCGTTTGTGGTTACAACGGATCAAACCCAATACCGCATGGTGCGTAGCATGTTCGAAAAAGTAACTTCTTTCCACGACAGTGTGTTTTACGATGCCAGCACCTGGACGATGGCCCTGGCCTATGGCTTACCCCACGATGCACTCAATGCAACAGTTAAGTTTTCGAAAGGAGAGCGTGTTACGGAAGCTAATCTTACGCTGGCTCCACCACCGGTAGCGCAATCGAACTATGCTTATTTAATTGAATGGAATGAATACAACGCTGCAAGAGCATTGTATTATTTATTGGCTAAGGGTGTGTTTGTAAAAACCACCTTCAAGCCTTTTACGGCAACCGTAAACACTACGAAGAAAAATTTTGGTTATGGCACGTTGGTGATTCCGGTAGTAGATCAGAACCTGAATGCGAATGAATTATTTTTAGTTGTAAAGGAAGCAAGCACTCTTGCCGGTGTTGAAGTACACCCGGTAGCTACCGGCTTCAGTTTGGAAGGAGTGGATTTAGGAAGTAATAACATCCGCACGGTACCGCAGCCAAAAGTGGTAATGCTGATTGGCGATGGGGTAGCAGCTACCGATGCAGGCGCTCTCTGGTACTTGCTCGATTCTAAGATAAACATGCCGATCACTAAAGTAAACACTTCGCAATTTGGCCAGTTGCGCCTACACGAATACACAACATTACTACTACCATCTGGAAACTACACGGCATTAGGAGAGAGCGGGGCGGCCAAGATTAAAACCTGGGTGCAACAAGGGGGCACACTCATTCTGTTGAAGAATGCAGTAACGTGGGCTATCAACAACAAAGTAGTGGAGGAGCAACTTCGTAAAGAAGAGGAGGCTAAAAACAATAAGCGACTGGATTATGTAACGACTGCCGATTACCAGGGGTCACGCGCTATTGGTGGTTCAATTTATAAGGCTAACCTCGACATTACTCACCCGCTTGGGTTTGGGTACACCAGCCGCGAGTTACCGGTGTGGCGTAATACTTCTGTCTTTATTGAGCCATCAAAAAGTCAGTTCAACACCGTGATTAAATACACCGCGAACCCGTTGCTTAGCGGCTACATTCACCCCACTAATCTGGAAAAGATCAAGAACTCCGTTTCGTTGCAAGTGAGCAACGTGGGGCAGGGCCGCGCGATTTTGTTTGTAGATGACCCGGCCTTCCGCGGGTATTGGTACGGCACCAATAAATTATTCTTTAATGCGCTTTTCTTTGGTGGCCTGATAACGAGTGGTGGATTTGGTGGTGGAGAGGAGTAAGCGCATTCGATCTGGATCAAAGGAGCGAACAAAGTCTTTGATGGGGCAAGAATCTTTCCGGTTTGGGGAGACCTAATTTAGTCAGGCTCTTCGCAGGGCAACCGGGTAACTATCAAAATGAGTGCAACATGATTAAAGTGGGCAACCTTGCTGTTTATGGCAACGCTATCGACAACCAAACCCGGTGTGTGCATTGGCACTCGCCATTGGATGTAGTTGCGATAAAGTTTAAGTGTTGCCAAAAATACTATCCTTGTTATGCCTGCCACGCTGAAGAGGCTGGCCATGTAGCTACTGTGTGGACCAAAAACGAGTTTGATCAAAAGGCGGTGTTATGTGGAGCATGTGCCTATGAATTAACAATTAGCGAATATTTGCAATGCCGCAATTCCTGTCCACATTGTGCAACGCCTTTTAATCCTGGGTGTAGCAACCACTACCCCCTGTATTTTCAGATTGATTGATTTACTTCCGGCACCTCCAATCCTGCGCAAAGCAGGCATTCCGTCTTTTCTAATCGTTGTAATCCTGAGCGGGTTATTAGCCTACGTTTTGTATGAAACCCGAAATACAAGTTCGATCGAAGGGGAATTGAGCGAAGAATCCCAGGAATTTAGTTACGAGATCCTTCGCCCTAAATCAGCCCACGCTCAGGATTGTGAATCCTGTGGTATATCTGCACCAGAATTTTTAAATGGTGAAGCCAGTTGATGAATGCGGATAGCTTTTTTCGAAAGCCAGAGGCCGATAACCAAAGAAGCTAACGCTCCCAGTACAATGCCGGGCACCCATGCTACAAACAAACAATAATCGTAGGCACCATGAAAAAGAGTAGCTACACCCAGCGCATGAAACGCATAGTATCCTTTCTTATGTTCGAACTTGGCCTTGCCTAAATAAAAGCCCATAAGCACAGCAAAGGTTGCATGCGCGGGCACCGCTGTAAACATGCGCATAATGGCAGTGCCCAGGCCTCCGTTAAAGGCATACAACACATTTTCTAAAGTGGCAAAGCCCATGCTTACCATTACCGAGTACACAATGCCATCGAAGGGTTCGTTAAAATGATTGCTACGGTACAAGATACCGCGTACAAAAATGAATTTACTGAATTCTTCCACCAGAGCCACGATAATAAAAGCATGCACAGCCTGTTCGGTTAAACTGCTTTCGTCAATTTTTACAAACTGATCGATGATGCCGCTAAGAAATAATGTAACCACTACGCTAAGTACACCAAATAGGAAGGCACGCATTAAAAGCCCGATAGGCTCACGTTCGTGATGATCTTTCAGATAGATATACACACCAATAGCAGCACCGGGTGCAAGTGCAATGGCTAAAAGAATAAGCGCGTACACAACCTTAGATTATCGAGAGCTTATACATGAAATACAATGCCACCAGAAAGAGGGGAATGCCAACCATCAATGGGCGCTTCAGAATGGCCAGGTTGGAGTTGTTAGTAACAATGAGAGTTGCACCGGCAATAGAAGCAATACCCAACACACCGGTACCTATAAGCAACATTTGCTGGTTGCCTTCCAGGTTTAACAAGGTGAAAAGGATTCCAATCACCGCAACCGAAGCAGCCATGAAAATCAGCTTTAAAACCAGCAAGGCACGTGGTGAGTGCTTGTTGTCGGGTTGATTGTTGACAGTGAATGCGGAAAGAAAATATACGCCAGCAAGCGTTGATAAACCGATCATTAAAATATCGGCTGCGCCAGCCAGTTGCTGGTAATGAAAGATGATGCCGGTAACGGCCACCAGCAGGGCTATGAGGTGTACTTTGGGGAGAATGATTTTGGAAAGCAGTTCTCCAAAATTGGCTTGGGGTTGTGGGGCACTCATGGGGTAACTTTTTACGGAAGGTAAAAAGTTACGGTAACAGAAGCAAAAGTTGTTTAATCTTCAATCGAATCCTCAATTTCGTCCAACTTCGCCTGTGTAAATTTTCCGGAAGTTGCGTACACAATCTTTCCCTCGGCATTGAGCACGAAAAAGTAAGGAATATCTTTCTTTTCAAAGTCGAGGGCCTCTTTGTACGTTCTCAGCTCACCTTTGTAGAAGAGGATGTGCGGAAGCAGGGCCGGGTCAACATTTTTGATGGCTTTCTTTTTGGCGGTGCCCGTAGCGGCCGCATTTATTCCGGTAAACATCGGTACGAAATAAACATTTACATCGTAACCCATGCCGGCCATCATGCCCGTAGCTTTCTTTACGAACTTATTGTACACCGGACTAAACCAGGTGTTCAGTTCATCTTCCGATTTTTTAGAGTAGGCCAAGCCCAGCAATGTGAATTTTCCTTTCGTGTCGGAGGGGAGTTGTACTTTTACGTCTTCTACGGTTTCAGCTTCCATATCCGGAAATACTTTTCCGATAACCTGTGCCTGTATCTGATTAAAGGAAGCCAACACAACAAAAAAGAGAAGTAATTTTTTCATACTGTAAAATTAAAGTTTAGAGATTAACGGAGAAGTACGGTATCGGATTATTGAGTGCTAATTAATTTTTACCGAGCCCGAACAAATATCGCCTTCATAAGTTCCGTTAAGCCAGATTTTAAGGGTAACGATTCGTGAAACGGTTAATTCCGTAAGGTAATCGTTAACACAAATTGTATGGCCGCTTGCATATGTACCCGGTGTGCGATCTGGAAATTTTGCTTTAACCTCAGCAGCTCTGAATTTAAGCCAAAGCTCTTGCGCTTCTTTTACGTTTTTAATGAATTCGGTGTCGGACTTATACTGAGTAAGTATTTTACTGAACACTACATTCAGTTCGGCATCCACTGTTTTAAGGGCATTGATCGCTTCTTTTGTTTCAGCATCCTGAGTTTGTGCTTTTTCGCGTGTTTGTGCCAGGGTAATGCCAACGGAAAGCAACAGAAACAGAACAGTTAAAAGATTCTTTTTCATACCGATTGTTCTTTAAGATGGGAAATTGCTTCCTGAAGATACACATTTAATATTACCGTTCGGTTATCATTTATTTGAATAGGGCAAAAAGGGAGTAAAAAACAAAAACCAAGATTTCAGAAACTCACTTCCGCAAATAGAATGTAAGGGTTTCCAACAAAGAATAATTCTTAAAGTTCCTTATTTCTAAACTAACTTTGTTTAGTTAAAGGCAGGAAATTTTTTATGAGGATACATATTTATCTGAGACTCTCAGGGCCTTTCTTACCTGTGGCGCCACCGCTGTACCAAATAATTCGATAGACCGCAGAATTTTTTTATGATCCATTGTGCCCATACTCATTTGTGCCATAAAGCGGGTGTTACCAAACAGTTCATGTTCGTGTAGAATTTTATCTACAACCTGCTGCACACTTCCTACCAGCAATGCACCTTTGGCCGATCGGGAAGCTTCAAAATGTGCCCGGGCCATCGGTTGCCAGCCACGGTCGCGCCCAATCTTATTCATCATAGCCGAGTAGGCCGGATAAAATTCATCACCCGCTTGCTGCGAATCATCGGCTATATATACATGCGAGTTGATGCCGAGTTGGGGTGTAAACCCATTATGAAGGGCCGTGTCTTTGTACAACTGAGTAAAAGGCACAAACTGAGAAGGAATGCCACCGATGATAGCCAATGCCATTGGCAACCCTAACGTGCCCGCACGTAAAGCCGATTCTGGAGTGCCGCCTACCGCTAACCAAATAGGCAACTGTTCCTGCAAGGGTCGCGGATATACACCCAACGATTCGAATGATGCTCTGTGGTTGCCACGCCAGCTCACAACTTCATGTTGGTTAATCTTTAAGAGCAACTCAAGCTTTTCGGCAAACAACGCATCGTAATCTTTCAGGTTGTAACCAAATAACGGATATGATTCGATGAACGATCCACGACCAACCATAATTTCAGCGCGGCCATTTGAAAGCTGATCTACCGTGGCAAAACTTTGATACACGCGTACGGGATCATCAGAACTTAACACAGTAACTGCACTGGAGAGTTTAATGTTTTTAGTGATCGCAGCGGCAGCACCTAAAGCTACTGCTGGTGCTGAGATAGCATACTCTTCGCGATGATGTTCGCCCAGGGCAAACACATCCAGCCCGAGTTGGTCGGCCAACTGAATTTCTTCCAGTAAATTTTTGAACCGTTGATTCGTATTCAATGCCCGCCCGGCAACGTGGTCGGGGGCAACATCTGCAAAGGTGTAAAGTCCTAATTCCATACGTGGTATATCAATTTTTAATCGGTTGTGTTTTTGCCTGTTGCCGCTTCACGGTTTTTGCAGGATAAATTTCAGAAGCGAATCATGCACCTCCAATTTTAACAGAGGTCATGGTAAGGGAGCCGCCCAGCGCTTTGTCGTTAAACAAACTTACCGGTTCGTTCTCCGCCTTCAGCGCAAGCGCATAGAGCAAGGGCAAAAAATGCTCGGGAGTGGGAATAGCGAGTTGAAAGGCGCTGCCTTGTGCAGAGAAATTAATCAATTGATTATGGTCGCCATTCAAAATTGCTTGCTTCATTTTATCGCTTGCTTCCAGCGCCCAATCAAAGGCAAAGTCTGGCGTGTTGAGTTTGTCCCAGGCCACCATGCGCAGGTTGTGCACCATGTTGCCACTGCCAATAATAAGAACGCCCTTTTCGCGAAGTGCGGCAAGCTCTTTAGCTAATTCGTAATGATATTTCGGAGTTTGATAATGATCGATGCTCATTTGAATGACCGGTATATCTGCATTCGGATATAAATGTTTCACCACACTCCACGCACCATGGTCTAATCCCCACGAATGATCCAATCCTACTTCTGTTTTCTTTATTGTGTTCTTGGTTTCCTGTGCCAACTCGGGGCTGCCCGGTGCAGGATACTGTACTTCAAAGAGTGCTTTCGGAAAGCCACCAAAGTCGTGGATGGTTTTTGGATTTTGCATGGCCGTTACGAACGTGCCGCGCGTTTCCCAATGTGCTGATACAACCAGTATAGCGTTTGGCCGGGGTAATTCTTTGCCGGTTTTTCGAAAGCCGGCAACAAACTCATTCTCTTCAATCGCATTCATGGGGCTTCCATGCCCCAGAAACAGCACGGGCATTTTTTCGCTGGCAGTAACTCTTGCGGTAAGCGCGCTTAATTCTTTTAATTTCATAGAAGTTCCGGTTAAGGGGGCAAGTGCCAGCAGACTAAGAAAACCCTTTCTGTTCATGCAATAAAAACGCACCCGCAGGTGGCAGCGTTCGCGCAAGCAAATATAAATTGCCTTTGTGGGTGTTTTCTTAATGTAGGTTAAGATCGCCTTAGCTAAGTTCGGCTCCAATCAGATGGCCGATACCAAACGTAACGGCTGCCGCGGCCAGCCCAAATAACACTTGCCGCATGCCCGAGTACCAAACACTTTTTCCGGTGAATAGTGTAATCGCTGCGCCAATCAAAAATAACCCTACGGCACTTAGTGCGGCACTCCATACAATGGCTGCAAGGCCGGCACTAAACATAAAAGGTATTACGGGTATAATGGCACCAATCGAAAACAAAATAAAAGAATAGATGGCTGCCTCTGCGGCAGATCCCTTCATCTCTTCCTGATTAATTCCCAGTTCTTCGCGCACCAATACTTCGTGGGCTTGTATTTTGTCTTGCATGATGTCTGCAGCCATGGCTTTGGCCTGCGCTTCGGGTATGCCTTTGGCCATATAAATAAGAGCCAGCTCGCGTTGTTCGCCTTCCGGATTGCTCTCCAGTTCTTCCATTTCTACTTCCATCTGGTTTTCGTAAAGCTCTTGCGAACTTTTCACAGAAATCCATTCGCCCAACGACATGGATAATGCTCCGGCTAACATACCGGCTAATCCGGTAAGCAGTACACCTTGCTCGCCCGAAGTTGCCCCGGCTACACCCATTACTAAACTAAAGTTGGATACCAACCCATCGTTGCCACCCAACACGGCAGCGCGAATGGCATTACCGCCCACCGACCGGTGGCGCTTTTCAAATTTTGAAATATTTTCTCCGGCACTTTCGGTTTGTTTTTCCAGAATGGCCCGCAGCACTTTTACGTGGTTGGTTTCGGCTCCGGTAAGGCCCATGTTCAGTTTGGCTTTCGTAGCAATTACACCATTCGAAATACTGCGCTCAGTATTAAGTAATGAACCCAACACGTAATCGTATCCAAAAATTTTGCCGATGGTATTAAGTGTGCGCGCCCGCCACGAAGGCTTGAGAACGGACTCCAGGCTCACGTTTTCTTTCTTGCAAAAAATTTCGGCATGGCCTTTTTCAATCTCACTCATTTGCCGGTACACATGCGCAATGCCTGCATCGGCTTCATGCTCGGCTAACTTCTGGTAGAGGTAAGAAGCGTCTATTTCTGTTTGTATGCTTTTGGTTGACATGGTTGTGCAAGATAAATGAGTTCGTTCACGGGTTAGTCGGTTTTAAGGGCATCAGCCGGATTTCTTTGTGCCGCCTGTACGGATTGTATAGAAACCGTTGCTGCCGCAAGAAAGAGTAAAATAACAACCGTTACTGCAAATGGAAGTAAAGAAATAGTAATTCGAAACAGGTAGGCATTCAGAAAGCTATCCATCAGGTAATAACTTATAGGTAACGCAAGAACCAAGGCAACAACAATTAGTTTAAAAAATTCACTACATAATAGTAGAACCACATCGGGTACCGAAGCCCCGAGCACTTTTCGAACCCCAATTTCTTTGGTGCGTCTTTGTGTATTGAAAAGCGTTAACCCAAAAAGACCCAGGCAAGCAATAAGTACTGCAATACAGGTAAATACAAAGACAAGAATTCCGACACGCTCGTCTGCTCTAAATTGATGATCAAAATCAGCATCTTCAAATCTTATTTCAGTGGACTGCCCCGATAGTTTCTTGACGAGATTTTCAACCCGGGTAGCAATTTCTTTTTGTGCTCCAGGCTTGTAGCGTATAAAAATTCTTTTCCAACGCCCCAAATTGTAGTCATTTTGTGTAAGATAAAAAGCAACCGGAGCTCCTGCCTGATGAATATCAGCGTTATGAAAATCGTTTACTACACCTATAATTTCAGAAGGGTAATCAAAATTATAGTAAACCATTTGGCCAATCGGATTGTCAAATCCCATTAAAGCCGCAGCGCTCTCTGTAATTATTATTGCGTTGGAATCTGACGCGTGGAGCGGAGAGAAATCTCTGCCTTGAACAATCTTAATCCCCAAGGTGGCGAAGTAATCATAATCTACCGGATTGTTGTTGATGTTCATTGTTTGACGAGCTCCGTTGAGCTTCCAGGAGATATCACCTACGCCATTTATTTCCATGGGACTGGCCGCGGCCTGCGTTACAGACGTTACATGAGGACTTCGCAGCAATTCGGTTTTGAAAACCGGATAAGGCAAAGCCATTTGACCCGGTTCTATGTACAATACATTTTCCTTATCGAAACCAAGGCTCTTGTTTTGCAAAAAGCGAATTTGCTGATGAACAATGATGGCACTGAATACGAGGATTACCGAAAGCCCAAATTGAAATACAATAAGACCTTTACGCAAACCCGCCCCGGTAAGGCCTGCAAATAAATTTCCTTTTAACACCGTAGCAGGTTTAAGGGCCGAAAGCAAAAATGCAGGATAGCCACCCGCCAGCAAACCGGTAATCAGTGCCATTACAAATAGCCCTACCCAAACCGATACCGGCAGCGAAGAAAACATTAATTCTTTTCCACTAACAGAATTGAAAAGTGGCATGCAGAGATAAACTAATACCAGGGCACACCCGGTGGCAATAAACGTGTTCAGAAAACTTTCTGTTAAAAACTGCCCGATCAGGTTGGCGCGTGAGGCTCCGGCTATTTTACGCACACCAATTTCGCGTGCCCGAATAGCGGCCCGTGCCGTGGTTAGGTTAATAAAATTTACGCATGCCATTAGCAAAATAAATAACCCAATGGCTGCAAAGCCCACCACATAATTAATTTCAGACCCATGTTGGTTCACTACAGCATTCCAGTACAAATGAAAATCTGTTAAGGGAAAGAGAAAAACGATTGTACCTTTTGATTGCCACACTTCGTGTAACTTGGTGGTTAATTGTTGGGCAACTTCGGTATGGCTTTGTTTATCAAAAAGTTTAACCAGAATGTATTCGTTGCTGTCGTCCCACGTAGAACCTTCCCGGAGGCGATGGTAGTAAAAAGGCAGAAAGATATCTTGTGACAAAGAAGAGTTGCCTGGATCATGGTACACCGCACTTACCGTAAAATGGTACGAACCAAAAATGATAATTTCTTTTCCCAGCGCCTCGGACTTCGTACCAAAAAGTTGAGCGGCCATTTTTTCTGACAGAACAACCGATTGATTATTGGGCATCGGGTTTTTTGGATGGCCATGAACAATGGGGAAATTCACTAAACTAAAAAATTCAGGTTCAACGAAATCAACATCAGCATATAGGTTGATATCTTTCGTGCTTACAGTTAATCTTTCGCGAAAGCCGGTTTGGCACACAAGCTCTACTTCGGGTATCGAGGCCCGGATATAATCGGCTAATGGCCCCGGGGTTGTTTTGCCAATAAACTGCTGGCCATCGTGCAAAGTAACATCGCGAAGCACCATAAAAACCTTCTCATTGGCTGGGTGGTATCTGTCAAATTGTAATTCATCCACTACCCATATCAACACCAGCATAGAGGTGGTAATTCCTACTACCAATCCAGTCAGATTAAGAAAGGAATATACCTGGTAGCGGGCAAAGTGCCGGATAACCATTTTAAATACAGAACCGTGCATAGGTTTGAGAATTAGAAAGAAAAGATACCTGAAATTGGTTTGAATGAAAAGCCCCTATTGGTTACACGGGCAATTTCATACGTTGTTTAATAGCTTTAAGGATATTAGACCAACCAATCTACTCAATAGTAAAAAGGACGGATTGTGAGTTAATCGCAGTCAGGTCATTCATTCTTCTTCAGTTCATTGTTTCGGAAAAACCGATCATCTTCATCAGTGTCGTCTTTGCGAATGTAGGTTCCGATTTCAAGAATCTTAAACTCCGTTCTGCGGTTGCGCTGGCGACCAGCCGGGTTGTCGGTGCCATCGGGGTTGGTGTTGCGTGCAATAGGCTGCGATTCGCCATACCCCTTTGCGGTTAAGCGCGAAGCATCAATGCCCTTGCGTATCAGGTAATTTACAGTGGCCTGCGCTCTGCGTTGCGATAACTGAATATTGTAGGCTTCGGAGGCAATGCTATCGGTATGCGAACCCATTTCAATTTTAAGATCGGGGTTGTCGTTTAAAAGCGTAACCAGTTTGTCCAGTTCGCGGGCAGCTTCTCTGCGAATGTCGGCCGAATCGTATCCAAAATAAATGTTGTTGAGTACAAACCTGCGGCCCCGTTCTTTACGGTCTAACACCAGAATGGTATCTAACGTAATGTTGGTTACAAGTTCTTTGAGCGATTCAAGCGGTACCGATTTACCTGCCGTTGTGTACGATTGCCGCTTGGTTATAAACCCATCGGTTTCGCCAATCAGGGTGTAGTTTTCATTTTCATACACGCGGAATAAAAATTTACCATCGTTGCCGGTAACAAACTCCTGCATGCCTTCGCCTTCCTGATCGAGCAAGGTTACTTTGGTATTAGGAAGTACTTCGCGGGCGCTGTCTTTACGCAGCATATACGTTACTCCGGCTAAATAGTAGTTTACTACTTTCAGGTTCGGGTCTTCGTTTACAAACGTATAAATATCATCATCACCTTTGCCACCTTCACGATTGGAAGTAAAGAAGCCCCGGTCAGGTTTAAAGAGAAAGATCCCAAAATCATCGGCTGGTGAGTTAACCGGTTGGCCCAGGTTCTCAATCACTGTTTTTCCATTGGCGCGGTTCACTACAAAAATGTCGAGCATCCCATAGCCGGGGTGGCCATCCGAGGAAAAGTAAAGTTTTCCGTTTTCGGCTACGTGTGGAAATAACTCGGCACCGGCTGTATTAATCTCAGGCCCGAGGTTGCGCACCCTGCTAAAGCGGCCCCGGCCATCCATCTGTGCCGAGTATAAATCCAAACCACCAAAACCACCTTTTCGATTGGAAGAGAAATAGAGCGTGCGGCCATCAGGCGCCATAGCTGGGGTAGATTCCCACGCATCGGGTAGGTTAATATTGAGAGGAGTAGGTTCTTCCCACGTTCCATTTCTATACCGCGACAGGTACAAGTCCACATCGGGCGCGCCCTTGCGTTTGCCGTTATTGCCTTTGGCAAAAATCATGGTGCGGCCATCGGGTGTAAACGTAATACACCCCTCGTTGATATTGGGCGAGTTGATGAAGTCGGGCAGCGGAGTAATGGTGTTTACATTTACGTTGGCTCCGTTGGTTTCGGCTACGTACAAATCGGTAAAAGGAGTACCGGTGGCTTCGTAAATTTTGGCATTGGCGCGCGAAGAAGAAAAGTATAACTGGTTGTTGGAGTACACCGGTGCATATTCTGTAAAAGGGGTATTGATGGCCTCCAGGTTTTTTATTTTATAGTAGCTTTTCTTCTGGTTAAGATTATCGAGGTAGTTAATACCGGCCAACTCTTTGGTGGCACGGTCTTTTATTTTTTCATTCTTGGTTGTAGCAGTTAATGTTTCCAACACTTGCCGTGCGGCTGCATAGTTGGCGTTGGCTTGCAGCGATTTGGCATAATAGAGTTTAACTGAGTCGGCACTGATTCCTTTGCCCCCGGCTTTGGCATAATAGGGTTCTGCTTGTTGAATTCGGTTAGATTGGCGGTAGGCCTCGGCCACGTAGAAATTGGCTACTCCGTTGTTGGGTTCCTTTTTAACTACATTCTTGTAATAGCCTATTACCTTTTCATACTTTCCCAAGGTAAAAGCTTTGCGGGCTTTTTTTTCGGCACTACATGAAGCCAGTACCATACCTACCCCTAAAACAGCAACCATCAATCTCATAACCAATGCACAAGGTTTTAAAAATACAAAAAATCCCGGGCTATTGAATAACCGCAGGGGTCGGTAAATATTTTGCCAGCCAGGTATTTTTTGCGGGTATTTTCCAAGGCTCCAGTTGGCTTTTGCTAACGGCCAGTGTGTTAAACGTTAGGGTATCGGGGTGCAAAATGCCTTGCTGAAACTGAATCTTAAGATGAGCCAACGGAATGAGCTCGATTCTTGTATCGATGTAAAATGGCACCCTACCCCTATCCAACAGGTTGATGCCGGTTGCATCTTGAATGTGGCGCACTACACCCACAGAACTATCGATAGAACAGCCGCTTGGGTTTTGGTAGCTTTCATTAACTGCGATTACTACAAACTGCTTGTCGAACAGCGCGAAGGATGATTTAAGTGGTTGCCCGTGTGTAGTCCACTGTTCACAAAACGCTTGCAGCATGCTGTGGATGGTTTGGGTTTCTGTATCGGTAAAGGCTCTGCTGCCGGTGTAAATCCATACGCGGCTATCGGGCGGGAGTTCTTTAAAAGGGACAAACATAAAATTTACAGGTATAGTAATTTCACAAACCTTGCGCTTCGGCAATTAGTTCGGCCAGGTCTTTCACTTTTACTTCGGCTTCTTTCTCTTTGTTTTTTACGCCATCGGTAAGCATGGTCATGCAAAAGGGGCAGGCAACGGCTATGGTTGTTGCACCAGTGGTTAACGCTTCTTCGGCACGTTCTATGTTAATGTCTTTGTTCCCTTTTTCAGGTTCCTTAAACATTTGTGCACCGCCTGCTCCACAGCATAACCCGGTGGTACGGCAGCGCTTCATTTCTACCAGGTCGGCATCCAGGGCTTGTAATACCTGGCGTGGGGCTTCGTAAATATTATTTGCGCGGCCCAGGTAGCAAGAATCGTGGTAGGTTATTTTTTTGCCTTTAAAACTGTTGGTGTCGGTAAGTTTTATTTTGCCTTCGTTAATAAGTTGTTGCAGGTAGGTGGCGTGATGAATCACTTCATACGTTCCGCCTAACTCGGGGTATTCGTTCTTAATCGTGTTAAAACAATGCGGGCAAGCGGTTACAATTTTCTTTACACCATAGCCATTTAAAATCTGAATGTTATTAATGGCCTGCATCTGAAAAAGAAATTCATTGCCGGCTCTGCGGGCCGGATCGCCCGTGCAGGTTTCTTCGTTGCCCAAAACAGCAAACCGGGTTTGGGTGGCATTTAGAATTTTTACAAAGGCTTTGGTTACACGCTTGGCGCGATCGTCAAACGAGCCGGCACACCCTACCCAAAAAACTATTTCGGGGGTTTCGCCTTTGGCGGTAAGTTCGGCAAGGGTAGGAGCAGTCATTGTTTTTTTCTTTTTTGTTCAATAAGGGATTGAATATGTTTTTCGCGTTCATCCAATTTCTCTTTAGAGGCTTGTTCCATTGCGTTTTCAAACTGTGAAATTTTACTTGTTAGTAACAACACATAGTCTTCCCATGTTTCTCCGTTCAAATACCGAATGCTGGAATCGCGCTCGAATAATTCAGGTTTTAAAAGAATTGCAAGTACAGCTCCCTTTGAAATATGGGGATACCGCTTACGAAAGCAAGCAAATAAATCAGCAAGTGGATAATGTTTAGAAATTTCAGCGATATCAACGTAATCTTTTTCGGTTCGCCTACCTAAAACCGCCTCACACTTATAGGCAAAAATGTCTCTTATTGAAGCGAGTCTTATCCCGTCCTCAAAAATACCGTCATCGGTAAAGGGTACCTTCCAGTCGTACACATCTACTTTTACTCCACGGATAGTTGCTGAAAATCCATGTTGCTGCATCCGATCCAGCATGAAATCACCTGGAAATTGTTCAGCCAATGTGTTTGAAATGGTTGAAGGCAACTCCGTTCGGCCACCGGCAAATAAATCTAAGTCCTCCGATAATCTATGCCCTAGTTGTAGGGCAAGAGAGGTGCCGCCCACTAACCTGAATAATTTTAGTGAGTCATTTCGCATCAAACCAACTAAGAGTGACCGCATGGTTTTACTTAAAGTTGAGTAATGAAGACTCATAGCGCAAAGTGTTGTTCATGCTTATTTGCCTCAAAGTCTGCTTTAGCGATTCCCAAAAAAGTGCTAGCGAAAATTATCGCACTCTCGTTAAGTGAAAATGCATTCTTGAGTACATCGGCACAAATCTCCCTTCCATAGTACGCCATTACCAGAGCGATATCTTCAAGGTCTCCACGCTCAAACGTACGGACAATAATTTTTTCATGATGTTCAACATCGTCTAATAAACTTAAGTCGCTATCCCAGAAAAGATGTTTGGGTAATTTATGTACGATGTAGTTTTCCATTTTTAATCTTTAGCCCAGTTAAACCGGTCGGCAGCAGAAAACTTCCATGGTGCAAAGCTGGTCTCCATATTTTGAAACATACTGTTCCATTGCGCGGGCGAGCCTGATTCTTCCATGGCCACGTATCGCCTCAGTTCAATAATAATCTCTAGCGGATTAATCAGCACGGGGCAAGCTTCGACACAGGCGTTGCAACTGGTGCATGCGTTTATTTCTTCTTTGGTAATGTAATCGTTCAATAATGTTTTTCCATCGTTCAACCCATCGCCCCCACGGGCCATCGTTTTGCCAATGGTTTCCAACCGATCGCGCGTATCCATCATAATTTTTCGGGGCGATAGTTTTTTACCGGTTTGATTGGCGGGGCACTCAGAAGTACACCGGCCACATTCAGTACACGAATAAGCCGCCAACAGGTTGGTCCACGTCAGGTCGTTCACATCTTTGGCTCCAAATCTTCCGGTCTCGCCCGCAGGGGCTTCTCCGGTTTCGAGCCCCAACATCGATTTTACTTCGCGTGTAACTACCGGCATGTTGCTAAGGTGTCCTTTCGGCTCGAGATTGGCAAAGTACGTAGTGGGAAAAGCCAGAAAGATGTGAAGGTGTTTGGAGTAGGTAACATATACGGCAAAGGCTAAAATGCCAATGATGTGAAACCACCACGCAAAACGTTCAATAACTACCAGTGTAGTAGTTTCCAGGTTTTCGAAAAGCGGAATTAAGTACGAGCTGAAGAATAGTGAACCAGTGGCCACGTAGTGGTTATCCCGTGTTTGCAAAATCTGATCAGAAGCGTTCATGGTAAGGATGGCCGTCATCAGAATTATCTCTGTAATTAAAATCAGATTGGCATCCATTCGTGGCCATTGGCCCATTTCAGCCGACCAGAAGCGAGGAACTTTCAAGATGTTTCTGCGGATTAAAAAGAACACGCATGCCAGCAATACTGCTACCGCCAGAAATTCGAACACATTCATCAGCACAGAATAAAAACCACCCAGCCAGGGGGCAAAAATTCTATGCGCGCCTGCAACGCCATCAATAACAAATTCAAGTACCTCCAGATTAATAACCAAAAACCCTATATAGATAAACAGGTGTAGTACAGCCGGAATAATTTTCTTGAACATTTTTTTTTGACCGAACGCAACCAGCAACATGTTGGTAAGGCGCTCGCGCTTCGTGCCCGAAAAATCTTTTGCTTTGCCCAGGTTAATGGTGTTGCGAATGAAAACCACCCGCTTGCGGATTAAAAACACCGCTGCGGCCAACACTACAAGAAATACAAGTTGCTGCACAATCATACACTACAAATTGATAGTGGAAAGTTAACGCTCGGAAAGGGCTTAACCAATTATTCGAATAGAAACAATCGCGGTTAGTTCTTATTGTTGCGCAAGCGTAGAATTGCCACCGGGCTCTCTTTCCATCCGGTTACAATCGGTTCAGGAACTCCGTTATTAAAATTGAGTGCACCTAGTATGATATCTTCATCTCCATCCGCATCGATATCAAGTGTTTCCATTACCAACCAGCGGCCCCGCGTGGCCAAGGGTGTTGTAAAGGGTACAAACGTACCCGCTTGATTTTCGAAATAGACAAAACTCTGCTCGGGCGCGCGCGTAAAATCCGGAAAGAAAGCAAGTGTGGCGAGATCCAAATCGCCATCGCCATCAAAATCGCGGGCCACCGCCCACGAGCACCCGGGTATAGGATGAAACCAGCTTTCGCGGAATTGATTTTTTCCATCGTTAAGAAAAATCCGAACTCCATGATAGGGTTTCAAAATGATAGAGTAATCGGCATTGTCGCCATTGGTGTACAAAATGTCGAAATGCCCATCGCCATTAAAATCTGCAATTTCAAAATAGCTGGAACCATACACCGATGGAAAACGAAGCAGCGTTGTAATCTTAAACCGAAAGTTTCCTCCGTTGGTATAGAGAGTTACCTGTTCATCGCCTTGCGTTAGTAAGGCCAAAATATCGGGCAGTCCATCGTTGTTAAAATCGCGAACAATTACTTTGCGTGCCCCCGGCAGGGCACTTAAAACATGGCGCTTAAATTTTTGATTGCCCTGGTTTTCCAGCACCACCATATCGCCACCGTAATTCCCAAAGTTGCAAACCACATAATCGGTAAGATGGTCGTTGTTAAAATCGGTAGTGGCCACAAACACCGGGCGCTTTAGTGAGTCGATAATTTGTTCTGTTTTATTTCCATTTAATAGTAGCAAAGCACCGCGGGGCTGATCGTTTGGATCCATAATACCCATAGCCGCCAGCACCACATCATTCGAAAAGCTAATAGATGAAACCGGGCTTCTGAGTTTAACAGAATCAAGTAACTTAAACGTGTAATCGTATTGACTTAACCAGCCCGAGCGGTTGCTGGTAAAAATTTTTTTGTGCAGCGTATCGGCTTGCAGCAACGAGAGTAGCGGAAAGCGATTGGAACCGGTTAAGGTTATTAGCTCTGCATTAAACTGGTGCAGGTGTGCGGTGGGTGCCGGTGCGGCCTCCAACAAGGTATCGGGGGCTTCGCGTTCAAAGTATCGCACAATTGCTTCCCAATCTTCGGGATTAATCATAGCGCTATTTGGCAAGGTTGGCAACACAAAAGGTAAATCGCTTTGCGGAAGATTGGAGAGCAACGATAAATCAAGCCCCATACGAAAGGCCATTTCCGGCAACACTTTTTTAGTCCAGGTTTTTTTATCGAGCAGGCTGGGCTCAGGAAACTGATGGCAGGCACTGCAATAGGTGCGGGCGAGCCGCTCTTCACGGCCCTTGTTTTCGCATGCAGATAAAATAGCTGCTGTTGCCAGTGCAAGTAGAAGTTGTTTTCGCATAAACTTCAATATTAAGTCAAAAAAGGCAACAGCTATTTGCGCCAAAAGCAAAATTGAATACTTTTGTGGCCCCCAAATACATTTTTGGTGGCAGTTACCCGGTGACGTAGCTCAGTTGGTAGAGCAAAGGACTGAAAATCCTTGTGTCGGGGGTTCAATTCCCTCCGTCACCACAGGCACAAAGCCTCTCAATCTTTTGAGAGGCTTTGTTTTTGTGGCTCAACGTTGCCAATAGCTTGTGCGGCCACCCAGGCGGTTGTCCAGGCGGCTTGAAAATTAAAGCCACCGGTCTCACCGTCTGTATTAATTACCTCTCCGGCAAAGTATAGTCCGGGCACGAGTTTACTTTCCATTGTGGCAAGATCAAGCTCACTCCAGTCAATGCCACCACAGGTAACAAATTCTTCTTTGAAGGTGGTTTTACCTTTAATCGAAAACGGACTGGCACAAAGCAGTTCTATAAGCCGGTTGATTTCTTTATGTGAGGCATCGGCCCAGATTTTCTCTGGAACAATCCCGGCTTTGCCGGTGAGAAACTCCCACAAGCGCTTTGGCACATCGAAGAGCGGGTTGCCGGCTATGTTCTTTTTGTTGTTATGCTGCTTGAGTGCCATAAGGGTATTACGCACTGTTAGTTCCGGTTGGCCTGCCCAGTTTACTAATGCCGTAAAGGTGTACTTGAGCTGGTGCAATGTTACCGCTGCCCAGGCCGATAGTTTTATTACGGCCGGCCCGCTTAACCCCCAGTGGGTAATTAACACCGGCCCCTGTTGAGAAAAGCGAGTGCCTGCAATTTTTACTTCGGCATGTGGTACCGCTACACCCATTAATGAAGCAAAGTGTTGCTCCGGTTCGTTAAAAGTAAACAACGATGGAATGGGCTCTACAATGGTGTGACCAAGTGCTGCCAACCAATTGTAATTTTCGGGTTTGGTGTAACCACCGGTTGCTACCAGTACCTTACTTGCTGTAAACGTTTTGTCTTTACAGGTAATGGTAAGATGGTTGGTGCTGTTGGCTATATGCGTTACTTCGCAGCCGGTTTTAATTTCAATCTTATATTTTTCTGCTTCGCGCAGAAAGCAATCAATAATGGTTTGTGAGTTGTTGCTTTGCGGAAAGATGCGACCATCGGGCTCAGTCTTCAGGTTTACCTGAAGCTGCCCGAACCACGCCACGGTATCGACCGCATTAAACTGATAAAATAATTTCTTTAATTCTTTTTGGCCGCGTGGATAATGTTTTGACAAGGCTGTAGGCTCCTTACACGCATGAGTTACATTGCATCGGCCACCACCCGAAATTTTTACCTTAGAAAGCAGCTTAGTAGATTTTTCCAGGATGAGGATGCGTAGTGCAGGGTTGCATGCTGCTGTTTGAATGGCTCCGAAAAAGCCGGCAGCACCGCCACCAATAACCAGCAAGTCGTAATGAGCCGGGCGAATCATTAATAAAATTAAACGTGGGCTTTCTGCAATTTAGCAGCCACGTACTGGTTCACAAACCAGATAAGGACAATAGTAATTACAATGGAGCCGGCCACTACATAACCCAGTATGTCGTAATGAAGTAACTCTTGTGTGGGGGCCTGCACTACAATCATACCGGCAATGTAAGAGGCAATGCCTCCTGAAATTTGTTGCATGGAAGAGTTGAGACTCATAAAGGCTCCGCGGTCTGCCTGCTCCGGTACAGCCGAAATCAATGCCTGCGAAGAAATCATGCGGGCCGAAATGCCGGCAAACATCACGATGTTTAAACCCATTACCATCCATAGCGGAGTGGGGCCCAGGTTGCAGTAAATAATCACCAGCACAATCATTACAATACTACCGGCAGCAAACATGTTGTACTTACCCAGGTTGTCGCTGGCGCGCCCAATCAAGGGCCCTAAAATCATGGAGGCAATTCCGGTAACCATGTAAAGCATCGGTAACTGATCTAAGCTGAGATGCAGATTGTGTACTCCAAAGTCAGCGCCAAAGGGCATGAGCATAAAACCCCCGGTTGCCAGCAGCATGGTAGCCGCAAAGATTTTAAGATACGTGAGATTGGAAACGGTTTTTGCAAGATGCACAAACGCGTTTCGGTTGGTTTTTATCTTCAGGTGTCCGTCTATAGGTTTTAAGTAGCGTATAATTACTATGGCTACCAGTGTGCTAACGCCAACAATCATTATAAAAGGAGAATGCCAGCCCCACTTATTGGCAAAGTATAACCCAATAGGTAAACCCAATACCTGGCTGGAAGCAAAGGCCATTTGCAGAAAACCCATTACACGGCCGCGCACTTCAATGGGAAACAGATCGGTTACGATGGCAAACGTGATGGAGCCGATTACGCCTCCAAAAATACCGGTAACAATGCGGGCGGCCAGTAACAGCGGGTAGTTGGGAGCCAGACCACAAAAGAGCGTGCCCAGAATAAAACCGATATAGAAAAACAACAGGAGTTTTTTACGATCATACTTATCGGCAAAGCCAGCCGCCAGCAAACCCGATAGCCCAGCGCTAATAGCGTAGGCGGCAACCACCACACCAAACTGAGCCGGGCTTATGTTTAGAGCCGGGCGCAGAATGGGCCCCAGCGGGGAGAGCACCATAAAATCCAGAATGATGGAGAATTGCAGAATGGTAAGAATGGCTATTACGAAAACTTCGTAGCCGGTAAATTTTTTCTTCATGTAAAAAGGTTAGGCTGGCAAAAATCCGGGAATGAGTGCCACCGTCATGTCAGCAGTCGGTTTTTGGTAAGGATTTATTTTAGCCTATGAAATTCAAAAGACATCGATTTGCCCGCGCAGCAAGTCTTCCAGCGTGTCGCGCCTGCGAATCAGTTTAGCTTCGCCATGGAGCAGCAACACCTCGGCCGGCCGAAGGCGTGAGTTGTAATTGGAAGCCATAGAGTATCCATAGGCCCCGGCATTTTTAAACACCAGCAAATCGCCTTCGCGCACTTCGTTTAGTTTGCGATCGGCTCCCAGCGTGTCGGTTTCGCAAATGTTGCCCACTACGGTATAAACTTTTTGCGTACCTGTTGGATTAGAAACATTCACGATCTCATGGTAGGCATCGTACATCATCGGGCGAATAAGATGATTAAGTCCGCTGTTAACTCCGGCAAACGTAACCGAAGGCGTTGCCTTTACTACGTTTGTTTTTACAATCAGGTAGCCTGCTTCGCTCACCAGGTATTTTCCGGGCTCAACCCAAAGTTCAAGTTTGCGCCCATAGCTTTGGTAAAACTCCGTAAACGCTTTGCTTAATTTCAAACCCAGATCGTACACGTTGGTAATCATGTCGCCTGGTTTGTAGGCTACTTTAAACCCTCCGCCAAAGTCGATAAACTTTAATGCCGGAAAATCACGGGCAATACCAAAAAGAATTTCTGCCATTTTCAGAAACACTTCCGTTTCGGTAATCTCAGATCCGGTATGAATATGCAAGCCATTAATTACAATCTGATATTTATCGGCCAACTGCATAATCTCCGGCAGTTGATAAACAGAAATCCCAAATTTTGAATTGCTGTGGCCGGTAGAGATTTTATAGTTGCCACCCGCCATAATGTGCGGGTTAAGGCGTACACAACAGGGCACCGTACTACCATATTTTTTACCAAACTTTTCAAGTACCGAAAGGTTATCCAGATTGATGGTTAAGCCAAGTTCAACACCGGCAACAATTTCTTCAAAGTCCACACAATTAGGTGTAAACATAATTTCAGCCGGGGCAAACCCTGCACCTAAGGCAAGGTGGGCTTCTTGCAGCGAAACCACATCTACACCGGCTCCATTTTGTTGCAGAAGTTTTAGAATGGATACATTGGTTAGCGCTTTGGCAGCATATTTAATGCGCACGTTTGTTTCTGAAAAAGCATTCAGTAAGCTTTTCAGTTGGCTGATTATTTTGTTGCCGTCATACACGTACACAGGCGTGCCAAACTGCTGTGCTATTTCGGCTATCTCAATTCCCTGCAGGGTGTAGGTACCGTTGGTAAGTTCCATAAAAAATTAAATGGCAAATATACTGGCAAGCATGGCTGGCTTGGTTGGCCGGCCTGTTTTTTTCTTTGCTATCTTCGCGCGCATGAAGTTGCATTTCCGCAAATCAGGGGCTGGGCAACCCCTTATTATTTTACATGGGCTGCTTGGCTCGTCCGATAATTGGTTTTCGCTGGCCAAAGTGTTTGCTCAATCATTTGAAGTTTTTCTCGTAGATCAACGCAACCACGGCCAATCGCCACACAGTGCCGAGTTTAATTATGGGTTGATGACCGAAGATTTACGAGAGTTCATTGAAGAACATCACCTACAAGCTCCACTTATAATTGGCCACTCGATGGGCGGCAAAACCGCTATGAACTTTGCGGTGAAATATCCGGATCGCGTAAGCCGGCTGGTGGTTGTTGATATTGTGCCCAAAGCTTACCCAGTTCATCACGATCATATTTTAGATGGCTTGCATGCCATCGATCTGGCTACACTTTCTTCGCGCTCGCAGGCGGATGCGCTGTTGAGCAATCATGTTTCGGAGCCAGACGTGCGCCAGTTTCTGTTAAAAAATTTATACCGTACAACCGAGGGTCGGTTTGCGTGGCGCGTAAATCTTGCTGCCATAGATGCGCACATCGAAGAGATTGGTGCCGGTATGGTTTTTAAAGGCACTTATAGCGGGCCGGCATTATTCGTAAAAGGTGCGCGTTCCAATTACTATGCCCCGGGCGATGAGCAATTGATTAATGCAATTTTTACAAATGCACAACTGGTTACGTTGAATACCGGCCATTGGGTACAGGCCGAAAACCCCGAGGCGTTTTCGCAGACTGTGTTGCAATTTTTAAACACTGCGTAAAACAAAGATGAGTGGCATACTTTACCTTATCCCCACAGTTATTTCAGAAGGCAACCAGCAGGTAATACCGCCTCAGGTAATTGGTTGCCTGGCAGAGATTCACCACTTTCTTGCTGAAGACATTCGCACGGCAAGGCGCTATTTAAGCAGCTTAAAAATTTACCCTTCCATAGAGGCACTTCACTTTGAAGTATTGAATAAAGAAACCTCCGAAAAAGAACTGGCCGCTAAACTGAATCCACTTTTGCAAGGATTAAAGGTAGGGGTGCTTTCAGAGTCGGGGTGCCCCGGTGTGGCCGATCCGGGCGCATTGGCAGTAGCCTTTGCTCATGCACATAACCTAAAGGTAGTTCCGCTGGTGGGGCCATCAGCCATTCTCTTGGCGTTAATGGCTTCGGGTTTAAATGGGCAGCAGTTTGCGTTTAATGGCTATTTGCCAATAGATGCCCCGGCCGCAGCCAAAAAAATCAAAGAACTTGAACGGGAGTCATTTCAGAAAAATCAAACCCAGATTTTTATTGAAACCCCGTATCGCAACAATGCAATTTTTACACACCTGGTAACAAACCTTAATGCCAATACCCGGTTAACGATTGCGTTGGATTTAACCGGCCCACAGGAAGTTATTGCAACCAAAACTGTAGCCGAATGGAAAACCCACATTCCTGTTTGGCCTAAAGCTCCGGCTGTCTTTTTATTTCTTTCGTAAAGCCGATTATTCTAAAGTTAGCATGGTGATCTAATGCTACTTATTATCTTTGCCACCTTAAAATCGTAATTAAAAAACATTTATGCCTTACTTGTTTACATCCGAGTCAGTATCGGAGGGCCACCCCGATAAAGTTGCCGATCAGATTTCCGATGCGCTAATTGATTATTTCTTAGCGTACGATCCCAATTCAAAAGTAGCCTGCGAAACATTGGTAACAACCGGCCAGGTTGTATTGGCAGGTGAAGTAAAGTCTGAAGCCTATTTGGATGTGCAGGACATTGCCCGCGAGGTGATTAAGAAAATAGGTTACACCAAGAGCGAGTACATGTTCGAAGCCAATAGCTGCGGTATTCTATCAGCCATTCACGAACAATCGGCAGATATTAACCAGGGTGTTGAGCGTAAGAAAAAAGAAGATCAGGGCGCTGGCGACCAGGGTATGATGTTTGGCTATGCAACAAACGAAACCGACAACCTGATGCCATTGCCATTAGAGCTGGCGCATTTGCTTTTGCGCGAGTTGGCAGTTATTCGCAGAGAGGGCAAGGTAATGACCTACTTGCGCCCCGATGCAAAATCGCAAGTAACTATTGAGTATAGCGATGACAACAAACCCCAGCGTATTGATGCCATTGTAATTTCTACGCAGCACGATGATTTCGCAAAGGATGCCATCATGCTAAAGCAGATTAAAGACGATGTGATCAATATATTGGTGCCTCGCATTTTGAAAAAATTACCTAAGCGGGTGCAAAAGCTGTTTGGCACCGATATTAAGTACCATGTTAACCCCACCGGCAAGTTTGTAATTGGTGGCCCGCATGGCGATACCGGCTTAACCGGAAGAAAAATTATTGTAGATACCTACGGGGGCAAAGGCGCGCACGGAGGCGGGGCCTTCTCTGGTAAAGATCCTTCTAAAGTAGATCGTTCGGCAGCGTATGCTACGCGCCACATTGCTAAGAACCTAGTGGCTGCCGGGTTATGCGATGAGGTTTTGGTACAGGTAGCTTACGCGATTGGTGTTGCCAGGCCGGTTGGTTTATATGTAAACACGTATGGTAGCGCCAAAGTAAATCTTTCGGATGGCGAAATTGCGAAGAAGATTGAGAAGATCTTTGATATGCGTCCGTATTTTATCGAAGAACGTTTCAAATTACGCACACCTATTTATTCAGAGACGGCCGCTTATGGTCACATGGGGCGCGAGCCTAAAGTAGTAGAAAAAGTTTTCAACAAGGGTAAGAAGAATGAGAAGAAGGTGAGGGTGGAATTATTCCCCTGGGAAAAGCTGGATTATGTTGGCAAGATAAAAGCTGCCTTTAAACTGTAACCCCAAAAGCAAAAGGGCTCGCCAAGCGAGCCCTTTTTAATTGTTAAATTAATTCTTAGTTAGGCCCGGCCGTTCTTTAGTTTGGTTTTAAATTTTTTTAGCTGCGAACGCAGCGCCTCGGTAGCCTGATCGGTAGCCGCTTCGAATGAACGAGCCTGTTCTTTGGCAAAAAGATTTTGCCCGGGCAGGTTTAACTTTATCTCAACCGTTTTATTCTCAATCCCCTCGTTGTTCAGGCGCAGAAATACTTCGCCATCTACCATGCGGTCGTAAAATGTTTCCAGCTTGTCGATCTTCTTTTGAATAAAGTGGATGAGTTTTTGATCAGCATCGAAATGGATAGAATGCACTTGCAGTTTCATACAGCAAAAAATTTAAGTTAAACAATACCCGCGTTACGAAGGCCGCGGCCAGCCGGTAGTAATTATTGTATCATAGGCTAAGCTTTTGGGTGGGCCTGGTCAAATACCTTTTTTAGTTTTTCCATTGAGTTGTGTGTATAAACCTGGGTGGCAGCTAAACTGCTGTGGCCCAGCAAATCTTTTACGGCATTAATTTCTGCGCCCTTATTAAGCAAATGGGTAGCGTAGGTGTGGCGTAACACGTGCGGGCTTTTCTTTTCAACAGCGGGAACCAACTTCATATACTTTTTAACGGTGCGATTTACCAACATGGGGTATAGCTCATCGCCATCTTGAGTTACCAGCAGCCGGCCATGATTCTTTTTTTCTACCTCGCGGTTGCGCGCTTGCAGGTACGCTTCAATAACTGTAACGAGTTGCACCGTAAAAGGGATTACCCTTTCCTTATTTCTTTTACCTACTACTTTCAGGGTTCGGTCGCGTAAATTTATGTTTTGCTCTTTCAGGGTAATCAGTTCGGCCAACCGCATGCCCGTTCCATACAGTAGCTCCAGAATTAACTTATCGCGCAAATTTTCGTGGGTGCTTTCAAACTGCACCTGATCTAACAGCCGGGTGGTGTCATGTTCGTTTACAAAGTGCGGCAATTTCTTTTTGGTCTTCAGAATTTTAATCTTGGTCATCGGGTCGCGCTCAATCAATTCTTCGCGTAACAAAAACTTATAGTAAGAGCGCAGGCACGCTATCTTACGATTAACAGAAAGGGCATCCAGCTTTTGCTCCACCAGGCTTACCACCCACGAGCGCACCAGTCCATAGTTGGCATCTTGTGGGGTAGTTCCATCAAATTCGTGGGCCAGAAATGTTTCGAATTGAGTAAGATCGGTACGGTAAGATTGTATCGTTTGAGGACTGTACCGCTTTTGGTATTGCAGATATTTCAGAAATGATTCAACCATCAACTGCTCCCTGCTTGTGTTCGCTCAATGTAAAAAAAAATCCCCTGCAGGGAAAGCCCGCAGGGGATTGTGTATAAATTGTTGATTAAACTCTATGCGTTATCCGAACCGTAGGTTTTTTGACGGTAGGCAGCGCGGATAACTTCGCTTCTGCGCTTTACCGAAGGCTTTGTAAAGGAGGTTCTTTCGCGTAATTCGCGCAAAATTCCGGTTTTCTCAAACTTCTTTTTAAAGCGCTTAAGAGCCTTGTCTATCGATTCGTTCTCTTTAATGTTGATAATCAGCATTTTTCAAATATTAGGGCTGCAAATATAGTGTTATGTGGTTTATTTATGCAAGTGTCATTTTAAAATAGACCTGGAAATAACCAGCTTTTGAATTTCGGATGTACCCTCGCCAATGGTACACAGCTTGGCATCGCGGTAGTATTTTTCTGCCGGAAAATCCTTTATATAGCCATAGCCGCCAAAAATCTGCACGGCTTCGTTGGCTACTTCCACCGCAATTTCAGAGGCATACAGTTTGGCCATGGCCGATTCGCGGTTAACGCTCTTGCCTTTACTTTTTAAGTCGGCAGCCTTGTGGGTAAGCAAGGCCGCAGCTTCAATCTTAGTGGCCATATCAGCCAGCTTAAAAGAAATCCCTTGAAATGCAGAGATCGGTTGGTTAAACTGATGCCGCTCTTTGGAATAACGCAAGGCGGCTTCAAAAGCTCCGCGCGCTATACCCAGGCTTAACGCGGCTATGGAAATGCGCCCACCATCCAACACCTTGAGCGATTGCACAAAACCCTCGCCTTCGTTGCCAATTACCTGGCTTTTATGTACCCGGCAATCGGTAAAGATTAACTCAGCAGTTTCAGATGCCCGCATCCCAAGTTTGTTCTCTTTCTTGCCAGACGTAAACCCGGGGGTACCCTTTTCAATAATAAAGGCAGTCATACCGTGCGAGTCGCCCACCTGGCCGGTGCGGGCAATTACTACAGCCACATCGCCCGATTTTCCATGGGTTATAAAGTTCTTGGCGCCATTCAGCACATAGTAGTCGCCCTCTTTTACGGCCACCGTGCGCATGTTGCCGGCATCCGAGCCGGTATTGGGTTCAGTTAAACCCCATGCGCCAATCCATTCGGCAGTAGCAAGTTTGGGTAAATATTTTCTTTTCTGTTCTTCGCTGGCATGTTGTAAGATGTGGCCGGTGCATAACGAATTGTGAGCTGCAACCGATAAACCAATACCACCATCTATACGGGCAATTTCGGCAACAGCCGTAACATACTCATGATATCCAAAACCAGAGCCGCCATATTCTTCGGGCACTAACACACCCATTAGCCCCAGCCCACCCAACTTTTTAAATAAGTCAACCGGAAAATGTTGCTGCTCATCCCACTCCAAACTGAATGGCCGAATTTCTTTCTCACCAAAACTCCGAACCATATCGGCAATCATTTTTTGGTTTTCGGTTGCTGTAAAATTTACAATGGACTCCATCAATTAATTATTAAAAGTGCGTGCGAAGATATTTCAAATCTGAAGAAATACCCAAACGATTGTTAGCTTTTAAAAAAAGATTCACAATTGCTTTAAAAACAAAGAGAATGGGTACTTAAATCTTACTTTTGCCATCCCTCATTAACAAGAACCTTTAACACTTTAAAATGAAAATAGCGGTAGTTGGCACTGGCTATGTAGGATTAGTAACCGGAACTTGTTTTGCTGAAACCGGCAACACGGTAACCTGCGTAGATATTGATCCGGAAAAAGTAAAGAGCCTGAGTAGTGGGCGCATTACCATCTATGAGCCTGGCCTCGAACAGATTTTTGAACGCAACCTTAACCAGGGCCGTTTGCTTTTTACTACCAACCTGCAGGAAGGAATAAAAGATGCCCAAATTATTTTTTTGGCGCTGCCTACTCCTCCTGGCGAAGATGGATCGGCCGATTTAAAATACATTTTAGGAGTGGCTAACCAGTTGGGGTCGCTCTTAAAAAGTTATACGGTTGTTGTTGATAAAAGCACTGTACCGGTAGGCACGGCCGACCTGGTGCGCGAACGAATTGCAGCCCATGCCCAGGTAGAATTTGATGTGGTTTCTAATCCGGAATTTTTGCGCGAGGGCGTGGCCGTTGAAGATTTTATGAAACCCGAGCGGGTGGTAATTGGAACTACTTCGGCAAAAGCCAGAAAGATTATGGAAACGCTTTATGCTCCGTTTGTACGCCAGGGAAATCCGCTGGTGTTTATGGACGAGCGCTCGGCAGAACTTACCAAGTATGCCGCCAATTCATTTCTGGCCACCAAAATTTCGTTTATGAATGAAATTGCCAACTTGTGCGAATTGGTGGGTGCCGATGTGGATGCTGTGCGAAAAGGAATTGGAACCGACAGCCGGATTGGTAAACGCTTTTTGTTTCCCGGCATTGGTTACGGAGGCAGTTGCTTTCCTAAAGATGTGCAAGCATTGGCCAAATCATCGGCCGATGTAAAGTATAATTTCAAAATCCTTAAGGCTGTAATGGAAGTAAACGCGGCCCAGAAAACCATTTTGATACCGCGCATTAAAGACTACTACCACGGAAATCTGAAGGGCAAAGTGTTTGCATTGTGGGGGCTTTCATTTAAGCCCCATACCGATGACATCCGCGAAGCACCGGCACTCTACAACATCGAAGAACTTCTTGCGGCCGGGGCCACTATCCGGGCGCACGATCCGGAATCGATGGAAAATGTGAAGCGCTTACTGGGCGATAGAATTACTTTTGCTAAAACTCCTTACGAGGCGGCAACCGGGGCCGATGCAATCTTTATTGCTACCGAGTGGCCCGAATTCCGCACGCCCGACTTTGATAAAATTTCTACGCTGGTTAAAAGCAAAGTTATTTTTGATGGCCGGAACTTATACGAGTTGCAGCAAATGAAAGAACTTGGTTACACTTACTTTAGCATCGGGCGCGAAACTATTTATGGCTAAAAAACGAGTATTGGTTACAGGCGGTGCCGGCTTTCTGGGCTCGCATTTGTGCGATCGGTTTATCAGCGAGGGCTATCATGTAATAGCCATGGATAACCTGATTACCGGAGACCTGCGCAACATCGAGCATCTTTTCAAACTTCCCGATTTTGAATTTTATCATCACGATGTTTCCAAGTTTGTGCACGTGCCGGGCGAGTTGCATTACATTTTGCACTTTGCCTCACCCGCAAGCCCTATCGATTATCTTAAGATCCCCATTCAAACGCTGAAGGTTGGCTCGTTGGGTACTCATAACTTATTGGGTTTAGCCCGCGCTAAAAAAGCGCGCATCATCATTGCTTCTACTTCCGAGGTGTATGGCGACCCCACCGTGCATCCGCAAACCGAAGAATACTACGGCAACGTAAATACGGTTGGCCCGCGCGGAGTGTACGATGAAGCCAAACGTTTTCAGGAGGCCATCACCATGGCCTACCATACTTTTCATGGATTGGAAACCCGCATCGTGCGCATCTTCAATACGTATGGCCCGCGCATGCGCCTGAATGATGGCCGGGTACTTCCGGCATTTATCGGGCAGGCTTTACGAGGCGAAGACCTCACCATTTTTGGCGATGGTTCCCAAACCCGCTCTTTTTGTTATGTGGACGATCTGGTGGAAGGAATCTACAGGTTATTAATGTCGGACTATGTACAACCGGTAAACATTGGCAACCCAAGTGAAATAACCATTAAAGAATTTGCCGAAGAGATAATTAAACTAACCGGCACTACGCAAAAGGTAGTATATAAAGATTTACCCAAAGACGATCCGAAACAGCGCCAACCCGACATTACAAAAGCAAAACAGATTTTAGGCTGGGAACCCAAAGTTTCCAGAAGCGAAGGCCTGAAAATTACCTATGAATATTTCAAATCGTTGCCAAAAGAAGTGCTCTACCAACGCGACCACAAAAGTTTTGATGGCTACAACAAGTAGTTGCACGAAAGTATTTTTTTAATACCTTTGCACCACTTCTTGAAAAAATTCAAAAGAGGGGACCCAAAAGTCCCCTCTTTGTTTATACAAGTTTTTAATGGACATAGCTCAAAAAATCCGGGAATTGGCCGAATCACATCTTACAGATGCAACGCATTTTGTGGTAGATGTGGTAATCAGCAAACACAAGCCGCACAAGGTTTCTGTTTTTCTGGATGGCGATAAAGGCATTACCATCGATAATTGCTCGAACCTAAGCCGGGCGTTATCTGAAGACCTTGATAAACTGGATTTGATCAAGGACAACTACATGCTTGAGGTAGGCACGCCCGGGCTCGACCAACCCTTAAAACTGAAGCGTCAGTTTGTTAAAAATGTAGGGCGTGGATTGAAAGTGGTTCGAAAAGACAAAGCCATCTGGCAAGGTAAGCTTACGGGCGCCACCGATACCGGAGTAACGCTGGAAGTAGAAGTGAACGCCAATGGGAAAGGAAAGAAAACGGAAATCAACGTAGTAGAAATACCATATAGTGAAATAGAAAAAGCAATTGTACTAGTTTCGTTTAAATAGTTAACAACTATGGATGCATCCACACTGATAGAATCGTTTGCAGATTTTGCCAAACAAAAAAACATCGATCGCCCCACCATGATCCGCATTCTGGAAGATGTATTTCGGAATATGATTCGGAAAAAATATGTGGAAGACGACAACTTCGACATTATTGTGAATGCCGATAAAGGCGATTTGGAAATCTGGCGTTTCCGCGAAATCGTGGACGATGATTCGGAAGACATTTGGGACCATGACAAAATAAGCTTATCAGAAGCCCATAAGATTGAAGAAGATTTTGAGGTGGGTGAAGAAGTGGCCGAACAGATTTACTTAGAAGATTTTGGCCGCAGGGCTGTAACCACCGCACGTCAAACCCTGATGCAACGCGTAAAGGATTTGGAGAAAGATATTCTCTATCAAAAGTACAAAGACCTGGTGGGTGAAATTATTACCGGAGAAGTGTACCAGGTGTTAAGCCGCGAAGTGTTGTTGATCGATGCCGAAGGAAACGAGATTTCGATTCCGCGCAACGAGCAAATACAGAAAGACCGGTACCGCAAAGGCGAAAATGTGCGGGCCGTAGTTCATAAAGTGGATATGGTAAACGGAAGTCCGAAAATTATTCTCTCGCGCACCGCGCCAGCATTTGTGGAGCGGTTATTCGAGCAGGAAGTACCCGAAGTATATGATGGCTTGATCACCATTAAAAAAGTAGTGCGCGAGCCAGGCGAGCGTGCCAAGGTAGCCGTAGAATCGTACGATGACCGGATTGATCCGGTAGGCGCGTGTGTGGGCATGAAAGGTTCGCGCATTCACGCCATTGTGCGCGAATTACAGAACGAGAACATCGATGTAATAAACTACACCGAAAACCTGGAGTTGTACATTCAACGGGCACTAAGCCCTGCAAAAATTGTAAGCATTAAAATCGATAAAGAGAAAAACCGGGTGTCGGTATTCTTAAAGCCCGATCAGGTTTCGCTTGCTATTGGTAAAGGCGGGCTAAACATTAAGCTGGCAAGCCGCCTGGTGGGTATGGAAATAGATGTGTTCCGCGAAACCGATGGTGAGCAAGAAGAAGATGTAGATCTGGATGAGTTTGGTGATGAAATTGAAGGGTGGGTAATAGACGAACTCAAGCGCATTGGGCTCGATTCAGCTAAGAGTGTGCTCAACTTAAGTAAGGAAGAATTGGTGCGTAGAACCGACCTGGAAGAAGAGACAATTGACACCGTGTTATCAGTATTGAAGAAAGAGTTTGAATAAGGTTAACACGAATTAAATCAAGGTAAAACAATTAAAATAGCGATATTTGGCGCATGGCAGAAGAAAAAGGCATAAGACTGGGGCAGGCATCTCGTAAACTCAACGTAGGTCATAATACTATTTTGGATTTTTTGGCCAAAAAAGGGTTTAGCGTAGAGAACAATCCCAATGCGAAGCTTACGGCCGAACAATTTGCCATGCTTTCCAAAGAATTTGCTTCTTCAGCTTCTGAAAAGGCAGAGGCCAGCGGGCTTACCATCGGGATAAAAGTAAATGAACCCGCACCGGTAAAAGTGGAGCCTGAGGTTACCCGTAAAAAAACCGAGGAAGAAGAAAGTGTACTGATCAAGAATCTTGGTTCGAAGGAGATTGTAAAGCAGAAGGAAGAGCCCAAGACCGAAAAAGTAGAAGTTGATAAACCCAAGCTGGAAGGTTTTAAAGTGCTCGGTAAGATAGAACTTGACAAAAAGAAGCCAGCCAAGAAAGAAGAGAGCACGCAGCCCGAGGTTAAAGCGGAAGTAAAAACACCTGTTACCGAAAAAGTAGTAACTGAACTGCCGCAACCCGAACTGGAAACCATTAAAGCAAAAGCAGATAAACTGCAAGGCTTAAAGGTGGTGGATAAAATTGCGCTGCCGGTAGAAAAGAAAAAAGAACCGGTGGCCTCTTCTGATCTTAAAGCCCAGAACCAGCAAAAGCGCCCCCGCAAACGCATTGATACCGGCAAGCCGGTTGCACCAGCCGGAGGTCAGCATCGCGGTCAAAAGTCATTTCAATCCAAACAACAAAAGGCCGAGCCAACCGATAAGGAAATTCAAGATCAGATTAAGGCAACACTTGCTAAGTTGAGTGGCGGCCAAAAGAAAATAACCGGAGCCAAGTACCGCAAAGAAAAGCGGCAGGCAATTTCAGAGGCCGAAGAAGAGCGCTTGTTACAAGAACAAGAGTCTTCCAAAACCTTAAAGGTTACCGAGTTTATTTCGGCCAACGACCTGGCCTCGCTCATGAACGTTTCGGTAAACGATGTAATCTCTACCTGCATGGGCCTGGGCATGTTTGTTTCTATAAACCAACGCCTGGATGCCGAAGCCATTACCGTAATTGCCGATGAATTTGGCTTTGATGTTCAGTTTACCTCAACCGAAGAAGAGGTTGAAGCGGTGGAAGAGCAGGATGCAGAAGAAGATTTACAACCCCGCGCGCCCATTGTAACCATCATGGGCCACGTAGATCATGGTAAAACTTCATTACTCGATTACATTCGTAAAACAAAAGTTACAGCATCGGAAGCGGGTGGAATTACGCAGCACATTGGGGCCTACGATGTAACTACCAAAAACGGAAATAAGATTGCCTTCTTAGATACACCCGGTCACGAGGCGTTTACCGCTATGCGTGCCCGTGGTGCCAAGCTAACCGACATTGCTATTATTGTGGTGGCTGCCGATGACGATGTGATGCCTCAAACCAAAGAAGCGATTAACCATGCGCAGGTTGCCGGTGTGCCGATCATTATTGCAATTAATAAGATTGATAAGCCGGGAGCCAATCCGGAAAAAGTAAAAGAATCGCTTTCTAAAATAAATATTCTGGTTGAAGACTGGGGTGGTAAATATCAATGCCAGGCTATCTCAGCAAAAAATGGCCAGGGTATTGACGACCTGCTGGAAAAAGTGCTGCTTGAAGCTGAGATTCTGAACCTTAAAGCCAATCCTGATAAGGCCGCTGTCGGTTCTATTATCGAAGCTTCGTTGGATAAAGGCCGCGGTTACGTAACCACGTTAATGGTGCAGGCCGGAAGCCTGAGCATAGGCGATGTAATGGTGGCCGGTTCAAACTTCGGTAGGGTAAAAGCCATGTTCGATGATACCGGTAAGCGGGTACAAAAGGTAGGCCCCTCAACCCCTGTGCAGGTTTTAGGTTTGGATGGAGCTCCACAAGCAGGTGAAAAATTCCAGGTGATGGAAAGCGACCGCGAGGCGCGGGAGTTAGCCAATAAGCGCGGCCAGATTTTGCGCGAGCAAAGCATCCGCACCAAGAAACATATTACGCTGGATGAAATCGGCAGACGGTTGGCTATCGGTTCGTTCAAACAATTGAATGTAATTGTAAAAGGCGATGTGGATGGTTCGGTAGAAGCATTGTCCGATTCATTACTCAAACTTTCCACCGAAAAAGTGGCCGTGTCTATTATTCATAAAGGAGTAGGTCAGATTTCAGAATCTGATGTGTTGCTGGCTTCAGCTTCAGATGCAATTATCCTCGGCTTCCAGGTGCGCCCTTCGGCTTCAGCCCGCAAGCTGGCAGAAAATGAAGAGATAGAAATCAGATTGTACTCTATCATTTACGATGCGATTGACGAGATCAAGGCTGCGATGGAGGGCATGTTGGAGAAGGAGATGGAAGAGGTGATTGTGGGCAATGCCGAAGTACGCCAGGTGTTCAAGATTTCGAAAGTGGGCACGGTAGCGGGCTGTATGGTTACCGATGGGTATATAAAACGCAACAACCCGATACGCCTCATCCGCGAAGGTATTGTAGTGTACTCGGGTGAGATGACCGCGCTGAAACGCCATAAAGACGATGCCAGCGAAGTGAAATTTGGTTTCGACTGTGGTATCAGCATCAAAAACTTTGCTGATATTAAAGAAGGGGACGTAATCGAGAGCTACGAAAACCGCGAGGTGAAGAAGATTTAAAGCTTGATGACACGATAATAAAAAAAGCCTGATCGATTTCTCGGTCAGGCTTTCATTTAGCTAACAATTCTTACTTGTTGAATGCGTCTTGTACGCTCGGGGCATTTTCTGATCCGGCTGCAGCCTCAAAACCTTTCTTTACACTAAAGTCTTCACCACCACCAAAAAGATTAAGTGCAAAGCGTTTGAAAAAACCGCGCACATAGGTGTTATAAACTTTTACGGTTTCGTTGTAACGTTGCCGGGCAACATTAATTCGGTTTTCTGTACCCTCCAATTGCGATTGCAAGTCCTTGAAATTCTCGGTTGAACGAATTTGTGGATATGCCTCAAAAGCAAGGTTAATGGCAGTATTGATTTTACGTCCTGCAAGCTCCAAATCTTCGGGCGTTTTGGCGCCAACAATTCCAGCTCTTGCTTCTGTTACAGCGGTTAAAATACCCCGCTCATTCTCTGCAGCCTCCTTTACAGTGGCAACCAGGTTGGGTATTAAGTCCGCTCTGCGTTGGTAGGTAGCCTGCACATTTGAAAAGGCTTCGTTTACAGACTCCTGCGAGGCAATGGCTTTATCGTAAACGCCAGTTCCCCACATAAAGAACCCGCCCCCAATTACTACGATTACTCCTACAATTATTAAAACGGTGATTAATCCCTTACTCATAAAATTTGTTTTTTTGATACCCTCGCAAAGCTACTGATTTATAAGAATTTCAAGTTAGAAAGCGGCACCCTCAAAAAATTCATTCCGTAAGCCAAAATTTTACATAATGACCAAACGGATCGTATTTGCTGGCCTGACTTTCTATATCAAAATACCGGTCCTGGCGTGGGTCGTTACCTACTCCCGCCACATACGCCCAGTTTAACCAGTTGCTGCACACGTCATAATCAACTAACTGGCTTTCGAACCACGCAGCGCCCCAGCGCCAGTCTATTCCCAGGTCTTTTGTGAGATAGCTCGCCACATTTTGTCGCCCGCGGTTACTCATAAAGCCGGTGCGTAAAAGTTCTTTCATGTTGGCATCTACAAAGTCCACCCCGGTTGTTCCTGCGCGCCAGGCTTCAAACTTTTTTACATCGCGCTGCCTCTTAATTTGTTTATCGCGAATGCCGCCAGCCCGAAACATTTTACTTCCATATTTTTCGGCCACCAGGCGGAAGTAGTCGCGCCACAGCAATTCAAAAATTAACCAATAGGTTGAATCGTTTGCTACGCGTTGCTGCTCATACTTTTTTACTTCGTAATAAATTGTTCGTGCCGAGAGGCACCCCAGTGACAAAGCCGGAGAAAACTTTGAAGAATAATCGGGGCCAAGTAACCCATTGCGGGTTTCTTTATAGGTCTTTAACAAATCCTTAGTCCAGATGTAATCTTGTACGTGCGCGAGTGCGGCTGCCTCGCCACCAGCATAGGTAATTACGCTTTTGGAAGTTGGTTTAATGGTGGGTAATTCAAAATCCCGGAGGGTGGGTATCGTGCCGGGCTCCATTTCCGGCAAAGGTTTTAATGCGGGCTCAGGCAAGGGCATTCGCACAACCAGGTTGCGTTCTATTGCCTTACGGAACGAGGTAAACTGGTTGGGCAACTCCGAAACCTTAAAGGGTAAGTCGGCCGGATGAAGCAGAGGTGCGGTAGCGAAGGTTGTAAACCCGAGCCTCATTTCCTGTAGTTTGTCGCTCAGATTTTTGAAAACGAGCCGCTCTTCTGCGGCTATTTCGTGGCTGGTAAAGACTTCAGAAACCACGTTATTAGCACATATTTCAGGTATAATAAACTCAGGTAAACCTATACGCACTACCAGGTTCGAGCCTTTGGCCTCCAATTTTTGCCGCAAGGCGGTAACGGCCTCAATCAAGTATTGGGTTCTAAAATTTCCGGTTCGCGCAAAGCCAAGCGGATGCATTGCGAACGGGCGCGGATCAAAAACATAAAGCGGAATTACCCGGTCGGCTTGCAGGCATGCGCGGTACAAGGTTTCGTTATCGCGTAACCGCAGATCATTTTTAAACCAAACCAGAATGGTGCGAGGCATGAACTAAAAACCTCAATGACCGGATATGGTTTAAATGAAAATAAAAAGGCTCGTGGGGACACGAGCCTTGGATAATAGTTTTAGTGAAAATGGATAAAAAAAACCTCAAAGACCGGATATGGTTTAAATGAAAATAAAAAAGGCTCGTGCGGACACGAGCCTTGAACTAAGGTTGTAAAGCTTGAAGGAATTACGACACCAAACTCTTTTCCATTAAAAACTCGGCTATCTGCACGGCATTGGTGGCGGCCCCTTTGCGCAGGTTGTCCGACACTACCCACATGTTAAGCGTATTGGGTTGCGATTCGTCTCTGCGCAGGCGGCCCACAAAAACTTCGTCTCTTCCTTTGGAGTTGATGGGCATGGGATAGATGTTGTTCTTCACATCGTCTTGCACCACCACGCCCGGGGTGTTCTCCAGTATTTCGCGCACGGCCTTCAAATCAAAGTCGTTATAAAATTCTACATTAACAGCTTCGGAGTGCCCGCCAATAGTGGGGATGCGTACCGTAGTGGAGGTAACGCCAATGGTTTGGTCTTCCAGAATCTTGCGGGTTTCGTTCACCATCTTCATTTCTTCTTTGGTGTAGCCGTTGTCAAGAAACGAATCGATGTGTGGCAGCGCATTCAAATCAATTTTATGCGGATATACTTTAATGCCATTGGTAATTCCCTGGCGTTCTTCCATCATTTGCTGCACTGCATCTTTACCGGTACCGGTTACCGACTGATACGTAGAAACCACAATGCGTTTGATCTGGTATTTTTTATGCAACGGGGCAAGTGCCATTACCATTTGAATGGTAGAACAATTCGGGTTGGCAATAATCAGGTCTTCGCTGGTTAATACATGGCCGTTTATCTCGGGCACGATTAATTTTTTGGTAGGATCCATGCGCCATGCCGAAGAGTTATCGATTACGGTGGTTCCTTTTTCTGCAAACCGCGGGGCCCACTCCAACGAAGTGCCACCTCCGGCCGAGAAGATGGCGATATCCGGAGCCAGCGCTACGGTTTCCTCCATGCTTTTAATGCTGTATTCCTTACCCTTAAACTTTATCTTCTGGCCTACCGATTTGGCAGAGGCTACTAAATACAATTCATCAAATTCTACCTGGCGCTCTTCCAGCACCCTTAGCAATTCCTGGCCCACCAGGCCGGTTGCTCCTACTACTGCAAGTCTCATTTTTTAATTATTTTTAAAGAGGGTGCAAACATAGTGCATTACCTGCAAGCCATGAAAAAAATACGCATCATTATGCCGATTGTGTTTTTCTGTGCGAGCGTTTGTTCGGCTCAGGTAAGTGATAATTTTTCAGATGGCGATTATACGGCTGACCCCACATGGACCCCGAGTGGAGCTGATAATTGGGTTGTGGTGAACGGCCAGCTACGATCGAACGTGGCGATAGCTAATACTTCATTTTATATTACCACCCCATCAGCCAAAGCAGTAAATGCCCAATGGGAATTTTGGGTTAACCTGCAATTCAATACGTCCAGCGCTAATTATGTAGATGTTTTTCTTACTGCCGATCAATCCAACCTGCAAAGCGCTGCACTAAATGGGTACTTTGTGCGGATTGGTGGTACACCGGATGAAATCAGTTTATATAAAATTGTAAACGGAATAACCACGGTGCTGATAAACGGTACCGATGGCGTTACAAATTTTTCCAACAATACCTTGCGGATAAAAGTTGTTCGCGATGCCGCCAACACGTGGACGCTGCAGCGCAATGCCACCGGAAATTTTAACTACTTTTTAGAAGGCACGGCAACGGACAACACGTTTACTACTTCCAGTTTTTTTGGAATCCGCGTGCAACAGTCAACGGCCACTTTCTTCAATCGCCATTTCTTTGATGATCTTTATGCCGGTGAAATTATTCTGGATACGGAGCCACCGCAGGTGCAGCAGGTAAATGTGTTAAACCAAAACCAATTGCTTGTTGTATTGAACGAACCACTGCTGGTGAGCACGGCCGAAACCGTTAGTAATTATTCAGCCTCTCATGGAATCGGCAATCCGGCCACGGCACAACTACAGGCCGATCAAAAATCAGTTCAGTTAACTTTTAGTCAACCCTTTCAGAACGGCACTACGCATCAGTTAACTGTTAGCGGAGTGGCAGACTTATCGGGCAATGCAATGACGGCCGCAAATTTTCCTTTCTTGTTTTTTCAATCGCAGCCGGTAGCGTTGAAAGATGTTATCCTAACCGAACTAATGGCCGATCCATCGCCACAGGTTGGCTTACCCGATGCCGAGTTTATAGAACTTTACAATCGAAGTGCAAACCCGGTTAACCTCGCTGGCTGGAAGTTTACCGATGGCAGCTCTACGGCCACGCTCACCACGCGCTTGTTACTCCCCGGCCAGTATCTCATTGTTACCTCCAATGCCAATGCACCACTCTTTACTGCATTTGGCAATGTGCTGGGCGCCTCCAATTTTCCTACGCTTAATAATGCCGGTGAGGCGTTGATGCTGCGCGCGCCCGACTCTAAACTGATAGACTCCATAAACTATGCACTTACCTGGTACCGCGATGAAGATAAACAGCAAGGCGGTTGGACGCTGGAGTTGATAGACCCGAATAATACCTGTAGCGAGGAAGACAACTGGACCGCCAGCGAAGCACCTCAGGGTGGAACTCCCGGCCAGGTTAATTCCGTAAATGCCAACAAACCCGATGTTACCGGCCCGCGCCTGCTGGCCGGGTTTGTTCAAACCCCCACTACCGTGGTGCTTACGTTTAACGAAAAACTTGACAAGCAACTTGCTCCGGCTGACTTTTCCATAAGCCCGGAAGTAGCCATTATTGGGGTGAAGTTTACAAGCAGCTCTTTGCGGCAGGTGCTGTTAACTTTTGCTGGCACTTTGGCGGCCCGCCAGCTCTATGCTATTACAGCAGCAGTTAGGGATTGTGCAGGCAACATGATTCAAGCGGAACATCGATCGGTACAAATTGCCGTGCCCGAGGCGGCCGAACCAGGCGATGTGGTAGTTAACGAAGTGTTGTTTAATCCCCGGCCGGGTGGTGTAGATTTTGTAGAAGTGGTAAACACATCCGGCAAGTTTATTAATCTGAAGAATTGGAAGTTGGCGAATTTTATCGAAGGAGTGCCTACCAATGTGCGCACGATTACTGCCGTAGATTTTATTTTACCACCCGGTGCTTATTGCGTTTTTACAAGCAATGGCGTGGCGGTAAAGAATGATTATCCGCATGCGCGGGAAGAAAAATTTCTACTCACCACCCTGCCTGCCATGAACGACAAGTCGGGGTCTATTGCCGTGCTTTCAAACATGGACGAATTATTTGATTACCTGGTGTACGATGAAGATTTTCACACGCCCATTTTAAAAGATAAGGAGGGCGTTTCGTTGGAGCGGGTTTCGTTTACTAACCCTGCAACGAACCGCGCTAATTGGAAATCGGCCAGCAGTGCAGCCGGCTATGCTACCCCGGGTTTTATTAATTCCAACACCCGGCCCGAGATAGCGGTAAGTGGCGATGAAGTAAAGGTTGATCCGGAGATTTTTTCGCCAGACCGGTTAGGGCAGGACTTTTCAAAAATCCATTACCATTTTGAACGCTCCGGCTGGGTGGCCAACATAAAAATTGCTGACGCCCACGGACGTGTTGTTAAGGAAATCGCCAATAACGAAACGTTGGGTATAGCAGGATTTTTTAGATGGGATGGCGACCAGCAGGATGGCAGCCGCGCACGCATGGGGTATTATTTCGTGTGGTTCGAGGTTTTTCAATTGGACGGCCAGGTGAGGACTTTTCGTAAACGGGTGGTTGTAGCGAAATAACAGGTACCCATGCCAGGTTTAATAATAGGGGCTAAATCAGATCGGCATCACAACCTTGCCCCTTTGATTCGCCCATCAAATTGCCCCATAGTTTTTTGTTTCAAGCCCGGAGCCGTATTTTTGCCCATCTTTTTTAAAACCCTTAATTAAAGGATTGTTTTATGGCCAAAACGAAGAAAAAACCAGCCAAACCGGCTAAGAAAGTTGCCAAAGCTAAACCAACGGCTAAGGCTAAAAAGGTAGCCAAGGCTAAACCAGTTGCCAAAAAGGCTGTTAAAAAGGCTCCGGCTAAGGCTGCTCCTAAAAAAGTTGTGGCCAAGAAAGTTGCAGCACCTAAAAAAGTGAAGGCAACTAAGAAGGAAGAAGTAAAGCCTGTTATCAAGAAGGCGGCTGAACCGGCTCCTAAAAAAGAACACAAGCCCATTGCGCCACCGGTAAAACTTTCCCCATCGCAACTCAACATTTTTCCAATCATCAATCAACGGCCCATTGCCCACAAACCGGCTAAGGCTGCGGTTGTATCGGACGATAAAACCCGTTACAGCGATGAAGAACTAAAAGAATTTGAGACACTGATTTTAGGTAAACTGGATAAAGCCCGCGAAGAGTTTCGGATTTTGAAAGAGACGTTGAATCGCAACAACGATTCGGGAACGGATGCTACTTCGGGTGGTAATACTAAAGTATTGGAAGATGGTGCCGAAACTGCTGAGAAAGAAAACTTAAGTCAGTTGGCTGCACGCCAGTTAAAGTACATTACCAATTTAGAGAATGCCCTTATCCGGATTAAGAACCGCACGTACGGTATTTGTTCGGTTACAGGCAAGCTTATACCCAAAGAACGATTGATTGCTGTGCCACACACTACACAATCCATCGAAGCAAAAATGATGAAGCAAGATTAGATTACACCAACGTAACAAAGGCCGTTGACAAGTTGCGCGCCTGGTTGCGCGGCATCTTTTGTTAGCAGAAAATTGTCACCGGCACTTTTTATAGTTTTTAAATTCACCCAATGGACTTTTTACAGAACCACATCGAAGCATTGATTTTTTGTTCGCCCACGCCCGCCAAGGTGGCTGATATAAAAGCCTGCTTGTCGGAAATGTTTAATGCCGATGTGCCCGAAGAAGACATTGCCGGTGCTATTAGCCGGATAGAAGAAAAATTTAAAGGCGAAGAATACTCGTTTCAGCTTAACAAAGCAGGCGGTGGCTACCAGTTTTTAACCAAGCCGGCCTATCAAACCAGTATTGGTATCATGCTAAAGCAGCAATCAAAAAAGCGGTTGTCCACTTCGGCCATGGAAACACTTTCGATTATTGCTTACAAGCAGCCGATCTCTAAAACCGATGTTGAAAACATTCGGGGCGTAAACTGCGATTACGCAGTGCAGAAGTTGTTGGACAAAGGCCTGATTGAAATCCAGGGAAAAGCAGAAACCATTGGCCGGCCTATTCTTTACGGAACCAGCCCTAAGTTTATGGAGTACTTTGGCATAAACGATATAAATGAATTGCCAACACCCAAAGACTTTACCAACGAGGTAAACACGATTGGCGAAACCCCCGAAAACCAATAGAACCCAAGCCCCTGCGAAGTCGAAACTTCCGTTGGTTTAATTACCTTTAACTGATCTTTTAGTACTTAACCACTTTTGGTTAAGTAGCCTAATTCAATTTTAACTATGGCACGTCCGCGTAAAACATCTGGCACTACTTCGTTTGGCAAACGATCGGATGCCGAAAAAACATTTCGAAACCGAAAAAAGGAAAAGCCCGAAGGCGATAGCCGGGCCTTTGGTAAGCGATCGGAAAGATCGGAGCGCCCGCGGTACGACAGATTAGAGAAGCCGGGCTTTTCAAAGTCAGGAGGCGGTGCGCGTGGTAAGAAATCCGATGGCGATGAGCGGAATTCATTCAAGAGAAAATCTTATGGCACGGATGATAAACCCGGGTTTGAGAAAAAGCGCAACGCAGGCTTTACGGCCCGCGGTTTTGGCAAGAAAAGTTTTGACCGATCGGAAAGAAAAGATTTTGATAAGCCCGAAGGCTCCCGGTTTGAAAAGAAACGATTTGGAGCAGAAGGAGAGAAACCCGAATTTAAAAAGCGCGGAAGTTTTAACCGGGGTGGATTTGATAAACCCAAAGGCGATCGTTTTGGGAAGAAGAGTTATGGAGATTCTGAGCAAGGCCCGGGCTTTTCAAAGCGGGCGGGCGGGCGTTTTGATTCCCGCTCCAGCGGCCCGGCCCGGTTTACCAAAAAGCCTTTCGATAAAAAGCAGCGCGAGGATGGCGATAAACCTTATGGCAAAGGAACCAACTACGGTTTGCCTTACAAGCGAAAGCCGTTCGATAAACAACGCGATGTAAAATCCAGCAGGCGTTCTGCAGAAGAAAAGCCAAAGACCGACTCTGATTTAATTCGCTTAAATAAGTTTATGGCCAACAGCGGAGTGGGCAGCAGGCGCGAGGCCGATGAGTTAATAAAGCTGGGCCTGGTAACGGTGAATGGCGAAGTGGTTACCGAAATGGGCCACAAGGTAAAGCGCACCGATGAAGTACGCTACGAGGGTAAAAAACTGAAGGCCGAAAAGCCGGTTTACATTCTGCTTAACAAACCCAAAGGTTTTATTACAACTACCGATGATCCGCAAGAGCGAAAAACGGTAATGAGTATTGTGGCCAATGCCGGCCCGGAACGCATTTACCCGGTAGGAAGGTTAGACCGAAACACCACCGGCTTGTTATTGCTTACCAACGATGGCGACCTGGCCGATAAACTCACGCACCCATCGTACAATGTAAAAAAGATTTACCGGGTTGAGTTAGATAAGCCCATTACCAAAACAGATTTTGAAAAGATAAAAGAAGGGGTTTACCTGGAAGAAGGCCGGGCAATGGTTGATGACCTTGCCATTGTAGATGGCGACAACAGCACCCTTGGGATTGAATTGCACATAGGTTGGAACCGGATTGTGCGCAGAATCTTTGAATCGTTGGGATACGAGGTTGAAAAATTAGATCGTGTGGTGTATGCCGGATTAGATAAGAAAGATTTAGGTCGTGGCGAATGGCGTTTTCTTAAGCCCGAAGAAATTATCAAACTGAAACATTTTAAGTAGACTTTTCGGTTGTCTTACGTTTTGACGAAGGCAATTTCTCAATTCTGATGCGTAACCTTTTACGCCACTGCACACCCCAGGTTTTTAGAAAAACTTTTTCCGGGGTTGTGGAATAGCAACATTTTTGCATCTTAAAGCAGTGACCAACCTTGGTGGGTTGAATTAAGCAGGTATAACCACAAACTTTATGAAAGCACAGCTATTGGTAGTTTTAGCAAGTTTGTTAGTGAGTATTGATTTAGAACAAATTAAAAGCACAATGCCCTACAATTACGAAAAGGCCTGGCAGGAGGTCAAAGATTTTGAAAACAAAGGTTTGCCCGAGTCGGCTCTGAAGGTGGTAAACACCATTTATGCCGAAGCCAGGAAAGAACAGAACGCACCCCAACTGGTAAAAGCGGTTATTCACCAACTAAAGTTTACCGACTATAAAGAAGAGAACGCATTTGTTAAAAACCTCAACCGCTTGCGCGAGGAGGCTACCGCGGCCACGTTTCCGGTTAAACCGCTGCTGCATTCCATGCTGGCCGAAATGTATTGGCAATACTACCAGAACAACCGCTATCGGTTTAATAACCGCAGCGAAACCACCACCCAACAAGATGATATTGAAACCTGGAGTTTGAATAAAATTGTAGAAGAAACGTTGCAGCAGTATAAACTTTCTTTACAGCAAGCAGACAAAAGTAAAAACACGCAAATTGATTTATATGAACCGGTTATGCATACCGGTGATGGCCGCGGCCGTAGTTACCGCCCAACGTTGTTTGATTTTCTGTCGCATCGTGCCCTCACGTTTGCTTCGGGTAGCGAAGCTACTCTTACGCAACCTGTTTATGCGTTTGTGTTAGATCAGCAAAATTATCTGGCCGATGCTGCTACGTTTGCCGGTTTAACCATCGCTACACAAGATACTTTTTCGCTGAAGTATTTTGCTGTACAGTTATTTCAGGAGTTAACACGTTTTCATCTTGGTGATAAAGACCCCGAAGCGCTGGTTGATCTGGATCTGGCCCGCATAACGTTCATGCACACCAACCTGGTGCTGCCCGATAAAGACCCACTGTACCGGAGTGCTTTAGAGAAGTTGGAACAGAAGTACCTGGCGCATCCCATTTCAACCCGGGCTACGTTTTTGGTGGCTCAAACGTATGTAGAGCAAGGGCAACTGTATAAGCCGTTACAATCCGATGCCCATAAGTGGGATTTAAAAAAAGCATTAGAAATTGCAGAAGCCGGTAAGAAAAGATTTCCTGATTCTGATGGCGCAATTGAATGCGAGAACCTGCAAACCGATTTGAAAGCAAAAAACCTGAGTGCGGTACTGGAAGAAAACAACCTGCCGGGCGAGCCGTTCAGGGCTTTGATACGGTATAAAAATTTTACCGATCTGCATTACCGGATTGTTAAAGTTACACGCGAAGAAGTGCGCGCCCAACGCAAGAAATGGGAGCGCAATTATAACGTAGATCGTGAAGAGAAATTTCTGGAATATTTCCTGCCAAAAACTCCGGTTAAAGCCGGCAAGTATGTGTTGCCCGATGAGGGCGACTACCAACAGCATAGCCTGGAAGTAAAATTAGATGCCTTGCCCGAAGGGGAGTACATGATCCTTTTCAGCCACCGGGCTGACTTTGCGATAAATAGTAACAGCGTGGCTTATGCCTTTACGGCTGTCTCCAACATCAGCTTTATTCACCGCTCCTTAAAAGATGGCAGCACCGAAGTTCGGGTGCTCCATCGAAAAACGGGCGAGCCCTTTGCGGGTGTAGTGATCGATGTAATTTCTAATTATTACAATTCGCGGAAGCAAGCTTATGAAGCGATAAAAGTAGGTGCATATACATCGGATGCCAAAGGCTATGCGAAGATTCCCTATCTGCGAAATGAACAGTACCGAAACTTTTCATTCACCTTTACCTACCGGGCCGATCGCAACAGCACCGAACCGATCGATCATTACTCGTATTATGGCGGTAACATTAACCAGTACAAGGAACAACAACCGGATAAACACCAGCAAACGTTCTTCTTCTTAGATCGTGCCATCTACAGGCCAGGCCAAACAATTTATTTTAAAGGACTGGTGGTTGACACCGATGGGAAAACTTCTGAGCTTGGAAGAAAATCTATTCATACCGTCAAGCTTTATGATGTGAATAATCAAGAGCGTGGTAATGTGCAGGTAACTACCAACGAGTACGGTACGTTTAGCGGAACATTCACTGCGCCTTCTACGGGCCTTACCGGGCAGATGAGTTTACAGAGTGGAAGCGGCACCGTTTATTTTTCAGTAGAAGAATACAAGCGACCCAAATTTGAAGTGGACTTTGAACCGGTTAAAGGTTCATTCCGCTTAGATGAAACCATCAAAGCCGAAGGTTTTGCGCGTGCGTATTCCGGTGCTAACATTGATGGCGCGGCTGTCAGTTATCGCGTTGTGCGCATGGCGCGGTATCCGTACTGGTGGTGGTGCCGCTGGGGTTACTATCCGCCCTCGCCCGAAATGGAAATTGCAAATGGCAAAACAGAGACCGATGGCGATGGAAAGTTTGTAGTAAACTTTACGGCAATTCCCGATCGCAATGTAGATCGGGCATCTGATCCGGTTTTTGACTACACCCTGTATGCCGATGTTACCGATATAAATGGTGAAACACACAGCAGCAGCACTATTATTTCAGTTGGGTATAAATCGTTGCAGGTAAGTGTTTACATCAGCAACATTAACAAAGATCAGCTAACAGCACCCAAAGAGTTTACCATTTCAACTACCAACCTTGCCGGGCAGTTTGAAGCGGCAAAAGGGAGCCTCAAGATCTTTGAACTTAAATCGCCAGCCAAGGCCTTTCGTGCACGCCTGTGGGAGCAACCCGATCGTGCACTTTATTCGCGCGAACAATACTATCAGTTCTTTCCAGCAGATTTGTTTGAAGACGAAACCAACAAGTTTAAGTGGGAGCGTGCCAAAGAAGTTTTCGATTTGAACTTCAACACAGCCGAAAAGAAAACCTTCGCCCTTGAAAATCTTAATAAATGGAAATTGGGTGAGTATGTGTTAGAGATAAAAGCGCTGGATGCTTCCGGACAGGAAGTGAAAGAAGTGAGTTACTTCACTGTGTCAGCACCTTCTGAAAAAACAATCCCCATTCCACAGGTAAAATATTTTCAATCAATTAAGATGGCGGCCGAGCCTGGCGAGAGCGCAGCCTTTGTAATTGGCACCAGCGACAAGAAAATTGTTGCCCTGTATGAAGTAGAGCGTGATGGCGAATTATTAAAACACGAGTGGATTGAATTAAAAAATGAACAACGGCTGTTTGAAGTTCCGGTAACGGAAGCTGATCGGGGCAACCTCGGCATTCACTTTACTTTCATCAAAGACAATCGCCTGTATAAACAAAGCGAAACTGTTTCAGTGCCGTTCTCCAATAAAATTCTGAGCATTGCTTTCGAAAGTTTCAGAGATAAGCTGCAGCCGGGCCAGCAGGAGCAATGGAAAATCAAGATTAAAGGCACCGGTGCCGAGAAAATTGCAGCCGAAATGGTGGCTACGCTTTACGATGAATCGCTGGATCAATTCCGCAGCAACAGTTGGTATGCTAATTTCTTTAATTCGCATTACACACGATTAGGGTGGAGTAGTACCAACGGATTTAGCAGAAGGGATTTAACTACGCATATTAAAAACTGGAATTCAGAGTATCTCCGGTCACCACAGGGAATTTACTTTGATCGCTTTAACTGGTTTGGATATAGTTTCTATGAGTTTTATTATGGAAGCATGCGACTTCGTGCAGGCGGTGCCGATGCAAAGCGAATGATGAAATCAGAAGCAACCTTTGCTCTGAGTGAGTCATTGGATATGGCTGCTGCACCCGCTGAAGAACGCGAATCAGTATTGGAGGATACTATGAGTGTTCCGCCTACCAATCAACCCGGCCAACCGGTTAAGGAAGATTTTGGATCAGTAAAAGTGCGCACCAACTTTAATGAAACTGCTTTCTTTTATCCACACTTACAAACCAATGCCGAAGGTGAGATTATCATTAGCTTCACCATTCCCGAAGCGCTTACGCGTTGGAAGATGCTGGGTTTTGCACACACGCCCGATTTAATGTCGGGCTCCATTGTAAATCATCTCGTAACTCAAAAAGAACTGATGGTGGTACCGAACCAGCCGCGCTTCTTCCGCGAGAATGATAAAATGATTTTTGCGGTGAAAGTAAGCAGTCTGGTGGATGCGGAATTAACCGGTCAGGCTCAACTTGAATTTTTTGATGCACTTACCATGAAGTCGGTAGATGTACAAATGAAAAAAAATGCGAATGCAAAACCTTTTTCATTGAAGCCCCGCCAGAGCACCAACTTAGAATGGAGCATTGAAATTCCGGAAGGGGTGCAAGCGCTTACTTATCGTGTGGTAGCCAAGGCCGGTAATTTTTCGGATGGTGAAGAAATGACTATTCCGGTAGTAACCAACAGAATGCTGGTAACGGAATCATTACCACTGCCTATTCGCGGTAAGCAAACCAAAACCTTTAAGTTCGAAAAAATGGTGGACAACAAATCGAAAACGTTGCGCCATCATCGCTTTACGCTGGAGTTCACCTCTAATCCAGCGTGGTATGCCATTCAATCGTTGCCTTACCTGATGGAATATCCATACGATTGTGTGGAGCAAACCTACAGTAAATTTTATGCGAATAGTATTGCCGCGCACATTGCTAATTCAAGCCCACGCATTAAGCAGGTGTTTGATACGTGGAAGAACATTCAGCCCGATGCGTTGCTTTCTAATCTTGAAAAAAATCAGGAGTTAAAATCTGCTTTGCTGGAAGAAACACCATGGGTGTTACATGCCAAGGATGAATCGCAACGTAAACGCAATGTGGGTTTGTTGTTTGATCTCAATCGCATGGCGAACGAACAGGAACGTGCATTGGATAAAATTATCAAAGCACAGAATGCGAGTGGCGGCTTTAGCTGGTTTCCGGGTTTTAAAGAAGACCGGTACATGACGCAGCACATTGTTAGCGGTATGGGACATTTAGATGTGTTGGGTGTGCGTGCTGTGCGCGAAGATGCCCGCATCTGGACAATGCTAACCCGAGCTATCGGATACTTGGACTATCAGCTTAAAAGCGATTATGATGAAGTAAAAGCTAATGCCAAACGGGGGCTTACCAAACTTGAAGATGATCATTTGGGCTATAGTCAGATTCACTACCTCTACATGCGCAGCTATTTTAAAGACGTAGCAATACCTGAGGATGTAAAAGAAGCGTTCAATTACTATTTAGGCCAGGCAAAAAAATACTGGTTGCAAAAAGGCTTGTACCTGGAAGGTATGTTAAGCCTGGCGTTGCATCGGTTTAATGATACAACCACTGCGGCTGCCATGATTAAATCTTTTAGCGAGCGGGCGTTGCGATCAGAAGAAATGGGCATGTATTGGAAAACCGATCGGGGGTATTTCTGGTACCAGGCGCCCATCGAAACGCAGGCGCTTATGATAGAAGTGTACGATGAGGTTGCCCACGATTTGAAAGCGGTTGAAGAATTGAAGGTGTGGTTGCTAAAGCAAAAGCAAACCCAGGATTGGAAAACCACGAAGGCTACTACCGAAGCCTGCTATGCCTTGTTGCGTAGAGGTGCCGATGCCCTGGCCAACACCAAAGTGGTAGAAGTTAAAGTTGGAAACGAAACAATAGATCCAACCAAACGCGAAGACACGAGAGTTGAAGCGGGCACCGGATATTTTAAAACTGCGTGGCAGGCTGGTGAAATTAAACCCGACATGGGCAAGATTACGATTTCAAAAACAGATGAGGGCGTAGCGTGGGGTGCAGCGTACTGGCAATACTTTGAACAGTTGGATAAAATTACTCCGGCCGAAACGCCCTTGAAATTGAAGAAGCAACTTTTTAAACAAGAGCTTACCGCTCGCGGGCCGGTTATTTCGCCCCTTACAGACAAGGTTGCACTTAAAGTAGGTGATTTGGTGAAAGTGCGAATTGAGTTGCGGGTTGACCGCGCCATGGAGTACGTGCACTTGAAAGATATGCGGGCGGCTGGTTTTGAACCGACTACTACAATCTCTACCTATAAATATCAGGACGGATTGTATTACTACGAGAGCACGCGCGATCTGGCCACTAACTTCTTTATTGGGTATTTGGGTAAAGGCACGTATGTGTTTGAATACGATTTACGCGTAGCACAGAAGGGCGATTTTTCCAACGGGGTAACCAACATTCAGTGCATGTACGCGCCCGAGTTTGCAAGTCACTCGGAGGGAGTGCGGGTAGTGGTACGTTAGGTTTTGCTGTGGGGTCTTTTTAGTTGTCCGGCCTTCCGACCCGGGTAGCATGAATGACGTGAATCCGTCAGGTTAGAAAACCTGACGGCAACGGGATTTTTGATTGGTCTGTTTCAATACTCCTTATAGTTTTTAATTAACTTAATTACCTTACCTCTACCCCAAAACTGAAATCGATATTTGTTGCCTCGGTCGTCTTTTAATACAAGCATATTGGGCACGAGAATCCCCAGCCTGTAGCCGCGCCTCACTTTTTTGATTTCGGAATAAGGTAATTGTATTTCGCTAATAACATGATTATTACAAGGGAAAAACTCCAACTTAGCCAATCTATCAAGTTTATCTGGAAAGCATTTTTTCGGGACATAGTGCATATGATCAGAATAAAAGGAAATTTTTCCCCGTGCCTGGTAGGGCACTAGTTCGAAGAAAAAAAGGTACGGGGGCATTTGATTTAATGTGAGATAGGCGCTTTTTTCTATCGTAATTTCTGAACTTTGGCTTTTAACCACACCTATGGCTAAGGTAAAAAGCATTGTAAGTATCATTTTCATAGCTGTTACCATTGAACGCATTGTACAGAAGTCCCATGCCCGGATGATGGTTCTATTGAATAACAAGTATTGTTAACCACGGCCTCCTAAAGGGCGTAGGCGCCACCCACGGCAGCACCAATTGCAAGAGCGGCCGGCCCCACAATCATGGCAATTGGAATAGCAATAGCAGCACCAATTATGGCGACTAGTGCAACACTGAACACAACTGCTCCGACAAATGTTACGAGTTTACATAAAAATCGGCAACGTGCCTCGTTATATGGGTAAAGCGCTTCAAGCATAGCCTCTGAGCTTGAGACATAACTATCCATAGACTCAATAAGAGCGGTGGAAATATTAAAAAGGATTCCTTTTTCGCTAATGGTCAAGTGATTTTTATTCACCACGTCATTTTCAAAAGCAATAACCTTGTTTCTTAGACTAGTGCTTAAGATGGCTCCGCTGTAATCAGAACCATCTACGTCAATTGAGTTGGAATACTCTGAAGAAGAACTCTCTAATGAAACAGATAGATTTATTAATTCATTTTTAATATTGTTAGCCACTTCAAGCTCATTGATTATCTGAATTAGCGAATTCTCACTCTGGGTTTTGAGCACTATCCCCTTATTATTGGCAAATTTTTTTTGCAAATGAAGATACTCTTTTGAGCGCAGAAATTTTTCAGCGATCAGTTGTTCATTTTTTGGTAATTGGGTAACGTAATTTGAAATAGTTAAATCTGGGTGATAAGAGTTCCAATTTAATTCATAGGTTGTTTGCGCTGCTTCTCTCATTGTTCTATCAAATCTTTGCACGCTAAGAATGGTAAACTCTGAATACGTGGTAATTTCCAATTTGGTGCCTATTTCCTGCTCATTTGTACAGGCAAATAAGAACAGAATTAGTATTAAAAATTTGATGTGCCAACATTTCTCAAATAATTGAAATGTAGGTGTGTGTGTGGGGGGGGGGGATTTTATTCATATTTATTTTTTATTGAAAAGTAGCTGTCATCGGAAGAAGAAATCGAACTAAATAACTTCATATTTACTGTGTGTAGTATTTTAAAATACTGCAAATAGAAACTATAGTTGATTTAGGGTATTCTAAAATCTTTAATCAAGATTGTACTCTTGATGTAATGTAAGATTTATAGGGGATTAACAAGAAAATGGCGATTGCACATTATTGCCTGAATTACTTCTTACATTTTCTGTTCACTCTTTTAAGTTCTCGACAGGGCTTACAAACATGGCTCTGATAGTTTGTGAACCGATGGTAACAGCCGCAAATAAAATGAGAATAAGTACCCCGGCTACAATTATGGCAGCATCAAACGAAGTATGGTAGGCGATTAACTCTAGCCAAAATGTATTTGCTATGTATGCCAGCGGCACGGCAATCACCACGGCAATCAATAACAAGACTGCAAACCCTTTTGATAACAGCACCACCAAAGCGCTATTTGTGGAGCCCAGAATTTTGCGAATTGAAATTTCTTTGATGCGCGTTTCCAGCGTGTACGTGGCCATACCCAGTAATCCCAAACACGAGATTACCACAGCCATTGAAGCGATAACTGTAAGTACGGAGACAAGATCCCCAAAAATGATTTCATAAAATTTTTTTACTTCAGAATCCACAGTCTTATAATCGATCTTCAAATCGGGGTTAACAACCGCCCATGCTTTTTCTATGGAAGCAACGGCTTGATCGTAAGAACCCAGATAAGAAATCTGTAACACGTTAAACCCAGCAGGATCGTACAACAAAGCCAACGGTGAAATTTGGCGGGTAAGGTCGCGGTGATTGTAATTGGAAACGACACCAATGATCGTACGCTTTAGGGAATCACTTTCCTGAACCAACTCCTGGCCAATGGCTTCCTGCGGAGACCCTAAATTAAGTTTGGCAACAGCCTGTTCGTTGATAACAATGTATTCGCTGTTTATACTATCCGCATTGGCTTTAAAAAACCGACCGGCCTGCAACGTCAGATTCATGTTGGTCAGGTAATCTTCGTCCACCAGAAAATAATCAAATGAAATGCTTTCCGAATTCAGTTGCTGTTTCAGCGTTGTGCCGTACGTAACTCCGGCTGATGGCACGTGCGATGTTGCAGCCACGTGGGTGATATTTGGATAACGGGCCAATTCATTTTTCAGGTTTGTGGCCGAGGTGTGGTTGAGCCGCACAACCATGTTGTTGTGCATATTAAACCCGTGGCTCTGGCCCATGAAAAGGTTAAACTGTTTGTACAGCACCAGGGCCGAAAGAATAAAGAAGAGCGACAGCGTAAACTGTGCAACCAACAATGTTTTGCGCAAGCCCATGCGCGAGAACAACTTCATGCTACCAAAGTTCTTTAACACATTAACCGGTTGAAATCCAGAAATCACAACAGCCGGGAAAAAACCGGCTACTATACCTACTATTGTCGCAAACCCAATAAAGGCTGCCACTACCAGCCCGTTCAATTCAAAATCCCAATGGAACAGCCGCGCGAAGTTGAGCTGCAGAATAATTGGTTTAAGTAAGGTTAGCAATACAAAGCCAATTAACAGCGCGGCAAAGGCGACAATAACCGATTCGCTGATGAATTGCATAAAAATTTGCCAGCGTGCAGCTCCTGTAACTTTACGCACACCAATTTCGCGGGCACGCGTAAGTGAGCGGGCAATGGAAAGGTTGGTAAAGTTAAAGCATGATGCAAGCAAAATCACTACCGCCAGGCCGCCCAAAAAGTAAATAAAAAACCATGGCAACACCGGCCCGATCGGGTTGTTGGTTAGCGGGCCGGGTGTAATGTGCATAAGCTTTTGCAAACCAAAGCGCATGCGGAAGGCGTTGGGGTCGGTTATACTGGCTATGTGTTGCGTGTAAATTTTATCGAGGTTGGCCTGAACGGTTTCGGGCGATTGTTCTTCATTTATTAAAATGTACGTGTAGCCATTCCAATAGTTTGTCCACTCGGTAAGCAAACCTTTGCTCGGTAAGGAATTAACAGTGGCCATACTGGCCAAGGCTTCAAATACAATGTGCGATTTGTTTTCAGTTTGTTGCAGCACTCCGGTTACAGTATAAGTACCCAAATCGCCCACGGTAATAGTTTGCCCGAGTGGATTTTCTTCTTTGAAAAGTTTGTTGGCTGCGGCCCGTGTAAGCACTACGGAGTAAGGTTCTTTCAACGCAGTGGCGGCATCACCGTATTGAAGTTCGTATTGAAAAAATGTGAGTGTTTCGGCATCAGCAAAAAATCCGGCCAACGGAATATTTACGTTTTGATTTTCCAGTTCGAGCCAGCCGTTGCCGAAGCCGCGCATAATCCGAACGGCCCGATCAATGCCCGTGTAGGTGTCCAGCAATTCCTGCTTCAAGGGCATAGGCGAGGCTGCATTGGGTTGTGAATCATTTAGCGAACCGTTGCGATCAACCTCATGCGTGGTAACCCGGTAGATATAGTTACGCGTGGTGTTATGGCGATCGTAATTCAATTGATCGGCCACCAGCATAATAATGCACATACAAACCGACATACCTGCGGTGAGACCAACTATATTAATTGCTGAAAAAAATTTATGCCGGAGTAAGCTCCGAATGGCTGTCTTCAGATAATTACGAAACATAACGATAGTTTATAGAATGAAGCTGAATGCAAAAAGTGAACCTTGATGTTGGATGTGATTTTTTACGCGAGAAACAGATGTGGTAATGTAGTCCTGTTAGAAGTGAACAGTCTTGTAACCGAATCTGAACAGTTAACGACCTGAAGCGCGCTTGACTATAAAGTAGTAGATCAGGAATCCAAGCGAAACGAATACGGCAAACACTCCATAAGGCAAGGGCGACCCGGGGCCTACCGGGATAAACTCCATAATAATCAGAGAAAGACCTGCAAAGAAAGTGATCAACCCCCATTTTAGGGAACTAAAACGATTGTCGCTTGCGTGTTGCTTAAAGATGGCTTGGGTATCTTCGTTTACATACCCTTTTTCAATCATCCGTTTCTTCAGGATATAATCGGTCATTATTTTGGTAAAGATGTAAATAGATGTTCCAAAAGACCCGATAATGGACAACGGTATTAAGACATCGCGTAACATAGTATTAAATTTTAAGTTTCAAATTTTGGTTTTGGAGCGTAAGACACAGGCTTTGCCGGCAATGTTGCAATAGATCGAAAATTTTTGCGGCTTTTGATTAAAGCAACCCGAGTTATTCCATAAGGTCAGGCAACAAGAAACCAGTAACCAGCCACCTTTTTTAACTAAATTTCTGCAACATCTGTAAACGCCAGGGTGTCTAACCCCGAAATGATTGACGACAAGGCCCTGGTGGCACAGGTTTTACAGGGCGACCGGCAAGCGTTTCGGATGCTGATTAAGCAGCACGAAAAACTGGTAAGCCACATGATTGGCCGGCTGGTGAATACACCGGAAGACCGGGAAGAGCTTTGCCAGGATGTGTTTTTAAAAGTGTTCGATAAACTGAATGAGTTCACGTTTCAATCGAAGCTGAGCACCTGGATTGCGACCATCGCCTACCGGCATGGGATAAACCATCTGCGCAAGCAGAAATTGAATGTAAGCGATTTGCCGGAAGATGAAACAACGATTGAGCGATTTATAACCATTGATGATGCGAGCGAAAAACTGGCAGAAAAAGAAATAGAGGAGATTGTATTGAGCCTGATTGAAGAACTGCCGCCACACTACAAAGGCATACTAACCTTGTACCATGTACAGGAGATGACGTATCCGGAGATCGTGGAAATAACCGGGTTGCCCGAAGGCACAGTTAAAAATTATTTATTCCGCGCGCGGCAGTTATTGAAAGAAAAAGTAAAACAGTATCTTGGCAAAGAAGCCACCTTATGACAGACGAAGAATTGCAGAAACAAGTTGAGTCTGGAAAGCATTCGCAGCAAGAAGATAGCGAGGCGTATCGCCACGTGTTTAAGGCACTAAAGAAAGAACCTGCCTTTTATGTTTCGTTGCCATTTGCCGATCGGGTGCTTGCCCGCATTGCCCGAAGAGAAGAGCAGCGTGATTTGCGCTGGCTGGCGTTGGGTATTTTTCTTTCGGTGATTGCACTTGTTGTTACGCTGGCACTAACAAAAACCTGGACGATTGGCGTGTTTTCATTTATCTCTGGTTACCCCGGATTGATTGTTTTTGGAATTGCGTTTATTGTTTTGTTGCAGTGGGTGGATCGGAAGCTGATTCGGAAGCGATCGGACGAATGGCCTGTGTAGCTCTATTGACTGACTTTCTTTTTTTCTGATGAGTCTTAGCGCTGAAAGACCTGACAGCAACTTCAACAGGCTCTTTTAATCACCTGCTACTTTATTTTTACCTCCCATCAAAATCCTGTAACCTTTTATATCTTTCTCCGGTAAATCAATGCTGTTTAATCCCCTAACTGAATGAATAAACTCTTTACCCCACTTTGCGCGATGTTGTTATTGGCAAGCATCGCCACACTGGCCCAGGAACCTAAAAAGGACGACAAGGCCGACACTACCAAAAAAGAAAAACCCAAACCCAAAAAGAAAGACCTGCCCCTTGAAGTGGGCAGACGCGTGCCCATTAAAACCAACGAAGGCACCTGGATGAGTTTGGATGTAAGCCCCGATGGTAAAACCATTGCCTTCGATTTTCTAGGCGACATTTTTACTATGCCCGTTACCGGTGGCAAGGCCACACAGTTTACCAATGGCATGGCGTTCGACTCGCACCCCAAGTTTAGCCCCGATGGCAAGAAGCTGTTGTTCATCAGCGATCGCAGTGGTGGCCAGAACATCTGGTGGTTTGCACTCGATAAATCGGATTCACTACAAGTAACAAAAGGCAACAACGAAAACTATCAGTCTGCCGAGTGGACACCCGATGGCACGTATATCATCGGCTCGCGCGGAACACGCAACCTTAAGCTTTGGATGTTTCATAAAGATGGTGGCTCCGGGGCGCAGCTCATAAGCAAACCCGATAACCTGAAAGTACACGAGCCCGCCTTTGGCCCCGATGGCCGCTACATCTGGTTTTCGTTGCGCTACAATGCATGGAACTACAATGCACAATTGCCCCAATACCAACTTGGGTTTTACGATCGCGAAACCGGTGAATCGCAAAACGAAACGGCACGGTATGGTTCTGCTTTTACGCCCACGCTTTCGCCCGATGGCAAATGGTTGGTATATGGCAGTCGCTACAACGATAAAACCGGTCTTATTTTGCGCGACTTAAAAACCGGAGATGAAAAATGGTTGGCCTACCCGGTGCAACGCGATGAGCAGGAGTCTATCGCACCCATGGGTGTGCTTCCGGCTATGTCGTTTACCCCCGACAGCAAAAATGTAATTGCTTCGTACGGTGGTAAATTTTACAGCATCCCGGTAACGGGTGGCAATGCCGTTAACATTCCGTTTGAAATTGAAACTGAATTTTTGATGGGCCCAACGGTGGCGGAGTTTAAATATCCTATTAAAGACGATAAGGATTTTATTGCTACGCAGATTCGCGATGCGGTGGTATCGCCCGATGGCAAACACGTTGCCTTTACCGTTTTGAACAGACTTTATACCATGGAGTTTGCCGCGGGTACACCCAAACGAATTACTACCAGCAATTTTACCGAAGCCTATCCGGCCTGGAGTCAGGATGGAGCACAACTAGCCTGGGTAACATGGGAAGGCACCGGGGGCCACATTTATAAAATCAACCTTAAAGCAAAAGGTGCTAAGCCGGTAAAGCTTACGCAGGCAGCGGCTTTGTATAGCGAACCGGCCTGGTATGGAAATAAGATTGTATTCTTAAAAGGTGCTGCACACAACTTCCGCGAAAGCGAAGGGCCATTTGCTTTTGCAAGCCAGGAAGACCTGATGTGGATTAGTGGCGATGGCGGTGTTGCGAACTTTATTACAAAATCGCGCGGCCGCGGCACACCGCACTTTGTAAAAAATACCGACCGGATTTACTTATACAGTGGCGGTAAGGGGTTGGTATCCATTCGCTGGGATGGTACCGATGAAAAAACTCATTTGAAAGTTACGGGCATAACGGTGTATGGCTCGGTGGCCGATGAGAACCATTGTATGTTGGTAGAGACGGCAGCCGAACCACAGCGCCAGCCTTCCAATGCATCGGTTGTGTTAATGGCGCCCGAGGGCGACCAGGCTTTAGCTAAAATTAACAACGATGTATATGTAGTTACCGTACCGAAAACGGGAAGCGAAGCGCCCACTATTTCGGTGGCCGATGCGGCCAGTGCGCAGTTTCCCGCGCGCAAGCTAACCAAACTGGGGGGCGAGTTTCCAAGCTGGAGCAGCAATGCTAAATCGGTTTACTTTACATTGGGTAATGCGTTTTTCACCTACAACCTGGATTCAGCGAAAGCAAAAGAGCTGGAACTGAAAAAGAAAAAAGCTGCTGAAGAAAAAGCCAAAGAAGAGGGTAAGAAAGAAGAAGCCAAGCCTGAAGAAAAGAAAGAAGGTGATAAGAAGGATGAGAAGAAAGACGAGAACTATAAACCAGCCGAACTTCGCATTAAAGTAAAAGTGCAGAAAGACATTCCAACAGGAAAAATCTTATTGCAGAATGCGCGTATTATTACCATGAAGGGCGATGAAGTAATAGAGCGGGGCGATGTGCTGATTGAAAATGCCCGCATTAAACAAGTAGGTACTGCGGGTTCTATTACCGTAGATGCATCGGTACAAAAAATGGATTTGAGTGGCAAAACCATTGTGCCCGGTTTTGTGGATACACACGCGCACATGTGGCCATCGTGGGGTATTCATAAAAATCAGGTGTGGTTGTATGCTGCTAATCTTGCTTACGGTGTAACCACCACACGCGATCCGCAAACGGCTACTACCGATGTGTTAACCTATAGCGATATGGTTGAAACCGGAGACATTATCGGGCCGCGGGTATATTCTACCGGGCCGGGTGTGGGTTATTGGATGTATAACCTGAAAGATGCTGATCAGGCAAAAGATATTCTGAAACAATACTCAGAGTACTACAACACCAAAACCATTAAGATGTATTTAACCGGTAACCGCCAGCACCGCCAATGGATTATTCAGGCAGCGAAAGAACAGAACCTGATGCCCACTACCGAAGGCGGATTGGATTTTAAACTCAACCTTACCAACCTGATTGACGGCTACCCGGGCCATGAACATTCATTTCCGATTTATCCGTTGTACAAAGATTTTACTACCGCGGTAGCCGCATCGGGTATGACGTACACCCCCACATTACTCGTATCGTATGGTGGACCGTGGGCCGAAAACTTTTATTATGCTACTGAAAATGTAAATGGCGATGCAAAGCTAAACCACTTCTTTGCAAAGTCTGAACTAGACCAGAAGTCGCGCAGGCGCGGCAGTTGGTTTATGAAAGAAGAGCACGTGTTTGACGACCACGCCCGGTTTGTAAACGATTTGGTGAAAGCCGGTGGTAATGCAGGCATTGGTTCGCACGGCCAGTTGCAAGGCTTAGGCTATCATTGGGAATTGTGGAGCGTGGCCAGTGGTGGGTTATCCAATCACAATGCATTGAAAGTAGCCACCATTCAAGGCGCTAAAGCCATTGGGTTGGATGGGGATTTGGGAAGCATTGAAGCGGGCAAGCTGGCTGATTTGGTGATCCTGGATCAGAATCCGTTAACCAACCTGCGCAACACCAACACCATTAATAAGGTAATGAAGAATGGCCGGTTGTACGATGGCAACACGCTTGACGAAGTATATCCTACTTTGCGCAAAGCGCCATCATTCGGTAACGAGCAAGAAGCACCGGCTGCTGCCTTGCCGGGATTGAAGTAGAAGCTTTTAGAAACGATAACAAAAATGGCGGCCTTGCAGGCCGCTATTTTTTTGCCCGACTTTGCTTCCCTCCGAAAAACTACCTGCTGACATAAGGCTGTCAATTCTGTCAAGTACATTTAACCCATGCCAAAATCAAATTCTCATCAAACTGTTGAAGACATACTCCCGGGCTTATTGCCGTGGGAACGCTCCATTGTGAAGCGCCTGCGCACCCTCGTGTTGGAATGCTTGCCAAAAGCAACAGAAAAATTAAGTTATGGGGTGCCCTTCTATAGTCGCAACCGCATGATCTGTTTTATCTGGCCACCTACCATTACGTGGGATCCGCAGCAACTGAAAAAGAAAGCTGCCAATCTGGCGAAAGGGGTTACCCTTGGTTTTTGTCAGGGCAACCTTATGAGCAACGAAAGTGGTGTGTTACTGGCCGAAGGGCGCAAGCAGGTGTATTGTATGTATTTTAAAAGTTTAGGCGAGATTGATGATCAACAAATCCGTGCATTGCTGTTTGAAGCTGAGTTGGTAGATGAAAGCTTTAAGAAGAAACGCGGGCGCTAGCGTTAGTAATCAGAAGTTAATCTTACCTCGGTTGAGCAAAAATCCTACACGCATGCCAATAACTACTCCGAACACGGTTCGTTTTTTTTCGTTAGGATAGAAAATGCCAAAGATGTCGCGCTTGTTAAAGCCATGCGGGATCTCCGGCTTTTTATATTCTATTTTTCGCAAGGAAGTACCGTAGTTGAAATCAAACAACCATCTTCTATACTGATGTTGCGCACCAAATTTCAAGGCCACTCCTGTTTCGCGGTAGCGCACTATGTACGAATATTGACGCGTATATAAATTTGAACAGGCCACATCAAAACATTCGGTTTTAAATTCGGTGCGGTCGAAGTTGATCAGGTTACCATAGGGTTCCAACGACAAATACCCGGTCTTGCGATTGTTTGCTTCAAAGTAATAGCGCCATTCAAATTTTAGTTTTGTGCCGCGCTTATGTTGATACCGGTAGCTGTTTTCCTCTAGATCTACTACGTAGCCGGCATCCAACTGAATGCTGTGGTATTTATAGAACTGCAACTCATAGGCGAGCTGAACGGTAGGATAGAAGTTTCCCAAATGAAGCGGGCTCCATTTTAAAATAGAGCGGGTCTTTGCGTGTGCGTGTGCAGAGTCAACCTTCAGTTGAGCGTGGGCTGCAACCGATATCAAAACAATGAACAGGCTGCTAAAACTCCGCACGTTGAACTGGAATAGAACTGATTAGAGTTAACGCAGGAGGTTGGCAGGTGTAGGCGTATTGAAACAGCCCATCTTCACCGGTAAGAAGAATGGAGTTAGGTTTTACAATCACATCGTACGCATTTACTTCGGATAACTCCAGTAAGGGAGTTACCACATCATCGGCAACGCGTAGCATTTTTAGTCCGGCTGTACCTTCGCAAACAAAAAGGCAATCACCAAAAATACCCAGGCCACCAGGCGATGTCATCGCATATTGTGCAAGCAGAACCGGTGCGTAGGGATTGGTAATGTCAATTATTTCTAATTGATTGGTGCCCACGTTGCAGGGTGTGCCACCGCGCAATATTACGTATGCTCGATTGCCCTGCACGACTACCGGATCGCATGCAACAATGTGTGAATAACGAAAAATGAACTCTGGTTGTGCCCGGTTCGAAATAGAATAGATGTACATAGCATCGTTGGCGCCCAGGTAAAGGAAATCTCCTTGTGCCTGAATGGTTTCCAATCCAAATGAAATAGTGCTGGAGTTTACTTCACGAAAACTACCATCGGATAGCGAAAATGTATTGAGCGTGTAACCGGTTACCAGGTAGAGATATTCATCTCGAATGGCAAACCGGCTTAAGGAACCACCACTCCCGGTTCCCTGGCTTTCAGAAAAATTGGGCTCGCCACACGCGGCACCAATCAACAACAGCAGTATAAGATTAATTCGCATAGCATGTAGGGTTTTTAAGGGTTCTTTTTTTCCACCCAACTACCAATCCCTGGCCGGGTTCAACACACTCGAAATAAGATTGCGGAGGGGGCGGAACACCATACAACCATTGGCTGATGGTAACCCGCCCAAGTAGTTTCGGATTTGAAAAATCCGAAAGCTCAATGGCAACCAGGCTGCCCATGTGGTTCGCGTACAAAACATTTTCACGGATTGCCATCTCGGAATTACCTACAATTTCTATAAAGCCCAAAGGCTCGGGTGCTGCTGGGTTGAGGTTGTTATACACATGAATGCCCGCACTTACTTCATTTATAAAAAGATAATCGCCATAAACATAAATTTTACCCGGGGCTTTGATGGCGCGCGCGGCCTTCCAGGCGATAGTTGTAGTTGCTTCGGTACTGTAAACAGGAAAGTACCCCTCTGCGCTTTCCGGATAGCGTCTATGCTCCGCGGTAAGCAGTAAATCGCACGAGATGAACAACACGGAAATTATGAAGTAAATAATGCGACTCATAGTAATTAATATTAGGTAGTGAACAAGTGGCTTATGGCACCCCCACCGACACTTTTGATAACGCACCGGGTAAATAAGTTGGGATGCTCCACTCTTTTTTTATAACCTCTGATTATTTTAATATCAGTATAGTTAGCCAGCCCCGATGTTAGCGCCTAAACACTTTGCCTTGCTGCGTGTTGTACTCCAGCATGGAGCTTGCCCTTATTTTTCCGCATCAACTCTATCCGCAGTCGCCCGCAGTGCGGCCCGGCTGCACCGTGGTGCTTGTTGAAGATGAATTGTACTTTTCGCAGTACGCATTTCACAAACAAAAACTGGTGCTGCACCGCGCATCCATGAAAATGTACCAGCAAATGCTGCTTCAGCAAGGTTATACAACACACTACATCGAGGCCCAACAGGCGCAGTTAAGCTTATTGTTTAAAGCGTGGCGCCAACAAGGCATCTCCGAAGTCCGGTATGTTGATACAACCGATTACCTGTTGGAGCGCAGACTAAACCGGTTCGCAGCCCAAACCGGAATAAAACTTCAACGCGTAGCTTCGCCCAATTTTTTAACACCCACAGACCAATTCGAGCAACTTTTCCCGAAAGGAAAAAAATACCTGATGGCGGATTTTTACATCCGGCAGCGCAAGCGACTGAACATATTGGTGGAGAACAACAGCCCTGTGGGTGGTCAGTGGAGTTTTGATGCAGACAATCGCAAACGCCTGCCGAAGGATTTACCTTTACCAACGGTGTTTCAACCCAGCGCAAACCCATGGGTGGCCGAGGCTACCCACTACGTGCAAAAACATTTCAGTAAAAACCCCGGTGCAAGCAACCCATTTTACTACCCGGTAACTTTTAATGATGCCGAAAAAGTAGTAGATGACTTTCTGCTCAACCGCATGCGCCATTTTGGAGAGTACGAAGATGCCATTGCCAAAAAGGAATCCATTCTGTTTCACTCCGTACTTACCCCGGCATTGAATATCGGGCTACTTTCGCCACAGCAAATTTTGGACAGAACATTGGAAGTACACCGCACAGAAAAATTTCCCTTAAACAGTTTAGAGGGTTTTGTGCGGCAGGTTATCGGCTGGCGCGAATTTATGCGGGCTGTTTATTTACGCGAAGGGGTACAACAGCGCACAGCAAACTTCTGGAACTACACCCGAAAAATTCCCGCATCGTTTTATACCGGCACTACCGGCATCGAGCCGGTAGATCAAACCATAAAGAAGGTTTTGCAAACAGGGTATTGCCATCATATCGAGCGGTTGATGATTCTTGGCAACTTTATGCACTTGTGTGGATTTAACCCCGAGGCCGTGTACCGGTGGTTTATGGAATTGTTTATTGATGCCTACGATTGGGTAATGGTGCCCAACGTGTACGGCATGAGCCAATATGCCGATGGGGGCTTGATGACCACCAAACCCTACGTATCGGGTAGTAATTATGTAGTAAAGATGAGCGACTACACGAAAGGCCCGTGGTGCGAAGTGTGGGACGCGTTGTATTGGAATTACATTGCCCAACACCTCGAATTGTTTGCACGCAATCCACGCATGGGCATGGTAGTAAACCTGCTAAAGAAAATGGAGCGCGGCAAACTAGTGGCTCACCGAAATACGGCTGAACAATTTCTTGCCGGTTTGAACACCGGGCATTGAAGCGGTTTCTATTTTAAATGTTCTTCGAACAATTTTAAAATCCGCTTGTACTCATCGGTCCAACTGCTGGGCTCTACAAACCCGTGGTCTTCTAACGGATACACGGCCAACTCCCAATTATCTTTGCCCAGTTCAATCAGGCGTTGCACCAACTTAACGGCATCCTGAAAATGCACATTCACATCTACCATGCCGTGGCAGATAAGCAGATGGCCTTTTAATCCGGCCGCATGGTAGAGCGGAGAACTTTTAGCGTAGGCAATGCTATCGGCAGCCGGAGTATTTAAGATGTTTGCAGTATAACCATGGTTGTACTGTGCCCAATCTGTAACGGGGCGCAAGGCTGCCCCGGCTGCAAATACATCGGGGGTGGTAAACATCCCCATTAAAGTAATAAAGCCACCGTACGATCCGCCATACACACCAATACGTTTTGGATCAATGCCGTGTTTTTCAACCAGCCATTTTGCACCATCTACATTGTCGGTTAAATCTTTGCCACCCATAAAACGGTAAATACCCGTGCGCCAGTCGCGGCCATAGCCTGCGCTTGCGCGATAGTCTAAATCAAGTACGGTATAGCCGCGTTCGGCTAACAAATTATGAAACATGTATTCGCGGAAATAACTGCTCCACCACTTGTGGGCATTTTGCAGATAGCCGGCCCCGTGTACAAAAATTACAGCTGCGCCATTAGGTTTTTCAGGTTTGTACAGGCGCGTGTACACATCGGCCCCATCGCGGGCCTTAAAAGTAGTAACAGTGGGTTCGCGCCAGGCATACGATTTAAACTCGGCCGAAAGGGAGTTGGTAATCTGAACAGGTTTTGCACCGGCTTTATTTTCCTGCAGAAAAATTTCCCACGGCTTGTTGCTGTACGAATAACGGTAGGCAATCCATTTTTCATCGGGCGATAGCTCCACTTCGTGTGCGCCTGGTAAGGCGGTAAACTTTTCGGCTTTGCCTCCGGTTACGGCAAGCTTATAAAAATGTTTTTCACCCGGGTGCACTTCGTTGGTAATTAAGTAGAAGAATTTTTTATCGCGCGAAAGCGTTACCGACTGTACCTCGTAGGTGCCGGTTGTTAGCGCCTGCTTTTTGCCGGTGGTTACATCGGCTACATACAAATGCGAGTAGCCGCTTTCTTCCGATTGGAACCAAAGACTTTTGTTATCGCCTAACCAACCCATGGTTGCATTCCCAAAAAAACCACCACCCGTACCGGGGCCGCCAATCCACGCATCGTCATGCTGCCGGTCTATTACTTTTAACCTGGCAGTAGTTACATCAAGTGTTGCAATCCAACGATCTTTGTTGTCTTGCGCGCGGATGGAAAGCGCATTGTTTTTACCATCGGCAGACCATACCAGGCTGCTGAACGTAACAGTGCGCGGGGTTGGTTTTTTATCCTTGCTGTCTTTGGTTTCTTTTACAGGATAATCTTTTTTGAACTCCGGGTTATCTGAAATACCAGGAAGTTCATCGGTTTTAACCTGCAGCACCGTATCGCGGGTAAGGTCGTAAACAAACAGTTCGAAGCTACCTTGCAAGCCTCCCACTTTTGAGCGCGCTGGAATATCTTCGGTAAACCCCGATTCGGTTACGTAGTTGGGAACAATGGTGTTTTTGGCGCTGCTGCTTTTTACCAGTTGGTAGGTAACAAAATTTCCATCGGGGCTCAATTGCAACATGCTGATGTTTTTATCATCGAGGTAAATTTCTTTAGGGCGTTTAGGTTGGTCGGCTTTGCGCATCTTTTCTGCTGCCTCGCGGTTGGTGCTGCGTTGTTTCAAAACTTCAAAGTAGGCGAGCTGATCGGCCTTTAGCCATTTTTCTTGTTCCGATGCTTTGGGCTCGGGCCGTTTAGCACCGCGCTTAAAATCAGTTAGCTGTGCAAAGGTTCCGGTGGCAATTTCCCAACTGTATAAATTGCTGTTAGCAATAAAAATAATTTTGCGCTCGTCTTGCGAGAAACCCGCTACGGATTCGCGATCGGTGGTAGCAGTTATCTGTGTAACCTTGCTGGTAGCAATATCCAGCAGCATCACATCGCCATTTTTTTCGAATACTTTTTTGCTGAATGCTTTATTGTAAACTCCGTTAAAAGCGGGTAGTGCCCTGCGGGTAGCCGCGGCCACTTTTTGAGGCGTGCGGTTGGTAAGGGTAATGCTGTACAACGAGTCGCCCGCATTGTTATCCGGATTCCACGAAAAGAACAGTTGCTTGCTGTCGTGCGACCAGTTAAGATTGGAGGGCGCTACACCTATCCACCGCGGGTCGCGCATAATTTTTTCAACGGTAAGTGGAGCTATGGGTTGTGCCCACGCAGCAGGTGCAATTAACAGAAGCAGTACAAGTTTTTTCATAGACAAAATGTTACAAGTTAAAATTAGGAAAAGCAGGTGAACCGGAAATTAAAATTTGTACTAGTGGTAAAATGAAATACAACCGTGCGGTCTTATTTATTTTTTGATAAGCCTTTTAACTTTGCAGGATGAAAGAATTGTTAGAACAGACGTATTACGGAAACTCAGTACAAAACTATTTGGAGGCGGTTGCCATAATTGTGGGTGGCTTGTTGTTGCTACGGCTATTTAGAAAGCGCCTGCTGGCGCAAGCCAGGCGGTGGGCCGAAAAAACCGAAACAAAGTGGGACGACTACCTGGTGAAGGGCCTCGAGAAATTCGGATTGCCCATTTTTAATTTTGTGGTTATTTATATCGGGCTTTCGTACCTGACCTTACCCGAGCGGGCCGATAAACTCGTGCACAATGCCCTGGGGGTTGTGTTTACCTTTTATGCCATACGCCTGCTCTCTGCATTTATCCGCTTGCTGTTGGAGTCGTTTATCAAGAACCAACCCGAAGGCGCAGAAAAGCTGAAGCAGTTGAACGGAATAATGCTGATTATTAACGTAGTTATTTGGGGTATCGGTTTACTCTTTTTGTTTGATAACCTGGGCTACGATGTTACGGCCATCATTGCCGGGTTGGGCATTGGAGGTATTGCCATTGCCCTGGCGGCTCAAAATATTCTGGGCGACTTATTCAACTACTTTGTTATCTTCTTCGACCGGCCGTTTGAAGTGGGCGATTACATTACCGTAGATGATAAGAAGGGAACAGTAGAATACATTGGGATTAAAACTACCCGGTTAATAAGTGCCGGGGGCGAGCAACTGGCATTCGCCAACAGCGATTTAACCAAATCCAGAATCCACAACTTTAAGCGGATGAACCGCAGAAGAATTGTGTTTTCTATTGGTGTGGTGTACAACACCCCGGCCGAGCAGCTCGCACGCATTCCGGCAATTATAGAGCAGATAATCAAAACCCAGCCTTTGGCAACGTTCGATCGGGCCCACTTTGCCCGCTTTGGCGCTTATAGTCTGGATTATGAAATAGTTTATTTTGTAGAGGCCCCCGATTACATCAGCTACATGAATGTGCAACAGGAAATTAATCTTTCGCTATTTAAAACTTTTGCCGATGCAGGTATTGAGTTTGCGTTCCCCACGCAAACAGTTTTAGTAGCAAAGTAAGTTCGCTTCGTGTAAGGCCAAAGTTTATTTAACCTGTTGCAGTGCGCGCAAGGCGGGTGCGCGCCACGCGGTAATGCCCACTACGCCCAACGTCATCAGGCCACCAAAAATTACCGAAGGCACCACGCCCAATAAGCGTGCGGCCACCCCCGACTCCAACATACCTATTTCGTTGGATGAGCCGATGAACATACTGTTAACAGCCGCCACGCGGCCCTTCATGTTTTCGGGTGTAAGTGTATGGATTAGTGTGCCGCGCACAATCACACTTACACAATCGAACATGCCGCTAAGTACAAGCAACGCCATCGAAACCCAAAACCAGGTAGAAAGACTAAAGGCAATCATAGATAAGCCAAAGCCGGCCACACACCACAGCAAAATTTTACCAATGTTCTTTTTAATGGGGTTGTGTGTAATGTACACGGCCATGAGCACCGCCCCAATGGCAGGAGCAGAGCGCAAAAACCCTAACCCGATTTCTCCGGTATGTAAAATCTCATCCGCAAAAATGGGTAACAGCGCCACGGCTCCACCAAACAGCACGGCAAAGAGATCGAGCGAGATGGCACTAAGTATAATCTGGTGGCCAAACACAAACTTTATTCCCGCTTTAATTTTTTGCCACGTGCCTTGTTCGGCACTTACCGGAGGCAACGGCCGGTTAGGAATAGAGAGGTAACAAACCAGGGCGGCAACCACCAGGAACGCATCGGCCGAGTAGGCAGCGGTTATGCCGCCAAAGCCATAAATCAATCCGCCAATCATAGGCCCACCCACGGCCGCGCCCTCCCAAATGGTGCTGTTCCAGGTAATGGCGTTTTGGTAAATAGACCTGTCAACCAACTGCGGCATAAACGAAAAGTTGGCCGGAGAGAGAAATCCGCGCGCAAAACCACTTACAAAAATTACTGCATAAATGGCTAGCGTATTTTGCGAGATAAGATGGGCCCCGGCCGGGGTGGTAAAGTAAAGCAGTGCGGCAGAACACAGCGCCAACACAGCCACACACGTAACAATTATTTTTTTTCGTTCAACCACATCGGCCAGGTGGCCAGCATACAACGAAACCCCAATGGCGGGCAAGGCTTCCGCCAATCCAATCAGCCCAAGCGAAAGCGGGTCTTTGGTGAGCGCATAAATCTGCCATCCCACAATAACCCCCTGCATTTGTATAGCCAGTGTAATGAACAGGCGCGAGAGTACAAACAGCCTGAAATCGCGAATGCGTAGGGCTGCGTAAGGATCGGATGAACTCATGAACTGGTAAGACGTGGCAAGGTAAGGGTAATATTTTAATGGGCGCAAGTGTAAACGGCTGCCCTTTGCCGGGGCGGCTTAGGTATTTTTGTTAAGTTTATTTTTTTTAAACCAGTACTATGATCGATCAACTGAAAGAAGCAACCAACTACCTGAAGAAAAACGGTATTACAAACCCCGAAGTAGGCATTATTCTTGGCACCGGCCTCGGCAATAAGTTTGTAGAAAAAATAAAAGACCCGGTGGTTATCAATTACAACTCCATTCCGCACTTTCCTATTTCTACAGTAGAACATCATAAAGGCAGACTTATTTACGGAAAAGTAAAAGGGAAAAATGTAGTGGCCATGCAAGGGCGCTTTCATTATTACGAGGGCTACTCCATGCAACAGATTACGTTGCCGGTGCGCGTAATGAAATTACTGGGTGTAGATTACCTGCTTATTTCCAACGCGGCCGGTTGTTTAAATCTGAAATGGAAGAAAGGGCAGATGATGCTGATAGACGATCATATCAATCTGCAACCCGATAACCCGTTGCGCGGAGCTAACTTCGAAATTTTCGGTCCGCGGTTTCCGGATATGAGCCGCCCCTATTCAAAAAAGTTAAATGGACTGTTGCAAAAGATAGCCAAAGCGCGAAAGATAAAACTAAACGCGGGTGTGTATGTTGCTGTAATGGGCCCCAATTTAGAAACGCGGGCCGAGTACCGGTTTTTAAATCGGATAGGAGCCGATGCGGTAGGCATGAGCACCGTGCCCGAGGTGCTGGTAGCCAACCACATGGGGCTGCCGTGTTGTGCCATTTCGGTTTTAACCGATGAGTGCGACCCCGATAACCTGAAACCTGCAGTGCTGAGCGAGATAGTAGCAGTAGCTAACAAAGCCGAACCCCGGCTTACCGAGTTGTATGTGGATTTGATTGAGCGGTTGTGAAAGGGTAAATTATTTTAACATTCCCTCTTAGCTTGTGTATAAAATAGAAAAAACCTGAACTTGTCTGTCAAATACTACTGCATATGAAGAAACTGATTTTCATTACGCTCTGCATCAGCTTCGGCTTTGGGTTCAAAGCGGTTAGCCAAACGGTGTACTCCTCGCCCAAAGGCGAAAAATACCATACGGCAGACTGCCGCTTATCGGGCGAAGCAGCCCCGCTTAAACTAGCCGAAGCAAAGAAGGCCGGTAAAACCGCGTGCGAAGTTTGTAAACCCAATGAGTTGGGCAAGGCTAAACTAAACCAATGCACCGGCAAAACGGCCGATGGCACCCGCTGCAAACGCATGACGGCCAACACCAACAAAAAATGCTTTCAACATCAATAGCTATGCAACAACTTCCGCTTCATCCGCAAGGGCCCACATTTTCCAGAATTATTGCCGGTGCCTGGCGTTGGAAACTTTCGGCCTCATCGGTAGAAAGATTAATTCAAACCTCGTTAGCCGAAGGCATTACCACGTTTGACCATGCCGATATTTATGGCGACCACAGCAACGAAGAAATTTTTGGCGAAGTGCTGCGCCAGCAACCGGCTTTGCGCGATAAGATGCAACTGGTAACCAAGTGTGGTATTAAGTTTCAATCGGACAAACGACCTAAAACCTGGGTAAAACATTACGACACTTCTAAAGAGCATATTGTCTGGTCTGCCGATAATTCGCTTAGGATGTTAAACACCGACCGATTAGATCTGCTGCTGATTCATCGCCCCGATCCGTTGCTTAATCCGCACGATGTAGCCGAAGCGTTTACCAAACTGAAAGAACAGGGCAAGGTGTTGCACTTTGGGGTTTCTAATTTTACACGGCCGCAGTTTTACATGCTGCAGAAATTTTTACCCATGCCGCTGGTAACAAATCAAATAGAAATTTCTTTGGCGCGTGTCGATCCGTTTTTTAATGGCGACTTGGATTTGCTGATGGAGCACCGGGCTTCGGCCATGGCCTGGTCGCCTTTGGCGGGAGGAAAACTTATGGCAGGCGAGCGCGAGTTGTTTAGCAAAGCCTCGCAATACAATGCCACCTACACCCAACTGTTGCTGGCCTGGTTGCTCGTGCATCCGTCTTCCATTTTTCCGGTAATTGGTACTACACAACCCGAGCGCATAGCCGAAGCGGCCAAAGCATTGGAAGTGCACCTCGACAAGCAGGATTGGTTTGAAATGTTGCAGTGGGCAACTGGTAAAGAAGTAGCCTGACAAAACTATAAATCGCATGAAGGCACTAACGGTAATTCTGGTATGGATTGGGGTAACAGCCGCTGCACAAGAACCGCAAGTGGATTTGGTGCGCTTAGGGTATTTGAAAAATGAAATTACATCCGAACAGGTGGGAATGGCCGCCTCGCCCGATGGGAACTACGCAGCCTTTGCATTTAAAAACAAAGAGCTCCGGATTTTTGATGTAAAGGCCGGCCGGTTTATAAAACGCCTTACCACCACCTTTACCGAGGTATTTGATATGGAACTTATGGCTTCCAATAAAATCATTATTATGGAGGGCCGCCAGGTGGTGATTATCGATTGGAAGACCGACCAGGTGTTGGCCACTTTTACTAGCAAGCACGAAATAACCAAATCAAGCTTATCGCACAAAAATAATTTACTTGCAGTAGGCCAACGCGAAGGATGGGTAACGGTGTACGACACCAAAATGCTGAAGGAGCTTAGCACCGTGCAATACAAGAAACATCACGTAAGTGCGTTGGCGCTGCACCCCAATGGCAAGCATGTGGTGGTGGGTGTTATTCCTTTATTAAAGGAGATGAATCCGCTAAAAGTCTTTGAGATCAGTTCGGGTAAAGTGGTAGCCGAGTCGAAGAAGGGATTTTACACCATGGCAACTTTTGATGAACAGGGTGATAACCTGGTGGTGTCGGGTTTAAATATGCTAATGACCAAAACCACCGTGGAGGTTTTAAATGGAACATCGCTCAACCTGATCAAGGAGATTGAAGCAAAGGTAGTATGGGGTAATAACATCATGCCTTACAGCGGCAAGGTTTCGGGTAACAAGCTGCTCGCCATAACGGCATCGCTTTCATTTAATGTGTACGACCTTCAATGGGGGGGAATATCATTTACAACCAAATCGGACGGATTTAGATTAAGTGGCACGCTTACCCTCGGGGTAGGCAATGCGCAGGCATTTCCACTTGGTAATTCGGGTAAGTTTCTGATCAACTCGCTGGGCAATAACATCAACCAGGTTTATGACTTGGCAACCAACTCGATAGTAGGTTACTTTTTTTGCGATAGCAACGAAGACTTTGCCGTGGTGGCGCGCGATGGTAGAGTAGAAGGCACACCCGAAGCCTTGCGCAAAGTGTATTGGACGGCCAGGCTTTCCAATCAACGCACTGCATTAGAAAGTACGTTTGAAAGTGGCTTTACCCCACGCCTGCTATCGCAAATTATTGATGAGGACGAAAAGACGCAGTTGGCCCAAACAACTTTTGAAGTTGAAAAAGTAATTTCTAAGGTGCCGGCCTTGCAACTTAAATCGGTAAACGGAGCCGCAGCAAGTGGAACCACCTCGGCTACTCAAAAGCAATCGAAGGTAGAAATCGCGGTAACGCAAAACCCACAAGAAGTAACCGAAATAAAATTATATCAGAACTCTAAACTGGTAAAAGTAATTGCGGGTGCCGGAAAGAACGCGTATAGTTTTGATTTGTCGTTAACCAACTCGTTTGGCGAGCAGAACTATTTTTTTGCAACGGCCAGCAGCAAGGCCGGGGTTGAGTCGGAGAAACTGAAATTTACAATTACTTACACAGGTGCTTCCGAAGCTAAACCCAAACTTTATCTTGTTACCATTGGCATTGATAAATACAAAAATGCAAAGTACAACCTGAACTATGCGCAGGCCGATGCCGATGGGGTAGCCGAAGTAATTAACAAACAGTCCAGGTCGTTATTTCAGGAAGTAATTCCGTTTGCCATTCGCAACGATAAGGCGGTGAAGGCAAACATTCTGGCAGCCTTAAATCAGATAAAGGCAAAAGCCCTGGAGCAGGACATGATTGTGGTTTATTATGCCGGGCACGGAGTTATGTCGGGTGGGGCGAACAAAGAGTTTTATATTGTGCCGCACGATGTTACGCAGTTGTATGGCCGCGATGACATGCTGGCTGAAAAGGGAATTTCGGCAAGCGAATTAAAAACGTTTGCCTCGGCCATCAATGCACAAAAGCAAGTATTCATTTTAGATGCGTGTCAATCGGCCGGAGCGTTGGATGCATTGGAGAACCGGGCCCGGGGAGCAGCCGAAGAAAAAGCCATTGCCCAACTGGCGCGCAGTACCGGAACGTTTTGGATTACCTCTACCGGAGCCGAACAATTTGCCACAGAGTTTGCCAAACTGGGGCATGGAATATTTACCTATGCGTTGCTGGAGGGAGTAGCTGGTGCAGCCGATGCGAATAAAGATCAACGGTTAACCATCCGCGAGTTAAGTACCTATATCGAAAACAAAGTACCCGAGTTATCGGAGCAATTAAAGGGCACCGCACAATTCCCTTCGGCTTATTCTTTTGGAAATGATTTTCCGATTGCGGTATTCGAGAAATAGGTGTAGCCCTTCAATCGCAGTGAACCAATCACAGCGAGGTTAATTTTGTTAAATTTACAAATGCGAAAGAATTTTGAAATAGAAAGCCCGCCCCGCACTATCATGCAGGTTTACCAATCGTTGCCGGAAGGCACCTTGGCTGAGCTTATTGATAATATAATTTTTATGTCACCATCTCCGATTTACCGCCACCAAAAAGTTATTTTAACTTTAGCGGTTCAACTTCAGAAAAACCTGGAGGAAAAGGGTTTAGGTATTATAGCTTTTGCTCCTTTTGATGTTTATTTGGATGAAACCAGCAATGCAGTTCAACCCGACCTTGTGGTGGTGCTAAAAGATAACCTGGCAATCTTAAATGAAGAAGGGCACATACACGGTGTGCCTGATCTTTTGATTGAGATACTTTCGCCCGGCAATACCCAGCACGATACCGTACGCAAGAAAAATCTGTATGAAAAATTTGGTGTAAAAGAGTATTGGATTGTTGATCCGGATTCAAAAAGAGCATCGGTATTTCAGCTTCAGAATCAAACGTATCAGCTTCATTATGAAGGCTTGGGTCAAATAGAATCTCCCCTATTAAACCTTACTCTTCAATTTTAAAATTTCCGAAACCTTCCTTGCGGGATTTTTGTATTCTTGTAATTCCTTTTTCCTGTAATGTCCAATCCGCAAAAGAAAAACATAGACCTTTCCGGTCATGAAAATTTTGAGATAGTAGGTGCCCGCGAGCACAACCTGAAGAACATCAGCATTGCTTTTCCGCGCAACCAATTGGTGGTGCTTACCGGCATTAGCGGCAGTGGCAAATCTTCGCTGGCGTTCGATACTATTTATGCCGAAGGCCAGCGCAGGTACATGGAAAGTTTTTCAGCCTATGCCCGTAGCTTTATTGGCAACCTGGAGCGCCCCGATGTGGACAAGATAAACGGGCTGAGCCCGGTAATCTCCATAGAGCAGAAAACCACCTCGCGCAATCCACGCTCTACGGTGGGTACCGTTACCGAGATTTATGATTTTATGCGTTTGCTCTACGCGCGGGCCGGTGAAGCCTTCTCCTATTTATCGGGCGATAAGATGGTGCGCCAATCGGAAGACCAGATTGTAGATACCATTTTAACCAACTTTGCCGGTAAAAAACTTACCCTGCTGGCTCCGGTTGTAAAAGGGCGCAAAGGGCACTACCGCGAGTTGTTTGTGCAGATACGCAAACAAGGGTATGCTAAAGTACGGGTAGATGGCGAGGTACTGGACATTACCGCCAAAATGCAAGTCGATCGGTTTAAGATTCATGATATTGAAATTGTTATAGACCGCATTGTGCCCAACCAGAAAGATCGCCACCGCATAGGGCAATCTATCAATACAGCCATGAAGGAGGGCAAAGGAGTGATAATGGTAATGGAAGAGAATGGGAAAGTGCAGCACTTCTCAAAGTTTTTAATGGATCCTAAAACCGGGTTGTCGTACGATGAACCGGCACCCAATAATTTTTCATTCAACTCCCCGTACGGGGCTTGCCCGGCCTGCACCGGGTTAGGTGTTATAGAAGAAATTACCGAAGACAGTGTAATCCCCGATAAGAAACTAAGCATTAGCCGTGGAGCTATTTTGCCCTTGGGCGAGTACCGCGACATCTGGATCTTTAAAAAGATTGAAGCCATACTAAAGCGGTACAAACTCACCCTCTCTACCCCGGTAAAAGAAATTCCAAAAGATGCCCTGAGAATACTTTTGTATGGCGATGATGAACCCGTGGCTGTGGCTTCGGTAAAATATCCGGGCACGGAGTGGAATACCAAATTTGAAGGTATTATCAACTTTTTGCAAAAACAGAAAGACGAGGGCTCGGATAATATTCGCAAATGGATTGAAGACTTTACTACTACCAAAATTTGTCCGGAGTGTGGCGGAGCCCGGTTAAAGAAAGAGTCGCTCCATTTTAAGATCGATAACAAGAACATTGCGCAACTGGCCGAACTTAATATTAGTGCGCTGCAAAAATGGCTGGGAGGCTTAGAGAACCGCATCAGCGAAAAGCAGCGCCTTATTGCCACTGAGGTTCTGAAAGAAATTCGTAAGCGTATTGGTTTTTTATTGGATGTTGGGTTGGACTACCTGCACCTCAATCGCCCGTTGCGCACCTTAAGCGGAGGCGAAGCACAACGCATTAGGCTGGCCACACAAATAGGAACGCAACTGGTAGGCGTATTGTACATTTTGGACGAGCCGAGTATTGGATTGCATGCCCGCGATAACACCAGGCTGATAAAAGCCTTAAAAGATTTGCGCGACCTGGGCAACTCGGTAATTGTAGTTGAGCACGACAAAGAAATGATGCTGGAGTCGGATTATATTATTGACATTGGCCCCGGTGCTGGCCGCCACGGGGGCACAGTGGTAGCCGCAGGTAACCCACAGGCGTTTTTGAAATCGGACAGCACCACTGCAAAATATCTTAATGGCAAGCTGGCCATTAACTATAAGCGCAATCGCAGAAAAGGTAGTGGTGAAAAAATTCAGTTGTTGGGCGCCACCGGCAACAATCTCAAAGAAGTAGATCTGGAAATTCCGCTAAGTACACTTACCTGTATTACCGGAGTATCGGGTAGTGGCAAATCTACCCTGGTGCACGATACACTGTTTCCGATTTTGAACCAACACTTTTTTAATTCGCGCACCGAGCCGTTGACCTACAAAAAAATTGAAGGCCTGAAACTAATTGATAAAGTTATTGAGGTAGATCAATCGCCTATTGGCCGCACACCGCGCTCCAACCCGGCAACCTATACCAGTGTTTTTACCGACATCCGCGATTTGTTTGCACAAATGCCGGAAGCAAAAATCCGGGGCTATAAGACCGGCCGGTTTTCGTTTAATGTAAAAGGTGGCCGGTGCGAAACCTGCGAAGGGGCCGGCTTGCGCCTTATCGAAATGGAATTTTTACCCGATGTATATGTGCCGTGCGAAACCTGCAAGGGCAAGCGCTATAACCGCGAAACATTAGAAGTGCGCTTTAAAGGTAAGTCGATAAGCGATGTGCTAGACATGACAGTGGAAGAGGCGGTAACCTTTTTTGAAAACCAACCTAAAATCCTGCGCAAGATTCAAACCCTTAGCGAAGTAGGGCTAGGATATATTTCATTAGGCCAACATGCAACCACTCTTTCCGGGGGCGAAGCGCAGCGTGTAAAACTGGCTACCGAACTTTCTAAGCGCGATACCGGCAAAACGCTTTACATTTTAGATGAACCTACCACCGGCCTGCACTTTCAAGACATAAGCCATTTGCTGGATGTACTGCAAAAGTTGGTAGATAAAGGCAACACCGTGTTGGTGATTGAGCACAACATGGATGTTATTAAATCGGCCGATTATATTGTGGACCTGGGCCCTGAAGGCGGTGCAGGAGGCGGAAGAATTATTGCAAAAGGAACACCTGAACAAGTTGCGAAAAATCCGGCAAGTTATACGGGCAGGTTTTTAAAGCCCGAGTTAAATTAAGCTACCGGAATTTCAATCCCAGACTTTTCAATCTCTTCGATAAACGGATTGCCTTCTTTTGTTTCAGTCATTAGTAACCCAGTGCTGAATGATTTCATGCTTTCCCATATACAAATTTACAAAGTCTTAGTGCAACGGCAGGTTTGGCTCCGCTTATGTAAGAAAGCCGCCTGGCATTGGCTGTATTCTTTACCTTTGAGGTTCGAATGCTCAATAAGTCGCGATTATATTGGCTTTTACAGATAGGCGGGTGGACACTTTACGGAGTGGTACAAATAGTAGCCGCTACACTTTCCAGCCAGGCCATCAGCACCAAGCGCATTGTGTTTTTAGCGTACGAAGCTTTTTTTTGTTTTTTACTAACCCATGCCTTTCGCACGTACATCAATCACAACCGGTGGTTTAGCCTTAGCTTATCGCGCCTGATACCGCGCGTGCTTTCGGCTGTGCTTTGTATGGGCATACTCATGTATTTTCTGCGCATTCCCCTGTCGGTTCCGTTGGGCCTCTTTAACAGGAATGTGGTGTTCGATGTAAACAATATTTTAGGCTTATCGTGGGTCTATTCATTCTTCTTTTTCACCTGGTCTATCTTCTATTTTGTTTACAATTATTTCGAACGGTATAATAAGTCGCTTAAACTGGAGGCCTCGGTAAAAGAAATAGAACTAAGCAACCTTAAGTCGCAGCTTAACCCGCATTTTATTTTTAACGCTCTTAACAGCATCCGGGCATTGGTAGATGAAAATCCCGAAAAGGCCAAACTGGCCATAAACCAGCTATCGAATATTTTACGCAATACGTTGGTAACCGAAAAGAAGGGACTTACCAAATTTGGCGATGAGCTAAAGGTGGTGCGCGACTACCTGGGCCTGGAAAGCATTCGGTTTGAAGAGCGCCTGAAAACCGATTTTGATATAGACCCGGCTTCTAAAAATTTTCTGGTGCCCCCGCTAATGGTTCAAACCTTAGTAGAAAACGGAGTGAAGCACGGTATTTCCAAACTAACCGAGGGCGGTTTAATTGAATTAAAAACCAAGGTGGAGCGTGGCAAATTAACCATCCGAATCCGCAACAGCGGCCAGTACCAGGCCCCGCATGGCCTTAAGCGCAGAAGCGGCCTGGGGCTGGTAAACACATCGCAGCGCCTTAAACTTTTATATGGCGAAGGGGCCTACTTCGCAATTAGTAACGAAAAAGATAATTTTGTGCTCACAGAAATAATAATTCCACCTATACATACTACATGAGAGCGTTGATAATTGACGATGAGCGCCTGGCGCGCAAAGAACTGATTAAACTTTTAGAAGAACATCCATCCATAGAAGTGGTGGGCGAGGCCATGAATGCCGATGAAGCAGAGCAAATGATAAATGAGCTTAACCCCGACTTGCTCTTTCTGGATATTCAAATGCCGGGCCGCACCGGTTTTCAATTGCTCGAGTCGTTGGAGTCGGTACCGTTGGTGGTGTTTACTACCGCTTACGATGAGTACGCCTTAAAGGCATTTCAGGTAAATGCGTTAGACTATCTTCTAAAGCCCATACAAGCCGAGCGCCTGAGCGAAACCATTCATAAGATAATGGATAAGGAGCGAGCCAAGATAGGCCGCGGGCCGGGAAAAAAATTAGGATTGGAAGACCAGGTTTTTGTAAAAGATGGTGAGCGTTGTTGGTTTGTAAGCCTGGCTAACATCCGGTATTTCGAGTCGGACGGGAATTACATTAAAGTATATTTTGATGCCAACCGCCCGATGATCCACAAATCGCTTAATGCCCTGGACGATCGGCTGGATGAGCGGGCCTTTTTCCGGGCCAGCCGCAAGCACATTGTTAACCTAAGTTGGGTGGAGGCTATTGAGCCGTGGTTTAACGGTGGGTTGATGGTGAAACTAAAAGGTGGCGATAAAGTAGAAGTAAGCCGCAGGCAAGCTGCCAAGTTTAAAGATATGATGAGTTTGTAGGAGCAACCGGCTCGAAATTTCGCTCGGTAAAAGTTCCTTTACTTCTGCCGGATATCAGGAAGTACGGAATCCAAATGGCTGCGGCTATCATAGACCGGCCTATGGAACGCAGGGTTTCGTTATCCATTTCGGAGTAGGCACTGCCGGCTATCGCATCGAGCAGAATAAACAAAAAGTTGATGCCATAAAATGCGGCAGCCAGAATGGGCACGTTGCTTCTGCGTTTAAAAAACAGGAACACCAGCACAATGCTGTAAAACAGCAGGGCCACGTTAAAGATCATTTCCACCAAAATAAATATCCCTAACTCTACATTGTAGGCGCCATAGGCAGGATCGGTAAGTATGCGCCAGTTGGAGTAATTAAAGTATTCAATTTGGAAGAAATCATACAGCATCCGGAAGGGTGTTAGACTCAACCCAATTGCCGGAAGAATTAACCAACCGCCAATGGCCCGATGCGTGGAGGCCGCTTTCGGTTCGGGGTCAAATTCGTACATGAGTTTAAGGGCAAAAAAGCCAGGAATAAATAGCATGAGTAGAATCAATAAAAACGGAGTGTTAAAAGCCTTATTGGTTTTGCCTTCATGTTTGTAGGTAACCGAAAAGGTCATATCCCCACGCGCGTCATTCACTTTTTTTACGTGGTCTTTTACTTCGTCTTTTTCGAGGTATTTCTTTTTAGATTGATAGGTAAAGTCAAGGTATATTTCATTACCGTTTTTCAACGTGGTGGCCGATGTATAGATAAATCCAGCCGACTCAATTGTTTTTTGCGCTGGCGTAATGGTCCAATCCTCGGGCATAATAAGTTGAATGGAGTACGAGATGTGTTGAGGATGATTGAGGGCATAGGGCATGCGCCTGATTTTAGTACTGGGTGTACTTAGGTAGCCGGCCAGGTTGCGCGGATACACCGAAGCGCTCTGAATTTCATTTGTTGAGTCATGCTCCCAAAAATTCGCAATCTCATATTTTTCGCGGGTGGTAAACCGATTTAGAGCATCGTCATCGGTAAATTCTATGGCCGTGGCTAGTTCAATTTCAGGATAATCGGTGGCATAGAAATTCAAATACTGCGTATCAATATCCGTTAGGCTTTTGGATTTAAAATATTCACGAATGTAATCTGCATCCGCACCTTCGTACACAGAGGTTACCTGCAAGGTAGCCGCGCCTCCCACTTCGTGCACGTTAAAAACTTCTTCTACGCGAATGCTGCCGTTTTTACTACGGGATGCAATAGGAGTAAGCTCAGAGGTTGCGGCATTAATCACCAGGCCCTGTCGGTAATCCGGCAAGAAAAGATTCTTTAACGAGCCGCGCTGAAAAGTAATGGTTGGATCTACCCAATACGTAGAATCATTCAGCTTAAACTGAACAATGCAATGATCGAACATGCGAGGCGAGGGTAATACTTCGGTAAGTACCGGCCCGTAACTGGTGTTAATCAAAACCGGGTTACTCTCAATACCTAACTCGTTTAATATTTTGGAAAGCAGCAGCGATTTGTCTTTGCAATCGCCAAAGCGTTGGCTGATAATCTGATCGGGCGGGTGTGGTTTAAATCCATGAATGCCATCGGAAAAAGACAAGTAGCGTATTTCATCTTGAATAAATTGAATGGTACGGGCAACTTTTTCTTCCAGAGGTTTATCGGCTTCTAGCCCTGGCACGCGAGCCGCAAGGTTGGAAGTATTTTTTAAACTAAACAACTCATTGGCCCAGGTGGCAACTTCCTGCCAGTTGTTAAACTCAGAGAGCTGAACATATTGATAGGGATTGTACCACGCGGGAGCGCCTTCTTCCATACTAAGTGCTTGCACCTGCTGTGCCTGCCACTCGTATTCTTTCAGGCCACCCCACGTAGATACTGTAGCCTCGGGGGCCTGGTTAAAACTTTTCTGGTTTATGTGGCTATTGGCTGGCAGCAACAACCGGTAATAAACTTTTTTAACAGGCACTCCAAAATTAAAATAATAGGTGCGAAAGAGTTTATCTCCGAATACCGGGTTAGTACCCCTTATGCTATAGGCATATTCCAGTACATCGCCAATTTGCAAATCCTGCAAGTTGCAAATGGCAGTCAAATCTCCATCGTACACGGCACGTTCCAGATTTTGCTCTCTGCGCAAAACTTCAATTTTATGCTGGGCAAGCTGATCCAGCTTTTTACCATTTCGGATAATGAATAAACTATGGAAAGCCAGTTGCTGATAAGAGGGGTCGAAGGAAACGGAAACCGGGGTAACATTGGAAAGTCCTTTTTCTGAAATTATCAGTTGAGCATACCGGTAATACCCTTCCTTTTCGGATTGATTAAACTGTTCATCAACTAACAGATCGTAGTAGCCACCGTGCGCGTTGGATGTGTCCGCTACTTGAAGCGGGTATTCAATTTGTTTTACCCATGCGGGGGCTGGGGTTAGCTTTACCGATTTATGCTGGGCACCCAAATGGAATGCAAGCAGTTGAAAAAAAATCAGGAGATATCGCATAGGTTGGGTTATCGCAACACCAGGTCAATTAATTCGCGTTCCACATTCCAATCGCGGGCAAGTTTTAACATGGCGGTAGCCTCCATTTCCGTAACATACCCTTTCAGGTTGTTGGATTGCCAAACCATGTTAATCAGATCCACGCGTTTAGCTTTGGAGTAGTCGCCAATAATAGTATTAAGGTAGGCTCGTGCCCTGTCGAAGGCGGTAAGGTAATCTTCGGCCACAAAGTCGAGGGCCCAGGCCAATTCTTGTTCGCCTTCCATTTCGCGGGCCGCGCTCTCCAGGTCGCGTTGCTCTATTTCATCCAATCCATGATAGTGGTAGATAACGGCTTTCAGTAGCAGGTAAACTTTCTTTTCTTCGTGGGTCATTCCTTTTCTAAAGTACAAATTTCCACAATCCAAGTCTATTTTTCTAAGGCAAACAACTCGGCAGCCAGGGTATCGGCTATAAGCTTGCCTGCCCGGGTAAGTTTTAGCAAGCCCCCATCAAGGGTTATTTGTTGTTGGGCAAGCATCTGTTGGATGGCCGCGGGGTGCGCGGTAAGCAGGTTGAAACCAAATTCTTTTAGCAGAAACCCGAGGTTGCAACCGGCAGCGGTTCGAAGTGTAGTTAAGATGTATTCATTAATCTTATTTTCGGGCGTAAGCACTTCAAGCTCAAACGGAATAACGCCTTGCTTCAGTTGTTGCAGGTAACGTGCGTTGTTACGAATGTTAAACTGGCGGGTGTTGCCGTTAAATGAGTGGGCGCTGGGCCCAACCCCCAGGTATTTTTTGCGCTGCCAGTAGCTGCTATTGTGTTTCGACTCGTATCCGCTACGACAATAATTGGAGATCTCGTATTGCAGGTATCCGGCCGCATCAAGGGTTTCCATTACCAATTCAAACTGCCGCGCAGCCTCGGGTTCGTTAACTTGCTGCAGTTTGCCCTTACGTGCCCAGTTACCAAACACAGTTTTTTCTTCTATTGTAAGTGAGTAGAGCGAAATGTGCGGAGGGTTTACCTGCAAGGCGGTTGCCAGGTCGGCCTCTAGTAAGGAAGTTGTTTGGCCGGGTAATCCAAACATCAGGTCAATGCTAAGGTTGTTAATGCCAGCCTGCCGTGCTGCTTCCACACAGCGGTGGGCATCGGCCACCGAATGCGCCCGGTTTAGCAGCCGAAGCAGTTCGGGTTGAAAAGTTTGAATGCCAATGCTAAGCCGGTTAACACCGGATTGTTTCAGCGCTGTTAGTTTTTCTACCGAAAGGTCGTCCGGGTTGGCTTCGAGTGTAATTTCCGGAAGCGAGGCCACTGAAAAATGTTTGTAAACGGTATTCAGAATTTTTTCCAGTTGAGATGTGGTGAGCAACGAGGGTGTGCCTCCGCCCAGATATATGGTTTGCACAGGTTCTTGCAGGTAGTCTTTCTGCAACTCCAGTTCGCGCGCAATCTGATCAACCAATTCGCCTTGCTGCGTGGTGTTTACTGAAAAATGAAAATCGCAATAGTAACACGCTTGTTTACAAAAAGGCACATGTATATAAACTCCACCCATGCAAGCAAATATAGGATTGCAAAATTTAGATTTCGTGCTAACCAGGATTCGTAATATTTTTGCTCCTTCATGATTCGATGCACGCTTTTGTACTTCTTACTGGGATCTACAGCCTTGTTTGCCCAACCGGACCTTAGCAGCTTAAAGTCCACATGGCTGGTAAGTACCGAGGCTGGTTATCAACCCTATCGTAACCAGACCGTGCAGGCTATTCACTTTGGTGTAGATGCAGCCATGCAAGGGAGTTATTTGGTGGTTGTTAACCGACACTGTTACAGTGTTTTTGTTAACGGTACGTTGCAATGGCAGGCACAAGATACCCTTCGCATAGATGCCGACAGTTTGTTACGGGTTTACAAAGGCAACGCTTGGTTAAGTGTGTACCAGCCTCAGCTCCATTCGTTGCAAACATTTCGGCAAGCAAAAATCCAGTTACAAGAAGATGCCAGTAATCCACTCAGGCCACCCACTTACTTCCATAACTTTACCATTGTAGCCGTGTTGCTGGTTTTTATTTTTTTAGTGAGCCTGTACCGGGCAAGCCCCTCGTTAATGTTCGATTACCTCAATGTGATAAAATTGTTTTCGGCCCAAGAGCGCGATGATGCATCCAGCACTGGAAGAATAGGAGCCAGTATTAACCTGATATTTTTTGCGGTAATTAGTTTTTTGGTTGGGCTGCTCGTGTTAATCTTATTTAAATACTCGGGAGACCGATTTTATCTTGCTACCTTAATTGAACCTGCCACTACAGCAGGTGCATTTGCTGCCTGGTTAACATTGGCAGCCGGTGTGTTTGTAATACTCTTGCTGCGCCTTGTACTAATTTTTTTGTGTTCAAGTCTTTTTGGTTTGCGCGATACAGTACGTTTTCACTTTTTTCATTTTGTAAGATTCCTATTCATTGTTTCACTTTTAACGGGAGTAACACTGGTAGTTTATTTTATGCTGGGCGTTGCAACACCATCGGGTTATGCCACCTTATTCCTAATGGCATGCATCAGTTCGCTGGCAGGCAGTGCATTTCTTTTTATTAAATTATTGGGCCGCACAAGTCTCCCGGTTTTTCATTTATTTTCATACCTTTGCGCATCTGAAATTATTCCGTTGATAATTTTAGGTAAAGTGTTATTGTTTTAAAAGCCGAACCCCGACACGTGTTGATATGACAGAAACTGCTACGGACAGAATGCGAAAAGTAAAAAGCATTTTAGTCACACAGGAGGCTCCCACCGATGCAAATTCACCCTACCTTAAACTTGCAGAGAAATACGGCCTTAAAATAGACTTTCGTCCATTCATTCAGGTCGAAGCGGTACCCATTAAAGATTTTCGCAAACAAAAAGTAGATATACTACAACATACGGCTATCATCTTTACCAGCCGCCACGCAGTAGATCACTTCTTTTCTATTTGTCGCGAACTTAAACTTGAGATGCCACCCGATATGAAGTACTTCTGCATCTCCGATCAAACATCCAACTATCTGCAGAAGTACATTGTAATCCGTAAACGCAAAATCTTCTCAGGCTTAAAAGACACAAAAGATTTGCTGGAGATTATAAAGAAACATAAGAACGAAAAATTTCTCTTCCCGTGTTCGGACATCCGCAAGAACGACATTCCGGATTTTTTAACAGCCAACGGATTTAACTTTACGGAAGCCATCATGTACCAAACGGTAGCGGCCAATCTCAGCGACCTAAAAAATGTCTATTACGATATCCTTGCTTTCTTTAGCCCGTCAGGTATAAGCTCGTTGTTTGTTAACTTTCCTGATTTTAAACAGAACAATACCCGAATTGCCACCTTTGGGCCCACTACTGCCAAGGCGGTGCGCGATGCCAACCTTATTCTGGACATTGAAGCACCCTTGCCCAACGCACCTTCCATGACAGGCGCCCTTGAACTTTATGTAAAAGCAGCCAACGGAATCAAATAACTAATTAACAGTTACGTTTTTACCTATAACCAGATTTTATTACACTTTAATTACATTGGTTTTGAAAGTATAATAAGATTTGGCTTATCTTTAAGACCTGTTTGAGATACCCCGTGAAGAAATTCCATTTTTTACTTCCGCTGGCACTACTCATTTTTAATGCCGCCCAAGGTCAGCAAGACCCGCAGTTTACGCATTATATGTTTAACACCTTATACTATAACCCTGCCTATGCGGGGGCCGAAGGTGTTACCAAATTTACAGCCATCCACCGCAGCCAGTGGGCTGGGTACGTTCCCACGTTTGGTGATGGCGGAGCGCCAACCTCACAGGTTATCTCCATGTCATCACCTTTAAATAAGATGCGAAGTGGGGTTGGAGCTTATATAGTAAACGACCGGCTGGGCGCACTTAATAATCTGGAGGCGCAGGCGTCCTTTGCTTACAACCTGGCATTAAAAGACACCAAACTCAGCTTCGGCCTAAAAGCTGGCATGTATTCGCAAACATTAAATTTTGATTTGTATCGGTACATCGATCCGAACGACCCACTCTTGAAAGACCAGGCTGGTAAAACTTCACAAGTACGCCCCGATTTGGCAGCGGGGGTATTTATGCAACGCGAAAAGTTTTATGCAGGTGTAAGTTTTAATCACCTTATTAAATCCACCTTCGACTTTGGCGTAAGTCAACGCAGTTCGCTGGAACCTCACATGTATGTAACGGGAGGTTATTACTACCAGGTAAATTTTGATTTGCGTTTACAGTTTTCAACACTTATAAAATCAGACTTTACCAAAACAACTTTTGATGTGGGCGGCCTTGCTTACTATAAAGAAAAAATGTGGGGCGGCCTTTCCTTCAGGCAGTCTGAGGCAGCCATTGTAATGTTGGGGTATAGTCTATTAAAAGACCGCGCGCTAAAGGTGGGGTATGGTATGGACGTTATTGTTAAAGACAGGGAGGCTAAGCAACCTTTGTCGCACGAAATCCTGCTAACCTACGAGTTGCCGGTAAATCCCAATATTGGTAAAAAGATAGTTCGCACACCCCGGTATCGGCATTAAGCGGGCCGGGTATTTTGGTTTTTTGTAGATTTTATTGAATTTGGTACTTCAGGTTTTTAAAAACAAGGTGAAAAAGAATAACTTTCGGGTCTGTATCGTTGGCATACTAAACCGAAAGACCGGAAATAACATGATAAGTATGAAGAAAAGAGTTTCTCCAAAGGTTCTGTACTATGCTTTAATTCTATGCGCAGGATCCCTGGCAGGGGGCTGCGGCCTTCTCGGCATTGGCGGCAAAAAAGGTGGCGATGCCCGGGGCGAGGTGGTAGGCCAATCTACCCTGGAGCGTAGAGAAGGCTGGTCAATGGTAATTCCTTATGGAATGGTGCCCATCCCGGCAGGAACTTTCCACATGGGGCAGGCCGATGAAGATCCGGCTTCCACTCAAATAAATTTTAACAAGCAAATTACTATTGGCCCGTTGTTCATGGACGAAACGGAGATTACCAATGACGAATATCTTCAGTTCACTACCTTCTTCCTCGATCCAAACGGAGCCGAAGGATTAACCAACTTTCAGCAAATTGGTCAGCAGGAGTTTCGTGAAAAATACTACCCCGACACAACCGTGTGGATGAAAGATTTCTCACACCACATGGGCGACCCGTTGGTGGATTATTACTGGCAACATCCTGGCTATAAAGATTACCCGGTAGTGGGTGTAAGTTGGGAAGCAGCTATATTTTTTGGGAAATGGCGTACTGCATTCCTGAACGAATGGCGCCAGGTAAACGGTGGCCAGCCACCCATGCCTGCTTTCCGCCTGCCTTCTGAAGCCGAGTGGGAATATGCAGCCCGCGGTGGTCGTGACATGGCAAAATATCCTTGGGGTAACCCTTACATCCGTAACTCAAAAGGATGTATGCTTGCCAACTTTAAGCCTGGTCGTGGTAACTTTTATGACGATGGATTCGCTTATACCGCTCCGGTAGGTATTTATTTCCCTAACGACTACGGACTGGTAGATATGGCCGGCAATGTTTCTGAGTGGTGTTTAGATGATTTCAATCCTGCCAGCGTGCCAACCGTTTGGGATCTGAACCCGCAGTTTATCGACAAGCGTGCGTATGACCGAGAAGGAAACTCAAAACAAAATTATAATGCGCGTAAAGTGGTTCGTGGAGGTTCGTGGAAAGATGTTGCGTATTACCTGGAAACCGGAACTAGAACATATGAGTATAAAGATTCAACCCGTGCCTACATTGGATTTCGTTGTGCTATGACCAATCTGGGCCGTTCATCCGGGGCTGAATTTCAATAACTAAAAACTCTGGTTATATTTAAAATTTAAAACAGACTAAACTTAAATCTCACAGAACCATGGCAAAGAAAAAAGGCGGATTTGTCGCATTATTCTTCGCAACCATTATGCCCAAAGTTTATGGTATTGGCGCAGCGGTTGTAATTATCGGAGCTCTTTTCAAAATCCTTCACTTAGAAGGTGCTAACGCGATGCTCATGATCGGTTTGAGCGTAGAGGCGGGTATCTTCTTCTTAAGTGCATTTGAACCCAAGCATGACGAACCGGATTGGTCTAAAGTTTACCCCGAACTGGCAGAAGATTACGAAGGGCCGGTAAACCAAACAGCTACCCGCATCAGCAACCGTCCTGCGGGAGAATCTCCGCTTCTCAAAATTGATGAAATGTTGAAGACCGCCAAGGTGGATCAAAACCTGTTGGATAACCTGGGCAAAGGGTTAACGAACCTGGCTACCTCGGCTTCGCAAATGAGCAACCTTTCTAATGCGGCCGTTGCTACTAATGAATATGCCAAGAATGTACAGGCTGCCTCTTCAGCATTAACTGAAATGAATAAGTCTTACGGCACTGCTATGAAAGCTGTAACCGCCATGGCCGATGCATCGAAAGATACCAGTGAATACCATGCACAGGTTCAAAAAGTTACCAAGAACCTTGCTGCACTTAACACCATCTACGAATTGGAGTTGAAAGATGCCGATTCGCACGTGAAGAACATGAACAAGTTTTATGAAAGCCTTACAGGTGCTATGCAGGGACTTTCTAAAGTGGGTGAAAACACAGCCAAGTTTACAACAGAGTTAGGCAGCCTTACCTCTAACATTACGGCTCTTAACAAAGTGTACGGAGGTATGCTCTCAGCTATGAAAGGCGGAGCAAACTAAGCCTTACAAATTATTTTGAGATTAAAGTTTTAAACTAAAACGGAATAAAAAATGGCAGGTGGTAAGGAAACACCCAGGCAGAAGATGATTGGTATGATGTACCTCGTACTTACTGCGCTCCTTGCGCTTAACGTAAGTAATGCGGTATTGGAGAAATTCGCCATCATTGACGACACCCTGGTTAAGCTGGTCAAAGAAACAGACGCAGCCAATGAGAAAAAACTTAGCGACATTCTTGGAGCAAACCAGGATGAACGTGCAGAAGCCTCCAAGCAACAGGCGAAACAGATTCGCGAGATTACCAAAGAGATGGTCGTGTACCTGGATGAGTTGAAGAAGAAAATGTCAACTGAGCCCGATGGCCGAGCCATAGAAGGCGAAGAGTTAGTGTTGAATACGAACCGTTCAGAAGAGTTGATGCTCGATAGCCAAAAACCTGAAGAAGGTATTACCTACGAACGCAAACTAACGGAATATGTAAGCAACCTTAACAAGATAATGGCGCTTAAGCAGCCGTTTCCAAAGTTAACGCGGAAAGCCGAGGACTATGAAAAGTTTAAGGATAATACGAACCAGTTGGATAAAACCTTCCTTCAGTTTTCGTTTGAGTTAACTCCAACTATGGGAGCCATTGCAACACTCAGCCAGATGCAAACAGAAATTCTGGAATACGAGCGGGCTGCGTTAGATACCCTCTTCAAAAGAGCCGATGCTTCTACTATTAAATTCAATAAGGTAGTACCTATGGTGCGTGCCGAATCGAATACATTGGTTGCCGGCCAGGAATATTCGGCTGATTTATTTATTGCCGCTGCTTCGGATGAAGAGCCTGAAATGTTTAAAGATGGCCAACCGGTTAAAGTAGATGTAGATCAGGTTACCGGTATTAAAATGGGTAAGATTAAATTCAGAACATCGGGAGGTACGTACGATAAGAATGGCTTGGCCGACATGTCGTACAAAGTGAAGATTAATGTAAAGGGTAAACCTTACGAAGAAGTAGTTCGCTACAAAGTGGCTCGTCCGGTTGCTAAGTTTGAATCGGAAAGCGCCAGTACCCTCTATCTGGATTGCGGTAACGAAATGTCAGTAAGCGTACAAGGATTGACAGAATCATCTGGTATCTCCCTGCAGGTTCCGGCTGATCAGGGCAAGGTTATTCCTGAAGGCTCAGGTAAATTTGTATTGATTCCTACCCGTCCGCAAATGGATGTGCGCGTATTGGTTAATGGTTCTCAGATTGAAGTAAAGCAATTTAAAGCTAAGGCTGTTCCGAGCCCTTATCCAAAACTAATGGTTGGCAATGGCGAATACGATGTTAAAAAGGGTATCCCTCCCGGAACATCTATTGTACGGCTGGTTCCAGAAATTTCAGACGAAACTTTCAAGCGTCAGAATGCGAAAGATGCCGGTTACCGCGTTACTCAAATGACATTACAGATTACAGGCAAAACCCCGATAACCTTAACTTCTGGTACGATAGAACTGGCTAAGTATGGTTTACGTCCGGGCGATAGCTTCTCAATCTATAATGTTCAGGTTGTGCGCTCTACGTGGGATCCGAACGATAACGATGCGAAACCGGTAAACGCAAAACTGGAAGGCGTTTACGTGATGGGTAAATAACACTCAAAGAAAATGAAACTTGTTAAAATAGCAATTCTGTCTTTTGGCTTGGCGGGTGCAGCGTATGCGCAACCTGATACAATCTACAACCCAAACTCTACGGAGAAAATCCCGTACTACGAGCAGCTTTATCGCTTTCGGGTATGGCGCACTGTTGACTTGGGCGAGAAACAAAATGCCGGCTTTAAGTCGGCCCAGTCTGACTTAACCAACTTTTTGATTAAGAGTATTCAGAGTGGTGCTATAACCGCTTACGATGACTCGCTTAAAAATGTACGGCCAGCTTCAGAAATTCTGGTTAGTAACCAGGCTGTTATTGAGCCGCCTTTCGATGCGAAGAAATCGTACTTCACTAACGAAACGGCCAGCTACAACGGCAAGAATTATCAGTCCACTCGGAACGATAACAAAAACCATTTGCCTACCGACAATCAATGGTGGGAACTGGCGCCTTCGCAAACGGAGTACTTTACTAAGGATAATATTGTAGCCATTACCATCATTGAAGATGTGATTTTCGATAAAAGAAGGTCGAGATTGTATTATGATATTCAATCCATTGGTTTATTGGCACAACGCTCGGGCGAAACAACCATTAACCCCATTGCCTTTATTAACTACCGTGATTTTTATAATGTGGTGGAAAAGACAGCCCATAGCAAGGATTACAAAGAGCGTGATAAAGTGTTGTGGCGTAATCGCTACAATCCTGCTGAGAACCGCACGTTTACCGATGCCTTTAAGCTGAGGTTGTTCAGAGGAGTAATCGACAAAGTTGAAAACCCGGATGACCGCTCCATTCAGCAAATTTATGAGCGCAATGGCCGGAGTTATGGCGAATCGGTATTTGCCCGATGGGAAGAAGAAATGCGCCTGATGGAGAAGGAGCATAATCTTTGGGAGTATTAAGCTGTATTGCAATATTAGAAGGGGCCTCTTGCAGGCCCTTTTTTATTTTTATCTATGCAAATAAGAATTGGAACCAAGGCAGATCTGCCGCGGGTTTTTGAATTGATTGTAGAACTGGCGGTATTTGAAAAAGCCCCGCACGAAGTTACCAATAACATAAAGCAAATGGAGTTGGATGGTTTTGGTGCCAACCCGTTGTTTGGTTTTTTCGTGGCGGAAGACACTGCAGGCATCCACGGTTTAGCACTGTATTATTACCGCTACTCCACCTGGAAGGGCAAGCGGCTTTACCTGGAAGACATTATAGTAACGGAAGCGATGCGCGGGCGCGGATTAGGGAAGGCATTGTTTGAAGCTACGATGCAGCAAGCCTTAAATGCCAATTGCACAGGTATGATGTGGCAGGTGCTAGACTGGAACAAACCAGCAATAACATTTTATGAGGGCTATGGAGCAAGGCTGGATTCAGAATGGATCAACTGCCACCTTGAGGCGGAGCAGATTAACCACCGACTGAACCAACTTTAAACTTCTTGCAACAAGGTGTTAAAGGCCACGTGCTGGTCTTTAAATTGCTGGCGGTGCACCTCAACTACCGCAGGGGCAAATTCATTAAGATACAACACCACATTCTCAATAGAGGGCGCAAAGCACTGGATGCTATACGAAACACTATTCTCTTCATCGTGCGTTAGTACTTTGTAAATTTTGAATTCTGTAAAAAGCCCCGTGTTTTTGATTTTTGTAATGTAGTTGGCTTTAATCCACTCGAGCCATTCCGACTCAATTTGTTTGTCAATACCGAAGGTTACGTTGTATAAAAGCATGGCCGCAATTAGTTTTTTGCATTTACAAATTCCGACAGGTAGTTAAACCCAGAGGTAAGTTTTCCATTCTCGGCTACAGTAGCACGTTTAATTGTTTCTTCTTTGTCTTCAAAAAGAAGCGGTTTCAGAATCCGGTCTATTAAGTCGCGCCCAAATTCTTCCGAGGCACTGCGCGGAAGTTCGCACGGTAAATTGTCCACTGCCATAACGGTTACAAAGTTGGGATGAGAGTTTACCGGGTATGCTGCATGGGTAGCGGGATCGTAATCGTAGAGCGGCTCCGGAATAGAACTGGCCCGGATGGTGCTTGGAACTGATCCATTAATATCACAAGTAATGTCGGCTATTACTTTGGTCTTAAAATCCGGGGCAAGCATTTCTTGTCGCGTAAATAGTACGGGGGCGTTGGGGTTCCAATAGGCCCCGGCCAGTAGGATATCAGCAACTTTTGTAAACTGGGTAAAGGTAGAATGGTATCGTTCTGGGTTGCGATGAAACTCATCGCGGTTGAACGATCCACCACCATTTTTCTGGTGATACGCTGCGCTGTTCAATTGGGTATATACCGGCCCGCTGTAGGTTTGGTGTAGAAAATCAGAAGGATTAACCTTACGAATTCCGGCTGTGTCCAACGTTTCCATGGCGCCTTTTGCTACGCGGCCCGCTCCTGTTAAAACTATTTTTATTGGCGGCAGATTAACTTTTCGCAATTCAAGTTTAAGATCGTTAATATCGAAACACTCAAAAGCTCTGCGCAACTCAAAATGCCCGAACCGTTTACCATAGGCCCACAAGCCGTTATAAGCACCTACTATTCCGGCATAGCGACCAAAAGCCACCAGGCGGTTTCCCTGCGTGTCTTTCAGTACTTCATAATCGATAAGCCGGATATTATTGCGCAGTATAGTTTGCAGCAACTTGCGGTTGTAAGGCTGGGCTTTAATAGTGTGCGAAAAAAAAAGGTACGTTTTATCCGGGATTAGTTGATTGATGGGCACTTCTTTTATTCCCATCAGAATATCGCAATTGGTTACGTCTTGCTGGATGGCAATCCCCCGGGCCTCGTACTCGGCATCGGAATAGCAGCGGATGTCGCTTTGTTGGCAAACAATTTTTACTTGCGGAAAGCGCTGTTCAATTTCTTCGGCCTGGGCTGGCGTAAAGGGTACGCGCTTGTCGGGCGGATTTTTTCCTTCCCGAATCAAACCAATTTTAATAAGCGACATGACCTATAACTTAAGCTTACAATATAGTAAGCTTTTGCAGCTTTGGCTTACGTGAATTAATAATGCCGCGCTTATTCCAGGAAGTTACCGAGCAGAGAGCTGGATTCTTTACGTGCATTACGGCCATAAGGCGCAAGTGCCTGAATTAATTTACGTATGGGCATGGATTGAAGCCAAACTTTACCAGTGCCCCGCAACGTTGCGAGGAAAATTCCTTCACCTCCAAAAATCATGGACTTTAGGCTACCGGTTGTTTCTACATCAAAATCAATGTGCGATTCGAAAGCCACCACGCACCCGGTATCTACGCGCAGCGTTTCATTATTCAAAGTTTTTTCGATAACCGTACCACCGGCATGTACAAAGGCTTTACCATCGCCCTGCAACTTTTGTAAAATAAACCCTTCGCCACCCACCAGGCCGGCACCGATTTTTCTATTAAACGCTATGGAAAGTTTGGTTCCAAAAGCCGCACAGAGAAAGCCGTCCTTCTGTACAATTAACTCGTTGTTGCGGCTGGTGGCCAGGTCAACCGGAATGATTGTACCGGGATAGGGAGCTGCAAAACCTACTTTAGCCTTGCGACTTCCGCGATTGGTAAAATGAGTCATGAAAAGCGACTCGCCCGTTAACACCCGGCTGCCAGCCGACAGCAGTTTGTCAAAAATGCTTTGATTGGGATTGGACCCATCGCCCATTTTTGTTTCAAACTGAATTCCATCTTCCATAAAGAGCATCGCCCCCGCCTCTGCAATTACGGTTTCCTGCGGGTCTAACTCAATTTCTACAATTTGAATGCTTTCACCTTTAATCTGGTAGTCGATTACGTGCGAGGTTGCCATGGTGTTGAATGCGTTTGTAGCAATTAACGGAAGGCTTCGTAACCGGGTTTTGCCGGAGTGGGCGCTTACGGCTTTTTCTTTTTTGGTTGCTTTAGTTTTTCATAATCCTCACGCTCGGCAAGTTTTTTATCGTCCACATTTTCATTTAAGAACTCGTTAAGTTTTTCAATGGCCATGTTGGTTTTTAGCTCACCAAATTGATCGATAGAAACCTCAAAGCCCGACAACTCTTTATGAACGCGGGGTTTACTTTGCTTTTTGCCCGGCTTGGATTTTTTCTTTGCCATTATACTTTTGGTAAAGTTGATAACGCCCGGTTAATTCTGGCTGCCACCTCGGGTGCTCCTAAGATTTCCATCGAAACCATAAGATCGGGGCCCGATGCCGCGCCACTTATGGCTACGCGTAGTGCTTGCAGTATTTTGCCGGTACCAATACCCAACGTAGCTGTTACATTTTCCAACGTGGTTTTTGCAACTTCTGCTGTTAATCCGGTTAGCGAGCTCAAGGCATGGCTGTAGGCAGTTAAAACTTTAATGGCATCGTCATTCCACCTTTTGCTCACCACGTGCTGATCGTAGGCAGTGGGTGCTTCAAAGAAGAATTGAGCCTGCAGCGCAAAGTCGTGCGTAAAGGTTACCCTGTCTTTTAACAGGCCGCAGATTTTTTCGGCTTTGTTGGGAGTGCATGTTGCTCCTGGCGGAAGTGCGGCCAACAGGTAGGCGGCCAGCGCTTCGTTGGATTTATTTTTAAGGTATTGTTGGTTAAACCATTGTGCTTTGTGAATATCGAAGCGAGCTCCTGCTTTGCCAATGCGGTCAACAGAAAAGGCAGCTGTTAATTCTTGCAGCGAAAATATTTCTTGTTCCGTGCCCGGATTCCACCCCAGAAAGGCGAGGAAGTTAAGCAAGGCATCGGGCAAATAACCCGACTCTCGAAATCCTTTAGACAATTCGCCACTGGTTGGATCAATCCAATTAAGAGGAAATAGTGGAAAGCCGGCTTTGTCAGCATCGCGCTTGCTCAACTTGCCGTTGCCATCCGGTTTTAAGAGCAAAGGCAAATGCGCAAACTGGGGCATTTGTTTTTCCCACCCCAAAAACCGATACAATAAAACGTGCAAGGGTGCCGATGGCAACCACTCTTCGCCCCGGATTACGTGGGTAATCTGCATCAGGTAATCATCAACCACATTGGCCAGGTGGTAGGTGGGCATTCCATCCGACTTCATCAGTACCTTATCATCTATCTGCGAAGTGTGCACATTTACTTCGCCCCGAATTAAATCATGTAAGTGAATTTCCTCAGAGTCCGGAACCTTTAACCGGATAACGTACGGATGGCCCGACTCAAGTTTGCGTTGCACTTCGCTTTCCGGTAAGGTAAGGGAGTTATCCATCATCATCCGCGTGGTGGCACTGTATTGCTGGTTGGAAGAACCGGCCGCCTTCAGGCGATTACGCATGGCCTCAAGTTCATCCTCCGTATCGAAGGCATAATAGGCATTGCCATCGGCAAGCAGTTGCTGTGCGTATTGATGGTAAATGGATTTTCGTTCCGATTGCCTATAGGGTGCGTGCGGGCCACCCACGCCTACGCCCTCGTCTATTTTAATGCCTACCCATTCCAACGCCTTTAAGATATATTCCTCGGCTCCCGGCACAAAACGTGTTTGGTCCGTATCTTCAATCCGGAGTATCATGGTGCCGTTGGTTTGCTTAGCCAACAAGTAGTTGTAAATTGCCGTGCGCACACCACCTATGTGCAGGGCACCGGTAGGGCTGGGGGCAAAACGAACGCGAACAGGTTTCATTAACGAATGAGAATAAGGAGCAAAGGTATAGGAATTACTTCACCGCGATGCACGAAATTTCTACGTTCGCATCTTTGGGCAGGCGACTCACCTCTACTGTTTCGCGTGCAGGAGGATTCGCATTAAATTTTTTACCATATGTTTCATTCACCACCGGAAACTGCCCCAGATCTTTTAAAAAAATCGAGCACTTAACCACGTGTGTAAAATCCATACCGGCTGCCTGTAGTACGGCTTCGAGGTTTTTCAGCACCTGGTTGGTTTCGGCTTCAATGGTATCGGTAATTATTTTACCAGAGGCTTTATCGATAGCGATTTGCCCCGAAACAAAGAGCATAGAGCCGATTTTTATAGCCTGGCTGTAGGGCCCAATGGGCTCGGGCGCATGGGCAGAGTAGATTACTTCTTTTGGCATAGTGTTTACGTGTATTACTTTTGATCAAATATCGGTAATCGCAAAACATAAACCCGCATGAACATTCTGGTAATTGGAAGCGCGGCAAATCTGCTGGAGTGCAGGCAGAAATTTGGAGAGCAACATTCGTACGATTTTGCTGAACAGCACGCGCATGTGGCAGCTAAGTTGGAGCGGGCGGAGGTTGTTTTTGACTTTTTACCACAACCGGATGAGGGTAGTGACCTGTACCAACACACGCGCGTGCCCGTTTTTTTGAATACAACCTTTACATCGCTTGCGGCCTGTGCGCGGGCCGTGCCCAGCGGCTGCGTTATTGGTTTTTGTGGGCTACCCACGTTTTTAAAGCGCGAGGTATTGGAGGTTTGTGTTTTGAATAACAATGCCCGACAGGTGCTTACCACAACGTGCGCCAACCTGGCCACACGCGTTGAGGTTGTGGCCGATCAAATTGGCTTTGTTACCCCGCGTATCATTTGCATGATCATTAATGAAGCCTATATAACGGCAGCCGAAGGAACCGCAAGCCGGGAGGATATTGACCGTGCAATGAAGTTAGGAACAAACTATCCATTTGGACCTTTTGAATGGAGCCAGCAAATAGGACTGCCAAATGTTGTTGCGCTATTGCAGGCTTTGCAACGTACTACAACAGACGACCGCTATCAGATAAACGATTTATTAAAAGCCGAGGCGTTAAGCAACCATTAACCGGAAGGTTAAGTTGATTCGGGGCTCTGTAACTTTTTTAGTAGGCGGCAACCGATGTAGCCAGTTAGCCTGAGTAGCGCCCTGCATTACCAACAAACTCCCTGCTTCAAGAATGATTGAAACGGTTTGTTTTGTTTGCTTATGCTTGAAAGCAAATTTGCGAGGGGCGCCAAAGCTTAAAGAAGCAATGGCTGCGTGATGCCCTAAAGTTTTTTCATCATCGCTGTGCCACGCCATACCTTCTTCGCCTGTATGGTAGAGGTTAAGCAAACACGAATTGTAGGTAGCGCCTGTTATCTTTTCGCAAAGATTCTTTAGTGCCAGTAATTCGGGTGTCCAGGGTAATGCCTGTTTGGTAATATTCGAGTAGGTGTACGAAAAATCCCGATCGCCATACCAGGCCACCTTGCGTTTGGTAATGATATGCTTACCAAAAATAACAGCTTCATCATTCCGCCACTCGATAGTGGTAAGAAGTTGCTGCAGGTAGTGTTGTGCTTTTTCGGGGTGCATCACTTTTCCAAAATATTCCACCTCGCCATCAAAGGGCAACAAATTAGTTACCTGTTCTGTATTGAATAAATCCATTGTTGATACTTTTTGTATGTACAGTTTCTGCAAGGCCGATACCCGTTTTTCAAAGCTTCTATTTCTGAAACAAAAAACACACGATTCTGTTTTTTCATTCGTCTACCAGATTTGCAGAATAGGAATCCATAAATCTTCAATCGACTATTGCCTGCCAGCGTAATGGATTGATTTTTTATAAGCTTTCGAAGTTCTTGTTTATCTAATTCGGAATGAGAGAACATTTCCTGACAAAGGTAGGATGAGACGGTTCGATCACAAACCTGATTCTTGCTGTTTTCAAAAAATCAATTTCTTTATTTTGAATGATTTAGAAGTTGGAAGGTGTAAGAAATCATGAGGTAGCTCCATACAGAAATCTTGTCTGGATTGATGATTTTATTAAGTTCTTCCATTTCTTTTTGAGCGATTAAATATGAGAATCCATAATTTAATTCCAATAGCTTCATGGGTTTATACTTAAAAGAAATATCATTTTCAAAACCCAGATACTTGTTTAAGAATTCTCCATTGGAGGTTTCCAACTGATATTGATTGGCAAAGAGATGAAAATCTACTTTTGCAGAGAATTTTGGATGGAACTGTTGTATTACAAAAAGGTAAGGATTTACCAATCCTTTGCCTCCTACATCGGCTGGGAAACGAGTGAAGAAATTCATATTTCCCATGAACTTCCAGGCTACACCATAGGAGATATCAAAATTCTGAGTGATTGTTCGCCCTCCATTGCTCTTGTTGCCACTTAATATTTCGGCACCCAATCGCAACGTAGTTTTATTGTTCCGTACTCTTAATTCGGGTTGAAGATAATATGCACTGATACGCTGCTGCATCGCATTTTTACCAAATTGATAAAAACCATTTAAAGTAACATACACATTATTCGTTTCCCATTCTATTCTGCCCCCTGTGGTAATTCGCTTGTATTTATTATCAAGATCCTGCTGCTCTAAAAATTCAACGACATTATTCGTTATTAAACTCAGGTAATTTCCAGTTTTAAATTTCAGATGATGGATAATCATGTACTTATACTGATGGGAGGACACCGGTGAATAGGCCTTATCATAATTATCAGAATATGGGCGGGTAAATAGCAAGAATAAATCATTATAGGTATTTTTGATCTTATGCATGATCCTAACGCCTTCGTGCGACCTTCCTTGCTGTGCCCAGGGAGCATCAGAAAAAATGCGACCATTATCAAGCAACACGCCCTGTCTTCCGATTCGAATTGACAACTTATCCGTAATCCTGGGTTCGGCAAACAATTCATAAAAATTGATACTGCCTACCGTGGATGCTTTATCTGATTTGGCCCACAGATGGATTTCCTGAAAAGAACCCATGAGTTTAATTCTTTCTGACTGATAGCTTATTCTTAGTCTGTTTCGTTGATTGATGTGAAAGTCAGGAATTACTGAATCGGTAGGTGATAAAATATAGTTATCGCGGTATTCTGTTCTCGGTCTTATTTCAAGGTCAATTAACCAGATCCTCTTCAAGGAATCTGGCTGCTGTGCCATGCACGTATTTATGAAAAGACTCGAGGAATATATACCCAAAACTATGATTACAAGTAATCTATGTTTTGGAATCTTCATGATCGTAAACGAACTTGTAATACTTGCTTTCGACAAGTTCAAGTGTTGAAAATGCGAGAATGAGAAGAATACTTACAATAAAAAGTCCGATACTTTGTTCCAATATACTTGTGTAAGTACAAACAAGAAGTAGCCGGACTACCTCGGCTTGAAATACCCATTTTTGTTGCTCCAGCATGGCACCACAATTGATTAGCGTAATCAGGATAAGTATGCTTATAAAAAGGATATCTACTGAAGTTAATTGATTAAAATATAGGGTAAACAAAAACAGACTAATCAGACTGGTGATGATCTGAATATTAAGATACGCCTTGAATCTAAAGGTTGATCGGAAAGGCGCCTTAGCAGGCAATAGTTTTTTCTCCAGATCTTTTCGAATGGTAGCATCAACGCTATCAGGTTTACCAAAAACAATTTTAAACGATTTCCAAACGCTGCCGCTTCGTCTGCAGGCCTCAAATAACTCGGCATAGTAATGAAAGTGTTGCCAGAGGAAACTGTTACTTTTTAACGGATGCGTGATACCGTAAATCGGCTTTTCCTTTTCATCTTCAACCTGAAAAGTGCCGAAAAGCTTGTCCCAAAACACAAAGATATCGCCATAGTTTTTGTCGAGGTATTTTGGATTAGAGGCATGATGAACTCCATGATGGGAGGGGGTAATAAGAATATGCTCGAGCCAGCCGAGTTTGCCGATTATTTGGGTATGCGTAAAAAAGGAGTAAGTTCCATGAACAACCAAAATGGCAATAACCATCGCGGGGTGAAATCCTGCCAATGGTAATAGGCACCAAAATATATTCCGAACAACAGCTTGAATGGTGGTTATGCGCGCAGAAACTGTGTAGTTAAACTCTTCACTTTGGTGATGCACAATGTGGGCTCCCCAAAACAGATTTACTTCATGGCCCAGACGATGATACCAGTACCACACCAAATCTGTTGCTAGTAAAAGTAAAATCCATACCCACCAAACGTTGGGTATTTCCCATAAGGCAAAGTGTTCGAATAGATAATAGTAGAGCCCATAGAAACTTCCGGTTATCAACAAATTCAATAACCGCTCTGCAATACCCACGGAAATATTGGTAATAGAGCTTTCATAAGTGAATAGTGGGGTCTTACTTTTTTTTTTCGCCAGCCAGTATTCAAGCCCCAAAAACAGGAAGAAGGCCGGAATGATAAAGGCTACAAAATTGAGTGAGTAGTCCATAAATCAAGGGTAATTTCGTTCAAATATAGTCCACTAAATCTATAGACTATATAAAATAATGAAAAATATTGCTCCTTTGTATCCTTACTCTTTGGAAACTTTAAACCCTAAGCTTGATAGTAAAGCAAGCTGTTTGGCTTTAGAACTTTCGATTTGCTGCGCAGATAATCCATTGATAACGGGAACACCTAATCGTTCTAAATGAAACAAATAATTAGTAACATGAAAATAACCCTGCACGTGACCACGCAAATGGAACTCATTCGATTAATGAATAAACTAAAAGGTGGTTCCTTTTCTAAAGGATCGTACTGGTGGGCTTCTGCTGGAATTTTAACAAATGGAATTTGTCTCTGCTCCAGTTCTGCAAACAATGGGCCGAACCAAGTAGGGTGTTCATAAAAAATGCCTATTGGCTTATTGGAAAGATTCATGATCTGAAATTTAAATTAACAATTTATAAATTCTATTGAACTGGTAGACTAAATAATTAAAGAATTTTACAAATTCAAACGTATAAGACATATAATAGGCAATAATGGCTTACAGAGCGAGCGCTAGCAAAGCGACTTATTTGTTAAGGGTGGCAGACATGCCTGCGCTATCTTGTTTTAAAAGCGTAAGTTGTTCAATGTGCTCGGCTTTTCCAAAAAGCAGGAGTTTGCATGCTTGAACACTGAAGGAGGCTACTTACGGAAAGGAGTAATAATAACATGAGACAGTTCATACTTTTTTAACCGTGAGGTTTAAAAATGTTTATTACCTTTCTTTAATTGCACTTTCCAACTTAACAATCTTTCCGAGCGAGGGCAAATCTTTTCCGTCAATCAAAACTTTTTTTGTTGATGACCTGATTGTTTCGAAAGATTCTTTAATAGCCTCATATCCGTGGCGGGAATTATAAACTACTATGACTGTATAGTCCCGCTCTTTTCCTTCCAGACTTTCCAGCAGTTTATACGATTGAATAAGTCCCTGCTTGACTGCAAGGGAGTTCAGGACAAACCAATTGCGCTGAATAAATTTTTTTAGATTTTGTTTTTGGCCTATTTCAGATTTCAGATAGGTGAATGTCTAGGCTTTGCCACTCAATTCTGTTTCCTTGGGCTGACCAAGTAGTTCTGCAGAGCCTAGCAGCATAACCGGGAAAGTAAAATTTTTCACGGTGCACTAATTTCTTTTTTGAAAATCTTTTGTAATAAAAGGTATAACGGCAAGCCAACAATAAAAAGAATAAATCCGATCAAAGCAGTGCTTGGTTCAAAATACATCACACTTACGTTCACTAATGCATAGCCAAGGATAAAAATAATCGTCATCCATGGGTACAGTTTCATTTTATAAATACCCGCTGGTTCACCGGATTGCTTTGCTCTTCTGCGCAGAATAAAAATAGCTGCACACGCTGCAATCAGCCCGATGCTATCAAAGAACATCACGTAGTTTAAGATTTGTTGCAGTGAGCCCAGTGCAAATAAAAATACAATGATGATGGCTACATAGGCACTCAAAGCAATTTCCTGGGTTTGTGTTTTAGGATTTACTTTTTTGAAAGCAGCCGGTAACACATTTTCTTCCGCCATCGCATAATATACGCGTGGATTAGAGAGTAGCGAAGCATTGACATACGCCAACACGGCTAAAAATAGAATTACAGAAATAACTTTTGAGGTTGCTGTTCCAAAAATAACGCTTGTCATTTCTGCCGCCAGCGCAGGAGAATTTTTCAACCCTTCAAAACCCAACACTTGCACATACGAAAAGTTAACCAACAGGTAAAGCACGAGCACAATGGCCATCCCAATAAAAATAGATCGCGGCATCGTTCGGTTGGCATTCGGCACATCGCTACCAAAGTTCATGGTTTGATGATAACCTCCATAGGTAAAGAAGATCGGAACAAAACACAACCAAAAAGCTTTTAGTGAATCTTCTGTTGTCAATTTATTGACCAATGAAGATTGCGGGGGAGCTGGATTAAAAAACACCATGCCAATCAAAAAGATAATTACCCCAATTTTTATGATCATCAACAGATTGAGTGTACGCGCCCCCATTTTAATTCCTAACAGATTCAATCCATATAATAATAGCACTGCTGCAATGGTGGTGATGCGTGTGCCGGTTTCACGATCAAGATTGGGGAATAACAGCGGACTGATATAATCGGATCCAATTATAGCTACGGAAGCGCTAGAACCCGCATTGGCAATCACGGAAATCCAATTCACCATAAAGGCAAAAGCGGGATGATAGCAATGAGAAAAAATTTTATAGAACCCACCAGCTTTTGGATAACGCGATCCTACCTCCGCTAACGTAAGCGCCCCGAACAAACTGATGATGGCTCCGGCAATCCAGGCTGCAAAAAAAATGGTGGGCACTACCGCTTTCTGTGCAATTTCTACGGGCGTGCGAAAAATGCCAGTGCCAATCACCACGCTCACCACAATCATGGTGAGGTCGAAGGTGTTCAGCTTCGGTTTGATCGACATACTAGCGGGTCAGCAATCCTGCATCAATTACAAACTGTGACCCGGTAACAAATCTTGCTTTATCAGAGACAAGATAAAGTACCGCATGCGCAACATCTTCGGTTTCAATCCACGGCACGGGCAATAAATTTCCGGCAGAGGCTACTGCTATTTCTTCGGTGGTTTTTCCTTCTAACGCAGCAAGACCATCGTTCATCGGTGTGTTTACTCCGGTGGGATGAATAGAGTTTACTCGAATGTTATGCGGGGCCAATTCAATCGCCCATGATTTTGTTAAGCCAACAAGTCCCCACTTAGACGTTGCATAATGACTCAATCGATTCATGCCGCGCAACCCTGCGATGGAAGAGTTGTTGATAATATTTCCTGATTTCTGGGCGATCATTTGCGGTATGATATGTCGGGCGGTAATCCACGCTCCTTTTAAATTGATATCAATCATCGAGTCCCAGGCTTCTTCGGTTAGTTCATGGGCCAAACCATACGCGCAGATGCCCGCGTTGTTGAATAAAATATCGATTCGTTTGAACGTAGTAATGGTAGCTTCCACTGCTTTTCGCACTTCTTCATTGTTTCGTACATCGCCTTGAAAGATCAGCGCTTTCGCACCGAGTTTTTCTACTTCCTGCTTCAACGATTCCAGGTCGCTCAGCTTCGCTAATTCATAACCGGGGTAACTCAATGGTTTTGCTACATCAAAAGCGGCAATGTGTACACCTTCTTTTGCCAATGCCAGCGCAGTAGCACGGCCTTGTCCATGTGCGGCCCCGGTAATAAAAGCTACCTGATTTGTTAGTGACATGGCTGAAGTTATTGATGGATAACGTCTTTCTTATATAGTTCCAGATACTCGTCAATCTCAGTATGAATGACGTTATTAAAAATATTCGTAGCGATCATAATTCCCGCGAAAGCAGTGAGTACGACAATGTCCTTGTCGGAATATTTTTTACGAATAGGTGCAAAAATTTCATCGGCAACAAATCCTTTATGCCGGGCGATGGCTGCGCCAAAGGTAAGCAGTTGCTGTTCTTCTACCGTTAGCGCTAAGTTTTCTGGGCTTTCGCCCGCATCAATAATAATTTTTCGAAAGAAAGTACTGCATAGCGGGCAATCCGCTGCTTCTGAAATTGCCCAGGCAAATAACGGTGATAGCCGCGTACCCAGAATTCGCTTTACGTCTTCGTAGAGCGGGTACCACTGCATGTAGGTTTGGAAAGCATTATACGAGTGCCCCAACGTGGCTTTCATGTTGGTAATGCGGCCGTTATAAATTGCTTTATGTTGGTGATAAGCAATCTTTACTTCGGTAGCAGTATTTTCTTCAGGTAGTGGTGAGATGCGTGGCATGTTAGGTAGCAATTGAAAGTGTGGAATTAAATTTTTGTTTGCGGAATAGAATAAATAATAAGGTACTAATTCCTATTAAATAGGGATAGTAGAGATACCTCATAATTTCAAAGGCAGTTACCTGATTGGCTGAAACAGCAACGGCAGCCAAAAGTTGAGCACCATACGGAAGCAATCCTTGAATAAAACATGAGGTGGTATCTAGAATACTGGCGCTTCGTTTTGGATCGACATTATTATTATCGGCAATAGTTTTTGCCAAGGGTCCAACAATTAAAATGGTAATGGTATTATTGGCCAAGGCAATATTAACCAATGCAGTCAACGAAAAAATTCCTAATTCTCCGCCCCGCGCATTTTTTATTTTACGCGATACATGATGTATAATAAAATCAATACCACCATAATATTGGATTAAACCAACAATGCCTCCAATCAAAATACAAACAATGCTTAATTCAAACATAGAAGCCATTCCGGAATTAAGTGCGCCCAAGGCAGACCAAAATCCAAGATCATAATAAAGACCTATCAGCAGGGTAAGCATAATGCCGGAAATCAAAACCCAGATTACATTCATACCAAGCAGGGCTGCTACGAAAATAAAAATGTAGGGTAATATTTTAATAATGGAATATTCGTAAGTCGCATTACTGACAGGTTGAGCCAGATCGTTACTGAAGGCGTATATGATAAACGTAATTATCGCGGCCGGGAGTACAATCATAAAATTGACCTTAAACTTATCGCGCATTTCTACACCTTGTGTGCGGGTAGCCGCAATGGTAGTATCAGAAATCATAGAAAGATTATCGCCAAACATGGCGCCACCCACTACGGCTCCAAGGTTAATGGCCAAGCTTCCCGATATAGTTTCATTTAGACCTACGGCAATGGGTGCCAGTGCTACCACAGTGCCTACCGAAGTGCCGAGCGATAGCGAAATGAAACACGCGGTTAGAAATAAACCAGCTATTAGTAAACTGGGCGATAGATAGGAGAGTGCAAAGTTAATGGTGGATTGAACCGCACCGATTGTTTTACTTAATTCCGCGAAAGCGCCAGCCAATAAAAAAATCAGAATCATCAGCATGATGCCAGAGTCTCCGGCCCCTTTTGAAAACGTTTCTGTTTTACTGGCAAAAGATAGTTTTGGATACTGAGCAAAGCCAACAATAGCTGAGAATAGAAAAGCCACCAAAAGGGGCATTTTATAAAAATCATTTAATATGAGTGAGGTTGCCAAGTAGACAACAAGAAATGTTATCAAAGGAAGCAATGCCCAAAAGCGACCCGTTTCTTTTTTTATCATTTTTTAATAGTGCATCAGTTTTATAAACCAGAGATTTTATCAAAAGTATAGCCGTGAGCAGCCGGACCCCAAGCCAATTGTCCATCGGCTTTCCACCCGCGATCCCAACTGGCCAAACTGGTTGGCGTAAACATACTCACATTGGTAAAGTAAGCAGCACCCCGATATTGATTGGGGCATCCACCGGGTCCGGTACCGCCTTCAAAATTTTGCCCCGAAGTTTTCTCAAAGTATATATTGCAGGAATCACTAAAGTCCAGATCTGCCTTCGCAAGCTTTTTTAGAAGCGCTTCATCTTTCCAGGCACCTGCAAATGAAAGACGGTTTTTAATGGGAAGATTACTGCTTACTATTTTATTACCATCAGTAGTGAGGTGAAGCACCACTTGCCGATAGGGTCTTGTTAGATTTTTCACTTCGGCCTGCTCCAGGTAAAACCAATAACCATCAGGGTCTTCCTTCCAAATTGGTACAATGCGAAGTTGCACGTGACTAAAGGTGGAGTCTTGCTTCCACATAGCCTCGGTGCTGTAAAAGCCTGGAAGAAGTTGGGCGAACTCTTTTAAGTTGTTTGCTGACTGAGCATTGGTTAGGACAGCACTTGCTAATACAAACACTATGATTAGAAAAACCCTCTGGAGCATGAGTACTAAATATCTTATGAATGTCTGAATTATTTATCTAATGGTACGGCTTGTACTTCCACATCCCAATGCGCCAGCAAAATTTCAAACCGATGTTGCTCATCTTTTTTAAGTTTCTCTAAATCAGGGTAAAGCGCTTTTTTGTAAGGCTCTGTAAGGTTAGGATCGAAAGCAGCCTGAATATTTTTAAAGACTAGCGTAACCCGATAGTCCCACCGCGTTTCTTCTGAGGCATGTTGGCGTGGTTTTTCTATTTTAATTGAGAGCAGGTCGCCCTTCTCTTGTGCTTTTTTTAAGAGCGGAAAATGATTCTTCTTGTAGAGTTCTAAGAATTCTTCGGCATAACCCCACTTCGCTTTATAATAATTCTCAATGATAAATGTTTCGTCTGTCGGCTTTTGAGCGTAAAGAAGAACACTAACTATTGTTAGCACCAGCGTTAAAGAAGTGTTTTTGAGTTTCATGTGAAAAGGTTTTCGTTAGGGAACTTTTGATTAAGGAGCTAGGTTGTAAAAATAGTCTATAAAATCTATAGACTTTATTGATAAATTGAAAATAGTTTTTACCTTTACATCACATTTATAAAGAAGGGGGGAGAGACAGGCTCGAAAATCCCCTGGCAACTTTTAATAAGCAATTATTAAATAAGTGCCACAACCTGCCCAACTAATGGGAACTATAAATATGAAACACATGAAAACGAACACACTTCAAACTGAACAACACGGACTTCACAAAGTTCTTACTTCGAAATCCTCTATAGGTTTTGAAGTCATGTCGGTATGCCCGACCACTTGTTGTTGTTGATCTCCCTTTTAGGCTATTAAAGCTTATGTCCACTTCACAAATCCGTGAGGCTGGCGCCACTCAAATTTTTAATTATCAAAAACCAATTTAATACTTAATCAAATACAATTATGAAAACTAAAACCATTTTCAGTCTCGCAGTATTGGCACTGTTTGCCATTACTTTTTTCTCATTCACCGAACCTCCGGCACTCGCTAAATTTAAAGTAGATCCGCAAGCAAGTTCCTTGACTTGGACGGGCAAAAAAGTAACGGGCCAACACACAGGCACCATTGCCATCGCATCGGGCGAGTTGACAGCCGATGGGAAACTTGTTAAAGAAGGTACTTTTGAAATTGATGTTAATTCTTTAACAGTAACGGATATTACTGATAAAGATAGTAACGCCAAGTTAGTAGGGCATTTAAAAAGCGATGATTTCTTTGGCACAACCAAATTTCCCAAAGCATCTTTTGTGTTAACTTCTTTAACCCAAAAATCGGGTAACGAATATTTAGTTAAAGGAAAATTAACCATCAAAGGAAAAACCAATGATGTTGAATTTCCAGCCACTATTGTTAACGATGGAAAGAAAGTGACAGCAACGGCCAAGATTATAGTTGACCGAACCAAATATGATATTCGCTATGGGTCTAAGAGTTTCTTTGACAACTTGGGAGATAAGGCAATCTATGATGATTTTGAACTGGACCTTAAGCTGGTAGCCAATGCTCAGACAGGCGCCTAGAGGGTAGACTAGGTGTAAAGGGAAGAGGGATTCTTGCTCGCGAAAGTTTAGAAGTCCCTCCCCCTTTTTTGAAATCAACCCGCCAGAGGCAAGTTAACACAGGTGTAAGGTAATAAATCTCGTTGGCTTATTAAAGAATTTTTATAGCCTTTACCGCGCTCATGTGTTGCTGCTCCTGGATGATTATAAATCTCAAAACAGGAAACAGAAACAACTATGAAACTAAAACTACTAACAGTTGCCGTGCTGGTGTTAAGCGTTCCGGCAATAGCTCAAAATCAAAACAAACAAGCAGATTCTTTACGGGCACGGGCTATTCATAAAAATCTACTCACCCTTGATGCGCATATTGATCTGCGCAGCGATTTTAATGCAGTTGGAAATGAGGCTGGAAAAGAAACCATAGATCAACTTGATTTACCCAAGCTTGAACGGGGCGAACTCGATGTGGCAACCATCGCACTGTTTGCTGATCCGCTAAAGCGTTCACCAGAAAACATCGTGTTGGCTCGCAAGCAAGTTGATAATAAACTTGCCAGTGTTAAACAATGGGTTACTAAACACCCCGATCGATTAGAGTTTGCATACACATCCCAAGACCTGGAGCGAATCCCTGCCAAAGGAAAACACGCCATCTTGCTTAGCTTTCTGAATGCGCTTTCGCTCGGGCAAGATCTTACGCTCATCGAAAAGTATTACAAAGAAGGTGTTCGCGTATTTGGATTTACCCACGTAGGCAATAACGATTGGGCAGATTCTTCGCGACCCAATGCTGCCTTTGGTGACAAACCTAATGAGAATAAAGGTTTAACCGATCTTGGTAAAAAAGGAATCAATGAGTTAAACCGGTTAGGCATCATTATCGATGTATCGCAACTAACTCCAGCCGGAGTTTTTCAAGCCATACAACTAAGCAAGGCCCCGGTTATTGCATCGCACTCCGCTGTGTATGGTCGTGTTGAAAATTCCCGCAATCTTACCAATGAAGAGTTGAAAGCTATTGCTGCTAGTGGAGGTGTAGTACACATTGCTGCATTTACACCTTACCTGCGGCAAAATTCTGAGTTTACAAAAGCATATCTGAAACAAGTGTGGGAGCCGTTTGGCATCACGTACGGGAAAGATGATCCGCGCCAAAAATTAGATGCGGCTACGTATCAAAAACATCTGGATGCTTATCGTGAATTTTCAAGAAACGAATGGCGCTATAGCCACCTGACAGATTACCTCGATGCGGTAGATTATGCCGTGCGATTGATTGGTATAGATCATGTGGGCTTCGGCAGCGACTTCAATCACGGTGGTGGTGTAACCGGCTTTAACAGTGTAGCCGAAGCGCCTAACGTAACCCGCGAACTATTAAAACGTGGCTACACCGAAGAAGAAATCAGAAAACTATGGGGTGGTAATTTCCTTCGCGTATTCAAAGAAGTAGAAGCGGTGGCTAAACAACAACAAATTAAAGTGGCTTTAAACTAAACCTAAACCAACTATAACATGAAAACAAAAATTCTATTTTTTCTGCTGGCATTTAGTAGCCAGCTAACGTTTGCCGATCCGATTGTAATTGCCAAAAATGGTTTGTGGCGTGGCGAGTTCACTCTAAGCGAAAATAAAGTACCATTCAATTTTGAAATAAAACATGAATCAAAAGCATTAAAACTCATTTTGATTAACGGTACGCGCAGAGATGAATTTGTGATTATTCCGCGTGGCAGCGATTCTATTTTCGTAAAGATGAATACGTATGATGCTGCGTTAATCGCCAAAGTAGAAACTGACGGTCGCCTTTCAGGAGTTTATAAAAGTCTGGTTCCTAATTTTCGGGGCAACTCACTTCCATTTGTGGCTGAGCATGGAAAGAAGTATCGCTTTGTGGAGCCCGGCAAGGATGTAAAACCTATAGCCAATCTCTCAGGTAAATGGAGAGTGAACATTATTAGCAAAGATAAGTCAGCTGACCGTGTTGCCTTATTTAAACAAAAGGGAAACAAACTTACGGGTGTGATCTTGTCGGTGGTAGGCGACACACGCGAGTTGGAAGGTACTGTGCAAGGCGATGAGTTTTATCTTTCTGGCTTTACTGGCCCAAGTCCATTTTTTGTGAAAGGAAAAATTACGGCTGATAAAAAACTACAAGGAGAAATTGGGTTGGGCATTTACCTCAATCAAAAATTTGAAGCGGAAGCAGAAGCCGATGCCGAGTTGCCCGATCCGTATGCACTTACTTTTTTAAAAGAAGGTTACACCAAATTTGATTTTAGTCTGCCAGACTTAGATGGAAAAACGGTCACCCTGAATGATGAAAAGTACAAGGGTAAAGTGGTAATCATCGATATCATCGGTACCTGGTGCCCTAATTGTACGGATCAAACTACTTTCCTTGCGCCCTGGTTTCGCGAAAATAAAAATCGCGGGGTAGAAGCGATTGCCGTGGGCTTTGAGCAGAAAGATGACCTTGAGTATGCACGCTACACATTGGGTAAGCTAAAAGAAAAGTATGGTATTGAATACGATATACTTTTTGGTGGCATTGCCGACAAGAAAGTAGCCTCTGAAAAATTTGCAGCACTTAATAAGATGATGGCATTCCCGACCACAATTATCATCGATCGGAAAGGTAATGTGCGGCAGATTCATACCGGCTATACCGGTGAGATTACCGGTAAATACTTTAAGAAGTATGAAAAGCAGTGGAACAAAACCCTGGATGAACTTATTGCTGAACCAGTGCCAGCAGAATATCAAACGACACTAGCGGCTGGAGCAGGTAAGTAAGTACTAAAAAAATAAGATACCGATGAAGAGTATAAGTATCATTCTTTTTTTTCTTTACCTGGCTCCGCCTGATCCAGAGAAAGAAATTGCTCGCTGGTCGTTTCGATTTAGTGCACAGCCTGTTGCTAAGGCTGAAACCGAATTGATTTTTAGCGCTGGTATAAAAAAGAACTGGTATTTGTATTCTTCAGACGTATCCGAAGAGCTTGGGCCGATACCCACGCACATTGAATGGGTTGCTGATGATTCCTATTTGGTTGTGGAAAAGCTTCAACCCATCAATGCATCAAAAAAGTATGATGCTACATGGGAGGCAGACGTGACATACTTTTCCGCAAAAGCGGAGTTTCGGCAACGAATCAAAATTCTAAAGGACAAGCCTGTGATTCGTGGAATTATTTCAGGACAGTATTGCAACGCAAAGGACGGTCAATGCATTCCCTTTCGCGAAACTTTTCAGCTATAGTATAATTAGCCAAACGATATGAAAACATTCTTGTCAACCTTGTTGATAGTGCTCTTTATTGCCTTGGCGGGATCGCTCACCAGCTTCCATACCGTCCATGTGCACGAAAGAGAACCTGCCACTGTTGCCCAACTAGGCGAGAAATTATTTTTTGATCCAATTTTGTCTAAAGACCGAACGATAAGTTGTGCCTCTTGCCATAAGCGCGAATTTGCTTTTGCAGATAACACCGCTTTCAGTGTGGGCATCAATGGAATTCCGACAAAACGAAATGCACCTTCAGCGGCCAACCTGAGTGGCCGGTTGCAATTATTTTGGGATGGGCGCGTAAATTCTCTTGAAGAGCAAGCCCTTAAGCCGATTGAGTCGCCAGACGAAATGAATTTACCTATAATCGAAGCGGTAGATCGTTTACAACGCGATGAAATGTATGGTAGGGTGTTTAGAAAATTATTTAAGTCAGCACCCACGGCAGATTTATTAGCTAAGGCCATTGCAGAATTTGAACGCACGCTGGAAACAGCCGACTCGCCTTATGACCGTTTTATTGATGGCGATGAAAGCGCGATGAATGAGTCCGCCATTCGGGGTCGACTTTTATTTATTGGTAAAGCGAATTGTGCCAACTGTCATGCCGGAGATGACTTTACAGCCGATCGGTTTAAAAACATTGGGCTTTACAATGGCAAAGAATTGGATGACCCGGGACGATTTGAGGTAACACAGGATAGTTCACAGCTTGGCCATTTTCGAATTCCAGGTTTACGAAATGTTGCGCTCACCGCCCCTTACATGCACAACGGAATGTTCAGCACGTTGCGTGAGGTATTGGATTATTATAATCGACCTGATGAAATAATTTCTGGTGCGATTCATCGCGATTTATCCCTTAGTGAACCCTTAAATCTATCAGAGCAAGAAATAAATGACCTCGAAGAATTTTTACATGCATTAACTGATGACCAATTTCTAAAAACAAAAAAAACAAACAATTAAAAGAACATTTTATGAAAACAACATTACTTATTATCAAAGGATCTCCGCTCATAGAATGGGTGGAACGAAGAGTACAGATTTTGCTTTTACTCTTGTTATTTATTTTTATCTCAGGGAATGTAAATGCTCAGCAAACAGGTTCCCTGTCCGGTAAAGTTACGGACGCTAATTCGTCACCTCTTCCCAGAGCAACGGTAGTTCTGGTGGGAACTTCCCTGGGAACGATAACGGATCAGAATGGAGATTTTACATTGAATGCTCCTGCAGGCACGGCCAAAGTTCGGATTAGTTTTGTCGGTTATCAAACCAAAGAGTTACAAGCTGAGGTTAAAGCTGGTGATAACACAAGACTTAATTTTTCTTTGGAGGAGGGCTCTTTACTTTCAGAAGAAGTTGTGATTATTGGTTCACGTGCAACTTCTGGCCGGTCGCGAATCGATACACCGGTGCCTGTAGATATTATTCAAGCCAAGGAAATTCGGGCAACCGGCCAGGTAGACATCACTCAGATATTAAACTTTGTAGCTCCTTCCATTAGTTCTAACCGTCAGCCAGGTGGCGATGGTTCGGCACATATAGATCCTGTTGCTTTACGGGGTGTGGCTCCAGACCAAACGCTGGTGTTGATCAATGGAAAAAGAAGACACGGTAGCGCGTTGGTCAACGTATTGGGCACACCGGCACAAGGCTCGGTAGCGGTGGATTTTAACTCTATTCCCGTAGGAGCGATCGAACGCATTGAAGTATTGCGCGATGGCGCAGCCGCACAATATGGTTCTGATGCCATTGCAGGCGTAGTAAACATTGTGCTTAAAAAGGAAACCGAGAACATTAGTGTGACCACTACAGCCGGTGCACACAGCACTAAATTCAGAAATACTACAGATGGAACCTTGTTTCAAACTGATATCAATTATGGTTTCGGTTTTGGAAATGGGGGATACCTCAATTTGACAGCTCAAATTAATCAACGTGAAGGCACCAGGCGCGGTGGTTATTATGAACTTACTAATCGCTTAACGAATGCACGACAGTATTGGTATTCGTATGCAGCGGCAACACCTAATGAGGAAGTGGATGCAAAAGAACTTTCTGTAGATCGCTACAGTTCGGTAGCCAGTGGCAATGCAGCTCAAAACGGATCTGGATTATTTTTTAATGCTGCAATACCCTTGGGCTTAGGTGCCGAAGTATATGCTTTTGGTGGAATAGGCAGCCGAGAAAGTAACAGCCCGAATAATGCGTATCGTTTTCCGAACGGTACGAGTAACATTCGCAGTATCTCCAGCAGGTACGTTCCTGAACTATACCCGGATGGCTTTTTGCCAGAGAACGTAGCGCGTATTAACGATAAGTCTTTTACCGCTGGCTTACGTGGAAATAAATCGGGCTGGGATGTGGATTTAAGTAATACTTTTGGAAGTAATAGTGTGCAGTATTATGTAGAGAATACCTTAAATGCTTCATTAGGAGCTTCAAGTCCAACACGGTTTTACTCTGGCAAACTTCTGTTTTCCCAAAACACAACCAACCTCGGCTTTGTAAGAAAGTTTAATGAACTAAGTTTTGGCCAATCTTTAGGTGTTGCCTTTGGTGCCGAACACAGAATTGAAAATTATCAGATTGAAGCGGGCGAAGAAGCATCGTATAAAGGTTATGGAAGAACATATGTAACCCTAGTTGGCGGCACAGCCACAGGCATTACACCGGCAGGAGCCCAGGCTTTTCCCGGTTATCAACCAGGCGATGAACAAGACGAAACAAGAAGTAACATCGGTTTATATGGCGATCTGGAGTATGACATCACTAACAGCATATTGTTAACAGGTGCGCTGCGTTATGAAAACTATAGCGATTTTGGAGATAAGCTAACCTGGAAAGCTTCTACACGAATTAAACTTACAGATGATATTGCCTTGCGTGGGGCGGTAAGCACAGGCTTTCGTGCACCTTCTTTGCAGCAACAATATTATTCAGCCACTACTTCTATTCCGCAAGGCGATGGTTCATTGCTTCTCTCGGCTGTGGCAAACAACGAAAGTGCGGTTACAAAGGCATTTGGTGTTCCTCAACTTAAGGCCGAAACATCATTTAACCTAAGTGCCGGGGCTACCGCCAGATTGTTTAATGATTTCAATCTTACTGTTGATGCCTATCAAATTGATATTGACGACCGGGTTACACTTACAGGATTTTTTCAAACGACAACTTCAAGTTCAGATCCTGTTGTACAGGGTGCAGCTGCTATAGTAGCAAATTTACTAAGTGCCTATCCAGATGTTAACTCGGCACAGTTCTTTAGTAATTCGATCGATACGCGCACGCGAGGAATTGATGCAATTTTATCGTATCGGTCTGCTATTGGTAAAGGTATCTTAAATGTATCGGTGGCATCCAATTTTACACGAACCGAGGTAGTGAATGTAAAACCACCCGTTGGATTAGTGGAAGGCGCATCAACGGAGGTTCGCAACTATTTGTCCGAACGAATATTCTTTGACAGACTTCAAAAGGGGCGGTACGAAAGGGGCACGCCTCAAGATAAAATTATTCTGAGCGCCAGCTATACCTATAAAAAACTTACACCTTTCGTGCGTCTTACCCGTTTTGGAGAATACACATCCTTCGCTAGCCAAAACAACCTGGACAATCCCACCGGTGCGCGCGATCAGACCTTTACCAGCAAATGGGTTTCTGATTTAACCTTAAGTTACCAGTTGGCACCTTTTGTATCAATAACAGCTGGAGCTAATAATCTGTTTGATGTGTACCCCGATGAACAGATTGTTGCCAATAACCAAACCGGTGCTTTGCCTTATGGTACAGCTGCCGGTCAACAATTCGGCTTTAATGGGGCATTTTACTATGGAAGATTGACTTTTAGTTTTTAAAAGTCTATAAAATCTATAGACTTTATTGATATTTAAAAAATGTTAGGTATGTTTACGCCACGTTTATAAAGAACGGGAGGAGAGACAGGCTCAAAGAATCCCTGGCAACTTTCAGTATAAGAGCTGAATAAGTGCTACAACCTGCCCACAAAAGGGAATTATAAATTTTCTGTTATGAATAAAAAGAGAATTACCACAACACAATTTGGACAATTAAAGTCCTCTGGCTTTCAACTACAACCTGTACCTGTAGGTTCGTGTATAATGCGTTGTTGTTGTTAAAGCATCTCCTTCCATCAATTTAAGAAACTCCTTCATGGTATATGAGGGGTAAAGGTGCGGGGAATCTTCAGCGAAGTGGATACCCGCCCTTTTAAAATTCAAATCAATTTCAATGAGTATGAGCAAAACTATCAACCGACCAATCGCTATATTTTATGAACATCAATCGTGGTTTAAGCCTTTGTTTGAAGAGTTGGAGCAAAGAAGAATCCCGTTCGTAAGATTGAATGCTGCCCAGCATCACTTCAATCCTTTGGAACGCGATGTACCCTATAGCCTTGTAATCAACAGAATCAGTCCATCCGCTCATGTAAGGGGAAATGGCCAAAGTATTTTTTATGCCACCCAATACATTGAACACCTGGAACGGCTTGGTGTGCCTGTGATAAACGGATTAACGGCACAGTCTTACGAAATCTCTAAAGCCAAACAAGTTGGATTACTGGCTTCATTGGGTTTACGCTTTCCGAAGTCGCGTATTGTAAATCATGTTAACCAGATTCTGGCTGCAGCCAAAGCATTAAAGTTTCCTGTTTTGGTAAAGGCCAATATAGGTGGAAGTGGTGCAGGCATTACTCAGTTCGATACCCAGGAAGCATTGCAAAAGGCTATCTTCTTAAATCAAATCAGTTTGGGAACAGATCAGGTAGCACTTGTGCAGGAATACCTGGCGCCAAAAGATGGCCACATTGTGCGGGTAGAAACACTAAACGGAAAATTCCTGTATGCCATAAAGGTTTATCCTACCCGGAAAAGTTTTAATCTGTGCCCGGCTGACTTGTGTGAGGTACCGGCTTACACCAATTCAGAAGCTTGCATTGCAGAAGCCGCCCGCAATGGAGTTAAAGTAGAAAAATATAATCCACCCAAACAGATTATTGAAGATGTTGAGCGTATTGTAAAGACAGCACGCCTTGATGTGGGTGGTGTAGAATATTTACTGGATGAGCACGCTGAACCCCACTATTATGACATTAACGCGCTCTCCAACTTTGTAGCCGATGCCGTAAACATTATTGGATTTAATCCTTACACAAATCTTGTAGACTATATCGAAAGTCGCCTTCAGCCGGTGTTTCAAATAGATCATGAACCTGAATTCCAAAAAGAAGAAGTATAAATAGCATGAAGCTGACTAAAATCGTTTGTATTTTATTTTTTGGTTCGGTATTTCTTTCCTGCAAAGAAGAACCGGGCTATCTGCAAATAGGTAACTGGCGCGGAACCTTTACGGTACAAAACATTGAGATTCCATTCAATTTTAGAGTGGAGGACGATACTGCAGGACTTGTAAAAGTTTTATTGACAAACGGAGAAGAGAAATTTCAATTGGATAGCGTTCGGTATGAGCGTGACTCGGTTATCGTTCCTATTGATGTTTATGATGCTTTGTTAATAGGTAAGCTTGCCGGAGATTCGTTAAAAGGATACTTCCGGAAAAATCAATCTGGGAAGCAAGGTATTCCATTTGCTGCCATCCGCGGTCAAGCTTCCCGATTTAATACCAACTCCGCCACGCCAGTTTCAATCGGAGGGAAGTGGTCAGTAAGTCTGCTGAACGAAAAAAATGAAACCCACTACACAGTAGGCTTGTTAAATCAGGATCAAGCACAGGTAAATGGTACTATACTTACCACCACGGGCGACTTCCGGTATTTTCAAGGTGTGATAGATGGTGATAGTTTGAAGATCTCCGGGTTTAGTGGATCCAATCCATCTTTGTTGCGTGCAAAAATTGTTGACAGTCTGCATTTAACCGGTGAGTTGATTTCGCCTGCAGGTTTAACACAGTTTGTGGCTATTAAAAGCGATACGGCAAGGCTACCCGATCCTTATGCGCTTACCTATTTGAAAGAAGGTTATGATAGACTTGATTTTACATTTCCGAATTTGTCGGGTAATCCGGTTTCGTTACAGGATGAGAAATATAAGAACAAAGTGGTGGTAATAACCATTATGGGAAGCTGGTGCCCTAACTGTGTGGATGAAGCTGCATTTTTAGCACCGTGGTATAAAGAAAATAAGACGCGCGGTGTAGAGATAGTAGCGCTTAGTTTCGAACGAAAAGATGATCTTGCCTTTGCCCGTGAAAGAATCAGCAAGTTTATTAAACGATTTGATATTGAATATGAAATTCTTTTTGCAGGCTTGGCAGACAAGGCACAAGCCAGCGAAAAACTTCCGGCCCTGAATCGTGTACTTTCATTCCCAACCACTATAATCATAGATCGTAAAGGGAAGGTTCGAAAAATACATACCGGATTTTCAGGCCCGGCTACGGGTGAGTATTATCAGGAATTTATTCGGCATTTTAATGAAGATGTTACAACGTTATTAAATGAGAGTGAGAATGCGATTTAAGATTTATGAAGAAAAAGAATCCACCCTTGTATAATCAGGCATACATAACAGTTGGTCAGGGACCGGTAATCATTTTGTTGCATGGGTTGTTCGGTAACCTGGCCATGTGGAAATCAGTTATTGAAGTACTTAAATCTGACTATAAGGTAATTGTTCCGCGCTTACCTTTGTTTGAGTTAACCATTGAAAATACAACCGTAAAGTACCTGACTAAAACGTTACATGATTTTATTGATTGGCATCAGCTTACAGATGTTACGCTGATTGGACATGCCTTGGGTGGGCAAGTTGCCCTGATGTACACCCACCAGTATCCACAGAATGTAGATCGGTTGATATTAACCAGCAGCACTGGTTTGTTAGATAAACCTTCGTTTACCGAAGCGGAAGCTTACATTGATGATTATGAATACATTCAGGATAGAATAGAAGATGCTTTTTTTCATAAGGATTGTGTGTCGGAAGATATGGTGAATGAAATTTTCACAACCGTGCAGAACATACCGAAACGATTGGCCTTGGGAAGTATTGCACGTTCTTCTCAACATTTTAAAGTCACCTCGTTCCTGAACAAGATTGATCACCCGATTTTATTGATGTGGGGTTTGCATGATAAAATTTCTACACCTGAATCGGCTTTGCATTTTCATGACTTATTACCAAACTCAGAGGTAAAGTTTATTGATGAGTGCGGCCATTTACCAATGATTGAACAGGCAGAACAATACAACAAATACCTGTTGGCTTTTTTAAAAGAACCCAACAGACTGAAAAACTGGTATGCCTGACAAGCATTCGTAAATAAAAAAAAGTTCTGAAATTTCTTGAGCAGAAGTATTCAGATTGATATGTTTGCTCAACGTTCTTTGTAACATTACTTATCAAGAAAGGCAGAGGGACTGGCCCTGTGAAGCCTTAGCAACCTGATTTATCAGGTGCTAAATCCAGCTTCGATTTTTAATCGGGGAAAGATGAGTTAGTAAGAGAAAATCTATAAAACATTAAAACAATAGAAGCTCTTCTGATTTGTCGGAAGAGCTTTTTTTATGGAAGCCTCTCCGCTTTTTTTGGTAAGTGGTGTAAAAATTTTTAAACCATTAAACCAAATCTTTTATGTCGTTCACAACAGATCTTATCCACAGTATTCCGGTTGACGAATCTACCGGAGCCATTTCAGTTCCTATTTATCAAACTACCACGTTCGTGCATAGTTCGCCCGGAGTGTATCAGGGCTATGACTATACACGTTCTGGAAATCCCACCCGCAAGGTGTTGGAGAATTTAATAGCCAAAGCAGAGAAAGGAAGTACCGGGGCTGCTTTTGCGAGCGGCATGGCTGCCATTGATGCGGTGCTCAGGCTATTGAAAGCAGGTGATCACATAATTGCCGGTAATGATATTTACGGAGGTACGTACCGGTTGCTAACCACACTTTACAAAAATGTTGGGATAACGGTAAGTTTTGTTGACCTGCAAAGCGAAGCGGAGATTCAGTTGGCGCTAACGCCTCAAACCCGCTTGATTTGGGTGGAAACACCAACCAATCCTTCGCTGAAGATTGTAGATATTCGTAAGGTGGCACGCGTTGCAAAAGCCCATAACGTGTGGCTTGCTGTGGATAACACGTTTGCTTCACCAGCCGCTCAACGCCCCATCGAACTCGGAGCCGACTTTGTTGTGCACAGTGCCACCAAATACATTGGTGGACATAGTGACGTGATTAGCGGGCTTGTGGTAGCAGCCACCAAAGAGTTGGGGGAGCAAATTCTTTTTGTACAAAATGCGACCGGAGCAATTCTTAGTCCCATCGAAAGCTGGTTGTTGATTCGCGGACTGGAAACTCTCGAACTACGGTTTCGACAACATTCCGAAAACGCTCAAGCTATTGCCGAGTATCTTAGTGAGAGACCCGAAGTAAAAGAAGTATTCTATCCCGGTTTAAAAGTGCATGCAGGCCATGCAATTGCTACCAGCCAACAAAAATATTTTGGCGGTATTGTTTCATTCCGGTTGCGGAACGATACGTTAGAGGCAGCGCGTAAATTCACCACGGCTACCAAACTTTTTAAATTAGCCGAAAGCCTGGGTGGAATAAAAAGCCTGATTGCTCATCCTGCTTCGATGACCCACGCATCCATACCAAAAGAAAGACACGCTGCTTTTGGAATTACAGATGGATTGTTGCGCCTTTCGGTGGGATTGGAAGAACCAACTGACCTTATTGCAGACCTGAGGCGCGCACTTAAAGCAGTTTCGGTGCCTGAAGAAATTATTCTTTAACAGAATCCTTTACTTTTGAAATTCAAATTTTAAGCAAATGCCAGAATTTATTACACAACCCTGGAGCTGGTACGTTTCGGGGGCGCTCATTGGTTTAACAGTGCCAGCCCTATTACTATTAGGTAATAAACATTTCGGAATTTCGTCTTCCTTGCGGCATATCTGCGCGGCCTGTTTTCCAGGTAAGGTTCCGTTCTTTAATTACAACTGGAAACGCGAGGCCTGGAATTTGTTTTTTGTTGCCGGTATTGTTGCCGGGGCAGCGCTGGCAGTTAATTTTTTCTCTAACCACCAGCCGGTGCAGGTGGCGCCACAAACAGTGCAGGCTTTGTCAGCGTTAGGGGTTGCTACAGATGGCAACTTGGTTCCACATTCTATTTTTAACTTTTCGAATGTGTTTACTTTAAAGGGCCTGGTATTTTTTGTAGTGGGCGGTTTTCTGGTAGGCTTTGGAACCCGCTATGCTGGCGGTTGTACCAGTGGCCACTCTATCATGGGGCTTTCAACGTTGCAATGGCCATCGCTGGTGGCTACCGTTTGCTTTATGGCAGGTGGGTTTGCAGTAGTTCATCTTGTGTTTCCCTGGTTATTCAAAATCATTTAAAGAACCAATCGCATGGCAACTAAACCAATACATGATGAATTTACCGAGCAGGTAACTACGCCCGATGAGTGCAGCGCGGGAAACGATCAGGTAGCAAAAGAATCACTTGTAGGCTCCAACATAAAATACCTCGGCATGGGTATTTTATTTGGCATTATTGCGGTTAAATCCGAAATCATTAGCTGGTACCGCATTCAGGAAATGTTCAGGCTCCATTCCTTCCACATGTATGGGGTAATTGGCACCGCAGTGGTGGTGGGTGCCATTTCGGTATGGTTAATAAAGCGGTTCAAAATAAAAACGCTACAAGGCGAAACAGTGGTGTTGCATCCACGCCAATTTCATTGGGGTAATGTTATAGGGGGCTTGCTGTTTGGTATCGGTTGGGGAATTACGGGCGCTTGTCCCGGGCCCTTGTTTGCACAGATCGGGAGTGGCTCGCTGGTAGTGGTAATTACACTGCTAAGCGCTATTGCCGGAACCTATGTGTATGGAATAGTGCAAAAGAAATTGCCGCATTGAAAGTCTTGGTGTTCTGGCAGGCCGGAAAATGTACAAGCTTATTCTACTGTAACCGACTTCGCCAGATTGCGAGGTTGATCTACATTACAACCCCGCATTACTGCGATGTGATAGGAAAGCAACTGCAGCGGTATAACTGAAATCAACGGCACCAACGCTTCAGCTACGGGCGGCACTTCAATTACAAACTCCGACATTTTAGGAATTAGCGTATCGCCCTCAGTAACAATGGAGATTACTCTTCCCTTCCGTGCTTTTACTTCCTGAATATTGGATACAACTTTTTCGTACGAGCTATCTTTGGTTGCAATAAAGGCTACCGGCATCTCGGCATCAATTAAAGCAATGGGGCCGTGTTTCATTTCAGCAGCCGGGTAACCCTCGGCATGGATGTATGAAATCTCTTTTAACTTAAGCGCACCCTCTAATGCTACCGGAAAATTGTATCCCCGCCCGAGGTAAAGGAAGTTGGTTGAATCCTTAAACTCTTCGGCAATCTTTTTAATCTTATCGTTCAGCTTTAGAACTTTTTCAACTTTGGCTGGCAGGTTTTCCATCTCTACCAAAAGCTCGTTGAATTTCTGTTCGGTAATAGTGCCCTTCTTGCGGGCAACAATAAGGGCAATCATGTTGAGCACCGTAAGCTGCGCAGTGAATGCTTTTGTGCTGGCTACACCAATTTCGGGGCCGGCATGGGTATAGGCACCGGCATGGGTAGCCCGGGCTATGGAAGAGCCAACTACATTACAAACTCCAAAAATTATCGCACCCTTAGACTTAGCCAGCTCAATGGCAGCTAACGTATCCGCAGTTTCGCCCGACTGTGAAATAGCCACTACAACATCACCTTCGCGCACAATCGGGTTGCGATATCGAAACTCTGATGCATACTCTACTTCTACCGGGATGCGGCAAAACTCTTCAAAGAAATATTCGGCTACCAATCCTGCATGCCACGAGGTGCCGCAGGCTACAATAATTATCCGGTCGGCCTGTACCAGTTTATTCAGATATTCGCGCAAACCGCCTAATACTAATCGGCCTGAAGCAGAGTCTAACCGGCCGCGCATACAATCTTTTATAGAACGGGGTTGCTCAAAAATTTCCTTGAGCATAAAATGTTCAAAGCCACCTTTCTCAATAGCCTCCAGTTCCAGATCAATGGTTTGTATATACGGTGTAAGCGGAAGGTTAGAAGTATCCTTTATCGTTAGCTTACCATTATCTATTATGGCAATCTCCTGGTCGTTGAGGTACACCACCTCATTGGTATATTCAATAATGGGTGTAGCATCCGAAGCCATAAAAAATTCACCACGCCCAACACCTAATACTAACGGGCTTCCCTTGCGGGCGGCTATCAATAAATTCGGCTGGTGTACCGACATTACCACAATGGCGTAGGCTCCTACTACTTTGGTAAGAGCCAGCCGTACGGCCTCATCAAGCGTACATTTTTCATTCTGCTGAATGTCTTCAATAAAATGAATGAAAACTTCCGTATCGGTTTCGCTTAAAAATGTATGGCCTTTGCGTAACAGGTCTTGCTTAATGGCGGCATAATTTTCAATAATACCATTATGGATAATCGCCAGATTTTTTGTGGCCGAATAGTGCGGGTGCGCATTTTCGTCATTGGGTTCGCCATGGGTAGCCCAGCGTGTGTGGCCCATCCCAATGGTGCTGGTCAGGTTCTGCCCTTTAATAAAGGTCTCCAACTCCGAAACCTTTCCCTTCTTTTTATAAACGTTTAACCCGTTGTTGATAACAGCAATACCGGTGCTGTCATAGCCCCGGTATTCCAACCGTTTTAATCCTTTAATAATAACTTCATGCGCCTGGCGCTGGCCCACATACGCTACAATACCACACATAGGTTGTTAGTTGTTTGGTCGGGTATAATACACTCTTAGTTTAAGATCGTCTTTACTAAAAACCAGTTGGTTTAACGATTTAGCAAAAGCCGGGCTTTGAGGTAGAATAGCCCAATACGGATATCGCTTTTCGCGCAGTGCATACAACTGTTGAAATGCGAGGGTAGGATATCCAACGTATTTGTTGTTGGTGCTGGAATAAGTGAGCGAAAACAAGTTGCTACCGTCCGATGCCATGCACGGAGCGGTGGGCAAATCGTAGTTAATGTACGTGCCCAAAATCACTTTGTTATTAAAAGCCTGGTAGTCGGTAGTATCTTGCTTGGTTTTTAGTTTTTTGAATTTGTTGTTCTCATCCAACATGACCAGCGCCAAAGGGGTAGGGTATTTTTTTGTGCCCTGTGTTGGTATATTATTAATGCTTAACTCTACCGAGTTAATAATCACGTTCGGGTAATCTTCGATCAAATCGTAAAACGCACTAATATCCAGTTTGGTAATAAGCCCCACACCAGATTGAATGTAGCGGTTGGAGGCAGGTTCAAAATCGGTATGATATTGTGTAAGCCCACTTAATTCTGTGGAAGAGCGGTCGGATGAAATTTTTGAAAATGCAGCACCCGTAGTGAACTGGTAAGTTTGGTAATTGGAGGTTGTACCGGAGTGATAGTAAACACGAATATAAGAATTGATGCCAGTGCTGATGCCCACAACCTTATCGGTATTGTTAGGCACAAACGCCAGCCCCTTGAATTGTTTTTTAAACAATTGGAAGTTGGTAAAGTTTTCGTCTTCCGGATTAATGAAGTTAAATAACCGTTGCCCGAAATTGTTATCGAGGTAAATTTTGGCAAGCACTGTAGAGTCTTTATCAGTGTCCTCGGCTTCTTTGGTAAAGTAATCGGCATCGATGGTGGTAGCGAGCGAGCCAATAGGAGTGGCCACGTAATTGGCAGTTGAGTTGGCGAAGTACTGATCGTAAAAACTTAACTCGGTAGAGAGTTCGTGCACCGTAAATGAAAAGTCAGATAAGCCGGCACTTCCATAATGGTAAAAATCATATTGAAACTGCAGAATGGCTGAATCGTAAACGGCATCGTTCGGGATAAAGGTGGTTACGAGTGTGGGCCGGAACTGCGCCACGGCTACCGACTGCACATCGCCAAAGTAAGGATCGGAATAAGAGCCGAACAAAAGCCGGTTGGTTTCAACCGAAGTGTAGTTCATGGTGCGTACCGAATCCATCCAGAGTACACTGCTTGGCACAGGCACATCGGCAAAATAAACCTTAAACTGTTGTTCTTCTCCTCTAAAGCCCAACCGGTTCAGGTCTTCATCGCACGAAAATAAAAAAGCAAGTAAAAAGAGCAGGGGGGCATTAACCCACCAACTCCGTATAGAGATTATAGAACGATTCGGTATAGTTATCGTCTTTTTCGATGGTTTCAACTTTAGTTTCTTTTAGCTTCTTAACTAATCCTTCTAACTTTTTATTGTCCCCGGCCGTAGAAACCACATCCGAGAATTGCGCGCCTAATTTAATAAAGCCTTCGTAATCACCAGTTTTTAAATGACCCAGCATGGCATCTTCAATATCCATCATGCGCACTTTACCCATCAGGTCGCCTTTGAATTTATGCGAAAAGCTGTTGTTGTAAATGGTAAATACGGTTTTGGTGTTCTTGAAAAGCGGGTCGTTCTTGTAAGTGGTTTTCAAATACAAAGGAATGAAGCTGGTAATCCAATCGTTGCAATGCACAATATCGGGCGACCAGCCTAGTTTGCGCACGGTTTCAATTACCCCTTTACAGAAGAAAATGGCACGCTCGTCATTGTCTTCGTAAAACTTGTTTTCCTTGTCGTGAAATACCGATTTGCGATGGAAGTAATCTTCGTTGTCGATAAAATATACCTGTAGTTTGGCATTGGGAATAGAAGCCACCTTAATTATTAAAGGTTTTTCTTCATCGCCCACCGCGATGTTAATTCCAGAAAGTCTTACTACTTCGTGTAACCGATTCTTTCTCTCATTAATCAACCCAAACCGCGGCACCAGAATCCGGATCTCCATTCCCTTCTCTTGCATGGCTTGCGGCAGTTTTCTTACAAATTCAGAAACCTCCGTAGTCTGCAGAAATGGATTGATCTCGCTGGCTACATAAAGAATACGGATTTTAGACATAATCTTGATTTTTTAGTACAGAATGGAAAAATAGGACTACAAAAGTACGGAATTTTCGCCCGGGGTTCAACTAATCTTCAATCTTAAACCTATATTTGCCACCCTTTAAAAAGGCCTGAAAATGCAGATTTTTAAGGAAATAAGGCCGCTCAAAGCCTTTTTACAACAGGCTAAAAAATCTCCCGTTGCTATTGGCTTTGTGCCCACCATGGGCGCCCTGCACCAAGGCCATCTGGCCCTGGTAGAGGCCTCGAAAAAAGAGAATACAATTACAGTTTGCAGCATTTTTGTTAACCCTACGCAGTTTAATAACCCCGATGACCTTGCCCGGTATCCCAGCACACTTTCCAACGATGTGGAGTTATTAAAAAAAGTTGGATGCGAGGTAGTGTTTTGTCCGGCCGCAGCCGAAATGTATGTGCATGCAAATCATATTAAGTTTGACTTTGGTTCCCTCGACAAAATTTTAGAAGGTGAATTTCGTCCCGGGCATTTTAGCGGGGTAGCACTGGTGGTATCTAAACTCTTAAATATTGTAACCCCGCAAAGGGCTTACTTTGGGCAAAAAGATTTTCAGCAAGCCGCATTGGTTAAAAAACTGGTAGCAGATTTAAACTTCGATACCGAAATAATACTAGTGCCGATTGTACGCGAGGCCGATGGGTTGGCTATGTCTTCGCGCAATGTGCGCCTTACAACAGAGCATCGCAAAAATGCAGTGGCCTTTTACCATGGCTTGCACAAAGCAAAAGCGTTGCTGCTGGCCGGCACCGATTTTGACAAAGTGCAGGCAGAAGTAAAACGCTTTTGCGAAAGCCATGCCGGTATTCAACTCGAATACCTCGCATTAGCCGATTCAACAAACTTATCATTAACCAAAAACGTTACAGAGCAAAGTATTTTACTGATTGCCGGCTATGCAGGCGAAGTGCGATTGATTGATAATTTGATGTTAACAGATGAGAATTGAAGTTTTAAAGTCGAAGATACACCGGGTAAAAATCACTCAGGCCGAGCTACACTACGTTGGCAGCATTACGTTAGACGAAGCCCTGATGGCCGCAGCTAACCTGATAGAAGGCGAAAAAGTGCAGGTAGTAAATATCAATAATGGCGAGCGCCTGGAAACGTACGTGATTAAGGGTGCGCGCCATTCTGGTACGGTGTGCCTTAATGGCCCGGCTGCCCGCAAAGCGCAGGTAGGCGATATTGTAATAATTATTTCCTACGCTTCGATGGATTTGGATGAAGCCCGTACCTTTAAACCAGCCTTGGTATTTCCCGATCCTGATAACCTGATTAATTAACTACCCTTGCACCCTAAACTTAAAGCAATCATCCAATACGTTTTCATGTTTGCATTAACAGGAGTGTTGCTGTGGGTTTCGCTTAGAGGGTTGGTAGTGGCCGGTGGCGAAAACAAGTCGGAATTTTTATGGAGTGCCTGGAAAAAATCTAACCTGATTTACTTATTGCTTATGGCGGCTGTGGCTATGGTAAGCCATTTGTTGCGTGCTCAACGTTGGCGAATGTTATTGCAGCCTACGGGCAATGCGGTAAGCCTGGCGGGTAGTTTTCTTTCGTTAATGATTGGGTACCTCGTAAACCTGGCCGTGCCGCGCGGTGGCGAAGTTAGCCGCTGTTATAACTTATATAAACTTGAAAAAACTCCCATCGAAGTTTCGTTTGGTACGGTGGTAGTAGAGCGCTTGGTTGACCTGGTATGTTTACTCATACTAATTGCCATTTCTTTTGTTATGGAATGGAATAAATTGAAAGGGTTTATTGAAACTCTGCCATTTGCCACAGGCGAAAAATCTTTTGCCGTATGGATTGCAGCAGCCCTTGCCGGGCTTGCCATTGTGGCGGGTATTATTTACCTCGTTCGCAAAAATGAAAAGCTTAGAAAATTATTCTTAGGATTTAAAGATGGATTACTGGCCGTTTTTCGGCTAAGGAGCAAAGGCCTTTTTTTATTTTACTCGGTAGCTATTTGGGGTTTGTATTTTTTAATGAGTTACCTGGTGGTGCTGGCCTTTCCGGAAACAAGCACATTAGGTATTAGAGCGGTGCTAACATTGTTTGCTATTGGCGCCATTGCCATGGCGGCACCCTTGCCGGGCGGTGCGGGGTCGTATCATACTTTGGTTCCATTAGGGTTGGTTATGTTGTACCAACTACCGCAAGCCGATGCCATAGCGTTTGTGTTTATCTTTCATGGCTGGCAAACTTTTGTAATGATTGTAGGTGGCATTATATCTTTGTTAATAAGTTACGCCTGGATGCGATGGAAAATACAGCCGGTAAAATAGTTTCGTGGGCACAGGCAAAAGAACAGGTTCAGGCCTGGAAAAAAGCCGGAGCTAAAGTGGTTTTTACCAACGGGTGCTTCGATCTGGTACACCTGGGCCATGTAGATTATTTAGAGAAAGCCCATAACCTGGGCGATAAGCTGGTGCTGGGCTTAAATTCCGACAGCTCCGTTTCCCGCTTTAAAGGGCCCGAAAGACCTTTGCAAGATGAACAATCAAGGGCGCGCGTTATGGCAGCCTTGCAATTTGTAGATTTGGTGGTGTTATTTAATGAAGACACCCCGCTTAACTTGATTTCGGAGTTGATACCCGATATTTTAGTTAAAGGAAGTGACTATTTGACAGAAAATATTGTTGGCGCAGATGTTGTAAAAAAAGCAGGCGGAACGGTAAAAACTATCGACTTTGTTGAAGGATATTCTACCACCCGCATTGTAGAGAAAATTAAAAAACTTAAATAAAAAGAATATGGGAGCTTTAGTAATTACCGGAGTTTTTATGTTGCTGGGCTGGATTGTAAGCTCGCGGCTCAAATCCAAGTTTCAGCGTTACTCACAAATACACCTTACCCGCGATTTGACAGGCGCAGAAGTAGCGCGACTCATGTTGGCCGATAGTGGCATCAGCGATGTAAAAGTTATCTCGGTAGAAGGCCAGTTAACTGATCATTACAATCCGGCTAATAAAACAGTAAACCTGAGCCACGATGTATATCATGGCCGGAATGCAGCCGCTACTGCAGTAGCTGCGCACGAGTGCGGCCATGCCGTTCAACATGCAACCGCCTATAGCATGCTCCAGTTTCGTTCGGCCATGGTGCCAATTCAAAACATCAGCGCTAAGGTTATTAACTTTATTTTCATTGCCATGATGTTTGGTGCGTTTGCTATAAAAGGATTGTTCTCCGTAGATACCGCACTGCTGATTATCATTGCCTGTTACGGGGTGTTTGCATTATTTGCGTTGGTAACCTTGCCGGTAGAATTTGATGCCAGCAAGCGCGCATTGGCCTGGGTGCAAAACCGCGGCATCGTAAACCGCCAGGAGTACGACATGGCCAAAGATGCATTACATACTGCCGCCATGACTTACGTGGTTGCAGCCATTGGTGCCATTACCATGTTGTTGTACTATGTAATGATTTTTTTAGGGCGAAGAGATTAATCCCTACCTCTAATTGTAAAATTGCAAGCCTGGGCTAACCCTCAGGCTTCTTTTTTTGTTTACTTTGAAGTTGAAAACGTACTACCTATGAATTTTGAACTCCGGCTTGGTGAAGGCAAATATTTCGCGGCCTTGCCAGCGGGCCACCTGCGCAATGATGTGCGCGGCCGCGCCGAAACCGTAGATGCCCAGACGACGCGCATCACCGGCGGCGACCAGCGAGCGATA
>JAFLBQ010000013.1 GCA_017303805.1 Cytophagales bacterium | reverse complement strand
ACCGCCAACAATGCATATGAGCAATGGCGGGCGCGCACTTCTGTTACAATTTCTTTATATTTGGAAGTGCCGCGCTTCGAGCATAGTATAGAGTGTATTTCCCGCCACTGCTCATATGCTAACCGTTATGAGGCATTGCTATGAATAGATTTCTCCTAATAATCACATTAACGATAACGAGTCTCCAATCAATGGGACAAGGGGGTTCGGATATTAAGTACATCAAAGTCGCTGACCTTGACGACAAGTTCCTCGACCAAGATGTGAGAATTGATTTTAAGTCGAAGCAGACCGACTCAAGACACGTGATGAGGGACACAATGACTTTAGAGATTGATGCCGAGAAATTGACCATTGCCGAAAAGCGGAAAAGAGGTGTTGACTACTGGTACTATGACGATCAATACTTGGAGTCAATTGACAAGGGAGACAGAAGGACAATCAAAATATTTGACGCCAGGATTAAGGAACTAACAGTGGATTCAATAAAGTTTTCATTGACAATTGAGACATTTGATGCAGGCGAAAAGATGAAGACTGAGACCAAGGACATTTGGATTGCAAAAAAGACTTTGGACGGAGTAATGATTAAGATTGGTGAATAGATCGAGTAGGTAAGGGGGAATCTCACCCCCAAACCTCTCACAGAACCGTGCTTGATAGTCTCCCATCACACGGCTCTTCATGATCAAGTTCACGGGGTAAAGCCGTGCTGCCACATCGGAAACAGATACGCATACTCTTTAGAGATTTGACGCAACCATAGCCGTCCAGGTCGTAAGGCCTTTCTCCGCTTAAATCGTTTGTACTTGTTATATGTCTATTTTACCAGTCGGCTATTCAGATGACGAAAGGCCATCTTCATGGCTGACTTATGGAATTTACCATAGTAGTTGAGCCAGCCCACTATCTTACTGCGCAACGCTTTTGACAAGCCGACAATATCCAAATGCGTCCACCGGTGAAAACCTAACTTGCGGCCTTCTTCCGATATTCGTTTCGTGGACTTGCGACTAATGGAAGGACTGAATCCGAAGATGATCGTTCCCTCTTTTGTCTTCACGCTGCGTGATCGAAAAGTATAACCCAGAAAATCAAATTGTCTTTCCTTGGCTTCTTTCCGTTTGCGTCTCCCCTTTCGGTTACAATACACCAGCTTGGTCTTTTCAGGATGTAGCTCAAGTTTACATTGCTCAAACCTTTCCCGCAATGACTTTAGCAAGTGCCGTGCTTCTGGCTCGTTCTTCGCATGGATGATGATATCATCCGCGTACCGTTCAAACGGATTGTTGGAAAACTTCTCTTCCATCCATTTGTCAAATACGAAGTGAAGAAAAATGTTAGCCAGTAGCGGGCTGATCACCCCGCCTTGAGGTGTACCCTTCTCCATATTCTGGATTTGAGTACCATCCTTCAATTGTACCGGGGCTTTCAGCCAACGTTTCACATACAAGAGAATATGCCTCCTGTCTGTGAACTTGCTCACTGCATGAATGAGTAAATCATGATCGATGTTGTCAAAGAATCCTTTGATGTCAACATCAATCACCCATGGATAACGCCAGCAATTTACGCGGGCTTGCCCAATGGCTTGGTGCGCACTCTTGGCTGGACGATAACCAAACGAGTTTGGCGAGAAGTGCTTATCTACTTGCTCTTCCAATTCTTTGGCGATCACCATTTGTGCAACACGGTCTTTAACCGTAGGTATTCCCAACGGTCTTACACCTCCATCACTCTTTGGTATTTCCACGCGCTTCACAGCGGGTGGAAAATAACTCCCACTGGATAGACGGTTCCACACCGGGTAAAGATGTTTCCGGGGATGTGCAGCAAGGTCATCAATGGTTATCCCATCAACTCCTGCCGACCCTCCATTCGCCTTCACCAGTTTAAACGATTCCCACACCTGTTCTTTGGTGATGGGAAAAACTCTTGTTTCATTTCCTAAATTCATTCTCGCTGTTCTTGCGAACTTTAAGTTGGTCCTTGAAAATAAAACTGATCATGTCAGCCCCTTCGCTCCGCTCAAGTTTCCAAGAGCATCTTCACTACTACGAGCTGATCTGCCCCTTAGCTGTTGTTTCGGTATTCGTCTTATCCCTACGGGACTTATAACTTTTCCTTTACACCAACAGCAAGGTTCCCCTGTTTCGTAACAAAGCCCAGTCTAAGGTCATGCCATCTCTATGCCGGTTGCCCGTCATAAGCCGTTCTACAGGTAGCGCTTATGACTTATCCCTTCGGGGCGCGGATCCCTCCGGTTTTGAGCAACAACAAGGTTAGTTACGACACCTCTACGATGATTCATTCTCATCTCATTCATCTCCTTAGGCCTCACCTGAATTTGTCTTTCCTACAACTGAAAGTAAATCCGTTTCCACAACGTTCAGTACCTACGCCTTGAAAGCAAAGCACCTTGTGGTGGTTTGACAAGTAAGCCTGTTCTCTCCTTGCCGAGAGCACATCCTTTCATCTTTTCATTATCATGAAACTGCGTGAGTCCTCTGACATTATACGTATGGGGTCAGCTCATATCCATCTCATTTGACAGCTTCCAAATGAAAGCCTCTCATCTTTGTTACAACATTGTCTACCTATTCAATGAACGAATCACTAAATTGTACCCTCGGTAGACATTCAGGGCACACCGCCTGTGCACAACACTGTGTTTGCGTCAGGCGGGGGTTTTGAAGGTTATCGACATTCAGTGCTTTCCATTTATCTTCGTGCTGTGGGACAAGGCGCAGGTGGTTAATCCCCGCCCGTCATAAGCACTCACGTTGGCAGTCATTTTAATAATGAGATTACTACTTCTAATAACCAGTCTGACACTCTACTCTTGTGTTAATAAAAATTCGGACACCACTACAATGACTGGGTGTCTCGTCCTGAAATAGGTTTACACGAATTAACGTGTAAACAAAATGAGAAAGACAGAAAAAACCATTCAAGAACAAGAGGCTATTATAGCAGAATACTTGTTAGGTGGTACCACCTATCGTAAATTGGGGGCCAAGCATGGAGTGGACTTCAGAGCCATCCACCATTGGGTAACAAGATTTCAAGGAAAACCAGTGAGAAAAGTCAAACCCACAATCAAACCGACCGATGAGCTTCCTAAAGAAGAATTGCCCACGGATGTGAAGCAATTACAGGAGGAGCTCCGTAAAGCCAAACTGCACAACAAGTTGCTCAATGCCATCATTGATATTGCCGAAGAGCAACTTAAAATTGATATCCGAAAAAAGTCTGGCACCAGGCAGTAGAACAGGTAGAACAAAGCACGCCTCGTTGTATCAACGAGCTTTGTTTGCTGCTTGGTTATAGTAGGCAATCCTACTATCAAGGCATAGATTACATTCACCAGAAAGCGTATGAAGCCGATATGATTATCGAAGAAGTTTTACGGCATCGGAGACATAAAAAGAGGATAGGCACACGAAAACTGTTAGATGAGATGAAAGTATTTTTAACCACCCATCACTTTAAAATCGGACGCGATGCCATGTTTGACTTACTGGCCGACCGTGGACTGTTGGTCACCAAACGAAAGCGAAGGGGCCCGGTGACCACCTTGTCAAAGCATCGCTTTAAAAAGTATCCTAACATTGTTGGGGACTTTATTCCGATAGCCCCTAACCAGCTTTGGGTCAGTGATATAACCTACATTCATTTAGCTGAAGGGTTTGCCAACGCCATCGAACAGAAAGAAAACGGCAGCCGCCAATCGAGTAGACGACCTCGCCACCTGACGAGGTGCGCCTCTCACACCACGTAGCGTACGGGTCGCGTACTACGCGGTTCGTTAAGGGTTTGATCCATCTTTCCCTGCTCCTTTACTATATAGAGCAGCAACCAGCAATAACCAAAATTTGTCTAATATCAACTTAAGGGATTAGGAAACTGAGATCTTCCGCTAAGTCTGCTACCGAACACGACCGTGCATTCATGCTTCGCAAGTAATCTTCTGGTTTGTTGCGCACACGGTAGCCCAACCATGCGTAACAAACCATCAAATCGGTTATTTTTACAACCATGGCCGAAGGCACCTTATTTGATTCTGACACCACATTGTTTGCAGAAATTGCGTTGCCAGTGCCGGTGGCCAAACTATTTACCTACCGCATTCCAACCGCGCATACAGCACTGGCCAGGCGTGGCCAGCGCGTAATCGTTCCCTTTGGCCAAAAAAAAATTCTTACGGGCATAATTGTTAATTTACATAACAAGCCACCAAAAGAATACGAAGCAAAGCCCATTCTTGAACTCCTGGATCAGGCTGAAGTAATTTACGAACCTCAGTTTACACTTTACATCTGGATGGCCGGCTATTACATGTGCACATTAGGCGAAGTATTGCAAGCCGCGCTACCCTCTGGGTTAAAACTCTCGAGCGAATCCATGATTCAACTGCGGCCGGGGTTTTCGTTGGCGGATTCGGAGTTTGACTTTTCAGAAAAGGAAAGGCTGTTGCTCGATCGGCTTAAAGCCGAAGTACTCTCCTATACCGAGGCGGCCGCCTTGCTCAACACCAAGTCTATTTATCATATTCTCAAGTCGCTTTCATCCAAAGAAGCCATTCTGCTTTTTGAAGAAGTGAAGGAGAAATTTAAACCTAAAACTGAAAAACACATCCGGCTGCACGAATCGTATACAGACAAAAAGCTACTGGAAGCGTTGTTCGAAAAACTTTCAGCAAAACCAAAACAAGAGGCGGTTGTACTAAACTATTTGCAACAGGTGCCGGTGTTCAGCCATCCGGCCCTTAATGCCAACGGCCTTCGTAAAACGCTGTTGTTACAAAGCGAAGTTTCCGAATCATCTTTAAGTACGCTGGTTAAACAAAATATTTTAGAAGAGTTTGAAGTGGTAGTGCCCCGGTTTGGGTTCCCCGAGGCCGGTCATCAGCCCCCGATCTTACTAAGCGAAGCGCAGGAAGCTGCCCGCAACCAGTTGCTTGCCGCACTCGAAGAGAAGGGCGTAGCACTTTTACACGGTGTAACCGGAAGCGGCAAAACTGAAATCTACATAGACCTGGCCCGCAAAGCATTGGAAGGAGGCTCGCAGGTATTGCTCATGCTGCCCGAAATTGCCATTACCACTCAAATTGTGCATCGGTTAAAGAAAATCTTCGGTGCTGAGATGGGTGTGTACCATTCTAAATTTTCGGATAATGAACGGGTAGAAGTTTGGAACGGAGTACTAACCGGTAAATTCAGATTTGTGGTTGGCGTGCGATCGGCCGTGTTTTTACCTTTCGACAACCTGGGATTAATTATCGTGGATGAAGAACACGATGCTTCGTACAAGCAGCAAGACCCGGCACCCCGCTACCAGGCACGCGATGTTGCGCTGGTAATCGCACAGATTCATCATGCAAAAGTTGTGTTGGGAAGCGCTACTCCATCGGTAGAAACATATTTTCATGCCACCCAGGGAAAGTATGGATATGTACAATTAGCGCAACGGTTTGGCAATGCCCAACTACCGGCCATTACGTTTGCCGATTTAACCGAAGAGCGGAAACGCAAAACATTGAAAGGTGAATTTACCTCGGCCCTGCTGCGCAGCATTGCCGAAACCATTGAAAAGAAAGCGCAGGTAATTCTCTTTCAAAACCGTAGGGGTTACTCGCCTTTGGTACAGTGCGAAGACTGCCAGTGGGTGCCCAAGTGCATCAATTGCGCAGTAAGTCTTACCTACCATCAATATCGCCACGCGCTTATCTGCCACTACTGCGGCTACCGCGAAGAGTTGCCCAGCCAATGCCCAACCTGCACGTCTAAGCGAATTCTTACATTAGGCTACGGAACCGAAAAGCTGGAAGAAGAATTGAAGTTTCATTTTCCGGAGGCTCACGTGCAACGAATGGATTTGGATACCACCCGATCGCGCACGGGCTACGAAGCCATACTGGAAGCCTTTGAGCGGGGCGACACACAAATTTTGGTGGGCACACAAATGGTAACGAAGGGCCTCGATTTTGATGGTGTAAGTCTTGTGGGTGTTTTTGATACGGATAGAATGATGCACTTTCCGGATTTTAGAAGTTTTGAACGCGCCTTTCAATTAATTATGCAGGTAAGCGGCCGGGCCGGGCGCAGAGAAAATAAAGGTGTGGTTATTTTACAAACCGCCAACCCGCGGCATCAATTGTTTCGATATGTGGTTGATCATAACATAACCGGGTTTATAGAAGAACAATTAACCGATCGGCAGGCCCACCAATATCCACCCTTTACCCGACTGATAGAAATTACCTTGAAGCATACTGATAAAAAAGTGGTTCAGGCGGCTGCCGCGCAGTTAGTGGATGCGCTTCGTGCAAAATTGAAAGACATAAAAATAATGGGCCCGGGCGAACCCATCGTGGGCAAAATCCGCAACGAATTTTTAATGATTGCCCTGCTGAAAATAAAGCGAGACCTGGGCCGGCTTAATGAAATAAAACAAATCATCAGTGCCTCGGCCGCGCACTTGTCGCAAACAAAGGAATTCAGAAATGTGAAAATTATTTTTGATGTGGACCCGATGTAACCAAAAATCTTTGCGTAGTTGCTTTTAACCCGTATTCACTAACCAACCAACTTACTTACATGAAGGAATTTATCTGGGTGTTTTTGGGCAGTGGCCTGGGCGGTGTTTGCCGATTTACCCTTAGCCGGTGGTTTACCGGTTTGCATCACTACTTTCCTTACGGTACCCTGGTGGTAAACCTGTTGGCTTGCTTTATTTTGGGATTAGTGGTAGGCCTTATCGATGCAAAACAACTACCCGGCTCCACTCGCTTTTTCTTAGCGGCAGGTTTTTGTGGCGGCTTTAGTACGTTCTCAACCTTTAGCCACGAAATGGTAACCTTGTACCAGAGCGGGCATACCACAAGTGTTATTCTTTACGCAGCCGCGAGTGTGTTGTTTTGTTTAGGCGCAACTTTTGGCGGGTTGCTGTTGGCACAAAAAATTGCGGGCTGAAGGTGAAGGTCTTATTAAGTCCTGCCTTCATTAATTGTTCTGGTTAACTCAGTATTTCCCAGTCTTCATTCAGTACCGGAATGGCCGAGTGTGCCGTAAGATCAAACTGGCACGGCACTACCGATACATAATTGTTGGCGATAGCCCACTCATCGTTGTCTTCGCCTTTGTCGAAGTTCACAAAGTTGCCGGTCATCCAGTAGTATTTGCGGCCGTTGGGATCTAACCGTTCTACAAACTCCTCCACCCATTTTGCGTTGGCCTGGCGGCAAACGCGAATCCCTTTTATTGCTTCATTTCGCTTTGGCGGAATATTTACATTCAGGGCTACTCCTTTTTGCAGGCCTTTATCCAAAACCTGTTTCGTAATCCGTTTTACTATTTCGGCCGTATGCGAAAAGTCTGCCTTATGGCTGTAATCGCATAACGAAAACCCAATGGCCGGTGTTCCTTCAATGGCACCTTCTATGGCAGCCGACATTGTGCCCGAATACAACACGCTAATGGAAGTGTTGCTGCCGTGGTTAATGCCGCTCACTACAATATCGGGCTGGCGACTGCCTTTGCATACAAAGTGCCGGGCCATCTTTACACAATCGGCTGGTGTGCCACTGCACTCATAAGCACGCACGCCCTCAAAAATATTCGACTCCGTTAAGCGCAAGGTATCCCCTACGGTAATCGCATGGCCCATACCACTCTGCGGGCCATCGGGTGCCACCACCAGCACCTCGCCTAACTCTTTCATTACATTTACCAGATTTAAAATTCCACGCGCGGTAATACCATCATCGTTGGTTACCAATATCAAAGGTTTGCTCATAGGTTATTAATTCTTGCTAAACAACGAATTGTAAAATTCAACAATCCGCGCAAGTTCGTATTTGTTATCAAAATTTAAACGATTCTTCTTTGCATACCGCTCTACATCGTCACTACGGCCCGGCATCAGATCGAGCCAGTCATTCTTCTTTCCTCGAAACTCTTCAATGCCTCCGTTTTCTTTTAACACAAAGTATTTGTGCACCAGCACCGGCCGGGTGTAGGTTCCGTAGTAATAATAAGGCGAGGAAACAGTGCGGAACTCAATAGCCTCGCGGGCAAGTACGGTAAGTTTACCTTCTACCAGCAGTTCAAAAAATACAGGTGCCTTGTATTGGCCGGCAGCCGCAAATGGCAACGAATAAAAATTACGATAGCGCTTTACAGTTTCATCAAAAATTTCGAAGAGCAAAACCTTGCGGGCCGTGTAACTCTCCAATTTATTATTCGCATTTAACTGAATGATGTCGTTTTGCAAATCGTATTTTACGAGACCGCGCAATGTATCGCCCGTATCCAATACCACTTTACCCGTGTGCCACAATTCAAATGCCCACTGATTTTGCGCAGCCGCTTGCTGGCCAAGCACCCAACTACAAACAACTATTATTATTCGTACTATTTTCATTTTTGCTTTAAAATGGAATGACCCAATTTATCGCGTTTGGTTTGTAAATACTTTTCGTTGTGCGGATTGGGTGCAATTTCTATCGGAATGTTTTCAACTATTTCCAACCCATACCCAATCAACCCTACCCGTTTCTTTGGATTATTGGTAATCAATTTCAACTTCGTTATTCCCAGGTCATTCAGAATTTGGGCCCCAATACCGTAATCGCGATTATCCATATCAAAACCTAATTGCAGGTTGGCCTCTACGGTATCCAAGCCATCTTCCTGAAGTTTGTAGGCTTTTAACTTATTCAATAATCCAATTCCGCGGCCTTCTTGCTTCATATATAATACAACCCCTTTGCCTTCTTTTTCAACCATGGCCATGGCACTGTGCAACTGCGGCCCGCAATCGCACCGGCACGACCCAAAAATATCGCCCGTAACGCAACTGGAGTGTACGCGCACCAACACGGGTTCGTCTTTCTTCCACTCGCCCTTTATTAACGCCATGTGCACCTCGTTCGTATCAATCTGCTCGTAAGCCACCAGTTTAAAATCGCCAAATGCTGTAGGCATATTTACGGCTACCTGTTTGCGTACCTGGCTCTCGGCCTTCATGCGATAAGCTATCAGATCTTTGATAGTTACCAGCTTTAGCCCAAACTTATCGGCTACTTTGCGCAAGTCGGGCAGCCGCGCCATACTGCCATCTTCATTCATAATTTCTACCAACACACCCGCGGGCCTGAAACCAGCCAGCCGCGCAAAGTCAATGGCCGCTTCGGTATGGCCCGATCTGCGCAACACGCCCTCTTTCTTTGCCTTGAGTGGAAAAATATGTCCGGGCTTACCCAACTCTTCGGGCTTGGTTTCCGGATCGACCAATGCTTTGATGGTTTTAAACCGATCGTGTGCCGAGATACCCGTGGTACACCCGTGGCCAATTAAATCGACAGACACAGTAAAAGGCGTTTCAAAGGCTGCAGTATTTTTACCTACCATCAACTCGAGGCCCAACTCTTCGCAACGATCTTCAATTAACGGTGCGCAGATTAAGCCGCGACCGTGTGTGGCCATAAAGTTTACGATGGCCGGAGTAATGGTTTCGGCTGCACAAATAAAATCGCCTTCATTCTCCCGATCTTCATCATCTACCACTACTATCACTTTGCCATTTTTGATGTCTTCAATGGCTTCTTCTATACTATCGATTTTTATTGCGCTCATTTAATTTTATTAAGTCGGTAAATAAACAAAAATTATAAGGTTCCTGTTCCTACCGCGAAATTACAATACCAAGCAGTTTGGCCAATTCCTGCTCGGCCTCTTTTAAACCGGTTTGTGTTGTCAGTGCTGCATCCAGGTCGTCCCAGGTACCTGAGGTTTCAGCTTGTTTTACCTTCAAAAGATTATCGGCCAGCATTTTTTGCACCACTCTGAATTTTAATCGCAACACATTGCTGTAGGCCAACTCATTTACTACCTCTTTTTCCTTCGGAAAGAAAATATGGTACTTATCACTCCAGTGCTTGCTGGTATCGTACCGGGGTGTAATTAAGCTCGTAACTGCGTTCTTCACTTCTTCGGTACCATGGTGAATAAAGTAATGGCTATCAGGCACTGCTCCGGTAGCTACGCCTTGCTTAAAGGTTTCCAGAATTTGTTTGTAAACGGGATTGAGAAACTCCACATCGTCTAACTCGTGCAACACAAAATCCGAAAGGCGTTGCTCATCTACCGTTTGCTCGGCATAATTGAGTAACAGCCGAACCGTTTCTTGTTCTTGCCGCTCCACCATAGTTTGTGGATCTACCTTGGTTACGGCAATTTCCGGCAGCGGCTCTACCGGTATTTCTGTTTCATCCGGTTGCCTGAATTTATCCTTCTCTGCTTTTCGCTTTTCCTGGATAAGAATCTTATTGAGTTCGCTCAACAAAACACTTTCCTGAATTTTTAAGAGCGTACCCGTTTCCTGAATGTACACCGAGCGCTTTACCGGATCGGGTATTTGCGCGATGGAAGTAACAATCTCTTTAATGGATTCAGCGCGCTTAATCGGATCGCTGGATTCCTTTGCATACAAACCGGCCTTAAATGAAACGAAATCCTGTGTGTTCGCTTTTAAAAATTTCTGAAACTCAGTGGTACCTACTTTGCGTGAGTAGCTATCCGGATCTTCCCCATCCGGAAACAACAACACACGCACGTTCAGACCACCACGCAGAATCATATCAATACCACGCAACGCTGCTTTGATCCCAGCCGAGTCGCCATCAAACAACACCGTAATGTTTTCGGTAAACCTGCGAATGAGTTTGATTTGATTTTCGGTAAGGGCTGTGCCCGATGAGGCTACTACATTCTGCACATCGGCCTGGTGCATGGAAATAACATCGGTGTACCCTTCTACCAGGTAACATACATCGTGCTGGCGTATGGCATTCTTACCCTGAAACAACCCGTAGAGCACATCGCTCTTGTGGTAGATTTCCGTTTCGGGCGAATTAATATACTTAGGCTGATTTTTATCCTTGCCCAGCATGCGGGCGCCAAAGGCTATAACCTTGCCGGTAATGTTATGCACCGGAAAAATCACCCTTCCGCGAAAGCGATCGTAGGTGGAGCCGTCATCTTTCTTTACAACCAGGCCGGTCTTTTCCAGCAGCTCTTTATTGTAGCCGCTGCTTACCGCTTCCTTGCTGAAATTCTCCCATCCTTCCAACGCATACCCTAACTCGAATTTTTCGATGGTACGATCGTTAAAGCCCCGCTCGCGGAAATAACTTAGGCCAATGCTAATTCCCTCCTCGCTTCCGGTAAGTTGCTTGCGGTAAAATTCTTTGGCAAAGTTCATTAAAATGTAGAGCGACTCCCGTTCGGTTTGCGCTTCTTTGCTCTCCAGACTCTGCCGGTCTTCCTTTATTTCAACGCCATACTTTTTAGCTAAGTACCGCAGCGCTTCGGTGTAGGTAAATTTCTCGTGCTCCATTACAAACGTAATGGCATCGCCTCCTTTACCGCTGCTAAAGTCTTTGAAAATACCTTTGGAGGGCACCACGAAAAACGAAGGTGTTTTTTCGTTGGCAAAAGGGCTAAGGGCTTTGTAGTTCTGCCCGGCTTTTTTGAGCGACACAAAATCGCTGATCACATCGATAATATCGAGGCGGTTACGGATTTCTTCAATGGTATCGCGGGAGATCATGAAAGACTTGAAAATCAACCGGCAAGATAGGCAGTACAAACGAAAGTTTATCCACGCTTAGTCCACAGTTTAGTAACACAAAACTGGTACCAATGGCAAATTTTCAGATCCAGATTACAGCTCCCCAGAATTTTTCAATACGCTGGCCTCCAACTCCGCATCCAACCAAAAATTTGCATTCTTTATCTTCGCTAACAATGGCTTTACAGAATCAATTAGGCCATTCAATTTTGCAGAAACTATTACGCCCAAAGTTCCAGTAACCTTTATTCCAAGTTGTGTAGCATACTTTCTACCCTTGAGGTCATCCATGATTAACAAGCAATTCTGATATTCGAGTGCGAGAGCAATTGCACTTGCCTCTCCTCTATCTACAGAAGTCTCTAAAATTCTTTGATAATTTAGATTAGCAGGAGTTTCTATCTTAAACCAATCCGGGAGTTCCTTTTTAAACTCATGGGCGATTTCCACCGTAATAAGTATCTGCCCGAAGAGTTTATTAAGCAAGTTTAATTCTCCAATCCTATCAAGAAGAATTAAACAACTTGTATCAGAAATGATAATTTTTTGCATGCTTGACGTCCTGATCAATATCTGAAGGCGGGTGGTTAAAAACAGATATCCCAAAGGCGCCTAAGATTTCCATGAAAGCCTCCTTGGAAACTCCTACAAGTTCAGCAGCCTGGCCCAATGATAATTTACCTTTTTCGTAAAGAGTAGAGGCAATGGCCATTAAAGCTTCTTTATCGTCAAGATCAACAGAATCCGGTATATTTAATACCAAAGTTTTCATACCAACAAACATACGATATTAATCTCAATTGGCTACTCCAACCACGCGAGTCAAAAGACAACTCACTCAAAAAAACCTACGGCCACCGTGTTATTGGTAAATTCATCTATTAAAATAAATGTACCGTTGGCCGGATTATCGCAATAGGCATCTGCCGGCAAGGGTTTGGCTGTTTTGAAATTAACCTGTGCAATCTCATTCATCTTTAGCGCAGCAGCAGGCACCACCTGCTGCAAGGTAGCCGTATCTTGAATAAAATTCACATGCGTAACTTTGGCTTTCACGCGTTGCGTGCCATGTTGAATGAGGTACGACTTTCCCGGGTCCAACGCCTGGCTATCCATCCAGCAGATAAAGGCTTTATGCTCTGACTTAAGCCCCGGAAGCTCCGCGTTTCGAACCAGCATATCACCCCGGCTAATGTCAATATCATCTGCAATGGTTAGGGTTACTGATTCGCGGTCATAAGCTACTGGTTGCTGCTGATCGTTTTTATAAATAGCAGTAACTCTTGAACTGCGACCAGAGGGCAGCACAGTAATTGCATCGCCCACAGTTATTTTTCCGCTGGCAATTCTTCCGGCATAGCCGCGGTAATCGTGGTGGCTTTCGTTGCGTGGCCGAATGGCCAACTGCACGGGCATGCGAAAAGCACCGCGTGCTGCCGGCACAGGCAGTAACTCCAGTAAGGTTAACAAGGGATCGCCATTATACCAGGGCATTTTTGCTGAGCGCGCAGTCAGATTATCGCCATGCAAAGACGAAACCGGAATAACTACAATCTGTTGTTGCGTGTTGGGTAAGCGCGCGGAGAGCTTTAGGAAATCCGATTTGATTTTAGCGAACGCTGCTTCCGCATAATCTACCAGATCCATCTTGTTAACACACACAATCACATACGGAATCCGCAACAGATTGGCAATAAAATAATGCCGGTGGGTTTGCTCAATAATTCCTTTGCGTGCATCTACCAAAATAACCGAGGTCTGGGCCCGCGATGCTCCGGTAATCATATTGCGGGTATATTCCACGTGCCCGGGCGAATCGGCAATGATAAATTTTCTTTTAGGCGTATTAAAATAAATATGGGCTACATCAATGGTGATGCCCTGCTCCCGCTCGGCTACCAACCCATCGGTAAGCAACGATAAATCCAGAAAGCCAATACCCTTGCGCTGGCTGGCGCGTTCAATCGCCTCCAGTTTATCGGTAGTAATTGAATTGGTCTCGTACAATAGTCTCCCAATCAAGGTACTCTTTCCATCATCTACACTACCAGCTGTTGCTATTCTAAATACATCCATTTTTTTCGAATGATTAAAAGTACCCCACCGCTTTGCGGGCTTCCATGGCGGCTTCACTGCGCTGGTCGTCCAGTCTGCTCCCGCGCTCCGATACTGATGTACCAATTACTTCTTCAATAATTTCTTCCAACGTGCTGGCAGTAGAAGCCAGGGCAGCCGTGCAACTCATATCGCCTACGGTTCTAAAGCGAACCGTTTTTGTTTGCACCACTTCGTCTGCGTCTTTGTAGATAAAATCCGAGTAAGGCCAAAGCACCCCGTTGCGTTCAATTACCGGGCGCTCATGCGAATAATAAATAGAAGGTATCTCCAGTTTTTCTTCGCGGATATAATTCCACACATCCAGTTCTGTCCAGTTGCTGATCGGAAACACGCGTACATTTTCTCCGGGCCGAATGCGCCCATTCAAATAATCAAACAACTCCGGCCGTTGGTTCTTGGCATCCCATTGTCCAAAATCATCGCGCACCGAAAACACTCTTTCTTTGGCACGCGCTTTTTCTTCATCGCGCCTGGCGCCACCTAAGCACGCATCGAGTTTAAGCGATTCGATTGTCCGCAATAAGGTTGTTGTTTGAAGAATATTCCGGCTTGCAAACTTTCCGGTTTCTTCTGCTACGCGCTTCGCGTCAATATCGTCTTGCACCAATCCGATTATTAGCTCCAAACCGGTTGCCGCTACCAGCTTATCCCGAAAGGTAATCGTCTCTGGAAAGTTATGCCCCGTATCAATATGTACTAATGGAAACGGAACCTTGCCCGGGTAAAACGCTTTTTGAGCAAGCCGTACTAAGGTTATTGAATCCTTTCCACCACTGAATAAAATGGCCGGCCGATCGAACTGAGCCGCAGCTTCGCGAATGATGTAGATCGCTTCATCTTCCAACTCGCGCGGAAATTCTTTCAGATAATCTTTCTTCATGCGTTTTGTTTAATTACCGTGGCATGCAAACCACACTCTTTGGCACTACTCTCCCACCACCAGCGCCCAGCCCGCACATCTTCGCCCGGCATGATGGCCCGTGTACAGGGTGCACACCCAATGCTCGGATATCCTTTTTTGTGCAACACATTAATCGGAATTTTATTCATCTCAATAAAATCGTGTAGCTGGGTATCAGTCCAATCCACAATCGGGTTGTATTTTATCAACTTATATTCCGCATCCCACACGGCACGCTGCATGGTACCCCGGTTGGCCGATTGCGATTGCCGCAAACCGGTAACCCACACTTCAGCTCCTTGTAAGGCGCGTTGTAGCGGAACCACCTTTCGAATGTGGCAGCACTGCTTTCGATTCTCTACAGAATTATAAAACCCATTTACACCGTTTTGCTGCACATAATTTTCTACTTGCTCGGTGTTTGGAAAATAAACCTGCAGCGGAATGTTATAATGTTGCCGGGTTAGGTGCAGCAGGTCGTAGCTCTCCTGAAAAAGCCGGCCGGTATCCAATGTAAAAATCTGAACCGGCAATTGCATACTGGCAATCAGGTGTGTAATGGCCTGATCTTCCTCGCCCAGCGAAGTAGAAAACCGCACCTGCGTAAACCTGCGGCTAACCCATTGTAGCCCTTCCCGGGCATTGAGTGAGTTTAAATAGGCAAGCTCTTCCATGTACACAAAAACTGAATGGCAAATATAGGTACTAAACTACTTTGCAGATAGACATACACAATTAACCCGGTCATTTTTTAAAAATCGTTATGAAAGCCTACCCTGCATCTGTAATTTTGAAGAAATTAAACATGCTACCGAACTGTAGGTTGGGTTGCTGTGTTGTAAGCGAAATCGGTTGAGAATGAAATTTACTTCAGAAGATATTTTAAAAGCACTGAGTACGGTAAACGACCCGGACTTAAAAAAAGACCTGGTAACCCTGGGCATGGTGAAAGATGTGAGCGTGGCCACCAGTTCAGTTGAGTTTACGGTTGTGTTAACCACCCCGGCCTGCCCATTGAAAGAAAAAATCCGGCAAGATTGTGAAGCGGCTGTGCGGGCTGTAGTGGGCGAAGCGAGCAAGATAATCATCCACATGACCTCTTCGGTAACCTCAGGCCGTGGCTCTGCACCTACCCTACCCAAAGTGAAAAACATTATTGCCATTGCTTCGGGCAAAGGTGGCGTGGGCAAATCTACTGTTACCAGTAACCTGGCAGTAGCATTGGCGCAGGCCGGTGCGCGCGTGGGCTTAATCGATGCCGATATTTACGGGCCATCTATGCCGGTAATGTTCAACTGCGAGCGCGAACAACCGGAAGTAAAAGTGATTGATGGTAAGAATTACATTTTGCCGTTGGAACAATATGGCGTGAAGTTGGTTTCGATTGGGTTTCTTACTCCGGCCGATAGCGCTATTGTGTGGCGTGGGCCCATGGCTTCGGCTGCATTAAAACAATTTATTGGCGATGTAATTTGGGGCGAGTTGGATTACCTGCTGATTGACCTGCCGCCCGGTACCAGCGATATCCACCTTACTCTGGTGCAATCGGTGCCCGTTACCGGAGCTGTAATTGTAACTACACCACAAAAGGTTGCGTTGGCCGATGCTACCAAAGGTGTTGCCATGTTTAAACAACCACAAATAAATGTGCCCGTACTTGGCATTGTAGAAAACATGGCGTACTTCACCCCCGAAGAATTGCCCGACAACAAGTATTATATTTTTGGTAAAGACGGAGGTAAAAGCCTGGCCGATAAATTCGAAGTGCCGCTGCTGGGTGAGGTACCGCTGGTGCAAAGCATCCGCGAAAGCGGAGACAGTGGCCTGCCGGCCGTACTAAAAGCCGGAGTACTGGGTGACGTATTTAAAACCATTGCCGAAAATGTAGCCCGGCAGGTTGCCATTAGAAATGCTACCTTTGCCGAAACCAAACGAGTTGAGTTAACCACCTAACCTTAAACCACAAAGCGCGTGACAACAGCAGAAATAACCCAGAAAGTTGAGACCGCCCTGGACAGCATCAGGCCCTACCTCGAAACCGATGGGGGCAACGTTCGGATTTTGGAGGTTAACCCCGATAATAACCTGAAGCTGGAATTCGTTGGAGCATGCGGTAACTGCCCCATGAGTACCATGACTTTTAAAGCCGGTGTAGAAGAAGCGATTAAACGTGCCGTACCCGAAATTAAAACCATTGAAGTAGTAAACCTGACTACCGCATAAGCCGGGTTACAACAAGCAGAAGCCGGACATTAAACTCAGTAAGGTTGTAGTAATGAAGAAAGGCTTTTTCAGTTTATTATTCTTTCTGGCGCTTACACTATCCGGCCTGGCCCAGGTGGTAGAGCGATGTGGCACTACCAAATACGAAACCCTACAATTACAACTTAACCCTACCCGCGAACGCAGCCCGCAATTTGAAAACTGGCTTCAACAGCGGCTCAGTTCAAAACGGTTGCGCAATCAACGCACGGAAGGCACTCAATCCACCACCTATACCATACCGGTTGTAGTACATATTATCCATAATGGCGAACCCATGGGAGTAGGCACTAACATTTCCAATAACCAGGTGCTCTCGCAGATCAACGCCATGAATAAAGATTTTATGCGGCTTAACCTGGATGCCACCAACACTCCAGCCGAATTTCTTCCGGTAGCGGGCAGCATTGATATGGAGTTTGTGCTGGCCAAACAAGACCCCGCGGGCGCACCTACCACCGGCATTAATCGCGTGCAAGGCACACAATCAGTTTGGACAATTAACGACAACGCAACTTTTAAAGCCCTCAGCTATTGGCCTGCCGAAGACTACCTTAATATTTGGGTAATCAATATTCCCTCGTACCTGGGCTACGCACAATTTCCGGTTTCTTCATTGCCGGGATTGGAGAACTCGCCCAACGACCGGCTAACCGATGGCGTTGTTATCGATTACTCGGTATTCGGATCGAACTTTGAAGGCTTAGGTGCCTTTAGTCTCGATACTAAATACAACCGGGGCCGCACCACTACCCACGAAGTAGGCCATTTTTTTGGCTTGCGCCACATTTGGGGCGATGATGGCAGCGCCTGCACCGGCACCGACTATGTGGACGATACCCCCAATCAGGGCGGCAACTATGTAGGCCAATGCCCAAGCGGCACCCGTACTTCTTGCGGCTCTAACGATATGTACATGAACTATATGGACTACACCGATGATGCCTGCATGAACCTGTACACGCAAGGTCAGGTGGCCCGCATGATTGTAGTGTTGGAAAACAGTCCGCGCAGATTTAGTTTATTAAACTCCAATGGTGCCACAGAACCACCCCCACTTAATTACGATCTGGCGGTTAAATCAATTATCCTACCTACAACCACCTTTTGTGGCGGCATTTTTTCGCCAGCCATCGAAGTGCAAAATATTGGTTCAATAACAGCAACCACCGCCCGCATTCAGTTAAAAATTAATGGTGCCCTTACCGAAACAAAAGATTTTACCATCAACCTTCCTTACCTCGCCTCCACACAACTCTTATTCTCGCCTGTAACCCAGCTTAATGGTACCCGGCAATATGAGTTTGAGGTTTTGCTGGTGAATAACCAACCCGATCAGCGCGCCAGTAATAATTACAAATCAGTTTCGGCAACGGTGCCTTTAAGTGCTTCACTACCCTTAACCGAAGTATTTAACAGCGTGCCCGCAACGTGGAGCATCTACAACCCCGATGGGAACACTACCTGGAGCTTGCGCAGCACTCCCACCAATGGCAATGCCATGTATGTGAACTGCTACGATTATGAAAGTGAAGGCGCTATAGACCGCTTAGTTACCCCGGTGCTGGATCTTACCACGGCCACCACCGCATACCTACGCTTCGACAGAGCCTATGCACTGTATAGCAATTCATACCCGGAACGCCTGCGGGTATTGGTTTCAACAGGGTGCGACTTTACCACCACATTTACCGAAGTTTTGAATCTGCAAGGAAGTGCGTTGGCAACCGCCCCCACTACCACGTCTTCATTTGTTCCCAGTTCAGCAGGACAATGGCAGTCTTCCATTATTTCATTAGCCGATTTTATAGGGTCTAAAATTCAAATCGCTTTTGAAGTTACCAATGCCTATGGCAACAACGTGTATCTCGATAATGTAACGATAGCGGTAGATGAGTTTCTGGATGCAGCCTTATTGGCGGTAGAAACTCCGGGGCCGGTAACCTGCGTACCGCAACCGGCACCTGTGGTACGCATAAAAAATCTGGGCAGCTCGCTAATCAACTCGGTAAAAGTTCAACCGGTATTAAATAATGTAAGTCTTTCCGTACAGAATTTTACCGGATTAAATCTGGGAGCCGGTGAAGAGCAGACCTTAACGCTAACTGCCCTGCCGTTTAGCGTGGGGGCCAATACTCTTACGCTAACCTTAAGCGAACCCAACGGTTTATTTGATACGAATGCTGATAACAACACGCTTACCATTAACCGAATCATAAATACCAGCAAGCAAACGGTGCCCCTTCGCGAAAACTTCGATACTGCATTTGAACAAGAATGGTCTATTGTGAGCCAGGGCAATGCTGATAGCTGGACCCGCTTTGCCACGAATAAAATTAACTCGTTGGCTTACCAGGCATTTAGCAACCCTAACCGGGGCGAAGAAACCTGGCTAACTTCACCGGTACTTAACTTATCCAACACAACCAAAGCCAGTGTATTTTTTGATGTGAGCTATGCCACCCAAAGTAATGGCAACGAGCGCTTGCGGGTGCTGGCTTCAACAGATTGCGGCCAAACGTATCCGCTGGTGCTTTATGACCAGGCCGGGGCTTCGCTGTCCACCAAAGAAACTGCAAACAACTGGATACCGGCTACCAACGAAGACTGGCATCGCGAATCCATTAACCTGAACTCGCTGGCCGGCCAGACACAAACCCGGCTTGCGTTTGTAGCCACTGCCGATAATGGCAATAACCTCTACATCGACAACATCGAATTTTTTGTAAGCGATAACATGTTCCCCATCAACATCAGTAACCAGTTTGCTGTGTACGGCTCGGGTTCGCAGGTGTTTGTTACCTTTAACCTTACTGAAAAATCCGACCTGCAACTGCGCATCTACAACACCCTGGGGCAAGTAGTTTTACAAAATCAATTAACCGATGTGTTAAATCAAACTTATGAAGTTACCCTGCAACAAGGTACCGGCATTTACATTGTGCACCTGCAGGGCGATGGGGTTGCAGGAACCGGCCGTGTGTGGTTAACCAACCGCTAATAAATCAACTTCTTCCAATCATTTCTGCAAGCGCCATTTTGACGGAAATTATTGGATTTTACATACCTTAATGGTGCAAATCCGCCCAAAGCTGAACATCTTTGAACTTTGGTAAACCATGAGTAAGAAGCGCATTGCCATTTTATACGGAGGTAGATCGGTGGAACATGGAGTTTCTATCAATTCGGCCCGCAACATCATTAACTACATCGACAAAAGTATTTTCGAACCAATTCCTATCGGTATTTCGCTTGCTGGCAGTTGGTATTTAACAACGGGCGTGAGCAAAGAAATCGAAACCGGTGATGCCCTTTCCATAAACTTAAATCCGGCTGCGCCCACATTTACAACGGCAGCCGGTAAATCTTTTTCGGTTGACCTGGTTTTTCCGGTACTGCATGGCACCGATGGCGAGGACGGCAGCATTCAAGGATTGCTCAAAGCCCTGGCCATTCCGATGATTGGAACCGGAGTTTCCGGCTCGGCCGTTAGCATGAATAAACTGGTAGCCAAACGTTTGCTCAAAGAAGCGGGCCTTCCGGTTAACCGCTTTTTGTATGCCTACTTTAACGAAGGCAAACAATACACCTTCGATGAAATTGTAAGTGCGCTGGGTCTTCCCTTTATGGTTAAAGCAGCCAACCTCGGTTCTTCGGTAGGTGTTTCGAAAGTGAAATCAAAAACAGATTTTGAAACTGCAGTAGCCGATTCGTATAAATACGATGACTGTATTTTGTTTGAGGAATTTATTGCCGGCCGCGAAATTGAATGTGCTATTCTGGGCAATGCCCCTGCGCAAGCCTCGCTGCCCGGTGAAATTATTATCAGCAAAGAGTATGAGTTCTACACCTTCGATGCCAAATATGTAGATGGCGATGCGGTGGCAATTCATGTGCCCGCACAAATTAACCATCCGGTGGCCGAAAGAATCAGGGCCGCATCGGTACAGGCCTTCCAGGCTTTAGGCTGTGAAGATTTTGCCCGGGTAGATTTGTTCTTGACACCCGATGAGAAAATTTACATTAACGAAATCAACACCATACCCGGTTTTACCAACTCCAGTATGTTTCCGATGATGTGGAACGAACGGGGAATTTCATTTACCATGTTGATTACCCGCTTGTGCGAGTTGGCTGAAGCGCGGCATCAAAAATCCAGGCGCGTAGATCGTACTTTTCAATCTGCATTAAAATTTTAACCGAATGAAACTACTCGACCATTTGAAACGAGGATCTATTGGCGGATTGTTATTAACCATACTCATACCGCTCGGAATCATTCTGATAACAGGCGTACTCTATTTCTATATTTATCTGCCCTCGTTAACCAACCACCTGGAATCGATTACCGTGCCCGACCTTACCGGACTAACTGTGGACGAACTGGGTGATTTTGTTAAGAAGCATGACTTACGATATGCCGTTAATGATTCTTCCTATTCCGCTTCGCAGCCTCCTCTTACGGTGCTGGGTCAGTTTCCGCAACCCGGTTCTATTGTAAAGCAAAACCGCGTGGTATTTGTTTCGCTTAATCGGGTGCAGCCACCCACACTGCCTATGCCCGATCTGGAAGTGCGTTCTTTATTGAATGCCGAAGTAGTATTGAAAAGTCTGGAACTTAAGCGCGGCCGAATTTTTTACAGACCCTATCCCTTTCGCAACCTGGTACTGGAAATGCAGCACGAAGGCGTTAAGATTATACCGGGCACTCGCATAACCAAAGGTTCGGTAATCGACTTTGTAGTTGGCGATGGTAACGGCCCGGCCGATTTTACCATTGGAAATTTGATTGGTGACCCACTCGAAACCGCCAAGTTTAAATTGCGCGGCTGGAGTCTGCACCTGGGCAGCATTCAAATACCGGCTGGCGTTGATACTACCGGACTTACCGTTTTCGTTTACAAGCAGTACCCGGCCGTGGGCGATTCGGTGCGCGTGGGCGACCCGGTTGATTTATGGATTGGTCCACGGGGTTATACCGAACCGGACGATACCACAGACGAAAACGAGTTAATGTAACCTATGCTGCGATTGTTTGCCATTTGCGTTTTCTGTGGCACCACGCTCTCGTTGTGGGCCCAACTCGAAGTGGTTCCGGTACTAAAAGAAACCCGCGCTGCAAAAACCAATGCCCGCACCCACGATCTTACTCCACTCTCGCTTCCCTTTTGGGATGACTTTGCAAGGGTGTACGATGTAGTTGACCCTGCGCTTTGGGAGGATGGCACCTCCGTATGGGTAAATTCCGGAATGGGAATCAACCCGCCTTCGTACAATGTAGTTACGTTTGATGGATTAAACGCCCAAGGCCAACCTTACAATGTAAACGACATTCTTGCCAAAGGCTTTGCCGATAAATTAGTTTCGGCCCCCATACGTATGAATGAAGTTGCCCCGGCCGAGCGCACCGCAGTAGCGATAACTTTCTTTTACCAGTTTAAAGGCAATGGCGAAGCCCCCGATGCCGGTGATGCACTTTCGTTGCATTTTAAAAATAGTACCGGCCAATGGATACAAGTGTGGAGCATTGAAAACAACGGCACACTGCCACCCGATCGGTTTATTCGAATAACGTTACCCATCCTTAACGCAACGCACGATTTCTTTCATGATACCTTTCAGTTCCGGTTTCAGAATTTTGCACGCCTCTCCGGCCCGTACGACACATGGCACCTGGATTATATTTACATCAACAACGGCAAAGCTCAAACCACTCCGGTTTATCCGCTGTTCCCCGACCGCTCCATTACCAGTTCGCCCACTGCGCTGTTTGCTCCGTACTTTGCCATACCCATCCGGCACTTCTTCTTCAATCCGGTTGCAGCCTATAGCCAACCTGCTTTTCAGGTAACCAGTTTGCGCACCGATCAGGTTGCGCCTGCAGGCCAGCCCTTAAGTTATTCCACACATGCGCAACTCATTACCTACCAAAACGAAGTGCCCGCCTCCACACAGCTTACATTAGAAAACAATACCGGTGTTTCTGCTGCAGTGCCCTTCGGTGAGTTTCCGGCCATTGCAATCCAAACTTTGCCTGATGCTGCTGGTATGAACACGGCTGCCGATTCTATTTTTATTAATCTCAAAATTTCTATTGACTCGGGCGATGATATAGCCAAACCCCTGCCCCAATCGGATTACGATCCGGTGGTGTTTAACCCCAGTCGCTTTAGAAGCAACGATACCGTGCAGGTGCGCTATGCACTGGCAGATTACTATGCGTATGACGATGGCAAGGCCGAGTACGGAGCTGGACTGCGCAAGCCCGGAGCGCAGGTAGCCTACCGGTTTGACATGCTTACCGATGCCGCGGACACCCTGGTGGCGGTGGACTTGTACTTTCCACGTTTTGGAGATGAGTCCAGCCAGGCAATCCAACTGCAGGTTTTAAGAAATCTGTCTGCTTCTACTTCCGATATTTTGCACATCGGCACTATTCCCGTGCAACGCAACTCCAATAATGTATTCTGGCGTGTAACCTTGGATCAGCCGGTAACGGTGCGAAATTTTTTCTATATAGGCTGGCGACAGATAACCGATGCCTTAATTGCCGTTGGCCTTGATAAAAACAATGTGGTGCCCGGCAAAATCTTTACAAACCTGAATGGCACCTGGGAAGCCGACAACCTGGCCGGCAGCCTGATGATTCGGCCGGTTTTTGGAAGAGGGAATGGAGATGTTGTGAGCGGGCTTCCTGAAAAAGCAGCAGTAGAAATCTTTCCTAACCCAAGCCTGGGGGTATTTGTGGTTAAAGGGTTAACCAACCTGTTGCTTACCGACCTGGCTGGAAGAGCGATGGGCATACAAACGGAACTATTTGACGACCATGCCCGGGTAACCGTGGTAAACCCGGTATCGGGCATTTACCTGCTTAAAGGGTTTTGCAACGGCAAGCCGGTGGTTCAAAAAATTCTGATCCGCTAAAAATTTTGAATTGCAACCGGGTCTGTGGCCGGTTGAAGAATTTGTAATTCGATTGGTTGAGGGGTAAAGCACAACACGAAAATCAACAGCGCCAACCATCCTAACACAATGCGGCCGGTAGTTAAAGGTTCTTCTACTTCCGAGGGTGGATGGGCCACCTTAACAAACCGGCCAATCAGCAACGCAAATAATAACCAGCCCGGGTAACCATTAATTTGCGGAAAGGCTGTAACCAAACTGTATTGAACCGTAAAGATCAATAAGGCGAACATCCACCGGTTGCGTGGGGAGAGTTGCAATCCGTGCAAGGCAATGTACATGAACCCTATAAACAATGGGATTTCATACCATAGCTCATCCCACCCGGTAGAAGGATGAATGTAGCCTAAGCCGGCATAAAACAAAAAGGCAATAAAGATTACGGATGCAACGCGCTTGTGCCATGTATAGCCAACCAAACCGTACAACACATGGCCTCCATCCAGTTGGCCAACCGGCAACAGGTTAATACTGGTAAACACCAGCGAAAGAAAGCCGGCAAAAAGGAAAGGATAATGTACAATTTCATTTACGTGCGGTAACCGCGCAGGGTCTGCAACAAAGAGTTCAAAGAACCTGAACAAGAGGTTTTTACCAATTACTGTGGTTATACCACCTTCAGGATGAAAGGCTGGATCGTACACATACTTTGCATAATCCAAACCAAACTGCTGGTACTCGGGGTGAATGGTGAAAATGTATTCGGGAGGTGGCAGGTGTGTAAATCCATAACCCAAAAAAAGCAGCGACATAACAAAGCCTGCCAACGGGCCTGCAATACCAATATCAAAATTCTGAGTGGTTGTTTTAACACGTTCGCGCAAGCGAATGAGCGCGCCCAGCGTTCCGAACATAAACGGAATGGGCGGCAATGGAATATAATACGGCAACGAAGTGCGCACCCGGTGGTAAATGGCTGTAAAGTAATGCCCAAACTCGTGCGCTGTTAATATGCTAAGAAAGCAGATGGAGTACGGGAGCCCATTTACAAAATCGTTCCAGGTAAATTCGGTAAACAGAACCGATTTACCATAAGTCCATTCGGCACCAGCCATGGTGGTTGTAATAAATGTAACCAGAAAGAGCGAGCCGTGAATGAGTGCGGTTTTTACTTTTGGGTTCATGCAAAAAAATCAAAAATCTGGTTGGGATGTTGAACATGAAAGGTATGAATACCGGCCTTTGCTGCGCCTGCAAGGTTATCCGGATTGTCGTCTAAGAAAACAGTTTGATGCGGCACCAGGTTTTGATCTGTTAAAACATGCTGATAAATGGCCAGATCGGGTTTACTGAGTTTTAGCAAGTGCGAAAAGTATGCCTGGTGAAAATAATGATCGATAGCCGGTTTGCCCGATGCGTGCTGCACGTGCGCATTAAAACACTGCCGGTGAATTTCGTTGGTATTGCTAAGCAAAAATAACCGATGGGTTTGCTTCAATCTTTCAAGCAAGGCAAACCGCTCGTGCGGAATATCAAGCAGCATGGCGTTCCAGGCGTTATCCAGATCGGCATCGGGTGCGTGCACGTTCAGCGACTGGCGCAGGCTATTCCTGAATTCCGAATCTGAAATAAGCCCCCGCTCGTAGGCGTGAAAGAAATCTCCATGGTGCACTTTGGTCTTTATTTCTTCAATGGGCAGCCCGCTTAGCCGGGCAAACTCCCGATGGGTATTCTCAACAGCAAGATTTAAGATTACACCACCCAAATCGAAGATGATGTTTTTGATTTCTGCCTTTACCATGCTTTTCATTCTTAAAAATACTGTTTACCACTCCGCCAAACCAACCACCTATTAGAAACAAGAAAGCCTCCGCACAATGGGAGGCTTATTTTGTGGGCCCAGCTGGGCACGATCCAGCGACCCCTTGATTATGAGTCAAGTGCTCTAACCAGCTGAGCTATGGGCCCTTTTTTAAAGAGAGTGCAAATCTAATAATCTGAAGATTTTTTCAATAACCGATCTGACATTTAAAGCCAGAATTTCTATTTTTTGTTCGCCAATGCGGCATAATCCGGTATTAGTGGAAGTTACCATCCGCCCCACCATAGCTTACCGGCCTAACAATTTATTTAAATGGCTTTCTATTCTGGCCTTAAGGGGAGCTTCGGGTTTAAGAATAACCTGCTTGCCTTCAATTTCAAGCAGTCCGCTCGTTTTAATGCGATCGGCCATTTGCTGATCGGCTTGGGCCATCGCGTGCTCAAACAATTCTTTTATCTCGGCAAACTGTTGCGCAGTAATAGCTGCTGTTGCCGGTTCGCCTCCACTGTAAAAGCCAGTTGAACTTTCTTCCGGTTTAACCGGAATATAACGCACCTGAGTTGGCGAAATAAGGTAGCGGTTGGCGCTACCATCGGAGTAGCTAAGGTTTGGTTGAGCATTCATACAGGCGGTAAAAATTAAGATGAACAGTATCCGATACATGTATGAAACTACAAAAATTTCATTTAATCGTTTCATGTCAGGTACTGGTTCTGCCTCGGCACAAAGCATTAGTAACTACCCGGCAGGATTTAAAGCAAATTATTTCGTCTCTCAGCACGCGGTTATTGCATAACCACATGATAGTTTAATTGAGGTGTATTTACCCAATAAGCAGGTTGTGCTTTTCCAACAAGCCCGGCAAACCACCCAAGGCAACTTTCATTTTCTTAACGGTATTCTGCTCCGGGTCAATAGCAAAATGGATTGCCGATCTTAAATCTGCGCCTGTCAGGTTGGTGTTTTCAAATACGGAACGGGTTAAATCGCAATTCTCAAAGCACACGTGCGTTAAATCTGCTTCGCGAAATTCAACTTCGTGTAGGCTGCAATTCTTGAAAAGAGTTCCTTTAATTTTTAGCTTGTAAAACGAGGAGAAATCCAATTGGCAACTTTCGAATGTAAAAGAAAGCAAGAGGGTCTGGCATTGATCGAAGCGCATACCCAACATTTTACAATTTTTAAAGCGGATTGTTTTAAAGGCGGCATTGCGAATTGCAGCCATACTTAAGTTACACGCTTCAAAAATACAGTCATTAAATACAATTAGACTCAAATCAACATTGGCAAAATTGCATTTTTGGAATACACAGGTGTCGTACTCGCCCCGGGCAAGGGTCGTTTGCGTGTAATCTACGCTCGTAAAAGTTTTATCTTCGATTCTCAATTTGGCAGGTCGCAGCCAACAAAGTCAAAAACTATTACGATAAAACAAAATGCTTACTCGTATTTAAGTGTATCGGCCGGATGCACCCACGCTGTTTTTAAAGTTTGATAGCTGATAGTTACCAACGCCACCAGCAACGACACCCCCCCGGCCCAGGCAAATACCTGCCACCCCACTTCTATCCGGTATTGGAAATTTTCAAGCCAGCTTTTCATCAGGTACCAGGTAATAGGAACCGACAAAGCAAGGGAAACAAAAATCATCATCACATAATCGCGCGAAAGCAAGATGAGCAAAGATTGCTCGGATGCCCCCAGTACCTTGCGGATTGAAATTTCTTTTGTTCTGTTTTGCATTGCCAACGAAGCCAGCGCATATAAACCCATACTGCCGATAATCACCGCCAGCAAAGTTGCCAGACTTACAATTTTGCTTAGATTCTGATCGCTCCGATACTGCGCATCCAACGCCTGATCCACAAATGTAAAATCAAACTCTTCTGCATGGGTTAATTTATCCCAAACCACCTTTACCTGGCTTAGCGTAGCAGCAAGGTTACCGGGTGCCAGGCGTAAAAATAATTTAGGCATGGGGTTGTTTTCAAAATTGATATTTTCTGAACCCGCCAGAATAAGGCCGGGGCTTTGCACCATAACCAGTGGCGGTACTGTTGTGTAAAGAGATGTATAGTTAAAGTCTTTTACAATTCCGATTACTTCATGATCGCCAAAGCCCTTGCCGGGAATGCGCTGGCCGGTTGCTTCACGCCATCCATATTCCGCAGCAAAAGCTTCATTTACAATCACGCTTCGTTTGTCGGCAACGGCATCGGTAAAATCACGGCCTGCTACCAATTCCATTTTCATAAGCGAAATGTAATCGGCATCAATTACGTTCATATTAAAATTTCGATAGGTGCCCTGATCATCGGTATAGCCCACGGCAGTCCAACTGCCATCGCCAAAGTCATGCGAGGCCGCACCTATGGCAACCACTCCGTTTACACGACTCAGCTCGGTTTTAAATTGTTCAGCCATTTCAAAACCTACTTTTATGCGTTCGGCTAAGCGCCCTACGCGCGGCACATTCAGTTGAATAACGGCCAACTGCTCTTTGTTAAAACCAAGATTTTTGGTTTGCAAATAATTTAACTGCTGCTGCATGATGAGGGTACTGGAAATAAGAAATACAGAGAGCACCAATTGAACGCCAACCAATACCTGGCGTACCCGTTGCTTGGTGTTGCCTGTTTGCAACGAACCCTTTAGTACCGCAATGGGTTTAAATGCCGACAACACAAAAGCCGGGTAACTACCTGCCATTAGCCCGATAACTGCCAGCAGGCACGCTATTACAATCGCTAAAAATCCATTCCACAAAAACACGAGTTGCTTGCCTGCCAATTGGTTGAAGAGGGGCAATCCCACAATCGCCAACCCAATACCAACCAATACGGCAATAGCGGTAATTAAAATTGCTTCGCCAACAAACTGAGTCATCACCTGTGTGCGGGCTGCGCCCACCACTTTGCGAATGCCAACTTCGCGGGCACGCTTTAACGATCGGCCCACTGAGAGTGTAACGAAGTTAATGCAGGCTACAATCAATATCAGAATTGCCACCGCACCTAAAATGTAAGCGTACTTAGCATCACTTACGGGCGCATCGCCCGCAGGGTAGCTGTTATCTAAATGAATGGATGTAAGCGGCTGTAACCCGGGTGCGTACTTGCTTTGCTTAAAATCTTCATCGCCTAAAAGCCTGCGAAATAACTCGGGGAATTTAAGCTCTACCTGATCTTTGGATGCCCCATCGCGCAGCAAGACATACGTGGACGGGTGAATGCTAAACCAGCCACTATTCATTTGTCGCTCCGAAAAAATCTTCGAAAAATTCTGATCGGGAATCAACAGACCAAACCGGATACTGGAGTTGGAGGGAATCTCCACAACACCCGCAACAACAAACTCTTCAAAGCTATCGCCCAACTGAATAGCCAGCACCTTACCAAGTGCCTCACCTTGCGGGAAAAATTTCTGAGCCTGCAGGTTGCTTAGCACTACCTGGTGCTGTGCATTAAAGCCATCGCGTTCTCCGTATAGAAAATCAAAATCGAAAATTGAAAAAGCAGCCCGATCGGCCAACATCACCCCTTCACTAAATTGTTTCTCGCCTACTTTCACCATCGTGTTAATGGCAGCAAACCGCGCAAAGTCTTCCACTTCGGGCAGGTTGTCTTTTAGTGCCGGGCCGATGGGCATAGGCGTAGTGGTGTTAAAGAATTGCTGGTTCTCGCCCCAATCTTCTTTTACAAATACCCGGTAAATCCTTTCGGCTTTGATGTGAAAGGTATCGAAGGTCCACTCATCGCGCACAAACAGGGCAATGAGCAGGCAACAGGCTATGCCAAGGCTTAAGCCCAATACATTTATGGATGAATGAATTTTACTGCGCCACAAGGCGCGAAAGGCGATTTTGAGATAATTCTGAAACATAGCAACTATTTGAAGTAGTGAAACTGCGTAATCGGAAGTCGGGATTCAACCAACCGGTTATTAACTTCCTAAGCGATGTCGCCAACCGGCAAAAAGTTGTAGTGAAAGGCCTGCCCTTTTAAAATTTAAAACCCTGCAGGTAGTTTCTTGCAGGAGAGTTTTGTTATTTGTCAACTTTAAGGTTTAACGAATGGCCATTACTATCCGAACCCGCGCGCGCATCCTGTACGGTGTGGTAGTACTCATTGGCTTTTCGCTGGGATTAAACGTGGTTTTAATCTATCAAAACAGCCGTTCTATAGAAATCAACCAACAGGTATTGGCGCATGCCGAACAGGCTAAGCTCGCCACGCTGGATCTTATTCGCAACCTGCACCTGATGGACCTGGCCTTGCGTGGCTATGCACTTACCGGGCAGGAAGCCCAGCGGGCCGCCACCGATTCAGCCAAATGGAATCATCCCCGCATCATTAAACGCATTCGCACGGCACTACAAGCCCAGGGTTTTCCCGACATTAACCGGCTCGACTCCGTGCAAACGTTGCTAACTTCTTACTTTGCTATGGCCGATACCATGCTTACACTAACGCATGAAAAAAAGCTGGATGAATTTCTTGCGCTACTGCGAGCCAACCGTGGCTATAATGTGTGGTTTGCATGCAAAACTTTTTCAGATGAAGTAACCGCCTACGAAACCACTGTAGTGGCCACCGCCAACGAAGCCATCCAGGCTGCCTTGCACAAAAGTTACATCCTGCAGTTTCTTATTTTCATTTTGGCCACACCCTCGCTGGCTTACCTCGCCATCACCACCGTAAAAGCATTCAGGCTTACCGATGATTTGCGCGAAGTACAGCTTGAGAAAAATAAATTGCTGCAAGCCACCAACGAAGAGTTAGATCGGCAAGTAAAAGAAAAGACGAAAGACTTGTTTGCCCAAAACGAAGCAATCAAAACGCATAATACACAATTATTGCTGCAGCAAGATGAGATCCGGAAGGCACATGAAACCATTGCGCAGCAAGCCAATCAGATTGAAAAGAAAAATAAAGAGTTGGCGCAGGAAGTTGAAAACCAGACTGACTACCTGCGCATTGCCAACCAGGAGTTAATTGAACAAAACAGTCGCCTGCAACAATTCACCTACATCATTTCACATAACCTGCGCGCCCCGCTGGCGCGATTAAAAGGCCTGGCCAATCTGATGGAATACGCGCAGATGCAAAACGAAAAAGAGAGCCTCTACCAAAAAATGGTAAAGTCCGCCCGCGATATGGACGAGGTTATCCAGGACCTCAGCATGATTTTAAATATCCAACGGCAAAACACCCTTACCCGCTCAGAAGTTATTTTAGGTAACACCCTGCAAAAGGTATTGCTTACACTCGAAGACGAGATTGCCGAAGTGAAAGCCGAAGTAGTGTACGAGGCCAGCAACGAAAAAATTATTTCAGTAGCTCCGTATGTTGAAAGCATAATCTATAACCTGCTTTCCAATGCCATAAAATACAGAAGCCCGCATCGGCCGCTTAAAATTGAATTGAAAACATTTCGTACCGATTCGTGGATCTGCCTGAAGATTTGCGATAACGGGTTGGGTATTGATTTGGCGCGGCACGGCCACGAACTCTTTAACTTATACAAACGCTTTCACCTGCATGTGGAAGGCAAAGGCCTGGGGCTTTACCTGGTAAAAACCGAAATGGATGCCATAGGTGGAAAAATTGAAGTGGAGAGTGACCCATCCACTGGCACTTGCTTTATCTTGTACTTTAATACCCCGCAAACCTGAATGCTCAGGGAGGATTTCGTACCATGCGGTCGCTAAAAATTGCCTTTTGAAAATCCTCTTCGTGTTGAGAAGCGGTGGTTAAAAACCGGTTCCTTTTACGCATCGTCTCTGCATCATAACGATTCGGATCAATTATCTCCATATATATCGCTCCTACGGAGCTACAGGTTAGTTGAAATTTTCGATGCTATAAACATTTGGCTGCCCTGCAGCCGGGACTTCCTCACGCATCGTCTCTGCCTCAGGACGATGCGGATCAATTATCTCCATTCTGTGTCGCCCCTATGGAGCTACGGGTTAGTTGAATTTTTTGATACTACACACATTTGGCTGCGCTGCAGCCGGGACCAATCCGCCATTATGCTTGCTGACAGATTCGGCAGACCACGGAGAATGAACTGAAATACACTAGAAATCACTACTTAAGCTCAGGATAGGCTTTAGTCTAGTTTTTTAAAATTTTTCTTAAAATCTGGGTTCTTTTCTATGCCCGTAACCAAACGATAAACCCTATCATAATCTTGTTTGTTTTTAATTACATAATTAATAGAAACAACCCTTCCTTTATGAATAAACTCGATCTTATTATTCCCACCATGATGAATCCCAAAAATTTCTTTCGGCTTCCCTAAATATTCATCCACGTATATTACCAAATCAGTTAGCTCTGTGTATAAAATTTTTACCTCATTGATTTCCAAATGTTGTTCTGCTATTACGAGATTGGCCTTACGTTCACCGTAGGCACTTATTCCCATATACTTATCATTATAAATTTTTATCCCAAGCACAGTAATGGTAAAGCCCACTGAAGTCTTTAATCCGACAATCGGAAAATCTATAAAGTACAAAAACCAAATCAATCCGATGACGCCAAAAATTGCCAGATTATAAAAAATCCGCATCTTGTTCTTTTCTTTAGACTTTTCAAAAATGCTTGTTTTAAACTCTTCCATTGTAAATTAAGATTGATTGTAAATAAATTTACATTCACTAGTGGCCAGTTAAAATAGGTCAAAGTTTAGTTGAATATAGTTTTGTTCTTTGACATCTTGATAAATAGGGTTTGATAAGAGTTCCTTTAACGGAATTTTATCGAGCAAAGCAACGCTTAA
>JAFLBQ010000012.1 GCA_017303805.1 Cytophagales bacterium | reverse complement strand
GGTGCCGGGGCGCGGGGCGGAGTGTGTGTGGCAGGGGCGGGTGGTGCGCGCGGGGAATGCGGCGTATTTGCAGGAGGCGGGGGTGATCACGCCGCAGGAGGCGCTGGAAGAAGCCGACCGGTTGGGGGCGACGGCGGTGTTGGTGGCCGATGAAGGGCGCTATGTGGGGGCGATTCTGCTGCGCGACCGGATCCGGGCGGGCGTGCATGCGGCGGTGCATGAGTTAGAGGAGTTGGAAATCGGGCATGTGGTGATGCTGACGGGCGACCGGCGGCGTGCGGCGGAGGTGATTGCGCGCGAGGCGGGGATTGCGAGCGTGGAGAGTGAGCTGCTGCCGGAGCAGAAGCTGGAGCGCGTGCGGCATTGGATGTCGCAGGGGCGCGTGGTGGGCATGGTGGGCGATGGGGTGAACGATGCGCCGGCGCTGGCCGCGGCACATGTGGGCATTGCGGTGAAGGGGGCGAGCGACATCACGGCCGAGGCGGCGGGGGTGGTGTATCTGGGGCAGTCGCTCGATCAGTTGCCGAAGCTGATTGAGGTGAGCCGCAAGGCTGTAGCCATTGTGTGGCAGAGCATTCTGGTGTTTGCGATTGGGGTGAACGTGGTGGCGGTGGCGCTGGCGTCGACGGGGCGGTTGGGCCCGCTAGGGGCGGCGTTCACGCATCAGATCGGGTCGTTCCTGGTGATGCTGAATGCGCTGCGGTTGTTGGAGGTGGAGGATCGCGGTGTGGGGCGGTTGCGGCGGCGGGTGGGCGAGTGGATGAACGCGGGATGGCTGCGGCTATTGGGGTATCGCGTGAAGCTGTGGCTTTCGCGGATGGAGCCAAAGCTGTGGTTCCTGTATGTGGTGGAGCAGCGGCAGAAGTTGTACCGGCCGGTGGCGGCAGCGGGGCTGGTGTATCTGTTGCTGAGCGGGTTCTATGTGCTGCAGCCCAATGAAATCGGGGTGATCGAGCGGTTTGGGAAGAAGATGTTGCCGCACAAGGAACCGGGGCTGCACTACAAATTGTTCTGGCCGATTGAGACGCTGACGCGGGTGGAGGCGCGGCGGGTACGGGTGGTGGAGATTGGGTTCCGTTCGACGAATACGTTCACGGAGGAGTTTGAGCCGGCGGCGTATGAATGGAATGTGCAGCACCGGTCGGGGCGGTTTCAACGGCGGCCGGAAGAGTCGTTGATGTTGTCGGGCGATCAGAATATGACGGAACTGACGGCGGTGGTGCATTACCGGTTGGCGAAGCCGGAAGACTTTTTGTTCCGGCATTTGGATGGGGAGGCGGTGGTGAGGACGGCGTCGGAGAGCGTGCTGCAGGGGGTGATTGCGTCGTCGCCATTGGATGAGGCGTTGACGGTGAAGCGGCGGGCAATTGAGGAGCGGGCGAAGAAGGAGTTGCAGGAGCGGTTGCGGCGGTATGAGACGGGGGTGGAGGTGTTGCAGGTGAAGCTGCTGGATGTGCATCCGTCGGTGGAAGTGGTGGATGCGTTCCGGGATGTGTCGGGGGCGTATGAGGAGAAGAACCGGCTGATCAATGAGGCCGAGGGGTATCGCAACGAACAGGTGGCGCTGGCGCGGGGGCGGGCGGCGGCGAGTTTGCGGACGGCGCAGGGGTATTCGGCAAGCCGCAAGGCGCGGGCGGCGGGGGATGCGAGCCGGTTTACTCAATTTGAGTCGGCGTTCCGGGCTTCGCCGGGGACGACGGAGACGCGATTGTACTTAGAAACGATGGAACAGATCTTACCGGGCAAGAGGAAGATGATTGTGGATTCGACGAAGGGGCGGCGGCATTTGATGCTGCTGGAGGATGGCGCGGAGTTGCGTGCGCCGGCGGTGGGCGCGGGGAATGCACCGGTGCCGATTACGCTTGAGGAGGAGGAAAAGCCATGATTGCCGAACGGCACCAGAAGTATGTTCCGGCGGCGGGCTTTGTGCTCGGACTGTTGTTGGTGTGGCAGACGTTCTATGCGGTGCGGGAGACGGAGTTTGTGTTGGTGACGCAGTTCGGGAAGCCGATGTACACGGTGACGAGCGCGGGGCTTCATGCGAAGTGGTTTTTCCAGAATGCGACGTTTTTCGATCAGCGGCTGCGGGTGTATAACCCGAGGCCGAGCGAGTTTCTGACACGGGATAAGAAGAACTTAGTGATTGAGAGCTATGTGGCGTGGCGGATTGAGAATCCGCAGCGGTTTGTGGAGACGGTGGGCGATCCGGTGGCGGCCGAGATGCGGCTGCACGACATCGTGTGGAGCGGGTTGAGCGCGGCGCTGGGAACGCATGACCTGGAAGCGATCATTTCGCCGAGCGCGGAGGCGGTGAAGGCGGGGGCGATGCTGGATGCGCTGGCGTCGACGACGGGGCGGAGCGCGCTGGCCGAGTATGGGATTCGCGTGGTGGATGTGCGGATCAAGCGGCTGAACCTGCCGGAACAGAACAAGCAGAGCGTGTATGCGCGCATGCGGGCCGAGCGGGAGAGGATTGCGCGGCAGTACAGGGCCGAGGGCGAGGAGCAGGCGTTGAGCATTCGCGCCGATGCGGACCGGCAGCGGGACGAGATTGTATCGGCGGCCTACAAGGAAGCGGAGAAGACGAAGGGTGAGGGCGATGCCGAGGCGACGCGGGTGTATTCGGCGGCGTACTCGAAGAATCCGCGCTTTTATAAGTTGCTGCGGACGTTGGAGAGTTACAAGAAGATTTTCGATGATAAGACGACGGCGATTTTGAGTTCGGATTCGGAGTTACTAAAGATCCTGATGCGGGGAGAGACGGCGCAGTGATGGAGCATTCGCACTCGCATGGCGGCGGGCACTCGCATGGGCATGATCATGGGGGGGAGGGCGCTTCCCTGCCCCTGTTGCATTGGGAATGGCTGGATTTCGGCAAGCTGCGCGGCATGGACAAGCGGCGTTGGTTGGGGGGCGCGGCGCTGTTGTGGGTGCTGAGCGGGTTGTACATCGTGAGCGCGGATCAGCAGGCGGTGGTGACGCGGTTTGGGGCGGTGGTGGAGCCGCGGGTGATGCCGGGGATTCACTATGCGCTGCCGTGGCCTGTGGATTCGGTGACTAAGTTGAAGGTAAGGCAGTTTCAGCGGCGGGTGATTGGAGGGGATGCGCCGGATACGGTGCTGGGACGTTTGCAGCCGCTGGCGTCGCAGTTTTTGACGGGCGATCAGAACATCTTGCACTTACGCGTGGTGACGCAGTATTCGGTGGCTGTTCCGGCGGATTATCTGTTTCGCAGCGCGGATGTGGCGCAGTTGACCGGGGCGGTGGTGGAGAGCGAACTGGCGCGGCGGATCGCACGGCGGACGGTGGATTCGGTGTTGACGACGGAGAAGGCGGCGATTCAGGAGGAGGTGAGGGCGGGGGCGCAGCGGGTGTTGAACGAGTACCGGGCGGGGGTGCAGTTGGCGAGCGTGAACATTGAGAATGCCTCGCCGCCGCCGGAGGCAGCGGATGCGTTTCGCGATGTGGCCAGTGCGCGGGCTGACTCGTCGCGGATTGTGAGCGAGGCGCAGGGGTATGCGAACGATGTGATTCCGAGGGCGCGCGGCGAGGGGCAGCAGTTACTGGAGGCGGCGCAGGGGTATAAGTTGCGGAAGGTGAATGAGGCGCAGGGCGATGCTTCGCGGTTCACACAGGTGGCGGTGGAGTATGGTCGGGCGGCGGATGTGAACGGGCGGCGGATCTATGCCGAGGCGATGGAGGAGATTCTGCCTCGGATCAAGAAGCTGATCGTGGATAGCCGGGGGAATTTGGATTTGACGATCATCCGGAAGGGCGATGGGCCGACAGCAAAACCGTAAGGCGCAGGCGTTGACGGGTCTGCTGATCGCGGCGATCGCCGTGTTTCTGGTGGCGCGGCAGCGGGGGTTTGCGCCGGGGGATGTGGGGGGCGCGGTGAGCGATGTGGTGTCGAACGCAAGCGGGCCGCCGCTGGAGAAAGCGCCGCCGTCGCCGCAGGACGCGATCTACGGGATGTTGGATGCGGCGCGGGCGGGCGATGTGCGGGCGTACATGGGGTACTTCACGGGGCAGATGACGACGCTGCTGGAACAATCGCTGGCGGAGAACGGCGAGGCAAAGTTTGCGGAGTATTTGAAGCGGACGAATGCGCCGATCAAGGGGATTGCGATTACGGAGCCGGAGCGGTTGACCGGGCGCGAGGTGAAGGCGCGGGTGGAGTATGTGTATGCGGACCGGAATGAGGTGCAGGTGATGTTTGTGGTGGAGGTGAGTGGGGAGTGGAAGATTGCGCGGCTGGAGGAGACCGCGCGGGTGAAGACGCTGGTGCCGTATGGGACGCCGGTGAGGTAGAGTCGGGAGCTGATCGCGCGGGGAGGAATGCATGGAATACCTGGTTGGGGGTGGGCTGGCGGTGGGGGTATTCGTGTTCGCCTGGCTGACGGGGTTTGATCGCGAGCGGGTTTTCTATCCGACGGTGACGGTGGTGGTTGCCAGTTACTACATCCTGTTTGCCGTGATGGGGGGATCGAGGGCGGCGCTGGTGAGCGAGTTGTTGGTGGCAGGTGCGTTTGTCGTAGCGGCGGTGATGGGATTCAGACAGAACTTGTGGTGGGCGGCGGCGGGGCTGGTGGGGCATGGGGTGTTCGATGTCTTCCATCACCTTTTGATTGAGAACGGGGGGGTGCCGTCGTACTGGCCTGGGTTCTGCATGTCGTATGACGTTGGCGCTGGGGTTCTGCTGGCATTGCTGCTGTGGCGGCGGCCGGGATTTGCGGGCTTTCAGGAGGCCGGGCTTGCCGGGGGCGTGGGCGCGCGATAGACTCCTTGCCCATGCGCGCGTTGATTGCTGGGTTTGTGGCGACGGTGGTGTGTGCTTGGGGGCAGGCGCCGGTTAAGGGGGATTTGGAGGGCGAGGCGGCGAAACTGCGGGCTCTGGTGGGGGCGACGCCGCGGTTGGCGTTAACGAAGACGGTGGTGAAGGTGAAGGCGCCGGGGGCGGGTTGGGAGATGGGGTTTCCGTCGGCGGTGGCGATGGGTGGGGACGGATTGTTGTATGTGCTGCAGCGGGGGGAGAAGGCCGATCCGGTGCTGGTGGTAGATGGTGCGGGGCGCATCGTGCGGTCATGGGGGAAGGGGATGTTTGCGATTGCGCATAGCATTCGCGTGGATGCGGCGGGGCATGTGTGGACGGTGGATGCGGCGAGTTCGCGAGTGATGAAGTTCACGGCGAGGGGCGAGAAGCTGCTGGAGATTGCGGTGGGCGGGCAGCCGGCGGGCAAGAGCGGGTTCAACGGGACGACGGATGTGGCGTTTGGCGAGGGCGGGCGGGTGTTTGTGAGCGATGGTTATGGGAATGCGCGCGTGGTGGAGTTTACGAGCGCGGGGAAGCGGGTGAGGGAGTGGGGGCGCGCGGGTGCGGGCGATGGGGAGTTTCATTTGCCGCATGGGATTGCGGTGGATGCGCGGGGGCTGGTGTATGTGGCCGACCGGGAGAACGGGCGCGTGCAGCGGTTCACGATGGAGGGGCGGCATGTGGGGACGTGGGAGATGCATGGGAAGGTGTTTTCGATTGCGGCGGCGCGGGATGGCATTTGGGTGGGCGTGCAGCACTTCAACGAGCCGAATGGCGCGCCGGGGTGGTTCTTGCGGTTGGATCGGGAGTCAGGGAAGGTGTTGGGGATGGTGGAGTCGTATCAAGGGCAGCATGTGTTGAACCTGACGGCGGAGGGGGAGTTGCTGGCGGGGGCGCGGCCGGACGTGGTGTTGTGGTTCCGGCGTGGGGGGCGGTAAGGTGCGGTGCGGTAGAGCGGGTTACACTGGATCACTATGACGAACCGGCGAACCTTTTTGGCGGCAGCGATGGCGGCACCAGCGGTGCTGCGTGGGGCGACGACCCGCTCATGGGCGGAGATCGAAAAGATCATGGCGAGCGGGAATGTGAAGGGGCGGATTGCGAAGGACGAGGTGCCGACGCCGGCGCTGATGCTGGACCTCGATTTGTTCGAGGCAAACGTGAAGAAGATGGTGGCGCATGCGAAGGCGAACAACCGCGCGTTGCGGCCGCATGGGAAGACGCACAAGTGTCCGGAGATTGCGAAGTACATCGTGAAGCAGGGTGCGCTGGGGGCGTGCGCGGCGAAGTTGAGCGAGGCCGAGGTGTTCGCGGCGCATGGCGTGCGCGGGCTGCTGGTGACGACGGCGGTGGTGGGCAAGCATAAGATTGAGCGGGCGGTGCGGTTGGCGGGTGTGGCGCCCGATACGATTTTCTGCGTGGACAATGCGCAGAATGCGCAGGACCTGAACGACGCGGCGGGGGCGGCGAAGCGGAAGCTGTGGGTGGCGATTGATTTGTGTGTGTCGGGGCGGACTGGCATCATGCCGGGGGCTCCGGCGGTGGCGCTAGGCGAGCAGATTGCGAAGTTGGGCAACCTGCGGTTCAAAGGGATTCAGGCGTATGCGGGCGGGGCGTCGCACACGAAGGGATGGGAAAAGCGCAAGGCGGCGTCGATTGCGGCGATGACGCCGGCGATTGAGACGCGGGCGGAGTTGAACAAGCGGGGCGTGGAGACGCCGTGGCTGAGCGGGGGGTCGACGGGGACGTACAACATCGACTCAGGGATTGACGGGATCACGGAGTTGCAGCCGGGCAGCTTCATGTTCATGGATACGGATTACAACCTGATTGGCGGCAAGGAGACGGGCGAGAACTATGCGGACTTTGGCAATGCGCTGACGATTCAGGCGACGGTGGTAAGCCGGCCGACGGATGCGCATGTGATCATCGATTCGGGCTATAAGGCGATGGCGACGGACCGGCCGTTTGTGCCGCTGTTGAAGATGGCGGGCGTCAAGTTTGCGTTCAACGGCGATGAACATGCCAAGGTGACGTCGACGGAGGGCGCCCTGAAGTTGCAGGTGGGCGACCGGGTGGAGGTGATCGCGCCGCACTGCGATCCGACGGTGAATTTGTATGACCGCATTTACTGCACACGGGGCGGGCAGGTGGAGGCGGTTTGGGCGATAGCAGCGCGGGGGATGGCGCAGTAACAGAGGCGCTGCTGGGCGCCGTGCATCGGAGGCGTGATGGCGAAGCGGAACTTGCCGCTGTATGACGTGGACAAAGCGGTTGGGCCGAAGAAGCCCAACTTGGATCAGGATGTGCAGTTGATCCGGCAGTTGTTGATCAAGCTGCAGCAGGGGGGCGATCCATTGACGGCGGGGATTCCGCCGGTGGCGGCGACGGGGCCGTTTGACGCGGCACTGGGGGCGGCGATTTTGCAGTACCAGACGAATGGGGTGAAGCGCGGGTTCCGGATGGTGGCTGATGGGGTGATCGATCCGCTGCCGTCGAGGAGCGGCGGGGTGGGAGATTCGGATGCGACGTTCTCCTCGGGGGCCTTCAGCACGCTGTTCGCGATGGACGTGCGGTTGTTTCGGATTAACAGGCCTGTTTATCTGGCACTGGGCGACCAGTTGAATCTGCCGTGGACGCCCGACCCGTTCAAGATCGGTTCGTAGGTGTGAGGCGGCGCGGCCTGGGCGCTGGTAGGATAGCGGGCGATGATCGGAAGACGGGAATTCGTGGCGGCCTCGGCCGCGGTGGGCTTTGGCGCGGCGCAGACGGGCGGGGAGTGGGATGTCGTCATCTATGGCGCGACGCCGGCGGGGATTGCGGCGGCGTGGGCGGCGGCCGATGACGGCGAGCGGGTGTTGCTGGTGGAGCCGACGGCGCGCATTGGCGGTTTGGTGACGTGCGGGCTGTCGCATACCGATTTCCGGACGTTTGAGGGGATGTCGGGGGCGCACTATGCGTTCACGCGGAGGGTGCTGGCTCATTATGAGAGCGCGTATGGGAAGGACTCGCAGCAGGCGCGCGATTGCTGGCGCGGGACGCAGGCCGAGCCGAAGGTGAACCTGGCGGTGTTTGAGGCGATGCTGGCCGAGCGGCGCGGGGTGCGGGTGGTGACGAGTCATGTGCTGCGCGAGGTGAAGCGCGAGGGGCGGCGGATACGGAAGGTTGTGTTCGAGGTTGGCGGGAAACAGGTAGAGTTCGGCGCGTGGCAGTTCATCGATGCGAGCTATGAGGGCGATTTGCTGGCGGCGGCGGGGGTGCCGTACCGGGTGGGTCGCGAGGGGCGTGCGGAGTATGGGGAGTCGCTTGCGCCTGAGGTGGGGGACAAGCAACTGCAGGCGTACAACTTCCGGTTTGCGGCGACGAAGGTGACGGCGAACCGGGTGGCGGTGGAGAAGCCGGCGGGGTACCGGCGCGAGGAGTTTGAAGGGGTATTGCCGCTGCTGGCCGATGGGCGGATCAAGAGCGTGTTCGGCTATCCGAGCGCGTGCATTTTCAAGGCGCAGATTCCGATGCTGCCGAATGGGAAGTATGACATCAACGATGTGTCGTTGAGCGCGGTGCGGTTGTCGCTGCCGGGGGAGAATTTGGAGTGGCCGGAGGGCGACGAAGCGGCGCGGCGGCGGGTGTTTGAGCGGCATGTGCGGTGGAATGTGGGGCTGCTGTATTTTCTGCAGAACGATGCGGCGGTGCCGGAGCGGTTTCGTGCGGAGTCGCGGGAGTACGGGTGGTGCCGCGATGAGTTTGTGGAGAGCGGGCATTTGCCGCCGCAGTTGTATGTGCGCGAGGCGCGGCGGATGACGGGTTTGCACGTCTACACGGAGCGGGACACGGAGCAGGCGGCGGGGGATGCGCGGGCGAAGTTGCATCGCGATGCGGTGGCGATGGGGGATTACAGCCACAACTGCCATGGGACGTCGCATGAGGGTCCGAAGTTCGGCGGGAAGCATGTGGGGGAGTTTTATAAAGCGGTGATGCCGTACCAGGCGCCGTATGGGACGCTTGTGCCGAAGGAGGTGGAGAACCTGCTGGTAGCGGGGGCGGTGAGTTCGTCGCATGTGGGGTTTTGCGCGCTTCGGCTGGAGCCGATTTGGATGGCGCTGGGTCAGGCGGCGGGCCATGCGGCGGCGCAGGCGCGGCGGGGGCGGGTGGCAGTGCAGAAGGTGGATGTGGCGGCGCTGCAGGAGCGGTTGCACAAGGCGCGGGCGGCGACGATGTATGTGAGCGATGTGGGGCCGGAGCACGGGCTGTTTGCGGCGGTGCAGTGGTGGGGTTTGCAGGGCGGGCTGCACGGGTTGGAGCCTGCGCCGGGGCAACCGGGACAACGGGGTCCGAATATCGAGGGGCAGTATTTCCGGGCGTATCCGGGGCATGCGGTGCAGTTGGAGAAGGAGTTGGATGGGGAGACGGAGCGGCGGTGGCGGGAGTTGGCGCGGGCGGCGGGGGTGAAGGAGATGCCGAAGGCGCGGCGGCGTGGGGAGTGGATTGAGGGGGTTTGGCGGGGGCGGAGGAGCGGCTAAGACCAGACGCGGATTTTTTGCCAGAGGATGGGCCAGGGGTCGCGGGGGTTGCGGCAGAGCCAGATGTACTTGTTGTACTTTGTCTCTTCGTTGGCGACGTTTAGTGAGTTGGTGATTTGGGCTTTGAGTTCGCAGGACTGGAAGTGTTGCTCGACGAATTCGCGGGAGAAGCCGGTGGCGATGAGGGTTTGGGGTTGGCGGGGGTCGTAGCCACGGAGCCAGAAGGAATTGACACGGGACATGACGGGGGGGAGGTTGAGGGCGGGGCCGTAGTGGACGAGGGCTCCGGCTTCTCCGTAGTTGCTGGCGAGGATGCCGGTGGCGGCGCGTTCGGCGGGGGGGGTTCACTTAAAGCATCCAAACCACTCGACAGAGTTTTGGAATGAATTAGATAAAAAAATGCCTGACTTCAGAGAACATGAAAACTGGTTAAAAAGGAACGGAGTAAAAATGTCGTTATGAGGACAAACCATCTCACAGGTGTAAGCACATTTGCAAGCCGCACAAGCCCAAGCACAGACCAAAGCTTGCAAAAGAGCTTCCACCTTTCCCAAGCAGGCAAATTTGAATTAAAAAAAATCTCCTCCCCTTCTGAAAATAAAAAATACCCAACCGCACAGACCGACACGAAAAAGATAGTAAAACTCAATAAAGACAATGGTTTACAGACACGGTGGACAAGAACGCCAGCTGGTAACATGCGTTTGGCGTCATGCGGGGTGAAGTGCTTAAATTCAAGTTCAGTTTTTCAAATCAACTTTAGTGCTGGGTTGACAGTTTTGTGCCCTGAAATCCCGCACGAACGCCAAGCGCAAAAACGTTGTGCACAAGCGCAATGCAGCCGACCGCACGGCAGTCGGCCACTTGCGCTCCAGCCGCACGGGCGACAACGTTTCAAATGCAAATTCAACACTGCGACAAGTCGCAGTTTCAAACCACGCGACATTCTATAACGGCCGACCGCGCGATGGAACGTTCATCAGTTTTTGATCTGCTGCACTTCGTGGATAACGGCCGACCCCGCGTCTTCCGCTCCACCATTCTGCCAGGCGACAAGTCGCTGCCCCGCGGACAAGTCGTCTGGGCGCCTGTGCACAACACTGTGTTTGCGTCAGGCGGGGGTGTGGTGTCCTCATAACTTTCCGTTATCTTTCGCAGTGCCAACACGCGGACAAGGCGTAGTTCAAAAACCCCGCCCGACCGCAAACACCAACGTTGTGGCCAATTGGGCCGGCCGGCTTCGTGGACAGAGACGACAAAGGATAAAATTGTGTACCTTTATATTCTTTAAAGGATTCAAAAATGGAGACAGTTCTTGAACTATTATTTGCAGCGATTTTCACCAACTGGAAGAAGGTGAAAAGAGTATTTAGCAAGAAAAGCGACCCAGAGCCGACTGTAAGCAAACAGTAAGAATATCTGCTTTAGGTAATCCACTTTCTCTTCGCTGACAGTTTACAATTCTACAGACGACTGGTTCGGCAGACAGGTCGCAACACGGGGACTCAATTTCGTTTCCGCGGACAGTGACGGTGGACTCTAAAAAGTAAAACGACATCGACTCAATAAAATATGGGCTTCGTTGACAGTTTACAACTGGCCGACTTCAAATAATCGACCGAGAAAAAATTAAGAGTCGTGTGATGATTACGGACGAAGCCCAACTGGCCACAACAAAATGCATAATCAATGGCGGGGTTCAGTGTAAATTTGTAGTTTGGTTTTAAAGTTACGTTTGGTTTCATGGGACAGTGACGCGCTTCGAACACCCGCCACTGCTTATGCACAAACGTTAGCGGGCATTGTAGGGTGACATACAACAACATGGTTTCTGCTCCACTGATATTAATTGAACGTCCAACCCGGAGTTGATTATTATACAAACCATACCACATATATGGCATGAAAAAGAAAACATATTATGAAACGCAATTAGAAAAAGTTATAGAACAATCTGCCTTGCCTGAATATCATTACTTGCAGGTAAGACAGTCAAAAGATTTCATGGAAAAATGCTATTCAGAAAAGATAGAGTTAGATAAGATAGCCATGGCAGCCTGTATGTCCCGTTTCCATTATATCCGTCTGTTTCAAACGATATATGGCACTACTCCACGGCAATACCTGAAAGACTTACGCATCAATAAAGCTAAAGAACTCATCAAAAATGGTTTGTCCGTTGCGCAGGTATGCTATGAAGTAGGCTACGACAGTTTACAAACCTTTTCCAGCGCATTTAAAAGAGGAACCGGTTTTTCTCCCAGGGAGTATCAGAAAATGAATATTAGCAATCGGGAATAAGTTTGCCGACATTCGATAAAATAGCTTTGCCCCGAATTAAAAATATTCAACATGATAAAAATACATGTAACTAGTTTGCTGGTTGACGACCAGGAGAAAGCACTAAAATTCTACACAGAAAAATTAGGCTTTGTAAAGAAAACAGAAATTCCTTTAGGGGAGCATAAGTGGCTAACGGTGGTAGCTGCCAATGAACTAAACGGAGTTGAACTGGTATTAGAGCCCATTGGTTTTGAGCCTGCAAAAACTTATCAAAAAGCATTGAAAGATGCCGGCATTCCATTGACTTCGTTTAAGGTAGATGACCTGAATAAGGAATACGAAAGATTAAAATCCGAAGGTGTGAAATTTAGTATGGAGCCGAAGACAATGGGGCCGGTTATCATGGCTGTTCTGGATGATACATGTGGCAATAACATTCAGTTGGTGCAAAAGCTTTGATAAGTCCTTTAAATACTTTTCACAGGCGATTTTCATACACATTCCTAAATTATTTTAAATGGCAATACTGAAATACACAGCTATGGGCATTGCAATGCTTATAGTAATAATACTTATTTATGCCTTTTTCAGGGCAAAATCAACATTGGTGGAGGTTGAATTGACAATCAATAAACCGGTACAGGATGTTTATTCATTCCTCAGCAAATTAAAAAATCAGGATTTATATAATAAAATCAGGACACTGGATACACAAATGACCAAGGAGTTTAAAGGAACTGATGGTGAAGTTGGGTTTATCTATTCATGGGCAAGTAGTGTAAAAGAAGTAGGAGTTGGTGAACAGGAAATTATCAGGCTGGTTCCTTTTAAAAGAATTGAAACACAAATCAGGTTCAAAAAACCATTTGCTTCCAATGACCCATTTACTATTATTCTTGAACCGGTTGATACCACCCTCACAAAAGTTAAGTTCTCATATTTGCTTTCAATGAGTTATCCCACAAATATCATGTTGTCAGTTTTCTCAGATAGGGTATATAAAAGAATGCAGAATAATTTATTAGCGGCAAAATCACTCTTAGAAAATCAATAACCATGATAATACTCACAATTTAATGAAACCACTAAAAGAAATTAATGTAAAGCGAATCTTGATTAATACCATGATTGCACTCGCTGTAATTGCTCTATACTTTGGGCTTGTACATGTAATATTGATAGTGGCCAATGTGTCTAGTTCAGCTCCATCAACTGTTTATGGGCTTACTTCAAAGCGACAATTTGCCCTTGTTGCACTTGGGCTTGCATTGCTAAGTGCAATTATTGGCTGGCGGACTTTTCGTAAATCCGCAGATCATACCGACATTCTACATGGCAAAAACTGGCCTGTTGTAGCAATCGTCACTGGGTTGATTGCTATAATTGGAAGTGTATTTAATTTAGCAACTTCAAATGGAGGCCCAGGTAGTGGTAATGGCGTACTTGGTAGTGCTCAAGCACTTTTAATTGGGCTGGCCGGTATAATCCTTGGCGGATTGGCAATAATTCGTTTCAGGCGAAAAAATCTAAACTCAAAAACTGATAGTTAAGAATGAGGAATTAATGACAATAAAGACAACTGCGACAGAAAAAGGCATGATAGAATATTGCTTGCACGGGCAAGGCAGAACAATTTTGATAATTCATGGTGGACACATAAATTGTAGGGAAGCAATTTTTCAGAAAAGATTAGACCCAAATAAGTTTTGTTTTCTTACTCCATCCAGACCAGGCTACGGAAATACTCCTTTGACTGAAACAAACAAAACACCGAAACAGGCAGCAGAACTTTATGTTGCTCTTTTAGACAAACTTCAGAAAAAAAGGGTGACCGTGATTGGTATTTCTGCCGGTGGCTTAACCGCATTAGAAATTGCAGCAAATTTTCCTGATCGTGTTGATAATTTAGTATTAATGTCCGCACTGACTAAAAAATGGTTTACTGAAACAGATAAGACTTACAGAAGCAGCAAAATAATTTTCAATCCCAAGATAGAAAGGATTACTTGGCTTTTTTACAAGTTATTTTTTTCGCTTCTCCCCAAATCAATGACAAGGATTATGTTTAAAGCATTATCAAAATACCGACCTGTTCAATATACACAGACTGAATTTCATGAGCTGAAACAGATGATCATAAATATGCGTTCAGGACAAGGTTTTTATAATGACCTTGACCAAAATATTGACCAAGAAATTTTACAGAAAATTGTTTGTCCTACATTAATCGTGCATAGTAATACCGACAATCAAGTTGATGTTTCACATGCACAAAATGCTAAGGATAAGATTAAGAACTCAAACCTGACGATTTTTAATAATCGTTGGGGACATATGCTGTGGTTCGGAGACGAATATGAACTTGTTTTAGCTAAACTTAAATCTTTCGTATAATAGGCGAACAGACAAGAATGGAAGAAAAAAACAACGGCCCGCTAACAAAATGTTTATGCAATGCGGGGGTTTGGTGTTAAATTAAAGTTTATGTTTCACAATATAGTTCGGTCACGGGGGACAGTTCGGAGCAGGTCGGGCTTAACCTTTAGACTTGCATTACCAAAATATCACTCCAGACCACACTCATTATCATTGTAAAAGAAATAAGCGAGTTGGGTGCACCAACGTGGTCACAAAATGCTTATGCCATAGCCCAAGGAAAATATACACTTTAAAGTTGCACGTTAGAAAACTTACGAATTGAGGTTAGCAAAGCGGACCAACTGCCACCCCCAGCTTTGCTTAATAGCTGCCTTAAGTGCTGATACTTTAAAAGTAATCCTAATTCTTACGGAGTTACAGCCACTCCAATTTTTGAGTCGGCCGTACCGTAGTACAAAAACCATTTTCCGTTAAAGGGAACCAAGCCCTCAATAAAACATACCTGGTTTACCTGGCCTTCTGTTTCATAGGGCTGATCGGGTTTTAGAAAATAAGTGTCCATGCGATCTATCACTTGTGTGGGATTGTCCGCACTAAACAATGCCTGGCCTGAGCAATAGGCGCCTGCCGGCAGCTTCCTATCTCCGCCTGAATCCAGATTCATACCGTTGTATAAAAGTAGAATGCCGTGTTCTGTGCGCAGTGCATAAGGCCCGCTTTCAACCAGCCGGCTGTCAAACATACCACGCCTCGGTTGTAACACCGGCTTTAAATTTCCCGCTTCGTCTGCCATCGGTTGCCAGTTAATTAAATCTTCTGAAGTGGCCATAAACAAATCAGTATCACCAAAGTACATCCAGTAACGGCCGTTTACTTTTTCGGCCACAATTCTATTGCCTTGTTGGCGCGCTACAATAGCGCCCGATTTACTCCAATCTGCCGGGTTGTTTTTAAGTACCAATCCATGCTTGGTCCAGTTTAGTAAGTCGGTTGAAGAGGCCACACACAACCGGGCCACGCTGCCATCGTATGCTGTGTAGGTCATGATGTAAGTACCCAGGTCACTTTCTACAATCCGCGGATCTTCAAGGCCACCTTCCCACTCATATACTTTCATAAAATCTTCGGCCGGGTAAAGTACCGGCTCGTGCATGCGGTTAAACCGGATGCCATCGGTGCTTATAGCCACCCCAATGCGCGAAGTGCCTGCATGTTTTCCAATGGTATCTTCGGCTCGGTAAAAAAGATAAACGGCCCCGTTGCGCACCACGGCTGCCGGGTTAAACACATCTTTTTCTTCCCACTTTACTTCTCGTTGAAGGATAGGACAGGTAAATGTTCCCGTACCGGCTGCCAGAATGGGGTTAGCTTCGTTCACTTTATGAAAAGGCAACAGCGCCCAGGTACTGTCGTTGGCAAAGGCATTGCGATGCTCCGGGGTGGTACAGTACATGCAGGTAATGGCCAACGCAAGAATAGCCGCGATTAATCCAAGGGGAGCTCTCTGTTTCATCTGGTTATAGTTTTTGTTTTAAAACACATGGGTTAGAATAATCACTCCCGTTTGGGCGATCGCTGCAAGACCATTTCATAGAATTACAATTCATTTAGTAACTTGAAGAAAATATTTGAATCGAAAGGTATGGCATCACGTGTGAAAAAGAAAAAAACAGATCTTGATTTAGATCAGGTACTTGAAAATGAAAACCGAATTCGCAATGCATTTAAAGATAAGGATTGGGCTGAGATAAAGAGTTCCGATTCGTGGATGATCTTTAAAGTGATGAGTGAGTTTGTAGAAGGCTTTGAGAAATTGGCTAAGATTGGTCCGTGCGTAACTATTTTCGGGTCGGCCCGCACCAAGCCCAGCCATCCGTATTATAAAATAGCCGAAGATATTGCTGCCGAGTTGGTGCACCACGGCTACGGAGTAATAACCGGGGGTGGCCCCGGCATTATGGAAGCCGGTAACCGGGGCGCCAACCGGGCCGGTGGAAAATCAGTAGGATTAAATATTTTTCTTCCCTTCGAACAAAAGGGCAATCCGTACATCGATGCGGACAAGCTGATCACATTTGATTATTTCTTTGTGCGCAAACTTATGTTTGTGAAATACTCGCAGGGGTTTATCATTATGCCAGGTGGGTTTGGTACGCTGGATGAATTAACCGAAGCTCTTACGCTTATTCAAACCAAAAAGATCGGGCGCTTTCCCATTGTAATGGTAGGTAAAAAGTTTTGGGCTGGTTGGCTTAAGTGGGTAAAAGAAGTACTGGTAGATGAAAAAATGATCAACCCCGAAGATTTAAACCTGATTAACCTGGTGGACACACCCAAAGAGGCTGTAAAAGTAATTGACGAATTCTACGCCCGCTATTTATTATCTCCCAACTTTTAAACGATGCAACGGTTTATCAATTTTCTTGCCCCGTTATCAATCGGGTTATTGCTTGTCTATGTGCTGTTCGACCAAAGTACCCGTGTGGAAGAACCCCCGGCTGTAGCTTCGCCTGAGTTAGAACCGATACCCGTATCGGAAAACTTTCAACCTTTTGTGGCAGTGTCGTACGATTTGCCACAAAGTATTTCTTTTGCAGGCGAGGCCGTGCCCTTGCAACAACCCGATGTACGCGAGCGGCTGGACCGCGAGTTGCAGGTGAATATTTACCTGCAAAGCAGCACCCTCTTTATGTTAAAGCGCGCAAACCGATGGTTGCCCCGCATGACTGAGATTTTAAAAGCCCACAACATACCCGATGATTTTAAGTACTTGCCCTTGATTGAGAGCGGCCTCGTAAACGGTGTTTCGCCAAAGGAAGCGGTAGGGTATTGGCAGATTCGCGAAGCAGCCGGCAAAGAGTTGGGAATGGAAATTACCAACGAAGTGGACGAACGCTACGATCCGCTTAAATCGACAGAGGCCGCCTGTAAGTATTTAAAAAATGCCTACACCAAACTGGGCAGTTGGACACTCGCGGCCGCATCGTACAACCGCGGGGTGGCCGGTATAAAAAGCGATTTGCAAGATCAACAGGTGGATGATTATTACGATGCGCACTTAAATGATGAAACCGCCCGCTATGTGTTTCGCATTCTGGCAATAAAAGAAATATTTGAACATCCCGATAAATACGGCTTTAAACTAAAAGCCGAGCATTTGTACCAACCCGAAGAATTGAAATTGGTAACCGTTACCGAAACCCTGCCCAGCCTGGTTACTTTTGCCAAAAGCCAGGGCAGCAATTATAAAATTCTAAAACGGCACAACCCCTGGCTGCGCCAACCAAAGCTTACCGTTAAAAAAGGCAAAGTTTATCACATCGCATTACCAGTTTAACTATGCGCCCCTACTTGCTGGCCGAAAACAATTGGAAAAACATAAAGGCGGCAACGTTTGAGGTTGCTGTATTACCCTGGGGTGCTTGCGAAGCACACAACTATCATTTACCCTATGGTACCGATATTATAGAAGCCGAGGAAATTGCTGCTGAAAGCGCACGACTTGCCTGCGAACAAGGTGCTCAACTCATTGTGTTGCCGGCAATTCCCTTTGGTGTAAATACCGGCCAGCACGATGTGTTGCTGGATATGAACATGAATCCATCTACTCAGTTGCTGGTGCTGCGCGATGTAGTTGAAACCTTAAACCGGCAAGGCATTTACAAACTGATAATTCTCAACAGCCATGGTGGTAACGACTTTAAGACCATGATTCGCGAGTTGGGACTGAAGTTTCCAAAAATGTTTTTATGCGCCTGCGATTGGTTTAAAAGCATCGACCAGAAAGAATTTTTTGAAAACAAAGACGACCATGCCGGTGAAATGGAGACCAGTTTGCTTTTGTATTTGCGCCCGCATTTAGTGCGCCCGCTACACGAGGCTGGCGCTGGCCACGCAAGGAAGTTTCGCTTTAAAGCAATACAAGAAGGTTGGGCCTGGGCCGAACGCAAGTGGATGCAGGTAACAAATGACACAGGCGTGGGCGATCCGCGCAAAGCAACAGCCGAAAAGGGTGAGAAGTATTTTAAGGCTGTAACCCAAAAAGTAGCGCGGTTTTTTTTAGAAGTGGCACAAACCCAACCAAAGGATTTTTATAGTTGAGGATTTGGTTATGGCAATCAAACTGATTGGAGTACTAATCTTGTCTATTTCTTTCTCTGCAAGTGGACAAATTGAGAAAAGTTTAAAGGAACTTAGAGAAAACGGGCACTTTGCATGGATAGAAGATAGTATTTCTGCACAGCTTACTATATACTTTGAAAGAGATAGTTACCTGTCACAACGCATAGGTAGGGTGCGAAAAAGGATTGATCTGGAAATTGATTCTGTAAGCAGATTCATGAAAATACCATTTTATAATAAGCGTATTCACTTATTTGTGGTTGAGTCGCGCGCGTATATGGAAAAGTTGATTGGCAGGGAAACAAATGGCGTTGCCTTCTACAAAGAGAATGTGGTTACAAGAATTGCCTCAGCAAATTTGTGGAGTATTACACGGCACGAATTTTTTCATACCATGGCAATGAATGAGTGGGGAGTGCCGGAAACGTGGATTAATGAAGGGATGGCTGTTGCATGCGATAACAAGTGGCATGGTTTCGATTTGTTTCAATTAACCCATTACCTCATAGATCAAAACAGGTACGTTCCGCTGCGCTCGCTTGCAAAACGTTTTAGACGTATTGATGACAGACTTTCCTATCCTTTGCTTGGTAGTTTTTTCAAGTTTTTGAATCAAAAATATGGACACGCAGCGGTTCTTGATCTTTGGAAGAAGGGCCTGAAAAGGGGATTACCAGCTAACCTTACTCTAACCCAGTTGGAAAGAGAATGGCTCAACCAGATACAGCAGGTAACATATAATTCCATTGATTACTAAGGCCGGCTCAACTCAAATTTCTTAAATCTTGAAATTTACTTCGCAAGCAATTCTTCCACTGCCTTAATGGCTGTTTGTTGCCGTTGCTCCCAATTACCTCTGATTTCAATTACCGGGGTTGTGGTTTGCGCAATTTCTTGCTGAAAGCGTTGCCAGAAATATTCCCGCTTATCCGGATGTTCGCGCTGCGGATCGTGAACCCAGGGCACATCGATGAAACACAGCAAGTATAAATCGTATGTTCTGCTGTGTAACAGATTTAAAAGTTCGGCATCGCAGGTACCGTATTTATATTCACTCCAGATTTTAATAGTTACCAGGTTGGTATCGCAAATTAAAATCCGGTTGGCATCCCGCTGCCACTCGTCTTCCATGCGTAGTTGGCCATGTGCAATTTTGGTAAGATCCGATTGCTGGTAGGGGTGGCTCAATCTGTCCAGGTAGGCCCGTGCATACTCGGGCACCCAGGGTGTAGAAAAATGCGCGGCAAGAAATTTAGATAGCTCAGACTTACCGGTACACTCGGGGCCTATTATGCAAACCTTTTTTACAGGGGGCAATGCCATGCAGGTGTTTACTTTTTCGGCAAAATAGCCATTTAATTGCTTACCGGAAGGTGGAGCCTGCTTACAGGTTTCGCCAATCGGGTGTATATATTTATCTTTCGCTAAACTTTTTGATGTGTGAAGCGCAGAAAAGCAATTAAAAGCATTGGCCTGGGGTTAACCGCAGGGTTATGGTTTCCATCGGCACTAACGTCCTGTAAAAAAGATGATCCGGGGCCGGAGGTTCCTTACGATGGCGTAGTAGCCATAATTGGAGCAGGGGCAGCCGGTTTGTACGCGGCTGATATCCTAAGCAGCAAAGGCATTAAAGTAGTTATTCTTGAAGCCGGCAATCAGTTGGGTGGTCGCGTACGGTCGCTGCGCAATCAGCACGAAATAACCCTACAAACTTTAGCCGACTATCCGGTAGAATTAGGCACCGAGGTAGTGTATGGTATCAACTCGGCCTGGGGTAATATTATCCGCAATTATAATCTTACCAAAATACCATTAGCGGTAACTGCTACCGATCAGTTTGTGTTGGATAGCGAGGCGCGCACTGCAGCAGACTGGGGTACCGATAGCGACCTGGCAGCGGTACAAGATTTTGTTGCTAACCTGCCCACCTATAGTGGTGCCGATGTATCGGTGCAACAGGCAGCCGGGGTTTCTACCCGGGCAAATGCATTGTTAAACTCTTTGGCGGCAAACCGGTTCGGCTCCAGTGCCGACAGAGTGGGAGCCAAAGGTCTTGCGGAAGCATTGAGTTTAATCGAACACGATAATACAGCCTACCTAATTAAAACCAATCCGTTGCAGGATATCATCAACTCGCGCTTTAGCGGAGTGCTGGGCAAAGTAAAACTGAATACACAAATTAAAACGATTAACTATGCTGGCGAGGGGGTAATACTTACCGATCAGGCCGGGAATCTGATTGAAGCGGGGAAGGTAATCGTAACGGTGCCTTTGGGTGTGTTAAAGAGTGGCGGGATCTCCTTCAGTCCGGCATTACCAGCAGCTACTACCTCGGCTATGAACAAGATCAACATGGATCATTGCCTGCGGTTGGTGATTGATTTTAAACGCAACTTTTGGGGCGATAGCACAGGCTACTTATGGGGCGGCACCGAAGGGCCAGCCTATTTTAATACCGGGGTTTCGCGTAGCCAGTTTTACCGTACGCTCTCGGTAACAGTACATGGACCTAAAGCAAAGGAGCTTTCAGATTTGGGCGATGGAATGTTAGATGCCGTACTGGCTGAATTAGATGCTATTTTTGATGGCCTGGCCACCTTGTACATTCGCAAGATTCTTAACAGCGATTTTACCGAAGGCGACCGGGTGTGGTTTAAAGCCGATTGGGGTAAAGATGAATTTTTTAAAGGCGGCATGTCGTATTTGCCACCAGGCTCAAGCGTGCAAGACCGGATTAATTTCTCGGCACCGATAAATGGTAAGGTATTTTTTGCAGGCGAGGCCACCGATAGCAAGGGTGATGCCGGCACAGTAAACGGGGCGCTCAACTCGGCCGAGCGCGTAGCCGAAGAAGTGGTGCTTTCTATTTTGTTTGCCTGAGAAAATTCACTTGTAACGAGCAACCGTGCTGAATGTCTTTACATTGTTAGGTTGGGTGGGGGCATTGTCTTACATATCCGCATACTTTCTGGTAAGCACAAAACGAATTCAGGCCGACAAGCCACTTTTTCACTGGCTTAATATTGCCGGAGGCGTGTTAATGGTTGTAAACGCTTTGAGCCAATTAGACTATCCCAATGTTTTTGTAAATGCCGTGTGGGCAGTAATTGGTCTTTTTGCGTTGTACTACTTCAACAAAAAGTAAGCAGCTTACGCAGGTACCGATAACGAGAGCATTGTTAGCACAGTTTTTCTGTAATAGGTCATTTTGATGTTATAGTCTTCTTTGTTAGAGACCATACTCAGGTAGTAATAAACCCCCTCTACAAACACGAAAATCAAATCCGCAGTTTTTTCAATATCCTCAATTTCCAAATGGCCGGCCTCCTGGCATGCTGTAAGGGTTTCAGTTAACATGTGCCGTAGGTTGTCGTGCAATTCTTTGTAGTGTTTTTTTATCTTCTTGTCGCGAAAAATAAGCGAGAAGCAACTGTAAAAAACTCCATCATCAAACAGCTTATCCCACTTTCTTGAAAAGAGGTTTTCAATAATCTGTTCAAGCCGCTCCTGCGGATCGGCAATTTCATTTATAGGAGTATAAATGAGCCGGTACCGCTCTAAGATATATTCTATCAGTCCATGAATAAGGTCCTGCTTGGTTTTAAAGTAGTGCATTATCAAACTTGGATTTACCTGCATCGCATCGGCCACTTTGGCTATGGATGCATTTTCGAGTCCTTGTTTCCGCGCAACTTTATAAAAGGCCAGGATAATACCTTTTTGGCGTACCTGAATTAAATTTTTTCGTCCCATTGTTAACAGTAAAGTAACCAATACTTGTTTTTAAAATTAAAAAAAATACATTTATTTGTTAGAAAAATAAATTGAATAATCATTCAATAAATAAATTACGCATGATGCAAATTTTACTTCACCACAAAAGAACGGGCACCGAAATACGATATGTGGTTATCGCTATTTTTTGGATGCTTGCAATGACTACCCAGGTACACGGGCAAGGTTTTTTAGTTTCTGGCCGTGTTTCTGATGGTAATGTGCCGCTACCCGGGGTAACGGTTTTGGAGCGGGGAACCGCCAATGGAACTTCTACCGATGCCGAAGGAAGATTCACCTTGTCGTTAAGTTCGGCAAACGCCACGTTGGCGCTTAGTTTTATCGGCTATAAAACCGTAGAGGTAGCCGTAAACAATCAAACGCAGCTAGAGATTGTGTTACAAGAAGATGTAACCGCACTCAGCGAGGTGGTTGTTACCGCCCTGGGTGTGCAAAAAGATGTAAAATCTTTAGGGTATGCCGTACAAAAAGTAGATGGCAACACCATACAAAAAGCCCGCGAACCCAATGTGATCAATTCGCTAACGGGTAAAGTGGCCGGTTTAGAGATCCGCAACCAAACCGACTTATTTCAAGACCCGGGCATTCGGTTGCGCGGAGCAACACCGCTGGTTGTAATAGATGGCGTACCCAATGTAGATGCCGACATCTGGAAAATAAATGCCGATGACATCGAAAGCTTTGATGTACTGAAGGGAGCTAATGCTTCGGCTTTGTATGGTGCTATTGGAAGAAACGGGGCCATAATGATTACCACCAAAAGAGGAAGTAAAGCTAAAACTACGGTGGAGCTAAATTCAAGCACGATGTTTCAGACTGGGTTTATCCGCATCCCAGAAGTACAAACAACCTATGGTAATGGCTACAATGGTCAGTATGCGTATGTAGATGGTTCTGGTGGCGGCACAGAAGGTGGGGGCTGGATATGGGGTCCAAAATTAAATCAACCGGATCCGTCCACGCCCAGCGGTTTTTGGGAAACGACCCAATTCAATAGCCCAATAGATGAGATAACCGGAGACCGCATCCCCACACCCTTTTTATCGAGGGGTAAAAATAATGTGCGGGATTTTTTTCAAACCGGAATAATCTCTACCAACAATGTTAGCATTAGCAATGGCAATGCCGATGGCAACTTCCGGTTGTCTGTATCCAACAACTACCAACGCGGCATTGTACCCAATTCGCAATTAAATAATACTTCGTTTGGTATTGCTGGCGGGTATAAACTGGCAAAAAACTTTAAAGCCGATGCCTCCCTTACCTATAACCGCCAATACACCGATAACTTTCCTGAAACCGGCTACGGCCCCACTAACTACCTGTACAATCTTGTGTTATGGACCGGGCCCGATATTGATGTGAATGACCTGCGTAACTACTGGGAGAAAGGCAACGAAGGGATTCAACAACGCAACTATAATAAATCGTGGTACAACAACCCTTATTTTCAAGCGTATGAATACCTGCGGGGTTACTATAAGGATAATGTTTTCGGGCAATTAAAGTTAGACTACACTATCATGCCTGGGCTGGATGTAATGCTCCGGACAGGTATAAATCAATACAGCCTTAACCGCACCTGGAAAGAACCTAAGAGTTATGTAGCCTACGATTACGTGTCGCTTGGTAATTTCTCACTCTCCACACAATCGTATCTGAATATTAATACCGATCTGTTAGCCCAATACAAAAGAAGCCTTGGAGAAAACATTGCTCTGCGGGCAAGTTTTGGTGTGGCTAATCGATGGAGGAATTTCCGAAGCCAGACACAAAATACGGATGGATTGGTTATTCCGGGATTTTATAACCTGAGTAATTCTGCGAACCCCTTGCGCGGCACCAATAGTGTTGAAGAAGAAAATGTAAACAGCGCATTTGGTACGCTCGACCTCGAGTTTTATAATGGAATTTTTCTTGGCTTAACGGGCCGGCAGGATTGGGTTTCTACCATGCCGATTAAAAACAATTCGTTTTTCTACCCTTCGGTTTCGCTCGCGGGTGTAATTTCTGATTTTATGGATTTAACAGCCGCTAAAATTTCATTTTTAAAAGTGCGTGGTTCGTGGTCGCAGGTTACCGATGGCCAGATAAAAGTGCGGGGCACGTATCCGTACCAGCATATACCTGGCTACGACCCCGGGGTTAATTGGGGTGGCACACCTTCCTTGCAATTCCCGGGCACATTAATCGACCCCAACATTAGCCCGGAAACATCAGAGACATTTGAAGCGGGTATAGATGTACGGTTTCTTTCCAACAAAATAGGTATTGATGCGGCCGTGTATAGCATTCGGGATTTTAATAATATCTATGAATTGCCCATGTCTAATGCCAGCGGGTACACAGCCCGGTTGGTGAATGGAGGCGAATTTTTGAGAAAGGGATTTGAAATAACGGTTACCGCGTTACCTGTCAAATCTGGATTTTTTAGCTGGAATATTATTGCCAACTACAGCCAGTATCATCGGTACTTAAAATCTTCTTTTGATGGATCGGATCGCCTGGGGTTGATAAAAGTGGGCGAACGGATGGATCAGAATTATTGGTTTAACTATCTGCGGTCGCCCGGTGGAAAGCTAATACTGGGTTCTAACGGATTTCCACTCAGTGATCCCTACCAGCGACCACAAGGGTACTCTGATCCGGATTTTATTTTTGGTGTTGCTAATAATTTCTCTTACAAGAACTACACGCTGGGTGTTTCATTCGATGGACGTGTTGGCGGAGTAATGTACTCCACCACAAACCAGAAAATGTGGTGGGGTGGTACGCATCCGGGAACAGTTAATTCGTATCGGGATGATGCCAATCGGGGAATTGCCTCGTACATAGCACCCGGGTTGGTAGTAGTAGAAGGAAATGCAGAATATGATAGCGATGGCAATATTATAAGCGACACCCGCGTGTATGCGCCCAACATTACTCCTGTAAACTACATTGCGTGGAACATTAACACGAGCAATGCATATCTCACGCACTATTACAATCAATCTTTTGTAAAACTTAGAGAGATAACTTTAATGTATCAGGTTCCTGAAAGTATTTTGTCTAAAACATTTATTTCTCGCGCCAGCATTGGGTTAGTTGGCCGCAACCTGGCATTGTGGTCTAAGATGCCCAATGTAGATCCAGACCCGGGTAGCGATAACCTTCAAACTCCTTCTACCCGTAATATCGGTTTTAATCTGAACTTGACTTTTTAAATTCAAGAAACCATGAGAGCATTAACTTATACATTTCTACTACTTGCCGCCTTAGTTTCTTCCTGTAGCGATTTGGAAGATTTACAAGTTGACCCTAACCGGGCTACTCAAACGCACCCGGCCCTGCTGTTAACGAACATCGAAGCAATCACCTTTAATTACATCGATATCGGGGCGTCACTGGCTTCTCGTCAATTGGCATTTACCGATGGCGCCTCGGGCGAACAATATTATAACTGGCAACGTGCTGGTTTTGGTCGCTACAATACCCTACGCCAAATTGTTAAAATGGATCAGGAGGCTGAACGGCTTAACCTGATAAACTACAGGGCACTCGCCCTGTTTTTAAAGTCGGTGCAAATACTTGAACTAACAAAAGTATTTGGCGATGTGCCCTACACCGAAGCCTTGCAGGCTGAGGAGGGGGTGTTTAGTCCTGCCTACGATACGCAAGAACAAATTTACCTGAAGGTACTGGCCGACCTGGAAGAAGCGAACAGTATGCTAAACGCCAGCAATGGTGTAATTACCGGAGATATTATCTATGAGGGCGAGATCACGAAATGGAAAAAGCTTATCAACTCTTTCACCCTTCGGGTATTGATGAGCATGTCTAAAAAAGGAGGTGCCACCGGTACCCAGGTGGTTAACCGGTTTAATACGATTGTATCCAACCCGGCTACCTATCCTATTTTCGAATCCAATCAAGATAATGCATCGCTTAAATTTTTGGACCTGGTGGGTAACCGATACCCATTCTTTAACAGCAATAGTTTGAAAACAGCGTACTACATGGAAGAATCTTTTGTTAACCTGTTGAAAAATTTGTCGGACCCACGCCTTTTTGTATTTGCCGATCGTACGCCTGATGCGGTAGATAGTAATATTCCCGCAACTGACTTTGCAGCCTACGATGGGTTAGATGGCAGTGCGCCTTTGGCCACCAACACCAATCGGGTAGTAGCTGGCGAAGTTTCGAAAGTAAATCTCCGGTATTACGATAGTCCGGTAAATGAGGCCAGCAACTTACTTTCTTATGCAGAGGTAGAGTTTATTTTGGCCGAAGCAGCGGCAAGAGGTTGGATTTCGGCTACCGCCAAAGATCATTATGATAATGGCGTACGGGCCTCCTTTCAGTTTTTTGGCGTGGCAGGCGCTAATGCATACCTGCTAGGTGCGGGTGCGTACAATCCAGCTAATGGCATTAGGCAGATTGTAACGCAGAAATACATTAACTTTTTTATGAACGGAGGCTGGGAGGGATTTTATAATAATCTCCGCACCGGCTTCCCGGTGTTTTCAGTTTCCGGAGGCGGAGTGCTGAATGACCAACTTGTGCCCAAGCGCTGGATGTATCCGCAAAACGAATTGCTGTATAACAAACAAAACGTGGAGGCCGCCATACAACGGCAATATGCAACTGACAATATTAACGGTGAGATGTGGTTACTAAAAAATTGATTGACTATGAAAAAGCTACTACTACTATCTATTTCGATAATTTTTATTGCCTGTGAGAATGATGAGAAGATTATTGACCCGGTATATGAATTTGCGGCAATAAAGGGAAATCAAACTGCAAACCTCAACGAATTTTCAAATAGCGAAGTGGGCTACCCGGTTCTTGTGCAATTGTGGGCCGCACAACCGTATGCTCAAGATATTGATCTTACGTTTCAGGCTACCGGCACGAATGCAACATCGGGTACCGATTTTCTACTTTCAACAACCACCCTTAAAATTAAATCCGGTAAACTGGTTTCGGATACATTGTGGATAAAGACAATTGACAATGAAGAAGTGTCCACGTTGCCCAGGAAGGTGGAGGTAAAACTTTTGTCAACCAGCCAGCCTAATATTAAAGTTGGGTTAGGAATAACCAATCCTGCTAATACGAGTATTTTATTTACCATCGTTGATGATGAGTGCACTACACCGCTTTCCATTTTTAATGGAACCTTAACAAATGCAATAAATTGGGGTGGAGATGATGTGCTCAAAGCCGCCACGAGTGTTTTAAGTGGAAGCCAGCTCACACTTATCGGTAATCTTATCGACTATGGTGCGTTCCCCAATGCAAAAGTAGTGCTCACGCTTACTCCGGCATTTTCTGGCGCAACAAGAGGTACAGCCACGTTTGGTGAGTATCTGGCTGGAACGGACAATGATGGATACGAATATAAATTCGTACAAACCGGAACTGGCAGATTTGATGTTTGTGCCGAAACGGTTTCCATAGCATACGATATTTATTACAAAGATGGTTCGGCCTGGGTTTATTGGTACTCCGTAACGAATGTGTTTTCTGTTTAGACGTTAATCTACTTTTGATGCGACAGGCGGGGCTGTATTTTCTATTATTGCTGGCGGTAGCAAGCGGGTGCGATCGGTCATCGGTGGTGCCGAAGGTCGAAGAAGAGTTCAATGAACTCAAGGTAATGACCTTTAACGTGCTGTATTCTGTAGATAATAGCATAACGCTTAAGGTGCTACGCGAAACTTTTCCCGATGTAATCGGATTTCAGGAAATCTCCGTAGAGAAATTAAATGACCTGGCCACCAAACTAAAGTATCACCAGCACCACTTTCCTAAAACAAGAGCAAACATGAGTAATCAGGATACCGGAATTTTAAGCCGGTTTCCTATTGTTCGCTTGCTTACCGATGGTGTGGTAGTACAGGTAAACAAGAATCTTCAGGTGGCGGTATTTACAGTTCATCTTTCGCCATACCCGTACGAACCGTACGATTTCAGAGACGGTATAATTACAACGCCCGAGCAGGCAATAGGTAGTGCTTCACAAACTCGCCTACCGGAAATCGGCCCCGTTATAACTCAGATCGAATCGATGAAAGCTGAAAACATTCCGGTTTTTGTAACAGGTGATTTCAACGAGCCCTCGCACCTTGACTGGAACGCAACGACCGCAGCCAGCAACCTTCATTTTGGAAAAACAGTATCCTGGCCGGTAAGTAATGCGGTTGCCGATGCCGGGCTGATAGATGCCTATCGGCTGAAATTTTCAAATGCCGCTAACTTTCCCGGTAATACATGGACACCCATTAGAACACCCGATGAAGTTTACGACCGGATCGATATAATTTATCATTCTCCTGATAATGCGTATTCTTTGAACGACATTCGGTTAGTTGGTGGCCCATTGGATGGATCGGGAATTTCGGTAGAGGGCTACGCATCCGATCATTTTGCTGTAGTTGCTACCTACTCACTGAACACGCAATAGTTTATGCAAAAGCTTTTTAAAATCTTTATTCTGGTTGCAATTTTTTCGGTTACAGGGTGTCTGCCAAAAGCGCCAGAAGGTACCGCCCTCCAACCAAAAGCCTTATTCATTATTGTTGATGGCATACCAGCCGATGTTATTGAAAAGCTTGACTTACCCACGCTTAAAGAAATTGCACAAGTGGGCGGCTATACCCGCGCCTACACCGGGGGCAATGCAAACGGCTACAGTAAAACGCCCACCATCTCTGCGGTGGGTTACAATAGTTTAATTACCGGCACATGGGCCAATAAACACAATGTGTGGGATAACGATATAGCCGAACCCAATTACAACTACTGGAATATCTTCAGAATTGCGGCTACGCAACCCAAGCCCCTTACTACGGCCATTTTTTCTACCTGGTTGGATAACCGCACCAAGTTGATAGGCGAAGGCTTGCCTGCGGCCGGAGCTCCTAAACTAAATTTTAAGTACGATAGCCTGGAGTACGATACCCTTCGCTTTCCCCACCGCCCCGATCGAAAGTTTATTCAGCAAATTGATGATGCCGTAACAACCGCTGCGGCCGAGGCCGTTACCAACCATGCACCCGATTTAACCTGGGTGTACCTGGAGTTTACCGATGACACGGGCCACATGTATGGCGACAGTCCGCAATTGCATGAGGCCGTGCAAACAGCCGATGCGCAGATAGGAAAAATCTGGAATGCGATAAAAGCGCGGGAGGAGAAGTTTAAAGAAGACTGGTTGATTGTAATTACAACTGACCACGGCCGGGATGCGGCTACGGGCAAACACCACGGGGGCCAGTCTGAGCGTGAGCGTCTGACGTGGATTACTACCAATAGTAAAAATTTGAATGCACACTTTAGAGAAACTCCCGCCATGGTTGATATTATGCCCTCTATTGCTGCACATCTTACCCTGATTATTCCTGAAGCAACAAAGCAGGAATTAGACGGAGTGCCGTTTATTGGAGCTGTAGATATTGCGGCATTAAAGGCCAGGCACGAGGCCGATAGCATTTTGGTTGAATGGGAACTACTAAATCTTGATTTGGATAGCCTGGAAGTTTTTATCGCCACTACCAATAACTTTTCAACCGGCTCGGCCGATGCGTACAAAAAGGTTAAAACTGTAGCAGCTCACCAAATGAAATTCAGCTTTCAACCCGAAGTCAAATCTTCTTTTTATAAAGTGCTTGTAAAATCACCACGGCATTACCTTACTGCGTGGGTTGTAGGTAATTGAGTTTTTGAGTTACAAATCTCAACACCTGGTACACGCATTTCAATTAAGGTGAAATTTTAATTTGGAGCATTCGAAGTCGCTGGAGCGAAACCGGTTACCTATTTGAATTACCAAACTCAGAATTTATTAAGCCGGCTGCCCACCACAGTAACGCTTTTTGCTTTTCGTATTCTGCGCGCAGCTTTAAGAGTTTAGACTGAGCAAGAATTACTTTCTCCTGTTGCACATTAATTTTAAACAAATCACTTTCGCCATTTTCCAGATTTAATAACTCGCCTTGCAACAACCGCTGGTAATTGCTCGTCATGGCGTTTTGTTGTTGCAATAGGGTATGCGTGTTTACAATCTGATTGTAGGTTGTTTGCACTTGATTCAAAATTTCACGCTGCGTTTGGGTGCGTTCGTAGGTGGTGTTTAAAATCTTTAACCGGGTTTGAGCTACTTTGGCGCGTTCTTTTCGCAGCAACAACGGCATATAAAAATCCAAACCAAACTTGTAGTTGGTTAAGAAAGAAAAACTTTGAAGCTCACCGGTGGGGCGCAGGGGTTGGTTAAGAAAATTGTAATTGAGATTTAGACGGGGTTTTAAAAACTCCACCGCGAGTTTGCGCTCAATCTCTAACTGATCAAGCTTCACCGTAATTTTTTGAAGGTCCGGATGGTTTTCGGATGCCAACTGAAGCAATTGTTGTAGCAGGGCATCTGAAAGTAACTCGGCATTGGACAAGGGCTGCGGAGCAAGCCGGGCGGTTACTTGCAGCGGGTTGCCGAGCGAATCCCACAAATGGTTGGAAAGTTTAACCGATGAGTTAATCAGATCAAGATAAGCTTCTTGTCGTTCTACCATCCGTTGCTGGCGGGTTATGTCAGCCTGCAGGGTATCCAACGCACTGGCTTCGCCCATCTTTGCATTCAAGCGCACGCGTTTAAAAATTTCTTCTGCTACCTGTGCGTTGCGGGCATTCAACTGGTAGTTGTAATACGCAAAGTACCATTGCCAATAATCCTTGGCTGCTTCCAGCAATACTTTGTTTATCATTTTGATTTTTTCAGCTTCGGCCAACGCAAGGCCCAACTGCGCCTGCTTTAAAGTGGCTCTGCGTTCATCGGTAAGCAAACCCCGGCCAAGCGGCAACGAAAGGCCTGCAAACAATTGCCGGTTGTAGTCTTCGGCCGGCAATAAGTTTTCAGTGCTCAGGTAGGTGCCGGTGTTGCGTTCAATGCCCACCTTGGGGTCAACCGGAAACCACGTAGGTACCGTAAAAGCTCCGTACCACTTGTTATAATATTCTTTCGTATCGTATTCTTTCAGGTTTCCCTGTACTTCTATCTTGGGGTCGAAGCTTCCCTTTGCAAAGCGAATGTCTTGTTGCGCTCCTTCAGATAACAACGCAGCTTGTTTTATTACCGGATGGTACTGCCACATGGCACCGTATAAATTACCGATCGTAAATGTGGTTACGCTATCAGGTAGCAAGAGCGCCTCCTGTAAAGCAGGCTGTGCGCGCAAGCTTATCCCTACAATACCCCAACAGATAATAAGTGCAGCTCTCATTTCGACTTGGCAGGTTTTTCGGGTGAGGCAAGTTGTGCGTCCAGGGGTTCTTCGTACAGGCTTGGAGGAAAGCCATTTAGCTGTCGCCAGATTTCATACCACACTGGCACATCGTCAAGCATTACCCAACCCTGGGTGCCGGAGCCGTTGCGGATTTGCCGCGGCCACGGGTCATCATTTGGGTCGGGCACTACCAGTATGCGAAACTCTCCGGGTTTGGAGTTTACAAAATCAATTACTTCTACCAGGCCGCCAAACGAACCAACCGACACACTGGGCCACCCACTGAATTGCAGTGCCGGAAAGCCATCGAACTCAATGCGCACTTTGCGCCCTTTGCTGATGAGGGGCACATCCATCGCTTTCACATACATCTCTACAGCTACATCGGCCGATTGAGGCATAATGGTGCAAACCGGTTCTCCTTCTTTCAATGTTTCGCCAATACCCGCGCGGCTGGCTTTTACCACAAAACCATTTTGTGGTGCCCGAATAACATACTGCTGGCTACGAATTTCCATATTCACCAACTCGTTGCGCAGCTTGGCCAGCTCGGCCTGTGTATCAAATTGTTCGGCTAACGTGTTGTTCAGATCCGATTCGGCCTTGTTTATCTTGTCTAAGTATTCGGCTTGCACCCGGTCAATCTCAATCTTCGCATTTACGTAATCAGCTTCGGCACCCTGGTACTTGTACTCTACATCCTGAAATTTGGTGAGCGGAATATTGCCAGCCTCGAACAATTTTTGATTTCGCTCAAATTGATTTTTTGCGTTGTTATACTTTACCTGTTCAGCTTCCAATTTCGCTTTCGATTGTTCTACTTTGGTACGCATGGCTTCGTGCAGTGCCGCTATTTGTTTGCGCAAGGCTTTGGCCTTATCGTCTTTCGATTGCAGGCTGCTCTCTTTAGATGCTATTACTTCGCGCAAGCGTACCAGCAATTGCGGATCGAAATATTTTTCTTTTACCTCGCTTACAATAGCTATTGTATCGCCTTTGCTTACGTACTGCCCTTCGTTCACCTTCCAGGTTTGAATTCTTCCGGCAATAACGGTTTCAACAGTTTGCGGGCGGTTAGCCGGGTTAAGGGCAGTAATTTTGCCGGTGCCCCGGATGTTCTGTTGCCACGGGGCAAACAGAATAATAAAAAAGATTATACCAATGCCCATAAGCCACCGGGCCAGAATTTTTCCAGCCATGGGTGTACGCAACGAACGCAGCGAGTAAAGCCGGTCTTGCGGCATCATTTTCTCTACTGACTTATTAGAAATATTTAGCATGGCCTATGCAATTAAATCTTTTAATGCTCCTTGTTGAGTTAGTACTTCAAATGTTCCTTCGTGTGCAACCTGGCCTTCTTCTAAAATAAGAATGCGGTCGCAGGCGCTCATAACCAACGGGTCTTTAGAAACTATGAGCACCGTCCACTGGTGCTGTGGCTGCGTAATGCACCGCATCAAATCCAGTTTGTCGTTTTTGGAAAGCGGTGCAAAAAAATCATTCAACACCAGCAAGCGCGGCCGCTTGGCAATGCAACGGGCTAAAATCAGTTTGTGAATAATCGTTTTGGTAAGCCCTTTGCCCCCGCTGATAATGGGTGTTTCCAATCCTTTGGGTAACGAGTTGATGGTATCGCTCAGGCCTACTTGCTCCAGTGCATAGAGGGCATCGTGCACTGTGGTAGTTCTGCGGCCCAGGGTTATGTTTTCTAAAATGGTGCCGTCAAACAAATCTTCCTGCGAAATATTTTTTGCAATTTGATCGCGCAAATGCGTTAAGTCTAAGTCGCGCAGCGAATAATTATTATAAATCACACCACCTTCAAAATCGGTGTACAAACCGGTAATCACATTCATTAAAGTGGTTTTACCGGAATTTCCTTTGCCGCTCACGCACACTATCTCGCCTGGTTTAATTTCCAGATTAACTCCTTTAAGCGCATAATACCCGCTGCTGCTGTAGCGGTACTTAAGATTAAGTGTGCGCAAGTGAAACCCCTCGCGGCTTGCTGTTGGAAAGTCCAATCCGCCCGAGCGCTCGGTGGGCAGGTCTGTTACCTGGGCTACTTTATCCACGGCAGTTAACAAATCGTAAATCACATCCATGTACATGATAATTTTCTCTACCGCATTCAGGATAAGAATGATTACGATTTCAGATGCCACAAACTGCCCAAGGGTAATTTGCCGATCTACCACCAGCAGCGTTCCCATAATAAGCAACCCACCGGTAATAAGGGCTTTGAATAAAACGATAAATGAAAACTGCGTTAGTAACACCCGAAAGTGCACCTTTCGGTTTTTAAGGTAGTTGTTAAGGTTGTAATCGGTTTTGCGCAGGGGTAAGTCAGTAGAGCCGCCCAATTTAAATGAGTGCAGCGCGCGCCCCAGTTCTTCCAGCCACTGGGCAACTTTGTATTTGTACTTCGATTCTTCTATGCTGGAGCTAAGTCCGCGCGGGCCGGTGAGTGTAAAAATTAGTCCTAAAATAAGCACCAACACCAAGCCAAAGAAAACAAAGAAGGGGTGATAGAGCGAAATGAGTAACAAGCCAAACAAAATCTGAATAGCTGCCGAGGAGAGATCGATAAGAAGTTTAGGCAAGCCTTTTTGAATATTTACTACATCAAAAAAACGGTTGATCAATTCCGGAGCGTAGTTGCGCTGCAACGCTTCCATACGAATGCGCGGAATGCGAAACGCAAACTCAAGCGATGCCTTGGCAAAAATTCTCCGCTGTAAAAATTCTACCAGGCTTATTTGCACCACCTGCAAACCTCCACTTAGCAGCACGCCCAGTATCACCAATACAATCAGCACATACACCGAGCTGAAAAACACGCCTCCCGAAATCAATTCTACGGTAGTTTGGATTCCCAGTGGAATTACCAGCCCGATTAACCCGATAATTACCGCATAGAGTAGAATATAAAAGATCTCTTTCTTTTCGGTACCCAGCAGCCGTAGCAAGCGCTTTACGGGTGTTGGCTTTTTGCCATCGGTGGCCTCCATGCTTACCGGGCTCTCATAGGCAAACACCGCAAAAAATTCTACTTCGTTTAATCCTTGTACATAAAGCGAAACGTCTTGCAGCGAGCGAAAGGTTTCTTCGCGGTCAACTTCCGCTTCGATGGTGGTGGCTTCAATTTTTCTTTTGCCAGGCGAAAGCAACACCGGAATGATGTGATCGGCCTTTTGCATGAATGTAAGTACCGGCCCGGGCTGATTAACAAAGAATTCTTCAAACGCAGCCCGATCGAGCTTATAGGGTAAAAACAGAAGCCGCATTTTGTTGCCAGCCTCAATCAGGTCGCGTTTAAATTCGGTAAGGTCTTCTTCCAGGTAGGTACGCTGGTTGGCCTCTACATCGTGCAAATCTTCCGAAGCGTAATCGTGCCTGAGTTTAAAAGCTACCTCGCGCAGGCAGCGCACTATCTGATCGTTACTAAGCATGGATTTCGGCTATTGAATGGAATACCACATTTTCTAAAAACTTTTCCAGGGCAGTGTACCGGTTGGGTACTTGCGGTAAGTTGGTTAGCGAAGGCAGGTGCTCAGCAAAAAACTGCTGATGCTTAGCGGTAAGCAATAAAGTACTTACCAGAGCATGCGGGTACGGATAGGCCGGGTTGATTTCGCACACCCAGGTGCCAATTTTTTTGCAGAGCGATTTAAATCCGCCAAACAATCCTTCTTTATTGTCGCTGTCAACTTGCTTGGTTAAGTAGGTCTTATCCAACTCGGCCACCACAATGCGGTGCAGGGCCTCTTCATCGATAAACTCAAATGAGTTATCAAATTTTTTTTCGGCTGCCAATATGCGTATGCAGGCCTTTAACTTTTCGTGGGGCGATGCAAGGCTGCTCGTGTACAAATCGATGCGGTACTCCAGCCAGTTCCAATACCAGGCCACCAGGTATAATAACAGGCGGTGTTTGTTTTCGAAGTAACGATAAACCGAAGCTTCGGTGGAGTCGATTTCTTCGGCCATTTTTTTAAATGTAAACTGCTCAAACCCCAACGTGTCAATAAGTTTTACGCTGGCGCTGATAATTCTCTGCCCCAGTTCGGTATGCTGCGGGTCGCGCAGAAACAGGTGCGGGTTTAGCTTAAAGTTGAGTGTAGGCATTGGTATTGTCACTATCTTTTTTGATAGTAACACTATCTTAACCGATAGTAAAACCAAATTGTTGCAAAAGCAGGTAAGAAATTTTAAAAAGGTTGAATTTTGCTCAAAAAATAGCTTCTTTAAGGTGTCAGCCAGCTCTCCCGCACCAAAATGAAAATACCAACAGCCAGCGTAAGCCAGCCGAAAGCCTTGCGCAGCTTGTCGGCCGCAAGCCTTCGGGCTAATAAGTTGCCTGCAAAAATACCGGCTATAGCCAGGCTGGTAACGGATAACAGAAAGGGCCAATCCATGGAGTAGGTAAGCACATCGCCTAAAAAGCCAAGCAGTGAATTAATGGCGATAATAAATAATGAAGTGCCTACGGCTGTTTTAAAATTTAAACCGGTAAGCAGTACGAGAGCCGGGATAATCAAGAACCCCCCACCTGCGCCCACCAGCCCGGTTAAAAATCCAATCAGCGTTCCTTCAATAATTACAAGAAAAATTCTGAAGCGTTTATTTTTTTTTGGTCGCTCGCTTCGATTGCGAATCATTGGAACGGAAGCCAGCACCATCAACAAACCAAATAAGCCTAACAACAATACTCGTTTGGTTACTGTAAAGTGTGCAGTTTGAAGAATCACATCGGGCAGGGCGGGCACAATCCACTTACGGGTACAGAAGATTGCAGTAATTGATGGAATGCCGAACAGAATCCCGGTGCGCAGGTTAATTAAATGCTCGCGGTATTTAGGAATGGCACCCACCAAGCTGGTAGCGCCAACAATAAATAAAGAGTAAGCAGAGGCCAGCACCGGCTCAATGCCAAACAAATAAACCAATATAGGGATAGAAAGAATGGAGCCACCGCCCCCCAAAGCGCCCAACACCACTCCTACCAGGGTGGCAGCTAAATAGCCAAGTATTTCAAAAACAGAAATCAAGCTGTGTTACGGGCGACTGTAATCCACGATAAAAGAGTCAGGAAATTTCTTTTTCACTTCGGCAAGCAGATCTTCAGCCTTTGGCCGTGTAGTTACGGGGCCCAATAGTAAACTGTAATATTTAACACCGTTAATAACTTTTACCTGCACCACCACATTCTTTTTGTAAGAATTTTTCAGGTTATCAGAAAGCCGCATCAGGTTTACCAATTCCTGGTAGGTTCCAATCTGCACGCCAAAGCCTTTGGGAATTAAGCGCTCAATTTCAAAATCGTAGTATTCTTTCTCATCTACCGAAACATGCTCAATGCTGGCCGGGCCTTCACCTTTGGGTTTGTTCTTTCCATCACCGGCATCTACTACTTCCAGCTTTACTTCGGCCAACCCCTGGTTAACAAATCCGAGTTTTTCGGCTGCGGATTTAGACAGGTCGATAATACGACCATCTACGTAGGGGCCCCGATCATTAATAACCACCTCCACACTTTCGTTATTGGCCAGGTTAGTTACCCGCACTTTGGTTCCAAAGGGTAATGTTTTGTGGGCACCGGTAAGCTTAGCGTGTTTATATTTTTCGCCACTGGCAGTGGGGGCGCCTTCAAATTTGTCGGCATAAAAAGAAGCTTTTCCAGTTTGGGTCTGCGCCAGCACAAGCCCGCCTGTGCAAATGGCAAAAAATAGCAAGACAATTTTTTTCATGGTCGTAAAGGTAGCAACGTTGGTTGTTGGTTGCCACACCTTTTGGGCAGTTTAGGTATAATTGAACTACCTGGGCAACGGGTGGTTTTGTTTTAAATCCAGAGTTGGTAATCGGGCATTTTAAGTTAACTTTGCCCGGCAAATAACGAATCCTAATCTTATTTGCCATGGCCCTCGATTCTTCCAAATTCCTTTTTGAAGCCCTTACTTACGATGATGTGCTGCTGGTGCCGGCCTACAGCGAGGTGCTTCCGCGCGAAGCGCAGACAACCGGCTGGTTAACCAAAAAAATTAAACTTAATATTCCAATTATTTCGGCCGCCATGGATACCGTTACCGAGGCGGAGTTAGCGATTGGTATTGCGCTGGAAGGCGGGCTTGGGTTTATCCACAAAAATATGAGCATTGGCGAGCAGGCCGAGCAGGTGCGTAAAGTAAAGCGTTCGCAAAGCGGCCTAATTCTCGATCCGGTTACGTTGCAGATTAACGCTACCGTGCGCGATGCCGAAAAAATTATGCGCGAGTTTAAGATAGGCGGCATTCCGGTTGTGGATGGCAATGGCAAGCTGGCCGGCATTATCACCAACCGCGATCTGCGCTTTCAAAAAGATATGTCGTTGCCGATAGAACAGATAATGACCAAAGAAAATCTGATTACGGCACCCGAAGGCATTACCTTAGAAAAGGCCGAAGTGATTCTTCAGAAATATAAAATTGAGAAACTGCCGATAGTAAACAAGAAAGGGAAGCTTACCGGCCTGGTTACCTACAAAGACATTTTAAAGAAGAAGAACAAACCCAATGCCTGCCACGATCAGTACGGTAGGTTGCGGGTGGGTGCAGCCGTGGGTGTAACGCCCGATGTAATAGAGCGCATTGCCGCGTTGAAAAACTCCGGGGTAGATATTATCAGCATTGATACTGCGCATGGCCATTCGAAAGGAGTAATTGAGGCCGCGAAAAGTGTTCGTAAAAAGTTTGCGGACTTGCAGATGGTGGTGGGCAACATTGCCACAGGCGAAGCAGCCAAAGCCCTGGCCAAGGCTGGGGCCGATGCCGTAAAAGTAGGTGTGGGCCCGGGCAGTATTTGCACTACGCGTATTGTGGCAGGTATTGGGTTGCCACAACTTTCGGCTGTGTACGAAGCAGCCAAAGCACTGCGAGGCAGCGATGTAAAAGTAATTGCCGATGGCGGCATTCGTTTTTCGGGCGATGTAGTAAAAGCGCTTGCGGCCGGTGCCGATAGTGTAATGATTGGTTCGTTGCTGGCCGGCACCGAAGAAGCCCCGGGCGAAGTAATCATTTACGAGGGTCGCAAGTTTAAATCGTATCGGGGCATGGGCTCGCTCGAAGCGATGGACGATGGCTCGAAAGATCGCTACTTTCAGGATGCCGAAGACGACATCAAAAAGCTGGTGCCCGAAGGCATTTCAGGTCGTGTTCCCTTCAAAGGTTCGGTGGCAGAAGTGCTTTACCAATTGGTGGGTGGCCTTAAAGCCGGTATGGGTTACTGTGGGGCAAAGAATTTAGAAAAACTTAAGGCAGCAAAATTTGTGAAGATAACCCCGGCCGGGGTGCACGAAAGCCACCCACACGATGTAACCATTACCCGCGAAGCGCCTAATTACAGCCGCAAATAAAACGCGGTTTCTGTTTGCGGCCTCATTGCGGTATACTTGTAAAATGCTTGCACCGTGGGTGCGTTGCATAATTTTTAAAAAATCGTGTTTAAAACCAAAGCCATCATTCGCTTACTTTTCCTGGGCTCCATCCTGGCATGGTTGGTATTGGTATTTTCAGACATAACAGTTTTATATAGTCAAATCAGGCAACTGCCACCCGGTGTGCCACGCTGGCTACCCAGCCTGATGCTCGATTTATTTATCGTTTGTCTTTTTTATTACTATCGCTATCGCATAGAAAAAGACGAGAGCCTAAGCTTTACCGATTTGCTGTGGAAGGTTTTTGCCACCGGCTTAATTGCCACCGTGGTTTCGTTGGTGTTCAGGCTGGGCGAGTACTTATTGGGCACCACCAAACTCGCATCCGATCCGCTGTTCAAGGATTTTATTTACCAGATTAACCTGGCGCTGTTTCTCAGTTTTTTGCTTTCGGCCTATACTTCGTGGAAGCGGTTAATTCTCTATCAAAAATCCAAGTGGCTTATCCGCACATGGATGGTGTTTGAGTTGGGCTTATTTCTGATACTGCTCTACGACAGTTTTCAGATTACGCTGCCGGCTACTGCCAATACCATCATCATTATCATTATTGCGCTGTTGGTAATTGTGCTTTCGGCCAACATGCGTTGGGTAGCCTATCTCAACTTTAAACAAAAGTGGACCAGCCTGCTGTTGTTGCTACTAAGCTTTTTCTATCTCGGTTATTTCTTGTTTACCGTAAATTCCATTTCTGCTTATATACACATGGCGGCCCCGGTTTTCCGCGATTTCAGCAGCCACATCTTCAATATCTGCTTGCTGTGTTTTGTATTAGTGTACAGCACTTTTTCCTTCCTGGTTATTTTATTCAACCTGCCCACCTCTTCGGTGTTCGAACAAAAGTTGGAAGAGGTGGTAAACTTTCAACGCATCAGCCAGTCTATCCAAACCGAGCAAAATGAAGAAAGTGTGTATAACATTTTGCTGGAGAGTTCGGTTAGTGCGGTGTTTGCCGATGCGGCCTGGCTGGAGATTACAAGCCAACATGAAGGAACAAAGTATTATCCGTACAAGATCAGCGAACAGGAGTCGCGCCAAATCCGCAACCACCTGGAAGAGCGTAGTGTAAAAGGAGCGTTGGATCAAAGCAGCGACAAAACCAAAAATCTCTCGCGCCACCTCGCCTCGCTGCGGGGTTCGCGTTTTCGTTCGCTCATCGCTTTTCCTATTGTAGTAAAAGGCGAAACGATTGGTACGCTGGCCTTGCTTAAAGAATTACCCGAAGGATTTAATAAAGAGATGACGCGCATTGTGTCAACCTTTGCAAACCAGGCCGGCATTTCAATAGAAAACTTCCGCCTTATGGAAGAGGCGTTTCAAACCGAACGCTACAAAGAAGAACTTAAGATTGCCAAAACGGTTCAAAAGAGTTTACTGCCCACCAAGTTGGAGATAGATGCCGACTTCGAGATTTCAGCCTTTGCGCAATCGGCCGATGAGGTAGGTGGCGATTACTACGATACCCTGCGCATCAACGAGCATCAGGTGGCGCTTATCATTGCCGATGTTTCGGGTAAGGGAACTACGGCTGCCTTCCACATGTCGCAGATGAAAGGAATTTTTCACAGCCTGGCCCAACAAGAGCTCGATCCGAAAGAATTTATGCAACGCGCCAACCGTGCGCTTACGTTTTGCCTGGAGCGGGGTTCATTTATTTCGGCTACTTATTTTGTGGTAGATACCAAAACCAAAACCGTGCGCTACTCACGTGCCGGCCATTGCCCTGTGTTGTATTACAATGCAGCACAAAAGCAAACCCATTATTTAAAAGACCGCGGCACCGCCCTGGGCATGGTGCGCTCGCGCGATTATTACCGGTTTGTAGAAAACAACGAGTTTCAATATGCCGGTGGAGATGTAATGGTGCTGTACACCGATGGAATTACCGAAGCAAAGAACAGAAAAGGCGAAGAGTTTGACTACCACCGGTTAGAGTGCGCCTTACAAGACGTGGCTCAAAAAAGTTCCCACGAAATTGAAAAACATATCATTGAGAAATTATATGAGTTTTCGGGCTCAACAATAATAAATGACGACTACACCGCTATGATTATAAAGTTCAGATAGGAATGGCGAACATAAACTATTTAAAACCGTTAAAACGACTTACCCATGGTGCATATTAAACGATTACAGGAGGATGGAGCGGACATAATCTCGGTAATTGGTGAAATTGATGCGAGCTCGTCCATCGAATTAGACCTGGCCATTGCCAAAAGCGTAGGCGAAGGTTTTAAAAGAATTCTGGTGGATTGCAGCGCGCTCGAATACATTTCATCGGCCGGGCTGGGGGTTTTTATGTCGTACATCGAAGAACTAAAAGACAAGAACATACCCATGGTGTTGTTTGGAATGAAAGAAAAAGTAGAAAACACATTTAGCATTTTAGGACTGGCCGAGTTGCTGCACATTGTGCCCTCAAAGCCGGAAGCAAAGAAGTTGGCCAATGAACTTTCAGTTTAACATAGGATGTAGCCTCAGCAACCTGAAGGGCATACGCGAGTTTGTAAGAACTTCGCTGAAAGACCAGCAGGTACCTGAAATTGAAATGAGCGCCATCGTACTGGCCCTGGACGAGATGTGCTCTAACCTGATGATTCATGCCCATCACTGTAACCCTAATCATATACTGGAACTACACATTGACATACCGCAACGCGGCAAATTTATTTTTGAAATTGTGGATGATGGCTCCGTGTTCGATATCAACGAATTTCACGAACCCGAGCTGGGCAACCTGGTGCACCAAAAACGCAAAGGCGGCCTCGGCATACGCCTCGTAAAAGCTATTATGGATAGCGTAGAGTATTTTAAACGGGATGATAAAAACGTATGCCGGCTTGTAAAACAGGTTAAATAGGCCGCATTTCCGGGTATTCCCGCCTCAAAAAAACTCCTATTTTTACGCCCTTGTTTTAGTGTTTGTAACCGCGTATGAGAGTGCCTCGTAGTCTTTTCTTTTTTCTGTTGATTGCCTGCAGTGCGCAGGCTCAAAAAGGAACCAAACCGCTGTTTAAAGTTGCATCTACCCCGGTAAGTGCCGAAGAGTTTATCTACACCTTTAAAAAAAATCATCAACACAACCCGCAAGACTTTACTGCCGAAAAAGTAAACGAGTACCTCGATCTGTTTATAAACTTTAAACTAAAAGTAACTGAAGCCAAAGCCCGGGGCCTGGATACCACAGCCCATTTCAACACCGAGTTTAAAACCTATCGCAGCGAATTAAAGAAACCATACAAAGCAGAAGAAGACATGCTGGAAAAGCTGGTGCAGCAAACATACCAGCGCCTGCACGAAGAAGTACGGGCAGCGCACATCCTGCTATCGGTAAATGCCGAGGCGCCACCTGCCGATACGGCTGCTGTTTACCAACGCATGCAGGAGTTGCGCAGCCGCATTGTTAGTGGCGAAAGTTTTGAAAAGTTAGCGCGCGAATTTTCGCAAGATCCGTCTGCAAAAGTAAACGGTGGTGATTTAGGTTTTTTCACTGCCTTGCAAATGGTGGCTCCGTTTGAAGAGGCCGCCTATACAACCCCTGTTGACGGCCTGTCGCCTATTGTGCGCACGCGGTTTGGCTATCATCTTATTCAGGTAAAAGGGCGCAGGCCCTCCAGTGGCGAGGTGGAGGTATCGCATATTTTGCTACGGAGTTCCGGCACCGATGAGGCCCTGCGCAATAAAGCTTTTACAATTCATGATCAACTACAGGGTGGCCGTAGCTGGGACGAGGTTTGCAAAGAGTTTTCGGACGATACTAACACGCGCGAGCAAGGCGGCCGCCTGCGGGCATTTGGAATAGGCGCGTTAGCTTCTGTACCGGAGTTTGAGGCCATGGCTTTTTCTTTACAACAGCCGGGGCAAATTTCCGATCCCTTCCAGTCGGCCCTGGGTTGGCATATTATTCGATTAGAGCGTAAAATTCCTTTGCCAGCGCAGAAAGAAATGGAGGCCTCGCTCAGGCGCAGGTTAGGCCGCGATGACCGCGTGCAGCAATCACAACAAGCACAAAAAGATCAACGAAAAAAGGCATTGCAATTTATTGAGCAGCCGCAGGCCATTGAGCAACTTATGGCAAAAGCAGATAGCACTCTTACCAACGCCAACTGGGCATTTAAGCCCGATGCAAGCCGGGCTGCCGAAAAACTTTTTTCCATTTCGGGCACTCCTTATACCGTGGGTCAGTTTGTTCGCTTTGCCAAAAGAAATCAGCAACTAAGCCGGCTGGAGCCGCGCGCGTATGCACGGCAACTGTACGAGCAATGGGTTGAAGAAAAGCTGGACGAAACCGAAGAAGAGAAACTAAAGCAGCAGAATCCGGATTTCAGAAATTTGCTGAACGAATACCGCGAGGGCATTCTTTTGTTTGAGATAATGGAAAAGGAAATCTGGAATAAAGCGGCAGAAGACACAGTTGGCCAGCGCAGGTATTACGAGGCCAACAAGCAACGGTACCAGGCTGGCGACCGCGTGGAGGCACGGCTGTTTGCTGCAAGCGATAAGGCGGCCATTACCGAATTAATAAGTAAAGTAACTAAAGGCGATACCTTAACGCAGGCTGATTTGAGAAAGTTAAAAGTAGTGCAGCCTTATCGTAATTACGAGCGTAAGGATAGCAAGGCAGTTGATGCAGTAACCTGGGCCACCGGGCTGCAACAAGCAGAAGCAGATGGTTTATTTTACCTTGTGGAGATAAAACGCCTGGTGCCCCCTGGAATAAAAAGTTTTCAGGAAGCCCGGGCGCAACTTATTTCAGAATACCAGGATTATCTGGAGAAGCAATGGTTGAGTAGTTTGCGCAAAAAATTTCCGGTAAAGATCAATAACAAGGTTCGAAAAGGCGTTGTAGCAGAGCTTACAAAAAAATGAAAGGCACGCGGTTCTATCTTTTTATAATCTTAGTGGTGGCTATGGCCGGCTGCGATCTTATTCGCATGAAGCAGGAAAAGGCCGCACTGGAAGAAGCCCGCAAGGCTGTAGCCCGCGTGCACACTTCGTATCTTTACGAAGATGAACTGGTTGGAATAACTCCGGTGGGCACGTCAGCAACCGATAGTATAGCCCGCGTTACCACGTACATCAATAGTTGGATTCGTAAGCAACTGGTTATTTACGAAGCCACTAAAAATATTGATATCAACGAAGCCGAAGTAGAGCGCAAAGTGCTGGACTACCGCTATAGCCTCATCGGGTACGAATATCAGAATTACTACATTCGCAAAAATCTGCAAGACAGCGTGAGCGACCAGGAAATCGAAGACTACTACAAGGCCCGGTTAGATAATTTTGTGTTGAAGCAGAACATTATCCGCGGCACGTACATTAAAGTACCCAAAGAAGCTCCCCGCACCAAACACATTAAAGACCTCATTTTTTCGAAAAAAGAAAAAGACCTGGCTGAACTGCGCTCGTATTGTCTTAGCTTTTCGGCCGTTTACCATCTGGCCGATTCTTCGTGGATAGAATTTGATAAACTGGTGGTGAATTCGCCACTTGCCGAAATACCCAACAAGGTTCAGTTCTTAAGAAGCTACAATTACTACGAAACCTCCGACAACAACTTCTTGTACTACCTTAAAATTGATGCCTATAAAATTTCCGATAATATTTCGCCACTGGAATTTGTAAGGAAGGACATTAAAAATATTATCTTAAATAAGCGAAAAGTAGAACTTGCACGTAAACTGGAAGACGATGTGTATGAAAATGCCGCAAAACGGAAAGACTTTGAAATTTATCGCTAGCTGGTGCCTGGTGGTTATGGGATTTATTATTCCCGCCAGGGCGCAAGACAACGCCTTTGTGGTTGACAAGATAATAGCCAAGGTAGATAACTACATTGTGTTGAAGAGCGAATTGGAAATGGCGTACCAATCGTTTTTGGCCGAAGGCAACCCACAATCGCAAGACGCAAAATGCGAGTTATTTAACCGGTTAATTATTAATAAACTGATGGTAGCCAAAGCCGAAATAGACTCGGTAATTGTAACCGACCTTGAAGTGGATGGCAATACCGAGCAGCGGATGGCGATGATTTTGCAGAACTCCGGCAACTCGCCCGAGCAATTGGAGCGGGCTTATGGAAAAACCATGGAGCAGATTAAAGTAGAACTGCGCGAACAAATTCGGGAGCAGCTACTGGCCCGCGAAATGACGAGCCGGATAACCAAAGGTATTTCGGTAACACCGGCAGAAATCCGGAGGTTCTTCAATAAAATTCCGGCCGATAGCTTGCCATTTTATTCATCGGATGTGGAGGTGGCGCAGATTGTGCGGGTGGCAAAAGTGAGCGAATCGCAGGAAGAAGAAGCCCGGGTCAAACTTAATGACTTGCGCGAGCGCTTGCTGCGTGGCGAAAACTTTACGGAGCTGGCCATGAAAAATTCGGAAGACCCCAGCGCCCAGTATAATGGTGGCGAAATGGGTTATGTAGGCCGCGGGGCCATGGTGCCCGAGTTTGAAGCCCAGGCATTTAAACTTAAACTGGGTGAGATTTCACAGCCCTTCAAATCTCCCTTTGGTTTTCACATTATGCAATTGATAGACCGCAGGGGTAATGAGTACAACTCGCGTCATATTCTAATTTCGGCCGTTCCCTCCAGCACCGACATTGCCGCAGCCGAAAAATTCTTAGACAGCGTGCGCTCAAAAATTATTACCGATAAGTTAAAGTTTGAACAGGTGGCCAAAGAGATTTCGGACGATGCCGCGACCAAAGGTAAAGGCGGTTTCTTTTCGGATGACGATGGCTCTACCCGGATTTCGATGCGCGATATTGACCCCGTTGTGTACATGGCTATAGACACCATGAAGGTAGGCCATATTTCCTTGCCCATGCGCTACCGCACCGATGACAACAAAGAGGCAGTACGGATACTATTTTTTAAAACGAAATTGCCACCCCATGTAGCTAACCTGAAAGACGATTGGAGTCGTATCCAATCGGCTGCCTTAGCCGAAAAGAAAGATATCGCATTGGACAAATGGTTTAGCAAGGCACGCAAAGATGTTTTTATTAACATTGATAAAGCCTACGATACGTGCAGGCTGCTGGATCAGTAACCGCTGGTGTAGTTCTGCCAACGCAATTCCATAAATCCCGTAATTTGCTTTAAACAATAAACATGGCAACTTTTTCCAACGATGTTGAAGCCGCAGATGCTCTTCAAAAAGCCTACACCACGCTAAAAGCAGAAATTGCAAAAGTGGTGGTTGGGCAAGATGATGTGGTGCGGCTGGTACTTACCGGAATTTTTTGCCAGGGCCACTCGCTGCTGGTGGGCGTACCCGGGCTTGCCAAAACCTTGTTGGTGCAAACCATTTCAACCGCCCTCGATCTGGATTTCAAGCGCATTCAATTTACCCCCGATCTGATGCCCTCGGATATTGTGGGCGCTGAAACGCTGGATAAGGAACGTAACTTTCAATTTGTAAAAGGCCCCATCTTCGCCAATATAATTCTGGCTGACGAGATTAACCGTACTCCGCCCAAAACGCAGGCCGCCTTGTTGGAGTCTATGCAGGAATACGCTGTTACCATAGCCGGGAAAAGCTATGCACTGCCGCAGCCATTTTTTGTTTTGGCAACACAAAACCCGATTGAACAGGAAGGAACCTACCCGTTGCCGGAAGCACAGCTCGATCGGTTTATGTTCAATATCTGGTTGGACTATCCCACCTACCAGCAAGAAGTAGAAATTGTTAAAAGCACCACAGCCGATGATGCCCGCAAGGTGAATAAGGTACTGGCGGCAACAGAAATCATTGCCTTTCAACACCTGGTGCGCAGGGTGCCGGTGGCCGATAATGTGGTGGAGTATGCGGTAAAGTTAACTCAGGCTACACGCCCGGGTACACAGGGCAACAAGATAGCCACCGAATTTTTGGAGTGGGGTGCCGGCCCGCGTGCTTCTCAGTATCTGGTGTTAGGCGCAAAATGTAATGCATTAATCAACGGAAAGTATTCACCCGATATTGAAGATGTGCAAGCAGTTGCAAGGCCGGTGTTGCGCCATCGCATTGTGCGTAACTTCAAAGCAGAGGCCGAAGGTGTGAGTGTGGATAACCTGATTGAAAAGTTGCTGTAAGCTTAAGACGCTACCTCCAGCTTAAACCCAACCCCATGATAGTTTACTATCTGCACGCGCGGGTCATCTTTCAAATACTTTCTAAGCTTTGAGATGAATACATCCATAGAGCGACCAAGAAAATAATCATCGTTACCCCAAACCGCATTTAAGATTTCTTCCCGCTTTAATACCCGGTCTTTATGCTGGCATAAGAGTTTTAAAACCTCGGCTTCTTTTTGGGTTAATGATTTTTCGGTGTCTTCCAGTTTGAGTGTAAAATTTCTGCAATCAAACCGGAAGTTGCCCAGTGCAAAATTATCGGGTTGAGCATCGGCAGTACTTCTTCGCAGAAACACTTCTATACGCAGGCAAAGCTCTTCCATGCTAAAGGGTTTTACAATGTAGTCGTCACCGCCCTTTTTAAAACCCTCTATTTTATCTTCCAGCATGCCTTTGGCAGTAACAAATAGAATGGGCACATTTTTATTGTAACTTCTGATCTGCTGCGCTAACGTAAAGCCATCTTTTTTGGGCATCATTACATCCACCACGCATACATCAAAGAGTGCTTGCCTAAAGGTAGCTAACCCTTCTTCACCATCTTTGCATAACGTAACCTGATAGCCGCGCTGCTCCAGGTTGTCTTTAATTACAAAGCCCAGGCTGGGGTCGTCTTCTGTTAAAAGTATTTTTGCCGCCATAGTTTGTTAAACAAGAGGTAATACGATAGAAAAGCAACTTCCGTTGCCGGGCTCGCTCTTCACCGTTATTTTTCCTTTGTGGGCTTCAACAATTAATTTTACATAGCTAAGGCCCAGTCCAAAACCTTTTACATCGTGCAGGTTGCCGGTGGGCACCCGGTAAAACCGGAAGAAAATCTTGCGCTGATCTTCAGGTTTAATGCCAATGCCGTTGTCTTGAATTTCGATTTGAATACTGCCAGTCACATTGCAACTGCGAATCTGAATTTCAGGCGAATGGGTGTTGTATTTTATAGCATTATCCAACAGGTTAAAAAACACGTTGGTGAGGTGTAATTTATCGGCTGTGAGAAGCGTGTGTGCAGCTTGCAAATTGAGCGTGATCGTAGCCTTGGAATTGAGCGCATTGGTTTTTACCGCATCCTGAATTAGTTCGTGCACATTTACCTGTTCTTTTTTGAGGCCAATGTCTTCTTTCTCTAACCGGGCCATCTGCAAAACACGCTCCACCTGCTGTTTGAGTCGCTGATTTTCATTCTCAATAATGGTGGCATAATTGAGCAATCGCTCGGGCGCTTTTACTATGCTGGGATCTTTTAATACGGCTGTTGAAATTGCAATGGTAGAAAGCGGAGTTTTAAACTCATGGGTCATGTTGTTGATAAAGTCTTTTTGAATTTCAGACAAGCGTCTTTGTTTCAAAATTACCAGCAGCGTATAAACAAAAAAGAAAATTACTACCAATAGCACAGCCGATGAAAACCCCCAGATACCCATTTGGCTGATGAGGTTTGCTTCCACCAACGGAAAGCGAACCCCAAAATAATAGCCATCGTTATGCCATGTGGGCAGTTCCGAAAAACTGGCAGGCAAAACTTTTTTGGGCGACACATAACTGCCACCGGCCATACATTTGCTGGCGCAATCATAAACTCCGTATTCAAAATCGGCTGTTACATGGCGTTTTTCAAATTCAGTTACCAGCAAAAACTCCAGCAGGTTATTATCGATAGGACCGTTTACCAGCACGGTAAAGTAGTTGGTGGTAATCTGGTTTACCAGGTTGTTGGCAGGCGAGGGGGTCTGATTGATCTCCAGGATTTTATTGGCCACGTTGGTTAGTGCGGCCGTTACGTCTTGGTTAAACTGGTTTTTTCTAAGATCGAAGGCTTTGCGCACCCAGTAAATTTGGGTGGTGGTAATACCCGCAATGCTCAGGGCAGCTAAAACAATTACAATTCGCAGGGTAAAACGGCTCACCTTACAAAGGTAGGCAGTATTTAACAGCCGTTTAGAGATTAACAAGTCGTTAACACCATTTGGCAGGCTCTTAACACGGGGGCCTCAAAAAGAGCGCGATGTTTGTATGGTTAAAAGAAACCGAGTAAGTTTAAACCTTAAATTGAGAATTATGAAAAATTGGATGTTTGTAGCGGCCCTTGTTTTTTGTGCAGCGGCTGTGTATGCCCAGCAGGTACCGCAGCCTACTTCTGTAAACAAAAATGAAGTAAAAACCGATGTGGCTGTGTTTACCTGGGATAATACCACGCACGATTTTGGCAAAGTAAAACAAGGCACACCCGTTACGCACGAATTTAAATTTACCAACACCGGTAAAGTACCGTTGGTGATTACCAATGTGCAGGCTTCGTGTGGTTGCACTACCCCTTCGTGGACTAAGGAACCGGTGTTACCCGGTGGCCAGGGCTTTATCAAAGCCACCTACAATGCGGCATCGGCTGGGGCTTTTAATAAAACGGTAACGGTAACGGCTAATATTGAAACCGGATTTATTCAACTAACCATAAAAGGCGAAGTGCAACCTACGGAAGTGGGTAAGTAATTATTGCTGAAAGACAGTGAAAATAAAAAGTCAGGTGAAGACCTGACTTTTTTGCTTTATTCCAGTTGGCCTTTTCGTTTCGTAATCTTAACCACACCGCCACTTCCTGCGTCACCAAAGGGTTGCAACTTTGCAGGGTCTTTAATTACTTCTATCGATTGAATACTAGTTGGGTCTATAGAAGCCAGATCATCAACCCGTTCGCCATCCAATAAAAAAAGTGGTTTATTAGCAAGGTTCGCTTTGGTAGTTACCAGAATTACGCCACTCTTGCCGTCTTCACCATACAGATTAATGGCGTCCTGTCCTCTCAAAACTTTTATCTCTTTTATCTTTTCAGGATTTAACTTCTGCAAGGCGTTGGTTGAATCTGAGCGTAAGTATTTGATTCCATCGATTACAATTATCGGGTCTTCTTTTTTCTCTTCTTTTGTTGGGTCTTGCGCAAAGCACCAAGTGCCAACAAATACCAATACAAGCGTTACCAGAGTTTTCATACTGTTGAGATTTTAATTAAAGATAAATAATTAATCGGTATGATACGTATCAATAATATGCTGGCTGATTACACGGTAAATTTCACTTACCCGTTCATCTTCATTCAGAAATTGTAAATGACTATCCAGAATTTCAAGGTCGCCCCGTTTAGCCGGGCCTGTTTGTGAATTTTTCGGTCCGATGGTCAATCCTTTTTGAAGCGTTTCGGTAATGAGTGGTTTGAGCAAGTTGTAATCAAGTGAATTTTGCTGCATAATTTGCTGTGCCAACGTAAGCATGTGATTAGTAAAGTTAGAAGCAAAAACAGCAGCCACATGTAATGCCTTGCGTTCTTCCGATGTTATTTTACGGACCTGCTTACTCAACCCTTTTGCCAAAGCCAGAACAACGGCCGCGGCTTCATCGGTTAGCGTTTCTACAAAAAGCGGAATGGTTGAGAAATCAACCTTGCGCTCTTTACTAAACGTTTGCAAAGGATACAAAACTCCTACATGCGGAGTGGCTGCATATTGTAGTTCGGTAATAGAAATACTTCCCGAGGTGTGAATTAATACGGCATCATCGGGTAAAATAATTTCACGGGCTATTTGTGCAATGGCTTCATCGCGCACAGCCAAGATAAAAATAGATGAAGTGCTGGTAGAAAAATCTAACGTTGCTTTTACTTCGGCCTGATAAAGGCGTTCGGTAAGTGCTTCGGCATGCTGGGGGTTGGGGCTGTAAACTTCTTTCACCACAAAGCCGGCATTATCGACTGCAGGGGCCAAATGCCAGGCCAGGTTACCCGAGCCGATAAATGATAAAAAAACCTGTGTAGCCATGCGATTAAAATTAGGTAAATACCTGATATAAATCAGTCCGGTGTGTAAAATCGCATGCTACCTTTCGGCCATCAAAGTCAGATTTCTATGAATATCAACTACACCACAGCTGCGGAGGCTGTCAAACTTATTCAATCAGGCGATCGTGTGTTTATCCACGGAAGTGCCGCTACACCGCAGGTTTTATTAAAGGCGCTTGCCGAAAACTCAGAACATTTAAGGCAAGTGGAGTTAACGGCAGTGAGTACGCTGGGGCAATTGGATATTGCCAGGCCCGAGTTTAAAGAACGGTTTTATTTCAATTCGCTTTTTGTTTCTGAAAATATCCGTGCGTGCGTGAATGGCGATAACGGTGAATACATACCGATTTTTTTAAGTGAGATTTCGCGCCTGTTTGAAAAAGGAATTTTAACGATCGATGTGGCCCTGATCCACATTTCGCCACCCGATAAACATGGGTTTTGTTCGTTGGGCACTTCCGTAGATGTAGCTAAATCAGCTGTTAAACATGCCAAGAAAATTATTGCACAGGTAAATCCCAACATGCCCCGCACCCATGGTGATGGCTTTATTCATGTAAGTAAACTGGATGCCATGGTGGAAGCGCATGATACGTTGCCGCAGATAAATTATGGCGCACGCATTTCGGAGACAGATCGGATTATCGGGCGGAAGGTGGCAGAGTTGGTTGAAGACAGAAGCACTCTGCAGATGGGTATTGGCGCTATACCCGATGCCGTTTTGCAATCGCTTGGCCACTGCAAAGATTTGGGTGTGCACACCGAAATGTTTTCGGATGGAGTAATAGACCTGGTAAAGCAAGGCGTGATAACCAACGCCTACAAAAAGAAACACCGCGGCAAAGTAGTTTCCGCTTTCGCGATTGGTACTGATAAGTTGTATCATTTTATTGATGATAACCCCAGCTTTGGCTTTCTGGAAGCAGATTACGTAAACGATACACGTGTAATCCGGGCGAACCCGAAAGTGGTGGCCATTAACAGTGCCATAGAAATTGATTTAACCGGGCAAGTGTGTGCCGATTCGATTGGTACGTATCAATATTCCGGTGTAGGCGGACAAATGGATTTTATTCGTGGGGCTTCCTTATCGGAAGGTGGTAAACCGATTATTACGCTTGCATCGGCTACTAAAAAGGGTGAGTCGAAAATTGTTCCGTTCTTGAAACCTGGGGCCGGTGTGGTTTCCACAAGAGCCCATGTGCATTACGTAGTAACCGAATACGGTATTGCGAATTTGTATGGCAAGAATTTACACCAGCGCGCCTTGGCACTACTAAATATTGCGCACCCGAACAATCGGGAGATGTTGGAACAGGAAATAATCAAGCGCTTTGGCAGCCGCCAGTTTGCGGTGCAGTAAAGCTTACATAGAAATTTGAGACTAGATTGTTGCGGCAACCTTGTAAATCTCAGCCAACTTTGCCACTACAAATTCAATCTCTTCCGGGGTGTTGTATTTACTGAACGAGAACCGAACCGCACCCCTTTTTGAGTTGGGATAAATAGCGCCCAACACATGCGAGCCTGTGCTGGCCCCACTCGAACAGGCGCTGCCACCCGAGGCGGAGATGCCGGCCATGTCGAGATTGAATAACAGCATTTCATTCTCTTCACTTTCGGGCAAGCATACATTCAATACCGTGTACAAACTTTTTTCCAGGTTGGCTGAGTGGCCATGAAAACTGATGCCCGGTAGAGTTACATTGAGCTTTTCAATCATCGCTTTCTTTAGCGCAGTAATGTAAGCCTGATGTTCATCCATTTCGCGATAACAAATTTCCAGGGCTTTGGCCATGCCAATAATGCCGTACACATTTTCGGTGCCGCCCCGCATGTTGCGTTCTTGCGCCCCGCCATGTACAAACTGTTTTATCTTTTTGTCTTTGTTGATGTACATAAAGCCCACTCCTTTTGGTCCATGAAACTTGTGTGCAGCGGCTGTCATACCGTGCACTTTTAGTTTCTTCATGTCGTGGCGATAGTGGCCCATGGTCTGTACGGTATCGGAGTGAAAATAGGCTCCGTACTGCTCGCAAAGGGTGCCCACTGTTTCCAGGTTTAACAGATTACCAATTTCGTTATTGGCATGCATGAGCGATACCAAGGCATTAGGATATGCTTTCAACAATTCTTCCAGGTGTTGTAAATCCACACTTCCGTATGCATCCAGGTTTACAAAATGCAGTTCAAGCGCCCCTTGTTTTTCCAATACTTCGAGGGTATGCGTAACGGCATGGTGTTCTATGGGCGTAGAGATTGCATGCTTTATGTGGTAGGTTTCAACCGCGCAACGAATAATGGCGTTATCGGCCTCCGTACCACCAGATGTGAAAATGATTTCACCCGGGGTACAGTTCAATAACTCAGCAATTTTCTTTCGCGATGATTCAATAGCAGCCCGCACTTTTCGCCCGTGAGCATGCGTAGATGAAGGATTTCCAAAATCTTCCAACATAAAAGGCTTCATGGCCTCAAATACTTCTGGGTCCAGTGGGGTAGTGGCGGCATTATCCAGGTAAACTCGCATGGCGCAAAATTATTGAATAATTTGTTTAATGTCATTGATTATCCGTTGCGCCAATTGGGCGGCTTTCTTTTCGTTCTGCGATTCGGCATAGATTCGAATAATGGGCTCGGTATTACTCTTGCGAAGGTGTACCCATTCCTTTTCATTTTCGAAGTCGATTTTAACGCCATCAAGGGTATTGATGTTTTCATGGGCGTATCGGGCTTTTATTTTTTCCAACACTTCGTCCACATTAATGTGGGGGGTAAGCTCAATCTTATTTTTAGAAATGAAATAGGCCGGGTAGCTTTTTCGAAGTTCAGAGGCTTTCAGTTTTGATTTGGCCAAATGACTTAAGAATAGGGCAACGCCCATTAGCGCATCGCGGCCGTAATGAAAATCAGGTACGATAACACCGCCATTACCTTCGCCACCAATTACAGCCTTAACGGCTTTCATCTTGTTTACCACGTTTACCTCGCCTACCGCAGCGGCAGCGTATTGCCCCCCGGCCTTTTCGGTAACATCGCGCAAAGCCCGCGTGGAAGACAGATTGGAAACTGTGTTTCCTTTTTTCTTTTTCAGGATGTAATCGGCCACAGCCACCAGCGTATATTCTTCGCCAAACGGTTTGCCGTCTTCCTGTATCAAAGCCAACCGATCTACATCCGGATCAACCACAATACCCAGATCGCACTTTCCCTTTTTAACTACAGCTGTAATTTTCTTAAGGTGTTCAGGAAGTGGCTCTGGGTTGTGCGGAAATTTTCCATTGGGTTCGCAATACAAGGGCACAATCTTTTTTACCCCCAACGCTTTTAACAGCATGGGAAGGGCAATACCGCCTGTTGAGTTAACGGCATCAATGGCAATTTTAAATTTTGCGTTTTGAATAGCGCGCTTGTCAACCAGCTTGTGTTTTAGAATCAGGTTGATGTGCTTTTGAATGTAGGTATCGTTCTGCGTGTAATTTCCGAGCGCTGTAACAACGGCAAAATCGAAACTATCTTTTTGTGCGAGTTGAAGTACTTCCGCTCCGTCTTCGGCCGAAATAAACTCGCCCTTTTCGTTTAATAATTTGAGGGCATTCCATTGTACCGGGTTATGGCTGGCCGTAAGGATAATACCACCTCCGGCTTTTTCGATGGGCACGGCAATTTCTACAGTGGGCGTGGTGGATAAGCCCAGGTCAATAACATGCAGGCCCAGGCCTTGCAGGGTGGCGGCCACCAACTGACTTACCATTTGGCCGGAGGGTCGGGCATCGCGCCCGATGATAATTTTTTTTCCACCCCGGGCTTTTACCCAGGTTCCAAATGCAGCGGCAAATTTTACAACATCAACAGGAGTTAGGGCTTCGCTTGGAGCACCTCCAATGGTGCCGCGTATGCCCGAAATAGATTTGATTAAGGTCACGATTAAAGAATTGTAATAATGACTGCAAATTTAAGAAAGGAAGCGGGAGTTGGTGTGGTTGGGAAAACCTAACCCTTCTTTCTGATCTCGGGCAATTCGGCAATGGCTTTCGCCTTTTCTTTTTCCGGATCGCCACAAGGGTCGCCCTCGCCTATTGTTTTACCACAATACCCACAGGTAATTCCTTCTTTGGCCAAAAACGGACTTTGTGTTGCGCAAGTGCCTCTGAACTCGCCATTTTTTACAAACAGCAATCGCACCGACATAAGTATGAAGAAGAGTGCAAATATTCCTAACGTAAGCAGAAAGATGGCCATACCGGTAAGGTTTTGAGATAATGAATTGCGATTTTTGCGTGCACAAAAATACAACAGATACGGTGTATAGTTAAGTTTCCCTATCATGAAAAAAAAACCACTTTCTACGCCCGATTTAAACCGCGAAGCAAAATTAAAAGCGTTTGACCGGCTGCTTACCGTAATGAATGAACTGCGCGAAAACTGTCCGTGGGATAAAAAACAAACACTGGAATCGTTGCGGCATTTAACCATAGAAGAAACCTATGAACTATCGGATGCAATTCTGGAAGGCAATTTGAATGAAGTAAAGAAAGAACTGGGCGATTTAATGCTACACAATGTGTTCTATGCCCGTATTGCATCTGAACAAGGTGTGTTCGATATAGCCGATGTGCTGAATGCTATTTGCGATAAGTTAATAGAGCGGCATCCACATGTGTATGGCGATGTAATTGCTGATGATGAACAAACGGTAAAAGAAAACTGGGAGAAGATAAAATTGAGAACCGGAAATAAATCGGTATTGGAAGGTGTGCCAAAATCTTTGCCGGCATTGGTAAAGGCTATTCGCATTCAGGATAAAGCGCGTGGCGTAGGGTTTGATTGGGAACGAAAAGAACAAGTATGGGAGAAGGTGGAAGAGGAAATGCAGGAATTTAAAGCAGAGTTTAACGCATCATCGCACGATGCGCTCAACAAAGAAAAGGCCCTGGCCGAGTTTGGTGATTTGTTGTTTTCGTTGGTGAACTATGCGCGGTTTATTAATATCGATCCGGAAGAAGCGTTGGAGCGCACCAATAAAAAATTTATCAAGCGCTTTCAATACCTCGAAACGGAATCGGCAAAAGATGGAAAGCGAATGGGTGAAATGACGTTAGCCGAAATGGATGAATACTGGAACCGGGCCAAGCAGCTCTAGTTATCATTCCACTCAAACTCCTCTTCGCTCAGTTCCAGTTCTTTTTTCTTTTTCTGGCCTTTTAGCTTGAAGGCGTCTTTTAATTCCTGCACTTCTTTTTTCAGGTCAGAAGCAATTTTTTTCTTTACTGCATCCTTATCCAGGCTTACCTCATACTTATCGGTAGTGCCGGTAATTTTTAAAAAGATTTTGGTTTTACCGGTGCCATCTTCTTCGATGGCCCCAAAAGCCTCGTCCGGGTCAATTCTCTTTTTGTTGCGAAGGGGTGCTACTACCCGGTAATCGATGCGCTGATCGAACGTATGTGTGCCGCTCAATTGTATACCGGTTACGTTACTCTTAATTTCCATTTGCGGCAGGTAAATGGTTTGCTTTTCAATGTGAATATCGTTTTTCAAATCGGCAAAGCGCAGTTTACTTAGCCCCTCATCGTCTAAGTATTTATTTAGTTTTTTCATGGGCTCAAAGTTATTGAGCTCTCCGTTTTTAATGGTAGCGCTTATATCGGCCACCAACGTGGGCGATAGGAGGTAGAGGTGTTCATCCAGCGTCATTTCTAAATCTACATCGGCATAGGCCTGGCCTTTCAGGTGTTTATCCACAATAAAATTCTGGTAAAAATTTTCGAATACGTAAAACACACTGTCCACGTAAATACCATCTAGCTTAAACGAACTGATTACATCAATCGCCTTGTTATTTTTAGCATCTACAATTCCGTTAAGCGTAAGATTTCCGCCCATGGTTTTCATGGTAATGTTGCGCGAAACAGCTACCTGATTCTTAACCAGCAGATCGCCTTTAACAACTTTGGCTTTGAAGCGCCTGTATTGCATGCGCCCGATATCGCAGTTAAAATTTAGTTGCAGATTGGGCGAGATATTAAATTGGTACTCGGCCGATTCTTCCTGGCCAAAGCCGATGGCAAACATTTCGTCCAGGTCTAAGAACTTAGATTTTAAATCTGTTTCAATGCCTATGGGTTGATTTTCGAAAAGCAGAAAGGTGATGATATTTTTGAAGAACCCATTCAATTGAAAGTCGCTCTTACCAAAATAGCCCGACACGTTACTAAGAGCCAGGTCGTTGTTGTTAAACTGCAGCGTTCCGTTGATGTCTTTGAAAGGGATTTGTTGTTTGCCGTAGCTAAAGTTAAGGTGACTTAATGTAATGGCTCCGTTGGTCTTTACTTTTTGAGCGGTGGCTTTTCGCCTCAGCAACGATGTCTGGCCTTCAAACATGATGTCGGCTTGCAGTAAACCACTTAGTTCATTTACAAGGGGTATCGGGTAAAAATTGTTGAGCGAAGCTGCATCCAGTTCTCCTTTGAAATCGAATGTAATGTAGGGGTCGTTAAATTTGCTGATACTCAGGTTACCGCTAAACGATTTATCGTTAAGTTGACCTTGCATGTTTTTCAAAAATAATTTGGCATCGGCAAAATCGGTAAGCGAGGGGCTTGCAAACGAGCCATTGAGTGTAAGCCGCGAAAGCTTGCTTTTGTATTCGGGGTGAAACACGGTAGCCTCAGTGCAGCCAAAGGCCACCGAAATGAGTGGACTTTTCTTTTCGCTGATTTCACCTTTCAACGTGAGATTAAAAAACACATCGCCCTCGCTACGGTATTGTCGCAGTTTTTTGCTGGCCTCATCGGGCAAAAGCGAAAGCAAAGTTTGAATGCTGGTGTTTTTGCCTTCAACTTTAAGGTCAATGAGATTCTTTTCTTTAAACAAATAGTTGCCGCCCAGGGCAAACACCGAGTGTCCTATTTTAAGAACAGACGAGTTGAAAGCAACTTCTTTTTTAGCATCATCATAGTTTACCTGTGCATTTACATCGAACGTTTTATTAGTTAAAAAAAGCGCGTTGCCAACGCCAATCTGTTCTGTTTTCACATCGCCCGTGGCTTGTATGGTGTACTGGGCTCCGTTTACAAGTACAGTGGCTTTAAGTTTTTCGCTGTTGAATACGTGGTGCTGGTTAGCCTGCTGATCGATATAGCTTACCACGCTGCGGGTTAATTTTACATTACGTAAGTCAAACTTTACAATGCCGCCTTGTTGGCTGTCGGTAGTCTCTTTCATAATAATGTAGTTCGCCTTACCCGTGCTGTTGATACGAAGGTTGGTTTCGCTACCAGCCACAGTAAGGCCGCGGATGGAGTAGTTTCCCCGCCATAGTTCTACCAGGTTAAGGGTAAACGCAATATGATCGGCTGTTAGCAGTGGGTAAACGCCAGAGTGGCTGTCTTCCACGTACACATCGGTTAGCACGATGGCCAGGTTGGGGAAGTCGGCAAAAAGCGAAACATCCATCTTGCCGATTTTTACCGGAGTGTTTAAATGCTTGTTGGCTTCGTTAACAAACTGGCGGATAATTTTATCCTTAAACAGGAAAACCGAGAGGACAGCACTGGCAAAAAGTATGGCCAGCACCACCCCTGTGTAAATAAGAATTTTCTTGAGCCGCTTCAAAAGTTTAAAAAATGGTTAGGCAAAAATACAAACAACCATCATACCAACGATGGAGTAGCTTATTTTGAGGGGTATTGATGTGTTTTTTTTAATGATACCGTTAGCCTCTTTCCCAGCAGAGTCTCCCGTTTCAGGGACTCCGCGCGTTACAATTCATGCCGTATTTTGTAATTTGTATATGTGAGTTACAAAGCGGCAAATTGATGAGTCATCCGGTATTTACTTTATTACCATTACCTGCAATGAATGGATGCCACTGTTTGAGTCTATCAAGGGATACAGCATTGTGTATAAATGGTTTGATTATCTCTTTCTTCGCAGAGTTACTCGTTTCGAGAACTCTGCGCAAGCAAATGAACCGATGCATTAAAGATAATTACTTCTCGCCATTGCCGGTATTTCTTTTCCGTTTCGAGAACTCTGCGCAAACAATGAACCTATACCTTTAATGATAGAATCAGAACTGCTAAATTTAGGTTATGAGTGTACGCAGGGAGATACCTGAATACGATGGCATTTATTTCATAACCATTACCTGTAGCCAATGGCTTCATCTGTTTGAGCTATCGAACGGATATAAAGAAGTGTACAAATGGTTCGATCATCTGAAAAGTAAAGGGCATTTCATTGCCGGGTATGTAATCATGCCTAACCATATTCACGTACTCATCGCATTCAGAAATACGCAGGGCGTTTCCATCAACTCAATAGTTGGAGAGGGCAAGCGGTTTATGTCGTATGGGCTTGTGAGAAGGCTTAAGGAAAAGAATGAATCCTAAGTACTTGGTAAATTGTCAACGCTGGTAAATGCAACAGATAAAAAGCGAGGTAAACGGCATGAAGTTTTTGAACCATCGTTTGATTGGAAGGAGTGCAGGAGTAATAAGTTTATTGATCAAAACTAAATTACATACACGCCAATCCATGTCGCGGAATATGGAATTTAGTAACAACAGAGACGGAGTATGCTCACAGTTCGGCAAAGCATTATGATACGGGGGAAGGGATATACGCAGTAACCAACTATACAGAATTTGTAAAACTACAATTTCCACTTATAAAAGTGTCAATCAACAAAAATTAAACTCAGGCCAATGAGAATTTCTATTGCAAGTTTGGTATTTCTCTTTTTTTTAAACTCATGTCAGGTAAAATCAGCCTTATTGGAGGGGCGAGTTACTAAGGTTACTCCTCATTACGATTTGAATCACTATGATCTTCCACACGTAACCTTCTCAACTACAGTAAAAAATATCGGCAATAGTGAAACTAGTATCTATGTTAAAAATTATGGTCGAATTCCCCCACCCACCGGTGGTTCGTTTTGGTTATATTACAATGATGAAGTCGACTCTTTGGAATTGTTTAGCGCAAGTTGTGAGGAGTGTTATGAGCAAACTCTTCTGAAGCCAGGGGATTCTTTAAATCTTATTCTCCAGATTCATTATAGTGCGATTGCTTCAGATATTGTCAATGCAGATTCTGTTGAATCCATTAATAATGAGATAAAGGATGTTTTTGATAATTGGAATGTCATTAGATATTTTGATAGCGCGCATAATCAACTTTTTGAAGCGCAGAAAAACTAGTTAGTCGAATATTTTCCTCTTTCCCAGCAGAGTCTCCCGTTTCGGGGACTCCGCGCGTTACAATTCATGCCGTATTTTGTAATTTGTATATGTGAGTTACAAAGCGGCAAATTGATGAGTCATCCGGTATTTACTTTATTACCATTACCTGCTATGAATGGATGCCACTGTTTGAGTCTATCAAGGGATACAGCATTGTGTATAAATGGTTTGATTATCTGAAACAATTTGGTCACTATGTAACCGGATATGTGATTATGCCTAACCACTTGCACGGGTTGATTGCATTTAGGTGCTTATGAAGTACTCCAATGTGGTTTGTTGGAAGATATTGATTTAACACAGGCAACAGGAGAAGGATAGTTTTTTTAAATTTATACGCGGAGTCCCCGAGGCGGGAGACTCCGCTTGGAAGGGGAGTCTTATACAGATTTCATTTTGACTTATTCAATGGAGGTGGATAGGGAAGCGGCTGGCTTTTTTGTTAACTCAAAGGATGGAGTAGACGATTTAATTATTACGCCAATGGGGCAAAATCTCTTCGATGATGCAAGTCCCGGTCTGAATAACTTCCTATCAATTGGTCAGTATAATCGTGAAAACCAATCCTTTACAATTGGTAATACGGTATATAGCTTTACTAAGTGGTTTCATACGCATCCAGGTGCAAACAGGGAAGGATTCGGTTATGTAGATCCAAGTTCAGGCGATAAAAATGCGTCAAAGTATTTTTGCTTGGATGGCTTAATTTTTGGCGGAAGAGGTGGAATTGGGGCTATTTGTTCAGATGGAAAATAGAAATAACATAGTTTGGTTGTTACTAGCATACTCCTTACTCTCTTGTGGGAGTAAGCAAACTGATATTGCCATCAAGACATCAAAAGATACAGCCACTTACCACATTGTTGATAGTATATCTAACTTATTCATTGAAGACTTAAGAAAGAGAAGGGAAATCCCTGATACCTGCTATGTGAATATTACATATGAGACCTCAGTAAATAATAATTTATATAAAGCAGAAATTAGTCTTTCCTCAAGACCATTAGAGGGTGTTGTGATTCCTTTTAGATATGTTGTATATTCTAAAGACAGGCAAAGAAATATTTTTTTTTACTATGATGAGAAAATTGATTTTGACAGAATTAGGATGACCGAAGAATTAAAAAGGAATAAATTATTGATTGAAGTTAAAGACGGAGTAATTCAACAATGGGATAGAGGACTATTTAATGATTTTGAGTCATGGACTGTTTTGATGTGTAAAGCTGATTTGAAAAAAAATAGAATATTGAAATCACTTTCTTCTGTGACTCAACGCTCTATTGATGAAGATGGAATTTGTAAATAAAGACCAAGCCCTTAGGTACTGGCTGTTTTTTTTTGAACAGGTTAAAAATAGAGTTTTCTTCCCCACGCCCACGTTGGAGTTCTTCTCCAACGTGCATGATGAAAGTTGATACTTGATAAAATGATCCCCCGCTACCAGGTGGCAATGTCTTGGGGTACAGGAACCTCAGATTTGGTAAGGGATAAACCTTTAGGCTCCTTTTCAATAAAAAGATAATGAATCGATATCTAAGAGCTGCGGTTATTATTATTTCGGCTTACCTTATAGTTTCATCACTTATTAGTTTTTTTGACTACTTAAGAGAAAGGAAAGCTAAAGCATATTTGTCTAAATTCTGGTGATAGTAATGGCAGATGGGCAATACTTTTCAATAGATCATTTATGGGGCAAGCTCTTGGTAAGCTGGAGCTAACCTTCAGTTATGGTTTAATATACAATGAGAATACTAACGAATTTTCCGTTGCTAAGTATTCCACTTTTGCGCCAGGTTTGGGTTACGGAACGGGAGTAAGTGCAGGAATTGCTTTTGCTCTTTCTTCGCAGAGTTACTCGTTTCGAGAACTCTGCGCAAGCAAATGAACCGATGCATTAAAGATAATTACTTCTCGCCATTGCCGGTATTTCTTTTCCGTTTCGAAAACTCTGCGCAAACAATGAACCTATACCTTTAATGATAGAATCAGAACTGCTAAATTTAGGTTATGAGTGTACGCAGGGAGATACCTGAATACGATGGCATTTATTTCATAACCATTACCTGTAGCC
>JAFLBQ010000011.1 GCA_017303805.1 Cytophagales bacterium | reverse complement strand
GTTAAGACCACCCGCGCTGATGGTACTAGGGTAAAACCCGGGAGAGTAAGTCGTTGCCTATTTTTAACAAAGCCCGTACAACCAAAATTGTTCGGGCTTTTTGCTTTTAGTAAAATGGAGTTTTTGATTTATTGTTTATAGCCTTTGTAAGGCTAAGGAAATACTAACCTATTGCAACTGTAAGTAAATCGTTAGGGTTAAATGCTTGTCTCGCTAACTCCAGAAGTTCGGAAGAGGTAGAAGATTTGATTGAGTTGAAAACGAGCGTATAGAATTGTGGATGCAGGTTGAATGACCGCAGGCTTTTTATCTTTTCCATGATGGAAAAAGGGTTAGCAATTTCCAATTGCAGGTTGCCCAAAAGGTGATTTTTAGCGGTGTACAGTTCAGCCTCCGAAATAGGATTGGAACAAAGAATGGATAGTTCCTTTTTTACTTCTTCAATAGCCACTCGCGTGTTTTGCTTATTCACATCGGTAGCAATACTAAAAATGGCATCGTGCAGGTAGGTAGAAATGCCTGAATGAATTCCGTAGGTTAACCCCTTTTCTTCGCGGATGTTTTTCATTAATCGCGAACCAAAATACCCACCCAAAATATGGTTGAGTAAAATAAGCCTGGGGTACTGAAGGTGCTGCCGATTGATAGTGCGTTTGGCGAGCCTTATCGAAGTTTGAACCGCTCCTTGTTTTTCGATGTACACATCGGTTAATGGCCCCTGATTACCAGAGATTGTAATTGGATTGGTCTGGTTTTTTTTCTGTGAAGAAGCAATAAATGAAACTAAAGAATTGCCAGCAGCGGCAGGAAGCTTTCCGGTTACATACACTTCAAAGAGCTGAAAATTTGTTTCGAAGAAATGACGTAAAGAGGCTTCTGTAATAGCCGGAAGATGTTCTTCTCCTAAAAAACCTCCATAGGGATGAGATTCACCAAAAAGAACTAATCGCAACTGCCGATTGGCAACAAAACTTGTCTTTTCAAGATTTACCTTCAAGTTCTGCGAAAAAATATCCTTAGCCAGTTGAAGTTCGTTGGCCGGAAACGTGGGTTGCGACAAAATCTCGTAGAAGCAGGGTAGCACCTGATGAACATTAGAGGCTAATGCATATAGCGAGACTGAAGTAAAATCCAGGCCTGCGTTTATTTCGATACTGGCACCATAGTGATCGAACCACGAGGCAATTTGGTATGCATTTTTGCCGGGAATACCTTTATCGAGCAGCTGAGCAGTAAAGTGTGCTATGCCCGGTGCTGCTTCGTGCCACTTGCCACATTTGAAAAGGAACTCAATTTTAATTACATCTTGCTGTACTTCGGTAAGTTGAACAAGGTGTGTATGTTCTGAGATTGCAGCAACTTCTGGTGCTGGCAGGTTAAAATCGGATGGAGAAGAAAACGGTGGGGGTGTTTTTCTATTGAGCGGCATTGCCATTAATCAGTAACAGAATCTTTCTCGCGGGCTTTGCCTTGAATGTTGAGCATAATAGTAATACGCAGCGTTTCTGCTAAGGCATTTTCGCGCTTATTTGTTGGAACTAAGTAGGCGGCATCGAATCCAAACTTTTCGTACCGTAACCCAACACCTGCCGTTAGATATTTCCGGTTGCCTTTATCTTTTGCTTCGTTGAAATAACCAAGCCGTGCGGCTAAGGTTTTGTTATACCAGTACTCCACTCCAAACGAAGTCATAAACTCGCGAATCTCTTCTTTAAAACCACCCGATGCATCGGTAAATGAACCAAAGATGCCACTGAGTAAGGGTGTTGAATTGTTGCGAGGCGGACTAGGTACCAGCAATTTATTGAAGTCCAACGCAAATGTAAATGAGTTCTTAGGATCAATATCCATTGTATAAGCTCCACCCATGCGTAGGTTGGTTGGGATGAAATCGCGATTGTTGGCATCGGAGTATGAGATTTTTGCACCGAGGTTGGTAATGGTTGCACCCAACGATAAGGTGGCATTGCGCGAAGTAAGTGGCTTGGTGTAATAGACACCCATATCAACGGCAACGGAATTGCCAGGGCGCGCATCGATGTTGCCGGTTGTCAACGCACCGGTTAGGTTGGAGTGAATGTATCGCAAAGCTCCACCGATGGATAACTCTTCGGTAAGTAAACGGCCATAGGAAATATCGAATGCAAACTCGCGTGGGTTAAAGCGACCCAGGTCACTATTGTTTACATCTTTAAACTGAATTTCACCTAAATCGAAATACTTCATAGAAGCAGCCACTGTTTGCTCCCTACCCAGGCGGTAAAATCCCGAAAGGTAGAAGACGTACATGTCATTAATAATTTTGCCTAACCAGGGCGTGTAAGATCCGGAGATTCCATATCCCAATTCGGAGTTAATAAAAGGAAGTTTAGCGGCATTCCAATATGCAGAATTAACATCGGCCGAGGTTGCGGCCCCTACATCGCCCATGCCGGCTGCGCGTGCATCGGGCGTAATGGTTAAGAATGGTACGGCAGTGGTTATTACCCGGTTGGTGCTATCCTGCCCAATTAAGGTTCCTTGCGGTGGGTTTTGAGCAAAACACCAGGTGGAAACGATCAGAGAAAAGACCAGCAGACTTAACTTATTCATACTCAAGTTCTAAGCGGTAAAGGTAGTTAATTAAGGATAATTAGCTTGGTAAATTGTTCATTTTTCGAGCCATCCACTAATGAACGAACGGACAGTTTACCGAGGTATATACCCCGGCCTAATTTTGTGCCTGCGGCAGATTGCCCATTCCAATCGGTTAGAGTAACACGGTATTGACTTTGGGGGACCTCAAAATGTTGTTCCATGATTTTATTACCAGCCAGGTCAATAATACTAAGCCAAACTTCCAGGTCTTCACCCGGGCGGGTGTGGGTGAATTCCAGCGTGGTGTTTTGCTCGAATGGGTTAGGGTAGTTTGCAAATTGTTCGATCTCGATGCGAACGCCATCGGTTACCACAAACGTAACAGATACGGTGGATGTATTATTGTAGGTATCGGATGCGGTAAGACTTAAGGTATGTTTTCCTTTTTCGAGATTGGTAAGCGGAAATACAAGGCTTCCCTTTTTGTAGGTGTTGAGATTGGTTGTGTAATAGGCGTTGAGGGTTACCTTGTCGCCACCGTCTAATACATAATAAATTTCTTTGCCGGTGGGCGAGTTGGTGGTGTTAATGCCGCTTGCATCGCTAAGCAATGCCACAATTTGTGTAGAGGGCCCAACAATGCCGCCCATTACAAATGTGGTATCGCCCATAAACAGACGCAGCACGGGTGGTGTAACATCGGGAGTGGCTGATAAGTTGATGCCGTTTACAAGGTTTGTAGTGTACCCACTCGCCAACAGATTGTTTGAAGTATAAGCAAAGCCGGTTATCAATGAAGTAGCTGCTGTGGGCGGTACGTTTTGGGTAAGAATAAAATCGGTTTCGAATTGCCCGTTTGTTACTTGTGCCTGACCGCGGTATAAAACGTTGGAAAGTTCTGAATATAAAAAGGGACTATTTTCATCGCCTCGTGTTGTGCGCGATTCGGCCTGACAGAATGCCGTAAGTAATAGAGTTCCGGTAAAGTTGGTGGTTATGGTTCCTGAATTTTCAACATGCCCTTTAACTTCAATCTTAGAAAGGCCTTTCAGTTGGGCAGCGCCTTCATCGGTTGCCACCTCGTCAAATACCACTTGATAATTCGGCAGTGCAAGCTGCAGGGTGGGATCGGCCAATAAAGAGAAATTTCGATTTGCAACTCCGCTGGTGCTGTTATTTTTTGTAATGCGAAAGGTTGTGCCTAAATCAGGATAACGATTATTTATTTTGGTGAATAGCGCTTCGTAAAAGGCGCGGTTAAGTGTAAAGTTGGTACTGGAATTTACCGGGCGGGCCGAAGTTACCAGGCCAATGCTGCCCCCTTTTTTTTGTAACAGGGTTTGTTCGCCACTGGTTATTTGCAGAGGATCATCGCTACGACCAAACTCGCACGTGGCGGTTACAAACAATGGGTACCTGGGTTGGTTTTTCCATTCGCTTATGCTGGCTTCGTCCAGAATACGTTCATCCATCCAAACTCTTTCAGACCCATGACCGGTATAGTTAATAATGAGTGCTCCTTTGCGAATGGCTTGGTCCAGTGCTTTGGCTGCAGCCGGGCTCGATTGTCCGCTCGGTCGGGTAAGTTGCTCGAACGAGTCCACAAAAAACCGCCTGGTACTTATGGCTGGTTGGCTCAGTTCTACAAAACTTGCAAGCTGGTCGGCTTGCGAGTGATGAATATTGAAGTCGCCATCATCGGCAACAAATAACATTTCGTTTTGCCACGGGCCCGCAGAAGAGCCGGCATCGTATTCGATTAATTTATCAACCACGGTGCGGGCTTCGTCCAAAGTTTTAACAGGCAACCGGCCCAGGCTTATGTCCAGCGTATGATTTTGTGCGGGCGATTCGAACCATTCACCTTCGTGCACTTCCATAAAAGTAAAGTAATCGTCTGACGAGTACGTTTCGAGTGGGCTTAGCGAGTTTCGCGATTCGTACGTAGGCACCAGGTTGGTATTGTTAAACACCCGATTCTTATAATCGTAAGAGCCCCGACCAAATAACAACACATGTTGCAGGGCCGAACCTGTTTGTTGGTAATAACTTCTGATAAAATCCCGGATAGCTGTAACATCTTGTTTGCCTCCGCTAAACTCGTTATAAATTTTATCTACCGGTACCACTTTGGTAGCGATGTTAAGTTGCTGTTGGCGGTAAGATGCAAGCCGGTTGGCTTCGGCAAGTAAGGAAGAATGAGTTAGTACGAGTAGCACCGGGGCCGTTGCGCCACGCAGATTCTGGTTTTCCACTTTGCCTTCGAACTGCGCATTAGACAGTTGGCTTGGGTTGAAGGCACAAAATGTTTTCAACGATTCGGAAGGAGCAGCAAAAGTAAACTTACCAGCAACTATGTTGCCCTGTTGCTGCACAGCATTTTCGGCATCGGTTACATCCCATACCTCCAGTGCTGTGGTGGCGTTGGCAATTTCGTAAGTGGCCATGGGCGCCTCGAGGCTTTCGGGCGAACGAAAAATAAGTTGTGCACCACTAAGGGTAAGTTGGCGCTTCCAGGTAAGGAAAAAAAAATCCAGATACCCAACCGATAAACCGGGGCTGCCTTTTGTAAACTGGTAGCGAATATCTTGTGCGGCCGCATTGCCTGCACCAACCGAAGAACTGCTAACTATGATTGTGTCTGCTTTAACAATACCTTTTACACCGTAGCGTGTGTTGGGTATGGCAACAACCGGTTGAGTTAAGATTGTGTTGTTGTTGTAAGCCACCGCAAACGAGGAAGGTGTAACCGACTGCGCCATTACGTGCGACACGAGTTTGATTTCTGAATTGGGTAAAATGTTGGGTACATCGAAACGGATAGTGGCTGATGTGATGGCATCAAACTGTTCGCCAAACCATTGGCGCCCTGATTTTAATAAATTGTATTTCTCGGTTTCGTAATAAGCCAGGTCGGTATAGTTATTTATAATGGGGAAACTTCCATTTGCGCTTTCGCGGGAAGTAAGACGCTTGCCGGGGGTAGTGCCCACCGTAAGAAAGTAGAAGTTCTTATCTGTAAACAAATTGTTTTGGTAGTGGAAGATTTGCTTGCTCAGGTCGTAGCTGTAACTATCCGGCCCTTGCGCATAAAACAAGATCACATCGGTAGAATTAAATTTACCGTCCTGCTCGCCATTTACAAGTATGGCTATTTCTGTAAGGTCTGTTTTACGGGCCTTACTGTTGGCTTGTGGCAGCATGCCAGGCGAGCCGGTAAAAATCTGAATATTGCGCGGGTCGATTACATCGGGGTTAAGGCCTGCCTGCCGCAACTGATCGTACCGGATGGACACTACCCCATCGTATGTAACTGAAAACTTAAACCAGTTGCCGGTGCTCAATACCGAATTGGTTTGAGCCCTGCCTACACAGCTCAACACCATGAAAACCCAACAACTGTAAATTTTGCGAATCATTTATTTGTTGACACCCAGCGCGTTCCTAACGATAGGCCCACATACATTAGTATTATTAGCGGCAGGGCCCCGGCTTTTAAAAGCACTAAGAGCAATACCGAAAGCATCAAAAAGGTAAACCGCACCTGGTTATCGCGCCACGTAAAATTCTTAAACTTTAAAGCAAAAAGATGAATGGGCGCCACAAGCAACCAGGAGAATAATAAAGTTATAGAGAGTAAGCCATAGAGAGAGAAAACGGAAGCTGTGAGTGCATTGGGCAAAAAGGGCAATGCAGAGATGAACAATGCGTTGGCCGGGGTTGGCAAGCCAATAAACGACTCGGATTGATTTTGATCTACGTTAAATTTTGCCAACCGCAGTGCCGAAAAGACCGCAAGCAGCAACGCAACAAAAGGAATGTATTCGGTTTGGGTAGTTAGGCCAATCCATTGAAACATGGCAAGCGAAGGTAACACGCCAAAGCTAACCACATCGGCCAGCGAATCTAATTCTTTGCCTATGGGCGAACTTACTTTAAGCCCCCGGGCAGCAAAGCCATCGAGAAAATCGAACCCAACAGCAGCCCAGATAAAATAGGCGGTGGGCTGTGATCCTCCAAATAAATTCAGAATGCCCAAACATCCGCACACCAGATTAGCACAGGTTAAGGCATTGGGTAAATGACGAAGCACGCTCATAGGGTAATTGCACAAAATGGATTGGTAACTTTTTCTTTGCCTACGGTGGTGGTTTCGCCATGGCCCGGGTACACCGTGGTTTCATCGGGCAATAAAAAAACTTTTTGCCGGATGCTTTGCAGCAAGGTATTAAAATCACCACCCGGTAAATCGGTGCGGCCTATACTGCTATCGAATAATACATCGCCACTAAGTAAGCTATGGGTTGCTTCATTGTAAAACCCTACGTGGCCCGGTGCGTGGCCTGGCAGAAACAAAATTTTTAAATGGGTAACACCGAATGTAATTTGATTGCCTTCACTTAAAAAGTCATCGGGCTGGGTTTCGTGGTAGCGGGCAAACCCATACGCAGGAGCATATACCCTTACCGATTTTAATACCGGCAACTCTTTTTCGTGAATAAGCAACGGTATCTTATACTTTGTTTTTACAAAATCATTGCCCAACACATGATCCACATGGCAATGTGTATTTAGTAGCAAGGTGGGTTTTAACTTTTCGGTTTCAATAAAACCATGTAGTGCATTTTGTTCATCAGGCTCGTAGCAACCAGGGTCAATAATTACTGCTTCGCGGGTTTGATCGAACAACACATACGTGTTTTCCTGAAAAGCATTAAATGTAAAGACTTTGATTTGCAACATAAGATTGTAAAAGTACGGCTTTTGGTAAAATTTAATGGGCGGGTAAGCAGGTGGCGCTAATTTTATAGTTTTACTTTATAATGATTGATTACCTGATTGTGGGCCAGGGCCTGGCCGGTTCGTGCCTGGCAATGCAATTAATTTCTGCCGGAAAAAAAGTACTGGTGTTGGACACGCCCGCGCAAAATCGCAGTTCGTTAATTGCGGCCGGATTGTTTAACCCCATAACCGGCAAAGCAATGAGCCGCACCTGGATGGCGCCCGAGATTTTTAACTGGCTGCATGAATTCTATCCGAAGGCCGAACAATTGCTTAACAAGAAATTCTTTTACCGGGTGCCGGTTTACAGGCCGTTTCTATCGGTGCAAGAGCAAAACGAGTGGATGGCTCAAAGTGCCGATGTACACTATCGCGATTTTATCGAAACGATTTACACCGGTGCAACCTATGGCCACCAGGTGCACGACCATTTTGGCGGTATGGTAATTAAGCAAAGCGGATACGTGGATGTGCCTGCATTTCTGGAAGCCGCGCGCTATTGGTTGCAACAACAAGCTGCTTTTGAAGTTGATGCATTTAACGAAGCCGCTTTGCAGATCGATGAAAGAAAAATAGAGTATGGGCCATGGCAAGCTGCAGCCATAGTGTTTTGTACAGGCACCGCGATAAGAAATTCAACCTTATGGCGTGGCCTGCCGGTGCTGCCTTTGAAGGGCGAAACGCTGACAATAAAATTGACCAGCCAGCCTGAACAGATTTATAACCGGGGAGTTTATATTGTGCCTTCGGGGCCATTGTCCTATAAAGTTGGGGCTACTTACGAGGCGCACAACCTTACCGAGGAAATAACGGAAGCTGCCCGCATGGAACTGGAGCAACGCACACGCGAGTTGCTGCGCCTGCCGTTTGAAATTGTGGCCCAGGAGTGGGGGGTAAGACCAACTTCGCCCGATAGACGGCCGATGTTGGGCCGGCATCCGGAGTGGAAAAATGTGCTCATTTTTAATGGATTAGGTACTAAGGGTGTGAGCCTGGCGCCTTATTTTGCAACTCAAATGGCGCAATGGCTGGTGGGTGGGCCCGAAATTATATCACAGGTAAATATTAAAAGGTTTAAAGCGTTATATTCGAAACCTTAGCGGGATTGTATGAGCGTGAAACGAGTTCTGATTGGATTTTTCTTTATCATTTTAGTAGTTGGCGAAGTTCGGGCGCAGCGGGCCTCCGAAACGTTTGGGCGCAACCGGGTTCAATACAAACAATTCCGGTGGAACTACCTTAGCTCTGAAAATTTTGATGTGTACTATTATGACGACCGCAAGCGGGTTGCGCAGGAAGCGCTCGAGTACCTGGAAAAAGAGTTCGACCGCATTACCGATCTGATCGGATTTTATCCCTACCAAAAGACAAAAGTTTTTTTATATAACTCTGTAGCCGATTTGCAGCAGAGCAACATGGGCCTAAACCGGCAACAGTTTAGTTCGGGTGGCGAAGCAGACTTTGTGAAACCCTATGTAGAAGTGGCACACCCGGGAACGCTGGAAGAGTTTAAACAAGAACTGATCTACAAGTTTTCGGACCTGATGCTAAACGAAATGATGTTTGGCGGAAGCTTGAAAGACATGTTTCAAAATGCCGTACTGCTAAACTTACCCGATTGGTTTGTAGATGGAGCCTCGCTTTATGTGGCCCATGGATGGGACGATGAAATGGATGATTTTGTAAGGCAATTGATGCGTGATAAAAAAGCCAACAAAGCCTTGCGCATGGCCGGCCCCGAAGCCGCGCTGGTAGGGCAAAGCATCTGGAATTTTATTGTTGAAAAGTATGGTAAGAGCGCCATCAACAACATTCTTAACTACACACGTATTATTCGAAATGAAGAACGCAGCATTCGCATAACGCTGGGTATTACGTTCAACCAGTTAATAATCGAGTGGAAGAATTATTATGGTGAGATGGAAAAGCGCGTAGCCCAAAGCTACGTTTCGCATACAGACTCTACACGCTTTAGTGCCAAGCACCGCAGAACTGTAGTGTTTACTACAGTTAAAATAAGCCCCGATGGAAAAAAGATTGCCTATGCAGAGAACGACCGCGGTAAGTTTACGGTAAAAGTTCGGTCGCTCGAAAACGGAAAAGAGACTATCATATTAAATGGAGGCAACAAGGTTTTTAAACAAACAGTAGATCATAATATTCCGTTGCTCAGTTGGTCCGATGCCAACACCCTGGGTGTAATTGGTGTAAAAAATGGCACCTATGTTTTTTGGCTTTACGATTTGCTAACCCGCAGCAAATTACCGCGCGAGTTAGACCGGTTTAGTAACGTGCGCAATTTCGATTTTTCGGGCAATGGCCGGCTGGCAGTACTTAGTGCCGATCTGAACGGCCAAAACGATTTGTTTTTAATTAGCAGCCGCAGAGACCGTACGCGCAGATTAACCAACGATATTTTTGATGACCTGGACCCAACGTTTATTCCCAACACCAATACTGTGGTATTCAGTTCTAACCGAACAACCGATTCTGTTTCCAGCCAGGTAAGGAGTTATGATAAACTAACCAGCAATTACAACCTGTTTTTATTCAGCTTAGATAGCACCACCGTTACGGCCACGCGCGTTACCAATACGCTTAGTAAAGACATTAAACCAAAAGCGGAAGACGAAAACAATTTTTACTATTTGAGCGACCAGCGGGGCATTGTAAACTTATTTAAATACAATCGCATTACGGGCATCTATTCGCAAGTAACCAACTTCAACACCGATACACACGATTATGATCTGAACTTAAATGCCAAAGTGCTTGCCACTGTTGCCTCTGCAAACCGGGGGCAAGAGATTTTTGTTACGGAGAACTTTAATACCTCACGGCAAGTGTTTACACCGGCATCGCGCAGGCGCGAAGTGCAGCAAGCCAAAACCATTACCGAAAGGCGTAAGCAGGAGGTGCCTAAAAATATGTCGATAAAGGATTTGATAAATTCGAGGTTAAAAGAAAAGACCGACACCGTGCGCCAGGAACCAACCAAGCCCGAAGTAAAAGAGCCGAAGAAGGATTCGGTTAAAACCGCAGTAATTAATACCAATGATTATACGTTTGAAGAGCCGGTAAAAGCCGATACAATAAAACCGGTTAAAGAAAAACCACTTAACACAAACGACTACGTGTTTGAAGACGAGGCAGTAAAAACCAAGCAGCCTACCGAAACATTCCTTACCCGCTATATGAAAGCCCGCGATGGAAGCCGGGTTTCAGGCCCGTTTCCGTACATGCCTAAGTTTAGTTACGAAAACCTGGTGAGCAATTTTGTGATCGATCCACTGCGGGGCTTTAGTTTAAAAATGGATGTGCAAATGAATGACATGCTGGAGAATTTCCGGATTTTGGGTGGCATTCAAACAGCTTTGAATTTCAGGAATGGTGATGTATATACCGAACTTCAGTATCTCCCGTACCGCGTAGATTACAGTTTGCGATTTGACCGCAAAGTAATTTTCTGGAACACCGTGGTGCCCGAAGGCCAGGAGCCCGAACAGCACAAATATTCATTTCAGAAATTGGAAGTAGGCGCATCATTACCGCTTTCGGTGCGCACCCGAGTTTCGCTAAAACCTTTTGTAGGGTTCACTCAATTTGTAGATCGGGGTTTTTCAAATCCGCTAGATACAGTTCCTACCTTTAAACCTTCGCGCCAGCAATTTTATGCCGGTGCCAAAGCTGAGTTGGTTTACGACAACTCGCTTACTACCGATATGAATATTATTGAAGGTACACGGGGTAAGCTAAGTGTAATCCATTACGAAGCAGTTGGCAATACGGCAAAAAGCTTTTCACAAATTTCGGTCGATGTAAGGCACTATCAGAAAATCTATAGAGAAATTGTATTGGCTGTGCGCGGATTTGCTGGTTCGTTTTTTGGCAATTCACCAAAAAGATATTTGCTGGGCGGAATGGACAATTGGATTTTTAATACGACCAATTACAGTGGCGCACAAAACCCGCTCAGAAGCAACCAGGGTACTTACAACGAGAACATTCTCTTTGCTGAATTTGCCACCAGCGTGCGCGGCTTTAATTACGCAACCCTTTACGGCAACAGCGCCATGGTGGGAAGTATAGAGCTTCGGGTGCCTCTTATCCGTGCGTTGAGTAACGGCCCCATTGCTTCAAACTTTTTCCGCAACCTCCAGTTTACAGCCTTTTATGATATTGGCAGCAGTTGGTCGGGCACGGCTCCGTTTAGCTCGCGCGGCAGTGTACGCACGCGCATGGTGCCGGAAGATCCCACCGCAGGTGGGCCGTTTAAAATTGAGATTAACGAATATCTAAACCCGTGGCTGTATAGCTACGGTGCAGGCTTGCGCACTATGATGTTCGGCTACTACGTGAAATTTGATCTTGCCTGGCCGGTAGAAAACTATTCGGTAAAAGACCCGCGTCTTTCAGTTTCACTGGGTTTCGATTTTTAAAAAAGACGGGTTTTAGAAAATAAGCTACCTTGCACGTTTCAAGCACGATGCTATGATTAAATCTATGACGGGCTTTGGTCAGGCCCATGCGCCACTAGCCGAGGGTACGCTATCAATCGAAATCAAAACCCTTAATTCCAAATTTCTGGATTTGAATTTACGGCTTCCGAAAAAGTATGCCGAGAAAGAACTGGAGTTGCGTAACCTGCTAAGCGAACAGTTGGAAAGAGGAAAGGTTTCGTTGGTAGTAGAGCTGCAAGCCGGTATGAAGCAAGAGCTGAAGCAGCAGTACAACCATGCGTTGTTTACGGCCTACTATCAGGAGTTAAACCGGCTGGCAGAAAAAGTAGGCGCAGCGCGCGAGGGATTGTTTCAACTGGCTCTTAACTCGCCCGATGTAATTCAGGCAAACGGACGCGAAGAACTGGATGCCCGCGAATGGGAACGTGTGCTGGCATTATTTCAGGAGTCCATAAAGCAGTGCGATCAGTTTAGGCTGGCAGAGGGAAAAGTATTAGAAGCAAAACTTACCAGCTATATCGAAACGATTCGGGTGGGTCTGCAACAGGTGGAGGCGATAGATCCGCAGCGGGTAGAAAAAATCCGCAACCGCATAAAAGGTAACATAACTGATTTTTTTGGTAACGAAGGCTTTGATGCCAACCGGTTGGAACAGGAGATAATATTTTATATAGAGAAATTAGATATTCACGAGGAGCGGGTACGACTTAGGGCGCACCTCGATTATTTTCTGAAAGCAATGAGTGAGAAGCAATCGGCTGGAAAAAAGTTAGGGTTTATAGCACAGGAAATTGGCCGCGAAATAAATACGATTGGCAGCAAGGCGAACGATGCCGAAATGCAAAAGCATGTGGTTATGATGAAAGAGGAGCTGGAAAAGATTAAAGAGCAATTGAACAACGTATTGTAGAAATCTTAACTTTAGATGTTCGAATCGTATTGTTGATGCTAATCCTTTGTAAACACGGCCCCGAAACGCACGCATGCTCGCCATCTTCAAATTAAAAACCGGTCCGCAGCAACGTCAGGAGCTTATCAATCACCTCTCTGCACTGGCCTTTGCCATTACGGGTGTAATGTGGGTATTCAATTTGTTTTTTGCTACCCGGGTACCGCTGTACATTTTCATTCTGTTCTTTGTAATCTCTGCGGGCACGTACGTGCTTAATAAAATCGGACACAGCCGCACGGCCGCCACCGTGGCGTTAATTTTTTTCAATGCAAGTATTTATGCAATTGCCAGCAGCGAAAGCACTCAAACCGGGGTGCACATGTACCTGGGTGTGTTTGCCTTTGCCGCTTTGGTGATTTTTGGATTTGAAGAATGGTACTACGGGTTAGCTTTTTTGGTTTTTTCGCTGCTGCTCTATTTTGCGGTTTTCTTTATTGACTTTCCGGTTTTGCCACCCCGTAATTTTAACTACCGCGAAATAGCCACGCTGTTTATTATTAACGTGCTCGCTTTTGCGCTTACGTGCAGTTACCTTTTCTTTCTGGTGCTTGCCAATAATTACTACAGCGAGCAGAGCCTGCGTAATAAAGAATTACAATTGCGTAACCAAAACATTCAATTGGTAAAGGCCAATACAGAGTTAGATCGGTTTGTGTACAGTGCCTCGCACGATTTGCGGGCGCCACTTAGCTCCATTGCGGGCATCATACACCTTACCACCAAAACAGAAAACACCGAAGAGTTGAAAATGTACCTGCACATGATTCAGGATCGTGTGGGCGTACTGGATAAATTTATAACCGACATCATACAATACTCGCGCAACACAAGGCAGGAAGCAGTGCGCGAAACGCTTGACCTCGCACTGGTAGTAAATGAAGTGCTGGATGGCCTTCGGTTCAATGAAGGAGTACACCGAATCGAATTTAAAATCGGCATTCCATCCGGCACAAAAATAAGTACCGACCCGGTGCGCCTGCGCATTGTCTTGAACAACCTCGTATCCAACGCGGTGCGGTACCACGACAAAACAAAGGAGAATCAATTCATAGAAATTAATTTCAGGTCGGGTAATCCACACCTCGAAATTTCTGTAAAAGATAACGGCCAGGGAATAAGGCCAGAGCACATCGAAAAGATTTTTGATATGTTTTATAAAACATCTTCGGGCAGTGGCGGTTCGGGCCTTGGGCTTTACATAGCCCGCGAAGCTACCTTGCGCATGGGTGCAAGTATTTCGGTGCGTAGTGTTTATGGGCAGGGCTCTACCTTTTGCCTGCTATTGCCAGTGTAGTTTTATTTGTTGCAGCCCTACGCTTACCTTTCGTTTTGTCTCACACGGCATGGTAGTACTTTGCCAAGGCTATTGCAATCACGTAGTAGCAATAAAATGAAGAAATTTTTTTTGTGAGGCGAATGATTATTTTGTTGATTCGCACCCCGATTAAACACTTTCAATTTTTTGCATGACTGCGATCGAAACTAAAATTGCCTCCGAACTGAATCTTAAACCTGCTCAGGTTGCATGTGTACTGGAATTGTTGGCCACAGGAGCCACCATACCTTTTATGGCCCGCTATCGCAAAGAAGTAACAGGAAGCCTGGATGAAGTTGTGCTTGCCGCAATACGCGACCGGCACGAGCAATTGGAAGAATTGGAGAAACGCAGAGAGTCAATACTTGCATCAATTGAAAAACAACAGAAGCTTACTCCGGAGTTGGCCGCAGCCATTGAGCAAGCTACTACCCTGAATGAGTTGGAAGATATTTACCTGCCCTACAAGCCAAAACGGAAAACGCGGGCCAGCATTGCAAAAGAGAAAGGACTCGAGCCGTTGGCCATGGTATTATTTGAGCAGCAACAACATGCTGTACTCGATTTAGCCAAAACCTTTATTAACACCGAACTGGGAGTAACAACAGAAGCAGAAGCCCTGGATGGCGCCCGCGATATCATTGCCGAATGGATAAATGAAAATGCCGAGGCGCGTCAAAAAATTCGGGAGTTATTTTGGGCCGAAGGCATCGTGGAAGCAGTTGCAATCAAATCAAAGATGGAAGCAGAGGAGGCTCAGAAGTTTAAAGATTATTTTGATTGGAAGGAGCCGATAAAGAAATCGCCCTCGCACCGGCTTCTAGCGATGCGCAGAGCCGAAAAGGAGGGTTTCATTACTCTGAATATTGCTCCAGGTGAGCAACAGGCGATTGCGGAACTGGAGCAACAATTTGTTCGCGGGACTTCGGCTGCCAGCGAGCAAGTTGCATTGGCTGTTAAAGATTGTTACAAGCGGTTGTTGAAGCCCTCGTTGGAAACTGAGATTCGAGTGGAGAGTAAAATGAAGGCCGATGCGGAGGCGATTCAGGTGTTTGCCGCTAATCTCAAAAAACTTTTGTTGGCATCGCCCCTCGGGCAAAAACGCGTATTGGCACTTGACCCGGGTTTTCGTACCGGCACTAAGTTAGTTTGCCTTGATGAACAAGGCGCTTTGTTGTTTGATACGGTTATTTATCAGAACGAACCGCAGCGCGAAACGGCCAAGTCGGCTACTATTGTGTTGGGTTTGTGCGATCGGTTTAAGATTGAAGCGATCGCTATTGGCAACGGCACTGCCAGCCGCGAAACCGAAGCGTTTGTGAGAGGACTTGGTTTGCCCGCACAGATTTTAATTGTGATGGTGAATGAAAGCGGGGCCTCGGTTTATTCTGCTTCAGAAGTTGCCCGCGAAGAATTCCCCAATCACGATGTAACTGTGCGGGGTGCGGTATCTATTGGGCGCAGACTAAAAGATCCGTTGGCAGAATTGGTAAAGATTGATCCGAAATCGATTGGCGTGGGGCAATACCAACACGATGTAGATCAAACCAAATTGAAAGCCGGCCTGGACGATGTAGTTGTTAGTTGTGTAAACTCCGTGGGTGTAGAACTGAATACCGCGAGTAAAGAGTTGTTAACGTATGTTTCTGGTTTAGGGCCCCAGTTGGCAAAAAGTATTGTTGACTACCGCAATCAGCATGGCGCTTTCGCTGATCGCAAAGCCTTATTAAAGGTGCCGCGTTTGGGCGATAAAGCTTTTGAGCAGTGCGCAGGCTTTTTGCGCATTCGCGATTCAAAAAATCCATTAGATGCCAGCGCAGTACACCCGGAGCGCTACGGGTTGGTAGAAAAATTTGCGCAGGATTTAGGATGTACCGTACAGGACTTAATGACAAGTGCGGAGCTTCGCCAAAAACTAGATCTGAAGAAATATGTTTCTGAAACCGTTGGCCTTCCTACTTTAACCGATATTCTTGCAGAACTTGAAAAGCCGGGCCGCGATCCGCGCGAGAAATTTGAAGTATTCGAATTTCAGGAAGGCATAAACGAGATGAAGGATTTGAAAGTAGGGATGAAGTTGCCGGGCCTTGTTACCAATGTAACTGCTTTCGGAGCCTTTGTGGATATTGGGGTGCATCAGGATGGCCTGGTACACATAAGTCATTTAAGCGATCGCTTTGTAAAAGATGCGAACGAGGTGGTGGCGGTACAACAAAAGGTGCACGTAACGGTTATTGAAGTAGATATTCCGCGTAAGCGAATTGCACTTTCTATGAAGAACGACCCGTTTGGTGCACCGCCAGCCAAAGGCACCGAACGTAGCGTAAAGCAAAGCCAGCATAACACGGAAGTTAGCATGGAGGATAAACTCGCCATGCTACGCAACAAGTTCAAAAAGTAAAGAGGCCGCCTTCAATTCCATTTGCAGGAACAAACGGCAGCCTCTGGAGGTGTATGCTTACTGTACCCCCGGATTGTCTTTGGCTAATTCACTCATCAGTGCATCGTACTTTGCCTTCAATGCGGGGTCTGTACTAAGGGCCTTTCGTACCTTGTTAAAGGTTGCTGCGCCCACATAGTCTTTCGCTAAACTTTGAACTGCCTGATTAATTTTTACGGTGGCAGATTCACGCTTTTCAGCCAGGTCTTTTACAAACGCAATTTCTTCGGGAGTAGCGTTGGCTGCCGCCAGGGCGGCCTCATCGTTACTGATTTTCGAAAGTTCGTTGTACCGCGCTGCTGAAACAACCTTGCTATTTTTAACAAGGTCTGTAATCATTTCTTTTACCGCTGCCGACATTTCGTTAATTGAATCCATGGCCACGGCATAGCGGTTGAGCTCATCATCGGTAATCGCATCTTGTGCCAATGTGGTAAAGCCAACTACACACATAGCAGAAATTAATAAGATAGTTTTCATAAGGTTGAGTTTTAATTGTTGCATAATAATGGTATAACACAACAACCTCAACCTGCTTTTTTATAAACGGCTACCGTTGAGCCTTTAATCTACCCAGTAAAACAGCGTCCTCATAAAGCGAAAGCGTATCGCCTTCTATGTGGTATCGATTTACTTTTTGAAGGAGGGTGAGAAAATCATTTTCCAATTGGCCGACATCGCAGTACATGCGGGTGGCAACTACATTATTGCATTTTAATTTCAGGCGTGCAGTTTCATACGAACCGGCCAGTTGGTTGCAACCACCAAAGCCGCTTAGCACCATACTCTTGGAAGCAAAAACAAGAAAGGGCTGGTTTTGAGTGCTTACAGGTTGGTTGTTAAGTTCTTCCAACACCCACCGGGTATCCTCCAGGGTAGATTTACTTAACCCTACAACCTGGTTAAGTTTATCAGATGGTTTGCAGGCAAATGCACAAATTGTGATGGCCGCGAAGGCCATACTTCTTTTAACTATTTTTTTCATACCGGACTTATGATTCGAACAGATTTAAAAACTCTTGCTTTTTGTTAACTGAGATTTCTAATTCCTGATTGTTTTTCATCGTAACAAACCCGCCTTTCCCCTTCGAATATCGTACCACAAAATCTGGGTTGATGAGGTAAGAGCGGTGAATTCGTACAAACCGGTGTTCTTTCAGTATGTCCTCAAAGTATTTTAGTGTTCTGCAAATCAATAAAGGCGAACTGTTTTCAAAATGAAATTTGGTGAAGTTATCAGCACCTTCGCAGTACAAAATCAGGTTAATGTTTACAATCTCGAAACCCTCTAGCGTGGGGAGCATAATTTTCTGATGTGTGCTGTTTCTCTTGTTTTCGAGCAGAAGGCGAGCATGCTGCAGGTAATTTTTTTCAGTGCGCTCCAACTTTATTTTCTCAACCGCCTTCACCAGTTCGTCAATATCAATAGGCTTTAGCAGGTAGTAGGCAGCACTTTGGTTTAAAGCTCTGATGGCGTAACTATCGAAGGCAGTTACAAAAATAGTTTCGAAAGTGATTTCAGTCAGGCTGTCCAGCAAATCGAATCCGTTCCCGTAAGGCATTTCGATATCCAGAAAAACCACATCGGGGTTGTGCTTTTGTATTTGTTCCAACCCGGTTGCTACCGATTCGCCAAAACCACAAAGCGTAATTTCAGGACAGTATTTTTTTAAATAGTTGGCCAGAATCTCCCGGCTATCTTTTTCATCGTCTATAATTACCGCTTTCATGCAAATTTACGTTGTAACGGGAATTGAAATAACCACCCGCGTGCCGCTGTCGGCCTGCAAATCTTCGATAGCAACCGTGTACTGGGTTTTGTAAACGGTATTCAAAATCTGGAGGCGTTCTTCAATATTTTTCAGACCTGTGGAGGAGTTTTTTTTTTGATTAGCAGTTTTTAATTGAGCTGACTTTTGCCTTCCTATCCCGTTATCGGTAATAATAACCTGCAGCAGGTTGTTATGTTGGTGAAAGGCAAGCTCTAATTTTCCTTTTTCTTCTTTGTAGCGCAAGCCATGCCATACTGCGTTTTCGATGTACGGTTGTATGAGCATGGGCGGCAGTTGAATCGCCTCTTTATTCAACGTTTCATCTATCGTTATAGAATACTCAAACTTATCGCGAAAGCGATAATGCTCCAGCTTTACATACAACGAAATAATTTCTTCTTCTTTCTGCAACGAAATAAAGTCTTCCTGTGAGTTTTCCAGCACCAACCGCATCAGCCTGGAAAACTCCGACAAATATTTGTTGGCAGCCCGCTCGTCATTCTGTGAAATGAACTGATTAACGGAATTGAGGGCATTAAAAATAAAATGCGGGTTCATTTGGCCTCGCAGCGACTTAAGGGCCAGCAACTGGTTGGCGCGCCTGCTGGCCTGCGCACTTTTATAAATGAAATAACTGGTAACAAGAATGATGGCAATTAGAACCAACAGGCCGTAAATAGTAAGTTGCTGCTGTTGTAACAAAGTTTGTTCAGCACGCTGCCCGGCAATCACTTCGTTGCTCAGGCTTTCAATCTCTTTTTGCTTGCGAAGAATTTCGGCACGCTCCTGCTGGCTGGCTTCTGTTTGTTCCGCTTGCCGGGTTATAGCGCGGCTGTACTTTTGATACGCTTTCAAGGCTTCGTTGGGTCGGTTATTTTTTTCATACAAGGTTGCCAGGGTAAGGTAGGCCGAGGCTTCGTCTTTCGGATTTTGAATAGAGTCGGCCAGGGTGGCGGCTTCCTGTAGTTGTTGAATGGCCTGCGTGGTTTCGCCTTTGGCTACCAGCGATTTGCTAAGCTCAATTTTATCTTTTGATACTTCGTTCAGATTATTTGATTCAAGATTGTAATCAATAGCCTGGTTGCGCAGCGAAATATCTTCATCGAAGCGTTTTTGTTCGCGCAACGCTCCCGAAATTTCTTCTTTGGTTTGCTTCAATGCCTCATCTCTGGCAGGAGCTGCCGCTCCGGAAGCCCGCATATTCAATTGCGAAGACTGATAAAAATCGTTGGCTTTATCTACCTCTTTCAGGCGGGCATAAATTTTTGCCTTCTGATTTTGAATTTTGCCAAGGAGAATTTCATCGCCTGTTTTCTGATTTACCGCTATTGCTTCTGTTGCCGCCAGCGCTTGCTGGTAATTACCTTGCTGGTAATAAACTTCCGAAACACTCACTTGCAATTCGGCCTTTTCCAACGCACTTGTTTTAAGTTGCAATGCTTGTTGAAAGTAGGAGAGCGCCTGTTCATAGTTGCCCACTTTTAAATACGTACTACCCATGCCGCGCAATGTTTTACTGTATTCGGGCGAGGCCGCGAAACGCACCGCTAACCGTTGGTAGGCTTTGTTGTAGTTTTCGAGGGCCAGCGTCCATTCGGTAATTTGTTCATTTATCTCGCCTAACAGTAAGTAACACCGCGCTTCATTCAGTACATCGCCCTGCGCCAGGCTCATACCCAAAGCTTCCTGCACATAATCTAAGGCCTGGGCTGCATTGCTACTCTTCGCCATTTCGGCATTGCGTAATAGTTCCGCTACGCTGCTTTGAGACGACCGGCTCTTATACTCCGAATAAGAATCTGCCTTCTTCTTTTGCCCCACGCAAAACCCGGTGGTGAGAATCCATAGCGCTATGCAGAGGTGTAGCTTTTTCATTTCCGGTATTGAACTTCTAAGTGGATCAACGCGCATAAATTGATTACGGCCGGAAAGTTACCACATTATTTTTTTTACGCTTACGCACGCATAGCCCTTGCCAGCAGCCCTTACCCCGTGGTTTGGCCATTTCACCCGGTGGGCTTGAGCCCTCACTAAGTAAAGGTACCCCTGTTACTTTTTGCGCGTAAACTTTACCAAAAACAAAATCACCATGAAAACAACTTCTTCCAGAGTAAGTACGGTTAAGAACCGCATTCTTACGCTCATTTGCCTTCTCTTGTTTGTGCAGCTTAGTGCATTTGCACCCTCTGCAAAGGACCAAAGCATTCAAATAGCCCTGCTGTTAGACACCAGCAACAGCATGGATGGCCTGATTGATCAGGCCAAATCGCAACTATGGAAAATTGTTAACGAGCTTACCGTGGCCAAGTGTGCCGATGGGAAGAAGCCCAACATTAAGATTGCATTGTATGAATATGGCAACGATGGGTTGGTGGCATCAGAAGGGTATATACGCCAGGTTAGCGGGCTTACTAACGATTTAGATCTGATCTCAGAAAAACTTTTTGCGCTCTCTACGAATGGGGGCAGCGAATATTGCGGGTATGTAATTAACACCTCGCTTAAACAATTAGAGTGGAGCACTTCTACCAACGACTTGAAAATGATTTTTATTGCCGGCAACGAACCGTTTACTCAAGGCACTGTTTCATATCGTACGGCCAGTGTGTTTGCCCGCGAAAAGGGTGTGGTGGTAAATACGATTTATTGCGGCCCGTTTGAAGAAGGAGTGCGCACCAGTTGGAAAGACGGGGCTGACCTTACCGGAGGTTCATACATGAGTATTGAGCAAGATCGCAAAACAGTTTACATTCCTTCGCCCTACGATGATCGTATTACTGCGTTGAATGTGCGACTCAACGAAACGTATATTTATTATGGCAAAGCTGGCGCTTCTAAGAAAGAATTGCAGGCCACACAAGATAAAAATGCGCGCAGCTATGGCGAAGCCAACGCGGTAGAACGGGCTGTTTCCAAGAGCTCGCATGCGTATGTAAATTCTTCGTGGGACCTGGTAGATGCATCCAAAGAAAGTGAAGAGGCAATTACTAAAGCGAAAGACGAAGACCTGCCTTCTGAAATGAAGGGTATGACGGTAACACAACGGCAGGCCTACGTAAAACAAAAAGCCGATGAGCGTAAAAAGATTCAGGATGAGATTCAAAGTTTGAATGTAAAGCGCCAGCAATACGTAATGGCCAATACACCCAAAGATGAAAAGGACAATACTTTAGATGCAGCCATGATCAAAGCTGTTCGGGAAAAAGCCAAAACAAAGAATCTGAGTTTCTAAGTGCGGTGGGGTTAGAGGCCGTCTTCGGGGTTGACCTAACCGGTTGACTTTGTGAGATGGCCTCTTTTTTTATTTCAAGTATCGCTTCCGCAGGGCACGATGCATTTAATCGGCTCTACGGAGACAATACTGGAAAGGAGTTTTTGACTCGCACTTATACGGCCACTTCAAAACTCTCTGCCGATGCACGTTTCATGTAATCGTCATAGTCAAAGGGGATGTCGCCACCGGGTAGCAAACAGCCTTCGGGTATGGTGGGGTAAATTTCTTCGTATGTTTTTACCAGGTTCATGAACACCCGCCTGTACACATGCGAGCGATTGATCTGATCGGGGTTATCTAACCCGGCAGCTCCCATCAGTTCAACAAAACTTTCTACTGTATTTTTATGATAGTTGGCTACGCGCAAAGTTTTATCTTCTACCACCAGGCCTTTCATAAAGTAAGGATCTTGCGTAGCCACACCGGTAGGGCATGTGTTTTTATGGCACTCCAGGGCCTGAATGCATCCCAACGCCATCATCATAGCCCGTGCACAGTTGCAGGTATCGGCACCAAGGGCCATGGCTCTTAAAATATGGAAGCCGGTTAAAATTTTTCCAGAGGCTATCAATCGCATTTCATTGCGAATCCCAAATCCGCGCAACGCATTATCCGCGAAAGCGAGTGCATCTAACATGGGCATACCCACCGAGTTACTGAACTCGGGCGGAGCGGCACCCGTGCCACCCTCCCCTCCGTCAATGGTAATAAAGTCGGGGTAGATGTTAAGTTGCACCATGGCCTTGCAAATAGAAAGGAACTCGCCCTTGCGGCCGATGCAAAGTTTAAAGCCTACCGGCTTACCTTCAGATAGGGTACGCAATCTTTTAACAAACTGAATTAATTCAATGGGGGTACCGAATGCACTATGAAAGGGCGGTGAGAAAACGGTAGTGCCAGCTTTTACATGCCTGATAGCAGCTATCTCGGGCGTATTCTTTTTGCCTGGCAGAATGCCTCCGTGGCCTGGCTTTGCTCCTTGCGAGAGTTTGATCTCAATCATTTTTACATTGGGCAGCAGGGCATTCTTTTTAAATATTTCGTCATTGAATTTCCCTTCGTCATCGCGCGCCCCAAAGTACCCTGTACCAATCTGCCATACTAAATCGCCACCGGGTTGCAGATGGTAAGGGCTAATTCCACCCTCGCCTGTGTTGTGCGCAAAGCCACCCATTTTAGCACCCCCGTTTAACGAGAGCACTGCGTTTTTGCTAAGCGAACCAAAACTCATGGCACTTACATTCAGTACACTCATGGCGTAAGGTTGCTTGCATTCTTTACCTCCAAAGCGGATGCGGGGGTTGTGATCTAGTTTATGAAAGTCTTTGGGCACGATGGAGTGCGTCATCCACTCGTACCCTTCGGCATACACATTTAATTGAGTTCCAAAAGGGATAGTATCGGTTTGCTTTTTGGCACGTTGGTAAATAACAGAACGCTCGTTGCGATTGATGGGTGCACCATCGGTATCGCTTTCTACAAAGTACTGCTGAATTTTTGGGCGCAGGTCTTCAAACACGTACCGCAGCCGGCCTAACACTGGAAAATTTTTACGAATGGATTGCTTGGGTTGAAGAATGTCTTGAATGCCGATAATGATAATCGGGCCGACCAAAATAAAAAGATAGAGAGCATCTCTCCAGAAATATCCAAGCGCGATGGTAATTGCTACAGCCAGTGCCGAGTATAAATAGAATGCGGGGCGTTTCATAGGTGTTCAGGTTAAGGATTTGAAAAATTAAGGATATTACAGAGTAAATCAAATAACGAGATGCAGTGCATTATGCCACTTTAATAGCCATCAGGCCTCTTTGCTTATGCAGGCGCATGTCGAAATGATTCAGGATAAAATGATTCATTTTGTTTTCGGCAAGTGCTGCGTGGCGATTCTCCGGCAAGAATACGGTTAAATCGAGCACGGCCTGCAGAAACAATTCATGGGTACAAAAGCGTGCGGCCCAATCTTTAAAAGCCGCGGCCCATTCCGTTGTATATTTTTCAAGATGGTCGCGCCCATCCCATACAAACTCAAGTTGATTTTCACCGTGCTTGTAGCGATATACCGCGGCCAGGTTCTGATAGAAATCTTCAAGTGGCTTGGTGTTTTTGAGTTGAAAGTTTTTGATGAGCAGCGTAAAGTCATCGTTTAACCCCAGGGGATTGTGTGTGCGCAGGTAAGTGGCTTTTACGGTATCGACAAGTTGTACAAGCAAGTGTTGCCGAGATTGCATCTGGGCTTCTTCAAGCAGGTAGTTTTTGTCTAGCGGAAAAAATTTGCGGATCACGCTGGGACAGAATGTTTTACAAAAGTAAAAAGAAATTGAAAGCCCGCAAGGAATGACTAATCGAAAAAGTTGAACAGGTATTTTTCATCAAAGGGTACATCAAACATGCAGTGAACGGCACGAAGTGTGGCGTTTCGCTTTTTAACTAAGCCGGTAATGTATTTGTGGAGTTCTTTCTTTGTGTTGTTTGAGGATAGCAGATTGTTTTCTTTTTACTGTGAATACGAAATGCAGGTAGATTTGAGAATAGGTGTTGGCCATCTGTTTTGATTTCGCGCAAACAAATTGAATGTTTGTGAAATCACGGATCATACACCGTTGCGGGTGCCATTACCAATCCTGTTGGGTATTTAATTCTAAGGTTAGTTCTGAATTCAAACCGAAAGGGCTCAATCGCTTCTGGCGTGACAGGATAGTAATAAACTCTAGCCTCCACTGTATTAAAGATCAGGTTTTCATTGCGTGCGCGCATGGCTACTGAAAATCCTGAAAAGAAATTTTGTTTCTTAAACAGGGCACTTTCTTTCGACAAGTAGGCAAGATCAATTCGGGTAACTGGCGCCAGGTGAAAGCCGGCTACCTTCCATGCTGTAAACACTACTGTTTCGGTGCTAACCCGCAGACGTTGCGTACCCCACAGACTATCCGGGCGCAAGCCCTGCACTCCATTCCCATCGCGGATGTCTAAAAATCTTTTTTGAGTTTGGTTAATCTGAAATGCGTAGTTCACTTCTCCCTGATGGCGTACGTTGGTTTTGCCAAGCTGATACACCCGGCTGTACCGGCTAACACCAAACTGAGCCAGGCCGTCTTCCACCAACTCATGGTTCCAATAGTTGCCCAACTTTGCCGTGTAGGTATAAAATGTTCCGTTCCGGTTTACTGTACTCAAGGTTAACTCCGCCCCCGTGTAGGGGCGCAGTGTTTCTAACTCTTGTTCCCAACCACTGGTAAACGAAAGCCGATAGCCAAACGGAATATCTTCTGTTCGGCCAAAGCCCAATACGAAATTGGTCTTATAAAAATCCTGCTTAAAAAATGTTGCTTGACCCAACAAAGCCTTGCGGTTAGTGTAAATAAACTTGTCTTGCAACGGTATTACCTGCGGCAGTTGTGAAAAATGTGTTTGGTACGCACGCACCGCAACAAATCTTCGGTTGCGATCTTCATGAGTTGCATGAGCATTTTTTTTGAAGCCAAAAGTATAGCCAGCCCAGGCATCGTGTATGCGATAGGTGTAGCGGGCAAAGGCCGCACTTTCTTTACCGCTTGTATTCGTGCTCCAGTTTTTACTTATCTCCACCGCTCCGGCCCATCGGGCAAATGGATGAAACAACGGCCGGTCGAGCCGGAAGAGATAGGCACTTTCATTTTCGTTGCCTATACTTCGGCCGGTGTTCAATTCGGTATAGCTGGCAGTTGCGTTTACAAAGCTGCCGAACAGATTGGTTTTGCGATACAGGTATTCGTAACCAGCGGCAGGTGTGCGGTCAGTATCCAACAAGGCCGATACTTGCACGCGTTGTCCCATGCCGGCAAGGTTTGCTTCTTGCACGCGCAGGCGATATTCAGTTACCCCACGTGGCGAGAAGGAAGCCCCGAGGCTAAATACATCGCGGGTAATTATTAAGAGATCTACCGAGTCGCTTTCTTCCGAAAGAGGGGCCACATAAATTTTAGAGTCTAAAATAAAATCCAGGTCGCGCAGGTAGCGTTCATTGTCGGCTGCCCGAAAGGCATTAAGTGGGGTCCCTTCGCGGATGAAAATATTTTCGCGAATTACCCAGGTTTTGGTGTCGTTGTGCAGTTTGTTGGCGAGCCGAGCCACTGCGGTGCGAATTCTGCGGGTTGTATCCTGTACGGTGCGGTCGAACCCAACCCGGTTAATGATTATGTGCCGAACAATTTTTCCTTCGTAGGGAAGAAAGTTCTTTTCGCTTCGTAAGGTTGTTACAGAATCAGGCGGTGGGGTACGACTAATGGAACCCACCACCTGTTGGGTAATTTTATTTTGCTTGAGTTGGTTGATGGGTTTGGAGCGAGTACTATCCTGAGCACGGCAGAGATACGAGGTGCCCGCAAGGCCGCAGGCGGTTAGCCATAGTATTTTACATAGAATCTTTCCCCTCATACTCAGCACTAAGGTAAACGGTAAGGTTGTAATTGCCAGATTAATGCCGCTACAGAAATGGTGCTGAAAAGTCTGGTTTTGAAAAAACGCGATGCACGCCTGTGATACTTAAAAAAATTGCCATCCCGCTAAGGAGATGGCAATCGGATTGATGATTAAATTTTTAGCGACTTGCTTCGGCACTAATGGTGTTGCCCCAGAAAATAGCATTGAGCAGCATTTTGTTGGTACCAAACCAGAATGCCCTAAAGGCGGTGTTTTCAGTAAACCCGATTACACGGCCGCGGCCCAAGGCCACTGTACCCAAAGCCGAGGTGTTTTTAAGTTTATCCAAATTTGACTTAGTAATATACCCGCTGGTTAACGGGTTACTACCATATACCAAAGGGTTGGCATACGCTCCGGGTGCTTTTTGGATAAATAAATTATTGGCTTTGAAGAGCGGAATTTTTGTTGAGGTATAACCGTATAAAAGCGGATGTGTTAAGTCTGCATCAGCTTCGAATATGGCTCCGCTGGTTTCTTGTGCGCGTTGAATTTCATCCATATCGGCATAGGGCTTAGGTTTGGTTGCTTCTTTCTTTCCGGCAGACTGGTCTTCTTCTTTCTTTGCATCAAACTTGCCAAGGCCTGCGGTAGTAAAAAAAGTAAGCGCCCGTTCAAACCCAATAAGCACACCACCGTTTTGTACCCACGTTTTAAGTTTTTCTTTTCCGGCATCGGTAATAGCGCTGTGGTTTCCTTCCGGCACAAGTATGGTGTTATACCGCGCAATAGACCCGCTGTTTAAAATAGAAATTGGCAGCAACGTTACGGGCAGGTTGTAGCGCGTATCTAACAAGTGCCACAATTCTCCGGCATCGGTAGGCGAAATACCACCCTCTACCAAAATAGCAATTTCGGGTTTGCGCAGCACCGTAAACGAACTGCTGCCCAAACTTACACCCCGGTAGTCTAAGCCGGTGTTTAATGCATACACATCTATTCCATCTTGTTCAGTTATTTCTTTCATCATTACGGCTACTTGCGCAGGAATTCGGTCCTGTCCATCAACCGGTATTAACACAGACCCCCGTTCAAACTTTTTGCCCTCTGCATAAAAAATTTCGGTGGCTATTTTTATGCGCACGCCATTGTTTAATAACCGGTACATAGCGCGGTGCGTGTAGTAGCCGTAGGGTTCAAATGCGTAGGCGTAATCGCCTTTACCTATAATCTTGCCAACAGGTTTTTTAAGGTCTGTAATTTTTTCGCCTAAGGCGGGCGGGGTTTTCACCTCTTCATACTCTAACCCATAAGCAAGCGGCAACACCCAACTGGAGATGTCGTAGAAAATACTGTCCTTAAATTTAAGTTGCTTATCAAACATGCCTCTGATCAGTTTGTATTGGTTTTGATTCATCGGAATGAGGAGGCTACTTTCTGCATCGAATGTTTTTCCGTTGATGGTTTGGGTAGCCGGTACTTTATATACATCCACTTTTTGGCGCAGGGCCATTTCGGCAAAGTGGTGCAGGCGGGCTTTGTCTTTCGATCCAAGTATGTAGGCCTTTATGGGATCTTTGGCCGCATCCGCGGCAGCGTTTTTATAGAAGTCGCGCTGAAAATTAAGTAGCTCTTCGCGCATTTCGTTAATGGCTTTAAGCGAGCTGAGCATGGTAACAAACTGGTTGCGGATCGTGAAAGGGAAACGTAGTATTCCGTTTACGCTTTCCTGAGCGTGGCCACGCGAGCTGGCCTGTTCAAATAAAATTCCGACAGAGCCTTGTGCATCGGGGTAGGTGGATCCTTTGCCGTAGTAAAAGTCATCGTAGCCTTCTTGTGTAAAATACAGCGAGCCAATCTGGTCTAATGCTTTGGCGTGGTACTCGCCCATCTTTTTTGTTAGTTCCTGGTTTTTGTCGGGCGTAATAGGATTAACGCGCGAAGGAACCCCCGGCATAAAAAAGAAGGTGGCATTGGTGCCTTGCTCGTGGTGGTCGGTAAGTACATTGGGGCGCCATTCCTGAAATTTTTTTACCCGGGCCTGCGACTCGGGGTGTTGGGCTACCAGCCAATCGCGATTAAGGTCGAACCAATAATGGTTGAAGCGGCCACCGGGCCAGGCTTCGTTATGCTCAGTGTCGTTAGGGTCGGCCGAAATGTTTTTGCTCTTGCGGCTGTTTACCCACGAAGAAAAACGTTGCAGTCCATCGGGGTTAAAGCTGGGGTCGAAGAGGATAACGGTGCTTTCGAGATACTTTTCAATTTCGGGCCCCTGCGCTGCGGCTAAATGATATGCCATGAGCAGCCCGGCATTGGCACCGCTGGCTTCGTTGCCATGTATGCTGCAACCGAGGTAAAAAATGGCCGGCATATCTTTGGTATTTAAGGCGGCTGAGCGGGCGGCATCGGTTAGTTGCAAATGCTGCTGGCGAATGGACTCTATGTTTTGATGATTTTTAGGCGAAGTAATGGTGAGCAATAAAATGGGCCGACCTTCGTAGGTGTGGCCGGTTTCTTCTAGTGTAATGCGGTCTGAGGCTGCATCGAGGGCCTTCATGTAATACACCAACTTATCGTGTGTAACGTGCCATTCGCCCACCTCATGGCCAATAACGCTTTTAGGCGTAGGAATGGCCGGGTTGTACTGTACCTGAGTGGGCAGGTAGTAGCTTAAATCGGGTTGGGCCAATAGCGCGGTTGCGGCTAATATGACCAAAATCATAGTAAAAAGAGGCTTCATAGAAGTGGTTAGGAATAAGAGGCAGAAATAAATAGGTTTTTACTGCAAAGCGCAAACGTTAAAGGGTGGGCGGTTTAGGCGTTTATTAAATTGTTAATAAAATGTGTGGAAGATTTAAAACCAGGGCTTCGCATTTTGATAGGCAAATGGGATATTTTTGCTGCCTGAAAAACCAATCAATTAAACCCATTTAGTATGAGGAAAATTTTACTGTTTTTACTGCTTGCTGCTGCACCCATGGCGGTATGGGCACAAGGTGTTACCAGTGCCAGCATGAGTGGCAAGGTAACAGACCAAAGCAAGAGCGAAATCCCCGGTGCCAACATTACGGCTACTCACATTCCTTCAGGTACACAATATGGAAACGCTTCCAGAGTTGATGGATTTTATAACATCCAGGGTATGCGGGTAGGCGGCCCATACCGGATCAAAGCATCCTTTGTTGGTTACAGAGAACAAGTAATAGAGAATGTTTATCTGCAGTTAGGCCAGAATTTAGTTTTGGATTTTGCGCTTGTGGACGAGGCTACTCAATTACAGGAAATTGTAATTACAGATAACCGCGACCCGGTGCTGAACTCAGATAAAATTGGCGCTTCTTCAAATTTTGTTTCCTCCCAAATTCAACGTTTGCCTTCTATAGGTCGAGATTTTCGCGACTTTTCAAGCTTAACCCCGCAAGCCGGTGGTAACTTTAGTTTTGGTGGGAGAAGTAACCTCTACAATAATTTAACTATTGACGGAGCCACTCAAAACAACGTATTTGGCTTAAGCCCGATTCCTGCGGGCCAATCAAATACCACCCCGTTTAGTTTAGATGCTATTCAGGAAGTAACCATTCAGCTTTCGCCTTACGATTTGCGGCAAGGTAATTTTACCGGTGCCGGGGTAAGCGCGGTTACGCGTAGCGGAACAAACGATCTTTCGGGTTCAGTATATTACTTCTTCAGAAATGAAGGGCTGGCTGGAAAAAAAATAGATGGAGCCACCACTCCAATTCCAAGTTTTGATTTCAAAAACTATGGTTTTCGGTTAGGAGGCCCCATCATTAAGAATAAACTTTTCTTCTTTGTAAATGCTGAGTTTGAAAAGCGTGCTGACCCTGCTTATACTTTTGCTGTGCGCCCTGCCGGAAGCACCACTCAGGCAGCAAACCAAACGCAAGCCACAGACGACAACGACCCGCTTACCGGCCTTGCCGGATTACGGAAATTCTTGATTGATAACTACAACTACGACCCAGGTGTTTATAAAGATTTCACCCGGGCGATTGAAAGTCAGCGGTATGTAGCCCGTTTTGATTACAATATAAATCAAAATCATAAACTTACTGTACGGGGTAATATCACCAATGCCTTTCAGGATGTTCCCCCCAGTTCATCAGGAGGTTTTGTTGGGGGCCCTCCCGGTGGTAGAGGAAACACAAACAATGTGTTGTCTTTCTCTTCTTCTTACTACCGTATTAATAACAATCAAAAGTCCATTACAGCCGAATTGAACTCTTCTTTTGGTAATGGTCTTTTCACGAACAACCTGGTGGTCGGTTATAGTGCTTTCCGCGATTTCAGACAAGATGCCGGAGGGATTAATACCCCTAGTTTTCCCACTGTAGATATACTGGGCCCTAATGGACAAATGTTAACCTCTTTCGGGCCCGATCCTTTTACGCCTAATAATAAATTAGATCAAGATGTTATTCAAATCAATGATTTCTTCTCTGCCTATTTAAAGAATCATACGTTTACGGTAGGAACTGCCAATGAGTTATACTCTTTCAATAACGTGTTTACACAAGTTGTAAATGGTGTTTATCGGTATAACAGCCTGGCCGATTTTTATGGTGATGCTACGCCCTCGCAAACCGCCAACTTCCGGCCAGCTCAATACACGATTCAGTATGTAGGCGTACCCGGTGGTGCAGCAGCCACCGCAGCAAAATGGTCGGCATTGCAATTAGGTTTTTTTGCTCAGGATGAATATACCGGCATTAAGAATGTAAAATTGACTGCCGGTGTGCGGGTGGATGTTCCTACTTACTTAACCGACCTGCCTCAGAATCGTTATGTGAATTCTTTGAATTTAAATGGTGAGCAATTACGGGTAGGTGGCTGGCCGCAAGTACGTCCACTTTACTCACCCCGGGTTGGCTTTAATTGGGACGTGAAAGGAGATCGCTCAACGCAGTTACGGGGTGGTACAGGTGTCCTTACGGGCAGGATTCCATTCGTTTGGTTATCGAATGCGGTTAGCAACAATGGTTTGTTCTTTGGACAGTTTAATTCAACTAACGTGCCTTTTGATGTAACCGGAGATGGGTTTCCTTACAACTATAGCCAGACACCCTACACGGCCAGTTCAGAGTTCTACTCCAATCTTGCAGCGGGTACACCTCAATTAATTACGAATCCTTTAGATGTAAACTATGGACGCCCAGCTGTTACAGCCGGTATCAATGCTGTAGCAAAAGATTTCCGGTTTCCACAAGTGTGGAGGACCAATATGGCTGTTGATCAGAAATTGCCCGGTGGAATTGTGGGAACCTTTGAGTGGATTTTCACGAAGGATATAAATGCAGTGGTTATGCGCGATGCAAACCTACGGCCTGCGGTGGCAACGCTGCAGGGCGATGGAAGGCCTTTATACGGTGCATCGGGTGCTAACCGTGCAATTATTGCCAACGACAGAAGGTTGAGTGGTGATATTACCCAAGCCCTGGTTTTAGATAATACCGACAAAGGCTATCAGTGGAGCGCTACCGTGCAATTATCGAAAAACTTTAATCAAAACTTCCAGGTAACAGCAGCCTACACTTATACCGATTCACGCGAAGTTAATCCGCAAAGCGGATCAACAGCCGGAGGTGTTTTCTCATCACAAGCCAATGTGTTGGGGCCTAACAACTCAGGTCAATCCTATGCTGCTACTTTAGTTCCGCACCGTGTGGTTGCCTATGGAACTTACCGCAAAGAATATCTTAAGCATTTTGCCACAACAATTGGATTTACCTACATCGGTAGCACGGGCAACAATTTTTCGTACACCTATAATGGTGATGTAAACAGCGATGGAACTGCGGGTAACGATTTAATTTATGTGCCCCGTACCAAAGAAGAAATTTTGCTTACAACAACCAATGCCAATGATAACCGCAGTATCGATCAGATATGGCAACAGTTAGATGCATTCATCAATCAAGATCCCTATTTGAGCAAACGCAGAGGCAAATACGCAGAACGCAATGCAGCATTTGCTCCGTGGGTAAACCGGCTTAACCTTAGCTTGTTGCAGGATTTTTATTTTGATGTAAAAGGTAAGCGCCAAACGTTGCAACTTTCTGCCAATCTTGAGAATGCTTTGAATTTATTTGATTCGGGAGCGGGATTAATTAAAAATGCAGCCCGTCCTCAACTCCTTAACTTCGTGGGTTATGAACAGCCCCATACGGCTGGTTCGTTGGCACAACCGGTTGCCAACGCAGGCCCTGCAAGCACCATAGGTTTTCCCTGGGCAGCTACCACAGGCCGGCCAATTTATACATTCAATACAAATGCAGACGGCAGTGCCCTTAGCAACTCGTATGTAAACAATACCGGGGTAACCGGAAGATGGCAGCTACAATTTGGTGTTCGCTATATTTTCTAATAATTAATGAATATGAAAATGAAAACAATACATAAGCTCTCAGCACTGGCATTGGCTTTAATGGTTTCAGCCTGCGATGAGAACGATGGCATTCAGGATGCCGTACCGGTAACTACGGGTACAAACTACACAGCTAATTTTTTAATGATTAATGCGGTGCCAGGTGGATCAAGTCTTGATTTCTATGTAAATGGCCTCAAGACAGGAGCCAGTGTAGATCCTTCTAAAGGACAAGCAGGCTATGCCTCAGTTCAACTTACAACACCAGGATTAAACAGTATCGCCAACACCAGTGTGCGGGCTAAAGCAACCTCAGGTACAATTGGCGGTGTACTGGGAAGTCGCGATGCGATTTACCGGGCGGGCAACACCAATGTTAACAACATGGTGGCCGCTCCCAATGCGCGGTATACTTTTATTGCCATAGATTCAATAACCCGTCCTGCCCCTGTGCGTACGTTTAGCTTAAATTCCCTAAATGTATTGGCTGCAGATGCGACCTATTTTGTTCGAGCAACCGGGGCACAAATTTCACGCGATCAATGGCTGGCCTTACCAAGCGATGCGGAAAGAAACAAAACTGTTTCAATTGGAACAGTGCCTGCAGGTAGCACCGATGTGGGTGGTGTTAGATTTTTGCTTTTGACTGACACATACCCCACGTTTCCGGGCGGTAATACTACGCAATCAGCTATCCGCTTTGTTAACGCCATCCCTAACTCATATTCGCTACCAACCAATACCCGTATTTATGCACGCCTAAAACCGGTGGTTGCCGGAGCCAACATTGCATTGGCCAGTAATGCAGAGTATATAGCTAGTGTGGCCGGGGGATTTAACCCTTCTGTTGGTTCTCGCTCTACAACAACTGCCTTTACACTTAGAACAACTACTACAGGTACGCTGGATTCTGAGCAAATTGAATACAATTTGGAGTTAAGCACCGATAATTTTACTACTATTAGTTATACATCGCCTGTTGTAAAATTTGCCGTAGGTAAGATTTATACCATAGTTGCTACGGGTTTCGTGGGCGGAACTGGTAACCGGGCAATAAGTGCCGCTATCGTTCAGCATAATTAATGGCCATGTTCAATTACAAACGAAAAAGAGATGAAAAATAAATTATCCCATAAAATCATTGCCCTGCTGATGCTAGCGCTTGCCGCAGCAAGTTGTGCTAATAAATTTGAGCCAGATCCGCTACCTGTCGGACAAACACTTGTGCAGGTGGCTGATGCCAATGCTAGCTTTGATATTTTGACAGCTGCTTTAACAAAAACCGGACTAGCCAACAGTTTAGGTAATCCAAACTCAGGCACGTTTACGGTTTTTGCACCTACTGATGATGCATTCATTACCTATTGGAATTCAATTCGGGGGGCAGGCCATACAGAGCAAAATGTATTAGACACCATTGCTAACCTGAAACCGACCGGAGTCTCCAACCCAACCCTTACGGTGCTGGCCGGTATTCTCAATTACCACATTGTTAGTTCAAGAATTACCTCTGCTGATATTACAGGCAAGGCAGTTTTTGCTACACTTCAGGGTGCCCGATTAACTATTTCAAAGCTAGGTTCAAATGTATTACTAAACGCAAATAATGCCGGGAACGGTGCCGGAAATGGTGCGTCAGTAACTTCGGTAGATGCCAGCGCAATCAACGGTGTAATTCATGGTGTTGATAAAGTATTGGTGCCGGTATCAGTTGCTTCTATTGGCACTACGCTCGGCATTGCGGTAAGTTATGCTACCAATCCACCAACTGTTACAGGCGGTACTACAGCGGGCAACAACTATGACATTCTTTCGGCTGCTATTCGCAAGGCCGCGTTGGCTCCTATTTTATTGCCGAACCAAAACCCGTTACCAGATTTTACTGTGTTTGCTCCAACGGATGCAGCTTTTATTTCCTTCTTGAATGTGACCTCCGAAGCAGAAGCCCTTACTGCAATTAATGCATTGTCGGCAACAACAACACCTACACTCGCTCAGGTAGCTGATATTTTAAAATATCATGTGGTAGTGGGCCGGGTTGTTTCTACTGACTTAAGTGCCTCGCAACAAGTGCAAACTTTGTTAACGGGCAAAGCTTTTACAATCTCCAGTTTGGGGCCACCCATAACCATAGCCGATTTAAATGGTGCCTCTGCAGATGCAACAATTTCCTCTGGAAATATTTTGACAAATGCGGGTGTTGTGCATGGTATTAACGCGGTTTTGAATCCGAATCCATAAAAAAAATTTCTATACTATAAAAAAAGGGCCTCCCTCCAAGGCCCTTTTTTATTTTCACCACTTGCCGTATCTTCCAAATCCATGCGGCACAAAGGCTTTGGTTTTTTTTTGATTTGGGCACTGGCCGCAGGCCAAGGATGCGGTAGTCATTCCGCACACACGCCTTTTGCAACCGACCCCGAAGTTACGATCGACCTGGCCCAGATTCGCACCCGGGGTTCTCTTACCGCCTTGCTCGACAACAACTCCATCAGCTATTACATTTACAAGGGTGCGCCTATGGGCTACGAGTACGAGCTGCTAAAAAAACTGGCCGCCTACCTGAAGGTAGAATTAAAAATAAAGTTGGTTACCGGTATAGAACAAGCTATAGACTTGCTTAATAAAGGCGAAGGTGACATTCTGGCGTTTCCGTTTACGGTTACCCCCGAACGCCTGAACTATGTAGCTTTTACCGAGCCGCACTTCGAAACACACCAGGTGCTGGTGCAGAAAAAGCCGGCCAACTGGCGCATGTTAGCGCCCGAACAATTAGATAAAAAATTGGTGCGCCACCCGCAGGGGCTGGCCGGGCAGGAAGTGTTTGTGTTGCGGGGCTCAGCGTTTCGCGATGAGTTGGTGAGCCTGAACACTCAACTTGCTAATCCCATTCTCATACGGGAAGACAGCGCTACGGCCGCCACTGAATCGTTAATTCAAAAAGTGGCCACAGGCGAAATAAAGTTTACCGTTACGGATGAAGTAATTGCCAATGTAAATGCATTGTATTACCCCAACCTGGATATTGGCACGGTTGTGAGCGAATCGCAACAAATTGCCTGGGCAGTGCGCAAAAATTCTCCGGAGTTAGTAGAAAATCTGAATGTGTGGCTCGGGAAAATAAAAAAGAGCGGGTTGTTTAAGCAGATTTACAGTAAGTACTTTAAAAGTTCGCGCCTTGCTTTGGCTCGTATTAAAGCTGACGCTGATCCGCTAGAAGTAAAACAACTTTCACCCTATGATGAGCAACTTAAAAAGGGTGCCGAGCAGTTGGGTTGGGATTGGCGCCTCGTAGCCTCGGTGGTGTATCAGGAATCCAATTTTAATCCGCGCGTAAAATCGTGGGCGGGCGCAATAGGTTTGATGCAGATTATGCCCGAAACAGGCGAGTACTTTGGAGCCAGTAACTTGTGGGATCCATCCCAAAACATAAACGTAGGTATTCGCTTTCTCAAATTTCTTGACAAGCATTGGGCAAAAACTGTTCCCGATACGGACGAACGCATGAAGTTTGTTCTGGCTTCGTACAATGTAGGCTTATCGCATGTAATAGATGCCCAAAAGCTGGCCATTAAATATGGAAAAGACCCAGCCGTATGGGATGAAAACGTTGAATATTTTTTATTGCAAAAATCCGATCCCAAGTATTTTCGCGACCCGGTTACGGTGGTGGGCTATTGCCGGTGCGATGGGCCCGTTCGCTATGTAAAGGAAGTGCTGCAACGCTACGATGAATATAAGTTGCGCGTAGCTGCCTGAAAGCCGTTAAAGCTTTTCTACGATACTTTTAAAATCCAATTGTTCCCAACTGGTTTCAATGTGCGGTTGTTGCATTACTTCGTCCATAATTTGTTTTTGTTTTAACCCAATGGTTAGCGCATCCGAATAGCGCATGGTATCCATAAAGGTAACCATAGGGTAGAGAGGTATCCACTTGTCGGGGAAGAGTTGGTACAGTTTGCTTTCTATTTTCTTGCGAAGTAAAAATTCTTCATCGGCTACCAGGTCGCGCATTTCGATAAAGTTATCCAATGCCAATCGGGCAATGGCATCGGCATCGGGTTTACGTAGTGTTTGAAATGCCGGCAACACAGTTTCCCAGTTCTCGTGGTACTGATCGAGGAGGGCATTCAGAATTCTGCAGTCTTCAAATCCGGCATTCATACCTTGTCCGTAAAAGGGTACAATACCATGCGCAGCATCGCCTATAAGTAAGGTATGGTTGCGCACCCAGGGGTAGCATTGAATGGTTACGAGCGAAGAAGTGGGGTTGATTTCGAAATCGTTTATTAAGCCAGGCATCAGGCGTTCCGCATCCGGGAATGTCTCCTGAAAAAATTGTTGGATGGCTGCCTTAGTTTTTAAGCTATCGAACGAGGGATTGCCTTCGAAGGGAAAGAATAAAGTGCAGGTAAAACTGCCATCAGGATTGGGCAGGGCGATCATCATAAAACTTTCGCGCGGCCAAATGTGCAGATAATTTTTTTCTAACTGAAAGGTACCGTTTGCTCCGGGTGGAATGTGTAACTCTTTGTAGCCATGGTCTATATAATCCTGCTCGTAATCGAACCGGTCGGTAAATTGAAAGGCAGTACGTACAGCAGAAAATGCGCCATCGGCCCCGATAATGTAGTCGAAGGCAAAGTCCTTAGTCTTTAGTCCATAGTCAATACCTTGAGTTTGACTATTTACTATTGACTCTGGACTAAAGACTGTTAACGAGGTTTTCTCTAAATCAACTTTCGTAATTCGTTGCTCAAACCGAAACTCAACACCCAGCCGTTCGGCTTCATTCATCAGTACTACATTTAATTCGCTGCGCGAAACGGAATTGATATACTGACCTTCTTTACCATACGCAAACGAAGAGCGCTTGCCGTGCAGGTCGTGCATCATACGGCCGTGCATGGGTATGGCTACTCTTTTTAATTCATCGGCTAAGCCAACTTCTTCCAGCGCACGAAGACCGCGGTTGCTTAGGGCGAGATTAATTGACCGGCCGCTCTCAGCGCCTTTTTTTCGCATGTCGGTTCTGCGTTCGAATACGGTTACAGAATGGCCGCGCTTTTTTAAATAGATCGATAAAAGCGAACCTACAAGTCCCGCTCCGACAATGGCAATATTTTGCATTTCAAATACTCTTAAAGATTGGCGAAAATAGCGAACGTAAAACTACGAACATTTGGTAATGATTTTTTAGGATGGCTACAATGGGAAAGAGAAACCCAGCTGCCGATTTTTGTTTAGGTGCGGTTTACAGACTTCACAACAATTATTCAATGTAATTTCTGGCGGAGCATCCTGTCTCTAAAACTTTTTAAAACTGGGTTTGATACTTTTTGACAAAATGATTTATTAAAAATTAATTTACCATTAACAGGTTTTAAAATTTGTTCAATCTTAGCGGCCAGTTCCTCGTATTCTTCTACTACAAGTGTAAAACCAGTCTCCGTACTCAAGCATTCTGCAAGTTTCTTATCTTCCAGAAGGAAATAGATTTTTTTTAATACAGTATTCGGCCTTTTATCTGGCTCAACACTCAACATGAATACGTAACCTGTGTACGTATCAACGGCTAGAAAAACATGTGCCGCGCCCTGGAGTGTTGATAGTTGAAAATCGAATAAAACCAAGCACTCACCTTGCTTGGTAGCTTTAGGAATGGAATTTTTCATCATACTTCAGAATCTTATAAAATGATACTTATTTCAGTTTAAAGCCTTTTTAAAAATCTCTGCAAACCGATACACATCTTCAAAAGTATTGTACAAAGGCACAGGCGCCACACGAATTACATCAGGTTCGCGCCAGTCGGCAATAATGCCGGCTTTGGTTAATGCATCAAAAACTTTTTTGCCGTTCTGTTTCATAAAAATTGAGAGCTGACAACCACGTGCTTGCGGGGCGGCAGGAGTAAGGATAATAAATTTCGCTTTGGCTGCATCCACTTGATTAAGGAGGTATTCCAGGTAGCCGGCTAGCAAAAAACTTTTAGCGTGTAAATTTTTTGTTCCTGCCTTTTGAAAAATTTCGAGGGAAGCCAACAAGGCCGCGCCTGGCAACACAGGATGGTTAGATAGTTGCCAGCCATCAACACCGGGCATCGGTATAAATCCTTTCTTCATTTGAAAGCGATCTTTTTCATAATGACCCCACCAGCCGGCAAAGCGGGGTAAATTAAAATTGGTGGCATGCTGTTGATGCACAAATGCACCGGCCACCGCCCCCGGCCCCGCATTTAAATATTTATAGCTACACCATACGGCAAAGTCAACGTTGTCTTTGTGGAGGTTCAATTTTACATTTCCAATGGCATGGGCCAGATCAAAACCTACTACCGCACCGGCAACGTGGCCGGCTTGCGTAATTTTTTTAATGTCAAAAAACTGTCCGGTATAATATTGAACTCCGCCAAAAAAGACCAAGGCCAGCTCTTCGTTGTGGTGTTCAATGCGGGCAAGAATGTCTTCCGTGCGTAAGGTGAATTCGCCTTGTCGGGGTTTTAGTTCAACAATAACCTCGTTGGGATCTAACCCATGAAATTTTACCTGCGTTTCCAGCGCATACTGATCCGAAGAAAAGGCGCCCGCTTCTGTTAAAATTTTAAACCGCTTTTTTGTTGGCCGATAAAAGGAGACCATTAAAAGATGCAAATTCACCGTAAGGTGATTCATTGCCACAACTTCCACAGGTTTAGCGCCAGTGAGTAATGCTAATCCTTTTTTGGTAAACTTATGGTAGTACAACCACGGTCGTTTGCCATGTGTGTGTCCTTCCACACCCCATTTGGCCCAGTCGGTTAGTTCTTCGGCTAAATAGTTTTTGGTTACTTTAGGTTGCAGCCCCAATGAATTGCCCGTAAAATAAAGTACGGCTTTGCCTTTAACTTTCGGGATATGAAATAGCGTTCGGAATTTTTTTAAGGGATCAATACGATCAAGTTTTCGGGCAAAGGCAAGGGTGTTTTCAAATTGCATGTTCGAAAATTAATCTATTGTTTAGAACAACGAAAGCTGTTTTAATACCGCGCCTTCATGCTCCAGCAACCATTGTTTGTTTTCTATCCCGCCTCCATAGCCGGTAAGGTTTCCGTTTTTGCCGATCACGCGGTGGCAGGGCACCACAATGGTAATTGGATTTTGCCCGTTAGCAAGGCCCACTGCGCGAATGGACTTCACATCGCCTAAGCGAAGGGCCAGTTCTTCGTACGAGATAGTGGTTCCATAAGGAATGTTCATTAACTCGCGCCACACTTTGTTTTGAAATTCCGTTCCGCGAAAGCCAAGATTAAACGTAAAGAATTTACGCCCTTTGCTAAAATATTCATCCAACTCCTGTGTGCATTGCTCAATTACGGGTGTCAGGTTTTCAGCGCCTGGCGGTTCTTTCCAGAAACCGATGCGCGTAATGCGATCGCCTTCTGATTCAAGTATCAAATTTCCAACATGCTGATGTTGATAATAGGCTATTCCTTTTTGGGTACTCATTTTTTAAAGCATGCTGTATGCAGGTGCATTGAGCAGTCAAACAAGGTTAATATTTTAGTACTGCCTACTGGTGGCTCCTCCTGCCAACTCTTTTGAAATGCGTTAGACAAACCGGGGATCAGTCTCCATCACACTCCCACACTTTTTACACGTTCGTAACGCTTTCGAGCCATAGAAATCGCGGAAGCGGGGTAAAAAATCTTTCTCGATATTTTCGAGATGAAATTTGTATTCGTGCAGTTTGTTATTACAACTATCGCAATACCAGATCAGACGGTCTTCAAAAGTGGGGTCTGCACGTTTGCATTCAATTACCAGGCCTACCGTGTTGGCCGGTCGTTCGGGACGATGCGGAGTGTTGGCCGGTAATAAAAACATTTCACCTTCCTGGATGGGAATGTCCACCGCTTTGCCTTCTTCCTGAATGCGCACATTAATACTGCCTTCGAGCTGGTAGAACAACTCCTCGGTTTGATTAAAGTGATAATCTTTGCGGGCATTGGGGCCACCTACTATCATCACAATATAATCGCCTGCATCGGCATATAAATTTTTATTGCCTACGGGCGGTTTTAGTAAATCGCGATTGTCTGCAATCCACTGTTTCAGGTTAAAGGGTTTACGTACCGGCATAAAAAGATCAGTTTTAGTACAAAATGCAATTGCATGAAATGCATCCGGAAGGTAGTGTTCTTTTATCTTTACAGAAAATATTTTAAATGAATCTGAACCTTACCGGAAAACATGCGCTGGTTTGTGGCAGCACACAAGGCATTGGTAAAGCGGCCGCCATCGAGCTGGCATTGCTGGGCACGCGCGTTACCTTGCTCGCCCGCAACGAAGAGAAATTAATTGCCACAGTGAATGAGCTTGCAGAAAAATCACACCAATATCTGGTAGCCGATTTTTCGGATGCAGATAACCTGCAACAGGTTATTACCGGGTATGTTGCCGAAAACCCGGTTCATATTTTAGTTAATAATACGGGCGGCCCTCCGGCTGGCTTGGCAATCGATGCTTCTGCTGCCGATTTTTTAAAAGCATTTACCAATCACCTGATCTGTAACCAGATTTTAACGCAGGCAGTAGTGCCGGGCATGAAGGATGCCGGCTATGGCCGGATTGTAAATGTTATTTCTACCTCCGTAAAAATTCCGATCAAAGGGTTAGGTGTATCCAACACCATCCGGGGTGCTGTTGCCAACTGGGCCAAAACGTTATCGGTGGAGTTGGCTCCTTTCGGGATAACCGTTAACAATGTGCTGCCTGGTTCCACGATGACGGGCAGGCTCGATGCAATCCTGAAAGCAAATGCAACCCGAGCAGGTAAATCCTATGAAGAAGCCCTTGCGGACATGATTGAGGAAATACCCGCAGGCCGTATTGCCGATGCCCACGAAGTAGCGGCAGCCATCGCTTTTCTGGCAAGCCCGGCAGCGGGCTACATTAACGGAATCAACCTGCCGGTAGATGGTGGTCGTACCGGAAGTTTGTAATTTGCCTTTGCATGAAATTGTTGGCTTTGCTTTTAGTGGTTTCTGTAGCCGTGCAGGCACAACCACCGGTGCTGGTGCGCGAAGATTTTAGCACCAACACCTATGGCTGGTGGACGGGCACCGGAGAAAACTATACCATGCGCATTGAGCGGGGCAAATACTTTATTACCACCACGCAAAAAGACAAAGGCCGGTATGTGGCGATTAGCCCTTACATAGACTCTAATAAGGATTTTACCATCGAAGCAAGCTTTGTACAAAAATCCGGTTCGGATAACAACGGCTATGGATTAATGTGGGGCGATAATGCCAATGGGAAGTACCACGATTTTACAATTGCCTCAACGGGTTACTTCCGCATTCTTACACCAGAGAAAGGCGAGAAACTGAACCAATGGATTGCCAGCGAGAAGGTGGCCGCCTTAGGTGAAGAAAACAAATTGAAGATAGAACAACGCAAGGGGCGTTTGTATTTCTACATCAATACACATTTGGTAACCGATATAGATGCCTTACCATTCTACGGTATGCGCACCGGGTTTATTACCCATACCGATATGGTTTTGGAAATAGACAACTTTATAATCCGGCACGAGGTGAAAATAAATTTACCCATAAACTTAGAGAAGGGCCTGGTAAAAGAAAACCTGGGCCCGATGGTAAACTCAATCTATGACGACCTGGGTCCTATTATTACTGCCGATGGCCGCACCATTTACTTTGGTCGCGAGAATGCCCCGGAAAATTTGGGTGGTAAAGCCGATGGCGAGGATATTTATATGACCACCAGCACCGATGGCCTAACGTGGAGCAAAGCAAAAAATATGGGTGCGCTCATCAACACCACAGAAACCAACAACCTGGCGGCAGTAAGTGCCGATAACAACTTGTTAATGTTTTGCAGAAACGATGGTTTTCAGGTGCGCAAAAGAACAAAGGGCGGCTGGAGCGAGCCCGAATATTTAAACGTACGTTTTGCCAACGAGGCCAAAACGATGGAAGCAAACCTTGCTGCCGATGGAAAGGCAATCTTATTTACAGCAAAACTTCCGCAGAATTTATTTTACAAAAAATCGGACGAGAATCTGGAGAAGGATATTTACATAACGGTGCTGGATGGAGCCGGCAAGTGGAGTGCCCCCACCAACTTGGGTAAACAAATCAACACAGCAGGCGATGAGCTCTCGCCTTTTCTGGCAGCCGATGGGCGCACACTCTATTTTGCAACCAATGGCAGGCCAGGCTATGGCAGCTACGACATTTTTATGAGCAAGCGCACGGGCGAATCGTGGACCGAGTGGACCGAGCCCGTAAACCTGGGTCCTGAAATAAATACCAATAGTTTTGATGCATACTATACGCTTTCGGCTGCAGCCGATTATGCCATTATGGTAAGCGACCGTAATTCGATAGGAGCCTCAGACCTGGTGCGTATAAAACTACCGCAGGCCGTAAAACCCGATCCGGTGGTATTGGTGTTAGGGCGCACACTCAATGCCAAAACCCAGCAGCCGGTTAGCGCCAATATTTATTTCGAAGATCTTGCACAGCGCAAAGAAGTGGGCGAGGCCCGCTCCGATCCCAGCACGGGTACCTACCGGGTAACACTTTCGAAAGGAAAGAACTATGGAATTCGGGCAGAGGCAAAGGGGTTTCTTTCGGTGAACGAAAACTTTGAGCTGGCCTCGGTAATCGAATACCAGGAAGTAACTAAAAACTTGTTGCTGGTGCCTATCGAAGTGGGCGAAAGCATCATGCTGAACAATATATTTTTTGAACAAGGCCGGCCGGTGTTAAAGTCGCAATCGTACCCCGAACTGGACAGGCTGGTAAGTATAATGAAAGACAACCCCACCATTAAGATTGAACTAAGTGGCCATACCGATAATGTGGGCAACAAAGAGGCACTGCTCACACTTTCTGAAAACAGAGTAAAGGCGGTAAAAGATTATTTGATTGCGAAAGGGATAACGAAAGAACGCGTAACCGGTAAGGGATATGGCGGGGCCATGCCTGTGGTACCCAACACAACCGATGCCAACCGCCAACGCAACCGCAGGGTAGAATTTAAAATTGTGAAGAAGTAAAGGGCCGCCATCATTAGAAACAGAACCAAGTAGCTAGGTGCGGAGTTTGAGATTGAAAAGAAGCTATAAATTAAAACAACTGTTAACTTAAGCCACACTTCAGGCTCATGCAAAAGCTACTCAACTACATCAACGGAGAACTAGTCAATCCTGTAACCGGGAATTTTTTCGAGAACATTAACCCGGCCGAAGGCAAGCCCTATAGCCTGGTGCCCGATTCGGGGGCTGCAGATGTGGCGCTGGCCACCGAGGCTGCCACCCGCGCATTTGCCGCCTGGAGCACCACACCGGCAAAAAACCGCAGCGTTATTCTTTTAAAAATTGCAGCGTTGATTGAGCGCGACCTGGATCAGCTTGCGTTGGCTGAAAGCACAGATCAGGGCAAACCTGTTGCGTTGGCAAAAGCATTGGATATACCACGGGCTGCAGCCAACATTCGGTTTTATGCCACCGCCATTCTGCACGAAAGTGCTCATACTCACTTTACTGATAATGACGCAATCAACTATACGCAGCATACACCGGTAGGCGTGGTTGGATGTATTTCGCCCTGGAATCTTCCGCTGTATTTATTTACCTGGAAAATTGCTCCGGCATTAGCTGCGGGCTGCACGGTGGTTGCCAAGCCCTCAGAAATTACACCCATGACGGCCTACTTGTTTTCCAGATTATGCGTGGAGGCAGGATTGCCAGCAGGCGTCTTAAACATTGTACATGGCTATGGCGCCAAAGCCGGGCAGGCTATTGTGGAACATGCCGAAATCAAAGCCATATCATTTACAGGCGGAACGGCCACCGGTAAAATAATTGCTGCTACTGCCGGGCCTATGTTTAAAAAGCTTTCGCTGGAACTGGGCGGTAAAAACCCCAACATTATTTTTGCCGATTGCGATTTTGAAAAGGCAGTAAGCACCAGCATTCAATCTTCCTTCGCCAACCAGGGCGAAATATGTTTGTGTGGCTCGCGCATTTTTGTGGAGCGATCGCTGTATCAAAAATTTATTGAAGCATTTACAACCCAAACCAAGGCCTTGGTAGTGGGAGATCCGCTGAACGAAAAAACCAACCTCGGTGCCATTGCATCAGAAGCTCATCTAAATAAAGTGCTATCATACATTGAGCTTGCAAAAAAAGAAGGCGGCACCATTATTCAAGGTGGTAAACAAGTGAAGCTTTCGGGTAGATGTGCTACTGGTTATTTTATTGAGCCTACCGTTATTACAGGGTTATCGCACACCTGCAGAACTAACCAGGAAGAAATCTTTGGACCGGTAGTAACCATTATGCCGTTCGATACTGAAGAAGAAGCGCTCGTGTATGCCAACAGCACCCCGTATGGTCTTGCAGCAACCATCTGGACAGAAAATTTAAAACGCGCGCACCGGGTGGCGGCAGAAGTTAAGAGCGGGATTATCTGGGTAAACTGCTGGTTGTTTCGCGATTTGCGCACACCCTTTGGGGGTATGAAGCAAAGTGGTGTAGGGCGTGAAGGCGGCTTTGAAGCCCTGAGATTTTTTACGGATGAGAAGAACGTGTGTGTGAAGTTATAGCTGATCCAGTTTTTTCCAACTTGTTATCTCAAACCCATTCTCTTGTTTGTACGAATGGTCTCCACCATAAATTAATATTTTCTGCGACTGAGGATTAAGTTGATTCCAGAAACGAAGACCTTTATAATATTCGGTATTCAATGTCATCCCCGATTTAATTTCAATTGCAATGGGGTGTGGATTTTTATCAACAATTGCATCCAGCTCGTGGCCACTTACATCTCGCCAGTAAAACAAATTGCTGCGCAAGCCGTGGTTTAAGCGGGTTTTCAAAAGCTCGTTAATAATATAATTCTCAAACAAAGCGCCTCGTTGGGCATGGTTGATTAAGTTTTTTGCTGCTTCAATAGCAAGTAGATAGCAAGCTAATCCGGTATCGTAGAAATACAGTTTGGGCGATTTAATTATTCGCTTGGAGTAGTTCTTATAATAGGGCGGTAACAGATGCACAATATAACTGGCCTGCATGACCGATAGCCATGATTGTGCTGTTTTATGATCAATGCCACACTCTATAGCCAGATTGCTGAGATTAACTTGTTGCCCAATGCGGCTGGCACAAAGAAACATGAAGCGCTGAAATGTAGATAAGTCTGTTATATTTTTAATCTGTCGGACATCGCGTTCTATGTAGGTTCGGACATATGCAGGGAACCAAAACCGCGGGTCAATTCCTTCATACGCCACAGCGGGATATCCACCTTCGAAAATTAAGTCATCTATGGTTTTTGTAGCTGATTGCGTAAATAACTCCTGATAACTAAAAGGGAGTAAATCAAGGTATCCAATACGACCAGCCAGGCTCTGTGTTATTTTTTCCAACATCAGGAAATTGTTCGAGCCAGAAAGAATAAACTTTCCGCGCTCGTTACTTTCATCTAATATCTGCTGTAAGTAGTTGAAAAGCTCTGGTACTCGTTGGGCTTCATCAATAATAGCTCCGTGTTCAAACCGTTTCAAAAAACCTTTTGGGTCTTCAAGTGCACTTTGTTTTATTTCAGGATTTTCTAACGACACATATTGTTTACCGGGAAAGGCAGTTTTGGCTAATGTTGACTTACCACTTTGACGTGGGCCAACTAATGCCACCGCCCGAAACTGACTGGCTAGATTTTTAAGCGTGGCTTCTGCAATCCTCGGAACCATGTACGATTGGGAATCTGATTCCCAAAAATACAATTTTCTTTTAATATTCTGATTTACTTTAAGTTAGATCATTTACTTTTGCTCAACTATGGCTCTTTTCGATATCGATACAGTCTTTTTTTCAGTTTTAGGCTACCGCCTCAGCTATCTGGAATTTTTTGCGGTACTGTTCGGCTTGTTGGCAGTGGCGCTCTCGGCAAAAGCCCACATCTGGAGTTGGCCCATTGGTATTATTAACGTGGTACTTTCGGCCTTTTTTTATTACCAGATTCAGCTTTACCCCGATATGTTTTTAATGGTGTTTTTCTTTGTTACCAACTTACTGGGCTGGTGGCGATGGGCAAACCCCAAACCGGGCGAAGAAGATAAAAAGCATGAATTGAAAGTTAGCTTCATGAAGCCAACGGTATTTTGGTTTTGGCTTGGCGTTGGGGTGGTGGGCACGTTCATCATGGGCACACTCGCTTCCAGGCTGCACGATTGGTTTCCGCTTTTGTTCAATTTACCCAGCGCGTATCCGTTTGTAGATTCGTTTATCCTGGTGATGAGTATTATTACCACATTTCTGATGGTGCAAAAGAAAATTGAATGCTGGATTATCTGGATATTAATTGATGTGGTTGCCACCGGTTTGTATTTCGTTAAAGGGGCCATGTTTTTTGGAGTAGAGTATGCCGTGTTTACAGGCATTGCCAGCTTTGCCTTGTGGAATTGGATTCGTGAGTTTAGAAGTTATCGCACCAGTGTATGACCCGCGCCCTCGTTATTGGCAAGTTCATGCCCCTGCATAACGGGCATCTTGCATTAATTGAATTTGCGGCTTCGCATGCCGATGAAGTAATTGTGTCGATGAGCTATACACCACACGATACAATCGACCCACTGCATCGTTTCAAGTGGATTAACGAAATCTTCACCAACAGAAAAAATATTCTCCCTTTTCTTTTGGAAGATAATTTTGATAATGATTTGCTTCCCCTGACGGAACGCACGAAAATCTGGGCTGATGTTATGCGCAAAGTTTACCCGAAGATAGATGTGGTGGTAAGTTCTGAAGCGTATGGCGAACCTTTTGCGGCCAACCTGCAGGCCACACATCTTTTGTTTGATGCAGACCGAAAAAAAATTCCGGTATCGGCCTCGCTGATTCGGGAAAAACCTTTTCGCTATTGGGAATTTATACCGCCAGTGGTGCGCCCCTATTTTGTAAAGAAGATTTGTTTTTATGGCTCAGAAAGTACGGGCAAATCATTCATGGCACAGAAACTAGCGCAAGTATATAATACTGAGTTTGTGCCCGAGGTGGCGCGCGAGATTGTTACCAGCAATGAATTTACCGAAGCAGATATCATAAAAATTGGCTACGCCCAAATTGATCGGATAAATGAAAAAATAAAAACAGCCAATAAAATTTTGTTGTGCGATACCGATACCATCACTACCCAAATCTATTCGCAACAATACTTAAAAACCGTGCCCGCCATTTTATTCGAACTCGAAAAGCAGGTACACTACGATTACTATTTTTTGTTTGATATCGATGTGCCGTGGGTGGCCGATCATTTACGCGACCTGGGTGGCGAACGGGAGAAAATGTTGCAGGTATTTAAAGCGGCATTAGACCAGCGGGGTATTGCCTATAAGATGGTACAGGGCAATTACCAGCAACGCGAAGATTTTATCCGGCACGAAATCAATAAAATTCTGGAAGCGTAAATTTAGAAGGCAAGCGGTTTCCCCTGGCTCGGAAAAATCAGCTTCACACCCAAGTTGTTATTGGCGCGTACTTGCTTTTTAATAACCGCTTCGCGGTTGCCCAGCGGTTTCATGTGTGTAATTACTACGTTTAAATTTTTAAGCGTACCGCTTCCGCTGATGGTTTCCAATGCTGTAAGTTCTTCCAGCAGCAAAGCCGGGGTTAAATGCCCGAACAGTGCACCTTCCGGTTGTTCGTTGCTAAAAGAAACTTCAATAAAAATGGCTTTCAGTTTTCGAGTTTGAATCAAAGGGGCCATCGCCTTCCATAGTTGATGCAGCTTGTCGGATTTTTCAAGCCGGTCGCAGCCGGTATCGCCTACATAGAGCAGGTAGTTATCGCCACTTCGCACCAAAAAGGCGGTACTTTCATTGGGCGAAACATGACTCAACACAAAAGGCGTAACAAACAATGAAGTGTTGGGCAGGGGTACTTCTTTGGTGGGGATTAAAGTCTGATACGTGTACTTATTAAGCGTTGGCGGCTCGCCTTCATTGCCAAAGTTGGCCCAACTCTTCCAGCTAAAGTGTTTCTCTTTCAAAACAGATAAACAACTTTCTATCCCATAAATGTAGTTGGCCGAATCTTCGGGCGAGGTAATCACGAGCCCATTTACATGGTCGAAGTGCGGGTGCGAAATGAGGTACCCTTTTATGTGCTTTCGCTGAAATGCCGTTGCATCGCCTTTCCAGACTTTATTCGTAATAGCCTTCTGAATGCCTGAATAAATCGTGCCGGCATCCAAACAAATAAAATCCTGTGTTGTGCCAGCCGCTACCGCATAGGCCGAAAGATTACTTTCATCGCTTCCACCCTTAATGCCTAACGGCACCACCTTAAAGGCCGGCTGTGCGCAGCATACAGTAGTTGCAAGACAGAATATAAGCGCGGCTTTCATTTGGTTGTTGTTGAAACAGAATTTTAAGAAGCTAATTAACTAAAGCTTTTCCAATTTCATATTCAACAGATGTAGTTCTGAGGCAGATTGTGTTAAGGAAATTGCTTTTTGATAATGAAGTCGCGCTGCTTTAGGATTGTTAAGTTTTGTGTAAAAATCGCCCAGCGCAGCCTGGTAAATGGAGTTGCCCGCTAATTCTTTTATAGTAAGCAGGTAGGTTAATCCTTCGGCCGTACTCTTTGCGTGGCCGAGGGCAATCGCTTTATTTAATTTTACAAAGGGATCGGCCTTTATTTCAGAAAGTAGTTCATATAAATTCAGAATATAATCCCAACGGGTTGCCTCGAACGAAGCCGCACGCGCATGCGTACCGGCAATGGCAGCTTCCAAATGGTATTCGCTAAGGTTTTCGCTGGTGGCCGCAATGTCCAGGTACGTATTTCCTTTTTGAATAAGCGCCTGGTTCCACTCCGTGCGATTTTGATTTTGCAACAGCACAATATGGCCCGCATCATCTATGCGGCTTGCTGCGCGCGAGGCCTGATAGCACATCAGCGCAAGCAATGCATTCGTTTCGGAATTGTTGGTAAGCGGATTGCGGGTTAGCAGCAAACAAAGGCGCATGGCTTCTTCACACAAATCATGACGAATCAATTTGTCGGGATGCGTGGAGTTATAGCCTTCGCTAAACAACAGATAGAGGGTATGCAGCACCGTGTTTTGCCGGTTGGTTATTGTTACAGGCGAAATTTGCTCTAACTCAATACCTTCAGCTCGGATTTTTTCGCGGGCGCGGTAAAGGCGTTTGGTTATAGTTTCTTGCTGCGTAAGAAAACTATGGGCAATTTCTGAAACACTCAATCCGCAAAGCGTTTTTAAAATTAAGGCCATTTGCGATTCGTACGGAATGCTGGGATGGCAACACGCAAACATCATTCGCAGTTGACTGTCTTCAAGCTCGTGTTCAAACAATCGGTTTACGGCAGGCGCGAGCGTCCACTCAGAACGAAAAGCCTTTGCCAGCTCGGTTTCAATTTGGGTGTGGGTGGTGCGTTGCCGTATATGGTCAATGGCTTTGCGTTTAGCCACCGTGTAAAGCCAGGCTGCCGGATTTTCCGGTATGCCTTTTATTTTCCACGTATTAAGTGCCTGCAACAACGTGTCCTGAACAAGATCTTCCGCCACCTGAAGTTCGCGTAAGCCCACCAGGCGTGTAAGCACGGCAGCCATCTTTCCCGCCTCGTGGCGAAAAAGATGGCTTACCAATTTGTTCACACTTTCTTCAGGCATAATTCAAAATTAAATTTTTGCGGGCCTGATTTAATGAGTGCACACTACATATTATCAAACTTCATTACTTCCCGTATTTCAATAACACCGCCCAACCCAAAATCCGGATAGTCTTTAGCCATTTCGGTGGCCTCGGCCAGGTCTTTGGCATTTACAACAAAGTATCCACCCACCACTTCTTTGCTTTCGGCATAAGGGCCATCGGTTACAGTTTTCTTTACACTGCGGATGGTTTTGCCACCGGGCAGCAACGCCTCACCCGAATGGTACCGACCCTGATCCTGAAGTTTTTTTACCCAGGCAAACCACTTTTCCATTCCGGCTTGTTGTTGCTCAGGCGAAAGATGGCTGGCATCGCCACCAATGAAGATGAACATGTACTTTTCCATAATTTTTTTTGGTTTTAATTATAACGCTATGACGGCCGAGGGCTGCCGATCTGGACAAGCCCGCCTATCTTTTTTATTGAGCTGTCAGGGGCGGGATTACTTTCCCGCAAACTTGCTTTCAAATACCTCCACACATTTTCGATCCTGTAACGTAACAAAACAGGTTTTTCCGTTTCGGCCACCAAAGGCAATGTTGCTGGTTTTCAATCCTTTGGTTCGAACAGAATGGATTACCTCGCCTTGCGGGTTTAGTACATCAACCTGCCCGGCTCCATAACGGGTTACATATAGATTTCCTTCGTTGTCGCACTTCATGCCATCAAATCCATGGTCGGCATATTCTTTAAATAATGTTTTATTGGAAAGATTTCCGGCCTCGTCTATGTCAAATTTCCAGATTTTACGCTGCACGCTTTCGTTTACATAAAGTATTTTCTCATCGGGGCTTAATGTAATGCCATTGGTTGTGCCCATGCGCTCGGCAACTATTTGATGTTGGCCATCCGCATCAATGCGCCAAACCTGGCCGGTGCTTGTTTTCCAGTTGGGATCGGATGCAAAAATCTGATCGCGACTATTGATACACAAATCATTGGGTTGATTGAACAATGAATCATGCACAAAAACCGAAACCTCTTTTGTGCTCATGTCCACCTTTAAAATATTGTGGCCGGTAAAATCGGCTAAAAGCATTTCGCCTTTTGAGTTGAATTGAATGGCGTTGGCGGTACTGCCTTCGGGAAGTGTTAGAAATAATTCTACATTACCCGCATCATCCACCACACCAATGGTTCCGTCTTTCTGAAAATTTACGACATACAATTTCCCATCGTGATAGTTGGGGCCTTCGCAATTTTCGGTAAACAGATTCTCGTGGGTAAAGTCTTTGGCTTTAAATTTTTTCTTTTTTGTGGTGGTAAAAACGACTACCAGCGAAATAAAAATCGGAATTAAAAAAAAGGGAGCCTTTTTGTTCATGCTTTCCCGGCTTTATAACCTTTGGTAGCAAAGTATAAAATGAAGAGATAACATGGCACCATCATCCAGTATGCTTGTTGGCTATTGGTTAGCTCCGATAACCAACCATAAACCAAAGGCAATATGGCGCCACCGGCAATTGCCATAATCAAAAGGGCAGATCCTATTTTGGTAAATTTTCCGAGGCCATCAATAGCTAAAGGAAAAATGGCCGGCCACATAAGTGAATTAGCTAAACCCAACAACGCAATGAAGGCAACCGAAACGAAACCACCGGTAAAAACTGCTCCGATAGTAAACACTACACCTAACCAGGCGCAAATCTTTAAAGCAGTGGCCTGACTCATAAATTTAGGAATAGCAATAATGCCAATTACATACCCCACCAGCATGCATGCCAACGTGGCTTGCGTAAAGTAGCGTGCGGTTGCCAGTTCTATACCTAACGACTTTCCGTAGCTAATAATGGTATCGCCTGCCAACACTTCTACACCTACATAGAGAAAGAGCGTAATAACACCCAACACCAAATGCGGAAACTGAAATACACTTGACTTGCCGGAAGCCACCACGCTTTGGCCTTCGCCTTCGCCACTATCATCAATATCGGGCAGCGCAGAGAACAGGATTGCTACAGCAAGAAATACCAACACACCGGCAATAATCATGTAAGGAACAATTACCCTGCTGGCTAACTCATTCAGCGTTGCGTTCTTGGTGGCCTCGTCCATCGTTTTTAAACTTGCCTCCAACGCATCGGCATCGCTCAAGGCAATGTATCCGAAAATTAAGCCGGCCAATATGCCCGCTACTTTATTGCAGATACCCATAATGCTAATGCGCGTGGCAGCGCTTTCTATGGGGCCGATAATTGTTGCGTATGGGTTAGATGCAGTTTGAAGCAGCGCCAATCCTGTTCCTATAATAAACAAGCCAACCAGAAAAAGGTCGTAGTTACGGGCCTGTGCGGCCGGCACAAAAAGAATTGCACCCACAGCCATAATGAATAACCCAACCGACATACCTTTTTTGTACCCGGTTTTTTTAAGCACATACGATGCGGGTATGGCCATAACGGTATAGGCAATAAAAAACGCAGTGGCTACCAGGTACGATTGAAAATCGGTCTTTAATTCGCAGGCAATTTTAAGGTAGGGAATAAGTGTACCGTTGATCCACGTAACAAAACCAAAAATGAAAAAGAGAATTCCAATTATGGTAATGGACATTACATAACTTGAAGAACGGGCCTGCGTCATAGGTAGCGGGGTTAGACTTTAATAAGTAAACTTCTATTTTTGCAACTTGTAAAACAATAGCTAACCTAATTCTTTTAAAAATCTTGAAACCACAAAAGTTTTCGTTATTGGTAATGGCAGCCGGTATGGGCAGCCGGTACGGGGGTATAAAACAAATTGATGGCTTCGGCCCCAATGGCGAAACCATTATGGACTATTCGCTGTACGATGCCGTACGTGCAGGCTTTGGCCGGATTGTGTTTGTGGTGCGCGAAGAGATTAAAGAAACCGTAAAAGAAATTTTTCTGCCCAAGTTGCAAGGTAAAGCCGAGGTGCATTTTGTGGTTCAATCGCTGGAGAAGTTTGTGCCGGCCCAATTTCTGCCGGTGGATAGAAAAAAACCCTGGGGCACCACGCATGCCATGTTGTGCGGCAAGGAAGTAATTGATGGCCCCTTTGCCGTTATCAATGCCGATGATTTTTATGGCCGCGAAGCATTTGAATCGCTGGCCGCCTTCTTTCGCACCGCACCTCCCAATCACCATGCCATGGTGGGCTACACGCTGGCCAATGTGCTAAGCGAATATGGGAGTGTATCGCGCGGTGTGGCTACGGCCGATGCAAACGGATTTTTAACTGGCATGCGCGAGCTTACTACCATTGTGCGCGAAGGCGATAAAATTGTCTCGAAGGGAAAGGAGGGCGATGAAATACTAAGTCCGGTAGCTCCCGTATCGATGAACTGTTGGGGTTTTCAACCTGGTGCCTTCGAGCTTTCTGAGAAAATGTTTGTTGAGTTTGTGGCTAACAACATTCACAACCCTGCGGCCGAGTTTTACATTGCATTGATGGTAACCGAACTGATTACCCGTGGGCTTGGTAAAGTACAGGTACTACCCGGTGGCAAAACCTGGTTTGGAGTCACCTATAAAGAAGATAAAGAGGCGGTATCAAAAAAAATAAAGGATCTGGTGCAGCAGGGCGAATACCCCGAAAAGCTCTGGTAAAACGCCATGAATACAACCGCACTACCACCCGTTGTGCTGCAGGCTTTTGGTATCTCAGCCAATGCAGTTGTTAACCCCCTGGGCTCGGGCCATATTCACCAAACCTTTTTGGTTGATGCGAATGAGAAGTTGGTTGTGCAGCGCATTAACAAAAATGTTTTTACCAAACCCGAAGCGATAGCTGGCAATAACCGGTTAGCCGCGCACTACCTGGCAGCACACCACCCCGCATACCTGTTTCTTACCGCGTTGTGCGATGGGGCCGGTAACGAATTGATCTATGCCGAAGATGGATTTCCGTGGCGGGCCTATCCGCTAATCGAAAATACGTTTACGGTTGACTTTGTTACTTCATCGGAGCAAGCCCATGAAGCCGCGAAAGGGTTTGGCTTGTTTACGCGTAATCTGCACGGAATTGATAGCTCCGGATTTGTGCCCACCTTAGATCGTTTTCATGACCTGCACTGGCGCTACGAACAATTTGAGCATGCGTTGGCGCAAGCACCACCGGCTTTAACTAAGCAGGCAGCCGCGGAGATTAGCCGGGCCAAAGAATTTCAGTTTCTGGTAAACCAATACAATGAGTTGGTGCGGGGTAATTCCATGATGATTCGAATTACTCATAACGATACGAAAATCAATAATATCTTATTTGATAAGAATACTGGTAAGGCCGCCTGTGTAATTGATTTAGATACGCTGATGCCCGGGTATTTTATTTATGATTTAGGCGACATGGTGCGCACCTGCGTTAGCCCGGTAAGCGAAGAAGAAGCCGATCTGGGTCGGATTGATTTCCGCAAGGAGATTTATGAGGCCATTACGGAAGGTTATTTATTGCAAATGAAAGAATTTATGTCGGCCACAGAACTGCAAGCCGTACCTTTTGCAGGAAAGATGATGACCTACATTATGGCGTTGCGATTTCTGGCCGATTACCTGCGGGGCAATACCTATTACACCATTCATTACCCCGAACAAAATCTGGTGCGCGCCCGAAACCAGTTGCAGTTGTTGACGTTAATGCAAAAATATCTTTGAAATTAAATCAATCCGCTCGTTTGTCCGAGGTGTTGGTTCCATCGATAGATTAAAAATTACATAACCAAGGGCAGTTCCCATTCAAATCAATTCGTGTTCTTACTAAAGAAAAAGCCCTTATATTTCGACCTTGCCGCTGGTATTTTCTGCGGTTCAAAATCAAATTTATTCACATGAAGAAAATTCTCTTATTAGGATTATGGGCAACCAGCATTGTTGCCTTCGCCCAGCAAAATCCCGCAGCCGTAAAGTATGCGGCCACTATTACCGAAAAAAATCTGAAAGACGATCTTTCTATTCTTGCTTCCGATGCACTGGAAGGCCGTGAAACCGGAAAGCGTGGACAGAAAATGGCAGCTGCTTTTATTGCAGCCCACTTTCAGGATTTAGGATTGAAGGCTCCCGTAAACGGAAGCTACTATCAACCCGTGCCCCTGTATGGATCGGCTGCACCAACGGTTACTATTAAAACCGGAACTACCGAATTGCGCGCAGACGAATACGTTTCGTTTGGCGGAAGCGATACGGGAGGCCCTGTTACCTTGCCACTGGTTTACCTGGGGGCGGGCACTGCCGAAGAACTAGCAAAAGTAGATGTTAAAGATAAGGCCGTGCTGGTTGCATTAGACCCTACTGCTTCGATGATGCGCAACCCCACACTTACTGCGGTGCGCGAAAAAGGCGCGAAAGTTATTTTTGCCATCGTAGAAAAGGCCGAAGATTTTCAACGCTTTTCCGGCATGGCCCGCAATTTCAGAGGTGGAGGTGTAAGCCTGCGTAAACCTGCCGGTGGCGCCCCCAATGCGTTCTTTGTTTCTACCGAAACAGCCGGAAAACTTTTTAATACAACCTACGACAAACTAAAAAAATCGGCCGGAGCCAAAGTGGCAAAGGTAAAACCGGCACAAGTGTCTTACTCGGTAGCCGTTTCGGCTTACGAGGTTAAATCCGAAAACGTACTGGGCTTTTTGGAAGGTACTGATAAAAAGGATGAAGTTCTGGTAATAACTGCGCACTACGATCATATCGGGATTTCGCCCAACGCTCAAGGCGATAAAATTAACAATGGTGCCGATGATGATGGTTCCGGCACCGTGGGTGTGTTGGCGTTAGCCAAGGCATTTGCGCAGGCTAAACAAGAAGGACACACGCCACGCAGAAGTATCTTGTTTATGACTGTTACCGGTGAAGAAAAAGGCTTGCTGGGTTCTGAGTACTATTCAGAAAACCCCGTGTATCCGCTGGATAAAACGGTTGTTAACCTGAACATCGACATGATTGGTCGCAGAGACCCTCAGCACAAAGACAGTGCACCGTATGTGTATGTAATCGGATCCGACAGGCTCTCATCGGAACTGCACACCTTAAGCGAAACCACCAACAAAACCTACACGAATCTTCTTTTCGATTACACCTACAATGCCGAAGATCATCCGGATCGGATCTACTACCGCTCCGATCATTGGAACTTCGCCAAGAAAAACATTCCTATCATCTTCTATTTTGATGGTATTCACGAAGACTACCACAAGCCAAGCGATGAAGTGGATAAGATTGAATTCGATTTGTTAGCCAAGCGTACACAGACCGTATTTTACGCGGCTTGGGAAATTGCCAATCGCGATGGGCGGTTGGTAGTAGATAAGGCCGGTAAGTAATTGTTTAACTTTCTAAAGGCTACTTCGTTGCGATAAACGGAGTAGCCTTTTTTGTAGCGTTGCGGTTGCTGCCTGTGTAAAAATTTAGGAAGGCCAGCGCTTTTTAAAGCGAAATCTTTTTTTCTCTGATAAGCCCGATCCACCTATCTTTCGACTTTAACACATAAGCGTATGCGGTTATTACTCTTTATTCTTTTCTGGTTTCCGGTACTTTCGCAAGCCCAGGATTTAGTTAGCGAAAGCGAATTATTAGCCAATCTGAAGGTACTCAGTTCGGATTCGCTGCAAGGCCGCAGAACGGGCACCCCGGGCAATGCAGCAGCGCGTGCATTTATAAAGAGTAAGTTTTTGCAACACAAGCTGCAACCCCTAGGCAACAGCTACGAGTTGCCTTTTGAGTTTGAAACCCGCAACAAAGAAAAGGTGAGTGGCGTAAACGTGGCCGGCTTAATTAAAGGCCGTACTGATTCTTACCTGGTTATTTCTGCACATTACGATCACCTCGGTGTGCGCAACGAAAAAATCTACAATGGCACCGATGACAATGCTTCGGGCACCAGCGCGCTTCTGGCGGTTGCAGCATATTTTTCGAAACATCCGCCAGAACATAATCTGATTCTGGTTGCATTTGATGCCGAAGAAATGGGATTGCAGGGTGCGCGGGCATTTGTTGCCAACCCGCCCGTAGCACTTGAAAAAATAGTGGTTAATATAAATATGGATATGGTAGCGCGGGCCGATAAAGGCGAGTTGGTTGCGTGCGGTACATTTTTTTATCCGCAACTAAAACCATTCCTGGTGGGTGCAGCTACCGAAAAAGTAAAGCTTGTGTTGGGGCATGATGACCCGGATGTGTACAAAGGCCAGGACAACTGGGTTAACTCATCCGATCACGGACCGTTTCACCGCGCAAAAATTCCATTCATTTATTTTGGGGTGGAAGATCATAAAGACTATCACCAGCCTACCGATGATTTTGAGTTGGTGGATCCGAAGATTTATGCCGCGTGTGTGCAGTTAATCGTTCAGGCTACATCCAGAATAGATAAAGGGCTGAAACCGTAATTGAAACGGAGCGGAGTTCAGTATTCTTTTGGCTTCTTTAAAAACTCACTCAACCTGAGTTTTATGATTATTCGAAGGGCACATGCACATGCCGCTCGGCATGATAGCTGGAACGTACCAGTGGCCCGGACTCTATATACTTCAGTCCACGCTTTAAACCTTCTTCTTTATACATCGCGAAAGTATCGGGGTGTATAAACTCAGCCACCTCTAAGTGCATTTTGGTAGGTTGCAGGTATTGCCCAAGTGTTAAAATCATCAAACCATTTGCAGCCAGATCATCCATGGCTTTAAAAACTTCTTCTTTGGTTTCGCCCACGCCCAGCATAATGCCCGACTTGGTGCGTTTGCCCGCCTCGCGTATGCGTTTGATTTGCTCCAGGCTACGTTCGTATTTGGCTTGTGGCCGCACAATGCGGTACAACCGGCCAACGGTTTCCATGTTGTGCGACACCACCTCCTGGCCCCCTTCAATCATTCTATAAAGTGCATCCCAGTTTCCTTTCGTATCGGGTATTAAGGTTTCGATGGTGGTTTGCGGACTTAATGCTTTGGTTTGCACTACGGTTTGGTACCACACCTCTGCGCCCCGGTCCTTTAACTCATCGCGGTTAACCGAAGTAATTACCGCATGTTTCACACCCATTTTTTTAATGGCTTCGGCAACACGCAATGGTTCTTCCACATCGTATTCGGTTGGTCTGCCAGTAGCCACTGCACAAAAGGTGCAACTGCGCGTGCAAACATTCCCCAAAATCATAAATGTAGCAGTACCAGCGCCCCAGCATTCGCCCATGTTGGGGCAATTGCCGCTTTCGCAAATGGTATGAAGTTTATTTTCGTCCACCAGCTTACGCACCTTGGCATACTCGGGCCCCACAGGCAACTTTACGCGCAGCCAATCGGGTTTCCGCTTTTTTGCTTCGGGCGATATAACGGGTAGTTCAATCATTAAAATAGTCTTGAGTAGTTAGTATATAGTCCTTAGTCCTTAGTCCTTAGTATAAAGTTCAACTACTAACTATGGACTATCGGCTAAAGACTTTATACTAACGTTTATTATTTACCAATAAGTTCCTTGTATTCATCTGCAGAGAGTAGGCTATTTACTTCGGTTGCACTTGAAATTTCAACTTTCACCATCCAGCCTTCACCATACGGATCGTTGTTCACTTTTTCAGGATTGCCCTCCAAATCTTTATTGAACTCCACTACTTTTCCGCTCAGGGGCATAAACAAATCCGAAACCGTTTTAACAGCTTCTACGGTTCCAAAAACATCGTGTTGATTAAGGGTTTGCCCTACCGAAGTAATATCTACATACACGATGTCGCCCAACTCGCCCTGGGCAAAATCGGTAATGCCCACGGTGGCAATGGTGCCATCTATTTTAATCCATTCGTGATCTTTGGTGTACTTTAGGTTTGCAGGAATACTCATGTGTGGTTCAATTTTGTAGGTTCAAAATTAAAACAATTGTTAATTGCCAATTGCCGAAACCACAATTATTTATTGCGCCAGATTAAATAAGATTTTAAAGCCGGCCCGCGTGGTGCTGCGCCTGAAGGAGTTGGTAACCAGGGGCTCGTTTACACTGCGCTCCAAATACGCCTGTACTCGCAGTTTTTGATTTACGAGGTAGCTAACATTGGGGCGCAACTGAAAGTTAATGTTGCCGTTGGTAACGGTATTGATCTCTTCAATTTTTCGTTGTATGGTGCGGTTGTTGGTTACACTCATGGTCATCTGAAATGTAACATCATTCTTGAGGGTAATTACACGGCCCTCGGTTTTAAAGGGCAACTTCATGTTGTTTTTAGTGTACCCTACATCTACCGACCAATCTTTGCTGTTGAGTTCGGTTATTTGCGAATTGGAAATATTAAGGGCCAGGTCGCGCTTGGTTTTATATTCAAATTTCAAATTCAGCTTTTTCTTGGTGCGCAGGTTTATGCCAATCAGCGGGGTAAATTGTTCGCTAATAGTTACCTGACTAATTACATACACCGGTATTAACTCCCCGTTGGCATTAGTTTTATTCGCAAATATGCCTTTGTTATAATTTTCTATCGGGTTACTCAATCCCACATTATCATACTCTAGCGAGTTGGAATAATTAACCACCGAATAGGCCGAGGCATATGCGTGGTTAATGGTGATGGATTGAAAAATATCTTTGAGGTTGCCCAGTTTGCTCAAGCCGGTATAATCTACGCGCCAGGCGGGCACCGGTATACGCGGAAAGGGAGAGAGGCTCTGTGTTTCGGCTGATTTGCCGGTATAGGCTGCAAGAAAGGCCGGGATAAGAACATCTTGCGAGCGGCTTTCATAGGAGTTGCCGGTTAAACCCGTAAACCGGTTTTGCATAATTGCAATGTTCTGTTCAAACTGTTGGAACACCGTAGAGGTAAGACTTTCGTTGTTCTTAAAGGCGGTGCTGATGGAGTTGATCGAAATTTTATAAGACCCGATGCGGCTCGGGCTAAGCGATTGATAGGCGGTGCCGGCTGAGTCCATTCTGAAAATTTCCTGAAAGGCGGTAGTAGAATTCTTTTTTACATCCAACTTAATCCGTAACTCCGTAGAAGGTTCCACCGATGCACTTAGCGCCAGGTCTTTCATTTGTTTTTGAGTATAAGGTGTTGTAAGCCTGTTGTTGGTAGTTAGCCAACCATTTTGAGCGGCCTTTTTCTGAAACCCATTTTCCTGCTGCCCCAAAGCAAAGCCCCAACCGGGTGCGCCCCAACCCTTATCCAAACCAAATAGGTACGGTTCGGGCATGAAGCCCGGTAGCAAAGTACCTTCGGTAATTGTATAAGTGCCGGTAATGCTACGAAGTGACATAAGTAAACGAAAAACTCCTTTCAACGCTTTTAAGTCGGGTGGCCGCTTAACCGTATCGGGTTGAGCCGGTTTGGTTGGTGGTGTTGTAGGCGGCCTGGCCGGGCGCGGGGGTGTATTAATATTTTTTAAAAACCCGATCTTATTGTACAACTTCACCATGTCGATGCGGCCACTCAATGCCTGGTCTTGCGAGTTTTGAATGATGTTGCCCAGGCGCAAACTCTCGTCTTTTTCCAGTGGACCGGCTTGCCAGTTGTAGCCTGCCGTGTTGCGGTATTCGGCAGTAAGCCAGTTGGTAAGCGGCAACTTTTCAAAAGGGAGCGTATAGGTGGCCGTTAGGGTTTGATCAAAGTTTTTCATTCGGCCTAACTTCTTCAGGTTGTTGATTACAATCTGAAGAGAGTCGCGGTTGTCCAGGTCGCCATCGGGCTCGTCTATTATCGCATTTACGCGCGAAGCATAATCCAGCGCCAACGCTTTTGTCAAGCTCCAACGCACATTGTAGAAACGATTGAACACAAAATATTTTTGAAAGTTGGGCAGCGAACTGCCGGCATCGCTGCTCGCATTGCGATACACCATTTTATTAAACGACCGGTCTAACTCGCCCCGCACGGTAATGGTGCTGGGCATGGGGTTAAAATTAAAGTCTTTAAGAAGTTTAAAGTACGGAGACTTAAACCCTTTCGATTCTTTGAACGGCTCAAAGCCTTTAAACGTAGGCGAGTATTGCCACACCACAGAGCCCCGGTAATTGCGTTGGGTGTTTTCGCGCAGGTTAAAATTGGTTTGCGTTGCTTCGCTGAAGATGTAGGTAAAAGCAAAATTCTCTACGTCCCACAAGTGGGGTGTAGCCCCTTCGCGGGTTTTTACTTTGCGTACGTTGTTAAAGTTTAAACTTCGCCTGATGGTGCGATCCTGAATTATCTTCAGGTACTCCTCTCGCTCGCCATCGGTAGCAAAAGATTGGAGTGCAGCCTGTATGCGCAAATCGGGGTTGGCCGGGTCGTACTTCGGGTTAATGGTGTTGTTCTCGTAACTGATAAACATAGGAATTTTCAATCCCGTCCATTGAGGCAAGAGTTTATCAATGTTCAGATTTGCCGACACATCGTAGCGTGTTGTTTCGCCTCGCGCGCGTTCTGAAATTTTAGATTGCACCCCACCATATCCAAAACTTATGTGGCGCAGCGAGGTACTTATCGTGCCCAGGTCTGCCAGTTTGGTGTTCAACACTACGTTGGCGGCCCAGCCTGCGGTACGATCAAAATCAGTAAGGCGTAGCTCGTTGGCCCACAAACAAACATCATAGGTTTTACCATCGTTGGTGCGTGGGTTACGAATGCCGATCATCATCGTGCGTACCTGGCTTAAATCGGGGCGGCCCAAAATCCGAATGCCATGCTTGCCGGCAGGCTCGGGGCCCGCTTGCGGGTACAGTATGCTCAGGTTAAAACCTTCGCGGTCGCGTTTTGCTTTCAAAGAATAAAGTTCGTTCAGATCAAGATCAATCTGGTTTTCTTCGGGCCACACTTCTTCGAGCGAGCGCACATTGGGTGGAGTAATTTTTAACGGCAATTCTATTTCGTAATAGTTCTCATCGAAGTCGGTGCCCAGGCGCAAAAAGGCCACCAACTTATTATCTTGAATGGGTTTTGTAAGGTTGCTGTTGTACGCACTGAGGAACATTTTAATGCGCCCGTAGTTGAAGAAGTCCATCGATACGTTTTTGTAAATGGCGCGGGCATCGCCATCGGGCAATTCCGTTACGCACATTTGCACCGATTGCTCGTTAAGCCTCCGCTGCACGGCCGAAGTGTTGTCCCGATCGCGCCTGAGGGGTTCGATGTAACCGGGCTTAACGCCATTTTGCTGGCCGTTCTCTTCTATGTTTACCACCGAAACCGAGAAGTTGTCGAGGTTGGGTTCGATAGGCTCGCCAAAGCGCGATTCTTCCAGGTTGCCGGTGTAGCGTCTCCACCGGTTACCTACAGCTCTAAACTTGGCCATGCGTAACACAACGGGTTCGCTAAAATCGGTAAGCACCATGCGCACATACCGTATAGATTTAAACCCGTCAATGTTACCCACCACATCGTCAAACTGCCTTACGGGAATGCGGAATAAATACCAGGTAGCATCTGGATTTTCGGCAGAGGTAACGGCATCTACTACGTACTTGCTGCCTACTTGCAATGTACCTGGCCTTAAATCAATACTGTAGCTGTAGTATTCCTCCAGGTCGCTTAGCGTATTATCCTGGTTCAGGTCTTCGTTATCGGGTATGGTTGTACCCGAGGTTGCAAAAGCTTCGTTGCCGGTAAGCACGGGGGTGTTGCCATCCTGGTTGTTAAAATTTTTGTAACGTTCCAGAATTTTTGCATCGCGTGCGTCTAAATCGCCTCCCAAAAAATACTTGAAGTCATCGGCCGAAGGATCTTGCTGCGCAATAGCACGGGCACCCGGGTTAAGCAAATTCAAAAATGTGGTTTGAAATTTATCAACTTCCTGGGCGTTGGCAATACCATCCATCCCTACATCCTGGTTGGGCCGGCCGGCCGGGTTATTATCAAAGGCGTTGTTGAGGTATTGTTTGTTGGTAACAAAGCCCCAAGGAGTTTCAGTAACATTTAGGGGCGAAAGGTCGCCATCTGCTGGCAAGCCGTTTTCAAAGCCATGTTTCCCATCGCGTATCAGATCTTCTGAAATGCTCCCGAGGTGGAACAAGAGTTTGCCGCCTGATGTATTGGCTTTAGGTGGATTAACACCATCATCAATTACACCTTGAGCATTATTAATAAAAGGATTGAGTAACCAAAACTCAAGGTATTCGATATTGGCTTTATCAAAATCTACTTCTGTACGGATTGCAGTGGTAATACCAGCCCAATTATTGCGGGGATTATTCAACCGCCCTTGGGGATTCAGGTTTGTGTTATAGTTGTAAGGGCCACGTTCTTCGGGGTAATAGGCCATATCAAAAATCTGCTCAAAGAAATTACCAACGTATGGATCGAAGTAGGGAAAGATTTCTTTAGGCGGTACGGCCCGCACGTAATGATTCTTCAAGTAATCTTCAGTTATGTTGGAAGGTTTAAACCGGCCACCCGCACGATAAAACAAATTGTCCACCTGGTACCATGCTAATTTGGCCCTGCGGTATCCGGCACGCAAATCATTGGGGGCGCCAGCGGCTTCGTCAAACGCAATGGGTACCGCAGCTAATTTCCAGGCTTGCGGGCTAAGCAGGCTGTAGGGTGTAGCGGTGTTTTCAAAATCATCGATAAACGAAGTGCCATCACCATCTACGATGTTCGATGTACCCGGCAGCAGTTGAGCAAATTCGGCATTCAAGGTAACGGTAGAAGGTTCTTTGGTCTCCAGAAATGGAAGAGCATCTACCATTTTGGTAAGAAGGCGCGAGTTCTTGCGCATATTAAAATCCAACCCATACTGCAGGTTGCGCGCGGGTTCGGTGCCAATAAGGTTACGCGATACCAAAGGCCGCTCGTTATAATACAGCAGCGTGGAACCAATGTTGATATCATCACTCAACTTGTAATCTAACCGGGTGCCCAGCAGCGATCGGGTTTGGAAAGCAAACGGGTCTTGTTGTTCGTAGGTAATGTCAATGTCTTTCCCCGATGTAAGAATACCTTCGTTTAAAATGGTAAGCTTACCAAAGTTGTAATCTACGGTGTAATCCAGGCCTTCGGTTAAGGGCATACCACCCGCATATACTTTAACAGAGCCCTGCGAAATATTAAAACCCTGAATGATGATTTCTTTGCCGGCCCCGGCCTTGAAGGATCCCGTCAGGTAGAATTTGTTTTTGGTGGTAACCAATTCGGCTTCGGCCTTGGTGGTGCGGTACAACGTATCGTACACGTATTTGCGAATCATCTGATCGCGCAACGCCAGGTTACCCTCTTTGGCAAACAACTCGCGCAAAGCAGTATTAAATGGTTCCAGGTAGGGCATGATAATCGTGCCCGTTTCAGAATTAATGGTAATCTTTTCTACGTAGTCAAAGTTACCATCGGGTTGCGGATCGTTGTACGGGTTTAGCCGATCCAATCCAAACACGCGAATCAATTGCTGGGTGCGGGCATAGTCGCCCTCCTGTAATTGCGGGTTATCGATACCGGTGCGGTCATCGCGGTAGATTACCCGTAATTGAAAACCATCGCGGGTAAGGCCACTCACATTCAGGTTGTAAATGTTTTTCATCATCAGGTTCCACGTAGGTAGAATTCTACCTTGCTGATCTTTGATGGCGATTTTGCGTGGCCGCAATAATTTAAGATAAGCTACCTGATCCTCGGGTTTGTTACCATAATCTTCCGAAAGCTCGCCAACTTTGTATGCGCGACCATTGTAGGTATATTCAAATGCTACGGCCAGGGCTTCATCGTTTTGAAGTTTGCGTTGCAGGGTTAGGTAGCCCAGTTCCTTATGGAATGTGAACTCGGTGGCTGCCAGTTTGCGGGCCGAATTAATTTTTTCAAAGTCCGTTCCGTTTACAAGACCCAAGCCTTCCAATGCCTGATTAATACCATCGGAGGTGGCCGGGATGCTACCCAGCAAAGTAAACAGGTTGTTGGCGCTGTTGGCAGTTGGCGAGCGCGGGGCAACATTAGCGTTAATTACTCCGGTTCGATAAATTTTATCCGACTCGCCCATATCCATTAAGCCCACCACGTTGCGCAGGGTTTGCGTATCGTTTTGCCGGTTTAACAAATACACCTCTACACGGGTAATGTTTACGCCCGAGGTTATTTGTGGCAGCGTACTTAACCAGCCTTCGAAATTGTCGCGGAAAAACTGACCTAAAAAGAAGTGGCGGTTTTCATCGTAGTTAGAACCTACAATTTCAAAAGGCCTGCCTTGCGAAGCGCCATTCGTACTGCCGTTTATTTTAATGCTCGATTGTTTGCCACGCTGCGTAGTGGCCAATGCGGTAACGTATAACTTACCAAACTGCATTTGCGCCTTTACACCAAACAGGTTTTGCGAACCGGTAATCAAACTGTTGTTGAGGGGCAGGCTAACGTTCCCGATCTCCAGTTTTTTTAGAATGTCTTCCTTAAAGCCGGTGTATTCTACTTTCATATTGTTTTGAAAGTCGAATGAGTTGTTATTATCGAAGTTAGTGGTAACGGCCAGCTTTTCGCCCACTTTGCCTTGCACACTCAGGTTAATTTGCTGATCGAACTCAAACCCACCGTTGCGCTGCTGGCGGATAGGAATAGAGGGGTTCTCTATTTTCTGAAACTGTCCGCCAAAGTCCAGGTTTACAAAGCCCCGTGGAATAAGCTCTACATAGCTGCCACCAAAGATGCGGTCCAGCACGGGGCTTACATAGATTTTCGGAATGAGGCCGCGGCCACTTACAGCACTTTCGCCATCCAGGGCGCGGCTGCGGGTTTGCCAATAGTTGCGCTTTAAAAGTTTATCTTGTTCAAGGTTGTATTCGTCAAACGAAATGCTGGACGGGGGCCTGTAGTTAAAGCTCCCGATTTTTTCGGTGAGGTTGTAATGGCGCCCGGTGTCAATTTCTAAGTTAAAGCCAAGGTTTTTGGAATCTTTAAGAAAGAGAGGCGAAGTGCTGCGGTAATACGAAAGCGGGTCGCCATAGCGATCGCGCAAGCGAAAAACCGGCTTGTAGGGGTTTACGATTCGCACCCGGCTGGTATCGGCAGGCACGGCAGTAGGCTGTTGCCCCATGGCCCATGGGGAGAGCCCAATAAAAAGGCCCAGGAGGAGCAGTATCTTCCGGTGTCGTACAGTCAAATCGTGGTTCAGGCGTTTTTAAGTGCTTGCTTTACGAGTTCTTCCAAACTAAGATTGTTTCCTGACTTTTTCAGGACCGCATCCACACTCTTTTCAGCCGCAGCTTTGGCAATGCCAAGCGTAATTAAGGCAGTTAACGCCTCGTGGCGGGTAGTATTGTGTACCACCCCTGCATTTGAGGCATCTTCTGCACCGTCTTTTCGAAGCTTATCTTTTAGTTCGAGTACCAGCCGTTGGGCCGTTTTTCCACCTATGCCTTTTACGCGCTGCAGGGTGGTTACATCTTCGCGCACAATGGCTGTTTTTAGCTCGGCCGGTGTTAAATAAGAAAGCACAACCAGGGCCGTATTAGGGCCTACTCCGTTTACCGAAATCAGCTGCTGAAACATTTGCTTTTCGGAGGCCGAGGCAAACCCGTATAAGATGTGGGCATCTTCGCGCACATGCAGGTAAGTAAGCAAGGTAAGGTCTTCACGATCTTTAATTTCCGAGAAAGTATTGAGTGAAATGCTCACCTGGTAGCCAATGCCGTTCGCTTCCAACAGCACATATGTGGGCTCTTTATACGCGAGCTTTCCTTTTAAGTAGGCAATCATGGAAAAGCTTAAAAAATAAAATGCAGTTTACGAGGATTTGGGCAGGGATGCAAATAGTGCAGCCGGCCCCAAACCCAGTTTGCATTGGCTATTTTTTTACAATCTTTCGAGCCAAACAAATGAATGCCTTATGGCAACACCCCGTATTACCGCAACCCGCCATGTATTGGCTGTAAAAGACCTGGCCAGGTCTGTGGAGTTTTATAAAACCAAACTGGGCTTTGCTACGCATTGGGAAGCTGGCATTGGATGGCACCAACTGTATCGGGATAATTTTGTGGTAATGCTGGGCGAGTGTGCCGATGATCAATCGGCCTATGAAACCCGCAACCACTCTTATTTTGCGTATGTGGATGTGCAGCGCATCGATGCATTGTATGCCGAGTTTAACAACAACAAAGTTGAAATGCTGAGTAAGCCTGAAGATAAACCCTGGGGCCAGCGCGAATTTGGTATTCGAACAATCGATGGGCATCGCATCATGTTTGGCCAACCGGTACTATAAGGCTGGCATCCTTTTTCTTTTCGTTAAAGAATGGTTATCAACCGTAATCAAATACCTTTGCAAAAACTTTTAAACTGTGTTTGCACCATCCCGAAATCTGGCAATCGATTTAGGTAACAACAATACCTTACTTACCGATCAGCACAAGATCTTGCTGAGCGAGCCTTCGGTGTTGGTGGTAAACGAACACAATCACAAGGTGGAGGCTGTGGGCGAGAAGGCCTATGAGATGTTTGAAAAAACACACGAGAATTTAAAACCGGTAAAGCCTTTGAAGGGTGGAGTAATTTCGGATGGCGATTCGGCAAAGAAGCTGGTGCGCGAGTTAATAAACCGTACAGGCAAACCTTCTTTCCTCTCGCGAGGTTTTAACTACCTTATTTCAGGGGTGCCGTTCGATACTACACCGGTAGAGCAGCGCGCCCTTCGCGATACGCTGGAGCAATTCTCTGCGCATCATATACACCTGGTGTACGAACCGATGGCGGCCGCTCTGGGCATGGGCCTTAACATTAAAGAACCTGAGGGTAAATTGGTGGTGGATATTGGTGGTGGCATTACCGAAGTAGTGGTTATCTCGCTTTCGGGCGTAGCGGCCTTTCAATCGGTGCGCGTAGCAGGCGATGCCATGGACGAAGAAATTCAGGATTACTTCAGGCGGGTACATAACCTGGCCATTGGGTTAAAGACAGCCGAACAGGTAAAGAAAAAAATTGGCTGCGTGTTTGAACCGGTTGCCAGCCAAGCCGAAACCTACTGCGTAAAAGGAAAGGATCTGCTGGAAGGCATTCCGGTTAGCCGATGGATTAATCAGGTAGAGTTAAGCCGGGTATTGGAGCGCCCCTTTCAACAAATTGAAGAATGCATTCATCAATCGTTGCAAATCTGCCCGCCCGAGTTAGCCGGTGATATTTATAAAAGTGGCATTTACGTTACCGGTGGTAATGCCGTGCTTAAAGGGTTGAGCGAGCGCCTGCGCAAAATTTTTAAGTTACCGGTACATATCGATCCGCAGCCGTTGCTTTCGGTTAGCCGGGGAGTGAGCGCGGTGTTATCAGAGCCGGTCCGGTATAAGGCAATTTTGCGGTGAGTTACCGTACCGGGTTTCCCGGTGTTGTTAATTCAAACTCTAAAACCGAATTACAACCGGTTATTCTGATCGTGCAGTTGGGCATCTACCACGGCAATGGCCGCCATGTTGATTATATCCCGAATGGAACTACCCAATTGCAGAATGTGCACCGGCTTTTTCATACCCAGCAAGATCGGGCCAATGGCTTCGGCTCCGCCAATTTCCATTAACAGTTTATAGGCAATGTTGCCCGAGGCCAGGTTTGGAAAAATTAAAGTATTGGCACCATCTTTTGCCAACGCACTAAACGGAAAAATCTGCCGCTGTATTTCAGTATCAAAGGCTACGTTGGCCTGAATATCACCATCCACAATCAGTTGCGGATATTTTTGTTTTGCTATGCGCACGGCTTCGCGTGTTTTTTCCGGAATGGGGCCTTTGCTTGAACCAAAGTTAGAGTACGATAACATGGCTACGCGTGGTTCAATGTCAAAAAACTTAACCCCGCGGGCTGCTAACCCGATTATTTCAACCAGGTCATTAGCCGATGGATCTACGTTTACCGTACAATCGGCAAAAAAGAAGGTGCCCTTCTTGTTCATGATAATGTACATACCGGCAACCCGGTTTACACCTTCGGCCATTCCAATTATTTGCAACGAAGGCAAAATGGTTTTGGGATAATCTTTCGTAAGGCCCGATACCAAGGCATCGGCTTCACCAAACTCAAGCATCATGGCTCCAAATGCGTTGCGATCGCGCATGGCCCGTTCGGCATCGCGGTAAGCAATGCCTTTGCGTTGTCGTTTTTGATGATACGCTTTTGCAAATCTTTCCGAGCGTTCTTTTTCTTCGCGTGGGTCAATGATTTTACATTCACTTAAATCCAATCCGTATTCGGCAATCAATCGTTCAATTTCTGGTCGGCTTCCTAACAAGATCGGGCGCGCAATTTTTTCATCCTGCAGCACTTGCGCTGCCTTTAAAATTTTCGGATGATCGGCCTCTGCAAAAACAATCTGTTTCGGATTTTGCTTGGCACGTTCAATAATGCGCGAAGTCAATTTCTGGTCGATACCTACGCGCTTTAACAAGTCGTGATGGTATTGCCCCCAATCGGTAATTGGGTTGCGCGCCACGCCCGAGTCGATGGCCGCTTTGGCTACCGCAGGCGATACGGTAGTAATGAGCCGCGGGTCTAATGGTTTTGGGATAAGATAGTCGCGGCCAAATTGCAAGCGATCAATTCCGTAGGCCTGAAATACAATATCGGGTACCGGTTCTTTGGCCAGGTCGGCCAGGGCGTGTACGGCTGCCAACTTCATGGCTTCGTTTATTTCGGTGGCGTGTACATCCAACGCGCCTCTGAAAATGTAGGGAAAGCCCAACACATTATTTACCTGATTCGGATGATCGCTGCGACCTGTACCCATAATTACATCGGGTCGGGTTTTCATGGCCACGTTGTAATCAATTTCGGGGTTGGGGTTGGCCAACGCAAACACAATGGGGTCTTTGGCCATGCTCAACACATCTTGTGGTGTAATTGCATCGGCTACCGATAGCCCAACAAAAACATCGGCACCTTTTATGGCTTCCTGCAAGGTGTTGAGTTTGCGTTTGGTAACAAACTCGGTCTTGGTTGCATCTAAGTTGGTGCGGGCAGCATTTATTACTCCTTTGCTGTCGCACATAATCAGGTTTTCTTTTTTTAAACCTAAAGCAATGTAAAGGCGGGAGCATGAAACGGCTGCTGCGCCTGCACCATTTACTACCAGAATAATATCTTCAATTTTTTTGCCTACGATTTCAAGTGCATTCAGCAATGCAGCGCTGGAGATAATTGCCGTGCCGTGTTGGTCGTCATGCATAATGGGGATATGCATTTTTTCGCGCAGCTCGGTTTCTATTTTAAAACATTCGGGCGCCTTAATGTCTTCCAGGTTCACACCACCAAAGGTGGGCTCCAATGCCTTTACAATTTTTATAAATGCGTCCGGGTCTTCCTCATCAATCTCAATATCAAAACTGTCGATACCCGCATACTTTTTAAACAACACAGCTTTGCCTTCCATTACTGGTTTGGCTGCTTCGGGGCCAATGTTGCCCAGGCCCAACACGGCTGTGCCGTTAGAGATTACGGCAACCAGGTTTCCTTTCGAAGTGTATTTGTACACATCGTCTTTATTGGCGGCAATTTCTTTGCACGGTTCGGCCACACCAGGCGAGTAGGCTAAGGCCAGGTCGAGTTGAGTGCTCAACATTTTAGTGGGCACTACTTCAATTTTGCCCGGTTGGCCCTGGGTGTGGTAGTTCAGTGCGTCTTGCTTGCGGATTTTTAGCGACATAGAAGAAATTACGTGTAGTGAACAAGCAATTTACAATCAATCCTGCAGGAATGAAGAATTCTAACTCGGAAATTTACTTTTGCGCGGCAGCAGAGTTCAATTCTCCACTGGTTTTAAACGTATATAAAATTGTTTCCAACTCGCGCATTATTTCGCGTTGATCTTTGCCTGGCGAAAATGTAAATCCTTCCAGGTAATAGAGCATGCCCTGTTCCTGATCTACAAAAGCAATACCTATAAAAGGCCCGCCCATTGTTAAGTTGTTGGTGCGCCAAAGGCCCTTCATTTCTACAGCAAATTTTTTGTTGAATGTAAACTCGCGTGTAAGCACCGGTTTGTGTTCTACTCCGGTTTCGGTAACCAGGTATGTATCGGGCCGATCGGGGTCTTCAAATAAATATTTTTTACAAATCGCATCGCGAAACGCAATGAGGCTGTCTTTGCTAAACTGGGTTTGCGAAATGTATTTTTTACGTCCAAAAAAAACGTCCTTGTCATCGTTGGTGTTAATCTGGCGTACCCATAAAAAGTCTGGTTCCTGCTGCGCCAGTTGATACCCAAAGGGTACTTTTAGTTCGCAATCAAATTCCTTTCGCACCATCGGCCCAATGCCTTTTAGTTGCCCGCTCTTAAACAGCGACTCGCTTAACCGCTCGCGCTCGCGCTGGTCAAAGTAGTCCACCAGGCGGGCGGCATTTTTACGAATGTGTTGCAGCAATTGCGTTTCGGTGCGCGCAAACAAGAATAGTACTTCCTGATTTTTGGCGTACACGTTGCGCGCGTTTTGACTAAACAAAGTGGAGTCGGCTTTTATTTTCTCCAACGATTCGGGCGTAAAAGCCGAACGAATTTGGCGGGCCCCCTGTGATTGTTGATCTAAGGTAACGGCAAAGATGAGGTTGCGTCTTTGCTTTAATACAAAGTTTAGTTTGCGCGGGTCTATCCAGCGCATATTAAATATGGGCTCTTTGCGCGGCAGCCCTTGCATTTGGGCGCCAAATATGGAATCCAGGGTTTTGCCTAATGGCCCTTTCCATTGCAAAGAATCCATAATAAGAAAAATATCGCCCGTGCGCCCGCTGGCTCCCGGCAAATTTTCACTGCCGGGTTCGGTGCAGGCAATTGCTGCAATAACTAAAAACGGAATCAGGTACTTCATGTGGTAAACGGATAATACACTTTGCCTTTACGGAAATTCGGGGGCATCGGGTTCGTCACAACCTAACCTACAATTAACTTTTGCCCGGGCTGCAGGTTGTTGTTTTTCAGGTTGTTTAAACTTTTGATTTTTTCTACCGATAAACCTGCTCTGCGCGAGATCTCCCATAAGGTATCGCCCGGTTGCACGGTATAGGTTTTAGTTTCAGGCGCAAATGCTTCGGCCGGGGTGCGCACCGGTGACGTATTGGCTGCTGTGGCCGGGGCGGTTCCATAAATCTGCAAGCGCTGCCCGGCATAAATTGTATTCGACTTCAGGTTATTCCACTCTTTCAAATCCTGAATACTTACCCGAAAGCGCAACGCAATTCCACCCAGCACATCGCCATTGGCAACGGTGTAAACCGTAGCATTACCAGTACCCGTGGCCGGTGTGGAGGCATACATTAACACGGCTGCTTCTTTCTTGCCGGCCCGCATGGCCGAGTCTAAGATAGCCACCCGGTTTGAGTCTAAAACAGTTTTAGCGAGCAATGGAATTTTAACGGTATGAGTTTTACCGTTACCGGGAATAATGTTATGCCGCAAAGCCGGATTTAACCGTTGTAGATCTTCCAGGCATGTGCCCGTAAGTTTTGCCAGCGTGCCCAGGTGCAGGTGGTGATTAACCGAAAGCGTGTCGAAGGGCGGGTGTTGCTCGCGGGCTGTCTCCAGCATGTTGTGCGCTTCGGCATAGTTAAGCGCATAGATTATAGCAATAAACTGTGGCACATACGCACGTGTTTCGCGCGGCAGGTGTGGGTACACTTCCCAGAAAGATTTTTTATAACCCGATTTACGGATGGCTTTGCGCACCGTGCCTGGGCCCGAGTTGTAAGCAGCCAGTGCCAACTCCCAATCGCCAAAAATGCTATACAGTTGCGATAGGTACCGGCATGCGGCATCGGTAGATTTATCGGGGTCCATGCGGTCATCTACATACCAATCGGTTTGCAACCCAAAGTAGCGGCCCGTGCCCGACATAAATTGCCATAAGCCAACCGCCCGGGCTTTCGAGATGGCACGCGGGTTCAATCCCGATTCGATAATAGAAAGGTACTTTAGTTCATCGGGCAGGTTATAGTGTTGCAGGTACTTTTCGAACAAGGGAAAATAAAGCGAAGACTTACGTTGCATAGCACGCGAATACTCGCGGTTGCGCACAGTAAAATAATCGATAAACCCATGCACGGTAACATTATAGCTTAGCGGTATTTGCTTTTGAAGGCGTGCCAGGCGCGCACTTAGCAGTTCGGGAGTATCTTCTCCGGGTATATAGTCCAGTTCGGCCGGAAATAGCGGAATAATTTCAGTGGTATCGGTTTGCCATACCAACGTATCGATGCTAAGTACCGGCAATAGGGTGTCGGGTAGTGGATTTTGAGCGCCCACCTGCAGCGCTAATGTGCACACCAAAACCAAACCTGCGGTTTTTAAGCTCCTGGCGAATGTTTTGGCTGTCATCATCCCGCTAAGTTCTGAATTACCTTCGAAACCTGAAAGAGGCCGGCCTCATTGAAATCGTTGGCCGTAAGTTGCAAGCCAATGGGCAGCCCTTGTGCATCGGTGCCGCACGGTACCGAAATGGCCGGCACCCCGGCTACATTGGCATGAACTGAAAATAAGTCGGCCAGGTACATTTCTACCGGGTTGTTGCTATGAGTGCCAATTTTAAATGCGGTGGTGGGTGTGGTGGGCGAGAGTATAAAATCGTAGTGCGAAAAAATTTTTTGCGTTTGCTGGCGAATCAGTTGCCTTACTTTTTGCGCTTTGGTATAGTAAGCGTCATAGTAGCTAGCACTCAGCACAAAAGTACCGAGCAAAATTCTTCGTTGCACTTCTTTGCCAAAACCTTCCGAGCGGGTTTTCTTGTACATCGACTGTAAATCGGTGGTGTGTGGGCTGCGGTACCCATACCGTACACCATCGTACCGCGAAAGATTCGAGCTGGCTTCGGCTGTAGCCAGTATATAATACGTAGGTAAAATGTATTCGCTTAAAGGAAAGTCGATGCCGGTTACTGTGTGCCCCGCATGTTGCAGTTGCTCAACTTTTGTTTTCAAAGCCTGCCGGATTTCAGGTTGCACGGCCTGGGAGTGTAACGCCTCGTTAAGGTAAGCGATCTTAAACGGGCCAGCGGGTTGTTCTATTGCTTGCGCATAGGCCGGCACAGGTTGGTGCGATACCGTACTGTCAAACTCATCGGCACCGGCAATTACTTCCAGTACGTGGGTTAGTGTTTTCAGATTTTTCGAAAAAATTCCGATACAATCAAACGAAGAACCATACGCCACCAGGCCATAGCGCGAAATGCGGGAATAGGTAGGCTTTAAACCATAGATGCCACAAAATGCGGCCGGCTGCCTTACCGAGCCGCCCGTGTCTGAGCCGAGGGCCACATCGCAGGTATCGGCCATTACGGCTACGGCCGAGCCACCCGATGACCCCCCGGGAACCCGGGTGGTATCAATTTCATTTAATACAGCACCAAAGGCAGAGTTTTCGTTCGATGAGCCCATTGCAAACTCATCGCAATTTTGGCGGCCGATAATTATAGCGTCTTCTTTAAGCAGGCGCTCTACTGCTGTGGCTGTAAACTCTGAAACAAAGCCGTCAAGGATTTTACTGCTGGCTTGTAGCGGATGGTTTTGGTAGGCTAGCACATCTTTTAAGCCAACTACCAGACCGGCAAGTTTGCCTGCTGTGCGGGCTTTAATCTTTGTATCGATTACGCGCGCTCGTTCAAGCGCTTCGTTACCATACACGCTCAAATAGGCATTGAGGTGTTTCTTTGATTCGATGGTTGCAAGAAACTGCTCTACCCGCGCAACGCAGGTTAGAGTGCCATGATGAAGTTGGTGTTGTAAATCTGTTAGCTCGGTGCCGCTCAAGGCTTACTTTTCGTCAATCTTGGGAATTTCTTTGCCGGCATCATCCACTTCTTTTTTCACGTCCTTAACGGCATCTTTAAACTCGCGGAAGCCCTTTCCTAAACCTTTGGCAAATTCAGGAATTTTTTTGGCGCCAAAGAAAATCAACACAAATAAACCGATCACCACCCACTCGCCCATGCCGGGCATTCCAATCAAAAGTATTGCGCTCATAGTTGATAATTAAGAGGTGTAAAGATAGAGAATTATGAATAAATGAACAGAAATGGGGGTATTTGTTTCAATAGATCCAATTTTGCACACGCCCCCGATTTTTACCGTTCAACCCTAATTTCTGAGCCACTCTTGCGGGTCGAGCGCATCGAAATTTTTGCGGATTTGAAAACGAAGCTCCGGAATGCCACTGCTATTTACCACAATGGTGCCTATGTTTTGGTTGGTAGTAACCTGTTGCCCTTTTTTAACCAGGATTTCCTTTAAACCGGTGTAAACCGTAAAGTATTCGCCATGGCGCACAATAATGGTGTTGCCAAAGCCCGGTGTAAACGAAACGGCACTCACTTCGCCATTAAAAATTGATTTTACGGTTTCGCCAGCCCGGGTTTGAATGTTGATGCCATCGTTTTGGATAATGATACCTTTTAAAACCGGGTGGGCCTGGCGCCCAAAGTTTTGAGATACGAACCCTGCTACTGGCCAGGGAAATTTCTGTTTGTTATCTTCAAACGATGCCGACAGTGCAATGGCAGCTTCGGTTAAGTCGCGGCCGGTTTTTGTTTTATCCCGTTCGCGGGCTTCGCGGGCAGCACGTTCCATTTCTTCTTTAATAATTTTTGCAATCAGGTTATCTAACTCTGCTACGGCCTTTCGGGTTTCTTCCAGTTCTTTTCGCAGTTGCTTTTCTTGCTTCTCAAGGCTCTGCACCAGGGTGCGTTGTTTTTGTTTGAGTTGGGTTAGTTGCTGATTTTCTTTTACCTGTTCATTCAGTAACGCATTTTTTTCCGATCGTTTAATTTCGGTTAACCGCACTTGTTCTTTTAGAATGCCTTGTACCTTTTGAATGGCTACGGCCTGGTCTTGCCGGGCTTTGCCGTATTGCTCCATGTACTTCAGGCGCATCAGCATCTGATCGAACGATTGAGCCGAAAAAAGAAACGTAAGCTTATCGATTTTACCGCTTGCCTTTTGGGCCGCAAACAACATCGAAGTGTATTCTTGCTTCAGTTTGTTGAGGTCGCGCGCGAGCGCATCAATTATCTGGTTGTTTTCGCTTATGTCGTAGTCCAGCAACGATACCTCGCCCTGAATGGATTTTATGAGGGCTTCCTGCTGCGCAATGCGTTGGTTGAGGGCTGTTAATTCGCCCAGCGAATTTTTTTTCTGCTGGCTGGTTTCGGCAAGGATGCGTTCGGTTTCTTTTATTTTTTCAAGACTCTTTTGCTTTTCTCGCTGCAGTTGGGTTTTTGATTTTTGCGCCTGGGTGGCAAGGCTGAGCGCCAGCAGAAAAAAAAGTGTGAAGCACCTACCTGCGGTCATAACGCTTGGGGATATTGAACGGGAATTTCAATTCTTTATCGCCAACTTCCAGTTTATTGTATTCGAAGGTAATGGTATTGTTAATGAGCCCGGCTGTGGTTTTATAGAAAACGCTTACTATTCCGTTGTACGCCAGGTGTTTTTCGCCCAATGGTTGAAAGTTGGAATATTCGAGCATGAGTTTGTTGTTAGTGCTCGATTCAACCAGCTCCACTTTTTCAATTTTGCGAATAATTGGGTTGATAAGGCTTTTAATGGTTACCGAGTTTTCGGATTGCATGAGTAAATCATAGTCCCCTTCGCGGCCGCCCAGGTCGTCTGCGTTCGGAGTGCGAATGGGGTTGCCCAGCATGGCGGCTTCCAACACGGCATAGTCAATCTTAAAATTGAAACGTGCCGAGAGTTCCTTGTAATCGAACACGTAATATTCTTTATCTACATTACTTACCACGGTAATTGAGTCTTTGTTGATGAGCGCCTTGCCGCCTTGCACGCCAACTACCGAAAACGTCATCCAGATTACACTGTCTTTGCGAATGCGAATGTTAGCCTTTACCTCGCGTTCCTTTTTATCGTCTCTAAAAACCATGCGGGCTTTGCCATGCAGATACCCGAAATCAATTTCTTCCACACTTACCGGTTTGGGTTTATCGGGCAAGGCTACGGGTAAAATTTTAAGGTGGCATGCCTGCAAGGTTAAAATCAGGCCAGCAAGTAAGAGTAAACTGCGCATTACGAACGATCTTGGAAATTAAAGCCACCCAAAGGTAGCTTAATTTAGCCTTCGGGTACTAATTTTTTTATCCAGGCGGGTTTGGTCGGGGCTGCCTTCGCGCGCTTTTTGCCAATATTTAACGGCACTATCTACTTCGCCCAACTTAAAGAGTATATCCCCATAGTGTTCCCAATGCAGGGCCGACACCGTGTTACCTTGTATTACTTTTTCCATCACCTTGCGGGCTTCTTTAAACTTTTCCTGGTTAAACAAAACCCACGCGTACGTATCCAGGTACGATGCGTTAGTCGGAAAATTTTTTGCCAGTTGGGCGGCCATCTTCTCGGCCCGGTCAAGGTTTTCTTTTCGTAGGGCCAGGTAGTAACTATAGTTGTTCAACACGATGTCGTTGTTGGGATTAAATGCAAGCGCTTCTTCAAAGGCGCGGTCGGAGCGGGCAAAATCTTTTGAGCCGTTGTAGCAATCGCCCAACATGGCGTTTACATCGCTTACAAAAGCCGGGTTAGCAGTAGAGAGCCGCTTGGCCTGTTCCAATGCAGTAGCGGCCGGCCGGTATTGTTTCTTTTTTAAAAGTGCAAACCCCTGAAAATAATAAACCATACCCTGGTTGGGGAAGTATTCCAATGCAGCTTCAGCATGATGCAACAAGCTATCCAACTGGTTGGTTTGCGATTCGAGGTAAAGCAGATTTTGCCACACATCGTAATTGCTGCTACCGCTGTAAATTGCTTTGCGATATTTTTCAATCGCCTCTTCGTTGCGGTTAAGAGCAAGGTACAGGTCGCCACTCAGCATGCTTACATTGGCATCGCCCGGGTACTCCAGCTCTAGTTGTTTTACAACCTGTATCGCAAACTTTTCGAGGCTACTATTGGCAGTAAACCCTTTTTGTAGTGCGGCATTGTAGGTGCTTACCAAAAGCAGTTTGCTATCCAGGTTTACTTGCGGATCGGTTATCACCTGCCACACATAATTTTGTGATTTTTCTGTTTGCCCGCTGTCGCGGTACAATCCGGCCAGCAACATCTTAACCGAACCGGAGCTTTCGGTTTCTTTCAGGTAATTTTCCAACAAGGCAATGGCTTTATCGCGTTGGCCGGTTTGGGCTAATAATTCCGCATAGCCCATCGTGTACTTGGGTTCGTCTGAAAATGCCAGCGCCAGTTTTTCGGCTTCTTTCAGCGCCTCATCGGTTTTGCCTTTATCGAGGTAAATACGTTGCTTTTGCGAAGAGGAAATCTCATTCACGCCCAAAGCACCTTCGGCCCGCTGATAAGTTTTAAGGGCCTCGTCTTCGCGCTTTCCATATAAGTAGAGTGCGGCCAACTCAAACAGGTATTCTTCGGTGCCTTTAACTTCTTTCAGCATTAGTTCTAATGCATTGGCCGCTTTATCAAATTGATTGAGCGATGCGTAGATGTTGGAAGCCAACAGGTAGAAATATTTGTTCTTCTTTTCTAATTGCAAGGCACGCTCGATGCTGCGCGCGGCCTGGTGCTGGTCTTCGTCTTTAGCACCTTTGGCCCACACTTCGGCTATTTTATAATAGATGGTAGCATTGCCGGGGGCCAACTCGGCCGCTTTTTGAAAATACAACAAGGCTTTGCTGTAATCTTCCAGCACAAAAAACTTTTCACCTTCGGTAAATACAAATTCGGCTTCGCGCTGGCGGGCACCTTCCGTTTTGCCTTCGGGCTTTCTTTTTTGGGCAAAGGCTGCGGTGGTGGCAAAGCCCACCATGCCTACAACAAGTAAATATTTCAACAACGCACTCACCGTTTACGAATTAAACCCGGGTATAATCTCCGGCATCCAGTTCGGCAGCCGGGGGGTTAAAGCTAACGAAATTTCCTAACAGACTATTTTTTACAACCGCACCTGTTAGTGTGCAGTTTTTTTGAATGATGGTGTTTTCGATGCGCGAGTCCGTAATGCGGGTATCTTCTCCCACCGACACATATGGCCCGATGACCGAGTTCTCTATGTGAACACCATCGGCCACAAATACGGGTGGCAGCAGAATGCTGTTGCGGATGGTTGCCTTGCCGGAGACCAGTTTCTGATCTTTAATAAACTCGAGGTAACGCTGGTTGGTTTGCACCATGTTGTCTTTGTTACCACAATCGAGCCACTCTTGCACCTGGCCCGGCACCAGGCGCGCGCCTTTCTTTTTCAAGTTTTCGAGCGCGGTGGTAAACTGGTATTCGCCTTTTTCTTTTATGTCGTTATCAATCAGGTGTTGCATTTCTACGCGCAGCTTTTCGCCATGTTTAAAAAAGTAGATGCCGATAATGGCAAGATCAGAAACAAACGTAGCCGGCTTTTCAATCAACTCGGTTATCTCGCCTTGTTCGTTCAGTTTCACTACTCCAAACTGTGCGGGGTTTTTCACTTGCTGCACCCAAATGGTGCCGTCTTTGGTTGTGTCCAGTTTAAAGTCGGCCCGGAACAACGTATCGGCAAATGCTACAATCACATTGCCTTCAAATAGTTCTTTGGCAAAGAGCAAGGCATGAGAGATTCCCAGCGCTTGCTGCTGGTAATAAATTTTTCCGGTAGCCCCCACAGCGTTGGCAACAGCTTTCAAATCTTCTTCTACCTGCGTACCAAACGAAGGGTGAATAATAAAACCGATGTGATTTATTTTTTCGGGGCACACCCGTGCAATGTCTTCCACCAGCCGGTGTACAATGGGTTTGCCGGCAATAGGCAGCAGCGGTTTGGCAGTGGTTAGCGTGTGGGGGCGCAAGCGCTTACCCAAGCCCGCCATAGGTATAATAATGTTCATAGTGTGTGAAGTAAACTATTAATAATTACGAGTGAGTCGATTGCGTTAAATTTTTCCTTTCTATCCAAAAGGTCAAACCGGCAAATGCCATTATACTAACCGTGTGAAAGGCCGTTGCCAACCATTGGCTTTCCAACTCAATTTTATTGATTAGCACAATCAAAGCGGCTGTAGCTACCAGGTAGCCAACATCGCGAAAAACCGGGTAAGGAATGGGATAATACTTTTGCCCATACCCGAAACAAAGTGCGGCCATAACTGCATAACAGGCTACAGCGGCAATGGCGCTTCCCATAAAGCCGGCAACAGGTATTAGAAAATAATTTCCGGCAACGGTAATGGCTGCACCTACCAGTGTAATAATGGTGCCGTAGTACGTTTTATCAGTAAGCTTAAACCAAACGCTAACGTTGTAGTACACACCAAGAAATAAGTAGGCCAGCAAGAGCACGGGCACTATGTTTAACCCCAACCAGAAATTTTCTCCGATAATGTATTTGAGGATGTCGAGGTTAATGCTAATGCTTAGCCACACCCAACAACATGCTATTACAAAGAAGTGGTTTACCTGGGCAAATAGCGTTGGCGAATTTTTCTCTTGCGCGTTTGAAAAAAAGAAGGGCTCGGCTGCATACCGAAAGGCTTGAATGCCGAGGTTCATAAACACCGCAAACTTGTAGGCGGCACCAAAAATTCCGCCCGCATCTTTTTGCGATACGCCTTTGTAAAAATTTTCGGGTAGCCACCAGTCCAGCATGCTGCGCGAAAACATTTCGTTAACCATGCCCGCTACACCGGTAAGCATTACCGGGTATGCATACTGAAACATTTGTGGCGAAAGCGATTTATCCCAAACGGGGCGCCAGGCCAGCAGTGTTTTTAGAAAGTAAACTACAAACAGGCTGTTGGCGATTAGTGTTGCCAGAAACACATAACCCACACCCATTGCTGGATCGTAATTCAATTTTAGAAAATAATAGTTAAGCCCCAATACAATGGCAACATTTAGAATTTTTGCTGTTGCAAACTGAAATGCTTTTTTCTGTAACCGTAATTGTGCAAAAGGAATGGCAACCAGTGCATCGATAAACATGGTAATAACCAGCCAGGTAATAAAGTGTGGATTGCTTGCCTGTAGTGCCGTTGAGATGGGCACCGCATTGAATAACAGCAACACCGTTAGAGAGCCACTTATGGCAATAACACTGGTTTGAGCCAGATTAAAAATTCGCCTCGGGTCGGCACCGGGTTTGGTGGCAAACCGGAAGTAGGCGGTTTCCATTCCAAACATATAAACGATGTTAACTACAGCTACGTAGGCATAGAGTTTGGTAATCTCGCCATACTCCGCTTCGCTAAACATATTAATGGTATGCAGTGGTACCTGCAGGAAATTAATCATGCGCGGCACAATGCTACCTAACCCATAGAGTGCGGTTTCGCCAGCAAGTCGTTTTAGTTTACTCACCTCATAAAATTACGGATTGAATCAACAAATCAACTCCGGGTGCTTTGCTAAATTCTCCAGAATATCTTTTGTCATCTCTTCTAACCCAAACTGATGCTGCCAACCCCAATCCTGGCGCGCGGGCGAATCGTCAAGTGACTTTGGCCACGAGTCGGCAATGGCTTGGCGAAAATCGGGTTTGTAAGAAATCTCAAACTCCGGCAGGTGTTTCTTAATGGTGGCTGCCACCTGGGCCGGACAAAAACTCATAGCGCCAATGTTATAGCTCGACCGGATTTTCACTTTCTCGGCCGGAGCTTCCATCAAATCCAACGTGGCTTTTACCGCATCGTCCATGTACATCATGGGCAAGTAGGTATCGGCAGCTAAGAAGCATTCGTATTTTTTTTCTTTGATAGCCTTAAAGTAAATGTCCACCGCATAATCGGTGGTGCCGCCTCCGGGTGGAGTTTTATACCCGATTAAGCCCGGATACCGCAAACTGCGCACGTCCACACCGTATCGCCTGAAATAATATTCGCACCATAATTCGCCTGCCAGTTTGGTAATGCCATATACCGTGGTCGGATCCATAATGGTGTCTTGCGGTGTGTTTTGTTTAGGCGTAGTGGGTCCAAATGCTGCAATAGAACTTGGCCAATATACTTTATGCAGTTTTAGTTCGTGCGCGGCTTCTAATACAAAGAGCAAACTCTCCATGTTCAACTTCCAGGCCCAGCGCGGATCTTTTTCGCCTGTGGCCGAAAGCAGTGCAGCCAAATGATAAACCTGCGTTATTTCATGCTTGCGCAGAAGTTCAAACAACCTGTCGCGCTGCAGTACATCAAATTTTTCGTACGGGCCTTCTTTTAAAATGCCTTGCGCATCTTTTATGTCCGATGCGATTACGTTTTCCTGGCCGTAGATTTTCCACAACCCTTGCGTAAGCTCCGATCCTAACTGACCCCCGGCACCAATCAGCAATACTTTTGTTTTCTTCATAAAAAATATGGGGGCGAAGATAGGAAAAGCGACTGTATCAAAAGGTCAAATTAACTACAGAATGTGAAGGCATGCTTCCATAGCAAAATTTACTTCTTCGGTTTTACAATCGGCAGCCTGATGCTACTGGGGTACTGCGATGAATGGTGGATTTTATTATGCGCCACCCGGGCCTGCGATTCGTCATAATTTTTTCCGCCCGTATTTAAATTGCGGTCGAATCGTGGAAAATTACTGCTCGAGACTTCAATGCGAATGCGATGACCCTTTTCAAAGTAGTTGCTGGTACTCATGGGTGTTAATTCCACTTTATAAACTTTACCGTTCTCCATAAATACTTCTTTGTCGTAACCTTCGCGGTAACGCACGCGCTGTATGGTTTCATCTAAGTTATAGGCTTTGCCATCGGGGTACACGTCAATCAGTTTAATGGTTAAATCGGTATCTTTTACATCCGATGACAAGTACAAAGTTGACTCAATAAAGCCACTCACTTCCACCTCTTCGGCCAACGGCTCGGTGGTATAAACCAAAATGTCTTCGCGCTTTTCCATTTCCTGCTGATCGAACGCACCACCCTGCACAGCATTACCGGTACAACATACATTGCCTCCGTGCGACATAACCGGGTTCATGGGGTCGTAAGTAAAGGCATCCGGATTGTCTTTGGATGGTTTTTTCGAAACTAATTTTCCATCGCCATTTAAAGTATTGGCTTTGCCTTTACTGTCTAAGAAATAGGTTGTCATAACGGCATTGGCTGGTGGCCATACTTCTGAAGTTTGCCACTTGTTAGAACCCATTGTATAATACCTAACCCGGGGCATGTTTTTACGGGGTTCACCTCTTAGCCAATGATCAAACCAACCGGTAATTAACTCGTCATAATTTAATCTTGCATCGCCTACGCTTCGTTCTCCTACTATTGTATTTTCAGTTGCCCGGGTGTACGCGCAATGCAAGGTGGGGGCAATAACCAGGTACTGACTATCGCGCACGCTGGGGTCTTTGGCATTTTTGCGTACGTGGTTAAATAGTTCAATATTCGGGCTCGAAGAAACATCGTACCACGATACAAACCAGAAGCTGGGTGTATTGAAAGGCATGTTATCATGATACAATCCACCTTCAAACCAGGCTTTATCGTTTGGTGTGCGCCTGATCATTTTTTCATACACACCCACTGGTCCATCAACTGCTTTGATAATATCCTGAACGGGTAAGTGACTGAGTCCTTCTTTCCAATCTACTTTAGGATAGCGGGGCGCCATATCGTAAAACTTTTGAATGCGCTGTAAATCTTCCTGGCTTACATTGGTAGGAAGATTGGGTTTAGCTACATCGTGTTGTGTACCATACAACCAGGCAGTAAATAACATTTGTCCGGCACCCCCGCGGTACCAATTGCCTTGCTCATAATATTTTCCCACACGACCAACACCGGCACCATACCCTTGCGGCACCATGGCGGCTAATGCCGGATGTTCAAGCGAAGCCACCGCCATCTGCCACTCGGCCGTTGAAGAGCAACCCAACAACCCGATCTTGCCATTGCTCCAGGTTTGCTTCGACATCCATTCGAAGGCATCGTACCCATCGGTAAGTGGTGTGCCCAAAATATCCCATTCCCCATCGCTAAAAAACCGGCCACGTTCGTTCTGCACCACGTACGCGTAGCCTTTGTTTACCATGTCCAACGCGGTTTGTAAGGTGCGCGTTACCAACTCACCATCGCGATAGCTGTTAAAGTTGTAAGGTGTACGCGAAAAAATAATCGGGTACTTGCCATTTCCTTTCGGACGATAAATATCTGTGGAAAGTCGGATGCCATCGCGCATGGGCATCATCACTTTCTGATCGACCACCGCAACTTTTTGAAGTTGCTCTAAGATGTTTTCTTTCTCTTGCGCATAGCCAACTACTGAAAGAAGGAAGACTATGCAAAGTATTCTAAGTTTCATAAACACGGATTAATTGAAAGTAATGTATACAATAGGTAAACCGTACTTGCTAAATAAATTATGATCGGTAATTGGCGGATTTAAACCTGGCCTCTATTTATTTTTTATAGCTTTGCTAAGCATAAGATTATAGAATATTCATCTTGAAACTCAAGTGCGATGGCCCGCCAAAAAGGCGGGGGTGTGGGGGCAAGTGCAAGGAAGCATCTTTTTGTCTTGACTTTTGGGTACTTTTTTGTGTCAAGACAAAAAAGCACCAACAGAAATTGGAAGGTGTTTTAAAATTGTAGTGCGAATGACATTCGAAGAATACCTGATCAGCAAAAGAATTGATGGAGCCGCCTTTCAGGCAAAGGAGCCTGCATTATGGAATGAGTGGAGCGCTCTCTTTGAGCAGATTAGCCCGGCCAGCTTTACTTCACAAAAGCTTTATCTTATCAATCCCATTCGCAGAAAGTACCCGCTACGGGTGGAGGCACCGCAAACGCCTAAACCCACGGCTGCCAAACCTGTTATGAAACCCAAACCGAAAATTAATTGAGCCATGTATAAACGACTTCAACCTGTATTGCAAAAAGAACTTGATGCCATTCGCGAGGCGGGCCTTTTTAAGAAAGAAAGAATTATTTCCACCCCACAAGGTGCCGATATAAAAACCAGTGATGGCAAGGAAGTAATTAATTTTTGCGCCAACAATTACCTGGGGCTTTCCTCGCATCCGCGCGTAATCGAAGCTGCCAAACGTGCCATCGATACACATGGTTTTGGTATGTCGTCCGTGCGGTTTATTTGCGGCACACAAGACATTCATAAAGAGCTTGAGAAAAAAATTTCGGAGTTCCTCGGAACAGAGGATACTATACTATACGCGGCTGCTTTCGATGCGAACGGTGGGGTGTTTGAACCGTTGCTGGGCGAGAAGGATGCTATTATCTCAGACGAGTTGAATCACGCTTCTATTATTGATGGTGTGCGTTTGTGTAAAGCCATGCGTTATCGCTACAAGCATAACGATATGGCCGATTTGAAAACACAATTAGAGGATGCACGTAAAGCCGGAGCCAATCAAATTATGATTGTTACCGATGGCGCCTTTTCAATGGACGGTACCATTGCGCAGTTAGATAAGATTTGTGATCTGGCCGATCAATACGAAGCTTTGGTAATGACAGATGAGTGTCACTCTTCGGGTTTTATTGGTAAGACTGGTCGCGGTGTGCCGGAATATTGCGGGGTTATTGGTCGCGTGGATATTATTACCGGCACGTTGGGTAAAGCGTTGGGTGGAGCATCCGGTGGATTTACCTCGGGCCGCAAAGAAATTATTGAAATGCTGCGCCAGCGTTCACGCCCTTATTTATTCTCCAACACGTTGGCGCCTTCTATTACAGGTGCTTCTATCGAAGTGTTCAACATGCTTGCGGAAACAACCGCTTTGCGCGATAAGCTGGAACGAAGCACAAAATACTTTCGAGAGAAAATGACGGCTGCCGGTTTTGATATTAAACCCGGTGTGCATCCCATTGTGCCGATTATGTTGTACGAAGCTCCGCTTGCACAGAAGTTTGCCGAGCGTTTATTGGAAAAAGGAATTTATGTAATTGGATTTTTCTTTCCGGTGGTAGCCAAAGGGAAGGCGCGCATCCGCGTGCAGATTTCCGCTGCGCACGAGCAACATCATTTAGATAAAGCGATACAGGCGTTTACCGAGGTGGGGAAAGAGTTGGGGGTCCTGAAGTAGTTCTTAACCACATAGAAATCACATGGATCACATAATAAGTGAAAATCTATGTGGCCTATGTTTCTATGTGGTTGAAATTGTTGAAGTAATATTTTATCTTAGAGACTATGAATACAGTATCGATTGATAAGAAGAAATTTGTGGTGATTAGCCAGAAGGAATATGAATCACTACTGACTAAGGCCGCTCGCAAAGCACCGATGGCAAAAAAAATGAGTTTGGCTGCCGGAAAAAAGATGGCTTACAAACTAATTGATAAGTGGGCAAAAGAAAAGTTGTAATTCTAGAACCTGTTACGCATGAGGTAGCTAGAATAGCATTCTTCATTGAGTCACAAGGAATGCCTGAAACAGCCAAAAAATTTGTTGATCAGGCTTTCACTTTTTACAAAAACTTGGCAAATGAAAAGTTTGTTCACAGACCTTGTTCGTATGAACCCTGGCAGGTTTTGAATTACAGATGTGCCACATTTAAGAAAAAATATACGGTGGCATATTTGAATAATTCAGATGAAATAGTGATTTGTGATTTTCTTTCGCAAAAGTTGATTAAGTAAAATCAAATCAATGTTATGAGAATATTTAGCCTGATTCTCTTTTGCGTTTTTTATCAAGATTTAACAGCTCAAAACATCCCGGTCTTTCAGGTATTATATGCTGAGAAAGCATCTTTAAATAATGGAACACACTTAAAGAATTTAGACAAACGTCTGGATGAAACAATTCATGTGACTGATAGCGGTTATCTGGTCTTAATCCATTCAACCGGTATTCCTGTTGAATGGAGTAGTGACACAGCTATTACGTTAAGTGAGATTCATACTATCTTGAATCCCCATCAAAAGATGAACATTTAAGTACTTATCAGAGATCCATTGGAGTGGAATACCTGTAAATCCCTCAAGGGGTTGAGGCTAGAAAATTTAGACTAAATCGAACAGGGGCCTGTGCCGCTTTAATGACTGGTTATTTTTATGAGTTAGCAAGTTGGGGCGTTTCGAGAGAAGCCCAAGTGCATTACGAATTAGCCACTCAACTCTCCGATAAACCATTCTACAAAGAGATGTTGAGCAACTACCTGAAAAGATCGGGTCAATAACCTACCGTACCTTCTTCGGAATCAAATCCGAATCAGCCGAAAAAATTCCGAACATGGCTTGTGTATCACCTGCTGGTAAAAAATAGATTTTGTTTTTCTTTCCCTTCAACTTAAGTGAATACATGTTGAGAAATGGGATGAGTTTTAAACTCTTTACATCATCCCACTCGTAACTCTTCTCTTTGCCGGGCTTAATCAATTCAATTTTCTTTTTGCTGATGGCCACGCGCCTGATGTGTTTAGACCAAAGCAGATGCAACGAGAAAAAAATTAACGCGAGCGTAAAGAGAGAGAATGCAACAAATCTGGCTTTGGGTGAATCTCCAAATTGCAGGAGCATGAGTGCTGAGGCCAGTCCTTGAAGCGCGCTAAGCGCCAGGAAAAAATACCTGGCAAGGTAAAATTTAACCGGGTTTGCTTCTTCCATTCAACATACGTGTTGGTTTATGGAGTACGAAGGTAGGAAATTTCTGAGGATAACGTAAAAGACTTATGTATTAGTAATTGGTAATCGGTTATCAGTAATCAGTAATCAGTGACTTACTTCCACCAGTAACCAGACACCAGCAACCAGGCACCAGCAACCAGTAACTATTTTCACTTCTCCTTCTCAATCACTACCGGAAAATCCTGCCCACGCGAAAATGTGTAGGGATACTGCGGCTTGCCCTTTAATTTTTGTGTCATTTCCGGCACCTGATCATCGAGGTAGGATTTCAATTCGTAGATAGTAACCTTTCCATCTTTAGGTGCACCATCGGCATCGCCTTGCAAGGCTTTAATTAACAAGTAAGTAAATAGTCCATGCCCTAATTCAGCAAACTCGGTAGCAAACTGTTCGCTGCCAGCCGAAGCCATTACATGAATGCCGGCACTTCGCGAGAGTTGTGCAATTGCCTTTTCTTCTGCGGCTCCACGTGTGGCCAACAATTCCACCGATGCACCCGATTGACAGGCGTCCATAACAATCAATTGCTTCAGTGCCTTTATGTTTTTCAGTTTGTCTTGAAGTACACTTGCTTCAATTGCTTCTTTTTGTAACGCGCTTAAATCATACAAGCGACTGCTTTCCGTAGGAATAAAAAAGAATTGGTTATCCACCATACTACCATGCCCGGCATAATAAAAAATAAACACATCTTCCTGGTGAATCTTTCCGGCCAGATCGTCTAACTTTTTCAGAATGTTAGCGCGCGATGCATCTGCATCGTACAATGTATGTAACTCAAGACCCTTAAATAAACTACCTTTTTCATCTAATACTTTACCAAACGATTCGGCATCCGGTTTGGCATAGTTCAGGGTCATCTTTGGATTTTTATACTGATTGATTCCCACCGAAAGGATGTAGCACGTGCTGCTCTTTCCACCGTGATCGGCCACAATCTCCACTGATTGTGGGTCGGATTCAATTTTTTCTTTATTGGTTGCTGAGGCGGTAATGGTATTAGTTCCATTTATGAGTGTTAATGTGTGGCGATATGTGGTGCTTTCGCCTTTGCGTGAAGGCAGGGTAAGTTTTGATTTTTCTATCGGAACACTTTTTCCGTTGTGAAAAAGTTTTACGAATTCAATACCGCTACCGGTATCAGTTAGCCGAATCAATACTTCGGTTTGTGTGGTTTCATCGCCCGGAAGGGTTGCAATTTTTACACCGGGTGGCGGTGCGCTGTTTAGTTTACCTTGAATCCCTTTCAGGTTTTCGTTACCCCTACTTTGAAAAATACGCGGCAACAAATCGGGCCGGTAGAATTCATGGAAAAACTGATCTACGGCATAAGTTTTTAATCCATCCACAAAATGAATGTATTGCCGTGCGCCATCTGTGCCATTAAAATATCCTTCCGGATTTTTTACCATCCATTCTTTATCACCAAAGTGAATGTGTTCAAAAAATTCTTTGCCGGTTGTTAAATCCCAAAACTTGGTTACTCCGTCCAGGCTGTGGCTAATCAGCATTTTTTCATCGGGCGTTAATAGCAACGAAGTTATTTCAGCCACATGGCCTTCGAATGTTTTTAAAACCTTGCCGCTGTTTGCATCCCACAAGCGGATGATGCGATCGGCCCCGGCACTGTAAATTCCGGTTTCGGTAGTATTAAGCAAGGCCACATGTACCGCGCCTTTGTGGCCGGTAAATTTTTTTTCTGCCAAACCGGTGGCCACATCCCACAAACGGATGGTACCATCCCAGCTGGCCGATAGCAGTTTCTTGCCATCTCTGGATTGAACCAATGAGGTGATCACATCGGTATGCCCTTCGAACGTGCGAACAATTTTTTTCGAATCGACTTCGCGCATCTGAAGTTTATCGGTATTATCGCCCAGCGTAGCCGTAAACACATACAAATCGTTTTTGCTAAACAACGAAACATAGGCCGAGCCTTCCTTTAATTCAAAATACTGCAATCGTTTACCTGTTTTTACATCATGAATTTTAACCGTGCCGTCCCAACTGCTGCTAAGAATTAGCGTCTCATCGCTGTTGAAATGTACATCGAACACCGGTTGCTGATACGATTTGATCGTGAATATGGTATCGCCTTTTTCGACATTCCATAAAATAAGTGCGCCATCGCCACCACCTGTTATCAATTTTTTGCCATCGGCAGAGTATTGATAGCACAATGCAGCTTTTTCGTGGCCGGTAAATTCTATTTTCGGTTTGCCGGTGGCAATGTCCCAGCTTTTAAGTTTGTTGCCAAACTTCCCTTTCAAAAGCGATTTGCCATCGCGACTTAGTAAAAGATTATTCTTATACCGAACATACCGGGCTATGTAAGAATCCCAATAGGAATTAGGGTCGTAGGTCAGGCCGCCTTTATCGCGCTGATTGAGAAAGCCGGTGAGTTCACTTTTCTTTTTACCGGTAGCTGCATTGTAAATCATTACAATGTTGTTGTCGCAGGCTACCAATACTTCTTTGCCCGAATTGGTAAAACGTGCCTGGGTAATCTCGCCTTTCAATTGTGGATCGATGGAGAACAACGAATCGCCCTTATCGTTGTAGAGGGTTACCAGTTGTTTTGTACTCGTTAAAATTCTTTTTCCATCCTTGCTGGCGTCCACCGCAGTAACGTCATCAATCGATTTACTAAACGTAGTAACCGGTCGGGCCTGGGCGAGGTCGTACTTTACAACTTCTTTTTGAGTGGCTTTAATTAGGTAACGACTGTCGGGGGTAAATGCCTGATCGGCAAAACAACCACCGCACGAAGAGTAGGCACGGGGTTTTATTGTATGCACCTGCTTCCAGTCTTTGGTGGTATATACATCTACCGTAGCATCGGTGCCAACGGCAAGCCATTGTCCATCGGCACTTACCGCTAAACTTTCCGCTCCGCGATTTCCCTGGGCTACCATCCACGAGGTAATTTTTTTACCGCTGGGAAACTCCCACACGTGCACCATTTGCCCGAGGGTAACAAAGTACTTTCCATGTGGGTCGAAGGCTACAGCATTGATGCGTTCCTGGCCGGAGCCATACCGCTTGTTATACGATTCGGTGTCATCGAGGGCAATGGCTAAAAGTTGTTTGCCACTTTTAACATCCCACAGTCTTGCCGTACGATCGTTGCCACCGGTAAGTAAATATTTTCCATCGCTACTAAAATCAAGTGCAATTACCGAAGCCTGGTGCCCCAGAAAGCTGCGCACTTCCCGGCCTGTACTTAACTCCCAAAGTTTAGCAGATTTATCGCGGCTGGCGGTTGCCACATAATTACTGTCGGGGCTAATGGCCACAGCCACCACGGCAAGTTCATGGCCTTTCTGAATGATTGTTTCGATCGACTGGCTGTGCGCTACCGTTGCCGATGCCAGGATAATAAGTAAGATCCGGCTCATGGATAATGAAATTTAGATCGGATTAATTTTAAAACTGATAGGTGACAACTTGCAATACAAAACACTCACTATGTGTTACTAGAACCTTTGTCGAACTGATAGCATTACCCATTGTTTCTAATGGGCCTTGATCTCCTCAACCGGTTCACTTTCTTCCGGCATTTCTTCCCATGTTTTGGGTTCTTCGTTGTGCAGGTATTCAAGAATGCGTTGCTCCACTTGTTTTAATTTAAGGCTGCGCAAGTATTTGCCATTGCGGGCCAGAATCAAACGGCCGGTCTCTTCGGAGATGGCCAGCACGAGGGTATCAGTAACTTCGCTCATGCCCATTGCCGATCGGTGCCGAAGTCCAAAGTGCGAGGGCAAATGATCATTTTCGCTTACCGGTAAAACGCAGCGGGCAGCTTTAATGCGGCCTTTGTAAATAATAATCGCACCATCGTGCAGCGGGGTGTTCTTATTGAAAATAGAAAGTAGCAGTTTCTTACTTACCCGGGCATCCAGGGCATCTCCGGTTTCGGCATAAAACTTTAGCTCTATATCGCGCGAAAAAACAATCAACGCCCCGGTGCGCGTGGCTTTCAGGGTTTTGATGGCCTCCATTAATTCGTGCACGTCAAATTCTTCCGGGTGTTCGGTGCGCCAGTGGGCCAGGCCTTTTAAAATGCTATCGCGATTGATTTCGGTGCTGCGCCCAATCAGCAATAAAAATTTTCTAATCTCCGGCTGAAATAAAATAATCATAGCCAGAACCCCCACACCCATAAATTGCCCCAAGATGGTTGTAAGCAACTCCATTTGCGCAGCCCGCACAATCAAATAAATAAGGTAGAGCGCCAGGATGCCCAAAAAGATTTTAACTGCAATACTACCACGTATAAGTTTGTACACCTGGTACAATAAGACGGCCACTAGGCCAATGTCCACCAGATCAACCCAGCTTATCTCCAGAAATCCTATTTTAAATGCCAGTACCATCGGTAACAAAGGTAATAAAACCGGGCTCTTATAATTGACTCATCAATGTTATCACTTCGCGGGCCGGCTTTACATCGTGCACTCTTAAAATGGAAGCCCCCTTCAGTATCGCTACGGTGTTTAACGCAATGGTGCCGGTAAGCGCCTCATCGGGATTGGTTTGTAAAGTTCGCCAAATCATTGACTTGCGCGAGAGGCCCACGAGCAACGGTTTTTCGAATACGAGTAGCCGCTCAAGGTTTCCGAGCAATTTAAAATTCTGAGCTGCGGTTTTTGCAAACCCAAAGCCCGGGTCGAGCACCACATCGGGCACGCCTGCCTGCCGGATTTTTTCAAGCCGTAGCGCAAAGAAGTCAACCATTTCCCGATTCAGGTCTTCGTAGTTAGTTAATTGATTCATGGTTTGCGGAGTGCCCCGCATGTGCATGAGCACATAGGGTGCATGCGCGTGGGCTGCCACAGCATACATGCGTTCATCCGCCCCGCCAGTAATATCGTTAATCATATCAGCCCCGGCATAAAGTGCAGCCTCTGCCACTTCGCTGCGAAAGGTGTCGATAGAAAGAATAAGGGTTGGAAAGTTTTTTCGAAGCGCCTCAATTACCGGCACCACGCGTTTCAATTCTGCCGTTTCCGGGATCTCATCGGCACCCGGGCGCGATGAATAGCCACCCACATCTACCATGTCGGCCCCTGCAGTTACCATTGCCTCCACGGTGCGCATGGCCGTATCGCAATCCGTAACGCGGCTGCCACTATAAAAACTATCGGGCGTTACGTTCAGAATCCCCATTATTTTTGGTTGGGAAAGATCAACCAGGCGCCCCCGCACATTCAGTGTTTTGTTGACTGAAAATATTTTATTTTGCACCGCCATGAATGAAAAAACAACCCACGAATATAAACAGGTGATAGCCACGTGCAAAGAATTGTTTGCCAGCAAAACCCACGATTATGGTACGGCCTGGCGGGTGCTGCGACTTCCTTCCATAACCGATCAGGTTTTTATTAAGGCGCAACGCATTCGCAGCATTCAGGAAAAAGGAACTCAAAAAGTAGATGACTCGATTAAAGATGAATTTATAGGCATTATTAACTATTGCATTATTGCTATGATTCAACTTCGGCTGGATGCCTCGGACAAGTTGGAACTGAATTTTAAAGAACTGGAACCGCTATACGATGCAGCCGTAGGCGAAACATTCAGCCTGTTGCAAAATAAAAATCATGATTATGATGAAGCCTGGCGCGAGATGCGGGTGAGTTCCATGACGGACATAATTCTTATGAAATTGTTAAGAGTGAAACAAATTGAAGACAACCAGGGTAAAACATTGGCAAGCGAAGGAGTAAAAGCAAACTATCAGGATATGATCAACTATGCGGTGTTTTGTATGATTAAACTGTCAATGGTCTGATGGTTGAGTGTAGTAGTTAGTCTTTAGTAAATAGTCTAAAGTATTTAATCGATAGCCAAATAGGTGAACAAACTCAAATGAAATATGCAATTTCAAACTAAACAATAGACTATCGACTATGGACTATGGACTATTTACTAAGAAAATCATCGATCAATTCTCGCGGTTCTTTGTCGGTGGCCTGTTGATTTTCTCCGGGCTTATCAAACTGAACGATCCCATTGGCACACAAATTAAAATGGAAGAATACTTTGAAGTGTTTGCCGAAGATTTCGGGTCGTTTTTCCACTACTTTATTCCCTGGGCCCTCGAAATTGGCATGGTGATGATCGTGCTCGAATTAATGTTAGGGATTGCAATCCTTATTTTCTGGCGCATGAATCTTACTGCCTGGCTGTTATTGCTCATGATGACCTTCTTTACGTTCCTAACGTTTTACTCAGCTTACTTCGATAAGGTAACAGACTGTGGTTGCTTTGGCGATGCCATTAAACTCACTCCGTGGCAATCGTTTATTAAAGATGTTGTTCTGATGGTATTTGTGCTGCACTTATTCTGGTATCGTAAAAGTTATAAGGCGGCACTGCAAGCAACCAGTGGCACCGCGGTGGTTGCCGGCACGGTTGTAATTAGTTTGGCATTGGGTGTTTATGCCATCCGCCATCTCCCCTTCATCGATTTTCGGGCCTATAAAGTTGGGAATAACATTCCGCAACAAATGCTACCGCCAGAGCAACCCATTATCGAGTATGTATTTGAGAAAGATGGTAAACAAGTGCGCGACACAAAGTTTCTCTCCGATGCCGAGGGTTACAAGTACATTTCTTCGCGTGTGGTAAACCAGGATAAAATTAAACCGAAGATTACGGATTACTCCGTTAGCAGTCCGGAAGGGGAGGACATGACCCCCTATACTTTTGAAGGCAACCGGTTGTTGATAGTTGTGTACGATGTGAAAAAGGCATCAACAAAGAACATAGCTGCTCTGCGCGAGCTCACCCGTGGGTTGGAGGGTAAGGTGGATTGTTTTGTGCTCACGTCCTCTGCGGCTGAAGTTATGGAAGCGTTCCGCCACGAAAATCAATTGGCAGTACCTTATTACTACGCAGATGCCACCGTGCTAAAAACCATCATTCGTTCCAACCCCGGGGTGGCACTTTGGAAAAACGGTACCGTGCTTGGCAATTGGCATCATAACGACATACCTTCGGCCAGCACCGTGCTAGACCTTCTAAAATGAAAATTTACTTAATCGGGTTGCCGGGTTGTGGAAAGACCACCCTAGCCAAACAACTGGCTCAGCAACTTCGCATTCCGTTTATCGATTTGGATGCCGAGATTGAAAAATACGTGGGCCAGTCTGTTCGAATTATTTTTAAACAATATGGCGAGAGTTTTTTCAGAAAACAGGAGGCCGAAACATTGCGCCAGCTAAGCGAGTCTAACCGCGAGTTTGTAATGGCCACCGGTGGTGGTGCCCCGGTATTTCACAACACTATGAATTACATGAATGCAACGGGTATAACCATTTTTTTAGATGTAGCCACCCGCGAAATCACCACCCGCATCCTAAACTCCAACAAGGAAGAACGCCCCTTGCTGGCCACCTTAGCTCCCGATGAGTTAAAAGATAAGATTGAATTTCTGCGTTCGCAGCGGGTTCAGTTCTACAGCCAGGCCCATCATACGCTTAGCGGAACGTTTCACGCAAACGATTTGCTTGCAATTGTTCAAGCCTTAAAAAGGGAACCCTAAGGTTACCATTCCAAAAGTGCGCGTGCCATCCAGGTTAACGATCGGGCTATTGGTATTTAGCCGGTAAGGCCGGTAGGTGCTTTGGCCTTCTGCAAATACCAATGCAAAATCAGCATAAAACTTTTTAGTGCGATAGCCAACCCCGCCAGAGTAGCTGGTAACAGCGCGGTTGATATTATTTTGTTCCGTGCGAAACGGATCGGGCATATAAGAACCACCCAACCTGAATCTTAAATTTTTATGCCGAAATTCACCACCTAACCTAAAGTTGGCGGTGGGTTGATATAATTTCTTGATGTCGTCATTGTCACCAGAAAATGAAATTCCACTAATCCCGGAAGAGTACCGGGCTCCGCTATAGTTTACGAAATCTACATCGGCAGAAATAAAGCCATTGGTACCAATAAACACGGCTGCCCCAACGCTAACCTTGCCGGGTGTTTTAAGAGAATACTCCGACACCACCTCATCTATCTGGTCCGATACGGAATTCAGAAATTGGCTACCGTCTTGATAATAATCATAGTTATTCCAGTTGGTTGCCATGCTGGCGCTGTAAACATCGGTAATACTGTAAAGGGTGGGCGTAGTATAAGAAAAACCCACCTGTATCAAATCGATTGGTCTTCCGATAATACCCAACGTGGCATTTATGCCCGAGCCGCGGATGTTCAGATTCTCTTCCAACAAGAGCGAGTTGAGAGGTTCACCCTCAAAGGATTCGCGAAATGTTTTTTTAGAACTAAACCGAAGCGTGGTTAAACCCAAGCCGGCACCCAGAAAAACTTTGTCGGATAAGTTAGCTCCATACGATAAATTCCATTGGCCCTGGTACCCCTTGTATTGCACGTTTTCAGATTGAAATGGAAACCCGCCTACAACGGAATAGTAATGCGTGGCCGCATCAGGGTCTTCCTCTAACAAGAAGTTCTGGTAGCCCAACCAGGTAACTGTGTTGTTCAATGCGCCATTTGTATTGAATGCCGAAGCGGCATAGCCATCCGCATCCGAAATAAAATAATAGATGATAGACGAGGTGGGGTTGTTAGCCTGGTAACTGAATGTTTGATTAAAGCTGTTAACCCGGTTGTAACTAACGGCAAAGGTGCCACTTAAAAATCCGCTGCGGCCATCCTGATCGTTTTGAAAAACCATGCTAAAGCCCGGAAGTTGAAGGTTGCTTTTATTTTCTGATACCGAGGTGTTGAAGTAAGAACTTTGCAGGTTAGCCGTAGAAAACCCTGGCGAAATAGTAAATTCTGAACGGTTGAACATCCCCAGCCCTGCCGGGTTGGAAAATGCGGAACTGTAATCGCCACCGAGGCTGGTTTGCACGCCACCCATACCTTGGATGCGCGCGCTTCCTCCGGTTTGAGTGCGACTAAATAATAATGCAGTTTCTGTAAAGCTTTGAGCTTGCACAACCCATGGTAAAGCCATGGCAATGCCAGCGAGCAATGTGCCCATCCTTTTCATACCTGAAAGTTTTTGTTGTTAAAAAATCCGATTAAGGTTAGTTGCGGCCCCGCGATCCACCCGATGAACCGCCTGAACTGCCACCACTGCGGCTTCCACCGCCACTGCTACCTCCGGAAAAACCACCCGAGCTTCTGGAAGAACTTCCTGAATTTGTCCAGCCAGAAGACGAACGATTCGAGCCGCCACTATCAAAAATTGAAGTGCGATTACCCGAAGTACCCGAGGTACCGGAATTGTTCCATACAGTGCGGCTTCCGGAATTAGACGCAGCATCAGAATTGGTTCTCCAGCCACGCTGATAATAACCTTCGCGTGCATTGGTATTGCTGGCAACGCGGCCATTGGTATTAGCGCGGGATCCATCAGCACTTTGTATCGCTGCCCTGCTGCCACCATTGCCCACAGCCATGTTGTTGTTTATGTCTGACGATCGTGAATTTCTTTTGCCGTAAACTACACGGTTGCTACCATCGCCAACCACAATTACTGTAGGTCTATACCATGAGTTACCCAATCCCCATGAGTTCCAACCCCATGGATTATAGTAATTGTAGCCCCATGGATCCCACGCCCAGGAGTTCATCGCATAGCTATTCCAGTAAGGAGAGTAGCCCCACGAGTTCCAGGTGTTCATCATTCCCCAGCCCAGCGACATGCTAAAGCCCGGGCGATAGAAGGAATTAAAACCGTAAGGATCGTAGCCCCAGGGGGAGTTGATCCAATATGGATTGTAACCGCTGCGCATATAAGGGTTGTTTACCCCGTAGTAATTCCAATTGGCAGTACCATTGTATAGATTCTGATTTACTGCGGTAGGAACATAATCGGATGAGAAATAACTTACCTCTTGTTGCGAGGCCGGGTTAACCGATTGCGAAATATATTCCGGGTTAACGTTGCGTGCCGAATAGCTATCGGTTGGGTTTATAGGCGTGCGCACATCAGATTGATAACTGGCCAACCCTGAAAGCGGCTTGGCAGCGGCAACTTTTGCACGGTCACCGGATCTGAAATACATGTCATCGAATTCTGCCTGCTGCGCTCCTACAACTCCTACTGTTGCCACCATCAGCATGCCCACTAAATTGATTTTGGATTTCATACGCTTTAAGTTTTGGTTCACAATCTCTTTAACGCAAGTTGCCCTTTCGGGTATATGTTTCTACAACAAGTTTAACAGTTAAATCGTGCAAATTTCGCTTGGTTTAGCGTGGTAGTTATGCCATTTTTTTAAGGGTTTATTTTTCAAACCGGGTCGCCAACAGTCAAACCACCTTCTATATTTGCCGAAACATTCAAATTTAAGAAATTTTAGGTTAAAATCCGATGGGAAAAGAGCTAACAAGCAGGAGCGAAGACTACGCGCAATGGTATATTGATTTGGTTAAAAAAGCCGACCTGGCCGAAAACTCCGATGTGCGGGGTTGCATGGTAATAAAGCCATACGGGTATAGCATTTGGGAGAAAATGCAACAGGCATTGGACAAAATGTTTAAAGACACCGGCCATACCAATGCCTACTTTCCCCTGTTTGTTCCCAAGAGCATGTTCGAAGCGGAGGAGAAAAATGCGGAAGGCTTTGCCAAAGAGTGCGCGATTGTTACACACTACCGGCTTAAAAACGATCCTCAGAATAAGGGCAAGTTAATGGTAGATCCTGAAGCAAAACTGGAAGAAGAGTTGGTGGTGCGCCCAACCAGCGAGGCTATTATCTGGAGCACCTACAAAAAGTGGATTCAATCGTATCGCGACCTTCCATTACTCATAAACCAATGGGCCAACGTGGTGCGTTGGGAAATGCGAACCCGGCTTTTTTTGCGCACGGCCGAATTTCTTTGGCAAGAAGGCCACACGGCACATGCTACCGCCAAAGAAGCTGTGGAAGAAACCGAGCGGATGCTGGGAGTGTATGCAACGTTTGCCGAAACATTTATGGCCATGCCTGTAGTAACAGGACGCAAGTCCGAAGGCGAGCGCTTTCCCGGAGCCGTAGATACCTATTGTATTGAGGCTATGATGCAAGATGGCAAAGCCTTGCAAGCCGGAACCTCACATTTTTTGGGACAAAATTTTGCCAATGCTTTTGATGTACAGTTTACCAACAAAGAAGGCAAACTCGAAAAAGTGTGGGGCACTTCGTGGGGGGTAAGCACCCGTTTAATGGGAGCATTAATTATGGCCCACTCAGATGACGATGGTTTGGTTTTGCCACCAAAGCTGGCACCTATTCATGTGGTTATTGTGCCTATCTTTAAAACGGAAGATGAACTGGCCCGCATTTCGGAGCAGGCCAATGCCATTGCCAACGCCCTGCGCCAGCAAGGCTTTTCGGTAAAGTTTGATAACCGCGACACACACAAGCCTGGGTTCAAGTTTGCCGAATACGAATTGAAAGGTGTGCCGGTGCGCATTGCTATTGGGCCACGCGACCTGGAAAACAAAACCGCAGAAGTAGCCCGAAGAGATACCAAGGCAAAACAAGTAATTGCCTTAGATGCACTTGCCACCACCATACCGGCTCTGCTGGATGAAATTCAGCACAACATTTACCAAAAGGCGTTGGATTTCCGTACCCAAATGACCACCCGGGTTGATTCGTATGAAGAGTTTAAAAAAGTGCTGGACGAAAAAGGAGGGTTTGTAGCTGCCCATTGGGATGGTACCACCCAGACAGAAGCTGCTATTAAGGAAGAAACCAAGGCTACCATCCGGTGCATTCCCTTAGATTTTAAAGAAGAGGCCGGGGTGTGCGTGTATTCGGGAAAACCATCTACCAAACGCGTACTTTTTGCAAGGGCTTATTAAAAATCAGAAACCACAAATTTTAACTATTTTTAGAGGAGTTGTGTAATTCAGTTTAGCGTGATAGAGTGGATAACAGTTTGTAGTCTGATTCTTTTTGGGCTTGCGTTAGTGGTGGCAGAAATTATTTTTGTACCAGGCACTACGGTAGTAGGAATAATAGGATTTATTTTTCTGATTGCCGGGGTTGGCTTTGCCTTTAGCTACTTTGGCAGCGAAGTAGGCTGGGTAATGGTTGGGGTAACTGCGGTTATTTCGGGGCTCGTTTTTTACTATTCTTTTAAAACAAATGTGTGGAGTCAGTTTTCGCTACAATCGAGCATAGAAAGTAAAGTAAACGAAGGAAGCACCTTGGCGCTGGCGGTGGGCATGGAAGGAAAAACAACTTCTGCACTAAGACCGGTTGGCAAAGCGCAACTGGGCGAAAAAATTTATGAAGTAAAAACAACGGGCGCCTACCTGCAAAGCGGGTGTTCCGTACGCATAACACAAATCAATTCGAATCAAATAATTGTAGAACCTTTAATTTAAAATTATGGATGGCTTAGTACTCATTTTTATTGTATTCGTTGCGGTAATAGGTTTTTTTATCTTCCTCTACTTTGTTCCGGTAGGGTTGTGGATTACCGCCATATTTGCCGGTGTTAAAGTAACTATTGGCTCCCTTATCGGGATGCGGATCCGAAAAGTGCCACCCGGAGTAATTGTTAACTCGTTAATTACTGCCAACAAAGCGGGCCTAAAAGTTACCACCAACGAATTGGAAACGCACTACCTGGCTGGTGGTAACGTACCCAATGTTATTCGAGCGCTTATCTCTGCAGAAAAAGCAAACATTAACCTGGATTTTAAACAAGCAACGGCAATCGACCTTGCGGGCCGCGATGTGTTTGAAGCGGTGCAGATTTCGGTTAACCCCAAAGTGATTACCACTCCTAAAGTTGCTGCCGTGGCGGCCGATGGTATTCAGCTAATAGCTATTGCGCGGGTTACTGTGCGCGCCAGCATACAGCAACTGGTAGGTGGTGCCGGTGAAGACACAATTCTTGCGCGTGTGGGCGAAGGTATTGTAACCTCCATTGGTTCGGCACAATCGCACAAAGAGGTGTTGGCAAACCCCGACAAGATTTCAAAGCTTGTGCTTTCGCGTGGGTTGGATGCAGGAACCGCCTTCGAGATTCTTTCCATCGATATTGCTGATGTAGATGTAGGTGCTAACATAGGTGCAAAGTTGCAAACCGATCAGGCTGCTGCCGATTTGAAAGTAGCGGAAGCCCGCGCAGAAGAAAGAAGAGCCATGGCGGTAGCAATGGAACAAGAAATGATTGCCAAAGCACAGGAAGCGAGAGCGAATGTGATTCAGGCCGAAGCCGAAATTCCAAAAGCGATTGCCGAAGCCTTCTTAAAAGGCAACCTGGGTGTGATGGACTACTATAAAATGCAAAACGTTCAGGCTGATACAGACATGCGCCAGTCGATCTCCGGATCGGGTAAACCAAAATCGGAGTAACCAAGTCTTAAATTCAGACAAGATCTTTTATATCAAGTGTAAGAAAATGCCGGATTTTGCCGGCATTTTTTTATTTGTCCCCCTATGCAAACGGACTATGCCAAGAAGCTGAAGAAACTTGGGCAGAGCAACTATAGAACCTGTACTGGGGACATTGATTAATTTCCTGGCTATGAAGCGCGTAAACACACGCGGAATAAAACAAGCCGGGGGTCAATGAACTGCTCATGCTCCTTAATGCCGCCCGAGCACAGGTCCAGGGTCTTTTTTGATACATCCGCCCCGATAAAATTTTTCGCTGAGTTCATTACATTTGGTTTACAGTTTACGAATCGGTTTTCGTTAAACATTTCTGAACACAACCAAAACCTTGATACTAGGCCCTTGCGCCTTAATTTCTATACGGTGCCTGTTCAGAAAACCGGCAGGGGATTGAATCATTCCATAGGTCTGATAACCTGGTTAAGCCCATAATTCGCCCCTGCCGGTGTTTAACTTGTCCACAATTTCACACCTTCCACAAAAGAAAAAAGAAGCAAAAAAGAAAATTATGATAATGAATGTGGTCTGTAGTAATATTTTGGTAATGCAAGTCTAAAGGTCAAGCCCGACTTGCTCCGCAACTGTCCGCCTACAGCGGACTAAATTAATAAACCAAAACGTAATTGCCACACCGTACCCCGCAATTAAATAAACACGGTGTTGTAGCTCGTGCGCGTCAACCGGTACTTTTTAATTTGGACTTGTCTCAAGTCCACCGTTAATTACTGTTGACGCAAACGAGTCCATAATCAATCTTTGTGCTTTGCAACTTTCCAAATTGTCAGTGAGGATAAAACTAATAAGTAGCATCCGCCATAAATAAAAATCAAGTGTCTTGGTATTCCGCTTATCTCAGTCACTGTCCAAAATATAAAGCCAAGTACTAATGAAATGAAACCATTGAGCAATGTGGTGAGTAGTCCAAATTTTAGGCTTAATATCTTTGTCGTCTGTGAAATGATTACGTTAAAAATCGCAGAACTTGTCAGCAGGAACAGAACGTAATAGTTAAACTCGTCACCCTTGTAGTGAACGAATTTTGAAAAGTTATGTCCATAGTAGATTGTCAAAAGTCCAATTACCAAAAGGTAAATAATTAAGGTCAATATTGTCATCCACTTTCTTGTCACTGAGTACTCTTTCAGTTAACTAATTTTATAATTGAACCAATTCCAAATATTAATTCAATTATTCCAAAAGTCAGATTGAAATATCTATTGTAATACTCTTTAAAGATTTGTCTCATTGCATGGTCAAACCCACCAATTCCAACCCCTAAAGGTTTAATATTTAAATAAACTGCTGTCAAAGAAAGAAGTCCCATGGCTGTAAAGCAGGTTGCAAATCCCAAATATATCAAGTCAAAGTAGATGAATATTACAAAACTTATTACAAGTCCTATGTTAATCCATGTGAACAGCTTGTCCTTGTTAATAATTTGTATCATTAGTTGTCTGCGTAAATTAATTTTTTCAAGTTAGTCATCGCTTTCCGCGGAGTCAGCGCATGAGCTACAACGTTTTGCAGCTTGGCGAAGTGGCGGAAATCGAAGCACAAATGTTCAGTTTTGCACAAAAGTTGAATCGAAGTACTGCCGTTGAATTTAGCACTAAACCCGCCATTTTGCCAAACTGCTGTTAGCGGTTCGTTGTTTTTATTTTTTAGTCAGTTTATATCTTAAATGTGTTGTCAAGTCAGAAGGTATAACTTCTGTAATTTTTAAATCATATTTGTCTTTGTCAATGCCGTCAAAAAGTCTAATTCCACTACCTAAAAAAACTGGTGCTATATGTAAAAAAAACTCGTCAATAAGTCCTGCATTCAAAAACTGTTGAATTGTGTTTGCACCACCTTGTATTCTTATGTCCTTTCCTTTTGCCGATTGTCTTGCCTTTTCCAAAGCACTTTCTATTCCGTCATTTATGAAGTAAAATGTTGTCGTGCCTTCTTGAACCCAAGGTTCTCGTATTTCGTGAGTTAAAACAAAAACATCTGCTTTGTATAGGTCATTTGGCCAACTTGCTTCGCCTTCTTCAAACATTCGTTTGCCCATAATGAATGCTCCCGTTCTGGCGATTGTTTCTCTAATGTATACTCCGTCAGCACCATCTTCTTTTCCTCCTTCAAATCCAAGATATTCCCAAAAAGCTTTTTGGTTAAACATCCATGAATGAATTTGTCCTGAAACACCACCCATAGGATTTTTTGGACTTCTGTTATCTCCTGCGAAAAAACCGTCAAGTGATATTCCGCTGTCAAAGATTATTTTGCTCATATTAGTTTGTTAATTGTTCATTGTTTCTTTTGCTTTCTTGTCAAGGAATTTTTCAAACATTGGAACTACAAGGTCGCTTTCTTTAAAGTCGGTTGTTATGGTTGTAATTTCTCCAATGTATTGACCGTGTCCGCCTGGAATAATTGCTAAATCAGAATTTTTAATTTGTCTGTGCAATTCAATTGCGTGTTCGGGTGTAATAACGTCTTTGTCGCCAATGATGATTAAAGTCGGTGCTTTTATAGATTTAATTTGTTCATCTGGAATGTCTTTGAAGTTTACCATTCTCTTGGCATCTCTGTCGTGCATAACTTGTAAACCATTTGTGTCAGCCGCAACTTTTTTATAACCTTCTTTTAGTTGCTCAGGCATATTTTCCAATTTTGCTTGCGACATAAAACCCCAAAACCAGTCAGGAACTCCGTTACGTTTGGCAAGTGCAGAACCTAAAATCATTTTGTCAACTAATTCAGGGTGTCGAATAGCGATTTGTAAAGTAGTTGTCCCACCGTTGCTAAAACCGAAAAAGTCCGCCTTTTCTATTTTTAGGTTTTTGAGAAGTGTAGCAACATCATCTGCGTCCTGTTCAAATGTTAGGTCAGCATTTCTGTCATTTGTCCGTCCGTGAGCTTGAAGCTCAACTGCAATTACCTGTCTATTTTTGGCAAACAATGGTATGATTTTCTCAAAGTTTGTCTGAATTGTTGAACCGCCACCGTGAATTAAAACAATTGGTTTTCCTTGTCCGTGAATTTCATAATACATTTTCAATCCATTCACTTCAGAATATCCATTCTTAAAAGTCAAACTATTGCTTGTTGTTGTCGCCATACTCTTATCTGTGTTTTCTGTTTTGTTGTTGCACGATGTCAATGTGAAAATTGTCAATGCAAAATAAATAATTGTCTGTTTCATTTTCCGTTACTTTTCTGTCGGGTTGTTTCGTCCGTTACAATGACCGCTAACGGTTAGCATATGAGCAGTGGCGGGAAATACACTCTATACTATGCTCGAAGCGCGGCACTTCCAAATATAAAGAAATTGTAACAGAAGTGCGCGCCCGCCATTGCTCATATGCATTGTTGGCGGT
>JAFLBQ010000010.1 GCA_017303805.1 Cytophagales bacterium | reverse complement strand
GCCAGTGTGCATAAATTCGATTTTTCTCGAATCTATGGTTCAAATCGTCACCGTCAGTTTAAGATTCTAAACCCTTGTAAATCAAGATTTCAAAGAACGTTTTAAATATTTTTAATGGCCACTAATGATTTACATTATATAATTAATACGTACACAATTTTAGTCATTCAACTATTAATTTTTGGATTGCAACATCTCGACCTCAGAACGATGCATATTCAACCATTCCTATTCAGTATCGCTCCTACGGAGCTACAGGTTAGTTGAATTTTCGATGCTATAAACATTTGGCTGCGCTGCAGCCGGGACTTCCTCACGCATCGTCTCTGCCTCAGGACGATGTAGATCAATCTCCATTTCATATCGCTCCTACGGAGCTACAGGTTAGTTGAATTTTCGATGCTATAAACATTCGGCTGCCCTGCAGACAGGACTTCTTCACGCATTGTCTCTGCCTCAGGACAATGCGGATCAATCTCCATTCAGTATCGCTCCTACGGAGCTACAGGTTAGTTGAATTTTTTGATACTACACACATTTGGCAGCGTTGAAGCCGAAACTAATCAGACCCCAAACGCTTCCTTCCGAATAAAAAAGAGCTCATCCGGGTCGTTAAAGGTGGCACCCTTCTAAACTAAACTTAACCTTCCGCTACCAGCGTAACCGATGCCGAGTTAATGCAATACCGCAACCCGGTTGGGGGCGGACCATCCGGAAAAACATGACCCAAGTGGCAGTCGCACACATTGCACTCTACCTCCACGCGTATCATACCGTGGCTCGTGTCTTTGGTGTACTTTATTACATTAGTTTCTACGGGCACCGTAAAGCTGGGCCAGCCTGTACCCGACTCAAACTTGGTGCGCGAGTCGAAGAGCACCGTACCACAACACCGGCACGCATACAAGCCTGGCTCGTGGGCTTCGCAGTAGGCACCCGTAAAGGCGCGCTCGGTGCCCTTTCTGCGGGTAATATAAAATTCCTCTTCACTTAAAAGCGCGCGCCACTCCGCATCAGTTTTTTCAACTCTGCGGGGTGGCGCTTCATTTCCTTTGCCGGCATATTGCAATACGTCAATCCATTTCATGGCTATACATTTTTAGTAAATGTAATAACCCTGTTATAAATAGCGACTGCGCTCCGATTTATTTCCAGCCTTGACCCATTCCCTTGACGCTAAAAATTAGTTAACGACTCTAACGCTGCAAGAGTAGTGCGTACCCTCATGCGGCAACTAGTTCGAAATAGTTTCGGAGCTATGCCGCGCCCGGTGGCGTTTGCCAAACGAACCAATCTTTAACGTAAGGTTGTACGACCAGTTGGTGAGTTCACGATCGCCCAGGCCATTGCCATTGCTGCCATAGGTTTTGCGGTACGACACGCCCGGGCTAAACCGCAGCCATCGAAATAAATTCATCTCTAATTGCGCTCCGGGCTCCAACACATAAAACCAGTTTTCATCGTGTGTGGTGTTGTGGTAGTCGCGCCAGCTATCCCACTCATCCCATTGGGGGCGATAATATTGTGCGGTAAAGCCCACGCCACTAAATAAGTTGGCAACCAGGTGTATCGACCGGTTAGAGCTTAACACCCGCTCAAGCATCAAACCACCCTGGCCGTACTGGTAAGTCATCGGTACCGCGGGGTTTACACTGTATTGAATGGGTACCCGAATGTCGTTGGTGGAAGCTGCAAAGCCCATTCCTACCAACCACCTTCGGTTAATAAACACCCCGCCATAAACTTCATTCAGGTTAGCAAAGTCGCCATTGAAGGTGGAGAATTTATTGGCCAGCGCTACATAGCCACCGGTGCCGCTGCCGCGACCAAATAAGGTTTGAATTTCCTGGGCTTGCACTGCGCCCGCAACCAGAAGAAAGATCAAAAGAGAAAAGGTTTTCATGAGTTTGTAATTTTTGTGTTGGGTCACATGAATGGCCAGGATAATCTTGCCCGTTTGGTGTAGCACCGGCCATTTCATATCAATCAATTTTGATGATAGACAACCTGGGCCTACCCAACCCCTAATCAGCAACTACAAAATTTACTCATGCCGAATGGCATCTACCGGATTAAGGCGGGCCGCCCGCAGGGCCGGATAGGTGCCAAACACAACACCGACCACCAACGACACAATGGTGATTACTAAGATTGTATTGAGGGTATAAGCGGCCTGAAATGGCATTTCTGTAAGTGCCCGCACAATGGGGATAATTATCATGGTGGTGCCAATACCAAAGAGCAAACCCACCAGGCTACCAAAAGCCGATACCGTTACCGACTCGGCCAGGAATAACAAAGTAATATCGCGTCTGTTGGCGCCCACCGCTTTGCGCACGCCAATCTCGGCTGTGCGCTCGTTTACCGAAATGAGCAATACATTCATTATCCCAATACCACCTACTACTACCGAAATGCCTACAATCAATCCCATAATAATTCTAAAAAGTAAAAACCCTTTTGTTACCTGCTCAACCCGAAATTCGTTGGTGCTTATCTTAAAAGAATGAGCCCCGGTATTAAAGCGTGCGGCAAGCCAATCAGTTAGTGTGGCCTTTATAAGGGGTACATCTTCGGTTATGCTCGCCTGATAAATTACATCGGGTGGCGCGACCTGCAATTCAGGTTCGGTTAACAAGGTAATAGGGAAGTACAGCGTGGGTACCTTCACTGCCTCTCCGGCTACGAAGCCGCTAATTTTCAGCCACCGGCTATGCACTTTTAGCGATTGGCCCACGGCATCTGCTGGCTGTAAGTTGGTTTGCTTTAGAAATGCAGCATTTACTATAACCAAAGGTTGCTGGTTAACTACATCTTGCTCCGTAAAGGCATTGCCCATACCTACCTTCACACCGGGTTCCAATGTTGATGTTACGGCCAACAAGTTGGCACCGATCACTTTTTCAGCGAAAGTAACTTCGCCTGCCGTGGCGGAGCGCAAGTGCGCCACTACCGGCCTGGTAAGAGCCGCGTTTACTTCATTAAAAATCGGATAGCTAATAACCGGAACCGAATCCTTTTTTATGCGTACTCCATTCACATTGCGATAAGTTTCCGGTTGCACCATAATGCCATTAAGCGAAGTGGTCTGGCTGATTTGGTTGCGGGCAAGTTCTTCCATGCCATCGATGAGCGAAAGAATTGAGACCAACGCGCCTACTCCTATTATAATACCCAACACCGAAAGCACGGTATGAAACAGGTTAGCGCGAATGTTGCCGAAGGCCAGGCCAAAGGCATTTATTATTTTTCGAATCATAGGATAACGGCCAGACTTCAACCCGGCTCTGTTTGTTACAGGTTGCCGTATTTATTTTCAAACTTAACCAGTAAGGAGTAAGAAACTTTACAATCCTGCCGGCAATTCATTGCTCCAGGTACGTTTTTGCCGCTACGATCCGCGCAGCTACGTGCTTCTTCAAAGCCGGCTGTGCATTTACAAATGCGGTAAGGTTTGCTAACTGCGAATATTTGCCGCGCTCTGTTTCCTGGGGCCCAAGTACAAAAGGTGAGATCAGGTTGTAGTACGCATCGGCCCGCGCATTAAAAGTTTCGGCAGTAAATACCGTAGTCAAAAATTCTTGCATGTGGGTGCGGTACCGCTCTGCATAGACAGGGTCGCTCATCAAATTGCGAATGAGTGGCCACTTGCTATCCACATTTTCAAGGCCTATAGTTAATGGCGAGTTGCCGCGGTTCGAAAGCGATTCATTATTATCCCAGGGTATCCACGTAAGGCCGGTGGCCGAATGGTTGTACAGGTAATAATTGTGGGCCATACGCCCGTAGGTATCCCAGTTTTGCATGGTAGTATTGATGGCCAGCCATTTCATAAAATGATCCGCATCAAAAATGGCTTCCAGGTTCTGGCGCCATTGGGGCGGGTTAGTAGTTCGTACTGAGCTATTCAAAACCGAAATCAGGTTAACTACATCGCTGTAATCGGCATCGGTTTTATTATTCTTCTTTTCAAATTCCGAAAGCACAAAACTCTGAAACGTGCTTTCGGGTTTATATATATTACCGTTGTCGTTACCAAAGTACTCCTTCACCAGGGTATCATCCACCACTTCCACAACAGTGTAAACGCCACAATAGGTTAGGCCTGTACCAAAATCGATGTACACTTTATAAAAGGCGGTTTGCGCACTGGGTATTCCGGCAGCCCTGAAAATATCTGCACCTAACTTTTCGCGCAACAGCGAGGCATCATTTGCACCGGGCGAAAACGACAACTCTTTAAATCCATTAAAGCGCTGATTTTTTATTTGCGGAAATTGATCTTCGAAACGATCGAAGTTAAGCCGAAACGGAAGTTTATAAATGCCGTTGCGCCAACTCTGGCTCAAGGTAGAGTTCCCCTTCAGGCGGAAGCCTACCTTGTACCACTCTTTTCCATTAAATTTAACCGACACTGGCACATACACCGGCTCGCCACTGGGGAAGCCGGGTTGCCCGGAACCTTGTGCAGCACCAAACTTGAAACCATAAAGGTAGCGCATGTCTTCCTGCACTTCGGCCCAGCGGGTTGCACCCAACACAATCTCCATTGTGTTTACCTGTTGCTGCGGAAATACAACTTCGTAAGTTGGAGGCGTTTTGTTTCCGTGGGTCAGATCAGTCCAATCTACCGGGTTGGGCGGACTTTCGGTTTCGGGGGTTACGGGTGCGTCCTCATCGCAGCCATACCATGCCGGCACCAGTATGCAAAAAAGAAACACCCACTTTTTCATCAAGTCAAAGATAGGCAGCACTGGCAATATATGTGTGGATGGTCACACGATTCAACCGGCCGGCAAACTTGGTTCACCTCATTCTTTCAGAATAATTTCCACGCGTCTGTTTTTTCTACGGCCTTCATCAAAGGTATTGTCGGCAATAGGTTCGCTGCTGCCTTTGCCTTCAAAGGTAATTCGCCCAATAGCAATGCCATTGTCCATAAGATAAAGCCCAACTGCTTCGGCCCGGCTGGTGGATAGCCGCTGGTTGTAAGCCTCGCGCCCGGTGTTATCGGTGTGGCCTACAATGTGCACCAGCAAGCGTTCATTCTTTCTTAACAGATTTACCAGGGTGTCTAACTGTTTGGTTACTTCTTTCTTTATAGTTGGACTGTTCACATCGAACAAGACATCGCTTAACACAAACTTGCGCTCTACGGGTTTGGGTGGCGCTACTTTCTTTTTAATATCTGCTGTATCGGGTTTGGGCACTGGTGGTTCGGTAATATGAATTATTGGATCTTCCGGTGCCGGCTTGTGTTTTGATTTTCTTAGCTGAGGAACATCCTGGTACTCATCAAATCTGCGGGCTTTTTGTGCGCGCTTCCAGGCGGCCGCACGCCTGCAACCGTGCTTAAAACAAAGTACTTTCTGAAACACATTGTGCTTAGGCGCGTGGGTAGTGCGAATGATTAATTTGTTAGAGGCACTTAAATGCGAAATAGCCCGTGGCACGCGCATCTCCAGGTTGTCTTGCGCCTGCATCGAACCCAGGCAAAGCAACATGCTGCTAAACAGGGCAAGACCGATTTTCGAAATCTTAAAAAATGGTGTGCGGTTAAAAAACAATTTCAAGGTGTAGATAGCTATAGGAATTTCACTAAAACCTTTGTCCAAATGGCATACCCCTGCTCATTCATGTGCAGGTTATCTTCCAAAAATAAGTTTTGCATCGGGGCTCCATTTTTATCTAACATCGGCTTCCAGATGTCAGCAAAATATACCTGCGATTGAGTTTTAGTCCAGGCTGCCAGTTTTACATTAAAGTTTTCATACTTAGCTTTTAATTGCCACCGGGCCGGGCTAGGCTTGGCTGCAATAAAAATTACTTTGCAGGCAGGCAGTTCTTTACGGATGCGTTGCAGCAATTGGTTTGCTGTTGTAAGTATCTCTTCAGCCGACTTACCGGCATTCAAATCATTGTCGCCTTCGTAAATAAAAATTTTCTCCGGCTTGTAAGCAAGAATAAGGCTGGATGCATAATACAGCAGGTCGCTCATCTCCGAACCGCCAAAGCCGCGGTTAAGCGTGTTGTGCTTTGGAAAGCTGGCCTTCAAATCCGGCCACAGCCGAATGCTGCTGCTGCCCGTAAATAATACCACCCGGTTTCTATCAATTGCAGAGTCGCCCTGTAGCAGAGCATTGATCTCATCGCGGAAGCGAAGTGGATCTTGTGCCTGAAGGAACAAGAGCATGTTCGCAAGCAACAGGGTAAAAATACAGCGCTTTATTTCCATACCTGATCGATCTGTTGTTGTAAATATAACCGGGACGGGCCTGCTTGTGCAACCCAATTATCCCAACGGCATTCCAGCACCAACTTACCGCTGTACTTAATTTTCTTTAATGCCTTCAGGTACGCGGTAAAATCTTCGCGATGCACACCGGGTGCGCTGCGGTTCTCTTTCTCGGCCAGGTCGATGTGCACCAGGTACCCTTTGCATCGAAGCAAGGTTGCTGCCGGCTCGCCTTCGCGCAACATGTGGTAAATATCAGCACACAGCCGAAAGTTTTTCCGGTTTACGGCTTTTACAATCTCCAGCGCTTCGGCAACGGTATTGATAAAGTTGGTTTCGGTGGTGTTTAAATTTTCTAACGCCAGCACAATGCCTTGTTGCGCTGCTTGATCGGCCACTTTGCGTGCTATTTCAATAAACTGAGTTGTCGCCTCCGCCTTGGAAAAATCTGTGGGTATTTTGCGCGCGCCACCACTACCCCACACAATCAATTTTATGTTGGCCTGCCGGCAGCGCTCAAAAACTTTTTGTGTGTAATCGATAATTTTCCCTTCATCGGTAGTTGCACCTACCAACTTTATTTCAGCAGGGATAAAAATATTTAGTGCATATACCGGAGTTTTCAGTTGCTCTAACTCGCGAAGCCGGGTTGCAAATTCCTGATCGCTTGCAGCGGGCGATATAACCTCGGGTACGGTTGCTACTAAAAAACCAAATCCGGCTGCGTGCGTGGTGCCCGCTTCTTTTATTGAGACCGCCACACCCACCTCGGGTTGAGCCTGTAACACATGGAGCGAAAGAAGGATGCAAAGGAGTATCCGCATGAATTAAAAATCAAATCCATTTCTGATTGTGTACTGTACGGGCATGTTCTACGTTACCCGTGTGGGCAGTGGCTTTGGGCTCAAACAAAAGCACCCACACTTCTTCGCCATTAGTACGGGGGTTATGCTCCACGCCTTTCGGAACTACAATCATCTCGCCTTCGCGAACGGTTTCTACCCGATCACGAAAGTGCATGTGTAAGGTGCCTTTGAACACCATAAATAACTCATCTTCATTTTCGTGACTATGCCAAACAAACTCATCTTTTATTTTAGCAAGCTTAACATATTGCCCATTCAGTTCGCTAACGATCTTTGGCGTCCAGGTTTCAGAAAAGAGGTTGAATTTTTCTACGATGTTAATGGTGGTCATGGTTTGTTCATTTGAGGTTGATCTGCCAGTTGCAATACGTACACTCTACGGTGATGTAAAGAACGTAAAGAAAAGTAAGGTATAAAATCAGAAGGTCTTTTAACGTCTGCGGGCGTTTTTTTACTACTTAGATCATCATGGCTCCGGCTGCAATCAGCGTCATTACAATTATAAACCACCGGTACATGGTGTCGCTCAGTTGCTTTACAATTACAATTCCTAGCCAGGCACCAACCAAAATAACCGGTAGCGTGAGCAGGTCGAGCAATACAGTATGCCAGGTAATGGTGCGCCAGGCAAACACATGAAACGGAACCTTAAACCAATTTACCACCAAAAAGAACCAGGCGGTTGTGCCTATAAATGCATTTTTTGGTAAGCGCACTGAAAGTAGGTACACACTCATAACAGAGCCGGCCAGGTTGCCTACCATCGAAGTAAAACCACCCGCAACACCGGTAGCCGCTGCAAAGGCTTTTTGTTTCGGAATCCGATCCGGGCTCAAGCGTTCCAACCAAATCATAATCACCACGCTTACAATAATGGTAACTGCCATCACGAATTTAAAAACAGAGTCGTTGAGGTAACTTCCCAACACGGTGCCGGCTACCACACCTGCGGCTGCCCACGGAAACAAAATTTTAAGGTGCTGCCACGAGGCATGGCGATGGTAGTACCACACACCAAACACATCGGCCATTATAAGCATGGGCAATAGCACCCCGCTGGAGAGCTGACCACCAAAGACAACAGCAAGCAATGGTACAGATAACATGCCCGCCCCGTGCACGCCTGTTTTTGCCATGCCGGTAAGCAAGGCTACACTGAGGATGATGACAATCTCGGAGTAGGTAAGAGTGAAGGAAAAAAGATGCATTCAGGTTTCGGGGTGCTAAGCTACTGGTTGCTGGTTAGTACAGACTTTTTTGTAAAGAAACGATTTCAAAACCAGAAACAAGAAATCAGTAGCCAGTAAACTATTTCTCCAGTTTCTTCAACCCGGCCTCAATTTCAGTTTTCGAAAGCCATTGGCCGCGTACCATTACTCCCGAAATCTTTTTGGTATTGGTAACATCAGTCAACGGGTTGCCATCAATTAAAATTAAATCGGCAATGTTACCGGGTTTAATTGTGCCGGCATTATTCAGGTTAAGGTAAGTAGCCACGTTTACCGTACCGGTGCGCAAGGCCTGATACGGTGTAAGTCCGGAGTCAACCAAATATTTTAATTCATTGTGTGTGGAAAACCCGGGCACATTAAAAACCTGCGGTGCATCGCATCCCAACAGTAAGCCAACCCCATTTTGTTGGCATGCAAGAATAAGTTTGCGTCTTAGTTTTATAAAGTTTTCAATTTTGGCAGCATCGTACTGTGGGTTTGCCATCAGATTCTTTTTTGAATCAATCCATTGAGTTACGATTTGCTTATCCATGTATTTGCTATCCGGGTCTTTCAGAAACAGCTCGCCTGTGTACCGGGCATCAAACCATCTGTCGGCCAATGATTGTGTGGGCACTACCCAAATGTTTTTCGCTTTCAGCTCGCGCATCAACCGGGGTATGCCGGCTTCATCTGCCTTTTCGGCTACAAACATTCCAAACAATCCGGCCTGTTGCTCGGGTATCATTTCAATGCCCGGCACCAGCGCCTCAACAAAACCATCCAGGTGATCGATAGACGAATAGCCGGCATCGATGGCGCGCCACACCCCTACTCCGTACGACACATGGCCTGCAAACGGAATTTTTACTTCGTTAGCAGTTGCACTGACGGCTGCAAAGGTTTCTTTGGTAAGTCCGGGATGCAGTTTTAGAAAATCATAGCCGGCTGCTTTTTGTTCACGAACCATTTCGGCTCCGCGTTCAGCGGTCTTTACACTCAACCCATTAAACGATGGGCCGGTGGTATAAAAGCGTGGACCAAAAACTTCGCCCGAATTTATTTTGGATCGCAACGTAATGTGGCTGGGGTGCCCGAGCATCCCCCGAATGGTTGTAATTCCATTTGCGGCAAACAGAAACAACACTTCCTTGTGGGCATCGAGGTTATCGTTGGGGGGCACGTGTGCATGCATTTCCGCCAAGCCTGGAATCAGGTATTTACCTTTGGCATCGATTACCAATGCTGTTTTGCTATACTTTAAATTTTTTCCGATAGCCAATATCTTACCATCCTTAACCACTACCGTTTGGTTTTGCACGACTTGCTCCGTATCCATCGGTATCACATTTACCGAGGTGAAAACAATTTCGCGCTGGCGCGAGTCACTAACCTGCTGGCTATAAACTACCGAGCTAATTGTAACAAGAATTATATGCAGGTATTTCATAGTTTTCAATTTCATGAAAACTACAATTTTATCTTGACAAAGAACAAACCAGCCACATAAACGCAGATGTTGTCGGGCCGGCTTTACTGCTGAGTTTTAAAGTCTTACTCGTACCGTAGTGCCGTTGCCGGATTGGTTCGGGCTGCGCGCCACGTATGCAGGCTTACGGTAAGCAAGGCAATAAGAATCACAAGCAAGCTCGGCAAAGCAAAAATCCACCAGACCAGTGAAATTCGGTTTGCAAATCCCTGTAACCAGCTATCCATAATCCACCAGCTAATGGGTGTGGCAAGTACAATGGCCAATCCCATCAGAACCAGGTAATCGCGGCTTACCAATGTAAGAATGCCCGGAACCGAAGCCCCTAACACTTTGCGAACTCCAATCTCTTTAGTGCGCTGAATGGCTGTGAGTGAAGAAAGACCGAACAAGCCGAGGCATGCAATAAAAATTGCCAACGCAGAAAACAATCCAAACACTTTTCCAAATTGTTGATCGGCCTGGTACTGTTTGTTGTAATGATCGTCCAGAAAAAAGTAGGCGAATGGATTTCCAGGAAACAACTCCTTCCAGTGTGTTTCAAATTTTGCGATGGATTGGTGCACGTTGGCGGTGTTGAACTTTATTGAATAATAACCGCCTGGCGCTTTGTTGTACCGGAAAATCAACGGCTCAAATTCAGACTTCAACGACTGCTGGCGATAATTCTTTACAACCCCCACAATGCGGAAGGTATCGCCCCAAAAATAGATCTGATCATCGATGGCCAGATCGGGTTTTTCGAAACCCATGTGGCGGGCAGCCGATTCGTTGAGGATTACATTCTTGCGCTCGTTGGCAACTTCGCCCGAAAAAGCCCGGCCGGTTACTACTTCAATTCCATACGAAGGGATGAAGTCTTGATCCATCATAATTACCCGGTACTGCTTTTGTTCGTCTTCCCGCTGGCTTAACCTGCGGATGCCGCCTGCGTTCCAATCGGGCGAGGCGCCCGGAATAAATGTGGAAGCACTTACTGCGCTGACTTCTGGGTAACCGAGCAAAGCATTTTTAAATACATTTAGTTTACTGGCATAGGTAGAATCTACCACGTTTGGCGAACGCATTATTAATGTTTGATCTATGTTTACACCCAGTTTTTGATTTCGCATAAATTGAATCTGATTGTAAACAGTGAACGTGCCCACAATCAAGGCAACCGATGCCATAAATTGAAGCACCACCATTCCTTTACGGAAGAATACACCTTGGTTTGTATTCTTAAATCTTCCCTTCAGTACTTCTACCGGTTTAAAGCCTGACAATACAAATGCCGGGTAAAGGCCAGATAGTAAGGCACCGCCAAAAATCATTACAGCCATCCACGCCCAGAATACCCCTTGGGTAAACAACGCATAGCCTATTTCGCGGCCAGCGAGGTTGCTAAACCACGGGGTAAGTGCAATTACAAAACCTACTGCCGCCAGCACGGCTAATGAATTCAGTAAAACGGCCTCTATCAAAAATTGTTGAATCAATTGGCCCCTTACACTGCCCATCACTTTGCGCACACCTACTTCGCGGGCCCGTTCAATCGATTTGGCGGTTGATAGATTGATGTAATTAATCCATGCAATGATCAGAATCAAACCGGCTACAATTAAAAGAAAATAAACTGAATCGCGGTTGCCGTTTGCTTTAAACTCGCCAATAAAGTGCGAATCGAGATGAATAGCTGACACCGGCATTAAAGAAAATATCATTCCGGCATTGTACTGCTTTAACTCCTCGCCTTCGCGCTTCTCTACAAAAGCCGGAAGTTTCGCTTGCAGGTCACTTGCGCTGGCATTCTCATTCAACAAAATGTAGGTAAGAAATCCATCCCACTGCCATTGGTTCACCTCACTCTCGTTGTTCATACCAACAAGCTTGGCAAAAGTTGCAAACGAAATCATGGCATCTACCTGCATGTGCGAAGTGGCCGGCAAGTCGTTGAACACGCCCGTAACTTCCAGATCGTAGCGGCCATTGTTGCGAAGGGTTTTGCCCACCGGGTTTTCGTTGCCAAAGTATTTGTGGGCCAACGTTTGCGAGAGTACAATCTTGTTGGGGCCCTTTAAAGCTGTTGAGTCAACTCCTTCCGTTAACGAATATCCAAACACTTCAAAAAAACCCTGGCTGGTAAAGTACACATGCTCTTCGCGAAAGTAGGTATCACCATACGCCAGCAACGTATTGGTGTGCGACATGCGCACAAATTGTTTAACCTCCGGAAAGTTGGCTTTCAGGTCGGGCCCGATACCCGCACACCCCGAAGCCCATTGGGTAGAGAGCTCGCCTTTATCGTACCGATCCAGATGCAGGCGGTAAATCGACTGGCTGCTCTGCCAGAAATTATCGTAACTGAATTCGTGCAATACAAATTCAGCAATAAGTATAAAAGCAGTCATACCAATTACCAGGCCCAGAAAGTTGATAATGGTAAATGCGCGGTTACGGCTGATGTAACGCCAGATGGAGGTAAGGTAATTTTGAAGCATGAGGTAAGGTTTGAAGCAATACTTTGAAATGGTAAAATGGTTACGGCCCACCACGAATTATACCACGCTGCAATCCGGCCCAATTGATTAAAATCCCCACGATTTTAACTCCGTGGCATTCATTTTCGAACTAAAATGTTCGCAGGCGGGCAATATTAATACTGGCATCCTTGCATCAATTTTCTATTTTTACAACCCCAAATTTAAGTTTACTATGGGTAGGATATTCGAAAAGAGAAAGCACAAAATGTTTGCCCGCTTTGATAAAATGGCGAAGGCATTTACCCGCATTGGTAAAGACATTGCTATTGCGGTAAAACAATCGGGACCAAACCCGGATAACAACCCGCGCCTGCGTATGGCTATTCAAAATGCCAAAGGTGTAAACATGCCCAAAGACCGGGTAGAGGCAGCCATCAAGCGGGCCTCCAGCAAAGAAGAGAAAGACTTTCAAGAACTGGTTTACGAAGGGTATGCCCCGCACGGTGTGCCGGTAATTGTGGCCTGCGCTACCGATAACCCTACCCGCACCGTAGCCAATGTACGCTTGCACTTTTCAAAAAATGGCGGTAGCATGGGCAACTCCGGCTCGGTTATGTTTATGTTCGAGCACCGGGGCGTATTTAAATTCGATCCTGCTAAATTAAACCTGGATGAAGTGGAGTTAGATCTGATCGATGCCGGGGCCGAAGACATTCAGCAAGATGAAGAAGAGATAATCGTTTACACCAAGTTTGCCGATTTCGGCCAGATGCAGAAATTTTTGGAATCCAAAGGCTGGGAGCCAAAAAGCTCTGAACTGTACTACATACCCACCACTACCAAAGAACTTAGTGAAGCCGATCAAGACGAAGTAATGGAATGCATTAGCGCGCTGGAGGCAGATGACGATGTTCAAAACGTTTATCACAACCTGGCTTAACCATGAAGTACCCGGCATTAATAGGTTGTATGCTGTTGGCCGGGCTTACCTGCGCACAAGACTCGATTCGGTTTTCTACCATTCAGTTTTTTGGTGGCGCCCAGGTGGCGGTACCTTCGCAGGAGTTTCGAAAAGTTATTGAAAACTCGTTCGGCAACCTTGGGTACGGGCTTAATGCCGGCCTGGTGCTTAGCCCGTTAGGCGAAAAAAAACCTTCGCCCATTTTATTGGGCCTCGACTTTGGGTATTTTACTTATGGCAACGAAAAACAAAAAGGCACCGCCAGCGCCCCACCTCTAAAAACTTCTCATAATGTATTTACATGGAACGCCCTGGCACGCTTGAAACCACGCCACGAAAAAAACCGGATAATTCCTTTTGCCGATGGGCTGCTGGGGCTAAAACTTTTTAATTCTACTACCAAAATAGATAAGAACGTGGTAGATATAATTTTTAATACCGACCAGCGCGAGGTAATTAATAACGTAAAAGATACCGGCCTTAACTACGGTCTTGGTGCCGGGTTTTATACCAATCCTAAAAAAAATTCTGCAGCCGGTTTTCAGCTACGCGTGCTGTACTTGTGGGGCGATGAAGTAAAGTATGTGGTGCGCAACTCGGTACAAGTAGATAACAATGGGTTTGTTACCTACCAGACAAACCGTGCCAACACCAGCATGGTAATTATTCAGCTTAACTTTACAGCGCTGGCACTTAAAACGCTGGTGGGTTCTTATTAGAATTGAACCGTTAAACTATCAGCCACCATCCGGTTATTGTATTGCTGAATAAATGCCTTCAGCCTGCGCTCCATTACCTGTACTGTGTCGGGCAAATCCGTAAGCAAGTTGGTCTGCAAAAGTTTATCGCTTTTAAAGTTGTAGAGCGCAACCGGGGCGGTGCCATCAAACTGCAAAAGGTAATCGCCCTGAAATGCCTGGTAGCGTTGGTCGAGGTAATTAAAAGCAAACGGCCGGTCTTTCTTTTCAAACGCATTGCGGCCAAACGCAACGTAGGGTTTATCGTAATGCAGGTAACCTAACACGGTGGGCATTATATCTATTTGTTGAACCAGGGTTGGCTCAAAACTACCCCAACCGGCACCGGGTTTAAAAAAGAAAACCGGTATCGAAAAATAACCCCACAACGAATTGTACTCGCGGTGACCAATAACCGCAGAGGCGTGATCGGCAGTAATAACAAACAACGTGTTGGCGAACCATGGTTTGGTTGCAGCCGTCTTAAAAAATTTTCGCAACGCATCATCGGTATATTGTATGGTTTCGTAAATCGGCTCGGGGCCTTTTCTGTAGTTGTTTTGATAGCCCGCAGGTAACTTGTACGGATGATGCGATGAAACTGAGAAGAACGTGGTAAAGAAAGGTTCTTTAAACGTACTTACCGTACTGGCTACGTACTGCAGAAAGGGTTCATCCCAAATTCCCCAGATCCCATCGTAATCGGTATTGTTGTTGTATTCATCTTTGCCGTAATATTCATCAAAGCCACTCAGCCGCGCAAAGGCATCGAAACCCATTGAGCCATTGGGGGCTCCATGAAAGAAGGCTGTTCGGTAACCTTTCTCTTTAAGTAAACTTGCCAAACTATTAATTCGGTTACCCGAAAAGTGCGAAAGCACATACGGCACTTCAATGGAAGGTATGCTGCAAATAACCGAGGGCATGGCATCTATAGACTTGCGCCCATTGGCCAACGAAAACTCGTACCCACGGCTAACACCAATGAGCGAATCTAAAAACGGAGTGTAACCGGTGTAGTTTCCGTTATCCAGCCAGTAATTGTAGCGGCCCACAAACTCTTTCGAGAAACTTTCCAGAATAATAATTACCACATTGTGGTAATTCATTGGCAATGTATCGGCTGGTACATGTACCGGTGTATAAATAGCCGTAGTCTCTTCGTTTGAAAAATAATTCGCGCGTTTGATTACGTTGGCTTTAGCGGTGCGCATCAACGCAAAGGGTGTGTTCAACACCAGGTTAATCTCCTTTGGATCTTTTGTATAAGCGGCCGCATTGCTTAGTGTAATCGGCCGGGTGCTGTGCAGAAAACCCCCACGCGCGCCTCCAATAAATAAGTAAACAACCAACGGCATGGCCGCCACCGATAATCCATAGAACAACCAGGCAGGCTTTGTTTGTGGCCCATCGTATTTTATTTTTTTATACAACCCTATCAGCAACCAAACTAATAAGGCCCACACTATAAAGGCATACCAGTAATCGATCATAAACCGGCCAAAAAGTAAAAGCAGGTTTTGTTCGTTCTTAAACTGGCTAACTACACTTAGTGTAGTTCTGCGCAACGTAAACGGGTAGTAAACACTATCGGCAATATTTACGGCCAGGGCCAGCGCATTTACGCTTATAAAGAGCCATTGCAATGCGCGTTGGTACCATGCGGCAAAGCGCGCTTTAAGCGGAAGAATAAACAACAAAATAAACAGTGCATTAGAATAGAGCACTGCGGCCAGATCGAACCTTAACCCTCCGGCTGCTATGGTAAAAAAACGGCCAACCGGAACGTGTGCAAAAAAAGGGTAATTGAAGAGGTAGAAAACCAGGCGGGCAAGCGTGTACAGCAGCATGGCTAACCCAAGGCTTTTCAGCAAGGCCCAGTAGCTATTTGTCTTTAGTTGCCAGTTGGTAAAAAACCGATCCCGAAAGGTACTTAGCGGCATTTGTAACTCTTAAAAGGTAGCGAATTTAGTGTAAAAGCAAGGTTTTGCCGAACTGACGCTGCAAATCCCCATAATTCAGGAAAACGAACCCCGGTATTGCCCGCATATTGCCTTTTGGGCTAATGCAAATTCGCTTCAATTATCGTAATTTTGATAGTTATACTACCCTAAAAACCTATTAAAGTAACCTGTTTTGATAAGTCGTTCGTCAAAAATTCTGTCTGTAGGCATTTTGTTGGGCTTGCTTTTAAATCTGCCTGCTTTGGCGCAGGATGTAGAGGCGTATGGCATTTTTGGCGGCTTTAATTTTCCCTTTACGGTTGATCAGGGGTTACAAAGAGACCCGCGCTTTTATGGCAAGTTTACGATTCGTGCTACTCCGGTGGGTTTTTCGTATGGGTACGACCGCGTAGGTCATGGTATTTTGTTTACCCCCAACTATACCCAGGTAGGTCAAAAATTTGTTATTAAAAATACTACAGGTGGTGAAGTGGGCACGCGCGATGTTCAAATGAATTACATTAGTTTGCCGGTATCGTTAAAATTGCACGTTAACGATATGTCGTTTTTTAGAATGAGTATTGTAGCGGCCGTGGCCCCGAGTTTACTCATAGCCGGCCAGGAAACCCTAACCATTAATACACCCAGCGGAGCTACCAAAATCAAATACCCCAATGGCATTAGTGTACCCACAACGCCCGGCTACGAAATTGTTTACGATGGGGTGTTTGTACCACGCCTCAACAAAGAAGTATATGTACCCAAAAGCAAATTCAATGCGTTTCAATTGTTTGGCTCGGTTGGGTTGCGTAGCGATTTCGATTTGAACGATGATTGGAGTATAAACTTTGATGGCCGTGCCAACTTTGGAATTTTTGATACCCGGAAGTCTGCCTACCTGAGTGAACTCAAAAACCCAAGCGGCCCGGCCGATGTAAACGGTAATCCGGGGGCCCCCGACTTATACGGGCCGCGCAGAGAAATTTTTCTCTCTGTATCGTTTGGGATTGCGCGCATCATTCAGATTAAACATGCCTACAAACCCAAGGTTACCACGCATGCCGAAAACTTTAAAGCCGATAACCCCAAGCCACGCTCTACCAGCGGAGTGCATGGCGGTATGACGAAGCAAAAAGGCGGTGGTAAAAAGAAAAAGAAATAGAAATGGTTTGCCAGCCGGCTCGCCACTCTAAATTCTCTACCTGCTTACTGCCTCTTGTTTATTGAAGTGTAAACTTTGTTTCCTTTACATCGCGCGAATTACCACCTACCAGTGCACTGAATTCACCCGGTTCGGCAACCCATTGCAAGTCGTAGTTATAAAAAGATAGGTCTTGTGTCGTAATTTCAAATGCCACGGTTTTTGTTTCCCCGGCTTTAATCCAAACTTTCTTAAAGCCTTTTAATTCTTTTACCGGGCGCGTTACCGAACCTACCCAATCGCGGATGTAAAGCTGAACCACCTCAGCTCCATCGTACTTGCCCACGTTGGTTACATCTACCGTTACCTTAAGCTTGTCGGAAGCTGCCATGGTGCTCTTGCTCAACTTCACATCGCCATAGATAAACGCGGCATAACTCAATCCGAATCCAAACGGGTAAACAGGTTCGTTAGAAACATCAATGTAGTTGGATTGAAACTTTTGGAACCACGGGCCACTTAAAGGCCGGCCGGTATTTTTATGTGCATAGTACAGTGGCACCTGCCCTACATTTTGCGGAAAGGTAGTGGTTAACTTACCAGATGGGTTCACAGCACCGAACACGACATCGGCAATCGCATCTCCGGCTTCACTTCCACCAAACCACACATTCAAAATAGCGGGTACATTTTCCTGCTCCCACTTTAAAACCAATGGCCGCCCTGTAAATAACACGGCTACCACAGGCTTGCCGGTTTGCAACAGGGCTTTCAGTAACTCGCGTTGAGTTTGTGGTAACTCCAGGCTGGTAACACTGCTGGCCTCTCCGGTCATTTCGGCCCCCTCGCCTACCACGGCAACAATTACGTCTGCCGTGCGGGCTATTCGTACGGCTTCGTTACGCATCTCCTCGGCTGTGCGCTTATCGCGATTTAACGATTTGCCAAACAGGGTTGCCCGTTCTTCAATGGCTGCATCTTCGTGTAAATTAGAGCCGCGCGCATACACAATTTTAGCAGTTGCTCCCACCGCACTGGTTAACCCTTCCAATACCGAAACCGACTCAGAAAACCGAGCCGCCACACTCCACGTGCCCGTCATGTTTTCCCGGTTGTTGGCCAAAGGACCTACCACGGCAATGGTTCCCTTTTTTTGCAAGGGTAAAATGCTGTTATCGTTTTTTAATAAAACAAAACTTTCGGTTGCCGCCTTGCGCGCTTCAGCCCTGTGGGCTGCCGAGTACACTTCGGCCTTCGCGCGGTCTTCGTTGCAGTACTTGTAAGGATCATCCAACAAACCCAGTTGAAACTTGGCTTTCAGAATTCTACGGCAAGCTTCTGTAATTTGCTGTTCGGTTATCTTTCCTTCTTCTACCGATTTCCTGAGCGTGGTGAGTAAGCCTTCGCTTACCATATCCATGTCTAACCCGGCCGCTACGGCTTTTGCCGAAACAGTTTGCAAATCGCCAATGCCGTGGGCTATCATTTCGCTTACACCTGTGTAGTCAGAAACAATAAACCCATTAAAGCCCCATTGCTTGCGCAACACATCGGTAAGCAACCACTTATTGGCTGTAGCCGGAATACCATCAATCTCGTTAAACGAGGCCATAAAACTTCCGGCACCAGCCTCCACTGCTGCGTGGTATGGCGGAAAGTATTCGTTGTACATTCTATACCGGCTCATGTCGGTAGTGTTATAATCGCGGCCCGCTTCTGCCGCCCCGTACAATGCAAAGTGTTTGACGCACGACATGATGGTGTTGTTAGCCGCCAGATCATTGCCCTGGTAGCCTCGCACCATGGCTTTGGCAATTTGTGCACTCAGGTAGGTGTCTTCGCCATTGCCTTCGGAGATGCGGCCCCACCGCGGATCGCGCGATAAATCCAACATGGGCGAAAATGTCCAGTTGATTCCATCGGCACTGGCCTCGGTAGCTGCAATGCGGGCGCTGCGCTCTACCAACTCCATATCCCAACTGCAACTTAACCCCAACGGAATCGGAAATACGCTCTCATACCCGTGTATCACATCCATCCCAAACAGCAAGGGAATTTTTAATCTGCTCTTTTCAACCGCTATCTGCTGCATTTCGCGAATGGCCGCTACGCGTTTAATATTAAATAACCCACCCACCTGGCCTTGCTCAATTTTTTTTGCAATGTCGGAGTTTTCGGCAGCACCTGTTGTAAACTGACCGGCCGAGGGCAAGTTTAACTGGCCAATTTTTTCATCAAGCGTCATCAGGTTTAACAAAGAATCTACGCGCGCATCCAGCGCAGATTTTTTTTGCCCGGGGCCACTGCACGCTGCAAGGACCACCACAAGTAACAGCAGATAAAAGAACTTCATAAGATTAAATTTTTTGTCAATCAATTTTCAATACGTAAAACCAAGTTTATTCAATCCGGCCTGGACTTCCGGTGCCGACATAAATAAATTCCAGAGTAGTCCCGTGCGGTAATTTTCAATCATTATAACAATGGGGCCCTGATCGATGGCCAAATAAGAATTTGCATACCACCCTTCGGTAATACTAAATGCATCGTAAAAACCGTAGGTGCCCCAAAGCTTATCGCCCAGTGTGTAATAAAAAAACTTTAACGCTTCCATCGACTCATCGGGCGTAAATGGGAATGCCGATAACGCTGCCGTGGGTGTAATTACTCCTAAATCGTTGGTGGGCGAATGGGCATTATAACCCTGGTGATTATCGCTCGCGGTAAGCCCCCAGTTTTGAGCACTGTACCCCACAAAATCTTTTGGGTTGCGAATACAATACGCCCGGTTAATACGTGTATGATTTTTGTTTTGTGTAAAATAATTTGTGCAATACGCATCGGATAAAGTGCGTGGGTCTATTCCAAGAAAAGAATACTGCGATAAAAATAACGGGCCGCCATACGCATAACCCAGCGGCAAGGTAATGCCCTCGTATTGATTACCGTTTTGCATGGCGCCATTGCTGGCCCAGCCGGCATCATACACTGCTTTTGGAATTGTATGGGTAGTGGATGCAGCCGCCAACACATATACAACCAAAGCTTCGTTCCAACCTTTTATCTGCAAATTCATGGTCCATTCTTTATCGGGCGACCAGTGCCAGTAGAGTACATTCTGCCCTCCTCTGCGGTACCAATCCCACTCAACACCCTGGTACAGTGCTGTGATCCGATTCTTTAAATTATTTTCAGTAGCATCAACTGCCTGCAGGTATTGTCGAACGGTAAGAAGACCCTGCACCAGAAACGCGGTTTCTACCAGGTCGCCACCGTTGTCGTTAGCGCCAAATGGAATTACTTTTCCGGTGGTACCGTTTAGCCAATGTGGCCAGGCACCATGAAAGCGATCGGCCGTTTCGAGAAAGGTTATGATTTTAGTGAGCCGCTCAACGCCTTGTGTGCGCGAGATAAAGCCGCGCTCAATACCAACAATAATTGCCATGAGGCCAAAACCAGATCCGCCACTGGTAACCAAATCACCCGAAGTATTGCGCTCGCGCGCCATACCGCTGGCTGCATGTGCAAAGTCCCAAAAGTAGCGGAAGGTTTGTTGCTGCACCAAGGTGAGCAATGCTTCATCGGTTATAATAGGAAACTTAGGTGCAGTATCCACCGCAGTAAAAAAATCACGCTGCAAGGCAGCTAACGATTGTCCTTCCGCGCCCCTTAATGCATTGGAGATGGTAGCCTGGTATTTACTTAGGTATTGAAGATTGGAACTGGTGGTTACCCTTACTGATTTGTTATCGTTGTATAACTCGGTAGCCACGGCCACTACGGTTGGTCCGGTAACTCTGAAAACCGAATTAGAAACCGTAGCCGGATTAAGTGGAACAGAAAAATCGTATTCTACCTGGAGGCCTGCTATGGCTATATTGGTTACCCGCAGCGAAGTAGCAGCTTGCCCATTAAAGCGTGTGGCAAGAAGAACCAGGCTGCCCGGCACCGTTTTAAAATTAATTGCCTGCGCCTGAAATGTTGCGCCACCGGATCCTTTCAATTGATCGGTTATAGAAAGCGTATAGTTGGTGCTTTGAGCTAATGCCCCTACCGGTTGCACCAACACCTGCTTGCTGTCGCTCAAAAAACTTAACGATACGGCTACACTTTTACCATTGGAAGCAAGCAGAATGGCGCTGGCAGCCGAGGTGGTGGTAACCGGTACCGAGAACGAAAGCAGGAGGGCTGCATCGGTTGGGATATTGGTGATGGCAGCACCAGAAAGATCTAGTTTGGTTGAGCCAACAAATACATCCGTTAATACGAGGCTGGCCGGAGCATCATCTTCTTTACACCCCGAAAACAGACCCAGCCAAACTAAAAGAACGAATAAAATAAATCGCTGCACCATAACCATAGTAAGGAAAGAGGATACCTTACCGGTATCCTCTTTGAAACAACTCCTAAACAACAAAAACTAAATAAACCAGAAAAGAGATGAGCAAGCCCATCACACTCTTTCAATACGCACTTACTCGTTCATTATAGTCTGAACTTCGGCTTGTGTAAGTGCTTTATCAAAAATCCGTAATTCATCCATAAAGCTTTCATCTGAAAGGTGGCCCCACTCCATAAAGCGGGGTGCACCCGACATAATGGAAAGTACATCGCAACCAGCCCAGCTAACACCAACGGGAAGTGCTCCCTGCGATGCAATTACCCCGTTGATATAAACCGTACACTGCGAACCTGAAATAGTGAAAGCCAAATGCACCCACGGGTTTCCGGCTGGATCTACATCGGCAGCGGTGCCGCCATCAAACCAACTGTCGGCCGTACCATTGCCCACGTTTAATTTAAATCGCTGCTTACCGCCTGCATTTTCGCGGAAGAAGCGGAACCCATGCGTGCGGATGTTATCTCCGGGAGGGCCCATTACCAAAATACCGGCCCGATCTGGCGATGCATTTACCTTCATCCAGAATACGGCACTGAATTGATTTGTTTTGGTAAGGTTAGTGGTAGGATAAATAAGATATGAATTAGCAACTCCTTTGTAAGAGTTACCACCGGCTTTGCCCTGGCCGGCCAGTGCGGGTGATCCTACCGTGGTAACAGTAGAGCCGCCCACCAAATCGCTAAAGTCGGTGTTGAATGGCATGTAAAGTACTTCACCTGCATACTTAGGTGTGTAGTCGCTGCCAATAATAGCCAATACATCGGCTTGCGTAAGCGCTTTGTTGAACAAGCGCAACTCATCCATTTTACTCTGATCCGACAAGTGGCCCCATTCCGTAAAGCGCGTAGCACCCGACATAATAGACAACACATCGCAGCCTGCCCAGTTTACACCGCCTGTAAGCGGCCCTTGCGAAGCTACCTGGCCGTTGATATATACCGCAGCATTGGTAGCCGAGATGGAGAAGGCAAAGTGAACCCATTCATTCGTATTGGGAACAACATCGGCATTCGCGCCCCCGTCAAACCAAAAGTCGCTGGTACCATTACCCACATTTAACTTGAAGCGTTGCTTACCACCTGCATTTTCGCGGAAGAAGCGGAAGCCTTGTGTGCGGGTATTAATACCGGGAGGGCCGGCAACCAATACCCCGGCTCTATCCGGATTTGCATCCACTTTCATCCAGAAAGAAGCGCTAAACTCCGTGCCCAACAAACCCGCTGTTGGGTAAGTCAAATACGCATTGGTTACACCTTTGTACGCATTGCCGCCTCGCTTTCCTTCGCCAGCAAACTGAGGCGAGCCAACCACTGTAGGGTTGGTAATACTAATCAGCTCAGTATAGATTCCATCAAAAGGCATGTAGAAAATCTCACCTGCAAAAATCGGAATATAAGGCGGTTTCTTTTCAAAGTTAATGTTGCGGGTAGTTACCTTGTTTTCCATATCGGTAGCCACAATGCTAAGCACATGCTCGCCTGTTGTTAGCCCATCGTACAGCACGTCTTTTACTGCCCTGCGGTAATCCGGAAAATCGGTGAAGGTGGCCACATTGTTGCCATCCATTTTTACTACGATGTTCTTGATTTCAATATCGTCTGTTACTTCAAACTTGATATTGATAGAAATAAGGGTTTCGGCAACCTTAATTTCAGTGCCTTCATTCGGATAGGTTACGGTAATTACCGGTGCCGTTTCGTCTGGCCCGGGTGCCACTGCACTAATTGGGTCAATCCCCTCGTTACAAGCACCCACCATACCCAGAATCGTGATGGCTGCCAGTATATTCTTAATTGTTCTCATACTCATTTTCTTTTAATTGAGATTGCTTAGTTATTGTTGGCGGTGCGCAAAGCAGGCAACTGGTCTATCTGATTTTGTGGGTATGGCAAATAAGTTTTATTTGCCGTAAACGTTCTGCCATCGTAGTTCAGCTCGTTCAGGTTACCTAACCGGATCAGGTCGTAGTAGCGTGTTCCCCACTCCATTGCTAACTCAGCAAATTTTTCGTCCATTACCTGTTGTGAGGTAACGCTGCTCAGGCTGCTCAAACTTACGCGGTTGCGCACCAGGTTAACAGCCGCATCGGCCGTCATAGCCGAACTGGTTGCACCACGGGTTAATGCTTCGGCATGCATTAACAGAATTTCTGAGTACCGGATGCAGGTAAAGTTTTTATTGGTACCGTAATCGGTGCGCCCCGTAGTAAGCTGCGTAGAGGGCAGGTAATGCTTACCACTGGCAAACATAGCCCGTGGGTAATCGTTAAAGCGATCATTTTCACGAGTGGTATTGGTTATCCATGCAGGCAAGGTGGCATAATTAGGATCTGCTTTGATGGCATTGATACCGCGGTTAGTAAAAATTACACTCGTTTCTAAGCGCACAGTTTCGTTACGATCAAGCATAAACTTGATGTACTTCATGCTGGGTTCATAAAAACCCCAGCCACCGCCCGAGCCTGTAACTTGCGGAGTCCAGTTTTGCGGACCAAAGAATGCAAACAAGTACGAAATGTTAGGACCGGAACCCTGGCCAAAATCTGAATACTGAAGTTCCAGTAAATTTTCGTTGTTCAACTTACCGGCCAGCTTGAATAATTGATAGTAATCGCTATGCAACGTGAACAGGTTGGAACTAATGATTTGCGAGGTTGCATCGGCCACGCCCTGGTAGTTCTTTAATTCAAGGTTAGCCAGTGCCTTAATAGCTAATGCCGTATGCCGTGTTACTCCGCCACGCACATCGGTGCGCTGGTTGGGGCGAAGGTTTGGTAATAACGGAATTGCCTGATCCATCTGCTCCGAAATATGTTGCATCACTTCGTCTTTGGTTGCCAGGTTAGCTACCAGAATCTCGGACGGATCGGAGGAAGTTGGAATAAAAACTTTACCCCACACGCGCGATAAGTTGAGCAACATAAACGCCCGCAACACTTTTATTTCGGCAATGTATTGATCGGCCACAGCCGGGTTAGGCGCATGTACTTTGTACAAGGCAATTTGTTCCATAGCAGAATGAAACCGGATAATATCACCGAAAAAATTCTGCCAAACCGAATTGTACATCCAATAACCCTGGTCGTAGGTATAATTATCAGTATCGGCATACGGTTGCTGATCGCCCAGGCCACCGGCATTCACATCATCGCCACGCACCGAAATAAGCGGAAAATCTTCCCAACCACGGCTATAGAAATTTCCATAGGCACCCAACAACGGTAAAATCATGTTGTCGGTGTTGGTGTAGTCGGTATCGGCCACAAACGAAGTGTTTTCAGGTGGCTCGTTCAATAAGTCATGACAGGACGTAGCCGAGAACAGAACTGCTCCGAATGCTACTGCTTTTAAAAATTTATTAGTCATTTTCATAACTGTGTCTTTAATTAAAATTTAACATTCAGACCCACGGTATAAACAGCCGGTATCGGGTAGGTTTGCGTATCGATGCCGTTCTCCACTTCGGGGTTAAAGCCGTTGTACTTGAATACGGTAAGTGGGCGCTCGGCTGTAAACGAAATGCGGGTTTGCGGAACTTTGATACCCAACAACTCTTTGCCGCGCAGGTTGTACGCAAGACTTATATTTTGAATCCGGAAGAACGAGCCGTCTTCCACGAAGTAATCGCTCATTTTCTGGTTCCAGCTTTTGCGCAAGCCTGCTGCCGATGGGTACTTATTGGAAGTGCCTGCACCGTGCCACCGGTTGGTAGCAAGGTCTGCATCCATGTTGCCATCGGGTGTCCAGATAATTTCTCCGCGCTTGCGGTTTAGAATTTTATTACCGTTTTGTCCCATCAGGTTAACTGAAAGGTCGAAGTTTCTGTAGCTCGCACCCAGGTTAACACCGTAGCTAAACTTGGGCAGGTAAGAACCCAGCACCACGCGGTCGGCATCGTTTATTACACCATCGCCATTTTGATCTTTGTATTTAAAGTCGCCCGGTACAATACCACCTTGAGCTACTGCAGTAGGATCGGCTGCCACTTCTTCGGCAGTCTGGTAAACACCCAATACTTCGTAACCATAGAAGGCAGCAAGCGGGTTGCCGATTATGGTGCGCTGACGAAACTCGGCAGAGCCACCGTCAATGTATTCCTGACCATAAAGATCGCGCGCCTGATTTTTAAGCGTACCAATATTAACACCCACATTGTATTTGATGTCGGAGCCAATATTATCGTTCCAGTTCAAGGCCAGTTCAAAGCCTGAATTGCGAATAACACCTACCTGGCGTCTTACAGTACCGCCTGTTAAGGGTACTTGTACCGGAATTACCGCGTCTTTCGTATCGCGGATAAAATAGTCGGCATCTATGCTGAGTTTGTTATTAAGTACATTGGCAGTTAAGCCCACATTGGTTTCTTCTACAACCTCCCATTTTAAATAGGTAAAGGTGTTGCTGGCAAGCGAACCTGCACGCTGCACTCCGTCAATCGCTACGTTCACTGTGCTGGTGGTAAAGCTTCCATCGCTGGCAGCAACGCTGCTGTTTCCTAAGCGGCCCCAGCTACCCCGTAATTTAAGGTAATTGATGGCAGGCAAGTTCATAAAGCTTTCTTCAGAAACTACCCAACCGGCACCTACGCTGGGGAAGTAACCCCATTTTTCCTGGTACTTGCTTGTACCATCGGCACGCATGGTTCCATACAGCAGGTATTTGTCTTTGAAGTTATAGGCAACCCGACCGAAGTAAGACATTCCGTATTGACGCGTACCGTCATCGTAGGTAGTGCGGGTATTGGCGGGTGCATTGGTTCGGCTAATGTACCACGAATTAATCTGGTCGGGTGTAATCAGGTCGGTTGCAGACGCAGTCAAAAATTCCCATGCTTCATCGCGGAAGGAAGCACCGGCCATAGCCGTAATGTTATGATCGCCAAACGATTCGTTAAAAGTTAGTACGTTATCCCAAATCTGGTTGAAGTAGGTATCGTTGCTTTTCGAGATAGATGAAACATTGCGTTGCAAGGCATCGCTCACAAAATAAGGCAAGCCCACATTGCGGGTGTTGAGGTAAGTAGAACCGTTATTATAAGAAGACATGAAAGTCAACTTATTGGGAGTTTCCGGCATCAGATCGAACTTCACATAGAAATTGGCCAACACTTTGCGAATGCGCTGCATGTTTTGCGAAAAGTCCATGTAGGGGAATGGGTTCTTGCCATCGCGATAGCCGAGTGTTTGTGCACTGGCGTAGCGGGTGGGCACTGCGTTAATGTTTTGTTCATCAAAAACAGGCATTACCGGAACGGCAAAGTAGGCTACGTTCCAGGCTGAAGCGGCTGCATCGTATTTAGTGGCGTTGCTGATGATTACATTACCGCCAACTGTTAACCAGTCTGTTGCATTGTAATCTACCTTCATGCGCAGGTTAAACCGCTCGTAGCTGTTTTTCATATCAAGAATACCATCTTGACCAAAATAGTTGGTACCTACGGCATAGGTTGCTTTCTTATCGCCACCGGCAAGGTTAATACTGTGGTTTTGAATGCCGGCCGGTCTTAAAATTTCTTTGTACCAATCTGTATTTACATCAGGCACGTTGGGATTTACGCGGCTACGACCATAGCGCTGCATTGCATTTTGAATGTATTGGGCATCGGCCGGTACTCCGGACTCAAGAGCCATGTTGGTAAACTGCTCTGCGTTTGCCATCTTCAATACGTTCTGTGCAATCTGAGTTCCGTAGTAGCCTTCGTAGGTAATTTCGGGTGCCATATTTTTATTACCCGATTTGGTGGTAATCAACACCACCCCGTTTGCTGCACGCACTCCATAAATGGCAGCAGCCGAAGCATCTTTCATAACCGAGATCGACTCGATATCAGATGGATTCAGAAAATCGATGTTATCGAAAAACATTCCATCTACTACATATAATGGATTGGTATTACCCGACCCAGGAAATGAGCCGATACCACGAATGCGTACTGTGGGCGAAACTCCCGGGGCACCATTATTAACTATTTGCAAGCCCGGAACTTTACCTTGCAAAGCCTGCATTGCCTGGCCTTGAGGAGTTTTGGAAAGTTCTTCCGAGCGGATGGTTTTGATAGCTGAGGTCAGGTCTTTTTCCTTCTGCACTCCGTACCCTACTACTACCACTTCCTCCAGAGCCGTAATATCTGTTTGAAGCGAAATATCGAGGGTTGATTGTGAGCCTACCGGAATTACAACCGTTTTATACCCGATAAAACTAAAAACCAGGGTATTCTCGCCCTGATTTAAGGTTAGAGAATAAGAACCGTTGGCATCTGTTGCAGTACCTTTAGTTGTACCTTGTACCAACACACTTACTCCCGGAAGCGCTGAGCCATCGTCAGAAGAGGTTACCCTACCTGAAACAACCCGGTCTTGTGCTAATGCTGTTCCCAGCAAAAACGCTGAAAACAAAGTAGTTAATAGTAGTTTTCTTATCATAAGCAGGCGATATTTTAGTTATTCGCTTAGCTAATTTTGATAAAAGCAACTATAACAAGTAATATTTTACCCGAAACAAGGCAAATTGATACCGCAAACTGGGAGTTGCAATTTTGCCTTTTTTATCTAATAAAAACATTGATTACAAACGATTTCAGGCACAATTTGCCGATACTGGGGAACAAATTTTCGGAATAAAAACATTTAGCCGAAAACCTTTCCAAACGCTGAAATTCAGAAATCGATTTCTAGTGCTGCATTTTGACCGCGCTTTTTGCTGGTTTGGAGTGCTTCCGATCAAGAATTACCTCCTCCCACCTTGAAATCTGCACAGCCGTACCGGTTTGAGAAAGATGGTCGATGCGGTCGTGCACTTTCTTGCGGAAGCCCCACACTGCGTTTACCCCAATTTCCAGTTGAAGGGCCAGAGCTTCCAGCGTTATCGATTTTTTTCCAGCCACAGCCAGGTAGGCAATGTAGAAGGCTTTCTCAATCGGAAACTTAAGACCTTGAAAGAGCGTGTAGGCAGTAATGGACTCGTTGTACCCGCAGCGCGTGCACCTGCGCGCAAACTTCTGGGTGCCCTCAAAGTATTTCGAGTTGCCACACTTACCGCATGCAAAGCCATGTTGCCATTTTAACTCTTCTAAAAACCGATAACAGGCAAGAGCATCCGGGTAAAGTGTTTTGAATTCATCGTAATCCATCGTTTTATCCAATAACCGCTCTTCCAACACCACTTTTATCTTGTTCTTGAGTTTCCAGTTATCCAGATCAAGAACAGAATTGATTTGGTTAATCTCGTGTGTTTGCTGTACAAGTCGGGTATTGCTGGCCGCCAACTCTTCGTTTTTCTGGTTCAGCTCGGCTGTACGTTCTTGTACCTTTTCCTCTAACTCGCGGGTAACTTTATCCTTCAACGCCATGTTTACTTCGTGCTGATGAATGATTCTGCGCAAAGCCCGATCGCGGTTATCCTTTAGAATGGTGATGCGATCGCCCAAGGCAAAGGTTAGAAACAGCATTTCGATTACAAAGCTGAAGTGCAGGCTGTAGTGCGATACGGTGGTAAGTGCAATGATGTTAAAAAATACCAGGGTGCGAATAAAGAACCCGATCAAAAGCAGGCCAAATGCAATAACAAAATACCGGGCCGGCCGGTACCCGCGGGTAAGCACATAAACCCCTGAAAAATAAATCAGCGAAAGCGGAATGATTTCGATAAACCGGAAGGCAAAAAACTCGGGATAAAAAAACAATTCGAAAAGAAACACGGCAGTGCGCACACCAATCATAATCTTTAAGGCCAGATCGAGCCGGGGGCTTTTGGTGCGGGTACTTAAAAACCTGCGGGTAAAAATAAGCGCCCATAGCATAACGGAGTAAAGGAAAATACCCGAGGCATAATCGTTCCATTGCGGAAAGTTGGGCCATAGGTATTGAAAGCCAACGCCATCCAGGCTAATGGCATAGAGCGCTACACTCACTATATAAAATATATAGTAGATGTACTTAATCTCCCGAATAGCCAGAAACACAAGGAAGTTGTACAGTGCAATAATCAAAATCATTCCGTAAAAGGTGCCAAACAAAAAATATTCGTTAAGTGCGTAAGAGATAAACCGATTAGCCGACCGAAAGGCTATGCGGATGTCTGCAAACTCGTGCGACTTTACTTTGAAATAATAATACTGTACCGAGGGCTCGAAGGGATACAATTGCACTTCGAAATTTTTATGGGCATAGGTGCGCTGGTTAAACGGATAGGCATCGCCCATCACGCGCCTGTCATGCCCGCCATCGGGCCGGGGAATGTAGGCTTCTACGTGATCGATGGTCTGATCGTAAAACTCTATCAGCCACACCTTCTCGGTGCGTACATGATTAACTGCAAACCGAATCCAGTACGACTCGCCCGAACGGTAGTCTTTATTCTGATAGCCACTTCTGCGAACAAATTGATTTTGGTAGTGCGGAGAATTGATCTGATCAAATGTTACCTGATTGGTGGGATCGAGGAGAAACTCCAGGTCGTTCAATAAGAAAATCCTTTCTTCTACCAAATCGGTAGTAACGGCAGTTTGTGCCCACAAATCGCTGCCAGCTATTACTACCAGCACTAAAATTCCAGTCAACACACATTTACTCCTTACGCTCATATCACTAAAGGTGTAAATATCTGCGGGGGTTTTCAAATCCGAAAATTGCCCGAATAATAACAACCCATTGGGGCCATGATTTTTAATTTAAGTGGGGCCTCCTAAAAAAAAACCTTGTTTTTAACCTCCATTAGTGCATTCACAAAAAAAATTAAAAAATACTAAACACTGTTCAGTATTTTCCGTTTTCTTTGCAAACATCATGGGAGTAGCCGAAAGAAAAGAACGCCACAAGGAAGACCTGAAACGGGAGATCTTAGATGCCGCCAAAACACTGTTTGCAGAAAAGGGATTGGAGGCAACTTCTATTCGGGCCATTGCCGATAAAATAGAATACAGTCCGGCAACGATTTATCTGTACTATAAAGATAAAAACGAAATAGTACATGCCCTTCACCGCGAAGGGTTTAAACTGTTGGTGGGTCATTTTGAAGTGTTAAATCATATCAACCACCCGTTTGAGCGATTGAAAGGCATGGGCCGGGCGTACATTCAATTTGCCTTGCAAAACCCTGATATCTACACCCTTTTGTTCAATATGGAAGAGCCTTTAAAGCACGTGGCCAATTGCTTTGAAGAATGGGATGAAGGCGACCGCGCGTTTGATATACTTTTGCAAACCGTTAAAGAATGCCAAACCGTTGGCTACTTTACCGGATTTAATGCGGAGCAAATGTCTTTTATGATCTGGAGCATGATGCATGGCTTGTGTACCCTGCGTTTAACCGGACACCTGGAGCATGTGGGCGCTGCCAAGTTTAGCGATTTGAACCTGGATCAACTCATGTCGTCCACATTCGAAACCTTTGTAACCGTTGCCGAAAAACTAAAAACCTAAAAAAATTTTTCTCTAAAATGAACACTGTTCACTATGAAAACACTATTCATTAACGGCCTGATAATCGCCCTATTTAGTCTGAGTTCGGTATTAAGTTTTGCGCAACCTCCGCTGGACGGCTACCTGGCAGAGGGTTTGAAAAACAACCTGGTGTTACAGCAAAAAAACATTGCCTTAGAGAAAGCCATGCTGGCTCTTAAAATTGCCAACGGCATGTTTAGCCCCAGCATTACGTTGTTAGGTAACTATACTACAGGTGACGGAGGCCGGAGCATCAGTTTTCCGGTAGGTGATTTATTAAACCCGGTTTACACCACCCTCAATCAATTAACGGGAAGCTCCAATTTTCCAACCATCGAAAACGTTAATCAGAATTTTTTTCCCCGCGACTTTTATGATGTACGCGCCCGAACCTCCATGCCGCTTGTAAATACAGACCTGATCTACAATAAAAAAATAAAGACGCAGCAAACCGTTATGCAGGGTTATGAAGTGGCCATTTACAAGCGCGAGTTACTTCGAAATATTAAGGTGGCTTATTTCAATTATTTGGCTGCGTTGCAAAGCATAAAAATTTACGAGAGTGCCCTTACGCGGGCCGAAGAAAGTAAACGTGTGAACGAAGCCCTGCTGGCAAACGGAAAAGGATTGCCGGCCTACATCCTGCGCTCGCAGAGTGAGTTGGAAAACATGAAAGCCCAACTTGCCGATGCTACCCGCCAGGCAGAAAATGCTAAACTCTATTTTAACTTTTTGCTCAATCGCGATGGGCAAAGTTTAATTGATAGCAACTACCCGGTGGATGGCCCAACACTTTTACAAACCCTGCCCGAAGCAAACGCTGCTCAGCGCGAAGAACTTAAACAACTGGAAACAGCAACTACAATTCAGCAAACCATTGTAGCTATGAATCGCCACGTATGGACCCCTCGCGTAAGCGCGTTTGCCGATTTGGGTGCGCAGGCCGAGCGCATGCGGTACAATCAAAACGCCAATTACTATTTATTAGGCGTGCAACTGGAAATGCCCTTGTTTGCCGGCTTTACCAATCGCAACAAAATAGCCCAATCTAAACTGGAAGTCCGTACCAGTGAACTTACAAATCAACAGGTTGCCACCCAACTCGACTTAAGTATAAGTACTTCGTACAACGCATTGCTAACGGCACGGCAAAACTACCTCTCGGCTCAAAAACAATTAGACGCAGCCCAGAGTTACGAACGCCTGATTGAAAAAGGATATAAAGAAGGCGCCAGTACTTTTATTGAATCGATTGATGCGCGCGCCCAACTTACAGCAGCGCAATTGCTCATGGCCGTTTCGCAGTACAAAATACTTATAGCCACGGCTAATCTTGAACGCGAAACCGCGGCAATCCCATTACCAGAATAAAACTTATCAATAACTAAATGTCCGATATGAAAATCTCATTTACTGTAATTTCACTTTTGGTAGTGCTGCAAGCCTGCCGTGCGCCCCAACCCGAAGAAACAAGCAGTCCCCGCACACAAATTCCGGTGCAGGTAATTACTGCCACGTCTTATCTGCTGCAACCGGAAATCAAAGCAGCCGGCCAGTTTACAACCGATGACGAAACCCTGCTCTCCTTTAAAGTTGGAGGTGTAATTGATAAGATCTTTGTAAAAGAAGGTGATGCAATACGCGCTGGTCAGCTATTGGCTACGCTACACCTTACGGAAATAAATGCACAGGTAACGCAAGCCGAATTAGCTTTTGAAAAAGCTACCCGCGATTTTAACCGGGCGCAAAATCTTTATAAAGACAGTGTTGCCACCTTAGAGCAATTTCAAAATGCACGCACTGCATGGGAGGTGGCATCGCAACAATTGCAAAGTGCGAGGTTCAATCGCAGCTACTCCGAAATCCGGGCAATACGAAGCGGCAACGTGTTACGCAAATTTGTCCAGGAAGGACAGGTTATCACATCGGGAAGTCCGGTTTTGCAAACGAATGGAGCCGGGTCGCAGCACTGGATCTTAAAAGTAGGTGTGGCCGATCGGGAGTGGGCTATTATTGAACCGGGCGACAAGGCTACGATAACTGCCGATGCCTTGCCGGGAAAAATCTGGAAAGGTGTTGTTAGCAAAAAATCAGCTGCGGTAGATGCGTACAATGGTGCGCTGCAAGTTGAAATTACCGTGGTTGAACAGGAGCAACAATTGGCTGCGGGTTTGGTTGGCACGGCTACCCTGCGTGCCGCCCGCAATCAACAAGTTTGGAAACTACCTTATGAAGCCTTGCTGGATGGCAATGCCAATGCCGGGTACGTGTTTATTGCACAAGACGGCAAAGCAGTTAAAACCCCGGTAGCGGTAATAGGCATCGAAAAAAATTCTGTTTTGATTTCGGGTGGGCTGGCAGATGGCCAGCAAGTGATTGTGAGTGGCAGCGCTTACTTGAAAGACGGATCTGAGCTTACCATCATCAGTCGCTAAGGGTTATGAAAATCTCAGCATACGCAGTAAAGAATTATCAGTTTACGCTGGTAATCTTTTTAATGATTGTAGCCCTGGGGGTTACCACCATTTTAAATATGCCCCGCTCGGAAGATCCCGAACTGCATGCACCCCAGTTTCCTATCGTGGTGGTGTATCCGGGCGCAAGCCCTAAAGACATGGAAGAGTTGGTTGCCGAACCGCTGGAACGCGTGGTATCTGAACTGGAAGACATTAAACGTATTAAAACCAACATAAGCGATGGCGTGGCTGTGTTGTTGGTGGAATACAACTACGAGAGTGATGTGGATGAGAAATATTCGGAGTTAGTGCGCGAGGTAAATGCTTTGCGCGATGAACTTCCGCAAAACCTGGCGAGCATTGAGGTGCGTAAAGTAACACCTTCCGATGTGAATGTAGTTCAGATTGCGCTGGTATCGGAAAACGCTTCGCGCGAAAGCCTACGCCAACAAGCCGAAGCTTTGCAAACGAAGCTGGAACAAATAAAGCAATTGAAACGCGTGCGCATACATGGCTTGCCCGATAAAATCGTACGCGTTGATTTGAAACTTGAAAAGCTGGCGAACATGCGAATTCCGGTTGATGCTGTGTTAGGCTCTTTACAAAGTGAGATGGCCAGCATTCCGGGTGGAAATGTAAATGCCGGTACCAAATCGTTTAACGTAAAAACCAGTGGTAATTATAAAGACTACCAGGAAATAAAAACCACTATTGTATTTTCGGCCAACGGAAAGAATATCTTATTGCAAGATGTTGCCGAGGTGTATCCTTCTTTTGAAGAAGCAACCCACATTACGCGCTTAAACGGCTATCGCAGTTTGTTTGTAACCGCAGCGCAAAAAGAAGGCGAAAACATTTCGAAGACACAGGAGATTTATTGCAAGGCAATAGCCGATTTTAAAAAAGAGTTGCCGGGTAATATAGACCTGGTGCATCACTTCGACCAGGCCGACAATGTAAACAAACGCCTGCGTGGCCTTGGCTTTGATTTCATGCTTGCCATTTTGCTGGTGGCCATTACCCTGCTTCCACTTGGCCAGCGTGCGGCCATTATTGTAATGATCTCCATTCCGCTTTCGTTAGCAATTGGCATAGTGTTTATGAATGTGCTGGGCTACAACCTCAATCAACTGAGCATCGTAGGGCTGGTGGTTGCCCTTGGCCTTTTGGTAGATGACAGCATTGTGGTGGTTGAAAATATTGAACGGTGGATATTGGAAGGACATACCCGGTTAGAAGCTACGCTCAAGGCCACCTCGCAAATTGGGCTTGCAGTAGTGGGTTGTACCGCCACACTTATCATTGCATTTTTGCCGTTGGTGTTTATGCCCGAAGCGGCCGGTGAGTTTATCCGGAGCTTACCAATGGGTGTCATCACTTCGGTGTTGGCCTCTATGGTGGTTTCACTTACCATTATTCCATTTCTTTCCAGCCGCCTGTTAAAAGAAAAGCATGGCCACCCCGATGGGAACCTGTTTATGCGTGGCTTGAAAAAGATTATCCATGGCAGCTATGCGCCACTGCTGGACAAAGCATTGGCCAAACCCTGGTGGACGATCGTTATCGCACTTGCGATTTTTATTGGTTCCTTGCAGTTATTTCCGGTTATCGGATTCAGTTTGTTTCCGGCTAGTGAGAAGCCGCAGTTCCTGATGGATATAACAACTCCCCTGCAATCTAACCTGGCTTACACCGATAGTATTACGCGGTTGGTAGAAGTTGAGTTAACCACACATCCAGAAATAAAATATTTTGCATCGAACGTGGGCAAGGGTAATCCGCGCATTTACTATAATGTGATTCCGGAAAACGAACGTACCGACTACACACAAATCTTTGTGCAGTTGCATGAAAACATTCGGTCTGAAAAAAAATTGCAGTTAATAGAGCGGTTACGAAACCAATGGACCCCCTACCCCGGAGCCAAAGTTGAAGTTAAAAATTTTGAACAAGGTCCACCCATTAATGCACCCGTAGAAGTTCGCTTGTTTGGCGATAACCTGGATACCCTGCGCAACCTGGCAGCAAAAGTTGAAACAATGCTTACCACAACACCGGGTACCATTTATATTACCAACCCGGTAACGCATCTGAAATCCGATATAAAAGTAGCTATCCATAAAGAGAAAGCCCGCATGCTGGGCGTGTCAACGCTGGCCATTGATCGTACGGTGCGGCTGGCTGTTGCCGGATTGAACGTTGGCAAATTTCAAGACGAGAACGGAGATGAAATTGCAATCCTTGTAACCAAAAATAATCCGGGCACACCCACATTAGATGCCTTGCAAAATGTATTTGTAAATAATGCAAGCGGCCGGGCTATACCGTTGGCCCAAGTAGCCGACTTGCGGTTAGAAACCACTCCGCTTAACATCAACCACTTCGATAAGGTGCGCATGGTTTCGGTTACTGCTTTTGTGGACAAGAATTTTTTGGCTGGCAACGTAATCGCAACCGTAGAAAAACAAATGAACAACATGCCATTGCCCAATGGCTACTCGTTTAGAATGGGTGGCGAAGTAGAAAGCCGGCAAGAATCGTTTGGCGGATTTGAAAAAGTAATTATTGTTACCGTCTTTTTATTTATTGCCGTGTTGATCTTAGAGTTTCGCACCTTTAAAAGTACGCTTATTGTGCTATCTGTAATTCCGTTAGGGATTGTGGGGGCTGTGCTGGCGCTGCTGTTTACAGGCAATTCATTATCGTTTGTTGCCATTGTGGGGCTTATTGCACTGGCCGGCATCGAGGTAAAGAATACAATCTTGCTTGTTGATTTTACCAATCAGTTGCGCGAACAAGGCAAAACGTTGGAAGAGGCTATTCGCGAAGCAGGCGAAATCCGCTTTCTGCCCATCATCTTAACATCGCTTACAGCCATTGGTGGCTTGTTGCCAATTGCACTTTCATCCAATCCGTTAATATCGCCACTGGCTATTGTCTTGATTGGAGGATTGGTAAGTTCTACTTTGCTTTCGAGGGTGGTTACACCGGTGGTTTATAAACTTATTCCACCTCGAATAAAAAAATAGTCAGGTAAGGCCTTCCGGGGTTTCATGCTGGAATGAAACCCCGGAAAGTCATGTTTGATTTATTACTAAAAGGTAAATGGGCATTCCCAAGGTGATATTAAAGGGGAAAGTCACAACCAACGTCATGGGCAAAAAGATTCCCGGGTTAGCTTGTGGAGCTGCTATTTTCATAGCAGCTGGAACAGCAATGTAAGAAGCACTGGCCGCCAAAACCGCAAATATAAAACGATTACCTATTTCGTGTGTAACCAATCCACTTAACCATGCCACTGCAACTCCGTTGATTAGGGGAATTAACAATGCAAACAAAGAAGTAAACCGGCCCGACTTAAAAAAATCGTGCAATTTACGACCACTTATAATCCCCATATCCAATAAAAATATTGCCAAAAAACCTTTAAAGATGTCAGTGGTAAATGGTTTGATTCCTTGCGCTTGCTGATCGCTCGCTAACCAACCGATTATAAGACTCCCAACAATCATTAATACACTTCCGTTTGTAAGCGAATGCTTCACAACGGTTCTCAACCTCACCTCAGTTTGTTCACCTGAATAAAATCGAATTAAAATTACACCAATAATAATTGCAGGAGCCTCCATTAGGGCCATAACGGCCACCATATGACCTCCGAAAGTAAGTTGCTGAACTTCTAAAAATGAAACTGCTGTTACAAACGTAACCGCACTAACGGATCCGTATGCAGCAGCAACGGCACCTGCATCTGCAATAGAAAGTTTCTGCCTTAAGATGTAAAACGTATAAAGGGGAATGATGCAAGCAATAGCTATACCAAAAAGGATAGACCAAATAATGATCCATGAAAACTCACTATGAGCCAACTCTTGACCACCTTTAAATCCAATCGAAAATAAAAGATACAGCGAAATAAATTTCGAAGAGTTTGGCGGAATTTCTAAATCACTTTTCAATCGTACCGCTAAAATCCCAAGCGCAAAAAATAATAATGCCGGGTTCGTAAGATTGTCTAAGATTAGTTCAAAATTCAATTTGTATTAGGATTAGCTTGAAATGTTAATACTTGAGTTGTGCTTAATAGACCTTATAATCTAGGAACTCAATTTCTACCTGCACAGTAACACTAAGATTAGAACCTTTAGCCTCTGCCTTGCTAAGTACCTTCTTCAGTGTTTCTGCTGATTTTCTTAATTGAACAACACGTTTCTCTGAATGTGTCGTATCTCCACCCCGTTCCTCCAGACTAAAAATTTCTCTTGTATGGTAATTGATTTTGCTTTGAATCATTTCCATAAGAATTTTGCGAACATCATGTGCAGCAAATTTTCCATTAACCAATTTAAAGCTGTGTGGCTTTTTCATGTTATATTGTAGTTTAAATTTTCGTTATTGACCCTGACCTAATGAAAAAGCTGGCTTACCATTGAACGTGTAGAGATTCTCGGTTTTAATGGTATCTATATTTTTCTCAATAGCCCTTGTGAGCAAATGTATAATTAGAGATTTTTGAAGAGTGCCCGATGCAGGCTTAAAGCGGCACCGCCAATGATCGGTGCAAAAAGTTTCTTTAAAACCATCGGGCCAAACTTTTATACCACGATTGGTAATCATGGAAAGTGTTAGCTCTTTACCACCTAAATCTTCTACTTGCTTTGCCAATTCATTTGCATCTGTACCAGGCCAATGAACAAAAACATCAACACCCACTAACTCCTTTCTGGCTGGTTGCTTACGCTGATATTTAGGAAGTTTCAGAGCTGAACCTTTGGCATAACTTACAGGAGTGAGTATAGCGGGTTTCCTTTTTAAGTTGGCAATTACAGCTTCTGCAAATTCGCTCGTGCCCACCTTCTTTTTACTTACTCCTTCTTTAAATATATCGTAAGTATGAATACCTTCCTCTATAGTTTTTAGCCACGCATTTTGCACTATCTCTGCAATATCTGTTTGTCCGAGGTGGTTGAGCATCAGAATAGCACCTTGCAACAAGCCTGAGGGGTTCGCCAGGTTTTGCCCGGCTCTGCGTGGTGCAGATCCGTGAATGGCCTCGAACATCGAACACTCTTCTCCTATATTAGCTGAACCTGCTAAGCCAACCGAACCAGCTATCTGGGCGGTCACATCCGAAAGAATATCACCATATAAATTGGGCATTACAATTACATCGAATGCTTCGGGTGTATCAGCCAATTTCGCAGCACCGATATCAATTATCCAATGTTCTTTCTCCAACTCAGGGTACTCTGCTCCTATTTCATCAAACACCAAGTGAAACAAGCCATCTGTTTGTTTCATGATATTATCCTTGGTAAAGCAGGTAACTTTCTTACGACCATATTGCTTTGCATACTCAAATGCATAACGAACAATTTTTTCGCAACCAGGTCTGCTAATCAATTTTAGGCACTGTACCACTTCATCCGTTTGCTGGTGCTCAATACCTGCATACAAATCCTCTTCATTCTCCCGAATGATTACTACATCCATAACAGGATGTTTCGTATTAACAAAGGGGTGAAAACTACGGCACGGGCGAACATTTGAATACAAGCCGAGGAACTTCCGCGTGGTTACATTCAAGCTTTTGTATCCGCCACCTTGCGGTGTGGTGATTGGTGCTTTTAAAAAAACTTTGTTCTTCCTGATAATATCCCAAGCTTCCTTTGCAATTCCGGCCGTATTTCCAGCCAGGTAAACCTTCTCTCCTACTTCAATTTCATCAACTTCTATTTTAGCACCTGCCGCCAGAATTATCCGAAGCGTTGCATCCATAATTTCTGGACCTATACCATCTCCTTTTGCGATTGTAATTCGTTGCATATTTTTTTTTGCAAAAGTGATGTGATTAAATCATAAATTTTAATTTATTTTTATTATAGATATTATAATAAAAATTTATGAAATACACACTTCACCAGCTACAAGTATTCCTGCAGGTAGCTCAACATCAAAGCATTACCAAGGCTTCAGAAAAGTTGCACTTAACCCAACCAGCAGTATCTATTCAGTTAAAAAATTTTCAAGATCAATTCTCCATTCCGCTTACGGAAGTGGTGGGCCGGAAGCTTTTCATTACAGAGTTTGGACAAGAAATAGCCGCAGCGGCCGATAGAATTTTACAAGAAGTGCAAGCCATCGACTATAAAACAACAGCTTTTTATGGCAAACTTTCTGGGCGGCTGAAGGTTTCGGTGGTTTCTACTGGTAAATATGTAATTCCGTATATCCTATCGGGATTTCTTCAAAAGAATCCGGATATAGAAATTGTTTTGGATGTAACCAACAAAGCCCTCGTAATTGAAAGTCTGGAAAAGAATGAAGTTGATTTTTCATTAGTCTCCATTTTACCGGATACTATTCAAGTTGAAAAAATTGAATTAATGCCCAATCAACTTTATCTGGTAGGTAGCGGTCAGGCGTTTAAAAAACCAATAACCAATAGGAAGATTTTCGAGCAGTTGCCTTTAATCTTCAGAGAACCGGGTTCCGGAACCCGGCAAACCATGGAGCGTTTTTTTAATAAGTATAAAATCAAGGTTAGAAAAAAGATGGAGCTTACTTCTAATGAAGCAGTTAAGCAAGCTGTGTTAGCCGGCCTAGGTTATTCCATAATGCCTTTAATTGGAATCCGGTCTGAAGTGATTCATGGCGAGTTGCAACTTATTCCCGTAAAGGGTTTACCCATTCAATCTACATGGCAACTGATTTGGGTTAGGGGTAAAAAATTCTCCCCTGTAGCTAAGGCCTTTGCCGAGTATGTAACTTCAGAAAAGCAAGAAGTACTTGCAAATCACTTTGGATGGATAAGCGACTACGCATAAAAAAGGTTGACCGATGCCGGTCAACCTTTGACTATTTCAAATTGAGTAGCTTACAACTTAGCCAATTCCTGAACGAGATCAATAAGTTTGTTGGAGTATCCCCACTCGTTATCGTACCACGATACTACTTTCACAAACTTATCGTTTAGCGCAATGCCGGCCTTGGCATCAAAAATAGAAGTACGCGCATCGCCAATAAAGTCTTGCGATACTACATCTTCTTCTGTATAGCCTAAGATTCCCTTCAGCTCGCCCTCGGAGGCATCTTTCATGGCTTTCTTTATCTCATCGTAAGAAGCAGCTTTCTCCAGACGCACCGTTAAATCGACAACCGAAACATCGGCTACCGGAACCCGGAAAGACATACCGGTAAGTTTTCCTTTCAGTTCTGGAATTACCAACGCCACGGCTTTAGCTGCCCCGGTTGAAGAAGGGATAATATTCTGATATGCTCCCCGACCACCACGCCAATCTTTGGCCGATGGACCATCAACTGTTTTTTGCGTGGCTGTAACCGCGTGCACGGTACTCATTAAGCCCTCGGCAATACCAAATTTATCGTTCAATACTTTTGCCAAAGGGGCAAGGCAATTAGTAGTACAAGACGCGTTCGATACAATAGTATGCTGCGCGGTAAGTTTCTTATGATTTACACCCATTACAAAGGTTGGGGTATCATCTTTGGCAGGAGCCGAGAACACAACCTTTTTAGCTCCGGCTGTAAGATGCTTTTGGCCATCGGCTTGAGTAAGAAATAAGCCTGTCGATTCTATTACAATTTCAGCGCCCACTTCAGTCCATTTAAGGTTGGAAGGATCTTTTTCAGCGGTAACCCGGATCTTCTTTCCATTCACTACCAGGTTACCATCTTTAACTTCTACGGTACCGTCAAAACGACCGTGGGTAGAATCGTACTTTAACATATACGCCATGTAATCCGGCTCAACCAGGTCGTTGATGCCCACTACTTCAATGTCTTTCCTGTTAATGGCTGCTCTAAAGGCCAGCCGACCAATACGACCGAAGCCGTTAATTCCAACTTTTGTCATGGTAATTAGTTTTTAAAATTGCGATGCCAAAAATATACTTCCTTGTTGCTAAAACCAATGAATAAACCCGATTGGGCTAACATTTTTTAACGGTTACGTTTGCAATTGCAGAACATGAAATTATCTTTGCGGCTCCAATTTTTAGAACGGTCCGTTCGTCTAGGGGTTAGGACACCAGATTTTCATTCTGGTAACACGGGTTCGATTCCCGTACGGACTACAAAGAATCTTAAAACCGCTTAAATCATTCAGATTTAGCGGTTTTTTTTGTTTAAAGTAAATTTTCGCTCAGGGATTAATAAAGGTGTAACTCTTACCGGCCTCTGTTGCAAGATCGAACATCAATAATTGAGGAGCCCCGAAGGGAATCGGTGCCGGGCTCTTTAGAACAGGAGCTGGCGTTGTTTCAACATAATAGAATGGATTTGGATTTGTGCCTGAAGCGGCTGTCAATTTTTCATTCGTTGTTGAAACGGAATTGGGTACACGTATGCGCAAGTTGCCTCCTAAAGAGGATTTAATCACCAGTCTTACAAGCTCTTTATCCTGCCATTTCATTTCCACTATTTCAAAACCTCCTCTTGCACGAAGGCCAGATACCGATCCTGAAGGCCATGCATCTGGCAAAGCCGGAAGCAGGTGAATCGATCCATCTGCACTTTGCATCAACATTTCAGCAATACCAGCTGTGCAACCAAAGTTTCCATCAATCTGAAAAGGTGGATGGGCATCGAATAAATTAGTATAGGTGCCACCACCACCTTCGTTGCTGCCTACCGGGCTAAGTTGATCTTGTATCAGCTTGAATGCGTGGTTACCATCCAATAACCGCGCCCACCAGTTAACTTTCCAACCCATGCTCCAACCGGTTGAAACATCACCCCGATGTTGTAGCGTAGTCCGTGCTGCTGAATACAAAGCAGGAGTGCGGTATGGAGAGATCTGGTTGGATGGAAATAATCCATACAAATGCGAGATGTGTCTATGTTTATCGTTCGGATCGTCAATATCTTCCAGCCATTCCTGCAATTGTCCGTGTTTACCAATGTGCATGGGTGGTAACCGGTCGCGCATTTGTTTTAACGAATCTGCAAATGATTGATCGCGGTTGAGTATTTGTGCTGCGGTTATCACCGTTGTAAATGCATCAAACACAATCTGATTACTCATAGTGGTGCCCACATCCAACGAAGACCCCTGATGCGCTGCCGGTGCATTTTCGGGCGACATATCCGGATTAATAACCAACCATTTGTTGGTTGGATGCTCGATGAGAAAATCGGCATAGAAAAGTGCAGCACCTTTTAAAATCGGATAAACCGATTCCAGATAAGTCTTATCACCATTATATAAATAGTGTTCCCACAAATGTTGACTCGTCCAGCCACCACCCATTGGCCAGGCACCCCAGAAGGCAGCATCTACCGCCCCGGTTATACGCCAGATATCGGTATTGTGATGCGCTGTCCAGCCGCGTGCGCCATACATCACCCGCGCGGTTTCTTTGCCTGTTTCCGCCAACTCCTTTACCAACTGAAGAAACGGTTCATGCAATTCAGCAAGATTGGTTTTTTCTGCAGGCCAGTAATTCATTTCAGCATTGATGTTAATGGTGTACTTGCTATCCCATGCGGGTTTCATACTGCGATTCCAGATGCCTTGCAAGTTGGCAGGTTGACCGCTTGGCTGCGATGATGAAATAAGTAAGTAACGACCATATTGAAAATAAAGCGCTGCCAAATGCGGATCGTTTGTGGAGCGGAAGTTTTTTAATCGTTCATCAGTTGGAAGTTTGGCTGCTGCCGTAGTACCTAAATCTAGTTTTACACGATTAAAATATTTTTGATAAGCAGCTATATGCGCTTTTTGAATCTGACTGAACGATTTAGCAAAAGCTGTATTTAAAGGTGTCGCTACTCTTTCATTTTCGTTTCCACTGATGTCGTTATAATTAACAAAGTTGGTAGCGATTGAAATATAAAGTGTAACTGCATTAGCCTTACTTACCACAAGCGTTGAATCTGTGGATGTTAACTTTCCACCTTCAGGTTTTATTCTGATAATTCCTCTAAATCTGATTTTACCTTCCACACCTTCATGATCGCTGGTGGTACCGGATAGTATTACCTCGTTGTTGTTCAAAATTTTTATCTGAGCTCGGGTTTGTGGTGTTGATCCTTTCGCAACAAAAGAGATGTTGCCTGGCTTAGAAGCAGTAAGCCGCACCACAATTATCTGATCGGAAAAAGATGCAAGTGTTTCGCGGGTGTAGGTAACCGAACCCACAGTATAAGTTGTTTTCGAAATTGCTTTCTCTATATCAAGTTCCCGATAGTAGTTTGTATAATTTTTATGTTCCGGAAACAAAAGATGAAGACTTCCCACCGGTTGAAACATTTGCCCGTGCGATTTTTTAGAAATGATAACTTCGTTGGCCAGTTGCTCGGCTTCTTTTTGTTTGCCCGCAAATATAAGCCGTCTCAATTCTGGCAAAGCAGCCAAAGCCGCTGGGTTATCATTTCGGTTAGGACTCCCACTCCACACCGTATGCTCATTCAGTTGAAGAATTTCTTCTGCTACGTTTCCATATACCATAGCGCCTAAACGCCCGTTGCCAATAGGTAATGCGCTCTCCCAACTATCACCTGCTGGTTGGTTGTACCACAACTTCATTTCATTACCAGACTGCGCACAAACTGCGGTGGCTACGAAAATGAATATCAGCAAAAACAATTTTTGCATTTACTTTATGAATTAAATTCGATCATCGCTTTAATAACACCAGTTTCAGGATTTAGCCAGTTCGCAAATTCATCACGCACAGTATCAAAACCAACCCGATGCGTAATGTAAGCCGTTGGGTTTATCTTTTCAGCCTTTATGGAATTGATTACAAGGTCAAAGTCCTGACGGGTAGCGTTGCGACTACTCATTACAGTAGCCTCACGCTTGTGAAATTCAGGATGGCTAAACGAAATATCGCCTTTCTGCAAACCAATCAGCACATACCGTCCACCGTGTGCCAGGTATTGAAACCCATTGTTGATTGCTTTTAAGCTACCCGTAGCATCAATCACCACGGTGGGTATATTACCATTGGTAATCTCGCGCAAGGTATTTGTAACATCTGCTGATGCATGCACAGTATGTTGAACATTTAACTGTTCGCGGCAGTAGTTTAACCGTTGTTGATTAATATCGAGTGCGATCACCCTACCGCCCGCTATCCGGGCAAACTCCATCGTTCCCAGTCCAATCGGGCCCGCCCCTATCACCAGTACAAATTCATCTTCTTCTACCAAAGCACGCCTTACACCATGTGCGCCAATTGCAAGCGGTTCTACCAATGCCAATTCATCCGTACTCAATCCGGCACTATGCACCAGCGATGTAGAAGGTACCGAAAGATACTCTGCCATTCCACCATCAACATGCACTCCACAAACTTTCATGCTTGCACAGCAATTCGGTTTACCGCGCAAGCAGGCAATGCAGTTTCCACAGTTAAAGTAAGGTATAATCGTAACATTTTCGCCTTCAGTAAAGCCAACAGCATTACCCGCATCAACCAATTCGCCAGAAAGTTCGTGGCCCAAAATGCGTGGATACGTGAAGTATGGTTGTGTTCCTTCAAACGCATGCAGATCAGTTCCGCAAATACCAACACGCTTTATTTTAATGATAGCCTGATCTTTCTGCAACACGGGAATGACTGCTTCCTTATACTCAAGTTCACCAGGTTTGGTACATGCAAGCACTTTCATACGCGTAAGTAAGATCACATTTTATTTAAACAACAATGGCGCAAATGAATATAGATTATGTCGCCACACCGGCCAGGTGTGCCCGCCCGGATATTCGCTGTATGTGTATTTGATATTCATCTCATCAAACTTCTTTAGCATTACCTGGCAGTTGTTATGCGCTATGTCTGCTTTACCACCCATAGATACCCAAAGGTGTTTGATGTTATTGTTGATGGCCGTTGCATTCTCATTCATAAAAACATATTGTGGATCGGACAACTGCGTGTTGTTGGCAAACCAACCCGAACTGAACACACCGAGGTAAGAAAACATCTGGTGGTTACGAATGCCTGCATACAGGGTTTGCAATCCACCCATGGAAAGGCCCGCCAGCGCGCGATTTTTCGCATCCGTCTTTGCCCGATAATTCTCTTCCACAAACGGAATTACCACTTGTTTCAATTCATTTTCAAACATCTGCAGGGTGCGCTCACCAAAACCGGCAATACCACCACCGCCTACATTACCATCCGTCATCACAATCAACATTGGTTTTGCTTTTCCTTCGGCAATCAGGTTATCCATTATCAAATCGGTTTTACCTTGTGTGGCCCAACCGCGTTCATCTTCGCCACCACCGTGTAACAAATACAACACCGGGTATTTTTCGTTTATGTTAGCATCATACCCGGCTGGCTTATAAATATAAAATCTTCGCCAGGCATTAAATACAGTGGAGTAATATCGTCTAATACTTACTTCACCATGCGGCAAATCGCGCAACGCATAAAAGCCGCTGTTCTTAGAAGGGATTTCAATACCGGCTGCCATTCTACCCATACCATAAAAGGTTTCGCTGGCCGGATCAGCAACAGCCACACCATCAATCAACAGCGAGTAGTAATGAAAGCCTTCGCTTACTGTATCGGTGGTAACTGTCCAGAAACCTTCGGTGTCTTTTATAAGATCATATTTTTTTGCCAGGTCAACCTGTACCTTTTGTGCATCAGGGGCTTTGATTTTAAACACCACGCGATTGTCAGGTAAAATTTGCGGATACTTTGCCGACCGGATATTGGATTCTGCCGGTGAACCTAGCACGGTAAAAGACGGAAATACATTGGTATCAACCGGTTTAAACAAAAACTGTGAGAACATATACAAATCACTTTTCCACACTTTGAAATCATGGCCACCTGGTTCCACATAATAAATATGCGGCACATCTTTCTGATACAAGTAATCGTGCGTGCGTTTGCTAAAGCTTATCAGTCCATCGGCATCGCCACACGAAATCCAGAGCAACTTCAACTTCGCTTTTGCTTCTGCAGGATTGGGAACCAATACTTCAGGCAACTTTGTATTGGGCGCAGATGAAAATCCACCTACCCACGCAAACTTATCGAGATTACCCAAACCAAAATTTAAGGATTGACCGCCACCCATCGACAAACCGGCTATAGCCCGATTCTCGCGATCCTTTAGTGCAGGATATTTTTTTTCGATAAATGGGATCAGATCATTTAACAAATCCTTTTCAAAAACTGTAAACGCTTGTACCCGTGCGCTGTCAAACATATTACCTATGTTCCGATCGTCTTTCATGGCACGACCATTCGGCATTACTATAATCATGGGCTCTGCTTTTTTTTCGGCATAGAGATTATCCAATATCACTTGTGGCGCACCATTTTTCAACCATTCTTTCATATCGCCACCAATACCATGCAATAAATAAAGCACCGGATATTTTTTACTCTTCGAATAACCGGGTGGTGTATAAACCAACGCCCTACGATTAACACCTACTGTTTTAGAGGGATAAGAAATGGTATCAATCTTTCCTTTTGCAATGCCGTTGCGAGGCACATCAAAACCTTGAGGTGCAAGTTTATCGTTGTTCTGCCCTACTGCAACAACGCTTATTAAAAGCAAAATTGATACTACTACACTTACAGTGCGCATAGCTAAGTTATTTTGAGAAAGTAAACTCAGGAAGTGGAATAATCTTACCGCCTTGTTTGGCCGATTCGTGTGCAAGAATTCCTACACAGGTAATGTTGGCCGATTGTGTGGCATTAGGATAAGGTTGCTTGCCTTGTGCCAATGCACTTACAAACTCGTGCACTAAATGCGGATGCGAACCACCATGACCAGCACCTTGTGTAAACGATAAGTGTTGATGATCATCGGCATCGTACACACCTTTTGTAGTAAATCTTTGAATGGGTTCGGGTAACAACTTTGCAAAATCAGGACATTCCACTTCTTGTGGGATTTCAGGTTCGGGTTTTTTGGCAGTATGGACTACCAATGGTTTGCCTTCAATCAACGGCCACTCCACTGATTTCTTGGAACCATATACTTCAAAGCTTTCGCGATATTGGCGGGCTACATCAAACAACGAACGATAGACGTGTGCACTTACATCTGAATCTTTAAGTTTAACATGTGTAGTCTCTACTGCATAGGGAGAATTATAATGCTTGATTAATTCTTCACGTATAGTTCCTGAACCAAAACAAGAAACATACTCGGCTTCTTTTCTGAGCAAACCCAACACAGGCCCCACACAATGCGTGGCATAATACATGGGTGGAAGTCCGGGCCAGTAGTTAGGCCAACCGTCCATATCCTGCTGGTGACTGGCTTTGATAAACTGAACTCTTCCTAACTCGCCTTTCTCATACAATTCTTTCATGAATAGAAACTCGCGGGCATACACTACGGTTTCCATCATCATGTAGGTAAGTCCTGTTTTCTGTGTGAGACGAACAATCTCTTCGCACTCTTCCACCGTAGTGGCCATGGGCACGGTACACGCTACATGCTTACCGGCTTTTAATGCTTTGATGGATTGAATACCATGATCGGGAATAGGTGTGTTGATGTGTACCGCATGAATGTCGGGATCTTTCAACAGCTCATCATAATCGGTGTATCGTTTTTCAATACCAAAGGCATTACCGATTTCATCGAGCTTGGATTTATTGCGTTGGCAGATGGCTGCTAACTTAACGCCCGGATATTTTTGATAGATTGGGATAAACTCAGCCCCGAAGCCGAGACCGATAATAGCGATGTTGATTGTTTTAGTTCTCATGTGTTAATCGTTTAATAATTTTTTCAAAAAATGAAGACCATCCTGTGCAAATCCATCTTGCGATAATGCAAGATTTTTCCAGATGCAAACCGCACCGGCCAGTTCTTTTACTTCGGGTGTAAAGCTTTCGATAGAAACCACACCTTTATAATTAATGTTTTGTAATCCCTGTTTAAAAGAATTCCAGGGAGTTTGGCCCGTACCCGGTGTACCGCGGTAATTTTCAGCAACCTGAAGATGAATGAGTCTTCCCCCTACGGAGGTAATGGCCAACTCAATGTTACGTTCTTCAATGGCCATGTGAAATCCATCCAACATAATTTTTGCAGCCGGATGGTTTACATCATTCACTAAACGCAACACATCTTCGGCTGTATTAATCATATCCGACTCGAAGCGATTCAACGGCTCCAAGGCAATTTCCAAATCGCGCTCCTGCGCCAGCTTACTTACTTTGTGAAGGTTAGCAACGGCCCGATCCCATTCTTTTTTTCGCTGCTCAGCCGATACCATTCGTGCTTTACCTACAGCCGAATACATGGGGCCGGCAAAAAACTTTGCGTCCCACGCATTGCAGAAATCAAGGCATTGTACAATGTATTGAAAACAGGTTTCATGCACAGCCGGATCATCGTTTGTTAAATCGCGGGTGGGACCAAACGCACCACACACAATCGCTTCCAGTCCGTGCTGATCCAAAGCTGCCTTTACTTTTTTGGCATCAATCTTTTCCGGATACTCTACCGGAATTTCAACTGCATCGAAACCCATCGCTTTGATCTTGGGAAACAACTCAATGGTTTCTGTAGTGAAAGGCGAAGTCCACAACCAGGTACTTACGCCAAACTTTACATTCAAACTCATGTTTTGAATTGATTAAAGTGGCCTGGCCGGAACAACTTTCATCACGCCATTCATAATAGACCAATGGCCGGGGAATGTACACACATACGGGTAGTCACCCGTTTTAGCGGGCGCAATAAACTTTAGTGTTTCAGTTTGTTGTGGATTAACCAACTTGCTGGAGAAAAGTACTTCCGGCAGTTGTGGTACGTATTGTTTTTCTGCGCCCTGCGGATCGCTCGCCATTTTATCGGCCGCTTTACCAATTGTTTCCAGCGAACCCACCTGGCCTATCACCAGATTGTGTTGCATGAAATCCGGATTTTCAAAAATAATCTCAACAGGTTTACCGGCTTCTACGGTAAATTCTTTGAGATCGTACTTCATTTCGTTCTTGATTACTTTCAGTTTAATTACTGTTGCTCCAGTTGCCGAAGTTGTTGTTTCACTCAAATCAACTTTGCTGAGGTTATTATCGGCAAACAATTGCCCGATAGTTGTACCTGAGAAAAGATTCTGATTGGGAGGCCTTCTGCTTCTATCCATTTCAAACTTCCAGGTACCAGCCAATGCAATTTTTTGTGTGCCCACTTGTAAAAACATTTCTTCAGGTTTTCCATAAATACCACCAGGGCCACCAATATCTTCTACACGAATGGCAATTACATTTTTGCCTGGCTTCAACACATTCTCTTTTATGTTGTAAATTCTTTTTTCATTTACCTTGCGGTCGGTACCACCAACTTTAATTCCATTCAGGTAGGTTATATCAGAATCGTTTATAGGCCCCAGGGAAAGCACAGCTTTTTTACCAACCATGGCAGCCGGCACATCAATTACTCTTCTAAACCAGAAAATACCGTCCACATTTTGATCGATATACTTAGGCACATCAAAAGTTTTCCAGGCCGAATCGTTATAGTCAGCGGCATCAGGTGTTGTACTTACTTCTACTTTGGGGCCAGTATAATTTGTATTCGAAGCTTTGAAGGCTGCCAAAAAACCTTTGCGATGCTGATGCGCTACTGCGTACACGGCTTTCGATAACCATTCGTCATTCTTCACACTTTCTTCGGTACTGATCTGATAAAGAGTTGCTCCAAGCGATTCGGATGGCGCGATCTCTATTAAAGAAACAATCGCAGCCAACCGGGTGTTAGCATCTTCATCGTTAAGTAATTTGTATTTGGTAACCAATTCCTCAGACCAACCGGACTTAGATAAAATCTGAATGGCAGCTTTTCTTACTCCTGCCGATGGATGTGTTAATGCTTTTTCAACTACAGCCTGAGCCTGATCATCTTTACTGATAGCTCCGAGTCCATCAATTGTCCAGAGTGCATGAATAGCAGTATAGTTATCACCAAATTCATTTACGGTTTGATTGCTTGCCAGATCAAACAACTTCGATAACAAATCCAGATTACCGCGTTCTACCAACAACCGTTGTGCAGTTAATCGCCATAACTGGTTATCATTACTCAATTCTTTAATCAATTTATCCGGATCGTCTTTACTTAGTGCAAGCGGCTTGACTGTTTTTGCTTGTCTGCTCACTACACGCCACACCCGGCCATGCGATTTATCGCGCAGCGGATTCTCATAAGCATTTCCTTTTCCATTCACACCTTCAAAGCCACCACGTTCAGGTGTTGGGGTGGGATTATGTTGAATGATAAAGTTATACCAATCCAATACCCATACCGCTCCATCGGGGCCCACTTTTGCATCTACGGGAGCCACCCACTCATCGGCACCGGCAAATAAATTCCAACCATCTTTTTCAATAAAGCCGGCACCTTTCTTTTCGATCTGTGCCATGTGTACCAGGTGGCCGGTTGGCTCGCACACAAAGGCAACCTTATTCCAGAATTGTTCGGGATAATTACGGGCTGTATAAAAATGATGGCCTGCTGCGGCTGTAAACCCGCCAAACACATCTACCTGGCGTACCTTGTCGGTGATGGCGTGCATGGCATAGTGACCGTCTATCTTGGCGCTGCCATTTAATTGAACGCCTTCCACATCGCGCAAAGCTTTATTAGGAAAACCCATGAACACACTGTGCGTATTATTAGCCGTTGAAGCAAACACATCGTTGTTCTCAGTTAAACCAAAGCCCCAGGTGTTGTTGCTGGTGCCTGTCATAAATTCGAACGTTGATACATCGGGCTTAAAGCGATAAATACCTTGCCGGAACTGACGATTTTCGCCAGCAATTATTCCTTCAAAACCTGAATAGCCTACTACACCCCAGATTTGGTTATCTATTCCATATTGTAAGTTGGAAGGTCCTGCATGTGTATCAAATACACCCCAGCCATCTATTATTATTTTCCGAACATCGGCTTTATCATCGCCATCGGTATCTTTTAAGAACAAGAAGTGTGGCGCCTGAGAAACAATTACACCACCATTACTAAATACCATGCTGGTGGGGATATTTAATTTATCCGCAAACACGGTAAACTTATCGGCCTTGCCATCACCATCGGTATCTTCACAGATTTTTATCCGATCATCGCCTTCGCCTTTGTCGTCCAGCACCGTGTTGGGATAATCAACAGTTTCTATTACCCACAGCCTTCCTCTTTCGTCCCACTCCATCGCAATGGGATTTATAATGTCAGGCTCCGAAGCAAACAACTCCAAATCAAATCCAACCGGCACCTGAATAAGTTTGGCAGATTCTTCTGGCGTAAGCGGATCCTGATACCGGGGGCCCGGACTACGTTTTTCATAATTCGGAATTCCTTCGGCATCGCGATACACCAGCGTGGGCAATTGCTTGCTGAATGTCTCCCATTTTTGTTTTGCCACAGCACCTACAGCCCACAAAATTCCCTGCTTCATCAGTTCATGGAAGCCGGGGTTATCCCATGTGCGTTCATCGTGGCCATAGGCAGTATAAAATACTCTTCCCTTTCCGTATTCTTTTGTCCATGTCCATGGCTCGCGATGGTCGCCCTCTACGCGCTCCATTAATATAGTAAGATCACCCGCCAGTTTATCGTGCACATAGGTTTCATCCCAGGTTGAAAAAGGTTGCAACCCTTGTGTAATGGGATGATCTTTCTTTACAATTTCAGTAGTAAACGTATCGGCTTTGTGTTTTAAAAACTGACCGCCCACCAGATCAATATACTTTGGCGAATTTCGAAAACACCAACTTGCGCAGTGTATTGGAATAAATCCTCGTCCCTTTTCCACGAAAGCGAGTAGTGCACTCTCTTGCGAAGTAGTGATACTATCGTGATTGGCATAGATCATCAGTGCATCGTACTTGTCAAGATTGTCAGCATTCAAATCGTTCGGATTGCTGGTGTACGTAAAACTTATTCCTTCCAACGAAAGTTGGGAAGCGAGCAAGGGCAACAGTTGAGCCGAATTATGGTGCTCGCTATCATGGCCCAGAAACAAGATTTCAAGTTTACCGGAATCGTTGCGCAGGCTTTTGGTTGGCTTGTCGCAGGAACTTACCAGTACTATAAAGCAAAGACTGAAAAGGAAGAAAAATCGCATAGCATCAGGGTTTTAAGAGCATTAAAGTTGACTTAAGTAATCCGCAATCGTTTGCTGTTTTTTATCAAAAAATGACTTTATTTTGACATAAAAGTTAGCTTTAAACCCAAAATATGACAATTAAGTACCAGCCTTTAGAAACGCCAGCGCCTTTATCAAAACCAACCCAAAAATAAGCCCATGAAAGTAGCCCTTCAGAAATCGCCCATATCCGAAAATCGTGTTTTTGAAGCGAAGCATCTGCTGGCCCCGCACTTCGATCCCAACTGGCATTTTCATCCGGAGTATCAGATTTTTTTGGTTTTGAAAGGGAGCGGCACCCGGTTCATTGGCGATCATGTTACTCCATTTAAAAAAGGCGACCTGGTATTTACCGGCCCTAACCTGCCCCACTTGTGGCAGAGTGATCAGGAATACTTTATGGATAATCCGGAGTTGATGACAGAGGGGATTGTGATCTACTTCCCGGAAAATTTTTTAGGCAAAGAACTGCTACAAAAAAATGAGATGTATAAAGTGAAGCAGCTTTTACAAGTAGCACATCGCGGAATTGAAATTTATGGTGAAACGCACCACCGTGTAAGCGACCTGATGCATCAGGTATTGAATGTTTCTGATTTTGATCAGATACTGACTCTACTTAACCTGCTGAATCTTATCTCCCAATCATCGGAGTATAAACTGCTGGCCACAGAGGGATATTCCAACTCGATGAAGGAAACTGAAACCGACCGGATGAATCGGGTGTATGCTTACGTGATGAAAAACTTTCGGGATAAAATTATGCTGGAAGATGTAGCTGCTATTGCGAACATGAGCCCCAGTGCCTTTAGCCGATACTTTAAAGTGCACGCCAACAAAACGTTTTCCGATTTTGTAACTGAAGTTCGTGTAGGCCACAGTTGTAAATTATTAACAACCCAAACCATCAACGTTTGGCAGGTTTGTTACGATAGCGGATTCAGCACGCTTTCCAATTTTAACCGGCAGTTTAAGGCCGTTACGCATTACAGTCCGCTGGAGTATCGCAAGAAGTATAGTCCGTTTAATTGATTGAACCGACTTAATACAAATTAGTTTTCTCATCATCCTTAATCATATCATCCAACTGCTGGACTGGCATATCAAGTTTTCCATGATCAACCAAGGCTTTAGCCAAAGAAGGCACAGAACGTTCTTGCGTATCTTCTATTTTTCTCCACAGGTTAGAACGGATCATACATTTTGCGCAATGCATAAAAGCTTCTTTTACATGTACAATAATGGCCATTGCCGGAGGTTTACCATTACAGGCTAACATATCGAGTACTTCCTTATCGGTTACAATTTTAGCATCGCCATTTATGCGCAACGTTTCATTTATACCCGGAATGAGGAAGATTAAACCAATGCGTGGATTTTGAATAACATTGGTTAGCGTATCGGCTTTCTTATTTCCTGGCCTGTCTGGTATGGCCAGCGTAGTGGAGTTAAGGATTTTTACAAACCCGGCCGGATCGCCTTTGGGCGATACATCCAAATTCCCCTTCAGGTCGGATGTGGCGATAGTAATGAAAGGTGAATTTTCAATGAAGCTTCTACAGTGTTCATCAATGTAGCTGATTGTTTTTCGAGTGACTATTTCGCTGGGATAACCCATAAGGCCACGAAGCTCCTGCTCGGTAGCAATAACTTTCTCGAATTTCCATTCCATGGTATTCTTATTTAAAAATCTGCTGCAACGAGTTCGCCAGAAAAAGTTTACAGTTCATCCAGGTATGCCCTCCGGAAACAATCAACGGTTCAACATTCAATTTCTTTTCTTTAAACATCGCAATGTTTTGTTTCACACTTTCATAAAGAAAATCTTCTGTGCCTACGCTAATAGTAAATAGTTTTAATTGCTTGTTGATGCGGGCAGCATCGGGCAACCAATTGGTAAAATTGTTTTTGAACTCATCGGTAGCAGTATAAGGTGCATACGAACACACATAGGCAAACTTGTCGGTGTTGGTTAATCCAATGTTAAGTGTTTGCCCTCCGCCCACAGAGAAGCCAGCCACTGCGCGGCCTTTGCTTTCTTTTATTACCGGATAATTGGATTCAATGAAAGGAATGATGTCCTGAATAACATCCTTCGTAAAGTCGGCCATGGGGTTAGGGCGAACATTTCCATAAGGCATAACAATAATCATAGGTGTTGCTTTGCCTTGTGCGATCAGGTTATCGGCAATAAAATGAGCACGACCTACTTTGGTCCAGGTCTCTTCTGTATCCGATCCACCATGTATGAGATACAGCACCGGATATTTCTTCTTGCCGTTTGCTTCAAAGCCGGATGGCGTATAAACCAGTAACTGACGCGTAGTACCCAATGTGGTTGACTGGTAATACCGATACGATACTTTGCCATGCGGCACATTCTGCAAAGAATGAATAAGGGGTTTGTTACCTGGCACATCTACAATACTCCGCTTGAAGCGTTCATTGGCAAAAAGGTACGTGTTATTCGGATCGGCCATTTGCACACTATCAACCCAAAAACTGTACGGGTAAATATCGGGCGTTACTGGTGGCACGGTTACACGCCAGATGCCCGTTGTGTCTCGTACCATAGCAACCGGTTTGTTCAGAAATTCACCACTCGCATACACACGTTTTGCATTGCTATTGAAATAGCTGAAGGTAATGCTGTTATCCGCATGTACATCGGGCGAACTAATTGCCGGAGGGCGTTGTGCAAAAGCTGGAAGTGAAAATAAATTGATGACCAGTGTTAGAAGAATTAGTTTCATACTAAAATGTTTTTATTTGAATAACAACTGCACAGTCTCTGCCACATACGTTTTCACGTTCATCCACGTATGGCCGCCCCCTGTAATCAAACTTTTATAGTTTACATTTTTTGATTTCAGATAATCCATAAACTCGATGTTCCCTTTGTAAAGAAAATCTTCGGTACCTACGCTTACCCAAAGTAACTTCAACTGATCATTGGTTTTCTTCGAATCACCTCCAATGTGTTTGTAGTTCGATTCCATCTCGGCAGGTGAAAGTCCGGCACTGTAAGAACAAATCCAGGCAAACGTATTCAGGTTACCAAAGCCGGCACGCAAGGTTTGTCCGCCCCCGCGCGAGAAGCCACCAATAGCACGGCTATTTCTATCTGAAATTGTTCTGTAATTTTTTTCGATATAAGGAATTACCTGATTGATCAAATCATTTTCAAAAAGTTTAGCCCGTCTGATCGCATCGTCTCCTTCACGCGAAATCAAATCAGCGGGCTTTGGCTCTAAATTCTGCTCAGCAATTCGCGCCATCGGATTGCCATAGGGCATTACCACAATCATGGGCTTTGCTTTTCCCTGGGCAATCAGGTTATCGAGAATAAAATTCACTTTACCCACTTTGAAAAAAGTTTCTTCCGTATCCGTGGTGCCGCTGATGAGATAAAACACTGGATAGCGTGTTGATGAATTTTTGTCATAACCCGGTGGTGTATAGACAACAACCGAACCGGTGCTTTCTTCAAGAGAGGGATAATACTCATAGGTAATCGTTCCATGCGGAACATCCTGCAATGCGTGAATGAGCGGTGTGTCACCAGGCACATCCACCAGGCTGGCTTTAAATCTTTCGTTGGGAAAGAAAGCTACATTAGCCGGATCCATTACCGTTACACCATCTACATTAAAACTGTATGGATAAATATCAGGATTAACCGGCCCAACGGTAATGCTCCAGATTCCGATGGAATCTTTTGCCATTTCTACCGGAGCTTTCAAAAATTGACCGCTTAGTTTTACCAACGCAGCTCTTGGCGCTAGATACCGAAACGTAACTGTTTTATCGGCATGCACTTGAGGGGAAATGACTAACGGTCCCCGTGGCGGTTGCGCCATCGCAAGGTGAACGCCACAACACAAAAGCCACAATACGGTTAGCTTTAGATTGAATTGCATTTTTTTTGGTGTATTCATCATATCACAAAATTCTAATTGTGCGTACGCTTATCCATTCTCATATAAACTGATTTAAAATCAACACCCCAATTAATCCGATTATGGATACCAGTGTTTCCATAACCGTCCACGAGCGGAATGTATCTTTCATACTCAACCCAAAATATTCCTTAAATAACCAGAAAGCAGTATCATTTACATGCGAGCAAAACAAGCTTCCAGCTCCAATAGCCAAAACCATTAAATTCGGATCAACACCATTTTGCAAGGTGAGTGGATATACAATTCCGGCTGCTGTTAAGCCCGCAATAGTTGCCGAGCCCAATGCTAATCGTAAAACAGCGGTAACCAACCAGGCCAATAATAAAGGTGGCAGTGTTAAGTTACTGAGTACGCTTGCTATCTCAGCGCTTACACCGCTATCTACAAAAATCTGTTTCAGAATACCGGCACTACCAATAATTAACAGAATCATGGCAATGTCTTTTACAGCCTCGCCATACACGGTCATAATCTGAGTAAGGCTTTTTCCGGTGCGGATGCCAAGTGTATAAGTGGCGATCAGAATGGTGAAGGCCATGGCTACGTTCGGTTCGCTCAGAAAATTGAGGATGCGATTCAATAAGCTGTTTGCCTCACCCAAACCTGCCAGCACGGTGGCGAAACCAATGATAATCACAGGTAATAAAGATGAGATTAAACTATTCGCTATACCCGGCAACTCAGCTTCGTTCTTTTCGACTACCAGGCTCAACGTATTGGTGGAAGGTATTTTCTTTAAGGTTGCTGAAAACAACGGTCCCGCCAGGATTATAGCCGGAATGGCAATGATAATCCCATATCCAAACGTTACTACCATACTGGCGTTAAACTGCATCACCAGCGCAATGGGCGATGGATGCGGTGGCAGGAATCCGTGCATCACCGATAATGAGGCCATCATCGGCAAGCCAATGTACACCAATGGAAGTTTATAGCGATAAGCCACCGAAAAAATAATCGGGATAAGTAGTACAAATCCAACATTATAATAGAGTGGAATGCCCACGATAAAACCCGTAAGGCTCATGGCCCAGATCAGGTTTCGCTCACCAAATATTTTTTGCATCACACTGGCAATGCGTTGGGCCGCTCCGCTTTCGGCTACCAGTTTGCCAAGCATGGCCCCCAATACTATTACAATAACAAGGGAGCCGAGCGTGTCGCCAATACCTTTGTTAACCGATTTCGAAATTTGTTGCAAGGGAATCCCCAAAGCAATACCCGCAACCATAGCCACTACTAGAAACGCCAGAAAGGGATTTATCTTTGCCCACGTGATTAATAGCACAAGGCAAATAATGCAGGCAACGAGAATAATAAAACTCATGCGGTGCTATGGGTAGAAGTAAACATCACGGCACACGAGTTGATTACTTAAAGAGTAGTGGTGCCAATTGATACAAACTTCTTCGCCAGGTTTGAAATTCGTGTGCAGTACCTTCAGAGATATACGATACTGCCATAAATCCGGCAGCCTTCAGTTCTTCAACAGCACTCTTCACACCATCGGGTCTTTCTTTGCTGCCACAACTTAAAAAGATAAGCTTAACCTTCGATTTATCTTTGATGTCTTCGGGCTTGTAGGTACCTCCGCTAAGCAAACCATAATGAGAAAAAACTTCGGGCTTATTGAGCGTTATCATTTTCGTTTCCATGCCGCCCATTGATAAACCGGCCATGGCACGATGAGCCTGATCTGAAATCGTTCTGAAGTTGGAGTCTATGTAGGGAATTAATTCATCTACTAAAACAGTTTGAAACGCATCCACTTTAAAGTCGCGTAACCCGCCAAACTTGATTTCGTTGGTCATTCCGTATGTCATCACAATAAGAAATGGTTTAATCTTGCCCTCGGCAATCAGGTTGTCCATAATCAAATTAGCCCGGCCTTGATTACTCCATGCCGTTTCATCTTCGCCCCAGCCATGCTGAAGATATAACACCGGATATTTTTGTTTACTCTTTTCATAACCGGGTGGTGTATATACAAAAGCTCTGCGCGAAGTATTGGTGCTTTTAGAAGGAAACAAGATTTGTTCTACTTTACCATGCGGCACATCTTTCAATGCATAGAAGTCCTGATCGTGTGCCGGAATTTCAATGCCACTCTCCCACCTTACAGACCCATAAAAATTCATCGCACCAGGATCGTTAAACTTTCCGCCATCAATTTTTAAATTATAATAATGAAAGCCTTCATCCAACGGACCGGCTGTAGTACCTGTCCAGAAGCCATCTTCACCTTTTTTAAGTTTTGTACCGCCTCTACCACCAAGGCCAAGGCTTACCCGAACACTATCAGCAGCGGGTGCCAGAATCTTAAACCGTGCATAACCTTGTGAATTAACCTGTGGATATTCTTGCTGAGGCTGATTTAAACTGGAAGGTTTAAAATCTTCGATGATGAGTGGAGTGGTCTGTGCAAAGCTTGCTGAAGCAACAAAAACCAAGACTACTGCAAAATATTTCATGACTTTCATTTAATAGCGGAACAAAATTTATTAATGTGAATCGCGGGCAACTTTCGAGCCGGACTTACCAACCAGAAAATCAAGGTCAGCACCCTTATCAGATTGCTGCACGTGTTTTACATACAGATTTACATAACCGCGATTGGCAAACGGCTCAGCTTGCTTCCAGTTTTTTCTGCGTTTCTCCAGCTCTTCATCCGAAACATGCAGGTGAATAAGTTTTGATTCCACATTCAACTCAATCATATCACCATTTTGTACCAATGCCAGGTTACCACCAATGGCCGACTCAGGGGAAACGTGCAACACCACAGTACCATACGCAGTGCCACTCATGCGCCCATCTGAAATGCGCACCATGTCGGTAACGCCTTTGTCCAAAAGCTTTTTAGGTAATGTCATGTTACCCACTTCGGGCATACCGGGATAACCAACCGGGCCAACCATTTTTAAAACCATTACACAAGTCTCATCAATATCCAGGTTGGGATCGTCCACACGACTGTGGTAATCCTCAATGTCTTCAAACACCACCGCACGACCTTTGTGTTTCATCAACGCAGGTGTAGCTGCCGATGGTTTGATCACCGCACCATTCAACGCGAGATTCCCTTTCAACACTACAATGCCGGCTTCGGGAATGAATGGCTTTTTATAATCTGCAATTACTTCTTTGTTATAATTGTTATCGCGGCCCGCAATGTTGTCACCGTGTGTTTTACCATTCACGGTAATTGCATCCATGTGTAAATGCTCCTTCAGTTGGCTGATGATTACAGGCAGTCCACCCGCATAATAAAAATCTTCCATCAGAAATTTACCCGATGGCATCAGGTTCAACAACAACGGAATTTTACTACCCAATTTATCGAAGTCGTCAAGATTCAGATCCACACCAATTCTGCCGGCAATGGCAGTAAGGTGAATTAAAAAGTTGGACGATCCACCAACAGCTGCATTTACTTTGATGGCATTCTCAAATGCTTTGCGGGTTAGAATCTTTGATATCTTCAAATCTTCCTTCACCATTTCTACAATTCTTCTTCCAGAAAGTTGCGCCAATACTTTCTTGCGCGAATCCACGGCCGGTATTGCAGCGGCTCCCGGCAACGTCATGCCCAACGATTCAACCATACAGGCCATGGTAGAAGCGGTGCCCATCGTCATGCAATGGCCGGGGCTGCGCGACATACAACTTTCGGCATGTGAATATTCATCGTAGGTAATCTTGCCAGTTTTCAGATCATCGGTAAACTTCCAAACCGAAGTACCTGAGCCGATATCTTTCCCTTGATATTTTCCATTCAACATCGGACCACCGGGCACAACCAATGTTGGCAAGTCAACACTTGCCGCACCCATTAAAGTGGAAGGTGTAGTTTTATCGCAACCAGTAAGTAATACCACGCCATCAATCGGGTTGCCACGAATGGATTCTTCAGCATCCATGCTGGCCAAGTTTCTGAACAACATGGCGGTTGGTTTCAGTAACGTTTCACCCAGCGACATGATGGGAAACTCTAACGGAAAACCACCGGCTTCATATACGCCACGCTTTACCCATTCGGCTATTTCGCGCAAGTGTGCATTGCACGGTGTAAGTTCAGACCACGTATTACAAATTCCGATTACCGGTCGGCCATCAAAAAGGTCTTCAGGGAAACCCTGGTTCTTCATCCAGCTTCTGTAGATAAAACCCATTTTATCTTTCTTGCCAAACCACTCTGAACTTCTGTACGCCATAAAACTATCTGTATTATATTTTTCTATTTTTCTTCTAATTACCTATTGGATTCGATTGTTAGTTCTCACCCCATTCACCAATCGCGAGATGTTAAGGGGATTTTCATTTTTCAGTTCTGCAGGTAACAATGCTTGTGGAAGACCTTGATAACAAACCGCACGGGTAAATCTAAAAATAGCAGCTGTGCCAACCGATGTACTTCTACCATCGGTAGTAGAGGGATACGGGCCACCGTGTACCATCGCATGGCAAACTTCTACACCGGTAGGAAATCCGTTGATGACAATGCGACCAACTTTCTGTTCGAGTATCTCCAGCAACTCTTTGTACTCCATTAAATCTGCATCCGTGCCGTGCACAGTGGCAGTAAGATGCCCTGAAAGATTCCGTGCAATCGACAATACCTCATCTTTAGCACTCATCTCTACTACTACACTGGTAGGCCCGAATATTTCTTCTGTTAATTCGTTAAGTGCAGCCAACACTTTACCCGATGTTTTAAACAGCACCGGATGTGCGCGGTTAACACCATCAACCCGAACACCATTTGCCAACACTTCTAGCTCTTGTTTGGAAGCGTGATGAGACACACCTTCGCTATACGACTTAAAAATTGTTTCCGTAAGCATAGCACCACCGGAAGTTTTTTCAAACTCTTCTCTTACCTGAATGGTAAATTCTTTTGCACCATCGCCCTTTTGATAAAGTAACAAACCTGGATTGGTACAAAATTGTCCGACACCTTGTGTAACCGATGCTGCATAACCTTGCGCAATTTTTTCTTTGTTAATACGCATGGCTTCTGGAAGAATGAACACGGGATTGGTGCTACCCATCTCGGCATACACAGGTATGGGTTCATCGCGCTTTACTGCAGCATCGAATAATGCTTTACCCGCTTTAAACGATCCGGTTAATCCAACTGCTTTAATCAGTTTATGTTTTACCAACTGGATGCCTACCACACTGCCATCGCCATGCAACATGGAAAATACACCATCAGGCATGTTCGTCTTTTTTGCTGCTTGTTGAATGGCTCTTCCCACTAACTCGCCCGTGGCCGGGTGTGCAGAATGAACTTTTACAATTACCGGGCAACCCGCAGCCAATGCCGAAGCGGTATCGCCACCGGCTACTGAAAATGCAAGTGGAAAATTACTGGCACCAAAAACTACCACCGGACCAAGTCCAATATGCATATACCGAAGGTCAGGCTTCGGCAACGGTGTGCGGTTAGGCTCTGCTGTTTCAATACGGGCATCCAACCAGGAGCCTTCGCGTAGCATGGAAGCAAACAGCAGTAATTGATTCATGGTGCGACCACGTTCACCTTCTATGCGTGCTTTTGGTAATGCTGTTTCAGTACAACATACTTCAATGAGTTGATCGTCCAGCGCTTTTATTTCTTCGGCAATGGTTTCCAGAAATACAGCCTTTTCAATACCTGATTTTTTTCGGTACAACTGAAAAGCAGCAGCGGCTTTTTCACAAGCTATATTAGCTTCCTGAACCGTAGCCTTCACAAACTTATACTCCAGCTTCGCGCCCAATGCCGGGTTTACCGACTGAAACGTTTCAGTACCAGCCGCAACGAGATCAAATCCTATAATTTGCTTTCCTTCAATTTTCATATTCAAAACCTAAGCTACTGTATTCTCCAGCGTACCGATATTCTCAATTGTTATTTTAATCACATCACCCGGTTGGAGTGTAAAACTATCAGGCGGAACAATACCTGTACCCGTCATCAAGTACGTTCCATGTGGAAATGTTACCTCCCGAAACAAATACTCCACAAGCTCGGTGTGTTTGCGTTTCATCCGGTTTATCGAAATCTCATTCGAGAAAACAGTTTCCCCTTTACGGTGAATGGTTATGCTTATTACTGCATCGGGTGCGATGGGCTTTTCTGCTACAAACAAACATGGGCCAATGGCAGTTGAGCCATCGTACGATTTGGCCTGTGGTAAATAAAGTGGATTCTCGCCTTCAATATCACGCGAAGACATATCGTTACCCACGGTATAACCTTCTATGCTTCCTGCGGAACAGATGAACAACGTAAGTTCTGGTTCCGGTACATTCCATTTTGAATCTTTACGGATGCGAACGTTATCGCCCGCACCGACAACGCGATAGGCAGGCGCTTTAAAAAATAATTCCGGTCGGTCGGCTTCATACACGCGGGCGTAAAAATCGCCACCACCGGCATCTTTCGATTCTTCCATCCGTGCTTCACGACTTCGCAGGTACGTAACTCCTGAAGCCCAGACCTCCTGTTTGCCAATGGGTGCGCGCAATTCCGTTTCAATAGTTTGCTTTAGTGAGGCATCAGATTTTGAATTTTTTATCTCGTTTAATAGTGTGGTAAAGAGATTCGCACGATTTACACATGCATCCCAATCGGATTTAGGTGACGGGTAATAGTTACCTTCATGTTCGATTATAATTCCTTCCTTAGTTCGATAGATTTTCATTTTGATTTATAATATGCGCTTGAGTACGTTCGATGTTGTATTGTTTTTTACATCTGGCTGACCACCACCGATGCTGATCTCAACCTGATGATCGCCAATCTGTTTGTTGTTGAGGATAAAGCTTACTTGCTGTACCTCGCCTGGTTTTAGATGGATACGTTGGAATGCTGCCAAAGCTCGCAGTGGTTTTCTTGAATCTGATTGAGTCGAAAGATACACTTGTACTACCTCATCTCCGGCAAGAGTTCCTGTATTTTTTACTAAGGCCGAAACCGATACCAATGTGGAATTAGTCTTATCGATGGTAAGATCAGCATATTGAAAGGTGGTGTAACTTAAGCCGTAGCCAAACGGATACAGGGGCGTACCGGTATAATAGCGATACGTTTGATTCGAGATTTTATATTCATCGAAAGGTGGTAAGTCCGCAACGGATTTATAAAACGTTACCGGCAAACGGCCAGCGGGATTGTAATCACCAAACAAGACATCGGCAATGGCCTGACCTGCTGCCTGGCCCGGATACCATGCTTCGACAATGGCAAGGATATTTTCATTCTCCCAATTTACTGCCAGCGCACTGCCATTCAGCAATACCAGTACTACCGGTTTGCCCAGCGCATAAATTTCTTTGATGAGTTGTTGTTGTACCTCAGGCAGATCAATGCGGGTGCGATCGCCCCCACGAAAACCATCGATCATTACATCCATTTCTTCGCCTTCCATGCGCGGTGAAATACCCATGCACATAATTACCACATCGGCCTGGCGCGCGGCATCTAATGCTTGCTTTTTCAAATCTGGTTTTGGCGCTGCCCAAACCAATTGCACCTGTGCATCAGCAAATGTTTCAATAGCTTCAATAACAATTTTATAACTTTTACCCGCTTCTAATTTTAAGGAGGATGTCTTCTTCAGTCGCGGATCGCCTAACTCATCGCGAAAGTGATAGACAGATTTTACCATCAGGCTATCGTTTAGGTAAAGTTTTGTATTACACGTTGAAATAACACCTAATTGATAGGTTCCTGAAACGGTGGGTTTTAATTCTCCGCTCCACCGTACGCTGAAATGATCATCGTCCATATCTTCGCGCGGAGCTTTATCATACCAGTTGGCATCCAACGTGGGTGTGATTGCTGAGAATAAAGGCAAGCCACTCAATTCAATGTTGTTGAAAAAATCGGCTTTAATGCCTGGAGTATTTTCAGCAGTAAAAAGTACTTCAGCAGGAACGGTATAGAACATGGGCATACCCTCGGCTAACTCAGATCCTTGTGCAAACAAAACTTTAGTATTGGCTGAAACTTTTTCCTGAATACCGCGCAACGGAGTAACGGCCTCGGAAGGAACACCATTATAATTACCTAATAACATCAGCCATTGATCGGCATTAGGGCCAATTACTGCTACTGTTTTTAAATCTTTTTTTAGGGGAAGTGTGTTCTTTTCATTCTTTAGAAGAACAACCGACTTGCGCGCTGCATCTAAAGCCAGTGCTTTATGTGCTTTACTATCTACTACATCATAAGGTATCTGCGCATACTTTACTTTCTCTACCGGATCGAACATGCCTAACCTGAAGCGCGCCATAAACAATCGTTTTACGGCCACATCTATTTGTGCTTCCGTTATCAGATTCTTTTCTACCGCGGCTTTCAGATTAAGATAAACCTTACCACACTCCAGATCGGTACCGGCTTTTACTGCAAGGGCTGCAGCTTCTTCGGGTGTATCTACCAGCTTGTGATACATATAAATGTCTGTAATGGCTTCGCAGTCGGATACAACATAGCCGTTGAAGCCCCACTCCTTTCGCAACACATCGCGCAAAAGGCCGGGGCTGCCGCAACAGGCTTCGCCATTGTAGCGGTTATAGGCACACATTACCGAATACGGATGGGCCTCGCGAATTACTTTTTCAAAATGGGGCAAGTAGGTTTCACGCAAATCGTATTCATCCGTTACCGCATTAAACTCATGACGTTCCGGTTCAGGGCCGCTGTGTACTGCAAAATGCTTTACAGTAGCAATGGTTTTGTAATATACAGAATCATCACCTTGCAGACCTTTTACAAACTGAACACCCAATGCTCCTGTTAGAAACGGATCTTCACCATACGTTTCCTGACCGCGCCCCCAGCGCGGATCGCGAAAGAGATTAATGTTAGGCGACCATAATGTGAGGCCCTGGTAAATAAACCGTTTGTCTTTACGAATAAAATTCTGGTGTTTGGCACGAGCCTCATCGGCTATAGCGGTTGATACATCGTAGACTAATACTTCATCCCACGTAGCCCCTAAACCAATAGCCTGTGGAAATACCGTTGCAAGTCCAGCTCGGGCCACACCGTGTAACCCTTCTGACCACCAGTTGTAGCGTGGCACCCCAAGTCTTTCAATGGCTGGTGCATCATTTACCATCTGCCCAATCTTTTCTTCGAGTGTCAGGCGCGATACTAGATCATTCACGCGTTGTTCGATGGGCAGCGTAGGATCTAAAAAAGGGAAGGCTACATCAGGATTAGTTAAACAACCTCCCATGAGCAACCCTAAATGCAGCAAGAGAGCAGAACAAATAGCAGAAATCCATGACAAAAGATTACGCCTTCCCTTATACCATTTTGGTTTAGCCATATCAAAAAAAATCAACCGGTAAATCCGATTTATGCAATTTAAACCTCTTCACTATAGGTTGAGCCTAATTATAGGGCAAATTCTACAAGAAGCCGCACTGCAATTGCAAAGTATTTAAGTAGTATGTTTTTGGAAAAAGAAGTTTGGTTCCCATGCTGAGAACCAAACCATTTTTACATTAAATACCCAATGCATTTTAATTATCCCAAAACACCCTGCTGGTAAGGTTGTCTCCACCAATAGCTGCTGATGCCGCCTGAAAGTTGACATTGTTGGCAGAACCTTCCCGATCAGGATAAGTTAATCGTCTTACAAAGCCACCGCCCAGGTTGTTATTATAAAGATTAGGGCTTAATGCCGGAAAACCGGTACGCCTGAAATTGGAAAATGCTTCGGTACCATTCCGAAAGTTAACAATCCAATATTGAGTATTGATTAACTTCAGTGCATCTGTCGGGTTATAAGCAACTCCAGTCTCTGCAATGTAATTATCAATTGCTGTAGTAGAAATCGGTGTAGTTGTTGGATAGAGCGAATACACCGCCATGTCAGCTTTAATTGCATTTTCGTAGTGCGTTTGTGCCGCGGCATCGCCTCCTGGAATCCAACCCCTCTTGGCCGCTTCAGCCAGAAGTAATGCAGTCTGGGCATAGGTTACATAAAAATCAGGAGCTGCAGGAGAACCTACTGCAAAGATGTTGATCTGGGAATAAGCCAGACCACCATTTGGATTAGCGCCACGATACAATGGATCGCTGGTAATTTGTCCGCTGGTAACGCCAATAGGAACACCATACTGATCATTTAAATTTGTATTTGGATTAGGATCGTTAGCTACCTGACCTGCATTGAAGTAGGTCGCAATCATATACCTGGCACGCGGATCGTTAGTACTTTTGAGTTGATTTACGAAAGGCTCCGCGGCATAATTGAATTGCGAAAAGTTTCGTAATCCGTTGTTCTCAGCATGTACATAAATTGAACCGTCATATTTTACATATGCATTATCTGTATTGGAAGTCATTACGCCTCCGGTAAAGGCTTCAGCAACAATTGCCTGGGCTTTTGAGGGATTTACTTTTGAATACCGCATGCCCAATCTTAACAGCAATGAATTACCTAATTTTTTCCATTTGGCAACTTGATCTGTGGCGGTTGTAGTTTTGGTAGATGCATTTGAATTGGCTCCATAGAAAAGATCAGCTGGCACATAATCTCCACCTGGATTCAAAGCTGCAATCGCATCCTTTAATTCAAGATATAAATCATCATAAATCACCGCATCGTCATCGTAAGCTGGAAAAAAGAGTCCATTACTCACTGCTTTACCAGCATTGAAGTAGGGCACATCGCAATACGTATCAACTAAACCCATAAAGGTCTGAACTTTCCAAATACGAATCATACTCTTTAAGTTTACGCGGTCGGTTGTGTTACCCAAAATGTTTAGTGCCTGCACCAGGCTCCTGACTGCTGTGGGGTATGACTGATCCCACTTCGGGTTATTATTCAAGTCTATATCAGCATTAAAATTTACACCAATAGTTGCACCATCATTAAACGGGCTAACAAATTGTTGAACGATAGTATGTTCTGATCCCCAGTTACCCAGGTGCGTGCGTTGTGCTCCGGCAAAAAGCAGAGCGGGGTCTGAACTTGTTACTGCATACGGATTTGTATTGACCTCTACAAAGTCCTTATCGCATGCTATTGCTGTTAGCGTTACTATTAATGCAAGTACGTACATTTTTATCTGCTTCATAATTTTTAGAATCTAACGTTTAAACTGAAATTGAGATTGCGGGTAGTTGGCAGCGATGAGTTTTCATACCCCGCTCTGAAGTCACCAGAGGATTGAACAGCTTCCGGATCAAGCCCCGGTAAATCCTTATGAAGGATAGCTACATTACGACACGCGGCAGTCAGTGTTAATCCTTTCACAAATTTCAGAGCAGGAAGGTTCTGTACCAGGCTGGTGAAATTGTAGGACACCGAAATATTTCTAAGCTTAACGAAATCAGATTTAAATACGAATGGGTCACCAATCTGAAGTCCGCGATAATCAGTATAGAAGCTCTGCAAATCAGTAACCACGGTAGTATTAGGTTGCCCTGTGCTTTCGTAAACAGCCGGGAACACTAAACCTGTTTCGCCTTCTCTTCTACCTTCTAACGACAATTTAGAGTGACCTTGTCTTGTCATGTTCAAGAGTGTTGACGACATCACCATACCTCCAAATTTATAATCAATGAAGACGCCCAGCGAAAGGTTTTTGTAGGTAAAGGTGTTATTCCAACCACCGGTATATTTTGGTATAGAACTTCCGATTGGAAGAAACCCATTTGTTTTCTCGGCTCCGGGGGTGGCCCCTGTTGTTGCCAATAAGCGACCGGCATCATTTACAACAATTTCACCATTGGCATTTCTGCGATAGCTCCGCACATATAGCTGGTTCATGGCCATACCTTCCGTATATCTCAACTCACCGAGAAATTCGTTACCGGTATCGTTAAAGCGCAATACCAGAAATGTACCGCTTTGGTTACCTACATCCAGTACTTTGGTAGCAAGGAATGCGTTGTTCCACGAAGTAGTCCAGGTTAAATTACCTTTCTTTAAAGGCGTAACTTCAATCAATGTTTCTAAGCCGCTGTTTTTCAGAGATCCGATATTTTGCTTGGATGAATTGTAACCGGATGTATTCGAAATATTAACATCCATAATCTGGTTGGTCGTTACCTTGTCGAAAGCTGAGATATCCAATAATACTTTGTTATTAAATAATCGTAACTCCAGACCAATTTCCTTTTCAATTACACTGAAAGGTCTTAGCAAAGGGTTGGGCGCTAAGTTTCCATTAATGCCAGAAGTAGTCTGCCCATTAAATTGAGGGTTAATTGAATATGTAAGTTGACCATCATAGGGATTAACACCGTTTGCACTGCCTACCTCAGCTATTGACGTTCTCAATTTTCCATATGATAACCATCCCAAATCAGGCAGCAACTCGGAGAAAATAAAACTACCGGAAGCGGAAGGATAGAATTCGCTATTGTCCTGCGGGTTCAATACCGAAAACCAATCTTGCCTACCTGTTACATTCAGGTATAACATTCCGTTGTAGCCCACCTCTGCCCAACCGTAAAGTGAATTGGTGCGACTTCTACTGTATAGATAAGGTTGAAAGTTCGCATCGTTGGTTCCCCAATTGGTACCGTTTTTAATTGAGTATAGATCGGGCACAACAAAAAGACGAGCAAACTGTGCATTTCTATGCCACTCCGTTCTCCAGGTGTTTCCACCAAAAGCTGCATCTATTGAAAACTTACCAAACTCTTTGTTGCCACCAACCAGGAAGTCGGCATTGATCTCTGTTGATTCACTTTGTTCAATGTCGTATCGACCACGGTAAAAGCCCGTGGTTCCTTCAAAGAGTGTAGTAGCTCCCTTACCATTTACTTCATTCCATTCCATGAAATTTGTTCCGTAATCGTAATTATACCTTCCCTGCACATACAGCCAATCGGTAAGGTCGTAGCGTAAGGTGGCTGTTCCCAGTAAACGCTTCCTATCATCGTTAAAAAATTGACCTTTTTGAATCGGATAATACGGATTGTTAACCGTTCCTAAAAATCCGTTGGTTTTATACTCTGCGCCAGTAGTAGGATTGATGGCACTTTCTCTAAAAGCTTCCAGGGGTGTAGAAATTGCCACACGTGTAAAGAAGTTAACCGGGCCATCACCTTGTGTACCAATGGCCGGTGGATTAATATTCGCCTCTACAGCATAGTTGATGTTCAGCATCAACTTTAGCTTTTGCGTAATATTATGGTTGATCCCCACATTTAAAATTTTCTTCTTGTACTCGTTGTTAGGTACAATACCTTTTGCATCTGAGTTTGAGAATGATGCGCGGAAACTTCCATTCGCACCACCACCGGACAAACCTACCGTATTGGTAAAATTTGTTCCGGTTCTTAGAAAATCAAAAAGCCGGTTAGGGTTGGCTGAATAGGGCCTAAGTACACCATCAAAATTCACGGAAGGAACACCATCTAATCTTTCGCCCCAGGCAAAGTGGCTATTGTCTTGTGCAATGCCTTGTGTAGCAGGTCTTACTCCAAATCTTCCGGCACCATATTCTGTTTGAATAATTTCATCCATAAAATTCAACGCATGCGAAGCGGTGTAACTGGAAGTATAATCAACACCTATCCCTTGATTCTTAGTGCCGGATTTGGTCGTTATAATAATGGCACCATTAGCTGCCCTTGAGCCGTAAAGTGCAGCTGCAGTAGCACCTTTCAAAACGGTCATGCTCTCAATATCATCTGGATTTAAATTCTGTAAATTATCACCCCGATCGCGTTGAGCTACCTGACCGGCACCGTTAGTGCCCCGTGCATCCTGATTAATGGGTAAACCATTGATGACAAATAACGGTGCGTTATTCGCACCAGCAAAAGCAGCTTGCCCGCGCAAACGTATTTGCATACTTCCACCTGCACCGGATGCCGGTGGTGTAATGTTTAAACCAGCAACTTTACCTACTAAAGATTCCATCACATTGGTAGTCCGTTGTGTAACCAGTTCATCTGTTTTTACCAACGTAGCCGAGTAGCCTAGTTTTTTGGATTCCTTTTGTACGCCAAGGGCAGTAACCACAATTTCATTGAGCGACCGTACATCCGGAACCAGCGAAACGTTAATGCTGGTTTGACTGTTAACGGCTACCTCCTGAGTGGCATAGCCCACAAATGAAAATACAAGGGTGGCTGCTCCTGAAGCTGCATCCAATACATACGTACCATCCGTACCGGTTACCGTTCCATTAGTGGTTCCTTTTACCACTACGTTCACACCGGGGAAATCAGCTCCGTTCTCATCGGTAACTTTACCACGAATTTGTTGCTGATCGAGCAACGCTTCGTAACCAAACATACGGTTATCTCGCGCGGAGACTTGCGTATGGCAGCATACTATTATTAGTACGCCAGACAAAAAAAGCAAGTAGCATTTTCTCATATTGTTAAAGGGTTTTAATGGGTCAATTCAGGATGCTGGTTTTGTTACCGCCATGGCGTTGTTACACCCGCATTTCTATAGCAAGGTTCTTAAGATTATAGGCAACAACTTCCAAAAAAGGCCGGTGGTGAATTTTGCACACGATTGCGGTTTCGATAGAAACAGCGATTTAGCATCTTGCGGTTACAATTCTTTTTTTCAGTTTTGTTAAGGCAGGACAAATATTTGGCTTTTAACAATCGAGGTTAGTTCTGAAATGAATCAGTTTTTTCTACACCATTCGCAATCCAAAGAACTGCATGGGTTTCCGCACATTCTTGAATTCGCGATCAGAAAAAACTCAACAATTCAATTAAATTCACTGAGCCTCACTACTGCCGATTGTATCCGCATATACTATATAATGGAAGGAAAATTTGAGTGGATAATACAAGACCGACACAACATCTTATACCCAGGCGATGTAGCCGTAATACTTCCCGGACAAACGTTTCAAGGCGAAAATGACTTTCTTGACATCGGCACCCTATTCTGGATTCACATTAAAGTGGATAGCATTGAAAGTAATATGCAAATGATTTTAGGGAAGTGGAGTGGACTATCCGAAAGTGAAAGTCTTACCATTGGCCGAATCTTGCACCTTAGCCAGATGCCCGTATTAGTAAGGATGAAGCCGATACTTTCTATTTTTCAACTTATTCATACCGAAATTTTTCAACAACAAATCGGCTTTACAACGCGTGTTAATCAACTTATTGACGAGTTATTGATTTTGATTGCACGTCAATCCACCTTACAAAATAATTTACAACGCGATTTCCCGCAAGCATTTATTAAACTAGAGCAGGAATTAAGAAAAAATCTGGCGCATCAATGGACGGTTGAAGAAATGGCCGCTCTGGTGGGCTTGGGCACTACTGCCTTTACCGAGCGCGTGAAGAGTTATACCGGATTTTCACCTTTAAACTATTTAATCAACATCAGAATATCAGAAGCCATAAAACTATTACGCAAAGACAATGTAAAAGTAACCGCCATTGCATTAGATACCGGCTTTTATTCTTCGCAACATTTTTCAACCACGTTTAAAAAATTAACGGGTTATACACCCGGTGAATTCAGAAAGAGAGACTCATTAAAAGATTAATGTATGGAATGCATCATCACAATTGAACTAGGAACTAATGGCGTACGCCTTTTTGCATTTGACCTGAAGGGTAATGTACTTAACTCAACCAAGGCATCGTACCCCACCTTTCACAGCGAACCTGATTATAGTGAACAAGATCCGGAGCAAATCTTTATTACGATGTTATATGTGCTCAAAAATTTTATTATCGAGAGTATTTATTCTAAAAAGTATAAAGTACATTCCATTTGTTTCATCGCTTCTATGCATAGTTTGCTTGCGGTAGATGTGCATGGTGCACCGCTGGGCAATGTTATAACCTGGGCCGATAACCGTGGCAAGAAAGAAGCGTTGGGCTTAAAAAATTCGCAAATGGGTAAAAAACTCTACGAGGCCACTGGCACTCCTATTCATCCCATGTCTCCATTGCTGAAAATTTTATGGCTAAAAAAGAATGATCCGGATCGTTTCACTCAAACATACAAGTTTCTCACCCTTAAAAGTTACATTCTCCAACAACTTACAGGTGAGTATGTAATTGATTACAGCCTGGCTTCAGCTACTGGTTTATTGAACATTCACACCATGAAGTGGGAAGGACAAGCATTGGATTATGCCGGAATTACAGTTGACCGGTTGCCGGAATTATGCTCAGTATTTACACCCGGTAAACTTCGTAAAGAATATCAGACCTCATTAGGGCTATCTGCCAGCACACGCATTATGATTGGTTCAAGCGATGGCTGCATGGCTACGTTAGGTGCCGGGGTGTGGGGTGAAGATAAAGCAACAATTACTATAGAGGATAGCGGTGCTGTGCGTGTAGTTGGCAAACAAGTATTACGTGATGAAAAGAAACGCTTCTTTAATTACCTGCTAACCGAGAATCATTACATCTCGGGGGGACCAACCAATAGTGGTGGAGTAATCTTTGAGTGGTTCGCCAATCAGTTTGGTGAATTTAAAGGCCCATTTGATTTGGAATATACCATCGAGAGTTTAATTCATGAAGCTTCTAATGTTGTAACAGGTTCGGAAGGTCTGTTGTTTTTACCTTACCTCTTAGGCGAACGTGCACCGTTATGGAATCCAAATGCCCGGGGTTCTTACTTTGGAATTAATATAAATCACGAACGTAAACATTTTATCCGAGCCACTATTGAAGGTATCTTATACGAGATTTACAGTATAGGCAAAATGGTAGAAGAACATCGTTCTATTACCAGTCTTTCCGTAAATGGAAGTTTTGCCGCTATCCCATTTTGTTCGCAATTGATTGCTGATGTTTTTAATAAGCCCGTTAGCACGATTAATAAAGCAAACAGCGCAGGACTTGGTGCGTTTCTGCTTACAGCAACCGACATGGGAATCTATCGCAACCTTGATGAAGCCGCCAAAAGCGTAGCGTTTTATGAAACCTTTCACCCACGCCATAACGATCATAAAATTTATACGCAGTACTACCAATTATTCGAACGCCTGAGCTTAAAACTGGAAGATGAGTTTGAAATGATTGCCAACCTTCAACAAAAAAGATAACAAATTGAAACCACTACTTTATAAAATCGTAATTGGTTTAGCCATTATTTCCATTTTGGCAGGTCTTTCCATTTCTATTTGGACTGGAATAGAACATGCAGGGCTGGCTTTTATTCTATTTTTTTATTGTATTAGGTATTTCATTTCAAGGTTCGGAAAACTGAAAGGCTTTAGTTACTCCACCATGATCTTTGGTGTAGTAACCATGGCCTTGTAGTATCCGGCACTACTTACCGAAGAGGGCGATCTCAAGTTGATGTCACTATCACTCCGTTGATCAGATTATCATGTATGGCATGGGTACCTCCATGAGTGCTCAGGATTTTGCTTTAATCCCACCTGAGAATACAATCCAGGATTCTCCAACTACAGCACTAAGTAGGTTGTAGTTTTTCAAATTTCAGAAATCCATGCTAACTTCGCTACAGGTCTTTAATCTTGGTATTATGCATCCATATCTCTTTCTAAACCCACGAAGGGAAGTTCTTTTATTATTTTGTTGGATTTTTACACTTCAAATCACGTTTGCCACACCCGACCTCACCAAAGATTTGGCGTATAGAAGCGGAATGAAACTACTTAAAAAGGAGAAGCCAGTTGATGCATTACCCTATTTCAAAGATTTAAACGACCGTTTTCCAGGTACACCCGGAATTCAGTACCGGCTGGCATATTGTTACTATCATACACTTGACAAGAAATACCTGGCCTTCGAATTATTCGAATCCTGTAAGCGTAAAATTCTCCTTGAAGAAAGTTTTGAAACTGATGACCTGAGTGGAGCTTCTTTGGATGTATATTACTATAGCGGAATGCTCGCTGCAAAGCTTGAGCGATTTGATGATGCTAAAACAAATCTTAAAAGCTACCTGGTCGCATCTAAAGTAATGGTTGACAACGGAGGGCGACTTATAGTTAATAATAAGGAGCGAAAAGCCATCGAACATTTAATAAACAGAATGGATGACCACAAGTTATTTGTAAAAGAACTATTCCCCTATTATATAAAGCGACTTGAGCCGATCAACAAACCAGAGGTGAATGAAACAGATCCCGTACTATTCCCGCGAAGCGATGGAAAAAATATTGCAACAATTTACGAGTTAGCGCTTTCCTATAAAATACAATCACCTGACGAAACAAAATCGCATTTTTTCAATATCAATGAAGCTGAAATAGACCAACATTTATCACGTTATACTATCGTGTACTACGATTCTAAAAGAGATATGCTAATATTAAAAGCAGTAGATAAAAAAGGTCGTTATGACCTATACTATTCTATGCGAACCAACGATAGATGGACCAACCCTATAAAGTTTGGTGTTTGCAGGCGTAACGCAAATGAAACCAGCGGGTTTCTCACAGATGATGGTAAGTGGTTTGTTTTTGTTAGCGATCGAAAAGGTACATTAGGAGGTTATGATGTGTGGGTAAGCGCGCTTAACCATACCCGAGGCAATTGGCAGAAGGCAGTAAATGCCGGGCGAAGTGTTAATTCCATTTACAACGAGATCTCGTTATATCCCGGAGCCGAAACGGGTAGGTTTTATCTAAGTAGCGATAACCCTGAAGGAGTTGGGGGGTATGATATTTATGAAAATTACATCTACGAGGGTAAAATCGGACACTCCAACTTGCTCAAATATCCTGTAAACTCTTCAGGAGACGATTTGGGATTTGCATCAACAGTTGGACCCTATCATGTTTTTACATCCAACAGGGGCGGAAAAGACTTTGATTTATACTATGTGGATACAACCACCCCGGTTAGAATGGTTCAATTGGTAGGTCATGTTCCTGACGAGGCCGTTCAAAAGCCAACCGGTGCGCACACGGATGTAGTAATGTTTGAGGATTTGGTAAATGTTATTGAGAAAGTGAAAAGTTTGGACTTAAAGGCAGCCGTGAACACTATTGAAGAGATGGAATCTCGTAAAGCTATTGAGGTTGTTTCCGGTCTAGAACTTAAGCAAGCCATTGAGATTGTTCAGACTATTTCACCCGAAAAACGCAACCAAATTCTGGATGGTATGGAAGTTGAGAAGGCGGTCGATATTATTGACGCCATGTCTATTTCTACCGCGATTGACGCCATCAGCTCAATGTCTGATATAAAATCTGTACAGGTTATTGAAGAAATGGAGGCTACCAAAGCAACGGATATCATGAATCAACTTGACCTATCTAAGGCTGTTGGGGTGCTGGAAGGGATGGAGGTAGAAAAAGCAGTGGATTTTATTGATGAGTTTACAACTGCCAAGGCGATTAATATAATAGATAGAATGAATGCTAAGAATGCCGCAGCTATTGTTAATCGATTTGAAGAAAATAAAGCAACCGAAATAATTGAGGGGGTTGGGGTTGAGCGGGCCGTTCAGGTATTAGGCGGTATCGATCAGGAAAAAGCCAATCGAATTGTTGACCGTTTTAAGGCAGAAATGGAAAAAGGAGCAGCCTCAGGCGAAACCAATAGTAAAGTAATAGTGGGAGCGAGAATATAAACGATGTGGGTTGGTACAATCAAAACTCACTTGGCTCCATGCACCACTCGGTGGGCCAGCTTAAACCAAACGAGCTTGGATTGTATGACATGACGGGAAATGTGTGGGAATGGTGCCAGGATTGGTACAACAGTAAATTTTACTCGGTTTCCCCTAGCAAGGATCCATCCGGGCCGTCTGTTGGGAAGGTAAAAGTTGGCCGAGGTGGAAGTTGGTATAATAAAAATGTACCCATCAGCTTCCGTTACTTTTTAACACCTCAGTCGAAAACAAACTATGTTGGTTTTCGGATAGCACTTTCAGCAGATGGAATTTCTCTAATACCGGCAGGTCAAGGTATTTCAGAACCAATCAATCTATTAAAATTAAAAAATGAAATAGTTCAACTTAAGAATACCACACCGCCTTCTATTAAGGTTATCAACCCAAGTGTTGAGCGAGGCGAAATAATCTCATATTTTGGCGCTGAATTAAAAATTAAAGGTCAGGTTACCTCCCGCTCTAAACTTCTTTTGTTGTTGGTTAATGGAATTGAAACACAAGTTGATGATAACGGGTATTTTGAAAAAACAATTGTCTTAAAATATCTGGACAATCAAAATTCAAGTACGAGCGATTGATATGGATAGGAATGTAGGCAACGTTTCATTTACGGTTAATCGGGAAATGAGTGAAAGTGATGCTTTAAAAAAAGGAGCTGCTCGTGGTACAAGCTATGCCCTCCTAATTGGAACCGATAACTACCGTGAATTTTCCAACCTAAGCAATCCGGTTTTTGACATTACGACCATAGGACGTGAACTAGAGCAAACATATGGATTTACAGTTAACACACTAATTGATCCATCGCAAGAACAATTCTATTCTATGCTTCGCAGCTAAGGTAATCGCAAATATTCTTCACTCGACCAACTATTTATTTTTGTTACTGGTCACGGTGTTTTTGATGATATCTTCGGAGATGGCTACTTAGTACTAAGTGACTCACGAAAAGATGATCAAAACAAAACCAGCTACATATCACATTCGAATTTACGCACCATCCTTAATAATATTGATTGCCCACATATTTTTCTAGTACTAGATGTTTGCTTTGGCGGAACTTTCGATCCCATTGTAGCTAAACGAGGCGATGAATATGAAGCGTTGGATCGGGAACAGTTCATTCGAAGAAAGTTACAACACCGCACAAGACAATACTTAACATCTGGAGGAAAAACCTATGTTTCGGATGGACGAGCTGGTGCACACTCACCATTTGCACGAGAATTCATAAAAGCACTTAGGGGGTATGGCGGCAGTGACCGGGTTTTAACAATTAATGAAATTTCCGGTTTTGTTGAAAAAATACAGCCAGAACCGAGAAGAGGGGAGTTTGGAAGCAATGAACCCGGAAGTGATTTCTTGTTTATTGTAAAAGATCCGTAGCCGCCTCTTACCAATCTTGATTTTTCCTTATTACCTATTAATTAATTCTTTGCTGCTAGTAGGTTAAGCTTTAGAGTAAAAACTAATTTCTGTTATACTTCAAGTGGCACTGCACTCGTTTTATCGATACAATTGCCGAATTGATCTAAAAGTTACAGGTAATTCTGTGCACATGTTGCATCGGGTTGTAATTTTGAAGCCTTATGAAGTCAATACATGTTTTAATACTATCGATTGTTAGTCTAAGCCCGGTGTTTGCTCAGGAGGCCGAAACAGAATCGGTTACCTACGACCCCACCTTTTGGGCCCAGGAATTACGCCTGGACAACCAACAACTGCATAAGATAGAAGCAATCAATGCCGAGTTTTACCAACTATTGAAAGAAAGACCTACGCTGACCCAATTGCATGACTACCTCCAAACCCGGCAGGAGTTAATCCTGGAGACCTTTCACAACCGGCAAAAGCGGAAGTGGGAAAAAATTGTGAGTTCTCTTTAAGAGTTTGTTAACCAACCTGCGCACCCGGTTCAACCGGTTTGCCCGGCAAAAGCATCCGCAGGCTACCGTCTTTATCCGCAGCCATTAAAATCATTCCCTGCGATTCAACCCCCATAATTTTTCGGGGCGCAAGATTAATCAGAATGGTTACCTGCTTACCAATTACTTCTTCCGGTGTAAAATGCTCGGCAATTCCACTCATTACCGTACGCACATCAATTCCGGTATCCACCTGAAGTTTGAGCAGTTTTTTTGATTTTTCAACACGCTCCGCCTTTAAAACCGTACCTATACGCACATCCATTCTTGAAAAATCGTCAAACGAAATTTCTGCTTTAGCAGGTTCGGCAGGTTGCTGCGCCAACTCTACAGCCCGCCTGGAGTCAACCAGTTTTTTTATCTGGGCCTCAATTACGGTATCTTCTATTTTCTCGAACAGTAAGGGTGCCTCATTCAAAGCACTCCCCGTCTGCAACAGGTCGCTGCCTCCGGCTGCATTCCATTTCAACTCAGAAAGACCAAGCATGCCTTTAAGCTTACGCGCGGTAAAAGGCAGAAAGGGTTCGGCCACAATGGCTAGCGAAGCTGCTATCTGCAACGCGATGTTTAAAATACTTCCTACCCGGTCAAGATCCGTTTTGGCCAGCTTCCAGGGCTCGGTTTCGGCCAGGTATTTGTTTCCAAGGCGGGCCAGGTCCATCAGCCCTGCGGTAGCCTCGCGAAAGCGATATGCCTCTATAGAAGCAGCAATGCTTGCCGGAAATTCTTTTAAGGCTGCCAACACGCGGGTGTCCGTTTCGGTTAATTGCGTACGCTGGGGCACACGATTGCTAAAGTACTTTTGGGTAAGCACCACCGCCCGGTTTACAAAGTTGCCAAGAATAGCCACTAACTCGTTGTTGTTCTTAGCCTGAAAATCTTTCCAGGTAAATTCACTGTCTTTGGCTTCGGGTAGGTTGGTGAGCAGTGCGTAGCGCAACTCATCGGGTTTGGTAGGAAAATCCTGCAGGTACTCGTGCATTTCGATAGACCATCCCCGGCTGGTGGACATCTTATCGCCTTCCAGGTTCATAAATTCGTTGGCCGGAACATTATCCGGTACCACAAACTCTCCGGACGCATGCAGCATTACCGGAAAAATAATACAATGGAAAACGATATTGTCTTTGCCTATGAAATGCACAAGGCGGGTATCGTCTGCCTGCCAGTATTTTTTCCAGTCGTCTCTACCAGCTTTGGAAAAATCGCTGCGCGGTGTTGCATACCGAAAGTTGCCGGTAGCATTTTCCTCAAAAAGTGCGCGGGTTGCCGAAATGTAACCGATAGGCGCATCGAACCATACATACAATACTTTGCCTTCGGCATCGGGCAAAGGCACTTTTATTCCCCAGTCCAGGTCGCGAGTCATGGCGCGGGGTTGTAACCCGGCTTCAATCCACGATTTGCATTGGCCGTACACGTTGGGTTTCCAGTCCTGCTGATGGGTTTTTAAAATCCATTCGCGCAGCCAGGGTTCGTAGTTTTGCAAAGGCAAATACCAATGCCTGGTTTCTTTTAATACGGGTGGCTTCCCGCTAAGGGTTGATCGCGGGTTGATCAACTCGCGCGGACTTAAGGTAGAACCGCATTTTTCGCATTGATCGCCATAGGCATTGGTATGGCCGCACTTGGGGCAGGTACCTACTATGTACCGGTCGGCCAGAAACAATTTTGCCTCTTCATCAAAATACTGTTCCGAAACTTCTTCGGTGAGCAGCCCTTTGTTGTAAAGCGTTAAGAAAAATTCCTGCGATGTTTGATGGTGAATAAGTTCGCTGGTGCGATGATAAATATCGAACGACATACCCAGTTGCTCAAAGCAAGTGCGGATAAGTGCATCGTACTTGTCGATGATGGCCCGGGGCGTTGTATTTTCTTTAAGGGCCTGGTTGGGTATAGCCGTGCCATGCTCATCGCTGCCGCAAACAAAAATTACATCTTTGCCGGTAAGGCGCAGATAGCGCACATATACATCGGCAGGAATGTAGGCTCCGGCCAGGTGGCCAATGTGTTTAGGGCCGTTGGCATAGGGTAAAGCCGCAGTAACGGTATATCGGTTATAGTTCTTTGTGCTCATTCAAAAAAATAGGTCAAAAGCAGGGCACAAAGATGCTAAATGAAAAGAATACTGCGGCTATTTGCGCCTGTGTTTAGAGGAATAGTAGCGCTCCAGTGCATCGGTGCCCCCGGTTGCCTTGGCAGACTTCAGCCGTTCTTCTTTTACAAGGATGCGGTCGCGTTCCTCATCGGTACGTTTGAGCAATATAGGCTCAATATCCTTTGGCAAAAGTACAAGAAACTTGGTGCCCCGCTCCGAGGTTTCCATCAGAAATACCTCGCCACCCAGCTTGTGGGCCGACAGTTTGGTAAGGTACAACCCGATACCACCCGTTTCGGAGCGTTCGGAGGCGCGCACAAACAGGTGAAACACCCGCTCGCGGTCTTCCAACCGGATGCCGATCCCATTGTCTTCAACCGAAATCATCACGTGATCCTGATCGTAGGGTGCCACCACTACTTTTACGTAAGGTTGTATTCGCTCGCTGGTATTGAAAAATTTAATCGCGTTGGCAACCAGGTTTTCCAGAATCATGGTTACAAACGCTTCGTCCGATTCCAGATCCGTACCTTCTTCAATCTTGAATTCAATTTTAAAACGCAGTGGCAGTTCGTTAAACTTGGTCAGCACGTTGTTCACTACTTTTTCAAAAGAAATCTTCTCCGTTCGAATGGTGGAGTGGTTAATCTGGCTAACCATTAACAACCGGGTTAAAATGGTATTTAATTTATCGGCTGTAACATCCAGTCGTTTCAGGTACTCAATTGCAAGCGGATCTTTTACATCGAGGAATGCCACATTGCAAACACCTTTAAGGGTTACCAGGGGCCCGCGCAAATCGTGTGCAGTGCGGTAAATGTAGTTATCCAATTCTTCGTTTACATCCACCAATTGCATGTTGGCGTCAATCAGGTCTATCGTTTTTTCGCGCACGCGTCTGTCCAATTCTTCGTTGGCGCGCGTCAACTCTGTGTTTTGTTTTTCGATTGTCTTTTTGGCTTCGCTCAAGGCGCGGTTTTGCCGTTGTTGCCTGCGGTTGGCCCAAACCAGCACCCCGGCCAGCGAAGCAATGAGCACGGTAACCAACACAATAAATACATACTGAATGCGCTGGCGTTTTATCTGCTCGTCTTTAAGCCGAATGTTTTCATTGATAAGGCGAATGGTCTTTAAGTTTTCGCGCTGCTCGTAGTTAGTTTGAATAGTAGCCAGGTTCCGCAGCAAATCGGCACTGTAAATGCTATCCTTTAACTGAATGTATTTTCTCTGAAAGGCCGAGGTCTGGGCAAGGTCGGCAATCATGTTGTAGGTAATAAACGATTCTTTATAGACATTAATTCGGAGTTCTGCATTCCCAAAATCTTCGGCCAGCACATTGGCTTCATTAAGATACCTTGTAGCAGTTTCATAGTCAGATTGCATTCGATAGGAAATTGCCAAACCTAGTAAGTTCTCGATTTGAAAGCGCATATCCCCATATCTTTTGGAAATTTCCAAGGATCGAGCGAAATGATTTCTTGCAACTTCAACATTCCCAAGATTCAGATTTGCAATTCCTAAACTGTGCGTTGCCTCTTTTATAGAGGCATCTGAACAATTATTACCGCATAGATTCAATGCGTCTGTACAAGATCTTATTGCCTCTTTAGGTTTATTCAACTCATTAAAACATAGCCCAATGTTAATAAGTACTTTATCCAAGTTGTTATTATCGTTTATTTCCCTTTTAATCAACAATGCCTGTTCGTAGTATTCAAGGGCTTTGGTATGATTACGCAGTTTAAAATAAACCAACCCGATGTTATTTTTTGCAGTACCAATACCGCGTTTATCGTTCTCTTGTTCACGGATCTCCAAAGACTTGAAGTGAAAGTACAGGGACGAATCATAGTTGCCGCGGTGCATGTAGGCAATGGCCACGTTGTTGTAGAGCGATTTGAGGCGCGACTTTAACCGCGGGTATTTGGTTTGATTCCGGTTGGCTATCCCTATTACATGGTTCAGCGTTTTAACCACTTCTGCATACCGGCCGAGGTCATCCAAAGAGTAAGCCATCATGCGGCCGCCTTCCACAATCTTAACACTATCGCCCAGCGATTCCGCCAGGTTGTAAGCCTGCCGGGCATAGCCTAAGGCCTTTTCGTAATTGCTGCGATTGGTGGCTTCAAAAAGTTCTGCATAAACCCGAAAGCGGGTTGTATCCTTCACTTGCTTTAAACGAAGTTCCAGACTATCCACCACCCGATCCTGTGCCTGCACTAAAGTAAAACCCACCAGGCAAGCTGTCGCCAGAATCACTTTAATTGATTTCGATAATTCTAAACACTTCTGTAAGGTTTGCATTGCATTAAAAAAAAATAATTAGTCAGTAACCAATTCCTTTGTATCGTTGATTCGCAAAGCAGCTAAGCGCTGAATGCAAATCATAAAAAATTTTGATATTCAATAAAATGTTCTACTAACCCTTTAATCTGCTATGAAAAAAATTTACATGTTCCTTTTCCTTTTCGCGATGGCCGCCACAACACTTACTGCCTGTACCGAAGAAGAAGTAAAACCCAGCAAAGAAACTGGTAACGCAGGTGGCGTACCGATCAAAGAATAATCAATTAACCTTTCAACCTCGCATTCAAAATGAAAAAGTTATTTATCCTTTTCCTGTTCCTTTCTGTTTCGGCTGCCTCGCTTACTGCCTGCACCGAAGAAGAAGTAAAACCTAGTAAAGAAACTGGTAACGCAGGTGGCGTACCGATCAAAGAATAATCAATTACTCAACCTTTCAACCTCGCATTCAAAATGAAAAAGTTATTTATCCTTTTCCTGTTCGTTTCTGTTTCGGCCGCTGCGCTTACTGCCTGCACAGAAGAAGAAGTAAAACCTAGCAAAGAAACTGGTAACGCGGGTGGCGTACCGATCAAAGAATAATCAATTACTCAACCTTTCAACCTCGTATTCAAAATGAAAAAGTTATTTATCCTTTTCCTGTTCCTTTCTGTTTCGGCTGCTTCGCTTACTGCCTGCACAGAAGAAGAAGTAAAACCAAGCAAAGAAACTGGTAACGCGGGTGGCGTACCGATCAAAGAATAATTCAGCTTCTGCTTTTAACTAACGATTTAAACTAACATCTCTAACGTATGAAAACAAAATCAATAATTGCTTTAGTAGTTGCCGTAGTAGTTGTTTCTACCCTGGTGGCTTTCAAATCGGCCAACAATTTTACTACCAAGCCTGCCGCACAACAGGAAATAACTCCTACCAGTGGTGGATTTGCTTTGAAGGATTAAGAATTAGTAGTTCAAAGAACGTTTTGTAAAAAAACAGGCTCAAGGTAACCTGTTTTATTTTAGGATTTTACCTAATTCTCTTTACCTGGAGTGATAAGTAGGTTTTATGCCAGCTATTGCGGGCATTTTAATACCCACATTAACCGACCGCATCAGGTAAAAACAGACGCCACACCCTACTGAAGGCCGCTGGGCCTATAGTTGGAAAATTATGAGAAATGTCAACTTTTGACCCTGATTTAGCAGTTTCAGAGTCGATTCTTACATTGCCTTTTGGCTATTCGATCGTTAATTCAAAGGGCAATCGGGTCTGGCTACCCTGCCAATTTTTAAGTTTTTTCACTTGTTGATAGGTTTCAAATTGGGCACCCAGCTCACTTTTTAATGCCCGGGTTTTGGTGCTTTCCTCTAAATTCCCGAACCATTTTTCAAAGAAATTCTTTTGTACCGGGTAGTACCGTAGGCGGTAATCGGTATCAATGCGGGCAGCTTTAGCCGCAATAGCTATTGCCTCTTCAAAGTTCCCCAATACATCTACAAGACCCCGTTCAAGCGCCTGACTGCCGGTCCATACCCGGCCGGAAGCTACTTTTTTAAGTTCCTCTACCGGCATACCCCGTCCTTCGGCAGCTTTTGCGGTAAAAGACTCATAAATTTCGTTGGTTCGCTTCTGCCAGATATTCTTCTCTACAGCCGTAAGTGGCCTTGTAACGGTAATCAGTTCGCCCACCTCTCCGGTTTTTACCTCTTCGAAGGTTACGCCTAAACTCTTATCCATAAAGCTGCTTAAATCGAACAGCACGCTGAACACCCCAATGGAGCCTGTGATTGTTGTAGGTTGGGCAACAATGGTATCGCACGCCATAGCAAGGTAGTAGCCACCCGAGGCGGCATAGTCCGACATAGAAGCAATGACAGGCTTTACTTCAGTGGCTAATTTTATTTCGCGCCACATTACATCGGATGCAAGCGCGCTACCCCCTGGGGAGTTAATCCGCAACACAATGGCCTTTACACGGTCGTTGGTTCGGGCTTTGCGGATTTCTTCGGCAAACGTATCCGAACCGATGGTTCCCTCCTGCGCCTTACCAGAAAAAATTTCACCATCGGCCACTATAACTGCAATCTCATTTTTAGATGTGGATGTAGGCGTAAAACTTTTGCGATACTTTGAATAGGTAATCCAGTTGATTTTCTCGGTTGCGCCAATACCCAACCGGTTGCGCAACTCGTTCTGCACCTGGTCAAAGTAAAGGAGCGAATCTACCAACCCATACTCGGCCGCAGTTGTTGTGTTGGTAACCAACATTTTATTGGCTAATTCGAACAAGCGCGCCTCGCTAAGGTTGCGGGTAGTGGCAATATCTGCCACAATTGTTTTGTGAAGCGTTGTGATCAGCTCATTAAGCTGCAACCGGTTTTCGTTGCTCATGTGGTCGAGCATGAAGGGCTCAACGGCACTCTTAAAATCTCCTACTCTGAAGATTTGTGGTTTTATGTCCAGTTTATCGAACAGCTTCTTAAAGAAAGTAACTTCTATAGCAAGGCCGTTAAACTCAAGGTCGCCTTCGGGATTCAGGTAAACTTTATCGGCAGCCGAAGCCACATAGTAGGCAGCTTCGGTATAGTATTCGCTGTACGCAACCAGCCATTTTCCTGATTCTTTAAAATCGAGTAATGCCTGGCGCAGTTCGCGGGCAACTCCGTAGCCGGCCATCAGCATGTTGATGTCCAGGTAGATTCCTTCAATTTTAGGATCCTTTTTGGCTTCGTTAATGGCATGCTTTAAGGGCAACAAGCCGGTATAGGCTACCGCACCGGGTATGGGCAAATCTTCAAACGGGTCCTCCACCTGATTTTCGGTAATGGGGCCGTTGAGTTTCAAATGCAGTACCGATAAATCTTTAACTACTACCCGATCCTCGTTACCAAGGCTGGCTACCATTCCAATTAATAGTAATACCATCACTACAATCAGCAAACCCAGCGCTATGAACGAGCCGAGGCACGAGGCCAAAAACGTTTTAAAGAAATTCATGGAAAATTTTGTTAGGCGCGAAAATTACAGAAAGAACCACGGGAATGAAAACTGTTTTATCTTTCCCACCAGCTTATGAACGATCAAAGTTTAATCTTGTTACTGGGTAGTAACCAGGGCAACCGGGTTGAAATGCTCGCGCAAGCGCAACAGCGGCTACACACCAAGTTCGGAACCGCACTCCTAAAATCTTCTGTTTATCAAACCCAGGCGTGGGGCAACACCCGGCAACCCGACTTTCTAAATCAGGTTATAAGTTATGATTTTACCGGCACGGCCCTGCAAGCCCTGCATCTAACGCAACAAATCGAATTGGAATTGGGCCGCGTTCGCAATCAGCCATGGGGGCCGCGCACCATCGATATCGACATTTTGTATTTTGGACAGTTGGTTTACCAAACCGATGAGCTTGTTATACCCCACCCGGCTTTGCACTTGCGCAGGTTTACGTTAGCGCCCTTAGCCGAAATTTTTCCAGACTTTTTACACCCGGTATTTCAGAAAACTCAACGCCAGTTGTTAGCTGCCTGCCCCGACAAGCTAAATGTTGAACTACTATAAGCTCGCTGCCTCGGCAGCGGGCGCAATTTTCTTCACCAGCCCCTGCAACACTTTACCCGGCCCGCTTTCTATAAATTGAGTAGCCCCGTCTTTAACCATGTTTTGTACCAACTGCGTCCAACGCACCGGTGCGGTAAGCTGGGCAATCAGGTTTTGTTTAATTACGGTAACATTAGTAGAAGGCAGCGCATTTACATTTTGATAGACTGGACAAACGGGGGTATTAAAGTGCGTGCTTTCAATAGCGGCTGCCAGTTGCTCGCGCGCGGGTTCCATAAGGGGTGAGTGAAAGGCCCCGCCTACCTGAAGCGGCATGGCTCGCTTGGCTCCAGCCGCTTTCAATTTTTCGCAGGCTATCTCTATGCCTTTGTTCGATCCGGAAATAACCAACTGCCCCGGGCAATTGTAATTTGCAGCCACCACAATCTCTTCTGTAATAGACGCACAAATCTCTTCCACCTTGGCATCGTCTAAACCCAAAATAGCCGCCATAGTAGAAGGGTTCACTTCGCACGCGTGTTGCATAGCCATAGCGCGCTTGTACACCAGGCTCAGGCCATCTTCGAACGATAAGGTTTTATTGGCAACCAGTGCCGAAAATTCTCCGAGTGAATGCCCGGCCACCATTTGCGGTTGTACCGCTTGTTGGGCCAGGGCAGTTATTACCGAATGAAGAAACACAGCCGGTTGTGTAACGCGGGTTTGTTTCAATTCTTCGGCTGAGCCAGAAAACATGATTTCGGTAATCTTAAATCCGAGCAACGCATCGGCTTTGTTAAACAATTCTTTAGCGACAGAATTTTGCTCGTATAACTCTTTGCCCATGCCGGTAAACTGGGCCCCTTGCCCGGGAAAAACAAATGCAATCATGTGTGTGAAATTTTCAGGATGCAGTTTACACCAACGCCCTTAAAGATCAAAATCCAAAAATCAGGAGATAAAAAGCGATTGCAATTCGGGTGTTGGAATACTGCAAGCATCTTGCTTGCCAAACCACCGATAGCGGTTGCGGGCAATCCAATTGTAAACCCCATTGCGAATAAAAGGTGGCACGATGATGAACAGATACAGTAGTGGCCAAAGTCCGTTTAACCTGCGCACTATTTCCAACGCGGCCCTGCTCTTCTGATAAATCTTTCCGTTGTGCAGCAGTAGCACGGTATTGAGTTGAGTGGTGTTGAGGTACCGAGCTTGCATTTGCTGTTGTCCAAATTCCGATTGCAACGAAGCAAATCTGAATTTCCTTTGCGGATCGTGCCGGATAATAAAAAGCACCGATTGATTGCAAAGATTGCAGACACCATCGAAAAGAATTACGGGGTTTACCGGGCCAGGTGCACCCATCCTTTTAGGGTTTGCTGTTGCGTGGCCGGATCTACCCGATCGGACGTAACTTCTGCAGTATAAAAATAAATTCCGGAAGCGAGTTCTTTCCCATCGTTATCGCGCCCATCCCAATCTATATATATAGAGCGCTCGCTGCCCGATGTGTAAGTGTACACTACCTTACCCCACCGGTTAACAATTCTTAAATCTACCTTGCGCACAAAACGGGCACACCGCTTGCGCAAATTACTTAGTTGTTGTCCGCACGGCCCCACTCCGCCTTCGCCAATAATCTCGCCTATGCGGTCGCTATAGGCGCTGAAAAGATCGTTGCACTGATCGCCATTGGGAGTAAACACATTGGGCAACTCATAGTAGGGGCAGTTATCAAAACAAAACACATCGCTGGCTTCGCTTTCGTTTCCGGCCCTATCAACGGCCACAATCTTATAGCACCCGGCAAAGGAGGCCAGGTTGTTGTCCACATAGAAGGTGTCGGTTACCATGGCTATTTGCGTAAACTGTTCGTTGGTGCGGTTTGCTTTGAAGATTTTATAACTGCGAATGTCATCGCGGCAAGCCAGATCCAAGGGGCGTTGCCAACTTAAGGTGTTGGAATACAAATTATCGCCACACGAGGAAGACTCGATAAAATCGCGGCAATCCTGAGGGGTGATGGTAAACAGGGGCTTGCAAGGCGGCACATCATCACTTGGCTGTGCACAGATAATCTGTGAAAAATTCTGTTGCGGTGATTTAATTTTTGGATTTCCGTACGTGCCGCGGGTACGTACCCGGTAACAATACTCCTGGGTTTCTACCAGAGGTTGCTGATTCCATTGCCCGGCATCGGAATAGTTAAATGAATTTTGAGTAACATTTACACTATCAATTAATACCAACTGAACTTCGGTGGCTGCCTCGGGGCCCCGATAAATTAAATGCCGCGGAAAGCTTTGCGATTGGTTAGACCAGGGCACTGCAGCATTCCAGCTTAAATCGATCTGCAAAAACTTTGAGGCTGCCTCCAGGCGCACGGTAGAAGCTGTAGCGGACGTTCCTACTAATACATTATTGCTATCGAACGCACGTACCCGGTAGTTATAAATAAGATCTTTGGTATTGAGTTGTGTTTCTACAAACGTGGTGTCGGAAATTCGGCCTGGAAATGCCGGTGTTAAATTTATATCACCCGAAAACCCTTCGGCCCGAATTACCTCATATGAATACGGGGGTGGAAATTGTCCCGGGTCTGCTTCAAAGGGGCGGGTCCAGCGTACCAGCACCTGGCCTTGTGTACGGTCGGTAACTTCAACCGAAACATTGGTGATAACCGGCAGATCGGCCAAAATGGGTGGCAAGCATACTTCCTGCGAGACAAGACTTTCGCCACCTCCGGGCTGCGGAAAGACCGCTACCAGGCGATAACAATATTTTGCACCGGGCGCTAACCCGCTGCCGCCATTTGTATCGGTAAAAGTGGTGGTGTTAATGGGCACTGTGCCAATCAATGAAAACCCAAGAAACTCGGGCATACCCGTAACGCAGTTGGGTGTGTAGGTAGAAGCATCAACCCTGCGCCATACCTGCATACTAGTTGCGTTGGCCTTGCAGGTATAGTCGTTCCAACTTAGTAGGGCCGATCGGGCAGCAAGATTAACCGTGGCCGTATTCCATACCGGTGGCGGCCCCACCACACGAATGTTTACGGTTTTAAACTGCACCAGCGAGGGGCGCCCCTTGTCGGTAATTTTAAAAGTTATCTGGTACGGTTGGTCTTTTACATGATTGCAGGCAGTTTGCCAGGTAAAGGTTTGCTTTGCTTTGATGCCGGGGGCCGTGTGTTGAAATTTAATAGGGGTTGGGATAAACGTTGCCGGATTCGGGTTGATGCTGAAAACCTGCGAGAAGGCTTCGATCTTCACACTATCAAAATCCGGGTCGGTACCAAACACATCAAAAGTTATAATGTCTCCAGCCACCACACACAAATCGGGTGGCACTTCCAGTTCGGGGCGTTTGTTATTGCAGTCTTCTACAATAATCTGCATATCGCGGGTTACATACCCTTGCTGCACCCAGGTACCATTTATTTTGCGCCACTCCAGAATTTTAAATGCAATGTTGTACTCACCGGGGGCTCCGGGTGCATCCCAGGTAATGGTTCCGGTTACGGAGTTTATCTGAAAACTCGGTTCGTTGTTGCCGGCCTCGTTGGCTGTACCATAATTTAAGCCGATCTTATCGTAAAAACTTTTGTGGTTGGGCGGCAGGTAGCCTATTACGTTTGAGCCTTTATTCTTTTTGGGTACTACCAATTCGTACGAGAGGCTATCGCCATCCGGATCGTAAGCGCCTGGGTTGTGAAAGAAGGCTACTCCGGTACAAGCCTTATCGATGGGCGGAACCAATAAAACCGGAGTGTTGCTGCAACCTAAAAACGGATCGATAATAATTTCAGTCTCAATGTAAAACGTAGTGTTAACCGAATTGGCAATATTCAACACACCCTCGTTGCGGTTTGCTTCAACATAACTGATGATATATCGGCCCGGACCCGGGAAGGTGTGTGTAACGCTGTAAGTAACAAACCCAACTTCATTCGGCAAATTCAATCCGGGTGGGAAAGTATTTGGACGCTCCGGTGTTTTGATGGTTGGCGAGCCATCGCCAAATTTCAAGTCGCCATCGCCAAATTTAATAGGCGAACCTGTATCGGTGTACATGTTGATGGTTACAATGAAAGTGAGTGAGGTACAATCTACCCTACGCAACGTAATTTCGCCCGCCCGAATGTGAGTAGCCCAAAGCGAAACAGGCGCACAAAACAATAGTAAAATTAAAATCCTGAATATCTTTCCCATGATGGTTATAACCTTAAGAGTTTAAACCCTGCCCATTTTAAGTGCTAAAATACAAGTAACTACCCAATCCCCCAGCCCTTTCACCGCATTATTACCCATTGCACAACGCCTTAATGGTTAAAATATTTGCTGGCCCTTGCAATTTAGAACCGCTCACACAAGGCATGGCAATTTGTTTACCTTTGGATCTTTAAAAAAACATGCGGGTTGTTAACGAATACATTAAAGACGGATTAAAAATAACCGTATTCCACTGGAACAACCGGTATTTGTTAAAGCTGGAACGCGGGCACCTGGAGCAGACTTATAAAATTGCAGAGTGGGATATTACCAGCGAATCGGATTTGGAGGCTATTCTTTCCACGGCTTTTTTAAAGGAAGCCGCTGACCGGTTTGATGCGATGGCCGCCTCGCTGGGCGAAGCCATGCAAGGGTTGTAGGCATTTGCTATTGTAGCCACGGGCATTAACTTTGATGCCCCGCAAGCAGCACGGCATGGAATTACTGGAAGAAAAGAAAAATAAGAATCGAAAATACGAGCCCATTCTGGAGCGCATACCCGAATGGCCTGTTTACCAATTAAGCAAGAACCGCAAAGAGTTTATTGAGTTGGTAACGCAGCACACCTTGGCGCGCATAAAAGAATTGCGACCCACGCGCAAGCAATTGATAGACGAACTGGAAGCCACCGCATACCGCGAGCTAAACCGTATAAAACGTAACCGTTGGCGGGTTGATCCGAAAGATGATACCCGGTTTTGGGGCCAGGTAAAAAACCAATTAGTAGAGCTGAGTGGAAAAAGTGCCGAAACCGGTTCGGTTGAAGATGCTTTGCTGGAGAAGATTGTTCAGCGTTATGCCAACGAAATTGCGGGCAATTTTAAACCTAATTCCTATCGCTTTACGCGCGAAGTAGTTAAGTTTTGGTTTCAACGGCTGCTGAACGGAGCGCGCGTAAAGAAATTCGGAGCCTTCTTTCGCAATCAATACACGCTGCGCGATAAAATACATGTGGTGGGCAAAGTAAAGATGTTGCGCAGCCTGGCAAAAAAAGGAACGGTAGTAATGGTGCCCACGCATTTCAGCAACCTCGATTCTATTTTGATTGGTTGGGTAATACATGCATTGGGGCTGCCGGCTTTTATTTACGGTGCGGGGCTTAACCTGTTCAACATAAAAATCTTTGCCTACTTTATGAACAGCCTTGGGGCTTACAAAGTAGATCGCAGAAAGAAAAACCTGCCTTACCTGGAAACCCTGAAGATGTATTCCACGCAGGCAATTCAGCAGGGCGCTCACAGCTTGTTTTTTCCGGGTGGCACCCGCTCGCGCTCGGGTTTAATTGAAAAACAACTTAAACTGGGATTGCTAAGCACCGCCATTGAAGCCCAACGCAACTTATTTCAACAAACTACCGAAGGCGAAGTACGAAGGATTTTTGTGGTGCCTGTAACACTCAACTACAATTTTGTGTTGGAAGCGCCCGATCTGATCGAAGACTACCTGCAGGTAAAGGGCCAGGATAAGTACTTCCCCGAACAAGATAAGTACGGTAGCGTGGAGCTAATTCGTTTCATGTTTAAATTTTTTACAAAAGGTTCTAACATCTCGGTTTCTATTGGTCCGGGGTTAGATGTACTTGGCAACTACGTGGACGAAGAAGGTAACAGCCTCGATCCGCAAGGTCGCATTATCGACACGCGCGGCTACTTTGTTTCGAATGGCAGTATTACAGACGACAAGCAGCGCGAAAACGAATATACCCGCATGTTAAGCCAACGTATTGTAACGGAATACCATCGCATTAACCGTGTGTTTGCCAGCCACGTAGCGGCTTTTGTGGCTTTCGAAATGTGGCAAAAGAAATTTGATAAGCTGGATCTGTTCAGCTTGCTGCGCCTGCCCGAAGAAGATTTAGAGTTAGACTACACAGAATTCAGAGATACGTTTAAGCGCGTTCGCAAAAAAATCTACGAGTTAAAAGAGCAGCGGAAAGTAAATCACGCCACCCACCTGAAGGGCAAAGTGGATGAAGTAATAAAACTGGGAATCGAAAACGTGGGCATCTTTCATCTTAAACGGCCCCTACTCAAAAACAAAAAAGGTAATATCATTACCAAAGACCTTACCGTACTGTACTATTATCATAATCGCCTGGTGGGCTATGACCTTGAGCAGTACATCTGAAAAACCTGTGGGGGTAATCGGTGCCGGTAACTTTGGTACCGTAATAGCCAACATCCTGGCTCTTAATCGCAAAGTTTTACTTTACACCCGCGATGCACAGGCCGTGGCGCGTTTACAATCGGAACGTAAAAATCGGGGGTACGATTTACACCCGCAGGTAGAGCCCACCCACAACCTGCACCATCTGGCATCTTCGTGCGATGTACTCTTCCCCATGGTGCCCTCTACGCATTTTCGCGAAATGATGCAGCAACTCTCCCCTTACCTGCAACCGTATCATATTCTCATACACGGCACCAAAGGTTTCGATATTACTTTACCACCCGGCCAAACCCTTGAGAATGTAAACAGCCTAAGCCGACAGCAGGTAAAAACCATGAGCGAGGTAATTAAAGAAGAGAGTGTAGTGGTGCGTGTAGGGTGCCTGGCCGGCCCCAACCTGGCAAAAGAACTTGCACAACGCCAACCCGGAGCTACCGTGGTGGCAAGTCATTTTAACGAAGTAATTCAAATTGGCAAACGCCTGCTGCGCAACGACCGCTTTCAGGTTTATGAAAATACCGATATGGTGGGTGTTGAAATTGCGGGCGTGTTAAAAAACATTATTGCTATTGCTTCGGGGGCGCTAAGCGGCCTGGGCTATGGCGAAAATGCAAAAGGCTTATTAATTAGTCGCGGGGCGGTAGAAATGGTTTACCTGGGCCGCGCCCTTGGTGGCGATTTAAAAGCATTTTTAGGAGTAGCCGGCATTGGTGATTTGGTAACTACTTGCAACAGCCCCATGAGCCGCAACTTTACCGTAGGCTACCGGTTGGCAAAAGGTGAAAAACTTACGGACATACTTGCCGATATGACCGAAGTAGCCGAGGGTGTGAACACCGTGCGTATTGCTAAAAAATGTGCCGATCATTATAAAGTGCGCGCTTTGATTACCGACCGGTTATACAAAGTTCTTTTTGAAGGAATGACCGTAGAAGAAGCGCTCGAATTCTTAATGCGCTATCCACTTAATGTGGATATAGATTTTCTATGATTGCAGATTTGCTTTAATCCGATCGGCAATTGCCTGCATGGTTTCCGTAGGCAGCTTTAGTTTCGGCATTGTAAAATTAATATCGTTCATGGTGTTCAGGGGCACCAGGTGCACGTGCGTGTGTGGTACTTCCAATCCAATTACCGCAACTCCTATTCGTTTGCACGAAATTGATTTTTCCACCGCTTTGGCTACCCGCTGAGCAAATACCATCAGATCAGCCAGCATGTTCGCATCCAGATTAAAAATATAATCCACTTCGGTCTTAGGCACAACCAACGTATGGCCCTGCACCAACGGCATTACATCAAGAAATGCAATAAAGCGATCGTCTTCGGCTACAATGTAAGCCGGTAGTTCGCGGTTAATGATGCGGGTAAAAATAGAGGCCATGGTAAATCAGGCGCTGATATTAACTACTTCAAATTCCATTTCTCCAGCCGGAGTTTTAATCAATGCGGTATCGCCCTTTTTCTTACCCAGCAAGCCTTTGCCTATGGGCGATTGGGTAGAAATTTTACCAGCCTTCAGGTCGGCCTCTTCTTCCGAAACCAACATATACGTCATCGAAGCTCCGTTCTTTTTATTTTTAATGGTAACCTTCGAAAGAATAGAAACCGAACTGGTATCAATTTTGGTTTCGTCCAGCAGGCGTGCGTTGCTTAACAGGTCTTCCAATTGTGCAATCTTTGCTTCCAGGTGGCCTTGTGCATCTTTAGCTGCATCGTATTCGGCATTCTCGCTTAAATCTCCCTTATCGCGGGCTTCTGCAATTTGTTTGGCAATATCCGCCCGGCCTTTTGTTTTAAGGGTATTCAACTCCTGGGTTAATTTATCCAAGCCGTCTTTGGTGTAATACGAAATCTTCTTACTCATACTTATTATTTTACTGGTGCCGTTGCTGCTACGACAAAAAAGAACAACGGCTTTACCTTGTTAGGAAAGCCGTTGTTTTGAATCCGGTTCAAAAGTATTCTTTTAATTCACTAAAACAAAATCAGGCACCCACCAACTCAGGAAGCACAAGTTTAATCTGCTCCAGAATTTCATCGTCAAACTTGGCCAGGTAGAGTGTTTTAGCTTTGGTGAGTTGCTCTACGGTTAATCCTTTTACACCGCGCAAATCAGCTTTGTACAAACTTGCATTTTCAAAGTCAGCACCCATCAGGTAGCTGCCGCGCAGGTTGGCTTCCATCAAAAACGCATTCTTGAAATTCGTTTTAATCAGAAATGCATTTTCAAACTGAGACTTGATTAAGAAGGCATCCTTAAAGTTAGCTCCGCTGGCATACGAACCATTTAACATAGCCTGGTTCAAATTTCCATTTTCAAAATTAGTTTGATTAAGCCGGGTATTGTCCAGGTTGGTTTCTATAAGTGATGAACTACTGAAATTGGCCGAGTTCATATTGGAGCCTTTCAGGTTCACATAGTTAAGATTAGTCCGGGCCAGGTAACAATTCACCAGGTTAATCTCATGAATTTTATGGCGATTTAAACGCTTAATATTACCCACCGTACGGAAGGCAGCTTCATCCGACTCCCATAACCGGAAGTCGTCAATCTCATCTTTGTAAGTTCTTATCCGCTGCCGGGTTTCACCGTTCTGGTTTAACCAGAAAATAAGAATACCGATAATGGCAATATCGAAAATCATTCCGTGCGCCTCCACCAGAATTTGTTCCCAAAAATTTTCAAAATCGTTGATGTAGTATTTCAGGCTGAGGCTTAGCACCAGAAAAGCCACACCGGCCAGCACCAGCGTAGATGTAAGCAAGGGCTTTTCAATTATTACATTGAAACGCTCAATAATGTTGTGCTTCAGTTTTTGAAAGCGGGGCATAACACAATGGCGAGGTTCTTAAACAGTTTCAAAGTAAAACTAAATTTACATAAGTGCGCAAACATAAAAAACAATAATGGTACACCTGCATTACGTGGTGCACCAAGGCACTTAAGCTAATTACATTAAAAGATGGATCGTTAAAAAATACACCCCCAAACCTAACAAGTCGTTGGTTGTGGTGATGAATGGCCCGGCCGCCAGGGCTGGGTTAAACCCAAAGCGATTGAGAATGATGGGGGTTATGGTGCCTACAAACGAAGCAAATACTACTACAAAGAAAAGCGCAAGGGAAACCACCAGGTTAAGTGGGTTGTTACCAAATACCAGCCGGTTTACTCCTAACACAATCAGGCCTAAAAAGAAACCGTTCAACAGCGCTACGCTAAATACTTTTACGAGCCGTTTCCACAATCCTTCATCAACAAACCCCGGGTTAACCAGGCTTTGCACTACCAACGAAGATGTTTGAATGCCTACATTTCCACCCGTTGCCTGAATGAGCGGAACAAAAAAGGCAATGGCCGTTACCTGAGCCAGTTCGGCCTCAAAAAATCCCATAAAGCGAGCGCTGATCAACCCCCCTAAAATTCCAATTAGCAGCCATGGAAGGCGCGCCCGGGTATTACGCCACACGCTGTCGTCTTCTTCTACATCTTCCGAAATACCCGTCATCAACTGCCGGTCTTCTTCAGCTTGTTCGGTAATTACGTCCACCACATCGTCAATAGTAATTCTTCCTACCAACTGACCCTGCACATTTACTACAGGTACCGATTCAAGATCGTATTTACTCATAATCTCGGCCACATCCCGATCTTCCAGGTAGGTCTCCACCGAAACAACATCTTCATCCAGAATGTCTTTTACCAACGTACGCGGCTCGGTAAGAATTAACTTTTGCAACGAAACCTTGCCTAACAGTTTATCGGCATCGTCCACAACGTACACGGTATAAAACTTTGTTACGCTTTCGGCCTGCTTGCGAATTTCTTCTACGCACTGCACCACATTCCAATCGGCCCGGGCTTTTATTAACTCTTTAGCCATTAACCCCCCGGCCACATTTTCATCGTAGCGCAGCAAATCGATTACCTGCGAACGAAGGTCGGCCTCAAGGCCGGCAATTATTTCTTCGCTGGTTTTAATGGGCAACTCATTCAGAATATCAGCCGCATCATCCGAATCCAGTTGATTTACAATTTCGGTTAATTCGGTAGCGGCATAGTTCGCCAAAAAACTCCTGCGGGTGTCGCTGTCTAAATCGTTAATTATTTTGGATTGAACTGCAACGGGCAATAGATCCAATACATATTTGGATTCTTCTCCATTGAACTCGTAGAGCAGCGCAGTAATATCGGCCGGATTTACTTCTTCCAGCACCGTGCGGATAAAGTCACTGTCGCGCTCGTTCAGTGCCTGCTGAAAGCGCTCTAAAAAATCCTTGCTCAGCTCAAACTCCATCTGTTTCACGGCTCTGCTGCAGTTGACAGGTTAAAAAAACAAATTGTGCTACATCTAATTGCTCGGCTCGCTTTTCCATTAGTGGATGAGCCAGTAATGAGGCCGGCAAATTTAAAATTTTAAGTGCGTTGCGCAAGGTCTTGCGCCTGTTTTGAAACGCCTGCTTCACTACGGTTTTAAACAGGGCTTCATCACAATCCAACTTTGCCCGCGCATTGCGTTTAAGTTTTATTACTGCCGACATTACCTTGGGTGGTGGAAAAAAAACACCGGGCGGCACCTTGAACAAAAAGGTAACATCATAATACGCCTGCAGCAACACACTTAAAATGCCATAAGTCTTGCTGCCCGGCTTTTCGGCAATCCGATCGGCCACTTCTTTTTGCAACATGCACACCACCTGGGTTACCTGCTGGCGATGTTCTAAAATCTTGAAAAAAATCTGTGAGGAAATATTGTACGGAAAATTACCAATGATAACCAAGGGTGTAGGAAAAACTGCGCCCAGGTCAAGTTCCAGAAAATCGGCACCCGTAATTTTCTCGCGCAGGTGCGGATAGTGTTCGTTCAAATAGGCTACCGACTCACGATCGATCTCAACCAGGTGTAAATCAATTGCCGCGTTAGCCGTAAGAAATTGGGTAAGCACACCCGTGCCAGGGCCAATCTCAACTACCGCTTGTGTAGTAGCTGGTAACTCTAACGAATCTACAATTCGTTGTGCAATGCCTTTGTCTTTTAGAAAATGCTGCCCAAGAAATTTTTTAGGACGTACACCCATACCCATGCTGAATAGCGCAAACTACAAACTATAAAACCAAAACAAGAATTTTGCATTAACTTGCCCGCCAACCTTTTTTGTGCATGCATAATTTAACCGATAAACCCCGCCTGGGAATTACCCTGGGAGATTTGAATGGCATTGGTACCGAAGTGATTATAAAGGCGCTTGCCGATAACCGCGTAATGAATTTATTTACACCGGTAGTGTATGGTTCTACCCGGGCACTATCTTTTTACCGAAAGCAAATGGGGTTGGAAGAGTTCAACTACAGCCAGGTAAAAACACCCGGGCAGTATTTTCACAAAGCCGTTAACGTGGTGAATTGCTGGGAAGAGGTTATAGAAATACAACCCGGCCAGCCATCGCGGCAAACCGCACATGCCGCCTTGCTAAGTTTAAAACGAGCCGTAGAAGATTTAAAGGCTGGCCACCTCGATGGACTGGTTACAGGCCCGATTGATAAAAACACCATCCATGGTACTGACTTTCCGTTTCAGGGGCACACCGAATACCTGACACAGGAGTTTGGCGCAGGCGAAAGTTTAATGTTGATGGTTTCGGATGCGTTGCGGGTTGGTTTGGTTACCGAGCACATTCCCGTTAAAGATATTCCAACATTTATAACCAAAGAACGGGTGGAGCTAAAGATCCGGTTGATGGAATTAACTCTGAAGCAGGATTTCAACATTACAAAACCCCGCATAGCCATTTTGGGCTTAAATCCCCACGCGGGCGATGAAGGGTTACTTGGCAAAGAAGAAACAGAAATCATCCGACCTGTAATTCAGGATTTAAAAACCCGGGGCAAATTGGTTTTTGGGCCCTACCCTGCCGATGGCTTTTTTGCCACCAGCCAGCACTATAAGTACGATGGCATTGTGGCCATGTACCACGACCAGGGCCTGGTTGCCTTTAAGACACTTTCGTTCGAAACGGGAATTAACTATACGGCCGGGCTTCCTTACGTGCGTACCTCGCCCGACCACGGAACGGCCTATCCTATTGCCGGTAAAAATCAAGCCAACGAAAATTCAATGCGGCAGGCCATGTATGTTGCCTGCGATATAATTAAGAACCGTGCAGCACAAACGGTGGAAAATTAGGAAACCTTACATGTTATTTATACCGTTTAACCCGTTGCACACAGAGAGCTCACAATAAGTTTTTAATTTGAATAAACTTTGATTGAACGGAGCGAATGGACATCATTACCAAAAAGAAACTGAATATTCTGATTCAACTGGCCGAGGCCGATAAGCATTTTGCAAGAGCCGAGCGCGAAATGATTCAGAAAATTGCAAGCGATAGGAAATTTCCGGAAGAAGAAGTGAATAAACTCATTCGGAACCCGGAGCCAATCGATACGCTGGGCGCACTCTCTAACGATCAGAAATTTGATTACCTGCAAGATTGCATAGACCTGATCTTTGCAGATCAAAAAGTATTTGAAAGCGAGGTAATTTTTACCAAAAGCATTGCCATTAAACTGGGCTTTAAGAAGAATGTGGTAGATTTTTTAATAGAAAATACTGGCAAAAAGCCCGTAGACGAACTTAAAAATGCCGTTTTCGCGCAATATTGGTAATTACGTAAGTTCCCAACCATTCTGCATAAAATGCGCAAAAAACCACCGCTTGTGGGCGCAATTCCAATAAATACTGATAAATTTGCCCGCTCATTTTAAAAACCCACGGGGTTGAGAGATTTTGCAGTCAATATTATCGGCCTGAGCAATAAAGCTCACCACTTCAATTACCGCCTTGAAAAAGGTTTTTTTGAACTGTATGGAACCGAAGCAATTTCGGATGGCCGGTTTGAGGTGTCTGTTATTCTTGATAAAAAGGAGACGTTCATTGAAGTGGAATTTAAAATTTCAGGCCTCGCGGCCCTGGTATGCGACCGTACCCTGGAGCCGTTTGATTTTCCAATACAAGAAACCCGCAAAGTGGTTTTTAAGTATGGAGACGAACCGCAGGAACTGAGCGATGAGATTGTGATCATTGCCCGCGATGAAGCAAGCATAGACCTTGGCCAGTATTTGTACGAATACATTGCCCTGGCTATACCTATGAAAAAGCTGCATCCGCGTTTTGCAACCGAAACCGACTCTGATACCGGGCTGATCTATTCCACAGCAACGAACAACGAAGAAAAAGATGAAGTTGAACCGATAGACCCCCGGTGGGAAAAATTGAAGAACTTGAATAAAAATTAGATAGCAACAGTTAAAATAAAAGGTTATGCCAAATCCAAAACGTAAGACTTCCAAAACAAGAAGAGATAAGAGAAGAACCCACTACAAGGCTACTGCCAAGCAGTTGGCTGTATGCCCTACCACAGGCGAGAATCACCTGCCCCACCGCGCTTTCTGGCACGAAGGAAAGCTCTACTTTAAGGGTAATGTGGTAATGGAGAAAGAAGTACTGGCTTAATTTGACCATGAGCGGTCAGCGAAAGCAAAGCCATTCTAAACGCTCCATCAGCTTCTCGTTAACCCGAAAAGCACATGAACTATTTATGCCTCAACCGCCCGATTGCACCCCAATCGGGCCTTTTGTTTTTCCAGGCTTCACCTTATTTTCAAAATAAATTATGAGTAAAATCAGAGCAGCCATTACTGGTGTAGGCGGATATGTTCCAGACTACATTCTTACCAACAAAGAGTTGGAGAGCATGGTGGAAACCAACGATGAGTGGATTACCACCCGCACCGGCATTAAAGAAAGACGCATTCTGAAAGGTGATAACCAGGGCGTATCGGTAATGGGCATTGCTGCTGTTAACGACATGCTGGCTAAAACCAAAATCGATCCGAAAGAAATTGATGCTATCATTTTTGCTACCGTAACCCCCGACATGACGTTTCCGGCAACAGCCAATATTGTTGCTTCAGCTATTGGGGCTACCAAAGCGTTTAGCTTTGATATGGGCGCAGCGTGTTCTGGTTTTGTATATGCCTTGGCTACCGGTGCCAGCTTTATTAAATCGGGCATGTACAAAAAAGTGGTGGTAATTGGTGGCGATAAAATGTCGGCCATTGTAGATTACACCGATCGCACAACGTGTATCATTTTTGGCGATGGTGCCGGTTGTGTTTTACTTGAACCTACTACCGAAGATGTTGGTGTAATGGATTGGGAACTGCGCAGCGATGGCAGTGGCGAACAATTTTTGCACATGAAAGCCGGAGGCAGTCGCAACCCAGCCTCTGTTGAAACTATTGCCAAACGCGAGCATTACGTGTATCAGGCCGGGTCGGCTGTATTTAAGTTTGCCGTTACCAACATGGCCGACATTTCAGCACAAGTGGCTGAACGTAACAACCTGAATGCCGATAACATTACGTGGCTGGCTCCGCATCAGGCCAACAAACGGATTATCGATGCAACCGCAAACCGGGTTGGCATAAGCGAAGATAAAGTTATGATGAATATTGAACGGTATGGCAATACCACTGCAGGTACAATTCCATTGCTGCTGTGGGATTATGAAAAGCAACTCAAAAAAGGCGATAATATCTTGATGGCCGCATTTGGTGGTGGATTTACCTGGGGTGCCGTTTATGTAAAATGGGCCTATAATGGCCAATAAGCACACTACCCGAAAGTCCTCCAATTGACATTAACCAATTCATTTGTAAATTAAAGTTTGATTTTTTTATGGCAACAATCTCTGACCTGAGCAAAGGAAACTACATTCGGTACAATGGCGAAGTGGTGCAAGTAGAAGAACTTTTGCACCGCACACCCGGCAACCTGCGTGCGTTTTACCAGGTAAAAATGCGCAGCGTGCGCACCGGCAAAATTGTAGAAAACCGGTTTCGCCCAGGCGATGCGGTAGATCAACTGCGCGTAGAGACAAAAGAATATCAATACCTGTATGCCGATGGCGATAGCTTAGTGTGTATGGATAACGATACGTTTGAACAAGTGTATATTGATAAAGTGTTGTTGGGCCAATCTGTTAATTACATTAAAGAAGGCGTAACGTTGTTGATTGCATTCGAAAACGGCACCAACCCGATTACTGCCGAGCCACCCTCGCATGTAGTGGTAAATGTTACCTACACCGAACCTGGTTTGGCTGGCGATACCGCCACCCGGACTTTAAAATCGGCCACCATTGAAACCGGTGCCGAAATTAAAGTGCCGTTGTTTGTAAACACAGGCGATAACATTAAGATTAAAGCCGATACAGGCGAATACGTTGAACGCGTGAAAGAATAAAAATCATGGCAACAAAAAAATCTTCTAACGGAAAACCCAGCGCAAGCAGCGCTATTGAATCTAAAAAAATAGCTGAAATGAAAACCTCTGAAATCCGGGATCTGATCGACTTCATTGCCCAATCTGGTCTTAACGAAGTAGATATTGAAACCAAAGAATTAAAACTTCATGTAAAGCGTGAGCCCGATCAAAAAGTAATTAAATCTGCGGCTCCGGTTATTGCTGCGCCCGTATCGGTAGCGCCTGCTACGGTTACAACGCCTGCGGTACAAACACCCACGCCCACAAAAGTGGACAAGCCGGCAGCCAGTGGTAAAAATACCGTGGAGATCAAATCGCCCATGATCGGTACTTTCTATCGCTCGGCAAACCCCGACTCACCCGCGTTTGCTTCGGTAGGCGATAAGATTTCGAAAGGCCAAACGGTGTGCATTATCGAGGCCATGAAGTTATTCAACGAAATTGAATCTGAAGTTTCGGGCACCATTGTAAAAGCGATGGTAGAAAACGCAACCCCGGTAGAATACGATCAGGTGTTGTTTGTAGTAGAACTTGATTAAATAGTGCTGCTGGTTGCTGGCTGCTTGTTACTCGTTGCCAGTTACCAGAAACCAGTAACCAGAAACCAGTTATGTTCAAAAAGATATTAATTGCCAATCGGGGCGAAATTGCCTTGCGCGTAATCCGCACCTGTAAGGAGATGGATATTAAAACGGTAGCCGTTTACTCTACTGCCGATCGCGAAAGCCTGCATGTACGCTTTGCCGATGAGGCGGTATGTATTGGCGCTGCCCCCAGCAAAGAATCGTACCTCAATATTCCACGTATTATTTCTGCTGCCGAAATTACGAATGCCGATGCTATCCATCCCGGGTATGGTTTTCTTTCGGAGAATGCGGAGTTCTCGGCTGTGTGCCATGAGTATGGAATTAAATTCATTGGCCCAACACCCGAAATGATTCGCGCTATGGGCGATAAGTCCACAGCGAAAGCAACAATGATAAAAGCCGGGGTGCCCTGCATTCCGGGGTCTGAAGGGTTGCTCGAATCGATGGAGCAAGGCATGAAGATCGCCAAAGAAATCAAGTACCCTGTAATTGTAAAAGCAACAGCCGGTGGTGGTGGTAAGGGGATGCGCATCATCAACGATGAATCAGAGTTTAAAAAAGCGTGGGACGATGCCAAGCGCGAAGCCGGTGCTGCCTTTGGTAACGATGGCTTGTACCTCGAAAAATTTGTAGAAGAACCCCGCCACATCGAAATACAAGTGGTAGGCGACCAATATGGTAAAGTATGCCACTTGTCGGAGCGCGATTGTTCTATACAACGCAGGCACCAGAAGCTGGTAGAAGAAACACCCAGCCCCATTATAAGCCAGGAGTTGCGCGAGAAAATGGGCGAAGCCGCCATTAAAGGCGCGAAGGCTATTAACTACGAAGGTGCAGGCACCATCGAGTTTCTGGTAGATAAGCATGGCGACTTCTACTTTATGGAAATGAATACCCGCATCCAGGTGGAGCACCCGATTACCGAGGAAGTAACCAACTACGATCTGATCAAAGAACAGATTAAAGTAGCTGCCGGTGTACCGATTAGCGGCAAGAATTATTTTCCGATGCTGTACTCGATGGAGTGCCGCATCAATGCCGAAGATCCGGGCAATGGTTTCCGGCCTTCACCGGGTAAAATTATTAACCTGCACAAACCGGGCGGCCATGGCGTGCGTGTAGATAGCCACGTGTATGCAGGGTACACCATTCCACCTAATTACGACAGTATGATTGGCAAGTTGATTGTTACCGGCCAATCGCGCGAAGAAGTGATTACACGCATGAAGCGTGCGCTGAGCGAGTTTGTAATTGAAGGTGTAAAGACAACCATTCCATTCCATTTAAAACTGATGGATAACGCTACGTTCCGCTCGGGTAAGTTTACTACCAAGTTTCTGGAAACCAGTTTTGACTTCTCGGATTTGAAGTAAGTTGATTGAATTACAAAATATGAATCCCTCGTCTGAACAGGTGGGGGATTTTTTTGTTTGTGCCTTGCACTCCAAGTTCTTGAATTGAGGATTTTCCAAGGTAACGAGAAACTATAGCAGTCAAACAAAATCGATACTTTTAAATATGATAACGAGCAATTCTCTGATAAAACCATCTCTTACCAAAATTCACGCCTTCACAGAAGAACAGCTTCAGCACTTTTCCGAAAAGCTGGACTACAGAACGCTGAAGAAGAAGGAATTGCTGTTGGGTGAAAACCAGGTATCGGATGGAATCTCATTCATTCTCTCGGGCAGTTTTCGATTCTTTAAAAAAACGAGCCACAGTGAATTGACCATAAAGTTTTTTGTAGAAACCCAGTGGTTGGCCGATCTTGAAAGTCTGTTGACGCAGCAACCCTCTACGAACAATATTGAAGCACTGGAGGATTCTGAAATTGCTACCATTTCGCTGCGAAATATTCATTATCTGATGGATGCACATCCGTCCTTTCGCAAGCTACAGTCGCTGCTGGCCGATCTTGCCATTCCTGCCGCGCACCTTGCTACCATTCAATCTAAAAGTCCGGACGAACGCTATGCAGAACTTTTGGCACAGCATCCTCAATGGGTCAACCGCTTTCCGCAGATGCTGATTGCCTCTTACCTGGGCATGACACCCGAAACCCTGAGCCGGGTGCGGGCGCGGATGTAATGTAATTTTATTGATTCTGATCAATCCCTGTATTTAAGATTTAAGGACATCTTTGTGGTACGATCATCTTCAAAAACAGAATCGCGTATGAATTTTACCCGGTTAATCCCTAATGTGTACTACGCCTCCATTCAAGATGGCATCAAATTCTTTGTTGATTGCCTCGAATTTTCCATCGGACATGAAGAATTGAAATCCGAAAATCCATTTTGTGTGCTTGAGAAAAATGAATTGCGCTTGTTCCTTTTTCAACATCAGGCATTGGCTAAAGAACACAACCCCGAGTTCCGGTTGGTAACTCATACGATTGATGAAGTTTTTAAGAAGGTAAGCACATCCCATCCCGGATTTCTACATCCCAACCTGAACAAGGTTACGCTTCGCCCGTGGGGAGCAAAAGAATTTGCACTGCGCGATAACCAGGTATGCGTCATTATCCAGCAATGGTAAAACGTAATTTTTAGCAACTATTCGCATTTTTCGTCAATCGCTTACTTTTTAAATGTCAGCTATTATGTTGGTAGTTAAAAAATTCAAAGGCTAAATCATAACCTGACCAACGAGGTAACTAAACTTGCTTCTAAACTCAATCGCTTCTCCGAAGCCGAACTGGATTTGTACATTTTACCGCATCCGCTATTGGGTAAACTTACGCTGCGCGAAATGATTTACTTTACGTGTTATCACGTTCAACATCATCAGGAGTTAGTCAAACAAAATCTGCATTAAGGCGTCAAGACGGCTTGAAGCTACACAAACAGCCGTCAGACGCCTTATATAAACCAAAATGTGCTACTAAGTAAATCCACTTTTCAGGGGATTTACTTTTGAGGTACATCTCCCTATTTTAGGGTTATGAAAATCGTTAACCTGATCATTCTTCTTGTTACCACATTTACAGCAGTTGGCCAAAAGCAAACTTTTGGTCTCATCCGCTACAACCCACCTGCGGGTTGGGCAGTTGAAAAAAGTGAGTCGATGATCAAATACATCGGTTCAATTGCCGGGTCGCAGGATTATTGTCATTGGATTATTTATAAGAACATTTCAGCAAGTGCCGATGCCAGAACCAATTTCGATGCTGCGTGGCGCGAGCTGATTGCCAAAGCGCTTGGAGTTACCAATGCACCCCAACTGCAGCCAGCGGTAACTGATCAAGGCTGGGAAACGATCTCAGGCTTTGCCACTTTTATGGATAATGGTAGCAACACCGTTGCCCTGCTTATTACCATGAGTGGCGAGAATCAGATGCAAAACCTGGTGATGATTACCAACTCTCAAAAATTTGGAACCGACACCCAACTTTTCTCAGAATCAATTGAGATGGTAGGTGCAGCCGGAGCTATACAAGCTAACCAAACGTTACCCGTTAAAGAAGAAATTCCTGTTGTATCCGGTGCAAAAGCTGAGCTCTGGATGAACCTGCAATTAAATCCCACTTCTCTAACCGCTTCCAGTTCTATAAAACCCCAGTTTTATTCGGTGTATGCGAATGGGGATTATTATCCACACATGCCTACCGAAGGATTGCTGAACCTGAGCAAAAGCACATACAACAACGATTCGTGGGGCACCTTTACCACGCAAGGCAACAACGCAAGCTTTACCTCGAAGTATGAAAATCTTGCTTTGATAAAGATCTCACCAACGGTAATGGAAAAGAAAGGAAGCACATTCAAATTTTATAAATGTGTGCCTGTTGATGGTTTAAGATTGGATGGCGCGTGGAGTTACATTCCCAACTGGACGAAAGATCCATACTATTCGCAAGCTGGTGCGCGGCCTGTTATTCATCTCAAAAAAGATGGTACGTTCGATGATCGTGGAATTTTTGTATCCAACTTCAATAACCCAGCTCAGTATCCTGAGAACAAACCCGGAACCGGAACGTATAGCATCCACAACTTTACACTGATTTTAAAATACCAGGATGGCCGAACCATTTACAAAGCTTTTAGTGGTGTGGCCGATAAAGACCCGGCTACGGTTAATGATGCCTTGTATATTGGCACCAATCCGTTTTACAAAAAATGATTTCATTCTGGTTGGGCAACCGAGTAAGAATTTATCGTGTTCATGCCCGTACCGGAATCCCGTGTACTTTAGGGAATAAAACCCATTTTAAATCTCAATTAAAATCCTCACATTAGTCCTCATCTACCTGGTATGAGGATTTTAATTGGAATCATGTGTGTGGCTCTTGTCGCGTTCGCAACACTAAGCGGGTGCAGGCAGGGTGGTCTAACGGCCAACGCGCTGGATTCTGTGGACTACAACCTGCACATCCGGCCGCTCCTCTCCGACCGCTGTTTTAAATGCCATGGCCCCGATGCCAACCAGCGCAAAGCCAACTTGCGCTTAGATACACCCGAAGGTGCATTGGCTGCACTCAAAGATAACCCAACAGCACACGCCATCATTCCGGGCGAACCGGATCAATCGGAAGTATTTATACGCATCTTCGCTTCCGATACTTCGATCGTAATGCCACCACCTAACTCCAATCTTTCGCTGAACGCAAATGAAATTGCCTTGATTAAAAAGTGGATCGAGCAAGGTGCGAAGTACAAACCGCATTGGGCGTTTATCGCTCCGGCCCGGCACAAACCTCCCTCAGTAAATGCAACTGCCTGGCCCAAAAATGAAATCGATTATTTCATCCTACAGAAAATTGAAACTGCCGGTTTACAACCGAATGAAGAAGCCGACAAAGAACGTTTATTAAAACGAGTAAGTCTCGATCTTACCGGCCTTCCACCCTCGCCTGAATTACACGATCTTTTTCTTGCAGATAATTCAGCAGATGCGTACGAAAAAATAGTAGATGAATTATTAGCCCAACCCCAGTATGGCGAAAAGATGGCGGTGCATTGGATGGATGTTGCCCGCTATGCCGATTCGCACGGATACCAGGATGATGGGTTGCGTACCATGTGGCCGTGGCGCGATTGGGTTATTCATGCATTCAATCAAAATTATACCTACGATAAATTTGTAACATGGCAACTGGCTGGCGATCTGTTACCCAATCCTACCAAAGAGCAATTACTCGCTACCGGCTTTAATCGCAATCATAAGATCACACAAGAAGGTGGCGTAATCGATGAAGAGTACCGGATTGAATATGTAACCGACAGAACCAACACCTTCGCCAAAGCTTTTCTGGCTTTAACGTTTGAGTGTGCCCACTGCCACGATCATAAGTACGATCCCATTTCGCAGAAAGAGTATTACCGCTCATTTGCATTCTTTAATCGTGTACCGGAAAAGGGTTTGCTGGGCGATATTCAATTAGCATCATTGGCCGATCCACCCAAAATAAAAATCACTAGCGAAGAGGTTCAAAACATTCTCACCTTCATTAACAAGAAAGACACCACCCCGGTTGAGGTGATGGTGATGAAAGACACTACCTGGAAACGCCCAACGCATGTGTTAGTCCGGGGTGTGTACGATGCACCCGGTGAAGTAGTTGATATCGGGGTTCCAACGGCCATCCTGCCATTCGATTCGGCCCGGTATGGCACCAATCGGCTGGCCTTGGCGAAATGGTTGTTCGATGAAAAGCACCCGTTAACAGCCCGGGTTTTTGTAAACCGCATGTGGCAGGAGTTCTTCGGGCGCGGGTTGGTAAAAACGAGTGGTGATTTTGGAATGCAGGGCGAGTTACCTTCGCACCCGGAGTTATTGGATTGGTTAGCTGTTGACTTTCGCGAAAATGGTTGGAACATAAAACGATTGATGAAACAACTCGTGATGTCGGCTACGTACCGGCAATCTTCTGCCATCAGCAAGAAGCAACTCGAAAAAGATCCCGACAATATTTTACTTTCACATGCCCCGCGTTTGCGGCTTACGGCCGAGGGTGTACGCGACCTGGCTTTAGCCAGCAGCGGTTTGCTCGTAAAAGAAATTGGCGGCCCCAGCATGAAAGTCTATCAGCCAAAAGGTATTTGGGAATCTTCAACTTCGGGTCGTGGTGTACTGGCCCGCTACGTGCAAGACCATGGCGATAAATTATACCGCAGAGGCTTGTATTCGTTCATCAAGCGCACGGTACCGCCACCGGGTATGTTGATTATGGATGGCAGCAACCGCGACCAATGCGAAGTAAAACGCGGAGTAACCAACACACCATTGCAAGCGTTGCTGTTGTTAAATGAGCCTTTGATGCTCGAGGCCTCAAGGGTATTAGCCGAGCGATTAATGCAAGAGAACTCTCCGGCCGAAGAAAAAATAAAAAAAGCTTTTCTGTTGATTGTCTGTCGCGAAAGCAAGAAGAAAGAGTTCGATTTACTCATCACCTATTATCAATCCGAGAAAGCGAAATTTCAATCAAGCCCTCAAAAGGCCCAGCACTTTATTGAAGCTGGGGAATATCCGCATGAACCGGTGAGCGATGTGATTACATTGGCCGCGTTGATGCAGGTTATTCAAACCATTTATAACCTGGACGAAGCCATTACCAAAACATAAGGCTATGAGCAAAGAATTTACAGATCACCGCAACCATACTACCCGCAGGCACTTTCTCGGCAAGTTAAGCCTGGGCATTGGTTCGGCAGCGTTGGGTTCTTTGCTAATCCCCGAACTGTTTTCAAAATCCGAATCGCCCCTTGCCTCGCTTGGTTTACCGCACTTTGCACCTAAAGCCAAGCGCATTATTTATCTGTTTCAGAATGGCGCCCCCTCGCAATTAGAAAGTTTTGATTACAAGCCCATGCTCAACAAAATGGCAGGCGAAGAACTCCCGGCTTCTATCCGCATGGGCCAACGTTTAACCGGTATGACGTCCGGACAATCAAAGTTTCCTTTGGTGGGCTCTTATTTTAAATTCAACCAATATGGAAATTCCGGAGCCTGGGTAAGTGAACTTTTTCCACATATCGCTAAGGTGGTGGATGATATCTGCTTTATCAAAACCATGCACACCGAAGCCATCAATCACGATCCGGCCCTAACATTTATGCAAACCGGGGCACAGCAAGGCAACCGGCCCAGCATGGGCTCGTGGCTGAGTTACGGCTTAGGAAGCGAGAACAAAAATCTACCGGCATTTTGCGTATTGCTTTCGCGCGGGCGCGGCAACGGACAGGGTGTGTACTCAAAACTATGGACCAATGGATTTTTAGATAGCATCCATCAAGGCGTACAATTCAGCAGCAGCGAAGAGCGTGTATTATATCTTAAAGATCCGGAAGGCCGCGATCGGATGGATCGAAGAAACATGCTCGATCAACTGGCACAACTAAATGAATTGAACTATCAGGAATTTGGCGATCCGGAAATTCAAGCGCGCGTTCAACAATATGAAATGGCGTATCGCATGCAAACGGCTGTGCCGGAATTAACCGATTTATCAAAAGAACCCGATAACATTATTAAAATGTACGGTGCTGATTGCCTGGTGCCCGGAACCTACGCAGCCAACTGTTTGCTGGCCCGTAAACTTTCCGAAGCGGGCGTGCGCTTTGTGCAGTTGTACCATCAGGGGTGGGATCAGCATGGCAACATGGTAGGTGAAATGCCGTTGCAAGCGCAAGATACTGATCGTGCTACGGCTGCGTTGATTATGGATTTGAAGCAACGGGGTTTATTGGATGAAACGCTGGTAATCTGGGGTACTGAATTTGGACGCACCAATTATTGCCAGGGCAATCTTTCAAAAGAAAATTATGGCCGCGATCATCACCCCCGTTGTTACACCATGTGGATGGCGGGTGGTGGCGTAAAAGCCGGAACAACGTATGGCCAAACGGATGAGTTTGGGTACAACATCGTGCGCGATCCGGTGCATGTAAATGATTTTCATGCAACAGTTTTGCACCTGCTGGGATTGAACCATGAGCAGCTTACCTACAAGCATTTGGGCCGGTATTATCGCTTAACCGATGTAGCCGGCAAGGTGGTGCCCGGTTTAATGGCTTAACATCGTACCCGTGAAGCCGCAAACGCCCCATCAATCTCCTGTTGGATTTCTGAAAAGCCTGACGCTTTTCGTGCTCTTTCTTACCACCTTTCTTTTTGCCTTCGAGCATAGAATAGAATTGCCGGTGTGGTTACAAATTACCGGAAGATTACATCCGCTCCTGCTTCACCTACCCATAGGCATCATCGTGCTTGCGATTTTGATGCTGATGGTGCGAGCGCAATTCAAGAGCAAACAATTTACATTACTTACAACGTACCTCCTTCTATTTGCAACACTCAGTGCTGCTTTCACGGCATTGTTTGGATTGCTGCTCGCAATGAATGGCGAGTATGGCGCTACCGTGCAACAACACAAGGTAAGCGGCCTGTTGCTGGCCTGGTTCAGTTACATAGTGCTTTGGTTTTATCAATCATCATCAGAAATTATTGCGCTTAAACACACGGGCATTGTAGTGCTCTTTGCTCTAACAATTTTTACGGGGCACACCGGGGCCGAACTTACCCATGGTGAAAACTTCATTTGGGAACCCTTGCAGGCAGCAGCCTCGGCACCCGATCCGGAAACAACTTCGCTCTATCAAGTTGCCGTAATGCCGGTGTTAGAGAAAAAATGTTTCGCCTGCCATAATGAAAAGAAGGCGAAAGGAAGACTTATAATGACGGTGGCAGAGAAATTTAAACAGGGAGGTGAAAGCGGGGCTGCGTTTATTCCTGGCAATCCCGATTCCAGTCGCATGATTCAATTTATTCATTTACCGCAAGCACATGATAACCACATGCCCCCAGGCGGTAAACCACAATTATCTCAACCCGAAATTAAGTTAGTAAACGCATGGATAAAATCCGGTGCCGATTTCGATAAAACGCTGCGCGATTATCCAACAGACGATCCGTTTGTTTTACTGGCTTCAAACAATTTTTTATATAGTAAAGTCGCTCCCGCGTACACATTCCGATCGGCTTCCGCAGCGGTAATCGAAAAACTGAATACCCCCTTTCGCGTAGTGTTTCCATTGCATGCAAACAGTCCGGCCTTACAGGCAGATTTTTTCATTAAGGAATATTTCGAAACCAGTGCTTTGGAAGAATTGAAACAAATTGAAGAACAACTGATCTCGTTGAACCTGGCTAAAATGCCAGTTACCGATGCCAACCTGAAACTACTTTCAACCTTTGGCAACCTGGAAGTTCTGAATCTGAATTTTACTTTGATTGATGGTTCAGGCCTCGGCTATCTTACTAATTGTAAAAAATTAAAGTCAATTTCTCTTTCCGGCACAAAAGTTACCCCTGAATCATTAAAACCTATTTTAAACTTACCACAACTCCAAACTGTTTACATCTGGAATACAGCCATTGATGCAGATGCCAAAGCGGAATTAGCGAAAAGCCATCCTCAACTTAGCTTTGTTCATAAAATCTTTACCGATAACAGCACCCTGGCACTGAGCAAACCCATATTGGTAAATGAAGGAATTTTAAAAGCTACTGACAAGATTGAATTAAAACATACCATGCCAGGCGTAAGCATTCGCTATACAATTGATAGCAACCCGCCCGACAGCGTAAGTGGCTTGGTATATGACGGCCCAATACCCCTAGTGGAAACTGTTAATCTAAAGGCGATAGCTTGTAAACCCGGTTGGTACTGCAGTGAGTTGTTAGAGGTTAGTGTTTACCAGGAAGGCTACAAACCTTTGAATACTGAATTACTTACTGCGACCGATAAACAATACCGGGGCGAGGGTGCCGCCTCGTTAACCGATAGTCGCAAAGGGTATGTTGATATTATTAAAGAACCAGCATGGCTTGGCTTTCGCGATACTAATTTTGAAGCCGGGTTTGATTTTGGAGCACAACCACCTAACCTTAATAAGGTAGTATTAAGTTATGGCGATAACCTTGGCGCCTACATCTTTCCTCCAACAGAGGTTCAGGTTTGGGGTGGCCCCAGTAAGGACAATCTTAAATTACTGATGGCACAGAAATTCAGTGAGCCAAAAGGTTATCGCGCACCACACATGAGCTTTATAACAGTTAATTGGGAAACTTCTTCACATTCTTATTACAAAATTATCGCAAAGCCCATTAGCAAACTTCCACACTGGCATGGTGGCAAGGGGCAAAAAAGTTGGTTCTTTGTGGATGAAGTTTTCTTTTATTAGACATTCTTAAATCTAAAAACATGTTCAAATTAATTTTGGCGCTACTGATTTGTTTTACGCCAGCTTTGGCTCAGAAGAAAGTTTGTTTTACCATTGATGACTTACCTGTAGTGAGTTATAGTATTTCTGATTCCGCATTTCAACGAGAACTAACCACCAACCTGCTGAACAAATTGACTGAACACAAAGTACCAGCCATTGGTTTTGTGAATGAATTTAAACTTTATGCAGATGCGAATGTAAATCCATTTCAGGTTAGCTTATTAAAACAATGGGTGGATGCAAATCTTGAGTTAGGCAATCATACCTACTCCCATCTTGACTATAACAATACCTCACTAAACACATACGGTAAAGAAATTCTGAAAGGTGAAGTACAAACCCGGAAACTACTGGCTGCCCGAAATAAACCGCTACAGTATTTCAGACACCCGTACCTACATGCTGGTGATTCAAAGGTAAAATCAGATTCACTTGAGCGGTTTTTGAAAACACATCAGTATATAATTGCGCCTGTTACGATTGATAATGCGGATTATCTTTTCGCACTCGCCTACCACCGGGCTTATGTCAAAAAAGATCAAACACTTATGAGTCGCATTGGAGCGGATTACCTCTCGTACATGGAAAAAGTGTTGCATTACTTCGAAACACTGTCAGCAGCATTATTCGGCAGAAACATCCATCACACATTATTGCTACATGCCAACCTGTTGAATTCACATTATATCGGCAAGCTGGCCGAGGTATATGCTCGTAATGGTTATGAATTTATTACACTGGAAGAGGCCTTGCGGGATAAATTGTATGAAACTCCTATTACCAAATTTGGAAGATGGGGAATTTCCTGGATTGATCGCTGGGCGTTATCGCAAGGAAAAGGAAATGATTTCTTTAAAGGTGAGCCTGCAATTCCTGTATATATAAACGAGTTGACGAAATAACTTTAACTCACCAAATTATTTTCAAAACTTAAGGGCCAAGCCAATCGTGAAGGTTCGTGCCGGGTAGTAACTATCCATTGAATCAATACCTGGAGCCAGTACATCTGAGGTTTGCTTTTCAAAAAGCATTGGTTCAGGATCAACACCTGAATATCCAGTAATTGTGAATAGCCGTTGAGCCGCTCCATAAATTTTAATAGAACTACTATTCTTACCAGCATTCAATGGAATGGTATATTCCAGTTTAAGATTATCAAGCATTAGAAAATCAGCCCGCTCAACATAGAGCGAACTATATACATTGCTTGTTAAACCCGAAACTGCCTTATCCGTTAAAACGCGATTATATGTATTAAGTGAACCCATGTCTTCCGCTTCGTGTGCCAGTCGTGTAGAGTTAACTAAACTATGACCAAAGACGCCCCTAA
>JAFLBQ010000001.1 GCA_017303805.1 Cytophagales bacterium | reverse complement strand
TTAAGCGTTGCTTTGCTCGATAAAATTCCGTTAAAGGAACTCTTATCAAACCCTATTTATCAAGATGTCAAAGAACAAAACTATATTCAACTAAACTTTGACCTATTTTAACTGGCCACTAGTGAATTCATTATTTCATTAATTCCTTATTTGATTGGTTGGATTTACTCTGCATTAGAAGTCGTCAGAGCCAACACTTAAACATTTACCCAAACGTCATTTGAAAGTTACCGCCTTGCCTACAACGTTTGGCTATAACGCGTGCCGGCACACCAAAATATCAAATTATTGTCAAACGTGCCGGCATGCGTTATAGCTCTTGTTGTGTGCAGTTTTGTTGTCCCAGTCTATTTGTCCCGCGTACCTTTGTCAAGGTCGTGAATAAATGAATTCAATGACATCAACGGGAAGAGATAGCAAAAAACAAAGTTTGCTGTCAGTAGTACCCCAGCGATTTTTATCATAACGGAGTCAAGTCCGCTGTCAAACAGTCCATAAAGTCCGAGTGATACCAAGAACAAGAAAATCACCAAATGTTCTATGAGAACAATTCTAATATTAATCTTGGTCCTCTCACTGGTCGAGTCCAATGTTATCCGTCCTCTGTTAAATTCTTTAAAACTTGTCACGCGTGAACTGAATTCTGTGCACCAAGTCATTGTTACTTTATTGCCTTTGAACTCTGCTTTAGTTCCTATTTTATTTAGTCCTTCGCTCAATTCGTTTTTTATTGAATCTCCATTCAAGTCAATTGTCACCTGTTTATTTATTGAAATCGGGTAGGGCATATTGTCGTCTTTTTTCTCGTGTCGGTCAAGTCCTAACTGTCTTAACAAAATTGCACACAACGTTTGTGTTTCTGCAGTGGTGCCTTATCGAAGCCGCGTCCCGTCCCACGAAACCAAACGTTGAACGAAGATAAAACTTAAAACCAACTCGTCACGGCACCATTGCAGAAACATTTTGTTGCCAGCAGTAGTATGAACTCACTTTTCTTTGTAGGGATTACCGTCAGCGTACAAGTCAAAGTCCACTGATAAGTTCAAATCTCCAAGTCGTTTAATTGTTTGTCTGTCGAGGTGAGGTCCCCCAAACATTCCATTACCGTCATGAAATGTCATTGCTACTGAAATCCCACCATTAGCTTTGTCAACGAGTCTTTTAATTCCTTCCTTATCTGTTTCAAGTGAGTCCAAAAGTTTTGTTAGTTTATCTTCAAATTCGTCTGGTTCTGGATTGGGTTCAATTCCAAATAAACTAAAAGTGTAATTACCTTTTCCAAATTTTCTTGTGTCGCCCTTGCTCCAACCGTCCGTTGATTTAATAATTGTCATAGAAGCCAAGTCGGAAAAAGTCAACTGCTCAGATGTTGCGCGGAAATACACTTGATTTTTTGATTCTGTCCCGATAGCCCTAATGTTTAAGTCTATCTTATTGTCAAAATAGATTGCCATAAAAAATGACTCGTCCTTTATTGGCAAATATGCAATAACTGTCCCGTCTACCTTGTCCGTGTCAATTCTTTCAATTTTTGGTCATCCGTTAACCAATACTATGTCGTGAACTTGCAAGAATTGCTCGGTCACTCCCCAAGTCTTTTGGTTAATCTCTTGTCCTACTTTTATTGAAACTTGCTCGTCAAACATACTATTGCTGGCAACGTCCGAATATATGCACATGTGCATATATTTCTTATATGTCATTACTTCTAAAAATACCTAAAAATCCCTCAAACCAGTTCAAAAACACGGATATATTTTTTGTGCACATCCATCCCTAAGCACACCAATCACTTACAGAGTGTAGCCTCGGCCTTAGCCGGTATCGGAACTCCTAAAGCCTTCGCCCGCCTCAGGTCAGCACAGGCTTCAGCCAACTTCCCCAGCCGGTGCCATGCCTGCGCCCGATTGTAAAACGCTAATCCGTAATCAGCATAATAGGTTATGGCTGTTGTGTAATCTTCTATTGCCTCGGCAAAGCGGTTTAGCTTTACCAGCGTATTGCCATGGCTAAGCCAGCCCTTTTCATAGTCGGGCTTAAGCGTTATCACGTTGCCGTAATCAGCAAGCGCCCCGGCATAATCTTTCAGGCGTTCTTTTATCAGCCCGCGGTTCAGGTAATAGTCGTAGTTGTCTGGCTCCAGCGTTATTGCTTCGTGGTAATCAATTAAAGCGCCTGCCAGGTTTCCGGAGTTCAATCGCAACAACCCGCGTTCGGCATACGAGTAGGGCAGTTTGGGGTTTGCAGCAATTGCTTCGGTTAGCAATTTTTCTGTTTCGGCAATCGGCCCGTTGGCGCCCAGCAAAGCAAGGTTGTGGCGGGCCAAACTATTCTCTGCATCCAGGGCTAGAACTTTTTTAAAATCGATTCTTGCCTGCGCTGTGTCGCCTGCCTGTTGCAAAGCCAGGCCTCGTCCTAAATAAAAGTTCGGTTGCTCGGGTGCCAGCCTGATGGCTGAATCAAAACACACTTTGGCTTTTGCATAGTGCTTCAGTTTTAATTCAACCTGGCCTAAGTAATCAAAGTAAGTAGGGCGCAAATTATTGCTGGCACTAAAAGCCCGGCTTGCACCCTCATCGCCTTTTTGAGTTTGAAAAAATACGGTGTTGGTTTCGCCCCCGGGCGCGAGCTTCAACAACTTTTCAAAGTCTTCTTTTGCCATCGCCCATTGGCCATACTCAAAACGATTTACCGCGCGACTAAACAAAGCCTCTTTGTTTTCCGGATTGGTTTCCAGGTAGATGTTATAATCCGTAATGGCGCCTTGCTTGTCGCCCAGCGCCTCGCGTACCTGCGCCCGGTTAAAGTAGGCTTGCATGTAGTAGGGGTCAAGCCGCAGGCACTCGTTAAGGTGGGCCAGTGCAGCCTTAAAGGCGCGTGTTTCCTGTGCGGCCACCGCCTTATCAAAATAAAAACCAGGCGCGCGTTTCTCCTGCGCATGCAGGGCTACGGAAGTCAACAATACGATCGAAAGCCGCCAAACCATTGTATCAATTTACCGGATTCAAAAGTAAGTTAAAAAATAACGCCCGGCCCGATACAAATCAGGCCAGGGTTTAAACTAAACTTACCCAAAATTGTTTTCAGAGCATGGAAAAGACAAAGAAAACCCGGGGCAAGTCCGCACCCATCAACAAAAAAATTCTTGATGCATACCGCGAGTTCGTAGTAACGGAAGGTAAAACTCCCGGCTCGGTGTTCGCATTCTGCAAATCCATTGGCATTGCCGAAGGCGACTTTTATACGCACTTTGCCTCGTTCGAGGCAATTGAGAAATCTGTTTGGAAAAACCTGATTGATACAACTATTGCCCGGATGGAAGCCGATGGTGATTACAACACATTTGGGGCCCGCGAAAAAATTCTCACCTTCTATTTTATGTTGGCCGAGGCGCTCAAGGCCGATCGTAGTTTTGTTTTGTACCAGCTAAAAGGGTGGAAGCAACCGTTGCTCCCCGGGTTTCTTAAAAGTTTTAAAGCTGCTTTCGATGCGTGGATCAATTCGGTGTTAAAGGCAGCCAAAGCCGCAGGCGAAATTGCTTCGCGCCCTTACCTCGACCAGCGGTACGATGCACTTTTTTGGATGCACTTCCTGTTCATTCTTCAATTCTGGGCGCACGATGAAAGTGCCAACTTCGAAAAGACAGATGCTGCCATAGAAAAATCTGTAAACCTCGCCTTCGATCTCATCGGCAAAGGCATTCTCGACAATGCCCTCGACTTTGGAAAGTTCTTGTATCAAAATGCCAGAAACTAAGGCGCCTTATGAAGGAACAGAAAAGCATTCCGGTAGGAAAAGTACAGCGGGCTACAAAGTTTATTTCTACAGGCGCCAAAATCGGAACCAACTACCTGAAGCACTACAGCAAAAAGCTTGTCAATCCTGCGTTGTCGAAAGACGAACTGCATCAGCACAACGCAACCGACATCTATAAATCGCTGAGCGAACTAAAAGGCAGTGCGCTAAAGGTGGCCCAAATGCTGAGCATGGATAAAAATCTGTTGCCCACAGCCTACCAACAACAGTTTGCTATGGCCCAATACAGTGCACCACCACTTTCGTATCCGTTGGTTGTGCGTACGTTCGAGAAATCTTTAAAGAAGCGGCCGGCCGAAATTTTTGATTCGTTTACAACTGCTGCAAGCAATGCTGCTTCCATCGGGCAGGTACATCAGGCTTCGCTCAAAGGCAAAAAGCTGGCTGTTAAAATTCAATATCCGGGTGTGGCCGATAGTGTGAAGAGCGACCTTGCCATGGTTAAGCCCATTGCGTTGCGTATGTTTAATCTAAACGTGGCCGAGTACGATGAGTTTATTGGCGAGGTGGAGTCGCGGTTGCTGGAAGAAGCCGACTACAAGTTAGAACTCAAGCGCTCGATGGAATTGTCAAGCCAATGTGCAGGCGTTCCAAACCTGGTGTTTCCGCAATACTATCCGGCTTATTCGGCCGATCGCATCCTTACCATGGACTGGATTGAAGGCAAGCCGCTGGGTGAAATGTTTAAGGCAAACAGGTGGACCCAGCCCGAGCGCAATAGGATAGGGCAGGCCTTGTGGGATTTTTACCACTTTCAGATTCATACGCTGCGGGCAGTGCATGCCGATCCGCACCCCGGCAATTTCATAATTACACCCGATAACAAGTTGGGCATTATCGACTTTGGCTGTGTGAAGGTGGTGCCGCCTGCATTTTATAAAGTCTATTTTCAGTTGCTTGATAAAGACATTCTCAACAACCAGGCCCGGTTACATACCGTTTTTCGGGAATTGCGGTTTATCTATCCAGATGACTCCGCAAAAGACAGTGCATTCTTTTCGGAAGTATTTACCCAATTAGTTGAATTGTTGGGGCGGCCATTCCGCACACCGCACTTCGATTTTGCTGAGCCGGGCTATTTTAAATCGTTGTATGCCTTTGGTGAAGAAATAGGTCAGATGAAAGCTTTTCGCGAGTCGAAGAAAGCCCGGGGTGTAAAAGATGCCTTGTATGTTAACCGAACCTATTACGGGCTCTACAACTTGCTGCACGAACTGCGGGCTACAGTAAACACCGCCTCTTTTGTGGACTTTAATCCGTAAAAATTAATTTTGAAAAGATATTCACAACCAATAACTTAGTGGCCTGTTCTTAATTTTTTAAACTAAGTTATTATGCGGGCCATCTGGAAAGGACACATTCAGTTTTCTCTTGTTACCATACCGGTGCGTATTTACAATGCAATCGACACGGGGCAAACCATCAGCTTTAACCTGTTGAGCAAAGACGGGCACAACCCGGTGAGCTACGAAAAGAAAGACAAAGTAACGGGGCAGCCGCTAAAGAATGAAGACATTGTAAAAGGCTACCAGTACGAGCCCGGTCAGTTTGTGATTGTGGAGCAGGAAGATCTTAACAAAGTAAAACTGAAGAGCGAGAAGATTATTGAAATGGAAGGCTTTGTGAAAGCCGAGGAAGTACATCATACACTTTTTGAGTCGCCCTATTTTATTGGGCCCGATGGCGACATTGCTGCAAAAACGTACGGCCTGCTATGCCAAACTTTAAAAGAGAGCGGTAAGGTGGGTGTGGGCAAGGTGGTGTTGCGCGATCGCGAAACGCCCGTTTTGATTTCGCCCCACGAAGGCGGCATTCTTATGTACAGATTGCGCTACCCGAATGAGGTACGCAGCATGCGCGAAGTGCCGCAGCTGCTGGAAGTAAAGCCGGACAAAGAACAATTGAAGCTTGCCAAAACGCTGGTAGATTCAATGACTACCACCTTTAGTAAAATAGAAATGAAAGACCATTACTACGATGCACTAAAGGCAATTATAGATGCTAAAATTGCAGGCAAGGAGATTGTAATGGTTGCCGAAGAAGAACCTGTGGTGGTGGATATAATGACTGCCCTTAAGGCCAGCATTGAAGCGGCTAAGAAAAAACCAATGGAGAAAGCCAAAGGTGCCACCATGAAGGTTGAAAAAGAACCCAAGAAGGTAGTGCGCAGAAAGGCGAGCTAAGTCAGCGCGAGCGCTGTGCACCAAAACCGTACTAAACAATCCGACCATTTTTTGGTTAGCTTTGTGAAATGGCCAAAGTAATCCAGTTTCCGGTTCCCAATCCTGAAAAATTTGGATTTAAGCCGGTTCGGAAAAAGAAACCCGATACCGGAACCAACCCACATGGTCAGTTACACCTGTTTGGTGGCGCCAAAGTTGTAAACCTCAACAACCTTACACCTTTTGAAGAAGCCCTGGTGCTGGACGAGTTAGGCGATGAACGGGCCGGGCTTCAATATCAAAAAGCCATTGATGCCGGAGACTCCCCAGCCGATGCGTATTGTAATCTCGGCATTATCGAATCCGGTAAACGACATCACACCAAAGCCATCGATTGTTTTACACGCGCCTTAAAAGCAGATCCGCGCCACTTCGAAGCTCATTATAACCTGGCCAATGTATATGCCGAAATCGGAAACCTGGCGTTGGCAAAAATTCACTACCAGATTTCCGTAGAGATAGAACCTACCTTTCCCAACAGTTATTTTAACCTCGGCATTACTCTCGCCATGAATAAAGAGTTGGAGGAAGCCATTCAAAGTTTGCTTACCTACCGCAAGCTTGCCGGAACCGAAGACCAAAGCCAGGCCGAGGAGTTGATTGCCAGCCTCATGCGCTCGTTACGCTGATAAATATTTTTCCTATTAAAGCTGTAAAAGAAAATCGCGGAGGCCGTTACGCATCCGCGATTTTTATAAGTGATGGTAGCTAAGTGCTTTGTTTAAAACTTATAGTTGAATTGAAGGAGGTACATGCTGCCCAATTGGCTAAACTGCGAGCCATCGTAGGTTAATACCGGGTAGCGTCCGTTAAAGGTAATGTTGTTCACTTCGTCTTTTACCTGTGCCGGGTTTGCTAAAATGGATTCACCGATTGCGTTGTTGGCCTTTAGCTTGTACTCCGGAAAGCGATTGAGCAAATTTTGGAACGTTAACGAACCGCTGAAGTTAGGCGTAAAATTGTATTGAACTCCCAAATCGGTTACCACGTTGGGAATAAATTCAAGCGTCAGGTTTTCATTCAGGTCGGCATTGTTAAAGGTGGTTTTTCCAAACAAGGTATTATTCAGGTTAACCGAAAATTTACCTACCGAATAATCTAATCCTAAAATTATTTTAGACTTAGGCCGGCTGGTAGTGAGTATCGACTCCTGGGTTTGATTGTAAATATCATAGCCGAAATTGGTGTTCAGCGCCTGATAGCCACCTACTAATTCATTCTTAATAGTGTAGTTACCGGCCAGGTTAATCACAACCTTGCCGCGGCCTAAGGGCAGATTTCTATAGCTTGCTACAAAATCAACCCCACTGGTTTTGGTTTCAGCCGCGTTTATAAAGAAGCTGATGTTATCGATTTGTACTCCTTGAATATTATCGCTTACCTCGTTGCTGTAAATAATCCGGTCTTTAATTCGCACCTGGTAGTAATCTACTGTTAAAGAAAAATTTGAGCTCGGGTTTAACCCAAAGCCAAACGAAATATTGTTTGCTTTTTCTGCTTTCAGTTTAGGCACTCCAATCAGGCGCGCTTCCTTGCTTACGTTGTTGGCAAGTCCGGTGTTTACGATATCGCCACCCACAAACGATGCCTGTGTTAACGAAAGATATTGCTGATGCAGGGTTGGTGCGCGAAAACCGGAAGACACGGAGCCACGCAGCGTAAATGATTCTCCGAATTTATACCGTGAGGTTAGTTTATATACGTTGGCCGATCCAAAGTCTGAATAAATTTCGGAGCGGTAGGTGCCCCCGATCAGGAAGTGCTCGGTAATGTCCCAGGTAATATCCGCGTAAGCGCCAAAATTAAAACGGTTTACCCGAATGGCATTTTGCTGTTGAAAGCCAGGAAAGGAGTTGGCGCCCTCGCTGCTGTAAGAGGCGGTATCGCCCGCAATTAACTCCCAGTTCTCCGACCGAAACTCAGATCCCAATGCAATGAAAAGTTTATCTGAAATCGGCCGCGAAAAATCAATATTACCAACCAGGTGATTAAAGGCAAAACCGCCTGGTTTAAAGGACGTGGGACTGTTCTTTACCAAAGCACGGTTCACAGTATTGTCCACCGTAAACAACATTTTATTTCCACCCACTGTAAGGCTCATGTCTTGCTTCCAGCCGCCTAAGTCGGCAGTACGAAAGCCAATTGTTCCGTTGTAATCGCTTAAGTCGCCATCAAAGCTGGGTTGGTACCCGATGTACCCCTGGTAAAGGCCTGCAGCCTTGTCGGCAGCAAAGGCAGCCTGTACCGCAGCACCATTGGGCCCGCCTTCATAATCAACTCCGGTGTAGTCGGGTGCCCCAGGTATGCGCTTATGCAGCAACCCCTGGTCTATTCTCCAGTAAGGTTGGCGATAGTTTGCAAAGCTTCGGGTTTTGCGATATACGTAGGCGGCATTGGCATAAACTTCAGAGCCATTGCCTACCGGAATTGCAGTATTAATCAGAAACTTTGCCGAAGTGTTATCGGGTGTACCGTTCTTATTTAATCCATCGGGGAAGCGTTGCAGAAACGCATTGACTGCTGATTGGGCCGTGGGAGAGCCATCGGTAAGATCAGAGAAATCGCGCGCAGCATCTATCGGATCTTTTCGGATAGCCGATTCTTGCCGGTTAAAGGATAGGTTGTAATTAATAAAACCTTTGTCGCCAAAATTTGCACCGCTATTGTAATTGATACCATACCCGGCACCGCCATACTTAAGAGTAGAGCCTGTATTAACCGAAACGGTTGTACCCTCGTAGCGGTCTTTTAAAATCACATTCATTACTCCGGCAATGGCATCCGAACCATATTGAGCTGAGGCACCATCACGAAGAATTTCTATCCGCTTTATCGCATCGGTAGGGATGGCCGAGAGATCGGCACCGGTTTCGCCCCGGCCCGGTGAAGTTTGGGTGTACACCAGTGCTGTAAGGTTTTTTCGTTTGCCGTTAATCAATATCAGCGTCCGGCTTGGGCCCAGGTTCCGGATTTCATAAGGATCGAATAAGGAAGTAGCATCGTTAACGGGTGTGTTAACTGTGTTAAAAGATGGCACCCGGTATTGCAACGCTTTATCAAAGGTTAGCTGGCCGGTGGTTTGAAGTTCTTTCGCAGTAAAATTATCTACCGGAAGAGGTGTATCGGTAATGGTTCGTTGCGGCCCGCGGCTTCCTACCGAAATAACTACTTCTTGTAATTCATTGGCGGCAGGCTCCAGGCTTATGACAAGGGTAGTACTTTCGGTAAGCGGTACTTCCTGGGTTACAAATCCAATAAACGATACCACTAAAAGGCTGGCGCCATTAGGCACCTGAATGCGGAAGCGGCCACTTCCGTCTGTAGCGGTACCAATAGCAGTACCTTTTACAATAATGTTTACACCGGCAAGGGCAGAGCCATCCGATTGGTCGGTAACGGTACCGGATACTTCCCGACTTTGGGCTAAGGCCTGCAGCGATAGCAACAGGAGCAAACTCAGATTGAGTAAAATTTTTCGCATAAAATAAGGGTTTAGGTTTAAGGTTAGCGGAAGGTAGGCAACGGCCTGCCAAAAAGCAATGGCCGCCAGATAAATGGAAGCACCAGCATCAAAGCATAAACAGGGTAACAAAAAAAAGAATACTTCGATAGGCCTCCAGCGCCACCTTCAAAAACAGAATCAGCACCAGCGATTTCACAACCAGTCGCCAACCGCGCTCATGGTAAAAAACAAAACTGGCGCGCAGTACAAAATACAGATTGGTTGTTATAAAAATTACCGTTAGCGTAATCTCATCCAGGTAGGTTCCTAACCCGGCAATCCGAACGATCAGCGTAAGCACTATGGCATTTACAAAAAGATTAAAGGCGGCTAACTCCACGGCAAACCCCACGTGGTCCATAAAGTATTTGTTCTTTTTCCAATACAAAACATTTAAGGGCAACGAGCTAAGTACCACAAAAACCATTACCATGAGCTTGGCTAATGTGGCCGTTTTTAGATTGTAGAGCATAGCAAAAGCCTTTATATCTACACCCATGCTTACGGCTTTGGTTGCAATAAGCGTTTTGTAAAACGGGCTAAGGGGCGAAAGTAACTGGGTAGTAAGCGAAGCATTAAAAAGCTGGATAACCGGAAAGAAAAAGTAAAACAGGTTTAGCACAAAGAACAACGACATAGGGCTTATATTCTTTACCCGCTTACCGGCAGAAAAATCGCGTGCTATAGTGCCCGGGTTTCTCAATACTTGCCAAAGAGTTCGAATAAATTTACTGTCGGTAAATGTTACCGTAAGTAAAACCGAATTGAGAATGGACTGAAATGATTTATCTTTTTTTGTCAGAACCTTTTCACCACACTGATTACAGAAACTACCGGTAAATTCGTTAGCGCAACTTTTACAAATGTGGGTGGTGCTGATCATGGCACTGCAAAAGTAGAGTATTCGCTGCACGATTGGCAGACTAACCTTCAGAACTATTGCCGACCCTTGCAGCCGCAACCCGAAGGTGCACCAACTTAATCTTGGATTGGGCTTAATAGAATTTTATAGTTGTTACAAGTGCCGCTTTACTTCAACTGTTTCAATACCCGCTTCGCGCGCGCTATAAATCCGGCCGAACCGTAGGGGAGTTGGTCTTCTAACAGGGGAATGATTTCATTTTTAAGGTCCGCATTATCTTTTGCCAGGTCTGCCAGTACCGTCATGGCAAAAACTTTTACCGCCACCGGTTCGGTGCCGGTTAAAAAGGCAAAACAACAAGTGGCAATCCGGCCCTGGTAACGCGCTGGTATTTTAACAAACTGAAGGCTACGCAGCAGGTTTCTTTTTAGCGCATCCGGTAACGCAGATGCGCTTAGGGTTTTTGTAATAGTATTAAAATGCGGCTGTAGTAAATACGGGTAAACTTGTACACAATAGCTCAATGGCCAGGCTGCCCGCTGTGTTATCCGGTATGGCCCGGCAATAAACACGCGCATCAACTCATCAAACCGGTGCTGACTGGCGCCCACATACTTTACAATTTTATCTTTTTGGAGTTTGGTTGGCGGCAAGGCCAGCATTTCCAGTAGTTTCATAGTCAATAGCTTAGCAAAATTTTGAAATTATAACTAATTGATTTAGTGTATATTCAACTACGTTGTATTAACTTTATATTTAATATTAAAAGATGGAGTTTGTTATGCTAATTTTTACCATCGCAGCCACGGCATTTTTTCAACTTGGTTTGTGCTTCTTCTGCTTCTACATGAAGCAATCGCGCACCGCTTGAACATAGCCCTTTGCGGACATTTATTTTTTCCATTACACCGGTTGCTTTAACCTTCGGGGCTGGCTGACTTGTGCTAAATTTGCAGCCTTAATTTAAGGCACACGTGAATTATTTATCAGCAGAAGGAATTGCCAAGTCATTTAACGATAGATGGTTATTCAAAGATATTACTTTAGGAATAGCGCAAGGCGAGAAGCTTGCCCTGGTTGGTGAAAATGGTACCGGAAAATCTACGTTATTAAAATTGCTCACCGGCCAGGTTGCTACCGATGCGGGTATAATAAGTGTGCGCGATGGTATAAAGCTCGGGTACTTAACCCAACAGCCTGCAGCCGATGAACTGCTCACCGTAAAGGAAATCATCTTCGATAAGAACAACCGTGTAGCGGCTGCGGTAAACGAATATGAATCTTGTCTGCACGATTCGGATGTTTCGCCCGACCGGATGCAACATGCCCTCGAAAAGATGGAAGCCCTTAACGCCTGGGATTACGATGCCAAAGTTCAAACCATAACCGGTAAGTTGGGTATTACCAACCTGGACCAACCGTTTGGTGAGCTTTCGGGTGGTCAGCGTAAGCGCATTTTTCTGGCCCAAATGTTATTGGCCGAACCCGATCTCATTATCATGGATGAGCCCACTAACCACTTAGACCTGGAGGCCATCGAATGGCTGGAGAGCTACCTGAGCGGACAGCAAATTACGTTGCTGATGGTAACCCATGATCGCTACTTTCTGGATAATGTAGCAAACGAGATTCTGGAGCTTGACCGGGGTAAACTTTATCGGTATAAGGGTAACTACGCCTACTTTTTAGAGAAGAAGTCGGAGCGGGAAGAAATGCTTAAAACCGAGGTTGCCAAGGCCCGGAACCTGATGAAAAAGGAGTTGGAATGGATGCGGAAGCAGCCAAAAGCCCGCGGCACCAAAGCCAAGTACCGGATAGATGCGTTCTACGATTTGCAGGAAAAAGCCTCGGTAAATCTGAAGAAGGATAAACTGGAATTGGACGTGCAGGAAGCCCGACAGGGTGGTAAAGTGTTGGAGCTTCATCAGGTTAACAAACGATTTGGCGATGCGGCTATGGTGAGCAACTTCTCGTATGTTTTCAAGAAGAAAGACCGGATTGGAATTGTAGGGAAGAACGGGGTGGGTAAGTCCACCTTCCTCGATTTACTTACGGGTAAAACCAAACCCGACAGCGGAGAAATTATTCCGGGTGTTACCACCAAGATCGGCTACTTTACACAAGAGGTAGAAGATTTAAATCCGGCACACCGCGTAATAGAAGAGGTAAAAGAGATTGCAGAATTTATTACGCTTGCAGATGGCTCGCAGGTATCGGCCTCAAAATTTTTAGATACGTTTTTGTTTCCACCCGAAAAGCAATACAACTACATCGAGAAGTTGAGTGGGGGTGAAAAGAAACGCCTTCAGCTTTTAAAAGTACTGGTGCGCAATCCTAACTTTTTGGTGCTGGACGAACCCACCAACGACTTTGATATCGACACGCTGAACGTATTGGAAGAGTTTCTGGAAAAGTTTAATGGCTGCCTGGTACTTGTTTCGCACGACCGGTATTTTATGGATCACCTGGTAGAGCAACTTTTCATTTTTGAAGGGGCTGGTAAAATAAGACTGTTCAATGGCAATTATTCTGACTACCGGCTTTGGGCCGATGGCCAAGCTGACGATGAAACTCCGCCCGAAGCATTACCGCAGGTAGCGAAGCCAGAACCAACCAAAAAGCGCTTAAATTTCAAAGAAAAGCAGGAATTTGATAAGCTGGTTGAAGAAATTCAGCGCCTGGAAAACGAAAAAGCAGCGCTAACCAACCAACTTAACAGTGGCCTTACCGATCATCTTCAACTGCAGGAACTTGCCACCCAGATTAAGCGCTTAAGTACCGAACTCGATGAAAAAACCATGCGTTGGCTTGAGCTCTCGGAGTTTGAGGCATAAGCGAACAAGTGTTGTTTGCCATACCCGTAAAACTTGATGGAGCAATACCAATAATAGCACTACCTTTACGCATTGAAATTTTTTGTGAATCACGCACAAACCATAACGCTCTACCAACCGCTGCTACACCAGGTAGCGTACAATCTTTTACGGTGCAAGGCCGATGCAGAAGATGTGGTGCAGGAGACTTTTGCGCGGTGGCTAACCATCGATCATACAAAAATTGAGAACACCAAAGCCTACCTGATGCGGGCAGTTACCAATAACTGCCTGAAACACCTGGAGGCTTTGAAGAAAGCCCGGTTCATTAATTGGGATCAGCTAAGTGTAAAAGATTGGGTGGGCCGCTTTAAAGAACTTGACCTCTCACACATTGATGTAGAAAAGGAATTATCGGCTGCCTTTAAAGTAATCCAAACCAAACTTGAGCCGCTGGAGCGGGCCACGTATCTGTTACGCGAAGTTTTCGATTTCGACTATCACGAAATTCAACAGGTATTGAATAAAAAGGCTGACCATTGCCGTCAATTATTCAGTCGTGCAAGTAAAAAACTGGAGGCTGAAAAGAATAAAATTCACTTTGGAATGCCCGATACCTCGCACCTTTTTGAAAGTTTTAAGAAAGCCTGCCATGTGGAAGATGCCCAGGAGTTTATCCACCATCTGAAGGCAGATATTACCCAGGCGCTTTCGCGCAAAAAATAATTTTTAGCATTTCTGTCACAACCCGAAGGTAGCACGGTCTTACACCCGGCAGGTAAATCCCTGCTTTAACTTGTAATTGTTGATTTTAACCTACCTGATCTAATGAAAGAGATTCTGATTTTTTTTGTAGCGCACTGGTACCTGTCCTTGTTTTTCCAAACTTTTTTTCTGCATCGCTACGCCTCGCACAAAGCCTTTACCATGAGCAAATTTACCGAGAAGGTATTTTTTGTACTTACGTGGATTTTTCAAGGCTCCAACTACTTAAGTCCTTACGGATATGGAACCATGCACCGCATGCACCATGCCTTTGCCGATACGGAAGATGACCCACACTCGCCCATGTACGATGAGACCATCTGGAACATGATGTGGAAAACCAAAACCATTTATTCGGATATTGCCAGTGGCCGGATGGTGCCAGATAAACGTTTTACCGAAGGCGTACCACGCTGGGATGTGTTCGACAAAATAGCACGTTCGTGGCCCTCGCGGATCTTTTGGGGTGCGCTCTATGTGCTTTTCTACGTAAAGTTTGCAACAGTATGGTGGCTGTGGTTGCTGTTGCCGCTTCAATTCTTAATGAGTCCCATCCACGGAGCCATTATTAACTGGTTTGCCCATAAATACGGCTATACCAATTTTGAAGTACGCGATACATCTAAGAACTTTTTGCCCGTGGATGTGCTGATGATGGGCGAGAGCTATCATAATAACCACCATAAATTTGGTTCGCGGGCAAATTTTGGGGGTATTCGTTGGCACGAAATCGATCCCACCTACTATATAATTCGGGTTTTAGACAAAATAGGAGTAATTCATTTGGCTAAGCAAAAAGAAGTAGCCTTAGAACGGATGAAGCGCGCAGCCTGACAACTGTTATTCCAGAATATATGCGTATGTTTGCGCCCATCAAATTTTTAACAAATCATAATGAAAGAAGGAACAGTAAAATTCTTTAACGAGACCAAAGGATTCGGTTTTGTTAAAGAAACAGCAACAGGACAAGAGTACTTTGTACACGTGTCGGGATTGGTTGATCAGATACGTGAGAATGACACCATTACTTTTGAACTGAAGGAAGGAAAAAAAGGTTTGAATGCAGTTAACGTACGCGTTACTAACTAATAATCTAATTTTTCAAAGTGAAGAAGAGGCTGTCTCAAGTAGATAGCCTCTTTTTTTGCGCTCTTTTTTACTTACCGACCAATAGGTACAGGCGCTACTCCTTCGAAGGTGATTGTAACCGGCTTGATTTTACCTTGGCCATCAAACTCCATTTTTTCAATACACACCACTCTCGCATTTCGGTCGGTTTGATCGAGCGGCCTGCGATGGTAAATTATGAACCACTCATCTGTTCCGGGGCGGTTAATAACCGAATGGTGCCCAGCACCGGTAGCCACTGAGGCATCTTGCTGCAAAATTTTTGCTTCCCGTGTAAAAGGTCCGAACGGACTATCGGCAATAGCATATGCCACGCTGTAATCGGGCCCGGTCCAGCCGCCCTCCGACCACATAAAATAGTACTTACTGTTGCGCTTAAACATAAATGGCCCTTCCACATAGCCCTCGGGGGTTATCTCACGAAACAAGGTATCGCGTTGCGGCACAATGGATTTAAAGTCATCACTCAGTAACCCGATATTACAATGCCGCCAGCCTCCGTAAATCAGGTAATAGGTACCATCATCATTAAATACAAACTGATCGATGGGCTGAGCTCCATTATAAAACTGACTTATCAAAGGTTTGCCGAGGTAATCGGTAAATGGGCCTTCGGGCTTGGTAGCTACGCCAATGCCAATACCTCCGTATTCATCGTTGCTTTGAATATCGTTGGCACCGAAAAAGAGAAAGTAGTGATTGTCTTTACGAACAATTGCCGGAGCCCACATTGCGCGCTTAGCCCACTTAATTTGTGCTGTGTCTAGTATGTGCTCGTGTTTTGTCCAGGTAACTAAATCGGGCGAAGAAAACGCATCCATAAAGACTTGCTGTTCGTAGGGAGCTGAGTAGGTGGGGTAAATCCAATACGTGTTATCCCACACAATCCCTTCGGGGTCGGCATACCAACCTTCCAACACGGGGTTGCCCGATTTTTGATTGTTCGCTGCTTCTTTATCTTGACAACAGAAAAGAAGTGCAGCCATTGCAACAAGTACTGAATTTTTCATGCGTGTTTACGTTGAGATCTAAATAAACAACAAAATGCTGGTGGATGAAAGTTACGGATGTAGTGAAGGTGTTTCCTATTACATGAAAGGCTCCATCATTTCGGGTTCAATCCGTTTGGGTTTGAGAGTTGCCGCATCCAACATACACCACACCGTGCGGGCCTTAGCGATCGTTTTGCCGGTTGCGTTAGCAATTTCAACAAAGCGTACCGATTTTACTCCGGTTGTTTCACCTACCCAGGTAGTGGCATAAAGTACCTCGCCAGCAAAGGCGGGAGCGAGGTAATCTATTTCGTGGCGGAGTACCACCCATAGCATAGCAGCTTTTGCCGCTTCGGTGGCCACGGCTTGCCAGTGGGCTGCGGCTGCCTCTTGCACATAGCGCAGATAAACAACATTGTTAACATGACCCATGGCATCAATATCTGATTCTGCAACCACCATTCTAATGGTATAGGCTTTATTTTCATTCATACGCCCGGTCAAAATACACAATCCCTCGTAGTTTCACCCATTCGGTGGGTTGCCTAACTTATTGTACCTTGCACCAATGTTTCATTTTTTAAACTTCATCACTTGACATTTCATGAATTTGGTTTCCACTCCCGGCTATTAGATGGGTTGGATGCCATGGGCTTTTCGAAAGCCACCCCCATACAGGAACAAGCCATACCGGCCATCTTAAAAAAGCAAGATCTGATTGCCTGTGCGCAAACCGGTACCGGCAAAACTGCCGCCTACGTATTACCTATTCTAAACAATATTGTAAGTAAAGAAAATAGCCATTTAAATACGGTTATCATTGCGCCTACGCGCGAGTTGGCGCAACAGATCGATCAGCAGATTGAAGGGTTTTCTTACTTTTTAGGCGTTAGCTCCATTGCGATTTACGGAGGGGGCGATGGCGCCATCTGGGATCAGCAGAAGCGGGCCATGGAGGGTGGCGTTGATATCATAATTGCTACTCCGGGGCGGCTGATTGCCCAAATGGCGATGGGTACCATTAAGTTTGATAAGGTAGAGCACCTGGTGTTGGATGAAGCCGACCGGATGCTGGACATGGGTTTTTATGAAGATATAGTCCGGATTATTAAAGAACTACCGCAGCAACGCCAAACGCTGCTGTTTTCGGCAACTATGCCGCCAAAAATCCGGGCGCTTGCCAACCGCATTCTTAACAACCCGGCTGAAATCAACATTGCCATATCCAAACCGGCAGAAGGAATTTTGCAGCAAGCCTACGTAGTGCATAATGAACAAAAGGAAAAGCTAATCGATTTGCTATTAAAAGATAACTCGTATAACAGCGTAATCATTTTTGCTTCTACCAAAGAAAACGTAAAGAAATTAGATCGCAACCTGCACAGGCTGGGTATCCAGTCTAAATCGATACACAGCGACCTGGAACAAATTGAACGCGAGCATATCTTGCGCGAGTTCAAGAACAAACAACTAGCGGTGTTGATTGGCACCGATGTGCTTTCGCGTGGTATTGATGTGGAAGGAATAGACCTGGTAGTTAATTTTGATGTTCCGCCCGACCCGGAAGATTACATTCACCGCATTGGTAGAACCGCCCGGGCAGCTACTACCGGCACCGCCATTACCTTTATCAATGATTTCGATCAGCGCAAATTCTTCCGCATAGAAAGTTTAATCGGTAAAGAAATTCCTAAAATCGCAGTGCCTGCCGAATTAGGTGCGGCACCCGTTTACGCCCCCGAAGCCAGAAAGCACGAGCCGCACGGAAAAAAACGACAGGGTGGAGATAAAAAGAATTTTAAACGCAAGCCCTTTCGGGGAAAAAAAGGGGGCAGCAAACCTACACATTAGGTTTCACTTCAAGATTATTTTCTGAATCATGTCGGTATAGTACTGCCCAAAGTAAGGGCCCACCCAATTCATGGTGGTTACTTCTGCCCGCAAGGTGGTTTCGTAATGAACATCGGCTGTAATGTAGCCAGTGTAGTTTCCGTTAAAACTGGTGATAATTAATTGCTTGTTGTGTGCACGCGCAAATGCTTCCAGGTTCTGCGTAACAGCAATCTCGCCCGAAAAATCGCAGGGGGTGCCAATTAGAAGTACATTGTCTAACTGCAAACAGGTTAGTTCGCCTTGTAACGAATTAAGGGCTGAAGAAAAAATCCAGTTTCGCAACCGGTAGTCTTTATTCAACCGCATTTGCGAGGGGCCATATTCAACCGGTACCTGCATGGTTTTTATGGTAGCATCCTTTACCTGCTGGGTCTTTGAAGGATGTAACACCTTTTCGGCAAGAATATTTCCGGCCGCTTCGGCCGCTGCAAATTCGCTTTCGGCAATGCCACTTAACTTATGACTGCCCACCATACCTGCCATAAAAAGTGCAAACCTGTTTGTGTTACCTTCTATGTGTTGAATCAACGCTGCCGGGTAATCGCCCGAAAGGGCGCTACTCTTACTGCTGATGCTGGTTGCATGAGCGCTAAACGTAACCAGGTAAGCATGTGAACTATCTTCTTTTGCTAATCGAAGGCCGCGCAGTTGCCCATCGTAGGGATTACCTTCTTTAAGACGATTAGCTGCGTAGGTACTTGCATCGGCCTGCCAATACGAGGCGCGGGCAGGTTGTAGGTTGCGTCTTACTTTTTCAATTTCGGTAACTATTAAGTTAGCAGTGGAGTCAATCCAAAGCGGATTATAATCACCAACTGCAAACTGCGCGCCCCAGGCTGCATGCCAGCCGCCCACACTATTGTGCGTATGCGTAGCACTGTAAAACCTAAACATAGGTTTGGTTGATTGCAATCGGCTTTCAACTTGCGTGCGCAATGCCGGTGGGAAAATGAGCAGATCGGCACTAAGCAATATAACTTCTACCTTTCCATTATCGATAACAATAAAGCGGGCATACAGGGAATCGTGAACGGTAGTAAATGCCGGCCGCAACTTGTAGCCCGCCATGGGCATAGCATACGTTGGTGTAATGTTAACCTTGCCCCAGGCTGCAGTTAGCGCGGTAGATGCGTAAGTGGCTGGCTGCAGTGAGTCCAGTTGGTGCATGGCACGCACATAAAAATCCTGTTGTGCCAGTGGCGTGCGATCAATTCGGTTTACGAGGGTGGCAAGTAAAATCGCCAGCGAAAGTAAGAACAAGCCAAGCCCGGCCAACCATTTGCGCAGGCGCATGCTCTTTCTATTTTTCGGTTATAGTAAACTCGGTTCTGCGGTTAAGCTGGCGGTTGCCTTTCGAGTTGTTCTCCACCAGCGGTTTATCGGGTCCATAACCCGCTACCGTTATGCGATTTTCTTCAATACCAGCTTTCACCAAATGTTTTTTAACTGCCAGCGCCCGCCTGTGACTTAAGTTTACATTGTAGGCATGACTTCCCACATTGTCGGTATGGCCGCTAATCTCCACTTTGATAGAACCCGAAGTCTTCATTATTTGCTCGAGGTACAGTATATCTTCAAACGACTTAGGTACATCGCTATCGTGTGGAAAATAAACATTCAGTTGCCGATTATAGTTAACCGCGATCTTATCAAGATAAACTGTATCGGTTAAGCTGGTGTTCATGCCGGGGCCAAACACATACGAGGCCGAGTAGGGCAAATACTCTTTTGCTGAAACCAGTAATTTATACCGTTCCACACCCGTAGTTTTATTTTTCACCTGGGCCGCATAAAGACCGGGTTTGGTTTCTGTAAAGCTTAGTTCCGTAGTATGAGCCGATAACTTAACCTGGGCGGCCAATGGCTTGCGACTGCTACCCTCAGCCACATACACCGATAGATTTACAACGGCCGGCAGTAACGGTGCGGTTTCGGTTTTAACTTCGGGCTTGGTTGGTTGCACTTTGTCAATAGCGGGCCGGTTGCCAAAGAGTGGAAGTTGATCTTCCAGAGCCAGCACCGCATCGGCAAAGTCAGGTTGGCTGTAAGCCGGCTCCTTCCAATTACGAATATCAATTTTGTAGATATCTTGTTCGCCAATCCCTTCAGGCCGCACAGAGGAGATGTAGGCGTACTCTTCATTGCGGGTAAGCACAATGTAAATATCATTTTCAACCGAGTTAATCGGGTATCCCATGTTAATGGGTTTTTCCCAAACGTCTTTCTCGGCATTGAATGTACTTCTGTAAATATCCAAATCGCCCATACCGGCATGGCCATTCGAACTAAAGTACAAATGCTTGCCGTTGGCCGAAATATAAACACCATCTTCATCCAATTCGGTATTGATGTTTTTACCGAGGTTGCGCGGGGTGCCCCACCGGCCGCGGGCATCTTTTACAGAAACATAAATATCAGTGCCCCCATAGCCACCGGGTCTGTTGCTTGTAAAAAAAAGCATTTTTCCATCGGCCGAAATAGAAGCTGAGTTCTCCAAGTACTCGCTGTTAATAGAAAGTTCCTCGGGGTTGGTCCAGGTGCCATCAGGTTTTAAAAACGAAGCAAGAATATCGCCTCCATTGCTATCGTGGTAAAGCAACATTTCTTTGCCATCGGGCGAAAGATTGATACTGGCGTTGTGATAATTGTTGTTTAATGGTCCGGCAAGATTGCGGGCTGGTGTCCAGTTGCCATCTACTTTTTTAGAGTAAAAAATTTCTTCGTAGTACTCGTTATCCTGTGCCAGGCGGTTGTTCAGATTTTCTTCGGGCCTGCGGGTTGTAAATACCATAAACGTTTCATCGGCATTGATGGCCGGGGCGTAATCGGGCCACTCGCTGTTAATATTTGCATCTAAATGATTGATGGTAACATCTACCGGTTGGGCAATCATTATCTTGGCATTGTGGCACTCAAAGATTTTGCGGTTAACCTCATTTATTTTTTTTGATTTAGAGTAATCGAGCGAGCGGGCCAGCAAGCGGTTATACCGGTCGTAGAGTAAAATGGCGCTATCAAATTTTTCGGAATAGTGGTATGCCTGGCCCAGGTAATAGAGAATGTCTTCATCAATCTTAGGATCCAATTGATAGGCTCGTTTAAAATATTCCAGCGAGAGTTCTTTTCGAACGGTTAGCATAATGGAACGGCCAGCCATAAACTGGGCCTTGGCATTTTTGGGATTGGCTTTGGTTGCCAGGGTGAACAACTCGGTGGCAATTTTACGATGCTCGTAGTCAAAAATTTCCATTCCTTGCTTGTAGTATTCATTCGAGAGTGCCACCGAATCTAGTTGGGCAAACAAGGAGCAGGAAGGGAAAAGGAGCGCGATTAAAGCAATGTACCGGAAAGCCATAGCACAAGTAAGGGGTTTACCAGGAGGTTAAAAATACAACGTTAAAGATATTGAATTTTTTACATCACGCAGTAAGCCCATCAGGCACTGTGCCGGTATTCGGCTTCCCAGGCCGACATCTTTTTTACCAAGGCAAGTTCCTGCGTGGTAAGGTCGGTAGAGAGATTTGCCTCCGGAAGGATAAATGAAAACCGCAGCCGGTAGCGGAGTATGAGTTTGCTTCCTATTTCGGTTTTGAAGTCGCGCAACGCGTAGGTGCTATCAATCCAATAAAGCAGGAAATCACTTTCTGAGTCGGTAGCGCCAGGCAAATAATGCCTGCCGGCATGCGCCAGTTTATTTAATACTGCTTCTTTAAAGCCCGGTTTGCCAGAAATATAGAGTGTTATCCAATTCATTACTTATACAGCCTAAGGCCACCACAACTTTAATTAAGATTTGATTTCAGTATCTAGAATAAAAAATCTGCAAAAAATCGAAAGACGAAATTAAAATTGGTTTAGATTAAAAAATTTTTAACGATACAAAAGGAAATACGGAGATTACCTCAAATGGTTACAGCAGACTTGATTTTTTTGGTGAGAAGCAGATTTAGCTTGCATTGGGAGCATATTTCCTGAATTGGTCAGTTTATTCCCAAAATGAAGATTTAGGCTAGCTGCTAATCCCCGTTTCAATGCATTTTTAGCTCATTCCTACCTCGGCACAATTCTGTTAGCAAGTGCCGGCATGAAAAAGAAAGTAATAGTAGGCGTATTTGAGAATGACTCCCTTAATCGGCTAATCTATAAGCGCATGGTTAGCCTTCAGCCCGGAGTAATTGAAGCGCATATTTTTGAAGATCATCAGGTTGGATCGGAACATGTGCATCAAATTAAACCAGATTTACTTTTTGTAGATCTGCACATGCATGGCGAATACCTGGGCGGTGTGGAGTGGCTAAAGAATGCCAAAGAACTTTTACCCAACACGCGCTTTGTAGCAATGACTACCCTGATGCAAAAAGATGATACCCTGTTAGCCACTGAGGCCGGGTTTACACGATGTGTAGAAAAGCCTTTGCCCTTTCACGATCTTGAAAAGTTGCTGGAAGACTCTATGAATTAAGTTGGTTGCGTTGCTTTAATCGATTAAGTCCTGTTGTGAAAGTGGCAGGACTTTTTCTTTTTTAAATGATTACCGTCTGGTAGCCGCGTGGTTTTTAGTAGTATTTTATTGATCTTCCCGCATTAAACTACAACCATGGCTATCACACTTGATAAACTTTTAGGCATCGACTATCCCATCCTGGTGGCGCCCATGTTTTTGATCTCCAACACCAAGATGATTAAAGCAGCATTGGACAGTGGGATTACGGCAGCCTTTCCGGCACTTAACTATCGTACTGATAAAGAATTACGTGAAGCCATTCAGGAGATAAAAGCCCATTCAAGTAAACCTTTCGGGGTTAACCTTATCGTAAACAAGTCTAACCTGAAGTACAAAGACCAGCTCAAAACATTGGTAGAGCTTAAGGTGGATTTTATTATTACTTCGTTGGGCAGTCCGCAAGAGGTAATAGAACAATGTAAACCTGCAGGTATTAAAGTCTTTTGCGATGTAGTAGATCTTGCGTATGCCAAAAAAGTAGAAGCACTTGGCGCGGATGCGTTGGTAGCCGTGAATAACCAGGCCGGAGGCCATGCAGGAAAGGTTTCGCCCAAAGAACTGGTTACACTTTTAACCCAAAACTGTAGCCTGCCGGTTATCTCGGCAGGTGGCATTGCTTTCAAAAAAGATATTGACGAAGTAATGAGTTGGGGTGCAGCCGGAGTTTCGGTTGGTACTATTTTTATTGCTTGCCATGAAGCCGATGTTTCGGCCGAATACAAACAAGCCATGATTGATTATACAGCGAAGGATATTGTGATGACCAGTAAACTTTCGGGTTCTCCGCTTACGGTTATTAACACTCCGTATGTACAACAACTGGGCACCAAAGCCACCTGGCTGGAGCGTTTACTCAATAATAACAAACGATTAAAAAAGTATGTAAAGCTTTTAATAGCCTGGAAAGGAATGAAGCAGGTAGAGAAAGCTGCTTTTAGTGCAACTTATAAAACTGTTTGGTGTGCTGGGCCTGCAATTGAACATGTGCATAGCGTGCGGCCGATGAAAGAGATTGTAAAGCAATTAACCTTAGATCGGTAATGCCAGGTCTAAAGACTATGTACTCAAGACTATGTACTCAAGACTAACCATGAACGAAAAAAAACATTGGGAGAAACTCGCACCGGAATACAACAACGAAATCTTCGATGTATATGCGAGCGATAAATTCAAAAAACTGCCACGCTACATTAAGAAGCATGCTTCATTAACCAAATCGGCTATCGACTTTGGCTGTGGCAATGGCAAATCGCTACCTTACCTTGCACCTGTCTTTAAAAATGTGCTGGGTGTAGATATTTCCAAAGGCCTGCTACAACAAGCTGCCGCGCGTAATTATTCCAATGTTACACTGCGCGTGCACGATGTTACCCGAGAACTACGTGCAACCAAAGCTGATTTTGCTTTTTGTTGCAACGTTATCATGTTTCCTGATTTAACCAAAAACACCCGGGCATTTAAAAGTGTAGCTCGATCACTAAAACCGGAAGGCACAGCTTTGTTTGTTTTGCCCGCGTTGGATTCAGCTTTGTTCTCCTCGTGGCAGTTGATACAACTGTATGCTAAGGAAGGGGTGCCGGCAGCCAACATACCCGTGCATGAATTCCATTACTTTAAAGGCAGTAAGCGCGATCTGCTGCAAGGCATTGTACACATCGACAATGTGCCCACCAAGCATTACTCGGCATCGGAGCTGGAAGTAGTTTTACCACAAGCCGGATTTACAATTACAAGGCTTGAAAAATTAGAATACGATTGGAACACGGAGTTAGCAAAGCCACCAAAGGGATTAGGCTCACCTTATCCGTGGGATTGGTTGGTAGAGTGCCGGAAAGCAGGGCGGTGAGTGCGTGAACGCAATCCTTAGCCGAATGGCTTGAGAAGGGGCGAAGAATACAGACTGCTGTTCAAAGTGTTTATCGTTCGGGATTCTTTGTTCGGGCGCACATTTCATCAATTCTATATTGTAGTCCCGGGACTACCTATTCAAAAAATTAGAATGGATTACTCCGAAATGATTTGAAGGCTTAAGGTTGATACTCGATCCGCACAATGCGCCAGACAAAATCTCTGGTAGGAGTTTTAACAATAACTTCATCGCCTACTTCTTTTTTTAAAAGCGCCTGCGCCATGGGCGAGTCCATCGAAATGTAATCCTTCCTTCCAATAAGTTCTTCGCCACCCACAATTCGAAACCGATTCTTCATGCCTTTGTCATTTTCTATCTCTACCCAGGCACCAAACATTACTTTCCCTTCCTGAAAAGGCGAGTAGTGTACTACCTTCAGCTCAGTTACACATTTTCGTAAATACAGAATACGCTTGTCAATTTCGCGTAACCGTTTCTTGTTATAGTGGTAGTCGGCATTTTCAGAACGATCGCCCAGGCTGGCAGCCCAAGATACCTTGGCTGTAGTATCGGGCCGCTCCACCCGCCACAGATGGTCCAGCTCAGCTTTCAATTTTTCCAAACCTTCAGGAGTAATTAAGGGTGTTTTCATGCTCGGTGAAGTTTAATAAACTGTGGAGCAGCCTCAGCAGCTGTAAAATTTACACTTTCCGTTCAATCTCCTTTAAGTTCTCGAGCTTCTTGTTGCGCAGAAATCCATTAATGTCTTCAAAATGTTCGCGCACGCGTTTGTTTCCAAACTCAAATACTTTTTGTGCCAGCCCATCCAAAAAATCCCGATCGTGCGAAACAAGAATTAAGGTACCATCAAAAGCCAGCAAGGCATCTTTCAGAATATCTTTTGTTTTTATATCAAGATGATTGGTGGGTTCATCCAAAATCAACAGGTTAACCGGCTGCAATAGCAACTTTAACATGGCCAACCGGGTTTTCTCTCCGCCAGAAAGTACCTTCACTTTTTTATCGATGTTATCGCCACTGAACATAAAGGCGCCCAGCATGTCTTTGATCCGGGTTCGTATATCTCCTTGAGCCACCTGATCAATAGTTTCAAAAACGGTTAAGCTTTCATCGAGCAACGAAGCCTGGTTTTGGGCAAAGTACCCGATCATACTATTATGGCCTACCTGCAGTTTACCTTCATACTCAATCTCACCCATAATGGCTTTTATCATGGTCGATTTTCCTTCGCCATTCTTACCAACAAAGGCAACCTTTTCGCCCCGCGCAATGGTCATCGAAGCATCTTTGAAAACGAGATGATCGCCATATGATTTTGTCAGTCCATCGGCAATAACCGGGTAATTACCTGAGCGGGGTGCAGGCGGAAATTTTAAATTGAGTGCGGAAGTATCCATCTCATCTACCTGTACGATCTCGATTTTCTCCAGCATTTTTACGCGCGATTGTACCTGCAGCGTTTTAGAATAGGTTCCTTTAAAGCGTTCGATAAACGCAGTTATATCTGCAATCTCCTTCTGCTGATCGTCATAATGTTTTTGTTGTTGCTCGCGCCTCTCTTTACGAAGTTGCAGGTAATGCGAGTAGTTGGTCTTATAATCGTAAATCCGGCCCATGGTTACTTCAATGGTGCGGTTGGTAAGATTATCTACAAAGGTTTTATCGTGGCTAATTACAATCACAGCCTTAGCACCGGTCTTTAAAAATTCTTCCAGCCACTGTACCGATTCAATGTCGAGGTGGTTGGTAGGTTCGTCCAGTAAAATCAAATCGGGTTTTTGCAACAGGATTTTAGCCAGCTCGATGCGCATGCGCCAGCCCCCGCTGTATTCTTTGGTGGGTCGGGTAAAGTCGCTGCGCTCAAAGCCGAGGCCCATCAACGTCTTTTCAATCTCTGCATCGTAGTTAATCTCTTCAATCGAGTAGAATTTCTCGCTCAACTCCGATACTTCTTCTATTATCTTCGCGTATTCATCCGACTCGTAGTCGGTACGGGTTTCCAGTTGATGGTTCAACTCATCAATCCGGGATTTCATCCCATGAATTTTAGAGAATGCCTTGCAGGTTTCTTCAAACACCGAACAATCATCTTCGGTAAGCAAGTGCTGCGGCAGATAGGCAATCACGGCATCCTTCGGGGCCGATACCTTGCCACGGGTAGGTTTATTCTTTCCGGCAATAATTTTTAGCAGCGTAGATTTACCTGCACCATTCTTGCCCATCAGGGCTATGCGATCGTTTTCGTTAATATTAAAAGTAATGTCACTGAAAAGAGCCGAACCATTAAATTCAACTGTTACTGCGTCAACCGAAATCATAAGATCTTAAAAATAAAGGGGGCAAAGATATTAGATAAAGTTGGGCGCCCAAATGCTTACCCGGCACTTTAAAATAGATTCTTCAGGGAAGCGAATTATTAAAGTTTTTCATTGTAAAATTCACGTCTTTTGCCACACTACCAACACCCGCATGCAACCTGTAATTGACTTTTTAAAACTCAGCATCGAAGATCAGTTTTTCTCAAAGTCCGAGCGTAAATCGCTTCGTGAAATAATTGATGAGGTAAAACCCAGCGAGCAACAACTTGCTTTTTTACGGAGCCAGATATTTGAACTCGCTGAACAAAAGGCTACTCCCGAAAATTATAAATTTATAGTTGAGTGGATTCGCGATGCAACAAGCGCGCTAATGAATACAACCCCGAAGGCGCCCAATTCGGATGCGTACTTTAGTCCGGGCGATGCATGCAAGAACATTATCATTCAGCAAATCCGGCAAGCAATAAGCCTACTACAGATTTGCGTTTTTACAATCAGTGACGATACCATCACTTCGGCCATACTCGATTCGCACAAGCGGGGTGTACAGGTTAAAATCATTACCGATAACGACAAATTATTAGACGAAGGCTCGGACATTGAACAGTTGGCAGGGGAGGGCATTCCCGTACGCATAGACCGAACCGCCAACCACATGCATCATAAGTTCATGATCGCAGACAGCAAAGCGTTAATTACCGGCAGCTACAATTGGACACGCAGTGCAGCGCGGTTTAATCATGAAAACATTTTGCTAACCCGTGAAGGTGGTGTTATTAAATCTTTCGCTAAGGAGTTCGATCAACTATGGAATTTGCTCGCTATCTTTGAATAACATGCCGTTACTTGTTATAAGTAAAATTTCGAAAACTACAGAATTTGGGAAGGTTCTGAACAACATCGCCTTCGAAATTGGAAAATCTGAAAACCTTGTAATTGCCGGTGAAACCGGCTCAGGCAAAAGTACCTTGCTGCGAATTATTGCCGGGCTTGAACAACCCGATAGCGGGCAGGTTACACTTGGCGGTCAGCTTGTAAAAGGTCCAGCTGAAAACCTGGTTGCCGGACATCCGCAGATAGCTTACCTATCGCAACACTTTGAGTTACCCAAATTTTTACGGGTGGAGCAAGTGCTTACTTATGCCAGCGCGGTAACGGAATGGCGCAAGCGCAACATTATTGCTGTTTGTAAAATCAAGCACCTGCTTACGCGAAAGACCGATCAGCTTTCGGGTGGCGAGAAACAACGCATTGCCATTGCGCGATTGTTGCTAACGCACCCCGAGGTATTATTGTTGGATGAACCCTATTCGCATTTGGACACCGGCCTCAAAGCAACCTTGAAAGAAGTGGTGGCTAATATTGGAACTAAGTTGGGTGTAACGTGTGTGTTGGTAGCACACCACCCGGAAGACACGTTGCCGTGGGCGCACCGGATAGTAGTGTTAAAGAAAGGTACGATAGTGCAGCAGGGAACCCCGCACCAAATTTATCAGCATCCAAAAAACGAATATGTGGCCCGCCTGTTTGGTGCGTATAATCTTATTGATGCCAAACTCGCGCGCGTGTTGGGAAAAGTAAACCTTAAAGGGAAATTTCTAAGACCGGAACAATTGCAACTCATCAAAAAGAAAACCGGTAAGTGGGCGGTTACGAAAGTGGAATATTTTGGAAGTTATTACCTTATTACTATGGGGTATAAAAGTCTGGAATTAAAGGTTTCTTCAGTAAAGGAATGGCAGTTGGGGGAAAGCGTAAGTCTTAATGCAGGTTAACTCGAACTATTTATTTGACTTATTTCTTTGTTTCTGCACTTGAGCCTTTTTCGGGCCATTCCCAATACCAAAATACTTCAAAAGTATTTATCCCTTATTTAGACTCTTCATCGACTAATCGAACACTTACACACCAAGTAAAATTAGAGACTTCTTTATTTATAAGTATTTTTAATTGCAGAGTAAAAAATTGCTGGATCTGAACAATACGATTATTCTGCAGTAAAAGGCGTTTTTTGGGTACAATACACCAGCGTGGTTCAACCTGCTACGAATGCTTGCTTAACTTTAGATAATCACAATTCTATTATGATCGAGTTGGTAGCTAAGCTTTAATTTTTGAATATACCCATGCAAGTAACCCTTTAGTCTCGTTTCGTGTCTGCACGAAACGAAGACAAAGAAAGAATAGAAAGTGGTTCGTGCGGCACGAACAAACGCTTTAACACTATTTACCAGGCCCCGATTTGATATCCACAATTGGAGTACCATCCAATACATCCAAGGCTAATACTTTAAACGTTCCATTACCCAACTTCTCCGTTATTTTAACAGTATGCAAGCCTACCGGGTTGGGTCGGTCTGGCGAGCGAGTTGAGAATACACCGGTTAATTCCGTATTCAAATCATTTCTGGGATGTGTTGTTAACGTACTTCGGTCAGCCTTATCCAACCATGTTAATAAGATCACTTCATCACCCGGAAGTAAATGACTGGCAGCTCCTTCAAATGCTTTAAATATTTCAATAACTGCTTCTGGCGCATTCTCACTTTCCTGTCGGGGACAATCCGATAATTTTTTTAAGGAGGAGTGAATAACTCCGATAGGTTTAAATTGAAACTGAGCGTAAGCGTTACTCATTAACTTGCTTTTATTTTTATCGGTAGGGTCGGCATACCAACCCCGCTCTTGGAATCGCTACTTCTTCAACACCAGATGCCGTATAAAAAACTCCATCATCCGGTCGCGGTTCATAGCCACATGCCCGCCATCGGGTGCAAGCTGCACTTCAAAACTCTTACCCGCTTTTTGTAAGGCATCAATCAACTGTAAGGAGTTTGAAGGATGTACGTTGTTATCTGCTGTACCATAAAAAATCATCAACTCACCTTTCAGATTCTTAGCCATGGGCATCAGGCTGGACGCTTCGTATCCTTTCCTGTTATTTTCCAGCGTGTTCATAAACCGTTCGGTGTAGATGTTATCATAATTGCGCCAATCGGTAACGGCAGAGTTCGCCACTGCTGCCTGAAATACATCCGGGTACCGGAGCAACAAAGTAGCCGCGGTTGTTCCTCCATACGATGTACCATACACACCTACCCGGGTTTTATCAAAGTAGGGCCGATTGTAAAGAGCCTTTACACCGGCAGCAAAATCATCCATCTCAACAAAGCCAAGGTTACCATAAAGTTGATCGAGTAATTTCTTACCCTTACCAGCTGCATTGCGTCCATCTATATTCAGAACTAAAAATCCAAATTCGGTAAGCGCATCGGGGTAGGTAAAGTTCTCTCGAAATGCATTGGTAGCGGGGCCGCCATAGTTGCTCAAGATAACCGGGTACTTTTTTGTGGGATCAAAATTGGAAGGAAAATGAATTACCCCATGCAATGGGGTAACCCCATCTGCTGACGTGAAAGTATATACTTCTACTTTCTTCAAGCCTAGTTCTTCAAACTTACTCATGTCGCTCTTGGCCAGTTCAGCAACAACTTTCCCTTTACCATCAACCAAAGATGTAAAAGGGGCGATGTGGTAAGTTTCGGCCACATCAATAAAATAAGTATTATCAGGTGAAAGCGTTACAGTGTGGTTGTACAAAGGATTGGTTAGGCGGGCATCTTTCGTTCCATCCAGCTTTACGCGATGCAGTTGCATTTTCATGTGGTTATCGCCACTACGGGCCATGTAGTAAAGTTCACCTGCCTTTTCATCTACCTTTACAATACGCGCCACTTCAAAAGGATGCCTGGTAATTGCATTTATTAGCTTGCCATTGAAATCGTATAAATAGTAATTGTTAAACCCGGTGCGCTCCGAAGCCCAGATAAATCGCTTACCGTCTTTGAGAACATAGATCTCAGGAGTGTTTTTAGTAAAGCTGGCCAGCCACTCTTCACGCACCACGGTACGGCTTTTACCAGTTAGCGGATCGGCCGCACGGTACTCCATAATATCCTGCTTGCGATTCGTGCTGTGATACAACAATTCCTTTCCATCGGGTGTCCAATCCACGCCATAGATATAGGTGCCGAGGTTTCCATCGTGGTAGGGCTTTCCATCCCTAATATCCAGTGGGATTGTCTTTTTGGTTTCAACATCATACACAATCAAATCTACAGGCAGGTTAAGCGCACCCACTTTCGGATAGGCCTCAATCTCTAATGAGTCCTGCAGTTTTAGCTGGTTTAGCAATACATAATATTTCTTCGCATTCTTTTCTTCGAACTTATAAAAGGCAATTCTTTTGCTATCGGGCGACCACCACATGGCCGTGTTCTGGCCTAACTCTTCGCCATACACCCAGGTAGCAATGCCATACTTGATTTGGTTTTGCTCGTTGCCATCTGTAGTAATGACTATCGGGTTGCTTCCGTTTGCTTCGCTCAAATACATATTGCGATCTTTCGTGAAAGCCTTCCACTTGCCATCGGGCGAGTTGGCGAAATCATATTGGCGTCCGCGCACGGGCCGTGGGGGCATCCGTCTGTCGGACACTGGGGCCTCACCAACTACAGTTGCTTTTTTTGTTTTAATGGAATAGCGGTACAGTTTATTATCCTGCACATAATCGAAAGCAGAACCATCATCGCTCCAGGTTACCGAAAGATTTCCGGACTTAATAGAGGAGCGAATTTGAGGGGCAACTGTGGTGTATTGCTCATAACCAGGCATGGACTTGAGTTTGTCTTGCGCATAGGTCGCAAATGGAAGCAAGGAAATTATGCAGACAATGGTAATCTTATTCATATAGATTGAAATCTTTAAGCTTCAAATTTAGCAGAATAGGAATACTGATTTGGAATAATACATGAATGGTTGACCTGGTTGGTGGGTAGGGCCGCACGTGGTGAGACTCCAAATTATGGGTTGTTATTGTTGACTTACGACTATGGAAGAAACGCGGGGGCCAACCTCTAACATCAGATGGCTCCGCTGGAGCCGTACTCGCTAATTTTATTTTTAACCTACAAACAGGATGCTCCTACAGAGCAAATGTTGGCATCTAACTGGAATTACTATTCTTCTTTGAAGAGCCAACAATTGCAAATCAGCAAACACAGACTCCGTAGGAGTCGCCTGCTTGTAGAAATAGAGTGCCGGGTTAGCGGGCTCCGTAGGAGCCACCTGTCTTTCGAAAAACCATAATCGAAATCAGACTTGACCCAGCGTTGAATTGTACAAGTTATTCACCCAAAGCAAACTTAAATTCCTAAACTTCTTATCTTTCGCTTCTAACCAAAAAGCAATGCGCACTAAAGTCACCGCTCTGTATCTTTTACTTACCCTTTTTATTTTCAGTTGCGAAAAGCCACCGGCAGATCTCAGAATAAAACAGTTAGAACCAGCTGCAGCCGCTGCGCTCTCTCAAAGCATTCAAAAAACGGTTGTCCCCCAAATCGATTCTGGCTTAACGCTTACCCTGTGGGGCAGCGATTCGCTGGTGGCCGACCCGGTATCGATAGACATTGACGACCACGGAAGAATTTACTACACCCGCACCAACCGCCAGAAAAATTCTGAGTTTGATATTCGTGGGCATCAGGATTGGGAGATCGGTTCCATTCAGTTGCAAACGATAGAAGAAAAGCGCGCCTTTCTGAAGAAAGTTCTGGCGCCCGAACTCAGCTCCAAAAACCAGTGGCTGGCCGACCTGAATGGCGATGGCTCCCACGACTGGCGCGATCTTACCATTCAAAAAGAGCATATCTATCGTATTGAAGACACCGATGGCGATGGGTATGCCGACAAGTCGCAGTTGGTGGTAGAAGATTTTAATGATGAAACCACCGATGCAGCTGGTGGAGTTTTAAAACATGGCAATGATTTGTTTGTAGCCATCGGGCCCGATCTCTGGCGCATCAACGAGAACAAGTGGGGCCTGGCCGCAAAGAAAACTTCGCTCTCGCATGGCTATGGAATCCACATCGGCTTTGGGGGCCATGGTATGTCGGGTATTGAGGTAGGTCCTGATGGAAGAATCTATTGGCAAATCGGTGATATTGGTTTTAACGGAACGGGCGCCAACGGAGAAAAATATGAACATCCCAACAGCGGGGTGATAGTACGTTCAGAGCCCGATGGCACCAACTTCGAAGTGTTTGCGTATGGCAACCGTAACACGCATGAGTTTGTGTTCGATGAATACGGTAACATGATAAGTGAAGATAACGATGGTGATCACCCGGGCGAGAGCGAACGACTGGTGTATGTGGTGGATGGAGCCGATATCGGCTGGCGTACCAACTGGCAGTTTGGCAAGTATCGCGATCCGGATAATAATACCTATAAGGTTTGGATGGACGAAAAAATGTATTTGCCCCGACACGAAGGTCAGCCGGCCTACATACTACCTACCATCAAGAATTTTGTAAACGGCCCAACCGGCATGTTGTACAATCCGGGCACAGCCCTGGGCGATAGATTGAAGAACACTTTTTTTATTGTTGAGTTTGTGGGTAACCCAACGCGTTCGGGCATTCATTCATTTAAGTTAAAGCCCAAAGGTGCCTCTTTTGAATTTGTAGAATCCAAAATGATTCTGAGTGGCGTGCTGGCAACCGGTATTGATTTTGGTCCTGACGGGGCCTTGTACATGGGCGACTGGATTGAAGGGTGGGGAACGAAAGATTACGGCCGCATTTGGAAACTGGATGTAGAGAACCCAAATAAAGAAGTACGTGCCGAAACAGAAAAACAAATCCGTGCAGATTTTTCAAAATATAAAAATGAATTGTTGGGCGAGTTGCTGCGACATGCCGATATGCGGGTGCGGCAAAAAGCTCAGTTTGAGTTGGCTTCGCGCAAGCAAGTAGAGGTATTCAAGAAATCGCTTGCGCAAAAAGAAAATCAATTGGCGCGCGTACATGCAATTTGGGGCTTAAGTCAGATTGCAAGAAAGGATTTGGCGGTGGCCGAAAACCTGATCCCATATCTCACCGATGAAGACGCAGAAATAAGGGCGCAGGCTGCGCGTTGGTTGGGCGATGTGCGATATGCAAAGGCTGCTTCCGCGATAGTGCCCTTATTGAAAGATGTAGCACCACGATCGAAATTCTTTGCGGCCGAAGCCTTAGGCCGGATAGCCTTTGAACCGGCTTTTGACTTATTGATTGAATTATTGCAATCCAACAACGATGCGGATGAGTACATTCGTCATGCCACCAGTCTCGCGCTTGCCCGAATTGGTAAGCCTGAAAAGCTAATGGCCTTAAGTAGCCATCCTTCCAAAGCAGTGCGCCTGGGTTCGGTATTAGCCTTACGAAGATTGCAACATCCGGGCATCGCGATTTATCTGAACGATGTAGATGAATTTATTGTAACTGAAACAGCCCGCGCTATTAATGACGATAAGTCAATTGCCGATGCCATACCTGCGTTGGGTAAATTATTAGTTTCAACCAAATTTACCAATCAAGCGTTAATCCGCAGGGCAATCAATGCTAACTTGCGTGAAGGTACAGATGCTGCGCTTCAAAATCTCTTAACCTATCTGCAATTGCAAGATGCTCCGGTGGCATTGCGGGCCGAAGCGATTGCCGCGTTGAGCACGTGGGCAAAACCTTCGGTGTTGGATAGGGTAGATGGTCGTTATCGTGGTGAGGTAATCCGCGATCTTGCTTTAGTACAACAGAAATCATCGGCTGTATTGATTCCACAGCTATCAAATCCGGATGCCACCATTCGCACACAAATTGCAAAAGCTATCGGTAAACTAAAGCTTGAGGCAGCAGCCCCTCAGTTACTGGTAAGATTAAAAACCGATAAACAACCTGATGTAAAGACAGAAGCACTTCGGGCGCTAGCAAAATTAAATACTCCATTAATGGAGCAAGCTATTTCAACCGCGTTGGCTGATACAGATAAAAGTGTGCGGGTTACAGGATTGGATTTATTAAGTAAAATTAACCTCGACAAAAAAGTTATGGCCACGCTTTTAAGTGATGTAATTAATACCCGCACTACTGAAGAACAGCAGGCAGCCATCAACACGCTGGGTAATATACCTCTAGAGTTTTCATTAGATACATTTGAAAACCTTCTAAGCAGGCTGGAAACAAAAAAACTTCCGGCTGAACTTCAACTGGAATTAGCCGAAGCGATCGACAGCACAAAGTCGAAACCATTAAAAGACCGGTTTGCAAAAGCTGTTCGTTCACAATCGGCAGATTCATTAAGTTCAAGTTTTGCCGGAGCTTTGTTGGGTGGTGATCCGTCTAAAGGCGGAAGACTATTCTGGAGCCATCCTACGGCACAATGCGTACGCTGCCATTCTATTGATGATTATGGCGGAACAGCCGGCCCACGTATTAACGGTGTGGCTAAGCGATTAACACGCGAACAATTATTGGAGTCGCTCATCAAACCAAGTGCACGGATTGCCGATGGCTATGGTGTGGTAACCTTAGAATTGAATTCTGGTAAGAAAGTTATTGGAATTCTGCAAAAAGAATCAGCCGATTCATTTGTTGTAAAGTCGGGCGATAAACCAGATACCGTAATTCTTAAAACCGCAGTCAGCAAGCGTATTGATTCACCTTCCAGCATGCCGCCCATGCAGTACCTGCTCACCAAGCGCGAGATACGGGATGTGGTTAGCTTTTTGGCTACGCTGAAAGAAGAATAGAATGAATCACTTCCCGGTTATAGTGCTTGGAGTAGGCTCTATGGGTTCGGCTGCATGCTATTACCTGGCCAAAAAAGGAATAAAAGTTTTAGGATTAGAACAGTTTACACTTACCCACGAGTTGGGTTCGCATGCCGGTCAAAGCCGGATTATCCGCAAGGCATACTTTGAACACTCCGATTATGTTCCCTTACTGGAGCGCGCTTATCAAAACTGGAAGGCACTTGAAACAGCATGCAATAACCAGTTCTATTTCCCAACAGGCTTGTTATATGCAGGCAAACCAGAAAGTATTCTCATTAAAGGTGTGATTGAATCATCAGAATTGTATGGTGTTGAGGTAAGTCGAATTTCTAAAGCAGAAGTTAAAAGCAGGTTTCAACAATTTGCTCTACCTGATGATTACGAAGTATTATTTGAACCGGATGCCGGATTTCTAACACCCGAACGATGCATCCGTGCATTTGCAGAACAAGCCCTTAATCTTGGAGCATCTATTCATACCCATGAAAAAGTTGTTAGCTGGAAGCAGGAGGGAGACCGGATCAGCGTTACCTCGGACACTCAAACTTATTCGTGCAATAAGTTGATTATTACCGCAGGTGCCTGGGCTAATGATTTTCTTCCGGGCTTGGCGAACAACTTACATGTTACGCGGCAGGTTTTAGTATGGACAACACCACGGCAGCCTGCGCAATTTCAATTAAATAAATTTCCGTGTTGGTTAATTGACGATCACGAACATGCGGGCATGTACTATGGATTCCCGATGCTGGATGAAACTACGTTTGGGAAACCTGCGGGATTAAAATCAGCCCATCATTATCCTGGTAAGTCAACAACTGCGAACCAGGTTAACCGCGAAGTAACAAGCATGGAGGTGGATGAGCTTACCAAAGCCATTACGCGGTTTGTGCCGGAAAGTTGTGAATCTGTTAAACAAACAAAAACGTGTTTGTACACCAACACTCCGGACGAGAATTTTATTATTGACTTTTTACCAAATCAGCAAGATGTAATTATTGCCTGTGGCTTTAGCGGGCACGGGTTTAAGTTTGCCTCGGTAGTAGGCGAGGTGCTGTGCGACCTTGCTACGGAAGGAAGAACAACGCAACCTATTGGCTTTTTAAGTGCAACAAGATTTAAAAATTAAGTATGCTTAACAAGGTTTGTCCTAAGTTGCCCATGCGCAGCAAAACAGTTACTAAAGATTTTTATATAGAGAAATTAGGGTTTAAGGTAGCCGGTACTGGCGATTACCCCGACTACCTGATGCTTAGCAAAGATGAGATCGAAATTCATTTCTTCTTATTTCCTGATCTAAAGCCGAAAGAGAATTACGGACAGATTTATTTGCGGGTAAGCGAAATCGAAAAGGAGTTTGAACTGGCAGATTTGAAAAAAGCCTGTTACAAACCCTTGGTAACAAAACCGTGGGGCCAAAAAGAATTTTCCGTGCTCGATCCGGACAACAACCTGCTTACTTTTGGAGAATCAGTGTGAGGCAAAAAATTTACCAACATTACTTTTTGAAACTGTACAGGTACGGGGCTTTGTGTGCCTTCCCTGAAAATTGCTTTTCGTGGCGCTTCAATACATCAGCAGCCAACATCTTGCGCTGAAAGGTGGTTCTGCGAAGCTTGGTACTCAAAATGGCTTCGTACACTTTCTGGAGTTCATTCATAGTAAATTTTTTTGGCAGCAGATTTCCGCCCACCAACTTACGATCTAAATTCTCACCCAGCGTTTGAATAGCTTTTTCTACAATCAACTTATGATCCAGAATCAGTTTGGGTAACTTCTTTACCGGGTACCACTCGCACGAATCCGAAAGTGCATCGGGCCGGGGGGTAACATCTTTGTAATTAATGAGCGCATAGTACGCTACGGTAATAAACCGATCCAGCATCCACTTGTATTCGCCATCTGCATTTATGCCGTTGGCTTCCAGTAAGGTGCGCATTACTTCAGGCTTAAACCGGCTCAGATCGCCAAACGTATAGAACTGCTCCAGATAAATATTGGTAAGCCCTGTGCGTTCGTTCAGTCCGCGCAAAACAGCATCATTAAGATTTTCGTCAGTGCGCACAAATCCACCCGGCAATGCAAACAAGCCGGTATTGTGGTATTCCATAATCAGAATTTTCAGTTCGCCATCCGAAAAGCCGAAAATCACTGAATCGTACGCGATATGAGGCAGATAGCTCTTTTTGGCCATCACAAAAAAAGTTTCGTCAAAAATAACTGGCAAGTATCCCAAATGCTAATTATTATTGTTACAAATTGAGACAATAATGAAATACTTCACACTCTTGCTGTTTGTACTTGCCACCACCGGTTTAACCCGGGCGCAAGGCAACAATGGCTTTGCCATTCAGACTAAAATTGAAAACGGAATTATTGAAGGGTTGTACGACACCCAATCCGGACTTCAGGTGTATCATGGAATTCCATTTGCAAAGCCTCCGGTAGGCAACTTACGTTGGAAGGCACCACAACCGCTGGACAATTGGACGGGTGTTAAGCAAACAAAAAAATTTGGGCCGCGTGCCGTGCAGGCAATAGTGTTTGGCGATATGGCCTCGCGGTCGGATGGCATAAGCGAAGACTGTTTATACCTGAATGTGTGGACGCCAGCAAAGAAGAATACCACCGGGCTTCCTGTACTGGTATATTTCTATGGCGGAGGGTTTGTGGCAGGCGATGGCTCAGAGCCGCGTTACGATGGTGCCAGCATGGCCAAGAAAGGAATTGTAGTAGTAACGGTTAATTACAGACTGGGATTGTTTGGTTTCTTTGCGCATCCCGAGTTGAGCAAAGAAACTCCGTACAAAGCATCCGGCAACTGGGGCTATCTCGATCAGGCTTTTGCGTTGCAGTGGGTTCAGAAGAACATAGCAGCCTTTGGTGGCGATCCCAAGAAAGTTACCATTGCCGGTGAATCGGCAGGATCCATTTCCGTGAGTGCTCAAATGGTGTCCCCGCTTTCGCGGAAGTTGATTGCCGGTGCTATTGGAGAAAGTGGTTCGGGCATAAGTGCGCTCGCTGCCGTTCCCTTAGCCGATGCAGAAAAGACCGGTGCCGAGTTTGCAAAAAATGCGGGTTTCACATCGGTCGCGCAGATGCGTGCGGCATCTACCCGCGATTTATACGAAGCGTATGTGGAATCCAAACGGTTCGGTTTCCCACCGGTAATCGATGGGTATTTCTTCACCAAACCCATGCTCGAAACATTCAATGCCAAAGAGCAGGCACAGGTTCCATTATTATTAGGATGGAACTCCGCAGAAATTCCCGGTATGGCTTTTACGCAAGGTCCAATCAATGAAGAAACACTGATTAAAAAAGTAAAAGAAGCTTACCCCAACGATTGGGAAGAAGCCTTGAAAGTATATCCGCATGGCAATGCCAAAGAAGTGGAGTGGGCTGCTACCAACCTGGCCTCCGATCGGTTTATCTCGTACAGTACATGGAAGTGGTTTGATGCGCACCGGCAAAACAGTTCGCAGCCGGTGTACCGCTATCTCTACAGCAAACTGCGGCCACCTTTAGTAGATAAAAATCTAACCTCCGGCTTTGCCGGTGGCACACAACAAGGCGGCCAGCAAATGCCTGCAGCCATTGGTGCACCGCATGCGTGCGAAATAGAATATTGCATGGGCAACCTGCACCTGGTAAAGGATTATGCCTGGACTGCCGATGATTACAAAGTATCAGACACGATGCTAAATTACTTCGCCAACTTTATTAAAACCGGAAACCCGAATGGTGAAAAATTACCGGAATGGCCGGCTGCACACGCTAATGATAAAACACCACCGGTAATGATTCTGGATACCGAATCAAAAGCTGTAAAGTACGATGACGCCCGCTATTGGTTTTTAGACCGGATGAATAAACCAAAATAATTAAACACCTCGTTTCAAAAAACTAACAGATGAAAATCATAAAATCAACTTTACTCTTATTGGCAAGTGCGGTGTTGTTCACCGCGTGCGAACAAAAACCGAAAATTAACCCAACGCCCTTGCTGGCGGGAGAGTCTATCGCTTTAGCTGATACCGAAGCCGGTAAAGTGCGGGGCTATATCCACAATGGAATTTTTATTTACAAAGGAATTCCATACGCACAGGCCGAGCGCTTTATGCCCCCGCAAAAAGTAAAACCGTGGCCGGGAGTGCGCAGTTCCATGACGTACGGGCCCGTAGCACCCTTAGTAGATCCAACTACTACCGTTAATGATGAGTCGGAATTTTTATTTGATCACAACTGGGGTTATGCCAACGAAGATTGCCAACGCCTTAACATCTGGACACCGGCTATTAAAGGTGAACCCGCAGGCGAAAAGAAAAGGCCCGTGTTGGTGTGGTTGCACGGTGGTGGCCATACTGCCGGTTCATCAATCGAGTTACCTTCGTACGAAGGTGAAAATCTTTCACGCAAAGGCGATGTGGTGGTGGTAAGCATTAACCATCGCTTAAACATTATCGGCTTTTTAAATTTATCGGCCTATGGCGATAAGTATAAAACTTCGGCCAATAACAGTATTCTGGATATTGTAGCGGCACTGCAATGGGTAAAAGCCAACATTGCCAACTTTGGTGGCGACCCGAACAATGTGTTAATCTTTGGCCAATCTGGTGGTGGCGGAAAAGTGAATACACTTTTGAATGCACCTTCGGCAAAAGGACTATTTCACAAAGCTGTGATTCAAAGCGGTGGTTTGGGATTAAGCTTCCACAGTAATGAAAACACCCAACGCATTGGGGCAGCCGTGCTGGAAGAGTTAAAACTTAAACCAACACAAGTTGATTCTTTACAAAAGGTACCATTCCCGGTATTAGCCGCAGCCGGAAAAAAAGCAATTGCAAAAGTAATGGCCCAACTGCGGGCCGAAGGGCAACAGTTTGGAAGATTTGGTTTAAGCTGGGGCCCCGTATTGGACGGCACGTTTTTACCTTACCAACCAACGCAACCCGAAGCCCAGGCCATCTCGGCCAATATTCCGGTAATGATTGGCTCTACCAAAAACGAATTCATGACTTCGTTGTTCATGCCGCAGTTGCGCAATGCTTCGCTGGATTCTGTGATGGCGCACATCAAGCGTCAGTATGGCGATAAGGCCGATGACTTTGTAGCAGCTGTTAAGAAAGCCTACCCGGGCGATACCAAACCAACAGACTTAATTGATGTGGATGCCATGTTCCGCAAAGGCGCTTTAAAGATGGCTGAAATAAAATCTGCCTCCGCGGCACCGGTGTATATGTATTTGTTCACCTGGCAATCGCCTGTGCTGGATGGCAACTACAAATCAGTCCATTGCATGGAGATACCTTTTGTATTCGACAATATTGCACGCTGCGAGCAAATGACAGGCGGCACACCCGAAGCGTATGCGTTAGCCGACAAAGTAAGCCGCGCCTGGATTAGCTTTGCCTACACCGGAAATCCGAATCATAAAGGCATACCTGAGTGGGGTGCATACAAGCCTGACAACGGCATTACCATGATCTTTGATAATACCTGCGAAATCAGGCAACATCACGATAAAGATTTTTTGGCGATAGTACCTGACCCCGCAATCTAACTTCAACTTCTATGCGATTTATTTCAATTTGTCTGCTTGTACTTTCCACGTTGCAGGTGCAAGCACAGGCATTAATTGAAGCCACAACGGTACATGGAAAAGTTAAAGGTGTAAGGACCAATGACCGATTAATAACATCTTTTAAAGGAATTCCATTTGCCGCACCACCGGTTGGTAATTTGCGGTGGATGGAGCCGCAACCTGTAAAGCCGTGGGCCGGAGTTTTAACATGCGATAAATTTTCAGCAAGTCCCTACCAAAATAAACCGGCACCTTTTGCCATGTGGACGGAAGAGTTTATTGCACCGCCCGAACCCCTGAGTGAAGATTGCCTCTATCTTAATGTATGGACACCGGCCAAAACATCGAAAGAAAAACTACCCGTGCTGATGTGGATCTACGGGGGCGGATTTGTTTCCGGGTCAAGCGCGTGTGCGGTTTATGATGGCGAAGCATTGGCGAAGCAGGGAATCATTTTTGTGAGCATCAATTATCGGGTAGGGGTGTTCGGGTTTTTCTCGCATCCCGACCTCACCAAAGAATCAGGAAAGAATGCTTCGGGAAATTATGCGTTGTTGGATCAACTGGCTGCATTAAAATGGATTAAAGAAAACATTGCTGGCTTTGGTGGCGATCCGAACAAAGTTACTATTGCTGGCCAATCGGCAGGTTCGTTCAGTGTGCAGGCATTGGTGGCATCGCCTTTATCGAAAGGATTGTTTCGTGGCGCGATTGCACACAGTGGCGCTTCCATGAACAGATTTTCGAAAAAGCTAAGCCAAGCGGAAGTTACCGGCACTGCACTTTCGCAAAAGGTAAATGCAACCGGGGTTGATGCGTTGCGTAAGCTTGCGGCTGATAGTGTTTGGAAGTTGGCAAGTACGTTTCCATATGGCTCGTTTGCACCGGTTACGGATGGCTATGTGTTGCCCGAAGATCTCGGCACACTTTTTTTAACCCGTAAACACAACGATGTTAATTTAATTGCCGGATGGGTAACAGGCGATGCCGCATTAACAGGCCAACCAAAGAGTGCCGGGCAATTTAAAGCCTGGGCAGTAGAAACTTACAAGGACCAGGCGGAAGGCTTTTTGAAAGCCTTTCCAGCTTCATCCGATGAAGAAGCACTCCGTTCGCAAAACAAATTAGGCAACCTAAGTTTTGCAGGTTATGCCGACCACCTGTGGGCGTTGAATAATTCAAGTAAAAGCTACCTCTACCAATTCAGTTATGTACCCACCGATAAACCGGACTTTCCAAACTACGGAGCGTTTCATACTTCCGAAGTTCCCTTTGCACTTCACACCTTATCGAAATGGAACCGGCCATGGAAAGATGTTGACCGGGCCGTTGAAATATCGATGTCCTCGTATTGGCTCAATTTTGTAAAAACCGGTAACCCTAATGGCTCCGGCTTGCCAGCGTGGAACGCGTACAATGCCACAGATCAAAGCATACTGGAATTTGGAATTACTCCGGCCTTGAAACCGGGCTTATTTAAGACCGAGTTTCAAATTCTGGAAGCCTTACAGAAATAATCTGCCTGGATTCGATTAAAATTTAATACCATGCGAAAACTATTTGTTGTAGTAATCTTTTTTCTCGCCTACGATTGCTTTGCCCAACAGGCCACCGGAAAAGTGGTGAGTTTTGTGTTGAAGTCGAAGGTGTTGCAAAATACGGGTGGTGAAAATCCTAACCGAAAAGTTTCTGTTTACCTGCCGCCAGATTATGACCAGGCAGGAAAACGATTTCCGGTTATCTACTACCTGCATGGCTTCATGGGTACCGATAGCATTTACAGCAACATGAAGATGATTCTGGATGCCGGTATCAGCAAAAGAAAAATCCGGTCGTTCATATTGGTACAAGCCGATCATTACACGTTGTTTGAAGGCAGCTTCTATACGAATTCCTCGCTCACCGGCAATTGGGCCGATTTCAACTCAAAGGAATTAGTTGACTACATTGACAAGAATTTTAAAACCATTGCAAATCGGGAGAGCCGGGGAATTGCGGGGCACTCGATGGGCGGCTATGGTGCCATTAAATTAGGAATGTTGTACCCCGAGGTGTTCAGTGTAGTGTATGCACTAAGCCCCGGGTTGTTGGCGTTTGTAAAAGAGTTTGGCCCGAATAGCGATTCATATAGAGAGTTAGCGCGCATTAAGTCTGTAGAAGAGTTAAAGAAAACCTACTACCCCAAAGTATTGGTAGCGGTAGCCCGCGCTTGGTCGCCAAACCCTAACAAGCCTCCTTTTTATTGCGATGTGCCCTTCACCTATGAAGGTGATAAAATGATTATCAACCAATCGGTGCTGGACAAATGGCACGAGAACATGCCGGTGCACATGGTTACTGCCTACGCTGATAATCTGCGCAAGCTTAAGGCAATAAAAATGGATTGGGGCCGAAATGATGCACCCCGTTTCCCGGTTCAAATCGGGATGTTGAGCCAACAGTTGGAGAACTTAGGAATAGATCACTATGCAGAAGAGTACATTGGAAATCACGGCAATAAAATCTGGACTTTAGATGGGCGCGTGTTGAATGACCTGTTGCCGTTTTTCGATGATCATCTTTCTTTCAAGTAGAAATCAATGGCCTTACTTGGCTTTCTAACCATTGCCGTTTTTCTGGCGGTTATCTTAACAAAGCGCTTGTCGGTTATTACTGCCTTGGTGCTGGTGCCCGTTGTGTTTGGACTGATTGCCGGTGTGCCCGTGAAGGAATTGGCCGACATGATGCTTGCCGGTATGAAGCAAGTTGCACCTACCGGAATCCTGTTGGTTTTTGCAGTGCTCTATTTTGCCATAATGTTGGATGTTGGGCTTTTCGATCCGGTAATCGCATTTATTATCAAGCAAGTTAAAGGCGATCCGTTAAAAGTAGTAATGGGTACGGCCATCTTAACCATGATAGTGCACCTGGATGGCGATGGTACGGCAACCTTTATGATTGTGATCTCAGCATTTCTTCCAATCTACAAAGAACTTAAAATGAGCCGGCTGGTATTGGCCGGCATCGTGGCCTTAAGTGTTGGTCCCCTGCACTTGGTGCCCTGGTCGGGAACATCAGCCCGAGCCATTGCTACCATGAATGCAACTGCACCGGAAATTTTCAATCCGAATATCCCCGCTATTCTGGGAGGAATTGTGTGGGTGTTGTTGGTGGCGTATTGGTTGGGTAAAAAGGAGCGGGCGCGGTTAGGGTTGGCTACCTTGCAGCATAATCACCACGCTTCGCTATCAGAAGAACAAAAGCAACTGAGGCGGCCCCGGTTAATTTGGGTTAATGCTGTTTTAACAATTACGTTGATCGTTGTACTGATGTTGGGCCTGGTACCTACGCCTGTACTTTTCCTGGTGGCCAGTTGCCTCGCGTTGCTTATTAATTTTCCGAGGCTTGCCGATCAGCAGAAAGTTCTTAAAAGTCATGGCGCAAATATTTTTATGGTTTCGAGTATGATTTTCGCGGCTGGAATTTTCTCGGGCATTCTAACCGGAACCAAGATGATTGACGCAATGGCTACCACCCTGGTAGCCCTCATCCCTGAGCAGCACGCAAACTTTCTACCGGTGTTAACAGCCCTCACCAGCATGCCTTCCAGTTTACTTTTTACACCGGATGCCTATTACTTTGGCATAGTGCCGGTGCTTAGCGAGGCCGCACAACACTATGGTATTAACCATTTAGAGATTGGCCGCGCAGCCCTATTAGGCCAAATGACTGTGGGCTTTCCGTTAAGTCCGCTCACGGCATCAACATTTTTATTAATTGGTTTGTGCGAAGTTGACCTGGGCGATCATCAAAAGTTTGTGTTTAAGTGGGCTTTGATGACTACCTTCGTTATGACTCTTGTTGCGTTGCTCACAGGATCCATCCACTTATGAAAGAGAAAATCCGCATTGGGTGTGGTGCAGGTTTTTCGGGCGACCGGTTGGATCCGGCTTTAACATTAGTTGAAAACGGCAAGCTGGACTATCTGGTGTTAGAGTGCCTGGCCGAACGCACCATTGCATTGGCGCAAAAACGAAAACTACAAAATCCACTATTGGGATATGACCCGTTGCTGGAGCGCAGAATTGAATTATTAATTGAACCACTTAAGCGGAAGCAGGTACGGCTTATCACCAACATGGGTGCAGCTAACCCACTGGCTGCTTTGGATAAGGTACTCGAAATTGCCAAGCAAAAGAACCTTGCAATCACCGTAGCAGCAGTTACCGGAGATGATGTGCTCGCTCAAATTAATCCAAACGATCCTTGTTTGGAAACTGGTAAACCGTTGACTACAGTCGGGCCACTTGTATCGGCCAATGCTTATTTGGGCAGCGAAGGAATACAAGAGGCATTGCAATCTGATGCCGGGATTATTATCACAGGCCGGGTGGCTGACCCTTCGCTTTTTCTTGCGCCCATGATGCACGAATTTAAGTGGCACAGTGATGACTATGCCATGTTGGGGCGAGGAACGGTGTTGGGGCATTTGATGGAATGCGCAGGCCAGGTTACCGGTGGGTATTATGCCGATCCGGGCAAAAAAGATGTGCCTGACATGGCGAATCTGGGGCACCCGATCTTAGAAGTGGCAAGCAATGGGGAAGGAGTAGTAACCAAAGTGACGGGCACGGGTGGCCTTATTAACTTAGATACAGTAAAAGAACAATTGCTTTATGAAGTTGTGAACCCTTACGAATATTTTACGCCCGATGTTATTGCAGATTTCTCGTTGGTAAAACTCCAAGCCTCAGGTAAAGATGAGGTGCGTGTAACTAGGGGCGATGGCAAGCGCAGACCAGAAACTTTTAAAGTGAGTGTGGGCTACCAGGCCGGCTTTATAGGCGAAGGTGAAATAGCGTATGCCGGTTACAATGCAGTACGCAGAGCCCGGCTGGCGGGCAATATTGTTAAAGAACGATTGAAAGGTGTGTTCCATGAACTCCGCGTTGACCTGATCGGAATGAACTCCGTTCATGGAAATGAATTTCATAAAAATAACGAGCCGTATGAAGTGCGGTTACGGATTGCAGGCAAAGCAGGAACGGCAGCACACGCAGCGCGGGTGGGCGAAGAAGTAGAAGCCTTGTACACCAACGGCCCCGCGGGCGGGGGTGGGGTGCGTAAATATGTGCACGAAACCATTGGCATCGTCTCTACCTTACTGCCACGCGAAAAAGTGAAACCCCACGTAATTTTGAAATCGACATGAAACTGTATGATGTTGCGCACAGCCGCGCTGGCGATAAAGGAAACACGCTCACCTTATCGCTTATTCCTTACGATGAGAAGGACTACAACTGGTTGTGTGAGAAGGTTACTGTACAGAAAGTAAAGCAACATCTTCACGAAATTGTAAAAGGCGAGGTGAGGCGATACGAACTGCCCAACATTGCTTCGCTTTTATTTGTGTGCGAGCAGGCCCTGAACACAGGAGTTACCACCTCGTGGGTGCTGGATGCCCACGGCAAAACGTTGAGTTATGCGTTACTGGAAATGGAAATTTAAAATTTTGGATATGCGAAATCTTAACCTTCTCTGCGTACTTACTTTAGTGTTGTGTGCTGCTACTGCATTTGCCCAAACTTCAAAGCCCCGTACCATTGTTACTACCGATGGTGAGTTGGACGATGTGGATTCCTTTATCCGGCTTTTGTTGCATGCCAATGAATTTAGTATTGAAGGGTTGATCATCAGCAGTTCGCAGTGGCATTACAAAGGCGATGGCAAGGGTACAAAATTTATTTCCGAAATGGAAATGACAAAACAAATGTATGGCGAACGTACGGAGCTGCGCTGGCCAGGTGAACAATGGATTTACAATTTGATTGATGCCTACGGAAAAGTGCAACCAAACCTGAAATTGCATTCGCCTGATTTTCCCACTGCTGAATACCTGCGTTCGGTTACCCGCATCGGTAATATTGATTTTGAAGGCGAAATGGAAAAGGATACCGAGGGTTCGGATTTTATAAAAGCTAAATTATTGGATTCTAACCCGGAGCCGCTTTACCTGCAAGTATGGGGCGGCACCAATACAATCGCACGTTCATTAAAATCGATTGAAGATCACTACAAGAACACTCCGCAATGGAAGACAATCTACAAAAGAATTTGCAACAAGGCGATCATCTACGCCATTCTCGATCAGGATGCAACTTACCGCAAATACATTTCTGTAAACTGGCCTGACATAAAAATTTATTATAACGCCAACCAGTTTTGGTGCTTTGCTTACTTCTGGAAGCGAGCCGTACCGAAGGAGTTGCACCCTTATTTAGAAGGCAAGTTTATGGGCCCCATACTCAACAACAATGGCCCGTTGTTAAAAATGTATTATAGCTATGGCGATGGCAATCCGCCTGCTGGCGAGATTGAAGATATCTACAGCGACCCGGAAAAGATAAAGAGCAACATGTGGGGTAGTTTTACGCAATACGATTTTATTTCCGAAGGCGACTCACCGGCTTTCTTTCATTTGATAGATGCAGGGTTGGATAACCTGAACAATCCGCATTATGGCGGGTGGGGTGGCCGTTTGGTGCAATCAGCCACCGCGCCTAACCGGTGGGAAGATGGCGACCTGGCTATGGACTATAATCCGTACACACAACAAATGGATAAAGCTTACCCGCAAACCCGGTGGGTAGAGGTACTTCAAAATGAATTTGCTGCGCGGGCCGCGTGGTGCGTGCAGCCTTATAATGAGGCCAATCATCCACCGGTGGTACGGTTAAAACACGCACACCGATTGAATGTAAAGCGGGGCAGTAAAATTGTGCTTCAGGCCAAGGCAACCGATGCGGATGGAAATAAGCTTAACTATAGGTGGTGGCAGTACGATGAAGTAGATTCATACTCTGGAAAAGTGGTATTGAACGACCCTGCGAAACCAACCTTGAAGTTTGTGGTGCCGTCCGATGCAAAAGCCGGAGATGATATTCATCTTGTTGTTTCCGTAACCGATACCGGCTCTCCGGCTCTTACGCGCTATGCTCGCGTTGTACTTCAGGTGAATGATTAAATTACCTGATGCAGGGTTATTGGAGTAAACCCTGATAGTCTCTGCAAGTGAAGTGCTTTTCTCCTGAATCAGATTTGCAAAAAAGCTATTATTTTCGTTGTAACTGAATATTAAAATGAAAGCAATGAAAACAGGTTATCAATCGGTTATAAAAATTGTGAGCTTTAGCTTTTTGATAATGGTATTAACCACTCATCTATTTGGCCAGGGTTGCAGCGATGCAGGGTTTTGCACACTCAACAGTTTTAAACCGCATGCCGATAGCCTGACATTTACCCGCAAATTGAAAGCCGGTATTAATTTTGGTAGCGCTGATAATTCTATAAATATTTTCGGAAGTTACTTTGAGTTAAATCAACGGCTCACTACTAAATTGAGTGCAGATGTAAAAATTACAACCTTGTCGCAATCCGGTAATGGCATTTCAGTATTTAACTTGTCTGACCTGTTTCTAAACTTCAATTATTCATCAACTTCAAGATTCACTCTATCTGCCGGAGTAAAGCTACCACTTGCCGATGGCAACAAAGAGAAAAACAATTTGCCGTTACCAATGGACTACCAATCGAGCCTTGGAACAGTAGATTTGATTGTAGGCGCAGGCTACTTAATAAACAGATGGCAATTCGTATGGGCGTATCAGCAACCGCTTACTCAAAACAAGAATAGATTTCTGGCAGAACAGTATCCGGCCAATTCGCCCTTACAGGATTTTCAGTCCACCAATAAATTTGAAAGAGAGGGCGACATGCTTTTGCGCATTTCGTACCCTATGCCTCTCGGCAAGAGTTTTAGCTTCACACCAAGCTTATTACCAATCTATCATTTAAGAAATGACAAATACACAGATGCAACAGGTATTGTAAAGGAAATCGCTAACTCAAAAGGACTTACTCTTAATGCAACCCTGTATTTTGATTTCGCAATCAGCAAAGCATCCTCGCTTCAGTTGAACATGGGAACTCCTTTGGTTGTACGCGATGCCCGACCCGATGGACTGACCAGAAGTTTGATCGTTAACCTGGAGTATATGTTAAGATTTTAAGTTAAGGTTAAATTTTGATTGCGTTAGAAGGTTAATTTAAAAGGGCTGTCAAATTAAGGTGGGAAGATTTTAGAGTCTCAATTCAATGGTGAATTACAGGGACATTAATCAAATTATCCTACAACATCCTGCTAATTCCTAATTCCAGTCCGCGCAATTCGGCCAATCCTTTTAACCGGCCAATAGCCGAATAACCCGGATATGTTTTCTTAGTCAGATCATCGAGCATCTGGTGGCCATGATCCGGGCGCATGGGGATACTTACTTGCCTGCGTTTCATCAGCAGTAAAATTTCTTTCACTACGGCTGGCATATCGGTATCGCCCCCTAAATGGTCGGCTTCAAAGAAATTCCCTTCGGCATCGCGTTTGGTATTACGCAAATGCAAAAAATGAATGTGGTCGCCCAGGCGTTGAATCATCCCTACCAGATCGTTATCCGCACGCGCCCCAAAAGAGCCCGTACAAAAGCATAAACCATTAGCCGGTGAGGGTGCAGCTTGCAGTAACTCTTTTGCATCGGCTTCGGTGCTAACCACACGGGGTAAGCCCAGCATGGGGTAGGGCGGATCGTCCGGGTGAATGGCTAACTTTACCCCGGCAGCCTCGGCAACCGGTATTACTTCCTGCAAAAAGAAATGCAAGTGTTGCTTTAGTTTAGAGGCATCGATGTCGGCATATTGTTTCAGGGCTGTTAATACTTGTTCAGGCGTAAAACTTTCATCGCTGCCGGGCAACCCAAGCAAACAATTTGCAAACAAATACTTCCGTTCGGCTTCGGTAGCGGCATCGAAAAATTTTTGAGCCTTATCTACTTCGTGTGGCGCGTAGTCGGTATGCGCATTGGGTCGCTTAAGCAGAAACAAATCGAATGCTACAAATGCTGCGCGGTTAAAATACAAAGCCTTGCTGCCAGTAGGCAATGTGTAGGCTACATCAGTACGCAACCAATCCAGCACCGGCATAAAGTTATAGGTGATTACACGCAAACCACAGGCGGCCACATTGCGGATACTTTGTTTGTAGTTGGCGATCCATTTTTTATAATCACCTTTCTGTTTCTTTATTTCTTCGTGTACGGGCAAACTTTCAATAACGGTCCAGGTCATTCCGGCTGCCTCAATCAGATTTTTCCTTTTCAGTATTTCATCTTCCGGCCATACGTCACCAACCGGTATGTGGTGCAACGCAGTAACCACACCGCTACAGCCTGCCTGGCGAATGTCACTTAACTTCACAGCATCCTGCGGCCCGTACCACCGCATGGTTTGTTCCATTGCAATCATAGCCTTCGTTTAAAAACCGATGGCGTTGCCGCCATCTACCCGCAAAATACTACCTGTAACAAAATTTGCTTCCTCACTCGCTAAAAAATAAACTGCCTTGGCTACATCCTCAGGTTTACCCAATACTCCCATAGGTGTGCGGGCCAATACTTTTTGCTTCCGGGTCGGGTCGCCATTCAACGCCTTGGCCGACATCTCGGTTTCGATGAATCCGGGAGCCACACAGTTTACACGCACACCGTGCGTAGATAATTCAACAGCCAGTGCCCTTGTAATCCCCTCAACGGCTGCCTTGGAAGCGGTATAAGAAACCACACCGGGGATGCCATAATGTGAGGCCATGGAACTGATATTCACTATACTTCCACTTTGCACCGCCACCATGTGCTTTGCCACTTCGCGGGTAAGGGAAAATACACTTGTTAAATTGGTAGTTAGAATTGTTTGGAATTCCACATCGCTTACTTCCAACGCACTTTTCTTTTGATTGATACCGGCATTGTTCACCAGAATGTCAATCCGGCCAAACTCAGCTACAACAGATTTTACAAAAGCCGGAATTTCTGAAAGTTGTGTAAGATCGAATGAAATCGCCTTGGCTGGAGATCCGATTTGCGCCAAGGCCTTGTTTAACTTCACCGCATCGCGGCCAACTATAATCGTATGTATGTTTTCACAGACTAATTTTTTGGCGATGGCAAGGCCAAGTCCGGAACCGCCCCCGGTTACAATTGCAATTCTTTGTTGAGTCATAATTAGAAATAAAAAATTTCACCATTGCGGTTTGATGCCCGGTGCATACGGAAACTCGAGGCTCATATAATACGACAGGGGTTTTTCGGGTGCCGGCAAACCGGTTGGTATAGGTTGTTTAGAAAAAGTTTGAAAATAAAGTACACACGCATTGCGCCACCCTACGGCTTCATCGTATTGAATAGCCAAGAGTTGCTTTACCTGATGAAACCGATCCGGATCCACATGGGCATACAACGTTTCCCACCGTTGTTGCAGATCTTTTACTGCATCAGCACCCTGGTAGTACCGATGGCACAGCTCAGCCCACAAGGTTCTTCCTGATTTCACTTTTTCGTTCCAGCCTACATGGTGAAACCACAATAGAAATTTCTCGGGGCATTGCGCACGCGAAGCAAAAATTTGTTGTACCGGTGCTGCATACTGGGCCACCGCATTGCTGCCGGTAGCAGTTCTGTCAAAACCAATTCCCAACGAATCGGCCCGATGATAGTACACCGAAGTCCAATCGGCCCGGTGCTTATCTTTTATCCAGGGCGCTGGCCCATAATGGTGGCTCCAGCCCATGATGTGGTGCAACCCTAAAGGAGTCATATAGTTTACCAGCGTTTCCCACGAGTTGTTCATCATGGTGGCGATTCGCGATACCACATCGGGTTGGTTGGAGTAAGTCATGCGAATCCATTCTTCCGCAATCTCAGTCGAAGAAAGTTGATGGTTCCATGCCAGCCGCCCGTACGCATACCAGTTGGCTTGCGCAAACGGATGTCCACACCAGTTGCGATCGGTACCAATGTTTGCCACACCCGCTATGGCAGTAAGTTTTTGGTGAGTCAAAGTGCCATCCACTACTTTGGCTACTGTACTGCCTTCCCCTATCTGGTGGGTGTCCGTATCAAGGCACTCTTTAAAAAGATTGGCTAAGTAAACCAGGTTGGTACTTTGGCCCAGGTATTCCTGCGTAATCTGAAACTCCATCATTAAAGGCGTTGCTTTCATGGCCCCAAATAGCGGGTGGAAAGGTTCGCGCGGCTGAAAGTCGATAGGCCCGTTTTTAACTTGCACTATTACATTGCTTTTGAACTTTCCATCCAGTGGTTTAAATTCAGTGTAGGCCTGCTTGGCGCGATCGTCAGGAACTTTATCATCATAAACAAATGCACGCCACATTACGATACCACCGTGCAGCTCTAATGCATCGGCAAGTACATTGGCCCCATCGGCATGCGTGCGATTATAATTTTGAGGGCCGGGCTGTCCTTCGGAATTGGCCTTAACAACAAAGCCACCAAAATCCGGAACGTACTGGTAGATTTCGGCAACCTTGTCTTTCCACCATTGCTTTACACTTTCATTTAAGGGATCTGCCGTTGGCAACTTTCCAATTTCGATGGGAGCGCTAAATCTTGCGGTAAGGTAAACCCGAATACCATACGGTCTGAAAATAGTAGCCAGCGCGGCAACCTTTTGAAGATAAGCCGGTGTAAGCACCCAGGCATTAGCATTCACATTGGTAAGTACAGTACCATTAATGCCGATAGAGGCATTTGCACGGGCATAATCAATGTAGCGTTGGTCGGTATAGCCGGGTAACTTGTGCCAGTTCCATAGCGAGAAGCCGGCATACCCGCGCTCCACCGTTCCATCCAGGTTATCCCAGTGGTTAAGTACCCGTACATTAAATCGTGGGGCAGTTTGAATTTTAAGATTTTGCAATGGCTGCTCCGTTTGCATGAGCCGGAGCAAATGAAACGTTCCGTAGAGCAATGCCACATCGGTATTGCCGGTAATCAGCACCACCGGTTTATTATTCACCTTAACACTTTGAATAATGTAGCCTTCCAACCCGATTTCGCCAGCAACAGAAACGGAAATTTGTTTTACGATTGCAGCCTGAAGCGGAGCAATGATAACAGTACCCGTGCCAATGGTATTCGAAACAGCCGGCACATAACCCAGCATGCTTTTTATTCCGGTGTTAAGTTCTTGCTGTAAAATGCGGAGGGTAGGGGACTCGCCCGCCAGCACAATAGTTCGAATGGTATTCTTATACTGTTTTATTAAAGTTGCATTTTGAATGGGCTCGTAACGCAACCAAAGTTGGTAACCGTCTTCGGCTTGCGCACTCAGCGAACAAATACACAACCACGCGAGAAATATACTTCGGAACATAGGCTTACTTTCGAATGGATGATGCGCGTACAATTAACTCGTGCCGTAAAACAATTGTATTGAGAGCGTGGGCTGCAGGTTGGTCTAATTTGGTAATCAGGGTGCTGGCTGCTACTTCGCCCATCTCGTGGCCAGGGTAATGCACCGTGCTGAGATTTGGCTCAATTACTTTTGAAATGGGATCGTTGTTAAAACCTACCACGGCCATTTCCTGCGGTATTCGAATGCCGGATGCTTTCAATTGACTGATGCAGGCCACGGCTGAGGTATCGTTGCTGGAGAAAATGCCATCGGGCCGCAGCGGCATTGCTAAAATCTGCTGGGCTGCTTCCATGCCGCCTTGCTCGCTCAATGAATTGTTAATTACGAGTGCAGGATCGAACGGAATGCCCGCTGCTACAAGCGCTTGCTTGTATCCTTCCAGGCGATCGGAGTAAACGTTGCGGCTAAGATTACCAGCAATGTGTACAATGCGGCTGCACCCTTGTTGAATCAGATGGTGGGTGGCATCGAACCCAGCTTGCCGGTTGTCAATTACGATGCTGGTACAACCCGGATGCGTAAGGACCCGGTCGAAAAAAATGATCGGAATTTTGCGCTTTAATAGTAAATCAAAATGCTTGGTGTCGCCCGTATCGTATGCTAACGAAACCATAAGCCCATCAATCCGGCTGTTGAACATGGTGTTTACGCTGGCTATTTCTTTTTTGAACGATTCCTGCGTTTGACTTATAATCAGGTTATAACCGCGTTGGTTGGCTACCTTCTCCATACCGGCAATAACAGTAGCCATAAAATAACTGTTAAGCCGGGGGATAATAACCCCAATGGTGTTGGAACGCTTGCTGCGCAAATTGCTGGCAAAGGTATTTTGCTGATACCCCATCTTGCGCGCTGCTTCCAGAATCTTACGCTTGGTATCCTTTCGAATGCCGGGGTGATCTTTAAGTCCACGACTTACGGTGGCCGGGGAGATGTTCAGCTCTTTGGCTATGTCATAAATGGTAATCTCCTTATCGCTGGGCATGTGTGCGCAATTTTAAATTCAACAAAAATACTAACCGGGTTGCTATCATCTAATTTTATCAATGGGGTATTTCAAAAGGCGAAGCCGGCAAGCCTTCTAAGTTATAAAGGTTAGCACCTTCCGGGTTATCGGCCCACGCATAACGTACCGCAACCGGTTTAGGCACCGCTTCGCTCCATACTTCAACTTTGTTATTGATAATCCGGGCCTTTGCCCACACAAATTTTCGGTTGGCACCGGCAATGGCAAACTGTTTCAAGTCGCCACCTTTTGAAACCAACCCCGCACCAACCTGATCGAATTCAATAGTTATTTTATTCTGCCTGATGCTGTGCGACTTGTACAATGGCCCCGAGTACCCGACAGCGGGGTTGCCGTAGGCAACGTGTTCTGCAGCCAGCGCCAATCGCTTCCCTACATCGGCCTTGTTAAGCGGATGGATGTCGTTCCATTCGCCCAAATCGATGGCCACTGCCATCGCAGTGTTGGGCACACGCAAAGTCTTTGCCTGTGCCTGGCGCAAGGCTGCCCAATTACTTTCTTGCGGAAGGTTTCTGGATTCCATAAAGTTAGCCAACTGCACAAACAAAAACGGGAAGTTGCCCTGATGCCAGTGTGAACGCCAGTCTGCAATCAACGCAGCAAAGAGTTGCTCGTACTCTTTTGCATTGCTGGTGTTGGATTCGCCCTGGTACCAGATAACACCGGTAATCGAATACTTTACCAACGGTGCAATCATGTGATTGTACAAACCGCCCGGCTTCCAGCGAATAAATGTTTCGCCTTGCAGCGGGGGCATAGCAGCACCCTGCCGGTATTTCCATAAACCTTTTAAATCGATGGTATCGGATTCTACTGCCAGGAAGTAGGGCTTATCTGCAACAAACCCGCCCCGCCCCGAATTATTAATTACCCGAACGGTAATTTCATTTGTACCGGGTTGCAATACCGCACTACCAAACGAATACCTGCGCGGAGGATATTGATAACTGGTAGTGCCTACCAATTTCCCATTTATAAAAACCGAATCGGCATCTACAATGCGGCCCATCCAAAGCGCACCCGGCTTGCCAGCCAGGTGTGGCGGAATGGTGACGGTCTTCTTAAACCATACCGAACCATTTAAATTTCCGAGCGCGGCATCGGCCCAATAGCCGGGCACGTTCATCGGTTTCCAATCTGCCTCATAGTTACCGGGTAGCATCCATTTTTTTAATCCGGCATCAGCCCGGTTCAGGTCGCTATACCATTTCGTTATCCGGGCACGATCAGCAGTGGTGATCTCGCTTATCAACGCATCGCTTTTAAATTTTTGCAACTCTTCAAAAGCAGATGGAAAGGTTCGTAGCGCCTCTTCACTCATCCACGCCTCGGCTGGTGAGCCACCCAATGCCGCATTAATAAGCCCGATGGGTACCTGGTGTTTCTGATTTAATGCAACTGCAAAGAAATAGGCGACTGCCGAGAAATCTAACACCGTAGTGGGAGTGGCGGCAATCCAGTTACCATTGTCCAAATCCTGATGCTCGTTCTTAAAATCATATTTATCAGCTACAAGAAACTGCCTGATGAATTTGTTTTCGGCTGCGGCTATTTCTTTTGCATATTTTTCCTTCACACGTTCCATTGTTAGCTCCATGTTGGACTGACCGGAGCAAACCCACACATCACCAAACAAGATATCGGTAAGTACTAACTCGTTCTTACCACGCAACGAAATTGGATAAGGGCCACCAGCAGGTTGCGGGGATAATTTAATTGCCCACTCGCCTTTGGGGTTAGCGATAGCAACATAACTCTTACCTGCAAGGGCGAGTGTAACTTCTTCGCCAGCATCGGCCCAGCCCCAAATGGTTAGTTCCCTGTCGCGCTGCAAAACAGCTCCATTGCTTATTAAGCGCGGCAATCGGATTTCAGCCTGCGCCAGGGTTGAGCCTAAAAGCAATAATAAAATAGTCCAGCGAAGCATAGTCAGAAATTAGTTACCTCTATATAGGCGCTCTTAGGTTTCAAGTTAGAATCAAACAGCAACGGAAAATCTTTGCGGTTGCGCACCGGAAAATTATCCAGCCAACTGCGTCTATCACTTATATTCCAAAAAGTTACACTTGTTATTACGTGCTTATACTTTCTAAACAATTTGAAATACGTTTTATACGCTTCATCTTGTTTCAGTTTTAACTCAGGTGTAAAACCGGCCTCACCATCGGTTGGGGTTGCTTCTCTTCGCGCATGCTCTTTCGGGTAGATTGATACATCCAATTCAGTTATTTGCAGCGGAATGTTCAGCTTACTGAAATCCGAAAGCGTACTATCTAATTGCTGGTACGTTGGTTCAAAGACCGACCAATGGCCTTGCAACCCTATGCCATGAATGGGAACACCGGCCGCCTGCAACTGCTGCACCAACTGAATAATTTTTTTTCGCTTTACAGGATTAATCTCGTTGTAGTCGTTGTAGAAAAGCAAGGCTTGCGGATCGGCCGCATGCGCGTATTCAAATGCTTTTGCAATGTATTCTTCGCCACAGATCTGATACCACGGACTATCGCGGTAAAAGTCGTCTTCCCGGTCGGAGATTGCTTCGTTAACCACATCCCAGGCATAGATTTTTCCCTGGTACCGACTTACAACAGATGTTATGTGTTCTTTCAATCGCTGCAGCAGCACTTCTTTACTAACGGTGCTGCCATCGACATTCACAAACAGCCACCCGGGTGCTTGATTGTGCCAGCACAGTGTATGGCCCCGCACGTTCATTTTAGCACGTTGGGCAAACGCCACAATAGAGTCAGCATCCTTCCAGAAATAGTCATTCTCGGTAGGATGGATTGGCCCCATCTTCATCGCATTTTCTGCGGTAAGACTATTGAACTCGCTTGCCACCAGGGTAGCTTCATCGGTGTGCAACGATTGAGGTGTTATGGCTACCCCCATACTAAAGTAAGTGGCGTAGTAATCCTTCAATCCCTTATGGTAGTTGTTACCGGTACAGCTTAACAAGCCAATGGCCAGCGGTAGAAATAATATGGTACCCTTTCGGTGCACAATCTTTATTTGTAGGGGTGGATTGCCTCAATGGTACCATCGGCATTATGATGCAGCTCGGTAACTTTAATGTTACGCAAGTGTGTCTTTCCCGAAAGCTGCACATCATGGTAAAACAAATACCATTTGCCATTTACTTCTACAATGGAATGATGGTTTGTCCAGCCTTGTACCGGGTGTAACACTACTCCCTTAAAAGTAAAAGGGCCGTAAGGCGAGTCGCCCACAGCATAATTTATAAAGTGCGTGTCACCGGTAGAGTAGGAGAAGTAATATTTTCCATTGTATTTATGCAGCCATGCCGCTTCGAAAAAGCGCTTATCATTTTGGCTTTCGGTAAAGAGGTTACCGGTTTCGTCCACCAGTTTTATTTCTTTAACCGGCTCAGCAAAACTCTTCAGATCGGGTTTAAGTTTAGCTACGCGCGGTAAGATGGCTTGCTCGTCTGGGTTGCGGGTTTTACCATCGGCATGGTATTGATTGTTATCCCATCGTTGCAGTTGCCCGCCCCAGATTCCACCAAAGTACATGTAGTAGGTACCATCATCGTCTTTAAAAACGGCTGGGTCGATACTATAACTTCCTTCGATAGGCCGGGCCTCAGCAACAAACGGGCCTTCGGGCGATTTACCGGTAGCAACGCCTATTCTGAAAATGTCTTGTTTGTCTTTTACCGGAAAATAGAAATAGTAAGTTCCATTGCTGTAAGTGGCATCCGGTGCCCACATTTGCCGGCCTGCCCACGGCACATCTTTAATATCAAGAGCTACTCCATGATCGGTTACAGTTCCATCAATGGCATCCATCGAAAACACGTGGTAGTCTTGCATCCCAAAATGACTGCCCTCATCATCCTCTTTAATGCCAGCCTCAATATCGTGCGATGGATAAATATAAATGCGGTTATTAAAAACATGGGCAGAAGGATCGGCCGTGTAGAGATCGGTAACCAATGGTTGCGAAATTGGCGTTGGGGTTACTATCGGATCAACGGGCGCTTTCTCAGAAGCAGGTTTAGGCCTGCATTGATACAGTGCCGATGTGAGCAGGAGAATAGCAAGGTACTTTACTTTCGTTTGATTCATGGTTTTATGGATTTGCAATTAGAATTGTTTCAGGAGGGCCCAGGTTGCTAGGCTTTACTCCTCCAAAATCTACCACTATTTTCTGTAAAACCAGCCCGGGTTCAATCAGCCAATAGCGTAAAAAATGTCGTCCCTTTTTCTTTACCTGATGGGCGCTTGTTTTCACAATGATATTATTGGCAACCCAGCGTTCCCATATTTTAAGATCGTTGTCGTCCGCATTCAGGCTAATCACTTGCGGAGTTTCATCGTCAATAGAAACAGCAAATCGTAATCCGCCCGATGCTGCAGCAAAATTAAGCGTAGGCGAGAAGTAGAGTTGCACCATTGCCGGCCCTGTGCTGGTTGTGTAGAATTCGTACTCTGCATGCGGAGAAGCCTCGAAAAGTTCCTCTACACCTGTTGTAACCGGAAAAGTAGTAAGGCTCGAGCCGGTTTTGCCCAGGTTGGGGATCACCTTCCAATTCGTATCAGTTGAATTTACTAAGCGCGTGGCATGGTCGGCTTCCATGGCAACATACTTGTCTTGTTCAAAGAATAGATTTCTCTTCTGTGAACCTGGTACGAGACTGCGGGCAGTCTTAGGGGCGCGGGGCGCGGTTTGCTTTGGAACCGTGCCGGTTTTCAAATAAGTAACCTCAGGCATTTTGTTAACCGGTGGCTGCTGCCAATAGGTATAACCAATATGCGTTTGGCTCATCATGTGATTCCATTTACCGTTGTTGCGCTGGTGATATTCAATGGTAATTAATGAATCGCGCAGATAGTGTTGCCGGGCTTTGTCCGCAAATTCGTTTGCGCGGAGTTCGCCACGAGCCACCGCCTGCTGATTGAGTGCCACATAGTAGTACATCGCATAAAGATTGGCGCTGGCTTGCACCGGGTGTTGAATCAATTGGTAGTACGCTTCGTGCTGCGGAGCCGGAATTTTTAGAGCCAGGAGGTTCGCCCGCGAGGCCAGGTCTTGATACGCTTGCACCACCCGTTCGAATTCATTGTAATTCTCAAGGCTAAAAGTTTTTGCATCCAGGAGCTCGGACTTAACCCTGCTGTTATATTTTGTGTACAACATCAACAAAGCGGCAAGCTCTTTGGCATGTTCGGAACCAAATTGCTGTGTACACCACCATTCGGTGTAGGAAGGTAATTGCTCCGGTACAATTGCCTCCGGGTTCCACGCATAATCAAGGAAAAACGAAATCGGAAATTCCATAGGCTTGATATCGCCCACGTTTACAATCCAGATTTGACGTGCCTCGTATGCATAGGCTAAATGCATTTGTTCCCACACACGCTCAATCTGGTTGGTATTAATCCATTTGTAGTTGCGGGGGCCGCCAACATAATCGAAATGATAATAGATTCCATATCCGCCTGCGCGCTTTGCATCTTGCACGCGTGGTAGTTTACGAAGGTTGCCCCAATTGTCATCGCACAACAACAGGGTAACATCATCAGGTACGCGCATGCCTTTGTCGTAGTATTCCTGCACTTCTTTATATAACGCCCAAACCTGCGGTACATCGGTAGCTTGCTTGCCCGTTATGTCTGTAATTATCTTTCTTTGATCGGAAACAATTTTTTGCAACAACGAAATATTGCTTTCTTCAGACATGGGTTCATCGCCATCGCCCCGCATAGCAAGCGTTACTACACTTTCATAATCTCCCATACGGGTAATACCGGCTTTCCAGAATTCCTGCAAAGCAGCTTCGTTGGAACTATAGTTCCACTTACCCTTGTTCGCCCGCTGCCATTCTACGTGGGCCCGCATCATGGGCTCGTGGTGCGAGGTACTGATCACAATTCCATATTCATCGGCCAACTTGGGATTGAGGGGGTCTTCGGTATAAAAACTCTGGCCCCACATGGCTGGCCACAAAAAGTTTCCCTTCAACCGCAGAATGAGTTCAAAAACTCTTGTATAAAACTTGCTGTTGAAGCCTCCGTAATTTTCCTTTACCCAGCCGCCCAAAGCCGGCTGCTCATCGTTAATAAAGATACCCCTGTATTTTACACGCGGAAAGTCTGTTTGCTTTTCTGCCGCAACGACCAGCTCGCTTTGTTTTTTTACCGGTACATCGGCCCACCAATGCCAGGGCGAAACACCTATTTGTTTTGAGATTTCATAAATACCGAAAATGGTTCCGCGTTTATCGCTTCCTGCAATTACAAATGCCCGCACCACATTAGGAAAAGGATTTTCTATTGTTTGAATAAGGTAGGATTCCCATTTGCCTTCAATGGCGGTAATATCAAGCTTGCGCTCGCTTATCAGCTTTTTGAGTACTTCACTTTTATCAAGCGATCCGATCAGTACTATTTCTCGTGTATCAGGTTGAAGGTTACTAAGCAGAAACAACTCGGGTTTTATACCGGCCACCTGCTCTATATCTGTTTGCAAATCGTGGGCGGCCCGCACCACACCCGTGTGCTCACTTGCATCGATTATCAAAGGAGTAGTTTGCCCGCCAGATGCCAGCGTAAATTGCGAAGCACTTAAAGTTTCTGCGTACTCGGTTAAATGGCCGCAGAAACTCTGTACGGTTACCAATAAGGCAGCAACAAATAAAGTACCCTTGGTTATCATTTTAGTAAACAATAACTTTTTTCAAAATCCTTGCTCCACTTATGTAAAAATTAAATAGATAGACTCCCGGTATTGCAATTTTAACAACCTGTTGTTGAGATGGCTGCAGGCTTAGGTTAACAATCGTCTTGCCATGTAAATCCCGAACCACTAACGATCCATATTTTTGCGATACAACTAGTATACCGTTGCCGGTTGCAGCCGGGTTGGGAAACACCTCAACATTTTCATTAAGCGTATTGATGCTGGTTGTAAGGCAAAACGAGCCTCCAGGCTTCGATGGTACATAATTTTTTAACCACGTAAGGGCAGGTCTTTCGCTGCCATCTGCGCGCAGCAGGTTAGCAGTAGATTGCCATGTTTGTCCTTGCAGATAGCCCCATACGGTAATGCCATACACTGCAGGATGCTCCCATAACACAGGAAATACCCGCTGCATAATTTCCAGTTGAACGTTGTCGTCTGTAGTGCTATTACCGGTGCTTGCATTATCAAGGTTACCAATATCAAATTCGCTTATGTAAATCGGCAACCCGCTTGTGGCTAATTTATCGAGATTGCTTTTTAGTTGGGTAACCGGTGCACGCTCCACTTCGAACCGATGGCATTGAATTCCGATACCATCAATCAGGTTTTGAGCTTTTAATAAGTTTATTAGCGCCAAATAGTTGTTAGTTGTACCATCGTTGTTAATGATGTTGTAATCGTTTAACAACAATTTTGCATTAGGGCAGTACTGCCGAGCCTTCTCAAAGGCCCATATTACCCAATTCCAGCCTGTACCCAGTGCTAAATCATAAACCGGTGTGGCGTGAAATGGCTCATTCACTACATCAATCATGTCTGTGTTGGGGTAGCGTTCACAAAATTGTCTGATCCACTCTTCTACTTCCGCCCGCACTTGAGCGTAACGCTCTTCCTGTGGAATTGAAGTATCGGCCATTAACGTTGTAAGCCAGGCCGGTTGTTGTTGACCCCATACAAAGGTATGTTGCTTAAAAGGGTAGTTGTTGGCTTGCGCGAAATTGTAAGCAACATCTAGCCCGGCCCAATTCATACTATTTCTGGTTGCTTCAACCGAGCCCCACTTGCCACTGTTTTCCGGAGTAACCTGATTCCAGTAAGTGCTGAAACTGGTAGGAACCCCCGAACCAATAACGTTACCCAGAAATTTACACTTTTCAAGTGCTATCTGAGTATAGGCGGTGGTTGAAATTACAAATGAAAGTGTAAGGGAAGCGCAGGCTTGCCGTAAAAATAGTTTCATGCTGAACAATTAAACAATTAAAATTAGATCAACCCGGCCGAAGCCGGATTGATCGGTACTGATAACTTTAAACCCTAAAACGAAATCAGTCTTTAATTCTTGATTAGTTTAACATCATCAATATAGAAGGTAGTAACGGCAGCATTATTACCGTTAAAATCCAACACCACCCGGGTTTCGGTAGTAGCAATGGCATTACCGCCTGCGGGCGAAAAAGTAAATGCCAACCGCTGCCATTGAGTAGTTACATTTTGATTGCCGGTGTATTTTGCATCCGGGGCTGTGGACACGCGCAGGCTTCCGCCTGCAACAGAAGCTTTAGCCCACATGTACACCGTATAGGATACATTAGCTTCGGTAGCAACAAGATCGGACGCCAATTGAATGCGCCACTCGCCAGAAGCAAGCGTGCCATCACGCACCACTTTTAATGCCCGTGCTCCACGAAATACTTCGCTGGGCACGCTGGTTTGAACCATATAGGTACCTCCGTTGTACTTGCTCCAATTATCAAAATTATCACCACTACCAACTTCAAATCCGGTATTCAGATTAAGACCTACAGGACAATCCAAGATTCCAGGTGATGCTGCGCAAGAGGTTAAATTATCGGCACTGTTTGTATTACCAGCAGCGCCAATTAGTGTAATTTTTCCTGTGGGCGCTCCAGTTGGCATCGTAAACTTAAGCAACGTAGGCGATTGTGAAGTAATAGTGGCACTTACATCACCTAGTTTAACAGCTGTAACCAAATCGAAGTTTACACCAAATAAGGTAACGGTTTCTCCGGCCGTAGCAGAATACGGGGTAAAGCTGCTTACAGCCTGCAATGGAACAACTTCGATTTCAGAAAACGCTCGTTCTGATCCTGAAAACACTACCAGTACCCGGTTTACTCCCAACGCTACAGTTGTAGGTACGTTGATCGTAATTTCCGAGTCAGTCTTGCTTACAAAATTTCGTGCTAAAACCCTTTCGTTTCCAATGAAGATGCGTTGCGCATCCAGCAGTTGCGAGCCATTGATTGTAAGTTGAGCTCCGGCACCCGTTTTACTATTACTAAAGCCGGTAACCCTTGCACTTACATCCTTTACAGAATAGGTAATTCCATCTTCATCAGCACAAGCCGAAAATAAGATTAGAAGCATAAGTGGAATGAATAGTTTCTTTTTCATGACAAGTTCAAAATTTTTATTAATGATCAATAGCCAGGATTTTGATACTTCTGTTTATCGGTATCGTTGATGGCATCTAGTTGCGATTGCGGGATTGGCCGCAACCGGTGTTTGGCAAGTACTTTACCAGTTGCATCGGCATTTAACCCAATACGATTTACAAACACTGATTCACCCCGTAACGCGAGATCTGTCCAGCGCATACCTTCACCAGCCAATTCACGAGCGCGTTCATCCAGAATAAAATCTAGCGTAATCTGCCCGGCCGTAACTTGCATAGCCGCTACACGCGTAGCTAAAACACCTGATGATAAACCAGGACGATATGCAGCCCGGGTTCGGATAGCATTTATAAGTGCTGCAGCTTCGGTCGTATTTCCTGTTTTAAAAGCTGCCTCAGCCGCCAGTAAATAAGTTTCTGCTAATCTGAAAATTGGCATCGGCCTTCCAGAAGAACCATTCTGACTGGTGCGTTGTGAATCAACAAATTTTTTGAGAGATGGATAGACAAGCACCGTATTAGAAGGCGCGGGAGGCCCCGGATAAAGTTGGTTGCTGTACCAGTTGTTAGACGAGTAAACCCGATAATATTTTGTGCCGAAAGGATTAGAACCACTTACGCCCATAGCTGCTGCTTGTGCAGGAGAATCCGCAAGAAAGAATGCCGTATCGCCCAGCACCCGGCTGTGTGCAGTTAATGCGGCTATAAAATTATTGTAAGCTGTTGTGCCAGACACATTTTGTGTTGCGGCTGTCCACAGCGTACGGAACGAGTTATGGTAGCGACTATCATTCACTTTATCCGCAAAAGCTGTTTCTGTTAACCAGCGCGTAGGCGCCACTTTGCGCAAGGGGCGTTGAAACAAAAATGGCCGGCCATCAATTATGTCGCCTGCTGTAAAACCACTTGGTAAAGTTCCGGTAATAGTCCAACTATTTAATAGGGGTTGTTCATAATTGCTTGTAAAACAATTGGAAGCCATGTTTTCGCCATCTCCAATACCATCCGCATTGGCATTCAGATAACCATTGTTTACATAGCTTCCGGGTATTCTCTCGGCCGCATATAAGATTTCAGAATTGTAATTGTTGTTTTCTGCAAAAACTGTTGCGAAATCCTGTTGCAGAGCCACTCCGTATTTTGAAAGGTTGGTAATCACTTCGTTGGCAGCTGCGTACGCCTTTTGGGCGTCATCCGATTGGGCCAACGTTGTATTGTACGACCTGGCCAGATAAACCTTTGCCAGGAGGTGAAAGGCTACTGCTTTAAATAATCTGAACTCACCGGGATTCCTCCTGTCAGGTAAATTTTCTGATGCAAAAATCAAGTCATCAATCATTACCTCATAATTTCTTTTCAATAAATCCTGCCGGTCGGTTTCGCTGCTACCCCGGTTAAACCCAAGGTAGGGTACGGTGTTGAAAGCTAAATCGCCACTACCCAGGTTAAGGGGTACAGCGCCAAAGTGTCCTACCAGCAAATAATAGTAGTGAGCACGCAGATACCTGGCTTGTGCTACTGCTTCGTTGCGTTGCAGTTCAGTAAAGGTTGGTACTTGATTCGCATTAGCAATTAACCCATTTAAGGTATTGATTACCGGAAATGTTCTGTTAAAGGTAATCCCCAGGTAACCGGCTTGCGGAGTAACATCATAAGTGCCCATCAACTTGTGCGGCAGGTTATCGCCCGAACCATTGTAATTCGGTTCAGGGCCAAATGTAAACTCATCGGTGCCGGTAACATTTAAGCCCAAGGCGGGGTTGGTACCGTATTGAAATCGCATGTAAGAGTAAGAAGCGTTCAGAGCATCCTGAAAGCCTTGCGCTGTTTTAAAGTAGTCAGTGGTAAAAACAGTTTTCGGATTTTCCTCGAGGATATCGTTGCATCCTTGAGCAATCATGCAACCGATAAGCGCCAGAATTGCATAAATTTTATTTTTCATATCCAATCAATTTTTAATCGTTAGAAAGTAAGATTTATCCCTACAATGAAAGACCGGGTAGGGGGTGTTGAAGCAGAAATAACCAATGCCGGGTTGTTTCCGCCTGTACGAAAATTGCCGCCTGTGGCAACTATACCGGTACCACCCTGGCCTGTAGGCTCGGGATCAACTCCATTGTGCTTAAACACATAAGGGCTCCATAGTAAAAATGGATTTTGAGCAGTTACATAAACCCGGGCATTCTTTGCACTTATTTTTTCCGTTAAGGATTTTGGAAGTGTATAGCCAAAATTGATGCTTCGGACTTTAGCAAACGAAGCATCGTAATAGGCCAGGGTGGTCCATCCTGTCGAGGCGCCTCCGGGAAGCGAAGCCCCTGGTGCCGGGAACTCATTGGTTGGGTTGTCTGGTGTCCAGTAATCAACCTTCAGTCCACTGCGTTGTCCGGTTAAGTTTGTAAGGTAAGCTCCGTTGGGTGCATGCAGATAACTCAGTAACGTTCCGCCTTGACGCACATACACTACAAACGACAAATCAAAACCTTTAAATGCAAATCGGTTGGTAATACCACCTTGCCAATCGGCTTGTTGGCTACCTATTATTTTACGGTCGTCTGCATCTATGTCACCATCACCATCCTGATCTTTGAATTTGATAGAGCCCGAAGTTTGCCCATAGGCGGCTGCATCTTCACCGGTTTGCCAGATTCCGATTTTTTCATAATCATAAATTGCTGTTATCGGATGGCCTACAAACAAACCATCACCAATGTTACGCTCAACTCCTGGTAAATATTTTAATAACTTATTACGATTGTAATACCAGTTCACGTCTACATCCCAGGTAAATCCATTCGATAATTTTAATGGCTTGCCACCCAGTACAATTTCAAGTCCTTTATTTTCCATACCACCTATATTGGTCTGAAATTGCTGCTCGTACCCCGAAGAAATAGGGAGCGAAAGGTTAAAAAGCAAATTAGTTGTCTGTGCATTGTAGTAATCTATGCTACCGGTAATCCGATCGTTCAAAAGACCAAAATCTACACCTACATTAAAGGTGTTGGTATATTCCCAATCTAATGTTTTGTCGGGAATGCGAGCAGCCAAATAGCCGCTAACCTGAGAGGTACCATAATTATAGCGGATGGGCACCGTGCCCCCTGCAATGCCCACTGTATTTACAACCCCGCCCAGTGTGGTATAGGGTGCAACCGACTGGTTAGAGGTTTGGCCATAGCCAACCCGAAATTTCAAATTACTAAGCTGGTTAATATCCGCTAAGAAAGGTTCGTTGATAGCATTCCAGGCAACTGCAAAAGCGGGATAGTTGTGCCACTTGGTGGCGAGCCTCGAAGAGCCATCCCTACGGTAGGTAGCCGTTAACAGGTACCGGTCCTTAAACGCATAGTTGATGCGTCCCATGTAAGAAATAATTCCCCACGTGTTTTCTCCACCTCCTAATACTGCAGGCTGCGAAGGATCGGATTGCGACAGATCGAAGTACTCGATAAAATTTGCTGTTATCAGATCTTTGGTTACCTGCGTTGCAAAGCTACGCGCTTGCTGGGCGCTGTACAGCCCAGTAAATGTTACGCGGTGGTTCTCTGCAAACGTTTTGTCATATGTTAAAATGTTCTCTGCAGTCCATGAATAATTTTCATCATTTCGAACACTGGCTCGGTTGCCAACATTGGGCCTGAAGTAGGTAGCGCCACCCTGAAATTGTGCATAGTTCGCCTGGCCATATTCGAGGCCAAGGTTAAATCGATAGGTGAGGCCTTCAAGAATTTTTGCTTCGGCATACAAGCTATTGAATGTTCTTAAACGCCTTACCCGATCAACCCAATCATTGTTGTTACTTTTAAGATACAGTGGGTTCAGGTTTGCCGATGCATCGTCCAGATTTCCGAAGGGACGTGGAAAGATTTCACCATTAGGTTGGTAAGGCGGCATGAGCGGGCTTGTGGCCAGTATGTTGTACATGATACTGCCCCCAAACGCACCAGGCGTACCCGGTTGCTGATTCACAAACTGGCTTCCGTTTGAATAATTAACCGAGTTTAAACTGGTGAGTCCTATTTTTAAGCGTTCACCAATTTTTGAATCAGTTGAAACCTTAAGAGAGAATCGTTCAAAATCCTGACCCGGCAAGATGGTAGTTTCTTTAAAGTAACCACCGCCTACAGCATACGAACCTTTTTCGGTGCCACCAGTAATGGATAAATTGTGATTGGTTATATATCCGTTTTCATACATCAAATCCTGCCAATCCACATTTCGGCCTTGTGCTATACCCTCAACCTCATCAGGGCGGTACGGCCAAACTCCGGTATAATCGCGCATGGCTTGATATTCTTCTGCATTGAATAGCTTATACTTTCTTGCTACGGTAGTAACGCCAACATAACTATTATAAGAGAGACTAGTTTCTCCTGCTTTTCCTCTTTTGGTAGTAATCAACATTACCCCGTTGGCACCGCGCGATCCGTAAATGGCTGTGGCCGAAGCATCTTTCAAGACATTAATTGAAGCTATCTCATCCGGATTAATATCATTCAAATTGCCTTCAAAGGGAATCCCATCAAGCACTATAAGTGGATCATTTGAACCTAACACCGAGCGCTCTCCACGCACCCTAATTCGTGCCGTTGCACCTGGTGCAGTTCCAATTCGTTGAACTTCAATCCCGGCCAACCGGCCCTGCAAAGCTTGTTGTAAGTTAGCCACGGGCACCTCCTGCAATACCTGGCTGCTAACTGAAACCAACGAACCGGTAACATCGGCTTTGCGTTGCGTTCCATACCCAACCACCACAATTTCATTAAGGGCTACCACACTTGAAGATAACCTAACATCAATAGTACTTCTGCCATCCACAGATTGCTCTACAGTCTCGTAGCCGATAAAAGAAAATATCAACGTGCGAGAGCCACCATCTTCGGGAAGTTGCAATGCGTAGTTCCCATTGGAGTCGGTGGTGGTACCCGTAACGGTACCCTTTATGAGAATATTTACCCCGGGGAGCCCAAGGCCGGCTTCATCGGTAACCTTTCCTTTTACAACTGCCTGAGCATAGGCAGAGGCGGTGAGCAGCACACCTACCAGTACAAGCAGCACAGTTCGCAAAACGAAAGAGGTGCTGTGCCATTCCTCTTTCACTAAAGGCGGTAAAATTGGTTTCATCATACGGTGTTTTTTAGTGGATTGATTTTGTAATAATGCAGGCGCACCTGCAATTCGTGGGTGAAGATGAAAAGTAGAATGATATTTTGCAACCGATTGCAAAATATTATTTACTGAAACGTTGCAAAACCCTATAAAATCTTCAATTTACAATGCAACCGTTACCCAAAATTCTTGCTTTTACGGCCTTTATCGGGGAGCACCGGGGCGTTGAACGAATTCCGCTGGTGCCTTTAACTAAAGGCTTAAACAGTTCTGCCTTGAACCATATTTGTAATTACTGCGCGCAGATTTAGGGTATTTCAATACCTTTTAGGTTTATTAGAATTCCATGCGTTATTTACTTGTGCTTTGCGTGCTTACCGCGAGCTGCGGCTCGCTTCTTTCTCAACCCTATGTTCCTTCAGAGATTGCTAAATGGAACCGGCAGGCAGCCCAGGTAACAATTATCAGAGACACCTGGGGAATACCTCACATTTATGGAAAAACAGATGCGGATGCTGTGTTTGGTTTTCTATTTGCTCAATGCGAAGATGATTTTCCGCGGGTAGAACTCAATTATATTACAGCCAGCGGGCGATTGGCAGAGGTAGAAGGTGAAGATAAATTGTACCACGACCTGCGCCAACGCCTGTTCTATGATACGCTAATGGCTGAACATGTTTATACACAAAGCCCGGACTGGCTTAAGAGATTGTGCAATGCTTTTGCAGATGGAATTAATTACTATTTATACACCCACCCGGAGGTAAAGCCCCGGCTTATCAAACGGTTTAAACCCTGGATGCCATTTCTATTTAGTGAAGGAAGTATTGGTGGTGATATTGAATCGATTTCGGTTAACAGGTTGAAAGAATTTTATGGAGTGGGGCAGTCCCTAACCAACAACAAAACTGCGCCACCGGATTTGGAACCTGAACCCCGCGGTTCGAACGGATTCGCTATTGCGCCCATGCGCAGTGCCAGCGGCAATGCCCTATTATTAATCAATCCGCATACATCATTTTACTTTAGGCCCGAAGTACATGTAAACAGCAAAGAAGGCCTTAATGCTTATGGCGCTGTAACCTGGGGGCAGTTTTTCATCTACCAAGGTTTTAACGAGCACTGTGGCTGGATGCACACCAGCAGTCAGGCCGATGTAATAGACGAATACCTTGAAACCATCGTGCGAAAGCAGGATTCTGTTTTCTACCAGCATGGGAATGCCTTGAAGCCGGTTACAACAAAAAAAATTATCCTTGCCTATAAAAGCGGAGGCTCCAAGAGTTACAAGGAGTTTGTGGCACATTTTACACATCACGGACCGGTTATTGCGCAACAAGGCGATAAGTGGATAAGCGTTACGTTAATGGTTGAACCGCTCAAAGCACTCACACAATCGTACCAACGTACCAAAGCCAAAGGCTACAACGAGTATAAGCAGGTAATGGAACTAAAAGCCAACTCGTCTAACAATACAGTATTTGCAGACCGTGAAGGTAACATTGCCTATTGGCATGGGAATTTTATTCCCAAACGTAATGCTGCCTTCGATTGGAGTAAGCCGGTTGATGGCAGCAATCCTGAAACCGATTGGAAAGGCCTGCACGAAGTTTCAGAAATTGTGCAAACCCTCAATCCGGCAAACGGGTGGATTCAGAATTGTAATTCAACACCTTTTACGCTTGCCGGGAAATATAGTCCTGATAAAACAAAATACCCGGCCTATATGGCACCCGATGCACAAAATGCCAGAGGTATTAATGCCGAGCGTGTGCTTGACCGGGAAACCCGTTACACACTTGATAAGTTGATTGCTGCAGCTAACGATCCATACCTGGCCGGTTTTGAAAATCTTTTGCCATCGCTACTTAAGGCATACGATGCTGTTGATAAAGGAGCGTTTGAAGACCTGAAGGAACCCATAGCCACATTACGGGCATGGAATCTAAACTATGGCAAAGAATCCGTAGGAGCTGCGCTGGCGATGTATTGGGGCGCACAACTGCGTCAACACATTTTCGCAAGAATCCCGGAAGGAGGCAGCCAATTAGATATTATAAACTTTATGGCCCAGCAAACTTCTGCAGAAGAAAAATTGAATGCTTTGCGCATGGTGGTAAGTGAATTCACTCGCGACTTCGGTAAATGGAATGTGCCATGGGGTGAGGTTAATCGATTTCAACGCCTCACCGGACAAATTAACGAGGTTTATGATGATGCCCAACCCAGTTTGGCTGTAGCTTGTGCATCCTCTTTCTGGGGATCGCTGGCTGCATTTGGCAGCCGAAAGTATCCGGGCACAAATAAGATGTACGGTTACGTAGGCAATAGTTTTGTAGCTGTAGTAGAATTTGGTAAAACAATAAAGGCTAAATCAGTGCTGGCGGGGGGTAACAGCAACAATCCTCAATCGCCTTACTTTACCAACCAGGCAAAGCTTTATAGCAATGGGCAGTTTAAAGATGTATTATTCTATAAGAAAGATGTAACTGCGCAGGCCGCAAGAACCTATCATCCTGGAAAATAATTTGGAAAGCGTACCAACTTCAACTCTTGAAATTTTAATATTGAATGGAATCACAATTACAATTGGGAACACCCCTTACACCTTCAGCAATTAAAGTAATGATGCTGGGAGCGGGCGAATTAGGCAAAGAAGTAGTAATTGAATTTCAACGGTATGGGGTAGAAGTTATTGCGGTTGACCGGTATGCCCACGCACCAGCCATGCAAGTGGCCCATCGGAGTCATGTAATTAATATGTTGGATGGAATAGCGCTGCGAAGACTTGTGGAAGAAGAAAAGCCGCACATTATTGTGCCTGAAGTAGAGGCCATTGCTACCGACACCCTGATTGAATTGGAACAAGAGGGTTTTCGCGTTGTGCCCACTGCAACAGCGGCACGCTTAACCATGAACCGCGAAGGCATTCGGTTACTGACTGCTGAAAAGCTAAACATAAGAACCTCGCCTTACCTGTTTGCTCATGATTTTGAAAGCTTTGTAAAAGGTGTAAATCAAATTGGACTTCCGTGCGTGGTAAAACCTATTATGAGCTCATCGGGCAAAGGGCAAAGTGTTGTAAAGCACGAGACGGACCTAAAAACAGCCTGGCACTACGCACAGGAAGGTGGCCGCAGTGGGGGTGGGAAAGTAATTATTGAAGGTTTTATCGATTTCGATTTTGAGATTACTTTGCTAACTATCCGGCATAAACACGGAGTTTCATTTTGCGAACCCGTTGGCCATCGGCAAGAACATGGCGACTACCAGGAATCGTGGCAGCCACATCCAATGAATGAGCAGGCATTGAAAGAAGCACAAACTATTGCAACTAAGGTAGTGAACGAACTGGGGGGCTATGGAATTTTTGGAGTTGAGTTTTTTGTTAAGGGCGACCTTGTTTACTTCAGCGAGTTATCGCCACGCCCGCACGATACCGGAATGGTTACTATGATCTCGCAAGACCTTTCTGAATTTGCTTTGCATGTGCGAGCCATTCTTGGACTACCTATTCCTGCAATCCGGCAGTTGGGGCCGGCCGCCTCTTCTGTTATCCTCGCAAAGGGTAAATCCACCAACATTACCTATACAGGAATTGAAGCCGCGTTGCAGGAGGCCGATACACAGATAAGAATTTTTGGCAAGCCAGAGGTAGATGGCGAACGTAGAATGGGAGTTTGTTTGGCCTTGGGAAAAAATATTGACAAAGCACGAGAAAAGGCGAACCAGAGCGCAGGAATAATAAAATTGAAATTATAGTTAACGCATTTTGTTTAGCGGACGTAGCTCAAACAGTGGATAAAAATAGCGCACGAAATCCGGTAAAATTGACAATTGACCGAACACAATCTATAATTTCCTTTGTTGTGAATGATGATTGATTAATAAGGAATTTTACAATCTCTTTGGAGAAGAAACATGGCACGAGTGGCTGGCATTTTAGGAATTACATTTTTGCTCGGCATCAGCCGCCTTTTCTCCCAATCTATTGCCGATAATGTTGATACTCGACTACAGAACGCAATAAATAATGCCCGCTCTAAAGTTGTTGCCTCGCAGCAAGGTATTTTTATTGGCATTGAATATATGCCCTACAGTGCAATTTCAAATATGCCGAAGAAACACCCTTTCTTCGGATCGGTCAACACGGTAACTGGAAGTATTGCCTACGGCACCGTGGAATATCGAAACATCACCCTATTATTTGATTTGGTATTAAATGAAGTGCTCATAGAGGGGCAACAAGGACAACTCATTTCTTTGGTCAAACAGAATATCAATTGGTTTAAAATAGGCGATCACAAATTCATCAGGTGCTCTAATTTAGAAACAAGCACTGGTTTGAAATTTTATGAAGCACTTGTAGAATCGGATTCACTATCATTATTATGTTTAAGAAGTAAAAATTTGAAAGGAGCCACGTCTTACATGAGCAGGAAGAGAGGTCAGATTAATTTTGAGGTAAAAAATAAATATTTTTTACTTAAAGCAGGCTCGCTATTCCCGGTTCAAACAAAAAATGATCTTGAGCGTCTTTTAAATCGTAAAGATCAAGTTTCCACAAAGACGAAGTCTAATTCAAAGGAGGACAAGCTAATTTCTACTGCTAAAAATATTTTTAAAACAGTATGAAAACGCACTCCTTCCTTTTTGTCTTTGCACTTCTAATTCTAAGCACTCAAAGTAAAGCCCAACAACAACAGCTTTATACCGTTAAGCACGAAAATCGCTCCATCCCATATATTCTTGAGAATTTACAAGCGCTATCTGACTTTAGATTCTTTTATAAAAGAAGTGAGTTAGATACACTTTATGCTTCGGTAAGTGCCACCAATAGAACGATACCACAAATTTTAGATTTACTCTTTCTGAATAGAAAAATATATTATGCTATCGACACCGATAAAAATGTTATAGTTACAAGGAGCATTGCAATAAACACCGAAGTAGTTTTTGCACAGGGAACTGATAAAAGTCAAGAAAATTTATCCGCACCCGCGCAACCGCGATTGTCTGCCAATGCAGTGGAAGGCAGGGGAAACAGAATACTTGAAATCGGAGATAAGAACAAATATATTCCCGGACGCCCTGTGCAACTATCCGGAGTTATCAGAAATACAGACCGTCATCCGATTCAGGCTGCATCCGTGCAAGTGGAGGCTTTGAATGTTGGTGTTGCATCCGATTCATTAGGGCACTATAAAATTTTGCTTCCTAGCGGAAAACATAACCTTATAATACGATTTAGCGGCATGGAGAATTTTGTTAAGACAATAATGCTCTATGGTTCGGGGGAATTGGATATTCAACTCAGTGAGTCTGTAAAAAATCTGGAGGAAGTGGTCATTCAGGCTGAAGCTACTTCCAATGTGAAAAGTTTAAATCTTGGGGTAGCGCAAATAAGTCCAAGCTTTGTTAAATACATACCTACTGCCTTTGGTGAGGCAGATGTACTGAGAAGCATCCTTACTTTGCCGGGCGTTAAATCAATTGGAGAAGTTAGTACTGGGTTCAATGTTCGGGGTGGGGCAGCCGATCAGAATCTTATTCTCTTCAATGATGCAACAATATACAACCCTGCTCATTTTTTCGGATTTTTTTCCGCCTTTAACTCCGAGGTAGTTTCAGGCATAGAGTTGTTTAAAAGCTCGATGCCTGCTAAATATGGAGGAAGACTATCCTCCGTTTTACAAGTATCTACTAAAACAGGCAACCCCAAAAACCTGACGGGATCGGCAGGGATTGGACCTATTACCGCTCGATTTAATTTGGAAGGACCAATAAATAAAAAAACGACCTTCGTATTGGGTGGACGCACAACTTATTCCAATTGGCTTTTTAAGTTATTGCCCGAGGAATTCGAAAAGAGCAAGGCCGCATTTTACGACTTAACTACAATTGTATCACATCAATTAAGTGATGCCAGCAGCATTACCCTTACTGGATATTTAAGCCACGATGAATCTAACCTTAATACAGACACTACCTTCCGGTACGACAATAAAAACATTTCTATAAAATATCAGCACGACTTTAAAAATGGGCTGTACATGGCCGTTGCGTTAGGTCAGGATCATTATGGTTATGATAACCATTTTACAAAAAGAGCAGCAGAAGCCTACAAGCTTAGCTTCGTCAACAATCAGAGTTTCGCAAAAATTGATTTTACATTTCTACCACAATCAAGGCATAAACTTTCCTTTGGCCTCAATTTGATGAACTATAAAATAAGTCCGGGTCAACTCGAGAAAGGTGGACCAGCTTCTACCATAGTTGAGGTAGATATTCCCCAAGAGCAAGGATTAGAAACTTCATTGTACTTTTCAGATGAAATAACACTAACCGACCGGTTGTCGATAGAAGCTGGAGTACGGCTAACGCAATTCAATTACCTGGGTCCACAGGAGGTTCGATACTATGATCCTTCTGCTCCCCGGAATGATGGTAACGCCACCGAGATTCGTACTTATAAAAATAATGAGACAATTAATACGTTTAGAGGTATTGACCCCCGAATTTCTACACGTTACGAGTTAGCGAACAATCTCTCTTTAAAATTAGGTTACACGTCAACGCGTCAGTTTATACACATGATTTCCAACACTGTTTCAATTTCACCAACGGATATCTGGAAATTGAGCGACCCTAACATTGCCCCGCAACTGAGTCACCAACTAAGTGTTGGGCTTTACAAAGATCTATCGCAAAAGCGATTCGAAATTTCACTAGAAGCCTACGGTAAACGGATAAGAAATTATTTGGACTATAAAAGCGGGGCACAGCTTCTGGCCAACGCGCATATAGAAACCGAGGTATTTAAAACGAGTGGCAAAGCATACGGCATTGAGGGTATGATAAGGAAGAATAGTGGAAAATTAACCGGCTGGCTTGGCTATACCTTTTCAAGAACACTGATAAAAACGGATGATATTCAGGCTGGAGAAAAGATAAACAAGGGTAACTACTACCCGGCTAACTATGACAAACCACATGACTTTACATTGGTAGCAAATGAGAAATTCACACGCAGATTTAGTACATCCATGAGTATGAGTTACAGCACCGGGCGTCCTATCACAATACCAATTGGTGTTTTTTACTACGGAAATTCGCAGAAGACACTCTACTCAGATCGCAACGGTTATAGGCTTCCAGACTACTTTAGAATGGATTTATCAATTAATATTGAAGGTAACCATAAAGTAAATCAGCGCCTGCACAATTACTGGACAATTGGAGCCTACAATTTAACGGGTAGAAAAAATCCTTATTCGATCTACTTTACATCTGAGAACGGACTTATAAAGGGGTATAAGCTTTCTATTTTCGGATCTGTGATTCCATTTGTTAACTATACCATTAAATTTTGATGAACAAGGTAAGGTATATCATCTTGCTTTGGCTGATAGTAGGCTGTCGGGAGTCATTTATTCCGGATTTTGAAACTGGTGTAGATGACTTTTTGGTTGTTGAAGGCTTTATTCATGCTGGCACTAAGCGAGTAACCACTATTGAACTTTCCCGGGTAATCCCTTTAGGTCAACAGGTTAGAAATCCAGAGATTAGAGCGTCAGTAAGTATTGAGGCCGAAGATGGAGACCAGTTTTACCTAACAGAAACTGACCGCGGTAAATACCAAACCGATTCTCTTAGTTTGCCGGTTGATAAAAAATACAGACTCCGAATTATAACCCGGGATGCCGCTGAATATGCATCTGAATGGGTTTCTGTTAGTATTACCACAGCAATTAATGATGTAACCTGGAGTATCACCCAATCGCAAGTTGTTATATCCGTTCAAACAACTGCTCCGAATGCAACCAGCTTTTATAAGTGGGATTTTAGTGAGACCTGGGAGCTTCATTCAGATTATCAATCAGCATATTACTACGAATTTGGTGAGTTTAAACCTCGAAGCCCTGAGGAAATGAATAGAATGTATTTTTGCTGGCGTAACGCACGCCCTAATAAACTCTTCACGTTGTCGCATTCTCCGCTAGCAGGTGAAACCATAAATTATCCGCTTACACAAATATTCCTTAACTCAGAACGAACAAGTGTGCGCTACAGTATTATGGTGGAGCAAAGGAGTTTAACTGAAGCCGCGTATAATTATTTACAGATTATTGAGAAGAATACTTCGATATCAGGATCGCTATTTGATCCGTTACCTAGTGAAGTTCAGGGAAACATTTATTCTATAAATGAAAATGCTCAAGCAAAAGTAATTGGGTTTATGGGAGCCAGCACAACAGATTACAAAAGAATCTTTATTCTAGCCAATGACCTAAATCCGATTCCCAATGCAAAATGCCCGGCAGAAACATTTATATTAAGTCAATTTGAATCCGCTTTTAGACTAGGTGGAGGTTACATGCCAATTTCAGTTACGTTTGTGCGGGATGAATTTTTTCAATTAAACCCCGTTCAGGCTACGGGTGCTGCACCCTATTGTCTCGATTGTAGATTAAAAGGCGGATCGCCAGTACCCCCTGATTTTTGGTAAGTTACAATGCAACATCAACCCAAATACTCTTTTTCGCTAGTCAGCTTCATTTTGTTGCTTGCATTCGCTGCTAATGCTCAACTAATTTCTTCCAAGGATTTAACGGAGCGGTTTGTTCAGTATCAGGAAGCAGCCCTTCAAGAAAAACTATTTGTCCATACATCCAAAAATGATTTCCTGGTAGGTGAAACTATCTATTTTTCCATTTACAGCGTAGATGGAATGCTTCACCAACCACTAACGCTAAGTCGAGTTGCCTTTTTAGAATTAATTGATTCTGGAAACAAGCCAATTGTCCAAACCAAAGTGGCCCTACAAGATGCATTTGGAAACGGTTCTCTAGCTATTCCAGACACGCTCCGCACGGGGTATTATAGGCTCGTGGCTTATACTTCGTGGATGCGAAATTTTGACGTTGAATACTATTTTAAAAAGCAAATTACCGTAGTAAATCCTCAGAATATTCCGGTTACTGAAAATTCTAAACGCGATTCTACAACTATTTCATTTTACCCGGAAGGTGGATACCTGGTTGCCGACCACGAATGCAACGTAGCTTTCAAGGTATCCAATAATAGTAAAGGTGTGCGAATTAAAGGTAGAATTGTAAACCAGTTGAACGATACGATTGCTCGATTCGAGCCATTGAAATTTGGTATCGGAACTCTTCTTTTTAAGCCGCAACCAAATCAGCACTACAAGGCATTTATCAGGGTGGATAAAGTATGGAAGGAAGTTAAATTACCCACAATCCATCAGAAGGGAAGTACCATTCGTCTATTCGCTGTTGCCGATAGCGTAAAAGCCAGAATAACTCAAACAATAAATTCCGAAAGTGATAGCATTATACTATTCGTTCATTCACGGGGAAAAATTCTTGATAGGAGCTGGGTAAAATTAAATGCAGGAGGCGTTGCGCGGCTGTCATGGCCTGTTACCCGATTTGAAGATGGAATTAACCACATTACTATTTTTGATAAGTATGGCACACCTGCTGCCGAACGGCTTTATTTTAAGAAGCCTATGAATTTGGCTTTGATTAATGCAGAAATTACCAACCCTAACATTTCAGTACGCGAGGCTTCAGAAATTAAATTAAAGGTACAAGATGCCAGCGGCTACCCGCTGAAAGGGAAATTCTCCCTATCACTATTTAAGACAGATAACTTTCAAAAATACGACTCAATCAATATCATCAACTATTTAATGTTGACTTCTGATCTGAGAGGTACCATTGAAAATCCTGCGTATTATTTGAGTAACTCTGATTCCACCAGCTCGCGTGCATTGGATAATCTTATGTTAACGCATGGATGGCGAAGGTTTGTTTGGACAGACGTGATTAACCACCAACTTCAACCTATGCCGTTTAGCCCCGATACAGAAGGAATGACTATTCGGGCTATTGTGCACGATGAAACCAACAAGCCAATCCCGAATTCAAAAGTGCTGCTATCCACTGCGTCTCCACACAATCAATTGTATGCGAGTATTTCCAACTTCAGAGGAATAGCATCGTTCTATACCAAAAATTTAGTGGGACAAAACGAACTGTTCCTGCAGGAGTTGGGCTATGATAAGAATATCTCATTCACTGTACTTAGTCCTTTTACTGAAAAGTACCCTCAAAATCCCGGTTGGATTTTAAATGTTGATTCGAGTGACAAAGGTCTGATCCGAGATTACAGCATACACGCTCAAGCCACCTCTTTATTCTTTAAACCAAAATTTACTCAACCTAAACTTCAGGATTTTGCCCAGTATGGTAAACCAGATAAAACCTATCGTACCAATCAATACGTAGAATTTCCTTTGGTTAAAGATGCATTGAGTGAATACGTCTCTGATGTGATTGTACGCAAGCAAGAGGCTGTAACTAAAATTTTTCTGTTTGATAAACTTCGTGAAGAGTACTTTGAAAATGAGCCACTGGTTTTAATTGACGGCATACCTGTTTTGAATACAGATCGAATAGTCGGTTTGCAGGCAGGGCTTTTTGAAGGGATAGAGGTTTACAACAGAAAAGTATTTTATGGCCCCTTTGTTTTTAACGGGGTGCTTTCGCTAAAATCAAAAACCGGAAAATTTAATGGCATACAAATCAACCCTGAAGCAACCGTTCTTGAATACGAAGGCCTACAGCTCAAGCGAGAATTCTACGTGCCAGGCGATCAAGAATCGGAATTAGTTGAGGAAAAACTTCCTGACTTTAGAAATCCCTTACTCTGGGTTCCTAACATACAAACAAATTCCAGAGGTGAAGCACGAATTATATTCACCACTTCTGACCTTAAAGGTACCTATTTGACCTTTATAAATGGAATCTCAGAAAACGGATTACCCGGAACTACCGCGTTTTCATTCCAAGTAAAATGATAACCGTTAATTTCAGGAACGATTGTCGTAAGAAATAAACTGATTCTTAGGCCTTAACCCTCACTCACCACAATCTTAATTATTTCATCTCCTTGCTTTATCTGATCAAGCACTTCTAAGCCAGCTACTACTTTGCCAAAAACCGTATGATTACGATCCAGGTGCTTGGTGCGCTCCCGATTGTGGCAAATAAAAAATTGCGACCCGCCCGTATCGCGGCCGGCATGCGCCATCGAAAGCACACCCCGGTCGTGGTATTGGTTACCACCTGTTAATTCACATTTGATAGTGTAGCCCGGGCCGCCATCGCCTCGTTTATTCGGGCAGCCGCCTTGCACAACAAAATTCGGTAGCACACGATGAAAATTAAGCCCATCGTAAAAACCTTTCTTCGCCAAATCTGTAAAGTTCTTTACAGTATTAGGTGCATCGGCTTCAAAAAACTCTACTTTCATTGTACCATGGACGGTTTGTATTTCGGCTGTTTTCATTTTAGTTGCTATCTGTTAAATGTTGTTAAATTGAGCTGCAAAACTAACCATTTTGTAAATTGTAATTCCTAAAAAATTTAACGCTCAACGCCCCAAAGCAAATTCTTTTTATGATACGAATAGCTCTACTTCTGATTTGTGGTTTTTATGATTGGGTAAACGCTCAGCCGGCTATTCCTTTTAAACCTGATACAGAGTTTGACTTTAAGTTTGACTATGTTTTTAAGGAAAGGCCACCAGCCGATAAACCAGATTATGAGGCACCCGATGCACCGCACCGGCCGGTTCGTAACGGGCCGTTACCTTATCTGAAAACAGAGCTAAAACTTACCAGCCTAAACCCGAATGAAGTACGCCTTAAAGTAATTAGCAGCAAAGGAGTTATAGTGCAACAAAAAAAGTGTACCGCACAAATGATAATTAAGCTTGACTGGGGATTTTCTGACGATGTGAAAGACAGGGTGGCCCCACACCAATATGTAGTTCAATTACTCAACGAAAAGAAACAACCGGTATCGCAAATTGTTTTAAATGCAGAACCAGATGGCCATTTTTACATCAATGGTCAACGAAAGGGCAGGCTCTGATTCATTCACCACTCATTCTTATTAATTTTACATATCGCTATTATTACATTTCAGCTATGAGTGAAGAGCCCCCCGTGTTTAAAAAGTGGAGCACCTGGTATTGGTTAGTGCTGGGTATAATGATTTTGCAGGTACTCTTGTTTTTCTGGCTAACCCGAGCTTTTGCATGAGCTTACTCGACTGGGTTATTCTTTTTGGCACCTTGCTGTTTATTGTGCTTTACGGAACCTGGAAAACCCGCGAAACAAAAAACCTGCAAGGCTATTTAAAGGGCGATAATAACCTGAAGTGGTGGATGATTGGGGTTTCTATAATGGCAACGCAAGCCAGTGCCGTTACCTTTTTATCTACACCAGGTCAGGCGATGGATGATGGCATGCGCTTTCTCCAGTTTTATTTCGGCCTCCCACTGGCCATGGTAATCATTGCTGTTACAATGGTACCCATCTACTATCGCCTAAAGGTGTACACGGCTTACGAGTACCTGGAAACCCGTTTCGATTTAAAGACACGAACTCTTGCTGCCATTCTCTTTTTAATTCTACGGGGCCTCTCGGCAGGAATTACACTCTACGCTCCATCCATCGTGCTCTCTACTATTTTAGGTTGGAATATTGCCCTCACCACCGTATTGATTGGATTGCTGGTTATTATCTATTCTGTTATGGGCGGAACTAAGGCGGTGAGCCTTACCCAACGGCAGCAAATGACAGTTATAATGGGTGGAATGATTCTGGCTGGTATTTTAGCTTACAACAAATTGCCCGAGTCGGTATCTTTTACCGACACCATTCAGATTGCCGGGGAATTGGGCAAATTAAATCTTGTAACAACAGATTTCAGCCTGAGCGATCGTTTCAACATCTGGTCAGGTTTGCTGGCTTCCACTTTTCTATTTCTCTCTTATTTTGGCACCGATCAATCGCAGGTAGCACGCTACCTGGGGGGCAAGTCGTTAGCAGAAAGTCGTATGGGCTTAATCTTCAACGGCCTTTTAAAAATCCCAATGCAATTCATTATTCTCTTCATCGGGGTGCTTGTATTTGTTTTCTACCTTTTTAACCAGCCACCGGTTTTTCATAATCAGGTATTGAAAGACCGGGCTGCGCAAACTACCTATGCCGATTCATTAGCTAATTTAGAATTAGGCTACAACGAGATTTTTTCCAATAAGCAAGTAGCTATCCAAAGCCTGGTAACCGGCATTCAATCGCACAATGAGGCCTTAATTCAATCCGCAAAAACCGAATACCACCTTGCCAAAAAGAAAGAAGATAGTGTGCGGGCTTCTGTAAAAAGAACAATTGCTCATGCATTACCGGGCGCTAAAACCCAGGATCGCGACTACATGTTTTTAAATTTTGTACTCAACCATTTACCACATGGTATAATCGGTCTTATTCTGGCGGTTATGTTTTCGGCAGCTATGGGCTCGATGGCTGGTGAACTAAACGCACTTTCTTCAACTACTACCATCGATATCTTTAAACGATCTATTAAGAGAAGCGGTAGCGAACAATTTTATCTGTATGCATCCCGGTCTTTCACCGTTATGTGGGCTTTGTTAGCTATGGTGTTTGCCATGTTAGCCAGCCAGGCCGAAAATCTGATCCAATTTGTAAATATTGTAGGCAGTCTTTTTTACGGAACCATACTCGGTATTTTCCTGGTGGCATTTTATCTCAAATCGGTGCGGAGTAATGCTGTTTTTGCAGCCGCTATTATGGGAGAGGCTACTGTGCTGGCTTGCTACTTCTTTTTCTACGAAGAGATTGCCTTTTTATACTACAACATTATTGGATGTGTAGTAGTGGTGGTAGTTGCCTGGGTGCTTCAGTTTTTAGATAAACCAAAACTAAAAACGCAGTAGGCAGGAAGGCAATCAGAGTTTAAAGCCTGTTGCTTCCTGCCTGCTGCTACAGGTTTATTTCAGGGTTTTCTGCAACTCTTCATTCATCGCCTGGTAATCGCGGTTGCCGTCTCGCTTGGCACCTTCCCAGCTTGCTTTAGAAGTAGCCAGAGCACCTGCTTTATCGCCAGCCGCTTTTTGAATGCGCGCTTTCTGATATAGAATCCAGAAGGCATTGGGGTTAGCATCAGCAGCGTGGTTGATCCATTCCAAAGCCTGCTTTATATCTTTACCAGTCTCAAGATAATAAACAGCTGCCTGAAAATAATTATTAGGATTTACCTTGGTATTTGCCTCTATCGACTTCATTACCTTGGCATCATAGTCCACTTCTACTTTAAATTTTACCGAAGTGTTCTCCCACGCAATCTGCACTTTGGCCGACTTGCTATCGGCTGTAAGATCACCAATGTTAATGGTTAATGTTTCGATGGGAGCAGCAAGCTTTTCAACCTTCACTTTAAAATTGGCTGCCTCTTTGGATTTATCGTATGCGTTGGTATTTCCACCAATAGTTAAGTCCTTGTACAACGCAATGGTCCATTCCGTTGCTCCGGGCCAGGTAAAAATGAGGTATTCGCCTTTGGGCACCACTATGCCTTCAACTTTTACGTCATCGCTAAATGTTATTCTTGTTCCGGCATTAGCACCAGTGCGCCAAATGGTACCATGGGGGTACATCACATCTTTTTCACCAAAAATTTTACGGCCCTTTAAACTGGGACGGTAATAGTCAATTTTTACATCGGTTAAACCTACAACGGTAGATGTGGATGCTGCAGGGCTGGGTTGCGGGGTAAGTACCTGCGCCTCTGCCTGCCATACCAAAATCAGAAATGCAATTGATAAAATGTTTTTCATGATAGTTAATTTTAGGATCGTAAAAATAGATTCAATTTATTGCCTATAAAACTACCAGTTCAATAGACTAATGGAGTGCCTTCCGCATTTATTTTATCAGCGCAATAATGTTACTACCATTGCCCGCCAGCTTATTGGCAAAAAATTAACAACCGTGTTGGATGGCCACGTAACCAGCGGACTAATTGTGGAAACGGAAGCATATTCATTTAAAGAAAAGGGGTGCCATGCCTTTAATAATAAGCTTACCAACCGTAATAAAGTTATGTTTGAGGCGGGCGGAGTGGCATACGTTTATTTGTGCTATGGCATTCACAGTTTGCTCAATGTGGTAACGGGCCAGCAGGGGCGGGCCGAGGCCGTTTTAATCCGGGCAATTCAGCCGCTGGCCGGGCAGGAGTTTATGCTCCACCGTATGAAACTCAAGAAATTAGATCGGATTACCTCAGGCCCTGGCAAACTTACAAAAGCGCTCGGCATAACCCACTCTTTCAATGGCAGCTCTGTAATGGGGCCCAACCTTTTTATTGATGCCGGCCCTAACCCTCATCGCCATAAAATAATAGCAACTACCCGTATTGGCATTGATTATGCAGGAGCAGATGCCTTGTTACCCTGGCGCTTTTATTTGAAAGACAACGAATGGGTAAGCAAATGGTAGCTGTAACATTCTTACTTTTATAAGTTATTATTCGCATGAAGAACTGGTTAATTCTTTTTACACTCATCTCCACACAGGTATTTTCTCAAACTAAACCCCTGCAACAGGTAAATACACCTCGCGATGAGCAGGCTCCGTTTATAAGCCCCGATGGCAAGATGCTCTTTCTCACCGTTGCCAATCACCCCGACAACGTAGGGGGCACTAAAGATCCGGGCGATATCTGGATTGCTTTGCGAACCCCAGATGGCTGGACAGCACCCGTGCACGGAGGAACCGTGCTCAACAACCGTGGCTACAATGCCGTTGCCGGATTAAGCCGCAGTGGCAACGAACTGTTTCTGTTAAACCACTATACAACCACTGGCGAACCAGCCACCACACAAGGTATTGCCGTATCGATGCGAAGTTCAACCGGATGGACGCACCCTAAAAATCTTACCATCCCATATTTTCGAAACAAGTCCGATCATTTTAGCGGGCAATGGCACGAAGACCTGCAGGCATTTGTATTTGCTGCTGAATCTTACAATACCCTTGGAGCCGAGGACTTATACATTACATTTTATCTGGAAGGCAGATGGTCTGAACCGATTCACCTCGGTAATCTTGTCAACACCGAATTCCAGGAAATGTCACCCTCCCTAAGCCGCGATGGCCGTCAGCTTTTTTTTGCATCGAATGGCCGCAGAGGTGGTAGCGGCAGCTTTGACATTTACATGAGCGAACGGCTGGATGACACCTGGAAAAACTGGTCGATACCCGTAAACATGGGCCCCTCGATAAACACCGATGGCCGCGAATTGTATTTCCGAAAGTTTGATGATGCGCAGATTGCCTTATACACTTCAACCAGCAATAGCGATGGATATGGCGACATCCGGATTTTTCAGGAAAATTTACCTGAAGTCCAACGTGTGGATACACTCTTAAAAATTACCGAACGAAAACGAACGTATCAGGATACCGTTAAGTTGGTGCGCATCTTTGGAAAAGTAACCGATGCAAAAGCAGGCAATGGAATACCGGCCCGGATTACCTTCAGATCCGATGCCTCCTACGAGGTTACTGCATCGGCATCCGGATCCTATTCGCTTCAAATTCCATCTACCCGCATTTACAGCATCGAGGTTGACAACAAAGGATACATCAATCTGGCCGAGCGGTTGGACATTCACACCTTTGAACTTGCTGCGTTGGAAATGAATTTTAAACTGCAGGCCATTGCGGTGGGCGCCACCGTTAATCTTAAAAGTGTGTTGTTTGCTCAAGGCACAACCGAACTGTTGGACGAGTCTTACCCGGAGTTGAATGTGGTAGTTGATTTTCTCAATGCCAATCCGCGCGTGGAAATAGAACTGGAAGGCCACACCGATAACCGGGGCGATCGGGTAAAGAATGTGCTGTTATCGCAACAGCGTGTGGACAGAATAAAATCGTATTTGGTAAGTAAGGGTGTAAGTGCAAAACGTATTCGGGGTAAGGGGTACGGAGGCTCGAGGCCCGTTGCTTCTAACGATACCGAAGAAGCACGCAAGCTTAACCGCAGGGTGGAGTTTAGAATTCTTAAGAATTAGTTTCACCCTGTCTAACTAATACATTAAATAATGCCGCTGTGCTCTTCAGGTAAACGCATCTACACAACCGAAGCAAGTGCCGTGGATGCTTTATTGGAAGCTCACATAGAATTTACCTTCAGAAAAGGAACCGGCCCGGTTACTATTTACAAATGTGAAGTGTGCGGTAATTACCATCTCACATCAAAAGGTACCATGCACACAACCTTAGCCGAAGCGTTGCAAAACGGCAAACTAACCGCACTGCGAAGAGGAAGGGAGTGGGAGCAGAAGGTTAAAAAATAAAAAACCCCATCCTTGAAGACGGGGTTTTTCAGCATCAGTAATTCTGATGGATTACTTGGCGTGCTTGCCTACCAGTTTGGCCAGGTCAAACATCGATACTTGATTCTTACCTCCGAAAACTACTTTCAGTTTTTCATCGGCATTAATCATGCGTCTGTTTTTTGAATCCTGCAAGCCGTTCTTCTTAATGTAAGCCCACAACTTTTTGATAATCTCAGTGCGGGGAACAGCTTTGTTTCCAATTACCGCAGCCAAAGCCGGGCTTGGATTAAGCGCAACCATAAAGGCAGCATTAGGCTTGCGAGCCGACTTCTTTGCGGCTTTTTTAGCAGGCTTTTTGGCGGCCTTCTTAGCAGGTTTTTTAGCTGCTTTCTTAGCAGCCTTCTTTACTTTTTTTGCCATAGCAATAAATAGTGTTTAGTGGTTTCTTCCGGAATGGTTAAAAAAGTAAACCGGAATTGGGCTCAAATGTAACAAGTTATCCGGATTAACAAGCATTTTCTCCTATGAAGAATGTAAAATCTCATAGGAGAAACCGGATCAATAACCAGCAGCGCGGTCATCTCCACGTGTACTATCGGCACCACCTTCAAGCTTTCCGTCTGGTAGTACAAGTATGGCATCTACCCGGCCAATCACTCTGCGGGGCGTTACCTTATGTCCCATGTTTACCAACGCAAGACTATCTTCTTTCTTCAACGCACCGCTCTCGGGAATAATAGCATCGGGCAACCATTGCGAATGGATGCGCTTTGCATTTACTGCCTCCTGCATGCCCATATTGTGTTCAATTACGTTAAGAATTACCTGGAATACCGAAGTGATAATAGTAGAACCACCCGGTGTACCTACCACCATAAACAGGCGCCCATCTTTTTCTACAATAGTAGGAGTCATGGCGCTTAGCATCCGCTTGTTGGGTTCTATCTTGTTGGCATCGGCTCCAATTACTCCAAACATATTCGGCACTCCGGGCTTGGCGCTAAAATCGTCCATCTCGTTGTTCAGAAAAAAACCGGAGCCCGCTACTACTACGTGCGAGCCAAACCATCCGTTAAGCGTGGTAGTTACCGCTACTGCATTTCCCATAGGATCAACAATAGAGTAGTGGGTTGTTTCTTCCGATTCGTAGCCGGCAATGGTGCCGGCCTTTACTTCGCTACTGGGTGTAGCTTTGTCAGGATTGTAGGTGCTCATCCTGTCATCATTATATTGATCATCGATTAGTTGCCTGAGGGGCACACTGTAAAACTCCGGATCGCCCAGGTAAAGCGCCCGGTCGGCATACACTCTGCGCTCGGCTTCTGTCATTAAATGTACCGTAGGCACGGTATTATGGCCCCACTTTTTTATTGGGTAAGGCTCTACCGATTTAAGTAATTGTATCAGGCAAACACCTCCGCTGGAGGAAGGTGGCATGGATATGATCTTATACGATTTATAGTTGGCAATTACCGGCTCGCGCCATACAGCGTGGTAGTTCTTCAGGTCTTCTTTGGTGATCAGACCTTTGCCGCGTTTCATCTCTGCCTCAATTTTTTCGGCAGTGCTTCCTTCATAAAACCCGGCCCGGCCTTCATCGCGTATCAATTCTAAGGTATGGGCAAGGTCTGTCCATCGAATACTATCGCCTGCTTTCCAACTTTCGCGCAATAAGAATTCGGGTGTTACAGTGTTATACTTTTTCAGGTCTTCTTTCATTTCGCTAAACCAATTGGCTTCCCGTTCGGATAGGGTGAACCCTTGCCTGGCAAGATCAATGGCGGGTTGCACCAAATCTTTCCACGAAAGTGTGCCAAATTTTTTATGCGCCTCTATCATACCATCTACCGAGCCGGGCACACCCGAAGCTAAGTGCCCTTGTGTGCTAAGCGTGGGGATTACATTGCCATCTGCATCCAGGTACATGTTAGTTGTTGCTGCAGCCGGGGCTTTTTCACGAAAGTCGAGCGTAGTGGTAGTGCCATCCTTTAATCGCACCACCATAAACCCGCCACCGCCAATATTTCCTGCGGCCGGAAATACAACGGCCAATGCAAAGTGGGTAGCAATGGCAGCGTCAATGGCATTGCCTCCCTTTCGCATGATTGCTACACCTACCTGCGAGGCCAGCGCATGAGCCGAAACGACCATAGCCGAATCGGCCACCAGGCCAACTACGGTTTCTTTTTTACTTGAAGTACATGCAAGGATTATAACAGCCAACGGTAGAACAATGAGGCGTTTCATAGATGTGGGAATTGGTTTTATGCCCTTAAATGTATTACTTCCATGCCAAGATTACCATGAGCCTGCGAAAAGAAAAATCAGCCCGGTTAAAGCTTAGTGTGTTAGATCACACCATCAGACTAATCGGCAAAAAATCGTTCGATGATTTATACGTGGAAGAGATTTGTTCTAAAGTGAAGATCTCTAAAGTAACACTGTTCAAATACTTTCCACAAAAGGAAGATATTTTGCTTTACTATTTTCGCATCTGGTGTTTGAAGCGGGCCGTGGAACTGCGCGATAAACCCAAAGAAGGTGTGGCCGGAATTACCTACTTGTTTGACAAACTGGCTGAAGATTGCGAACTGCACCCGGGTATTATCCTTAGCTTATTTGCGTACCTGGCCGATTTGAAAAGACCACCCAAGCCGTTTCCGGTTAAAGCCGAAGAGAAGAAACTCCTTTTTCAGGATATCAAAGACATTCAGGCAGTAGAGATACAATCACTTGACCAGATGTTTGAAAAGTTTACACTCGAAGCAATCTTTAAAAAGGAAATTACCAAAACCGCTTCCACGCGCGACCTTACCAACTTGTTGAGCACGGTTTTCTATGGCTCGGTAGTAACCGCCCATATTCAGCAACTTAGCCCCATAAAATTTTTCTTTAGAAGAAACCTGGAGATGGTTTTGAAAGGACTTGTTTAAACCAGGCAGCAAAGGGGAGCTGCTCTTGCACGCATCAGCGATTATTTCATGCGCACCGTTTTTGTGCGCTTGCGTTCAAACATTTGAATATGCCGGTTGCCAACCGGAATATCGATTACGTACCGGTTGCCTTTAGCCCACATCTTGTGCGTACGCGGCTTTACCACTTTTTGTCCCTTACCAACCGTACCGCAGGCCGAAACAAAAAGGAGCAGAAGAAAAACAGGTAGTAGGTGTTTCATAGTGCTTACCGAACCTTAAAAATAGCTTTTTATTTTAATTGCATCGGTTTAAATTACCTCCGGCTATGAAAACCTTCGAAACATTGACAGAGGCAATTGCCGACTTAAAACAACGTGGCTACCGGCACGATTTCAATCTGCATCCGGAATGGATTGAATGCCCACCACTAAACTTAAAACTTCAACCTGCGGAGTTTCATGTAGATGAAGTACACCGCTTTGAGGGTATGACTAATCCTGATGACAGCGCGATTCTGATGGCCATACAAGCTACCAATGGCTTAAAAGGTTTGCTCGTAGATGCCTATGGAGCCTATACCGATTCACTTAGCCCCGAAATGATCAAACGACTTACCATTGATTCGCGTACTTCGCATTAGCATTCTTGTTGCCCTCGCTGTTCTTTTCAGCACCCACCTTCATGCCCGGCAGCGCGTTGAGTTTAAAGTGGATGCTGCTACCCTGCAAGGTGTGGTTATTGATAACCAACTGTTTTCACTAACCCGGGCGCTGGCTACTTTCGAGGTTGACGGTAAAGAATACACCACTGCAAATTCACCACTCAATGTTGAGTTCTCCAGCCAATCAACCGGGCAGGGTGTTGAAGGTCTTTTAAAATTTTCAAATCTCACCAGGCAACCCATTACCCTGTCAAACATTTTACCTTTTGGTAAAGAAAACACGCAGGCCTTCATTACCGGCTATGGCCAACACCGTTTATCGCGCACACATTTATTCTTGCCTGGCAAAATTCCTGTAAATGTTATTGTACCCGACAATGCCTGGGAACTGGGGTATAGCAGTTTAAAACTCAACGACTCCTTAAATCTGTTGGGGCTTACAAGACACAACGCCCAAAGCCCGGTAAAAGCTACGCGCAAAAGATTTGAAACTTTACTGGAACCCGGTGGCTCGGTAGTCTATCATTTTTATGCAGATGTTTATTCGGGTAGCTGGCAAACCGGTCTTCAAATTGCCTTTCAGAAACGGTATTTGTTCGATATGCCCTCATTTGATGAAACACTCTTTAAACGCACCGACCTGGCCTGGATTCGCAAAGCCTATGTAATGCATTTAATGATGGCCTGGGATAAGGACTTTTATCAGGATGGGCGGTTTACGATTTCCGAGTTTTTAAAACGTGGTAAAAGATTGTACGGTGGTGATGATGTGATCTGCATTTGGCCAACCTGGCCTACGTTGGGAGTCGATCAGCGAAACCAATTTGATCTGTACCGCGATTTGCCCGGAGGTTTATCAAACCTTCGCCAACAGGCCGACTCCATGCGCATGCTGGGTACCCGTTTTTTCATTGCATACAATCCCTGGGATGAAAGCACCCGAGCGGAAGGACACCTGAACGGGTTAAGCTACCTGATCAAAGAAACCTCGGCCGATGGCGTGGTCTTGGATACAAAGGGCGAATCGAGCAAAGCACTTCAGGAAACTGCCGATGCCGTTAAGCCTGGAGTAATTATGTACAGCGAAGGCATGGCTGTGCCCAAAGATATGCCTGAGATTATTAGTGGCCGGGTGCATAACGCATTGTATTATCCGCCTTTGCTTAACCTCAACAAATTCATTCGCCCCGATTTTGCCATCTTCCGGGTGGCTGAAGTATTCAAAGAACCAATTCAACGCGAGTATGCCGTTGCTTTCTTTAATGGTTACGGAACAGAGATAAATCAATTTGCTCCGGGCCATCCGGAGTGGGAAGAACAACAATACAGATACCTTGGCAAAACCACGCGCATCTTACGCGAAAACACCACAGCTTTTACACAAAATTTTACTCCATTAATCTCTTGCTTGCGCGACAGCGTGTGGGTTAATCAATGGCACGACCCGGCCCGCAGTAAAACAATTTATACTATCCTTAGCTTTAACCCGGCCGGAAGTAATGGCCCGTTATTTAAAGTAGCCGCAAATTCAAATCGGGTTATCGACTTATGGAAACACGAAGAAGCCATTGTATCGAAGCGGAATGAAGCAACGTATGCGCACGTTAGTGTAGCTGGATTTGAGACACGCAACCTGGGTACCAACAACGAAGGCGAAGTAAGTTGTATCGCGGTATTTAAAAAAGAGCTTGACTTTGCAATAGCTGGAAGTAAACTAATTGGTTCCAAACTTCCACGGGTAATAAAAATCTGGATGGGCAACCCGGACTACGAAAAAGAACCCTTAGTATTTCAGCCACATCAGCTTGCCGAGCTCGACATTGCTCAGCATTTTGCACGCTACGAAGGCAAACTTGTGCTACAGGCTTTTGATGAGGGCGAACTTACCGATGAACAGATTCTTTATTTGAAACCCGGCACCCCGCGCTTAATCAGCTCGGTTGTGTCAACATCTCCGGCAAAACAAATTCCTGCGGGCATGGCTCGCATTCCGGGCGGCTCGCTCACAATAAAATTTACACAAGGCGATGAATTCATTCCATATCCAAAAGAAAATGAGGGTGCAGTAATTACCTTCAAACCCTTTGCCATGGATAAGTACCCGGTTACAAATGCCGCTTACAAACTGTTTATGGATGCAACCGGGTATAAACCTTCTCATGCAGTAAATTTTTTGAAGCACTGGGTTGATGGAAAAATTCCAAAGGGCGAAGAGTTGCATCCTGTAATTTATATTTCGTACGAGGATGCCCAGGCCTATGCCGCGTGGGCCGGTAAGCGCCTGCCAACCGAACTGGAGTGGCAATATGCGGCCCAGACCTCAGCAGGCAACGTGTGGCCCTGGAAGCAAACCAAACCAGTTACCCGCGAAGAGACCTATGTAACTGAAACGTTAACAGTGAAACAGATAAAGGGCATTAACCCTCAACACGCTAACCTGGGCGATGGTGCACTTTACCCGGTAGGTAAATACAAATCGGGGGTAAACCCATTTGGTTTATTCGATTTATCTGGCTGCGTGTGGCAACTTACGAACGATGTTTACCAAAGCGGTAGTTACCGATACATAATAATGAAGGGCGGAAGCTACTTTAAACCGGCTTCCAGTTGGTGGTATGTGCAGGGCGGCCCGCGCGAACTTCACTACCGGCAAGTATTGTTGCGGGTAGCCGCGCAATTTGAGCGAAATGCTACCGTTGGTTTTCGTTGCATGAAAGACCTGTAGTGAGGTTTCTGAAATATTTCAATTGTTTTTTGCATTCCATAACGGTACAGCTATATTTGCAACCTCATTTTTAGGGCATAGGTACTAAAAAGGAGAAGGATGGTCCGGTAGTTCAGCTGGTTAGAATGCCTGCCTGTCACGCAGGAGGTCGCGGGTTCGAGTCCCGTCCGGACCGCAAAGAGGGGTTAGTGCCCCTCTTTTTTTTGTTCAGGCCTGCCCGGTAATTAACTACAAACTTTCAGTACCCATAAATCCTGACCCGTACCTTGACCCATTGCCTCGTGAGACATGAAGGAGATCGGTTTCTTTTCAGTGTCCGTACCGCAACGCGCTTGAAGTTTTAAAACATGACCCTGTCTCTGCGCGAGACACACACAATCTTAGAGATCATTATTAACTTTATTACATGAGCAGGTGGTATATAATCAGCCATTGAGATTGTTAATAAGATCAAACCTGCAAGACTTAAGGTGATGCAACTGGAGCAATAGATTTCAAGCGCAAAAATTCCAATCCCCCAACCCCTCGCAGGAGCAATACTGATTTAAAAGAGCTGCCAAAAGTCTAAAATCGGACTTTACCCCTAAAATCTGCCGTTTACCGGGATTTGGTTTTTGTTCAATCTCCGGGACTCTACATTTGAATATTAAATTTTTAGGCTTATGAACAAGAAACCACTTTTTCTGAAAGGTCTGTTGAACGCCTTGTTAATAGAAGCCATCTTGTTGGTACTCATTATCCTTTAAGGAGCAGGCGAGTTGATACTGTAAATGCTGCCACATTCCGGCAGCAATTTTTTTATTCCGGCATTTTTGTGAAGAATATTTTTTACATCCTCCAATCCGGGCAATTACCGTTTTTCGGTCTAAAAAGGCTAATCCTTACATTCAAAGCTGCGATTTCAAAAATCTTCTAATTTTGTAGCCTTGTTTAAAATTTAACCCCGGGCAATGAACCTTTTGGATTTTGAAAAGCCCATCGCAGAACTGGAAACAAAACTTGCTGACATGAAACATCTTGCTAACGACAGCGATGATTCTGTTAAGAGTGCAATTCAGGCGTTGGAGAAAAAGATCACCGATTTAAAAAAAGAAACGTTCGATAATTTAACGGGTTGGCAACGGGTTCAACTTTCGCGCCATCCAGACAGGCCGTACACGCTGGATTATATCTACGAAATAACTACAGACTTCATAGAACTACACGGAGACCGAACCGTAAGCGATGACAAAGCGATGGTGGGCGGCTTTGGTACTATAGAAGGTCAAACCTTTATGCTCATAGGCCAACAGAAAGGGCGCAATACCAAGCAACGGCAACTACGCAACTTTGGAATGGCCAACCCGGAAGGCTATCGCAAGGCATTGCGGTTAATGAAGCTGGCAGAAAAGTTCAATAAACCTATTGTTACGTTTATCGATACCCCCGGTGCTTTTCCAGGTTTGGAAGCAGAAGAACGTGGCCAGGGCGAAGCCATAGCCCGCAACCTGAAGGAGATGTTTATGCTCAACGTTCCGATAATCTGCATCATTATTGGCGAGGGTGCCTCGGGCGGTGCCTTGGGTATAGCCATTGGCGATCGCGTGTTGATGTTGGAGAACTCCTGGTATTCTGTAATCTCACCCGAAAACTGTTCGGCTATTTTATGGCGCAGTTGGGATTTTAAAGAGCAAGCTGCGGAGTTGTTGAAACTTTCATCGAAAGATATGCATGCACTTAAGCTAATAGATGGGGTAATAAAAGAACCCCTGGGCGGTGCGCATACCGATATAAAAACGATGGCTGCAGAGGTGAAGCAAGTGATTTTGAAACTTACATCCGAACTTACCAAACTTTCGCCCGAAGAAAGAATCAACCAACGCATCGAAAAGTTTACTTCGATGGGAGTTGTAAAAGAATAGGCTATTATTCATTATTTAAAACTCAAAATCAGTAATTTGACTTTTGGTTTTTAAATCTTTGAATCTTGAACCTGCACGTAATCAATACCGGCTTTTTTAAGTTAGATGGTGGCGCCATGTTTGGGGTGGTTCCTAAATCCATTTGGCAAAAAACCAATCCAGCCGATGAGCGTAACCTGTGTAACTGGGCCATGCGCTGCCTGCTTATAGAGCATAACAACACGCTCATGTTGATTGACAATGGCCTGGGTAACAAACAAGATGAAAAATTCTTTAGTCATTATTATCTAAATGGCGAGGCATCGCTGGAGCGTTCACTTCAGCAGGCAGGATTTTCACCAGCCGAATTAACCGATATGTTTCTCACGCACTTGCATTTCGATCATTGCGGTGGTGGTATTAAGAGAGATGGAGAAAAGCTTGTGCCGGCTTTCGCTAACGCCACATACTGGACCAACGAAGACCATTGGCACTGGGCTACAAAACCCAATGCCCGCGAAAAGGCCAGCTTTCTTAAAGAAAATATTTTACCAATGCAGGAGAGTGGCCAGCTTCAGTTCGTTAAAGAAAAGGAAGGCCGCTCAAGTCCATTTGATTTTATGGAACTATTTTATGCATCGGGGCACACCGATAAAATGATGATTCCGAAAATAAGGTATAAGAACCATACCATTTGTTTTATGGCCGACTTATTACCATCAGTGGGCCACATTCCATTACCGTATTTGATGGGCTATGATACCCGGCCATTAATCACACTACAAGAGAAGGAAGCTTTTTTAAATGAGGCGGCAGCCAATAAGTACATTTTATTTTTAGAGCACGACCCTGTGCATGAATGTTGCACCGTGCAACAAACTGAAAAAGGAGTGCGCCTGGATAAAACATTTTCATTAAAAGAAATTTTATGAAACGAGGCATCGTATTGTCGGGCGGTGGAATCCGGGGCATTGCCCATATTGGTATTCTGAAAGCACTGGACGAAAAAGGAGTTACCTTCGATTGCGTGGCCGGCACCAGTGCCGGGTCGATAGTAGGAGCCTTGTATGCGGCCGGGCATACGCCCGATAAGATTTTTGAACTCCTCAAACACCTGAGTTTCTTTAAAGCAGTACGCCCGGCATTTGCCTGGACGGGCCTTTTAACCATGGATGGACTCAAAGAGATGCTAACTAAAAATCTTCCGTCCGATTTTTCCATATTAAAACTGCCGCTTACTGTGGCCGCCATCAACATAAGAAGTGGCAAAGCACATTATTTTACAGAGGGCGATTTAATCACCGCCATTCTTGCCTCCAGCAGCATACCGGCTATTTTTAATACAGTAAATGTGAACGGAAATATGTTTGTGGATGGTGGCCTGCTGGATAATCTACCCGCCAAATCCATTCGTGGCAATTGCGATTTGCTGGTTGGTAGCCATTGCAATAATTTGAGTGCCGACTTTGATGTAACCAACATGAAACTGGTATTGGAGCGCAGTATGTTGATTAGCATCAACGCAAATGCCCAACTTAATAAACCTTTGTGCGATGTTTGGATTGAGCCGCCCGGAATGGATCGATACAGCAGTATGGATTTGAGCAAAGTGCAGGAGATTTTTGAATACGGTTACCGCTTTGCAAAAGATAATTTTACGAGCGCCCATTTTGAAAAGCAAGTTGCTGCATGAACGCCACCGATTTTCAAAACCTCATCTTGCAAGGAATACCGGAAAACCTTCCGCCCGTAAAAGTTTATGATAGAACGGTTAACCATGCTCCCAAGCGAAAAGACATCCTTACGATCGCGGAAAAGAAACTGGCCATTCGCAATGCGCTACGGTACTTCCACCCGCGGCATCATGCCGTACTGGCAAAAGAATTTCTGGATGAATTAGTAACGTACGGCCGCATTTACATGTACCGCTTTAGGCCGGATTACGAAATGCATGCGCGTGCAATTGCCGCATACCCAGCAAAATCGTTGCAGGCGGCAGCCATCATGCTTATGATTCAGAACAATCTCGACCCGGCAGTGGCGCAACATCCGCACGAATTAATTACCTACGGAGGCAACGGTGCTGTATTTCAAAACTGGGCACAGTACCTGCTTACCATGAAATACCTGGCCAGCATGACAGACGAGCAAACACTGCACATGTACTCCGGGCATCCGCTGGGTTTGTTTCCATCTTCAAAAGAAGCGCCTCGGGTAGTGGTTACTAACGGTATGATGATTCCTAACTATTCGAAACCCGATGATTGGGAAAAATACAATGCCCTTGGCGTTACACAATATGGCCAGATGACAGCCGGTAGTTACATGTACATTGGCCCGCAAGGAATTGTGCATGGCACTAACATTACGATTTTAAATGCCGGAAGAAAAATTGCTAAACAGGGCGAGAGCCTGGCCGGCAAAGTATTTGTTACCTCCGGGCTTGGTGGCATGAGTGGCGCCCAACCAAAAGCCGGCAACATTGCTGGTTGCATTACAGTTGTTGCCGAGGTTAATCCCAGGGCAACTGAAAAGCGACACCAGCAGGGTTGGGTAGATGAAGTGGTTACAAACTTAGACCAATTGGTTAGCCGGGTGCGTAAAGCCAAAGCAAACAAAGAAGTTGTTTCGATAGCCTACCAAGGCAATATTGTAGATGTGTGGGAAAAGTTTGATGCCGAGAATCTCTTTGTTGATCTCGGCTCCGATCAAACTTCGCTTCATAATCCGTGGGCCGGAGGCTATTATCCGGCTGGCTTTAGTTACGAAGAGTCGAACCGAATGCTGGCCGATGAGCCCGATAAGTTTAAAGAGCAGGTACAACATACACTTCGTAAACATGCTGCGGCAATAAACAGACATACGGCCAAAGGAACCTATTTCTTTGATTACGGAAATGCCTTTTTATTGGAAGCCTCGCGGGCTGGTGCCGATGTAATGGCAGCCGATGGTATTTCCTTTCGATACCCATCGTACGTGCAGGATATTATGGGGCCCATGTGTTTCGATTATGGCTTTGGGCCATTTAGGTGGGTGTGTACCTCTGGTAAAGAATCCGATCTGGACTATACCGATACGCTTGCGCTCGAAGTTTTGGAAAGCCTGGCTGCCAATGCCAGCGCCTCCATTCAAGGGCAACTTGCCGATAATATTCAATGGATTAAATCTGCAAAAGCAAACAAGCTTGTAGTTGGTTCGCAAGCCCGCATACTTTACGCTAATGCCGAGGGGAGAATAGAAATTGCTGCAGCCTTTAATCAGGCAATCCGAAAGGGTAAGATTGGCCCCGTTGTCTTAGGTCGCGATCACCACGATGTATCTGGTACTGATAGTCCGTACCGCGAGACCTCCAATATTTACGATGGCTCGCGCTTTACAGCGGATATGGCCATTCACAATGTAATTGGCGATTCGTTTAGAGGCGCTACGTGGGTTTCCATTCACAACGGTGGTGGTGTAGGGTGGGGCGAAGTAATTAATGGCGGGTTTGGACTGCTATTGGATGGCTCAGCCGATGCCGATAGAAAACTAAGGAACATGCTCTACTTTGATGTGAACAATGGCATTGCACGCAGGGCGTGGGCCCGCAACGAAGGGGCATTGGAAGCCATCGCTTCAGCGGCATCGCAGCAATTAAGTATAACAATTCCTTACAATGCCGATGATCAGTTACTCAACACATTGCTTTAGGTATGTTGCGCCCGTTGTATGTTTTAATTTTCAAATGCCTTGGTTGGAAGATTGAAGGTTCGTTTCCGGCTACTTTAAAAAAATACCTTGTGGCCGTGGCGCCCCATACCAGCAATTGGGATTTTGTTGTAGGGGTTATGGCCCGCAGTATTTTACGTATGCAGGGTACTAAATTCCTGGGGAAGGATTCACTCTTCAAAGCACCCTACGGTTGGTTCTTCCGGTGGTTAGGTGGCCACCCGGTTAACCGCGCCCACAAGCACGACCTGGTGCGGCAGGTGGTTGAAATCTTTAACAACCACGAAGAGTTTGTGCTGGCGCTGGCTCCGGAAGGCACCCGGAAAAAAGTAACTAAGTTGCGTACCGGTTTCTATTACATCGCATTGGGTGCCGGGGTTCCCATCATTCCGTGTGGCTTTGATTTCGCGCGCAAACGCATTGTAATTGGTACCCCATTTTTGCCAACAGGTAATGCCGATCGCGACCTGCAGCATCTGATAAAATTCTATAGCGCCATTAAAGGAAAAAATCCGCAATCAGGAATCGATAGTACAACCTTAACCGCTTCTATTTCGTAAATTTCAATTCAAAATCTCAAACACATGAAAAAAATAACAGTTACAATTTTGCTGGCAATGGCAACTACAGCCTTGTTCGCACAGTTTACCGGCAAGGGCACAGTTTTGCTAGGTGGTTCCAGCAACCTTGGCTTCAGTTCAATTTCATCGGAAACAAAAACTTCATTTGGCACCTACAGTAATGGTAAGCATACCAACTTTACTATTTCGCCACAGGCCGGCTATTTTTTGATTGACAACCTGGCGATTGGTGCACAGATTTCGCTGGGCTTTAGCAAGTACAAGTCGCCTAGCGGAAACGTTTATAATGAATCAACAACGCTGATCGTGTTAACTCCATTTCTTCGGTATTACTATCAAAAATTTTATTTACAGGCAAGTGCTGGGTTTGGTAAAAGTAAATCTAAATCCGATTACAGCGGAGAGTACACAAGCAAGATCTCATCGGTGGGTGCTGCCCTGGGTTATGTAATTTTACTTAGCGACCAGGTTGGGTTGGAACCTCAGTTAGGTTATTCGGTTACTACATCAAAGGATCTTAACGACAATAAAAGCACGGATTCTGGTCTTACCGGATCGCTCGGCTTATTTATTTATTTAGCAAGGTAGGGGTAAGATGGCCCGGAATTTGTCGTTATTAGCAAAACCAAAAATTTGAAATATGAAAAAACTACTTGTTGTTGCCCTTATTTGCACAGGTACCTTAACAGCCGGTGCACAGGCTCAGTTTGCAGTAGGTATAAAAGGCGGGCCTAACTTTGCAAAGTTAGATGTTAACTCCAGTGCCGGGGAAAATTATAAAAACCGAACCGGCTTTCATGGTGGTGCCTTTGCCTTAATTAAACTAACCAAAATTGGTATCCAGCCGGAGTTATTGTTTTCACAGCAAGGCTCCAAAGTTAAATTTAACTCGGGCGATGGCGAAGCCAATTTCAATTACCTGAACATCCCGGTTATGCTTAAACTCTACACTGTTGCCGGTATTAACCTGCAGGCAGGCCCGCAGTTTGGCTTTCTTACCGGGGGCGAGATAAAACAGAACTATCAAGGAAGCACTTATACCGAAAAAGCAAAGAACTTGTACAAGGGTAGCGATGTAAGCTTAGGTTTAGGTGTTGGTTGGGATTTGCCTTTCGGTTTAACCATAGATGCCCGCTACAACCTGGGGCTTTCTAAAATTGAAGACGATGCAAGTTTGCAAGCAACAAAAAATCAGGTAATCCAGCTTTCGCTGGGTTATAAGTTGATTAAACTCGGCAAGTAAGTAAACAGCTTAAAATGATTTAAGGGTCGCTCAAGCGGCCCTTTTTTATTCTATTCAAAGCCAATAATTTCGCGGGCCATGAATTACGCAGAGACCGTTGACTACCTCTACAGAAACTTACCCATGTACCAGCGTATTGGGGCAACCGCTTTCAAAAATGATTTAACCAATACAATCGCATTATGCAACGCATTGGGTAACCCCCATACAAAGTTTAAAAGTGTACACGTAGCAGGCACCAACGGTAAGGGTAGTACCTCGCACATGCTGGCTGCCATTCTGCAAACAGCCGGCTACAAAACCGCACTCTATACATCGCCACATCTTAAAGATTTTACCGAGCGCATTCGCATTAACGGGCTAGCGGTAAGCCGCCAGTTTGTTATAGATTTTGTTGAGCGGATTAAACCCCACATTGAATCTATCAAACCCTCGTTCTTTGAGATTACGGTGGCAATGGCTTTCGACTACTTCGCGCAAAGCAACGTGGAGCTTGCAGTAATTGAAGTGGGGTTAGGCGGGCGGTTAGATTCCACCAATGTAATCACTCCTGTGCTCTCGCTAATCACCAACATCAGTTGGGACCACATGGAGATACTGGGTGAAACACTATCAAAAATTGCTGCTGAAAAGGCAGGCATCATTAAACCGTATGTACCTGTAATAGTAAGTGAAACACAGGCCGGGGTTGAACCGGTCTTCAGGGCAACGGCTCACGCAACCAACAGCACAATTATCTTTGCAGATCAATATTACAAAGTTGCTAAAACAAACGATCGGTTTAATGTAGTTGCAGGTACCGGGCAACTGCAACTCAAGTGCGATTTGCAAGGCCAGTATCAGACTAAAAATATAGCCGGTGTGCTGGCCGCAGTAGATCAGCTACGCGCACAAGGGTTTAGCATCTCTGCCGCACACGTGCAAAATGGGCTTCAGCATGCTGGCCGTTTAACCGGATTAAAAGGCCGATGGCAAAAGTTAAACGATAATCCGCTCACAATCTGCGATACAGCCCACAACGAAGCGGGCATTAAAGAAATTCTGAATCAACTACACACGGTAAACTTTAGCCAATTGCATTGGGTGTGGGGAATGGTAAAGGATAAAGATGTGCGGAAAATCCTGAACCTGCTGCCAGCCGATGCGCACTATTATTTTTGCCAGGCCAACATTCCGCGTGCCATGGATGCCACAACTTTGGCCCAACATGCAAATGCAGTCGGATTAAAAGGAGAAATTATTCCAGATGTAAACGAAGCCATCCGAACAGCGAATCGCCATGCCCAACACAACGATTTAGTTTTGATTGGAGGTAGTACCTTTGTAGTGGCCGAAATCGAAAATTTGTGAAAAGCAAACTCAAACGTTTTGAAATAATCGCGCAACGCGATAATGTGCTGGAGCCTGGCAAAGAAATCTATTTAAAGATTAAAGGAAACTGGAATGCTGCTTACTTCAAGCGCGAGCGGCCCATAACCATCGAGTTAGCTTGCGGCCGGGGCGAGTATTCTGTTGGGATGGCTAAACTTTTTCCGGAGCGAAATTTTATTGGTGTTGATAAAAAAGGCGACCGGTTGTGGAAGGGAAGCACATGGGCGGTAGAAGCCAACCTTACGAATGTGGCATTTCTTAGAACAGAAATTTTATTTGTGGAGAGTTTTATTGCCGATGGCGAAGCGGACGAAATCTGGCTTACATTTCCAGACCCGCACCCGCGCATTCGCGATAGCAAGCGCAGACTTTCCAGTACCGGTTACCTGGACATGTATAAGAAGTTGCTGCGGCCCGGAGGGTACTTTCGTTTTAAAACTGACAATACCGAGCTTTTCAATTTTACATTGCAAGAATTAGGCTTGCGAAACGATGTGGCGGACTTAAAGTTTACGCACGATTTGTACGCCTCGGGCTTGCAACCCGAATGTTATAATATTAAAACCAAATACGAAGAAATGTTTGCTGCAAAGGGTGAAAGTATCAAATACCTTCGCTTTAGGTTTAGCACGTAACATATTGGTAATATCCGGGTTACAGCCCGATAAAGTAATAATTGTTGATTTGCAATAAACCCAATGGGCAAACGTAAGCGCGAAGTAGAGCTGGTAATTATCTCAGACACCCACCTGGGTACCTACGGTTGCCATGCAGAAGAACTGCTCCGGTACCTGAAATCAATAAAGCCAAAACGACTCATCTTAAATGGCGACATCATCGATATGTGGCAGTTTAGCAAGCGCTATTGGCCTAAAAGCCACATGCAAGTGGTTAAGCATATTACCGGTTTAATAGCTAAAGGCACGAAGGTAACCTACCTAACGGGAAACCATGACGAGATGCTGCGCAAGTTTGCCGGTTTTCGGTTAAGTTCGTTTCAGATTGCCAATAAGAAAGTGCTAAGCCTGAATGGTAAATCGGCCTGGGTTTTTCATGGCGATGTGTTTGACGTTACCATGCAACACTCTAAATGGCTGGCTAAATTAGGCGCGGTAGGCTACGATACCCTGATTCTTATTAACTCATTCGTAAATTTTATTTTAAAAGCATTAGGCCGAAATAAGATTTCACTCTCCAAACGTGTAAAAGACAGCGTTAAGCAAGCAGTAAAATTCATTAACAACTTTGAACAAACAGCTGCCGATATTGCCATTAGCAACGGCTACGACTATGTGGTGTGTGGCCACATACACCAACCGGAAATAAAAAAGATTACCACCGATAAGGGCGAAGTGGTTTACCTGAACTCAGGCGACTGGATTGAAAATTTAACTTCGTTGGAATACAACGAAGGCCAATGGCACATTTATCATTACTATGACGATTCCGTTGCACGTACCATTAAAATTCCTAAAAACGTACGCAACAATCTGGATAATAACGAAATATTTAAAGACCTTGTAAACGAGTTTCTTACCACCAAAAAATGAACATCCTCTACGCCATTCAAGGCACCGGTAACGGGCATCTTAGCCGGGCGGTAGATATTATTCCTGAATTACAAAATCATGGTAAGTTAGATCTATTTGTTAGTGGCGCCCAGGCCGAAGTTGTATTACCCTATCCGGTAAAATATAAATCCAAAGGGTTAAGCTTTTATTTTGGAAAGCAAGGCGGCATTAACTTTCTAAAGACTTTTCAAAAAAACAGTTCGAAGGATGTTATCAAAGAAATAAAAACATTTCCGGTAGAAAAGTACGACCTCGTAGTAAACGACTTTGAACCAATAACAGCCTGGGCCTGTCGCAACAAAGAAATTCCAATTATAGGGTTAGGCCACCAGGCCGCGTTGCTTTCGAAAAAATCGCCCCGGCCAAAATTTGTCGATCCCTTTGGCGAGTGGATGCTAAAAAACTATGCACCTGTTAAAAAATATGTAGGCTTTCATTTCGAAGAATACGATAAGAATATTTTTACTCCGGTTATCCGCACCGCCATTCGCGAAGCAACCCCGAAAGACCTGGGGCACTACACGATTTACTTGCCCGCCTACGATGACAAAAAATTGGTACAGTTGCTTTTGAAAATACCCAAAGTACGGTGGCACATTTTTTCCAAGCACACGCAAAAGCCGTATCATGTAGGGCGCATCTCGGTGTACCCGGTTAGTGGCCACAATTTTATAGAGAGTGTGGTTACCGCTACAGGCGTATTGTGTGGCGCTGGTTTCGAAACCCCGGCCGAAGTATTGCACTTGAACAAGAAGCTGTTAGTGGTACCTATGAAGAGCCAATACGAACAGCATTGTAATGCCGCTGCTCTTAAAAAACTGGGTGTACCGGTTTTGAAAAAAGTAAAGAAGAAGTCGTTAAAAAAAATTGAGCGCTGGCTGGAAGAAGGCAAACCATTGGATTGCCAATATGAAGACGTGGCTGGCAAAGCGGTAGAGAGAGCAATTGGGAAGTTTAAGGATTAAACTTCCCAATAATTAACAGTCAAAACGAAGAATCTAAATTTCTTTAATTCCGGGAGGCTTTGCGCTGCGGACAACCCACACGCAAGGTTGGAATAATAATTAGTGGTTTGTTTCAACTTTACTCCACCTCCAATTGTTCCAGCACCTCAGCCAGCGCAGCCACATCGCGTAAGCCGGGACGTTCTTCCGTGCCACCACTAACCTGCAAGCCATTTGGCCAGGCAAGCAGATCGCGTAATTCAAAAGCACATGTATCCAAATCAATTAGTACAGGAAAGGAATTAAAATCTGATTGTAGCGTAGCAAAAGAAAACCCGGCACTTACATGCGTGAGCAGCAACGCCTCAATTCTGTTACTATTGCTTAGCAAGTGCGGGTTGGCCGCCTGCAAATCTTTGGCCGGCAATTCCACTATCAGCTGCCCAGCCAAGCTTAGCGCCTCAGCAAGATTATCGAAACTGCATTGCCACACAGGGCTACCATACGCTTGCAGGTTGGGCCAGGGCGCTGAGCCTAATTCGATTACCCATTGTGGACCAGCTAACCAGCCGGTTATTTCAGAAAAAGTTTTTGCACTTACGGTGGCTGCCGGAAAGCCAATCCATTCTACACCCATACCTGCGCAATACCGCGCATCGGTAAGGTTGGTAATCTTACCCGCTTTTACTTTGGTTACTAAGGCCATGGCTCAAATATCAAAAAGAAAAAATAACTTTGGAATGAAATTGTGCCGGATGAAATACACTTGGTTAATTTGGGTGGGACTGGTAGTGGCCTGTGGCGATGAGAAGCCGGTTAGTATCGATTGGGGATTGGATTACTTTCCGTTACGTGTAGGGCAGGAGTGGACTTATGCAATTCATAAAACCACGTACTCTTACTTAAATGCACCCGTTGAAAGTGATTACCAACAGCGGATTTCCGTTATCGGCAGCACAACTGCAACTACAATTACAACCTACACCTTGCAAATTGAAACCCGTACAGAAGCAGCGGGCCCATGGCAGATTGTTGAAACCTGGACTGCGCGCGTGCAAGGCAGCCAGTTGATTGTAAACGAAAGCAACATAAACCGGGTAAAACTTGTGTTTCCGGTGGGGCCCGCCACCACGTGGGATGGTAACCAATACAACAACGAACCCCCATTTCTTATAGGTTATGTTACTACCCCGCAACAACGGTTGTACCGTATTGAGGATTACAGGGTACCCCGGCAGTTGCAAAGCGGCTTGAATTTCGATAACACATTAACGGTAGTACTTAGCAATTTGTACGATGCTATTATTGGGCAAGATTTGCAGAAAGAAGTATATGCCCGCAATGCAGGACTAATCTTTAAAGAAGTTTTGCAACTTGAATTCTGCACCACGGGCGGGTGCAGCGGCCAGCAGCGCGGAGAAGGTTATACCCAAACATTAATAGACTATGTGCCGTAGTCTGTTGGTTCTGCTTTGCGCGATAGGCACTTCCACTGGAGTTGCCCAAACCAACAGGTACTTTGTTTTTTTTAAAGACAAAACCGGCACCCCTTACACACTTACCCAACCTGCAGATTATCTAAGTGCGAAGAGCATCGCCCGCAGGCAACAACAGCAGATTAGTTTAAATGAGAAAGACCTGCCGGTAAATCCTGCTTATGTGCAACAAGTTAGAGATGTTGGCGTAGCTACATTTTTTACTTCGAAATGGTTTAACGGAGTTTTAATACAAGCCACCGAAACCGAAGTGCCGGCACTCGAGGCGCTGAGTTGTGTGCAGCATGTAGAGTTGGTGGCGCCCGGGCAGCGGCTTAGCAACGGACGAACAAAAAAGATCCGCGCCCGCAATCAAACCGAAAGTGATGAGCCGGCCAACCTGTTTCAATTGCAACAACTGGGACTTACGGCCATGCACCAGCAAGGGTATCGGGGCGAAAGTATTGTCATTGCAGTATTCGATGCTGGCTTTCAGGGTGTAGATGTAACGGCTCCATTTGCGCTATTAACAGGCGAAGGCCGCTTAAAGCATACCTATAATTTTGTTACCAACACACCCAATGTATTTACAGCCGATGATCATGGCACAGAAGTGCTTTCGGTGATGGCTGCTTACAGCGAAGGCCTCTACACAGGCGGGGCTTATAAAGCAGATTTTTATTTGTACTTAACAGAAGATGTTGCCTCAGAATACCGCATTGAAGAATTTAACTGGACTTTCGCTGCTGAAAAAGCAGACAGTGCCGGGGTGCAGATTATTAATTCCAGCCTCGGCTATAATCTGTTCGATAACCCGGCAATGAATTACACCACTGCGCAACTGGATGGCGCTACGGCTATTGTAACCCGCGCAGCCCGTATGGCTACCGAGCGGGGCATGTTGGTGGTGTGTAGTGCCGGCAATGAAGGCAGCGTAGCCTGGAAATTCGTAACCCCGCCAGCCGATGCAGCCGGGGTGCTGGCCACAGGAGCCATAACCGCAGCGGCTACGCGAAGTCCGTTCAGTTCTATTGGCCCTACGGCCGATGGTCGCCTGAAACCCGATGTGGTGGCGTTAGGTTCAGGAACAACGGTAATCCGTGCGAGTGGTGCTTTAGGCACAACCTCCGGAACCTCATTGGCAAGTCCACTGGTAGCAAGTCTTGCTGCCGGTGTGTGGCAGGCCTATCCAAATCTTACCGCAGCCGAAGTGTATAATGCCCTTACCCAGTCCGCCAGCCAATCCTCAGCCCCAGATAATTTATTGGGTTATGGCATTCCGCATTTTCAGGCAGTAGTAAATTATTTAACTCCGCCACCACAACCGCAAACTTTATCCGTTTTCCCAAACCCTGTGGTTGGCAATACTTTCTTTATTCAAGTGCCAGAAATTGAAGACCCCATTGAGGTTGTCATCTTTGATAGCAAAGGCAGTAAAGTTTCGGAAGTGCGATTGCAGGTAAATTGGCAAAACAATCCTTTCGAGTACGATCTCTCTACGCTGCAGGCAGGCTTGTATCATGTACGGTTAAAAGCCGGAAATCGCCAGGCAACCGTGCGGATCATGAAACAATAAGCTGGCAAAGCATCATTCCCTGTTTATCTTTGTGCGATTTCATTCCGATTACCTATGGCACTTATTGCTCCTTCTATTCTTGCGGCAGATTTTGCCAACCTGCAGGCCGAAGTTGAAATGCTGAACGACAGCGCTGCAGATTGGATTCATATCGATGTGATGGACGGAGTGTTCGTTCCCAACATCTCGTTGGGCATTCCGGTAACCCAGGCGATTAAAAAACACAGTAGCAAACCATTAGATGTTCATTTAATGATTGTGCAACCCGAGCGCTACCTGGAAGCTTTTCGCGATGCGGGCGCTGACGTTCTTACGGTGCACCTGGAGGCGAGCACCCATTTACATCGCACGATCCAGCAGATAAAAGCACTCGGCATGAAAGCCGGTGTGGCCATCAATCCACATACTTCCGTGGCGTTGCTAACCGATATTGCTGCCGACATTGACCTGGTTTGCCTCATGTCGGTTAACCCGGGGTTTGGCGGCCAAAAATTTATTGAAAACACGTACACCAAAACAACAGAGCTGGCAGCTTTATTGAAAGCCCGGCACTCGAAAGCCCTTATCGAGATTGATGGCGGTGTAAACCAAGGGAATGCCGATAAACTTATTCAGGCTGGCGCTGGTGTATTGGTAGCCGGCAATTTTGTGTTCTCCGATGCAAACCCAAAAGCGGTAATAGCCCGTTTAAAATCACTGGCCTGAAAGTTGTAACCGCGAGTGCATGAAAATAACAAGTGTTCTTTTGTTGGTGGTGTTGCTGATTGGGTGCTCGCCAACGGTATCGCGCATCGATCCAAATCAGCAAATAGATTTGAGCGGCCGTTGGAACGATACGGACTCGCGCCAGGTTGCCGATAAGATGATTGCCGAATTGGTAAGCAGCACACGGTATAAAGAGTATGCAAAAGAGTTGGGTAAACGCCCGGCTATTATTGTTGGGCTTATCCGCAATCGCACCAGCGAGCACATCGATGCCACCACCTACATAAAAAAATTTGAAGTTGCCTTGTTCAATTCCAACCTGGCCGACCTGGTGGAGTCCGATACCTTTCGGGATAAACTGCGCGAAGAGCGGGCCCAACAACAGGACTTTGCCGATCCGGCCACAGTAGCGCAATGGGGTAAAGAAACGGGCGCCAACCTCATGCTCTTTGGCGAGATGACTTCCGAAACGGATGTGTTGAACAAGCAGCGGGTAGTTAATTACATCACCACACTTTTTCTTACCGATATGCAAACCAACAAGCGCATCTGGTACGGACAGCACGAGATTAAAAAATACATTCGTAAGTAACCTGCGTGGGCTATGCGCTTTCGAAGCAAACACCTTGCAAAGGCAACCACCCTGCTGGCGCTGTGGCTAACAGCCGGCTGCGCAAGTTACTACCAGGCTAATCAGAGCTTTAATCAGGAGTTTGAGCGCGGCAATTTACAGGCGGCTTTGGCCACCTTGCAAAGCAACACGAAAGAAGCCAACAGCAAACGGGAGTTTCTCTATTATGTAAACAATGGCCTGGTGCTTTCTATGACAGGCCAGTACGAGGAGAGCAACCGCTACTTTGAAAAGGCCTATTTGTTTGGTGAAGATTACCGCATCAATTATCTGAACGAGGTTGCCTCGTACCTCACTAACCCCACTATTACCACCTATCGAGGCGAAGACCACGAACACCTGATGGTTTTATATTACAAAGCCATCAACTATTTGAAACTTGGAAATACGCAAGCCGCCCTGGTAGAATGCCGCAGGGTAAATACCCGCCTCCAACAACTCAGCGATCGCTACAGTAGCAACGAAAAATATCAGCGCGATGCCTTCATCCATACCCTAATGGGTTTGATTTATGAATCTGATAAAGATTATAACAATGCGTTTATAGCGTACCGCAATGCCCTTGCCGTGTACGAGGAAGATTACAGCCGGTTGTTTCGTGCCCACACACCCCAACAGCTTAAAGTTGATTTGTTGCGTACCGCCTGGCTAAGTGGTTTAACCGAAGAGTTTGAATTCTTTAAAGCAAAATTGCAAATGCCCGAGTATGAATATAAACCGCACACGGGTGGCGAAGTAATATTTTTCTGGCACAACGGGCTGGCGCCCATCAAAGCCGAGTGGGGGCTTACCTTTGCGGTTAACAAGCGCGATAATTGGGTGTATTTCTATAACGAACAATTAGGCATTAGTTTTCCCTTTTCGCTGGATGGTTATGATCAGAAAGACAAAGACGGCCTTGGCAATCTCCAAATCTTTCGAGTGGCGTTTCCGCGATACCTGGAGCGGCCGCAGTTTTATAGCCAGGCCACCATTACGGCAAATGAGGCCGAGCTACCATTGCAACTGCTGGAAGATGTAAACCAGATTGCCTTTAAAAGTTTGCAACAGCGCATGCACCTGGAGCTGAGCAAGGCGTTGATTCGGGCAGCCTTAAAAAAGGTTACCGAAAATCAGTTACGTAAAGAAGACAAAGCCCTGGGTTCGGTGTTGGGAGTTATTAATGCCATAACAGAAAAAGCCGATACCCGTAACTGGCAAACTTTGCCGCACAGCATTTATTATACGCGCCTTGCCTTACCCGAAGGCAAGAGCTCCATCACATTAAAACTTCAAACCGGAGCCCAAACCGATACCCACACTTTCAATTACCAGCTTACGCGCGGGCAAATACTGTTTCATACCTTTAGTTCGTTAGAAAGCCGGTACCCAAATTACGGCCAGTTCGGATATTGATTTTTACCATCCCGTTCTGCCTGCTATCTTTAAGGTTTTAAAATCATTCATCCTGAACAAAAAGTTCTGCATATCTCTTTCCTTATGGCTGGGCGTATTTCTGTTTCCGGAATTAGCGGTAGCACAGGACGATAAGAAGCCCACTTTTCCGTTGGAGACGATTTATGCCGAACGAAAACCCAACACCATCCGCAAGTTTATAACGCGGTTCCGGTTTGGGGCTAGCCTGGGGTATGGCAACACCTACATGCAGCACGGGTTGGATGATTTCGGAATTTTGAAACGGCCGGGATTTAAGCCCCGCGTATTTTACAATACCACCTTTGATTCTACCTATACCAATTGGATAAATCGCGCCAAGCGCGATACGTTAGCGATTACCCCGGCAACCTTTCTGGTTCGGGGCGACACTGCCAAAATAGGATTTAAGGGCCGAGGCAAAAACATTCCCTTTCAGGTAACAATACACTATGAGTTTTTGAAGCGATACCGGCTGGGTGCCGGCTATGGGTATGAGCATCTTACCCTCGGCACCTTTGAGCCAATTTCGTACAAAGCGGAAATAGGTACTTTTAGGCCAGACCACTACCAGGGCTGGATGCGCAAGTTCTTTGGCTATGCCGGAGGTTCTTTCTATCGAATTGATAAGTACTTGTTTACGGGCGACCTACAGGTAGGCAGCTACAAACCAGGTAGAAACTTTGACAACAGCCTGATAAAACGGGGTGCCTACTTTAACCTTGGCGTTACAGCCGAGCGCGAACTCTCTGAATACCTGCGACTTTTTGCGCGCACCAGCTACGAATTTAAACGGTACAACCTTGCCATGCCCGAAAGCAACAATAGCACCATCCGCCATCGCATGAATGCGGCCTACCTGCAGGTGGGTTTAACCTATTCAATTCCAGAGTTACCCCGTTGCTACCTCAAAGACTGTAAGATTCAGATTAACCATGCACACGGTAATAAAGAGTACCGGAGCCGCGTGCATCCGATCTTCAAAAAACAGAACCCCGGTTATGGCGAAAACCATCCGGAACTGATAAAGTACAAGGGCAAAAACAAGCGTAAACTAAACCCTTATTAGCTACCGGTAAATCGCACTTTCGGCAGTTAAAAAAACCGGGGTAAGCCACCTTGCCGGCTTACAGATTAATCAAAATTACATACCTTGCAGGGACGATTTTCTTCCTGCCTGGCAGCAGAAAATCCAACTACATTAAACTTGCAAATCAGTGGCTGACGAAAGCACCAACTTGCCCGAACGGCAAAACATAATTCCGATAAATATTGAAGACGAGATGCGGGGCGCTTACATCGATTATTCGATGTCGGTAATCGTATCGAGAGCCTTACCCGATGTGCGCGATGGTTTAAAGCCGGTGCACCGCAGGGTGCTTTACGGCATGCTGGAGTTGGGTGTAAACTACAACAAACCCTATAAAAAATCGGCCCGTATTGTAGGGGAGGTGTTGGGTAAATACCACCCTCATGGCGATGCTTCGGTTTACTATACCATGGTGCGAATGGCACAGGATTGGTCGTTGCGCTATACATTGGTTGATGGCCAGGGAAACTTTGGCTCTATCGATGGCGACTCGCCCGCAGCCATGCGCTATACCGAGGCCCGCTTAAAGCGGATTGCAGAAGAATTGCTTTCCGACATCAACAAAGAAACGGTTGACTTTCAACCGAACTTTGATGACTCGCTTACCGAGCCCACCGTGTTGCCCGGTAAAATTCCAAACCTGTTAATTAATGGATCGAGTGGGATTGCCGTGGGCATGGCCACCAATATGGCCCCGCACAACCTTACCGAAGTTGTGGATGGCATTTGTGCCTACATCGACAATAAAGACATTACCATACCGGAACTGATGAAATTTGTTACAGCCCCGGACTTTCCTACGGGGGCGCTAATTTATGGCTACCAGGGTGTGCAGGAAGCTTTCCTTACGGGAAGAGGCAGAATTGTTATTCGCGCCAAAGCAGAAATTGTTACCAATAGCAACGGGCGCGATCAGATTGTTGTAACCGAAGTTCCCTACATGGTGAACAAAGCGCAGATGATTGAAAAGACTGCCGCTCTGATCAACGAGAAAAAATTAGAAGGCATTAGCGACATCCGCGATGAATCGGACCGGGAAGGATACCGGGTTGTTTATGACCTGAAGAAAGATGCAATTCCCAACATTGTACTCAACAACCTTTACAAATACACCCAACTTCAGTCTTCGTTTGGGGTAAACAACGTGGCGCTGGTAAAAGGCCGCCCACAAACCCTTAACCTGAAAGATCTGATTGTTCATTTTGTGGATCATCGCCACGAAGTGGTGGTGCGCAGAACAAAATTTGAGTTGAATGAAGCCGAAAAGCGCGCCCACATACTGGAAGGGTACCTGATTGCGCTCGACCATTTAGACGAAGTAATTGCACTTATCCGCAACTCGCGCGACCCAGAAATTGCAAAGGCCGGCTTGATTGAACAATTCAAGTTATCCGAAATTCAGGCCAAGGCTATTTTGGAAATGCGCTTGCAGCGCCTCACCGGTTTGGAGCGTGAAAAAATTCAAAATGAATATGCCGAAGTAAAAGCATTAATAGACCGGCTGAATGAAATTCTGGGTAACGAAGGATTGCGCATGAGCATCATTAAGGAAGAACTTACCGAGATGAAAGAGCGCTATGGCGATAAGCGCAGAACCGAAGTAGTGCACAGCGATGACGACATTACCCTCGAAGACATGATTCCGAATGAAGAAATGGTAATAACCGTTTCTAACCAGGGATATGTAAAGAGAACTTCGCTATCGGAGTACCGCACGCAGGGGCGGGGTGGTATTGGGTCGAAGGCAGCCGGCACCAAAGAAGATGACTTTACAGAGCATTTATTTATTGCGCAAGCACATAATTACTTGCTCATCTTTACCGAACAGGGCCAGGTGTATTGGAAAAAAGCCTACGAAATTCCGGAGGGCACCAAAACCTCGAAGGGCCGGGCCATTCAAAACCTACTCAACATTCAGCCAGGCGACCGCGTGAAGGCAATCTTGAATGTAAAAGACCTGGTAGAGGAAAATTACCTCAACAACACGTATGTGATTTTGTGTACCGAAAAGGGCACGATTAAAAAGACCTCGTTGGAAGCCTATTCGCGGCCACGCGCCAACGGTATTGCAGCCATAACCATAAACGATGGCGACCGCTTGTTGAATGCAGCATTGACAAACGGCAGCAACGATATTATTATTGCCAAAAGTGAAGGGAAGGCCGTTCGGTTTAACGAAGCCGATGTGCGCCCGATGGGTCGTACAGCGGCCGGGGTACGTGCGGCCACACTGGAGTCGGACGAGGATAAGGTGATTGGGATGGTGTGTATAAGCCGGGCCGATGCCAACTTGCTGGTGGTTTCGGAGAAGGGCTACGGAAAACGCTCCTCTATTGACGATTACCGGATTACCCGCAGGGGCGGCAAAGGCGTAAAGACCATCAACATCACCGAAAAAACTGGCAAGCTTGTTGCCATCAAGGAGGTGGTAGATAACGATGACCTGATGATTATTAATAAATCGGGTATTAGTATTCGCATTAGTGTTACCGAATTGCGTGTGATGGGCCGGGCTACACAGGGAGTTCGGTTGATTAAGCTAAATGAAGAAGATGCCATCTCATCGGTAGAGAAAATTCAGAAGATGGAAGGCGAAGCAACTGAACCTAAACCAGAAACAGAACAAAATTAAAGTGAACTAAACCTTAAATTGAAATGAAAAGAATAGTTGTTTTTGTACTGGGCGTACTGCCTTTTGTGGCTTTTGCACAAAAGGAAATTAAGCCTAACGTTGGCAATGCCGAGAAGGCATTAAAAGCCGGTAAATTAGATGAAGCTAAAGCTATAATAGACATTACCACGGCCAGCCAGGAGTTTATGGTTGACAAAAAAGGTGGCCCTTCAAAAAATGCTGCCAAAGCATGGTTTGTAAAAGGTCTGGTGTATGCCGCGTTTGATACAACCCGCGAAACCAAATACAAATCGTTGGTTGCCGATGGATTTCCAATCGCAAAAGAATCGTTTGATAAAGCGAAAGAACTTGATAAAGATAAATCGGCAAACTTCGTTACCGATGCCTACGGACTTCCGTTGCTTAACAACCAGGTAAACGCGATGCTTGCCGATGCGTATTTCAGAAAAGGTATCAGCGCCTATTCGGATGATAAGGATTACAAAAAGGCATTCTCCTTTGTTGAAAAAACACTGTATTTCATTCCGGAAGATACAGCCGTGTTGATGAATGCAGGTGTGTTCTTCGCGCCTGCTGCCGATGAATTGGATAAATCGATTGACTACATTAAGAAGTACCACGCCAAAGGTGGTAAGTCGGTAGATTCTTACATTGTGTTGGTAGATGTGTACTACAACAAACGCAAAGATTCTGAAACAGCCCTTAAAATCTTACAAGAGGCTAAAAAGCATCATCCCAAAAACAGCGACTTCGGCCAAACCGAGCTTAGCATTTACCTGAACGAAAAGAAGTATGATGTTGCTAAGAAGATGGTGGAAGAATCGTTGCAAAAAGACCCGAACGACACGCAACAACTTTATTTGTTAGGCCGCTTGCAGCAAGAGATTGGTGAAATTGAAAACGCCAAACAATCATATACCAAAGTGCTTGCGAAAGACCCTAAGAATTTTGATGCTGCAGCCATGCTGGCTGATATTTACTGGAAAGATGCCAAGACAATTAAAGACCAAATGAGTCACCTGTCGAACTCGAAAGCAGATTTGGCAAAAGCATTAGAATTGGATAAACAATACGTAGCCAAATTAAAGGTGGCACTGCCTTACGTAGAGTCTTGCGAAAAAATTTCGCCTGACGATGTGAATGTATTGTATAGCCTGCTTACCATCTATGGTGATTTAGATGTGCAACCCAGCGTAAACCGGGTGAAGAAAAGATTAAAAACCTTAGGTGAAGAAGTAGATTAAGCTACTCTTTAGAAAAATAAAGAAGCCTCGATAAAGTCGGGGCTTTTTTTATGAAGTCTGAAATAGCTATGCCCGCCTATTATGAATAAAGTACAGCTTTTTGAGTGGCTATGGCTTCGTTATCAATGTACTCATCGTAGGTAGTCATGCGATCGATGTGACCCTTGGGTGCAATTTCTATTATGCGGTTGGCTACGGTGTGTGTAAACTCGTGGTCGTGCGAAGTAAACAGCACCGTGCCCGGAAAATCTTTTAACGCATTGTTGAAGGCAGTGATTGATTCCAGATCGAGGTGGTTGGTTGGCTCATCGAGGATAAGCAAATTAGCCTGCGCCAACATCATGCGCGAGATCATACAGCGCACCTTCTCACCACCGGAAAGCACATTGCACTTTTTAAAAACTTCTTCGCCCGAAAACAACATCTTACCCAAAAATCCCCGGATGTACACTTCATCTTTATTCTCATCGGCCGCAAACTGGCGCAGCCAATCTACCAGGTTTTCGTCCGACTGAAAGTAGCTTTCGTTATTTACCGGCAGGTAGGCCGGGGTAATGGTTTGCCCAAATTTAAAACTGCCGGCATCGGGCTTTAATTCGCCAGCCAGAATTTGAAACAGGGTTGTAATGGTGAGACTGTCTTTACTCAGAACGGCAATCTTATCGCCTTTATTCACAAAGAAGTCGAGATTTTTAAAGAGGGGAGTACCATGCAACGAATGCGAGAGCTGCTCCACGTGTAAGATCTGATCGCCAGCCGTACGCTTCTGCTGAAAAATAATGGCCGGGTACCTGCGGGTAGAAGGTTGAATGTCGTCCACATTAATTTTTTCCAACAGCTTACGCCTGCTGGTAGCCTGTTTGGATTTAGAAGCATTTGCACTGAAGCGGGCGATGAACTCCTGCAACTCTTTGCGCTTTTCTTCGGCTTTCTTGTTGGCGGCCGAGCGCTGCGCCAATGCCAATTGGCTGGATTGATACCAGAACGTATAGTTACCGGTATAAAGGCGGATCACTTTAAAATCAATATCTACAATATGCGTACAGACTGTATCCAGAAAGTGGCGGTCGTGTGAAACAACAATTACCGTGTTTTTAAACTCTAACAAGAAATCTTCCAACCAGGTAATGGTTTGTAAGTCCAGGTCGTTGGTAGGTTCATCCAGAATCAACACATCGGGGTTACCGTAAATAGCCTGCGCCAGTAACACCCGTACTTTCTGAGCGCCACTTAATTCTTTCACCAACTTGTAATGGTCGGCCTCGGCAATACCCAGCCCACTCAACAAGGCTGCTGCATCCGACTGTGCATTCCATCCATTAAGTTCGGCAAACTCACTTTCCAACTCTGAAGCCCGAATTCCATCGGCCTCAGAAAAATCGGGTTTGGCATAGATGGCATCTTTCTCCTGCATCAGGTTCCACAAGTGCGTATAGCCCATCATTACTGTATCTAATACCGACACCTCATCAAACTCGTAGTGATTTTGGCGCAGCACCGCCATGCGTTTGCCGGGCTCCAAACTTACCTGGCCGCGGGTAGGCTCAATCTCGCCACTCAAAATTTTTAAGAACGTGGACTTACCAGCACCATTGGCGCCAATAACACCATAGCAATTGCCCCCCGTAAACTTGAGGTTTACCTCGTCAAACAAAACCCTTTTACCAAACTGAAGCGATAAGTTGCTAACTGAAATCATCCGGCTTAAAATAAGGTGGCAAAAGTAAGCAAAGGCATCGAAAGAATTTTTGAAGGCCCGAGCCGCTTGCTATCTTTCCCCAAAAACAAGGCAATGAAAACGTTAGCAGAGAAAGTAATTTTAATAACAGGGGGTTCGAAAGGTATTGGTTTTGGGATTGCCGAAGCGCTTTTACAAAAAGGAGCCCGGGTGGCTATAACCGGGCGAAGTACGCGTGCATTGCAGGCGGCCGCCCATAAACTTAAAGCTTACACGGAAAGACTTATATGTATGGAGGCCGATGTAACCAGTTATGATGAGCAGGCGGCAGCCGTAGCGAAGGTAATAAACACTTGGGGCAGGTTGGATGCCGTGATAGCCAATGCAGGTGTCGGGCATTTCGGATCGGTGGAAACCTTAACACCTGCACAGTGGGAAGAAACCATAGCCACCAATCTTACCGGAGTTTTTTATTCGGTAAAGGCCACGTTCGAAGCATTGAAGAATTCGCAGGGCTATCTTATTACGATTGCAAGCCTGGCTGGCACCAATTTTTTTGAGAACGGTGCTGCCTACAATGCCAGCAAGTTTGGATTAGTTGGGTTTACGCAGGCTGCCATGCTGGATTTGCGCAAGCATGGAATAAAAGTCTCTACCATAATGCCGGGCTCGGTAGCCACCGAGTTTAATAATCATACCCCTTCGGTAAAAGATGCCTGGAAAATACAACCCGAAGACATTGGCAAACTGGTGGTTGATTTATTGGAGATGAACCCCCGCACATTACCCAGTAAGATTGAAGTACGCCCCAGCCAACCACCCAAATAGGACAGTGGTTTATTTGCACATCATATTCGCATCGCCTGCATAAAATAAGTGTACCAGTTTGCGGTTATTAATTTATCTTTAACGGATTGTTTCTTTGTTATTAAAGTCTATGAAGAGATTACTTAAGGTTATTTGTCTGGTTGGTGTGTGTGGTTGTTTGTTATACTTAACCGGGTGCGACCCGCTTGAAGACGAGCGCCCGGTACAAGCCGAGGGGCTGCATATAAACGAAGTGTATGCTTCGGGTGAAGATTGGATAGAACTCTATAACGATCTGGAAACCAGTAAGAATATCGGAGGTTACTTCATCTACGATAAAGCCTCATCCAAATACACCATTCCTGCAGGAACTACCATTCAGGCCAAAGGTTTTTTGATTTTGGTTTGCAACGACTTAGGTGTTGGATTGAACACCAACTTTAAACTTTCATCGACCGGTGAAACAGTTTACCTGGAAAACTCCAGCGGCACGTTGATAGACCGGGTTGAATTTCCGGAGCTTAGTGGCGGGCAAAGCTATGGCCGGTACCCGGATGGCTCAGCAAGCATGGCAATTTCCGGTACCCCAACCCGGGGCACTTCCAATGGGGGAAGCCTGACTCCGGCTATCTTAAGCGCCACGCGTCAACCCATCGTGCCCGGCCTGAATGAATCGGTAACAATTAGCTGCACGCTGGTAAGCACACAGGGCCTGGCTGCTGTAAAGATCTATTACCGGTTTAATGGCGGTACTTATGCTTCGGCAGCCATGACGTTGCAAGGAGGATTTTATAAAGCCACCTTGCCGGCCCAGGCAACAACAGGCAAAGTAGAGTACTACCTGGAAGCAGAAGGAACCAACGGCTTGAAATCGTACGAGCCGGCTACCGCACCCAACAAGGTGTTAAGCTATTTATTGAATACCGATCCACTACCCAACCTGTTCATCAACGAGTTTATGGCGGCCAATACATCGTGTTGTCCGGATAATAGCTCGGGCACGGCTGCCTATGATGATTGGATTGAAATTTACAATGCCGGTGCCGTAGCCGTAAACATTGGGGGCATGTATGTTTCGGATAATAAAGCCAACCCTTTTAAATATAAAATACCCGAAGGCCAGCCCGCACTAACTACCATACCTCCCGGTGGCTTCTTGCTTATCTGGGCCGATAACGAACCCGAACAAGGCGCCCTGCATGCAGACTTTAATCTGAACGCAGCAGGAGAGGACGTGGGCATTTACTACATCGATGGCCGAACTATAAACGAGTACACATTCGGAGCCCAAACACCCAATGTAAGCTGGGGCCGAACCACTAACGGGGCCTCTACCTGGAAAGCATTTACTACACCAACACCGGGGCAATCCAACAATTGATTTTATGCTTGAGTTATTTCCAGACCAGCCCGTTTACGAGTATCCGCAACTGATAAACATTACCTACTCGTTTTTGTGGGCTTTTGTATTGGCATCGGTTATTGCAATTACCCATCGCTTAACCTTTACAGGCGAAAATTATCCGAAGAATTTCTTTCAATCCTTAATTCTGGGAGCCGTAGTAACCACACTGGTAATGATGGCCATAGGCGATAGCCTGGCGAGGGGGCTGGGTGTATTTGGTGCCATGGCAATTATCCGCTTTCGAACCCGCGTGGACGACCCACGCGATGTGTTGTTTTTATTTGCCGCGCTGAGTACCGGGTTAGCGATTGGCGTGTATGGCTTTACGATTTCATTTGTTGGATCTATTCTGTTTTGCCTGGTAGCGTTTCTTTTGCATGTATCGCCCTTCAAAAGCTTTGCACAGCCAAGCCATCTCTTCTTTTCCATAGCACAAACTTCTGAATTGCCGGCTGTTGAACGTGAATTGAATACCTTGTGCCTGCACACGCGGCTGGTTACCGTGCTGGTAAACAAAGAGAATACCTTACGTTACCACTATGCAGTTACCTTTAAAAAAGGAGTTGACAAGCAACGGGCTATGGAAACCCTCTTGCAGGTGTCTGGCGTTCGCCAGCTTAAAATAACCACTAACGAAATGTTACAAGACTGATGCGGCTCAACTGGTTTTATGGGTTCGTCTTCATTTGCTTTTTGCTGATGCTGTACGTGAGCGCCCGTTTCTTTAAAGGGAGCGGTGAGGCAAACATTGGCATAGCCGTAGCCAAAGATTATAAAATAAACGTGGGCCGGGCGGCATTGGTAAAGAGCATTGCCGTGGTGCCCGGCATGCAGGTAAAGGCAGGCGACTTGCTGATGGAGTTAACCAGCCCGGAGTTGGAAATGGAACTGGCGAAACAAACCAACCGGCTGCAGGCGCTAAAATCGGAACGCAGCGAAAAGACGAAGCTGGCCAGCTCCGAAATAGCGTACATAAAAGCTCAGAAAAAAATTGAATTGGAAACAATTGAATCCGACATTAAAAAGCTGGAGGCTGAAATCAGTTTGAATGAATCGCTGAGTAGGGGGTTGAATGAAAACCGCAGTGCCACCGAAACCCCAGCGCATGTAAAGTTGAATTCGCTAAAGCAGCAACGCGAAAACCATTTGCAGGCATTAGCCATTCGGGTTAAAGAAATTGAACAGGTAACCGAAAGCGATTTGTTATTGCTCGATAACCAGATAAAACTTTTAGAGCAGGAGCTAAGCATGAACACGCAAGAGTTAGCCCAGCTAACACGCCATGCAAGTGCACCGGGAGTTGTAACTGCCATTTACGCGCGGGTAGGGGAACAAGTAAATGCATTTGCATCGCTAATGGAAGTAAACCCCTTGCGCCCAACTAGTGCCATCATTTATGTAACTGGTCGCAAACCATTGCCGGCTATTGGCAAAGAAGTGTTGGTTAAAGCGTACGATCAGCCTCGGCAGGTGGCCGGTAAAATTATTGGCTACGGCTCGGTGGTGGAGTTACCCGAAATACTACAAAAGGCTACAGCCGTAAAAGCATTTGGCCAGGAGATTTTTGTTGAATTACTTGGCGACAACGCCTTGGCCAACGGAGAAAAGGTGCTGGTAAAATGAAAACCTACCTCGCAGTTGCACTCTTTCTATTTTCGCTAAGCGTACAAGGCCAGGTATCGGCCAACGAATTTTTAGCCAGTGCATGGGATGCTCCCGAAATTAAAGCGCTTACCAACCAGGAGGCATACCTGAGTAATAAACCGTACCGTCTGGCGCCAATCCGCAAAGTGGCTATTGCTACCGAAAGCAATCAGCTTGATCGTACGCGGCAGGATTATTCGTTTCGGGTGCTGCCGGCTAACCCGTGGGAAATGCGCTACACCAATCAATACTTTAAAACTTATCACGATCTTATCGGCATTGACCGCGAACGAGTATTGGGTAAACTGATTCAGCAACGGTATGAAGCAATTATTACCTGGACGTACTTGCAGGAGGTGCTTAGCCTGCGGCAGGAAGAGAAACAATTAACTGAAAGTTGGATTACTATACTGGCCGCACAGCTAAACTCGGCCTTTGCAAAACCCGATGATTATGTGGAAGCAAGGCTGGACCTGGTAACCCGCGCGCTGGAAGTGGAGCGCGTAAAGTTTGATATTGCCAACCAGCAACAGATAATTGAACACTTGTTTGAAAAAGCCCGCCACAAAACAATCGATTGGAAAAGTGAGCAGTTGGTACCGGTAAGTGAGATCATAGCAAAGCTCCAAACGCAACAAGTCATGCAGGCAAACCAGGATATTGCTTACCGCACACGGCAAGTGGAGTTGGCAAACTATCGCTACCTGCTGGAAAAGTCGAATATCAACATTGGTTATGTTCAAACCGAATATCAGCCGTTTCGCATTGAGGCAAACCGAAGACCGTGGAATGTAACTGTGGGTGTTACTATTCCTTTGTTTAACCCTAACAAAGGCGATATGGCGTTTCGCAAGTTGCAAATACTGCAAGCGGAAGGTCAGTTGGAAGAAGCCAAGCTGGAGGCCCGCCATGCGTGGGAACTTGGCGTGGGGCGCATCCAGAGTTTAATAGATCGCTACAACGAGTTGGTGGCCATGCTTGCTGAACTGAATGCAGAAGACCTGAATTGGAAATTGACAGCCGTGAAGGAAAACAATCCGGCTGTAACCGTGCGGCTTAAGTTAAACCTGGTGAAGATTAAACTCGCGATGGCCCGCCTGAAGCAGGAGGTATATCAAGGGTACATTGAATTGCTGGCGCAACAGGACCAGCTTCAAAGGCAGCCGGTACAGAATTATTTGTTAGGGGGTAATTGAGAGGAATGCCTTATTATCCTAGTTTTCAATTTAACATAATATAAATTATATAACTTTTTCTTCGCTAAGTTACTGACGCACAGTTCTATAATTATATTATGTTAACCATCCCAGCGTGCCATTGCGCGCATTCCATTGCTACGCTGGTCTGGGGGTTTTAGGCTTCGTATTGAAGTTCGGAAATTGTTCCGCACAAGCCAGCCGCACAGTTATATAATTTGACGTTATGTGTAAATAGCCGCTCAAGGCCGCGCTCATCCGGGCCATTCACACCTCGTCCTTGAGTGTCTATTTAAACGATAAAGATTGAGCAGGAAAGTTTTTTGCCCACGCGCATTTAATGCACCAACGCGCCAAGCATAAGTACCGCAGGCCGCGCGTGCCTGGCGCAAACCCAAGCCAGCGGCACACATGCTTGATCAAACGCTCTAAGATCAATTCAATTGAGTTTCGATAAAGCTCACGAGATTAGTCCATTAGGTTCGCCAAAGCTCACCGGAACTTCAAAGGTGTTCGCACCTTATTTTTCTTTTGTCCTTTTTGCCTTGATGCAAAAAGAACGAAAAAAATCAAGAGCCAAATATGCTTCCACGCACATGCCATCGCGCCACCCCGCATTTGGCTCGGGCCACCGCGCGGTGCGCAATTTAAAATTCAGCTTCTTGAAAACGTTCGGTCAAGGTAATGTCAACAATTCCTGCAATTAATAGCCTTTGTACATCAATGCTAAAGGCGGAAGTAAAAAAATCTATTTGCTGCCATTGCACAAATTGATACTGATTATTAAGAAAAGTTACTGTCTGACTAGCCGATGTATGCATCCCTAGATTGTGCAGTGTGTTTCTTACGAGACGAGCGACATTGAAAGTCTCACAATACTGAGCATGTAATCCTAAATTTGTCAGTAGATCTGTGTATACATTAAAAAACTCAGCTCGACCTTCGTTTGGCGGATAAAGTTCTCTGATTAGCTTCCTACATTGGAACTCAACTGTTGAAACCATTTTTAGAAAGAAGTAAAATCTTAGATGCATAATTTGTTCTGTGATAAATTTCTCCTTCACGTCCTGGGGAATATTATGCATGTTATTTTTTTGCCACCAAGCATCGACAAAATATGTTTCATTAGTTGCGGACAGATTTAAGAGATGATCTTTATTGCTGCCCATAATTTGGCCCATGATATTAGTCTTTAAAGAATGTTCACCATACGTTTGTTCAAGGTGCTGCAGATGTGGTCGGTACGGTTGTATTAGATTATTGTCAACATCGAGAATATGCTGGAGAAAAGGCAAGTGTATGTGATCCATCGTGACTTGTTAAATTACTTAAACATAACACAAAGTTACGGGCTTGCGGAATAGAAAGCCGCAAGGGTTCGCTGCGCCTGCTCGTAAAAAAAATCTCCACCCTCCCCTCCTTCCAGCTCACAGGCCTCGGGTAGTATTTTTTTTCGGCAGCCCTTGCACCTTTCCATCCGGTCCCGTGGATGGGCGCCATGTTTAAATATATACTTCGTGTCAATGTTGGCGGCTGGTGGCTGCTGCTTGGCGTTTGGCGTTCAGGTTCTCCGTTTGCATTTCGCGTGTTGCGTTCAAGCCCGCGTGAGTATCTACTCAGGTTCTTGTGGCTTGAGTGTTCCATTTCAGAGCTCCCTTTTTAGGGGGCTTTGAAATGGAAGTTCTAATGAATGGTGTCAATCATTTTTATGACTTTAGCCGGGATGCCACCCACAATTGTGTTTGGGGGGACATCTTTATTCACAACAGCACCAGCCGCGACAATAGAATTTTCACCAACAGTTACACCTGGTAGTATGGTCGCACCTGCACCTATCCAGGCGTTTCGCTTTATAACGATCCCTTTTAGATCAAGGAACTTTCTTTTGGTTGGATCTACAGGGTGATTTTCTGTTGTCAAATTAACTCTTGGCCCTATTAACACATCGTCTTCGATTGTGATTCCTCCGAGATCGAGAAAACTACATGCGTGATTGATGAATACATTTTTTCCAAGCTTAATGTGCTTTCCAAAGTTTGTATGGAATGGCACAAACACAGTTGTACTCTTATCAATCTCACTTTCGATTAGTTCGCTCAGGAGTTCACGCATTTCATCCATTGTTGTAGAAGCATTTAAAGCTGGTGACAATCTTTGTGCTCGTGCAACCACCTCCCAAGCCTCACCCATTTCATCATTTCGGATGATGCCTCCGGCAAGCATCCGTTGAAAGATATTCTGCGACATAATAGTTTAATTATCTAGACTTCCGCTGGTCTTAAGGACATTGGGTTTGTTCCCGTAATGCGTTTGAAGAAATTATTGAAGTAAGTCGGATACTCGAAACCAAGCGCGTAAGCGATGTCCGCTACGTTCCAGTCCGTATGAAGAAGTAACGCTTTCGCCTCACTGGCAATACGCTCACTAATATGAGTAGTGGTCGACTTTCCGGTTGTCTCTTTTACGGCTCTGTTCAGATAGTTGACATGTAAATTCAAATTGGTGGCATAGTCTTGTGCTGTTCGTAATTGCAAGGGACGTTCGGTTCCCTCTATTGGGAATTGTCTTTCCAGCAATTCGAGAAACACATTGGTGATGCGATGTGCTGCATTTTTTACCTGATCAAAATCTTCAGCAGGTTGCAGTTTAAGTGCTTCATGAATAATGAGGTTGATGTAGTTCCGAATGAGATCATCTTTAAACGCATAGTTGGTGCTTTGCTCTGCAATCATATTCCGGAAAATTCCGTTCAAGAATTCACGCTTCTCTTCGGTGATATGAAAAATTGGCGTTCCACCTATTTTAAATAGTGGTGAGTGCTGAAGGCTTTCGGTGCGATCTGAAGGTTTGTAAAAGTCCTCAGAAAAAAGGCAGGTGTAACCGACATAACTTCTTGATATGGTTTCCCAAGAATAAGGCACATTTGGATTGGCAAAGAACAAGATCGTTCCCTTCATATCGAAGCTACGATCTGCATAGTTGATATTGCTCTGTCCAGTTGTAAGACATATCTTATAGAAATCCTTTCTGTTGTAAACACGAACGGCATTTGAATCATCATCAATCTGAAAAACATTGAAGCCTTTTAGTTTTAGGTCAGTGTTAAAGGCAGAAACTGAGCGAGTACTTTCTTTCTTTTCCATTTCGCGATCATTTAGAAGTTAACTAGTCCGACTAGTCCGACTTGTCTGGTTGTTAGAACTTAGGTCCGGATATGAGGTCTCTTTCCCTAGACAGTCAAGCACATTCCGTAGTATCGATAATAGCTGGCTCATAGCATTCATAATTTATGAGACAAAGCTATTGGTAATAACAAATCAAGGTATTAAGAAATTCAAACCATCTCTTAAGATTATCAAACCTGCAAAGCCCTGGGCTAGTTCCACGGTCAGACGGGAATGTCTTACAATTTAATCTTTTATCAACTTTGGTCAAAAGACGTTTATAGGCTCTATTGTCTAAAAAAACAGCTTTTTAATGAAATAATGCTTGTATGTATAAAACCGGCAATAATTGAAAGTTTGAAATTCTTAATGATCGGTTTGATTATCATTATCACCGGGTTCGGGTCGCGCCTACCTTTGTATTCAACAAATCAACACAAAACGGCAGCAAATGAAGACACTATCTATTTATGCTTTGGCCTTAACCATGATGTTGGGGCAAGCGCAGGCGCAAACAAAAACGAAAAAAGAATCGGGTATGAAAACGCAAGGAACGGAACACTATACTTTTAAGCTAAGCGACAAAGTGACAAGACAAAAGGTAAATTTTAAAAACCGATATGGGATCACGCTGACAGGAGACTTGTACCTCCCTAAAGATAAAAAAGGACCGCTACCAGCACTTGCTATCAGTGGACCTTTCGGTGCGGTGAAGGAGCAATCATCAGGGTTATACGCTAATCAAATGGCGGAACGTGGCTTTGCTGCGCTTGCCTTTGATCCATCTTACACAGGTGAAAGCGGTGGCGAACCTCGCAATGTTGCATCGCCTGATATTAATACCGAAGACTTCAGTGCAGCTATTGACTTTTTAGGCATTCAAAAAAATATTGACAGAAATAAAATAGGCATCATCGGTATTTGTGGTTGGGCGGGTTTTGCATTGAACGCTACGGCTGTTGATAAACGTGTGAAGGCAGTAGCAACAACAAGCATGTATGATATGTCGAGAGTAAATGCACGAGGATACTTTGATTCAACAACACCCGAGCAGCGTACAAAAGCTTTGGAACAATTAGGTGAACAACGTTGGAAGGATGCAGAGGCGGGATTTCCTGCTATCGGTCCAACTGGATTGGCCAACATTACTGCCGATGCTCCTCAATTTGTAAAGGAATACGCAGCTTACTACAGAACTGATCGTGGCTTTCATCCACGCTCAATAAACTCCAATGGTTCATGGACACTTACAAATGCGGTGTCGTTTATGAATATGCCGTTGCTGACTTATATCAAAGAGATTTCACCGCGCCCAGTTCTTCTCATCGCGGGCGAGAAGGCTCATTCTCGTTACTTCAGCGAGGATGCCTACAAAGCAGCGGAAGAACCAAAAGAACTGATTATTATTCCGAATGCGGTTCACGTAAATTTGTATGACAAACTTGACGTCATTCCATTCGACAAATTGGAAAAATTCTTTGACGAACATCTTGTTAATAATGCATCTGCCAACAAAGGCTCGAATTAAAACCCAGTACCATGAAATACACATTGGCTATTCTTGCGTTAGTCTTTCCACTCTTGATTGGAACAGCCTGCAATAGTGAGGATATTTCTCCTGCGCCCAACAATACTGATAATATTGACGAACCCAACAATGCGATGAATACACCTGTAACCATTAAAGTTGGCGATAAGCAATTCAAGGCAACGCTTTTCGACAACGCCAGCACAACTGCATTAAAGGCCATGCTTCCAATCACGATGAACATGACTGAGCTAAATGGAAATGAAAAGTACTTTCAGCTTCCAAAGAGCTTGCCTACGAACGCATCCAACCCTGGCAAGATTAATACAGGAGACATACTCCTTTGGGGATCAAATACGCTGGTAATTTTCTATGAGACGTTTTCAACTTCTTATAGTTATACGAAGCTGGGTAAAATTGATGACCCTACTGGACTTGCGTCTGCGCTTGGGTCGGGTAATGTAACAGTCATCATTGAGATAACTCAAAAATGAGATCCATGAAGTCAATACTGATTGCATCCCTATCAATTACCATCGCGATTGTGTCAAGAGCCGCGCAGACAAAAACTCTGACACCGATGCAAATCAGGAGCAGGTCATTTTTCCAATAGGTCAACTTGGCTCCGCCAGCAATTTTACAGTCAACGAATTAATTGCGATACTGAAAAGGCTAAACGACTCTCCTACTTGGTAATTAACCCATCCAGCAGCAACACACATTGTGCAGGCCGCACATGCCAACGCTTAGACCTAAGCCTACCCAAAGAGTGTCGCTGCCTCAGTCCGGTGATGAATGATGAGATTGAGTTATTAAAAGCCCGCGCTAAAAAAACTTTCTATGAAGATTGAGTAAGCCCGGATGCCCAAGCTACTTAACATAACGCAATAACATTATATAACTCTTACCGGGCTAAGTTCCTGACCTGCAGTTATATAATCATATTATGTTAACCATCCCAGCGGCCATTGACGCACATGCCCCATGCAATCGCTGGTCTGGGAGTTTTCGGCTTCGTAGTGAAGTTCGGGTTTGTTCCGCACATGCCATCGCGCAGTTAAAAAATTTGACGTTATATTAAATAGCCGCTCAAGTCTGGCGCGCCTCCCTTCCGGGCCAACAGCCTTACAGAAACGGCTACGAAAAAGCAAGATATAATTCTATGTTAGTTTACCAATTGAAATCAGTAACTTAATTTAACTCTTACTCTGACTTCAAAATCTTTATTGGACTAACCAACGCAGTTTTGATTGCCTGGTAGCTGACCGTAAGCAGGGCAATGCCTATTGCCGTTAAACCGGCCAACGCAAATATCCACCAGCTAACTTTAATATGGTAGGCATATTCTTCAAGCCAGCGACTTGCTCCCCACCAGCCAATTGGAAACGCAATACAACTGGCCACGCAAACTAATTTCAAGAAGTCCTTCGAGAGCAGGATGAGCAGGCTTAGTACATTGGCTCCCAAGACTTTTCTCATCCCAATTTCCTTAAGTCGTTGTTCGGCTGCATAAGTAGCCAACCCGAAGAGACCCAGGCAGGCAATGAACACACTAGCTATCGCAACCCAACTAAGAATGGTTTGACTGCGCTGATCTTCAATGTAAAACAAGGCGAGTTGGTCATCCAGAAAATGATATTCAAATGGTTCGCGCTCATCGTTGGCTACCATAATGGCTTTAAGGGTGGCCAGCGTTCCAGTTATGTTATGAGATGAAATCTTCACGGAGTAGTAGTCAATTACTTGAATGGGGTTATTATTATAGGCTATGAACAAGGGTTGGATCTTTTCGCGCAACGATTGAAAGTGAAAATCTTTAACAATGCCAACAACATGCGGCTTGAATGAAGCGTCCACATCGTCATACAGAGGAACAAAATAGGAATTCCGCGCTATCACCGGTATCTCAATAACTTGATTATAATCCGTACTAATGCCAAGCATTTTGGCAGCTGTCTCGTTGATGATAATGGACGAAGAATCGCTTTCGTTTTGGAAATTGCGACCTTCCAGCAGTTGAATATTATAGGTAGAGAGAAAATCTTTGTCAGCGCCAATAACATAAGCAACCTGGGGCTCCCCTGCGCCTCCCGCCCGCTTTGCTTTCACCCTTCGGATTGTTTTCCACTCGCCCGGCACGCGCGAAGTAACTGAGACATGCTGCACGGCAGGCACTTTAGCCATCTCACTCTTTATCCATTCAAAATTGGAGCGCGCCCGTCCAACATTCACATCGATCACGAGCATCAGGCTTTTGTCGAAACCCAGGTTGGTATTGTTGAGGAACCTTACTTGTAATGGCAGAACAAGGGTGCCGATGATCATTACTGTAGATAGCGTAAATTGAAATACCACCAGCACTTTTCGTATGGATAGATCTCCTGCGTTGCCAATTTTTAATCCTTTCAGCAGGGCGACAGGGTTGAAGCGGGAAAGCAATAGGGCTGCGTACCCCCCGGACACTATTCCGATGAAAACAATCAGCACTACGGCAACCGCCCAAAACCGCAAACTGGCCCCTGAGAAAAGGGAAAATTGCTTATTGACAAAATCACTAAAGGCAGGAATCAGAAGATTAACTAGCATCACCGCTATCAAAAATGAAAGCACAATGGTTATTAACGACTCGACCAAGAACTGCCGAATCAGATTGCCACGCACCGCCCCGATCGTTTTGCGCACCCCAATCTCTTTGATACGACTGGAGGCCCGGGCCGTGGTGAGGTTCGTGTAGTTGACACCCGCAATCAATAAAACAAAAATGGCGGTAAAGGAATATATGGTAATGTATAAAGGATTGCCTTGTGGAATGCTGTCCACATTCGAGTTGCGTCCACCGTCAACAATCCCTTCGGAGAATAAGTGAATATCTTTCAGTAACTGAAGGCTGCACATCAACGTATAGCCTGGTTCAAGTGCTGCGTGGCCAAGCACCAAACGAGTCATCTTCCTGGCAACAGTATCTGGGTTAGCTTGCGGTTTAAGCAATGTATAAACGGTGAAACTGGTCGATGCCCAATCATTTTGTGTTCCTTCCTTAAACCAACTCTCATTGTATTGAGTTGATTCTGACAAAACGCTTGTGAAATTGAAACTTGAATTTGGTGGATGATTTTTCAAGATCCCGGTGATTTTCACTGGATTTCGCATATAACTAAACTGTAAATTTTTATTCAATACATCCGCCCGGCCAAAAATTCGCTTCGCGAGATCCTCGGTAATCACAATTGAGTTGGGTTCATTTAAGGCAGTTGCCCGATCCCCTTCAAGAAAAGGAAAGTCAAACATCTGCAGAAAATGTTCATCTGCTATGGTCACCGTCTCCTGAACATTAACCGGGTTCTCCGGATCCACCAGGTTTGCCCTACCCGTGCGCTGCATACGGGTAGTCATTTCAACTTCCGGAATTGCATGTCTGGATTCTTCTGCCAGCATGAATCCCGCTCCGGCCACCACCGTGAGCCCATTGTTAGTACTGCTTTCGTGCGAAACTACCCGATAGATTCTATCTCCTTGCAAGTGGTGGTTATCAAATGTTAGTTCATCGTACACATAGAGTCCGATCAGCAAAAAACAAACGATGCCAAATGTAAGACCCGTTACGTTAAGGGTGGAGTACAACTTGTTTTTCCAAAGGCTTCTCCAGCCCATTTTAAGATAGTTACTGATCATATCATGACTTGTTAAAGGTTGTAAAGAAGCCGAGCGAATAATGCCCGGCCGGAAAAGAAAAATTACATCTTTAAATAACCGCAAATTGGCACGCACCCTGCCCATTTCTGCTTCCCGCCTCTCATAAATCTCCAGCAAGTCGCCTTCGATGTCTGCATGGTATTCTGGTTTGCAAAACGCTTTCAACAAATGCAGCAAGAAGCGCGGAGGTGCTAACTTTCTCATCTACCGCTCTATTTAAGTTTTAACACCAGGCTCGGCAACGCGTTCCAAAGTTCATCCCGGGTTTCTTTGGAGTAGTCAAGCGCTTTTTTTCCATAAGCCGTTATCTCGAAAAAAAGCTTGGGTCGTCCTCGCCTGCTGTCGGTTGAGTCGCCTTGTTTTGATTTCAGAAAACCTTTCGATTCAAGCCTTCGCAGGGTTACCTGCAATGCACCAATAGTCACTTCGCGGCCAAGCCGTTTTTCGATTTCGTATTTAATGGTTACACCATAGGCATTACCATGCAGCACCCCTACCGTGAGAAGCACCACTTCTTCAAATTCACCAAGTTGGATTTTCTTCATAAATAATACTATTACGTAGTAATATTAAGCAAGGTTCGGGTAAAATCCTACTTTGTAGTAATAATTTAGGTTTTTTTTCGTCAGCACATACTCTTCAAGATAGAATCAGCTAACTGTTAAAAAGATGAAAAATATAGCCAACTTTTTGTAACCCAGCTGAGTCTTTACAGTATATTAACTACATTTAAGTCAAATATAATTGACGTGAACAGACATCAACTGGGTGAATTTGAAGAAATCGTAATGTTAACCGTGGGCATACTCTATAATGAGGCCTACGGAGTGGCTATCATTGATGAGATCGAACAGCGCACACAGCGAAAAGTAAGTATTGGCGCTTTGCAGACCGTCTTGAGACGGTTGGAAGGCAAAGGTTACCTCACATCAGAATTCGGTGAAGCCACTAACGTGCGTGGCGGAAAACGCAAACGGTACTTCAGTCTCACAACGCTCGGTTCCAGGGTACTTCGCGAAACACAAGAAAAACGAACCGAACTCTTTAAAGCTATCCCCCGGGTGGCATTTCCCAAATCATGAACGAACCTTTCAACATAGAGCCCCCTAAACTATTCCTTCGGTTCTTTCGCTGGTTTTGCGATCCGTCTTTGGCCGAAGATATTGAAGGCGATCTGAGGGAAATGTTTCAACGGCAAGCTGGGGCCAGTTCCGTTCGCAAAGCCCGGTATCAATTCTCACTTAATGTCCTTAAACTTTTCCGGCCTGGCATTATCAAAAAAGTAAATCATTCATCTTTTATACAACCATCTCCCATGTTTAAAAATTATTTTATCACGGCCGTGCGCTCGCTCATGCGCAACAAAGGTTTCTCAGCGATCAACATTGTTGGGCTGGCTGTTGGGCTGGCCACATTCAGTCTCATCTCCTTTTATGTTTACCACGAGCTGAGCTTTGATCGGTATCACGTGAATGCGGATCGTATATTCAGGATTACGGAAAATCTTCGTACGGAAAACGAATTGCTGTTTCAATCGACCAGCTCGCCCCCAATGGGACCAACGATGGCTAAAGACTTTCCCGAAGTTGAAAGCTACGTGCGCGTTCAAAACTGGAACCTATTGGCCGAGCGTAACGGAAAATCCTTTTATGAACCTAACTCCTACATAGCCGACAGTACCATTTTTGACATTTTTAGTTTTAGTCTCATTAGTGGCGACAAGAGAACGGCCTTGCGCGAACCATTTTCAATTGTACTCACAGAAACCATGGCCAGGAAATACTTTGGTGACGAAGATCCGGTGGGTCAACAAATCAAGATGGATTACGACATGTATCAAATAACGGGCGTAATGCAAGATGTTCCTGAAAACTCACACTTCCGGTTTGATAACCTTATTTCCTGGACTACCTGGAGCAGAAATAACAAACGTGCTGAAGAAGGTGCCTGGTTCTGGAATGGATTTCATACCTACCTGCTGTTGCATGATGCACAATCCGCTGATGCCGTACACTCAAAGATGCCGGACTTTATCAGTCGTAATGTGGAGAAAGGTGGAATGTATTATGAAGACCTTCCATTGCAATCGCTCACCGAAATTTACATGGCGCCACCACGCTCGTGGGAGAACGGAACCCGCGGCAGCATCAACAACGTATATATTCTCTCCATCATAGCGGTGTTTATTCTTTTGATTGCCTGCTTCAATTATATCAACCTCGCTACGGCCCGCGCTTCGCGAAGATTAAAAGAAGTGGGTCTGCGCAAATCACTCGGTGCACTAAGGAGGATGCTGGTCGCTCAATTCTTGGGCGAGTCCATAATTGTTGCATTTATTGCTGGAATATTAGCTGCTCTTATTATATGGATTGCACTCCCCTATTTCCGCATACTGGTAGAGTCCGAATTAACGCTTTCGCTTTTGCCGAGCCTCTGGCTAGTGGCTGGTCTGGCGTTAGGCCTGATTTTATTTATTGGAATTCTGGCGGGTGCTTATCCTGCATTTATTATTTCCGGATTTCAACCCTTGCAGATTTTCAGGCCTGCGCTCAACAAAATCTATAGTCATCAAAATTTCAGAAGAGTGCTGGTATCGGTACAATTCATGATTTCGATTATGCTGGTTGCTGGAACATTGCTGGTTTATGATCAACTAAATGAAGTGCGCACCCATGATCTGGGTTTTAATAAAAATGCAATACTGGTTGTTCGCACAAATGGCGATACCGTTATTGTACGGCACCTGGATGCAGTAAAAGAACAATTAAAGATCGTGCCGGGCGTGCAAGCTGTTACGGGCTCTGCTTTCGTGCCCGGTAGTGGCATTACTAACAACTATACTGAAATTGAAATGCAGGATGGTAAGTTCTCGCCCACCAATATCAACTACAACTTTGTTGACCATGATTTTCTTACGGTATATGGGATTAAGCTTATCGCTGGCCGCGATTTCAGTAAAGACACAAAAGCAGATGACACAACCGCCTACATCATTAATGAAACCGGTGCGCGCGATTTTGGCTGGACGCCAGAACAAGCCCTTGGTAAACGAATAAAGCGTGCCCAGGGCGCCCGGATTGTTGGTGTAGTACAAGATTTTAATTATAAATCATTGCATACCAATGTTGAACCCCTCATGCTTCGCCTGGTGCGCTCGGCAGGCCGGTTATCCATTAAACTCGATGCCCAAAACATTCCCGCAACCCTGATTGATCTGGAAAAGAAGTGGAACCAAATCGCACCGCACATTCCTTTTGATTATTCATTTCTTGATGTAACCTATGATCAGCAGTACAAGGCCGACCAGCAGCTTGGTAAAGTGGCAGGTGTATTTACCACACTCGCTATATTCATTGGTTGTCTCGGATTACTGGGCCTCACCTCGTTTGCGGTTGAACGCAGAACGAAAGAGATTGGCATTCGTAAGGTGTTGGGTGCCTCAGTTTCCAGCGTGATTGTATTGATTGTGCGCGAATTTGTAATCATGATTGTGATTGCGCTTATTGTAGCTACCCCGTTAACCTGGTATTTGATAGCCCAATGGGAGCAAAACTTTACACTGCAGGCGGTTATTAATCCGGTTCAGTTTTTAGTAGCTGGTGTTTCGGTGCTCACATTTTCATGGTTAACCATTAGCTTTTTGTCATTCCGGGCCGCAACGGCAAATCCAACGAAGGCTTTAAGAACAGAGTAAACATCTGAGAAGGAACCTAATTACATTGACCATTTGATTCCATTAACCATTGTTACCGCGGTTTCTACAACCGAATCATCGGTACTGTATAAAACCAAAATACCAGCGACAAGGGAATCATGATCCAGGTTATCACTTTAAGGAGTGTTGCTTTTTCGAAGTAGATGGCGCCAATGGTAAGCAGCAAGTGAGTCACAAAAACTATGACCATCACTAAGGCGATCAAGCCGAGGATGCCGGCCGCATTGGAGTTTACATTTTGCATTGGCCTTTTCGGTGCGAAAAAGACGAAGGCATTAAGCGCCAGCAGCACAATGTTAACTACTTTAAAAAATAGTGGCGAAAACATCGATTGGTTAATTTTGCTATGGTTGACAAAGAAAAGATAGCACATTTTAAGTTTAGCCCCACCCTGTTCCATGATATGTGCTAATTCACTCCGATCTTAAACTATTAACCGGATTCTGCACCGCAGCTCTGATTGCCTGTACACTCACAGTCAGCAAGGCAATGATCAATGCCAGTACACTGGCCACTGCAAAAACCCACCACTCCAGCTCGGTATGGTACGCAAACGCTTGCAACCACCGACTTGTAAAATACCAGGCCACCGGAATAGCAATAACCACAGCAATTGTAACTAGTTTTAGAAAATCCCTCGACAAAAGAGTGGTAATGCCCGACACCGAGGCACCCATAACTTTACGGATGCCAATTTCTTTGGTTCGCTGCTCGGCCATAAACGTGGCAAGACCGAATAGACCAAGACAGGAGATAATAATGGAGAGCACAGCAAAATAGGTAATCAGATTTCCGGATTGTCGCTCCCCCTTGTACAATTGATCAAAATCTGCATCGAGGAAACTGTATTCAAAGGGCAGGTCTGGAACAACCGACTTCCATTTGTCTTCAATAGCACTTACCGTTTGAGTAAGGTCTGATGCCTGCAGCCGTACCGTCATTCCACCTGCATTTAATCCGGTTATAAACGTGAGTGGCTTAACCGCTTCGCGCAACGAACTGAAATTAAAATCCTTCACGATACCAATTACCCGGTACTCCTTCAGCTCTTTTGTCTGCTCATTTACCAGGCGGTAAAGCTTTTTCTCCAGTATATCATGATTGCCAAGAAATTTTGCTGCACACTCGTTCAAAATAATGGCGGACGTATCGGCAGCAATGTCCTTGGAAAAATTCCGGCCTTCAAGCAATTGCATGTCCATCGTTTGAAGGTAATCTTCATCAATCGTCCACTTTTGTGCGCTGATCATATCTTTCACCTCCAGCGAGGGTGAGGTAAAGAACGATTCGTTGCTGCGATAGAAGTTCACCGGCAGGTATCCCGTTACAGTTACCTTATCCACACCACTCATCTGCAATAAACTTGTCTTTAAACTTTCCGTTCGGTTTCCAAGTTTATCGATGTTGTAAAGCGTTAACAGTTGTTCGCGGGTATAGCCAACATCCTTGTGTTGTATAAATTGTAATTGACGAAAAACAATCAGGGTACCGGCAATCAGGAACACCGAGGCCGAGAATTGAAATACAACCAACACATTGCGGAATACCGAGCGCTTGCCCCCACTGCCCTTTGATCCTTTCAAGACCGACACAGGTTGATAGGCTGATAGATAAAATGCCGGATAGCTACCCGCCAATATACCCACAACCAACGTAATCAAGAGCACCACCACACCAACCTGTGGAGTAAATAAAATACTTGCTTCGATTGGCTTTCCAATCAGTTCGTTGAAGAAGGGAATAATGGCGATAACCATACCCACTGCCATTAACATGGCTACTACACAGGTTAATACCGATTCGGTAATGAACTGCCCTACCAAGGCACTCTTCATTGAGCCCATTACTTTTCGCATGCCTACCTCACGTGCGCGGGTGGCCGAGCGAGCCGTGGCCAGGTTCATAAAATTGATGATGGCAATGATAAGAATACAAGCCGCAATGGCAGAAAAGATATATACGTATTGAATGTTGCCCACTCCGAATAACTCGCCAATCCGGTTTGAGTGCAGGTAAATATCAGGCAATGCGGTTAATGAAACTTTGAAAAAATTTCCCTCCCCATTAAATTCGTTCAGGGTCTTACCAAGAATTGATTTGAGTTCGGGCCCTAGGTGATTATCCAGCATTTTATTTAACAACGTTGTAACTTCATCTTGGTTAGCGCCAGCCTTCAGCAGCAGGTAAGTGTTCCAGTTTTGGCTGCCCGCCCACGAACTCTCCTGCGCATCTTCGCGCTCGACCACCGGAACAAAACTGGTAAACTGAAAATGCATGTTCGATGGCAGGTCTTTAATCACACCGGTTATTTTTCTTGACTCGGTATTGTTAATGGTAAGTGTTTCGCCTACTACATCGGCCCTGTCAAAATATTTTCGGGCAACTGATTCTGTAATAACAATTGAATTTGGTTCGCGCAGCGCAGTTGAAGGATTACCCCAAAGCATAGGCAGCGTAAACACATCGAATAAAGTAGAATCGGCCCAGGCAACATTTCGCTCGCGAATATTTACATCGCCTTTCTTTACCAGGAAACTTCCATACCATTGCAGGCGGGTAGTCGTTTCAACCAGCGGTATCTCAATTTTGGCTGTTTCGCCAAACATGGGATTGGCCACCGCAAGGTCCAAGTGATTATCCCCGAACTTGAGTTCCATGTTCACCCGATAGACTCTATCGCCTTTTTCGTGAAAGCCATCATAACTCAGTTCATGCTTTACATACAAGCCAATCAGTAAACACGCAGATAGCCCCACCGCAAGCCCGATAATATTAATGAATGAATAGCCTTTGCTCTTGAGAAAAGTACGCCAGGCGATGGTGAAATAATTTTTATACATATCGAACGTGTTTAATTGCGATGATGATTTCTTCCGAATAGCAAAGGGTTGAACAAACTGAATAACATTAATGATGAATAGTGAATCCGCTTTCCATTTGGACATGGATTTACGCCTGCGTTCATACAACTCTACCATGTCGCCCAGCACGGCTTCTGCCAGGTGGTTATTACAAAACCATTTGAAGAAATGAACGGCCCAGCGTGGTGGAGTTGTTGATTGGGGTTTCATAATTTGCCGCCCTCCCATACAATTTTTGGAACTTGCTTCCACATTTCATTGCGCAACTCGCGCGATTCGGCCAGCACTTTCTTGCCTGCCTGCGTAAGCTGGTATAATCGTTTATCGCGGCCACCGCGGGTTTCGGTGGAGCCACCCATTTTGGATTTCAGATAGCCCTTTTCTTCCAACCTCACCAAGGCCTTATGTGCCGAGCTGATCATTATGGTTCTGCCCGTCTGCTTTTCCAGTTCATCTACTATGGCCAGCCCGTACGCATCGTCAAATAAAATTCCTACCGACAAAAGCACCAATTCTTCAAATTCGCCCAGATACGTACCTTTCATTTGTTTCACCTTTGCCTACCAAGATAGACGCTGGGAATTGAAATAGGTTGCACTTAGTGAATTTTATTTTTTGACTGCGGGTGGTGACAGGATGCCGGATTTAGCAGGTCTGCCAAAAAATCTCACTACCCAAAATTCTTCTGAAAGAACTTATCAACAGCTCGTGGTGGCATCATAAGCGGTAGGGTCCAGTTTTTGAATTTCCCTTGCACTAACGCATACCGAACATTGGGTTTTGAGGCTTCCAGAATATTGGCAATTCTTTGCGAACACTCCTCAAGGGGCATTCCGTTTTTTCCGCTGGTTACGAAGTAGGTAAAGAACTTCACCATCGATGCGATGTAGCGGGTATTCTTGAATTCATCGAGACCGCCCTTATCCCAAATAGGAGTTTGCACAGGCCCCGGCCCAATGATAATCACATCAATGCCATACGGAAGTAACTCGCGCCTCAGGCAATGCGAGATGCCTTCCACAGCATGTTTTGTTCCGGTGTAGGGTGCCATAAAGGGAGCGCACAACTTACCGGCCACTGAACTGACGTTGAGGATTCTTCCCGGTTGCGTGGGATGATCCTTTTGTGTGCCGAGCAAAGGAAGAAATGCTTTCGTTAGCCGGAAGATGCCCAGCACATTCACATCAAAATTATAGGCCACCTTCTCAATGTCGAGATGCTCTACCGGTCCGGTTACTGAAATTCCGGAGTTGTTGATAAGGCCGGCCAGGCCACTGCCGTTTAAATGCTTCTTTACGTCTTCCACTGCCGCATCAATGGCAGGCTGATCGGTTACATCAAACACGAATGGAATAAATCTCTCACCCAACTCTGTTCTTACCTTTTCACCATCTTCCTTTTTCCTTACGCTTCCAAATACGGTGTACCCTCGGTGGATCAACTCCTTTGCGGCCCCGTACCCGATTCCGGATGAGGTGCCCGTGATCAGTATGTGTTTCGATTTTGGTTTCATAATTTTTTTGTTGGTTATCGTGCCGCGCCCCCGTCAATGGTCAGGCAAATTCCACTTACAAATGCTGCTTCATCGGATGCGAGGTAGAGATACCCATTGGCAATATCTTCCGGAACACCCCAATGACCGATGGGTATGTTAGCCATGCTGCTCTGCTTCACTTCTTCGGGCATGATGTCAGTCATGGCGGTTTTTATAAATCCGGGTGCGATGCAGTTTACCGTAATCCCAAACCTGCCAAGCTCCAGCGCCCACACTTTAGTCATACCGATAATGGCCGATTTGGTTGCCACATAGTTGGTTTGCCCATAGTTGCCGCGGATGGCCACGTTGCTGGAGGCCGAAACAATTCTTCCATACTGCTGTGCCTTCATAATCGGTGCAACGGCCTGGGTGCAGTTGAATACTCCCGTTAAGTTAACCGCCATCACATCATCCCATTCTTGCTTCGACATTTTCAATAATGTCCGGTCGCGCGTAATGCCGGCATTGTTAATAAGAATATCGATGCGCCCGAATTGCTGGTGCCCCTCCGCAACTGCTTGCTGCACGTGCTGTTCGTTGGTAACTGATATTTTTTTGAAGCTGGCTTCATAGCCGCCTTGCTTTAGCGTATCCACCGCGGCCTGCCCGTGGTCAGAAACATCCCACAAAATAATTTTAGCTCCTTCCTTGGCAAAGCGCATGGCTGTGGCAAGCCCAATACCGTTGGCGCCCCCGGTAATCAGGGCCACTTTGTTTTTTAATCGCATGGGTAAATCATGTTTATAAGTTTCTGATGAAAGATAGTTGAAAAAAATAAGCCGACCAGAATTCAATTCCATTAGCTTTGATAATCAAACCTTGAGATTATGATTCGATGCCTTGCCTTCTTCGTTTTACTGTTTTTAGCAAATGGTTGCGAAACCAGCACCCGTAATAAATCGGTTATCTTAACGCCAGGCGCACCAGAGTCGGGTGGGTTTTCCTCGGCCCGCTTGGCGCGATTGGATTCGGGCATGGCCGACTGGGTGAAGAAGAAATGGATTAACGGCTCGGTAGCCCTGATAGCCCGCAATGGCAAAATTGTTTTTCATAAAGCCTACGGCTATAACGACCTGGACTCAAAATCGCCATTGGATAAGAATGGGATTTTCCGGATTGCCTCACAAACCAAAGCCATCACTACCGTAGCAGCCATGATACTTTGGGAAGAAGGCAAATTCGCTATCGATGATCCCGTATCGAAGTTTATTCCGTCCTTTGCTAATCAAGGTGTGTTGGATAAATACGAACCGAAAGACACTACGTTCACCACCGTTCCTGCCAAACGACTTATTACGATCCGGGATTTGTTAACACATACTTCAGGTATTGGATACCCCGGCATCGGCACACCGGAAGCCAACGCCATCTACGCGAAGTATCAAACTACGGGCGGTGTTGGAGTTGCCGAACAAAACCTTTCGGAGGTGATGACCCAACTAGGCACGTTGCCACTCCTTTTTCAACCCGGGGAGCGGTGGATGTATGGCTTGAATACCGATCTGCTTGGATATTTGGTTGAGGTATGGTCGGGTATGACGTTGGAGGCTTTTTTTACCGAGCGAATTTTTAACCCGCTGGGTATGAAAGACACATACTTTAATCTCCCTCAGGAGAAATCATCGCGGCTGGTTAATTTCTTTCAAGACGATGGAACAGAAATCAAAAAGCAGAACAAGGTTTTTGGAACGTTGGATTTAAATTTTCCCCTGATCAAGCACAGTTACTTTTCCGGTGGTGGCGGACTATCATCAACCATTTACGACTATGCCATATTTCTTCAAATGTTGTTAAACGAAGGTGAGTACAACGGCACGCGCCTGCTGGCCCGCAACACCGTGCGATTGATGACCATGAATCAAATCGGGGAGTTGTTCGTGAACCCGGCCACTGATACAAAGTTCGGATTTGGTTTTGCGCTTGTTACGGAAAAGGGAAGCCGGCTTACACCCAGCCAGGAAGGTACGTACTCCTGGGGCGGAGTTTTTTCTACTACCTATTGGGTTGATCCGAAAGAAAAGCTGATTGTACTACTCTACCGGCAAATGTGGGGTGCGCACATTAGCGATACCGATAAAGCTTTCCGGCCATTGGTGTATCAAGCCATCAACGAGTAATTACCGCGGGCCTAACACAATAAAACGTGTCAGACGTCTGTATGTGGGTTGCGCGTTGCATACAGATCGCGCAGCGCTGATTTTTGAAACTTGCCAACCGAAGTTTTGGGAATGGCATCAATTAACTCAACGCCTTCCGGAATCCAGAAGCGGGCAAATTTATCGGCTAGAAAATCTTTCAGTTCTTCCGGTGAACTGTCTTTTCCCTTTTTCAAGACTACATACGCATAAGGCCGCTCCATCCACTTCGCATCGGGAATGGCGATAACAGCAGCCTCTAACACCGATGGATGCCCCATCAATGCGTTTTCCAAAGCAACCGAACTAATCCACTCCCCGCCCGACTTAACTACATCTTTGCTCCGATCTTTTATAGCGATACACCCATTGGAACCAATCGTAACAATATCGCCTGTTTTGAACCAGCCATCATCGGTAAACTTTCCGGTTGGTTCAGGGTCGTTATAATAAGAAGACACCACCCAGGGACCACGTACTTCCAATTCACCCATTTCATGCCCGTCCCACTTTATTAATCCCGCTTCATTTCGGGCGCGAATCTCAACGAAAGGTGCCGGCAAACCCTGGTTCATAGCATAGTCATACTGTTGCTCTTTAGCAGCATGTTGAAGTTCACTCGGAATAACCGCAGTGCTGCCGAGGGGCGAGAGCTCCGTCATTCCCCAAGAGTGCAGCACCTGAATTCCATAGCGCTCGTCAAATGATTTTACCAAAAAGCGCGGTGCCGAAGAACCACCAATCACCATCGTGCGCAAATAAAGCTTGTAGTGTGCAGGTGCTTCATCCAGTTTATTCAGAATGGCCATCATCACGGTGGGCACACCAGCCGTTACCGTAACTTTCTCCGATTCGAAAAGTTGCAGCAGGCTTTCGGCATCCAGGTAAGGGCCTGGAAAAACCTGGGTTGACCCCACAAACGTGCAACTATATGGAAAGCCCCACGCACTGGCATGGAACATAGGCACCACCGGAAGCAACACATCGCGCTCGCTCACGCCCAGGCCGCTGCAACTCGCCATAAACGCCATGGCATGAAGTACAATAGACCGGTGCGAATACAAAACACCTTTTGGCTTGCCGGTAGTGCCGGAGGTGTAGCACATAAAGGCGGCTGTGTTTTCATCACCCTCAAAAGGTTTGAACTGCAATTCATCGCCACCGGCCAAAAACTCCTCGTACGCATCATAACCGGAAGCAAGCGGCTCGGCTGAATGCCGGATTACGATAATCCTCGAAACATTAACCTGGCCTTTGAACTTTTCGAACAAGGGCAAGAGCACCTCGTCCACAATAATTACTTTGTCTTCGGCATGGTTAACGATATAGCCGAGGTCGTCCGGGCTTAATCGAATATTAAGCGGATGCACCACGGCCCCGATGCAGGGAACGGCAAAGTAACATTCCAGATGTTGAGAGTGATTCCAACACAGTGTAGCAATGCGATCGCCCGGTTGAATGCCCATCGCCCGAAGTGCCTCGGCTAACTTTTTGGTTCGCCCGATTAACTCGCTATAGGTGTAGCGATGAATACCTTTATCAGGAAGCCGGCTTACAATTTCCTTATGCCCAAACAAAGATTCGGCCCTTCGCAAAATGGTGGGAAGGGTGAGCTGATAATCCATCATTAAACCTTTCATGGAATTAGGCGTGTTTTGTATTTTGTAACCGGAAGTTAGTTGAAAACTTATCACAACGCACCTTATCGTGATTCAACTTTCCAGGGTTGTACACAAATAGTTACATTTAACACTAACACAACTGTATGGAAAACCAGACCCCTTCCAAGGAGGTAAGCAACCTGTACCGGAATTATGTGCTGGTTATGCTTACGCTGGTGTACGTTTTTAATTTTATCGATCGCCAACTGCTGGTTATCCTGCAGGAATCCATCAAGGCCGAACTCAACCTTTCGGACACCCAACTGGGACTGCTTTCCGGATTTACGTTTGCCCTGTTCTATGTAACTATGGGCATTCCCATCGCCCGGTTTGCCGATAAGGGAAACCGCAGGAACATTGTAGCGATTTCGTTAGGGTTATGGAGTTTGATGACTGCACTCTCCGGCCTGGCCCGGAATTATGTGCAGTTGTTACTCGCCCGCATTGGTGTTGGGGTTGGCGAAGCCGGAGGCAGCCCACCCGCACACGCGATGATCTCCGATTATTTTCCGCCCGGTAAAAGAGCAACTGCACTCGCAGTTTATTCAACCGGTATTTATTGGGGAATGCTCATCGGGTATTTAATGGGTGGTTACCTGAATGCCGTGTTGGGATGGCGCACTGCCTTTCTGGTGCTGGGCATACCGGGAATTTTATTTGGGCTGCTGGTATCCGCTACCGTTAAAGAGCCACAGCGTGGCGCCACCGATAAGGCAAGCACTCCGGCTGAGGCACACTCACTGCTGCAGGTAATTAGGTTTTTATATTCCAGAAAGGCATTTGTTTATCTGGCCCTCGGTGCCGGTCTGCATGTGTTTTGCATTTATGGACTGTTCAATTGGGAGCCGTCTTTCCTGGCCCGGATTCATGGAATGAAGACAGCCGAAATTGGCGTAGCGCTCGGATTGATTTTCGGATGCACGGGGGCGTTAGGTACTTTCGCGGGTGGCCTTTTAACCGACCACTTTGGTAAAGAAGATAAACAGGTGTACATCCGGATTCCTACGTATGCTATCATCGCTTCCATCCCGTTTGTGATGGGAATGCTGTTCTTGCAATCCACCTTTTACTCGCTGATCTGCCTGGGCTTTTGCTCATTCCTATACAGCATGTACCTGGGGCCATCGTTGGCTATCTCCCACTACCTGGTTCCAGCCTCGATGCGCGCGCTTACCTCGGCAGTTTTTTTTCTCGTGATAAATCTTTTGGGATTGGGATTCGGCCCTTTGGTGGTGGGCATGATCAGCGACTGGCTTACACCTACCCTGGGAACGGAAGCCTTGCGATGGGCGATGAGTTGCATCCTGGTGGCCAGCGCTTCATCTATCGGCCTATTCTTTGCCGCAACACGAAAGTTGGCAACAACACAATTGGAATAAAATAAACCTTAAAAAAAACAATTCTAATATGCTTCCGGTAGCCATTCAACAATTGCTTGCTCAACCTTACTCACTCACTCCCGAGCAGATTCAATTTTATGATCAGAACCGATACATCAAACTCAAGCAGGTATTAGATGCCGAGACCACAGCCTATTTCAACACGGTGATCGGAAACAAAGTAAAAGAACTGAACACCGTTACCACTACTGTAACTGAACGCTCTACCTATGGTAAAGCATTCCTGCAATTATTTAATCTGTGGCGCGAGGACGAAAAGATTAAAGCCCTTGTTTTTAGTAAGCGGTTAGCAAAACTGGCTGCTGATCTGATGCAAACAGAAGGTGTACGCCTGTACCACGATCAGGCACTCTTTAAAGAAGCCGGAGGTGGTATCACTCCCTGGCATGCCGACCAATACTATTGGCCTTTGCAGACCGATAAAACCATTACAGCCTGGATACCCTTGCAGGCAGTTCCCCTACCGATGGGTCCATTAGAGTTCAGTGCCGGCAGCCATACCATTGTAGAAGGTCGCGAGCTGGCGATTGGTGACGAAAGTGAAGTTGCAATACAACAGCGGTTACGGGTTACTGACTTTAAACACGTAATCGAACCATTCGATCTGGGCGAGATTAGTTTTCATTCGGGCTGGGTGTTTCACCGCGCAGGCGCCAATATCACCAACCAAATGCGTAAGGTGATGACCATAATCTACATGGACCGCTCCATGAAATTAAAAAATCCGGAAAATGAAAATCAGATAAAAGATTGGGAAACCTGGTGCCCCGGTGCAAAGGTCGGGCAGGAAATTGATTCACCCTTAAATCCAATTGTTTATTGATCGCCAAGACAACTAAGCACCCTAAGCCAACCTACACAACCGGAATAATTATATGCACCGAAGTGCCAAGGCCCGCGCTGGATTGCACATCCAGCTTGCCTTTTAAATATTCAACCCGCGAACGGATATTTATCCACCCTGCTCCTGCTTCCCGTTGATGTTTCTCCAGGTCGAAACCTGTTCCGTTATCTTCTACTGTTATGGTAAGCTCATTGGCCTGATGGGTTACCTGCACCAGCACGTGGGTTGCTTTCGCATGCCTGGCTGCGTTGTTCAATAGTTCTTGTACAATTCTGAAAATGAAAATTTCCTTTTTTCCCTCTAACCGGGTATCGGTGCCAATGGATTGAAAGTCTATTTTAAAAATCTGCGATTCGCGCAGGTTGTCGCAGTAACTTTTTAAGGCTTCGGTAAGTCCAAACTTTACCAGCACTTCGGGCATCATGTTATGGGCCACGCGCCTGAGTTCCGAAATAGAATGGTCAAGCATATCGAGCGACCGCTCGAACACCAACTGGCTGTCGGCATCAAGAATTACATTTGATTTCATATTTGCAAGTGAAAATTTTACGCCTGATAACAATCCTCCCAAGCCATCGTGAAGATCTTTTGCAATACGGCCGCGCTCTTCTTCCTGGCCCTTAATTACTGCTTCGCTGGCCAGTAATTGCTTTTCGCTCTTCAGTTTTGAGATCTGTGCCATCTGCACCTGGCTCTCCTGCTCAAACAACTTTTTCCTGTGCTGATACGTGCGTCTTGCCAATAATGCAATAATGGCCAGGGCAACCAACGAACCGATCAAAATATAATTGAACAATCTGCTTTGCCGGATAGTTAGGTCCTTTATCTCGGCTGCCTGCTGCAGTTCATGAATGTGCCGCTCTTTGCGCTCCGATTCATACTTAATTTCTAACTCCTGCATATTTCTGGCTACCGACTCATTAAAGAGAAAATTACCAATCGAATCACTTTTCAAAGCATATAAAATGTTCTTCTCAAATTCGCGGTTTAAAATTGCAATCTCGGCCAACATTGCATACCCCTTCATTATATCTTCAGTAAACCCATACTTTAGCGCCTGCGCTAGCGATCGTGTAGCATATTCCTCCGCTTTGGCAGCTTGTCCTTTATTAAAATAATAATTTGCCAATCCGCGTAGAGCAATTGCTACCGACTCGCGGTCATCCAACTCAGTAGCCAGCACAAGCGCCTCATCCGCATACCCTTTTGCCTTGTCAAATGCAGTAGTCTTGGTGTAGATATCGTTCAGGTTCAGTGCCGTAACGAGAACCGAATAGACATTCGCTGTTCGCTTTGACAATATTCGTGCTTCCTCTAATAAAGCGATTGAATTTTTAAACTGGCCTAATGAGGTAAATACGTTGGAAAGATTAATCAACGAGGGAATAATTGCGTGCTCATTCCCGGACTTTCTGGCTATAACCAGTGATTGTTCTGCAAAGTGTTTTGCTTTGTCAAGATGCCGCGTTTCGCGATATACCACCGCGAGATTCCTGTAAATGATGCTGAGCGTATTGAGGTCGTTTAATTTTTCATATATCTGAATTGCCTGCAAAAAATACGCAATGGCGCGCTCATATCGCTTAAGCGCCATAAAGGATGCTCCTGTATTACTCAAGCAAGCACCCAAACGTTCTGGGTCACCAAAGGCGGTAGCGATTTCTACCGATCGGAGGTTTAACAACAAGGATGTGTCATACCGACTCATCGCGTTGTACACGTACGTGGCATTGGTATAATAGCTGATTATGCCCCGCGTATAGTTGAGCTGTTCGCTGAGTTTTAGTGCCTGCTCATACAACCAAAGCGCAGAATCCGGACTGTTGTTTTCGTATTGCTGCCCAAGTTGAATGTAGAGCGTTACGTGATTGGAATCGCGGCTGGCATGCTGAAGTGCCTGCCACAGACTATCGCGATTGAGGTAAGCCTGGCTGTGGGCCTCGATAACCTTAAAAACGAGCAAAAAGAAAAGGACGAATCTCATAAGCGGATCACCAAACAAATCTAATCGATGCATTCGCGTCAATTCTTGTGTTGCAGAAGATCTTTTTGGAAAATCCACTTTTTCGGGGAGGGATGAGATGTAGTAATGGAGCAAATTTACTTAACCTAAAGCCGAAGATATGAAAACGACAACCGGACTCTTTCTACTTGTTTTTTCGCTGCAAGCTTTAACCAGCACCGCCCAACCCTGCACGAAAGAAGACATACTGAAACAACCCGGCTACTGGACCCCCGGTTTGAAAAGTTCCACCTACGGAGTTGCCGCGGCCGATTTGGCCCGGCAACAGTCTATTGTAGCGAATATTATTCAGCCCATCCAAAAGAAGTACGCTTCCCCGCGTGGCGTTGATATCATATTTGGTGGTGCCCATTTTGAAAATTCAAGGCTGCCGCAAATTTCCAAGCCGGGCAATTATTACTACGCCTACTTCTATATTGCTGAACATCCCTGCGTGTACACAAAAGAGGCTATGGAAAACCGGGGATCCAGTGCCTATCTATGGATTTGTGCCAATGACTTCTCTCTTGAATTCGGCCACAGTTTTTTTGTACCTACAAAACCGAATGAAGAGAATCCAAAGACAGATGCTTTCAGACTGATCGACCAAAAACCTGTGTTAAAAGACGGGGTGTGGTACTGGCGTGATGGAAAGGGGTCCACCGGTGATTACCGCTGGGTAATTTCGTTCGATTCGAAGCAACCATTTATAATAATCACACGGAAAGAAATGGCCGAACGGCTCAAAGTTTATTATCAAAAAAAGATGAAGCAATCGGAAGACCAATTCAATGAAACCCTGAAGACGAATGAAGAAACCTACCAAAACATAAAGAAATTCAATGAGAAAGAGGCAACTGCTTTCAGGGAGCAAAGCAAGACTTTTGCAGAGAAGATGCGAAGCACTGAGTTGAGCATGTATGGCAAATCGCTGGCTGTAGTAGAGGGAATACTCAAATCATCCGATAGCCAGGCCCTTCAGCAACCTGCAATCATTGACGCTATCAAGGGTTTCGATCAGTTCGAAGGCTTTGTGAATGAGGATCATATGTATGCCATGTTTGCCATGCGGCCCAATCCGGCTTATTTCAATGCTCAGTTACCTAAATCGTCACCGCAGTTTTTTACAGTTCATTTCAGTATAGGTGAATTTGAAAACAACCTTTTGGCTGAAAAAGCTAAAGAGGATCTGCTGAAGGCGATTGATTTTACAGTACTCAAAAACATGCTTGGAAAATGAAAACATCGGTAAAACTTTTGATTCTTTTTTCTGTGATGCTGTGGGCCTTTGCTTCACAGGCCCAACCACGCGAAACGTTTGACATCATTTCGTTTATCCCGCCAAAAGGTTGGAAGAAGGAAAGCACAGGCAATGTGGTTTCGTTTGTAACCTCTAACAAAGCCGGCAACTGGTGCCGCATGGCCGTGTATAAGAGCATTGAGAGCAATCGCGGCCCGGCCGCAGATTTTGATCACGAGTGGAACGAGTTGGTTACGAAAGTCTATCAAGGCACCACGAAGCCTGTTCCGGAGTCTTCGATTGAAGATGGGTGGACTGCCCTTTCGGGAGTGTCTGCATTTACCTGGCAAGGAAAATCATCAACCATTTTATTGAACACGATTTCCGGTTACGAACGCGAAGTTGTGATTACGGTAACCATGAACTCGCAGACGTACATGAGCAACATCCAGGCATTTCTCAATTCCATTGATTTGCAAAAGCCGGCCCAGACTTCAACGCCAGTAGTTGCACCCGTTGTAACACCATCCAACCCGGCACCGGTAACCAATAGCACAAATAGCAGTGGCATTACCAAATCCACTACCTACTTCGATGATGGCTGGACGGCCCAGGTAATGGATGACTATGTAGTGGTAACAAAAGAGAACACCAAGTTCTATATGCATTATGGTTTTCCTATCCCACCGAACACACCATCCAGTGAGTCCGGCACCACAAAAGCCAATTGGGATAAATTGATTACCCCGCGCTACAACGTAACCAATCTTTGGCTTAACCCCGATGTGGGCTCGTGGGGCGGATCGTATAATTATTATGCCGAAGGAACGGCCATTGAACGAAGTACCGGTAAGCAGGTGTACTTAGGCTTTCGAACCATTATTGACGGAGCGTATTTCTGTGTAGAGGCCGTGGCTCCAACAAAAGAAGAGTACCAGAAGCATTTTCCAACCATTGCCAGCTTAAAGGATATGCGCGGCAGCAATCGCTTTGCTATCACCAAACAAGATGTGCTGGGCGACTGGAGCAGTTCAGACGGTTCTGCGTTGCAGTATTACAATGTGTACACCGGTCAAAGTGCCGGCATGCAGTTTTCGCAAGGTGCACAGGAATTCTTCTTTCGCAACACAGACGATTACAACGCCAACATCTCGGGCGCGATGGGTACCATGGGCGGCTCGCAGGTAGTCTTTGATAATAAATACAAAGGCAAGTTCACCGTAACGGATTGGGAGATCACGTGCACAGGCTATGGTGGCGTTACCCAGGTATTCACGGCATCTTTCGAGGCGGTGAAAGGCGGGCGTATTCTGCACATCACTAAGAAAGACGCACCAGGCGTTCATTATCCGCTAATAAAAGTAAAATGAAATTCAACACTTAATCAAAATCGCATGAAGAACATCACCAACAAAATCACAGCCCTTTTCCTGCCTTGCCTCCTGCTGGCCGGTTGTGGCGGCTCCTCAAAAAAAGATTCCGAAACTATTAAACTAGGCGACATGGAAATCAAGGCCAATGAAATTACTTCAGCCGATGGCACCAAAGGTTTTAAAGGCGATATCGACAATACCAACCTGCAAACCGTCTATGAAGGACTCACTGCGGAAAAGATTCTTCTGGTTGACGGCAATGATAAAAAAATAAATGGGGAAGAAATTCCCATCAATTCAAAATTCTCTATCGTTTACGAAGGAATCAAAAATTACAAGCTGACTAATGGCAAAGCCTTTCCCAAGCTATCCATGATGCTGATGGGCGAAACGGGTGTGGTAGTAGCTGAAGATGATCTGCTGGCTTCTTATACCGAAGGCATGTCAGCAGAAGATGCGGCTGTTTTGCGGGCAACATTCAACGTAGGTGAACCAATGCAAATCGGGAAAACCTACACCTGCCAGGTAAGTGTTACCGACAAAAACAACAAAGATGGTTTTATTCAAACAACGTGGTTGTTTACGGTAAAGTAGGCGGAAAAAAAATGGCTACCCACCAAAACTTCTACTCAGGCTCTGTAACTTTCTTAAGTGATTGAATAAAATCCGTCACAATAGCATTTCGATCAAAATACTCCCAGATTTTTATTTGCCGTGTGTTATTGGGTCGTTGAATCCAGACACCATTTACGAATAAGGGAGCCGGATGTGAAGTAACTTGAGCCCATTCGGGATTTTTAACTACGGCAACCGCAGCCATATCAAATAAGGAACGGGCCGGTGGATCGCCATGGTAATCGATATGGTCAAAAAGATTTACCGAGTAATCGCCAAAACAATAAAACTCGCCCCCATGCCGGCCGGTTACGGGCTTAGAAATGTGAGGCCCCAGACCGGGCATTACTTCTCCCACTTCCTTTTGGGTAATGGTTACTACCGAGGTGCCGCTGGGTTTGCCGTAGCGCACCGTTACCATTTCAAAATCTATTTTCGTATTGAGTAAATAGTTCATTGCTACGGTATCGTTATTCTGGTTGTGCTCGCCTGGGTCGGGATAATTTGATCCTAACCATACCAGGCGGATCCGATTGGCAATAGATGAATCTTTTGCAACTGCCAACGCTACATTGGTAAGCTTACCTACCGCCAGCACCACCAGTTTTTCTGTTGCCGGCCGGTGCGCCTCTTCAATAATTCTTGCAACGGCTGCATGGCCATCAAATTCGGCCGAGTTTAGGAATGGAATAATTTGCTGAAAAGATTGATCTGCACCCTTTAGTACTGGCAACGAATCGGCATTGCAAAGCTGCAATACCCGCCTTGCCTCCGCATATTGCAACTCGATATTGCCTCCGCTCGAGGTTGTATTGATGGTGATCGCTTCAATTTTAAAGATGTCCTGATTGAATAAGAGATAAGCCAACGCATGCTGATCGTCCAATTCGTTGTTGGTGTCAGTATCAAATACTACCCTGATTTTAGGGGTCGTTTCTCTTTGAGGAATTGAGCAACCCATCAGAAAAACAAACACCAGAATTAGATAAGGTTTCATATTACATATATTCAACAACCAAGATTAAAAAATAAAGTTTGTAAATCAACTTCCATCCCCGGTAGGGAAAGGCATTTGCACTCTGATCACATTTGAGTATCTTTCCTGTTAGCTGGCAACAGGCTAAAATTTTTGTTCTGAAGTTCGCGCAACCTCCTAATCTTAAATCGCATGAAACTATTGTTGTTTCTTTTTGCAAGTACCGTATGCAGTGGCTCTTTTGCCATGGAAGATCCCGCTCCCCTGCCCATCGGGGCATCGGCTCCGGATTTTTCGCTTCCGGCTACGGATGGAAAAACCTATTCGCTTAATGACTTCCGATCGGCCAAACTGTTGGTAATTGTTTTTACCTGCAACCACTGCCCTACTGCCCAGGCTTATGAAGACCGGATAAAACAGTTGGTTGTAGATTACAAACCAAAAGGAGTTGCACTGGTAGCTATTTCGCCTAACGATCCGCTTAGTGTACGGTTAGACGAATTGGGTTATACCGACTTAAGCGACAGTTTTGATGAAATGAAAATCCGCTACAAAGACAAGCAGTATAATTTTCCTTATCTCTACGATGGCGAAACTTCGGCAACCTCAAAGCTGTACGGGCCGCAAGCCACACCCCATGTTTTTATTTTTGATGGCGAGCGTAAGCTGCGCTACACCGGGCGGATTGATGACGGAGAAAAACCAGGCTCGGCCAAGACTCACGATACCCGCAATGCGCTTGATGAGTTGTTAAGCAACAAACCGGTGTCGGTAGATAAAACCAAAACCTTTGGTTGTTCTATTAAATGGCCCGATAAACGCGCGTATGCGGAGTCTGCAGCCGGTGAGTGGGCGAAAGAAAAAGTTGACCTGCTGCCGCTTGCGCGCGAGGCAGTTACAGATTTGCTTCGCAACCCTACAACGGACTATCTGCTAATTAATATCTGGGCAACCTGGTGTGGCCCGTGTGTAGTAGAGTTTCCGCATTTTGTAGATATGAACCGGATGTACCGAAACCGCGATTTCGAGTTGATAACCATTAGCATGGATGAACCCGACCGGAAGGAAGCCGCGTTGAAATTTCTTACCCGTAAGCAAGCTTCTATGAAAAATTACATTTACACAGGCGATAAGTATAAATTTATTGAAGCCATCGACAAAAAGTGGGAAGGCGCCTTACCCTACACATTATTGATAGCACCCGGTGGTAAAGTGCTTTATGCGCGGCAAGGCATTATCGATCCGCTCGCATTAAAAAAACTAATAGCCGATTCTATCGGGCGGGTTTATTAGACAGCTACACATTACGAGCCGCTTACTTCTTAATTAGTTAAAGGAAAATAGTCTATGAAAAAATCGTTTCAAATTTTTAGCATTGTCCTGCTGGCGTTCTGCACCCAATGCACGGTTCTCAGAAAAGATGATCCGCAGCAGCACATAAAAATTTTTCTTACCCAACTACAACAAAGTTTGACCAAACCCGATGATGAAATTCTCGGTCAGTTTAAGGTAAGTCAATCCCGCGCAGCGCTTCTTTCTGTTATTCAGATCTTACAAAATAAAGATGCTTTTGTTGTTTGTGAATCCGACTTTAATGCAGCTACGGTTACTTCCTTACCTGCCGAAATTCAAGTGGAGGTTCCGGTAAAGTTTTACACGAAGGAGTTATCGTCTAATGATGTCTCCTACACAACCCTTGTGCTTGCATTGCAAAAAGAAGATGCCGGATACAAGATCGTTCGTATAAACGGAGAAGCCTTTTACCAGGAATTTATTCAGATAAAAAATGCCAATGCCTGGGAAGCGACCCGCGTGGCCGAAGAGAAGGCAAGAGTATGGCTTTACGAGAAAGCACATGAGCTTGAAAGTAAGTTTGACTCGGTAGTGTGGTTTACCACCTACGGAAAAAAGAACTTTTTCTATGTGGTAACCGGCCGATGGGTAAACGTATTTCTGGATTATAATACCCGCAACGAAAAACTACAAGGAATAAAAATGGGCTTAGCCGATGCCGAAGGCAATCTGCTCATACCACAACAATACGATCTGATCGGGACAATTGGTTTTGAAAAGTACGATCTGGTAGAGGTAGTGAAAGATAACAAGGTTGGGTACTTCAATATCACAAAAGGAGAATGGGCTGTTCCGGTACAATACGATCAATTCATTCCATACAACCAGCAAAACGTTTGGGCGCTGGTTAAGCAGGGAACAACCATCGGCTGGCTCGACCATCAGTTCAACTACCACAGCGGCTTTGCAACTGATAAGATGAAAACCTGGTACGAAAATTTTGATTTTCTTAAAACGCACATCCAATTAAAAGCCGGCCAATATGTGTTTTCAGAAATTCCTTTGCCCGAATATGCAGCCCACGGTATTATTATTCCGTCTTCTTATTTGAGCAGTATGGGTGTATTTAACCAGATTGAAGGCGGTTTTAGTCTTTCTGAAAATCCTATCAATGCCTACACAGAATACAAGGAGACAACCGGTTCTTTTCTGGAGCGAATCAGCAAAAACCTGAGTGCCATTGTAGTGTCCATACGCGAGCGCTACCTGGAAGGACGCGAAGAATTTTACGATCGCAATCAGATAACCTTTATAGATGAAGCCATGAGGCCTGTAGGAAATTCTATTATCTCCGGTCGGGCTATTACCATGCATTTGGTAGACAGTACCCTGCTGGAAGTGCGCACACCACACGATTATTGGTTTAACGAAGAACAAGCTAGTACAGAAACAAACCTGTTGGAGTACATCTACTTTACAATAAGTCCGGATAGAACTACTACCCGGCTACCCTCCAGGCGCTTGTTTGCGCAAACCCAATACGTGCGGTTAGATAGCAGCTACCTCTCCGGCAGATTTACAGTTTATGATCAGGATGGCGAACAGGAGACGAGTTTCCTTTCGGCCTATACACTTGCAAAAATGCGCGATGAAATTCTTGGGGCTAATGGATACACGTTCCCGGATTACCCAAATGATCTTCAACAACAATTTAGCTACTTGCGTGAAAAGAATGACCCGACCTTTAATTCGATTGACGAAGTTATCGCAACTATGAGTGAAATTGATAGGTACAATTATGAGTTTCTGTCCAGGCTGTTAGCAAGAATGCAAACGTCCAGCTAGTCTATGCGGCTTAAGCTTTTAGCCTTTTGGATGCTGGTTGTATTAGCCGTTCCATTGGCATTCAATGCGCTGTCGTATTTAAATTTCAATTTCGGGTACGGCTTTTTGCGTCTCAAGCAAAAAGCTATTGAAACAGGCTGGTACCTTCCTGCCTATTACAGTCACGTGGTTTTTGCCGGACTAATTTTATTAGCGGGGCTTTTTCAGATTCGTGAAAACTGGCGGGCACAGTGGCCTAAGGCCCACAAAAGTATAGGTAAGTTTTATGTGTTTGGAATCTTGTTTTTTGCAGCTCCGGGCGGATTTGTAATGGGTTTGTTCATCGAACGAGGGCCATGGGTTACGCTTAGCTTTATCTTGCAATGTGCGGCATGGATTATTTGTACCGCAATGGCCTTCTACTTTGCAATTAACCGAAATTGGCAGCAGCATCGCAATTGGATGTGGCGCAGCTATTCGTTAACGCTTGCCGCCATTACTTTACGACTTTACATCTTTGTTAGTTCGTGGAGCATGAACCTGGCCCAACCCGAAGCCTATGCTACCATAGCCTGGCTAAGCTGGGTACCGAATTTATTGATATGCGAGTGGGTTGTGTGGTTACGGAAAAACAAATAACAAGCTCCCTACCAGCCGGATTCTATTTGTGCCTTTTATATAGTAATAACGAACTGCTGCACACTGCGCGGGTAATTAAGAAATAAATTTTGCTACATTCGACATCCATCATTTCGACTAAGCAAATGACACCACTTAAAAAAGAAGATATTCGCCAGGAGGTATTTGACCTGTACGATGACTATGCCCACAACCGTATTGGCCGCAAAGAGTTTATGGAAAAACTGGCCACGTATGCCGTTGGCGGTATCACGGTGGCTGCACTCATGAGTTTTATCATGCCCAACTACGAGGCGCTGCAGGTGCCGGCCAACGACCCGCGGCTGGTTACACAATTCGTAACCTACGATTCGCCCAAAGGCGGTGGTTCTATTAAAGGATTACTTTCCAAGCCAGCCAATACCAAGAAGAAACTGCCCGGAGTTATTGTGGTTCATGAAAATCGTGGCCTTAACCCGCACATCGAAGACATGGGGCGCAAAGCGGCCCTTGCCGGGTTTATCTCATTGGCACCCGATGCCCTTACGCCATTAGGTGGCTACCCGGGCAATGATGACGAAGGTCGTACCCTGCAGGCAAAACTTGATCGTAACAAAATTCTGGAAGACTTTATTGCCGCCTTCTACTTTCTGAAAAATCATAAAGAGTGCAACGGCAAAGTTGGCGTGGTGGGTTTCTGTTTTGGTGGCTGGGTATCGAATATGCTGGCCGTGCGCGTGCCCGAACTGAAGGCCGCAGTGCCATACTATGGAGGCCAGCCCCCGGTTGAAGAGGTGCCACAAATAAAAGCTCCATTACAGATTCACTACGCAGGGTTAGATACACGCGTTAACGAGGGATGGCCCGCCTACGAAACTGCATTGAAAGAGAACAAAAAAATTTACGAAGCGTACATTTATCCGGAAGTAAATCACGGTTTTAATAACGATACCACCCCCCGCTACGACAAGGCTGCGGCCGACCTGGCCTGGGGACGCACCATCGAGTTCTTCAAAAAGAAGCTGAAATAGTTTCCGCTTATAAAGCTATCCTGAGCAAAATCATAGTTTGCGCAGCTACCGCATTGCATTTTACAATCCTTAACTTATAGAAATTGATTATCCGATCATAAAGACAATCAATTTGATTTATTAGCTGGTATGGGCTAACCTTGTAACCTGCTTCGAAAATTTAATAACCACTTAATACTAAACAGTTATGGAACACAATGGAAACTCAAATGGCAATGGCGAAGCCAAGTGCCCGTTTACCGGAGCCACAAAGGCAACCGGAGGCGGTGGCACACAAAACCAGGAATGGTGGCCCAATCAACTTAAGCTTAACATTCTGCGCCAGCAGTCTGCACTCTCCAACCCCATGGACGAGAACTTTAACTATTCAGCCGAGTTCAAGAAACTGGACCTGACCGCTCTGAAAAAAGACTTGCATGCATTGATGACAGACTCGCAAGAGTGGTGGCCGGCCGACTTTGGTCATTATGGCCCCTTGTTCATTCGCATGGCTTGGCACAGTGCCGGCACCTATCGCACAGGCGATGGTCGTGGTGGTGCGGGTGCCGGTCAACAGCGCTTTGCTCCCCTCAACAGTTGGCCCGATAATGTTAACCTCGACAAAGCCCGCAGGCTGCTGTGGCCAATCAAACAAAAGTATGGTAAGAAAATTTCTTGGGCCGATTTGATGATCCTTGCCGGGAATGTGGCGCTTGAATCGATGGGCTTTAAAACATTTGGTTTTGCCGGTGGCCGCGAAGATGTATGGGAGCCCCAGCAAGATGTGTATTGGGGCGCTGAAAAAGAATGGCTCGCCCTCAGCAAAAATCCGCACAGTCGCTACTCAGGTGATCGTGAACTGGAAAACCCGTTGGCCGCTGTGCAAATGGGATTGATTTATGTTAACCCGGAAGGCCCTGATGGCAACCCCGATCCGCTTGCGGCAGCAAAAGACATCCGCGAAACCTTTAAACGGATGGCCATGAACGATGAAGAGACGGTTGCGTTAATAGCCGGAGGTCATACATTTGGTAAAACCCACGGAGCCGCCCCGGCAAGCCATGTGGGAGCCGAACCGGAAGCTGCCACCCTGGAAGAACAAGGTTTAGGCTGGCATAGCAAGTATGCCTCCGGTAAAGCGGGCGATTCTATTACCAGCGGGTTAGAGGTTACATGGACTACCACACCAACAAAATGGAGCAACAACTTCTTCTGGAATCTTTTTGGTTATGAATGGGAACTAACCAAGAGCCCGGCCGGTGCGCACCAATGGAAACCAAAACACGGAGCCGGTGCCGGAACCGTGCCCGATGCATTTGATAAAACCAAACGCCACGAACCGCGCATGCTTACAACCGATTTGTCGTTGCGGTTTGATCCTGAGTATGAAAAAATCTCGCGCCACTTTATGGAAAACCCCGATGCATTTGCCGATGCATTTGCGCGGGCCTGGTTTAAACTCACCCATCGCGATATGGGGCCGCGCGCCCGGTACCTCGGCCCGGAAGTTCCAACCGAAGAATTGATTTGGCAAGATCCGATTCCAACTGCTTCGCATAAACTAAACGACAAAGACATCGCTTCGCTTAAAGAAAAAATTCTTGCTTCTGGTTTAACAACAGCACAACTAATTTCTACCGCCTGGGCTTCGGCTTCCACATTCAGAGGCTCGGATAAACGTGGTGGCGCAAATGGTGCCCGCGTGCGATTAGCGCCTCAAAAAGATTGGGCTGTAAATAACCCGGCTCAGTTAAGCACCGTGTTAAAAAAACTCGAGGCCATTCAAAAAGAATTTAAGAACGTATCGTTAGCCGATTTAATTGTATTGGCCGGAAACACAGGTGTGGAGCAGGCAGCCAAAGCAGCGGGCTACACGGTAAGTGTACCTTTTGCACAAGGCCGTGGCGATGCCACCCAGACCCAAACAGATGTAGAATCGTTTGAAGTTCTGGAGCCCATTGCTGATGGCTTTAGAAACTATTTGAAAGGAAATTACAGCATTCCGGCAGAAGCCCTGCTGATAGATAAAGCTCAGCTTCTAACATTAACTGCACCAGAACTTACGGTTCTTATCGGGGGCATGCGGGTTTTGGAAACCAACTTTGATGGCTCAAAGCACGGTGTATTTACTTCCAGCCCCGGCAAGTTAACGAACGACTTCTTTGTAAACCTGCTCGACATGAATACCGTGTGGAGCGCAACTGATTCTTCTAAAAACCTGTATGAAGGCAAGGATCGTAAAACCGGAAAAGTAAAATGGACTGGTACCCGTGTTGACCTGGTTTTTGGTTCAAACTCTGAACTGCGTGCCTTAGCTGAAGTATATGCCAGTGCCGATGCCGGTGAAAAATTTGTTCACGATTTTGTGGCCGCATGGACTAAGGTAATGAATGCAGACCGGTTTGATTTGAACTAAAACATTGCATTGTCATTTTTAAGCAAAGTGCCTTCCCCATACTTTCAGGAAGGCGCTTTCATTTTTCGCCCACAAATTTTTCCCAATCGGGTTTTTGCGCTATCAACATCCAGGCCGTATCCAACGGGAAATGCGAGCGAACAAACACTTTGGGTTCCATCAGAAAAAACCGATCATCGTATCGGGGTTTAAATCTGTGTGTAACCGCGTCAATGCTACCGCTTGCCCAGGTTGCATCACACAGATACCACTTGTTATTTAGCTTTACTCCATTCCAGCTATGGTTAGGCAACTCTTTGTTGGGTTGCGAGGTTGGGGTAAGACTGTAACCATCTATCATCAAACAATCAATACCAGCCTCTAGGGCAAGCTCGCGCAACAGATAAGCATAGCCGGTGCAAATGGTTGTGTTTTCCTCAAGCAGCTTTCTAAAAATAACTTTGCTAAATTCCTTGTGCCAGGCGTCAAGCTCTGCTTTATCCGTTCTTACCTGGCGTTCGTGAATACTTAATTTAAAAAGCTCGTAATCATTTTTAATGTTGAGGCAAATCCATGTAAAAATAGCCCGGAATTTTTCTTCATCTTTTTTCAATCCGCTGGTAAGCTTATCCGCCAGGGCTTTCAGATCGTACAGCGAGTGATGCTGATAAAGCCGCGCTACCTTATCGGCTTTTTTAAAATCGGCATCTTTAAAATCGCTGATCTGGGCACTGGCGGATAAGGCCATCCACAACCAGGTGAAGGCAACCAATCTCATGGTTATTCCACTGGCTTACGCTTCCGTTCTGCAGCTGTTTTATTTCGTGGCTGATCAACCCAAAGCGAGCCCGTAACGTTGTGAAAATCCTCCAGCATCCGGATTTCAAGATTCTGAGGAAGATTTGCCGAGACTACTATCTCTTGTTTAGCCAGCCCTACAAAACTAAAGATCAACACATCCCCTTCTTTGAGCTTACGCGGAAATTCAAAGCGGCCATTGGAGTCGCTATACGTTCCTATACTCGTACCTTTAAGATAAATATTTACACCTACCAGCGGTGTATTGTCTTCATCCAACACGGCTGTGCCTCTTATTGTATAGTCTTTTGGGGCGGCCGGCTGATTTTGCACCGGCTCCTGCGCAAAGGCCAGCGTGCTGGTAAGCAGCAACACAGAAAAAATACCGGTTCTAAAATAGAATTTGATTTTGATTCCTGCTCCCATCCCGGAAGGAAGAACCTGATGCAGTGTGTGCTTCATAGTAATAGGTTTTGGTACTAGGATGCTTACCGCTTAAAGATTCCATAAACACAAAGGTGTAATTCTCAATTTCGTTTCAATAACCCATCCACACTCCACGCACCCGGGCCAGTAAAAAAGAACAACACCCCAAACAGCACAAACATGAACGGATGCTGATCCTGATACCAGAACCTGCCCTCACCAACAAAGAAGGTAATATACCCTAACGTTCCGGCTGCTATCAAACCGCCTAATCGTGTAAACAGCCCCAGGGTTAGCAAAACTCCGGAGATAAACTCGGATGACTTGCCCAGGTAAACAAGAAACTCCCCGGCTCCGCTCTTAAAGGTATCCCACGTTAAATAGCTTTGCATGGTTGCTCTGTCAAAAACCTCCATGCCGTGGTAAGCCAGCAGCAAACCAACTGCTATCCGGATTATGGCCAGCGCCTTGTCGGGATAAATGGGTGTGGACTTAAAAAGTTTCTTCATTTTGATTTCTTGGGTTCGGTAATCACAAACATTTTCATTCTTACGTCTTCCAGGGGCCTATCGGCCTGAGTTGTTTTTGTGGCCGCTATCTTATCGAGCACCTCAAAGCCCGAAACCAACTCGCCAAATACGGTATAGGCGCCATCCAGGTGTGGGGTACCCCCTTGCGATGTGTACAGCTTCTTCTGCGTTTCATTCAGAGATAAATTTCGTTGCGCGATGGTGCTATCCAATTGCGATGCCCGCCATGCAGGCCGTTGAACAATATAGAACTGGCAATTGCTGCTGGCTTTTTCAGGATTATTATCGCGCGCTGCCGCCAGTGCCCCGCGCTTGTGGTAGATATCTTGCCCGGTACGAAATTCCGCGGCAATGCGATCGCCCGGAGCCGAGCCACTCCCCAGCCTATCGCCTGCAGCTGCGTTCTTACTGGTTGGGTCGCCACCCTGTATCATAAAGTTGTTAATTACCCGATGAAATAAAAGGCTGTCGTAGAAACCCGCCTTCACCTTTGCTATAAAGTTGTCGCGATGAAGCGGAGTTTCGTTATACAGTTGCACTACCAGATTACCGTAGTTGGTTAAGATTAATACCCGGTAATTTCCATCTTGCTTAAATTGCTTTGCCGTAGCCTTGAGTACCTCCGCCTCGGGCTTGGTTAGCGCCCGAAAGTACCGGGGCTTACCACACGAAAAAAACACCACGCAAAAACTAAGGAAAAACAAAAAACGCATACCAATTTATTTTGAGATTACAGGCTAAAAATAGCACAAATATTTCAGCACGGTAGAAGAAAAAATTTGGCTTTTGATCCTACTTTATGCTCCTTCCACGTATTGAAGAACAAACTTTAATCTAAATCAAGTATGGAAACCCACGAAGTGCTTTTGGTCTTACTCGTTGCCTTTGCCTTGTTTTTAGTGGTTACGCTTTTTGTAACTGTTAAACAAGGTTCGATTGGCGTGGTTACGGTGTTTGGAAAATACAGGCGCATCATGCGCCCTGGTCTAAACGTGCGTGTGCCCCTAATTGAAAAAATTCATACCCGCATCTCTATTCAAAACCAATCGGTTGAGTTGGAATTTCAAGCCACTACTATCGATCAGGCCAATGTAAACTTTAAGGCCATGCTCTTGTTTTCGGTTTTAGATCAGCAAGAGGGTACCATCAAAAACGTAGCTTTTAAATTTGTGGACGAGCAGAGTTTTATGACGGCTCTCGTGCGCACCATCGAAGGTTCAATCCGCAGCTTTGTAGCTACCAAAAAGCAATCTGAAATCCTTTCGTTACGAACTGAAATTGTACTGGAAGTTAAGAAGCAACTCGATCATACCTTGGAAGATTGGGGCTACCATTTGCACGACCTGCAACTAAATGACATTACGTTTGACGAAACCATTATGAAATCGATGGCGAAAGTTGTGGCATCAAACAATTTGCGGGCTGCAGCCGAAAACGAAGGGCATGCCTTGCTGATTACCAAAACCAAAGCAGCCGAAGCCGATGGTAATGCAATTAAGATTGCTGCCGAAGCTGAAAAAATAGCTGCTCAGCTTCGTGGCCAGGGTGTAGCGCTATTTCGCGAAGAAGTTTCTAAGGGTATGGCGCATGCCGCCAAAGAAATGCAACATGCCAACCTCGATGCCTCCTTCATTTTGTTTTCGATGTGGACGGAAGCCATCCGCCATTTTGCAGAACATGGAAAAGGCAATACCATTTTTCTGGATGGCTCTGCAGACAACATGAAACGTACTATGCAGGAACTGCTGGCCGTAAGCAAAGGGAGCTTACCCATTACAGAAGAAAAACAAAAGCCGGCTTAACACCGGCTTTTTACTTTTATCCGCCCCACGTAGTAGGGCTTATCGATTTTGCAGCTCGTAAAATATCAATCCGGCTTACCTGACCGATCAACACGCCATTCTCTACTACCGGCATCCTGCGTATAGGTGAGTTCAAAAACTCTGTGGCCGCTTCTACCACATTGTTATCGGGCGACATCGTTTTAACATTGCGCGTCATGTAATCAGCAACTTTAGGCTCGCTGTGTGGTTGGTTGTGGTAAGCCTGATCCACAATAATCCGAAGGCAATCTTTTTCTGAAATGATGCCCACTAATTTCTTGTTTTCATCCAACACGGGTGCCCCCGAAATTCTTTTTTCAATAAAGATATTAATTACTTCGTTAATCGATTGATCGGGTTTGAGCGTGATCAGGCTATGCTGCTGCACCATATACTTCACGATCGATTCGTACTTGGGCAGGCCGCCTTCCAACTGCTCTTTCGACTTGATTTCTGGTTTAAAATTCATGGCAGGTAGGTTTTGGTCATTAGAAATATAGACAAATCATTCTAAAATGAAAATACAGCAGGTTGCACAAAATCTATAAACCTCAATTTCCGGCCTGCCAATAGGTTTCTGACTCGTTATAAATTGATTATTTTTAAAAACTGAACCAATGTTACTTCACCATGATCGATTCTCCCATCGTTAAAAGCAATCCGAAATTGCTGGTATTTGTTCCACTCTTCTATACGGTTTGGTCCGATTCCGTACTTACGCCAAGTGAAATCTCGGTATTGGAAGGATTACTTACATCGCAAGATTGGTTAAGCGAATCGGAACGAAAATTTCTACTTTCCAAAATAGATCCCGCCAACCCGCCCGGGTTCGAAGAACTCAATTCGTGGAAAAGCACGCTGCAACAATTGGCGAACCAATCAACTGCACCGGAAACACTTGTAAACCTGGGCATCCGCCTCGCGGCCCTTCACGGCAACGGCACTGTTAGCGATGTGCTTGAAAAAGCCCGCCCTACCCTTTCAAAGATTGAAGCCTCGCTGGGCTTTATTAGCCATGAAGCAATTTTTAATTTTCAACCGGGGCATAAAACCATCACTTCCGAACAAGGCACACACTATACGTTTGATGTAGATGAAATGGCCCGGGTACTCGATGGCGATCAAAGCGAAATAATTCGTAAGGTTAAAACACTTATCAGCGATCCGGAGTTTGCCTATGTTGGCCCGGGCGATCTTGACTTGTACCGCAAGCAGGTTTTACAATGGTGTAAATTTTTGGCGCAGCAAGGCTATGGTGCAATGGCGTATCCAACCGAATACGGGGGTGGCAATAACATGGCCGCCTACTTTGCCATTATGGAAACCTTGAGCTACCACGATTTAAGTCTGGTTGTAAAATTCGGAGTGCAATTCGGCCTATGGGGTATGAGTGTTTACTTTCTGGGCACTGAAAAACATCATCGCAAATACCTGAAAGATATCGGTACGCTCGAGCTACCCGGCTGCTTTGCCATGACGGAGACTAATCACGGCTCGAATGTAAAAGGTATTGAAACAACGGCTACCTACGATCACACCACCCAAAGCTTTCGGATTAATACACCGCATGAGTACGCCCGCAAAGAATATATCGGCAACGCAGCTTGCCATGGCCAGATGGCTACCGTATTTGCCAAATTAGTTATAGACAATAAAGATTACGGTGTAAGTGCATTTGTTGTTCCCTTGCGCGATAAGGGTGGCAAAGTTTTGCCCGGTGTTAAAATAAAAGATTGCGGCCGTAAAATGGGGTTAAACGGGGTGGATAATGGAGTAATCTATTTTGATCACGTAGTGATTCCGAAAGAAAATATGCTCGACCGGTTTTCTTCAGTAAACGACAACGGAAAATTCGAGAGCCCCATTCCAAGCGATAACCGGAGATTCTTTACCATGTTGGGAACGCTGGTGGGCGGCCGCATCGGCATTCCACGCTCGGGCAATGCTGCTTCCAAATCTGGTTTAACCATTGCCATTCGGTATGGCGACCAGCGCAGGCAGTTTGGACCCGAAGGCGGAACAGAAGTACCCATTTTAAATTACAGAACACACCAACGCAGGCTAATGCCGTTGCTCGCTAATTCGTATGCGCTGCACTTTGCGTTGAACTATTTAACGCACCGGTTTGTAAACCGCAAAGAGGAAGAGATGCAGGAGATTGAAGCGCTGGCAGCCGGACTAAAAGCGTTTGCAACCTGGAATACTACAGCCACTTTGCAGGAATGCCGCGAAGCGTGTGGTGGTAAAGGCTATTTGTCGGAAAACCGGATTGAAATATTAAAAAATGATACCGACATCTACACCACCTTCGAAGGCGACAACACCGTGCTACTGCAGTTGGTTGCCAAAAGCAGGCTAAGTGAGTTTCGGCAGGAGTTTGCCAACATGAATGTGTTTACTATGCTAAACTATGTAGCCGATAAAGCCAAAACCGGCATAACCGAAATGAACCCCATCATTATTCGCAACACTGATGATGCGCACTTACTGGATGCCGAATTTCAGTTGAATGCGTTCCGCTATCGCGAGCGGGATATCCTCACCTCGGCAGCCAAGCGCATTAAGCGCCACATCGAAAGTGGTATGGATAGTTTTGACGCCATGAATGTGGCCCAGCAGCATCTTGTAGAAGTTGGCCTGGCCTACGTGGAAAGAGTTATCCTCGAACAATTTATTCAACAGGTTGATAAAACAAGTAATGCCGGCTGCAAAGCTGTGTTAAAAAAACTGTGCGATCTGTTTGCGCTTTCGCAACTTCATAAAAACAAAGGCTGGTATCTGGAACAAGGCTATATGGAAGGCGTAAAAACCAAAGCCATAAGAAAGATGGTAAACCAATTGTGTTGGGAAATCCGGCAAGATGCTGTTCCGCTTACCGATGCCTTTAAAATACCTGAGAGTTGCCTCGCGGCACCCATCGCTATGCGCACTACTTGATGATAATTCGCAACGCCTGTTGCCAATAGCCTTTGCGCACTTGCAGTATGTAAACACCGGGTGGCAGTACTTGTCCGTCCAGTTCTATATCTGCACCCTGTTGTAGAGTCTTAACCGAAACTGGTTGGCCCAGCGTAGTTAATAACCGAATGTTATCCGGCTCTATTACAAACCCGGTGCTAACAGTAAGTTTTCCCGAAGTGGGATTCGGATATGCTTTTAACTGATACACCTGATTTATTTCTACCCTTCTAATGGCTGAAGTAGTAGAAGTACCATCGTAATCGGTTTGACGGATGCGGTAATACGATACACCTTGATGCGGAAGGCCATCTGTAAATTCGTAGTCGTTACGGATCGTACTGGTGCCCGCTCCTTCCAGTTGCTTAATCTCTTCCCAGCTTTCGGCATCGCGCGAACGCTGCACGGTAAAATAATGATTATTGGTTTCGGATGCCGTAGCCCAGGCAAGCACTACTTCGTTTTGAACCACCCGCGCAGTAAACGAAAGTAATTCGATGGGCAGCGGTGTAGCAATATCGGTATTGCCCAATGTAAACCGATCTCCATTCTGAAGGTTTACATTCGAAAAAGTAATTACATTATTACTGAGTGAACCTGAACCGATGGGGGTTACATCATTGTCAGCAAAGCCATCTCCATCGCGGTCGATCAAAAGCCTGAGATTATTCCCTAACGCAGCTCCTGCAAAACCGCTTATATCAAACGAAATAGAAGTAGCTCCTACATCTCCCGTTTCGCTTACACGCCAAATTCTAATTAAGCGCTGCCGGATGAGTACGCCATCCACACCCGAGGTGGTGCCCGCAAGTGCTCCTGTATCGTGCCCCCAAACCAGGTATTCAGCATTTGCCAAATCTTTAGGATTCCAGATTCGCACAATACCGGGGCCTTTTGCATCAATATGTCTGGAACCATCGCCTGCCTGGCCAATGCCCGCCACATTAAAATCATAGTTACCATTGGCGGGTGTATCTTGTGAGTACAAGTCGCTGGCCGCAAGTGCAATATTATACTTTGACGATAGGTAGTTTTCAATAAGAATGCGTTGCACCTGGTTTATTTTAGCGTTATAGATAATTGTTTCGGTAAGGTCGCCTTGAAAACCCGCAGACCCGGTTGTGTTACCACCCAGGTTAAACCGGTGCGTTGCATGGCTGGAGTAGGTAGATGTATTAGCCCGGTTCTGTTGCAAGGAACCGTTTCGGTAGAGTTGCTTTCCGGTTGATGGATTTGCATCGTACGACCAGATCGAGTAGTTGGTTAAGTTAGTTAAACTACCCACTTCTATGCGTGCATCTGTTCCGCAGCAAGTTCCAATGTCGTAGTAAACAGTTCCCGACCACGGAATATGATTGGAGAACCGATTTGATTCCAAGGGATCTGTAAGGTACACACTGCTGCTCTGCGTGGTATTATCGGCCCGATTTACCACAAAAGTTGAAGCCTGCGTTGTTACAAAATTAGCGGTAGTTAATGTTAAGCCGGTACGCAATCGGTTCGAACCGTTAAAGCTTACTTCCGGGAAACCGTTGATTGCATTGGCATCTAAGGTTGGCCGTTGCGCGCCTGCCTCACTTACATCAAGCGCAGCAATACCAGCAGAGTTAGCCCAACTGTTAATGGTTGTGCCGGTTGTATTTAACCCATTGTCCACCCGAAACCAGATTTTTAAAAATGAACTGCCATTGGTACTTCCTACACCAGCCGGGCCCGTATTACCGGTTACAAAAGCGGTTGTACCCACCACTGGAAATCCGGTACAGCCAGAACCGGTACAGTTAATTGTAAAAGAAGTACAGATTTGGTTTACCGTTCCGCCATTTGTATAAGTTACCTGGCTACCCGAACCATTTTGCAACGTAGCCGTGCCGGTTCCACAAAGCGTTGCATTGGTGTGATCAATAACAAGGTCATCGGTAGAAGTTGAGTTTGTATTGATAATGGTAACGCTGTTGCCTGTAAGAATTAAATCGTCCAAACTACTAAACGCAGACCCTGTTTCCGCATCCAGGTAGCCTACTTGTACCAGATTAGAACCAAGACTGAAATTTCCGCCAGTAACAATGCGCGTATAGCCCGCTGTCATCATTTCAATACCGGTTACGCTTAACGTGCCAGCTATGGTTATATCTCCGGTATGGTAAAACATAGGGATATTAGAAGAAACAAACGGACCAATGTTAGCCTGCCCCAATCCATCGGGCGATACACCACAACTTTTATTATCGTTGGTAGCATTTACTACAATAGTATGCCCGTTTCGGATTACCACATTATCGTGTCTTCGCGGCCATACACCGGTTGCCAGCGGCCCTCCGCTTCCATCTGAATTTAAAGTCCAGGCTGTATTGCTGTCCCACTGCCCACCCGAGGTTGCATTGCGCGAATAATAAGTTACCGTACCAAATGCTACCCCATAAAAATTACAAGGTACACTGGATGGAAAGTTGGGCGGAGTACCAATTGAATCATCTCCCGGTGTGTTTTGCGAAACCCAATTGGCCGGAGTGGCGATGGCGGTTGCACAGGTGGTTATTGTGCCCGTACAATTTATACTGCCATTGTAAACTGTAATATCTTGCCCGCCTGTAATGGCAATGGCGGTAGTGCCTGCAGTTAACCCCGTGTTGGTTAATTGGCCGTTTGCCACGCTAAAACCATTATTGGCAATAGCGGTAATAAATGTGGTAGGTGTTGAAGCGTTTGTTCCAATGAACATATAGATCACTTCATTGTCGTCTTCCAATGTCATCGTACCGCCCGACATAATTCCAATAGAGGCCGCTGGTGCTGTGTTCAGGTTTGTAACTGTAATTACGGTGCCGGCAAAAATGGTATTTCCGGTATTGTTGGTCCAATTGATTGCTGATTCACCAGCGTTAAATGCCCCACCCGAGCCAATCGCCAACCCGTTCCATTCGTTGTCGTTAAATCGCACCACCGTTGTGTTGGGAACATCTACAAAAGTAACAAAGGCAAAACCCTGGTTGCCATCCGCATTAAACGCTACAAACATGCCATTACCGGGTGCCTGGCTGTAGGCCATAAATGGGCAAAAAAAGATCAGTGAGGCAAAAAAGGGCTTAAAAAAGCGATCCATCGGTGAGGTTTGTTTTGGTACAATTACGATTATGCAAAGAACGTAATTCCCAAGTAAACTTAAAAACTAAGCATGTGCTCAATGCCGGATAAGAATCCTTACCGTTTGCTGCCAATATCCAGCGCGCACGCGCAGAATGTAAACCCCTGCGGGTAAATCCTGGATATCAATGAATGCCTCGGCACCGCTTCTTACTACATTTATTGAAACGGGCTGCCCAAGTGTGTTTAGCAACTGGATCTGTTGAGGCTGCAATTCAAAACCGGTGATAACTAACAACTGGTCTGATGCCGGGTTCGGATATGCTTTTAACTGATACACCTGACTTAACTCTACCCTTCTGATGGCTGAAGTTGTAGAAGTACCATCGTAATCGGTTTGCCGGATGCGGTAATACGATACACCTTGATGCGGCAGGCCATCTGTAAATTCGTAATCGTTGCGGATCGTGCTGGTGCCCGCTCCTTCCAGTTGCTTAATCTCCTCCCAGCTTTCGGCATTGTGCGAACGTTGTACGGTAAAATAATGATTGTTGGTTTCGGATGCGGTAGCCCAGGTAAGCACTACTTCGTTTTGAACCACCCGCGCGGTAAACGAAAGTAACTCGATGGGCAGCGGTGTGGCAATATCGGTATTGCCCAATGTAAACCGATCTCCATTCTGCAGATTTACACCTGTAAAGGTAATTACATTGCTACTTAAATAGCCGGCCCCAATTGGTGTAACATCGTTATCGAAAAACCCATTTCCATTTCGGTCAACTAACAATCGAAGGTTTGCACCTTGTGCCGCGCCAGCAAATCCACTTATATCAAACGAAATAGAGGTTGTGCCTACATCACCTACTTCGCTTACTCTCCAAATGCGCACAATCCTTTGACGAATAAGCGCTCCATCTACATCCGTAGTGGTACCAGCCAAGGCACCGTTATCATGTCCCCAGATCAGGTATTCGTTATTGATTAAGTCGTTGGGGTTCCACATCCGCACAATGCCACGTCCTTTTGCATCCAAATGATGCGACCCATCCGTGGCCTGGCCAATACCTGCTACCTGAAAATCATAATTCCCATTGGCTGGGTTATCCATTGTGTACACATCGTTTACTATGTTAATATTATACTTAGCCGAAAGATAGTTATCCACAATAATCCGCTGCGCTTCGTTCAAGGTTCTGCGATAAACTACTACCTCGGCAATATGGCCACCAAACGGCCGACCATCTGTTAAATTAATAGAGCCAATAGTAACAGGCGATGCGTAATTAGGAATGGTGGCGCTGCTTTCCGTTGTGGTTATTTCAAGCGTACCGTTGGTATAGGCTCGGGCCCGCTGGCCGGCTGCCAGCTGTCCGTTGTACCAAACGGTGTGAATGTAATTATTGTTATTGGCAAATGTAGCCGGGGTAGCAAAGCGATTGCCATTGCCATCTAAATCTGTATAGAGATTGTTTCCGGTAAAGTAGAAAACTGAGTAGGCCTGTTCGGTGCCTACCGAAGTACGTTTTGAAATAATAGTACGCGCATCGCCATTCAGATTTAACGGCCGGGTTACCCCGTAGATTGTTAACCCGTTTGTGTTGTCCAGATTATCGTTATCCGCAATTAACATTTCATCGTTATTGGGGCCAGCCGCATTATCAAATAAGAGCGTGGGCTGGCCATTTAAAACCGAAGTTTGATACAAAGGCCGTTGAGCCAGCGTGGCCTGTGTAGCATGGTTCACGTTTCCGGATTGATCGTTCCATGAACTTATAGCCGTACCATTTACAGTAGAGGAAGTCCCCGCTCCCGCTAACAACCACAAACTTAACTCGGAAGAATTGCCAATGCCACCCGGGCCGGCATTGCCTGAGGTAGAAAAGGTTGCCCCCACCACCGGAAAGCTAAGGGCACAGCCAATACCAATACAATTAATAGTAAAGGTAGAGCACACCTGATTTATAGTACTGCTGTTGCTAAAGGTTACCTGGCTACCAGCACCATTCTGCAGCGTGGCCGTGCCAATACCACACAGCGTTGCATTGTTATGATCAATTACCAAATCATCGGTGGATGTAGAGTTGGTATTGATAAGGCTAACACTGTTGCCCGTTAAAATCAAGTCATCTAAAGTACTAAATACCGATCCGGCCTCTACTTCCAAATAGCCTACATTTACTAAGTTAGAGCCAAGAGTAAACGTTCCGCCTGTGAGCACGTGCGTGTAGCCGCGCACCATCATTTCAATACCTAGTACGTTTAATATCCCACCTACTGTTATATCACCAGTTTGGTAAAACATGGCCAGGTTAGAAGAAACAAACGGCCCAACGTTGGGCAATGCCAATCCATCGGGCGAAACTCCGCATTGTTTGTTATCATCTGTGGCATCCACAGTAATGGTATGACCGGGCCTTATTACTACATGATCCGTGCGCCTGGGCCACACCCCGGTAGCAAGCGGCCCGCCTGAACCATCGGAATTCAAGGTCCAGGAACCAGGACTATCCCAGTTTCCGCCTAGCGTTGCATTGCGCGAATAAAAGGTTTGTAATCCGATTGCCGTAACCCCTCTAAATCCAGCGCCCACAGAAATTAATGCCGAGTTTAAGACGGACCAGGTTGCTGTGGGGTTTTCCGTGCTGGCAACCGTTATAGGTCTTGTTGCTGTAGCTAATGTAAGGCCGCCAATTCCGCCAACAATTTGTTCGCTTTGTTCGGTGTAGGCAGCAGGTTGTGCGTGCGCGCGATCATTATTAGAGGATGAGGCATACACTAACAAATCGTTTACGCCAACTGCAATATTCCCTGTGTTCACCAAAGTGCCGTCTGCGTTGGTGCCGCTGTTGAAGTTAACTACGGGCGAGGTTTGATCTACATTTTGCAAGGTCATTATTGCAACAGCTTCCAATAAGGGTGCAACAGACCACGTTACTACTACATTGAAAGAGCAACCACCACGGGCCGCTGAAATTCCGGCCTCATTCAAATACCAAAGATCGGTGCGCATGATTCCGCTTACCGCTTGCGTGCGAACCTGCGTTAAATTTTGTCCACCCCAGCTAATGTTGGTGATGGTTCCTATACCTAATGATTCACCAGAGACCGCCACAACCAGCAATCTGTTTTTTCCCTGACCCACTGTATAGTTTGATTTAGAAGTAGCAACTGACCCTGCCACCACAGAAGCTTGTGCATATAAATACTGCAAACTAATTGCAGTATAGAAAAGCACTGTTACAACAGACCAAACCACAGACTTCATATCTGCAAAATACTTAAATCAACCGCTTAGGTCAATTAGAAATCGTTTGCAACAACGCGTATTGGAAAGGTTATTCTGAGATCAGAATATTCTTATGCTTGTAGAGATTAACTACCTGTTCAAAAAATCAACATAAGCCCATTTCAGAATATTATTTTGAAATGCGATTTGACTATTCCATCAGTAAGCGAACAGATTGTGAGAAAATTCCCTTCTGCACCTGCAGAATATAGACTCCCGGGGTTCGTCTTTCCGGAGTAATCAAAAAGTTAGATCCATTGCGCTCTAATGTAATTGGCATCTCTTGCCCCATTACATTATAAAATTTTATCTCTTCTTTTTTCAATTCAAAGCCGGTACTGATGGTAACCTTTCCACTGGTAGGGTTCGGGAAAACCTGAAGATTCCAAAAAGGTTTTAACTCCACTCTCCGGATTTCAGAGTAACTGAATTTACCGTCAAAGTCGGTCTGCTTTAACCGGTAATAAGAAACTCCCGGCAACGGCAGGCTATCGGTAGCATAATAGGTTAACCGTTGGGTGCTATTTCCGGCACCCGGCATGCGTTTAATTGCTTGCCACTCCGCACCAGTAGCCGATCGTTGTAGTGTAAAGAAGTCGTTATTGGTTTCAGAAGCGGTTATCCAGTTTAAATTCACCATGTCCAGGGCCGGTGCAGCCGTAAATGAAATTAATTCAATAGGAAGTGGTGCAGCAATTGAGGTATTGCCAATTGTAAACCGGTCGCCATTTTGAAGATTTACACCCGAGAAGGTTACAATGGTTCCGCTAAAGGAGCCGGTTATCGGGGCCACATCATTATCAGCAAAACCATTTCCGTTCCTATCAATCAAAAGCCTTAGGTTGCTGCCGAGGGCAGCGCCCATGGTTCCACTCATATCTACAGAGATGGAGGTATTACCTACATCGCCCACCTCGCTTACCCGCCACACGCGGTTAATGCGTTCCTGAATTACGGTTCCATCTACATCGGTGGTATTGCCACCCGCAAAGGTCAATCCGTTGTGACCCCAAATAAGAAATTCATTGTTGCCCAATCCATCCGGGTTCCACATCCGTACAGCACCCGTGCCTTTGCCATCGATATGTTTGCTGCCATCGGTGGCTTGCCCGATTCCGGCTACTTCAAAATCAAAATTCCCGTTGGCCGGATTGTCCATAGTGTACACATCGTTTACTCCTAATGTGTAACCAAACTTAGCGGCAATGTAGTTATTGATGAGAATGCGCTGGGCCTCGTTAAGTGTGCCCGAATAAATTATAAACTCATAGATATAACCTCTTATTCCGCCATTGGCGGTAGTAGCATGCCGCCCAATGCGGGGTGGTGGTGGTGTAGTGTTGCCATCGCCATCGGCAAATGAACTTTCCTGAGCCCCGTTGTAGTACAGTCGGTAATTAACTCCCCGGTTGCGTACCATTTCAATCCATTTGCTGTTGGTTGTAATTGTAGTGGTTGTATTAGGGCCGCCTAAACCACCTCCGGTATCATCTCGCTTTTGATAGGCATACACGTTGCCAGTTATCGGCTTTAAAGAAAATAACCCGTTGGTTGCAGTAGTGCGATCTAAAATAAAATGGCCGGTGCCATCGTTAATTGCACCTAAGCCAGTTTGCGTATCGCGAAATACTACAAGGTAGGTTACACTGCTGTTGGCCGCGATACCCAGATTAGGGCCATCGATAAAGGTATCGCCAGTAAACTCAAGCCCTTGCTGATTATTGTCTTGTGCATTGCGAAGAATAGGGCGGTTTCCGGCTGTGTTTTGAATTGCATGGTTGTTATTTCCGGATTGATCGTTCCATTGCCGCACCTGGCCACCACCAACAGCCGCAGTAGTTCCCAAATCAGAAAATGTGCCGCGCGTTGACATTAGCCACATACGGTTATTGGAAGTAGTACCCACCCCGGCCGGGCCACGATTGCCCACAATAGTAGTATTGGTTCCCACAACCGGAAAGCCCGCACAGCCTACGCCCGTACAGCTAATGGTAAACGATGTACAGATTTGGTTTACACTTCCGCCATTTACATATGTTACCTGGCTACCCGATCCGTTTTGCAACGTGGCTGTTCCTGTTCCGCATAGCGTAGCATCGCTGTGATCAATAATTAAATCATCGGTTGAGGTGGAGTTCGTATTGATTATCGTTACGCTGTTTCCGGTAAGAATCAAATCATCCAGACTGCTGAAGGTTGAACCAGTCTCCACATCTAAATATCCAACCTGCACCAGGCTTGACCCCAGTGTAAAACTGCCCCCGGTTGCAACCCGGGTAGCGCCACCAATCATCATTTCAATGCCGGTTACATTAAGCGTACCGGCAATAGTAATATCTCCTGTTTGATAAAACATAGCTATGTTGGAAGCCACAAAAGGCCCTACGTTCGGTAAAGCGAGGTTATCGGGCGAGCGGCCGCAGATTTTGTTATCGTCAGTAGCATCGATGGTGATGGTATGACCAGCCCGAATCACCACGTTATCAGTACGGGTGGGCCACACTCCTGTCGGTAGCGGGCCACCCGTGCCATCCGAATTTAAGGTCCATGAGTTGGGGCTATCCCAATTGCCACCAGAGGTAGCATTGCGCGAATAATACGTAACTACATTGGTGGCCGTAACGCCATTAAAGCCAACTCCAGCATTTATTAACCGGGAATTAGGTGAGGTCCAGGTAGCGGTCGGGTTCTCATTGCCACCGGTGGTAATTTGTCTTATTGCTGTGGCCATACTGGTTCCGCCTGCACCGCCAATTATCTGGTCTGTTTGTTCTAAGTAAGAAGCAGCTGCAGTATGAGTTCGGTCGCTGTCTGAGGAAGATGCATAAACCGCAATACCATTTACAGTTACTGCAAAATTGCCGGTATTCCGGGTTTGAGCCGCACCGGATTGGGCACCATTAGAACCAGATACTGGGGTGGTTTGATCTACATCTTTCAAGGTCATAGCAGCAAATACCTCGTTAGCTGGTGCGGTTGACCAGGTAACTACAAAATTATAGGTACATGAACCCCGGGCAGCAGAAATTCCTGCTTCGTTTAAATAATAAATGGAAGTCCTGGTAACTGTCCCGCTTGTCTGAGTTATAGCTTGAGTTAGTGCTTGACCACCCCAGGTAACAGAACTTATTGTGCCTACGGCTGCCACACCCTCGCCCGTAATCGCAACCACAATCAACCGGTTTTTGCCTTGCGCTACTGTATAATTTGCCTTGGAGGTAGTAACCGAGCCGCTAACAAGGCTGGCCTGTGCACTACTCTTTTGGGTTAAAAAAGCACAAAAAATGAGCAAAGCGAGCGCCTTGCATGCCGATTTGGGTGTAAGCATATACGGACAGTCTTAAACAAAATTAACTAAATTATCAAAAACCGATTGTTTTAGTAATCGGTTTTGATCGTTTTATTGAACGGGAGGCCAAACTGGTAACCGAGACTTTCATCTTTTGAATTATCGAGTACATCAAGTCCGTATTTGATTTTATGAGGATTGTCATAAACCAACGTGCCGAACAGCCGGTCGTAAATAGAAAACATGTTACCAAAGTTAGAGTCTGTCCAGGGTCTTTCGAAGTGATGATGGAACTTGTGCATGTTGGGGGTTATAAACACATAGCTAAGGCTTTTGTCTAACCACGCAGGTAACGAGATGTTGGCATGCGTAAAATAAGTGAAGAAAATCGTACAAACTCTATAGAAAAAATAATACGCTACCGGTGCCCCGGTGATCAGTACTGCCAGCAAGGCAAACAACTCGCGCATTATAAAATCGCCTGGATGATGGCGCGTGCCACTAGTAGCATCCAGGTGGGTGTCGCTGTGATGAATCATGTGAAACTTCCACATCCACTTTACACGGTGCAAGATGTAATGAATGGTGTATTGCGCCAGCAATTCAAAAATTAATAAGCAAAGCAACATCTCTACCCAAATGGGCCAGTCTATCAGGTACATTAAACCAAATTGATTACGCCCAATCCACTCAAATATCCCTACCGTTGCAATCCCAAAAAACACATTAATAATCATGGTAGTGAGTAGAAATGTGAAGTTAACACCTGCGTGTTTCCACTTCTTATAATTGAATCTGAACAATGGAAAGCTGCCTTCCACTATCCAGCAAAGCGTTAAACAAATAACAATCCATACGGCTCGTTGCCAGGTGGGCATGGTTTCGAAAAAGTGCAAGAAAGATTCCATTCGTTACCGATTATTCAAAAATTGAAATCAAGTTACATTAATGAATCATCAATCAAAATACTTTACCCGAATGAACCCGTAAATCGGTAGCCCGGCCATCAACAACACAAAGCCCCAAAATACAATTTCTTCGCCTGAGCCGATGACAGCCCACATTGAAAATAAAAATGCGAGTGCTGCCACTACCAGGCGTGAGGGTGATAACTGTTTTTGCCGCGCACCCATAATGGCAAATGCAATAATTGAAAACAAGTACGGCACCAAAACGGTAAGGGTAGATAACAGGATGATAAATTTGTAGGTATCGGCCAGGCTTTTACTGAAGTTCATACTCATTAAAAGCGATACAAGTACACTCGAAATAACTATTCCGAATGCCGGTGCACCCTTTTTGTTTTCTTTTGCAAACATTTTTGGAAACAGGTTGTTGCGGGCGGCTGCATACGGCAATTGGCCTTGCACAATAATCCAACCATTCAAAGCTCCGAAAGTTGAAATAACTGCCCCAGCAGCCACTACGTAGCGAGCCCCCTCGCCCATTATCGCTGCGGCCCCATCGGCAAACGGGGCTGTAGATGAAATTAGTTCAGTTGGTGGTATTATACCCATAATGGCTACCGTGCTGGCAAAATAGAGGGCGGTTGTAATCAACGTTCCCATAACGGTTGCCCTCGGTATCGTCTGCTCTGCATTGGCTACACTCCCTGAAGGAATGGTAGCACACTCCAATCCCAAAAAAGCAAACAGCGTTAAGGTAGTGGTACTCGTAATAGCCGACCAATCCGACAAGCCACTTGTGTTAAAGGGTGTAAAGTTGTTGAGATTAAGAACAATCAATCCGCCCACAGTTATCAAAATCAGTGGCGCGATTTTAAGAATCGTTGTAAGAAGTTGCACAAAGCCGGCTTCGCGAATTCCTTTGGTGTTGATCCAGGTGAGAAACCAAATTGCACCAAGGCCCACACCTACGGAAAGCAGTGAGTTGGTTGCCAGTGCCGGGATAAATGCAGTGAGGTAACTTACAAATGCTACTGCAATGGCAGCGTTGGTACACCACACAGAAATCCAATAACCCCAGGCTACCAAAAATCCTGCAAAGTCGCCCATGGTAGTGCGCGTGTATGCGTAAGGCCCCCCGGTTGCATCGGGCATCATCTTACTAAGCCATGCAAAAACCAGGGCAAGACAAATTGCACCACAACCAGATACAATCCACCCCACCAGGCTAATTCCACCGTAAGCGGCCAGGGTTGCAGGAAGCATGAACAACCCGGAAGCAATCATATTACCCACCACGATAGAAGTGGTTGTCCAGAGCCCGATTTTGTTATGCTTCATGCATGGAAGTTAGAATAATTCCTTTACGGATGCGCACTTGATGGTTCTTTCTTCATCATCGGTCCATGCAAAGAATAGCTGATTGCCACTGCGTGTAAGCTGCGGAAATCCACTGGCGCGTTTGGAGGAGGTAGCTGCTACCAACTGTGGACGATCCAGTTTTCCACTACGATGCACAACTCGCATCCAGACTTTGCTGTTTTCAACATACGAAACCATTACCCTGGTTTTGTCTAACCACACCACATCTACTCTACCAATCGTATTGGCGGTATTAACCACTACCGGCCCCGAAAAGGTTTTTCCGTTATCATCACTAAAAACTACCTGCACTTTTGTGGAGTCGAGCGCATTGGTAAACCAAGCAATGGCCAGTTGGTTGTTCAAGGCCTCGGCACGCGGGCCATTTACCGGGCACCCTTGTATGTACCAGTTGTCGGCATAGATCGATTCGGGTGCAGTCCATTCATTATTTATTAAGCGGGTAATAGAAATATCCCGAATTTCTTCATCGGTGCGATTGCGATAAACTACCACCGGGCCGGCATCTGTAATGGCTGCTGTGGTCTGGCAACAATCGCAGGTGCGGTTATCCAGTTCCCATTCGGTTAATTTTTTTCCATGCGCAGTAACAATGGCTGCGCGCAGCGACATCGCCCCATGGCCGTGTTCATTATGATCGTTTGTATTGGCACCGGTATTCCTGCCATCCAACCAACAAACAAAAAAATCATCGCCATACGGAACGATCGATACAAAGCCGTGTTCGGCTTTCTCACCGTCATCGTGTAAAACCAAAGGGCTTGACCATGCGGCACCATTTGCCGAAGTTGTAATTTTTACATCGTAGGTGTATTTGCCATCATCGCTTTTGTCCAGCACGTGGGCAATCAGGTTATTCTTATTTGCCGCAATAACCGGGTAGTCGGCCCAGTTAAGAAACCAGGTATGGCTTTGGGCAATGCTTACCGGAGCCGACCAGGCTTCGCCTTGCCAGCGCGCATAGCTTAAACGCGCTACCGTATCCACACGCTCAACCCACGAAAGCAAGACATCGCCATCTGCATCCGTAAACAAGTAGGGCTCGCTGCTATTAGTACCGGCAGGTGTTGGAATGGAAACTACTTTTAATGATTTAGATTCCGGATTGCACGCTATTAAAAGCAGCCATGCAACAACTAGTAAGCGGGACATCTATTTTAAAATTTCCTGTACCGAACCGCACTTTAACATCTTGCTGCCAAAGTAGGGATTTCTGACTGCATCGGTATTGCTGAGCCAGTAGGCGCCTTCATTATTAAAGGCCATCGGGCAATATTCATAATAAGCAACAGCACCACCAAGCCCAAACGCTTTGATGCTTTTGTAAAAGCTATCCGATAGCGGACTAAAAGCAATCCGTTGTTGCTCAATATCATTAGTGGCTTGAATTTCTTTAAGTGCAAGATCAATTTCCGATAAGTAAGTCATCCAGTCGTTGTGCGCTTCGTCTGTCAACAACTGCATATCCACATTGGCCAACGCAATGCGGGTGGCTTCTGCTTTCACTTTCACCTGCTGAGCATCGGTGGCTACAAACGCATCTTTCAGTGCTACGTACCCGCTAAACGCAGCCGCCAATTGTTCCTGAAAATGTTGATTTACCTGGTAGTGTGGTGCGGTGGCATCGGCCGGCATCACATCGGTAGTGGCATGCTCATCTGCACCATGTTCGTGGTTTGTGGCTTGCTTTTTATCGGTGCAAGAAAAGACAAACGCTAATGCGTAAACCAAAACTGTTAAGAAGGTAAGTTTAATTTTCATCTGTGAATAGTTAGTTGTGTTTAAAGTCATATCGAATTCGCATGGTGAGCCGCTGCCCAATTGAAGTAATCTTGTATGGAATTGATTTTTGCATGTTTCAAAATTACTCAATGTTGATGAACGGGATTAACTCCATGCTTTAAAATAAATTCGCTGTACAGCAGATAGGCGCCCGAGATAGCAACCGTTTCGCCTTCGTGCACGCCATCGAGCACCTGCACTTCGGCACTGGTTTCGATACCGGTTTTAACCATGCGCGGCTGAAAGGTATTGGGTGCTGTTTCTACATACAGGTGTGGGCCCTGGCCGGTTCGGATAACCGCCTGTGCCGGAATAACAACCGTAGATTCGGCCCGCGTGTAGGCGCGAACCATTGCAGGCATCCCCGGTTTCAGGTTGCCCGGATTAACAATGGAAGTGCGCACGCGCCAGGTTTGAGAAGCAGCGTTAAACTCTGGAGCAACAAATTCAAGCTTTGATTCGATTGCCGGGTAGCCTGCAACTTGCACCGTTACCGGGTCTCCTACCTGTAACGACTCCTGCGTATAGATATCGGCCTCAACCCAAAGTTTATTCAGGTTTACCAACGAATAAAGCGGGCTTCCTTCGGCCACATACTGGCCTTCGGAAACTGCAATGCTGCTAACGATACCTGCTGCGGGCGCATAACACGTAATCCGCGCATCAGGCCTTCCATTTTTAATCAACTGATCTAATTGCATTTCGGTAAGTCCGTATAACTGCAATTTTTTATGCGTGGCTTTAGCTACGTAGTTATCAAGATTGTTGGCTGTATCAGCAGTTGCCAGCAAGTAAGTTTGCTGCAACGCCAATAATTCTTCACTATAAAGTTGATAGAGTGGTTCACCTGCTTTCACCGGCTTTCCAGATTCTTTAATGAACAGTCGCTCAACTCTGCCATTAATCCTGCTGCTAACTTCAAACGTTGTTTCGGTGTTGGTAACCAGACGGGCGTTTACCGTTTTTGATTCAACCAAAGGGAGTAACCCCACCTTTCGGGTTTTAATGTTTCCCAATAGCACTTGGGCATCAGTTAGCATTACTTGCTTCAGTTCGTGGCCTGCATGCACCCCGGATACGGTAGTTTCTTCTGAAGTTGAAATCTGCGTACACGCCATCGGCAACATCACAATTAATAAAATCCATTTCATGTGTTTATTATTTTGTAGAACATTCCGTGGACTGATCCGAATATTCAATGCGGTTGAAGTTAATTTGTTAGACCCTTTCATAAAATCAATTTTTAACCCGAACAAAGCCTTCACTGTCTGTCATTAACTGTGCATTGCTCGCGATCTCATCGGTGAGGCTAATACCGGAAATGGCCAGCTTGTTACCGCCTTTGTTATGAACAACAACCGGCTTCGGTACAAACGCACCGCGTACTTTAACAAACACAACTGCTGAGGTTCCCAAATCCATTACGGCCTGCCGTGGTACCCACAATTGTTTCGTGGTTAGTATGCGCACAGATGCTTGCACGAGCGAACCAATCTTCAGGCCTTGTCCGGGTACATAAACACGCACTATGGCAAACTCCCCCTTGTCATCATAAAATGGTTGAATAAATTCCACGCTCGCCTTCCGCATTCGATTATTCATTTCCAGTTCGATGCTATCTCCAACCTGTAGGGCATTTGTTAAAGTTGCAGGCATTGCAAGTTCAACCAAAACCGAGCGGGTATCTGCTACCTTCCACAAGGGTGTACCGGATGTAACGTAATCACCTTCCTGTAAAAGTATAGTTGGTTGAATCGGCTTCACCGGTTCGCTCCGGCCATCCATACCCATAATAGTAATAGTAATCGCAACCGCAGGCGCGGTTTGCATAAGTGGCAGAACATAGCCATCTACCGGGCTTACCAAAGGAGTATTATAACTTACCTGGTGCGTAGTAAGCAAGTTGTCTAATTGCGATTGTGTAAACCCGGCCACAAGCAATTTACTCTTGGCGGCTTCTATCAACGTAGTGCGGTCAGCTTGTTGAAGCAGTAACAACAATTCCCGTTGGGCACTTACCAATTCGGTGCTATAGATTTCTGCAATGGGCTGGCCTTTGCGCACAGTTTGATACGGGTATTTGATACCTACTTTTTCAAGCCGGCCCCCACTCCGCACTGCTATCGTACTGAGCCTGCGCGAATCGTATGTTACCACTCCGGTTACAGGTGTTGTTACTTCGTCCGCTAAAAATTCTCCGCGCGTTGTGCCGATGGAAGATACCACGCTTTCGTTTGGGGATTTTAAAAGGCGGGTTAATGCTTCATCAACTTTAACTTCCTCACCTGGTCGGCCTTTTCTTACAAGGTCCATGTGGCATACCGGACACACGCCTTGCTTATCCGAAACTACAGTTGGGTGCATCGGACACGTAAATGTAGTATTTTATTTTTGTATCAAGGTATTGAAGGTGCGTCATCGTATACGCGTCCCATCCGTCTAACACCATTGGTAAATCCTCGCGGTTTTCTGAGTAGGCAAGTAAAAGCACCTCGTAATTTTTTTTAAGCGTGGGCAAAATCCGGATTTCATAATTTTCCAATTGTTGCTTCAGCGTTCGTAGCTCGGCCAGCATATTGGCCGCCATGGCCTGGGCTTCATTCAGCATGGCAACACGTTCCTGCTTCATCGACTCAATTTCATAATTCATTGCCTGTACATTCGCTTTGTACATTTTGGCCGACCACGGTGCGATGGGTATCGTTACCATACCCAACAACATGAACTGATTGGGCATACCAGCGCCCACCGAAAACATGTGACTGAAGTTGAGATTGAAGTCGGGTTTACGCTGCGCCTTTTCAAGCGCCTGGTTGTAGCGCATGGCTTGAATGGTCCGGTCCATTCTTTTTACATCGCTGCGCTGTGCTGCCAGCAGCAATGTATCAGTTTTTGACGCAACAAAAGCACCGGGCAAAACCGTATCCACCTTCAGCAATGTGTGAGGCGGCAGATTCATTAATTGCAGCAACGTAGTGTGGGCATGATGTTCTTCGCTTTCAACCATCAATGCCATGTTGGCAAGTTCATATAGGACCGCTTCGGTTTTGTAAATGGTATTTAGCCGGGCCTGGTTATAGCTATATCGGGCCTGGGTAGTGGTTAGCATCAGATTTAAAGTAGCCTTCGCTTGTTTAAATACTTCCTGCTTTTGATGCAAGATTGCCAACGTATAGTAAGCCGCCTTGGCCTGTGCGCGCAATTCGTTGTAGGCAATCCGCTCGCCAGCTTGCTCTATAGCTGCCTTTGAATGCAGGTAGTTATAGCGGGCTTTTAACTTAGCCGGATTGGTAAAGGTTTGCGTTACTGACACCATTACCTGGCGTGGATCTTGCAAATGGCCAACCTCCTGCTTTCTATAGGGAAACATCCAAAGACCTCCGCCTACTTCCGGTGCCATTTGGGCTTTTGAACCAGCGGTATAATTATGCAAGGCGGTTACGCTACTGCGGTAGCTTTGCAGCATCGGATTCTGCCGATCGATAACCGACAGCATACTATCGAGGCTGACCACTTGCGATTGCGCTGGCATCTGCATCAACAAAATTGAAAAGAGAATGCCCACCCAGAATCGCCACGGGCGTAAGGTTGATTGCTGCGGAACGTTTTTATTTTTCATAGCCTTCCAGTTTTCCAAACTTTTGCAATTCATATTCTTTTGTCATTAAAAAAATTAATGGCGTTACTAATAAGATGTGCGTGGCGGATGTAAGAACCCCGCCAATCATGGGAAGTACGATGGGTTGCATTACATCGCTGCCCACCCCGGTTGACCAGAGCACAGGCACGAGCCCGAAAAGCGAAACGCATACGGTCATAATCTTTGGCCGCAAGCGCTTAGCTGCACCCGCCACCACAAATTCTTTTAACTCTTGGCGCGTAATGGTTTGACTGCTGTTGCCCCGCAACTGAATCAGTTGCTTCATGGCATCGTTGAGATAGATTACCATTACTACTCCGGTTTCAACTGCAAGGCCAAAGAGTGCAATAAAACCAACTGCCACAGCCACCGATAGATTTACGCCATAGAAATAAACCAGGTAGGCTCCGCCAATAAGCGCGAAGGGAACCGTAATTAAACTCAGAAAAGCTTCGCGAAGAGATTTAAAGGCGAGATATAGTGAAATGAAAATGATCAGCATAACAATTGGTAAAATGATCATCAGCGTTTGCTTACCGCGAATCAGGTTTTCGTATTGCCCGCTCCATTCCAAAAAGTAACCCTGCGGTAATGCACCCATGCCAGCATTCACTTTTTCCATTGCTTCCTGCACCGTAGAGCCGAGGTCGCGATCGCGCACATTGAACAATACTGCCCCGCGCAGCAAGGCGTTTTCCGATACAATCATCGGTGGGCCGTCTTCCAATCGAAGGGTTGCTACGGCAGAAAGCGGAATATATCCCATGGCCGGAGTCTTAATTGGAATACGATTTAGTTGCTCCATGCTGTTGCGAAAGCCTTGCCCTAAGCGCACACCAATTGAAAAGCGTTGCCGGCCTTCAATTGTTTGGCCAACAGGCACACCACCTATACCCGATTCAACCAGCATGTTTACATCATCAACCGTAAGACCATAGCGCCCTAAGGCTTCCTGGTTGCTATCAATTACCAGGTATTTTCCACCTGTAATCTGGTCGGCATACAAATCTTTTACACCCGGCACATTTTTAAGAATGGTTTTAACCCGTTCTGAAATAACATGGATGGAATCCAGATTTTGGCCGACTACCTTTACGCCTACATCGGTGCGAATGCCGGTGGCCAGCATGTTAATCCGGTTAATGATCGGTTGGGTCCAACCATTTATCACACCTGGGATCTGTAATTTCGCATCCAGTTCATTGATAATATCTTTCTTCGTAAGGCCTTGGCGCCATTCGGACTTTGGCTTTAGCGTTATTATAGTTTCAATCATTGAAATGGGGGCGTTGTCGGTGGCCGTACTGGCGCGACCGGCTTTGCCTAATACGTTATCAACTTCCGGCACCGACTTGATAATTTTATCCTGCACTTGCAGAATGCGTTTAGCTTCTTCGTTCGAAACATCGGGCAACGTTACCGGCATAAATAAAATCGATTGCTCGTCCAGCGGAGGCATAAATTCAGTACCAAGGCTTGTAAGCAACGGAATACTTACCACCAACGCAAGGATGTTAATGCCTAACGTTGTTTTGCGCCACTTCAGGCAGCCACGCAAAACGGGCTCATAGATTTTCTCAAGAAAACCAGTAATGGGGTTTTTCTTTTCAGATTTAAATTTCCCTCTCATGAAGAATGAAAGCAGTACGGGTGCGAGAGTGAGAATTAACAGCGCATCTACCAGCATGATAAAGGTTTTGGTAAACGCCAACGGATGAAAAAGTTTGCCTTCCTGACCGGTAAGCATGAACACCGGCAAAAAAGAAGTGATAATAATTACGGTTGAATAAAATACACCGCGTGACACCTGATGCGCAGACTGCTCGATAATTGCAAGCCGGTTAACCGGTTGTTTGGCTGCGCTTGCCAGCGAAAGACTGCGGTAGGCATTCTCGGCCATAATTATTCCATTATCCACAATTACTCCAATGGCCAACACAACACCGGTTAGTGACATGATGTTGGATGTGATGCCAAAAGCATTTAACAGAATGAAGCTAATGGCCAGCGTAATGGGTATTTGAATTATAATGCTCAACGCACTGCGGCCGTGGAATAAAAAAACAAGCACCACCAAAGAGACAACCAGCAATTCTTCGAGCAGGGTGGTTTTAATTGAAGAAATGGATTCCGAAATTAACTCGCTGCGGTCGTACACAATAGTAAACGACAACCCCTGCGGTAAGCCTTTGGCCACATCTTCCATTTTTGATTTTACCCGGGCAATTACTTCGCTGGCATTTTCGCCATAGCGCATTACCACAATGCCCCCTACCACCTCTCCTTCGCCATTAAAATCAAAAATGCCAAGGCGCGGTTCGCCTGTCAGTTGCACAGTTGCTATATCACTGATTTTTATCGGTGCGGTGTTGCTGGTTTTAAGGGTAATGTTTTCAATCTCTTCAATCGATTTAAGATAGCCCTCGGTTTTAATGATGTACCCGATATCGCTTAGTTCAAATTTACGGCCCCCGGTTTCGTTGTTATTGGCCCGAATGCGTTGAAGTACCTCTTGCAGCGAGAGATTATAATATTGAAGCTTAATTGGATTTACAGTTACCTCGTATTGTTTTTGAAAACCGCCAAAGCTGGCTACTTCACTAACACCTTGTACATTTTGAAGGGCAAACTTTATATACCAATCCTGCAGGGCACGCTGCTCGCCCAAATCCATGGCCGGAGCATGTAAGGTGTACCACAGCATATGGCCTACCCCGGTACCATCAGGGCCAAGAGTGGGTACTACCCCCTCGGGCAAAAGCCGGGTAGCGTAGTTCAATCGTTCCAACACGCGCGCGCGCGCCCAATACACATCGGTGTTATCATCAAAAATTACATAGACAAAACTCATCCCAAACATAGAACTGCCCCGCACGTATTTTACTTGCGGCAATCCTTGCAGATTGGTAACCAGCGGATAGGTAACCTGGTCTTCGATTAATTGCGGGCTGCGCCCCATCCACTCGGTAAAAACAATTACCTGGTTTTCCGACAAATCGGGAATGGCATCAATCTTACTCGTATGCACAGCATGTACCCCCCAGAAGAAAAGGCCCGCGGCAATCAACACAACAAGAATGCGGTTGCGAAGTGAAAAAGAAATTATAGTTTCAATCATGATTAAGACATAAGGATCAATAACACAAAACGTAAAATCGTATGTGCCTTCTTAGCACAAGCAACTCAAGCCAGATCGTTTGGTCTTAAGTCCTTGTTCTTTTGCCTTAAATCAAAAAAGATTGAAGCAGCACCGGAATATTGTGCTGAACGGAGGGTGGTTTGTAAAATGAAACGCCCCTGCTTTGGAAGGAAGTTGAAGCGGGTACGATGTAAGCAACAATTGGTATGGCAGCAACCCAAGGCTGTTGCAAGCTATTGCATGCTGTGAGTTCGTGCAATTTAAAATCCTGCCCTTCGTACGTAAGCTGTTCATCATTGCAGCAAGAATTACGTTTCGCGGGGTCTTTGTGACAGCTGGGCGTATTTGCTTCCATGGGGCAAGGTTTAGCCTTTTCGAAAAGCGAAACACTTTGCACACTTCCTCCGCATACATGCATGTGTACCGTAAAACTGCTGGCAGCTACCAGCACCCAAACGGCCAGTCCTATCGAAGCTATGGAACGAATTTTTTGCATGCGTTTACAAAGGTAACAAATTTAGCCTGGCGGGCAACCGGCATACCCCGGCAGGTAAATGCAGTTAATGACAGGCTTTGTTATACTTCTTTAGCTTATAATAGTTGTAAGGTAATGGCGCCATAAAACCCGCCACCATAGCAACCGCGAGGGCCGTCCAGTACATGGGGTTTCCAAAAGCTGCCTTACCACCGGTAATCATAAAATCGGTGGCATTCATTACTACCTCCATGGCTACCATCGAAATAAACGACATTGAAAAAGCAGTGCGCAACGCAGCATACCAGGCAAATTTTTCCCGGAAACGAAGCAAGGTAGTTTCAAATAAAACGGAGGTGGCCAATCCGGCCAGCACGGCCAGTATCATTTGCATCGTCATTGTTACGTTGGGATGATAGGCCTGCAAATATAAAATCATGGCAAAGTCGCCCAGCGAGCAACCGATTAAGCAGTTAAGGGTATTGAAAGCCGCGCGCTTCCACACACGGGCATCGCTCCAAAAAGATACCGGAGTTGCAGCCGTGCCCGCAAGCCGATACCGGTAAGGAGCCAGCGCCTGAACAATAGTTCGCTGAGATATAGTGTGGTGGGTTTCCATCTTAACTTCGGCCTGCTCCAGATTAACCACTACTTTTTCAACGCCTGTTAATGCAGCCAATACATGCTCTACCTTGGCGGCACAGCCGGCACAGGTCATGCCTTCAATTTTTAATGTTTGTGTCATACCAGATTTCATTCAATACCAACTAATGGTGTGCACAAAATTCGAAATTCTAAAGCCGAAAACCTTTACACAATTACATTAAAAGGTTATAGAATTTTAGCTCACGGCATCTAATGTTTTGCGTTGAGCCAATTGCCTGTTCTTTTTCAGTACAGAAGGGTTCATGCCGGTAATTTTTTTAAACTGTGCAGAGAGATGCGCCACGCTGCTGTAGCCCAACCGGTCGGCTATTTGACTAAGCGTTAACTCATCGTAAAAAATAAGCTCTTTTGCTTTTTCAATTTTTTGATGAATGATGTACTGTTCTAACGTAATCCCCTCTACCGAAGAAAACAAACTACGAAGGTACTGATAGTCGTAGTGCAATTGGTGGGCAAGCCAGGTTGACCAATTTATTGCTTCGGCCCGCTGCCGCTTATGATGTACCTCTTCAATTACAATGGTTTTAATCGCTTCAACCAGCTTTGCTTTTCGGCTGTCAATTCGCTCAAAGCCGAGTGTGCCAAGTGCCTGATCGAATGCTGCCAGTTGAGCCTGGGTTGGTGCCGTTTGCAACACCACTTCGCCCAATGCCACATGGTCGGCCACCAGCCCAATCTTCTCCAACTCCTGCTGCACCACCAAAATGCAACGGGAACAAACCATATTTTTTATGAACAGGTTTTTCATAGTACCACAACCTTTTCTTGTTATAAAAAGTTTTTAATTGTCAGCAAGATAAATCCCATTCCTGTGCTTCCCAAAATTGCACCAGAGGGTTACCTTTACAACTTTTAAACGAGTTTATGGCCGAAGAAAAGAGTCTTAACTTTCTGGAAGAAATTATTGAAGCCGACATCAAGTCGGGAAAACATACTGAAATTGCCACCCGCTTTCCGCCCGAGCCAAATGGTTACCTGCATTTGGGGCATGCCAAAAGTATTTGCCTCAACTTTGGATTGGCACTGAAATACGGTGGCAAAACGAATTTGCGGTTTGACGATACCAACCCGGTAACCGAAGAAACCGAATATGTAGAAAGCATTAAGGGCGATGTACAATGGCTTGGGTTTACCTGGGCGCAAGAGTTATATGCATCGGATTACTTTGCACAACTTTATGAGTTTGCCGTTACGCTTATTCAGAAAGGGTTGGCCTATGTGGATGACAGCACCAGCGAACAAATGGCAGCGCAAAAAGGTACACCCACACAGCCGGGCACAAACAGTCCGTACCGAAACCGATCGGTGCAGGAAAACCTTACGCTCTTTGCCGATATGAAAGCCGGAAAGTATGCCGATGGTACAAAAGTGCTGCGGGCCAAAATTGATATGGCCCACACCAATATGCTCATGCGCGATCCGGTAATCTACCGCATCAAACATGCGCACCACCACCGCACAGGCGATACCTGGTGCATCTACCCGATGTACGATTTTGCGCACGGCCAAAGTGACTCCATCGAAAAAATTACCCACAGTATTTGCACGCTCGAATTCGTTCCGCACCGCGAACTATACGATTGGTGTATCGAAAACCTGGCCATTTATCCATCGCGGCAATATGAATTTGCCCGATTGAATATGACCTACACTTTAATGAGCAAGCGTAAACTGCTGCAACTGGTAACTGAAAAACATGTTTCCGGTTGGGACGATCCGCGCATGCCCACACTGAGTGGCGTGCGAAGGCGTGGCTATACACCCGAAGCGATTCGCGATTTTTGCGACCGCATTGGTGTTGCCAAACGTGATAATCTGATTGATATCAGCCTGTTGGAGTTTTGTGTGCGCGAGCACCTTAACAAAATTTCAGCGCGCAGAATGGTGGTGTTCGACCCGCTTAAAGTTACCATCACCAATTTCCCGGAAGGCAAAACCGAAATACTTACCAGCGAAAACCTACCCGATAACCACAGCGACTTACGTGAAATGCCTTTTGGCCGCGAGATATATATTGAGCGCGAAGATTTTATGGAAGTGCCTGTTAAAAAATACTTCCGGCTTTCGCCCGGGCAAATGGTACGCCTGAAAAGCGCATACATTATTAAATGCGATGAGTTTATAAAAGATGCTGCCGGAAATATTATCGAACTCAAATGCTCCTACATTCCGGAAAGTCGCAGTGGCTCCGATTCTTCGGGTATTAATGTAAAAGGAGTTATACATTGGGTAAGTGCAGACAAGGCCGTACCGGTGGAAGTGCGCCAGTACGATCGGCTTTTCACTGTAGAAGATTTAAGCACGGTAGAAGACGATTTCAGAAATCATCTCAACCCTAATTCTTTGCAGGTAGTGCCGGCCGTATTTGCCGAACCTGAAATTGTAAATGCCAAAGCGGGGCAACACTTTCAGTTTTTGCGCATGGGGTATTTTTGTCTCGATCGGGATTCCACATCCGGCAAGCTTATCTTTAATCGCACCACCACCCTGCGCGACATGTGGGCGAAGGAAGTGAAGAAGTAACGGCTCCGATTTTCAGAAATGAATGCAACCTTACTTCCCAATCCACCCCAGGTGGGTGTGTTTAAAGGCATCGGGATATTTTAGGCCATAGCCGAGCAAGCGATCGAACGAACTGTGGCCAAACAATACCAAACCGGCCAGCGCCAGCTCGTTAACTTTAAAAATGTAGCCAGCCAGGTAGCACGCAATTGCCACCCCTTTGTGATGCAGCACATTATAGGTTACGGCTCCAATACGAGCGTTAACGAGGTAACCCAGCATGCCAACATCGGGCAGCAAAAACAACACCCAGAAAACCCAGGCCGCAAAAGGCAGAAAAGAGTTACCGTAAATTGCGAGTGCCAGCATACAGGCCTCTTCCACACGAACCAGGTTTTTCATTTGATAGGATTTAATAAAAGCGCAAGCTGTAAACTTTTAATCTTATCGTCCAAAATCATCCTGAAGGCGAACAATATCATTTTCGTCTGAGGGATGCGCTGCATCAGTATGTTGCCAGATTTCAGCAATAATACCCCACCCGGCTAAGCCAACCAATCTATGGCGTTGGCCTTTCGGTAAGCGCACAATCTCGCCCACGGTCAAATTTTTAACTGTAGTTTCTTCATCGGTGTCGCTGATTACAACTCCGGCCGTGCCCCCAATTAACTTCCAGATTTCGGCACGCCTGAAGTGGTATTGCCAGCTTAATCTTTTTTGTGGAGCTACAATCAAAATTTTAGGACTGAGTTTACCGGCAATTTTTAAGGTAGAAAAGTCAACCTCATTAAAAAATTTCGCAGCAAAGGCTGAGGCATTACCTTCTTCCAAAACAAAAAAACCGCCCCACGGGCGATTGAAATCATTGGCTGCTACACTAAATCCTTCTTCTTTTAAATAATTGGCTACTGTTTCAAAAACCTGGGTCCGGGTAAGGTGTGGTTCAACGGTTACCATCTTTTCTATTCCGATTTGTTTGGTGGGAAATTCTTCAACGCCATTTTTATTCCTTTTTGAATATTGACCTCGGACAAATCGGGCTCCAACTCCATGTAGGCCGATACGTGCGACTGCCAAACCATTGAGCTCGCCTTGGCATCGGCCATGCCGATAATTAAAGAACCTTTCTGGTACTTGATCACCTCTTTATCCATTTCAAGTGGCCGGATAAAAATGGGCGAGTCTTCCGCCCGATGGTACACAATTGCCTGCTCGTCTTTTATTGTAATGGTAAAGCCAACCAGCAAATCAGGATGCGCTGCATTGAGGGTTATTCCTTTGGTTGCAAGCTCATTGATAATTGCCGACTTAATACGCTGCTGCACCAGGCTGTCTTGCAGGTACGCGGGGCCATCCACTTTAAATTCACAGCCCGCCATCCAACAAAAAGTTTTATACCGGCTAAAGTCTATCTGCTGATCGAATTTTTCCTCTACGCTTACCGAACAGCCACCAAGCAACAGCATGAGTGGCAGTAAACAAAAAAGTTGTTTCATGGTGTCGCGAAAATAGCACAACCCAAATGCAAATGAAATGATTCTTTACACTTTCAACGCAACCGGTACCGTAAGGGTAAATGTTGTACCTACGCCTACCTGAGTTTTAACTTCAATGGTGCCCTTGAGCGGGCTAAGGCACCGATGCAGAATGTACAACCCCAGCCCATGCCCTTCCGATTTTTCCGATCCTTTAAAAAACATCTTGTAAAGATGAGACAGTATGTCTTTTTCGATACCCGGCCCATTGTCGGCTATAGTAAACCGGATTGCCTCCTGGGTGTGGCTTACCATTACTTCCACTGAGGCTGGTTTGGGATCGAGTGTTGAAAAATGAAGCGCGTTTTCAACCAAACTATTCAAACATTGAGCGAGCAAGGTGCGATAAGTAGTTACCCGGATTTCACCGGGTGCGTTGAAATAAAGTTTCGCACTCAACTGCGCAGCTCTATCACCAAACTTTGTCTCCAGGTCTTTGAATAAATCTGCAACGCTTACCTCGCCCAGGCCGGTTGGCTGATTGATCTGACTAATGATATTGAGCCGCGATAGCAATCGGTCCATCTTTTCGGTAGAAGATTTTACCTTCTCCAACAACTCGGTTTGAGTGAGGTATTGCGATAGGTTAATCAAACCAAAAATAGACGCCACCGGAGTTCGCAAATCGTGGGCAGCCCGGTATAAAAAAGTATCCAACTCGCTGTTGGCTGCCTGCAACAACTGTGTGCGCTTAAGCACAATGCTTTCGAGATTTTCGTTAATCTGCCGCACTTCGTCATTGGCTGCAATCAATTGCTTTTTCTGTTTACGAAGGCGCGCGCTAAACCGGGCCAGCATTAAAATAAGAATGGCGAAGATGATACCCAGCACGAGGGCCAGTAAGAGCCGCTGCCGGAATACGCGCTGCTCTTCCAGCCGAAGCCTTTCGCTTTCGGTTAACTTGTCTTCCAGTACCTGGATATCAAAATATTGTGACTTTAACGAATTGATCACCTGCTTGTACTCGCCCTGATTTCTGCGGAAGCGGGTTTCGTTTTCATCCAACAAGCGTTCCAACAATACAATGTCATTCAGTAGCCGATCGCGCGTATCCGAATCCATGTTGGCAATACCCGATGACAGCTTTTGACTAAGTGCCGCAATGCGCTTGTCAAACTCCGTGCGCTGTTGTTCCAACTCTTTGCCTTCTTCGGTGGCCCGCGCAATCAATCGCTTCAGTTCGCCTGAGGTAGTAGAATCTGTTAGCAATTCGGGCACCGTAGTAGTTTTGCCCGAAGTGGCTACCAACTCATTCAGCAGCCTGCTAAAGTGAACATCAATTTTTTCTTTCTCTGTACCATCAATATTATCCATATTGAGATTCCGGATCACCTTATAGAAATCAGAAAGGTTTCTTACGGTATCTAACGTAACCAGTTCGGCAGCATAATTTTTAAGCGGAGTTTCCACTACCGGGCTCGTTTCAACAACCCGGGGTAGCTCTTTAAATGCCGTAATGGTTAATACCGTATTGATGGTTTCTACCTTACTCACAGTATAACCCTCCACTATAATCTGGCTGGCAGTTATCGTTTGGTCGGCCAGCGGCACGGGTAATTCCAATCTCCCCAATTCATCGGTTTTGAGCGTAATCTTTTTGGAACCGGAATACGTTACCGTTGCATTCGCTACAGCCTGTTGCCGGTTGTCGCGCACCACCACGGATTGCATCCGGTAATTCTTTTTACGCACTACAACTTCCAGCACACCCTTGCTCAGGTTCCACGAAGCAACCTCCAGGGTTGCATCGCCTACCTCAATACTTTGAATCGGCAAATCCGTATCAGCCAGCGTGGCTATTATGGTACCCCGGTCGCCTGTATTAACAGTTAGCTTTTTATTAAGAGTAAGCGGTAGGTTTCGAACGGGTTGTAAATTTGAGTCGAAGGCTTTTACCTGCACCAGGTTTTGGCTTTGGCCAAACGTTACGACCTGAACAAAAACCAAAAAGCCAAGTAAGAGTATGCAGCGCCCCATTATCGGGTAAAGGTTTGAAAAATATCTTTAACAAGCACTATTTCGTGTACAGTTGATTTAGTGCGTTGCCGCGGCAGATCAAATGCTGCTACATGTTCCACCTCATCAGAATCTATCACCTGCAAGGTGTACTTGGCAAAATACGGGATGGTAAGGGTAAAGTAGCCGGCCGCATCGGATGTAGTTTGCAGCACTTCAATGCCCCGCGCATTGTCTTTCAAAACAATTTTTGCTTGTTGCAATACGCGCACATTTGCCGTATCGCTTTGGGCATGTTCTTGTTGCTTCAAGATTCCGGTAATGGTAAAGGGGTATGTTTGCAAATCCATATCAAACTCATACAAGTCATCATCCAGGCCACCATGCTGGCGGTTGGAACTCAGAAAGCCGTGGGTGGCCAGCGAATCGGTAAACGTAATGCCAAAGTCGTCAAACTCAGAATTGATCGGGTACCCCAGGTTTACAGGTTCGGCCGGTGCGCGCAACTCCGTTGAAAACAAATCCAACCCGCCTAAACCAGAATGTCCATTCGAGGCAAAGTAAAGTTTGCCGGCACTAACCCACGGAAATTGTTCGTCCCACGGAGAGTTAATAGCAGCGCCAAGATTTACCGGCTTGCTCCACGAGTTGTTAAGGTTGCTTACATAAAGATCGTAGCCGCCAAATCCTTCGCGGCTGTTAGAAGCAAAGTAGAGGGTTTGCCCGGTTTCATCTATCCACGGGTTGGTTACCGACCACGTGGCACTATTGTATTCAAACTCGCCTGTTTGAATCCACCTGCCGTTTTGTAATTCGGCAAAGAAGATTCCTAACGTAACTATCCCGTAGCGATCTTTCCGACCGGTATTGGCTGTAAAAACCAACTTGGTGTAATTCTGGTAAAAACAAAAACCACCGGCATTACCTTTGGGCAACTCCACCGAAAATTTTCCCGGGCTCTGAAACAGCCGGCCCCACCCATCTACCAGGGTGTCGATCACTTCATTGGATTGATAGTAATGATAAAAGTTCATGTTGGTGGCCGCATCACGAATGCGGATGGCATCGCCTGTTGGCCTGTTAGATAAAAACACGAGTTTACCCTGTATTGTTCTGCCGCCCCATTCGGCAAACTCTGTGTTGATCTTCAATCGCCTTACGGCCAGGTGCACGGAGTCCTCGTACAAATATTTCATATTGCCGAGCCGCCACAGTTTGCCTTCAATCCAATCGGCATAATCGGGCAGGTCCAAAACCTTTCTATAAATTTCCGATGCCGTCTCGTATTTTTTTAAAGTAACCAACGCCTCGGCATAATTCAGATAATCCTGCGCTTGCCATTTTGCAGTTGTTCCTGTTAACTTCTGATACGCATCGGCACACGCAACATAATCCCGTAGTTGATAGGTACAGCGGCCGAGCATCTTAAACCGTACTTCCGGCTTTATGGCCGAACTACGCTGGTACAAAGCCCGGGCTGCGTACAAATCTCCTTTAAAGTAATATTGCTCGGCAAGTGTGGCGTCTTTGCGGGCTAAATCAAAAACAGTTTTCTGGCCCCATAAATTGCCGGGTAAAATTGCAATCGTTATAAACACTACCAACCTCACAAGCGGGGCGATTTAATTCCAGACTGATTATAACTAAACCGATACTGCAACATGATTTCGTGCGAGGGTGAGAATGTACGCAGGTTGGCGGGCAACGGGTAATCGTAGGCATAGCCCATATTGAATTGCGGTGTTAATTTGGCGCGCATCAACAAACCAATCGACTCGCGCAAGCGATACGTAAGTCCGGTTGTCAGCACTTCTTTGAATGTAATTGCCCAGGTATTTTCGAAAGAGACGGGTAAATTTCCATACCGTTTAAGCAACAACCCGGGTTCGAGCACCCAAGCCGGACTGAGATCCAGATGATACCTTGCGAATGCAAAAGCATTCAGGTTTTTAAAGTTCAACGTAGTGCTATCGTTTATGGCGCTGGCTTTGGGCAAGAGCTCAGGCATGGAAAATCCGAGTTCTAATTTTTTATTCCGAAAGTAGATGCCCGTTCCCACGCTGGCATAAATCTCGTTCAGAAAGTAACCGGCTAATCGCGGGTCGGGCGCTGAGTTGGTTACTAACTTGTTGTAATCGGCACGCAGATGCAACACGCCTCCTTGCAACCCAAACGATAAAATGCCCTGCCTGGAAACCGGTAAGTGATAGGCGTAACTGAATTGCGCTGAAAGATTTTGATGCACACCAATTTCATCGCGCGAAACCAATAGGCCGAGGCCAACCCGCTTGCGTTTTGTTAATGCATGCAGTGCAAGGGTTTGTGTATTAGGTGCACCTTCTAAACCTAACCATTGATGCCTGTCGATAAACGTTGCACTTAAAACTTCATCGGCCCCGGCATAGGCCGGATTGATGACCAGCCCGCTAAAAAGATATTGCGTAAAATGCGGTTGCTGCTGGCCCCGCACCGTTACATGCTGAATCAGCAAAATGAAAAAAATAAACCCTGAAACTCTGCAACTCATCTCACCAATTCAATAAAGCCTTCTTTACGGATGCTGCGCCTGCCGTATTGAATCCGAAGCCGGTAAAAATACGTACCGGTGGGCAACAGCGTTCCATTCTTAGTTCCATCCCACACCCGATCAATGGCGTTGTACCCGGTTGTCTTAAAGACTTCACTCCCCCACCTATCCACAATTAAAACTTCGTTGTCAGGATAATTTTCTATATCAAAAATTTTCCAGACATCATTAAAACCATCTCCATCCGGACTTACAAGTTGCGATACTTTTACATCGATGTCGCGCTGCAACACCGTAACCACAAACATACAACTTGCCGTGCGATTAAGAGGATCGGTAGCCTTATACGCTACCCGGGTTGCGCCTACCGGAAATCGGGTGCCCGGACTGGCCGATTGCTCAACGGTAAGCGTTCCGCATTGAATGCTAAAAACCGGCTCGACCCAGGTAACTTCGGCTTCGTCTGTCTCATCGGCATATACTTGCACATCGGAAGGGCAACCTGTCAACTGAATTGTTTCATTGTTCTCCACAATCACATCAAATGAACAAACCGTTCTGTTGCCCGATAAATCAATGGCCGTATAAGTTACTGTGGTGATACCCGTATCAAACTCACTACCCGAGGCATGGCTACTCGTAAAACTCTGCACCGCGCAATTATCCGAAGCCGTGGGGGCCGTCCAACTTGCAAATGCTTTGCAGTTGGCTGCTGCCGATATATTGATGTTTGCCGGACAACCTGAAATTACCGGTGGTGTGGTGTCGGTAACAGTTACAGTGAATGTACAGGTTGAAGAATTGCCAGCAGCATCAAGGGCGGTATAGGTAACCGTAGTCGTACCAAGATTAAACTCACTGCCCGAGGCATGGGTACTTGTAAAACTCTGTACCGCGCAATTATCTAAAGCTGTCGGGGCCGTCCAGCTTGCAAATGCTTTGCAGTTGGCGGCTGCCGATATATTGATGTTTGCCGGACAACCTGTTATTACCGGTGGTGTGGTGTCGGTAACAGTTACGGTGAATGTGCAGGTTGAGGTATTGCCGGCCGGATCTTTAGCTGTATAAACAACAGCCGTAGCTCCCACCGGAAACGTACTTCCCGGTGCATGGGTTCGCACAAAACTTTGCACGGTACAAAAATCTGTTGCCGTTGGCTCGGTCCACGTAGCGGTTGCAGAACAGCCCACTGCCGGCTGGTTAATGTTGGCCGGGCAACCGGTAATAACCGGTGGGGTTGTATCCAACTGCGAAAGTGGGCAACACATGGGGCCACCAATTAAACTGGAAATTGCCATTACGGTGAAACTGCCAAACGTATCACCAACCTGTACATTATTGGCGCAGTTGGTTCCGATGGTAGCGTTTAAAAGAGCGTTGACAGTAACCGTTAGGTTGGGGCCTACAAATTTGTCTAATGGGTTAGATCCCGCAAATGAAAATTGAGTTCCTGGATTCACGAGAATATTGGTGTAAACAATTCCACCCAAGTCGGAAATGGTAATAGCCACAGCCAGCCCACCATTGTAGCGCAGGGTCATGGTGTTTAAGCCCCCTTGGCATGGGGCACACGCAGCGGGCAACGGGCAATTACAATTCTGTGCCCAGGCGGACTGGGCCAGTCCTGCTGCCAGGATCAAAAAACCTCCAAACCAAATTCTTAGTACATACACGGGCAGACCTTCACACGCTCAGATTAAGCGTGCAAATTAATCCATCCAATCCACTTTTGGTGAACGGTAAAAATTCACTCCGAGGCGGTTCAGGTGCGAGGTATGATTTCCCAATCTAACCCGGTACTCATCCCAGGTTCGGCCATCGGGCGACCAGCCAATTTCGGCTACCCCAATCAACCGTGGAAAGGCCAGGTATTCAATATCAGCCCGATTTGTTACTGTTTCAGACCACAACGGGGCTTCTACTCCCAGAATATGCTGGCGGGTAATACCCTTTACCCGGGTGGCCGGATCCCAGTTGTACGACTCATCCACTTCGATGTAGGCGGCCCAATGCAATCCAATGCGTGTGGTGGAATCGTATTGCATATCGAGGTACACTTTTTTACTGGGCGACATAATTATCCGGGCCCCTTTAGCGGCTGCTTCCGCAGCGTGCTCCTCTGAAGCCCAATGCTGTGCAATAGAATTGCTATCGATAGCGGCCTGCGCAATTTCTTCCCACCCAATCATCTGTTTGCCATTGGCTTTTACAATTTCACTAAAGTGGTTGATAAACCGGATGTACTCTTCCTTTTTTGTTACGTGGGCTTCATCGCCACCAATGTGTAAATACGGGCCAGGCGTTATTTCTGCTAATTCCCGAATTACATCGTTCACAAATTGCAAGGTGGCCGGCTTGCTTAAACTAAGCGTGCTCCAGCCTACTTCTATGCCTGTATATAAATTGGTTGGTTTAATTTTACCGTCCACAATACCCCGGGTTTCAGCCGGGCCGGTGTACATTCCATCTTTTGGAAACTTCGTATCGGAATTGTTAAGCGAGCCATAGGCAGCCAATGCTGCGTTGATATGACTGGGCATATCTATTTCCGGCACGATGGTAACATACCGGGCTGCTGCATAGGCTACAATTTCTTTGTAGTGCGCTTGCGTATAAAAACCGCCTTTACCACCGCCAACCTGCGTGGTGCCCCCGTGCTGAGCAAGATTGGGCCAGCTTTTAATTTCTATTCGCCAGCCCTGGTCATCGGTTAAATGTAAATGAAGTACATTCATTTTATAGTGACTGATCAGGTCGATATAGCGCTTTACATCGGCAACACTAAAAAAGTGCCGCGATACGTCCAGCATGGATCCGCGCCACGCATAGTTGGGAAAATCTTTGATAACTCCGGTGGGGATTGTGACTTTCTGATTTGCCGATGCCGGTTTAATCAGTTGTAATAAAGTCTGGGAACCATAAAAAATTCCAGCCGCGTGGTGGGCTCTGAGCACGATTTTCTTAGGCTCAATTGTTAATTCATAGCCTTCAGAACCTAATTCGTTAGCGGCCGAATCCAATTCAAACAAAATCCCGGAAGTGGCGCTGCCGGTTTCTAACTTAAACGTAAATCCGGTAAGAGCCTCCAGCGAATCGACCAAAGCCGGCCACGCATGGGTGGTACGAATTACCGTGCCGGCAGTAAGCTCAAACACTTTGCCGGTTGCTGTAATCGATACGGGTTTGGGAATAATACTTCCGGCAGCCAGATTGGTTGGCTCGCCTTGCTTGCAGGCTGCTACAATACAGGCAGTAAAAATCAGAAATAGGAAGCGCAGATTTTTCATAACGAGGAATTAGGTAGAGCGCGAATGTAATTTAAATTACACTACTCATAACTAACTCCGGCTAAAATTGGAAAGCGCTCAGGCCACTTCCGGAATCTCCAAGCGTACGGTAGTTCCTTTACCAAACTCCGAGTTGATTTGAATTTGCCCGTGGAGTTTATCGAGCGTTTCTTTTACAATATAAAGTCCAAGGCCCGATCCGGCTCCTTCATCGGTAGCCCGGTAAAACATATCGCATACGCGATTCAAATGTTCCGGTGCTATACCCCGGCCATTATCTTCTACTTCAATAGTAACTTTGTGGTCTTCAACGGCTACGTTTACACGAATCACCGGCTCGCGACCGTTCCGGTACCGAATAGCGTTAGAGATAATGTTATTCATTACCACCTTTAAGCGCCAGCGATCGCTTTGAAAAGCCTGGTCTTGTTGAACAACAACAATCTTTTCCAACCGGTGGGCATTAGCCGTGGCAAACTTTAGTTGATTGAAGGTCTCTTCGATCAACGGTTCAAAAAATACGGCCTCCTTCTTAATATCCAGGCGGGCATTGCGCGATTGATCCAGAATCTCCTGAATAAAATCGTCTTGTTGCATGGCGCTGTGGTTTATCCGATCCAGGTAAACCTGCTTCATGGCCGGGTCATCGTCTTTCTTGGCGAGATTAATCAAGCCTAACACCGAAGCGATGGGAGCACGCAAATCGTGCGACACACTGTACACAAAATTATCCAACTCTTTGTTGCGCTTGCTCAGCTCATCGTTGGTTTGCACCAGGCTATTCTCTGCTACCTTGCGGGTAGCAATTTCTTCGTTGAGGGCCTGCGTACGTTCCTGCACCATCGCCTCCAGATTGGAATTGAATTTATGCAAGGCTTGCTGCGCCTGGGCACGCTCCGAAACTGTTGCAGATAGTACCAAAGTAGAAATAGCGATAACACCAATAAAAACCTGCACAGCCAGCATGGACTCGTTTGGAAGCAGTTGAACAAATGGCCCCACTTGCTGCTCTGTAAAATAAATGGCCGCAAACGATGCAGCCAACACCACCGTCATTCCTGCAACCAGATCAAACCGGAAGGCAAGCCATAACAATACCGGAATAAGCATGTAGGGCAGCGAGTTGATTAAAGTTGCATTGAGATAGCCGTACCGTACCGACAATGCAAGGATGAGTAAACTGGCTGCGCATAGTCCGCCTTCCATCAATTTCTCAGGCGAAAGTTTTACGGGGCGCTTTCCGGTTAACGACAACATGAGGGGTGCGAATAATAATATCCCTACCACATTGCTAATCCAGCTTTGTGTAAGGTAGGTTGCCAACGTAGGGGTTGGCAAAATTCCACAGCCCCACAAGGCACCGCTTACAATACCGGCACCGATAACACACATCAGGAACGAAGCAAAAAGAAACCGGAATGTATCTTTCGTCTTATCGAAAGGGCGGGTGTTCTGTATCCACCGCGTAAGCAAAACACGGCCGGCCAGGGCCTCGAGGGTTTGACCAAAAGCAACCGTAGCCGATAAGAGGATGAGTGAATACTGACTCAGCGATTGAAAGTTCCAGAATGCAAGCAGGTTGGCCGCCAACGCGCCAATGGTAATGCCCGGCCAAACTTTGCGACCTAATAAAACCACGAGTGCAAAAGCAACGCCCGAAGTAGGCCACACCGAAAGCGCTACGGTGTCTTTAAATGAGAGCAAATAGCCCAACCACGATGCCCCAAAGCAAAGCAGACCGGTGGCTAAAATTCTGAGATCGGTGGAGTACTTAAGCAGGGGTTTATACATTTAAAATAAAAATCTCATTATCAGTTAAATATAACTGAAAAATCTGAATGCAAAGCAAGATGAAAAAACCGTACAGGCAACTATTAAAGCCAGACTACCACAAAGTGACGGCAGGTAGTAGCTGCAGACGATAAGCTGATTGTTAAATGCGGGCGGATTACTTTGTTTTCAGGATGAAAACAACAATTCCTGTAGAGCGCTCCGGGGCCTTGCCAGCCGATTTCTTAATGAGTGAATTGCGCTGAATCTCTTCCTTCAGCAACTGCTCGGCCCGGGCGCTTAACCCCCGGTGCAGCGTGGTAATGCGAATGATCTCACCGTCTTCATCGCATTCAATTTCAAACTCTATACGGCCATCTTGATTATCGGGTAAATTCGGAATTCTTGGTTTATCTGCCCACTCCCAGCCTGACATGGACAATCCGAAACCATCGCCACCGCCACCACCACCGGGTGTGCCGTACATTGCTTTTGCATCAAGCTTGCCTTCCGGATTGCCTTTGTCGCCAACTTTTCCCGGGTCATCGCCCTGGCTGGTGTTACCTTCGCCTTTTTTCTCAGCAGGTTTGGCTGTCTCGGTAGGCTTGGTAGTTTGTGTCTTTGCCTCCTTGGGTTCTTCTTTCCTGGGCTCCTCCTTTGGAGTTACTTTAGGCTTTGTTTCTTCTTTGGGTTTCTCTTTAACGGGTTCTTTGGTGGGCTCCTTCTTTTCTTCCTTCACAACCACCGGGCTTTCTACTTTGGATACCACTGGATCTACCACTTTTTCGGTAACCTGAGGTTGCGGAGTTTCTTTAACCGTTTCGGGAGTTTGATCTTCGTTTGATTGGGGAGTTTCTTCCGGTACCGTACCGGGTGATTTTTCTGGTTGCACCGGCCCACCGCCTTGTTGATCCATCCCAAAGTTCAGTTCGATACCATATTCGGGATGTGGTGGATTGGGTGCGCGCCACGCCATCAACAGAAAAAAAGCAATCAGCAGAATGGCATGAAACCCTATGGAGAATACCAGAGCAATGCGCTTATTATTTTCTTCCTGTTGTGTTGTCATACCTATTTGGCAGGCTTAGTGGCAATCGAAACTTTAGCTTCCAGTTTGGTAGCCACGCCCGCAACAAAAACCATTTCGCGCGTGGGCACACTTTCATCAATATGTAAAACTACTACCCCTTTAGGGCCCCCTAACTTACTTTTCAACTCACCTTCCAGGGTTGACTTGGTAACCTTTTTGTCGTTAACAAAAATCTGCAGGTCTTTGGTTATTGTAACCGAAACTTTTTGAACCTCGATGGTACTTTGTACGCTGGAGGGCAGGTTTACCGGTAAGCCGGATGGTGTAACAAAAGAAGAGGTGAGCATGAAAAAGATCAGCAACAGAAAAATAAGATCCGTCATGGACGACATGCTGAATGCGGCATCTACTTTATTTCTTGATTGCAGGTTCATGGCTTATCTGGGTTCCTGTAATAAATCAATAAATTCAATTGAAGAGTATTCCATCTTGTGAATAACCTTCGAAACCCGGGTAACAAGGTAGTTGTAACCCAGGTAAGCAATAATACCAACAATTAATCCAGCCACGGTAGTAACCATGGCTGTGTAAATTCCATCGGCCAACAACTTAGGGCTTACAGAGCCTTCTTCCTGTGCGATGGCTATAAAAGCGCCCACCATACCAATTACCGTTCCTAAAAAGCCAATCATGGGTGCGGCACCGGCAATGGTAGCCAACACCGAAAGGTTTTTTTCTAACCTGAAGACTTCAATTTTGCCTACGTTTTCAATCGAAGCTTCGATGGTTTTCAGCGGGCTTCCAATACGCGAAACTCCTTTCTCGATCATGCGTGCCACCGGAGTATCGTGCTGGGCGCATAAAATTTTTGCCCCGTTAATATCGCCTTTAGCCACCAACTCTTTCACCCGGGCCATAAAGGCATCGGAGCTTACGTTGGCTTTGTTAACAGTTAACACCCGCTCCACAAAAATGTAAATGGCTACCACCGAACAAATCGCTAACGGAATCATCAGCGGGCCACCGGCCATTACCAGACTCCAGATAGAAATTGTTTCGGCACTTGATGAGGCCTCTGAAGCACCCGACATGATTTGTGTTAACATCATACGTTAAAAAAATAGTAACTCAATTTCACTCAAAAAAGTATACGGCTAAGGCTCCTTAATACCGGATGACCCAGGCCCCTTCGCCAAATTCGGGTTTTGCAGAATCGGCACTGGTTTGTGCTGCTGCAAACGAATCGAAATCGCTAATGGTAAGTCTGTAAAATTTCCATTTTCCAAAAGGTGGAATAATCTTAGAGCTTACGCCTTTGGCACTCAGCTTCTTCGCATAGTCCATTACCAAATCGCCATCTACAGCGCTGGAGATTACTACGTAGTACCTGCCGGTGCGTGTACTCAGCGACTCGATGGTGCCATCTACAGGTTTGGCATTAGCTGCTGCCGCAGCTTCTTCGCGTCTTCTGCGTTCTTCCTCTTCGCGTTCGCGTGCCAGCCGGGCTTCTTCTTCGCGTTTTGCCTGGGCTTCTCTCGCGGCAAGTTCTTTCTTCTGCCGTTCGGCCTCAGCTTTGGGTTTATAAACGTATTGGTAAATCAGAAACGCACCTACAATAAGAACCAAGCCAATTACCACCGCAATAATAATGGGTGCGTTGGATTTCGTTTCTGTTTTAGGAACATAGCTATAAGGCTCCCGTACCGGCTCGTGTCTCAGATCGGTTTCAGTTTCAGATTGAGTTTCTGTTTCCAGGGGTTTATACTCTATATCGGGCAAGCCAAAACTATCTTCAGCATTTTCGTTTTGCTCGTTAGCCGAATCGTTGGTGTCTTTACGTTTTGCCATTGGTTGGTTTTTAGTTGGGTGGTTTTTACAAAATTAACGCAATTTCAATAAAATAAGCTATTATCAAAATACCCAGGTTAGTCCGCCCATTACATTCAACCCCCGCACCGGGTAGTTTAAATAAATCGGATACTCGTTCGAGAGCAGGTTGTTGCCTTTTACAAATACCGAAAACTGTTTCGAGAATACATAACTCAACTTCGCGTTCAGATCAAATGCCGCAGGCAACGTGGTAGTGCTATGCTGTAGCGTAACGGCATCGAACACATCGGCTTTTGCTCCGCCTTGTGCCAACGCATCTACCTGCAGCAACAGCTTTGAATAAATGTTAAAGGCAGTATTTACTCCCACGCGGTACTTAGGCCTGTGCCACGCGTGAGCGATGGTTGCAGTGCTATAACCAAAATAATCTGCGCGCAACGAAACTCTTGCCGACTCGGCATGTGTAAAGCTCAGCTCGCCAAAAAGATTGGTGCGTTTGGTGTTACCTTCATCATAATCTACTACGAACTTCGAACGATCGGCCTCGTCATTCCGGTAGAAGTACCAGTTCTTTAAGTTGGCAAACGTCAGGCCTCCGCTATACGAAACTTTGCTGCCCAGCTTGCCCCGTACACCACCAATAAACTCGGCCGTTCGGTTGGTATGGTAGGTGTTTACGTTGGCTTGCAGCCATGCGTTTTCGCGGGCAAGGGTATGCAACGATACTTTGTCCACATCGCCCGTAAGGGCAGCGTACACTTCTACCGATGGGCTTAGCGGATAGCTGGCTCTGAAATCGGGATACACGTGAACATCTTTTCTCACTCCCAGTGTATCGTTCTCATAAACAATATTGGCCCCCGCGCTAAATAAAAGATTGTCCATTAACTTAAACTGGTAAGCGCCATGAACTTTAAACAAGTGCCGTGGCCTTGCTTCGATGGCCGCATCCTTGCGCGTTATTAAAAAGTAATCGCTGGCAAGCAATAGCTTGCTCTCTTTGCTCAATTCGTACGAACTCTTAAATGAAAGATTTACTTCGCTCTCTTTCGCCTGGTAGTGATCGTCTAAATAACTGAAAGCACCTTTAACCTTGTAATTGAATTTACCGGATTCAGTGTTTTCCAGTTCGCCACCCAAACCAACAATATTGTAAGCCTGCCGGATAACATCGCGGTTTATATCGGTGCCGGGCAAGTAGCCGTAAAAGTAAGCGCCAATACGCTCGTAGTCCAGGTAGCCGCCCACGGTAACCGACTTTTGAAAACCTTTACCAAACACCCTCATTTGAGTGGTAGCGCCTGCTGAGTTGTTGCCATCTACCGGCCCTTTGCCAAACCCAAGGTGCGATAGTTTTACTCCATAGAATTTGCTTTTATCGCGCTTGGTGGTAGCATACGCATCTACAAAACCAGAAGCATAGTTACCCATGCCCACGCTTACATAGTTGCCGTAAATTTTTGAAATGGGCTCGTTCTGCAACCGCAGTGGTCTTATAGCTGGATTGTAATCGGGCGTGGTAAAACTTAGATTCTTAAAATCATACTTGATCTCGGGCTTAATGGGTTCGGCCGGGCGTGGGGGCACTTTTTCGAAGTTACGATTTGCTTGTGGTAAGGTTATCTGCTTCTCTTTCACAATCTGCACTTCTACCTTTTCAATTTCGCCTTCGGTCCATTTAGCAGGTGGTTGTGCCAGCCCAGGCAACGAAACCAGACAAACGGCCACAACAAAAAATAATTTATACGTATGCATAACTTAGTTATCTAGTGAATCTGGTTTGGCCTGGGTTTTTTGCCTCAGTTCGCTCTGTTCTATTTTCTTAAGTTTTTCTTTTGCCAATCCTTTAATGTTTTCCAACGGAAAGGTATCCAGCGAGCGCAAGGTGCCTTTTGCCTGAAACACATCGCCCTGGGCCAGGTAGTTATCAGCTAAAAGCAGAAACGACTTCCCTACCCACTCGGGGTAAGCGGCAAAGTCTGCATTAAGGCCTATTAATGTTTCGTAACACTGCTTATGTTGTTTGTTCAGGTACTGAATTTCGCCCAGCAGGTACTTAGCCTCGGCTCCGTATTCATCGCGGGCTGAGTTGAGCGTGTTCAGGAATTCGTCTTGCGCCAGTTCGTAATCGCCTTTGGCCATGGCAGCTTTACCTAAATAAAGCGAAGCTTTGTTCTGAGCGCCCGCATTGATGTTACCCTTCTCAAGAATCACCCGTGCATACCGCGAAACTGAGTCGTATTGAGCTAACAGATAATACGATTCCATTAAGCCAGACCACGCACCGTATTGTTCTTTTTTGTTGGCCGCCACTTTTACAAGTTGCTGGTAGTAGGTAACTGCATTGGCGTAGTTCGCTTGCTTAAACTCCAACTCGGCCAACCTGCCCACCACTTTGCCGGCAAACAAAAAGCTTTTTACCTGCAACAAATCTTTGTAGAGCGCCAGGGCTTTGCTCCATTCTTTAAGCCGGTAGTATGATTCGGCCTGATAATATTTTGCTTCCGGTGCATTTACACTTTGCGGATACGAAATGAGGTAATTGCCGAGGGAGGTTATAGCCCGCTGATAGTTCTGGCTGAAGTAGAGATTTTTAGCAGCTTCGTATTCAACCGATTCTACGCCTTTGGCATCGGGGTGCGCATTCTTATAGCTTGCAAGGTATTTATCAAATTCGGTACCGCGGCCGCTTAGATTCAATGCCTCCTGTAACGGTATCAGCACATCGCTGCTTGCCGGGTGCCCTGGAAAGTTATCTATTACGGCAATGTAGTCGTTGGCGGTTTTGCTGTACTCTTTCAGATTAAAATTAGCGGCAGCCCTGCGTGTGTAGGCATACGGAACAAACTGCGAAGTTGGTTTGGTTTGAAGTAAGGCAGTGTATCCCGCAACGGCATTGGCATAATGTCCTTGTTCAAATTCTACCTGGGCCCGCTCAAACAAGGCCTGGTCTAAATAACTGGATTGCGGAAAGTTTCTTATCATCGCTTCATATTCAGCCGAAGCCTCTTCGTATTTGCTGAGCACGGCCAATACTACCCCAGCTTGCAGATGAGCATAATCTTCATCGGCCGTACGCAACTGTGCTGCTTTGCGATAGGTAACCAGGGCATCGGAATAGGCCTTGGTAACATAGTAACAATCGGCTAATCGCAAGGTGCCATCGGCCAAATTGGGCTGGTTGCGGGCAGCTTTGTTTACAAACTCTTTAAAGTTGAACAAGGCGCGGTCATATTGTTTCAGGTTAAAGTAGGCATAGCCTAACCCATAGCGGGTTTTTGTAAGCAACTCCGGATTAGAATAACCCGACAGGCCCACAATTCGCAAGTAGTGTTCTGCTGCCTGTTCGTACTTGTTTCCAATTGAATAGGCTTCACCGCTCCAGAAGCTGGCTTCTGCTACATATTCTTTTTCTATCGGATACCGTAACGATTTCTCGAATGTCTGCACAGCCGAAGCATAATCTTCTTTATTGAAAAATTCTATGCCTTTTAATAAAGTAGCTTTTTGAAAAGCCCGGTCCACCGCGGGGCTGCGCACTTTCATTGCCTCGATGTACTCGATCGCTTTATTGAAATTAGAAGCATTTACATACGCCTGCGACAGGAGTTCTTTAATTTCATCGGCATGGGTGCTGGTGGGATTGGTTACCAATAATTTTTCAAACTCGGCAATTGCCTTGTCGGGTTGGCCCATATCGTAAGAGACCTTGGCGTATTGATAGGTGCTTTCTTCTACCAACCGCGGGTTGGGTTTGTATTTGCGCGCAATATCAAATGCCGTTTGCGCCATCGGCTTTTGATTCTGCTTCAGGTAGAGTGAGCCGAGGTAGTAAGCCGAATAAAAACCAATAGAGTCGGCATCGGCAAACGATAATTTCAGGTATTTAATCGCGGGTTCATTGTCGTTCAACACATACGCAGCGTAGCCAGCTCGTAACAGTACGCCTTTATCGGCTTTTGCTTCGCGGCCTTCCAGGTATTGCTTGTAGCCGGCAAGCGCATTTTTGTAATCGAGTTTTTTATAATAGGCTTCCGCAGAAAGCAACGCGATTTCTTCAGGGTTGGTGAGTCCTTCACGGGCAGCAACCTCTTTTGCATAAGTTATTAACTCATCGTAATTCTTTTGCCGGTACAGCACATTGGCAATCAGGTAAGGCACTACTTTGCTGTAGGCATCGTTCTGTGCAGCTCTGCGTAAATCAATCAATGCATTGGAATAATCGCCCTGGCTATATTCTATAAAACCCGCGTAATAACTGGAGGCGGGACCATACTCGCCACCCAACGCCTTGTTGTAGTTAAATTGATCTAATGCTTCTTTTAAAGATCGTTGGTTAAAATGGCTATACCCCCACCGAAAGCGCCCCACCCGCTGTTGCTCTTGCGACAGGCTTCCAAATTCTACCTTGCCATAGTACACCGAAGCTTTTTTGTAATTCTTTTCGGCATAATAAAAGTTGGCTAAATCAAAATTGGCGGTGGCCGCACGCGGGTGTGTGGGATAGGCTGCTACAAATTCAGCTATCTGCTTTTCTGCATCGGCATGGTAAAGGTTTACGGCACAAAATGCTTTATAATAATCGGCATCGGCCCTGCGCGTATCGGTAGGGCTGGCCGATACGAGGTATTCGGCAAACACCTCGCGGGCAGCACCATATTGTTTGTGATTCACCAGGTCAACGCCAGAGCTGAAGAGACGTTCGGCTTGTTGCTGCGAAAGTAGGTTCTGAGCAGAAGCTGTGTAAAATGAGAAACATGCTGCGAAGAGCACAAGAAAATTCTTCATAGAAGATTTTTTCGTAAAACAGGCTAAGGCCAACTTTATTGCAGTGTTCAGTTTAAAAAATAAGCCCCATGCAAAAAATCGCACGCATGGAAGAACAGTAACAAAACTAATTAATCTTACCGAATCCCGCATCATCAGCACCTTGAAATGATGTGGTATCAATAATTATTCCACAAAGTGGCAAACGAATATTTTCAGATTGGGTTTCAGATCATGATGCGCAACACCAACTCTTTAAAGAGCATCCCTTCGCTTACGCTGGCCGAATCCACACCTTTAAGTTTAAGATCAGCTTGTTTTAATAACGTAATAGATTCCAATACTTTATGTAAAGGGAAATTCCGAATGGCTGTAATGTAATCTCCTGCAAAATACCGATTGATTTTTATGGCTGCTGCAATCCCGCTTTCACTTTTATCAGCCGAGGCATGGGCCACCAGAACTTTGCTAAAGAAAGAATAGAGAAAAGCCACCATGGGTATGGCCGGGTTTCTTTTTATGTGGTTCTCGAAGTAGGTAGTGATTTTGGCCACCTTGTTAAAATCTTTGTGTACCATGGCCTTTTGTAATTCAAACACGTTGTACTCTTTGCTGATTCCTACGTGGGCCATTACCAACTCGGCTGTAATGGGTGTTTCCGGTTTTGAATTAATTGCCACTTTATCAATTTCGTTGGCTAACCGGGTAAGGTCATTGCCTACGTATTCGGCCAGCACCTGAATGGCATCTGCATCTAACTTGTAGCCGCGGCTTTTGGCATGTTCTACTATGAACTCACCCAGCCGCTCATCTTTCGGTTTCTTAAAGGTGGCACAAACGGTTAATTGATCCAGCTTTTTGCCCAGTTCCTTCCGCTTATCAAATGTTTTGTATTTGTGGCAAAACACGAGTACGGTTGAAGGCACCGGCTGCTGCAAATAGCTCAAAAGCATTTTGGCTCCGCCCTCTCGTTGCAGATCCAGAATTTCCTGCGCTTCTTTTACTATTACTACCTGGCGCTCGGCCATCATCGGAAAACGCCTGGCATGGGTAAGAATAGCACTTACGGTAACATCTTTTCCATACACTACAACCTGGTTAAAGCTCTTTTCAGATTCGCTTAAAACATTTGCCTCTATGTAATTGGAGATCAAATCTATATAGTATGTCTCCTCACCTTGCAACACATATACCGGATCGTACTTCCGGGCTTTTAGTTTATCCAGAATTTGTTTTGCCTCACTATCCATGCTTCCTTTTTTGGCCCAAGTTAAATGCAGTAAAGGTACCTACCAAAACGCCAGCCAGGTGCGACTCCCACGAGATTTGCGGATCAGAGGGCAGCATTCCATAGAAGATGCCACCATAGATCATAAAAATGATGACGCTGATGAGCAACGACATGAACTCCTGCCGGATAACCCCATAGAAAATCAGGAAGGCCGCAAGCCCATATACCAGACCACTTGCCCCAATGTGGTAGCTAGGCCGGGGACTAAAAAGCCACACCAGGATATTTGTATAAAAGTAGCACCTGAAAAAAACGATGCCCCCTATCCGATCGTAGAAAAAGTACAGCACCGCGCCTAGAAAAAGGAGTGGAATTGTATTGGAGAGAAGATGCAGGTAGTTGCCATGAATAAGCGGGGCAGTAAAAATTCCGACAAGGCCTTCCACGCTACGGGGTTTAATACCCAGAAAGCCAAAGTTGAGGACGTAAAAAAACTCAACAGAATAAACAAGCCACATAAAGAACACCAACCTGAACGGTACCACCGAACTGTTGAAGTACCTTGAACCGGATGCCATTAGTACGTAGCTGGGTCTTTGATCATAGGTAGCGTGAGCAAGGGCGCTTCTTCATCGCCAATCGAATTTAAACCTAACATGCCGCCCGAAGACTCTGCAATTGCTTTGGCTATTTCGCGCAGACTTTGGTAAAACTCTATGGCCAGTTCGTTTGAGAGTTTGCGAAGCACCGGCTCTAACACACTCAACTGACCCGCTATTTCGGCTGTGCGCTTTTCTACCTGGCTTGGCAGCGACTGAATTACAATTCTGATTTTATCTTCAAAGTCTGTGGCCACTTCGGTATAGAAATCGGAAAGGCGCAGTTTTGATTTTTTCTGTTTCGATTCGGTTAAAGAGATAGCCCGCTTTATCTCTTTGTTATCAATGTTTCCGTCCGCGCCTGCAATCAAAATCGATACCAGCACCGGGGCTTTGTGTAACAACTCTATTTCCTGGGCAGTTAGTTTTCCTAATTCCTGATTCATGTTTTCGTTCGTGCCGGATTTGCTGTAAATTTCAAATATTTTAGCTGAATGTAACAGTAATTTGCAGCAGAACAATTTCAAAAAGAATCACGCATGTACGAAAATGAGCAGGTACGCATATTTGTTGTAGAGGACGATCCGGCCTATAGCAAGTTTTTGAAGTACGTACTCGGCCTTAACCCCGATTTTGAACCCGAGTTTTTTACATCGGGTAAAGAGTGCCTGGCTCAACTTCATAAAAAGCCGTCTATCGTTACGTTGGATTATTCGCTGCCCGATATGGAAGGCGAAAAAGTTCTGAAATCCATTCGCGAATTCGATCCGGATATTAGCGTAATTATTGTTTCGGCACAGGAAAAGATTGGTACAGCCGTAGAACTGTTGAAAGCGGGTGCGTTTGATTATATCTCCAAAGATGAAGATGCAAAAGACCGGATTCTTAACTCGATCAAAAACGCACGCAACAAAACCTCGCTCATTCGCGAAATCGATCGGCTTAAAAATGAAATTACCACCAAGTACGAATTTGAGAAAAGTATCATCGGCTCAAGCCCCGCTATTAAAAAGATTTTTGACCTGATTGAGAAGGCAGTTAAAACGCAGATAACTGTTTCGGTAACAGGCGAAACCGGAACAGGCAAAGAGCTTATTGCCAAAGCGATTCACTACAGCTCGCGCAGGAATAAAAAATCATTTGTAGCTGTAAATGTGGCTGCCATACCTAAAGATCTGATTGAAAGCGAATTATTTGGTTATGAAAAAGGTGCATTTACGGGCGCTGCCTCGCGTAGAATCGGCAAGTTTGAAGAGGCCGAAGGCGGAACCATCTTCTTAGACGAAATTGGCGAGTTGGAATTATCGCTGCAATCTAAACTGCTACGGGTGTTGCAAGAGAAAGAACTTACCCGCATTGGCAGCAACCAGGTAATAAAATTAGATGTACGGGTAATTGTTGCCACCCACAGAAACCTGCAGGAAGAAGTAAAAGCCGGCAAGTTCAGAGAAGACCTGTACTACCGCCTGCTGGGCTTGCCAATACACCTACCGCCTTTGCGCGAACGGGGGCAAGACATTCTGTTGCTGGCAAAACACTTTTTGGATCAATTCGCAAAAGAAAATCAACTTGGAAAATTGAAACTATCGGGGCCGGCCCAGGAAAAATTGTTGCAGTATGCTTTTCCCGGTAACGTGCGCGAGCTTAAGTCTGTAATTGAGCTGGCTGCGGTAATGGCTGCCGATAACGAAATTCAAGACAAAGACATTACGTTTAACACACCCCTGCGCGATGATGCCTTGATGCTAAAGGAAATGTCGTTGCAGCAATACACGTATCACATTATTAGAACCTACCTGAATAAGTACAACAACAATGTGTTGGAGGTAGCTAAGCGCCTCGATATCGGTAAGTCTTCCATCTACCGCTACCTGAAAGAAATGGAAGAACTTGGCATTTAACTCCTGCGCACAATGAAAGCCACCCTACAAGCCTACGTACGCAAAGGGCTCTTCTATAAATCGGTTGTGGACGATGGTTCGGATATTATCTTTATTGTGGATTATGACGGTAACATACTTTACCATAATCGCTCAGTAAGCAAAACCCTGGGTTACACCACCACCCTGGTAGGAAAAAAAATCTTCGACTACCTCCCCCTTTCCCTGCTTGATAATTACAAAAAGCAATTTTCAGATTGCACCCGCAAAACCTATAATAAGGGAATTGAGTTTCAGTTCTTGTGCAAAGACAAGAGTTACAAACACCTGGAGTTTAATTCTGTAAATCTTCGCAAGAAGGAAGGCATCAAAGGCCTTATTCTGGATTGCCGCGACATTACGCAACGCAACCGGGATGCGGAAGAATTGCTGCGGGCGCAAAAAGCCAAAGAACAATTTCTGGCCAACATCAGTCATGAAATCCGTACGCCCATTAATGGGATTGCCGGCATGGCAGCGTTGTTAAGTCAAAATCCATCGCACGAAGAGCAAAAGACTTACCTGAATGCGATTAAAAGCGCTGCCGATAACCTGAAGGTGATCATCAACGATATTCTCGATCTGGCATCCATTGAATCGGGAAAACTGAAGTTGGAAAAAATCGGGTTTAACCTTAATGACTTGCTGCACTCGCTAATCGATACTTTTAGTATGCAGGTGCGCGAGAAGCAGGTAAAGCTTACCTACACACTTTCTGCCGATGCCAACAAAACCTTTATTGGCGATCCGGTGCGCTTGAATCAAATCCTCATCAACCTGATTGGCAATGCCGTTAAGTTTACCCACGTTGGGTCTATCTCCATTCATGTGCAAGCCCAAAAAGTAAAGCCTGATTTTTACAAGCTTCGATTCGATATCAGCGATACCGGCATTGGAATTCCGCACGATAAGCTGCAAACCATTTTTGAAAGTTTTAGCCAGGCCGATGTAAGTGTAACGCGCAAGTACGGTGGCACGGGCCTGGGGTTAACCATTGTAAAACAACTGGTAGAATTGCAGCATGGCGAAATCTTTGTTACCAGCAAGGAAAATGTAGGCTCAACCTTTACTGTGTACCTTCCTTATAAAGTTGGGAAAACAGCAAAAGCAGCCGAGGCACATCACTACCAACCCAAGGGCAAAGATCCATTGAAGTATCATTCGGTTTTGTTGGTGGAAGACAACGACATTAACCGGCTATACGCGAGCAGCATCTTAAAAATGTGGGGCTGCCATTTTGAAACAGCCGAAAACGGAGTAGTTGCATTGGAGAAAATCCGCAATCATTCCTTCGATGCCATTTTAATGGACATTCAAATGCCGGTAATGGATGGCTTCGAAACTACCAAAGCCATTCGACAGGGCGACCCCAAAAAACGAGATGTACTGATTATTGCCTTAACGGCTAATGCAACTCCGCAAGATTTTCAAAAATGCCTGGATGCCGGCATGAACGACTGCATCGTAAAACCCTTTACACAAGAAGACTTATTCACTGCTTTAAATAAACACCTGGCTCATAAAAATACGCCCCGCAAAAAAGAAGAAAAAACAGGGGCCGCCCCCGCTACGCTCGTAGATCTTACCTACCTAAAAAAAATTTCCAATAACAACCAGGAGTTCATCAAAGAGATCGTACAAACATTTTTGGAGTCCATGCCGCAAAGTATTAAAGAAATACAAACGAACAGCCAGGCCGGAAACTGGGAGCAAGTTGGTAAAGTAGTGCACAAAATAAAGCCCACCATAACGTTAATGGGCATTCATTCGCTCAAAGACAAAATTGTGCTGTTTGAACAAGAGGTGAAGGGAAACCCTGGTTCGGCCCAGGTAACTTCTCTTTCGGAAGAAATAACAAAAGCCCTAAGCCAAACTGTAGATTCGTTAAGAGGTAAGGTTAATTTCGGTTAACTACCACCAACTTGCGGTGCACAACAGCCCCTTGCGGTGATGTCATTACTACGTAGTAAACTGCATTCGCTAAATCCGATACCGATACAGTTTTAATTCCATTCACGGCTCCTGTAAAGTCGCCCTGCAGTACGGCAATACCCCGCTGATCTAAAATCTTCCAGGTGCTACCGGCTTGTACATCGGCCGGCAATCCGAAATTAAATTCAAGACTGGCCGGGTTAGGGTAAATGTCTATTGCCTTTAACGCTACAAATGCCGGGTGATCATCCACACCCACAATGGGCGAACCTATTTTAACAGGCGCATTGCGTTCCACTACCGATTGTAAAATTTCGTTGGTGTTGAGATCTTGAACGTAACCAATCAGCATTAATCCGTTTGGATTGGTAATCGGCACATCAATAAGCACATTAAGGGCGTCCTTATCCACCTGCTGGCCCTTTGTCCAGGTGTTGCCAATCACCTCGCCTGCCGAGGAAAAGAGATTCTTACGCAACACATTCTTGTTCACACCATTGATGTCTTTTTCCAACAACGCCACGTTGATTAACACCGGTTGATTATAATCTTGTCGGGCAGTTAACGTAAGCCGCGTGCTTATTCTGGTGTTGTCGGTAGTAGGGATGTCTGTTAATTGCAGATCAAACACGGGCTCGCTCAGCGCTCTTCTGTCAATTTCAATCTGGGTAATCTCGTTGTAGTTGCCGGTAAACTTACCCGGCTCGAGCAATCCGTCCATCAAAGTATAAGGCGGTTGCGAAATACGGTAACGCAATGCGCGGGCTGCCGGGTCTATCGGGTTATCGCGATTAAGCTGATCTACCCCATTAAAGTTTACATGGTATTGAATCTGGTCGAAGTCGGAAAATCCACCCCGATTGGTAACCTGTGTTTGATACAATCCGTTGAGGTAATTGTCTGCTGCCACACTAATAACAAGGTTCGAGGTGGTAAACTGTTCTACCAATACTTTGCGTTGTTTTTCGCCCACAAACACGTTATCAAATGCAAATCCATCAAAGGTCAGATTAGGATCGTTAGTTTGATTGCTGGCAAAAGCGATTCTAAACCGCACCTGTTTCCGCTCGTTACCGGTTGAGTCAATGCGGTCTAAATTGAAGCGTGCATTCTTCCAGCCGCCTTGTTTACCCGTCCAACCGTATTGCCCTACCAGTTGATTTCCAGGATTGGATGGAATACCCTGGCCGTTAAACCAGTTGATACCCTGATTGCGGGTTTCTGTTACAAGTGGTCCGACTATCTCCCATGTAGAACCACCATTAATCGAATATTGAAGCACTGCACCATCAAGGTTGGTTTCAGCATCCGAGTAATAATCCAACGAAATCATCGGGCGTTTTAACACATCAATATCAAAGCATGGGCTATTTACAACTGATTTCTCACCAGCAAAATAGGTATTGGCATTATTGCCCGTCCACCACACATTACCTGCACTATTCGAAGCATTTATTTCAATGCCCGTAGGGGCACCATGCTTCCAACTTACAAGGGAATTATCATCCGGGTCAATCAGGTTTTCAATAAACCACCCGGCCGGTGTTGCAAAATCTTCTGGTATGCTGCTGGCCGAGGCAATTACCGTTACATACGGTACAATGTTAACGGGCCGGGTTTTCGGTGCACTGGTACAACCCAGATTAGTTGTTACTGTTAAAGAAGGGTTATACATGCCGGTACTTACATACTTATGAATCGGGTCGCTATACGTACCAATGGTGCGGCCACTGTTGGCTGGCGGTGAAATGCTACCAACCCCGCTTACTATATCTCCATCGCCAAAATTCCAATTATATTGAGTAATTGTGCTTGAACCTAGATTAGAGATCACGGCCTTGAAGCGCGTGCTATCGTTATTACAAATCGCGAAGTAGTCGAAGTTTACAACCGGAATGGTTCCTACAATAATTGGCGTTGAACTTACAAATGTATTGGAACAACCTTGCGAAGTTGTAGCCCTTAACGACACAGTGTAGCTGCTCGCTGCACCGTATGTATGGCTTGGGTTGTTATAAGTGCCGGTTGTTTTTCCTCCATTTGTTCCGCCCGGTATAATGCCGGCTGGTGGTCCACCTGCGGTGCTAAAATCACCAAAATTCCATTCGAGCAAACTAATTACAGGAGGAGCCGGAGTATTTACATAAGATGTATTAATAGCGCTGGTACTGAGGAATACAGTGGGTCCATCAATACATGACCCTGTTGAACTGAATGCCGCAACCGGACTGGCTTGTACTTTCACATTACGCACTCTGTAAGAGGTAACATTTGCAACGTTGGTATAAGTAAATTGAATGGTATAAACTCCTGATACCAAATTACTTGTTGGAATGTAGTATTGCGATCCTATCTGGGTAAGCGTTAGCCCAGTTGTTAGGCTTTCGAACAAAGTTGGAGGTTGACCTGGATTTCCACCATCTAATGGGATTAAAAGAACATTTCCCGAATCTGCACAAATTCTAAAATCACCGTCTCCATCGGTAGATGCATTTTGGACTGTAAAATCAACCACCGTTAATGGATTAATAATTAGATTTTGAGTATTGGTATTTGTACACCCATTTCCATCGGTATAGGTATAGGAGATTTGGTTAACACTTGCTGGTGTACCATCATAGAGCGTTGCAAGGTTGGGAGTAAGATTGGCGTAATCAAAACCCGTTGAACCATTAACCGATGTTCCGCTTAATCCGGATCCAGGTATTATTGTAAATAGACCTCCCGTTTGGAAAGCATTTAATTCCAAAACAGGCCCGTTCTCTGGATGCTGCCCTGAAGGCGGAATACCTAAGAAGTTGGCATTTGGTAATGGGTTAATAGTCAAATTCATCGTTTTGCTTTCGGCAGGACAAACGCCTGAAGCCGGAATGGTAAGTGTTAACACGCGCACAGTAGGCACCACAACTGCCTTATCTGCCGCACTTAAAATGTAGCGCGGGCGTTCCAACATATTGTCATTAAAGGTTCCACCTGCCCAGGTGTACGGAGCCGGTGTAAACGTAACCAATCCCTGAATTTCAAGATCGTTTTCGCTGGTACATACTGCCAGGTTAGGCCCGGCACTAAAAATTGCCTTAGGATTTACGTTTACTTGTATGGTAAATGGATCGCCCACACAGCCACCCACCTGCGAAGTAGGTGTAACCTGATAGACTACAGTTTGATTTACGCCCGTTGTATTAACGAGTACATCATCAATTACCGAACTTGAACGCAATGCTGTGGTTTCGCCACTTACGTTCGAATTGGGCACCGCGCTCCATGTAAAGTTGGCTGGCAAGTTATTTCCCAATGTATTTACATTGGTTTGCAGATTATAGCCTACTGTTGATTCGCTGCAAATTGCCGGTGCCATTGCCGAAACTCCAACCGGTTCTGGTTTTACAGTAATGGAAATCTGGAACGAGGCCCCCACACAAGCATTGGTGCTGGTGGGAACTACCGTATAGTTTACAACCTGGTTCGTATTGGTTTTATTGGTAATTACGTCTGTGATGGTGGGGCCAGTCTGTGAAGTAAGGGTTTCACCAGTTACTAACGGATTCGGATTGTCTATAGCAATCCACGTGAAGGTACTACCCACGTTATTACCTAATGTTGCAACGTTCAATAACAAATTATATCCAATCGCTTCATCACTACAAACTGTCTTTGCATCATTTACTCCTACAGGCTCAGGATTAACAGTTACAACGTAATGAAAGGTTGCACCCACGCAACCTCCCGGAGCTGTAGGTACAAATGTGTAGGTAACCATACCGCTTGTGCTTCCTGTGTTGATGGGATTATCAGAAATAGTAGAACTTCCGCTGGCAGTAACACTGGCCGGAGTTACCGGGCCACTGATTGCGCTTGTCCAGGTATAAGTGGTTCCTGCTACATTAAAGGCCGGAGTAAAGTTGAGCGCCCCAGCTCCACTACAACGCGTTACACTCAATGGACTGCTGGTTGTTAATGAAGCCGGGTTGACGGTTACGACAACTACTATTGGCGTACCGTTGCAACCTGCTGCACTTGGCGTGATAGTATAAGTTGCCGTGCCCGATGAACTGGTCGTAGCCGTTAAGGTTTGATTGATTGCGGTGCCAAAGCCTGCTGTAGCTCCGCTTACGTTGCTCTGTACTACTGTCCAACTATACGTAGCTCCCGCTACGCCATTGCTCGTACTTAAGTTGATGCTCGTAGTCGCGCCACTGCAGATCGTCTCTGCATTCGGGGCCGCAACTACATCCGGTAACGGATTTACCGTTACGATTACTGTGATGGGCGTGCCGTTGCAACCGCCTGCTGTTGGCGTGATCGTATAGGTTGCTGTGCCTGCTGTTGAGCCGGTGGCCGTTAACGTCTGGCTGATCGTTGCGCCACTGGATGCAGTCGCCCCTGTTACACCGCTCTGAACTACTGTCCAGCTATAGGTGGCGCCCCCTACTCCATTAGTCGTGCTCAACGCGATGTTGGTATTCGAGCCGCTGCAAATCGTCTGGCTAGCAGGTAATGCTACTACGTTCGGGGTTGGATTAACCGTTACGACAACTACGATCGGGGTGCCTGCGCAACCATTAGCAGATGGTGTGATGGTGTATGTAGCTGTTCCCGATGAACTGGTCGTAGCCGTTAACGTCTGATTGATGCTAGTACCAAAGCCTGCGGTCGCTCCGCTTACGTTGCTCTGTACTACTGTCCAGCTATACGTAGCTCCCGCTACGCCATTGCTTGTGCTTAAGGTGATGTTCGTGGTCGCGCCACTGCAGATCGTCTCTGCATTCGGGGCAGCAACTACATCCGGTAACGGATTTACCGTTACGATTACTGTGATGGGCGTGCCGTTGCAACCGCCTGCTGTTGGCGTGATCGTATAGGTTGCTGTGCCTGCTGTGGCTCCCGTGGCCGTTAACGTCTGGCTGATCGTTGCGCCACTGGATGCTGTCGCCCCTGTTACGCCACTTTGAACTACCGTCCAGCTATAGGTGGCTCCGCCTACTCCATTAGTCGTGCTCAACGCGATGTTGGTGCTCGAACCGCTGCAAATGGTGGCGGCTGCGGGTAATGCTACTACGTTCGGGGCCGGGTTAACGGTTACTACGACAACCTGACTAGGACCAGGTGAGCATGTATAGACAAAAGACTCAAATTCATAAGTTACATTAACCGGGCTTCCGGTAGTGTTGGTAAGGGTTTCAACTAGTAATTGACCATTCGTAAAAATTGCTCCTGGTGCGAAAGAGCCGGACACAGCGCCATAACTCACATTGAGAAGTCGAATCTGGCCACCGGCAACCGGTGTGTTAAGTAAAATACTTGCCTGTTGTCCCGTACAAATTGTGCCAGTGCCACCACCTGAATTATTCGTAGTTGAAAACATAGGTGCCGGATAAACCCGAACACTCACATATTGACTAACAGGTGTTGTTGGACAAACCGGTGTTGTTGCCGGAGTTGTTACATTGAACTCATACAAAATATCAATGGGCGCATTCGTAGTGTTAAATAAGAATTCCTGCAGCGGTGTACCCGAGTTGAAGGTAGTAGTACCCGGTATAACGGTTCCACCGGTAACCCCGCCATAGTTCACGCTTACCACATTAATCTGATGCCCCAGCACGGCACTTCCAAAAAAGATACTGGTTTGATCGCCATTACAGATTTCGGGGGCAAAATTGGACACAACAAAAGTTGGGTTTGGATTCACATCCACGTCAGTGAAGTACCCTGATGTGATGCAACCATTTGCTTCAACCTGAAAATTGTAGCGCACCGTTACAGGTATAAGTCCTGAGTTGGTTAATGATTCATTTATTGTGGCTCCCGGAGTAAAGGTTGCACCTGCCACCAGGCTGCCGGAAACAGAAGCGTAGTTAACAGAAGTGAGTCTGATTATTGCTCCAGCTGTAGCAGAGTTAAGTTGAATATTTACGTTGGCATTGCTGCAAATGGAGGGATTACCATTGACGATTGCCATGGCTGGCGTTGGGTTAACCGTAATGGTTGTTTGCTGGGTTACTGGATTGGTACAATCGGGTGTAGCTACACTGAATGTATAAGTCAGGATTACCGGAGCATTTGAGGTGTTGGTTAACCCGCCACCTTCAGTTACGGTGTTACCATTTACAAATGAACCCCCGGCAGCATAGAGCCCGCCCGTGATAAAAGGACCATAACTAACTGGCTGTAGTGTAATTGTTGCGCCAGCTGTTGGAGAGGACAAGCCGATTGAGATAGTGGAACCGCTGCAAATGTTTCCGGTTCCACCTCCAGTAGTATTCGCCAAGGAGAAGGTAGGCACTTCACCAACCGAAACATCGACCTGGCTTGTATGGGAGCATCCAAATGCATCGGTTACCTGAACAATGTATGTGATGCTGCCCAATGCCGGAGTTACCACAGGATTGGATTGTGAACTGCTGAATCCAGGCGGAACGCTACTCCAACTATACGTATAGGTTCCACTGCCGCCTGTTGCGGTTGGACTTCCGCCCAAGGTAATACTTTGCCCAAAACACAATTGGGTATTGGTACCTGCGTTTGCAACAACCGCGGGATTAACCACTACACTCACCGTGGTAGCCGGACTCTCACAGCCTATAGTTTGTGTAACATAAAGCGGGTAAGTGCCTGCGGTAAAAACATCAACTTCGCTAACGCCCGGTGTAAACGGACTTCCGGTACCAACCAGGTTTGTTAACCCGGCATCTGAATACCAGCGTAGATTAGAACCGGTGGCAGATAGAGCCGGAATAATACTTCCTACACAAATTGGATTTGGGTTCGATGCAACCGGTGGGCTGGCTATTGAATTGATTGTAACAAAAACGGTGGCTGCGGGTGCAGATGTACAGCCCGCCTGAATTTCATATACCGTATAACTTCCACTATTAGCTACCGCTGTTGAAATACTTAATGTCTGATTTACCTCGCCAGGAATCGGAATGCCATCTTTGTACCATTGATTACCACTGGTAGCGCTGCTTGTAAGCACAATGGCGGGATCACCCACGCAACTTGTTACCGGACCAGCCGGATTAATTACCGGTGTTGGTATAGTAGCTCCAATTGTAACAACTACGGTACCTGTAAGAATAGTTGTGCATCCTGTTATGAGATTATAAGCCTCTACTGTTAGCGTGGTACTTGCTGTGAGCGCAGTGCTTACAAGGTTAATAACCCCTCCGGTACCAGCTACATAAGAACTTACTGGTGAGAATCCATCTATTAACCGATAATTTACTCCGGCCTGTGAGGGTGAAATGGAAGCCGTAACCGTGCTGCCACTGCAAATAGTAGTTGTGGCCGGGCTTACAACCGGGCTTGCCAGCGGTAAGGCATTGATTGTTACGCCCACCGCATTCGATACGGCCGAGGCGCAACCTCCTACGGTGCTGATTACCGTGTAGCTGCCACTGTTGGCGGGTGTGGTTACAATGCTCAGGGTGGTGCCGGTGGCTCCGCCTATCGCAACACCATCTTTATACCATTGGTTGCCACTCACTGCATCGCTGCTAAGAACCACATTCGCTGAACCTGCGCACACTTGTACCGGACCGGCCGGGGTTACGTTCGGGGTGGTGGGTACCGGATTAACAGTTATTGTGGTATTATCGGTTGCTGTAATTCCATTGCCATCGCGTACAGTTACAGTGTAAACGGTTGTAATGATAGGTGACGCTATCGGATTAGAAACAGTTGTAGCCGATAGGCCGGCTGCCGGGCTCCATGAATAAGTAAATGGACCATCGCCCGTAACGTTGGTGGTCAATGCAGCAGATCCACCAACACAAATAGTGCCTCCACCTCCGGCAATAGTGGCCGTTGGATTTGCACCACCAATTCCACTGAAATAGTTTACCTGGCCCGAGGTAAGTACAGCACCGGCCGCGGATAAAGTATTTGATGCCAGCGCGCTAAATTTTGTCCAGGGATTAGTTACCTGATTGAAGGTACCGGTAAGTTGAGCAGACGCGATGCTGCCCTCTACTCCGGTTATATCTGCGTTAGGATAATTTGCTGTTATGGTAACTACACACCCTGCTAATGCGGTTTGATCAACTTCCCAATAACGGGTTAAGAAATTGGAACCACTTGAATTATTGGGGTGTTTGGCATCAACCACCGAGACACCTACATTAGCTGGGAATCCGGCACCAGCGGTTACGTTGACAGTAATGGGTGAATATTCGGTAACTCCGGTATTATCGCCAATCGGAAACAAAAACGAACCCACCCCCGCAAACGTCTTTATAACTTTACTTCCATTCGCTATGATCATGCGAGTAGCCGAGGGGGAAACAACCGAAATAGTAGCTGAAGGCCCGAGGAGTAAATCAAATCCGCTAAGATTGAGCACCCCGTTGGTGAGTGTGAGGGTACCATTAACGGTAACATTACCTCCTAACGAGGCTTGACCCGATGCCTGATTAATAACAAGGTTGTTATAAACACCTGCTGTTATTGTTTGAGAGGCCCCGTAATAGGTTACCGTTCCTGTATTAACCGCCAACCCATTCGTGGCTCCTGTAAATCTTAAATTACCTCCGGTATTGTCAATCGCACCTGATACCGTGAGCGCATTGGCGCCCATGTCTAAAATGGTTGAATTGGTTAGGTTATTATTTACGGTGATGGCACCGGCCGCATTCTTTTGACCGGCAGCCGAGGTAATCAAATTATGATAAGTAACTGCCGCCACCAATTGGGGAGCACCACCCGAATAAATAACCGTACCTGAATTATGATTGAAGGTGCCTGAATTAGAAAAGTTACCTGATAATGTTAAGGTTGAACTGGTGGAAGTGAGTGAGCCGGCTGAAACGGTCAAACCGCTTAGCGTAACATTGTTGGAACCAAAACTTAATGTGCCCGCACCAGCCTTAGTTAACACGATGGCTGGAGTATTGATTACGCCACCAACAGTTAAGGTATTCGCATTAACCGTTACCTGCCTGTTAGCAGAAATAGAAACAGCACCGGTGCCTAAGTTCAAACTTTGAGTGCCGGTAAATGCAAAATCGCCATTCCAGGCCAGCGGATAATTTGCTGTTGTAATAGGTGCGCCTGTTCCGTTGTTGATTGTACCAGAGTTGATCGTAAATGTTCCGGAGGCATTTCCCAATGCATTTGCATGATTGATGTTGAGTGTACCTGCATTGAGTACAAATCCATTGGTAAACGTATTGTTGCCTGAAAGGGTAAGCGCTCCGGGGCCGGCTTTCGTAATTGTTATTGCCCCACCCCCTATTATACCCGGCACAACTAAATTGTTGGCATTTATTGTTACCTGCCGATTTGCGTTAGGGGTTACAGCTCCGGTTCCAAGATTTAAATCATCGGAGCCGATGAAAGCGAAATCTCCATTCCAGCTTTGAGGATTGTTGTTCGATAAAGCTTTGAAAGCACCACTCGTGTTATCAAGCGCACCACCATTTATTATAAATGTTCCTGTGCCAAGTGCGGTTGAACTATTTATGGCCAGCGTGCCTGTATTGAGGGTAGTGCTGCCTGTGTAAGTGTTGCTTCCAGCCAATGCGAGGCTGCCCGAACCATTCTTAACCAGCAGGAGTGCCTGACCTCCATTTTGAAGTACTCCCGCAAAGGTGTTGGCTCCTGCGGTGTTAACAGTTAGTGTAGCCGGTACTCCGCCTGCATTCTCAATTATTGGCGTTCCCACTACCACATTTGTGTTTAACCCGGAAATGGTAATGCTATTTCCATTCAATTGAAAAATACCGGTACTTCCTGATCCGAATAGAACCGCATTGGATGAATTAACAGCACCGGAATTTAACAACCGCAACGTTCCGGCATGAATGAGCACAGTTCCTGTGAAGGTATTTGTACCACCTAAATTCCAAATTCCACCCCCGCTTTTAACTAACCCACCCGTTCCGGTACCCAAATTACTGGTAAGGGTTCCTCCTACTAATCCATCGAGAATTAAATCGAAACCTGCACCCGTAATTGTACCCGTATTGGTAATATTAATTGCACCAGCGGTGCCAGAGATACTGCTGGTGCTGGCGAGTGTAATCAGTCCTCCAAAAATTGCCGTGCTACCCGAACTATTAAAAATGGCACCACCACCCGAAATACCAGTTCCATTTAATGTGAGGGGTTCAGCAGCAGCATAATTCTGACCATTTATATCTATTGCAGCACCGCTGTTTACTGTTGTTCCTCCTGCAACTGTACCTAATGCGGTTGCTGAACCAATTCGCAAGGTACCTGCACTTACTGCGGTAGGGCCAGTATAAGAGCTCGCACCAAATAAGTTAAGCAACCCTGTTCCTGATTTAATAAATCCAAAGCCGCCATTTATTCCTGAAGAAATTTGAAGGTCGGGGTCAGCAGCACCGTCTGCAACGGCAAGTGTTCTATCCGCGCCACTTAAAGTTATTGGCGCGCCAATGGATGCAGTGGCACCGCTTGCGTTGGTGGTAATATTGCCGGCCAGTGTAATTGATCCGCTACCCGTAATCGAGGTTCCGGTCATATTAAGGGCACCTGTTGTGGTAACATTATTTACCCCAAGTGCAAAAATGCCATTGTTCACAAAAAGCGTGGAAGAAATTCCCACGTTGGCCGTTAATGAAACCGTGTTATTTCCGCCACCACCGGTATTTGCAATGGTAAGATTATTCACCGTGGCCGGTAGTCCGTTTCCTGTAGATTGGTTAGCTGATCCTACGTAGCTGTAGTTGGCGGTGGTTGGAAAGGTTCGAACACCCGTAACCTGCACGTTACCAGTGGCAGTAGGACTTGTCGTAATACCAGCCACAGACCCTATTCGCAAGGTAGCATTGGCACCTACTACAAAATCGCTATCGAATCCGGTAACGGAGAAATTATCTCGTACCAAACCGGTACTGGTAATGGTTAAGTCTCCGTCATTTTGCAGAAATCTGTTTACCGTTCCGGATGTAACATTTAAGGTTCCGGCAATGGTGCTGATACTCGTGCTCGCTAAGATTATGTTGACTCTAAAACCCGAGCCATCAATACCGGTAGTTAAGGTTTTGCCATTAGAAATTGTAAGCGCTCCCGTTACGGTAATAGTTGATACTGTTGCTGCTGCCGTACTTCCAAAAAGGCAATCTCCGCTAATGGTAAGGCTGGCTAATGAGATGGTTGGAACGTTGGTAATGTTGCCCGATTGATCGGTGTTAATGATTACGATGTCGCCTGCTATCGGAGCTACCCCGCCACTCCAGTTAGCGCCAACAGACCAATCACCACCGGTGGCTGGCAGCCAGGTTTTCTGGCCAAAAGCTGAAATCGAAAAAATCAATAAGAAAAAGGCAAGGCCGGCTCTAAGGAAGCGATTCTGAATACGCCTCGGAAATGGGATTACTGCAAAAGACTGTAAAAAATGAAGCAGTCGTAAAGTCAAGTACATAGGTGAGGTGTTGGCCAACTACAGTTTGTGAATGGTATAGACTTTGTAAAAGTAACCAAATTTTGACTGAATTATGGCCCTAATTCGAAAGAATGCCGTTTGCGTTTAATTTCAGTAACGCCATTTTTTGCTGGCCGTTAAGGCCACCAAGTTTCATTGTACCTAAAACCAAAATCTTACCCGAAGGCAATCCTATAACCGAACCAGCCTCGTCTTGCGCATTTCCACCAAAGCTTAACGGAACAGTCCAAATGGGTGTTAAATCCTGGCTGAGCTTGGTTAGAGAAATTTCTCCTTCTGACTGTCCCGATTTATTGGTGGCCAATGCGAAATAGGTTTCCGAATCGCGATTGTAAAAAACCCGCACTTGCTGATTGGCGTTACTCCCCATTGAAATGGGATACCCTTGCCACGAAATATCACCAGGCAGGAATTGCAGGTTGGCTTTTAATTTAACAAGGTAAGCTTGCGAATTTCCATTTGCTTTTGTTGCCACTCCGCCTAAAACAAACCCCTGTTCAGATAGTACCGGACTATCCACCAAAATGGCTGTAGTGAGTTTTTCGTCTTCGTTTGTTGCGCCCAGTAGATCGTACAAAGCATCTGAATTACTGGCAGCACTCCCGTTATCCGGAGTTTTAAAAATCCAGTATTTAAAGTCGGTAGCTAAACTGGGAGAAATGGTGTTGGTGTAACCGAACCCATATAGTTCATTCGTGGCAACTCTATACACCTTTACAACAACATCCTCCGAATTATTAAGACCTGTGCTCTTATTCCAAACAGGATCTGTTAGAACGGCCAATGGATTATCGGTAAACCGGATGTGCATACCATCTTTGCTATCGCTTGGCGGAGGCACAGGGGCCACAACATCGGTAGTAGAACCTGCAACAATATATCCTGCAGGAAAAGTCGTTCCTGCAGTAATAATCGAGATAGAGAAAACTTCTTCGTCACCGGTGCGCAAGCGGTTTAAACCATAGTGAATACTATCCAACTCATTCCCATCCTGGCTCAGTGTTTTAACAAAAATATCGCGATTGCCGGGGGCCATTTCTGTCTCCCCAGCAATAACTACGCGCCCATCCGGGTGCAACTCCACATCTTTTACGGTATTATTTTTTGTACCATCGCCAATATAATTCTCCCACACCAGGTCACCATCCAATGTAACCTTAACTACATAAATCATTTGCGTTTTGCCTACCCGCACCGAGTTGCCCACCATAACCAGGTGATCATCGGGTGTAAGCACAAAGTCAATACCGGTCTGGTTGCCTTCGCCACCATAAAATTTTACAAAGAAATCTTTTGTAGAAGGTATGTTTCGCTCCGTATCGCAGGCCAGAGTAAAAATCAGAAAAGCAAGAGGTACAAATTTTTTCATACAGGTTAATCTACAGCAGGCGCAGGCTTCTTCTTAAAAATTCCAAACAGTGGCTTTCCCTTTTTGCGGGGATTGTAAATAGGCCTGATGTACCCACCAGAAATCGAAAAATTATCTAACCGAAAGAAGTCGTTCACTTGCCCATAAAAAACTACCGATGGATCAAAAGCACCTTCTTTGTCGTAATAAATTTTGTCTGCTTTGGTTAGGTTCGATAGCCCGGGCATATACCGAACATCTACGAATAAAAAATCTTTTCCGATCTTATACTTAACACCCCCACCCACTACCAACGACCGGTTTAATAAATTTCGTTTGTAGGTAAGGTTTTCGTTGGGTTCTTCGGCTTCCTTCACAGAACCATCTGCAAAATTATCGCGAAACTGCCAGTTAATACCGCGGGCGGAAATCAAAAAATTAAAAGCAAAACCTGCGTAACCAAACGGCCGGATTTTACCTGAGTCGTAAGAATATTTTACATACACCGGCACATCAAACCAGTTTTGGCGCTCTACCGTAGTTAAATCATCGGCTCCGAAATATTTGCGATTACCCTTGTCCGTTGTTCTTTTAAACGCCTTGTTGGCGAAGTTTCCTTCAATTCCGATACTCCATTTTGTGGACAGATTGAAATCAAACCCAAGGCCTACTTGCACTCCGGCTTTTAATACACTCCGGGTATCTATTTCGGTACCGCTAACAGTTAGTTCGCGTATAATGCGCACCACCGAGGTATTAAGCCCCGCACGAATATGTGGCGTAACAATGGGTGTGGACGTAAATTTTTTGGATAGATAATAAACATCGATGGGATCGCGTGCTGTATTGGCTACGTATTCCGGGTCGGCCCGAAGTAATTTGAGGTAACTATCTTCCGCAGCAATAGGATCATCTAAAATCAAGTATGATTGAGTAAGCAGCAAGTAGGCACGCACTAACTGCTCGTTGGTTGTCTTCGAGTTATCTATTACGGGTTTCAATAAGGCCGGGATGCCATAATAGCGACCTGCATTAAATTCATCGGTGGCTTGTGTTAAAACCTGCTCCGGATCAAAACTTTGAGCGAATACAAGCCTGTGCGTAAGTACCACCAATATCAAAAGAAAGAAGCTCTTTTTTGCCATTTAGAAACTCTTGATTAACAGACTTACACACGTAGATTCATAGTCGATGTCGCTACCCACATAACTGCGCCATTCATCTTGTGTCATGTTGCGCTCCATTTTCGGACAAACCTGTTCGGCTAACAAGCGGGTATCTGTTGGCCAAAAGCGAACCTCTCCGTTATTGCACGATGCCAGCAAAAATTTTGAATCTGGGGTAAACGCTAAATCCCATACAGACCCGTTATTGTTGTCCATTACAATGGGCAAATCTTCTTCATGATCAATTACCCACATTTGCAGTTTGCTGTCTAACCCGGCACTGGAAAGCAACAATCCATCGGGACTAAATTTAAGTTCGGAAATACCGGCTTTATGGCCAGAAAGCTCTTTCACCTTATTCGTATTGAGATCGAGTAATTTTACAAGACCCCTTACTACCTGGCGTTTCTCATTCACTACTTCTACGCCCAATCCAATTTGATTGCGTTGTGGATGCCATGCTACCGACAAAATGCGATTAGCAACTTTTATCGATTTGGTGGTATCCGTTCCCCGAATGGTGCTTTCATCAGTCCAGATTTCCTTGTATTTGCCTGCTGCAAGATCAACCAACAATACTTTGCCAATAACCGAGGCGCCTACAATTTGCTTACCATCCGGGCTTACATCAATGGATTTTAATTCATAAGGCAGGGTAACAATTTTTCGGCTCGCACCTGTTGAAGCATTGGTAAACCGCAACGTTTTATCGGCCGAAGTTGTAATAAACCCGGAGTTATCGGGAAGGAATTTTATATCGGTAACCATTCGGTTATGGCCGGGAACAATCAGAGGTTTACTTGATGCAGTAAGGTTGATTACTTCCAGGTAGCTGGAGTCGCTGGCATTTACCAGGTACTTATCGTCTTTACTGATTGCCAGCACCTTGTTGGGGAAACCTTTGTTTTCAAAAATTACCTGTGGAGATTGAGATTGATTTTTGTAGTCACCTTTGTAGATGCGACCATCGTTACCTGTAGTAAAGAAGGCTGTGCCCTGGTTGGCAACCACTACAGCATACATCCGGTTTTTTAAGTTGCCCGGCATTTTTACAGAATTATAACTATAGCCTTGAAGTTTTGCCAAGGCATAGTAAAGGCCCCGGAAGATATATGGATCATACTGCTTGCCACCATATTTTTTGTGGAAAAGGTAAGCTTGCATGGAAGTTAACCCGGCCAATTGAGGCTCTTCGATGCCTTCCGATTTTGCGGCCAACGATTGGGCTACCGACAGCATGTAAAGGCTATCGGATTTCCGAAGGGCTGCCTCTGCACGCATGTACTCTACAGTAGCTCTATCTCTTTCCAATCGTGCACTATCGCGTTGTATTGTTGCTTCAACTAAATTCCTTTGAGCGTTATTACGCTGAATATTTGCATCAATAACAGCCAATCGCAACTCTTCCGTCCGTCTCTCTAACTCTGCATTTTTATCAGCGAGTTGTTGCTCTCTGATCCTAACTTCTTCAAGTGCCTTTTCCGCAGTTTCCTTAGACTTTACAGCATCGTCTCGCTGAATTTTTGCATCGGCCTCCGCAGCCAGAGCCGCCAACCGTTGCTTATCTGCTTCGATGCGTTGAAAGAACCCGTACACAAAAAATCCGGTGGCAATTAATAACAATAGCGCCAGCACCAGGTTGGTAACGCGTGCCCTCCGCAGCATTCTGCGCTGCAGCATCTCCTGGTTTTTTAACTCTGCCTCGTACGTAATCCGGCTGGTATCCAAAAAGACGATGGCTCGCTCAAAGGCTATGTCATATCGCTGTGCCCACTGGCGGGTAGGGTTTTGCTTCTTCTGCCAATTAAGAGCAAGCTGCAAATCAGGGGGGCGCCACAAACTTGTTTTTCCAATCTGGTACATAGCAGCCGCATCTGAGATGCGTCTGTACATGTGTGCCGACTCATATTCCTCTTCCACCCAGGCCACCAGGCGCGTCCAGATGCGCATTAAACTTTCGTGCGAAAGCTCTACCTGGGTGGCCGGCTTTAACTCTACATGCATGCCCGGCATCAGGAACGAACGACCCGGTTTTCGGAATTGCTCAACAACTTTAACAACCTGTTCATCAGTAGCTTGAGCTAATTCAGCTACATCAGAAATTCGGGCCGGCCTTCGCATTTCGAGACCTTCCGTATTCTTTTCAGTAAGAGTTTTGAATAAGACTTCTGCAATGTGCTTTTCCTGGGTATTCAGCTCGTCATAAGCCTCGTTGGCATGCAACGAAAGTGCCTGACTAATTCGCCCTATGGCATTGTAATGCCGGATGTCCATGGGTTCGCCTGGCTCGCGGTTAGCCACCCAATAGTCCCACGTGCGCATAAGAGCATGCTGCAAAATGGGTAGCTGGTCCTGGTTATCGCCAATATCAGAGAGTAACCGTTTTACCAATCGGTCAGAAATTCGTCCGCCTCCTACAGCTACCGGGCCTTCAATGGCCATGCGCTTTTGCTCGCGCGCCATTTGGGGTACCAGGTAGTTGCTGCTGTTAATCATCTGGGTTAAACCCGGAAAGGCCGCACATTCGCCAATAAAATCCGAGCGCATACTAAGGGCCAGGTAAACCGGCACTTGCCGTTGCTCAACCGCCTGCAGCATCAGGTTAACGTAGGCGATGGCCTCATCCGCATTTTCCGCTTCGGCATGTTTAAACCGAAACAATTCTTCAAACTGATCTACCAAAAAGAAAATATTCTCACTCTCATCTACCTGAATGTAGCGAGCCAATTCCAGCAAACCCGAAGAGCTATTTCGCAGTACCGAGTTAATGATGGCTTTATGGATGTGTTTATCAGCAAGGTCAATTCGCCCCTCATCGGCAAGAAAGTTTACTGCTGCCTGAGCAAGGTTATCAATGGGTGAATTGCCCGGTCGCACTATGATAATCTTCCAGTGCGGCCCGCACTCGGTCATAAAACCTCCGTACAACACAGGGATCAAACCGCAGTTTAGCAAACTTGATTTACCACTGCCGGAGTATCCTAAAATTGAAACAGAACGGTGGTTGTAAAGCTTTAGCAGGATTTCATCTACCTGCCCCTCGCGACCGAAGAAAAGATGGCTGTCGTTGAGCGTAAATGGTCGTAGGCCCGGAAATGGATTAGCACCAATCTTTTCACCTAACCCTTGCGGATTGGATGAAGGATCGTTTAAATCTCCAACCTGTACAGAATAGTTTAACATCCTGCCAAAAGACCAGTTTAATGTGAAATGTAGCTAAAAACCGGGTGCGAAAGAATATTTAATTGGTGAATTCAAAAGCTAAAAAAATATATCTGCCCACCTCTAGTTAAAAAAATCTGTGAAATTTAAGGGTTTATCCAATATATTCCAAAACCCTGTCAGCCAGGCGAACATGTTCGGCAAGCAGTTCATAGAATTGGTCTTTATTGATCTTTAATAAGACGCTATCTGAGTGCGCTTTGAGCAGGTGTGAACTTAAGTATCCGCTGCTGCTCAATCGTTCGCCTACAAACTGGCCTGCCTGATAGGTTGTAACCGGATCGTTCTTTTGATAATAGTTTACTTCGCCCTGGTAAACAATAAAAAAATACTGATTCAGGCTTTCATCTATTTGAATTGATTTATCCCGTGCTAACGCAATAGGTTGTGCAATATCGGCCAGGTAAGATAGAATTATACCGGGCACTTCAAAAAACAAATCGGCTTGCTGAAAAAACCGGATTCGGTCGTAAAGTTTCTGGTTCTCGGAAGCAACAATTGTTTTGTCCAGTTGTCTGACTACCTCGCTTCCCAACCGCGCTACATGTGTCTTATACAACTGCGGATCGATTTGATGAAGCGCCCATGCTGCCGTTTCCCGGATAAGCCAATCGGGATTGAATAACTGGGCAATCAAATCCAGGTTAAAATCGGCAATTTTTTGAGTGCCGATAAGATGCAACACCGCGGCTTTCGTCCAGCGATTACTCTGGGTAAAATCTCTGTTTATCAAAAACTTAAGCACCAGCTTTTCATCCAGCGACACGCGTGGGTAAAAGATTTCGAGGCGCTTGATTTTTTCGGTAATACTCAGGTCGTCCAGCACCGGAATTACGCGCATTTTCAACTGCTCTGAAAGGAACACATCTAACAATTCCACGGCATACGAAATACCTTCGGCTGTACCACTATCTATATTTTCTTTTACCAATTGAATGGATCGCGTATCGTACAACATGGCCAACAACATATAGATGTGTTCAATGTCGTTCTGGATTTCGCGCTCCAACGCCCTGCGCACCACCCGCGTCTGTTCACTGTCGCCAACCTCAGTTAAGGCCATCAGGTTCCAGGCAATGGCCGCAATGTCCGATTCAATTGCAAACTTAATACGGCTCACCTGCGACATACCCGCTTTAAAACCAGACTTACCCAAAGCAAGCAGCACCTGCGAAACCAGCACTTTGTCTGGATAGTCGATTTTATTCCATAGAATTTCGTTGGCTTTTGCGCCACCTATCTCACCAATTACCTGTACAATGCGCAGCATGATGGACGTCTGTTGGCCTGGTCGGTAAAAGGCATTGTCTAATTGCGCCAATACGGGTTCGCCAATTTGGATTAGGGCATTTACAACTTCGTTGGCGTATTCCTGATTACTTAAATTTTCGATGAGCGCTGCAATTACTTCGGTGTCGTTTCGCTTTATGGCCGTTTTAATGGCAGCACTCCGCACCTTATGGTTCGTATCGCCCAGTAATTCTATAAGAAATGAAATGTTCTCGCGGCTTTGAGAATGCAGCAACAACTCAGCACAATAATGGCGATCGTTTGTCTCGGTGGAACGAGCCAACCGTTGAATCCGGGTTTTCTGAATGTCGCCTCCGTTGTTGAGGATCATATCCAACTCGTTACGGGTAAGCATATTTTTATCTTCCGAGTTGGCTATCTCTTTATTGATTCGAATCACATAGTTCTCCGAAACTGATAGCCCCTTCATTTCATTCATTCTCCGTTGGGCAAACTCGCGGGTAGTCTCTTCGGTGTTTTTCATTAAAGCGTTTACCCATGCTCCGGCCCGGCCCGGGTCTATCTTCTCCAACAACTTAAAGGCAAACACGGCTTTAGACGCATCGTCTGTTTGCAGGTTGCTCTCCAGCCGGTTGGTAATTCTGGTATAACCTACCTCTAGTTGGGCCTGGCCTTCACCGGCATGCTCCAGTTTAGATTTGATCTTCTCTTTGTACTCCTGGTACAAATTCTCAATTACCCGAAAGTAAACTAAGATTAACCCGAGTACAATTATGGGCACCCAAATGATTTTAAAGAAGGGCACGAGGGCAAAAAGAAAGATAAGCAAGCCCGCCAGAAACCGGCCCGATTCATTAACCACCCCTTCTACTTTAGCCTGAATACTAAACCGCAAGCGGCTGTCGAGCGGGATGAACAAAAGCTTGTAGATGGGGCTTTCGAGTGAATCTTTGAGCATGCTATTAAACAGTCGCGTTACCGCCACAAAAAGGAAAAAGTAGATGTAGGTGAGCGGGTTCAGGTCTGCATCGTATCCTAAAAATACCCCCACCAGCAACGAACCCAGCGAAAGGAGTGCAGTTACTACGGGGAGTGCAAAAAGTGAAATTCGAATGCCGTAGGTACCCAATACGCGATCGTTGACAAACAACTGCATGAATAAACTTAGCGCATAGATAGTACCATTGAAGTAAGCCAGAAAGTTGGTTAGCTCGCGTTGATCGGGATATTGCTTATTGAGCAGCGTTTGGAATGTGAACTGATTGAGGCTGAACGTAACCATGGAGACAATCAGGAAAAATGAAAGCAGCCGCACATACCGGTTACCGAGAATGCGGGTAAAGCGGGTTTCGGCCCTTACGGTTGCATCGGTATCAATGCGGGCAAGTTTGTAATTAGCGGCAATAAAAATAAGGCAGATCAACGACCCAATTATACTGCCAATGCAAACCATTAGGTAATTGGACGTATCGGGGAAAAGATTGGCAGTTGCCGGTATTAGAAAGTTTGCGAGAATAATGGCAATCAACTGGCCGGTATCAATCCACCCGATGATGCGCTTGGATTGTTTAAAATTGAAAAGTCGCCCGAAAATGCCCCAGTAACAAAGCAGAAGAATGGCGGTAATTGGCCCCACCAAACAATACATCAGGAAGAGCGTAATATTTTCAACCTCCTCGTTGGCATAATGGTAGAAATAGTAGATGAGGAAGGTGGCTATTACAATCAGCACGATGCTGCCAATGGTAAGGGTAACAAACCGAATCCGGTTTTGGAAGTTGGAAAAGATAATGGTTGAGACAATTCCTAAAATTCCGGAGATCAGAAAAGCCCGGTCTAACTGGTGGCTCAGTTTATTCAGGAAGAGCGATTCGGCTGTTACCTGGTAGGTAGCAATGAATATACCGATAAAGAAACCCGTGGCCAACATAAGCCACACCTGCCCTTGTTCTTCGGGTTTTACACCCAGAAAAGCCAACACATTTCTTTTCACGATTTGAAATTAATTGAAATAGAACTGATACACAAAAAAGCCACGAAAGTTCGCGACCTCCGTGGCTTATGCTTCGCTACTGCGTGGCCTATTTCTTAGCCTTAACTTTGGTAGTATCTGTTTTTGCCTTTGGTGCCGCAGCCAGTTCTTGTTTGTACAGTTCGTTCAAGCCGGCAACAACCTCTTGCGTAATATCTATTGACGCTCCACCATACAGAAGGTCGCTATTGGCGCTATACTTTAGCACTGCATGCAGGTCTTTCTGCTGCGCGTACTTTTTTAGGTAGTCTGTTACTTTGGTGTAGAGTTCTTCATTCATTTTGGCGTTTTCTTCCATAATTTGCTGCTCCAGGCTGCGCTGATATAATTCAAGATTCTGGCGCTTTTTACCCAGGTCTTCTTCAATGGCCTTTGCCTGCCCAATCGTCATACTTCCGTAATTGCGCTGGTAGGCTGCAATATCGTTTTGAAGACTCTGAGCCCGGCTTTGTAAATCCTGATCTAACTTTTTGCCTTTCGCTTCCAACTTCTCGATGTTGGATTTGAAGAAATCATAATACTTTAGAACCGTATCGGAATTTATATAAGCAATCTTAAAATCGGATGGCGCGGTGTTTTCAGAAGCAGCAGCCGCGGTGCTTTTGCTACCGGAAGCGAAATGCCAATAATACAAGATGGCAACCGCCACTAACAAAATACCATTCAAAGCCAGAGAAACATTTTTCATAATGTGAATTAATATGGGCGGCAAATATAACCATTAGGCTCTAATAACCATTGGTGGTACATATTTTCCATAACCTTTTCAGAAATCTTCACTTGTCTGAAACGAGTAAAGCGTATCATCCAGCTTCAGACTGTTGTTTCGAAAGTCAGCAATAAATTTTTCAATTACCGAAGCGGTAATTTCGGGTACATTCAAACCGGCATCAATACCTAACCCCAGCGGATGGGCAGGATCTACCTCTACATGCTCGCTTACTTTAACAGCTTCTTCTTCCTCTAACTCAAGAATAATTTCTGCCATTAACATCCCCACCTCTTCCTCGTGTTGTTCCTGGGTAAGGTTCGGGTTTGATTTAATCAATTCATCAAAGCGTTCTGACGAGCGGTTTTCGGCTTCTTCCTGTAGCTCTGCTTCATGATGTAGCCGCAGCGTATAAAGCACACAATCGCAAACTACTTCCTTTCCTTCGTGGGAGGCGGTAAAATAGAAATGTACGCACTCCTCAGTGGGTTCGTCCTCATCATCAAGGTAGTACAGATCTGTTCCGATCTTCTTTTTCATTACCGCTGCGGTGAGCTTTTCTGTTTTCATTATTACTTCTGTTTAAACCATTCGGCATACATCGGATAATTGCGGGCTGTGCGTTCAATTACAGCTTTCATTTCATCGCCTACTGCCTTTACTTTTTTTGCCGGCATGCCTGCGTAAATGCTACCCGGCTCAATAATGGTTTTGGGTAATACAACGGCACCCGCGGCCACCACCGATCCGGCACCGACCACGGCATCGTCCATAATAATTGCGCCCATCCCAATCAACACATTGTCTTCAACTGTACAGCCATGCACAATGGCATTATGCGCAATAGATACATTGCTGCCAATTACTGTTTTCGCTTTCTGGTAGGTACAATGAATAACTGCCCCATCCTGAATATTGGTATTGTTGCCAATCGTAATGGAATGCACATCGCCACGCACCACGGCATTAAACCAAACCGTACAGTTATCGCCCATGCTTACCTCGCCCACCACCACAGCCGTTTCGGCCAAAAAGCAATTGACCCCAAATTGAGGTGTAAAACCCCTGACTGCTCTTACAATTGCCATAACGCTATTATTTTGCTCAAAACTAACCTTTTTTGGGGTTTTAAACCCTGCCAAGATGTCACGCAAAACCTAATTTTGTTTTAAATTTGCGGTTTGAATGTGCTCATAAATGAAGAATGTGATTGTTGATCTTGAGGTTCTAAGCGAAGCATCTACCGAAGCATGCGAGACCGTAAAGGTTACAGAAGCCAGCAGTACAGGCAAAAGCCGTAAGCTCTACATCGAAAGCTACGGTTGCCAGATGAATTTCTCGGATAGCGAAATTGTAGCTTCTATCCTGCATAAAGAAGGTTTTGATACCACTGCCGACCTGGCTCAGGCCGATGTTGTTTTCTTAAACACCTGTTCGATACGTGAAAAAGCGGAGCAAACCGTGCGCAACCGCCTGCAGCAGATCCAATCTTACAAAAAGAGAAAGCCGGAACTGCTGGTGGGCGTTTTAGGGTGCATGGCCGAGCGTTTAAAAACCAAATTGTTGGAGGAAGAAAAAATTGTTGACCTGGTAGCAGGCCCCGATGCCTACCGCGATTTGCCCAAACTGGTTGCCCAGGTAGATGATGGCGAAAAGGCTGTAAACACTTTTCTCTCGCGCGAGGAGACCTATGGAGACATTACTCCGGTGCGACTTGATTCGAATGGAGTAACCGCATTCATCTCCATTATGCGGGGCTGCGATAATATGTGTTCGTTTTGCGTTGTGCCTTACACGCGTGGCCGCGAGCGAAGCCGAGACCCCCACTCCATTGCTGCTGAGGCAAAAGATCTGTTTGAAAAAGGTTTTCGCGAAGTAACCCTGCTGGGGCAAAATGTTGATTCTTACAAGTGGAGCGAAGCGGAGAATAACAAAGCCCGGTTAGAAAAAAATGGCTCGCACCACGTTGTAACGTTTGCTAACCTGTTGGAGATGGTAGCCAACGTTCACCCCGATCTGCGCATTCGCTTTTCCACATCGCACCCGAAAGATATAACCGATGAGGTGTTGCTGACAATGGCCGCACACGACAATATCTGCAAGTACATTCACCTGCCGGTGCAAAGCGGTAATACTCGGATTTTGGAGTTGATGAACCGGGGTTATACGCGCGAGTGGTACCTGCAAAAAATAAACAGAATCAGAGAACTGCTGGGGCCGCAATGCGCTATCTCATCGGATATGATTGCCGGCTTTTGCAGCGAAACGGAAGCCGAACACGAAGACACACTTACGCTGATGGATGCCGTGCAGTACGATTATGCTTATATGTTTATTTACTCCGAACGCCCGGGCACTCCGGCAGCAAAAAAGTACGCTGATGATATTTCGACAGAAATAAAAACCCGCAGGCTGGAAGAGATTATCCAAAAGCAGCGCGACCATTCGCTTAAGCGCAACCAGCAAGATGTAGGCACGGTGCAGCGCGTTTTGATAGAAGGCGACTCGCGCAGAAGCTCCACACATTGGCAGGGTCGCACCTCGGCCAACCGCGTGGCGGTGTTTCCAAAAAATGAAGTTGCCAACAAAGGCGGGTATGTAAACGTTTTTATAGAAAGTTGCACCGCAGGCACCCTGATAGGAAGAATAGCAGAGTAGTTTTATGACAATTACAGAAGCGGACATTCAAAGTGTAAAGCAACGGTTTGGAGTTATTGGCACTTCGCCATTATTAAACCATGCCGTGCGCGTGGCTATGCAAGTAGCACCCACCGATATGTCGGTGTTGATTACCGGAGAAAGTGGTAGTGGAAAAGAATCGTTCTCAAAAATTATTCACCATTTAAGCGCCCGTAAGCACGGCCAGTTTATTGCGATTAACTGTGGTTCCATACCCGAGGGCACCATCGATTCAGAATTATTCGGGCACGAGAAGGGATCTTTTACCGGTGCCCATGAAGCGCGTAAAGGATATTTTGAAGTTACCAATGGGGGCACTATTTTTTTAGATGAGATTGGCGAAATGCCGCTGGGCACACAGGCCCGGTTGCTGCGGGTGCTTGAAAATGGAGAGTTTATTAAAGTAGGTTCTTCGAAGGTGCAAAAAACCGATGTACGGGTGGTAGCCGCTACCAATGTAAACCTGTTGGTGAAGGTTGAGCAGGGAAAATTTCGCGAAGACTTGTATTACCGGCTAAGTACCGTGCCCATTTATGTGCCTCCGTTGCGCGAGCGTGGAAAAGATATTGAGTTGTTGTTTAGAAAATTTGCCACCGACTTTGCGGAGAAGTACAAGGTTAAACCCATCTATCTTACCGAAGAAGCCAGAGCGATTCTATTGAAGTACCGGTTTCCGGGCAACATCCGGCAACTTAAAAACCTGGTGGAGCAAATTTCTGTGCTCTCCTCAGACAATACAGAAATCACAGCCGAAATACTTGCACACTACATTCCTAAAGAAACCAGCTTGCCTGCCTTGTACAAAGATCAGAACGGGGCCGAAAACATTTCGGAGCGCGAAATTCTGTATAAGATACTTTTCGATTTGCGAAAAGATATGAACGATCTTAAGAAGATTGTTTTGGAGGGTGCCTCTAACCCGGCTCACGCAGCCCAATTGGTTAAAGACCATGCCCATTTGTTTGATAGCATAGACGAAGCACTCCCATCAACTGAGCCGGTAACGCTGCTCAATACAACTGCAGCAAGTACACAACCCGAAGAAGAGGTACAAGATATTACCCACGAAGCCGAAGACGACTCACTCTCAATCGTTAAGAAAGAAAAAGAATTAATTATGCGGGCGCTTCGCAAGAACAACAACAAACGCAAATATGCGGCACGCGATTTGGGTATTTCCGAGCGCACGTTGTATCGGAAAATTAAAGAATACGAACTTGAAGAGTAAAGCTGCACTATCCGTTCTTATTGTAATTAGTTTGCTTTTGCTGGAAGGGTGCATCTCCTACTCCTTTACCGGTGCCGCTACCAATGCCCGAACCATTCAAGTAGAAGATTTTTTCAATAATACCGATCTGGGGCCGGCTAACCTGGGTCAAACCTTTACTAACAAACTAAAAGAATACTATCAGCAAAACTCCAGCCTGGTGGTGGTTAAAGAAAATGGCGAGTTGCAGATTGAAGGCACCTTAACGCAATACAATGTAACTCCGGTTGCTCCGGTTTCGGGGGCTGCCAGCGGGCGACTAGGCGACCCGGCCGCCTTAACCCGGTTAACCATTGGCGTGCGGGTAAATTATGTGGACACCTTGGAACCCAAAAACAGTTTTAAAGAGAAAACATTTAGTTTCTATGCCGATTTTCCAAGCACCCAAGACCTAAGCTCCGTGCAGGAAAGCCTGGAGCGTAAAATCATGGATCAGATTTTTATCGACATCTTCAACGCTACCATTGCCAATTGGTAATTAGTTGCACCAGGTTGCAAATTCCGCTACATTTACTTTCCCAGGAGTTTTTATTTTGTGGAAAAAGAAAGGTTCAATCAACTTGTTCACAACTATACTGCGCTTACCGAGGCAGAGGCCAGCGAGCTCTATAAGTTGCAGGCAGATTACCCATATAGTCAGGTGCTGCATGTAATGGCCGCCCGGGCTGCACAAGATAATAACCTGCCCAATCGCGATCATCAACTACACCTAACCGCAATTTACAGCACCGACCGGCAGGTTTTAAAATCGATAATGACAGCCCTGCAACAGCCCCGGGGTGCGACAATGGTAAAAGTTGAGACTCCCGCTCCGGCCAACGTAACTTTGGTTAGTGCAGAAGTTAAACCTGTTGCGGCAAGTGAAAGTAAGCTGCCACAATCCGGCAGCACCCTTACGGGAGATGCACTTTATGAGGAAGTAATGCACGACCTGGAGGAGTTGAAAGAGCGAAAAGCGCGGTTTGAAAAAATGGTGAGTGACCTGGAAAAAGGGCACCCGCTTACCGAAAATCCAAAAACCAAAAAGCGGACAACCGACCCGGACGAAGGACTTTTGAATGAAATAAAATCACAGAAGAAGAAAATCAAACCAGACGGCCCAAAGCAGAAAGAACAAATCGAAATCATTGATCAGTTTATAAAAGCCCAGCCAGCTTTGCCCAAACCCAAAGCCGGCACGGAAATCAAAACCGACCTGGCCGAATCGAGCTCGGCCTTTGGCGAGAATGTAGTTTCTGAAACCCTTGTTGAGATTTTACTTAAGCAAGGGAAAACAGACAAAGCGATAGAAGTACTGAAGAAGCTTATTTGGAAGTTTCCACAAAAAAAGGCTTACTTTGCGGCTCAAATTGAAGAACTGAAAAAGTAGCGTATGTATTATTCCCTGTTAATCGGCTTAGCCATATTTTGCTCTGTACTCTTGGTATTGGTTGTTTTGGCTCAAAACTCAAAAGGTGGTGGGCTTTCTAACCAGTTTGGTGGCTCAGGAGCAAGTAATCTTATCGGTGTTAAAAAGACAGGCGATTTTCTGGAACGTACTACCTGGGGTTTAGCCATAGCCATAATGGCCATAGCGTTAACTACAAACTTTACTACACCTAATTCAGGCACTCAAAACGAAATCCTGGAAAAGGCCCGCCAACAAGGCGGGGGCGTAAATCTTAATCAAACAGAACAGCCAATTCAACCACCGGCTGATCCGCAATAAAAACATTACCAAGCCCTCGAGAAATCGGGGGCTTTTTGTTTCAGGCGGCTGTAGAGAGCTGCTTTACCAACAAGCGCTTGGCAATGGGCATTAACGTTTTATCGAACGGGAATTTGAGTTTTGAAAGAACCAGGTAAGCCGAAGGGTTAGGCAGTTCGGTGTACTGGCGGATGAGTGTAAGCTTCAGATTTTCGTAGGTATGACTGAGGGTGCGCGGGGCGGTAAGCAGGAATTGTGTATGAATGCCCCGCATCAGTTCCGAGCTTTGCTCAAAAAGTGTAACCTGGTAGCGGTACACGTTCGTTTCATTTTCGGGGGGTTGCGTAATAAACAAATACCCCTCGTTGGCATACAGCGAGGTAAGTCCTACTGGCGAAATCTCGCAACGCGATTCGACATAATCGTAGATAAATGACCCTTCGTCTAACGAGGCTTTAAATTGCGGTAGCGCGAATGCCATAATCGACTCCAACTCCTGCATAATGGCATCGTCTTCAATCATGCGCTTATAGTTTAGTTCCAGGTTTTTGAGGCCCTCGGCCGAAATCTCTTTTGGAAAGGAGTCCCGAAAGATTGAGTGGTTATCTTTTACCTGTAAGAGGTTGCGGTAGTGAAACACGAGGTCGGATAGAAAAGGATACAACTCCACCCGACCGAAAGCCTCTTTTACCCGCTTCAAATAGCCCAGCAGAAGGTATTTCTTGTATTCAAAATCGATCAAACCCTCGGTTAGCCAATTGTCTTTTAAACGCTCCATGTCAAATCCATTTTCCGATTAATTATACGAAAAAACCGGCTTTTGTGACAAACTGCCATTTTGAGCGCAAGCGCGATGGCGAGTCTGTCAATTTTTTTCATCTTTGCTGCCCCTGAGCGGAAAAAGTGTCAAAAAAAAGGCCAATAGGCGGTGGTGGCACAAAAATCGATATCAGGGCGACAGTTAGTTTTTAAACTTGTTCAATAACTCTATTACTTAATCCAAATGGCAAAAATCAACTTTAAACCAAACGAAGACCGCGTGCTTGTTGAGCCTGCGGCCGCAGAACAGAAAACAGCATCTGGTATCATTATCCCCGATACTGCTAAAGAAAAACCTCAGAAAGGAAAAGTAATTGCCGTAGGCGAAGGTCTGAAAGACAAGCCTGTAACTGTTAAGGTTGGTGATCAGATTTTATATGGCAAATACTCAGGCACTGAAATAACCATCGATGGCAAAGAGTACCTGATTATGCGCAACTCAGATATTTTCGGAACGGTTTAAATTTTACAATTACAATAAACAACTAAATCAATATGGCAAAAGAAATAACCTTTGATACCAGCGCCCGCGACAGAATTAAAAAGGGTGTTGACAAATTAGCAGACGCAGTTAAAGTTACGTTAGGACCTAAAGGCCGCAACGTAATCCTTGATAAAAAATTCGGAGCCCCAACCGTAACAAAAGACGGGGTATCGGTAGCAAAAGAAATCGATTTGAAAGACCCCATCGAAAACATGGGCGCCCAGTTAGTGAAGGAAGTTGCCTCTAAAACTGCTGATGCAGCCGGTGATGGTACTACTACTGCTACTGTGTTAGCACAGGCTATCTACGCACACGGAATTAAAAACGTAGCGGCTGGAGCTAATCCTATGGACTTAAAGCGCGGTATCGACAAAGCCGTAGAAGCTGTTGTTGAAAACCTGTCGAAGCAATCAAAAACTATTAAAGGATCTCAGGAAATTACCCAGGTAGCAACTATCTCATCCAACAACGACATTGAAATTGGTAAGATGATTGCCACTGCCATGGAGAAAGTGGGTAAAGATGGCGTTATTACTGTGGAAGAAGCTAAAGGAACCGAAACCGAAGTGAAGACTGTAGAAGGCATGCAATTCGACCGCGGCTACCTCTCCCCTTACTTTGTTACCAACACAGAGAAAATGGAGGCTGACCTCGACCATCCTTACATTTTGATCTACGACAAGAAGATTTCTTCAATGAAGGAATTACTTCCGGTATTGGAAGCTACAGCGCAAACCGGTAAGCCGTTGGTAATTATTGCCGAAGAAGTAGAAGGCGAAGCATTGGCTACTTTAGTAGTAAATAAAATTCGTGGTGCGCTGCGCGTAGCGGCTGTTAAAGCACCTGGCTTTGGCGATCGTAGAAAAGCTATGTTGGAAGACATCGCGATCTTAACCGGTGGTAAAGTTATTTCTGAAGAAACCGGTATGAAACTGGAAGATGCAAGCCTTGATTACTTAGGCCGTGCTGAAAAAGTAAACATCGATAAAGATAATACGACCATTGTAAATGGTGCCGGTAAAAAATCTGAAATCACTGCCCGTGTTAACCAGATTAAAGCCCAGATTGAAGTAACTACATCGGATTACGATAAAGAAAAACTGCAAGAGCGTTTGGCTAAACTTTCGGGCGGTGTGGCTATCCTTTACATTGGTGCCGCTACCGAAGTTGAAATGAAAGAGAAGAAAGACCGTGTAGATGATGCCTTACATGCAACCCGTGCAGCCGTGCAAGAAGGTATTGTTGCCGGTGGTGGTGTAGCTTATATTCGCGCAATTGATGCACTGAAGAATGTAGCAGCCGATAACGAAGATCAGTTAACTGGTGTTAACATCATTCGTTTAGCGTTGGAGGCTCCTTTGAGAACCATTGCTGAAAACGCTGGTCAGGAAGGTTCGGTAATTGTGAACAAAGTACGCGAAGGCAAGAAAGATTACGGGTACAATGCCCGTGATAACAAGTTTGAAGATTTCTTTGCTGCCGGTATTATCGATCCTACCAAGGTATCGCGCCTGGCGCTTGAAAACGCTGCGTCTATTGCCGGCTTGTTGTTGACTACCGAAGCCGTAGTTTCTGAAATTCCTGAAGAAAAAGAAGCACCTGCCATGCCACACGGTGGCGGCATGGGCGGCATGATGTAATAAAATTTCATGTGGATTAACAAAAAGGCTGCGCTAAAAGCGTGGCCTTTTTTATTACCTTTAAAGTCAGGTAACCAAACCCCAGGTTGTTATGGTGATACATAAAACGTTCAGCGATTTTGTTTTATACCTCTACTTACATATTGGCTATGCCGATGGGGAATTACACCCGGAAGAGAAGCGGGTGATTTTGGAGAAAATGAACCGCCATTTTCCTATTGAAGGCGACCACCCGGTGCGCATGGAACAACTGGCCAGTGACTACTTAAAAATAGAAAAAGGAAAGCATCACCAGATCATCAAAGCCTCATTCCTCCATTTCGATCATATCAAATTTGCGCAGCGGTATAAAATTTATGCCGACATGTACGACATTATTCATGCCGATGGCAAGGTGCTGGAGTCTGAAACCAAAGCTGTAAATGAATTGAAAGAAATCATTGATTTGCTGAATAAGTAATTACCCGCAAAGCTAACCAAAATCTTTCCGCTAAATAACGTAAGCACTCCCAAGACGATTCACTTTTTAAGGGTGAGAGGTTACCAGGCCCACCAACTTGCAATGCTATTCATTTTTCTTAATCGCTACCTGGTACAGCATAAACGCCATTGCCGCAAAGAAAAGTACACCCATCAGGTGATACCCACTCTCGCCAACGGTTTTTACCAACCCGTGCTCGGCTGTAATTTTCTCAAGGCCTTCGAATACCTCTTCGTTTACCGAAAGCAAGGCAACCACTACACCGGCTAATGCCCCGCCTGCAATTAAACCGGTGGCAAACAAACTTCCCTTTCCTAAATCTTCATCGGCTTTCGCTTCTTTTCTGCGTTCGGCACGCCAATCAATCAAACCTTTTATGCCACCGCCAATAGCTATGGGCAGCGTAGTAGAAAGCGGCAGGTACAGTCCAATTGCAAAAGCCAATGCTTTGATGCCACACAACTCAATCATTACGGCAATAAAAACTCCCACCATTACAAATTGCCAATCGAGGTTGTAGGACAAAATACCTTTTGCCAGCGTGGCCATTAACGTGGCTTGCGGTGCCGAATACTTTTCGCTGCCAATGGCATGTTCAATACCTGCTGCGCGCATATCGGGCGTGGGTGTATCCAACAGTATAACCACATAACCAATGGCTATTGATGAAACAATGGCCCCAATAAACAAAGAAAGCTGTTGATAGCGGGGTGTGGCTCCAACCAGATAACCCGACTTTAAATCCTGCGAAGTTGCTCCGGCATTGGCGGCCGCAATACAAATCATACCGCCAACAACCAACGCCAATGGTTCAAAAAATTGTCCGCTCCAGCCTACCGAAGTAAAGATCAAACAGGTGCCCATCAACGTGGCGATGGTCATGCCCGAAATAGGACTATTGCTTGAGCCTACCAACCCTACAATGCGGCTGGCTACGGTAACAAAGAAAAAGCCGAAGATAATGATGAGCACCCCGATCAGCAGCTTTTGCAAAATTCCGTCACCCGGAATGATCTGGCTGGGTAGCAAGGCAATGATTGCAATGAGTACGATGCTGCCCACGATTACTACTTTAAACGACAAATCATTTTCGGTACGTAAAATACCGGCTTCCGATTTTTCTTTGAGTGAACTGATGCTTTCGCGGAAGGAACTGATAATAGTAGGAATGGTCTTCATTAAGGTAATGAAACCACCGGCAGCAACCGCGCCCGCTCCAATCTGGCGAATGTAGGCCCGGTATATTGCCGATGCGTAGTTTCCAAAAGTATGTGCTACCGGATCCCACGCACCCGGGCCACCTTCCGCATTGATGTCGGCCAGGTAACCTAACTTAACTAATTGCAAGGCAATGGTGTCTGGTGCAACCAACGTTGTTAACAGCGGAATAACTGCCCACCACGCCAATACCGAACCCGCTCCCAAAACGCCACCAATGCGGGGACCAATGATATAACCCACACCTAAATACTCTGGCGTTATCTCGCCATTGATGGTTGCTGAGGGCCAGAACTTGTTTACCTGATTGGTAACAAAGGTTGGCGCCTCTGCAATTACATGAAATACTTTCTGAAGAATGGCGTAGAGCAACGCAACGCCCATCCCCATAAATGCTGTTTTAGCAAACTCGCCCCCCTTCTCTCCGGCTTGCAATACCGAGGCACAGGCTGTTCCTTCCGGGTAAGGTAATGTTTCATGCTCTTTCACAATTAACGATCGCCTTAGCGGGATCATCATCAGCGTTCCCAGCATGCCACCAAAGGCAGCCAGAATAAGAATGGTTAAGTAATTGAAAAAAGCCTCGCCATTGGCACCGGGCGAGAGAAACAAAAATCCCGGCAAGGTAAATACTACACCCGCTGCAATTGACTCGCCAGCCGAACCTGTGGTTTGAATAATGTTATTCTCTAAAATCGTAGTCTTCAAAAACTTCCGCCCCAGCGTAATAGCAATTACCGCAATGGGTATGGAAGCCGACACCGTGAGCCCGGCCTTGAGTGCCAGGTACACCGTAGAACATCCAAACAGAATTCCGAATAACGACCCAAACACTACCGACTTAATCGTGAACTCCGCCACGTTTTGTTCCGGGGCAACATAGGGTTTGAATTTTGGGTTCTCCATGTAGTAGGTAGGTTAGGTGAAGTGAAGTAATTTCAGGTTTCAACTTATAAAAAAATCCTTACTTTTAAACTTTCCGGTAACCCATTGTTCTATGATTTATGCCGTTGTAAGTATTACCTACCTGATTATTTTAATTGGGATAATCATTTATAAAAGTAAATCGGTAAAGAGCGAAGAAGATTTTACGGTAGCCGGCCGCGGAGTGCCGGTGTATTTGCTGGTGGGCACCTTAATCTGTACATGGATTGGCTCCGGCAGTTTGTTCGGCACTGCAGGCTTAAGTTTTCGATCGGGCTTTGGCGAACTCTGGTTTTCGGCCGGGGCCTGGATTGGCATTGTTGTAATTTATTTTGTTGCCGAGCGTGTTCGTAAAATTTCCAAGATAACACTCACCGATTTATTAGAGCAACGCTACAATCGCACCGCCCGGATTTTAGGAACTATTACCATTATTGTAGCCTATCTGGTAATTGCGGGCTATCAGTTTAAAGGTGGCGGCCGGTTTATTTCTATTCTATCTAACGGTGCCATTAGCCTGGAGACCGGAGCTTTTATTACCTGTGTGGTAGTAATTGCGTTTACCGCCTTGGCGGGAATGGTTTCCATCGTGTCAATTGATATTTTTAATGGTACCATCATGCTTGTGGCCATGATTCTTACCTTACCGTTTGCCATCTCAGCACACGGTGGGTACGATGCTGTAGTGGGTACAATCGAACACACAAAACCCGAATACCTCTCGTTGTTTGAAGGGCACGATGCATGGTGGATTGTTGGCGTAATCTTACCTACTTTCTTATTGCTGATGAGCGAGAGCAGTATCTACCAAAAATTCGCTTCGGCAAAAGACTCTGCCTCTGCCCGCAAAGCGGTAATTGGTATGTTGATTGGCGTAGTGGTAATTGAATTTATCATGTGCGCCATTGCCGTTGTTGGCTTTGCAATTTACTCGAAAGACCCGCGGTTCTTTCTTGCCGATGGATCAATTAACCGCGCTATGTCCGAAGAAATAATTTTACGCATTGGGTTTGAACAGGTACCCGTACTGGTGGGCTCGATGCTGTTTGCAGCCGGGGTAGCCATCATTCTCTCCACCGGAAATACCTTCTTGATGGTAACCTCTACCAACCTGACCAACGACATTATAAAGCCTTATTTTATTAAGGGCGGGGCTTCAAAAAAAATCATTCGCCTGCAACAACTTAGTATTGTGGTGTTGGGGCTAATGGCCTATGCCCTGGTAACGCAGTTTCAAACGGTGTTGGAGATGGCCTTTATTTCTTATACGATGATTGGCGCTTCGCTGGCTCCGGTATTGTTAGCCAGCTTCTTTTGGAAACGGGTTACTCCCACAGGCGGGGTGGCCTCTATTGTTGCGGGTATGTCGGTGCCGGTAATTAATAAATTGTTTGAAGTTGCCGGCTGGTCGGTAGGAATTTTTCCGGTTGATACCGACTATGTAGCCATTCCCTCACTGGCGGCTTCTTTGGTACTTTTAATTGTGATGAGCCTGCTTACCAAACCCTCGCCACCCGAAAAGTGGAAACCATTTTTTGAGTGATCTGTAACTCATCTTACTATCCGGTAGTCTAAGGCTTACTTAATCATGTAGGCTATGAAATCAATCCGTACGGGGATTCTGTTTACGCTTGTTTTGCTTTATATAGTTATGACAGGCGGTGGTACGTATGAACACCTGAATGTAACCACTAAAGTGTTACGTGCTCCGCCTGAATCGTTGGCCATATTGCATGGCCCGTATGCTTTTAATCCGATAAAGTTCTGGGCTATATTCCGGCCTATTACTATCCTGCTGTTTATCGCCAGCCTTGCAATTAGTTGGCGGGCGCCTTATCGAAATTTATTGTTAGCCTCCTTCGTGATTGATTGCCTTATAACGCTCAGCACGTTTTTATACTTCGCCCCGGAAACATCAATTTTATTTAAACCCAATTCTTCAGCCGACATTCTTACAAGAATGAATCTTTGGAAAAATCTGAATTGGATTAGGCTATTAGCGTTTTATGCAACTTCAGTTTTGTTACTTGCAACATTCTACAAACGAGCCGGGAAGTAATGCGTGCCGTATTAGCCTGATAGTGTCTCCGTGCTAGTTATGCTTTCAATAGTGCATCGTCCCTGCGGAGACGATGCTGGAAAAAAGATTTTATATGGCCTCAGTATTTCTATTGCTTGCAATACATAAGCAAGCTACCAATCGCAATTAATCTTTGTGATGGATTCATCTCAGTGCCATGTTTCGTGTCCACCAGTACCATGTTTCGTGTCCACCAATGCCATGTTTCGTGTCCACACGAAACAAATTTAACACCATCGGTTAATTCTGGTTCGTGAAGACACGATCCAGTGCGGTAGTAGAGAGCGTCTTATCGAAATTTATTGTTAGCTTCCTTCGCGATTGATTGCCTTATAACGCTCAGCACGTTTTTATACTTCGCCCCGGAAACAGTAATTTTATTGAAACCCAATCCTTCAGCCGACATTCTTACAAGAATGAATCTTTGGAAAAATCTGAATTGGATCAGGCTATTAGCGTTTTATTCAACTTCAGTTTTGTTACTTGCAACATTCTACAAACGAGCCGGGAAGTAATGCGTGCCGTATTAGCCTGATAATGTCTCCGTGCTAGTTATGCTTTCAATAGTGCATCGTCTCTGCGGAGACGATGCTGGAAAAAAATTTAGCTGAGCTAAACTTATACTCATCAGTGCGGTTGGCAGGGATTAGCATGCAGTACTCAAGCTTTTGCTTAAAAACCAGTCGTGTATCAAATCCACGCTCAAAGAATTGCTTTTCCACACTTGATACTTGCGATCTTTCAATCCTTTGTGTAATTCCTCCAATCCTCGTTCGCTCCTTTCAATTCTTATTGATGTTCCCCACCAACATGAACCTTAATCTTCATAACGAATAATTTGCCTTCACCCAACTCAAAACCTTTCCGGCTCAAGGCTCCACTTAGCGGGCGAGCGCCACAAACTCGATAACAACAACTCGCGCATGAAGATAAATTCTTTCGGCAGCTTGTCGTACATCTTTTCAAACAACTCTACATGCTGCAGCAACTCCGCTTTCCATTCTTCGCGGTCAATATCCATAATGCTATCAAACTGCTCGTTGGTAAAATCAATCCCACTCCAATCGATATCATCGTAGGTGGGCATCCACCCTATCGGGCTTTCTACCGCATTGGCTTCGCCTCGGATCTTCAATACAATCCATTTTAAAATGCGCATGTTATCGCCAAAGCCCGGCCAGATAAATTTCCCTTCGGCATCTTTACGAAACCAGTTTACACCAAAAATGCGGGGCGGTGCCGGCAAGCCTCGGCCAAATTGCAGCCAATGGTTAAAGTAATCGCCCATGTGGTAACCGCAGAAAGGCAGCATCGCAAATGGATCGCGCCTAACCTTACCCACTTCACCAAATGCAGCAGCAGTTGTCTCTGAACCCATGGTGGATGCGAGGTAAACTCCGTATGCCCAGTTGCTGGACTGATATACTAAAGGAATTGTGGTGCTTCTTCTTCCGCCAAACACAAACGCACTAATGGGTACCCCATTCGGGTTTTCCCACTGCGGATCGATAACCGGATTATTCGCTGCCGAAACTGTAAAGCGACTGTTAGGATGTGCTGCCGGTTTACCCGATGTTACATCCCATTTTTGTCCGCGCCAGTCGGTAAGATTTTTTGGTGGCTCTTTCGTCATTCCCTCCCACCACACATCGCCATCTTCGGTAATGGCCACGTTGGTAAAAATGGTATCGCGCGCAATGGTTGCCATGGCGTTGGGATTGGTCTTTTCGTTGGTGCCCGGAGCCACGCCAAAGTACCCGGCCTCTGGGTTGATGGCGTACAGCTTGCCATCTTTACCCGGCTTTATCCACGCAATATCATCGCCCACGGTAGTTACTTTCCAGCCCTTTAATGCGGTGGGCGGAATAATCATGGCAAAGTTGGTTTTACCACAGGCACTTGGAAATGCGGCAGCTACATAATCTTTTTTACCATCCGGACTTTCCACACCCAGCAACAACATGTGTTCTGCTAACCAGTTTTCATCGCGCCCCATTACCGAGGCTACACGCAAGGCAAAGCATTTTTTACCCAGCAAAGCATTGCCACCATAGCCCGAGCCGTACGAAACAATAGCCCGCTCCTCAGGATAATGGACAATGTACTTTGTTGTTGGGTTGGTGGGCCACTTGGCATCGGGTTGGTCGGGCTGCAGCGGAGCACCCACCGTATGCAAACATTTTACAAACTCGCCATCGCTACCCAACACATCAATCACCTTTGTACCCACGCGCGTCATTAAATGCATGTTTACCACTACATATTCCGAGTCGGTTATCTCTACGCCAATCTGGGCAATATCAGAACCCACCGGGCCCATGCTGAAAGGAATGATGTACATGGTGCGGCCTTTCATGCAGCCTTGCAGCAAAGGCAACAGGGTTTGCTTCATTTGCTTCGGCTCAACCCAATTGTTGGTGGGGCCGGCATCGTCTTTACGCTTGCTGCAGATGTAGGTACGATCTTCTACGCGGGCCACATCGCTGGGATCGGAAAAACACGCAAAGCTGTTGGGGCGCTTTTGCGGATTAAGTTTTATAAAGGTGCCCTTGGCTACCAACAGGTTGCACAATTCATCGTACTCGGCTTTGGAACCATCGCACCAGCGAATGCGGTCGGGTTGACATAAACTGGTTATTTCATCCACCCAGGCCGTTAGTTCTGCATGGGTTACCGGGTAGGTCTTTTCGTGTGCAAGCGTTACCATGTAAGTAGGGTTTAAGGCCTCAAAGGTAAGGAGCTACGCACTTAAAATAAAGCGTTGCAATCGTTTGAAACGATGATTTTTATCAGAAATCAACCCGGTAGGCCAGGATTGGGATTATGCCTAATTGATACTTTGTGGTTTCCTTTTTAAGAAAGGTATCGTAGTACGTATAGGCTGTGTTCTGCTGGCTGGTAACATTTTGAATGTCGATAGAAAGCGTGCGGGTATAGCCGGGCTTATTCTTACGCCAGCTTACACGAAGGTCGGTTCGGAAATAATCGGGCAACCGATAAAATCCTAACTGCTCATTGTAAATAGTGGTTCCGATTTGTTCTGAGGTAATTAAATCAACCAGCGGCTGCCGCACACCACCCAGGTAAAGCATGCGCACATGCATGCCAAACGAGCGGTTCTTTTTATTCCATTCTTTTCCGGCCAGCAAGCTGCTGGTAAATTTCGTGTTGAACCGGCTATTGAAATAGCTTGCACCGTTGTAGAATTTTGCTTCGTAGCGCGAGCCGGATACTACAAAGTAAACGTTATTGTAAAACCGTTTTTCAAGGCTTGCCTCCACTCCGTAGTTGCGACCCTTGCCCGCGTTTACCAGCGTATCGTTCCAGCTATTACCGTCCCATTGGTTAAGCGTAGAATAATACGGAGCATCGCGCACCACAGGCGCATCGGTTATCAAATGGTAAAATGCTGAGGTGGTCAACCTCAATTGCCCAGGTAATTGCCGCTTCCATTCGGCTAAAGCCTGATGGCTGCGCGTAAACCCAAGGTGGCTACTACCCACCACCAAATAATTTTGAGTTTGCTGCATTTGGCTGGTGGTTCCTGCCGAAAGGCTAAAGGTGTTGTTCTTTCCGGATTTTGTAACGCTCGCTTTTGGTTCCCACGAGTCGGTATTGTTGAACCCAAACCGAACATATTGCAGGCCGGCATTTACCTGCCATGTACCAAGGTACTTTGTCCACGATGCATAGGGTTGCATCAATAAACCATTTACCTGGCCTCGAATGTAAGGTGTAAAGATATCCAGGTACGCTTGGGTTACCGTTTCTGATTCCAGTTGTTGTTGATAGTGATTTAATCGTAAGCCGGTTTCCACATTGCCATACGCACCCAATTTATGGGTAGCCTTTACAAAGCCCGATAGGATGGCATTATCTGAGTTATAGGCTTCGCGGTACACATACGGGTAAGGTACCGTTGCACTTTGCGAATTACGTTCCTGCTGCTGGCCCGAGTAGGAAAGTCCGGCTACAAAATTCCACGGGCCCGGTTTAAATCGATTTACCAGGCCCACACCATAGGTAAGTCCTTCAAACCGGATGTCATACCGATCCTTCTCTTCTTCCCATTCATCCTGTGGTTTGGCGTTAAACACATTTTTACTGCCCCCCATAAACCCAAACACCGATAGCTCGCCTCCGCTTTTATGCGGGGCGCTTACATGAAAAGTTACATCCTGAAAGTTGATGGCTTCATCGCCTAAATCAACACCCATGCTACCTAACAAGCCTACAGTTGAATACCGGTAGTTAACCAGAAACGAACTTCCCCTTTCTTTATTCAGCGGACCTTCAGCGGCCACATCCATACCAATTAGCGAAGCCTGCGCTGTGTACTGCATTTTATCGGTTGCTCCATTGCGCAACTTCATATCCATAATCCCGGCAAGGCCGTTACCAAAACCTGTTGGCAAATACCCCGACCTGAAATCGGTGCGCTCTAATACCTGCCCACTTAAAATACTTACACCGCCCCCATTAGCCGTTGGCTTGTCGCCCATGGTGCCGGCATTGGCTAAGTGATTGGGATTAACAACATCCAACCCCTCCACGCGCCACAGCACGTAATTGGGTGAGTAGCCTTTTACAATGATAGAGTTGGCCTGATCGTTGGCAGCCACTACACCCGGGTACGAGGTAAGCATGCGCACGGGATCGAAAAAATTTGCGGGCACGCGCATGGTTTTCTCAATAGAAACTGAAGTGAGGCCCGCGTCATTTACAAGCTCGGGGCTTACCACAATTTCTTCCAGCTCGGTCGGAACTTCCTGTAGTGTTATTACCAAATTGCTTGCCTTGCCGGCAATTACCAACAATTCGCTTTCGCGGGATTGATAACCTGTAAAACTTACAATGAGGTTATACCGGCCAGGTGCCAGCGAAAGTGAGAATTTACCAGCTTCGTTGGTCGCTACTCCGGCAACGGGTGTTGTTGCGTTTTGATACGCGGCCACATTGGCGCCAGCCAGCACTTCGCCCGAAACGCTTGTTACTTTTCCTGAAACATTACCTGTAATTTCCTGGGCATAGGAGAACAGCGTTAATCCCAACCCTACCATCAAAAATAAAACCCGCACTGTTTGTTCTTATTACTTACCGAATTGTCTTTATGTACTTGATTGAATTCTCTATGCTTTGCATGGAATTTACCGGATAGGTCTCCTGCTCGATGAAGTAGTTTTTAAGTCCGGCCTTCTTTGCCTGTGCAAACAACTTGGTAAAATCAATAGACCCCGTGCCCACATCGGCATTCCGATCTTTGTTTTCCTTATCCATATCTTTTACATGCCACAATGGAAAGCGGCCCGGATGTTTCTCGAAATAGGCAATCGGATCGAACCCGGCACGCACCACCCAATAAATATCCATTTCAATGCTCACCAACTTCGGATCGAGTAGCGTTAGCATTTCATCAAATATCACTTTGCCGCCTACTTGCTCAAACTCAAACGCGTGGTTGTGATATCCCATTTGCAGTTTATACTTCTTTGCCACCTCACCCGCCTTGTTCAACACTTCGCAGGTACGCTTTAAATCATCCAACGTGGCATAATACTTTTTATCCATCCACGGAACTACCACAAACTTCTGCCCCGTTGCTTTGGCATCGGCACACACTTGCTCCCACCCGCTTTCGGCAAGGTTAATTCCATAATGGCCGCTCACCACGGTAATACCTAGCGTGTCGAGGTAGCTTTTGAATTCGGCTACCGGCATACCAAACAACTGGCCATTGTTATACCCATAGGTTTCCACTTCGGTGTAACCCCACGTGGCCACCGACTTCAACACGCCTTTCGGATCTTTGCCGATTACATCGCGCAACGAATAAAGTTGCAATCCTACCGGCCTGGATTTTCCTTTTGCCTCCGCCAGAAAAGAAGGCAGGGTAAGTAAACCAGTCGCAGCCAGTGTGGAGTTTTGAATAAATTTTCTTCTGTCCATATCCATTACAATTTTAAAAGCAGTTGGCGCTTATTTCCCTAATGTTACCTGGCTAAACATAAACAGCACATCTTCTCCGGCCTGGTCGTTTTTAAATACCAGCACAATATTGTGTTTGCCGCTTACCGGTTTAAATCCAATACCCGATGGCCGCATGTTTACACCCGCCTGCACTTCAATTTTGGGGGCATTGGCAAAACTCACGGTGCCTAACTTTGTTCCCTCTTTCGAGTCGAGCCACACTTCTATTGTTCCTCCTTTCATAGGGCCCATTTCAGCAATTATAAAACTCATGCTGCCCACACCGGTTAAATCTACGTTGGCAAAGGTTGCCGTGGCATTGTTCTTAATATTCTCAATAATCTGAAACCCGCCAGCATTTAATTTACGCGCACCACCGGTAAGCGAAGCGGCCGCTCCGGTTAAAACCGGGGCCGTTAAAACTACCTGCCTGGCAGCCGTTAGCGATGGCATGCCGTTAGCACCGTTGTCTTCGTAGGTGGCCGTAAGCACGTAAGCAGATGTTACGGCCGGCCCTGGGGGTGGCACTACAGCAAACGTTGCTTTACCCGATAGCGGCAAACTCTTCACTTGCTCTTCGGTTGCCAGCGAGAGAATGTATTCTACCATTTGCACAGTTTGTGCTTTGGTTAACTGTGGGTGCGCGGCCATAGCCACCTCACCCCAATTCCCCGAACCGCCATTCAAAATTTTATCGCTCAACACTTCGGTGGCGCGCACATCTTTTGCATACCGTTTTGCTATATCGCGGTAGCTTGGGCCGGCTGATTTCTGGTCGAGGAGGTGACACGATTTACAATCGCTTTCTGCGATCAGTAGTTTACCCGGCAACTCGGCACGCTGGTGGCCTTGCGCAATAGCCGTCATATCAAATCCCTGCGGGTGATAGTCAACAGTAACCTTCACGCGGCTGGCTGCAATTTTTCCGTCCGTGGTAGTACCATCTTCTTTATCGGTAACGGTTACTTTGTAATCGGCAGATCCGCCCGGAATATAGAACTGACTGTTACCTGCCACGGCAATTTCAATAGCCGGGGGTTCATTACCTGCAATAATTGTTATCTCGCCCGTAGCCTTTGCGCCTTTCGAATCGGTGGCTGTAATCTTAGGCCGATAAATGCCAGCCTTATCAAATGTGAATTTGAATTCAGCGTTGGTTGATTTACTTACCTGGCCATTCAATTCCATCTCATACGAAATTGCATCGCCATCCGGATCTGTTGTGCCGGCAGCGCTTATGGTTCCTTCTAAAGGTAAGGCACCCGAAATTTTGCTGGCGCTTACAACCACCTGGGGTGGTCGGTTGCCGCCATTAAAATCGATTCGCGACAAGCGGGCATCCATATTTTTTTTGAACCATTGGGTGCCGTACTCCAGTGTGTATAATTTTCCATCGGGCCCAAACGCCATATCAATTATGTTGTTGAATTGCATGTTGGGCAAGAATGGTTCAATATCCATTATAGCACCCTTCTCATTCATTGTTACCAAATGAATCCAGTTACGCATCCAATCGTAGATGATAAGCTTGCCATCAAAATAATCGGGGTAAGCCGTAGCAATGCCTTTATAGTCTTCTGAATAATAAACGGGTCCGGCCATCGCATTGCGGCCACCGGTTTTCATCAACGGAAAATCCGGTGAAGCATCGTACGGATACCAGATAAAAGGAGCACTTACCGAAGGCAATTCTGTTTTGCCGGTATTATTAGGTGAGGTATTGATGGGCTTGTTCGGATCGTGTTTTGCGCCTGTGGTGCTGGCGGCAAAGTCATGCTTTCCATAGGGATAATTACCACCCACAAACAACGGCCAGCCAAAGTATCCGGCCTTTTGCGCCTGGTTTACTTCATCGTAGCCGCGCGGACCACGTTCAGGATTATCATTACCAGCATCAGGACCTACTTCACCCCAATAAAGAAATCCGGTTTTACGATCAACAGAAATCCGGTACGGGTTACGATTACCCATCACATAAATTTCAGGTCTGGTTTTTTCTTCACCTTTCGGGAAGAGGTTGCCGGCAGGAATGGTGTAGGTTCCATCTGGCTGAGGTTTGATGCGCAGAATTTTTCCGCGCAAATCGTTTGTATTAGATGAAGAACCCTGGGCATCAAATGGACTGCGGTCAGGCCGCTCATCGGCAGGGCTATACCCATCCGATTCGAAGGGACTGGTATTGTCACCGGTTGAAAGGAAAAGATTGCCATCGGGTGTAAAAGCAAGCGAGCCACCCGTATGGCAACAGGTTTGGCGTTGCGTGGGCACCTCCAGCATTTGTACTTCGCTGGCCTGATCTACTTTCTTACCATCGAACACAAACCGCGAAAGCACGTTAGCCGATTTTTCGGGATGTGAATAATAAATGTAGAGCCAGTTATTCGAGGCAAAATCCGGATCAGTGGTTATACCCAACATCCCATCTTCGTATTTGGTCCATACATTAAATTTATTGATCTGATTAATCGAATCTGTTTTAGGATCATAGAGTTTAACAGCTCCTTTGCGCTCAATAAAAATTATGCGGCTATCGGGTAGAATAGCCATTTCGGTAGGCTCATCAAAGTTATAGCCCAACACCGTTTTGGTAAACCGGTTTTCTTCGGGCACACGCTTCGCTCTTGCTTTCGCGAAGTCGGGTTGTTTATTGCCCATGGCATATTTTATACCCTGGTATAAATGATCAAGAAAAAGTTCTTCACTGAACGACTCATCGGTATGGCCCAGGCCGGTATAGAACGAACGGCCTCCGTCAAAATCATGGTACCAGGCTATTGGGTGGTTCGCGCCATTTTCGCCACCCTGGTACGAGGTTTCATCAAGCGTATATAAAACATTTATTTCAGCGCTTATATTTTTGTAGTTGTAGAGTTCATCGGTACGTACCCACTCATCGGGCAAATGGTCTTCACCAAAAGGTTTTACTTTCTTAAATTTTGCCTCTTGAATTTGCGGATGACTTTTAAAATAAGCTCCGGCCAGTTTACCATACCAATACCAATCGTACTCGGTATCCGCGGCAGCGTGAATACCTACATAACCACCCCCTGCCTGGATAAACCGCATGAACTCGTTTTGTTGAGCCTGATTCAATACATCGCCTGTAGTGCTTAAGAAGATTACCGCGCGATACTTTTTCAGATTGTCTTCTGTAAAAGCTTCGGCTACCTCGGTAGTATCTACACCAAAACCTTTTTCGGCACCCAGTTTAATCAGGGCCGCCTTACCGGCAGTAATTGATTGATGGCGAAAGCCTTTTGTTTTAGAGAAAACCAAAACACGGGGTTGTTCTTGCGTGCAGGAATAAAACAAGGCACAACAGGTAAGTAGAATCAGAATTTTTTTCATGTGTGTGATTACCCGTTGTGGGCAATTAATTTTTTTGAGCTATTAAAATAGAACTTTTGCAGTACACGCTTTCAATTTTTAGACTACCTGCGCGCTCTGGCCACTAAAGGGGTTTAATTTTTAGGTTACGATACCAAACTTTGTCGCCATGGTCTTGCAGCGCAATACGACCCTTAGAAAATTTTCCGAAGGCGCTCATGCTTTTGAATTTACTTCCGGCAACCATTTCATCCCATTGTGGGGTGTGCATGGTAAACGCTACGGTCTTTACACCATTCAGCCAAAATTCGTACTTGCCTTTGTTGGCTACCAGGCGCGCCACATTCCACTCACCTGCAGGCTTCACCGTTTCCTTCGAGCAGGAGATTAAATCGTACAAATCACCGGCCCGGTGTTTTATAATTTTTGCATCGGGGTGGCACTCATTGTCCAGTACTTGCATTTCGGGGCCGGTAAGCCATACATATTTGTATTCATCCGATTCCTGAACATTAAAAATTACACCGCTGTTACCGCAAGGTTGAATCTTCCACTCCAGGTACAACTCGTAGTTTTCAAATTCCTTATCGGTTACGAGATCGCCTCCCTTTTCTTCTTTGTTAGCAGTGTCGAGAAATAATGCATCATCAGAAATTTTCCAGGCTGCACCGGCTTTATCGGATTTATAACTGTGCCAGCCGGTGGTTGTCTTTCCATCGAACAAAAGTTGCCAGCCTTCTTTTTTTTCTTTTGACGTAAGTGTGTTGTGCTGTGCTTGCGCTCCAAAAGCAAAAACACTTACTATTAATATCGCCCCTACCCTCATCTTAATGCTCCTTTTCGCCATCCAGAGAAAGTACGTAGCGGGCCATCTTTTCAGCATCAATCTGCGAAAGGTCCGGATGAGGTGACATGGGTATTTCGCCCCACACCCCGGTGCCACCTTCGATAATCTTTTTAGCAAGATAGGTTACGTTAGCTGCAGTAAACTCATACTTTTTAGCAACATCGGTGTGCGAAGGGCCAATGAGTTTGTTGGTAGCATGATGACAGGTTTTGCAGTCGCTGGCTTTTACCAACGCTTCGCCTTGTGCAATTAAATCTACTGCCTGAACAGGCGCAGCGGTCTCATCGGGGGTTCCGTAATCTTCGGTTTGTGTTTCAGCTTTTTTCGAGCCGCAATACGTAAGCGTAAAGGCGAGCACCGCGGCAACTAGTATAGAGAAATTATTTTTCATTTGGGGATTAGTTTGTTCGTAAATTAATTTTAGCTCAGTCCTAACACTTTTTTATTCAGCGAAGGGTTTTTGCCAGTAGCGGCAAAATCATCGAATGCTTTTTCGGTAACCCGAATGATCTGATCTTTAATAAAGGGTGCACCTTCGGCAGCACCTTGTTCGGGGTGTTTAATGCAGCACTCCCACTCCAGCACGGCCCAGCCGCTATAGTTGTATTGGGCGAGCTTGCTGAAGATAGACTTGAAATCAACCTGGCCATCGCCCAACGAACGGAAACGACCTGGCCGGTTTACCCAATCCTGAAAGCCACCATACACCCCACTCTTACCGGTTGCATTAAACTCGGCATCCTTTACGTGAAACATTTTTATAAAGGAATGGTAGAAGTCGATGTATTGCAGATAATCTAATTGCTGCAAGACAAAGTGGCTCGGATCGTATAGAATATTAGCGCGGGTATGCTTACCAGTTGCTTCCCAAAAGCGCTCGAAGGTAATACCATCGTGCAGGTCTTCGCCCGGATGAATTTCATAACATACATCTACACCTACTTTATCGAAAGCATTCAGGATTGGCAACCATCGTTTGGCCAATTCTTTAAAACCATCCTCCACCAATCCGGCAGGGCGTTGCGGCCACGGATAAACTGTGTGCCACATTAGCGCACCCGAAAAAGTTGCGTGGGCATTCAAACCTAAATTCTTACTGGCTTTAGCGGCCAGCTTTAATTGATCTACTGCCCAGGCAGTGCGTTCTTTTGGTTTGCCATGCACCGATTTTGGTGCAAAGCCATCGAACATTACATCGTATGCCGGATGCACCGCTACCAACTGACCTTGTAAGTGGGTGGAGAGTTCGGTGATTTGCAATCCGCATGACTCAACGGTTTCACGAATTTCATCGGCATAGTCTTTACTCTCGGCCGCTTTTTTTAAATCGATGCAGCGGCTATCCCATGCAGGGATTTGCACACCCACATAGCCAAGCGATGCTACCCATTTACAAATTGACTTGAGATTATTGAATGGCGGTTCATCGCCCATAAACTGGGCAAGAAAAATTCCAGGGCCTTTTAATGTTTTCATAGGTTAAACTTCAAATGGAGTCCACTTCTCTTTGCTTTGGCCGCTCTTTACCACATTATCGATAAAGGCCATACCGCGGATGCCATCATCCACTGAAGGGAAATCAATATGCTCAGGGGCTTTGGTGCCATCTATCTTAGCAGTTAATGCTAATGCAAAATTGCGATAGAGATTTGCAAAGGCTTCGAGGTAGCCTTCGGGGTGGCCACCGGGTGTGCGGGTGTTAAACTGGGCTTCGGGATGTAAAAATCCATTTGTACCGGCCCGATAAATCTGCGTGGGTTTATCCAGCCATTTTACCAACAGGGTGTTGGGTTCTTGCTGCGACCATTCCAGGCCTCCGTTTTCGCCATATACCCGAATCTTCAAGGCGTTTTCTTCACCGGCCGCAACCTGCGAGGCCATCAGCACGCCTGCGCCACCGTTATCAAACTTCAACAACACGTTGCCATCATCATCTAATGCCCGGCCCGGAACCATAATGTTGAGGTCGGCACACAGGTGCGTGATTTTTAAACCGGTAATAAACTCCGCGAGGTGTGCGGCATGCGTTCCAATATCGCCCATCGCCCCAGCCTTACCCGAACGCTTAGGGTCAGTACGCCATGCAGCCTGCGCATTTCCTTCGCGCTCGCTCATCTTGCTCAACCAACCTTGCGGGTACTCCACATATACTTTACGGATTTTTCCGAAGATGCCATCGCGCACCATCGCGCGGGCTTCGCGTACCATTGGGTAGCCGGAATAGGTGTGCGTTAAGCAAAGCAGCAACCCGGTTTCCTGAACTTTCTTTTTTAACTGACGTGCTTCGTCAATTGTAAACGTAATTGGCTTTTCAATTACCACGTGAAAACCCTTTTCCAAAGCGAGCATGGCCGGTGCAAAGTGCGCGAAGTTGGGGGTAACGATGGTCACAAAATCAATGCGCTTATCCGCAGGCAGCTTGCTTTCTTTTTCAATCATCTCTTCGAAGGTGGTGTACGTCCGGTCTTCTGCCAGAAACAACATCTTGCCACTTTCTTTGGCTAGTTCAGGATTGATACTAAGCGCTCCGGCTACAACTTCAATAAGCCCGTCCATATTGGCGGCAAGGCGGTGGATGGAGCCGATAAAAGCATCCTTACCTCCTCCTACCATGCCCATTCTAAGTTTTCGGTTCATGCGATTGGGGTCTGTTTAAAATTCAACAAGTAAGATTAAAACGATCGGTCGAAAAATAATGAAATAAATTTAACGGAATCGTTTGCACGAACTTTAAATGGCCTCAAATAAACTTGTTTAAAAGGTTCTCCAGGTACTCCTGCTTGCCGCTTATCTGCTCGGGCTCGCCATTCTTTAAAGCCAGTTGGCGCAAATCGCGTAAACTCAAGCTACCGGTTTCGTATTTTTTACCGTTGCCTCTGTCGAACGAGGCATAGCGCTCGCGCTTCAGGCGCACGTACTCGCCATCTTCCAGAATGGCATGAGCGGCAATTAAGGCTTTGGCAAACGTATCCATGCCGCCAATGTGGGCATGGAAAATATCCACCAGGTCGGTAGAGTTTCTGCGGGTTTTCGCATCGAAGTTTACGCCCCCGGTTTTAAAGCCTCCGGCCTGCAAAATAACCAGCACGGCTTCGGTAAGCTCATATACACTGTTCGGAAACTGATCGGTATCCCAGCCATTTTGATTGTCGCCCCGGTTGGCATCAATACTTCCTAATGCCCCGGCATCGGCTGCCACCTGCAATTCGTGGTCGAAGGTATGGCTGGCCAGGGTGGCGTGGTTTACTTCAATGTTCAACTTAAAATCGTCTAGCAGATCGAACTGCCGTAAAAAATTGAGGCAGGTTGCGGCATCAAAATCATATTGATGTTTGGAGGGCTCCATCGGCTTGGGTTCGATGTAGAACACGCCTTTAAAACCTTGCCTGCGGGCATAATCCCGTGCTATTTGCAGAAACCTGCCCAGGTGCTCCTGTTCGCGCTTCATATTGGTGTTGAGCAACGACATGTAGCCTTCGCGCCCGCCCCAAAATGTATAACCTTGTCCGCCCAACTCGATGGTTGCATCGATGGCATTTTTTACCTGTGCACCGGCATGGCATACCACCTGAAAATTGGGGTTGGTTGCTGCGCCATTCATGTAGCGCGGATGCCCAAACAGGTTGGCGGTGCCCCAAAGTAATTTCACACCAGAGTCTTTTTGTTTTTGTTTTGCGTAGTCCACAATCTTGCGCAAGCGCTTTTCTGATTCGGCCAACGTGGGGGCTTCGTCCACCAAATCGTAATCGTGAAAGCAATAGAACGGGGCGCCTATTTTGGTAATGAATTCAAAAGCAGCATCCATTTTATCGTATGCCCGTTGCACAGCATCACCGGATTGTAACCATGGGAATTGTTTGGTGCCGGGCCCAAATGGATCACCACCCGTTCCGCAGAAGGTATGCCAGTAGGCAATAGCAAACCGAAGATGGTCTTGCATGGTTTTACGGCCCACCTTTTTATTAGGATTATAAAACTTAAACGCCAAGGGGTTATCAGAATCTCTGCCTTCGTACTTGATGGCACGAATACCTTTGAAATACTCTTTTTTACCTTTGATTACTTTCATGGTCTCAGATTTTAGTTTGGAACGATTTGAATTATTTTAAAGTAAGTTGTCTATCTAATACACTCTTCCACTTTTGATAAGTTGCTTCGTATTCTTCTTGCTGATTGTGTACAGGTTGTTCTTCGTGTAACAACTTCAGGCCAGTGAATGCTTGTTTAAAATCTGAATAAATACCAGCCCCTACTCCCGCACCCAGCGCAGCACCCATAGCACCATCGGTATCGTAAAGTTCCAAACGTGCACCAATGGTGTTTACAAAAGCATTTCTGAATACCGGACTCAAAAACATGTTGGCATGGCCCGCCCGGATTACCTGAGATTGTACACCCATCGATTGAAGAATATCGAATCCGTAACGAAGTGCAAACACAATGCCTTCCTGTGCCGCACGAAATACATGCGCTTGAGAATGTCTGTTAAAATCAAGACCGTGCCACGATGCGTTGATTACTTTGTTTTCTAAGATGCGCTCCGCTCCGTTACCAAAAGGCAACATGAGCAACCCATCGGCACCCACCCGTACCCCCGCAGCCAACTCGTTTATTTTGGTGTACGGAAATGCATCTACGCTGCGAACATTCTTGCGCAGCCAACTGTTCAAAATCCCCGTACCATTCACGCAAAGTAAAATACCGTTGCGCTTTTGCCGGGCCTGGTTGTTCACATGTATAAATGCATTTACGCGTGATTGCTGATCAAACGTATTGTTTTCGGTAACACTATAAATTACTCCCGAAGTACCTGCTGTAGCCGCAGTCTCGCCTGGGTTTAATACATTCAGAGAAAATGCATTGTTGGGCTGGTCGCCTGCGCGGTACGAAACCGGGGTTCCTTTTTTTAATCCGGTAAGCTCGGCTCCATTAGTATTTACCTCGGCCTGAATAGAAAATACGGGCTTAATCTCAGGCAACAGCTCAGCGCTTATACCATAATGATCCAACAGCGATTGCGCTATCGAACCCGTTTTAAAATCCCAAAAAATACCTTCCGATAACCCCGTATCGGTAGTGGTTGTTTCGCCCGTAAGCCTAAAGGCGATGTAGTCTCCCGGCAACATTATTTTGTGAATGCGCTCGTAAGCGGCAGGTTCATTTTCTTTTACCCATTTAAGCTTTGATGCCGTAAAGTTTCCGGGCGAGTTAAGGAAATGCGATAAACAATAGGACGCACCGAGGGAATGAAAGGCTTCCTCACCGTATGGTACCGCCCGGCTATCGCACCAGATAATGGATGGCCGAACCGGGTTGCCGCTTTTGTCCAGGCAAACCAGCCCATGCATTTGGTAGGCAATTCCTATTCCCTTTACCTGCTCGCCTTTGGCGTTTGCCTGCGCCAACGTTTGTCGAACGCAAGCAAGCGTATGTTGCCACCAGGTTTCAGGTTCCTGCTCGGCCCAACCCGGTTGCACGGCAAGCATCTCCATTTCCTCGGCAGGCGATTGGGCCGAAGCCACCCGCTGGCCGGTGCTGATGCTTACCAGCGAAGCTTTTACCGATGAACTTCCGATATCGAGGCCCAAAATATACTCCTGCATACGATTGAATTGTTGCCAAAAGTATTTACTTATAGTCAAAACGACCATATATTAGCCGGAGAATTTTTATGGAAAATCTGATCCAGCCCGGCAGCATTATCGAGGCACTGTCAATCGACTGTGTGATTTTTGGTTTTAAGGATGGCAAACTGGATATCCTGCTGGTAAAACATGGCGAAGGCATAAGCGAGGGCAAGTGGGCGCTGCCCGGAGGCTGGATTACTTATGGCGAAAGCGTGGACGATGCCGCCAAGCGGCTGCTTAAATCCCTTACGGGAATCAGTGACATTTACCTGGAACAATTGAAGGCTTTTGGCGATCCGCACCGCTTTCCGGTTAAGCGGGTTGTTACGGTGGCGTACTATGCGTTGGTAAACGAAGAGAACTACGCGCTTATCCCCGGCTTTACAGCATCGGATGTACAGTGGTTTAACATCCACGATGTGCCGCCATTAATTTACGATCACAATCAAATTCTGGACTACGGGTTTAAGCGATTGAAACACACGGTAAGGCATGAGCCTGTAGGTTTTAACCTGCTACCCGAAAAGTTCACCTTACTACAATTACAGGAGCTGTACGAAGCTATTCTGGAAACCAAGATGGATAAGTCGAACTTCAGGCGCAAGCTGGGCAAGATGAAGTTATTGATTAACTGTAAAGAAAAGCAGAAAGATGTTTCGCACCGCGCGGCAGCCCTTTACAAATTTGACAAGCGTATGTATGTTACCCTCCGCAAAAGCGGGATGGTATTTGAATTATGACAACCCTTTTTTTTCAATTTTATATCAACCGTTTGCATCCAACTAATTTTCATCACATATTTCTAAACCTTAAATCAAAACCCTAACACACACACGTATGAGCGATAAACCTAATATCAGGCTGTTTTATGCAAGTTGCTTTGCCTTAATAACAACCGCCTTTTCTTTTAGCATCCGGGCTGGAATTTTGCCGGAGCTTGGTGCTACTTTCAATCTTACCAACGAACAACTCGGCTTCATCAACACCATGTGGTTTGTGGGCTTTCCTATTTCGATGGTGCTGGGTGGCATCTTTTACGATACCATCGGTCCCAAGCGCATTATGAATTTTGCTTTTGTAGCGCACACGATCGGGATCTTACTTACTATTTTTTCCGGTGGCTACATCGGCTTGCTTATCTCTACCCTGTTTATTGGATTAGGCAATGGCTGTACCGAAGCGGCCTGCAATCCCCTAATAGCAACCAGCTACAGTGGTAAGCGAATGAACACGCTTATGAATCGCTTTCACATGTGGTTCCCCGGGGGTATTGTATTGGGAAGCTTGATTTCACTGGCCATGACCAAAATGCAACTTGGATGGGAAGCCCAGATTTGGGTAATCGTATTGCCTACTGTTATTTATGCCTACCTGTTCTATGGCCAAGCCTTTCCGGAAACAAAGGGTGACGCAGGCTCGCTTACTGCCAATTTGAAAGCGATGGCTACACCTCTTTTCATTTTCATTTGTGCCTGTATGACACTTACTGCCATCTCAGAATTTGGCCCGCAACAATGGACAGGTATTATCATGGCTAAGAGTGGCGCTGAACCTATGGTAATTCTAGCACTTGTAACCGGATTGATGGCTGTTGGCCGCTACTTTGGTGGCGAGTTTGTGCATAAGTTTGATCAAACCGGGGTGTTGTTGGGATCGGCCATCTTTACCGCGCTGGGTATTTTTCTTTTCAGCACTCAAACCGGCTCGATGGTTTATGTTGCCGCTATTGTTTTTGCCGTGGGTGTATGTTACTTCTGGCCTAACATGATTGGTTTTACTGCCGAAAAAATGCCGGCTACTGGTGCCATTGGGATGTCGGTAGTAGGAGCATTTGGAATGTTTTCAACCTCAATCTGGCAGCCGATTATTGGTGGTTGGATTGATAGTGCGAAAGAAAAAGCGACAGCATCGGGCATAACAGGTGATGCAATAGAATTAGTGGCCGGACAGTCAACGTTAAAAACAATGATTACGTTTCCAGCAATCTTGATTGTACTGTTTGTAATACTTTTATTTTGGATGCGAAGTCGGGCAAAGGCTGCTCATTAAATTTTAATAACTTAAACGGAAGGCTGCTTTTACCAAAGGCAGCCTTTTCTATTTGTGCTCAATTAAATCCCAAAGGTTGCCATACAAATCTTCAAACACCGCTACCGTGCCATAGGGCTCTTCATTGGGCTCACGAACAAACTTCACGTTTCTTTCCGTTAGCTTTTCATAATCCCGCCAGAAGTTGTCGGTGTTGAGAAACAGAAACACACGGCCACCGGTTTGGTTGCCAATGAACCGCTGCTGTTCGGTAGTGGCTGCTTTCGCTAACAACAACCGGCATTCCGAATCCTGCGCGGGTGCAACCACAACCCACCGTTTGTTTTCCGATAAAGCGGTATCTTCTACCAAAACAAAATCAAGTTTGTTCAGGTAGAAATCAAGCGCTTGATCGTAATCGTGCACCACCAGGCTAATCAATCCAAGTTTTCGCATCTGTTTTCTAGCTCGAAAATATAACTGAATTTTTCCTTTAACTTGCCCAACCCTAAAACCGCTACCTCATGATTAAAACTTTACTCTCGCCTTTTAAGCGCTTTGCCTGGTTTAAGCGAATGAATGCTAAAATAACCTACGAGTGGTTGGCCAAACACATTCCTGCCAAAGACTGGCACTTTATGAACTACGGCTATTTCCCTACAGCCGAAGAACCCACTCCTACGTTTGCCACACAACCTTTGCAGGTGTATCCGCTGCTCATGTACCACCATCTTGCAAGCAAAGCCGATTTAAGCGACAAAGTGGTATTGGAAGTAGGCAGCGGGCGCGGGGGTGGCGCGCTGCACCTGGCCGGTTTTTTTAAACCAAAGCAGTACACCGGTTTGGACCTGGCACAGCATGCTGTTGATCTTGCCAATAAGCTGCATAGTCGCCCCAATCTTAAATTCATTCAAGGTAGCGCAGAAAACATTCCATTAGCCGACAACAGCATCGATGTGGTGGTTAACGTAGAGTCTTGCCATGCATACGGATCGGTAAAGAAATTTTTAAGTGAAGTAAAACGAGTACTGAAACCCGGAGGTTCTTTTCTGATGGTTGATTTTCGATACGCTCAGGATATGGCTGAGCTAAATCGATTACTTGCTGAAAGTGGATTAACCCTGAAGCAGGAAGAAAACATTACCAGCCGTGTGGTGCTGGCTATTGAAGCGGAAGACGAAGCAAAACAAAAACGCATTCGTGAACTGGTGCCGCCTAAATGGCAAAAGTTATTTGCCGAATTTGCCGGTGTGGTTGGCTCTAAATTTTATCGCAACCTGAAAGATGGTACCCGATTTTACTATCGGTATGTACTAACCAAGTAACGTTACAGTTTTCGAACTATAAGGGTACAGAGCACCGCTAACGTTGCGGTAAGCGGGGTAAAAATCCATCGCTCCAGCGGATTATTGGCCAACAGGTTGCCAACGGTATTAAGCGCAAACAGTGCAGCCATTATCGCCAGCAGCCATTTTATCAGCCGGGTATTCAACACCTTTAAAAAGCCTGCGGGATGGCACGCCACGAAGATCATGAACAAATTAAGCGTTATTGAAACTGCTTCGAAGTGAATTAATTCTTGCCGGGAGGTAAGCCTGCCGCCCCACACAATTTCCGGGGGAACAACCTGCAGCACCACCAACACATGAAAGACTACCACAGCCGAAAGCAAGGCAACCAGCCAACGCGCCATAAGTTGCTCTTAAGCGCCCTTCACGTTTGAGCTGAGTGCAGCGATCACTACTTCTTTTGCCTCGCGGTGCTTGCAGTAACTGCATCTATAATGTTCCAAAAGCAAACCGTCTTCGGTTTGGGTGGGTTGCTTTTCAATTTCTTCCGAATCGATTTTCATGGTATAGAAACCGCACTCGCTGCATTTTTCTGCATGCTGGTAGGCCAGGTATTTTTCAACCTTCTTCTCCCCTGTTTTTTCATCCAACCAAACATCGTACTCTACAGAATGAATATCGCTGCGATGTTGTGCCAATTGCTCGGCATCCAAATGAACAGAACCTTCTTCTTCTGAGAGTTTACGCATGGTATTACCAGCAGAAGATTTGCGGGCGCTGGCGCGGATTCGCTTCAGCCGACCTTCCAGCAACTTTGGATATTGAATTTTGATAAGACTGGAGAGCAGCAGGTACACAATTACAAACGAACCCGCAAGAAAGAAAAAGCTCACGTACAGTTTGAGTGAGTCATCAACCGGAAGCACGGGTGTAACCTCGGCAGTGGCAAAAAGCGCAAGCCCGATTATTACACTCAAGATGGCATACCAGAAAAACTTTATTTCATGAAGGTTTACGTAGTCGTAGCGGTCTTTATGTTCTTTAATCGTAATGAGTTTGATCTCATGAAAAATCAAAATCAACACGGCTACTCCAAAACAAGCATATGCACCTAAAATCAGATAATGATCCCAGGTTTCGATAAACTGACGGGCAGAGGTTTCCATAGTGCAGGTGGTTTAGTGCGAACGCAATAGAAAATTGCAAATATTCCCAACCAGTTTCAATGACAAGTATCATAAATTTCTAGCCTGATGAATGAAACCGGATAATTTTACGTTACCCTGTATGTGATGAAGACCAACCGCTTTTTTAGACTTGCCTTGCACCAGGCCACCCGATTAAAGGGGAAGCCTGCCCGAATTGGCCGTTTAATTTTCGAACTCACCCTAAAAGTGAGTCGCGCAGACTGGTCGGCCAGCGGACGCACCCGCTTAAAACAACAAACGTTACAAATAGGCCGCCTTATAAAGGCCAGCCTTACGGGCGGCTACCGCTTTCAATCGCCCCGGCTTTTGGTTGCCTTGCTGGCAGCCTGCATTTACTTTGTAAACCCGCTAGATCTTGTGCCCGATGTACTACCTGCCATTGGGCTTGCCGATGACATGACCATACTTGCCTGGGTAGTAAATACCGCCAGCGAGGAGTTGCTCGCCTTCGATGCCTGGGAAAAACAAAAAGCTATTTCCGCTTTGCTTTGAATACGCCATTGGGCTGATGGAAGACACATTCGGTAACAGCGCCTCCATTTTCAGAAAATTCTATTCGAAAACCTTCCAGCCCTTTAATGGCAAATTTGTTTTTGCCCGTAGGAATTAATTCATACTCGGGCTGGCCCGGTACTACCAACCGCAACGAACCATTTTTTAAAAAGAACTTTGCCAGCATGCCCCCTAATTCGTAGTCGCCTACTAAGTGCTGCAGACTTGCTTCTGTTACATCCACTTTAATGGGTGTTCTTTTAAATTCAAGGGGCGCAAGCGTAGGTTCGAGTTTCAAAGCCACACGGGTTATCTCGCCCGTTTCGTTTCCATAAAACTGAAATTGCGTTGCATTTACCTCTGTGGTGTCAATCTTTCCGCTTACAACCGGAAATGAATTAAAGATATCGTAATGATGATGCCCCAACCATAACTTCATTCTTTTGAAGTTTGCAAAAAGTGAGTCGCGCACGAAAGTAATTGTAAATGATCCATAAGCCGGGTGGCTGTACCGGCCTGTAAACTCCTGCATAATATGCGAAGGCCGGGTGCCTTTTACTTTGTTAGACGACCGCGTGGCCGCTGCTTTCTTTTGTTCGGCAAGGGCCTTGTCGCGTCTTTCCTTCAGTTCTTTACTCCAATCATTGGCTCTTACTTTCAGAAGGCGGTCGGAGATCATGTTACGAACCACCGAAGGCACGCTCGAACCGTTTTGATTCACCAGCACAATAATGCCCACACTATCGCTTGGAAAAAAAGAAGTGCTTGCCGAAAAGCCATCGATGTTGCCCCCGTGCTCTACGCGATAATGCCCTTTGTAAGAAGCCAGAAACCATCCATAACCATAGTTGGAAAGAAATACATCGGGGTTGGTTTTATCGGGCAGAGCCGCACTTACCAACATTTGAGAACTAAATGCCTCTGCCACATAAGCTGGCGGCAAAATTTCTTTGCCATTAAACTTGCCACCGTTAATCCAGGTGCTAACCCAATTGGCCATCTCGTTTACACTGCTGTTAATGCTTCCGGCCGGAGCCATGCCCGCAATATGATAGTAGTCGAGCTTTTTAATTTTAGTTTCATTCTCAAGCCCGTACCCAAACGCAACATCTCCGGCTTTCTTCAAATCGGTAATTGAAAGATTGCTACGCACCATGCCCAGGGGTTTAAAAAACCGTTCGGTTATATTTTCCTCCCAGGTTTTGCCGGTAAGTTTTTCGGCAATTACACCTTGCGCCAAAAACATAAAGTTATTGTAGTAATACTTTTCGCGCACACCGGCAAACGGCTCCTGGTGGGCAATGCGTTGAATTAAGCTGTCTTTCGAATCGGTTGGAAATAAGTACCACGAAAAATCGTGGCGCGGCAAACCGGTGCGATGGCTCATCAAATCACGAATCTGAATGGTGTTATTCATCTGATCATTGAAAAACTTCAACTCGGGTACATAGCTGGAGGGCCGATCTTCAAACTGCAACTTTTGCTCCTGCCGCAGTTGACCTAATACAGCCGATGTAAATGCTTTGGTGCAACTTCCTATCGCGAACAATGTATTGGGCGTTACCGGTTGTTTGTTTTCATAATCGCGGTAGCCAAACCCCTTGGCATAAATTATTTTGTTCTTTTCAACAACGGCCACCGCAAAGCCGGATGCTTTCCAGGTGTCTAACACCTTTTGTAATTCGGTATCTAATCCCGCCAGGCGTTTGTCTGCCTCTTTCTTTTGTGATTGAGCGCAGGTAACACCAAGTACGAGGAGCAGGGTTAAGAGTGTTTTCATTCGAATTTGTTTAAGAATTACTTAATGATGTAAGGAAGTTGTTTCGATGCCTTACGCATAATTGAATTAACTACGGTTTGCGTTGTGCTTCCGGCAGTCTGAGCCAGCGTCCGGTAAGCCTAACCGCATAAGGCTATTTAATTATTACCGCATTACCATTCAGTACCACCTCTACCGGTTCACCTTGCTCGAGGTTAATTTCTGTGTTACCTCCACTGCTTACTTTCACCTTTAACACCCGGCCCCGGTACTCCAACCGAAACGAATACGACTTCCATTGCTCGGGAATAAAGGGTGTAAAGTAAAGCTTGCCATCGCGCACACGCATGCCACCAAATCCTTTTACTACGCTCATCCAGGTACCAGCCATGGAGGTAATGTGGCAGCCTTCTTCAGTATCGTTGTTGTAATCGTCCAGATCGAGGCGGGCCGTGCGAAGATAAAATTCGTACGCTTGCGCTTTGTAGCCGATTTTGCTGGCAAGAATTACGTGCACGCAAGGCGACAATGAAGATTCGTGCACCGTCATGGGTTCATAGAAGTCAAAATTGCGCTTAATGGTTTCGAGGTCAAAATCATCTTCGAATAAATAAATACCCTGCAGCACATCGGCCTGCTTAATAAAGCATGAGCGAAGAATACGATCCCACGACCATTTTTGATTGAGGGGCCGATCCGATGCCGGTAAGTCTTTTACATGCATTAGCTCTTTATCCAAAAATCCATCTTGCTGCAAAATCACTCCGCGCTTTTCGTCTTTTGGATAATACATTTTATCGGAGATGTCTTTCCACCGGGTAGTTTCTTCAGCCTCCTGAAAGGAAGTTTTAGAAACTATTTCGCCATACCGGGCCGGATGATTTTTCTTTACATGCGCTACTGCCTGTTGTGTAAACCGGAGCGTCCACGCACCAAGGTAATTGGTGTACCAGTTGTTGTTTACATTATTTTCATATTCGTTGGGGCCCGTAACACCTAAAACAACATACCGGTTCTTATCGGCCGACCAGTTAACACGCTGCCCCCAAAAGCGTGAAATACCAATGAGAACTTCCAATCCATACTCGGCAAGGTATTCGTAATCCCCGGTGTAGTCGATGTAATCGCGAATGGCATAAGCCATAGCGCTGGTGCGATGAATCTCTTCGAAGGTGATTTCCCATTCGTTGTGGCACTCCTCACCGTTCATGGTTACGAAAGGATAAAACGCAGCACCATTTTTAAAGCCTAACTTTTTTGCGTTTTCAATTGCTTTGCCTAAGTGTTTATACCGATATACCAAAAGATTGCGGGCCACTTTAGGTTCGGCTGTACTTAAAAAGAAGGGCAAGCAGTATGCTTCAGTATCCCAATAAGTACTTCCTCCATACTTTTCGCCTGTAAATCCTTTCGGGCCAATGTTCAAGCGTTCGTCTTCGCCTGTATAAGTTTGCGTAAGTTGAAAGATGTTAAACCGAATACCTTGTTGCGCGGCCACATCGCCATCAATTGTAATGTCGCATTCCTCCCACTTATGGGCCCATACCGCTGCATGGTCTGCAAATAATTTTTCGAACCCCGAAGCAACGGCTGCAGTTAGTTTCGCCTTGGCGGCTGCGGCCAGTTTTTCCTTGGCGTGATTTTCGGATGACAACACTACTGCATACTTGAAAATGGTAAGTGTGCTTCCGGCTTTCAAGGTTGTTTCGACCACATTATCTGCGTATTTGGTGCGAAGGTTTGTGGTCGCTTTGCCGGCAACCTCTTTTCCATCCAGCAGTAATTTATAACTCATGGCCGTGCACACATGAAAGTGTGTCTTTTTGGTTTGAGCTGTAACCAAGGCCAGCCCAGGCCCGGCTTCTTTGTAAACCTCCTCCCAAAATTTTTCATCGTAGTTGGAATCTTTGTTCACCACATCAGCATCTACCGGCAACGTAAGGGTAATGGGTGCAGAAAAATCATGCGCTTTTATTTCATACCTGATTGCACCTACCTCGCCATCGGCCATAGAGCAGAAGCGTTTGGCATCCACACTAATCTTCTTACCATCGGTTAAGGTAGCGGTAAACGTGCGGTGCAACAGGCCTTGCTTCATATCCAGCACACGCGCGAAGGATTCAACCTGGCAAGTGTTCAGATCGAGCAGCGTATCGCCAATTTTAATTTTTATTTCTATCCAACTGGGCGCATTCAACACCTTTGCAAAGTATTCGGGGTACCCGTTCTTCCACCAGCCCACCCGCGTTTTGTCAGGGTAATAAACTCCGGCTACATAACTTCCCTGGTGCGTTTCGCCTGTGTAATCCTCTTCGAAAGTAGCCCGCTGCCCCATTCGGCCATTGCCAAGGCTAAATACACTTTCTGAAATTTTATTGTAATGCGGATTTAACCCCTCTTCAATAATGTGCCATTCGTGGTGTTTAAGGTATTGCTTCATAGCGGTATTGGGTATTGGGTATTGGGTATTGGGTATTGGGTATTGGGTATTTTAAATTTTGTTGAGGATGGCTAAGTCAAAGTCTGCTGTTTGCTTTACAATATAGTTTGCTTTGCCGAGTTGTTCGGCCGACCCTACCCCCACACATTTCATTCCCGCAGCCAGCGCGGCTTCTACACCGGCTTCGGCATCTTCAAAAACCAGGCACCGGTCAGGTGATACGTTTAATAACTTCGCTGCCAGCAAAAAAATTTCCGGATCGGGTTTGGTGTGGGTGATCATCGTTCCATCTACCAGCGCATCAAACAAATGGGCTATGCCTAACAACTCGATTACCCGAGGTGCATTTTTGCTGCTGGAGGCAAGCGCTATTTTAAGGTTTTGGCTCCGGTAGTTCGCTAACATTTCGGGCACCCCTGCAAAAATCTCTTCGGGTCGTATTGCTTCTATGTACTCTACAAACCACTTGTTCTTTTTCTTGGCCAGCGCCACCTTTTCAGCTTCGGGCAAGTGAATTTTTCCAAGTTCCAGAATGATCTCCAGCGAGCGCATCCGACTTACTCCTTTAAGCAATTCATTCTGCTGGGTAGTTAACGTTACTCCAAATTCGCTGGCCAGGCGTTTCCAGGCTATGTAGTGGTAGTGAGCGGTATCTACGATCACACCATCCAAATCAAAAATTACTCCTTCAATCATGCAGTACTAAATTCTAAACATGCCCACGGGCAATAATGGCATTTGTTTCTTCCAACGATTTAAACACATCGAACGTTTTTCCCTGCGTGCGAAGAGCACCAAACGCATTCGCATACTGTGCGGCCCCAATGTAATCGGTTGGGTTTTGTACCAACCCAAACGAAAGCCCTCCGGCAAACGAATCGCCACACCCTGTGGTATCGATAACTTTATCTACCCGAATGGATGGCACCAGTTCTTCAACAATTTTGCCGCGTTTCTTAAAGTAGGTTAAACAACCGCGCGAGTCGAGCGTGATGTACACGCATTTAACACCCAACGAAAGACAGTGCTCGCCAAAGGCACGCAACTCCTGCCGGTCAGGTTCTTGCATGTTAAAATCCTGGCTTTCGTACTCTTTCTTAAACCACGAGGCGTGGGCTTCTTCCAGGTTCATCTTCAATACATCGATGTAGGGCAACCACTGGTCGCGATCGATCCAAAACTTACGTTGGCGCTCGCCATTTACCAGGCAGGCGGTTGTGGGACCGTGCGCATCAAAAATAATTTTGCCTTTGCTCTTCTTCTTCAAAAACTTCAGCGTGTCCAACGAAACTTCGTAGTCGCTGATGGGAATAAAAACAAAGGCCTCGCAATTCAACAGATTGGCCATATCGGCCGGAAGAATGGGATCCATAAAACCGGTTTGACGTTCGAGCCGGTTGTTCTGATCCACAAACCGGAGGCTGATGATATCGCCCTGATCGTTTGCCGTTGTAATATGCCGGGTGTTGATACCCTCATAATCTTTAAAAACCTCCTCCACATTATCATGATCTACGGTGCGTACATGGCATACCGGTATTATTTCAAGATCGTGGCCCGCCAACACCGACAGAGCAATTACCGGGTGAGTTACGCAGCCCCATTTTTGAATCAGATCGCCCGTGTGGGTTACGATGTGATCGCGTGGAATAGGTCCAACAACGGCTATACGTTTCATGGGTTTATGATTTTTTTAGTAAAGTAGCATGGAATGGCCAACCGAGTTTTGTTGGTTGCGGGTAAGGTAGTACATGGCCATTTCATACAGGTAGATTTTAATGACGCCCCTTCAATTTACAAGAAAAGCTGCACCAAACACACCCGCACTATCGCCCAGCTTTGGCTTTAGAATGGGGGTGATTACACGATCGTTAAAAATATGCTGCTGCAACGACCGCAAACCTTCTGTGTAAACCGTATCGATGTTGCCTACACCACCTCCAATAACCACCACATCCGGATCTAAAATGTTGAGCACCACGCTAAGCGCCACACCAAAAAAGTGGTGCAGGCGTTCAATGGTCTGTACTGCAAACGGATCAGTGCCGCTCTTATAACCCGCATATACTTCTTTCATGTTTTTGGAGGTACCGCTGATTGACGCATAGTACTTTTCCAAAGCCGGCCCGGCCAACACTTTTTCTACACAACCGCTTTTACCGCAATAGCAAGGGCCACCGGAGGCATCGAGAAAATTATGGCCCCACTCGCCCCCAATACCGTGCAGCCCGTTTATTACTTTTCCATCTACCACCACTCCTCCGCCTACACCCGTGCCGAGAATTATCCCAAACACTACGCGCGCGTTCGGATATTTTTCATGTGCAGCACCCATGTTGGCTTCGGCCAGGGCAAAACAGTTGGCATCGTTGGCCATCGCCACTTCCATGCCGAGTAATTTTTCAAGGTCGTTTTTTAGCGGTTGTCCGTTTAACGATGTGGAGTTACTGTTCTTCATTAATCCGGTGGCCGGATCTAAGGTTCCGGGAGTGCCGATACCAATTTTTGCTGGCTTGTAGCCGAGGTTGGCCTGCATCATCTCCACTACTTTTTTTATCTGACCAACAATGTGGTCGTACCCTTTGTGCCCTTCGGTGGGCAGCCGGTCGCGATAAATTACCTGAGGATCGGCAGCCGACCTGAGCACTGCGCCTTCCACTTTTGTACCTCCTAAATCAATACCCCATAAATTACTCATTGATAAAAAATAGTTTAAACTTTATAGGTATAAATACGAGCTTCCCACGGCTGAAGCAAACCCGGATTTACAGCCGGGTAGTTAGTGATTAAACAAACAGGATAAGCACTTACTTCATCGGGTAAGTTAACAACCTGATCAGAAAAATTAAGAACAACCAGCAATTTTTCTTGTTGCCACTCGCGTTCATACGCAAAGAGCTGTTGATGGGTAGTTTCAATTGATTTATAGCTACCATGGGTTAAAACCCGATGCCGCTTACGTAGTTGGGTTATGTTTTTAAAATAAGTAAGGGTTGATTGAGGGTCGGCTTGTTGTTGGGCAACATTTACCTGTGCATAGTTAGCGTTAACGGGCATCCACGGCCGGGCCGTACTAAAGCCTGCGTGGCTATCGGCTGTCCATTGCACGGGGGTGCGCGCATTGTCGCGGCCGGCATAGTTGGCATATTTAAGAAACTCGGCCTCCGGTATTCCATTGGCGCGGGCTTGCACCCATCCGTTTTGAGTTTCCACATCCAATGATGCGGCCATGCTGGTTAGTGTAGTATTGGTCATCCCAATTTCATCGCCCATGTAAATGAAGGGCGTGCCGGGCATGGTTAATAAAAGTGTGCACAGCAGTTTGGAAGATTCCTGCCGGTAAAGCGTGTCGTTTCCCCACCGCGACACCATGCGCGGAAAGTCGTGGTTACCAAGAAACACGCTGCCCCACCCTGCCTGCTGAAAGGTGGCGTTCCAAGTTTCAAACACCTGCTTAAACTCTTTCATCGTCCACGGTATGGGGTCAAAGCGCCCGCCAGGGCCTTGATCTATAAACATGTGCCCGAAGTGAAAGAGCATGTTGAGGCCTTGCTGCGGATGTAAAAATTCCAAGGCATTCTGTGGCGTAATACCTGGCCCTTCGCCCACGGTCATCACATCGTAGTTATTCCACACTTCGGTGCGGGCTTCTGCAATAAACTCGCGCAAGCGCGGGCCATTGGCATAATACTTTCTGATGGTCTCATTAAAATCATCCGTATCGGTATTCGGAAAATCGGTTCGTTTTGAAATGGCCGAGATTACATCGAGCCGCAGGCCATCCACTCCTTTGTCGAGCCAATAGCGCATTACTTTATAAAGTTCTTGCCGGAGTGCAGGGGTTTCCCAATTAAGATCGGGTTGTTTTTTTGAAAACAGGTGCAGATAATATTTACCGGCACCGGCATCCCACTGCCACGCACTGCCACCAAAAAACGAAGGCCAGTTGTTGGGCGGTGCATCGGGTGTACCTGGCTTCCAAAAGTAAAAATCGGTATAAGGTTTTTTACCCTGGCGCGAGAGCTGAAACCACTCATGTTCATCGGATGAATGGTTGAGCACCAGGTCGATGATCAATTTAAGCTTTCGCTGATGAAGGCCGGCCAGCAGCTCATCAAAATCGGCCATCGTACCAAACTCCGGTTGCAGCGCATAGTAATCGCTGATGTCATAGCCACCGTCATCGTTAGGCGATTTGAAAATCGGGTTTAACCAAACTGCATCCACACCCAGGCTTTGGATGTAATCCAGTTTTTCAATTATTCCACGCAAGTCGCCAATGCCATCGGCATTGCTGTCTTTAAAGCTGCGGGGATAAATTTGATATACAACTGCTTCTTTCCACCATGCGGGGTTATTCATGTTCGGGGGGTAGATACTTTTGTGTGTGTGCGTGAAAGGTTTGCCACGCGTGCCAGAACTCCTGGTAAGATTGCACGTAGGCTAACCGCGCACCGGCTAACTTACCTTCTATGCACTGGCCGCGCCAGTTCCAAACTGATTGTGTTTGCCGGTCGCGCAAAGCACCGCCTGCCAATTCAAATTGCAGCGAGTCGCGGTTCCAAACATGAAAAGTGGCGCTGTCGCCTTCTACAGTAAGCAGCAGATTCACGGTGCTTACGCGATCATTGATTACCCGCAAGCGCAACAAATCATTCCAATCGTAGGCTTTGGCTTCTGATTGAAGTTGTACACCTACAATCCAGCTTTTGTTTTGCCACGATAAACTATCGCGTCTTTCCAGGCTGCTTTCAATTGTGCCTTCATCAAAATGCTCCAATACTTTATAAGGTTCCTTAAAAGAAGAATCGGGCTGCAGGATTAAAGTATTCGGATACAGATCAATCCATGCGCGCAAACTCATTTGCATGGAGGGAATTTCTTCCAGCAAGCTACCTTTCAAAGGCCCGGCTACTGCTTCGCCTGTGGCCTGGCGCCACCAACTCCTGGTGCGGCTATCTTCAAACATGGCGTTGAATTGTTCCATACCCACCAGGCGAAAGGTTTCCGGTTCATCTTTAACAACGGGTTTGTACACCCGGCCCGTGCGGCATACCGTACAGTAGGTTATCATTACCGGTTCACCGGCCACCGTATCGCGCACCTGGTGGTGGTACCCTATTACTTCAATTGGATAAGCGCGCGCCTGGCCCTTGAGCGCTATACCCAGTATCAGTTGCTTCTTATCCACCTGGCTGCTATCGGCCGTAAGCAGGCTTACGACACGGGGTTGCTTAAACATGGCATCGGCCCGCATGCGGTGGTTAACCTGATAGTACACCATAAGGTAAAGCAATGAAAAAGCAATGAGTAAGACCTTATGGGTAGTACTGCCTCTTGCAATAAAATAATAAACCGGGTAGGCAAGCAGCAGCAAGGCCACTAACCGGAATACCATTAGCTTACTTACAATAAAGTAAGCAAGTTCTACAGACTGCTGGTTTTGGCTCCCCGGAAAAGGCATGATGTAATAAATACTGGCTACCTCCGATCCCAGCAAGAACGCGAATCCAATAATGCCCAAGGTAAAGGCAACTAACTTCATGCGGTAAAGCTAACTACTTCTTTCAAAGCGTGTAAAACTAATTTCAATTGGTCGGTTCGTTGTTGCTCCGTCCATTTAAATTCATTGGCAAAGAAATCTACTACCGGTTCAACCCACCGGTTAATCTTGGGTAAATCAAAGAATAAAAGTCCGCTTCTGCGATTTATAAAATCCAATGGAAACAAAGCAGCCTCGTATCGGATTGCAAACCATGCTTGGGCCAGCAATAAGTCGCGCTCTGGCTGCTGAGTCAGGTTCCGTTCGAGATGTTCAACAATAAGCGTAGCCTGCCGGCCGTAAAGATGCACCAGGTTGGTAGCTTCATTTCCGCGCACACCAAGGTTGGCTAACCGCGCTGCCAATTCTACTTCAAACTGCTTAACCTGGGCGTACGTGTCAAAGTCGCCACCGGGCAAAGTAAGCTTGTCGGTAGAACAATCGAGCAAATCCAAATGATCGAATGCAATTTCAATTACTTTATCAACCACCCGCTCGGCCATTTTGCGATAGCCGGTAAGCTTGCCACCCGCAATAGAGATTAAACCGGTTGGCGACTCAAAAATTTCGTCTTTACGCGAAAGCTCAGATGCTGACTTGCCCTCTTCGTGAATGAGCGGCCTCAGACCAGCCCAACTGGACTCGATATCCGCCAGCGTAAGCAGCGCCTGCGGAAAGGTTTCGTTTACCGCATTCACCAAATACTGGGCATCGGCCCGCGTTGCTGTTACTTCATCAATGCTTCCGGTATAGTCGGTATCGGTGGTGCCTATGTACGTAATGCGGCCACGTGGAATAGCAAAAATCATTCGGCCATCGGGTACATCGAAATAGATAGCCTGCCGCACCGGCAACCTGTGAAATGGTACTACCAAATGCACACCCTTTGTTAAATGCAGTTGTTTGCCCTTGCGGGATTCGTTAAGCACCCGCAATTCATCTACCCACGGGCCGGTGGCATTTACAACAACCCGTGCATGAACCTTAAATTTTGTGTTATCCAAAAGGTTAACCACACTAACTCCAGAAATTTTAGTATCGGTATAGAGAAAGCCCTCGGCTTTAAGGTAATTACCTATGCAGGCGCCTTTTTGCGAAGCCAGTTTTAGAATCTCGATAGTGAGGCGGGCATCATCGGTACGATATTCGGCATAGATGGCTCCGCCCCGCACGTCATCGGGCTTAAGGGCCGGCTCGTACGACAAGGTTTGATTGCGGGTGAGCATCCTGCGTTGATCTTCCGTTTTAACACCGGCCAGCCAATCATAAATTTTTAATCCAACCGAAGTAAGCCAATACCCAAGCCCGCGCTTTTCGTAAAGCGGCAGCAGCATTTTTTCAGGTACCACCAAGTGGGGCGCCAACTTATGCACAATGGCCCGCTCGCTGCCCACTTCTTTTACCAAGGCAAACTCTAATTGTTTAAGATACCGAAGCCCTCCGTGAATCAATTTGGTGGAACGACTGCTGGTACCAGAAGCAAAGTCATGCTTTTCCAACAACGCTACTTTTAAGCCCCGGGCCGCAGCATCCAGCGCTATACCCGCACCGGTAATGCCACCACCGATAATTAGTATATCGAACGTTTCTGACCGAAGGGTTTCTATGTTGGCGGCACGGTTCACAGGCTACGCTTGCTCTATCCAACCCATGGTGCGCTTTACTGCTTTCTGCCAGCCCCTATAAAGCGAAGTGCGCTGCGTTGCTGTCATTTCGGGTACAAACTGTTTCTGGATTCTACGGTTCCGGATAATGTCCTCTTTTTTCCATAATCCAATTTGAATGCCCGCCAGGTAAGCCGCACCCAGTGCGGTTGATTCAATTACTTCGGGTCGCTCTACCTCTGTACCCAATATGTCGGCTTGAAATTGCATGAGAATATTATTGGCACAGGCTCCGCCATCTACTTTCAAACTGGCCAGTTTTATTCCGGCATCTTCCTGCATGGCATTTAAGATGTCTTTGGTTTGATAGGCAAGCGATTCAAGCGTAGCTTTGATAATATGATCTTTGCCGGTATCGCGTGTTAAGCCAAAAATGGCTCCGCGCGCATACATATCCCAATACGGAGCGCCTAGTCCTGCAAAAGCCGGCACCACATACACTTCATTTGAACCCAGTGCTTTCGCGGCAAAATATTCGGAGTCTTTCGATTGATCGATAAGATGCAAACTATCGCGCAGCCATTGTACTGCCGCACCGGCAATAAACACACTTCCTTCCAGCGCATATTCTACTTTACCAGCTAATCCCCAGGCAATAGTTGTTATTAGTCCGTTTTTCGATTGCTGTATGGTGGAACCCGTGTTCATTAACATGAAGCATCCGGTGCCATACGTGTTCTTGGCCATTCCCGGTTCAAAACATGCCTGCCCGAATAAGGCCGCTTGCTGGTCGCCCGCCACCCCGGCAATTGGTATTTCGGTATGATCTACGTGCCAGGTACCAAACAGATTGGCAGAAGGCTTTACATCCGGAAGAATCGATTTTGGGATTTCAAGCTCTTGCAGCATGCGCTCGTCCCATTTCAATTCTTTAATGTTAAAGATCAGGGTGCGCGATGCATTGGAGAAATCAGTTACATGCGATTTACCGTTGGTTAATTTCCAGATGAGCCACGTATCAATGGTTCCGAATGCGAGTTCACCACGTTCGGCTTGTTGCCTTGCTCCTGCTACTGAATCCAGTATCCACTTTATTTTTGTTCCTGAAAAGTAAGAGTCGATAACGAGGCCGGTAGTAGTGCGCACATAGTCGGTCAGATTTTTTTGCTTTAAGTCCTCACAGATATGTGCTGTACGTTTGTCTTGCCACACAATGGCATTGTAAATGGGTTGTCCGGTTTTGCGATTCCAGATTACAGTTGTTTCCCGTTGGTTAGTGATTCCAATTGCTGCAATAGATTTCACTTCAATGGCATTCTCAACTATTACGCGTTGCAATACTCCTAATTGTGTAGCCCAGATTTCCTCCGGGTCGTGCTCTACCCAGCCTGGCTTTGGAAAGATTTGCCGAAACTCTTGTTGGGCTATTCCTTTGATCTCGCCAGCTTCATTAAACAGCACCGCCCGCGAACTGGTAGTGCCCTGGTCTAATGCAATAATATATTTCTGCTTACTCATACCTTCTAAAAGATACTCTTATATAAAAGCGCTCCCAGTAATCCACCGGCAATCGGCCCGACCACCGGTATCCACGCATACCCCCAATCGGAAGAGCCTTTACCGAAAATGGGTAAAATAGCATGCGCGATGCGCGGACCTAAATCCCGGGCGGGATTAATAGCAAAACCGGTTGTACCGCCTAAACTTAAACCGATAGAAACAATCAACAACCCAACCACCAGTGGTTTGAGTCCCTGGGTAAATTCATTCAATCCAATAAAAAGAATCGCGAATACAAGTATGGCCGTTGCAATAACTTCGCTTAAAAGATTGGCAAGCGTATGGCGAATAGCCGGAGCGGTTGAAAAAACGGCCAGCTTGGTGCTGGCATCGGGTGTAGTTTTCCAATGCGGCAAATAAAAAAACCATACAACCACGGCACCCGCAAATGCGCCACCCATTTGGGCCAGGCAATATCCGGCCACCCGGCTCCATTCAAACTCACCAATGCCAGCCAGCGCAATTGTAATGGCGGGATTCAGATGTGCACCGCTAAACTCGCCCACTGCGTAGATAGCCAGCGCTACCGCCAGCCCCCAGGCAATACAGATTGTAAGCCAGCCCGCATTTTCAGATTTAGTACCCTTTAGTACAACACCGGCTACTACACCTTCGCCCAGCAAAATGAGCAGCATGGTTCCTAAAAATTCTCCGAGGTAGGGATTCATAGAAAGTTAATTTGACAATTTGAAAATTCGGTAATTAGATAATGTAAAACAATGCTTAGTGCCCGCTGGATTGTGTGAGTGTTACCTCCCCTTGCTGCGTAGTGGATTTTATTAATAAGGTGGCCAGTGCAGCTACCAATAGAAGGATGCCGGCAAAAGCTACCGCGTAGCCTGCGTGATTACCCAGAAAGTTTTGAAGGATGTATCCAAACGTAAGGTTTTGCAAGATCATAGGAATTACAATCATCATATTGACGATGCCCATGTACACTCCGTAGCGCTCTTTGGGGATTGCGCTCACAACCATCAAATACGGAATGCCCATCATGCTGGCCCACCCTACTCCAAAACCGGTAATAGCCGGGAACAGCAAATATTTGTTCTCGATAAAAGGAAAAAATAAGAGGCCAATGGCGGCCAAGATAAGGCAACTAAAATGTACCACTTTGGGGGATGTTTTTTTAACAAACCAAACCAGCGAAAAGGCAGTTAAGAAGGTAACTATATTGTACCAACCGTTAACCAGGCCCGTCCAGCTAAACGCCTTTTGATAGAGTTCTTCATTGGCCGGGGTGGTGTTCCAAACAGAAAGCGCGATACTCTTCGAAGCATTTTGCCAGTAACAGAACAAGGCATACCATTGAAATAAATATACAAGCGCAAGCCGCCACATCACTTTTGGCATGTCAGTTATTGCTTTTCCTATTTCAATAAACGGTGAGAATAGATTTATTCCCGTGGATTTCATTTGCTTCAATTCTTCTTGAGTGGGTGGAATCTCTGGAGTAGTTCGGGTGCTCCACCAAATGGATGCAATGGAACAAAATGAACCAAAAAAGAAAGAGGCATAAACCCATGTTGGCAGCGAACCGGTTTTGCCAACAATCAATAAGGGAAACACAAATAGCGACACGTTGGCTAGAGTCTGTCCAAAGCCGGTGAAGAAACTCTGGGCCTGGAAACCCAGAGGTTGTTGTTGCGGGTTAAGTTTGTCAGCTATAAAAGCCCGGTACGGTTCCATCGCTGTATTATTGCCCACATCCAATATCCATAACAGCCCAACGGCCATCCACAATGCGCTGCTAAATGGATAGAAGAAAAGCGCTATACTGCAAAGCAACGCGCCCACAAAAAAATAAGGTTTTCTTCTGCCAAATCGCGGGCTCCAGGTCTTATCGCTCAAGGCCCCGATTATGGGCTGCACGATTAACCCTGTAACAGGGCCGGCCAGGTTTAGCAGCGGAATTTCGTGCGGCTGGGCACCGAGCAAATCATAAATTGGATTAACGGCACTTTGCTGTAAGCCAAAGCTATATTGAATCCCAAAAAAGCCCACATTCATGTTGATAATCTGGGCAAAGGTGAGGTTGGGCTTTTGCATGGAGGTACGGAATTTCTTAAGTGGTAGATGGACTACATTAATTTCCTCTTAAATTAAGCACTTTAAATCATTCAAAATCAAGTTTCAAGATTTAAGATTCTATGGTGTTGAGGGGGAGAAATTTGATGGCAGCATGTATTTTGGTAATTAGTACTTGTCTTAGCATTCAGGCTCAGGATCCATGGGCCTCCGCCACTTTACTTATTGTGGGAAAAGATACTGCGCAACTAGCACAGCGATCAAATGTGATTGTAACGGGAACAATCCGCACTAGAGAAACGGGAACCCCCATAGCTGGTGCAAGTATTTCTGTAAACGGATTTAAATTTTTTAACTACTCAGACAATAATGGAAGATACATTCTGGAACTTCCTAAAGGCGAATACAAAGTAACCGTACGTCACATAAGCACAAAGACTGATTATAGCAGAATAAAAGTGTTGGGTAGCGGTGTCTTTGATATAGAATTGGATGAGGGTGTAACAAGCCTTGAGTCACTTACAATACTTGCGCGGCCTATTGATGCGAATATACAACAAAGTATCACCGGGCTAACCACCCTGTCGACCACAGAAATGAAAGCATTACCTATGCTACTTGGGGAGGTAGATATAGTGAAGGGCATTCAACTTATGCCTGGTGTAACGAGTATAGGAGAAGGTGCTACAGGTTTCAATGTTAGAGGTGGGCGATCCGATCAAAATTTAATACTATTAAATGAAGCCCCTCTTTTTAATACCTCTCACGCCTTGGGATTCGTTTCATCATTTAGCCAAGAGGTAGTGGATAATTTTGATTTGTACAAAGGGACCATACCAGCACAATATGGAGGCCGCGCCTCGTCAGTCGTCTCCATCAATACATTAAATCCTAAACCCGAACCTTGGGAATATGAGGGTGGTATTGGGCCTCTGACCTCACGCTTTACTGCCAAAGGAGTCGTTCGGGAAGAAAAATCCGCACTACTTATTTCCGGCAGGTATGCATACCCAAACTGGATTCTGAAAAAAGTTTCAAATCCTGATGTAAACACTAGCCGCACCTCATTCAACGATACCTATATCTCCTATGATCACAAAATAAATGATGGCAATAAATTCAAAACCTTTCTTTACCAAAGCCATGATAGCTTTAATTGGTCAGATAAGTTTAAATATTCATGGAGCAATTTTTTATTACAAACAAGTTGGGTTGGGTTTACCAATCGAAAAGCCTCTCCTACCGTTAACCTGACCTATGGACAATTTAAAACAACACTGGTGGACCCGATAGAACCAACTGCCTCGCAATTGCAAAATTGTATGCGTTACCTGCAATTAAAATCTACCCTTAATTACATCCTTAATGACTTCTTTACACTTACCGGTGGTGTCGAATCAATGTTTTATTTTCCAAACCAGGAAGTAAAAAAGGGATACGGAAGCAATGCCAACTTGGCTCCGCGCAGTGTACTAAAAAACAGTGGTTTAGAAAACTCAGCTTTTATTAATAATGAATTCACTTACAAAAAATTTGCGTTTACATTGGGTATTAGAGCATCGCACTACCTCCAAGTGGGGCCTGATTCGGTTTACCATTATACTGATGGACAACCAAGAACATTACAATCAGTTATAGATACAACTTATTATGAGCAATTAAAACCTATTCAGAGTTACGGTGGCCTTGAGCCCCGAGCGGGTATTCGTTATTCCATCACAAAAAATCAATCGATTAAGATTGGTTATAATAGAATGCGGCAATACATCCATCAAATAAGCAACACCACCACAGCCACTCCGGTTGATTCCTGGATTGCCAGTGATCAATACATACCACCCCAACTTAGCGATTCTTATTCTGTAGGTTATTTTGTAAACTTAAATGATAATGTTTGGGAAACATCGTTGGAGGTTTTTGGAAGGCGTATGAAAAACATTATAGAGTATATTGACTTTGCTCAATTGAACGCTAATCCTCATTTGGAAACCGAATTAATTTCATCCGTAGGAAGATCGTATGGCCTTGAATTGCTACTGCGGAAATTAAAGGGCAGATGGACAGGCTGGGTCTCTTACTCGTACTCCCAATCCCAAATCCGAACCCCTGCCACCACTGGCACCTTTTCGATTAACAGCGGTGCATGGTTTCCATCTAATTTTAATAAGCCTCATGTGTTCAATGCGGTATGGACCAAAAAAGGGTATAAAAACGGTGCTTTCTCTATTATTGCAACTTATTCTTCTGGCAGACCTATAACTGCAATTGAATCCAGCTACATAGTAAATGGCTCGGTTATTCCGGTTTATTCGTTACGGAATCAATATAAAATACCCGATTATGTTAGAATTGATATCTCTTTAACAATCGGAAATGTATTTAAAAAAATAAATGACTCTTTGATTCTATCTATTTATAATTTATTAGGAAGAGATAACGCTTACTCTGTTTTTTACTCGCGGCCCTCCGCAAATTATTACATTCCCAAACCTTACAAACTTTCAGTGCTGGGATCAGCCCTACCCTCCATTACCTATAATTTCAAGATCTCCGACAAATGAGAATCAGTTTCAGGAATTGCCTCTTTTTTATTCTTGCACAGTTGCCTTTTTACTGCATTAGCCCTGTGGAGATTCCCGTTGAAGGCAATTTAGGTACCTTAGTTATTTCCGGCCAAATAAGTACAGTAGAGGGGCGCACGCTGATTCAAATCGGGCGTACCGCACCCGACCGATTACCTTATGCTGTAAGGGGTTCAACCGTCTTATTGATCGACCATTTGGAAAATCAAATTGCAATGATAGAATATGATAGTGGTATATACAGGTTACCTGGTTTCCAAGGCGTACCCGGAAGTCTGTACCACGTTGAAATCATACTTTCAACCGGAGCTGTGTACCGCTCACAACCGGAAATGATTCCAATCGAAAATTTGCCTTTGGAACTTTCCTACACATTTGGTGAAGATCAAGCAGTAAACGCGGATGGGGCCACCATCAGGCAAAAATTTATTTCAATATATGCATCTACTTCATTAAATAACCTTAAGAATATACGAATCGGCTACATTGTGAATGAAACCTTTATGGTTTCTCCTACCGATTTTCCAGATCCATTTGGATCAATCCCACCACCTTGCTTTATTGATCAAAAAGCTGAACCAAATAGAATTGCGCAGGTATCCACGAGAAATATAACTGGCTCTAAGATTGAAAATATCTTAATCTGTAAAAGAAATATAGATTGGACGTTTCTGGAAAAACACTATTTCACAGCATACCAAACCCTTCTTTCAGAAGAGTCTTTCCAATACTGGAGCAGAGTCAATACGCTCGCCAACCAGACTGGTTCAATATTCGATACACCTCCTGCCCAGATTAGAGGCAACATTCAAAATCTAGCTTCTCCCGAAGAAACTATTTGGGGATACGTACAAAGTGTGAATGAGACCACTGAACGCTTCGTTTTATATCCGTATGATTTTCCATTCCCTATATTCTTTTCAAATGAAAATTGTACCTATAATCCTAACCGCACGGAGCAATATTCACAATATTGCCTTAATTGCCTGACCATGAAAAACAGTACACTTCAACGCCCGGATTGGTTTTAGATCTTTTTGCTTTTTGTTTTCAAATTGATCTTTACGTATTCACCTACAAGATGGCCTTCGTGTGTTCCATTTTCACATGCGGGCGTATAATGAATACCTCCATAGAACCTGCTTACTGCTGCCTCTTCGGCTGCATCCTTAAACGACTTAAAATTTCTTGACGGAAGACCAAATTCATTTTCAGTACTATCAGTAAAAGCAAATGATTCCCCAAAAACATCCGTAAGAATATCTGCTGCCGCTGCTGAGATTACACTATGCCCACTGGTGTACTCAGGAAATGGAGGTGTTTGAAGCGTGGGCACCCAGTCTTCATCAATGTATTGATTTATATAGGTTTCAGGACGTATCAACAGGCTCCGGTACTTTTCATCCCAGCAACTGATAAAGGCATCGGCCAATGCAATGGAGACTCGTACGTAGGCCTCTGCCGATTCTATAACCGATGCGTTCGATCCACGGCAAGCCGTTGCCGTAATGTTAATCCAGTGCCCGCCAGGCGAAATCTTTTTGGTGGCAAACATTACGTGTCCTTTCACATTCATCATAAACGGATTGCAATCCCAGAAGAAAGCTATTTCGCGTTGCTCTGGAGTCTGCATTTTTCCAGCTTCGTAAACAGCCAAAGCTTCTTTATAAAACTGGCTTGTCTTATTGGTTGAAAAGGGCGTGGGCGGGTTAGGTTTAAACTGGCCGGCTGAATCAATTACAAACGTTCTGATTTTATTCCAGTGAGGTTCTACAGCATCCATGTAGGCGGGTGGGGTTGGTTTCCAAGTGGCTGGGTCATTGGAGATCGAATACTTGGGGAATGAGCGGCTTTGCTTGTAATTATCTTTGCCAGACCATTCAAGAATGTGATCTGCCACTTGATTACCGTAGTCGATTGATCGCTTCAGAACATCGCCACGAACCTTCAGGGTTTCAACTTCGCTCATCAGTTGACGGTAGAAGACATCCATCTTATCTTCTGAAAAAATAAGGGTGCGGCCTACCTTAAACATAGCCTGCATAGAGGAAATAGGAAAACAATATTCCTTTCCGGGCTCCGGTTTAGGTGTTTCTGTTAACCCATGTAGCTGGCCGGCCAACGAAACGTAGCTACTGTCCTGAGGAATTATCGCCTCATACGCGGCAATGGTACAATACGCATAGATACGACTTGCTACAGGTGGTGAGAAAATATCATGCACAATTACATCAGTAACTTGCTTGAGGGTGCGGTGTAAAAACTCCGGTTGTTCAACTAAGGCTTTGTAGTCTTTGTTATCTCCATTGCATGCTATAAAAAGTAAGCCGAGAAAAAATAACAATCGTTTCATACTGATATTAGAAGTTATTGAAAAGTTTATTACCTGGAGGCTGAAGTATTTTGGTTTTTTGATTTGGTTCTAAATGTCAAAGCTGATTCATTATTTCTACCAACAAGTATTGTTATTCCATTTTTCGAATTGTTGAAAAGTTTTACTTTTCTGGCAGCCCCATTCACCCAAAATCCGGTTACTCTATTGGGAATAACTTCAAAAGAGGCACTCTTATTCAGTTTCATAACCAACCCATACCCAGCATCCTGCCTGCCAATTTCGGACTGAAAGTCTGTGAGATTTCCAACAGCTAAAAGTTCTGGCTTTCCATCTGAATCCACATCTGCTAACTCGAAATCCAAGATTGGGAACATTTGTGCCTCACGTGGTAAGTTATGAATTTTATATCCACTTGGTGAATTTTCAACCCATATTGACTCCAGCATTTCCACTCGAAGTAATGCACCATTGGCAATCTGATTTTTAGGTAGTAGCTGCTCAATGCTCGCCTTGCCAAAATCTGAATATCGAGGAAATTTCCTCTTTAATGAAGGAACTTGTCGAGTAAGTTGATCTCGGGTAATAAAAGGATACCGGCCTCCATTAAAGTAGGTCATAATCGGATCATTGCTCCCGTTTTCGTCAAGATCAGCAGCCCATAATTCAAGAGGTTGCGACTTGCTAGCCCGTAACCGAGAGTTTAACCCTAAATTTCCTACAACCCAGTCCATGTCTCCATCGCTATCAACATCGTAAGAAAATATGGTATTCCACCAACCAGAAGTTGCTGAAAAACCCAGTTTCTCGGTTACATTTTTGAAGGTTCCATCACTTTGTTGTTGCAATATTGTAATAGGCATCCATAATCCTACTATTACTAAATCTACCATTGAATCTCCATTTACATCCTGCCAAATCACATCTTTTACCATCCCTAATTGCGCTGTCGGCAGCAAATGATTAACAATCTCAAACCCCTCCTTTCCGTTGTTTTTAAGCAGATAACTTTTAGGTTTTAGCCCAAAACTTCCTCCTACAACACCACCCCCGATAAACAAATCCATATCACCATCGCCATCAAAATCAAAAGCTTTTACACAAGAAGCATTTACCAGAATATCTGGCAGCAATCCGCTTTTCTTAAAAGAACTGTTGCCTGTATTTAAATAAAGTGATGGCATCATTGATTGCAAATTGTCAACTTCTTGGCCTCCGCGCACAATAATTAAATCTTCCAAACCATCACCATTAGCATCAAAGAACTGCGCTCCAACAACATCCGCATCTGTCGGAATCAAATCTGCATCAAGATCTACTGTCCGTACGCCCTTTGACTTTTGTAATATCAGCTTGCTTCGGTTTCCCCGGGCGCCACCTAAAAAGAAATCAGTCAACCTGTCATTGTCAATATCTGCAAATGCCATTGCCGGTCCTTCTGCTGCCAACGATTGTGTCAACAAAAACTCTTGTCGAAATGGAATATATTCATTCTCAATATGGTGAATTTGTGCCAAGGTAGTGTCTGTAACTAAGTAGGTAGTTTTAAGTGCATATACCAAAGTAGAGGTGTTGCTCTTCTTAAGAGTTAACTTTTTATTTAAGGAAGCCCCCTTGATGAGCTGAACTTCTCCCTCCGGCCATACTATCTGTATTGAGTCTATTCGAGTGCTGGCTCCTAAACCAAAATGCAAAACATTATCAGAGCTGGATTGCCAGCCACGAGTTGCCATTACCCGGCTTGTTACTTTTAGGGAATCAGTGAATACGGTAATCTTTGCACCTAAACCAAAGGTATTTCCTTTACCGCCTTGCAGTGCGATTTGAACCCAACTTTTATCCGATTGATTCGTGTTCCGGATAATGGTCGCTACTTCATTAAGATTGTTAATTACAATATCAAGTCTTCCATCACCATCGAGATCGGCCATGGCAGCTCCATGCGAGAAGCCTTTGGGCCAGTTCAAGTCACCAACCGAAAAGTCTCCAAACTTCAGATTACCAAGATTCCGCAACAATACATTCGAGACAGGTCCCTTTGGCATATATTTGATCAACTCGCTATCGCCCGCAAACCTTTGTACAGAATCATTCAAAATATAATTTATATAGTCCAGATCGTTAGGTCTTCTTGGAATTCCATTTGTAATGAATACATCTTTGAGGCCGTCATTGTCTAAATCTTCCATCAGAACCGACCAACTCCAATCTGTTGCCTCAACCCCGGCTAACGGGGCGATATCAGAAAAATAAACTTCACCCTTGGCATCAACACCTTGATTTAGTTGTAAACAATTTCTGGACACCTGATAACCAAAACCAGCTTTGAGCTTGTAAAGAACTATATCCATAGGATCTTCACCAGCAGTTGTTTTCTGAATATACTCATCCTTTGGCAGCATATCCATTGTGATGATATCTAAATAACCATCGTTATTAATGTCACCAACATCGCTACCCATGGAAAACCGACTGCTATGCTTAAGGCTGGTACCAGACTTCTCTTTAAAAGTTCCATCTCTCTGATTCATGTACAAATAATCGTTTTCCTGAAAATCATTGCTCACATAAATATCCAGGAAATTATCATCATTAAAATCGGCAACAGCTACCGCTAACCCATATCCAACATGACTATCATAAATTCCGGAAGTGGCCGTAACTTCCGTAAACTTCTCTAAACCGGCTGGATACAATTCATTGCGATATAGTTTATCTCCAGATTTATAATCGCTTTGAAAACGTAAACTTACATCACCGTAGTTCCTTACTGACCGAACTGAATGGTTAACCAGGTACATATCCAAATCTCCATCATTGTCGTAGTCAAAAAAAATTGCCTGCGAAGAAAATCCTTGAAAAGCCAGGCCATACTTTTCGGTTTGATCGCTAAATGTTAAATCACCATTATTAATATATAGCCTGTTGGCTCCTGTAAATTTTTTATACCCCCCTACACCACATGAAAAAATATCTAACAACCCGTCACCATTCACATCTGCCATAGTTACTCCACTCTTCCAATTGCCAAAACCAGCAACACCAGCCTGCTCCGTAATGTCCAGAAATTTAAAGTTTCCCTTATTTAAATAGAGCCTATTGGATTTTTGGTTAGAAGAAAAATAGATATCAGGTAATGAGTCATTGTTTATATCGCCTATGGCCACTCCACCACCATTATAGAAATACAAATATTGTATAATGTTAAAGTCAGCGTCCTCTGCTAATTCATTTGAAAAATGAACATTTGAATGTGCCGGGCTTACAACTTTAAAATTTGTATTCGCCTGCTTGCATCCACCTACCAACATGCCGATGATTACTAAACCCAATAAACACCGAAATTGAATCATTGTACAAGCCAACTCATTAATGAATCATTGTTGCGTGCCGCCAGAAGAATGACTTTGGATTGAATGTGAAGAATTTTCAAATCCCGAACTTCACCTACCAATTTTAACCCGGAGATTCTAGGTAAGACGGGCGCAAAAGTTCCATCGCCCTTTCCTCTCAAAAACAGACCCTCGCTGGCATCATAACGACCCGCCTCTGGTTTCACGTTGTATAGATTTCCGCCAATAATTAAATCCACAAACCCATCATTATCAAAATCATTGGACACTATTGCAAAAATTGGAGAAAATTGCGCCTCAATGGGTAAAGGCCTAAACTCGAAACTACCCCCATGGTTAAGCAGCAAACCGCTCCTCAATTCAGTAGCCATTAGCTGAATGGAAGACTCTATTCCTTTGGCCCCGAATATTTGAAGCATGTTCTGGGTTTTGAAATCCTGGTACCTGAGGTACTTCTTTTTAAGAGAAGGAATTTGAGAGACTAAATCATGGCGAAGCACTAAAGGATAACTTTCATCATTAAAGTACATGCAAAGGATTTGTTCTATTGATCCATTACCATCAAAATCGTTAACAAATAATTCAATTGGATAACTGCCGTTAGATTTAAATCTTGAATTTAATCCATGATTACCCAGCACAATATCTAAATCTCCATCATTGTCCACATCGGCCGCAATAACTTTACTCCACCAGCCTTTAAAGTTTTCCAAGCCATACCTTTCAGTATCGTCAGTAAATGTACCGCCTTGATTAAGAAATACTTTTACAGGCATATATTCACCGACCACTATTAAATCAACCCAACTATCTCCATTTATATCAGCCCAGACTGCATCCGTAATCATACCAATAGATTTTAATCCACCTGCAACATGATCAGTTATATCAGAAAAAAATCCGTTTCCATCATTCTGAAGGATATAGCCATTTGTTGGTTTACCATAAAAAAAGGGATGGCTTCTGATTCCAACAAATAAATCCAAATCTCCATCCTTATCAAAATCTGCCGCCACTACAACCGATGTGTTCTCGAAATCTCCTTTCGGCAAAATTTGCGTGGACTTCGTAAAGTTCCCTCTTCCATCATTAAAGTAGAGCCTATCTGCAAGATCAATTGAGCTGGTGGAGAATTCGTTACTACCACTGGCCACGTACAAATCCAAATCTGAATCACCATCGGCATCAAAAAAAATGCACGCTACATCTTCAGACATTTTATCACCCTCAAACGCAGCCACCGTTAATCTGGTGAACCCTTTATTTTTGTTCTGAAGTAACAAGGTTCCGGTTTGCCCCTTTGCGCCACCTAAATAAATGTCATCCAGATAGTCTCCATTTACATCACCCACAGTAAGCTTAGGGCCTGGTGTACTTAACATATGAAAAATCAGTTTATCTCTATCAAAATCCACAAATTGACTTTCAATGTGCTCGGCTTCTATAAAAGAAGGTATGGGTTGAAACATTTGATTTTTCTGATGCGCTACAGCCTTATACTCCCGGGCATCGCTGAAATTTAGTACCAGGGTCTTGTTAGTTTCGATTTCATAAAGTTTGGTTTGCTTTCCCTTAGGCCAGGATACTACAATTGAGTCAACTTTATTCAATGCGCCTAATCCTAAGTTAAGTCTTCCATCTACCGAAGATTGGAAGCCTCTGTTAGGTACATTTTCGATATAAAAAAGTTCACCGGCTGCATATACCCGAATGGCAGTACCAATTGCAAAATTATTATACAGCGGACCTTCCAAAACAAACTTTAAATACTTATTGTCTGGATATAATCTTGTTGCCTGATTTTCGTAAACTAACGCTGTTGCATTAACATTGTTAATTACCAAATCCATATCCCCATCGTTATCAAGATCGCCATAGGCGGCACCATTCGAAAATCCTAATGCATCTAAACCCCATGCACCTGCAACATTCTCGAATTGCAGGTTCTTTAAGTTTTTAAAACTGAAGTTAGGTATGGGATTGGAAGGTATTAATTCTACCAGTTTCTTATAATTCACATTCTTATTAGAAACAACCGACCGAACTACCTCCTCACTTGAGACATATTGAAGGTAATCTTGATCAGTCAGATCCTGGTAAATTCCATTAGAAACAAAAATATCTTTGTATCCATCATTGTCCATATCGAAAATCAAAGCGCCCCAACTCCAATCAGTTGCTGCCACATTGGCTAACCTGCCTATTTCAGAGAAAGAATTATTACCGTTATTGAGTTGCAACATGTTTCTTGTAAACTGATGATGATATCCATTCTGCACACTATATTGGTAACGATCCCAATTCTCAAATGTGGTAACTGATTTTAATCTTCCATAGTCATTTGGCAGCATCTCTGTAACAAATATATCAGGCAAGCCATCGTTGTTGATGTCAGCTAAATCAGCTCCCATAGAAGCCCCGCTAATGGATTCAATCTGACTAGTAAGGCACTCTTTAAACGTACCATCCTTTAAGTTAATGTAAAGATAATCACGTTCAAAAAAATCATTCGAAACATATATATCTAACCATCCATCACCATTAATATCTCCCACTGTAACGCCTAATCCAAATCCAATAACACTTCCAAATATGCCTGCTTCTTTACTAACATCTTTAAACTTGCCATTATCATTCCTATATAGCTTATCTCCCCCGAGTAAGTCGCGTTCATTGCGAACATTCTTCATCAAATTAAATGATCCAATTGCCTGATAGGAATTATTTAAGATGTATAAATCCAGATCTGAGTCGTTATCGTAATCAAAAAATACCGCGTGTGTGGAAAATCCAGAATCAGCAATTCCATAGTGGCTCGCACGCTCTGTAAATGTTAAATTCCCATTATTAATAAATAGTTCATTCTCTTTGTTATCACCTTTCACATCACCCGAGTTACAAACGTAAATATCCAACCACCCATCTCCATTAATATCAACCATACTAACTCCGGTTGACCATGCTTTACTTCCACCAATACCAGCCAACTCCGAAATATCTTCAAATTTGAAATTACCTTTATTTAAATATAGTCTATTCCTCTCCTGATTAGCCGTAAAAAAAATATCAATCAAACCATCGTTATTAATGTCACCTAATGCCACACCACCACCATTATAAAAATTACGGTAGGTGTAAATATTAAAAGCCTGATCAAAATGTAGGTTATTTGAAAAGTTAACGCCCGAAGTGCCAGGCGAAACTAATCTGAACAACTTATCATCGGTTGTTCTCCGTGAGCAGGTTAGGCATAATGCTCCAATCAACACCAAATAGAAAAATCGCATTAAAAGTCTCTTATTCCAAATCTATTACTTCTGACTCGTACTCCTTTTTAAGTTGTTTCAAAACTCTCATGTCTGAGAATACAACCTGCACAAATTGCTCATCCCGTAAAAAAATATTTATTCTCCTGTATTTATCGAATTTATAAAACACCTCGCCCATTGTTGGGTGAACAATACTTTTAAAATCATTGCCGTACACTCGCTTGTATAAATCTAATATTTCAACTAGGAGGTGCTCTGAATCATACTCCTTATTCCATGGTGCCCATGCCTGATACGTGTAAGTAACCGGCAATTCATAAACACGCTCTTCATAAAAGGAAGGATAAAATCTCATGATGATTTTATCTTTAACACCTTGAAATTCGTATTCCACATTTTGATTGGTGGGCCCATGAGTTAATATCTTCTGACGGTTCATCTCCCAGCAATAATCAAAAAATTCCTTTCTCTCCATGCCAAATCGAACATCCAGCACAAGGCTGTCATACTTAGAACTTATTCTTTTTGAATCAATAAGTCTGTTGCAATTGACCAAACCAAGTGATATAACACAGAGCGTTACAAAAAACAAAAATCCTTTCATGGTTTTAACTTAGATAAAAAAACTAAACTATCGTTACTCCTGGCGATTAGTATTAAAGGGTCACTACTATTATTCAGGCATTTTATACTCCTAATATCCCCCTTAATCTCTATTCCAGAAATTCTTGGAGGCACAAAATCAAAATTTCCGTTGCCCCTACCTTTCAGAAATGCACCGTACCCTGCACTGTAAATACCCATTTGGGGTTTTGCCTTGCTTTGATTTCCTCCAACCAGTAAATCCAAATTTCCATCACTGTCAGCATCAATCGGCAAGATTGCGTATATAGGAAATAGCTGCGCTTCGTATGGTAATGGAAACTGCTCGAAACCGGAACCCGTATTGATCCAGACTGCCGACTTCAATTCTGTAGCGGTAAGGCGTAATGCTTGATCCAACTGCGACTTTTCGAATAAATCTTGAACTGTTTGGTTTGCATAATCTTTAAATCGAACATACTTCTTTCTTAATCCGGGTATTTGAGCTAATAGCTCGTTTCGCAAAACCATAGGCAATTCTTTTCCTTCCACCCTACGCGTCAATATTGGATCAGTAAATCCGTTACGATCAAAATCACTAACATACAGTGTTAAAGGGCTCAGAAAGCTTGCCTTAAATTGCGAGTTGAGACCGTGATTGCCTACAACAATATCCTGTAAGCCATCACTGTTTATATCAACAATCTCTACACTCTGATACCACCCGTTCGAATTCTGTAAGCCAAGTTCTTTAGTCCTATCCAATAATTGGCCGTTTATGTTAATAAAACACTTAATAGGCATCCATTCTCCCACAACTATTAAATCCGGTAGGCCATCATTATTCAAATCAGACCACCTGGCATCAGTAATCATACCTAACTCAGTCAAGCCTGGCCCAATGGTTTCAGAAACACTTTCGAAATTTCCATGACCATCATTTTTCAATAAATAACCTGAGCAAGGTGTCCCATAGCTCAACAAATTCAATCGAACACCCACAAATAGATCCATGTCACCATCCAGATCAAAATCAGCCGCAGTTACTGCCTTTGTGCTTTCAAAAGTCAATTTAGACGGAAGTAACTGCTCCGATTTCTTCCAGAATTTATTGAAATTAAAATACAACCTATCGGCTAATGCAACTGAACTCGTAGAATATTCAAGGCTTCCGGACGAAACATACAAATCTAACATACCATCTCCGTTTGCATCAAAAAAGACACACCCGGTATCTTCGGATTCTCGATCCTGCTCAAGTTGGTTTTGATTTACCTGCGTGTAAGAATTTCCTTGTGTTACAAAAAGACTTCCCGACTTTCCTTTTGCTCCTCCAATATAGAAGTCATCCTTTCCATCACCATTAATATCTCCTTTGCACAAACAGGGGCCTTCATTGGAGCTCATTATAAACTTAAGTCTGTGTTGATCAAAGTCGTTAAATTCGCTTTCAACATGAGTAAAGTTTATTGAATTTGGTTGAGGCTTACCAAAATACGTGAAATCCTTGCGGGTAAAATTCCTTTTCCAATCATAGCTATCAAGGGTTGCTTTTTCAAAAGACACTTCATGCAGTACGTTTACTTTCAAATTTGTCAAGAGAGAAGTACTGCTATTGGGCCAAACGATAATAACAGTATCGATTAACTCCAATTTTCCAACCCCAAAGTGAAGCCTAGAATCCACTGTAGACATAAAACCTCTAAATGGATTATTCTCTTGATATTGCCAGATTGAATTAGTTTTCACAAATACTTTTGCGCCAATCGCTGACGAATTTTTGCCAACCATTTTTAAATCGATTGAAAATGAATTATTACCGGTAACGGTGTTCGCAGTGTTCTCAAAAACGGAAGCCGTCATATTTACATTATTAATAACCAGATCTAAATCACCATCATTATCAAGATCTCCATATGCAGATCCGTTAGAATATGTTTCTTCATTAAAACCCCAAGCTAGACTATTGTCTGAAAACTGAAAATCGCCAAGATTTTGAAAAGCGAAATTTGCTATGGGGGCAGATGGAATCGAATCCATTAGCTGTTTGATTACCTTGCCCTTGCTTAAAATCATTTTTCTAATCCGATCCGGATTTGCCATGAAATTCACATAGTCCTGATCAAGTAAATCCTTATAAATTCCGTTCGCTACGAAAATATCTTTAAGCCCATCATTGTCCATGTCGAACAATAATGCTCCCCAACTCCAATCTGTGGCATCCACTTCGGCATATCTCCCCACTTCACTAAATGTGCCATTGCCATTATTCTTCTGTAATACATTTCTTCCAAATTGTTTTCCATACCCATTTTTGTGTGCTGAGGTCAGTTTCTCCCAATTTTCAAATTGAGCTTTGGTCTTCAAGCGGGCATCACTGCGAGGAAGCATTTCTGTTACAAAAATATCAGGAAGCAAATCATTGTTAACGTCAGCCACATCCGCTCCCATAGATCCCATACTATGTTCCTGAATGTAGTCTTCCAGGCTTTCAATAAAACCAATCCCATCCTGATTAATGTATAAATAATCGCGTTCAAAAAAATCGTTTGAAACATAAATGTCTGGCCAGCCATCCATATTTATATCACAAATTGTTACCCCTAGGCCAAAGCCTATTGCACTACTAAAGATACCAACCTCGGCCGTAACGTCTATAAATTTACCCTTGTCATTCCGAAGTAACTTATTTCCACCTAGTGAGTCTCGTACTAATCTCTGGTTTGGCCTTAGGTCGTATGCCCCAATCGAACGGATAGAATTATTTAATAAATAGCAATCAAGGTCACCATCCAAATCAAAATCAAAGAAAGCTGCATGTGTTGACAATCCCAGGTGGTCAAGGCCGAAGATTTCTGCAGACTCCTCAAACCTAAGTCCACCTTTATTGATCCATAATTGATTTTTTCGGCCCGGGGTATTTGGTGGGCCAGACTTACAGAGATAAATATCGGGCAAATTGTCTCCATTTATATCAACAATACTCACACCCGTGGTCCATGAGCCAATCGAGCTGAGTCCTGCCTCATCTGTAAAATCCTTAAATTTAAAATTGCCCTGATTGATATATAACCGGTTAGAGACTTGGTTTCCAGCTAAAAAAATATCCAATAAGCCATCTGAATTGAAATCTCCGAGCCCTACTCCGCCACCATTGTAAAAATTCTTAAAAGTATAAGCATTAACATCTTCCGAATAAATAAGCTCATTTCTAAAATTAATCATTGTAGATAGAGAATTCTTACGTAGGAAGAGTGTTTTTCCTTTTTGATCGGCAGCACACTTCGAAAAGACAGCACAAATGAAGGCGAAAATGAATACTCTGAACATTCAGTGCCAAATTTATTAAAGCTGAATAAAAAAAGGCAAACATTACTGTTTGCCTTTCAGGAATCTTTTAAATCGTATTAGTTAGGATAACCAGGGTTTTGCTGAAGTAAACTATTCACATCCCGCTGAGCCTTGGGAATCGGGAATAATTTGTAAGTGGCAGTACTAACAGGTTTTTCCCACCAAGTACTGCCCCACTTATCGAAGCGAATTAAATCTTGTCTGCGGGTCATCTCTGCAAACATTTCACGGCCTCTTTCAGCAACTAAATTATCTGCCGTTAGCGAGCCATAAGCTGTTACACCGGCTCTTGTTCTGATTTGATTAACCAGCGTCAAAGCTTCTGCACTTCCTGAATTCAGTCTCCAAAGGGCTTCCGCACGTGAAAGTAATATGTCTGCATATCTAAATACAACAAAGTCATTACTCATATTATTTGTTCCACCTACCTCGTACTGGTACTTACCAATCCGTGCACCGCCCTGTCTCCATCCATTCGGATAAATTTGGTTTATCTGTGGAGTAAAGGTCAGGGGTGCTCCGTCAGGGTCTGGTGCAGCAGTAGTCGGTCCTTCAAAACCAGGATCTGAAGCGCGTGTTCCATCGGGGTTGAATTGCGGGCCGACCACAAAATTTGACAATCTAGAGTCCACAGTGCCATTGTCGTCAGATATTCCATCCCCATTTAAATCACTCGTCAAGCCCTTCCACACAGGTCCTTGCGGCCCTGGGTTTTGGGCTGGGTCAATGTAAGAGTTATAAAATTCCTCAACTACAGAATATCCATTCCAAGGTTGTGCAGTAAGCTTATATACACCCTGACTGGCATAATGTAGCGTCATCATTGGCCAGTTAAATCCACCAGCAAACACCTTATCGTATGGGTAGACAAAGATATTCTCTGTTGATCCGGCATTATTAATCGAGAAGTTATCTTTGTAGCTAGATTCCAAATTGTACTTACCACTTGAGATAATAGCTTGAGCTTCTGCTGCTGCCTCAGTCCATTTTGCAGTACCAGTATAAACTTCTGCATTCAAATACAGTTTGCATTTAATGGCATGTGCAGTCCACTTAGTCATTCTTCCGTAGGTTACCGCAGAAACATCTGTGGGCAAATTGTTAATCACGGCATTTAATTCGCTTTCAACAAAAGCAAAAACCTGAGCCCGGGTTGAATTCCCTACAGGGCTGGTTTCTTTAAAATCAACCACAAGCGGTACGTTGCCAAAAGAATCTAGTAACCAATAATACCATAAGGCTCGAAGGGCGCGCAATTCATTTATAAACGCAGTAGCCTGTGGGGCATCTGATTGGCCAAATTGATATATCAATCTGTTACAGTTATTAATGCCACCGTAAAGAAATTGCCAGGTATTATTGAAAAAGCCATTATCAATAGTCCAATTATGTTGGTGTAGCTGAATAAGTACACCTCCATCGTACCAGTCACCACCTTTAGTGGTAATAACGAGCTCGTCAGAAGAAATTTCCTGAACAGACCAAAGGTTAGAGTGATTTCCTAGTCCGCCTAAAGAAGCGTACGCCTGCCCCAGTGCCGATATAAATTCTTCATTGGTTTTGAAAAAATTATCAGCTGTAACATCACTGTAAATCTCTTCATCCAGATTAGTACAGGATTGATTAAAAAAAGTCAATGCGATACTAAGAGCTGCTATCTTTTTAATAATATTTTGTTTCATTTTCATTTTGGATCAAATTTTAAAATCCGATGTTAACACCAAAGGTGAAAGTGCGGGTGGTGAAATAGGTTGATCTCCTCTCAATACCTGGAGACAACGCATCCACAGCACCTGGATTACCACCACCATCACCATCGATGCGGTCGGTATAACGAACTTCGGGGTCAATTCCTGTGTAGCCTGTAATCACAAATAGGTTCTGTCCAGCCACATATACCCTAAAGTTGGTAAAAGTAGAACCACCTTTTAACGGTACGTTGTAACCGATTTGCATATTATCAAGTTTAACAAAACTTGCCTTTTCAACGTGCGAACTATTGAACACCGCCTTGGTTATATTTGGATCGTAATATTTGGTATTTACTATGTTATAGTTACCAACTGTGGTTGATTCCCGGTTTTCATAAAAACCGCGGTAACTGTTAACCAAGTCATGACCAAATGCTCCTCTAAAAAATGTACTTAAATCAAAGTTCTTGTATGATACGGTGAAATTTAAACCTGCCGTAAAATTAGGCAACCCGTTGCCAAGTACAGTCTTGTCGTCATCACAATCGCAATAGTTACCACCATCACCATTAATGTCCTTAAACTTAGGAGTTCCATCAGGGTTTACTCCTACTTGCACAGGTCCCCAGATTTCACCAAGGGGTTGACCTTCCTTAACCCTTATCAGTCTAAAGTCATTTTGACCTGGCGCTCCCATTCCGGCTCTATAAAGTACTCCCCCAGATCCAAAACTTAGCGGGCCAGAGGTCAAACTAACAACCTTTGTGTTATAGGTTGAAAAGTTACCGCCTACAGTCCACTTGATAAGACCAGCCTTCATCGGATTGTAATTAAGTGCTAGTTCAAAACCGTCATTCTTTAATTCACCAATATTAACTAACGTAGTTCCATACAAATTTGGTGGAACAGGCACATTTACCGGCAAAATCATGTCTTTCGTGGTACGGGTATAGTAATCAATGGTACCGGTTAGTTTGTTATTCAACATTGAGAAGTCAACTCCAAAATCTATTTCAGATTTTGTTTCCCACTTTAGATCCGGGTTAGCATTTGAAACTGGGCCATAACTTGGAACGTAAACTCCTTCGTAGAAAAAGTTTCCTAACCTTCCTATTCTCGAAAGTGACTCATACGAAGAACCAGGCTGGTTACCAGTTACACCGTAGCTGGCTCTTAATTTCAGGCTGTTAACTGATGGAATATCAACCAGATTACTGAGGGTAACACCAGCACTAGCTGCGGGAAATAAACCCCACTTATTGTTTTTTCCAAACCGTGATGAGCCCTCATATCGAGCGCTAACCGATGCAAAGTAAGTTTCTGAAACATTCAAATTGGCTCTTCCGAAAAAAGCTACCAACTTGTTGGAATTAGCGTAGCTAAATACATTTCCTAATCCATTTGCAAAATCCAGAGCTGCTCCCATGTTATTATAACCAAAAGCATCTGTAAGGAAGTTGCCTCCTTCCATTCCAAAACCTTCGTTTAGGAAGTACTGATAAGAGTATCCACCAAGTAAAGCAAGGTTAGCATTATTAATATTCTTGTTGTAGTTAACTGTCGTTTCAAACAATTCATTAAACCGTTGGTCGTTTCTTCTGCCCGCTAATCCATTTCTTCCAGCTCCTCTGAATTTTGAAAACTTGGAGTAATAATATCCCCTGAAATCCGATTCGCGCTGCTGTGAATAAAATACGGCTGCAGATAATCCATTAATTACATCGCTGAAATCATAGTCACCTCTCAAGCTCGTTAGTAAGCGTGTATCCTTGCCATCGTTTTGGTTTTGCTCAGCTATAGCCAGCGGATTGAAAAAATCAAAAATATCGCGCTGCGCATAGCCGCCAAAATTACCACCAGCAGTGGGGCTTGTAGTTGTATTGTCATATACTGGCATAGTAGGATTCGCTATTACTGCGTATCGCAAAGATTCAGTAAAACCATACTCGGCATCTTTGGTAGTGGATGAAACATTCATTGTAAATGTTGCCTTGTCTTTTAGCGCCTTTTGGGTAAGGTTCAAACGACCGTTTAGCTGGGTAAATCCTGAATTGATTGCGATACCTGAAGCCTCTCTAACGTTAAAAGATGCTCTGTAAGTTGTTTTTTCACTACCGCCAGAAAGAGATAAGTTGTGAACCATAGCGCTCCCTTTTTTGGTAACTACGTCCAGCCAATTTGTGCTCGATCCTAAATTTACTGCACCTTGTACCTGACGATATTCATCGGCACTCATAAAATCGATGGTTCTGGCAATACTTTCAACCGCTACTGATCCATTATAGCTTACGTCTACTCTTCCTTTCTTTCCGGACTTAGTGGTAATCAGAATAACACCACTTCCGCCCCGACTTCCATAAATCGCTGCGGCTGAACCATCCTTTAAAACATCAACCGAAAGGATATCATTGGGATCAACTGTACTTAAGGAACCGCCAATTACACCATCAATTACAACCAAGGGTTCTGCATTGGCACCAATTGTACCAACACCTCTCAGTCTGATGTTAAAGCCGGCATTAGGGTCTCCACCTGGGCGGGTAATGTTTAAGCCCGCTACTTTTCCCTGTAACAATTGAACAGGGTCATTTACGGTACCTTTGTTAAAATCCTCAGATTTGATACTCGTAACAGAGCTTGTAATTTCTTTCTTGTCTTGCGTACCATACCCTACCACAACAACTTCGCTCAAAGCCGTTACATCCGATAGTAACGAAACGTTTACCGAACTTTGGCTTCCTACCGCCACTTCTTGTGTAGCGTAGCCTACAAATGAAAATACCAGTGTAGCGTTGGCACCAACGTTAATTCTGAAATTTCCATCCGAATCCGTAACGGTACCATTGCTGGTTCCTTTCTCCAGCACATTCACACCGGGAATGCCCGAGCCGTCATCGGCTGCTGTTACTTTGCCCGTTACAGATTGCTGGGCATAGCCTGCAAAGGCTGCCATAACCAGCGCTACCGTAAGGCACCTGCGTACTAACAGATACAGTTTACTCATACTTAATTGTTTTAGGGTTTAATTGTTGTTTTAGAGTACTTATTCGAAATCAAATTTGTTAATTGCATAGAATTAAAAAACATGATTTCTATTCAATATTACCGGGTTTTTATGAGCAAACAAGCTTGTTTCGGTAAAATCCCATACAAATATTCCGGAAACGTCACCGCAAACGTTTGCTTAAATCACAAATATTTGAAATTTTTATAAAAAAGCAGATTTGACATGAAGTTTAACCAGGTTACCATTAAAGACATTGCCCGCGAGTTGGGCATCTCCCCCTCCACCGTTTCGCGGGCACTTAAAGACCATCCCGATATCAGTGTTCAAACCAAAAAAGCGGTAAACGAACTGGCAGATAAACTCAACTACCAACCCAACATTGTAGCCCTTAACCTCCGCCAAAAAAAAACCAATACCATTGGAGTAATCATACCCGAAATCGTCCATTTCTTCTTCTCAACTGTAATCAGCGGTATTGAAGATGTGGCCTATACAGCCGGCTATAACGTAATTCTGGCTCAGTCTAACGAGTCGTACCAACGCGAGCTTACCGATATTAAGGCCCTTTTTAACAGCCGTGTAGATGGCATGCTCATCTCCATTTCGCGCGAAACCAACAACTTTGACCACATCGAGAGTATAATCTCCAAAGGGGTGCCTATCGTGTTTTACGATAGAATGTACAACAGCCCCACCAGCAGTAAGGTAATTGTTGACGACTATGCCGGGGCAAAAGAAGGTGTTAAGCACCTGATAGAACAAGGCTGTAAGCGAATTGCGCACCTCAATGGGTCGCCAAACCTGATTATCAGCATTGATCGCCTGCGCGGCTACAAAGATGCGTTGGAGGAAAACGGATTAAAATACGATGAAAGCGTGGTAATCAGCGTGCCTTCAGGAACTTTTGAAGAAGGTAAACGCGGCATGAACAAACTGCTCTCTCAAAATCCTTTGCCCGATGCTGTATTTGCCGGAAATGATCCCATGGCAATGGGCGCCATGGTAGCTATTAAGGAAAAGGGGCTTAAAATTCCGCAAGACATCGCATTGCTGGGTTTCAGCAACTGGTTTTTTGGCGAGTTGATGGAACCATCGCTCACCTCCATCGATCAGCCAGGCTTTGAAATGGGGCAGGAAGCTGCCCGCTTACTCATCCGCCAGATTGAGTTAAAAGATAAAGAAGACTTCGAGCCGCAGCCTGAAACAAAAGTCTTGAAAACAAGATTGGTAATCCGTAATTCATCACTTAAAAAACAAGGCAAGAAAAAATAGCCTCGTTTTTTTTACAGCATTACGATAAGAGTTAGTAGCCAATAATTTAATTTCAGGCTTCTTAACTCTTATTTTTTTTGATGAATCCCATTCTCAATTCCTCTTCAAGCCAAAGTCTTGGTGTACTTACAGCTGTTACCAAAACGCCATCAGGAATTTCCGGTACAACAAGCAACGGCAACTTTAAAGTTGATTTGTACAACGAATCAATTTTTAAAATAAGTATCTCTAAAGAACCCTTCGAAGCTTTTTCGTATGCCGTAGTAGGCACTCCGGAATCTACCGCCTTTAACGTTGTTGAAACCGAATCAATACTAACGCTCATAACAGCAAGCACGCAGTTGGTTGTATCCAAACACCCGGTGCGGTTTTCTTTACAAACATTAGATGGAAAGGTAATAAACGAAGACGATACGTTTGGTACAGCCTGGAATGGTGAACAGGTAACTACGTATAAAAAATTACAGCCGGGCGAGCGGTTTATCGGGCTCGGAGAAAAAACCGGAGGTCTCGATCGCAAAGGCCATGCGTTTCAAAACTGGAATTCCGATGCCTATGGATACCACTCAGGTTCCGACCCGCTCTATTGTTCTACTCCCTTTTACATTGGCATCCACCAACACCTTGTGTATGGTCTGTTCTTCGATAACAGTTATAAAAGTTTTTTCAATTTCGGTGCTTCCAACAATCGCTTTGCATCTTTTTCGGCCGATGCAGGTGAAATGACGTATTACCTCATCCATGCAGCCACGGTAGCTGAAATCATAAAGCATTATACTTTCCTTACGGGAAGAATGGAACTTCCGCCTGTTTGGAGTATTGGCTATCAGCAATGCCGCTACAGCTATTACCCCGACCAGGAAGTTCTAACATTAGCAAAAACATTTCGCGATAAGGATATCCCAGCCGATGTAATTGTTTTTGACATCCACTACATGGATAAGTATAAAATTTTTACATGGGATCCTAAAAACTTCCCCAACCCCAAGGCATTGATAGCACACCTAAACCAACAGGGCTTTCATGTTGTTGTGATGTGCGACCCCGGCATTAAAGTGGAACCCGGCTATAAAACGTACGAAGATGGCCTTGCCCAGGATGTGTTTATCAAATACCCCGATGGCCAGAATTACGAGGGGCAAGTGTGGCCTGGTTGGTGCCATTTCCCTGACTTCACAAAACCAGAAACCCGCGCATGGTGGGCTGAACAGTTTAAGGATTACGTTGCATTAGGAGTTGATGGCTTCTGGAATGACATGAATGAAATTGCAACGTGGGGTCATTCTCTTCCTGAAAATCTTGAGTTCGACTTTGAAGGTACTAAAGCTACCACACGCAGAGGAAGAAATCTGTACGGCTTTCAAATGGCACGCAGCACGTACGAGGGCACCAAAGCGTTATTAAAAGGAAAACGACCATTCAATCTTACGCGCTCTGGTTTTTCGGGTGTGCAACGGTATGCTGCTGTATGGACAGGCGATAACGTAAGTTATGATGAACACATGTTGTTGGGTGTACGCTTGGTAAACAGCATGGGCCTTACGGGAATTGCTTTTGCGGGTTACGATGCCGGAGGTTTTGTGGGCGATGCCAACACGAAATTATTTGCCCGCTGGATCTCTATTGCAGCGCTATCGCCTTTCTTTCGTGCACACACCATGATTAACACCCGCGATAGCGAACCCTGGAGTTATGGTGAGGAAGTTGAAAACATCTGTCGCAACTACATTAAGTTTAGGTACCAGTTAATGCCTTATATCTATTCGTTATTTTACGATGCATCAAAAACGGGTATGCCGGTACAGCGTTCGCTGGCTATCAACTACACACACGATCCACTTGTTTACAGTGGTTTGTATCAGAACCAATATCTGTTTGGCCCCGCCATATTGGTTGCGCCCGTTGAAAGCAATAAAGAGTTATTGAAAATCTATTTCCCGGAAGGTACCTGGTATGATTTATATACCGGCAAACAATGGCAGGGCAATCAGGAAGCCATTATTGAATCGCCAATTCATAAGCTGCCGGTGTTTGTAAAAGCAGGAAGTGTTTTACCCATGCGTCCGGCACAAGCCCATGCAGGCATTGCTTCCACCGAATTAGCTCTTCATATTTATTGTGGTAATGAATCTACTGAGTTTTTGCTTTACAGCGATGATGGAGAAACATTTCAGTACCAGCAAGGGGCATGTGCTACCCGATTGATTCAAAATCACGGATCGCAAAATTTGGTTGTAGTTGGAAAAAGTGAAGGCGCCTACACAACAACTTACACTACATTGAAAATTGTTTTACACGGATCAAACGCTTCGCAGGCTACCATAAATGGAAAGTCATTCTCTTTGAACCAAAGTCGGCATTCGTTTTTTTCACCATTAGAAAAATACGATCCGATTAACGAACCCGATTCGATGGGTGAAGAATCCGTACGTTGGACAGAAATAGACTATACACCTGACCGGTTAGAAATCCGGTGGTAACACTTTGTAAATTATGACACAAAAACCACGTCTTTCCCTCGCACAAATCTGGAACATGAGTTTTGGATTTTTAGGAATCCAGTTTGGGTTTGCTTTGCAAAACGGAAATGCCTCGCGCATCTTAACAACTTTTGGAGCCGAGGTGGAACATCTCTCCTGGTTCTGGCTTGCCGCACCTTTAACGGGAATGATTATACAACCAATAATTGGCTACTATAGCGATAGAACCTGGACTTCGCTAGGCCGCAGGCGACCTTACTTTCTGGCCGGCTCTATCCTGGCTGCATCGGCCCTTATTATGATGCCCAACGCAGCTGTGTTGGCAAGCCTGCTGCCACCGCTCTACATTGGTGCCGGCATTTTAATGATAATGGATGCCTCTTTTAATGTGGCCATGGAGCCTTTCCGCGCGCTGGTTGCCGACTTATTACCAACCGATCAGCGTACGCTCGGGTTTTCTATTCAAACATGTTTGATTGGAATTGGCGCTGTAATTGGCTCGTGGTTGCCTTATCTGTTTGCCGAGTTTGGCGGGGTAGAAAAATCAACCACCGATGGAAGCGTTCCTTACAGTGTTACACTTTCGTTTTACATCGGTGCGGTAATTTTTCTAATCGCTATTTTGTGGACAGTACTTACTACCAAAGAATTTCCACCCGATAAAGAATACCTGAAAGACGAAAAGCATACGGGTAAGAAAGGCATAAGTCAAATCCTGAATGATTTTACCGGCATGCCATCTACCATGAAGCAATTAGGCCTTGTTCAGTTTTTTTCATGGTTTGCGTTGTTCTCGATGTGGGTATTTACAACATCTGCAGTGGCTACCCACGTATATGGCCTTCCGCAAGAAGACCGGTCTTCTGAAATGTTTAACGATGCTGCCAATTGGGTAGGGATTATTTTTGGTGTTTACAATGGTGTATCAGCCATCTACGCACTTCTGCTTCCCTTTATTGCTGCAAAGTTAGGGCGCAAAACCACGCATGCTGTTTCGCTTCTTGCAGGGGGCATTGGCTTAATCTCCATCTATTTTATTCACGACCCCACGCTGCTGCTTTTTTCTATGATAGGTGTAGGTATGGCGTGGGCCAGCATTCTAGCCATGCCGTATGCAATTCTGGCCGGAGCAATACCAGCGCATAAAATGGGAATTTACATGGGAGTGTTCAACTTCTTTATTACTCTGCCGCAAATTGTAAATGGTCTCATTGGCGGGCCAATCGTAAAGTACTTCTATAGCTCGCAAGCTATCTACGCAATTGTAATGGCTGGGGTATTCCTATTGGTTGCTGCCTTCTGTGTTCGGTTTGTAAGCGATAAAGACGATCCGGTAACAAATTCGAAATGAGATTCTTTGTAATTCTTTTACTTACGTGCTTCTCTTTTGCGCTGCTGGCGCAGGAGCAGAATATAGCCCTAAATCTAATTTTTACTAAACTCCAATCGGGTAATCCGGCAGAGGTTGAAAAAACATATCAGGCCTTACTTGCCGAATCAAAAATCCCCCTAACTCAAAACGATTCCGTGCTTTTTCTCTATCGCGGCAACGCCAATACGGTTGAATGGATGGGCGATTTTAATGGGTGGGGTTATGTGAAGGATTTTAACAACAAAGGTCGCAAGTTCGCGAACACCAATATCTGGTATTTGAAATGTAAATTTCCATCCGATGCACGACTTGATTATAAAATTCTGGTTGACGGCACCAACTGGATTATCGATCCGGTAAACAAATTCCAGCAATGGTCGGGCGTTGGGGGTGGTAGCCCTAACTCTGAATTGCGCATGCCTTTGTGGAAGGAAGATGAGAATAGTGTTTCAAATCCGAATGTACCTAAGGGTGAGTTGATCTCGGATCTTCTCATTAACAGTACTGTCCTTAGCTACCAGGTTACGTACTCCGTGTACCTGCCCCATAACTTCAAACAATACGGCCCATTGGCGGTGGCTTACTTTACCGATGGGTACGAGTACCAACATCCACAACTTGGTAATATCGCTACGATTCTTGATAACCTGATTCACACAAAAAAGATACAACCGCTGATAGCAGTACTGGTTGATAATCGCGAGCCGGCCAATCGTGCCAACAACAGGCGCATGAGCGAACTGGCGCTTAATGCAAAGTACCTTACCTTTTTTGCCGATGAGCTCATTCCGGCAATTCAGGCCCGCTACGCGGTAAAAGATAACGCAAAAAACAGAGCCATAATCGGAACCTCGATGGGCGGACTAACGGCAACCTATTTTGCATTTACACGCCCCGATTTGTTTGGTCTGGCGGGCATCCAATCGCCAGCCTTTTATGCCCGGCCTCAGATCTATAACTTATGCGAGGGTAAACCCGAAGTGCAACTAAAAATTTCGATGACAACCGGCCTGATTAACGATACCAGCGTTGATAGTCGTAAAATGAGCGAAGTATTGAAAGCGAGTAGCTGCGAATACCAATACCGCGAAGTAAACGAAGGCCACTCGTGGGGAAATTGGCGCAGGCTGGTTGACGATGTGCTGATTGATCTTTTTGGAAGGTAGCCGCGGTTCGGCACTATTGTTGCCTAAACACCAATTGCATAACTTTCGACATTCGAAAACCCACTTGGCTAACCCAATGAAAAACCTTTCCCTACTAGTTGGCTTACTACTGTTGCTCGGCACCTTGCAACACTGTACTTCCGGCAAAAATGCATTAAAGCGAGGCGACTATTACTCGGCTGTTTCCCAGGCTGTAACCCGGCTGCGCCAAAATCCAGATCACAAAAAATCGCGCGAGGTTTTAAAATCGAGCTATCATTTGGCGGTTAGCTACCTCGAAGAAAATGCACAAAACCAGATTACCACCAACGACAACTTCAAATGGCGCGGAGTGGCCCAAAATTACGACTTGATCAATTCGTTGTACGAACAAATCCGCACTTCACCCGGGGCCCTGAAAATTATTCCTAACCCGGTAAATAAGTATAAAGAACTGAGCGAAATTAAAAGCAAGGCTGCTGAAGAATCGTATGAAGCGGGCATCCAGGCCATGCTTAAAAACACCCGCGAAGATGCCAAGCGTGCCTACTTTCTGTTTGCCGATGCAAATTCCTTTTCGCCCGGATACCGCGAGTCGATTGAAATGATGGAGCAGGCAAAATTTAACGCCACTATTAAAGTAATTGTAGAGCCTACCCTATCCAATTTTAACGGTTGGAATTTTGAACCCGTTGTGTTTGGCGTCAACCCAAGCCAGTTTGTAAAATTCTATACTCCGCGCGAAGCAGAAAATGCTAAGCTTACGCGTGTCGATCACATCGTTAAAGTTACCGTTAACGGCTATAACGAAGGCCGGCCGGCAACTACCCTGCGCACCGATAATTATACAGACAGTGTAAAGGTGGGCGAGAAAACTGTAAAAGATCAGAAAGTACCGGTGTTCGAAAAAATTACCGCCAAAATGATTACCTACGAAAAGGTGGTTACATCGCGCGGCTCAATTGTGCTTTACATTCGCGATGCCAACAGCGGTGCAGACTTACGTAATTCCGACATCATTGCAGAAGAACGATGGAGCGAACGATGGGCATTATGCACAGGCGATGTGCGCGCGGTGCCGGAAGCCACCCGCAAACTGTGTGGCACAAAAGAAGCGAGCATGCCCCGCGATTACCTGACCACACGCACCAAGCAAAACCTCGATACAAAACTTGCCAATGCGCTGTCGGGATTTTACTCCAACTATTAGCGGAAAGTTGGTTTAGAAATTTCGACTAAACTTTTCAACCTACTTTGATGTTTAAGGTAATTATGAAGGTTTACTTAACATTGATTTTTGCACTGGCCATTACCGCGGCCGGAGCTCAATCTAATCCCTCAAAAAAAATGAATGAATTAGAAACTGCAACCCTGGGCTCGGGTTGCTTTTGGTGTACCGAGGCCTTCTTTTTACGCTTGAAAGGTGTTGAGTCGGTAGTGTCCGGATATTCCGGGGGTAAGGTAAAAAACCCAACCTACAAAGAGGTTTGCAGTGGCCTTACCGGGCATGCCGAAGTTGTTCAGGTTAAATTCGATCCAACTGTAATCTCCTTTGCTGAGATTCTTGAAGTTTTCTGGAACACACACGATCCTACCACATTAAATAAGCAAGGGTACGATGAAGGCACCCAATACCGATCGGCAGTCTTTTACCATAACGAAGATCAAAAACGCACGGCAGAAGATTACAAAAAGCAGCTTGATCAATCCGGGGCTTTCAAAAAACCCATTGTAACTGAAATAACACCTTTTTCTGTATTTTATCCGGCCGAAGACTACCACCAGAATTATTACGCACTCAACCCTAACCAGGGCTATTGCCAGGTGGTTATAAGACCTAAAATTGAAAAGTTTAACAAGCAATATGCAGCTAAACTCAAAAAATAACCGCTTGTTAAAAACTTCTTAATTCCCACACCCGGGGCGCAACTTATTTAACCTTGCCACGTTCTATTACCAGAGCAGAATAAATCTTCTCATAGGTTTAGGTTTAGGTAGCAAAGACCTCTTCAGACGGAAGAGGTCTTTGTGTTTTATTCGCTACCAGAAGTTGTTGAGTGCGGGTTGGATGCGTAGCTTCGCAGAAAAAAAAATCGGTGCACGACATTACCATTATAGGCGGTGGCATTGTAGGCCTTGCCACAGCGCTGCAAATTCAATCCGCTAATCCTCGCCTAAGAATTGTTCTTCTTGAAAAAGAATCTTCGCTGGCTCAGCATCAAACCGGAAACAACAGCGGAGTAATCCATAGTGGACTATATTACAAACCCGGCAGCCTGAAAGCCACCAATTGCATAACCGGGTACAATCTGCTACTCGACTTTTGCCGAACCCACGAAATCCCATTTGACCTGTGTGGTAAAATTGTAGTAGCAACCGAACAACACGAACTGCCTTTACTCGAAAACCTATACACTCGTGGCCAACAAAACGGTCTCTCAAATCTGAAACGGCTTCGGGCTGAAGAACTAAAAGAATATGAACCCCATGTGGCTGGCATTGCCGGCATCTTTGTTCCACAAACCGGTATTGTTGATTACGCCCGTGTGGCAAACCAGTACGGGTATGTGTTTCAGCAAAATGGCGGAACCATCAAGCTGGGCGAAAAAGTATTGGATATCCAAATGAATGCGGGCCAAGGTGTAGTTGTTACCCAAAAGGCAAGCTATCCATCTAAGCTCATAATCAATTGTGCGGGTTTGTATTCCGATAAGGTGGCCCGTATGACAACTCCCCGGTTGAATGTAAAAATTATTCCGTTTAGAGGTGAGTACTACAGGCTGAAGAAGGAAAAAGAGTACCTGGTAAAAAATCTGATTTACCCGGTGCCCGATCCTAACTTTCCATTTCTGGGGGTGCACTTTACCCGAATGGCAAAGGGTGGCGTAGAGGCCGGCCCGAATGCCGTATTGGCTTTCAGTCGCGAGGGGTATAAAAAGACTAAGATAAATGTGGGCGAACTTGCCGAGAGCCTGGCCTGGCCCGGATTCCAAAAAGTTGCGGCCAAATACTGGCGCACAGGTATGGGCGAAATGTACCGATCGTTCTCCAAATCCGCATTTACAAAAGCGCTTCAGAAGCTCTTACCTGAAATTAAAGAAAACGACCTGGTGGAAGGCGGAGCCGGAGTGCGGGCACAGGCCTGCGACCGCCAGGGCGGCCTGGTAGATGACTTTCTCATTCTGGAGAATACCGGAATAATAAATGTTTGTAATGCACCTTCACCGGCAGCCACTTCTTCTCTTGCCATTGGTGCAACCGTTTCTAAGCTGGCCTTGGCCCGCTTTTAGGAGGCTATTCCTTTACCGCTGTTGCCTCAATCTCAACCAGGTAATCCGGTGCTATTAATCCGCTTACTTCAACCATAGAAGTAACGGGTTTAATGTTTTTAAAAAATTCTCCGTGTGCTTTGCCCACTGCCTCCCAATTAGAAATATCGGTAACATAAATGCGCGTCCGCACCACATCGCTCAACGCAAAGCCCGCCTTCGTTAATACACCTTCAATCTTTTCGATAATGTACCGGGTTTGACCATAGAAATCGCCTTTGGCTATAACCTGATTACCATCGGATGCAACTGTACCTGAAATTTCAACTGTGTTACCAATTTGCACAGCCCGGCAATAGCCTACAATGTCTTCCCATTTAGCACCTGTTGAATAGTTGACGCGCATGACTCTTGTATTTAAATTATCATTGTAAATTTAACGAAGTATGGCACAACCCGAAGAAGAATTTTCTGCAACGGAAAGCAACAGGTACAGTCGCCACTTTGTGCTACCACAATTTGGTAAGCAAGCCCAGCATAAATTAAAAAATGCCAACGTTGCCGTGGTGGGTGCCGGTGGGCTTGGAAGCCCGGTGCTGCAATACCTTGCCGCTGCGGGAGTAGGTTCACTGCAGGTTATTGATTTCGATAACGTTAGCCTTTCAAACTTACAGCGGCAAGTACTTTTTACTACTGCCGATCTGGACAAACCCAAAGCGGTACGAGCAGCAGCACGCTTAGCAGCGGTTAATCCCCATTTGAATATTTCAACCGTACAAGAAAAAATTACCTCGGCCAACGCGCTGGCTTTACTACAATACGCCCACCTGGTGGTGGACTGCACAGATAACTTCGCTACCCGGTATTTGCTTAACGATGCGTGCGTGTTGCTAAACATTCCTTACGTATATGGCTCGGTATTTCGTTACGAAGGTCAGGTAGCAGTATTCAATTACAAGCAAGGCCCCAACTACCGCGACTTCTATCCTACTCCCCCCGAGGCAGGCCTTGTACCTACTTGCGAAATGGGCGGTGTGCTGGGAACGCTAACGGGCATTATCGGGTGCCTCCAGGCAAATGAAGTACTGAAAATTCTTACAGGCTACGCACAACCGTTAGCCGGAGAAGTGTTGCTGGTAGATTCTTTATCACTTGAATTTCAGCGTTTAAAAATTCCTGATCGAAATTCAAGAGCGGGTATTAAAAGTCTGATAGATTATGATGAATTTTGTGGAGTAAAAACTAAAGCCATGAAAGAAGTTACCGTACAGGAATTAAAAGCATTGTTGGATAGCAAAGCCGATTTTCAATTAATTGATGTGCGCGAGCCACATGAGTTCGATATCTGTAACTTGAATGGTGAACTCATTCCACAGGGTAACATACCTTCATCTGTAGATAAAATCTCAAAAAACAAACAAGTGGTAATCCATTGCCGAAGTGGAGCCCGCAGTGGCAATATGGTGCAATGGTTAGAAAAGAATCACGGGTTCACTAATCTTTACAATCTAAAAGGCGGCATTCTTGCCTGGGCTAAAGAAATTGATCCGAGTGTGCCTACTTATTGAGAGATAACGTTACACCTATTAGCTAGCTTCTACATAATCAAACAATTTTAAGATCAGATTGAGGGTTGCTGAGGAAACTCACATTTGTATTCTGGCTAATTTGGTAATCAAATATTGACAATGCAATAAGAGTATTCCTCCAATAACACCAAAAGAACAATCGATTAGTATCCAGAAATAAGGAATGCCTCTAATCGTACCAGCAATCCAGGCGAAAGGGACTATACTTCCACATGCAATAAGACCAAATTGTACTACCCAAACATTTCGAACTGGCTCGCGTAATACCCCGATAAATGCAACAGCAATTATCAAGTGCGCAAACCCGAGCCAATCTGTACCATATGCAATGAAGGGGTATCTGAAATCCGTTTCATACACTCCTGCATAAACAAATTCAAGCCAATTTGTAAGGTCATTGTTCCACTTATACCTATTTATATAAGTTTTTCCAATTTCTAATTGCTTCTGAATGGGAAACGCTGTAAGACCGCTTGCAACTAGGCCCGCCATCATAAGAAGAACATGCGTTCTGATTTTTTTCTGGAGCCTATTGGCTTTTAGATTCGAAAGTTTTGTCATTGGGTAAATCCTTACAGGTTCCTAACTAAATAAAAGTACTTTGAATTTAAAAGTAAAATGTCAAAAAAATTCGTTTTTGGTAATTTTTGTCGAATAGGAACTTATGAAGTGTGATAATCGATTCTTTACCTTATACTATATCTTTCCCTCAATCGCCTGCCTTACGTCTACCTGGATATCATCGTAAGTTTCCAGCCCAACTGAAATGCGAACAAGGCCCGGGGTGATACCTACAGCCAGGCGTTCGGCTTCACTTAATTTAGAATGTGTGGTGGAAGCAGGGTGAGTAGCAATACTTCGGGTATCACCCAGGTTGGCCGAATGCGAGAGCATTTTTAGCGCGTTCAAAAATTTCCGCCCGCGCTCAATACCACCTTTTAGTTCAAATGTTACTACACCCCCACCCAATCGCATTTGCTTTTTGGCTAAGGCATGCTGCGGGTGCGATGGCAGGAACGGGTACTTAACACGTTCCACATCCGGATGCTGCTCCAGAAACTGTGCGAGTTTATGAGCCTGTTCACAATGGCGATCCATCCGCACTGCAAGGGTTTCTAAACTTTTAGAAAGCACCCACGCATTAAAAGGTGAAAGTGCGGGGCCGGTATGGCGTGCGAAGAAGCGCACCTCCTTAATCAATTCCTTTTTACCCAGCACCGCACCAGCAATCACTCTTCCCTGCCCATCGATAAACTTGGTGGCCGAATGGGTTACCAGGTGGGCACCCCAAGCAAAAGGGTTTTGCAAATACGGGGTAGCAAAACAATTGTCAACATTTAAGATGAGATTGTGCTTGTTAGCAAGTTTGCCCAACCATTCCAGATCAATAATATCCAATGCGGGGTTAGAGGGCGTTTCTACAAAAATCATTTTTGTATTCGGCATTATCTTACTCTCCCACGAGGCCGGATCGGCAATATCCGCATAGGTATAACTAATGTTAAACCTTGGGAATAGCGTATTCAAAATCTGATGTGTAGAACCAAACACCGAGCGCGAAGCAAGCACATGGTCGCCTGACTTAAGTAATGCCGCCATACTGCTATACATAGCAGCCATACCCGATGCCGTGGCTATTCCATCTTCGGTGCCTTCCAACAAGCACAGTTTTTCAATCAGTTCGTTGTTGTTCGGATTGGAGAACCGGGTATAGATATTGCCTGAGATTTCATCAGCAAAAAGAGCCCGGGCCTGTTCTGCATCTTCAAAAACAAAACTAGAGGTAAGGTACAATGGAACCGAATGCTCGCGATTGGTTGTACGAGACATTTGTGCGCGAATTGCATTGGTTTCAAAACTTTTCTTTCTCATCAATCAATAATTTCGAAGCTGTAAGTAATCTTCGCAGTCTTTTCCAATGTTTTGGCAACCGAGCAGTATTTTTCTACCGAGAGTGCTACGGCACGTTCTGCCTTTTCGGGATTGACAGCTCCAAGTAATCTAAAGTGAATATGAGCACCGGTGTAAAGTGCAGGCACCACACCCGTCTCACGCTCACCGGTAACGGTAATTTTAACATCGCGCAAGGGCTCACGTTGCTTCCGTAAAATTGCTATCAGATCGATGGTACTACATCCGCCCAAAGCGGCCAGTAACAATTGCATTGGCCGAAAACCAGAATCATGGCCCCCATCGGCCAGGCCGGCATCCATTATAATGCTATTGCCTTTATCGTTAACTGCTTCCATCCGGAAGTCTGCATCTACCCGGCTAATCTCAACTTTTATCATTTGTAATTGCGCTTTTGTCTTTCCAAATCAAACTACCGGCTATCATACTCACCATACTTACTAACAAGGCCGGCACCAATGCAGGCCATGGTAAATTCATTTGCTGACCAACTATCCACGTTATTATTCCGGTTACCATAGCCAGCATAGCACCTACTGATGAGGCCCGTTTCCAATATAAGCCCAACACCATAGGCGCTAACAAAGATACCAGACTAAGCACAGAGGATTCGCCAACCAACTCGTAAATATTTGTGCGCAGGCAAGCCATAAGGGTTGCCACGGCAGCAAAGCCCAAAACTGCCATGCGGGTAATGAAAAGAAAGTGCTTATCGGTAAACCGGTGCTTAGCCAGGGGCCGTACCAGGTTTTCGGAGAAGATAGCCGCAGGTGCAAGAATAGCCGAACTGGTGGTACTCATAATAGCTGATAAGAGTGAACCAAAAAACAAAACCTGAACTGGCATGGCAGCATGTGCCAGCACCATGGTGGGCAAGGCCAGCTGCGTATCGCCAATAGTAAACTCAGGGTAAAGATGCCGAACGCACATACTTATAAACAAGGGCAGCATAGCGATAGTTAGGTACAAGCCGGCCGCAATAAAACACGAACGCACTGCGGTACGAACAGAGTTGGATGACATTACCCGTTGAAAAACATCTTGCGATGGAATAGAGCCCAACCCCAGAACTGACCAGGCAGCAAGCCACGTAATAATTTCTATTCCCGATGCCTTGGGTAAAAATCGGAAAGTACCAGGCTGCGCTTCGCTTAACACAGTAGCCACGCCACCCGCCTTGCCTGCTAAAATTATGGCCAGCACAAGTAGGCCACCAATGATTATTATACTTTGAACAAAATCGGTAATGGAAATAGCCCACATGCCACCAATGTAGGTATAGAATGTAACCACCACTGCCGAGACTACAATACCCTGCCACATAACCATGCCTGTTACTGCGTTTAGGATTAAACCCATGGCAACTAGCTGGGCGGCAATGTAGCCTATGTAGGAGGGAACAATAAAAACCCCGGCTACTAACTCAACCCGGGCGCCATAACGAACCTTAAAAAAATCGCCTAAGGTGAGCAGGTTCATAGTATAAAGCTTGCGGGCAAAGAACAACCCAAACAATATGAGACAAAGCGCTGCTCCAAACGGATCTTCTATTACCGAATAGAGGCCCCCTTTCAGAAATTCGGAAGAGGCTCCAAACACAGTTTCCGATCCGAACCACGTAGCAAATAAGGCTGAAGAACTAAGAAACAAAGGCAGGCTTCGGCCAGCCAACATGAAATCGCCCGATGTTTTAACCCGCGATGACGCCCAATAGCCAATGAGAACGGTTACGAGTAAATAAAGTACAATGGAAATTAAGAGCACCGTTACTTACATTGACTCAAAGTGATAAACCTGAAATCGGGCATCAATTGAAAAATCTACTGCAGGTTCTTGTCCAAAATCTCGTAGCGTGAATAGTTGCTTACAAAATCCGGAATTAATTCTTTCATAAGCGCCACCATCTTCAGTTCGTTCTTATCGTTTATTAAATCGAAAAAGAGCTCTATGTAGCGATTCACTTCTTCGTAGTCCTGCGCTTCTACTTTACCAATCAATATTTTCTCGTGGTGCGTAGGGATGGTGTCTTCCGTTTTGTTCAGCAACTCCTCGTACAATTTCTCGCCTTCGCGCAGGCCTGTAAAAACAACTTCTATATCCTTACCGGGCTGCATGCCCGATAACAAAATCATTTTCTTGGCCAGGTCAGCAATCCGCACCGGCTTGCCCATGTCGAACACAAAAATTTCACCACCCTTGCCCATCGTACCGGCCTCCAAAACTAATTGGCACGCTTCCGGAATAGTCATGAAAAAACGGGTAACCTCGGGGTGTGTAACCGTTACAGGGCCGCCTTCCTGAATTTGCTTTTTGAATAATGGAATCACCGATCCGTTTGAACCGAGTACATTCCCGAACCGGGTAGTAACAAAGGCCGTTGTATAATTTCCTTTTACCTGAAGTTTTGCATTGAGCGCCTGAACATAAACTTCGGCTATGCGCTTGGAGCAGCCCATCACGTTGGTCGGGTTCACCGCCTTATCGGTTGAAATCATTACAAACTTCCTTACCTTGAACTCCACCGCAAGGTCGGCCAGCGTTTTTGTGCCCAAAATATTGCAATGAATTGCTTCGCTTGGGTTGCCTTCCATTAAAGGCACATGTTTGTACGCTGCTGCGTGATAAATTATTTCCGGTTTGTTTTCATCAAAAATAGCAGCGAGGCGGTTTCGGTTGGTAATATCCGCCAGGTATGGAATAACCTTTCCATTAAATTTACTCTTCAGTTCGCATTCAATTTCGTAAAGGGGCGATTCCGCCTGGTCAATCAGAATAATTCGTTCCGGTTGGTAGGCTGCAACCTGGCGAACCAATTCGCTGCCAATGGAACCGGCCGCGCCTGTAATGCAAATGCGTTTGCCTTTAATATCCTTTACAACGCTCGGGTTGTTTAATTGAATGGTCTCTCGTCCCAGAAGTTCCTCAATGTTAACCTCACGAATCTGATTAAAACTTAGTTCTCCCCCCACCCATTTTTCCACAGGTGGAACTGTACGCACTTTTACTTGTTTACGGATGCAGGCATCTACAATATCATTTTTACGCTCCAGCGAAATATCGCGCACGGTAATAATCAATTCATCGATATTCAATTCGTCAAAATAATGATCGAGGTTGTCGCCCCGGCCATCATAAATTTTTGCGCCATCCACAACCTTTCCGATTTTATTCGGATTGTCCTCCAGAAAACCCACTATCTGCATACGAGGAGTGGAATCAATAACGTGCCTGGTAATAATACCGGTTTGCCCGGCACCAAATATTAATACCCGCGATTTTTTAATGATGGTGTTTCTGTAAAAAGCAAAAATGTATTTTACCAGTAACCGGTAATTGAACAAGAAAAGGAAAGAAGATAGCAGGCTAATAAAGATAACCGAGAAAGGAATGATGAAATGCTGACTATTAACCCATGTAAAAAGGTTGAGCGCCAGCACCAGCCCGGCATTCAAAATCAACATGAAGAAAATCCGCACCCCGTCCTGTAATCCGGTGTACCGGATAATACCCCGATAACTTCCGGTAGTTATAATGGCAAGGAAACCGCAGGTTGCGTAAATGACCAGGCCAAAGTAAAAGTTATTATTGAGGAGTTCTGTAACTGAAAAATTAAACCGGAGCAGGTAAGCCGTAAGCGTTGAGAACAGAATAAAGCCCGTATCAATTAAAACAATTACCCAGCGAGGAAGAATTTTTAATTTCCGAAGAATGGCAGGAAGGTTTTTCACTCTTTAGGGTTGCGATTTCCTTTGGATACAAAAAATTTTCCCAAACCAAGTGCGCCACCTACCAGTACGAGAATTTCAATACCTGAAATAGGTACATCCGGATCGCAGGGCGGCCCACCGGGGCAAGGATCACCGGGCTGCGCAAAAACCTGGGTAGCCAACAACAAACAGCCTAGTACACTCAACCCCAATCGAAAAATTCTGGTACTCAATTTCATCGTTTGATAATCTTAAAGGTGGACACAGCATTGCGGTTTCCGGTTACCCGGACCAGGTATAACCCCGAAGGTTTATCCGCAAAATTAATAGTTAACGTTCCCTGATTTTTAGTAACCGGGTACTGGCCAACCGATGCCCCGGTGTTTGAAAGTAATTCAACAGAAGTTGCTTCGAGCCCTGTAAGGTCAATAGTTAGTTGATCTACTACCGGGTTTGGATAAATACTGGACTGTAATCGCAGGTCTTCAACCCCGGTTACTACAAACTCGAACGAATCAGTTGTTTTGCATGATCCCACCGTTACCTCAACTTTATAGACACCCGATTGTGAAACATTTAATACTTGGCCGGTTGCGCCCTGAATTAGTTCGTCATTAAAATACCACGTGTTATTAGCTGTATAACTTGATTGCAGAACTCCATAAGACGTTTCGGAAATCAGCACATTCTCGTAATTCTCTACCGTGGCCCTTACTTCCATTCGGGCACCTTCGCATCCAAACTTATTGTTGATAGCTACGAAATAAGATCGCGATTTATCAAGAACCGGTGTAACGAAGGTACTTGATGCAGACTCAAATACTATAGTTTCGGAATCTGCGGATGCGTACCACCGATACGTTCCATCGGCAGGGGCTCCTGCAGCAGATAAACTAACCGCACCCGGCTGACACGCAGTAGCAGGTGAAACAGATTGCACGGCATAAATCCTATCGGCACTTACAGTTACTACCTGCTGTAGCGGAATTGCAGCACAGGTTGAACGTTGAGCAAACACGGTGATTGTGTTAACACCGGCAGCAAGGTTCTGAGTTGGGATTGTTAAAATTAAATCGGTACCGGCACCAACAGCAGGCAACGATACATCAACACCGTTTACTTTTGCTATATAACTTACACCGGCCTCGGCATTGCTAATAGTAAATTGATACGGTGCTTCAAGACAAATTGAACCAGCACCGGTTACAGCCAAAGTCTGATTTACACCGGGTTGCTCGGTTATTATGGCGAACCTGTTGCCTGTGGACTGCGCATTAGCGGTAATTGAAAAATTGTAAACCAGATTATCCGTAACCTCTACAACAGAACCTGTAAAATTATCAAGCAGCTTTACAGTGGGTGTACTTGAAAAAGATGCTAAGTCGGAAAACACTAATTGGTAATTACCTGCAGGCGCATTGCCAATATTGAGTTGCGTACTGGCCGTACACGAAGACCCAAATGAAATTGCATTAATAGCGAACTTACTACCGCCACTAATCGATGCCAGGTTAAAAGTTCCATTCGGTAGCTTAAATGCATCCAAATCTTCATCGTAGCCTTCGGTGGCTCCTTGTATAAATCGGATTACGGTTTCATCGCGCAGGTTATTTTGTTTTAAGGTAACGCGTAAAATATCGCTTACTCCCTCTTCCCTGAAAAATGTAGTCTGGGTGCCTGCCACCTTCACGTTTTCGTTGGACTGAAAGTTAATAGACCCCCCATTGCTTTTTATAAAGTAAGCCTGCCCCGATGGGATGTAACGGGAACCTCCATTCGTTCCAACACCGCCAACAAACGTGGCATACACCTGCCCTACCTGTCCATTGTCGCGCATATAAATGGCATTGGTTACGTTGGTTTTCGTCCAGCCGGTTGCGGCACTCCAGTCAATAGTAGAAGGATAGGGATTACCCACCAGATTCCAGCCATCGTTTGCTACGTTGCCTGACGAAGTAAAAGAAACAAAACCGTTATAGTTAACCGTTCCGCGGTTAACAGATCCGCGCACTGCCCAAAGTGCGGAGCCTGCTGTAGAAACCGGGGCCACATTTCCGCGCACAAAAACTGCATAGCCTCTTCCGGTTGTAAGGGTCTCGGAATTGGCAGCAGCCGGAAAATTTACATAGCCATCATCAGCATCGTTTGAACCGCTGCCGTTTGTATCGGTAATTACATTTTCGTTGTATTGAAACATGCTTTGATTGGTTCCACAACCCGAACAGGCACTGGAACCCGAGAAGCCTCCGGTTACAGGAATATAGGCCTGTAGTTGAGATACCGGTGCACTTTGAACCGGAGAAGAAATGTAGCGGTAAATTCTTCCATTATTAGAGCCTTCAATAGACATGTATCGTTGCACGGTAACATTACCGCTAATGGTAGCCGAGGCGGGCAATGTTGCAATGGCCGCATCCTGTGTTGGATCATCGGCAGAAGAGATAAGGGTGAAGACTGCAGTATTGGAAGTTCCGTCCGGGTCAAAGTTTACAGTTCCGGCAAGGGTAAGCACCCCGGTCAGGTTTTGGTTGCTCTCCATTATCACATCCGGATCGGATGCGGTATTGGCAATGCTGATGTTGTGAAAATTAGTAACTGTGGTGCCACTTACAATCTGGGGTGTTCCCGCAGTACCTTGAAATGCAACAGTACCCGCACCGCTGTTATTAAACGTGCCGTTATTTGTAAATGCGCCATGAACCGTGAGCGTAGTAGGTGGTGTTAAAATTCCACTAATTGTAATGTTGTTGAATGCCGGGATGGTCGTTCCTAAAATGGAAGAGTTTCCAGCGAATTCGACCGTACCTCCATTTCGGTTAAACGTTCCGTTGTTAACCAAATTACCGGATAGGGTTAATAATGCTGAGGCATTAGGGGCTGTAAAAGTACCAAGATTGATTAGGTTTAATGTAGTTACCGAATTGGCCCCGCAGTTGATGGTACCGGTAGTATTGGTTAAGTCATTTAATACGTTAACTGTTCCTGAAAGGGTAAGCGTTCCTGTAGAGTTCTTAGTAAAATTTTCAATGTTGCCGTTCGATTCCACACCGGCAGTCATGCCCGCGCCAGTATAGAACAAATCGTAAGGGCCACCACCCGGAACAGCACTACCTGATGAAAATGCGGCTGTAGAATTTCTGGTTACCACCGCACCAGGGCCAAAGCTTAACCCCGAAGTATTGAGAAAGTCCCCATCCTGCAGTGTGAAAGAACTTTCAACTGTGAGTGGGGAGTTAAGCGTAACCAACGAACCGCCCGTAGGACGATTTATAAAGAATGTACCCAGCGTGTTCCCGGAGGGTGAAAATTCCAAGGTACCGAATGTGCCTGTGTTTAAGATATTTAACGTAGAACTTGCATCTGCTGAAAAAACCCCCCCGGTTAAGGTGTTATTGAACTGACTTCTTAATTCAATTGTCTGTCCTTCAAAGTACAGGGTTGACCCGGCAGCCATGTTTAAATCATCCAATAGGGTTAGGGTAGCATTCATTACCAGATTTCCACCATTCATAGTAATATCATTATCTCCTGTATAATCACCATTCATTACTACTGTACCTTCGTTAATTAAAAGCAGGTTAGTAACAGTTAGCGGTTGAGGAAATACAATAGATCCATTATTAGCTCTTGTAACTGTAATATTCTCTAAGGTAGCAGGGCCAGCGAGCGGAAACTCAATAGACAAATCGTCCGTACCACCAAAAGTTAGATTGCTATTAGCTCCAGTAAAACTTACCTCTCCTACTCCAGTCAAATCACCATTTATAATTAATGTGGCGTTAGCCGTTCCGCTGCTAACCACAATGTTACCCCCATTAAATTCGATTGAGCCATTGGAGGTAAAGTTTCTTGCAGCGCTGGTAGTTGTGAGGTTAAGATTTCCACCCGTTAATGTTACCAAGCCACCTACCGTAAGGTTATTTCCTTCCACTGTTAAATCACCCGTTTCAAGAGTGAGGTTACCCCCGATAGTAAGCGCTGTGGTACCCATAGAAACACCGCTGCCATTATCAATGATAGTAGTAAGGCCGGCAGCGGTAGGCTGACCAGCACCCATTATCTGGGGTCCGGTCCCGGCATAGATTAGCGTTGAGCCGTCATTAAACACGCGGGTTGCTACGCGTACATTGCCACCACCAACTCCGGTTCCGGTAAATATTGCACCCGTAGAATTTTCCGATTCCATGATCAATGTTCCATCGACCGTTAAGGAACTGCCGGCAGTACCCTGTATAGGAGATTCTCCGTTAGTGATAACCGTATTATCTGACGCAATAGTATAAGCTATAGAATTCGTAATGGAGCCAGAGTTAGCGAAATTATGCGTGGTACCAGAACCAATAAAATTTATGGCCCCACTCCCCGAAGAAGTCTCTACGATCGTTCCTGATGCTAATTCAAAATCACCTTCAATGTTCAAAGTGCCAATACCAGCCCCGGAAGAAAGTGAGAAGGTACCTCCTGGAGCATTCATGCTAAAATCTCCGGTAATATTAACAACACAATTGCCACTGGTATTTAACCGGGTTGAACCAGCCGTAGTATTAATGTTGAAATTACCACCAATATTAACGGTGGTATTGACGCCTGTAGTTGCAAAGTCAAATTGTGAAGTTCCTGAAATCGTTAGATCGCCCGCTATATTAATGGTAGGGTTTTGATTAACTGATAGCCTGAGGATTTGGCCATTTGTACTAACCACATTAAAATTATTAACCGAAACCAGGTTACCAGCCAGGTTAACCACAGCCGCTGATTGATTGGTACAATTCCAACGGAAGTTACCAAAATTCTGGCCCCAGTTGCCGGATGCATTGCCTGTAGCGAAAGACGTATAGCCTTCAATTATTACTTCAGAATCTGCGTCCCACGCAGCCAATGGAATTACACCCTGCGCAGTAGTAAACCGGTGCCTGTAAATTGCTCCGGAGGCAAATGAGGTATTGGCGGCCGTCATGCCGGCATGGGTACTTCCGTTATCTAATATAAAGACCCCTTCAACAGTCATTTGGCCGTTCATTGTAAAATCTACACCGGCACCGTTATTAATGGTTAAAGTTCCTGATGTGTTAATGAGAAGGGTTGCTCCTGCCTGAACGATGGCTTGATCGATAACAAAATTGCTATTTACTGTTACCACATCGCCTGTGCGTACAGTTATTACACCATTAACAAATGTTGGTACAACACCGCCCACCCAGGTTGCCGGGTCGCTCCAGTTACCACCGCCCGTACCATTAGATTGTATGGCCTGCGCAGTAACCTCTAAACCTAGAAGAATAAGGGCCAAACTTACCAGTAACGATCTTCTCATAACTACGTGAGTATAGTAATTACCACAAAAATAATGAAAAATGCAGATTTACAGTCAATTATTACATTATATACACGGCTTGCCCGTATTTGTAACCTGTATCTACATTAACACCCGGCTAACAACTTCGATGACCTTGGATTGACTTTCCTGACTCAACGTGTTTCCAGATGGTAAGCAGATGCCAGTATTAAAAAATTGTCTCGCATTGCCATTTTGAAAGCTAATGGCGTCCCTATAAAGCGGCTGTTCATGCATCGGATTCCACAAAGGGCGGGTTTCGATACCTGCCTTTTGCAAGGATTCTTCCAAGCGGCTCTTCACAACCTCTGATTTAGTTAAAAAAGTAGAGAGCCAGCGGGCGGAAAAGGCACCCTCACGCTCTTCCTGAAATATAAGTCCCGCGTTTTTGAGGCCATTGCAATAATTCTGAAAAACAGTCCGCCTTGCATCTGTAATATTCTTCAAATCAGTTAGTTGAGATAATAGGTAAGCGGCTGCCAACGGGTTGATACTATAATTGAAGCCAGGTTCTTCGTGCAGGTAAAATGGGGCATTCTTACGAGCCTGGGCCGCCAGAAAACGCACCCGGCTAGCCAAAAGGCCATCATTAGTAACTACCGCACCCCCACCAAAGCTTGTAACAGCCTTATTATTATTGAAAGAATAAACCCCAACCCGGCCATATGTACCAACCGGCTTTTTGTTCAGTGTTGCACCAAGCGCTTCGGCTGCATCTTCAACAACCGGAACCTCGTATTTGGATGCAAGGGTTAAAATATCATCCAGTAATGCCGGGGTACCGTATGTATGAACTACAATAAGGCAACTTGGTCTTATACCTTTTGATTTTAGATCACGCAGGGCAGTTTCAAGTAAATTTGGGTCGAGATTCCAGGTTTTATCTTCGCAGTCAATCAATACTGGCCGGGCCTGCAGGTACAAGACAGGGTTTACGGTTGCTACATAGGTAAAGGTGGGGGCAAGAACATAATTGTGTGGCTGAACACCTATCGCCTGTAAGGCTAAATGGATTGCAGCCGTTCCGGAATTAACAGCCACCACGTGGTTTACTTTTAATTGATGCGCCAGGTTTGCTTCCAGTGATGCAATAATTTCCTGATGGTGGCGGCCCTCAAATTTATGTAATACCTGGGCCAATGCCTCGGAATTAATTGAGTTATAGGATAATGGTATGTAGAAACTCATTGAGCCTTGATAAACAAAAATACTTCTTTACAGAAGACTTTAAATCAGATTTTTGAAATTCTGGATTGGTAAATAAACCCGATCATGAGCAAGAACATTAGCAGTGGGTTTACGATCATTCGATGAATGTGAGATAAAAGAGGCGAGGAAATTTCTGAGGCCCCTTCGAGCGAGAGTTTTAAAAAAAAATAGATTGGAAGAACAACAAATAACTCTATCAAAAAAATAATAAACGAAATTCTCAAATAAAATGGTTTGTTAAAGAGCTGCCAGATTAAAATAATGCACAAGCAATCATTAATTACCAACCGAACTGTTCTGTTGAAAATAAATTGCTGATTGGGCGTATTAAACTCTAGCACCTGCGGTACAATACTATTCCACGTGTGTGCATAATTGAAGCGCTGAAATACAAACACAATTAACAAGCCCAGTAGCGCAGCACTTAGTAACGCTATTCGCTTCATGACTTATTTGCCGATAATAAATCCATTAACCTGAAACCCGATGTAAGGCGCATCCACCACAACCAAAGCAAGAATACCACAGCATAAATAACTGCCGTAAACAAGTACTTATGAAAATAGTAGAAATAAGCAGACCAATGCAACGCCACAGTATAAAGTAAAATAATGCGAAGAATATTGATAAGATAAATTATCAACAGCCCCATTGGCACAAACAAGGCAGCCATTCTAAACTTACCTTTATAGGCAACTACAAAGGCTACAAAAACAATCATAACATTCAAACTGTTGCACCCCTCGTACACACTTATAATTCTCCTACCTGCTTGCAAAATACCTACAGTCGGTTTGTCTTCGGCAGGTAGCCAGGTTGTACTATCGCCAGCCCAGTTTAATACTTGGGAGGTTTGGCGGGTAATGGTGGTAGTTAGTGGATCAGCCCGATGTTCGAAAGTAGAAATCCAAAGGCCGTACATCACGTTAAGTATAAAGTACAAACCCACAAACACCAGTACGAAACGTAATGCAGGATTGATTGCTTTCATCGCTTTAAAGGCTGTGCCGGAATTCCCACTACTGTACTCATTGTTTCTACCTGATTAATTACTACAGCTCCGGCTCCTATTTGAGCTCCTGCTCCTACTTGAATGCCTTGCAACACCGATGCTCCGGTACCAATCATTACCTCCGATTGCAGACTTACGTTACCAGAAATATGGGCGCCTGGCATGATGGAACAATAATCACCAATAACCACATCGTGGCCTATGGTTGAATTAAGATTGAGCAATACAAAACTGCCTACTTGGATAGATGCAGTAAGCCGGCATCCTGCTGAAATAATGCTACCGCTCGCTATGTTTACTTCTAGTCCTATTGATGCTGATGGATGAATCAGTGTTGGAAACTTAAATTCTTCTGATAACGCGTTAATTATTTCTCGTTTTACCTGTGGATTACCAACACCAAGTAGTAGATGTAAGTCGGTTGTATTTCTTTTTAACGAACTAATCGTACCAAGCACTGGAAAATTGAGAACAGATTCCTTCACTGTATCATCATAAAATCCGATAAAATTCCATTGTGGCTTTTGCTCATTAATCTGATGAATCAAAACTGCAAGCTCTTTGCCTAACCCCCCTGCTCCTATTATAGCAATGTTCTTCAAGTTCATTTTGACAGTTTGGATTCCGTTAAGGAAACATCTTTTTTAAATCTTAGCAGTAAGATAACTGTTCTAAAAATAATTCGCACATCTAACCCAAACGAGAGTCGTTCAAGGTATTCCAAATCCAACTCAAACTTCTTTTCCCAAGTAAGCTCATTCTTTCCATTTACCTGAGCCCAGCCTGTTATACCCGGTCTTACGCCATATCGTTTCTTTTCAACGGTGCTTAACATCTCATTGTACTCAACTGGCAGTGGCCTTGGACCAACCCACGACATTTGACCTTTTAAAATATTCCATACCTGTGGTAATTCATCCAGATTGGTTAGGCGTAAAACGCTACCTAGCCAAAAGCTTCTCTCGCTGAGTGACAAATTAAGGTCTTGTTTCAGTGTTCTGAATTTTAGCATTTTAAAAGTGCTTTCATGTAAGCCGGTTCGCTCAGAAAAAAAAAGTACGGGGTAGTTAGCAGTAGCTAAATAGAGTAAAGTAATACAAGTTGCCACCGCCAGCAACGGAATTCCACCTAACGCTACCAGCATTAAATCGAAAATGCGCTTTCCATGCATGGGATAAAATCCTGCCATTATTTAACAATTGCGAATATTGTCTTTATTAGAATGGATAAATCTACACCCAAAGATTGTTCTCGAATATACTTCAAATTAAGTTGAAGTTTTACAGGCATAATGTGAGTGATATAGTAATCAATTGGATCGGGCTGATTTTCTAACAATGCGTTCTCATTTCTGAATTTGATAGAAGCATAGTCGGTTATTCCAGGAAGCACCGACAAAACCATTCGTTGTTCCGCTGAGTATAAATCAACAAACTTCTTTACTTCCGGGCGCGGACCTACCAGGCTCATGTCTCCTTTAAGCACATTATAAAGTTGCGGCAGTTCATCCATTTTGTATTTACGAAGGATAAATCCAACTTTCGTGATACGGGAGTCTCGTTGCCCTACCGTAATAACCGATTGGTGTTGCGAACCCATAAACATTGTTCTGAACTTAATAAGTAGAAATGGTTTGCCATTTTTGCCTACGCGTTCGTGCAAAAAAAAAGCAGGGCCACTCGAATCCATTTTAACCGCCATCCACAAGATAAAAAACAGCGGTAGCAACAAAAGCAGTGCTATCAACGAAATTATAAAATCTAAAAATCGCTTAACCATTTATCACTTGCCGATAGGCGCCTTCTATTGCATCACAAATAAATGCGATTTGGTGGTTAGTAAGACCCGGATAAATGGGAAGGGAAATTTCGCTCGCATAACTGCTTCTTGCAATTGGGTAATCATTTATAGAATACCCGGCATTCTTAAACACAGTTAGTAGTGGCAATGGTTGGAAGTGCACATTCACAGAAACTCCCGCTTCGGTTACCAAATTAATTATTTCATCGCGCTGGGTCTCGGTACAATTTTTTATACGCAATGCAAAAAGATGAGCCGAGGTTTTCTTTAACTGTGTATCGGCTGGTGGAAGCTGCGCCCAGCTTTTAGTACCAAAGTAGCGAAGGTAGGCATCAAAGATTGTTTTACGCTCAGGCAACAAGTAGGTAGCATACTTTCGAATTTGAGCCACCCCTATAGCCGCGCAGATGTCAGGCATATTCATTTTAAAACCAGGAAATACAATGTCGTACTTCCAGCCGGCCCCATTAGTTTTTGCTAGTGCGTCTTTGGTTTGTCCATTTAACGACCACAGCTTCAAGGTGCGGTACACGAACTGATGATCAAAGGAGGTTGGTAGGTTAATGCACATGGCACCACCTTCGGCTGTAGTAACATTTTTAACTGCATGAAATGAGAATACCGTAAAATCAGCCCAACGCGCTACGGATTTATCCTGATACAAAGCGCCCAACGAGTGGGCCGCATCCGAAAGCAACAAAATCCTGCCCAACGCCTTTTGCACTTCAGTCCTTGCACTGAAAAGTTGTTTTACCTCAACCTCATTTATCAACTCATTTAATTCTGCATAATCTACAGGCCAGCCTGCAATATCAACCGGTATTATGGCCTTGGTTTTACTGGTAATTTTGTGCCGGATTTTTGATACATCAATATTAAAATCCGCACCACTATCTACCATTACCGGTGTGGCTCCTACATGCATTACTGCCAGGGCAGTTGCCGCATAGGTATAGGCCGGAATAATTACCTCATCGCCTCGTGTAACTCCAAACCAATGGAGCAACAACATTAAACCCGATGTGGCTGAGTTGCAGCATGCCACGTGTGTTAACCCGACCTGGGCAGCTACTAACCGCTCCAACTCTAAAACCTTGGGTCCTGAAGTTATCCACCCTGATTCAAGCGTGCTCAACACTTCGCGTTTTATGTCTTCATCGATATAAGGTGGTGAGAAGGGTATTGTCATTTCTTTTTCAGTATAATAAGGATATTACCTGCGGTTAATTCTTCTAATGTGAACATCCCAAACTCTTTGTGAATTTTATCTGGGAGCTTCTGATCTGCTTTATGGGATTTAAACGAACAATACATTACCTCAAACCCACATTGCTTGAACATACCTATGTAGTGCGGTAACCTCCAGCGATTATGATAATCAAACCGGGTCTGGATTTTATCCCATTCTTCCTGGCTATACCTCAAAAAGTCCCAGAGTGATAAGGAACGATCGGTATAAGCCCGATGATCGCTTGGTGAAATTTGATGAATAACAAACGAATTGTGATGAAGCGAATTGAACATTTGCTGATGAATTTCATATAAATCGGCCGGAGCCACATGCTCAAGAACATTTCTGCTAAGAAACACATCAACTGCACTTTCGAATTTATGATTTAGAATATTTGTCTTAGGATAATAATGCACATTCGGTAAAAGCCCTGGCGAAAGATTAAATCCATAAAGTGAGTTATACAATAAACTAAGCTGCTTGATTTTTGAATCACTATAATGCTGGTTAATATCAAAAGTTAGTACTCTTGCGGCATTATGAATTAAAATTAATTCGTACGGAACTACAGGTAACCATCCGGATCCTAACTCAACTACAACTTTATCTTTAAACAACAAGTGATGTTGGGACAATATATCTGCAAATCGATTTAAAGTTGAAACCTGGAATGTGTATTCGTCTTTCAATGAATTCTCATTAATCCGTTGTAATTGATGGTACATCCAATTTCCTGCGCCTTCAGGAAACCATTCCAGTGTTTTAAAAATCCATGATTTAATTTGGTGCCTCATTTACTGCCTCTAAATAATCCTAAAATGAAACCTGCACCATACGAAAGATGCAAGGCCGGAAAAATTACTGTACACCAAAGTTTAGGTTTAACATTTGGAGCTTTTGCTGAAAACACAAACACAAGCAACAGATAAAAAATAAGAGGCACTATTGCTACAAAATGTACGAGCATAGCTACCGGAATAAACAGCAGGTAGGTAATGAAAAGCGAAGGAACAAGGTGCCGGAGTTTCCATTCACTTCGATTTTTGCGAATCACCAATGGCTTAAACAGGCCATACTGGTAATATTGACTCATTAAATTTCTTAAAGAATCGCGGGGGTAATACCAAGAACAAATTTTGGGGTCTTGATAAATCTTCAAACCAGCCTCTTTTGCGCGGTAATGAAATTCATCATCCTGGTTACGCAACATTTGTTCATCAAAGTATCCCACTTTTTCAAAAACTTGTCTTCGCCAAGCGCCCAGATACACAGAGTCAGTCAGTCCTTCAAAGTTTTCAAAGTGAAAGTTACTGTTACCAACGCCAAAGGGTGTGCTTGTTGCATAGGCTACTGCCGCCTGAAAAGAATTATTACCTATAGCCCGCATGGGGCCTCCAACAATATCGGCATTCGTTTTTGCAAATGTGGCTAGCACAGCGGTAAGGTAGTCGGGTGCATACGTGGTATGAGCATCCCAACGTACGATGATTTCACCACTGCATCTTTGTATTAGATTATTGAGTGCGAAGGGGACATATTTATGATCATTTTTAATCCAATGGATTGTAGAGTATTTGCTTGCGTAATTATTCAGCACATCACGTGTGCCATCTACCGAACCTCCATCTGCAATCCAGATTTCTTTCTCAACCGGTTCAATCCCTACAAAAAAATCAAGCAGTGAACCGATATATTTCTCTTCATTCAAAACCGGGCAAACTACACTTATCATATCAACCTTCGATACATGATTAACAACTCATTGTTGAGTTTATCTTCATCCAGATCCTGAACAACATTCCGCGAATCAATTTCTTTCACGAGAAGTGCGGAAACCAATGCGTCTGCTAACGCTTGTGGAGTTGCTCCCGCTACTGCACAGCCGGCAATACCCGTTACCCTTTCCCGTACATCCCCTACATCAACTGAAACTACTGGGCGGTTACAAGCTAGCGCCTCCTTAACCACATTGGGCGAGCCTTCGTGCAGCGAGGTGAGAAGAAGAACACGGCATGCACCAAAATATAATGGCATTCTTACCCGATCCACATTCTTAACTACCAACAATTCTACCTTTAGGTTGCCTGGCAAAAGAGCAATTGCCTGCTGGGCCAGAAAAAATCTTTTTACAGTTCGGGCCGGATCACCGCCAAATAAAACATAATCTACCCCTGCACGTAAACCTAATTCCTTCCTGCAAACTTCTCTATCGAGTGGTTTGAAAAGCGAGAAATCTAATCCAGTAGGAATAACCTTTACCTTATGCAAAATACTCGTTGGAAGCTTGCTTTTCAGATTATCAGATACAACTATAATTCTACTTGCCTGGTAGGCCATGATGCGGCTCAGTAGCTGAAGAATTTTTCCTTTAAATGTATAGTGGCCCTTCCTATTGGCAATCCCTTGCAAATCGCTGCCTCGGTAGGTAATTATCAGAGGCAGCTTAACTCCCCATACAGGCACCGCACTTTGGCCCCATTGTGCATGGATTAAATTGTAGCTATTTTGACACAACAATTTTCTTACTTTAAAAATTGCCCGCAGGTAATTGAAGGGATTTTTCCGGCCCTCAAAATGAAATACATCTACACTACACCCATTCGATTTAAGCCATGCAACCTGATCGACCAAAAATGGTACCCGGTGGGGATTCTGTACAGTTGGCCATTCGGTTGTAATCATTAGTACCTTCAAGCGATTGCTTCACTTTTTTGCAAATCACTCCCGAAAGCTTTGCCCGGATAAAAGAAAACCAAACCATACAAAAATCCAGGCATGGCCAGGCGCATTGCAGAATGAAACATTGTAAAAAATACCAGAAAGAGTATTGCAAATGAGATTGGAAGAATTTCCTTAGGCTTTTTCAAGATATACATGACTGGAAAAAAAATCATTATTATTAGGGCTGCACCTCCAAACAAACCGTGCTCAGCCAGGGTTCTGGAAAACTCAGAGTGGGTATTCGCAAAATGAACTCCTTTTACCGCTATCTCACGTACCATACCAGGCCCAACGCCCAGCCAGATGTTGTCAGTAAACAAGGTCAACTCATGAGATAAAATTATCAAGCGGCCAGAAGTAATGTCTTTTGCTTGTCCCGTACGGTAGTTTAAACCCTGGTAACGATACATTAACCGATTATCAGAAATCTCATTCACATAGTTCCAGGAGTATAATACAATTGTTAACCCACCGAGAATATAAAGAAGTGCTTTAGGCCAGGAAATAATTCTTTTAGCGAACAGTACACTAAGCAAAATAAGCAGGCCGAGCGAGATAATTCCACCTATCATTCCCCCACGGGAAAAGGTTGCAAGGCCTCTGATAAGGAACAGCGACATAATCACCACATCAGTTACTAACGTGCCGGTAAGTGTGTAGCCGTAATACAAACACAAGCCCACCAATAAAATTCCCAATCCCATAATAATGGAAATCTGATTAGGGCCAAAACCAGCGGCAGCCTGAAAATTCGACTGTGTACCATATTCAATGTCGGATAATTCCGGAGTAACGAGCGTTAAATAAATGATTACACTTATTAACGGATACACCATAAACCGAAGCGATTCAACAATTTGATTAAATAATAAAGGACGCGAATAAAAATAATACGTGGACACAATGAGTGTTAGGGGGCCAGAAAGGTTAAACGATACGTCCTTTCTGAAATGCAGGAAATCCGGAAAGTTTACTACCGCAAAAGACGGCAAGAGTAAAATACCATAAAGAACAATTGGCCAGGGTTTGGGCTTGTTGACTTGTTCAACTATTAACCCTAACAAAAGTAAAAAGACTACTGAGTATTTACCCGCTTCATAAACCAGAAAACCCCCTGTCATTCGAAGCAGGATTTCGAGCCCTACCAAATAAGCGGCCCATAGCATGGCCTGGTTATTCTTATTCTGAGACAACACAATATGGCCTGCCGCTACAGTAAGTACCAGGATTCCAAAAGCAAAGGAGGTGTCGCGGTAGTTAGCAATTAACAGGCCTGTTAAAACATGCAGTAATGAAAGAGTAAGTGATTTACGCATGAATCTTAACTCAACTTTGCACGAGTCTTGCAAATTTCTACCAAGCCTTGCTGAAAGCAATCAGAGGTTAGTTGTTTTGCCCGTTGGCGGCCTCTATCAATCATAGATTGAATTCGTTCCGAACGCCTTTCAAATAGTTCCAAACACACATTGGCCAACGATTTTGAATCGGGCTCGAAAAGAAAACCGTTCTCATGTTGGCTAATAATTTCGGATAGTAAGCCGGCATTTGCACAGATTGGAATTGTACCTGCAACCCAGGCCTCCACAACAACTTTTGGCCAGCCTTCCATTACACCCGGCATAATTACTGCATCTGCTTGCTTTATCATCTGCATGGCAGTAAGATAGGATTGACTACCCTCAAACGTTATTCTATCTGCTATTCCCAAACTCCGGGCAAGTGCAAGCAGATGTTTTTGCTCCGGGCCATCACCTAGAAGGTGGTAGTGCCAATTCCATTCGGGTTTAAGTTTAAACAATTCTCCTAAACCTAAAATCGCCAGGTCATAACCCTTTACCTTAATAAGCCTGCCCAATGAATAGAATCTGAATACCGGTTCTGCCTTTTTGCCAGCCGGCAATTCTTCAAGTGTCTTAATCTCCTGGTTGGAGAGCAGTAGTGGAAAGTAGCTTATAAAATTTGGTTTGGGTGCTTTACCGTAAACCAACACCAGGTTGCGATTACTCAACAAATGGCGCATCCAAAATCGCTCCACTATGGATGGAATTCTTTCGCCTTTAAAGTAGCCGAAGTAACCGGCAAACTTCGTGATACTTCGCTTGCGGAATAGCACCACTAAAATATGGGCCATGAATGCAAAATGGCCAGGACTTCTTATTAACAAAAAATCGTGTTGCCAAATGAATACCGCCATTTTAGCAAACACAATTGGCATTTGAATTAACCGAACTAAAAAGCCCCATCGGAAAATTTGAGTATTGTAGCGAACAAACTGAAATTTTATATTAGGTCGGTTATAACCACACAAACTTCCTTGTTTTGAGGTCGTTGTAAACGGAGTGAAAATTTTAACCTCTTCAAACAAGTCTGCCCAAATCCGCATTTCGCGAACGTATGGTTCGTAGGCAACCACTTCTCCGGACTCAGCCCAATGATTAGTTTGGGTAATAGTACCCAACTTAGTTTTAAAAATTGGAACTATTTTTTCTTCCATTGCCAGGGCTCAATAATTAGTTTGCGGGTTTCGGCAATACCCGTATTGAATAGGCAATCGACAATGGACAATCCAGGGATAAAGCTATCACCAGGTTGTGGATATACTACTCCTTCCGATTTAAAATCTTGCCAGATTAGTTCAATGCCTGACTTGTGCCATTGCTCGGTATTTATGTAATTCTTTCCTCCTTTTCCTGCTATGTAGCAAGTTGCATTCAGCTTTTTACAAATGTCGATCAGCCTTTGGTTAGGTTCTTCATCCAATGGAAGAAGCTCACTTACCCGCACCAGCCGACCGCGGTACTCCAGTTTACCGAGTAAAAATTCAAACAACTGGTAGTTCATTCTATCCAGGTTGGCATCGCATGTCAGGAGTACCTCCATCAGCTCCGCTCCTATTTCATGAAAATAAGGGGTCTTTTTATAAAATTGTTCCAACGTCTTTGCCATCGGAATTCTCCACCTGTCATTTACCTGCTCTACTGCGTCAATGGGTGTGCCCAACGAAGCCCGTACAGGCACTGTTAGCCAAAACTCTTGCTGTGTGTGTGGGTTTTTTAGCTTGGTTCTATTCTGAAAGTAATTCTTTCGAAATTGCACATTGTGCAACCACACAAAAACCTCACTGTTCCATACTTTATTAAAATAGCCCAGCCAGGGTAAGAAGTGCGGCTGGTGAATACTTACAGTCATACAATCATTCTTATAACTTCAAAGCATTCTGCGTATTCTCTCCCAATTTGCTTACCTCGTACGCGGGCTAAATCAGCCACTATATCGTTCGAAAAGAACATCCGGCTCTTTTGGGTGGCATAGGCATTAATGGCAGCTACCTTTGCATCGATGGCACTTTTGTCAAGCTCAATAAACATATCCATTTTAAAATCAAAACTATTCCAGGGAAGTTCGTAGCCCAAAATAGAGGAATACTTAAAGGCTCTTCTGCCTTCGGCAAAAACAACTTCGTGCGACTGATGGATATCCTTGCTGTTAGGAATAAATACAAGATCTGGTTTGTATTGTTTGTTCAAATCGTAAAAGAACTGCAAAATTTCGAGGCGCACATCGAATAAATTGCGCGGGTCGTAAGACTTTAAAATCACATGATCAGGCTTTATACCTAAAATAGCTGCACTGTTGTGAAACTCACTCAACAGCGTATCATTGTTAACCAAAGGCGGCAATGATAATCCGATGTAATAAACTTTATTGGTTTTACCGAGTTGGTAAATAGTGCCTCCGGCTCCTAGCTCTACATCATCCACATGAGGGGCGATGGCAAAAATTGTTTTGTTCTTTAACTGAAGCATGCTCAAAAATTAGTAAAGGTTCTTAGGATCCAGATAAAATGTATCCACTTCTTTAGTCAAATAATCTTTGCGTAGACATGACACCCAAAGCAATGAATGAAATTCGTTGTGCATGAATAGTGCGTCCTTGGCCTTGCCCTCAACTTCCCAGTTACACTTATCTATAAACAGTTTTTGCGATGGAATATTATATTCCGCAATATGACCTTCAAGTCGGTTATAGTTCTGAATAAAGAACAAAAAACTCATTAAGGACTTAACTGCATCTACAGCGATACCTTTGCCTCTGCTTGCTTTCCCCAATTTGATGGCAATATGAGCTCTCCTTGAAACTTCGTCAATTCGTTTAAAAGTTATATAGCCGTACCTGGTTTGATTATTTTTATCTTCTATAATCATCCTTTCTTTCTGCCCATCCTTATGATTTTTAGAAAACCACTCATGTTGAGAAAAATTACTATATGGAAAGTCGTTTCTACCTTCATAGTAAGCAATCTCGAGGTCGTTAAGCAATTCCGTTAAAAATTCATTATCTGAATCCTCAGTGGCCCGGATCCTAATGTTTCTTCCGTTTATCATAGATATTTAATATTTAGAGTTGATGTGTAAATAGGTTACAAACTGCTTTGATAGTTATCAATTGCGTGTACGGTCTTAAATCAATCCACAATGAACTTCCTAAAAAATCCGTAACTAACCATGACTGCTCAAATTTTAGCGACCCAATCCTCTAAATTAAAGTCTTCTAAAATAAAATTGATACCATTGGGGTAAACCTAAAAGAATCTTGCTAAAAGAACGGAATCTCTTCCTAAATAAATATTATTTAATCTTTTCATAAATAATACCGGAATATATTTTATCAAGTTTTGCAATGTAATCCTCACTCTTATAATTATAGTTCACAAATTTCTGAAGATCCGTGGACAACGTATTTCGATGCGGAACAATAATCTGAATCCGATCGGCCCAGTGGCTAAAGTCATAATTGTTTATAATAAGCTCCGCTCGAAAATCAAGTACGTCCTCAGCTACATGTCCTCTTTGTATCCCTAAAAAAGGCAAACCGGCTTGCATAAATTCAAGAAGCGAAAGCGGGCCCGTCTCCGCCAGCGAACAATGCAAACCCAAATCAAAATCTTTTAGTCGTGGCAAAACATCGGTTTCGTTTGTTACAATACTTATTGCTGATTCAAGTTTAAACTCTTTAATCAGCGCTAAAATCTGATGAAAGTAAGTTGTATCAATGGGTTGCCCAAAAATTGTAAGTGTTGCATCCAGGTTTCTAAACGTTCGCAGGTAGTTAATAAGACCAATTGCAAAGTTTATATTTTTAATTGGTCTGAAGTTCGAAACCACTACAAACCGAAGCGTTGACCCTTGATTAAATTCGGGTGGCGTATAGTTTGCGAGTCCAGGTTCTACTACATTTTGGAGAGTAAATGCCCGCTTCCGGTTTATTTTATATACTTTAATTGCCCAATCTGTTAATTCGCGCGTAACGCCCAGGTAATACATACGTTTTACCCACCATCGCATTATCCATGGGTACACATTTCTCCGGTTTACTAGTACGTCTCCGGAATGATCGTGAAGCAACACACGACTGCGGAAGGGCCTTACCACGTAACTTAAAAAAATATATTTTAAAGTATGCTTCAGATGAACGTGAGTCAGGTCATTTGAATGAATAATACCTCTAAGTTGAAAAAGCGCCCGTAAATCCCAATGTGTCTTCCGGTTTAAGCAGATGTGGCGAACTCCGGAATCCAAAAGTGATACAAGTTCGCCCGGTCTGATGATGGTAACCACGGTTACCTGATAATTTAGCCGCATGAACCCGTTTGCGGCCAATACCAAAATTTTTTCAGCTCCGCCCGGTGTTAGCTCATCAATAATATGAACAATTGAATTCCTCACTGTATCCATTTTAAATCTATCTGTTTCTATTCCATTGATCAAGTGAATGTAAAATCAGAATGCGCTGATAGGCTGATTCACGACTGCTATACCGTTGTAATTTCTTATCAGTTAATGTTTGAAAAAGTAAGTTCAGGTATTCCAGGTCTATGTAATCTTTCACAATTCCTTTACTATTAAATAAATTAGTTCTGATTTCATTTAGGGCTTTAGTGCCAAGCCATGTATCCAATGGTAAAGAGAAGCCTTTCTTTCTTAAATTAGATAAGGGCAAAGGAAAGTACTCAGAGTGAATTGACCGCAGCATTAGTTTAGATTTTCTAAGTGAAGTTTTCTGCGTTGACGGTACTGTTAGAGAAAAAGAGACAAGGTCCTCATCCAACATCGGAACCCGATACTCAAGTCCATTGATCATTGACATCATATCTGCTTTCCTTAGATAATCGCTTCGCATCCTCTGCTCAAATAAATAAGCTTGCACATAAGCTGCATCGCTCAACTCTGTTTTAGCGCTATCTTCGAATACAGGTTGGAAGCTAAATGGTTTAATAAATGGTAGTATGGGATATTGGCGTTGGCTTGCCGGAAACCAGGAAACCAGTTGCGAAAGCAACTCTTGCCGATTGCCTGTCTTTATCAGACTATTGTATTTTAAAATGAATCTGGCCAAATGGGGGGCCAATAAACTATGGCCTGCCATGGCAAGAGCAGAAGTACGCTTAACAAGCCAGTTGCGCTGTAAAACTGAAAGCAACGGAAAAACCCGATGTGTGAGATATCCGTTATGGATTTCGTCACCACCATCACCACCAATCAGAACTTTTGAATGCCTGGCCCCCTCCCTGCAAAGAAAGTAGAATGGAATAAGTGAAGAATCTGCAAAAGGTTGATCGAAATGAAACAAAAGTTTATTAAGCAAATCCAATTGGCTGCTATCCGTAATATCAGCTACAACATGACTAAGCTTTAAATGATTTGCAAATTCGGTAGCTGTTGGCACTTCGTTATAAGCATCCTCGCCAAATTTTATTGTAATAGCTTTATCAACTCCGTAATCGCGTAAATAATAACTGAGCAACGATGAATCAATTCCGCCACTCAACGCCAAATTTACATTTACATCAGCTACCAGATTTCGAAATGCAGCCTGACGTAACAGGTAATCCGTTTGCTCCTTATTTTCATTAAAACTAAATGAGTTTTCGTATTGAAATGAATATCTGAAAAGTTGCATTTCTCTGATCGAGAAGTCCTTTAGATCAAGGGTAAGTAAACATCCGGGATTGAGCGCTGCGATTTCATTGTAAATAGTATCCGGTTCGGGGATGTACCCAAGTTTTAAATAACTTTCAATTGCCCGCTTATTGGTTGTTAATTTGGTACCGAAAATTTTCCTTAAAGCTTTTATTTCGCTTGCAAAAGCAAATTCCTGTCCCACTTTGGCATAGTATAGCGGTTTGATACCCGCTGAATCGCGATAAAGCAACAATTTAGACTGTCTTGAATCTACAAGGCCAAAAGCATAAATACCCTTTAGTCTCAAAAAATATCCAACACCAAATTTCTCATATCCTTCCACTAAAACTTCTGTATCGGATTGCGTCTTTAAAGAAAGGTCTGCGGCTAAGGAACGGAAATTATAAATTTCGCCATTGTATGTAAGATGACAGCCACCGCTGCCAGAAGTAAATGGTTGACGCGCAGCGCTAGAAAGATCGATAATGCTAAGTCTGCGATGACCCAGGTAAACATTCTCATTCATCCATTCCCCCTCGCCATCAGGACCTCTGTGCCGAAGTGTGGTGAGTGCCGCATTCAATAACTGCCGTGGCAGATTATTTGAGGCATTTAGATTCGCATATCCTAAAATTCCACACATTTTGTATGCAACTAATCAGGCTTCCAGGTACGGTATGTTGGAGGGCCCTTGAAGAACCTTCTCTGCTCTTTTTTGTCGTTGAAATAGCAACCACAACGTATTCGGCATTACAACCAATCCATAACCGACTTTTAATAATTTCTTTAACACTCCACCCCGGATGCTCAAAGTACCCAATGCGGAAAGTAACCGGTATTCTGATTGTTGTAACTTCGTAAAATACTTTAGGTTAAAGTACAGCTCGGTAACGTGGGGCAACCTTCGGTGCGTTATCCGCGATCTGCTTGTTGCATAGGTTACTTTGCGCACATTATGTTTCCGTAATCCGCCTTGAGGAGCCCGATGATGAAAAACAGAAATTGAAGGATTCAAAATTATAAGCGCCCCAGTTAAATACAAGCGCGCACCTAAATCGCCATCTGCCCGTTGCCCCCGATCATACACCATATCGAACAAGCCTGACTTAGTTAAGGCAGACCGCCTAACCATGCCATTATTAGTCGAAAGTAAATCAGAAGCCCGAATTCTCCGGTACAACTCGGGGGTTTCCTTTTGGCCTGGCTCCTGGCAAACACCACAACTTGCATCTGCATCAAAAAAGGAAAGCGTTTTTAAGTGATCTTGAATTAATTCCGGGTAAACCTCGTCATCGTCATCCAAAAATAAAATATAATCACCGGATGAATTCTGTAACCCATGATTTCTCGATCTGCATTGCCCCGCTTCGTCCAGATAGTAAACACTTAGCGGTAACTGAGGATGCACCAAGGGTTGCCGCTTGGGTTCTGCTGTTTGATCTACTACGATAATCTCACTTGGCTTAACTACCTGGTCAGCTAATTGAGTGAGTAACGTGTTAAGGTATGGATAGCGATCGACCGTGGGAATCAAAATCGTTACCCTGGCTGATCTATCATACTCCGATTCTTTCCATTTGCTCCAATCAATATATTGAGTCGTGTACCTTCCGGAGAATTTTTGCAGGCTTGATAACAATCTTAAACCACGAAAGAGATTTTTTAACCCTACACGTAAACACGTCCACCCTGCCCATTTAAGCCCCTGATGCAGGTACACCATCCGAAGTTGATCTGCATCTGTACAATCACTCTCCGGTACAATATCCCTCCACTTTCTATGTCGAATTATTGTGCCACTCCATAATTGCTTATAAGCCCACCACAAAGTTGCCCCGGATACGGTATTAAAGCTTTCATCCAAAAAGGAACTGGTTATTACAGATTTATTGATGATACAATTTTTTAACGATACTAACCAGGTTGTGTGCTCAGCAGCAATGGGTTGAAGATTAAAAAAAGAAGAAGGCACTGAGTAACTCAGTAAAGCTGGAAAAGCCTGGAGGTCAAATGTCCAAACCTGTGCTTTGTCTAATTCAGAAGCAGGAATAGCCACAGGGTCTATCCCTTCGAATTGAAAAGCAATATATCCGGCCGGGTTTGCTTTGATCAATTCAGCTACTCTGGCGTTAATTGATTTAATAGTGTAGGCTACGCCTCCGTTGGTAACTCTCTCTTGATCAGATAAAATAATCCTATCTATCAAATGCCGGGAATTAATAAATGAGCACAACCCATTACCTTCATGAGGTTACTTTAACAAAAAAAGACTCACGCTTCTTCTTAGCTTTTATCCCTAAAAGAGATTTGAGTTTTTTCTTAATATTAAACGGGCTCCACGAAAACGGAATAACACCTACGTATGGAATTATAAGTCGCTTGTAGTTCTTCTTATTGATTCGCTTAGCCAATTTTTCCATAAACTTGAAATCGGCCATGTGCGGACGAAGGTCATTCCATTTTTCTCCTAATCTGTCGTGTATAACTCGTACGGTCGTGTAGGCCATTACCATACTTTTAATACCGGTAAAATTAAATTCATGTGGAAGTATTCCTATCCGCACCGGCTTTCTTAAAAAGGCTTCGCGAAAAGTTGGCATATCGGCATACATACCTAATTCGCGATGTATGTGCAGCCATGTGTTGAAAAACTCACGCGTTTGGCTATTTGTAACAAAGCCAACAACACCGGTATTAAACTCATGAAGGGTGCCTTGCAACTCAACCTTATAGTTTGGTTGGTACTGCTTCCAAAAGGAGGTGCTATGCCCATGCATATCCAGGGTCATGGCGAAGTCAAAGTAATTGAGGAATTCGAAAACCGAATCAATGGAGGCGCATACAAATGTGTCTGTATCCAGGAAAACAGTTCGCTTAAAAGGCGAACGCATCATACCCGTTATTTTAACTTCAAAGCTTTTACCTAAGTCACCTGCATGAATTACATCATCAAAATAAATTGGCTTATAATCTGGCTGATCCGTGCAAAGTATCACAGGGTATTTTGTGAATCGCTTTAACGAGCGGCAAGATTGTTCCGCTTCATGCCGAAACATTTCACCTATCGCGATGTAGAGATAACCGTATGATTGATCCGTTACTTCCATGCAAACACTAAATCATTTTTACGATCGCTGCTTGCAACAGGCCTAATCTGAAACTGCTGTTCTTTAAGATATTGAAGTACTTCTTCCCGACTGGACCCAAAACCGATCAAATCTTTCGGGTGAATTTCAATTAGCAGTTTGATATTAGTACTCAGCAATTGCTGCATTCCCTGTAGAACCTTCATCTCTGCCCCTTCTACATCGATTTTTACTACGGTAGGCTTCTCAGTTCGCTCTCTAAAGAAATCATCAAGCGTTACAGATTCTACAACTACAACATCCGGGTTATTTTCCTTGTTGTCGGTCATGATTTTTAATACAGCATTACCTACTGCGCTATCTTCATAGAATACTTTTCCGGTAAAATCTGCTACAGCAACCTGGTGAACTTCAATGTTTTTAAGGTTGTTCAAAGCAAGATTCTTATTAAATATCTGAACATTTTCGCTTCCCATCTCAAAGGCAAAAATCTTAATTGCTGAACTTCGAGCACCCACTACTAAAGAAAAATAACCGATGTTTGCGCCCACGTCAACAAATACATCATTATCACCCAGATTTGCATTCAACAATTCTACAGCCTCAGGCTCATACGTCTTATTAAGCAGATAGTAATCTACGAAAGCCGCAGAGTATGGGTCAGCCACAGAGAAAATTATTTTCTTGGTGAGTATCTGGTATTCGAACTGAGCGGCTGCCTTAAAAAGGTATCCTATTTTTCCAGTACGTATTCTATAACTAACCCTGCGTACCGATTTAAGTAGCCCGGCTTTTCGTAGTAACTCCTTTACAATTTTTTTTAGTTTCCTTTTCAAGATTCTCGTTTTGGTTAGTGGGACTGATAGAACCCGTTCCAGGCGGCTATTTGCCGATCTTTCAAAAACATAGAGTGTACCCGCACTCTTGCTCTGCCTGCTAAATCAGTTCGTGCATCTACAGACAAGTTTAGTATCTTTAATATGACTGCAGTTATCGCTTCAGGATTCCGAGGTTCTACAAGCCAACCCGTTACGCCATCTTCAATATTCTCTATTAAACCTCCGATCTTACTGGCAATACACAAGCACCCCATTGCCTGAGCTTCCAATACTGCATTACAAAATCCTTCGTTCAGGCTAGGTTGCAAATAAAGGTCCGCCTCTCCTATTAGTTCAAGCGTTCTACTATGGCTTAGTTTGCCCTCCAATGTAACCTGATCTGCTATTTTTAATTCATGGATTTCGTGTAGAAGGTATTCATGGTCTGGTCCTCCGCCTACAATAGAATAGCGAACCGGTATTCCCAAGGCTTTTAACTTTGCTATCGCCTGCAATGCGTACGGCAAGCCTTTTATCCAGGTTAAACGGGCAACCGTTACAATTTGAAGGGGGTTCTTAAATTCAAAATTTGATTTAACTGGCAAATTTTCCTGCACGGCTGGATAGACTATTTGAGTGGGTATTGAATTGGAGAGGCCTAATGTTTTGGCGCGATCCAGCAAATGCTGCGATATAGAATGTATTTTGTCCACCTTCATCCATAGCCTATTGTAACAGTCAGGATGTTTTAATGGAAATACATCGATATCAAACCCACGGAAACTTACGGCCAACTTTGCGCCAATAGCCTTCGCAACATTCTCGCGTCCTACCCCCATAGCTGCAAACCCCATGTGCAACCATGCTACCTTATAAGGCAATATATGCGCGTTGATATAAATGGATTTTAGTATTGAACCTAATTGTAAACCATCCTTACGCTCGTATTGCCATAAACGGATAACTGAACGAGGAGCACGAATTAAAGACACGAGTAAAACCACGCTTAAGTAAAGCAACCTTAATCCAAAACCACCTGCAACGGGATATGGCTTAATAACTTTACAGTTGAGGTGGGCAGGCCTCTTCCCTTTTGCAAAAAGCAGTATGGAATAGCCCAGTTCAGACAACCCATTAACTTTAGTTGTAAAGAAGGTTTCAGAATAGGAAGGAACCGAAGAGAGCACTAACCCAATGGTTATTCCCTGTTTCAAGGTTGGTTAAGTAAACTTCTTAAATCGTTTTTCAATTTTTCTGCCGCACAAGCTCCTCCTCCTCTTTTGTAGTGAATTAAATCCGTAAATGATGAATTTGCACCAGAACAGACTGCTGCCAAATCAAAAAAAGGAATATTGAAATGATTAGCTTGTTGGCTAGTAACTGAGTCGCACGCCTGCGAGGCATTTAGCAAAACAGGCAATCCCAAGCCAGTAGATGTTGAAAAGATGTTTAACCTCATAACCGAATCTATATTTGCTTCCGTTAAAAGTCTTGGTTCCGTTGCCAGTATAGGTTTAATTCCTGCTGCTTGGCAAGCCGACACAAATACATCAATATTTATCCGGAATTGATTGACTGCCATGGTACTTACTTTCATCCCTTCACCTCTATTATCAGTATAGTCTCCATCCTGTTGAGGTTTTGCCTTACCCCGTAGATTTAAGATTGCATCGCGCAAATACAAATAGATTTGAAAATTCTCTACTAACCGAACAAATGGATTCACCGCTTCGTGTGTAGGGCGAACCAGCTTTGGAAGGTTGTGAAATGGCGTTGTGCCAGCTTCGGCCCACGAAAAGTACTTCAGGTCGTTATAGGTCTCACACAAAATAATGTAGTCAGGGTTGTAATAATGCAATTCGGCTATAACCCTTCCAATCATATCAAATGTTCGCCAGCCGGGCACGCCTGCATTGATGATGGTAACATTCGTATAACCTTCTCCGTGCAGCATTGTTTGAGCAAGTGAAGTCCAGTCTTTACCATTCTCTGCATTCAAGTCAAATACATGAGAGCCACCTAAAACAAAAATCCTGATTTCGCCCTGGGCTTTTTGAAAAGAAAACCGATCGGTTGAAAATCCATTCGTAAGAATCCGGATGGTATCACCACTATTTCTTGTAGTAATGTATTGCTTTTGGATATCCAATCTATGTTGTGAAACCGGGGAAGGCAAATAGGAAGGTGAAGAGGCGTAAACTTCAATGGTTGAATAACGGGGGTTAATTCGCAGGCCCCATTCCAGTAATATCAACATCCAAATCAATGTTATTATAAGTATGGTCCTTCCACTAAATGAAATAGGGTGATTTCGAATGGGTAAACTCATTATTATTGACGGCAGCAGAATCAAACATATTCCTACCAACAAAAAAAACCATCTCGTAGTGTAGATTCGTTCCACATTGGATGAATCTATTTTACCATCTATCGAAAAGAAGCTAAGTATAGATGGGTTAAGTAAAAGCGACACTAAAAGCGTTAAACCTCCTAAAAGTATAAGGTAGCCCAATAAAATTTTAAGCTCAACCTTTTCTTTTACTACAGGCATACAACATTATTTCTTTCTTAGTCAACCGAAATTTAATTGTTAGTTTCTGACAACACGAGCCGCCCAAATTCATTTAGCGTTAATAGCATTGTAATTGCATGCAGATAAGCCTTTTTTTCCTTTTGAAATTTACCATAGAGCTGCTTGGTTATTTCGCGTGGCACAAAGGAACTATTCATAGTAAACAAATGTCCTCTCAGCTTCTTGTCATTCTCTTCACCACAGAACTGCAATTCCCAATTACTCATATCCGATCGTTTACCTAATGCATGTCGCGCAAGTTCGCGCTTAGCCTTTATCCAACCCCGCTGAAGTTTTACCGGAAGTGAACTAAATTGCGAATAGTTATATAAGTTACATGGATAAACCTTTTGCCAGGCTATGTTTGCTAAAGCGGGCTGTTTTGCTTTTAGGTACTCAATTTCCAGCTTTCTAGAGGCTAAATGATCTTCTGGAACCGTACAAATGAACCGGCACATCTCATCATGAAAAAACGGAACAGCTAAAGGCAATTGCTTTTTGAAAAGTTCCAGGTTAACAGCCGTCCAGCGTGCCACATAATATTCGGTTTTAAAAGCGCGCAATCTGGCGTTGGCATTATCAATTTTTATACTTCGAAAAAGAAATAGTATTCTTCTTTCCAGATACTCTTTAAAGTCTCCGGCAAGGCCCCAGGCCATCCACAAACTTTCTCCCAACAGCCATCCCGCAGGTTTTACTAATTTATTTATTAAATACTGAAGCTGTTCATTTTCAGACATGTCATCGGGTACCCCCATACTATCAAAAAACAAATCACCGCCATGACCAAGCAAAAAAATATCGCCTTTATCAACTAACTGACCAAATACGGCCATCTGGCGCGGGTTCAGAAATTCAGCGTAACAGCCATTTAGTTGCGCTAGTCTATCGATAACATTCCATAAGTAGCCACGTGGAATGGTAAAACTTTCGAAGGATATGCCTAATGACTTGGCTACTGCAAGTCCATAAGAATTTTCTTTGATTCCATTTTCAAATTGGTAGGTGTAGCTGAAGACATCCTTTCGGTGGGCCACGCTGGCTGCCAGGGTTCGGCTATCCAACCCACCCGATATGGGCAGCACTATTCGTTTGTTTGCAGTCTCGTTCTCCACTATGCTTTCCAATAGCTCTGAAAATTCGCTTTGTGCTTTTTCAAAAGAGATACTTCGGGGTGTATAGTGCCAATTAAAATATTTTTGTCGGCTTATAACTTCACCCTCCGTACCAAACTTATACTCTGTTGCAGGACGAAAAGCTTTTCGATTAGTAAAATAAGTGTCATCATCCAGAAAGAACCCAAGTGCCGCAAAACAGCATATAGCGGGGTAATCAAGTTTCTGTTCGCCAGGTATGGAATAATAGGATACAACCGAGGGAACTATGGGTAAACGAACGACCTGGTTTTTAAATGAAGTCATACTTAGTGTGAAAACGCCTGTAGGGATTATGCCTAATCCTTTGAAAAAACTTCCTTCCTATCTCAATGAGCATCGAAATTTTTTCACCAGCCCCTTTCGAAATTAGCCACGCTTGATGAAAATAAATTCGAAACCCTTTCAGGTCTAGAAAACTTATACAGGTAACAGCGGAACCAATAAAGAGCGAGCGCTTCTCGCGAAACGTAGAAGGCTTCAATAGGCCAAGGTCCAGCAATGCCTCTACATTTATTGCTTCATATTGTTCTATTGCATCAGTTCCGGACTGCTCGCGCTGGCGTGCTAACACCCGTGGAATCTGATTAATTAAATTAGTTTGGGGTTTAAAAATGATTGAACCTGGCTCGAGGCGTTTACCAAAAAGCGGTGTTGTAACAGTAACGCAAGGTCCATATTTCTCCATCAAGCGCAGCCAAAGGTCAACATCCATTCCAGAGCGTTGAAATGTACGATAGCCACCTATTGCCATTACCTTTTCCTTTTCAACCATAACCGAAGGGTCTGTAAACAACCGCTGGTTATTCATCAAATCATTCCAGGTCTCCATCCTGTATTTCTCAGCAGGTAGATTTCGGTCTATGTATAATTTGGTACCGGGTGTTATCCGGTATCGATTAACCCCGCAAAAGGCTGCTTGCGGGTGTAACTCAAGTGCCTTAAGTTGCTCCGCTAACCTGGTAGGCGCGCAAACATCATCGGCATCCATGCGGGCAATATACTTACCTTTTGCATTTGCAATACCGACATTCATAGCCGCGGGATAGCCATTATTCTTTGCATGCCTGATAATGTTTACCCTTTCATCCTTAATTGCCTCCAGCAAAGTAACGGAATTATCGGTTGAAGCATCATCCACTACCAGTAGCTCCAAATCAGTAAATGTCTGGTTCAAGATCGACATAACAGCCTGCCGGATAAATGCTGATGCATTGTAACATGGCAGTATCACCGAAACTATGGGTGGTCTCAATTAAAAGGTGTTTTTCTCAAAACAGCGCCACGTGCTCTCTAGTGGGCTCCAATCGATGTACTTGGATTTAGGATTGCCCAGAATGGCTCTAGCCAATTTCCGCAACAAAGGAATCCGTATCATCCACACCAATAGTTTTCGAGTTATCAATGGCTGAAATCCATAGTTCGAAGCGTTTCCCTCTATTTCGGTATAATCCAACCTTAAGGTTCTGCTCTTTTGATTTGCATGTTGTCGCATAAGTGCCAGCGTGGCACGCACATATGCCAACTCACGAAAAGCTGCAAATCGAAACCACATATCAATATCAAATGAGCATTGCATTTGCTCATTGAATTTTCTACCAGCCATGTCAAATAACCTGGCCGACCAAAATGTTGAGGGTTGCTGGTTCCAGCCTAAGAGCCAGGGAGTATGAAATCCTTTCCGATAAAGAGCCGAGTTAAACTTAACCGTTGCCGTAGGTAGAGGAGCATTTACATTCAAATTCACTAAGTGAGATCGATGACCTGTCAACCAATCGATCGAGAATTCCGAAAACAATTCTGCAACTAGGCGTAGTGTATAGGGCATATAAACGTCATCGCTATTGAGGTACGCTAGAATATCGCCTGTTGCCCGTTCAAAACCTTTATTAATCGCATGGGTTTGTCCATTATCCTTTTCACTAACCCAATAAGTGATTTTTGATTCATACTTTTTGATAATTCCGACAGTATCATCTGTACTACCTCCATCAATCACGATGTACTCCAGGTTGGGATAGCCCTGCATAACAACCGAGCGGATGGTTTCTTCAATGTAGTGCCCCTGGTTAAATGAGGGTGTAACAATAGAGATTTTGGGCCAGGGTTTTCCGTTGGCCATGGTCGATGCAAATTGATTAAACTTATCTTGCCAAACCCATAGGCCGTTGCGTGATTCAGACTCCATTAGATAGCTACCGCGTTACTTATTAATTCATGGTACAGCTTAATATACTTTTCCGTAACTCTTTGCTGGGAAAATCTCATGCAAGCATCTCTTCTGGCATTTTCTCCAAGTTGAAGGCGACATTCATAATTATCAATCAGGTATTTAATTGCTGCAAAAAATACGCTTGAGTTCCCGGCAGGCACCAGAATGCCGGTTGCATCTTGTTGGGAATGCTTCTGACTACTTTGTTGATCACCCTCGAATTCGAGCGATCTAATTTGTTCTGGTATTCCGCCCACATCGTTGGCCACTACGGGAATTCCACAGGCTAACGCTTCCAACACAGAATTTGGGAAGCTATCTACTTTGCTTGGATGTACATACAGGTCCGCAGACCTGTAATATTGAACTAACACTTCTGTATTCTCCTGGTACGCTACGTAACGAATTTTTATATCACCTATTAGCTCATCCTTCGCGCGGTCACCCAATCCTATAAATTCAATTTGCTTTTCAAATTTACAACTGGCTAGTTGATTTAAAACTTCTTTGAAATGGCCAAAGTCTTTCCACCTGTTAGATTTAATTCCATTTGCAGAAAATAATAATACAGTCGCTTCGGTATCAATGCCCAAAATTCTTCTAGATTCATATTGTAGGCCCGGTGAAAAAATTTCAGTATCAATTCCATTAGGAATCACATTCAAGCTTACCGCTGCCTGCTTAAGCATTGACTGCTCTACTTTATTCATCAACCAACGGCTAGGGGTAACAATATGAAATCTGCTATTCTTATATATTTCAGATTTCTTGCGCCAATTGTAAGCTGTTGCATCACGCTTTACTTTGGGCGGGATTGATAAATCGGGACACTCCCCGCACCCCGTCTTCCACTTATCACAGTCAAATGAATGGGCACAATGTCCGCTCAGAAGCCATGCATCGGGCATTCGAAAAACAACAAGATGCTTTTTGCTTACATCCTGCAGGTACGGTAAGTCCAGATAGCCACCATGGACTACATACACTTGAATAACTGTATTCTTCGGTTCTAAAAGTTGGGCAAGTTTCCTCCGGATTCCAGGGTAATTAAAATAGTCTATTCCCAGGCTATTGTAAATCTCTTTTACCGGTAAACTTAGAGCACGAAAAATTTTAAACAGCATCCAAGAACCCTTGACCCTCATTGAAAGGAATGAACTTGCCAGATAATTAAAAAACTTGAACCAACTACTCCTGTAGCGATCATTTTCAAGTGAAATAACTTCTTTCAAAGAAGAGTATTTCCGATCTACAAGAATCAGGGAGTCAATATTTCGTTTAAGTAGTCCCTGATGCAAGGCGTATGCAAACCTTCCTGCCCCACCTCGAATATCGCTTTTATTTATGTGTATAACCCGCACTTATCTTCTGGTAAACAGTAGATACATCTTTCCTCCACCTGCACTTTTCTTCCTTAATCCCCATTCTACATCAACGATAAAAAGGAAAATCCAATTAAAAACCAGCGATGGAACGTAGGCGCAGATTATACCTATAAAAAAAAATTTACGTGCCGCGTTCCAATTCCATTTTCGTTTTGCCCGATCATAATTAAAGTAGGGATACCGAAAAACTAAAAGGAGATATAACAAAAGCCTAATAAGAGCAAGGCGAAAAATTACCCACCCCGCTGTGTCTGGCTTTAAGGGCGTGATGGATTTTATGAAGTTAACATTTGACCTTGTTATCCACTCCAGTGCTCCAAAATAATGATCCACAAACCAACTATCTCGATGCTTAAAGCTTGCCTTCTCTACTGTAGAAATAAATTCTGTCTCACTGTAGCGTCTCACATGAGCTGAATGTTCATAAAAATATAATCCGTTTGATGGGTTAATACCATTTACCATTGAAGCAATCTTGTATTCAATTCCGGCATGATTTCCACATGGAATAACATGAAGCATAACGGAATTTTCTTTGCTTAGCGCTTCAAACGTTGAAAGTACGTAATCAATTTCTGGCACGTATTCTAAAACATGATGCGAAAAAATGAGATCAAACTTCAACTCTCCCTTCTGAAACTCTTGAAACGAGTAAAACTCCAACCAGGGATGCGACTCCTTTGCCTTTTTTATCGCTACCGCGCTTATATCCAGACCAACAATTTGCCAATTGGGTAGCATCTCATGCAGAAGTATAGTAAAGTCTCCCTTTCCGCATCCAAAATCCAAGGCAACTCCAGTTTCAGGAAGCCCCGGTATTTTTTTTAGAACCTCAGAAATTCGTTTCCGCTCCACTACACGCGGGGAGGTCATATATCCTTTAGCGTAACGACTATCGAATTCTTCTGTGGTCTTTGAATCAACCTCATAAAAAAAACTTTTCGATAAATTGTTACTCATGCGCTTTCCCGTTCAAAACAGACTTTAATTTCATCCAAATAGAATTATCCCGAACATGGCGCAACTTACTTTCAATAAAAGTCCTTCTAACATTATTATCAAGTTCAGTTTCGGCAAAACTATTCACCAATAATATATAAGTGTCTTTAAACAACGTCTGATTATGGCGTATCCTTACCGGACTACGCATCCACTCAACAAAGTTTGGCACATCAATTTTTTTTCTTAGACCCGGTATGTAACGTTCAAGTATCTGTCCGTTAATCTCATCAAATGCCCTCTCTTGTTCCTTCCCTTTTGTTGTGGTCCAACTCTGCTGGTGTGTACGATATTGTATCAATTCCTCAGCGCTAATCGCTCCTTTACAAAATCGCATCATTTCTACCCATAAATGATAATCTTCACCATGCTTAAGGGTGTAGCCAAGGTTATGCTTACCAAGAAGGTCGTGGCGAAACATTACCGTAGAATGAAAAAAAGGGTTTTTAACCAGGAACCTCCAACGGATTTCTATGTCATCCTTGGCCAGATTAACATGACTCAGTAGCTTACCCGATGCATCAATTAATTCAATGCTGGAACCCAGTAATCCAATCTTAGGATTACTTTCTAGAAAATCAACCTGAGTTTGCAAGCGATGCGGTTTTGCGATGTCATCGGCATCCAATCGCGCTACGTATTTACCGTTCACACATTTCATTCCCTCCTGCAAGGCTCCTGTAACACCCTTGTTTTCTGGCAATATTACCAACACTATACGTTCATCGGTAATTGATTTTAAATACCGGGGCGTATCGTCATGCGAACAATCATCTACTATAATAAATTCAAAATCTGTAAAGGATTGGCTAAGGATACTGTTGACCGCCAGCGGCAAATAAGGCATACCATTATGTACTGGCATAAGCACCGAAACCAGTGGTGGCCGCTTCCTATTTTTTAGTACCGTATCCAAGACTACTTACTGCGCCAACCTTTTCAAGTAAACCACTAGCCTGGGTCTCATTCCAAAATCGTATTACACCCTCCCACTTCCCTTTAATATCGTGAAAAGCAATAATGCCCCCCTTCTTAACAAAAGGGAAAAAGGCGTGGAAGTCCGCTTTCACATCATCATACTCATGCGACCCGTCAATAAAAAGTACATCAATAGGCTTACTCCACGTTGCCGCCACTTCCAGAGAGTGCTGCTTGATCGGAGTAACGTGCGCCTCCACTCCACAGGACTTTACATGATGGACAAACCGATTCTGAAAATCGCCAACTCCATACATGTCATTATCACCTTCAAACAAATCAATTGCATAAACATGCTTTTGGGTACCGACACACCCCAATGCAAAACTCACGGTGCTGCGACCCTGAAACGAACCGATCTCAACAATAACCGCATTATCAGGAGCCTTGCGGGCTGTCGTAAAAAACCACCGCTCCTGCTGCGGAGATTTAAGGAACCCCGGTACTTGATCAATTAATGGGTAGCTCTTTTCAAAATCTTTAAGATCTTTATCTAATCTACTTTGAATGGTCTTTACAATCCGTTTTAGTGTTCTTTTAAGATTCATAGGTAGTCCAGGTTCCACTCATTAAAAATTCAGGTTTACTGCGGGTTAACTTATCTGCTCTAACACCCGTTCCAAAAAAATCTCCGGTCATTACTTCCAGATAACCTACTCCTTGTGTTGGATAATCTACTACTTCCCCGTTCTGCATTAGCTGTGCCCGCACCTTGTACTTACCCTCAGGAAGTGGCAGATTGTTTATCCTACAGCACAATTCTGTACGATCATTTTTTAATGTGAAGAGTTTACCGGTATAGGAGCCGTACAAAATAGTGCACAAACTATCGTCATCGGTATTGTGAATAGAGAAGCCGATATCAACTCCACTTAATATAGTGTTATCCATTTTATAAATGGAAAATTTTAAAATCAAATCGCCACCAGAGTAAGTGGAAGCAAGGGGCTGATGGTTGTCGTCTAACAAACAAAAATCCACAATCCTGGCTTTGGAATTACCTTCACGTTCCGTTGTGGTTGATAGTTCAGTTACAGACTCAGGATTAAATGCCTGCAGGTATGAGTGTACCACCGTATTGACATCGCCATTACAAAGCACCTTTCCGTTCGCTAACAGCAAACCCCGTGAGCACAACGCCTGCACCGCGGCCATTTGATGGCTTACAAACAATACTGTTCGCCCACCGCTGGCTACCTCGCCCATTTTTCCCAGACACTTACGTTGAAAACCAATATCACCCACAGCCAGCACTTCATCAACTATCAGAATCTCAGGCTCAAGGTGTGCCGCAACTGCAAAGCCCAACCTAACCTTCATTCCACTGGAGTAAAACTTAACGGGGGTATCTAAATGCTTCTCAACTCCACTAAAGTCCACGATCTCATCAAACTTCCGATCGATCTCCTTGCGGGTCATTCCTAGAATGGTACCATTCATATACACATTTTCCCTTCCTGTTAATTCAGGGTGAAAGCCCGTGCCTACCTCAAGCAAAGAAGCCACCCGCCCTCTCATCACTACCTCTCCCGAACTGGGGTATGTTATTTGGCTCAGTATTTTCAGCAACGTGCTTTTGCCTGCACCGTTATGCCCAATAATTCCCAGCACTTCGCCCTGTTGCACAGAAAAAGAAATCTCATGTAAGGCCCAAAAGATAGACTCTGAATCCTCCTCAAATGCAGAAAGCTTTCTGATTCTTTTAAAATTATCGATAGGAGCTTTAAGCGTTTGCCACAATGAAGCAGCAATTGTCTCGCTTCGACTTTCTTTAAGACCGAGCCGGTACTTTTTACTTAGTGCTTTAACTTCAATTACTGGCTTCAATCGAATAAATAGTTACGCGACATCGGCAAACGTTCGCTCCATTCGCTTAAAAAAGAAAATACCAATACCAAAAATCAATACCGCCACAGTGGTACCCATCAAAACCCAGTGGTATGGAAAAGGCATGGTGCCTAAAAAAATAGCTCTGAAGCCTTCAATTACTCCCACCATCGGGTTGAGCGCATAGAGTGTCTGGTAAGCTACCGGAACGTTCGTGGTGGGATACACCACCGGAGCTGCATACATTAACAATTGAATCCCAAACGTTAACGCATACTTAATGTCGCGAAATTGCACAGCCAGAGCAGAAAGGAATAACCCAGTACCGAGTGATGTGAGTAACAAAATTAAAATTAACCACGGTAGCAGAATTAGTTCTGGTGCCGGTTTAAGTTTATAAATAACTAAAAACACGACCAGCAAAATAAAACTGATTAAAAAATCTACGCCCTTTGAAAACACAGAAGATAATGGAAGAACAAGCCGCGGAAAATAAACTTTTGTAATCAAGTTAGCATTGGTAATCAAACTACTTGCCGAATCGGAAAGTGTATTGGAAAAAAAAGTCCACGCAACCAAACCCACCAGGCTAAACAAAAAATAGGGTACTCCATTAGAATCAATTCTTGCCAGGTTTCCAAAAACTACGGTATAGACTAACGTAGAAAACAGCGGTTGAATAACGGCCCACCCCACTCCTAATATGGATTGAGCGTACTTTGCTTTTATACTTCGGATTGTAAGAAACCACAGCAAGTCTTTGTAACGTGCTAATTCCTTCCAGTCAACACCAATCCATCCTTTTGGCTGGCGAATAATCTTTTCCTGCAATTCAGTCTTCGTAATAACCGTGCCCATCTTTTCGTTTCCGAAAGCCGTAGCCATATTGATAAGAATATCCGTATTGGTACCCATAGCCATAACCATAGCCTAATCCGGACTTAACAATATCATTAAGTAAAACACTCATGCCTTTTAACTTACCTTCCGCGTAGTAATCCTGAATAGATTTTAGAAAATCGCGTGGTGTATAGTTTTGCCGTACAACAAATACCGTGTGGTCAACCTGATTTGAAATCACAAATGCATCAGTCACCAACGCCAATGGTGGGGTATCAAAAATAACGTAATCAAATTGAGCCAATGCCTCTTGTTTGAATTGAGTCAATTTCTCAGTCATTAACAACTCGGAAGGATTGGGTGGTACCGGTCCTCCTGAAATCAGGCACAAATTACTGATCTCAGTCTTTTGAATTACCTCATCAAATGAATTTAGTCCCGACAAATAAGTACTTAGCCCACGATCATTTTGTAAACCAAAATCGGAGAAAATTTTTGGCCTGCGCATATCTGCACCAACAATTAACGTCTTGCGGCCGGAGAGGGCAAATACCGATGCCAGGTTTATGGTTGTAAATGTTTTCCCTTCGCCACTGATGGAACTGGTTATCATAAAGACCTTACCCGTCTGATTTTGAACAAAGAAATTCAGGTTCGATCGGAGGGCACGGAAAGATTCTGAAATACCCGATTTGGGTTTTCCTTTAACAACAAGTGTTAAGTCGGTATCGTTATGACCAACCCCACCAATAAAGGGAATGGTAGTAAACTTGCTAACATCTTCTTTTGATTGTACGCGATTATTAATGATTTCCATTAAGATGAATATCAATAGTGGGATGGCTATTCCTACCACAAGAGCCACTAAATAATTTTGAGTAGGCTTTGGTGAAATCGCGCCTCCTACCACCGGTGAGTTAACCGGAAGAATATCAGATGTGTTGGCTGCTTTTGAAATAGCGGCTTCCGACCTTTTTTGCAACAGGAATACGTACAAATTTTCCAGCAAGGTGTAGTTGCGTTGGATCTCAAGCTTCTCCTGCTCTGTTACAGGTAGTAACCTGAGTTGCCTTTCAATAATTTCAATCTGATTCGTGATTGAATTTGTACGAATGTTGTCGGCTACCCGCTGACTACGAATGCCCTCCAATATATCGGCCTGGGATCTATGCAATTCGCGAAGCAGGCTTTGGTAGCGTGGATGCGTTGTGTTGGATTGCAGTCGGCTAAGTGTGAGATTAGACTGAATATCAATCATCTTCCCAACCAAACCATTCAAGATTGGGTCATTAATACCCATTGCGGCTGGTAGTAATACCTGATTGAGCGAATCTGTTGACTTAAGATAATTCTCTACGTAAGAATAATACTTGTTCCTCAAGTCAAACTCCAGCTTTTGCTTTTCCAATTCGCTAAGCCTATCAAAAAGAATTTGTGTTTGGCTTTGATTGTCGCGTACATTGTTTGATTTATTGAATTTTTGCAATAAGGCCGAAACAAATTGCAGTGAATCACTTATCTCACGAAGTTGCCTATTTATAAATTGAATCGTTCTCTCAGCTGTTTGATTTTTCTTTTCCAGGTCAAATTGTTGGTATTCACTTACAAGGGCGTTAAGAAAATCTATATCCTTTTCCGGGTTGGGTCCAGCCATTGAAAGATTCATCACCCCTGCACCCTGCTCAGCCCAAATAACCTGCAACCTTGCTGAGTACCGTTGTGCTATTTGATAGGAGTTTCCAATCTGCATTACGTAGGTACGGCCAATCCAGCGTTTTATATCGCGGCCCCCACTTTTGTCCATTCGTAATTTTAACCCGTTGTACTCGATCTCGGTACCAAAAGCGTATTCTTTTACCGGAGCGGACGCCTCTGCAACTGTGGTTAGGGTGTATTGGTCTGAATCAATTATTTTAAAGATAAATTTACCAGCGCCATTGTTATCCAGCAACTTGCAATCAAAGGGCAACCGATCATAAACTTCACTTGAAACAACAAACCCTTCTTCTAAAAAAGCCACGTGAAAATCGTGAGATTCAACTACCCGTTGAATAAGCGGGATACTTTTAAGTATGTAAGGCTCATTCAGATAGTTTCGATAGGGATCTACAATGGCGTTTTTATACAACAATTCGCCACCACCTAACTCTTCACGCTCACGAATAATAATTGAGGCTGCTACCGGATACACCTTAGTGGCATAGCGTGTTTTGTACCAGGCAGTGGTTAATGATAATCCCAGAATACCTAGCACCAGATACCAATATCGAATGGCCCTGTACCCAACGCGCTTAAAGTCTATATTAAATCCTTGCTGGGTAGCGGAATTGTCTTTGCTCCAAAAGTCCGTCCCTTGATTTGTAGTCGCTTTCAATTGGAACGGGTTAAGTTGATTATCAAAAACGCAACATTTACTGCAGTTACTATCAGCACTGTATTTTGAGATGCATACTTAAGATAAGGTCTTGTTTTTAGTGGGGGCACGATAATAACATCGTGGGGGTGTACATAGTAATAAGGCGATACTAAGAAATTCTCATCAAGTAGATTAATATACTGCACTGTGGTTCTGCCTGCCACCGTTCTTATTACCTTCACTTCATCGCGCTTTGCAAAATCAGTAAGTCCCCCAGCCCAACCAATGGCCTCCAACAATGGAACCTGATGATCATTCATAGGTATCGTGCCTTCCTTTATCACTTCCCCTAAAAAAGTTACTCTAAAATTCAAAAGTTTTATACGAACAATTGGAGAATCCAGGTAGGGAGCTACAATCTTTTGTAAATACGCTTCGGCTTCATCGATTGACATGCCTGCAATTTTTACTTTTTCCAAAAACGGAAAAGAAACCTCCCCTTGCGCATCAATAACTTTACCCGCCAATGCTAAACCACTTTCACCTTGCGAAATATCGCCACGTCCATTTAAAAAATCGAAATCTTTGGAGGTTAGACTTTCAAATTGAATGGCAACCTGATCTTGAGGTTGTAACTTGTAGGTATATATGGGTAACTGATATTGTCGAACTACCGAATCCGTTTCTATGAAGTTTTCCTTATTTGGCTTCTGCAAATACTTAATATGACGATTAGGAACGCAAGCCGTTACCATGCAGCAAATTACTAGTAGTATTGCTTGTGTTGATTTTAATTGACACATAGTGCTTTAACAAACATCAAATGTAATTAAAAATTTGCTTCACCCTTTAAGGGTTCTAATCGAAAGAATTAGCCACTTTAAATCCCCCCGATCGTAAAAGGTTTTCCTGCCGCACCCGGTTGAGGTCTGCTTCAACCATTTCGGCAATGAGATTATCTATATTGGTTTGAGGGTTCCAGTTTAATTGTCTTTTTGCCTTGGAACTATCTCCCCATAGCAGGTCAACTTCGGTGGGTCGAAAATACCGGCTATCAATAGCCAAAATCTCATCGCCTACCTTAAGACTGCACTCGGGTACCACGGGTTCAATTTTAGATACATAACCCACTTCATCCACTCCTTTACCTCTAAAGTCTAAGTATATTCCAAGTTGCTTAAACGACTTTAAGAGGAAGTCGCGCACGGTGGTGGTTATACCGGTTGAGATAACATAATCTTCAGCTACCGGTTGTTGCAACATCAGGTACATCGCTTCAATGTAATCGCGGGCGTGGCCCCAATCTCTTTTTGCATCCAAATTTCCCATATACAACTTCTGTTGCCTTCCTACTGCAATTCTTGCCACGGCTCGGGTTATTTTTCTCGACACAAAGGTTTCGCCCCGCAAAGGCGATTCGTGATTAAACAAAATGCCATTACACGCAAACAGGTTATAAGCCTCGCGATAGTTAACCGTAATCCAGTACGCATATAACTTAGCAACCCCATAAGGAGAACGCGGATAAAAAGGGGTTGACTCTCGTTGTGGTGTTTCCAACGCTTTTCCGAAAAGTTCGGAAGTTGACGCCTGATAAATTCTGGTTTTGCTCGCCAGCCCAAGTAACCGTACCGCTTCCAGAATTCTCAGCGTTCCGATTCCATCCGTATTGGCCACGTATTCTGGTATTTCAAAACTTACCCGCACGTGACTCATGGCCCCCAAATTGTAAATCTCATCGGGTTGCACTTCTTGAATAACCCGGGTAATGTTCATCGAATCGGTAAGATCACCATAATGCAATAATAGGCGCGGGCTTTCTTCATGTGGATCTTGATATAAATGATCGATGCGCTGGGTATTAAATAGAGAAGCTCTGCGTTTAATGCCATGTACTTCGTAGCCTTTCTTTAATAGGAACTCTGCTAAGTAAGCTCCATCTTGACCTGTTACTCCTGTGATAAGCGCACGTTTCATACCTGATTAGGTTTAATCTTAACTTGCTTTACCTGGTTATAGTTCGCAACAAACCATTCATACGTATTCCGAATTCCTGCCTCCAGGTTAATCGATGCTTTCCAACCTAATGTGTGCAGCCTTTGCACATCTAATAGCTTGCGCGGGGTTCCATCGGGCTTGGTCGTATCCCATTTAATCTCGCCCTTGTGGCCAACTATTTCTTGGATTAACAGGGCAAGGTTCTTAATGCTTAGATCGGTTCCGGTACCCACATTATAAAGGTCGTAGGGGGTTACTTTGTTAAGCAAAAAATTAACTGCCTCAGCAAGATCATCAACATGCAAAAACTCCCGCAGGGCACTTCCACTACCCCATAGCGCTACGGGTGCATGGTTATTCCTGGTCGCATCATGAAATTTTCGAATCATGGCCGGTAAAACATGCGATGTTTCCAAATCAAAATTGTCAAAAGGCCCGTACAAATTGGTAGGCATTAAGCTAACATAGTTTAGTTGGTACTGCCTGCGCAAAGCCTCTATGGTTTTAACACCGGCAATTTTAGCAATAGCATACCACTGATTAGTCGGTTCTAATTCGCCTGTCAATAAAGATTCTTCTTGTATAGGCTGAGGTGCCAACCGTGGATAGATGCAAGAGCTTCCTAAAAAAATAAAACGCTTAACTCCGCTATCAAAAGCACCCTGAATCAAATTGTTCTGTATCTGCAAATTATCCGAAAGAAATTGATACGGATACGTTGCATTAGCCATAATTCCACCCACACGTGCGGCAGCATCTATAACCACATCAGGTTTCTCATCTGCAAAAAATTTTAGAACGGCCTGCTGGTTCTGCAAATCAAGTTCGGCATGCGTTCTGCCTGTGAGTTGATATTCGCGTGTCGTTTCAAGTTTGCGCCAGATAGCAGAGCCCACCATGCCTTTATGTCCCGCGATGTAAATTTTTGGCATCTGTTAACTATTTACAGCTCCGCCTCCTCAGTCCCAGTGAGTCAAAAAAAAATTGGAGGCCCGGCAAACTGCTTAGTCCTTGGCACCCCACACCAGCAAGGCGTTTGGAATCTTCTCCGATTCAAACTCGGCCTCGGCCAGGTGGCTCACTTTTATTGTTCGGTTAATCAGACTCTGTGCCCGGCTAACTAATTTTTCTAAGTACTGTTTATCTAACTCGCCAATCAGCAATAACTCGATGGTTCCGCTATCATGGCCTTTTGCATAATCGCCCACAATGTAGGCGGCACGCAAGTCTCCTAACTTTGATACAATCGCATCGATAATCTTATCTACACCCAGGTACTTATGCACCAGGCTTTTTATCTCCGGGTAGAGCGGATGTTGGGTGTTGGCCCGATATTGAATGGTGCGGCCTTCTTCTGTAGAAATCAGGTACCCGGCCTTGCTTAAATTGTTGAGTTCGTGGCGGATGGAGTTGGTAGATTCACCAAATTCCTCGGCAAGCCCGCGCAAATAGGCACTGGATGCGCTGTTGGTGAAAAACTTCAGCAACATGCGTATGCGGGTTTTGGAGGTAATCAACGTATCCAGCACGGCCTAAATTTAGTCAAAAAAGGCTATGAGTAAATAAATTACTCTTAAAATTTGATTTTAAATGCGCTTTTTGAGCACTCCCGGATCAATGCGCACCAGCATCGTTTGCCCGATCGATTCTAACCCTACAGTAAACTTTTCGCCATCGGTAGTTTTCAACAGCATACCCAGCATACCCTTAAGCGGACCATCAATCACTTCAACCGGGTCGCCCACGGTTAAGTCGGTGTAAGGCTGGCTTTCCAATAGCAGCCCCGAATCTAAAAATCGAGTAATGGTTTGGAGTTCGTAGGGATGAAGCACCGCGGGTTTGTTGTTGTGGCGCAGGTTCCAGGCAATGCCCGGAGTTTGAACTATAAATGGAATCTGATCTTCCGATTCGAACACGAAGATGTAGGAGTTGAAAAGCGGTACTTCCACTTTCTTTTTACGATCGCTCCACTGGCGCATCACCTTTTGCAAGGGCAGAAAAACTTCAAAGCCGCGCCTCGTCAACAGGTCGCGAATTTTCTTTTCTTGTCTGCTCTTCGTATAAAAAACAAACCAATGTTTCACCTGAATAGAGTCGTTGCTCAAACAGCTTTTGAGAGGTCAAAGAATTTTTTGAGCGTGCTTACAAAGTCGCGCAGTTCGTGCAAGGGTACCATGTTGGGTCCATCGCTCAGTGCTTTTTCCGGTTGCGGATGCGTTTCAATAAAAAAGCCATCTACCCCGGCAGCCGCAGCAGCTTTTGCGAGGTAGGGTGCAAACTGCCTGTCGCCACCACTCTTACCACCAAGCCCACCCGGGCGTTGAATGCTGTGGGTAACATCAAAAACAACCGGTGCATATTGGCGCATAATAGGTAGCGAGCGCACATCCACCACCAGGTTATGGTACCCAAAGCTGGAGCCGCGCTCGGTTAAAAATACATTCTTGTTCCCTTCGCCTCTTACTTTATCCAATGCATAGCGCATGTCTTCCGGGGCCATGAACTGGCCCTTCTTTACTTTAACGGGTTTACCGGTTCTGGCCGCAGCCATCAGCAAATCGGTTTGCCGGCAAAGAAAAGCGGGTATCTGCAGTACATCAACAATTGCGGCAACTTCGGCACATTGGTGCGATTCGTGCACATCGGTTACAACCGGAACTTTCAAATCATTTCTTACCATCGAAAGTATCTCCAGACCCATATCTACCGAAGGGCCGCGATAAGAACCTGATGAGGTGCGATTGGCTTTGTCGAATGAAGCCTTAAACACATAGTCGATACCAAGGTCCTGGCAGATTTTCTTAACCTGGGTTCCGGTTTCCATGCAGATGTCGTAACTCTCCGCAGCACAAGGGCCCGCAAATAAAACCATCCGATCGCCCCCCAGGGTTATCGAATCGGTAATCGAAACTTGTTCTTTAAAAAGATCCACTTTAAAGGCTTGATTTAATTATTTTGTCTAATACTCCTTTTGCGGCCAAAATCAGGTCGCTCACTTCGCGTACTGCGCCCTTGCCACCCCGGGCTTGAGTTACAATATCTACTTGAGTAGCAATATAACTTACCGCATCGGCCGGGCAAGCCGACAAACCACAGGCCCGCAAAGTTTTTACGTCATTCAGATCATCGCCTATGTAAGCAACCTGCTTGCGCTTCAGCTTATAGTATTCAACCAGTTTTTCAAATACGGCATGTTTATCGGAAATGCCCTGATGGCAAAAATCCAGTTTTAATTCTGCCGCCCGGTTACTTACAATCTTCGATTCGCGGCCGGTAATAATTCCTACCAAAATACCTGCTTGCTTTAAGTGGCTAATGATGTAGCCATCTTTTACATTGAAGCACTTTGTTTCCACTCCGGTATCATCATAAATAATTCCACCATCGGTTAGTACTCCATCTACATCAAAAAAAAGTGCCTTAACCTGGCTCGCCTTTTTAATTTGATCTTTGCTGTACTTTGCAAGTACTTCGTTTACCGCCATGCTTAGGTAGCTGATTTAAAGAGGTGTAAAATTAAACAAAAACAATTTCACTGCCCGCAATTGAAAATTAAGAACGAATTGCGGAACATTACTTTCTACAATCCAAACCTATGAAGTTGTTTAAATCGGTAAGCGCCTTAATCTTAACCGTGCTACTGATAGTGGCCCTTAACCGGAGCTGGAATTTTGGCTCCCCTATTCCGCCTCTTGGTAAATTCTTAAACCCTTTCGGGGGATTCTGGCAAAATGCGGAACGTAAAGAAATACCCGATGAAGCAGTACGCATTAACGGGCTGAAAGGCGAGATCCAAATTATTTACGACAGCCTGCTGATTCCGCACGTATTTGCCAGCAACGATGAAGATTTATACCTGGCCCAAGGTTTTGTTACAGCACGACACCGGCTTTGGCAAATGGAATTTCAAACGCATGCTGCGGCCGGCCGGGTATCTGAAATTATTGGCAAGGCTGCTCTCGATTACGATCGCACCCAGCGCAGACGAGGCATGGTTTGGGCTGCCGAAAAAGCACGCGTGGCAATGGAAGCCAACCCGGTTGCCAATACCATGGTTACCAACTACACCAAAGGAGTTAACCTTTACATTCAATCGTTAACTTACAAAAACCTGCCGCTGGAGTACAAACTGCTGGACTATGAACCGGAGGAGTGGACGACCCTGAAGTGCGCCTTGCTGCTTAAAACCATGGCCCTTACTCTTAACAGTGGCGAGAAGGATTTTGAGATGACCAACGCGCTTAACCTGTTTGATAAAACTACACTGGATTTACTATGGCCGGATAATGAAAATGTGGGCGATCCCATTGTGGATAATACCGGTAATTGGAAATTTAACCCGATTGTTTTGGATAGCATTCCGCTGGCAGTGCCGAAAGAGTTGATCGCGATATCGGCTTTAGAAAAAGCACAACCTGATGTGGGAAGCAACAATTGGGCTGTGAGCGGAAAAAAAACACACAGCGGTGCACCCATACTTTGTAACGATCCGCACCTGGGCCTAACACTGCCAAGTATTTGGTTTATAATTCATTTGCAAGCCCCGGGGGTAAATGTAATGGGCGCCTCGCTACCGGGTGCGCCAGCCGTTATCAGCGGCTTTACCGACTCCATTGCCTGGGGTGTAACCAATGCCCAGCGCGACCTGGTGGACTGGTATAAAGTAGAATTTAAAGATGCCCTGCAACGCGAATATAAAATTGATTCTACCTGGAGACCCTCACACCAACTGGTAGAAAAAATTGCAATTAAAAACAGTGCTCCCTTTTACGATACGGTAACCTATACTCACCATGGCCCTGTAATGTTCGATAGGCTATTCAACGCTGAGGGCGAAAAAAATAACTTCAGTTTGCGGTGGGTTGCGCACGACCCTTCGGAGGAGGTTGTAACTTTTTACAAACTAAACCGCGCAAAAAATTTTAGCGAGTACATGGAGGCTTTAGATCACTATGCCTCGCCTGCCCAAAATTTTGCGTTTGCCAGTGTAAGTGGCGATATCGCCATGCGCATTCAGGGCAAGTATCCCGTAAGGCGCAAAGACGAAGGTCGTTTTGTATTGGATGGAACCAATACCCAAACCGAGTGGAAAGCATTTATTCCTAACGAGCAGAACATAATGCATAAAAACCCGCCCCGGGGTTTTGTGAGTTCGGCAAATCAATACCCGGCAGATACTTCATACCCCTACTACATAACTGCTTCCAGTTACGAAGCGTATCGCAACCGCAGAATAAACAAACTCTTAAGTGAGATGACTGAAATTACACCCCGCGATATGATGGAATTGCAATTCGATTCTTATAACCTGAAAGCCTCAGAAACGTTGCCGTTGTTTTTAAGTTTTATAAAGATTCAGGAATTAACCGAGTCGCAAAACCTTGCCTATTCAATTCTTAAAGATTGGGATTATGAGAACACTACCGATGCACTCGGAGCTTCTTATTACGAAGCCTGGTGGAATGCGTTAATGCCCCTGGTGTGGGACGAAATAAAAGAAGCTAAAGTTGCTTTACAGTACCCTACCGCCTTTACAACTATAAAACTTATTAAAGAAAAACCGGAGCTTAACTTTTTTGATATCCTTACCACACCCGAAAAAGAAACGGCCCGCGATGTGGTGCACCATGCGTTTCTTAAAGGAGTGGCTGCTGTTGATAGCTGGAAAGCAGAACATAACCAGGAGCCACGGTGGGCCGATTATAAAGACACCTACATTGAGCACTTGCTACGCTTGCCCGCTATGAGTTACCACGTACAGCACGGGGGCAACCGCGAAATCGTAAATGCATCATCGCGAAAGCATGGCCCCAGTTGGCGCATGGTGGTAAGCCTTGAGAAAAATGGGGTGCGGGCCTGGGGAGTTTATCCAGGTGGGCAATCGGGTAACCCCGGCAGCCCTTATTATAACAATATGCTAAACTCCTGGACCCAGGGAAGTTACTACACGTTGCAATTTGACTCTAACCCAACACGCTATAAAGCAGTGCTGGCCACCCTAACCTTACAACCAGAATGATGAAGTTAATTCAACAAGCAGTAGTTACAATAGTCTGCTGCTTTCTTTTTCAATTGTTTTTGCCGTGGTGGTCGCTGGCCCTGGCGGCTGGGGTTGTAGGGTTTGCTTTCAAAAACAAGGGGTATCTTTCCTTCCTTGCCGGATTTATTGGTGTAGGGCTGCTGTGGGGCTTGACAGCATTGTATATTGATCTATCAACACATGCAGTTCTAACCGAAAAGGTAAACCGATTACTGCCGGTAAACTCTTTTTTACTCACCATTTGCGTTGGGGCACTGGCGGGCGGTATGGCTTCGTTAACAGGGGCCTTGCTACGTGCTTTAAGATCGTAGTCGGCAACTTTGAAAAGTTGAGCTTAACTTAATGGTCAAAAAAAAAGCTCCACAAAATGTGAAGCTTTGTCGGGGTGGCCAGATTCGAACTGACGACCTCTTGGTCCCAAACCAAGCGCGATACCGGGCTACGCTACACCCCGATCCATAAATTGGAGCGCGAAGATATAAAAACAATCTCAGCCACCAACTCTTTTGTGATCCCAGCTGGACTCGAACCAGCAACCTGCTGCTTAGAAGGCAGCTGCTCTATCCAGTTGAGCTATGAGACCATTTTGAATTCTTGCGGAGGGGGGGGGATTCGAACCCCCGGTACGGTTTTACCCGTACGACAGTTTAGCAAACTGCTGGTTTAAGCCTCTCACCCACCTCTCCAATATTTTTATTAATCACTTCTAAAACGATAACCTAAAATCTTTCAAAACTACCCGGCCGACTGTTTATCCGCCAACTGGCGGATGGTTTTAAGCCTCTCACCCACCTCTCCAATATTTTTATTAATCACTTCTAAAACGCTAACCTAAAATCTTTCAAAACTACCCGGCCGACTGTTTATCCGCCAACTGGCGGATGGTTTAAGCCTCTCACCCACCTCTCCAATATTTTTATTAATCACTTCTAAAACGCTAACCTAAAATCTTTCAAAACTACCCGGCCGACTGTTTATCCGCCAACGGGCCGATGGTTTTAAGCCGCTCACCCACCTCAAAGCCCTTTCTCTTTTCAAAAAAGGGAGTGCAAATATAATGTTCCACATCACAAAAACAGGTGGTTTTTTTAAGTTTTTTGGCGTTTTGAAATCTCCTAATGCACATTTACAAACTCAATAAACTCAACAAGGCCCATGGCTTCACTTTGCACGCTGTATGAAGACGACCACATCTTGCTGATAGACAAACCAGCGGGCCTCATGGTTCAACCCGATCGGATGCAAAATCCAAGCTTGCTGCAAGAAGTCAAAAAGTATCTCCAACCGGATTCTACCGGGGTTTATGCGCAGCACTTGCACCGGCTTGACCGGGCCGTAAGGGGAATAGTTCTTTTTGCCAAAAGAAAAGAAGTGCTTAAAAACCTGAGTGAGCAGTTTGCCGAACGTAGGGTAAAAAAATTCTACAAAGCCTTAACGGCCACAGCACCGGCAACGCTTGCCGGCCGGCTGGAACACTGGCATCGGAAAGAGAAAAAGAAAGCGACAGTATATGATGCGCCCATTGAATATTCAGAGAAGGCCATATTGGATTACACCATTACGGCTATCACAAAAAAGAAATTTCTGTGGGATATTGAACTACACACAGGCAAGTACCACCAAATACGGGCCCAATTAGCAAAGGTCGGGTGCCCCATAGCGGGCGATGCACGCTACGGTTCTGATGTCCCCTACCAGCCGCATGCCATTGCGTTAGAGGCATGGCGATTGGTTTTTGAGCATCCCGTAAGTACTTTGCTTATGGATGTTCGCATAAAATCAGTTTTAGGTGTTGAATAAACTCGCCACTGTTCTCTTTGCAATACTTATTTTGTCTGGTGCCTGCATCAACACAATTACCTTCAGCATCAAGGTACCGGCTTCCGAACTGGAAATTCCATTCAGCATAAACCTTGACAGCCTCACACAACGGCCAACAAATGCGCTATCGTTAATCGAAACTATTGACGGTCGATCGCAACAAATTCCTTGTCAGGTAACAGAAACCAAACCAGCGCGACTATATTGGTTATGTACACCGCACCACCAACCTACAAAAAGAACCTATACGCTTGTTAACCGCGCGTCTGTCGGTGACTCCATAAAAATTGTAAACGCACATGGGGCGTTAACCATTCGTACCCACAACAAAGACTTGCTTCGGTATCACTACAAATCTGTTTATCCGCCTGCCGGAGTAGATACTATCTTTAAACGCAGCGGTTTTATTCATCCGGTATGGGCACCTAACGGACAAATTCTAACCCGCATTCAGCCACCCGATCATTATCATCATTACGGCATTTGGAATCCGTGGACGCGTACGCTGTTTGAAAACGATACAATCGACTTCTGGAATTTGCATGCCCGAAAAGGCACCGTTCGATTTGCGAAATTCATTTCGTATGCAAGTGGCCCTGTGTTTGCCGAGTACACGACCTTACATGAACACGTTGTTTTCAAAAAGGATCGTACCGAAAAAATTGCGTTGAATGAATTGCAAACTGTAAGGGTTTATAAGCCAGAGCCAGATCAGAAATATTATTTTGTAGATATAACTTCAAAACTAAGCTGCGCCTCAGATAGTCCGTTATTAATCCTCGCATACCGGTACGGAGGTTTGGCTTGGCGCGCAACTGAATACTGGCATAAAGACAACTCTGAAATGCTAACATCTGAAGGAAACACCATGAGTGCGGCAGATGCAACCCGAGCAAAATGGATTATGGGGTACGGCAAATTGCCCGAAAATGATTCAGGAGGGATTTTAATATTATCGCATTCCGCTAACTACAATTATCCGGAACCTTTACGGGTATGGGATAAAGACGGAAATAACGGCCGGGGCGATGTGTTTATAAATTTTGCACCTACAAAAAATAAAGATTGGATGCTGGAGCCGGGAAAAACCTCTACTCTCACTTATCGTTTGGTGGTGTTTAATGGCATCATAACAAAAGAAAAAGCCGAAAGCGCCTGGGTTAGTTTTACTTCGCAATGAAGTATGCAGTGCTTTCTACTCATTGTAATGGTTGCATCGTAAAATTTATGCTGAAGAATTCCAATTTTTCAAGCAATTGAAACCCGTGAGTTGGATTGGCGAACTCATCCACCAGTAATTTACTTCTTACTTAGTTCCTGAACTATTGTTAAGCGAGTACCCTCGGGAATATCTGAATAATTATAATCATTGCCATTTACTGCGCTAGTCTTTAAAACAAGTGTTGTAGAAGATAGGTGAACTATCTGATACGATTTTACACGCCCCCCAAACTTTAGCTCCAGGCGATCGCCCTTCAACTTCCATGACCCGGTTAAATAGCATTGGTCATAAGTCTTATCTTCACTAATATTAAGAAAGTTGCTAAATTCCTTAACCTGATTATTAACCGTCATGGTTTGGTACTCCCAAAAACCAAGCAGTTCTGATTCGCGATTCAACTGAGGATCCTCTGCACAGGCAAACATCAGAAGTGCAAATCCAACAAGTAATCTTCCTGTTAACTTCATAACCAAATGATTTTCATAAACTAAAGGTAAAAAAATCCGACAAATAATACCCCATAAGTTTCCTTCAAAGAAGGATCCCGTTTTTAGTATTATTTGGCGTATACCTTGGCTCCAGCGGGGCTTCCTGTTCTTAGGGAATCTATTTCGATCAGGCGACTCCTACGGAGTCTGCTTAACCAATTATATGGTTGCTACAACCAGACGGCTCCTATGGAGCCTATGAAACAAAGAATTAAACAATGCCAATGTGGATAAGATAATATTAATTATGAATCCCATAGCTTTAATTATCCCTATATTTTAATCAAGCCAATCCTGCATCCTTAAGAATCGAACGCAGAGTTCAAGTCGGTACATCGCGGCTATGAATAGGAACGACAATTAGTTTGAAACCGGATTTACGAAAAATTGCATGACTACCGGATTGCCCGAACAAAGACAAAACCTTCTTTCTCTAAAAGCTTGATTAACTCTTTAGGCTTCGTCCAGCATTTCAGCAGAAAGTTTGGCTATCTCCTCCTCCATCATGGTATCAAGATAAAGTTGCACCGCATCCTTAAGGTTGTCTAATGCTTTGCCCGCGGTTTCACCATGTGTATGGCAACCTACCAGTTCAGGGCACCATGCATGAAACTCAGCCCCATCCTTTTCAATCTTAAAGGTCAACAATGATTTAAAATCGCTCATATTTTAAAAATACTACTTTTTAAAATTCAAGATCAATCAATTTACAAATCCAACTCTATCGAATCACCGGGAGTAAATGTCTTGCCCTCCTCTTCTTTCCTCACTTCCTCTTTTTCTTCACCGAAGAGGTCAGCTTGCTTTGCTTCTTTGGGCTTGGCTTTGGCTTTGGGCGGCTGGCCGTTGACGAGGGGGCCTTGCTTTTCTTTGCTTTCGCCAAAGAGGGCGGTTTGGCCATCGTCTTCGATAATGGGTTCTTCTTCAGATTCTTCGTTGCCTGATTTTTTTTTTGGCGACTCGCCATCCTTTCCGGTGCCGGTCGCCTTTACAGCTTCGTCATCATCCTCTTCCGCTCCGCTATCTTCAGGTTCTTCCAGCGGCCGTACCTTCGTTACTTTGTAGTGCGAAAGCCTGTTTCCTACCGACTTCCAACCCTTCACATCAATCAGGTCTTCGAGGTTAATCGTTTCGGTTTCTTTCTCCTTGCCCTTACCTTTCACTATTTCAACTTCTACTTCCGGAGTTTCGCTGGTGGTTATAAACTCTAATCGCGAGCCAATGCCCTCGCTGATAAAATTGAATTCCTTATCGTTCGTATTGGTCTCGATCAGAAAGCGCTTTACAAAATGTTGCTTGCTTTCACCATCCCAATACACAGCCGAAATTACTTTCTTCGGATTGAATTTTTCTACCAAAATTGTTTTCTCAGGTTCGTAGCGATTGGTTAGATCAAAGCTGGTGATCTTGTAATTACCACTTGTTGTAATAGCGATAATCTGATCATCGCCATCAAACTTGTTTACATACCTGCCCCGTTCGTCTTTATTCAGCCGGCCACTAGCCTGATCGAACCACAACTTCAGTCCGCTTAAGGTAGAACCTTTCGCTTCTTTAAAATCTACTTTGCGCACCGGGTATTTGGTAATGGTGTTACCGCGCGCACCCCGGCCTTTAATCTCCAACTCCGAAAAATCAAAATCGAAAATCTTTTTCCGGGCTGTGCTGCTCTGGCTCAGTTTTACTTCTACCACCTCCGCTTCGCCATTGGGGTTTGCACTCAGGTAATGTACTTTGCTGTTTGGGTTGCCCTGATCAAGGTTATATTCTTTATCGCGAATAATGGCCGGCATGGCAAATCGCTTGGCGAACGTGGTGCCGCTTTTCCCATCGCTGTAAATCAGATTATAGATCATGCGCTCATCGCCTTTCTTCCACACACCCACGTGTAGAATATCTTTACCCATAAACTTGCGCTCGCCAATGCGACTCACCAAGGCCTTACCGTCTTTGCGGATTACAATGATATCGTCCAGCTCCGAGCAATCGGCAATAAATTCATCTTTGCGCATGCCCCAGCCTACAAAACCATCTTCGCGGTTTACATAAAGTTTCTGGTTATTGGCAATTACTTCGGTAGCCGTTACCGACTGGAAGCTCTTGATTTCAGTTTTACGCTCACGGCCTTTGCCATACTTATCCAACAGGTTTTGGTAATAGGCAATCGCATACTCCGTGAGATGCTTGAGGTGATGAATGGTCTGCTTCAGTTCATTTTCCAGATCTTTCAGCAACTCATCGGCCTTAAACGAATCGTATTTTGAAATACGCTTGATGCGAATTTCCAGCAACCGCAAAATATCATCGCGCGTAATCTCGCGGTAGAATTGCTTTTTATAAGGCTTAAGGCCTTTATCGGTTGTGCTGATAACTTCTTCAAACGTCTCGCAATTTTCAATATCGCGATAGATGCGTTTTTCAATGAAGATTTTCTCAAGCGAGGAGAATAGAATTTTCTCCATCAACTCGTTCTTTTTTATTTCAAGCTCCTGCTTTAACAATTTAACCGTTTGCTCGGTATTGTATTTCAGAATCTCATTCACCTTCATAAACTGTGGCTTGTCTTCCACAATCACACAGGCGTTGGGTGAAATTGAAATTTCACAATCCGTAAAGGCATACAAGGCATCGATGGCAACCTCGGGCGAAATTCCCGCTTGTAAATGCACGAGAATCTCCACGTCTTTGGCCGTGTTATCTACTACTTGCTTTACTTTAATTTTTCCTTTCTCGCTCGCTTTTACAATCGAGTCCATGAGCGAACTGGTGGTGGTACTAAATGGAATCTCGCGAATGGCTAATGTCTTCTTATCTACAATCTCAACTTTGGCACGCACTTTAATCTTACCACCCCGATAGCCCTGATCGTATTCCGAGAAATCAGCAATCCCTCCCGTTGCAAAGTCGGGGAAGATTTTAGGGTTCTTCCCTTTCAATACATCAATCGAAGCTTTGATCAGTTCAACAAAGTTGTGCGGCAGAATTTTAGTTGATAAACCAACTGCAATACCCTCTACCCCTTGTGCCAGCAGCAACGGAAATTTAACGGGCAGTGTAACCGGTTCTTTCTTACGACCGTCATAACTCAATTGCCATTCGGTAGTTTGCGCATTGTACACTACATCCAACGCAAACTTAGAAAGCCGGGCTTCAATATAGCGGGGTGCAGCCGCGCTATCACCCGTGCGTACATCGCCCCAGTTACCTTGTGTATCGAGTAATAAATCTTTTTGTCCGATGTTAACAATCGCTTCACCAATTGCAGCATCGCCATGTGGGTGATATTGCATGGTGCTACCAATTACGTTGGCTACTTTGTTGAAGCGGCCATCGTCCATCTCTTTCAGCGAGTGCATGATTCTGCGCTGCACCGGCTTTAGGCCATCCTCTATGCGCGGGACCGCACGCTCCAGAATTACATACGAAGCATAATCCAGAAACCAACTTTCGTACAATCCATCCAACGACTCCAGTTCGTGGGCGGCTTCGCCATTTTCGTCTTTAACTATTTTTCCTTTCTTCTTACTCATTACGCGTTGCTGGTTACTGGTCTCTGGTTACTGGTCTCTGGTTACTGGCCTCTCGTTTGTAACTTGAAGTGCAAACTTCGATCTCAAGTTTGGTTTCACATTTTGTGATGCCTGTATTTTAAATATGCCTTACTACCTGTCACTTTCTACCTGCTTTATACTAAGTACTCTTGACTATGTACTATTTATTCTTGCTCCTCCACCACTTCACTCTTCGCCTCCACAGCATCCAATTCAATACGTAGGTTTTCAATGATAAATTCCTGACGGTCGGGTGTGTTTTTGCCCATGTAAAACTCTAATGTTTTTTGCAGGTGTTTTTCCTTATCAATGTTTACTGGTTGCAAACGAATTTCATCGCCAATAAAGTTTCCAAACTCATCGGGTGAAATTTCGCCCAATCCTTTGAACCGGGTGATCTCCGGTTTACTTCCTAATTTATTCATCGCGGCTTGTTTCTCTTCCTCGCTGTAGCAATAGATAGTTTCTTTCTTATTGCGTACGCGGAACAACGGAGTCTCCAGAATGTACACATGCCCGGCCTTTACCAGGTCGGGGAAAAATTGCAGGAAGAAGGTCATTAGCAACAACCGAATGTGCATGCCGTCCACATCGGCATCGGTAGCTACAATTACTTTGTTATACCGTAATCCATCCAGGCCGTCTTCAATATTAAGTGCGTGCTGCAACAGGTTAAACTCTTCATTCTCGTACACCACTTTTTTGGTAAGACCAAAACTGTTTAAAGGCTTTCCGCGCAAGCTAAATACCGCTTGCGTTTCTACATTGCGCGATTTGGTAATAGAACCCGAAGCCGAATCACCTTCCGTAATAAAGATCATCGACTCTGCTCCCTTCTCGCCTTTTTCATCATCAAAATGGAAGCGGCAATCGCGAAGTTTTTTGTTGTGAAGGTTGGCCTTTTTGGCGCGTTCGTTTGCCAGTTTTTTAATACCAGCAATTTCTTTGCGCTCACGCTCCGACTGCAAAATACGTTTTAACAAGGCATCGGCTGCAATCGCATTTTTGTGCAGGTAAATTTCCAACTCCTTTGCCACAAAATCGCCCACATAGTTTTTAACCGTTGCCCCATCGGGCGCCATGTTAAGCGAACCCAGTTTGGTTTTAGTTTGCGATTCGAACACCGGCTCCTGCACACGCACGGCAATCGCGGCAATGATACTCGCGCGAATATCGGCTGCATCAAAATCTTTTTTATAGAAGTCGCGCACACCACGCACCACACCCTCGCGCAACGCAGCCAGGTGTGTACCGCCCTGCGTTGTGTTTTGTCCGTTCACAAACGAATAGTACTCTTCGCCATACTGGCTGCCGTGTGTAAGCGCCACTTCAATATCATCACCCTTAAAGTGAACAATTGGATACCGGATATCTTCCGCATCCGATTTTTGTTTCAGTAAATCGAGCAGGCCATCTTTAGAATAAAACTTGCGCCCATTATAATTGATCGTGAGGCCCGCATTTAAAAAGGCATAATTCCACATCAGGTCATCCAGGTATTCTGGAATGAAGTGATAATGCTTAAACATGGTATTGTCTGGCTCGAACTCTACCAGCGTACCATTCTTGTCATCTGTTTTGGTCTCTTTGGCATCCAACGTAAGCACACCTTTCTTAAACTCGGCTACTTTGGTTTTGCCATCGCGGAAAGCCTGCACCTTAAAATAATTGGAGAGTGCATTCACCGCTTTGGTACCTACCCCATTCAACCCCACTGACTTTTGAAACGCACCGGAATCGTATTTGGCCCCGGTGTTGATTTTGGAAACCACGTCCACCACTTTACCCAACGGAATACCTCTTCCGTAATCGCGCACCACCACTTTCTGTTCGGTAATTTTCACATCGATGGTTTTACCATAGCCCATCATGTGCTCATCGATCGAGTTATCGATTACTTCTTTTACGAGTACATAAATGCCATCGTCTTTAGCCGAACCATCACCGAGTTTACCGATGTACATACCCGGACGAAGCCGGATGTGTTCGCGCCAATCGAGTGAGCGAATACTCGACTCGTTATACTCCATCTCTTTAGCCATGATGTAAAACCTCTTTTTTAAAGTCGCGCAAAGATTAAAAAATTGATCAGAATCTCTATTGAGAAATGTCAATTCTGATTCAACACACTGATTTGAAAGTGATTTAAAAAATTTTAACCGATCTCAAATCATACCTAAATAGCATTAAAAATTAGATTACGCCAAAAATAAATTTATTTCTAGGTTAAAAGGTTTGTAAAAACAAAACCCATAACTGATTGATTATCAATAATAATTTCTATCACTTGTTAAAACAAATTTAAAACAAAGAAATATTTAGAAAACTCTAAGTACCTTGAAATAACTTTCTTCTTCTCATATAAATAAATGATTAGTAATTGTACCAACGATCTTATATGAAACTTAAACCTTTTTCTATAATTCTAATTGGTCTTCTACTTGGTTGCCAAGAAGATGACATAAGACTGGCTCGCCTATTTACACTTAAAGTAGATAGGTCCTACTTAACTGAAAGCACAGACAACTGGATTGTGGTTCATGATGAAGATGGAAAAGTACTGGAATTCAAATCTTTCGAAAGTGGTGATGAGCTTATAATTGAAACACAAAAGTCACTTAATAATAGTAATACACTAGGTGTAACAATAATCAATTATTATCATACACCATCGCCATTTCAATCTAACTACCAAATTGAGACATATTTTGATTACCCTATTGGCTCACAAATGACCTTGGAACAAATTGCAGCAACTGAAGACCCGGTTGGAGATTTAATCGGAACCTTTGACGTTCGACTTACTAGCCTTGGTTATCTTGACACCTATTCCCTTACAAATAAATACGGTCGAACCTGCGGGGGATCTGGAAGTACAAATGAATATAATTCAGAGATAAATTTCCAATGTTCTATCGAAGACATAGCAAAGGACTACATCTTAATTGCATCAGATAATCAAGGGAACTTAAGACACCAAAGATTAGAAGATGTTCAAAACGGTAGCAATTTTGAAATTGATTTTCGGAACATGCAAAACTTTGATGAGTATTTCGAATTTAATTTTCCTCAAAGTTCAAATGTATTTGTAATTGTTGAGGGACAAGAGATTGGCCAACTATCAGTAAATGGCTATACCTTACAATATCATTTTCAAAGTGATACTCACAATAAGGTAAAAGTTGGCTACTTAAATTCGTTGACAAATTATTCAACTTGGTTTAGTTCCGCACCATACACGTACTTCAATAAAGGAAGTAAACCTGACCCTAATTTCTCCTTTCCAGCACTAGACGAATTCTCTGTTCAGAACAAAAAAATAGAGGAATTCACCTCCACAGCCGCAAATGATTTTGTTTACAGAAAGTCATTTTTCGTTTATAGAGATCCTACCAATTCAAAGCTTATTGTAAACTGGACTGTGAACAGCTCATCTCATAATCACTTACTGGAACAGCTTCCCGATGAAATTCTTGAAATTCACCCGTTATTAAATTTCCATAATTTAGTTTATTCACGCACTCAATTCATTTTCGGAACCCGCGTTTATCCACCGGTAACTCCAGCAGATCCAAATTTAAATTACGTTGAATATACCGTTTTGGTAACCAATTAGTAAAATTCAAAAAACTAGTAAAACTTTTTGACAACCTTAATCACTGGCCAACTAATTAACCAAACACTGATTAAAATCAGGCTGCCATAGATGGCCGGAGCCATCCGGCTGTAATCGTACCGCTCGCCACCGTTAAACACATGAACAAACCCAAGCAAGGCAATAAAGAAAATATTTACCGTGGCAATCATACCATAGAACCACGCAGCAAAGCCGGTTGCCTTAGCAGTTTGCCGGGCAAGGTAAACGGTTGCATTTAGAATTGCGATAAGCGATATGGAACTGTAAAACAACCCGTTTCTGGAAAGGGTAAGCTGTTGCGGAAAATCCCAAAGCACAACCAACTCGGGCAAACCGGCATACACATAAAAAAACATGACCAACAGGGCCAGCACCGAAAAGAACCAAACCCCTTTGAAAATTTTTAATGTCATCTCGCTAACTTTGGTCGCAAAACTAATCGTTTCAGTGTGAATCTTAATCCAATCGTTTTATCGATTCCAATCTTTTTTATCCTTATCGGGATAGAGTTGGTGGTAGAGCGGTTTTCACATCGCAACTTGTACCGCCTGCCCGATGCCATTGCCAACCTGAGTTGCGGCATTACTTCGCAGGTATCGGGCTTGTTTATGCGGGTGTTTGCAATTGGCGTGTACGAAATGCTCTACGCCAACTTTGCATTCTTTACATGGAATAAAACGTGGGGGTATTGGCTGGTGCTTTTTCTCTTAACCGACCTTGCCTATTACTGGGCGCATCGCATGAGTCATGAGATCAACCTCTTTTGGGGCGGGCACGTGGTGCACCACCAAAGTGAAGAATATAATTTATCGGTGGCGCTGCGGCAAAGCAGCTTTCAGGTTATCTGGACGTTTGGTTTTAGTCTGCCCATTGCCCTTCTGGGTTTCGATACGCTCGACTTTGCCCTTATCTCGGCCTTAAATACTCTTTATCAATTCTGGATTCATACCGAAACCATTAATAAGATGGGCTGGTTCGAGTATGTGTTCAATACGCCTTCGCATCATCGCGTACACCACGGGCGCAACCCTAAATACATTGATAAGAACCATGCGGGTTCTTTAATTATTTGGGATAAAATGTTTGGTACTTTTAAGGCCGAAGAGGAACGCCCTACCTATGGAATTACAAAACCCCTTAATAGTTGGAATGCGGTGTGGGCCAACTTCAGTCATTATGCCGAAATGAGAAAAGAGTTGAAGACAATTCCTGTCTGGAGTGACAAAATAAAATACTTGTTTAAAAAACCAGGTTGGTTGCCTGAGTCGGCTGGCGGCTACCGCGCTGCACCCGAACTACAGCCCGACTATAAAAAATACAATCCCTCCTACCCGGTTAAGCTCAACTACTACGTGCTGTTTCAATACATCTTATGTTTGGCGGTAACCGCTATCTTCTTGTTTAAACAAAAAAGTTTCGCGTTAGGTGAGAAAGCTTTTGTGGCTTCGCTAATTTCTATTTGGGTAGTTAACTGCGGGGTGTTGTTTGAACAAAAGAAATGGGTGGCGGTTGCCGAGTGGATAAGAATTGTTGGGTTTGTATTGCTGGCGCTTGTTGCTTGCTATCTATTCTCACTACCGGTGTGGGGGTATGGAGTTGCCTTGTTATATGGACTAAGTTCGGGGATGTGGTTTTATAAATTATCAGCAAAATGAAAAAATGGTTATGGCTTAGTGTCGTATTACTTTCGTGTGGAAAGCCATTACCCGATTTAGCACCCATTAACTTAGACCAATGGAAAGCCGATAAAAATGGATGTAGGCGGGTGCGCGAGCAAAATGTCTCTTTTTTGATCGATCAATTGGATAAGTTGAAGGGCTTATCCGAAAAGGATATAATTGAATTGCTGGGGCGCCCCGATAGGAACGAATTATATAAGCGCAACCAAAAATTCTATTATTACGATGTGGATCCCGGTAAAGCGTGTGCCGATTCGTTAGTAGAAAATCAACAACTGGTGTTGCGCTTCAATGCCATGGGTTTGGCCAAAGAGGTTACAATTGAAAAGCTTTAAGGGTTGAAGGTGCGTTGAAAGCGTACGAAGTATGAGTTAAAAGCCTTCAACTCTGTAGCGCATTCCGTTGAAACTCTTGCTTTTTCTGGTACGCCTGATTAATATTTCTAAGTAACACATTTACCAATTCATCTTTCCTTTTATAATTGAACGGATAAAGTAACGATGGTTTGAAGTAAAACTTATTACCCAACTGCTCGGCCTGAAATAGTTCTACTTCATAAACCCCGCCCAAAGTTTTTATATCCACTTCTTTAATATTTTCTAACGGAATAAGAATATCCTGACCTTTCTGAATCACGTACAAAAATTCATCATCAAACTCTACCCTATGCACATTGCGGTTAATGCGAACCCAGCCCCAGATCAGAAACAGGAAATAAAAAATCATGTAGGTGTTGTGAAACCATTTACCCGATTCTATATACAATTGATATGCACCCCAAACAAAAAAGCCAATTACAATGGAAAACAAAACCGGAAGGCTGGTTTTATAAAAACCAAGGTAGCGTGTGGATAAACTCTTTATGCGTTGATTTTTGACAGCAGCCATTATCTTTACCAAACTTTATAATTCAAGGTAATGAAAAATATAGCAGTGATTGGCTCGGGCACCATGGGAAACGGCATTGCCCATGTAGTTGCGCAATATGGGTACGCGGTAAACCTGATTGATATTTCGGAAGAGGCCCTGAAGAAAGCAATTGCCACCATTGAGAAAAACCTGGGACGGCAAGTAGAGAAAGGAATTCTTACTGAAGAAGGAAAGAAAAAAACGCTTGGCAACTTAACCACCACCACCTTTTTAAAGGAGGGTGTAAAAGATGCCGACCTGGTAATAGAAGCCGCTACCGAAAACCTGGATTTGAAATTGAAGATCTTTAAGGAAGTGGATGAGAGCACCAAACCCGGAACGATACTGGCATCCAACACCTCTTCTATTTCCATTACCAAAATTGCTTCCGTAACCAAAAGTCCCGATTTGGTTATTGGCATGCACTTTATGAACCCGGTGCCGGTAATGAAACTGGTAGAAGTAATTCGCGGCTATCGCACCAGCGATACCGTAACTAATCAGATCATGGAATTATCGCGCAAGCTTGAAAAAATACCGGTAGAAGTAAACGACTACCCGGGCTTTGTAGCAAATCGCATTCTAATGCCCATGATTAACGAAGCGATTTACAGCTTATACGAAGGCGTAGCCGGAGTAGAAGAAATTGATACGGTAATGAAACTGGGTATGGCCCACCCCATGGGCCCCCTTCAATTAGCCGATTTTATTGGCTTGGATGTTTGCCTATCGATACTGCACGTGTTGTACAATGGTTTTGGTAACCCTAAATATGCACCGTGCCCATTGTTGGTAAACATGGTGCAAGCCGGCCATAAAGGTGTAAAGAGTGGCAGTGGTTTTTATCAATATAAAGCCGGCAGTAAAGAACTTGTGGTAGCTGATCGATTTAAGAAATGAGCGAAATGGACGAACGCTTTGTGGCCTGGTGGGCCGAGAGGCGAAAAGCCGGAAAATGGAATTATGCCTTCCGGCACGGGGTACTGCTGTTTGCCTTACCGGTTTACACCGCACTTGAACTGTTCCGGTATTTTAAAACGAGCGCCTACGAATTTTCGGTGGCCCGGATAGTGGTGGGCGTTTTGGTTTGGAGTATTCTGGGGATGCTTTCATTCGGCTTAATACAATGGCAGGTGCAGGAAAAACGCTACCGTAAACTTCAGGGCGAAGAGAAAAAATAAAAGCCGCTCATCCGAGCGGCTTTCAAATAAGGTACACTATTTTACTTCTTTAACAGATCGCGGATCTCTGTAAGTAACTGGATATCCGCTGGCGGTGCTGCCGGAGCAGCCGGTGCTGCTGCTTCTTTCTTTTTAGAGGCATTTACACCTTTAACAATTAAAAACAGAACAAAGGCGATTATGATAAAGTTAATGGTTGCCGCCAAAAACTTTCCATACTTTACAGCCCCCATAATGGTGAGGTCTTCCAACTGACTAAGTTGAGCTGCGTCCAATGCCGGCTTTAATAAAAGCGGGGTAATCACATCGTTAATCAACGAGGTTACAATAGCGCCAAATGCACCACCAATAATCACCCCAATCGCAAGGTCGATAACGTTGCCGCGCATGGCGAAGGCTTTAAATTCTTTAAGCATAAAAATTTAGGTTTAGGTAATGCCCCAAATTAATAAACTCCTGCAAAGAATTGGCAAAAGAATCGCCCGGGAGTTTAGTAAAGAATGCGTAATTGATTTCGGAGCGATTTAATTCCCACCAGTTCAATGCCGGTACTGCCAATGAACATCTTAGCCTGTATTTTAACCGGAATCCGGTTGCCATCATCCGACATCCAGCAGGTTATCGAGTTTTCGCCATCAAAAAGTTTATTGTCGGGCATAACCGGAACCAACTTGTGGCAGGGAATTTTCCCCAGCTTGGTGCTTACCTTATCCTTACCCGAATAAATAATGCGCATGTTGTAGGCGGTATCTTCAAAAAAACCCGAGACCGACAAGGTATCTCCGATTTTGTATTTGTTGAAGTCTATAACCCGCATATACATAAACCCAGCCACCATATCGCGCACGTTATCAGGTGTTTTAAAGAGTTTTGGTTCGCCATACACATTGGTCTTCTTATCCATTACCCGTACTTCGGCCTGGTTGCGTGCATGGTCGTACGTAATCATTTCGTCTTTCCGATAACTTCCTTCTCTTATTTTTCTATAAGAAACGTGCGTAACGAGGGCTGCCGTATCGATATAAGCGCCCCACTGGTCGTTTACTTTGGTTACCCACGAAACAAAACCCGAGGTTTCGCCAAAAGCATCTACCTTATAGCATGGGCGGCCATTCATTGTAAACACTTTGTTATCAATTACGGTAGAGGCCTTGCCTACCGTAAAAAAACCAAAGTTAACGCGATAGGTTAACTCCTCGCCTTTCCCGAAGCTGGTATTGCGCAGGGTTTCAAATTCATTGTAGCCCGGCAGAGTAAAGGCACTGATAAGCAGCACAACAAACGCACACGAGAGGAACAATTTCATACCTGTAAAGTTAACGTTTAACCTACTTAACGACAAAGGATATGCCATGGACACACGCCCCATCCAGTTGGTTTAAAATCAGCCTTTTACCGGGTATTAAGTTTCCTAAACAGAAACATTATTTTCGCGTAACGCGTCATTAAGCGAGGTCTTTTTGTCGGTACTCTCTTTGCGCTTTCCTATAATTAATGCGCACGGCACCTGGTACTCACCTGCCGCAAATTGTTTGGGTATTGTTCCGGGAATTACCACCGACTGAGGCGGCACAAAGCCCTTGTATTCCATAGGTTTAGGCCCTGTTACATCAATTATTTTAGAACTGGCGGTAAGCACAACGTTGGCACCCAAAACAGCCTCGCGGCCAACGCGCACACCTTCTACCACAATACATCGCGAACCAACAAACACATTGTCTTCTATTATTACCGGAGCAGCCTGCACAGGCTCCAGCACCCCGCCTAAACCAACCCCACCACTCAAATGCACATTCTTACCCACCTGCGCACAGCTACCCACCGTAGCCCACGTGTCAACCATAGTGCCCTCATCTACATACGCACCAATGTTGATATACGAGGGCATCATAATCACACCTTTACTTACAAAGGAGCCATGCCGTGCAATGGCGTGCGGCACCACCCGTACACCCAGTTCTTTGTAGTTCCTTTTCAACGCGATTTTATCGTGAAATTCGAAAGGTCCCACTTCTATTACCTCCATTTGCTGGATAGGGAAGTAGAGGATTACCGCCTTCTTTATCCACTCGTTTACTTTCCAGGCATCTCCGGCAGGTTCGGCCACCCGCAGTTTACCGGCATCTAATAAGTGTACTACCTCGCGCACCGCTTGCTGGGTTTCTGGCGCTTTCAATAACTCACGATCGGCCCATGCCTTCTCAATCAATTCCTGTAGTTGCATTTATGCGTAATTTTAAACCGGGCCGCAATAAATGAAAAAACGAAGAATAGTCCTTGCCTCAGTTTTAAAACCGGTAACTGATACCCGGATGAGTGAGAAACTCGCTACTTCGTTAGCGAAGGTTGAAGGTTATGAAGTTACTATAATCGGCTACCCCGCTCCAAGCCAACCTGCGCCCGACCTGATTCAAAGAATACCCCTTAAAACCTTTAACCGGCTAAGCATCGGCCGGCTGCTCGCTTCATGGAGAGTTTTAAAAAATTGCCTTAAACTAAAACCTGAGCTATTGATAGTTAATACCCATGATCTATTGATTGTTAGTATTGTAAACAGAATTTTATTTGGAACCAAAATTGTGTACGATATTCAGGAAAATTACGCCCGAAACATCCTTCACACACCTGCTTTTGCAAGGCCACTCAGGCCAGTGCTGGCAGGCTGGGTCCGGCTCAAAGAATGGCTCCTTACTCCCCTTTTCCATGGGGTGTTGCTGGCCGAAAAATGTTACGAAAATGAGTTGCCATTTGTACGGTCGAAAAGTGTGGTGCTTGAAAACAAAGCCGTGGTTCCCGCCAACTTTAATCGCCACCCACCTGCCGATAAAATCAGGCTGGCCTTTACCGGAACATTGGCCGAAAGCACCGGGGTTTTTCAGGCTATTAGTCTTGCGCAAAAGCTGAACCACCTTAACCCCAAAATTGAATTGGAGATTATCGGTTACTGTGCCAGGCAGTCCACTTTGCTAAAAATCAAATCGGCTATAGCCGGATGCACTTTTATTAAACTTATTGGTGGCGACCAACTGGTACCCCACACCCAAATTCTGGAAACCATCCGCACCGCTACTTTCGGAATTATTTGTTACCCGCCCGCACCGCACACCCACGGCAAGATGCCCACCAAACTCTACGAATACCTGGCCTGCCAACTCCCGATTTTACTTCATCCCGAACCCACCTGGGTTCAACTGTGTGCGTCTGCTAATGCCGCTTTACTGGTAGATTTTAATAACCCCGATCTTCCACACCTCCTGGCTCAACTTGATATGCCCCGTTATACCGCACAACCGGAAAAGGTTACCTGGCCCGATGAGGAAGCCCGGTTTCTGGACTGGGTGAGTAAATTTTTGATCTAAATTATTTTTTAGGCTAATCTAAAAATATACTTTTGCTGAGTCTTACTCACCAAAAGCAATGCTTAGTCTTACAGAAGAAAACTACCTGAAGGCCATCTATCATCTTTCGGATGGAGGTTCTAAAGCGGTGCTCACCAACGAGCTTGCCGAAGCCATGAGCACCAAGGCGGCTTCTGTTACCGATATGATAAAAAAGCTTTCCGCCAAGGAAGTTATTACCTACGAGAAATATTACGGAGTAAACGTAACTATCAAAGGCAAAAGCGAAGCCCTTATCGTAATTCGGAAACACCGGCTTTGGGAAACGTTTCTTGTGGAAAAACTCGGCTTTGCCTGGGATGAGGTGCATGACGTAGCTGAACAATTAGAACACATTAACTCTCCGCGGCTGATAGAAAAACTGGATGAATTTCTCGGTTACCCGAAGGTTGATCCGCATGGCGACCCCATACCCGATAATAAAGGGAAAATAAAACTGCAGCCGCAGGTGCCGGTAGATCAGTTGCAGGTTGGGTTTCAGGGAAAAATTGCAGCCGTAAAAGATTCAGACTCTAACCTGCTGAAATACCTCGATAAAATTGGCGCCAAGCCGGGAGTAAAAATTAAAGTGTTGGGTAAAGAGGAGTACGATGAATCGATGGAGATTCTGATTGAAGACCACCGGGTTTTTATCTCAAAAGAAGTGTCTCAAAATATTCTGGTAGTTGGTTAATATGAACTCAAACGGAAATCAAACCCGCAAATCGCTAAGCGAAGTACACGCCACCGTAGATGTAACCCAACGCAAAGGCTGGCGCAAACTTTTTGCATTTCTGGGACCTGCGTACCTGGTAAGCGTTGGCTATATGGACCCTGGCAACTGGGCTACCGACATTGCAGGCGGTAGTCAGTTTGGGTATAAGTTAATTTGGGTTTTGCTCATGTCGAATCTGATGGCGCTGCTGCTTCAATCGCTAAGCGCCCGCCTTGGCATAGTAAGGCAACTTGACCTGGCGCAGGCCTCGCGGAGTTCATACCACCCTGTTGTAAATTTCTGTTTGTGGGTTTTAGCCGAGATCGCTATAGCCGCTACCGATCTGGCCGAAGTGTTGGGTATGGCCATCGGCCTGCAACTCTTATTTGGTTTGCCACTTATTTGGGGTGTTAGTTTAACTGTGCTCGATACCTTGTTACTGCTTGTGCTGCAAAGCTATGGCATGCGCAAAACCGAAGCCTTTATTATTGCTTTGGTTGGCACCATCGGCATTTCTTTTCTGCTCGAAATGGTTTGGGCCAAGCCCGATTTGAGTGAGCTGGCGAAAGGATTCGTGCCCTCAATCCCAAACGAAACCGCCCTCTATATTGCTATTGGAATTATCGGGGCAACCGTAATGCCCCATAATTTATACCTCCACTCCTCGCTGGTGCAAACCCGCAGAATTGACACCAGCGAAAAGGGGATCTGGAGTGCAATCAAATACAACCTGATTGATTCGACAATTGCCCTTAATGCTGCATTCTTTGTAAACGCAGCCATCCTCGTGCTTGCAGCTTCTACGTTTTTTCGTGCGGGCATGTACGAGGTTTCTGAAATCCAGGATGCTTACAAATTTCTTGCGCCCATGCTGGGCAACCAGTGGGCTTCAATTCTTTTTGGGGTTGCACTGATTGCCGCAGGCCAAAGTTCTACCATTACCGGAACGCTTTCGGGCCAGATTGTAATGGAAGGTTACTTGAACCTGCGCATTGCCCCGTGGCTGCGTAGGTTAATTACCCGGTTAATAGCCATTATTCCAGCCTATGTGGTAATTCTGATTTATGGCGAAGGCCGTACCGGAGAATTACTTGTGTTTAGCCAGGTGGTGCTGAGTTTGCAATTAGGCTTTGCCATTATCCCCCTCATTCACTTTACCAGCGACAAAGAAAAGATGGGAGTGTTTGCCATTAAACCAATTGTAAAAGTTGCAGCCTGGGTAATTGCACTGATAATTGTATTGTTAAATGTTCAGTTAATCATTAATGAAATTACCAGTTGGGTTGAGCAAGCCGGGGCGCGCGCATGGATAGTGTGGGTAACCACTTTGCCCGTGTGCACGGTAGCCGGAGCGCTGCTGCTGTACGTAACATTTAAACCTACCCTGGATCGCAAGCGAAAAGAAAAGAAGTCTCACGCCCCGCATGGCTCTGCGTTACCGTTGGTAAATCTAAATCCAATACCCTATCGCAACATTGTGGTAACTATCGACTTTAGCTCGGCCGATTCGTTGGCAATACAAAGCGCCACCGCCCAGGGAAATAAAAATGCCCGCTACTTGTTGGTGCACGTGGTTGAAACAGCCGGAGCCATGTGGTATGGCAGTCAGATTGCCGATCAGGAGTCGGATGAAGATACGCTGGCCTTGAACCAATACGTAGATCAACTCAGGCTTTTAGGCTACCACGTTGAAATGAAAATCGGATTTGGTAATCCCAAACAGGTAATTCCCCAAATCGTAAAGCACTTTGAGGCCGACTTGCTGGTGATGGGCGCCCACGGCCACAATTGGTTTAAAGATCTGATCTTTGGCACAACGGTAGATACCGTTCGGCACCGGGTAAAAATACCCGTGTTGATTGTGCGGGATAATTGACTTTGATATTAAAACAATGGCTGGGCTAACATGCTTCACACCTATGGCTTGTAGCCTGTGGCCTTCAGGTTAACTTTCGAAAATGCATTCATCAAATGACACCATCATAGCACTCACCACACCACAAGGTGTAAGTGCGCTGGCAGTTATTCGGCTTTCAGGGCCAGACGCCATCAGGCTTACCGATAAGTTGTTTGTTGGGAAAAAACTGGAAAGCCAGGCCTCGCACACTGCGCACCTTGGTGCCATCGCCTGGCAAAACCGTTCCATCGATGAAGTAGTGGCAACTGTTTTTAAGGAGCCTCGCTCCTTCACCAAAGAAAACTGTGTGGAGATTTCCTGCCATGGCTCACCTGTAATCGTGCGCGAAATTATAAAGCTGTTCTTGCAACACGGAGCCCGGTTGGCCGAGCCGGGTGAGTTTACAAAACGGGCATTCTTAAACGGCCGGTTTGATTTGACCCAAGCCGAAGCCGTGGCCGATTTGATTCATGCCGAAACGGACAATGCCCGGCAGGCCGCCCTTAACCAAATGCGGGGCGGATTTTCGAAAGAGATTAAGCTCCTGCGCGAAGAGTTGATTCACTTTGCCTCGCTGATAGAACTAGAACTTGACTTTGGCGAAGAAGACGTAGAATTTGCCGGGCGTACTGATCTTAAAAACCTGATAACAAAAATCCAGACTTACCTTACGGGATTGATCTCTTCTTTCGAGCAAGGCAATGCGATAAAGAATGGCATTCCAACTGTAATTGCAGGCCGTCCCAATGCCGGAAAGTCAACCTTGCTTAATGCATTGTTAAACGAAGAGCGGGCAATTGTTTCGGACATACCCGGCACCACCCGCGATGTAATTGAAGATGAAATGATTCTGGACGGTATTGCTTTCCGGTTTATGGATACTGCCGGCCTTCGCGATACCAGCGATACGATAGAAGCCATTGGCGTTTCGCGCACGCGCGAAAGCATGAAGAAGGCGGCCTTAATTTTATATCTTTTTGACCTTACGGCTACCTCGTTGCAAGACATTGCAACAGAAGAAAGTGAATTGAACGCGTTGGGCATTCCTTACATTTTAGTAGGCAACAAAATGGATAAGGCAAGCGCACACCTTCTGGCGGAAGTTAATCGTATAAATTTTGTGTTGATTGCTGCCGCGCAAGGTGAAAACCTGGATTTGTTGAAAAACGCCATCTTAAATAAGGTTAGAATTAACAGCGTAAAACAAGGCGATGTGTTGGTAACTAACCTGCGCCATTTCCAAAAACTTTCCGAAACCCAGGCGGCTTTAAACCGGGTGGTGGATGGATTAAATTCAGGCATTACGGGCGACTTTCTGGCTATGGATATCCGCCAATCGCTGCATCACTTAGGTGAAATTACCGGTGAGATTACAAACGAAGATTTGCTGGCCAACATCTTTTCAAAGTTCTGCATCGGGAAGTAAGTAAACCCCTGCCCTATTTCTTCAAAATTGCAAGTAACTGATGGTTAAGGTAGAGTTTTTCCTTACCCACCTGGGTGCTTTGCAGGATACCTATTTTTTCCAATTCAGACAGGTAACTACCTGCTGTTTTTAGTTTAGCTATGCCGGCATCTTCAAGGAATTGCCTTTTGCAATAGGGCCGGTGAAAAAGTACCTCGACAAGATCTTTAGAATAGATTTTGGGCAGTTTTTTTTCAATAGTTTTTCCAATTGCAGTCATGGTTTCTGAAATGGATTCTATTTTAGATAAGGTATGTGTACTGGTAGCCTCTACTGCTTTAATCATGTAGAGTACCCATTCCTGCCACGCTTCCTTTTCAGTAACTTCTCTCAGCCTTTTATAATACTCAGCTTTATGATCTATTACATAGCGGCTCAGGTAAATTACCGGCATAGAAAGGAACTCTTGCTGCACCAGGTAGATGATGTTCAAAATCCTTCCTGTACGTCCGTTGCCATCTGCAAAAGGATGAATGGCTTCAAACTGATAGTGGATAAGCGCCATCTTAATAAGTGGGTCTAATCCATCATCCGGAATATTGATAAATTGTTCCAGGTCATGAAGTTTATTCCGGATAATAGTTTCGCCTTCGGGTGGCGTATAGACAATCTCACCTGTGTGATCATTCCTGATTTGAGTTCCGGGTACTGCCCGTATTCCTGCCTGGTTCTGTTTGAGCAACTGAACTGTTTTAACACACAGGTTAGTGGTGATCAGACCTTTCTTTTTAACTTGTTCGTATGCATGCCAAAGCGCTTCCTTGTAAAACAGAACTTCCTTGGTAGCCGGATTCTCAACCCTGCGGTCGGCTACGGCTGACTGATACAATTCGTCATGGGTTGTAATAATGTTTTCGATCTCAGAGCTTGCTTTCGCTTCCTGCAAGCCTATGGTATCTACCAATACAGCCGGGTTGGGCAGCTGGGTTATAGATCCGTCTAACTTGGCCAGTGCACGGTTAGCAGCTATTGCGGCTTTGAGAATGGCTTTTGTCTCCAGCTCTGTTTTAGGGGGCAAAGCCGGTAACATATTATAGGGTTTACCTGGGTTGTATTTCATTTTTCATACGCGGGCACCCAGTGCCCTTAATTTCAAAACAAGGGCAAATTTAATTATTTTTTGCCCTCGTTCAACTAACAAGGGCACGGCACACCCTCGAATTTTCCGGAGTATTTTTCTCCATTAACTGTCATTTACACTCCAAATCGGGTAAAAATTTTCCACTAAAACAAAAAACAGGCTTTTGAGGGCCTGTTCCTTTTTACATCCAGGTATGGTTTACTTCTGCCGGACATACGGCTTTCCACCATACCTACATAGGTCTGCGATTCGTTCAACATGAACTGTTTCAGCAGGTCTGAAAGAATAAATACTGCCATCTGATGATCAGTGTAACCGGAGTGATCCTTGTGTGACCCCACTGTCTCAATGCCAAGCAATAAAGCCTGCTGAACTTTTAAGAGGTGCTCTCCACCTCCAATGAATGACAGCTCTACTACAAATGAATCCGGGTCGTTCTCTTTTGGTTTTACCATAACTGATTTTGGTTTTTGTTACTGATTTGTACCCCGAATGTTCAGAAGCCTACAATCCAGTTTGAAACAAACATTCATTTATTGCTCATGGAAGTGACACGACCATTAAAAAATTATCCCATCCTTATTGCATCAATAATTAAACTGTACTTACATTTACAAAGAGCGATGTAAGAGCAGGCTCCAACAACCTCAATAAAAAAAATAAATCTCAAATCCCATGGCAAAGAAAGCGAAGAAGGCTGCTAAAAAAGGGAAGTCCAAACCTAAAAAAGCAGCTAAAAAGTCGGCAAAGAAAGCAGCTAAAAAAGTAGTGAAGAAGGCCGCCAAAAAAGTAAAAAAGGCTGCGAAGAAAGTGGTTAAAAAGGCTAAGAAAGTAGCGAAGAAGGTAGTTAAAAAAGCTACCCCTAAACCGGCTCCAAAAAAGAAGCCAGCTCCTAAAAAGGTTGTAAGTGCACCCGCGCCAGCACCAACACCCGTGGTAGCACCCGCTCCCATTGTGGTAACACCAACACCTCCAGCTATCGAACCTTCGGGCGAAACTGGTGAAGGGTCTGGTTCTGCGATTTAAAGCTTTCGAATCTCAGTTTTAAAGGAGGCTGTCTCAAAAGAAGAGATGGCCTCTTTTTGTTTTAACAACACACCTTATTTTTACTTTCCGATTGTGCCGGTTGGGCTATTGTACTACCTTGCCAGACAGCCGGTTTTTCGCGGCTACAACCCAACCAATTATGAACAACAAGAGACTACCTTTCATTATCCTAACCGTAATTGCATTCATTGTAATTCTCGCCTTATCGTCCAGTTTGTTTTACACGATAAGCGCCACCGAACGGGCGGTAATTTTCTTTCCTTTTGGCAAGGGGCTGGATAAGGACAATATTCAAGGCCCGGGCACACATATGAAGGCTCCATGGAACGATGTGTATGTGTATAAAGTGAACGAAATGTCGTCTGAAGAAAACATGGACGTGCTGGATAAGAACGGACTTTCCATCCACATTGATGTAACCGTAAGGTACTACCCTATTCCGGATAAGATCGGGTATATTCACGAGCAGTTTACCCGCGACTATGAGTCGGTATTGGTAATTCCTGAGGTGCGGTCTACCGTACGGCAGGTAATGGGTAGATATACAGCCGAAGAAATTTACTCCACCAAACGGGCCGAAGTAGAGAGTTCTATCAAAAGTGAAACCGAGCACATTTTAAACCAGAATTACGTACATGCTACCGCGGTGTTAATTCGGTCTATCCGGTTACCCGAACAAATAAAGGTGGCCATCGAGAGCAAACTACAACAAGAGCAAGAGGCGTTGGCATACCAGTTCAGGTTAGAAAAAGAAAAGAGCGAGGCGGAGCGCAAGCGAATCCAGGCCGAAGGTGAAGCCCGGGCCAACAACATCATCAACAACAGCCTAACCGACAAGTTGCTGAAGATGCGCGGCATTGAAGCCACCCTCGAGTTGTCCAAATCGCCTAACAGCAAAGTGGTAGTAGTGGGCAGTGGCAAAGACGGCATGCCGTTGATTCTCGGAAACAACTAAATCTTTTAAAAGGTATTTTTTTCTAACTAACCGGCCCCCTATCTTTAGCCTTTCAGTTTTTTTCAGGTTTTTAAATTCTATCACATGGCGAAGAGCGCAGAAATAATCATAGACGGAAAATCGTACAAATTTCCGATTGTAGAAGGTTCGGAAGGAGAATTAGGGATTGATATCGGTAACCTGCTGGAAGAAACAGGAGCCGTAACGCTTGACTTCGGGTATAAGAATACCGGAGCCACCAAAAGTGCTATTACCTTTTTGGATGGCGACAAAGGAATTCTTAGATACCGCGGCTACTCCATTGAAGAGCTGGCTGCCAAATCTAACTTTTTGGAAGTCTCCTATCTGCTAATCTTCGGTGAGCTACCCAGTTCTGAACAACTTGCCAAATTCTCGAACGATATCAAGAACCATACAATGGTGCATGAAGACATCAAGAAGATTCTGGATGGCTTTCCTTCTACCTCTCACCCCATGGGTGTATTGGCGTCTTTGTTCTGTGCCCAAACTGCCTTTTACCCCGAGTCGTTAGACCCCAATCGCTCAGCCGAAGGAGTGTACCTTAGTATCGTACGGTCGCTTGCCAAAATGCCAACCTTTGCCGCATGGGCCTATAAAAACGCAGTGGGCCATCCTGTTAACTATCCGGATAATTCACTCAACTATTGTTCGCGCTTTCTTAAAATGATGTTTGCCCTTCCGGCAGATCATTATGAAGTAGATCCTGTTGTATCAGATGCGTTGGATAAACTACTGATTCTGCATGCCGATCACGAACAAAATTGTTCTACTTCAACCGTGCGGATTGTGGGCTCGTCTAAAGCAAGCATTTACTCTTCTATTTCGGCCGGTATAAACGCCCTGTGGGGCCCGTTGCATGGAGGTGCCAACCAAGAGGTTATTTTAATGCTGGAGCAAATCAAAAAAGATGGTGGCGATACCGATAAGTGGATTGCCAAAGCAAAAGATAAAAACGATCCGTTCCGGTTGATGGGCTTTGGTCACCGCGTGTACAAAAATTTCGACCCGCGCGCCAAAATCATTAAGAAGGCTGCTGATGATGTGTTGGAAAAACTGGGGGTGAACGATCCTACTTTGGAGATTGCCATGAAGCTGGAAGAAGTTGCCTTGCGCGATCCGTACTTTATTGAACGCAAACTTTACCCCAACGTAGATTTCTACTCTGGTATCATTTACCGTGCCTTGGGTATTCCGGTGGATATGTTTACTGTAATGTTTGCAATCGGGCGTTTGCCGGGCTGGATTGCCCAATGGAAAGAACTGCGCGAGAACAAAGAACCGATTGGAAGGCCACGCCAGATTTACACAGGACAAAATTTGCGTGAGTACGTGGCTATCGGAAAGCGTTAATCACGCCTGCGTTCAATTATTCATGATTTCTATTTAAGGTCACATTGAATGGCTTTGGGTAATCGTGTCCTTTTGTAATAGAAACCATCTTGCCATTTTAAGATTCAAATCCCATTTTTACCGCCAATAAAGTGTAATTTGTTTATTTTTTCGTACGTAAAAATGTATATTTATACACTTTTACGGCACAAAAAATGCAAAAATGATGATTAGGGCTCAAATCAAGGCATTAGAAAATTGGAAAAAATCCAACAACCGAAAACCTTTAATAATTCAAGGGGCAAGGCAAGTAGGCAAGACCTGGCTAATGAACCAGTTTGGCCGAACGAGTTACTCTAATATTGCCTACATCAACTTTGAAAGTGCCACTCCACTCCAGGCACTTTTCGCCAACGACTTCAACATCGCACGAATTATCTCGGTAATAGAAATAGAAACAAAACAAAAAATTCAGCCTGATAAAACACTTATCATTTTTGATGAAATACAGGAGGCTGAACGAGGTTTGACTGCTTTAAAATATTTTTATGAACAAGCCCCGGAATACCACGTAATGGCCGCAGGGTCGCTTTTAGGTATTTCTATGCAAAACGGAAGTTCCTTTCCGGTGGGTAAGGTTGATCTACTTCAGCTTCATCCGCTATCATTTCTTGAATTTATAACCAACTTAGGCGAAGAGAGATTAGCGGATGAATTAGCCGTTGGCAATTGGCCGGTTATTTCTGTTTTTCATGAAAAGCTAACTGACCTTTTACGACTCTACTACTTCGTTGGCGGAATGCCAGAGGTAGTTGCAGCTTATAGTAAGGATAAAGACTTAGAACTATGCAGGAGTTTGCAAGAGAAAATCTTAAAGGGCTATGAAAATGATTTTGGTAAGCACGCACCTCCTAATTTTCTTGCGCGAATGCGTATGGTTTGGCAAAACTTAGTGAGTCAGTTAGCAAAGGAAAATAAAAAATTCATTTACGGGCAGCTAAAAGCCGGGGCGCGTGCCAAAGAATTTGAGTCAGCTATCAATTGGTTAGCGGATGCTGGTTTGGTAATAAAGGTTAGTCGAATTGAAAAGGCCACACTCCCGTTACAGGCTTATGCAGACTTTGATGCCTTTAAATTATACTTCGTTGACATAGGATTACTCTGCGCCATGGCAAACTTAGAAGCATCGGTGTTATTGAAGAAAAGTAAAATTCTATCAGAATTTAAAGGTGCACTTAGTGAACAGTTTGTTTGTCAGCAATTAAACAGCAAGAGCAGGTTGTATTATTGGTCGGCTGCCCAAACTGCTGAAGTTGATTTTGTAGTGCAGAAGCATGATGCAATAATCCCCATTGAAGTTAAAGCAGAGGAGAATTTAAAATCGAAAAGCCTGAAAGTATTTGTTGACAAGTTTGGGAATAAAAATGCAATTCGCCTGTCTATGAGTCCGTACAGAACTCAGGACTGGCTCACTAATATTCCCTTGTACGGTGCCGGACATGTTGCTTGAAAACTGTAAAGGATTATCAAAATTTTAGCCAGCCCTTTCATAACCAAACCAAGATCATTGCGTAACTTATTTCCTTATTTTTAAAATTGAACCCTTCGCACAACTATGGCACTCATCGATGATTTTAATTCAGCAGTATCGCGCTCTAAAGAACTAACCAGGCGTCCTTCCAACGAAGAACTCTTGGACTTATATGCGCTCTTCAAACAAGCCACCGATGGCGATGTAACTGGCGAACGCCCCGGTGGGTTCGACTTTAAGGCAATTGCTAAATTCGATGCCTGGGCATCCCGCAAAGGCACCGGCAAAGAAGAGGCCATGCAACAGTACATTAACCTCGTAAACCAACTCCACCAAAACTACGCCTAGTCTTGAATCTGTTCTATCAACCGGCAATTCCCCGGGGAGTGCACGCCCTTGATGAGGACGAATCGCGGCATGCCGTAAAAGTATTGCGCATGCAAGTGGGCGATGTACTCTTACTTACCGATGGTGCCGGTTGCTTTTACAAAGCCCGGATTACTAACACCGCTTCGCGCACCTGCACGTTCGAAATTACAGACACCATTGCCCAGCAACCGAGAAATTACAGGATAACATTGGCTGTTGCTCCTACCAAGAATGCCGACCGGATGGAGTGGCTGGTTGAAAAAGCTACCGAAGTGGGCGTAGAAGAAATTCACTTCATGCGGTGCCAGAATTCAGAGCGTAAAACCCTTAATACCGAGCGGCTGGTTAAGATTGCCGTTAGTGCCATGAAGCAATCCGGCCAATGTGTTTTACCCGCGATTTATCCGATAAAACCTTTTTCCGAAATAGTAGCCTTGCAAGCCGATCAGAAATTTATCGGGTATGTAAACTCTACTAATTCGCACTTGCTAAAACATGCCGCCCAGCCCGCCAAAAACTACCTCGTGCTCATTGGCCCCGAGGGCGATTTCAGACCAGATGAGTTGAAGGTGGCCCTTCAAAACGGATTTGGAATGATTAGCCTGGGCAGCAACCGCCTGCGCACCGAAACTGCCGCACTGGTTGCTTGCCAAACTCTCAATTTCGTTAATTTGTGAACTGATATACCCGCATGACTTCCGCCCAGGCAACGACCCGCATTCAACAGCTTACGGATAAGATTAATTACCACAACGATCTTTACTACAACAAAAGCAAAACAGAAATTTCTGATTTTGAATTTGATCAGTTGCTGGAAGAGTTACAAAAACTCGAAGCCGAATTTCCTGCCTTGCGGTTACCCGATTCGCCCACGCAACGCGTTGGGGGTGGCATTACAAAAGAGTTTGCATCGGTGGCACATCAATACCCCATGCTTTCGTTGGGCAATACCTACTCGGCCGAAGAACTTACCGACTTTGACAGCCGGGTGGCCAAAGGATTAGCGGGTGATACGTATGAATATTTTTGCGAGTTGAAATTTGATGGGGTTTCTATAAGCCTGATCTATGAACAGGGTTTATTAACAACCGCAGTAACCCGGGGCGATGGCGTGCGTGGCGATGATGTTACCACAAATATTAAGACCATTCGCAGTTTGCCCCTGCGGGTAAAGGCTAAGGATGTTCCAAACCGGTTTGAAGTGCGCGGTGAGGTATTTCTTCCAAAAGAAGTTTTTAAGCAACTGAATAAAGAACGCGAAGATATTGGTGAAGAAACCTATGCTAACGCTCGCAATACCGCCTCGGGTACAGTAAAAATGCAAGACAGCACCGAAGTGGCAAAACGCAAACTCGATTGCTTTGTCTATTACCTGCTTGGCGAAGAGAACGATGTGGAGACGCATGCCGAGGCAATAAAAAAATTGGAGCGTTGGGGTTTTAAAGTTTCGCCCACTTACAAAAAGTGCAGTTCCATTCAGGAGGTGCTGGACTACATTCAAACATGGGAAAAGAAACGGCACGAATTGCCGCTGGAAACTGATGGCGTTGTAATAAAAGTAAATAGCCTGGAGCAACAAGAGCGGTTAGGTTTTACTGCCAAAAGCCCGCGGTGGGCAATTGCCTACAAGTACAAGGCCGAGAGCATGAGCACCCGGCTAAATGGAATTACCTACCAGGTTGGTCGCACCGGTGCGGTAACACCCGTGGCCGAGTTAGAACCCGTGTTTTTAGCTGGTACAACTGTTAAGCGCGCATCGTTACACAATGCCAATGAAATTGCCCGCCTGGATTTGCACCTGGGTGATTTTGTATTTGTAGAAAAGGGTGGTGAAATTATTCCCAAAGTAACCGGTGTTGACCACGCCAGGCGCGCGGCTACTGTTAAGCCGATTTCGTACATAAGCCGTTGCCCGGAATGCAACACCCCTTTAATCCGTAAAGAAGGCGAAGCCAACCACTATTGCCCCAACGAAAAAGGGTGCCCACCCCAGATAAAAGGAAAAGTGGAGCACTTTATTCAGCGAAAGGCTATGGATATCGATTCATTAGGTGAGCAAACCATTCGACAGTTGTTTGACCTGGGCCTGGTAAAAACTCCGGCCGACTTGTACGATCTTTCGAAAGAAGATTTATTAAAGCTTGAAAAAGTAAAGGATAAATCTGCTCAGAATATGCTTGAAGGTATTGCGGCCTCCAAAGCGCAGCCTTTCGAAAACGTATTGTTCGGCATCGGCATTCGATACGTGGGCAAAACCGTTGCCGAAAAGCTGGCCCGGCATTTTAAAACCATGCAAAACCTAAGGCAAGCATCGTACGAAGCACTGCTGGAAGCACCGGAAGTAGGCGAGAAAATCGCGCAAAGCGTGGTAGAATACTTTGCCGACAAGGCTAACCTGCGCGAGGTAGAACGCCTGGAACGAGCCGGGCTACGTTTTGAGTCTGACCAAAAAGAACCCGAATTGGTAAGCACGGTGCTAGCCGAAAAGTCATTTGTGATAAGCGGGGTATTTCAGAATTACGAGCGCGATCAGTTGAAAGACATTATCATCGCCCACGGAGGCAAAGTGTTATCTTCTGTTTCCGGCAAACTGGATTACCTGCTGGCCGGGGATAACATGGGGCCATCGAAACGCGAAAAGGCCGAGAAGCTGGGGGTTAAGATTATCTCTGAAGCGGATTTTGAATCCATGCTTAAAGGCTAACCTAAAATTTGAAAACAAAACATTGTACATACTTTTAGTAGCTTTCGGCCATGTTTAAACTGAATTTTTTACAGATGCGCACCAACCAGGCGCTGAAGAAAAATAAAATCCTGCGTAGCAGTAAACCCTACAAGAAGGCCGCTACCGTGGGTATTCTGTTTACCGTAGAAGATAAACAAAAGCACCACGATGTTAAGGAGTTTATCCACCAATTGGAACAAGATGGCAAGCAGGTGCAAGTGCTTGAGTTTTTACCCGAAAAGAAAGAGAACTACGAATTTAAATTTGATTTTTTTTCTTTACAGGATATTAACTTTTGGGGAACGCTCACCTCGGCCGCTGCCGAAAAATTTATTCAAACTCCGTTCGATTATCTCTACTACATTGATATGCGGCCTAACCCGATTTTGTTACACCTGCTGGCCCGCTGTAAAGCCCATTGCCGCATTGGCCGGTTTAGTGAAAACAAAAGCGATTTTTTTGAAATGATGATAGAACAAAACGGCACGCATAAAGGCCTTATTGAAACCATGTACAATTATACCAAGCAACTACGATGAAGAAATTAATGGGCACGGGTGTAGCCCTGGTTACGCCTATGCATGAAGATGGTTCGATTGATTTTAAGGGATTGAAAAAGTTGCTGCTGCACACCGGCAAAGGGGTGGATTACTATGTGGTAATGGGTACCACGGGCGAATCGGCAACGCTAAGCAAATCTGAAAAGAAAGCCGTATTGAATTTTGTAGTAACCCATAACGGCCGCAACCTGCCGGTAGTTTATGGCATTGGTGGTAACAATACACAAAGTGTACTGGAAGAAATAATTGACACCGACCTTGATGGGGTAACCGCTATTCTTTCGGTTAGCCCATATTACAATAAACCCTCGCAGGAAGGAATTTACCAGCACTTTAAAGCCGTAGCGGCTGTATCGCCCGTGCCGGTAATTTTGTACAATGTACCGGGCCGCACGGCCTCTAACCTTACCGCAGCAACCACCCTGCGCCTGGCCGCATTAAAAAATATTATTGGTATAAAGGAAGCATCGGGCAACCTGGAGCAGTGCATGAAAATAGCACAGGAAAAACCAAAAGAGTTCATGCTCATATCTGGCGATGATCTGCTTACCCTGGCCTTGTATGCACACGGAGGCGTAGGCGTAATTTCCGTGTTGGCAAATGCCTACCCGGTAGTTTTTAAAAGACTTAAAGAGTATGCGTTTGCCGGTAAACTTGCGGCTGCTCAAAAAGAGCAATTCAAATTGTTAGATATTAATGGCCCGATGTACGAAGAAGGAAATCCTGTGGGCATTAAGTATGTGTTGAGTTTATTGGGTGTGTGTAAACCACATGTTCGGTTGCCGCTGGTGGCACCTTCTGAGAATCTCAAAAAGAAAATCGAGAAATTGCTTCTTTAGCTGTTGTAAGGAAGGGCACTAATAAAAGAGGCTGAATTGCAATTCAGCCTCTCTTTGATTTTGGGGGTGTGATATTACTGACCTTCCTTGTTCTTCAGTTCCTGAACTTCCTGGCGGATGGCCTGCGCAGCATTTTTCAGATCCTGCATACCTTTGCGGATGCGGGTACCGGCTGCACTATTTCCTTTATTGTAGAACTTATCTGCATCGGCTTCCAATGATGCTATGATGGTCTTTAGTTCTTCAAATTTTTTCATTTTCGGGATGGTTAAATTTTAAAAAATTGATTTTCCGTATGCCAATTTAAGCAAAAGCCTTAAAAAACAAGCTAAAAAGCCATTTTTTTAGGCTTTAGTTACTGAAACAAGGGCTTCTTGCTTATAAAAACCGCTGTCAAGCTTCGTTTTTAGCGCAGAAAACGCGTTCAGGGTCTCTTCCACATCGGCCAGTGTATGGGCGGCTGTGGGGATAATCCGGAACATAATTACATCTTTTGGAACCACCGGGTAGATAACTACCGAGCAGAAAATGCCATAGTTCTCGCGCAAATCCATCGACATATTGGCAGCCTCGCCAACCCCACCCTTAAAGAGCACCGGAGTAGGTGGTGTTTGGGTTGGATTAATACTAAAGCCCCGATCTTTCAAACCTGATTTAATCGCAGCCATAATCTTCTTCAGATCGGCCCGTAACTCCGGATGCCGTTTCACCAATTCCAGACGCTTTAACGCACCAATTACCAATGGCATAGGCAACGACTTGGCATAAATCTGCGACCGGACTGTGTAGCGCAAGAATTTAAGAATCTTTTTATCCCCAGCTACAAACGCACCAATGCTGGCCATCGACTTGGCAAATGTAGAGAAGTACAAATCGATCTGATCTTGCACCCCCTGCTCCTCGCCCACACCGGCCCCGGTAGCACCCATAGTACCGAAACCGTGGGCATCGTCAACAAACAACCGGAAATTATATTTCTTCTTCAACTCAACAATCCCCTTCAGGTCGCCCATGTTACCCGACATGCCAAAAACACCCTCGGTAATTACCAGAATACCACCACCGGTTTCGTTAGCCAGTTTGGTAGCGCGTTGCAATTGCTTCTCCAGGTTTTCCATGTTGTTGTGCGGATATACGAAGCGCTTGCCCATGTGCAAGCGAACTCCATCAATAATACACGCATGCGATTCGCTATCATATACAATCACATCTTTGCGATCAACAATGGCATCGATAATAGAAAGCACACCCTGATAGCCATAGTTCAACAACATGGCATCTTCTTTCATTACAAATGCAGCCAATTGCTTCTCCAACTCCAGGTGGTTTACAGAGTTACCCGACATCATACGCGCACCCATAGGCGAAGCCAGGCCGTATTGCGCAGCCGAATCGGCATCGGCCTTTCTTACTTCAGGATGATTAGCCAACCCGAGGTAGTTATTCAAACTCCAGTTCAAAACGGTTTTGCCGTTAAACTTCATGCGCGGACCAATCTCGCCTTCCAGCTTTGGAAAGAAGAAATAGTCATCGGGCAGGTGTGAGTATTTGGCCAGCGGGCCGGCCTCCATTTTCAGCTTGTCAAATAAATCGACCATAGTAAGGTTTGAGTAAACGTAAGCACTTGATTTTTAAACTGTTTGGGCGAGACTCGGCCGCACCCAATTTGCGGCAAAAATAGAAAAATAAATGTAGAGTGCATAAACCCGAACAAAAGTGGACCTATCCAATAGGGGCACAGTGAATGGTTTTAGCAGACTGGTATGTGAAACGCAGCACAGTGCCTTTTGGCGATGCGTTGGTTGGCAAACCTGTTGCTAACCGATTCTGATTTTAATTTTTTTGAGACGCCACCTTTCTATTGTTAAAGGCGATGCACAGATTTTGTTAAAGGTTCTTTTTGTGCAGAAGTCTCCCGGTAAAAAATCCGCATTGCTTTTACTAATTCATTACCATTGCAACTTATATCTTTGGTAAATGAAGAAGATTGTAAAACTATTGGTTGCCAACCGGGGCGAGATTGCCTTGCGCATTATGCGCAGTGCACGCGAAATGGGAATAAAAACCGTGGCAGTCTATAGCGAAGCCGATCGGCAGGCGTTGCACGTTCGTTTTGCGGATGAAGCAGTCTGTATTGGTCCGCCCCCATCGGCCCAATCGTACTTGGTAATGGATAAGATCATTGCTGCAGCCAAACAAACCGGTGCCGATGCCATCCACCCGGGTTATGGTTTCCTTTCGGAGAATGAAGACTTTGCAGCATTGGTAAGAAAAGAAGGATTGATCTTTATTGGGCCTTCACCGGAGTCGATCGAATTGATGGGTAGTAAACTTGCTGCCAAGGCAGCCGTTGCAAAGTTTAACGTGCCGCTGGTGCCCGGCACTTCAGAGCCCATCTCTGATCTTGTAAAAGCAAAACAGATTGCAAAAGAAATTGGCTACCCCATTTTGATAAAGGCCAGCGCAGGAGGTGGTGGCAAAGGTATGCGCATTGTAGAGGCCGAACCTGATTTCGAAACGCAGATGGAGCGCGCTGTAAGCGAAGCTAAATCTGCTTTTGGCGATGGCTCGGTGTTTATTGAAAAATACGTTACCCAACCCCGCCACATCGAGTTTCAGATTTTTGGCGATCAGCATGGAAACGTGGTGCACCTCTTCGAGCGTGAATGCTCCATTCAACGCAGGCACCAGAAAGTAATTGAAGAAGCTCCCTCCTCGGTACTCACTCCGGAATTACGAAAAAAAATGGGCGAAGCTGCCGTAAATGTGGCCCGCGCAGCCAACTATTATAATGCCGGCACAGTTGAGTTTATCGTAGATGAAAACCTGAACTTTTACTTTCTGGAAATGAATACCCGCTTGCAGGTAGAACACCCGGTAACGGAACAAATAACCGGACTCGATCTTGTTAAGCTTCAGATTAAAGTAGCCGAAGGTGAAAAACTTCCTTTCGGGCAAGCGGATTTAAAAATTACCGGGCATGCCATTGAGGTGCGCGTATATGCCGAAGATCCGGCCAACAACTTTTTACCCGACATTGGTACACTTAAAACGTACGTGCGCCCGCAGGGCCACGGCATTCGTGTGGATGATGGATTTGAACAAGGCATGGCGGTGCCTTTCTATTACGACCCCATGATTGCCAAAATGATTTGCAGTGATAGTACCCGCGAGCGCGCCATTGCCAAAACCATTCGGGCTATTGACGAATACGAAATTACCGGCCTGGAAACTACGCTGGGTTTTTGCCGGTTTGTGTTGCAACACCCTGCATTTACCAGCGGCAACTTCGACACCAAGTTTGTAGAAAAGTATTTTAAGCCCGAGGTGCTGCAATCGAAAGGGAGTGCAGCGGAAGAACTGCTGGCGGCTTTGCTTGCCACCATGCCCCGGCAACAGCATAGCCTTGAAACAAACGCAACACCTGCAGCCACCCACTGGAAAAAAAACCGTAGCTAACCATGGCCGAGATAAAACCGTTTAGGGCGTGGCGTTATAACGAAGCCTTAACACAAAAAATAGATTCTCTTACCTCGCCCCTCTTCGATGTAGTTTCTGATAAACAGCGCAAAGCACTGTATCAAAATCCACTCAATAGCATTCATTTATCGGTGCCGCAAGGGCCTAATGCCGCCACCAAAGCTGCACTGCTGTTGGAACAATGGAAAAAATCCGGAACGCTGATACAGGATAAGTTACCGGCCATCTACGTGTACTATCAGTACTTTAAAGTTGCCGGATCAACGAAAGATTATTGCCGAAAAGGATTTATCTGTCACATCCGCACTTACGATTGGGAAGAGAACGTAATTCTAAGACACGAGAGTACCATACCCAAAGCAGTAAACGATCGTATCGAACTACTAGAAAAGACAGAACTGCAGGTTAGCCCAACACACGGCCTTTATACCGATGCCAGCTTTGAGTTGGAAACCCACATGGACGAGGCAATGCGTGCCCCGTGGTACGAAAGCGAAGATTACCAGGGCGTGCGCGATGTGCTTGCCGTTATACATGATGCTGCGGTTATCAAAAAATTTGTTGAAGTAATTGCCTCCAAACAAATTATTCTTGCCGATGGGCATCACCGCTACGAAGGCTCGCTGTTTTACAAGCACCAGCAGAAGCAAGCCAATCCAAACCACACCGGCAACGAAGGGTACAATTTCCATTTGATGTACCTGACAAATACGGAAACGGATGACTTACGGATTTTACCTACGCACCGACTCATCCATGATTTACCAGATTTTTCGGAAGCCAAATTTGTAGCGCAACTTCAATCCGATTTCATTGTAAAAGAAATTGAAGATGCCGATACGGTGTATGAAATTATTCTTGGAAAGAAGTGGGCATTTGGAATCTTGTTAAAAAACCGCACCCTGAAAGTTAGGTTAAAGCCCGAGGCGCTGTCCACGTTAAAGTGGAACTTTCCGCAACAAATAAAAGAGCTTGATCTAACCGTACTCCATTACTTTATTATCGAAAAGCTTCTGGGCATACCCGGCAAAGATCAACGCAAGTCTGAAAATATTTCGTTCGACAGAAGTTTTTCTGATTGCCTTGCTAAGGTAATTCGGGAAGAAGTACAAATGGCCATTATTACACAAGATATTTCCATTGAAGATGTGAAGCGTGTATGTGCCAGCGGCTACACTATGCCACAAAAATCAACTTACTTTTATCCTAAAGTAGTTTGTGGTTTGTTGTTTAGTTCGGTACGGGAATCTGAGTTTGCCATTCCTGACTTCGCACCCAATTTCAGATGAACCTTACCAAGCCGCTTATTCTTGCCTCCAGTTCGCCACGCAGACAATACCTTATGCGCCAGGCAGGTTTTACGTTTACGGTGCGCACTCCCGATATCGATGAATCTTTTCCGGCTACCATGCCGGCTGCCGTTGTTCCAGGTTACCTGGCCGAAAAAAAAGCCCGCGTTTTTGAAGCCGAACTTCAAAACGAAATTGTGCTAGCTTCGGATACGGTGGTGATTTTAGAAAATGAAATTCTGAATAAACCCGTTGATCGGACAGATGCCCTAACAATGCTTTCTAAGCTGAGCGGCAAAACACATACTGTGATTACCGCAGTGTGTATTCTTTCCAAAAATAAATGCCATTGCTTTGATGACTGCACCGAGGTTACGTTCCGGTCACTCTCCGCCAACGACATTACGTATTATATCGACACATTTAAACCGATGGATAAAGCCGGTGCCTATGGCGCACAGGATTGCCTTCCTGAAAACTTTAACCCCTGCTCGAAGCAGGAACTTGAGTTTCTTGCCCTCATTGGAAAATCAGACCTGATAGCGCAAACTATTACACGCCCACCTGCCGGAACCGGTATTACAATCATCGATAAAATTAACGGCTCTTACTTTACCGTAATGGGGTTGCCTATACATTTGGTTTACGATAACCTGATTTCGTTTGTGTGAAGAAGTTAGTAAAACTAATCCACGAACATGTACGTGCAGATTTTACTGCTGGTTATTATGGATTACTGTTGCTCTTTATTGCGAGCTCGGTTGCCATCAACTATTCCATTAATCTGGAAAACGGAATAATTGATGTACATGTAGGCAAGTGGATACGGGCGTTTTATTATTACCTGCTCTATGCCGTTGGTTATTATACAACGTGCTTCATCGTTTCAGTATTTCAAAAAACTACGTTTTGGCAATCAAAACAATTTTGGCTGCTTTCCTCCTTCGGCCTGCTTGTGCTTTCGCTGGATCGCGGCTTTCCTTACCTGCACGACCTGGCCGCCTGGTTTAACCAACCGTACGAAGGGTACCGTTGGCTCTATCGCACCGGCAACCACGCAACCGGGTTTCTTATCATTTTTATTCCCTTGCTACTCTTTTATAAAGTGGTGCACAAGCAGCAATCTGAATTTTATGGGTTAACACATGCCGGAGCTGTTAAGCCGTACCTGTACCTGTTACTTCTGGTAGCTCCTGTAATTATGTTGGCCACTCTGCATACCAGCTTTACTCAATACTATCCGGTTTATAAAACCAACACAGTGGCAGCGCTGTGGCACTGGCCTGCTTTTTTGCCAGCCCTCATTTTCGAATTCTTGTATGGATTGGATTTTTTAAACGTGGAGTTGCTCTTTAGGGGATTCTTTGTAATTGGTATGGCCCACGTGCTGGGAAAAGATTGCATTGTACCCATGGTAACCATTTATTGTTATCTCCACTTTGGCAAGCCGATAGGAGAAACGATCAGCTCTGTGATTGGCGGGTATATTCTCGGAACAATTGCCTATTACACCCGATCTGTTTGGGGTGGAGTTTTAATTCATGTGGGGGTGGCCTGGCTGATGGAACTCTCGGCCTGGGCTGTTAAGCAGTTTTGAAGGGCTTCAATACGAATGGTTGTTGCACACGCAAAGTGCCCTTGCGGACAAGCCTTATGCCCATGCGAACCGCACGGCCTGCATGCAAGTTGTTCGGGAGTTTCTATTACAAAGGCACGCTGCGATAATGGCCCGAAACCAAATGCCGGCACCGTAGAACAATAAATGGCCGCTACGGGTGCATTTACTGCCGAAGCCAGGTGCATGGGTGCCGAATCATTTACATAATTCATAATGGCGCTTTTTAATAATGCCGCTGATTGAAGGAGCGATACAACACCCGCCAGGTTTTCCACCTGAGCCATGTTACTTGCGGCTTTAATCCGGTTGCACAACTCCACATCCGTGGGTGCACCTAATAAATAAATCTTGTCAACTTTTGGTTGGAGTTCGCGAATCAACTCGATCCATTTTTCGGGCGGCAGTTGTTTGGTAAACCAAACCGATGAGGGTGCCATACACACATACCGGCAGGCGGTGTAAGGTCTTACAACTTCGTAATCGCCTGCGGTTGGGTATAGCCGCGGCATGGCGGGCTGCGCATCGGTTAAGCCTGCAATCAGTTGTTGATTTCGTTCAATTTCGTGAATACCGGTTTGTACATGCTGCACCCGGTGGGTAAACAAAAATGAAAATGGATTTTTAGTAAACCCAATCGTTATACTCGCCTTTGAAAAAGTGGTTAACAACCCGGTGCTCGCATACCGGTGTAAGTTGATTACATAACTATAGCGCGCTTGCCGGACTTGCCGTAACAACTTGAACAGGTTTTTAATTTTGCCGGCCCGTTTATTCCAAACTAAAACCTTACCTATATACGGGTGTTGTTCCACCAACCCTTCGTTGCCCTTACGCACTAAAAAGTCAAGTTGAGTAGCGGGGTAAGTTTGGTGTAGTTTCTCCAGCACTGCCGTGGCTAGAATTACATCGCCAATAAAGGCAGTTTGAATTACCAGAATAGATTTAGGTGCAGGATTAACCATTTAACGAAACCGGGTTTTATAATACGCGAGTGCTTCGGCCACTATGGTAGTAGCAACCGCTTTCCCTTTAAAATCGGGCACGGTTACCGATTTGTTTTCCAATCTGGTATAGCTTTCAAAAAACTCCTTCAACTCCAGTTTAAAATGCAGCGCTAGTTCTTCGATATCATTTACGTGGTGTGTGTTGGCATCGTTAACCGCTACTGCCAGAATTTTATCATCGGCCAAGCCCTGATCTACCATGTGCATTACACCAATTACGCGTGCGGGCACCAGGCACAAAGGTTGTATTGGTTCGCGGCAAAGCACCATTATATCCAGCGGGTCGTTATCCTCACCAAGCGATTGAGGTATAAATCCGTAGTTAGCGGGGTAATGTACCGAAGAGTAGAGAATGCGATCTAACTTAAGCAAACCACTTTCTTTGTCCACCTCGTACTTGGTACGCATGCCGGCCGATATTTCTACAATTGCATTTACATACTCGGGCGGGTTGGTACCCGGAGAGGTTTCGTGCCAGGGGTGTGAAATCATACTTTTTTAAGCAAGATAAAAGTTTCATCCCTTTCGGGAAATAAAAAAGTCCGGCTTTCGCAACCGGACTTTATTCCTGAGCAAGAAGGTTATCTTATTTTGATTCTTCTTTCGACTTTTCGTTTTTCTTCTCGTCCTTCTTCACATTGATTTTCTCACCATCTTTCAAACGCTTGGACACAATCAGGAACGGGCCCGTAATAACCGTGGCCGAGTCAGTCAATCCCGAAACTATTTCAATGTTGTCGTAATCGCTGATACCGGTTTTTACTTCTATCATCTTAGCCACTCCGTTTTCGTTCACAAATACAACCACTTTGTCTTCCTTCTTCTCCGCTTTTGGTTTGCTCGAATCGGTTAGCTGCGGTCTTTCATCATCCTGGTTTACGGGGGCAGTTTTCTTTTCAGGAGCGCGGGTGGTTACTGCGGCTAACGGAACCGATAACACATTGTCCTTGCGGGTAGTAACAACATCCACACTGGCTGTCATACCCGGGCGGAACGGATATTTGTTTCCTGTTTTAATCAAATCCAGATACGAAGATTGCAGGATGAGAATGCGCACTTCAAACTCTGTAATCGCATCGGCCGATACTTTGTCGCGGGCGGTGTTGGCAATATTAGTAACTATACCCTTAAACTGTTTACCGGTACTGCCATAGGCATCTACATCAATTATGGCCGAGTCGCCCAGATGTACCCGTACAATATCATTCTCGTTTACATTTACCCGTACTTCCATTTTATTCAGATCGGCAATTCGTAACATCTCTGTTCCGGCCATTTGAGCAGTACCTACTACGCGCTCGCCCCGTTTCACATTCAGTTTAGATACTACCCCACTCATGGGCGCCATTACACTTGTTCTGCGTACATTCTCGCGCGACTCCTTCACACCTGCCTCCGTACTGCTTACAATAAACTTGGCTGCTTCAACAGATTGCTCGGCCGATTTCAAATCGTTGGAAGCCACTTTAAAATTCTGCTGAGCCAGTTGCCAGTCAGCTTCTGAAATTACTTTCTCATTCCATAACTTCTCCTGGCGTTTGTACTCTTGTTCAGACCTGATAAAAGTTGCCTGTGCGCGCGAGTACGAGGCACGGGCTGATTCGAGGTTTGCCTTTTGTTGATTCAAGGAAGCCTCTGACCGCTCCAGTTGACTTATCCACACATCGGGTCTGATCTTTACTAACAACTGACCCGTCTTAACCGAGTCTCCGTCCTCCACGTTCAAATCGGTAATCTCACCCGAAACTTCGGGCGCCAGCTTTACTTCGATAACGGGCTGCACCGTACCCGAAGCACTCACCTTCTCAACGATCGAAACTTTTTTGGCTTTGGTTACTTCCACCTCCATAGTTTTTGGTTTGCCTATCAAGCCGGCTGTTTTGCCAACAATAAGCAGTACCACCAGCAGGGCGGCTGCGCCCATCAGGATGTAGAGTGTCCGGTTCGATTTTTTCTTTACTTGCTTTGCCATTAGAGTTTAGATAAGGAGTGATTAATATTCGATGGGTTTACCTTGATAGAAGTCCAATACTTTTTTCTTGAAGATGAAATCGTATTTGGCGCGCACCAAGTCTGATTTGGCCTGGAACAAAGCGTTCTCAGCCGTTTGATATTCTACGAAATTCACAGCGCCATTGTCAAACCGTTGCTTGGCCATACGAAAGGCCTCATCGCGTGCATCTACTTGCTTAACAGCCGAAGCGTACGTTTTAGAGGCCGCATTCGCATCGTTGTAAGCGGTTTCTACCGATTGCCGTAATTGATTGTCAACATCGTGCAGATTAATTTCAGCTTGCTGGTTGGCTACTACCGCCCGTTGCACTCCTGCCCTCGCACTAAAACCATTAAAGATGGGAATTTGCAAAGTTAATGCCGCTGACTTGGCAATGTTATCTTTTATCTGATCCGAAACATTGTAACCATTTACTATTCTACCGGTTGCAACTGTAACATCGCGGTACACAGGTGTGCTTGCATCTACATACCCAATCTGCTGCTGCACAATTTGCTCTCCGCCATCGGGTATCAATCGTAAGCCATCGGCCCGGCTGGAGTAGTTGCTGAATAAATTTCCGCCCAGCGTAAGGCGTGGATATAAATTTCCACGGGCTGCACGCTTGGCCAGCAACGAGCTCTGCAATTTTAACCGGGCGCTTTTTACTTGAGGTAAAGATTCATAGGCAACCTGGTAAATCTCTTCGGCCGTTTGATCCATCGCCAGGTCTTCCAGATTCAACTCCGGCACTTCAATTTCCAGGGGTGTAGAGGCTGGCAGTTGCAGCGCTTGCTTCAGTTGCAGTAACGAAAGGTTAATGGCGTTTTCGCGGTTTATCAGGTTTAATTCGTTGGTGGCGTTTTGCGCTTCCAGATCCAACACATTACCGCGTGGCACCGAGCCGGCTTCGGCCAGCTTGCGGGTACGCTCTAATTGTTGCTGGGTGGTGGCCAACTGCGACTGCGCGTTTGTAAGGAGTTCGCGGTTAAAAATCACCGTTGTATATAATACAATTACGTTCAGAATTACATCGTTTCTTACCTTATTGAAATCTTCGCGCGCAGCTTTGAAGTCGATATCGTTTTGGCGGTACGTGTTAAACAATCTGAACCCATTAAAAAGCAAGAGCGAAGTGCTGGCATTAACGTTAAAAGAACTAATGCGCTCGGTAATGAAAAGGTTGGTGGTCGGGTCAATGTTACGGCCCCAGTTATTTCCATACTGGGCGCCTCCATTTAGTGTAGGCAGCATCTGCATTTTGGCCTGCGACAGATTTATCTCGCTGGTTTCAATACCCAACAAACTTCGCTTTACCGTCAGGTTATTTTGCAGTGCGTAGTCGATGCATTGTTGCAGTGTCCAAACCTTTTTTTCTTGCGCATGGGCATTCAATGCAAACACCATCACACAACCAAGCAGTAGTTTTTTCATCATAGTTTAAAGAACAATATCCGGTATGTAGATTACTTGTTTTACCCAGGTTAGACTCCGCAGGTATTCAAATGTTACAGGCTTAATGCCCGAATCCATTTCAATAACCAGGCATGCCTGGTCATTTTTGCCTTTGCGCGATACCGACATGGTGGCAATATTGCAGTCGTCATGCGCCAACACATTGGCAATAAAGGCTATACTTCCTTTTTTATCGTCTGCAAAAATGATAAGTGTATGCAGGCTGGCCGAAAAGTCAGCTTTAAATCCGTTTACCTCGGCAATGTTAATTACACCGCCCCCCTTGCTTTCGCCCAATACCTCTACACTGGCAGTGCCTTTATAAAGTTTTAACTTAATAGAGTTGGGGTGCAAAGCCGAAGCATTGCCAACCGACCGAAAGGTGTAGGCGAGTCCTTGTTGATTGGCTATCTCCAGCGAATCGCGAATCCGCTTGTCATCGGTTTTAAAATCCATTAAGCCGGCTATGATAGCCCGGTCGCTCCCGTGCCCCTCATACGTGCGGGCAAAAGAATTGTAGAAAGTTATTTCGGCTTTGTCGGGCACATCGCCTAAAATTTTTATGGCAGCCCGGGCAATCCGAACTACTCCGGCTGTGTGCGAACTGGATGGGCCAATCATAACAGGGCCAATCATATCAAATACGCTACTTTTTTCAGCCATACGCGCTAACTAACGGAATAATACGCTCAAGGGTTGATTTTTAAGAGGTATTAATCCCTTTTTAAAGGGTAATTTTTGCGGCCTCAAAAATACGCGCTTCCGCCTTAACTAAAAACCTACACATTAAACCAATACGTAAGCTTTAGTACCAATGCCCGGTTTTTGGGGGTAAAGTTGGAGTACTGGCTGGCAGTTTCGAAGGTATAATAGTAGTTATCGGTGTACACAATAAACAGATCGGATACTGGCTTAAACCGCCATTGAAAACGAGAGTTGATGTTAACGTTTCGATACTGGCTGTTGTACTGGAAATAGGTGGTAAAGAAAACCGATCGGGTAAGTGTTAGATCAAACCGGGGGCCCGCCAGGTAAATATCGGCTGATCGATACGGGGCCGGCAAACGAATTTGATTGTAGCTCATATCCAAAGAGAGAACGCCATACGGTTGAATACGGTAATTAAACAAACCGCTAACTGATTTACGGGTGCCGTTAAAGTAGGTTCCGGCAATGCCGGTAAACTCAAAATTAAATGGATTGCGCGGGTTCGAAATGAAATTTACCTGGGCATACCGGTACGAAAAGTCTGAGCCTTGTGGAAGTTTTACAGCCAGATCTTCGGCTGGTGAATTGGTGGGATCGAAATCGCGAAAGAGGTAAGTATAAAAATCTTTTACACCAGCAGCCAGCGTTGCCTGATTCTGAAATACAACCTGGTAACCAAAAGTATGTTCGTGGTCGGTATAGCCGTAGGTGTCATCCCACACTACCGACAAATCGGCCAACGGCCCATGGTTATTAATAAGTTTAGAATCGGGGTAAAAAAAGTATGTGGCCGATGGAGAAATTCGCTTGTACCCATTGCGAGGCACATAGCCCAATGCCGGGCTGTAGCCTTTACCAATAACCTGGTGGTACCAGGTGTAGTTAAGTCTGCGGGTAGCATGCACCACGCTAAACCCATGTGCAAACTGGCCGGCTGCTTCCGATTCTGAAAATTGTTTATGTAAAAATACGTTGCCCGTCCACTTGTTATTCAAAAAGTTATAATTGTAATCAACACCGGCCACCCGGTTGTACTTATAGCCGCTCAGCTTAAAGTCCAGCGTATCGTTGGCAAACACTTGTTGGTTTACCACAATTGCCCGAATGTTGGAGTTGGTACCTACCCTGCGTTGCAGTGTACCCACAGTATTATTAAAGGATGGCGTTTGTGCTTGCGTGTCGGCTGCGGTTTGCATATTTAAAAAACCGATGCGCCACAGTTTGTTAATGTTGCCACTAAGGCGGGCGCCAAAATGAATTTTGTTTTGAATATTCTGTCCGGTGTTTGCATCGCGCGTAATGCCTAACCTTCTCGAAAAGAAAGGGCGCGCCCGCAAATGACCAAACGAGGCAAACAAATCTGCGTTCTCCAGAAAAAATTGTCTGCGCTCAGGAAAGAAAATTTCAAACCGATCAAGGTTGGTAACCTGTCTGTCCACTTCCACTTGCGAAAAGTCCGGGTTCACTGTAAGGTCCAGATTTAGCGAAGAGGTAATCGCCAGTTTGGCATCGCCCCCAACTTGTACCTTATCTTTCCGTGGCTCATCGTTTTGAAAATTTCGCGAGGTGCGTGCAGCCGAATAGGGTATGATTGAAATATTAGAGCCGGGGCTTTGCAGCGGCTGGTCCCAGTTCATCTCGCCCGTAAAGTTCAGATTACCTGGTTCAAAAAAGCGGGGTGTCCAGGGCCAGATAGCACGTTCATTTTCTTTGCTGTCGATTCGATAAAGTTTTATGTTCCAGGCTTTGGCGCCTGCTTTAAAGCGCAAGGTTTTAAACGGAATTGCAAACTCAGCCACCCAATGATCTTCGTAGATGCGTGTACCGGAGTACCACTTGTTATCCCACGAAAGATCCAGATCGGCATTAACCAAAAATCCGTTGGCAATTAGCCCTTCGCGTTGTACACCGGCCGGACTAAGTCCAAAAAAGAAGCCGTTGGTTAAATCCTGAAATGGATCAATCACTACCGATACGCCATCCAACCCCGGGCCACGAAAGTCCCTGCGCAACGAAGAGATTACATAGCCGCCCTTTACGTTATCGTACGCTTTGGCGCTTACGTAAAGAAATTCGTCATCGTAGGTAAGCCTGAACTCCGTTCGGGCCTTTGCAGGAAGCGTATCGTATGGAAATTGTTGGCGCAATTCGGAGATAACCTGTGCGGTGCCCCAGGCGGGCTCATCCACCACGCCATCCAATATAATGGGCGTGTCTGTTTTTAAAATTGTAAAAGCAGGCCTCGGATGTTGCGCCTGCACATGGCTGCACATAGCCATTACCACGCAAAACAAAATAAGAGGGAGGAAGCGCTGGGGTGCCAAAGTAAAATTATACTGCTATAGGTGCTTTAATTGAGGGATGCGCCTGGTAGTTGGCTATTTCAAAATCCTCGAATTGGTAATCGAATAATGTGGGTGGCTTTCTGCGGATAATTAATTGTGGAAGCGGATACGGCTGGCGACTTAATTGCAACTGGGCCTGCTCTAAATGATTAGAGTACAAGTGAACATCGCCACCCGTCCACACAAACTCGCCAGGTTGTAAATCGGTTTGCTGAGCAAACAGGTGCGTAAGTAATGCGTAGCTGGCAATATTAAATGGCACTCCTAAAAAATAATCGGCACTGCGTTGATAGAGTTGGCACGATAGTTTGCCATCGGCCACATAAAATTGAAACAATGCATGGCAAGGCGGTAAGGCCATATTATCCACTTCGGCAGGATTCCACGCGGAAACAATATGCCTGCGCGAATCGGGCTTTTGTTTAATCTGATTTAATACCTGCGTAATCTGATCTATCCTGCGTCCGTCTGGTGCCGGCCAACTGCGCCACTGGCTTCCATATACCGGCCCGAGGTCTCCATTTTCATCGGCCCATTCATCCCAAATAGAAACCCCGTTATCCTTCAGGTATTTTATGTTCGTATCGCCTTTTAAAAACCAAAGTAACTCATATATAATAGAGCGCAGGTGCAATTTCTTTGTTGTAACCAAAGGAAACCCCTCGGCCAGGTTAAACCGAAGCTGTCTTCCAAATACAGAGCGGGTTCCGGTACCGGTTCTGTCTGTCTTATGAGCCCCGGTGTCAAGAATTTCCTGAAGCAGAGTGAGGTATTGCTGCATGTAAAAAAATTTGCCTGCAATTACGGGTATGCCGTTAACAAAAAAAAGCCCGGACTCGCACGCCTGGGCTTCTCAAAAGCGAACTGACTCCCCTATTCACCCCGAACCAGGACTGTTCGCGATTGGCCGTTAATGGTTATGATTACCAGGCGGTCGCAGGTTCCACTTCCATAATCAATTGTTATTACTGTATTTTCTACGGTTAACACTTTAGTGCCCTCCACAGCCATAAAGACTTTGTTGCTTATGGCGCACTCGCGTTTGTAAACCAATGGCTTCGTAACTTCTACCTGGTACAAGGTTCCGTTTCGGTTAATGCCGGTGGCCGATCCGGTTACAACCCATTGGTCGTTTAATGGGTTGGCCGTGCGCTGCCACTCGCGGGTGTGGCTCCCTTGCCGGGTAGCAACAGTTCCATCGGGCCAGGTGGCTATACCGTTCTCCAGCACGATCTCGAACTTGGGTGCGCTCGTAGTGCTGCCTGTAATGTTGGTAACGGTACGAACGCCTTCAATTTTTATGTCGTTCACAAAATACCCGTCAAACGTGGTAATGATTTTAGAAGCCGGAAAGAAACTTTTTCCTTTAAACTCAACCAATACTTTTCCCTTGCGCGTGTTGCCTTTCGCATCGGTACAACCGGTGCCAAAGTCTATAGTAATATACCCATGTGGGTTACCCGGTTGCGAATCTTCAGCCATTTGTAGGGATACTGTTACGCACTCGCCTACAAACCGGATATCGGCTGGTTTTGTACCTTCTGTACGGCCCCCCGCACTAATGCGGCCGCTGCCTGCTGCTGACGGCTCTACTGCTACCGCCAGCGTTGCCATGTCTTCGGCATCTTCAAAATAGCCATCGGAGGCAGCCTCATTTTCAATGCTTTGTGCATTGTTGTCAGAAAGTTCAAAGTTCTCGTCCTGGCATGACACCAACAGGGCAAGAGAAATTAAAGCGAATCCTAAAAGACTTTTGTTTACAGTTGATTTCATAGTTGGTTTGTTTTAAAAACAGCACTTTGATTTTAAATGCCGGCAAAGGTTTAACCGGTAACCATACTAAATTATTTTTCGTTGATTGCTTATATTTGATTAAACCAACTTATTCACACATGAAAAAAAATTTAGTTTTAGTACTTCTGGTATTGACGGGGATTGCCGCCAAAGCGCAGGAAAATGTTATTAAATTCAATATTTTCAGCCCTATCGTTAAAACTTTCAATGCTTCTTACGAAAGAAAGGTTAGCGCTACCAGCAGTTTTCAATTGGGAGGATTTTTTACCTCTTATAGCCCTGGTGAAACCAGTTTTTCCGGTTTTGGAATAACCCCCGAATATCGGTTCTACCTCTCCAGCACCGAAGCACCCGAAGGAGTATATGTTGCCCCGTTTGTTCGCTACCAAAGTTTTAAGCTCACTGAGGACACGTCAAACTCTAAAGGCACACTCTCAACCTTTGGTGGTGGGCTGGTAATCGGCAAGCAATGGATTTTCAAAGAAAAAATTTCGCTCGATATTTTTATTGGCCCACAGTATTCCAGCGGAAAGGTTAAAGTAACAGATGGTGCTGACACTTTTGATACCGGAGCCTTTGATGGCTTTGGCGTGCGAACCGGGTTAACACTTGGTTTTGCGTTCTAAAAAATTAATTCTCAATTAATGGAAAAACGGTTGTCAATCGGCAGCCGTTTTTTTTATTTCGAAACATGGTGCGCAACCTCGTTTTAGTATTGCTGCTTTCTGCCGCTATCTGCGGACATGCGCAGCCTGCGTTAAAAATTGCCAAACTTAAATACAACGGAGGTGGCGATTGGTATGCCAACAAAACCGCTCTTCCTAATCTTATTAATTTCTCAAATAAAGAATTGGGCATGACCTTAAGTGCAGAAGATCAGGTAGCCGAAGTTGGAAGTACCGACCTATACAATTACCCCTACATCTACATGACCGGGCATGGCAATGTAGTATTCTCGCCCGATGAAGCCCGCAACCTGCGCAACTACCTTATTGGAGGCGGCTTTTTGCATGTAGATGATAATTACGGTTTGGATAAATTCATTCGGCTTGAACTTAAGAAAGTATTTCCGGAGTTGGAGTTGGTGGAAGTACCGTTTACGCATTCCATTTATCATCAAAAATTTAAGTTCCCGAACGGATTACCAAAAATTCATGAACATGATGGAAAACCTGCGCAGGGTTTTGGTCTTTTTTATGAAGGCCGATTGGTAGTTTTCTACTCGTACGAGTGCGATCTGGGCAACGGTTGGGAAGACCAACGCATACATAACGTGCCTACCGAAAAGCGCGAGCAAGCCTTAAAAATGGGCGCTAACATTCTCAGTTACTGCTTTACAACTAATTGATTTAAAATGGATTGAAAATGATTTTGCAATATTTTTGTCTCTTATAACTAAATACTTAGTTTTGAAACGTAATTAATAGTTACTCATGAAAGAGCTCACCAAAGCCGAAGATCAGATCATGCAAATCCTCTGGACTATTGAAAAAGGATTTGTGAAAGACATTATGGATCAGTTGCCTGAACCTAAGCCGGCTTATAACACGGTATCAACCATTGTAAGAATTCTAGAGAAGAAGGGCTTTGTAGGTTATAAAGCCTACGGCAAAACACACGAGTACTTTCCACTAATTTCTAAAGCAAACTATACCCGCTTTTACCTTAACAATATGGTAAAGGGTTATTTCAATGGCTCGTTTCAAAACCTGGTTTCGTTCTTTGCCAAAGAAAACCTGAATGTAACCGACATCGACAAGTTAATGGACGTACTGGAAAATCTTAAAAACAAAAAGCCATGAACACCTTCATCAACTACTTGATTGAACTAAACCTTGGGCTTGTTTTTTTCTATGCTGTGTACGAGCTCCTATTACGCAACGAAACGCAGTTTACCATTAAGCGTTGGTTTCTTGTGGCGGCCATGTTGGCCTCGCTCCTGTTTCCGCTACTTACAATCACCGGCACACAAAACGGAGTTATCCCCTCTTTAAGTAATACCCTACCAACCCGTTGGCTGCCTGAAATTGTGATTACGGACCAGGGGAATGCAACCACTTCGGTGGTAGCCGGTACGTATTGGAGTTGGATTATTCCAGCTTATGGCTGCATAGTCGGAATTTTTCTCAGCTTGATTTTAACCCGGGTTGTTAAAATTGCTGCGGTGTTCAGCAAGGCCAAACGTTATATCTGGAAGGGCTACACAGTAGCCGAGTCCGATTCTGTACAAGGCGTCTTCTCATTCTTTAGCTGCATCTTTTTGCGTGGTAGCAGCGGAATGGAAGTGGCCGAGAAAGAAGAAATTCTTCAACACGAAGCCATCCATATTCGGCAGGGGCACTCGTTCGATATTCTGCTTATTCATTTGATACAAGCCGCCTGCTGGTTTAACCCCATCATCCGGCTTTATAAAACATCCCTGGTACAGATTCATGAATTTGAAGCCGATGCGCGCTCGGTTCAAAACATGGACGTGGACCGGTATTGCGGCCTGCTGGCGAAGGTTACTTTACAACAAAACGGGTTCGTGCTCGCCAATCATTTTACCAATTCCTTCACCTTAAAAAGAATAGCAATGATGAAAACTGTTAAGAGAAAAATCAGCTCGTGGAAACTTACTTCTGCCATGCTGATGCTGGTCGCCTACTTTGTGGTAGTTGCCTGCCAGGATCAGGTAATGACCGACCTGAAAGAACTGGGACAAAACTCCAACATGGCGTTGGAGTACCCGGTAGAAGTGCAAAAAAAACTTGCCGAATTAAAGGCCAACCATCCTAAAGACGAATTTATTGTGGTTGAAATGAATGAATCAGGTCAGAAAAAACTGGAAGAGCTAAGCAAGAGTATTTCTTCGAATATTAAAGAGATGACGGTGGTGAAAACAACCGACAGTGAATCGGGCTTTGTTATTCTTGTAAAAGGAGAAAAGGCTAACACGATTGCGGAGTTTACCCAAACTGAAGATGGCATTTTTACAGTGGTTGAGGAAACTGCGCAGCCAAAAGGAGGAATGGAAGAATTTTACAAATACATAATGCACAACCTGGTTTATCCGGCCACGGCCCGGCAAAAAGGAATTGAAGGCCGCGTGTTTGTAGAGTTTATCATCAATACAGATGGATCCATATCGGATACACGGGTACTAAAAGGAATTGGTGACGGGTGTGATGAAGAGGCTACGCGGGTTGTAGCAAATGCAGCTCCGTGGGAACCTGGCAAGCAAAAGGGAATTGCTGTTCGGCAACGCATGGTTATCCCTATCATTTTCAAATTAGGCAATTCAAAAACCGATTTGGGCCAAAGCCGGCAAGCAACTGCCGATGAAGTTGTAGTAGTTGGTAAGACCAACAACTAACGCAAAGTGTAATACTAACGTGGAAGCTGGTGCCTGGCATCAGCTTCTTTTTTTAAATTCCGCTTAGTACTTCTTCGAGTTTTTTCTCCAAAGCAGGGCCCCGTAAATTCTTTGCAATAATTTTTCCTTGCGGATCGATGAGAATGGAGAAAGGAATGGCGCTGATATTATAGTCATGCGCTGCCTGCGATTCGAAGTATTTTAAATCAGAAACCTGTGTCCACTCAAGGCCGTCTTCCGCAATTGCCTGCAGCCATTCTTCGCGGGTGCGATCTAACGAAACCCCAAAAACCTCAAAGCCTTTGTCTTTAAATTTATGATAAGCCTTTACTACGTTGGGATTCTCGCGCCTGCACGGGCCGCACCATTTTGCCCAAAAATCAATAAGTACGTACTTACCACGTAACGATGATAGCGTGGTTAGTACACCCTCGGTATTAGGTAAATTAATTTCGGGTGCCACCTGCCCCACCGCGGTAATCTTCATCTTCTCTACCATTTCAATAAAGTCTTTCGCGTGGCGCGAACCAGGCCACTCTTTCTTAAATTTTTCGGCTGTGGTAACGTACAGGTCTAAAAATTTATCTCTATCCAATACATTTTGTTGCAGTAAATTCAAAAGTCCTAACGAGGGCGGCTCTTCACCCAAAATGTCGGCCACTTGTTGAAAGCCCCGATCCATCAATTGTTGATACTCCAGTTGCAGTTCTTCAATGCGTACCTGGTTTTGTTGTGCCGATGCTTGTGCAAATTCCATTTCCAGTTCCGACATCTGCGGTGAGTTTTGAAGGTTGCCCAACACTTGCTGTACTTTCACAATCAAATTTTGATCGGGCGAACCTTTTACTTCCACAAACCCATTTGGGTTATTGCCATCTACATTTAACTCAACATTGCTCTTATCGAGAATGAGTGTTACAATCTGGCGATTGAAAAAATTTACCTGGTAATAGCCCGGCTCGGTAAGTCGTAATTTTTTAGCATAGGAATAATCACCTTTTAATTTAATGGTGTCTGACGCGCCCGTGTTATCCTGTCTTAATTCTTTAATCGAAATCTCTCCAGCCTGCGGAAACCCAACTTTTCCGGAAAGCACAATTTCCCAACCGGGCTTGCCCTGGCAAGCGGCCAACAGAATTAAAATAACAACACTACCCCATGCATTTTTCATAGTTCTCAAATTTTTGTCAGCTTAATTTCTTCAAAAATAATTCATTCGCAAGCTTCGGATCGGCCTTGCCTTTGGTGCGTTTCATAGCCTCGCCCATAAACATTGTTAAAATAGCCGTGCGGCCCTTTTTATATTCCTCAACCTTTAAGGGAAATTCGTTTAGTATTTGCTCTACCACCGGCAATAACGCATCGGGGTTGCTTTCCTGCACCAGGTTTAATTGTTGGGCAAGGTGTGTTGGGTCTGCGTGCGGGTTCGCTATCAGTTGCGGAAATAATTTTTGCGAAGCCGCTGCAAAACTTACCGTGCCGCCCTCAACTAATTTAATAACACTGGCAAGCGTTGCCGGTTTTATGGATAGCTGATTTGCCTCGATTCCGTTCTCGTTTAAATAAGATTTAACCGGCCCCATTAGCCAATTAGAAACTGCTTTGTAGTTAGTTGTATACGTGCACGTTTCATCAAAGTAATGCGCCAGTTCTTTTGACTGGGTAAGTACATTGGCATCGTAAGCCGGAATCTTATAGTTCGAAATAAACTTTTCCCGCAGTTCGCGGGGCAGTGCCGGCATGCTGGCCTTAATTGCGTTAAGCCATTCGTCCGAAACCACCAAGGGGCTTAAATCCGGATCGGGAAAATACCGATAGTCGTTCAACTCTTCTTTTGTACGCATGCCATACGTTTGGCCGGTAGTGGCATCGTAGGTGCGGGTTTCTGAAACAACAGACTCACCTCGCTCCAGAATGTCAAGTTGTCGCTGCACTTCAAAATCTATCGCACGTTGCACATGCCGCATGGAGTTCATGTTTTTAATTTCCACCTTCTTACCCAGCTCCTTCGCTCCTTTTAATTTTAACGACACGTTGGCATCGCAGCGCAGCGAACCTTCTTCCATGTTGCCATCGCAAATATCGAGGTATCGCACCAGCCTGCGCACCTCAGTAACTACGTTGGCTGCATCTTCCGAACTGTGTATGGCCGGTTCGGTTACAATTTCGATTAATGGAACTCCGGCTCTGTTAAAGTCAACCAGTGTATCGGGCTCGTTTTCCAAATGAATGGATTTACCGGCATCTTCTTCTATGTGGATGCGATTAAGCGGAATGTTTTGTTCACTCGTATTAGTAGATAGCACGATAAAGCCGCCTTTGCAGATGGGCGTTCTATCTTGCGTTAACTGATAGCCCTTTGGTAAATCCGGATAGAAATAGTTTTTACGATCGAAAACCTGGTAGCGCGAAATTTCACTAGTACATGCTAAGCCCATTTTAATAGCAAACTCTGCAGCCTTGCGGTTGAGTTTCGGCAACGCGCCCGGATGTGCCAGCGTAATCACGCCCACGTGCGTATTGGGGGCTCCCCCATACTGGGCCGCATCGGCACTGTAGATTTTACTGGCCGTTTGCAGTTGGGCATGAATTTCCAGACCTATAACAATGTCGTATTTACTACTTCTTCCATCCATGTTCAGGCCCTACTCTACTTTCAAATCCAGAATTTCTTTCGGAATAAATTTTTCGAGCATGGGTACAAGTTGTTCGCTATCGATGGTAACAAATTTCCAATCTTTCTTATCTGGCGATGCAGCAATTACCGGTTTAACAGTAGCTACCGTAAAAAACCCACTTGCCTTGTCGTACGAAACATTCTGTTCGCCAAACTGGGTAATCAAGCCTTGCTTTATCTGATTTTGAATAGCTTCAGGGTCGCCACCAGAACCCTCCATGTTAAATCTCATTTTAACAATGCTCTTGCTGTTAAATTTTACGTAGTGCACTTTGTTAATCAGCTTGGTAGTGCTAATGCCTTTTACTTCTGGCATAGTCATTTCAATATCCATCATGGGGTTACTAAAGGTTTGCTCCAGCACTGCTTTCATTTGCTCGCGCGGCAGAATATCATAAATTCCGGTATGCACGTAGTTGAGCGCTTTGTCAAAATCTTTTTTTAAGAGAAGTGACGAGTACTCATCAAATTTTTTTATCACTTCTTTTGAATCCTGCGCCTGAGCCGAAGTAAGGATCCAAACCGCCAGGCATACCATTACAAATTTTTTCATTTTGATAAATTTAGATTAGTTGTTTCGCTTTGATTAAAACCTGCTGCAGGCCGTCTAGTTTTTTACCCCCCGCAGTAGCAAAAAACGGCTGGCCTCCTCCACCACCCTCTATCTCTTTCGCTAATTCTTTTACCAGGTTGCCGGCATGAAATTTTTTAGCAGCCTCTACCTTTTCGCCCAGCATAACGGCAACCTGCGGCTTGCCATCAATTTCGGCTGCCAATATCAACAGTAAGTCATCGAACTGGTTGCGCAAGGCATAGGCAATATTTTTCAGGGCATCGGCATTGGGCACGGTCACTTTTTCAATAATCAATGTGTGGCCGTTGGTTTTTGTTGCTTTACCGGCCAACTCGTTTTTCAAGGCAGCAGCTTGTTGCTGATGGAGCGCTTCCAGTTTCTTTTCCAACACGTGCTTTTCTTCCACTAGTGACCGGGCCGAAGCCAACACATCTTTCGGATTTTTAAGTATTGATTTTACTTCGGTAAGCAAATTCAATTGTTCGAATACAAACTGCTGAGCCCCTTCGGCTGTTACCGCTTCTATTCTGCGCACGCCAGCCGCTACCGAACTTTCTGCAATAATTTTAAATAAACCCAGGTTGCCGGTGTAGGGTACGTGCGTACCTCCGCACAACTCAACCGAAAATTTGGGATCGAAAGTAATTACGCGAACAAACTCGCCATACTTTTCGCCAAACAGCGCCATTGCACCCAGGCTTTTAGCTTGCTCCAACGGTACGTTTCGTTTTTCGTCAAGGGCAATATTCTCGCGCACTTTCCTGTTAACAATGTCCTCCACCCGTCTAATTTCTTCATCGGTCATAGCGGCAAAGTGCGAAAAATCGAACCGCAGCATTTTATCATTTACCAACGAGCCCTTCTGCTCTACGTGTTTGCCAAGCACCTGGCGCAAGGCCGCATGGAGCAGGTGCGTGCCGGAGTGGTTATTCATTGTTTGCCTGCGTTGGCTTGCGTTTACTGCGGCATGTAAAGGGGCAGCTACGTTAGCCGGCAAGGTGTTGGTGTAATGAACGATCAGTTCGTTTTCCTTTTTGGTATCCACCACATCAATCTTCTCATTGGCGGTTTCCAAGATGCCTGTATCGCCAACCTGGCCACCGCTTTCAGCATAAAAAGGAGTTTTATCCAGCACAAGCTGGTATGCCTCCTTATTTTTTTGCTTCACCTTACGGTACTTCACTATGCGGGCATCGGCAGTTAAATGTTCGTACCCTATAAACTCAGTCTTTACATCGGCACCCACTAAAATCCAGTCGCCCGTTTCTTTGGTGGCATCTGCTTTTGAGCGTTGCTTTTGCTTTTCCATCTCCTCTTGAAATCCTTTCTCATCCACTGCAAACCCCCGCTCGCGGGCAATCAAAGAGGTAAGATCGAATGGAAAGCCGAACGTATCGTAAAGTTCAAATGCCTGCGCTCCCGAAATACTGGTTTCAAAATTTTCAATTCGCTTTAAGCCACGTTCCAAGGTTCTTAAAAAAGAAACCTCCTCCTCTAATACCACGCGGCTTACATAGTCTAACTGCTGTTGCAACTCCGGAAACACATCTTTGAACTGATTTGCTAAAACGGGCACCAATGTGTGGAAGAATGGCTCTTTGAAGTTGAGGTACGAAAATCCGTACCGCACCGCTCTTCTTAAAATTCTTCTTATCACGTACCCAGCACCGGTGTTACTTGGTAACTGTCCATCGGCAATGGTAAATGCAACAGCACGAATGTGATCGGCAATTACCCGAATGGCAATATCTTGTTTTTCCTGCGGTGCACCCTTGCCCGGAGTAGAACCTGAATAGGCAACACCAGCTGCTTTGGCAATAAAATCCATCAACGGCCGGAACACATCGGTATCATAGTTTGAGGTCTTGCCTTGTATAGCCATACACAACCGCTCGAAACCCATGCCGGTATCCACATGTTTATCGGGCAGGGGTTCTAATGCGCCCGAGGCAAGTCTGTTAAACTGAATAAATACAAGGTTCCAGATTTCTACTACTTGCGGATGATCGCTGTTCACCAACTCTCTGCCCGGCTTTGCTTTCACTTCTGCTGCAGGCCGCAAGTCAATATGAATTTCCGAACACGGACCGCATGGTCCTTGCTCGCCCATCTCCCAAAAGTTATCTTTCTTTATGCCGTGCAGAATGCGGTCTTCGCTCACAAACTGTTTCCACAGTTCTTTTGCTTCTTCATCTACCGGAAGGTTATCGGCTTTGTCGCCTCCAAATACGGTAACATACAATCGATCTTTCGGTAATTTATACTCTTCGGTTAGTAACTCCCAGGCCCAGGCAATTGCTTCTTTCTTAAAGTAATCGCCAAAGCTCCAGTTGCCCAACATCTCGAACATTGTGTGGTGATAGGTATCGAGGCCAACATCTTCCAGGTCGTTGTGCTTACCACTTACACGAAGGCATTTTTGTGTGTCGGCAATACGTTTGTAGGGTGCCACATTATTACCCAAAAAGTAATCTTTAAACTGCACCATCCCCGAGTTGGTGAAGAGCAACGTGGGGTCGCTTTTAAGTACCAGCGGAGCGGAAGGAACAATCTTATGACCTCTTTTTTCAAAGAAATCGAGAAACTTTCGTCTGATCGATGCGGAATCCATTAATTCTAAGCCCATTTTAACTTTTGAGAACCGGGGTTTTTACCTACATTTAAGGCTTTTGAAGCCTTGATAAACAGCAAAATTAACCCGCTTGGGTTCATTTTGAAACGAAAGGTTTGAATTTCGTGAGGCTTTTGGAAATTGGTTTGTAACCCCACACATGGCCAAAACAAAATACTACTACAACCTGAAGACTTTGCGTTTTGAGCGTGCCCGATTTTCAGTTGGTCGGTTCGTGCTACGCGTAGTGGGCTACTTGGTTTTTGGCTTTGTATTTTTTATAGGGTTACTCCTGCTTCAAAATCTGGTTTTAGAAACCCCGTTGGAAAAACAATTGCGAGCCGAAAACCGAGCATTAGAAGATCATAAATTTATTCTGACTGCTCAACTCGGTACTTCCAATCTTCAACTGGCAGATCTGAAGCAAAAAGACTTATCGCTTTATCAAAGATTATTTGAAACAGAATTAAACAGACCGGAAAACAGTGCGGTATTACCTGAGCGCGAGAATTTATTGATTTCGGATCTACGTGATTTTAATGAATCGGCAGAACAATTAGGAAATCGATTTACTGAATTGATACGTGTAGCGCGTACCAGCAATACCTTCTTTAATGCGAAGGCCAGCGTTGGCCGGTCCGATCTACCAGAACTTTTCGCTACACCCGCCATTGCACCAATTGAAAATTTCGCTGTTGAAAAATTAGTATCTGGTTTTGGAATGCGCATTAATCCGTTTCACAAAGGTAACTACCATCACGATGGTGTGGATGTGGCTGCCCCGCGTGGTACAGCCGTAGTAGCTACTGCGCCCGGCCGGATCGTAACAACCAAACGCAGCGATTTGATAGCCGGCTATGGAAATTACATTGAGATAGATCACGGCAACGGATATCTGACCCGATACACCCATCTGGAAGAAATTGATGTGCGCACAGGCCAAAAAATTGAGAAGGGACAGCGCATTGGTTCGGTAGGAAGTTCCGGTGGTTCCATTGCCCCCCACCTGCATTACGAAGTTTTAAAGAACGGAACAAATGTGGACCCAACCCGCTTCTTTATGGAAGGGCTTACAGCAACTCAATACAAGATATTGGCAGGTCTTAGTACGAAACAAAATCAATCGCTCGACTGATGGCACGCATGCGCTACACGTATAACGAGCAAACCTGCAAGTACGATCCTATCGTAGTGTCGCCCAAAGCTGCTGCGCGGCACGTGCTGCACTTTTTAATAATTTCCTTTTGCCTTGGCGTAGCCGGCCTTGTGTATTTTAATGCTAATTACCCGCACCTGGACGAAACTCTTCTGGCTGATCATAACCAGGAATTAAAAGCCGAATGGCAGGTGCTCTACAAGCAACTCGGGCGCACATCCGATCAATTGAGTGCACTGGAGCATAATGATGATCATAATTACCGCGTAATTCTGGATCTGGAACCGCTTGATTTAACCCAACGCGAAGCCGGAGTGGGTGGTCGTGCTAAAGCAAGCGAATCTATTCTTTATCCCGTTATCCGAATTGCGTACGATAAGGCTGAGAAATTAAAAAACCGGCTTGACATTGAAGCTCAATCGTTAAACCAACTTAAAGAAGAGTTGGAGAAAAAAGAAAAGATGTGGGCATCGCGGCCAGCCATTCAGCCTGTAAGTAATAAAGACCTAAAACAACTGCATACACTTTTCGGATTGCGGCTTCACCCGTTGTTAGGTTATGTACGACCGCACAATGGACTTGATTTTACAGCACCAACCGGGGCGCCCATTTATGCCACAGGCGATGGCAGCGTTAACCTGGCTCAATATTCCGAAACCCTGGGTAATATGGTTTTTATTGATCATGGCTACGGCCTGCAAACCCGGTACGGACACATGACACGGTTTATAGTATCTGCAGGCGAGAAAGTGAAGCGCGGCCAGGTAATTGGATATGTTGGCAACACCGGCACATCTGTTGGACCCCATCTGCACTACGAAGTTTTATACCACGGCACGTACGTAAATCCTATTAACTTTTTCCAACGCGATCTTAAAAATCAGGAATACGAAAAATTAATAGAAATCGGTAGCCAGTCTGTTACCTCGCTCGACTAATCGATACGTTTTTGTTATTTGCCGGCTGTTGATTTTCTTTGCAAGCCTTTCAACTTAAAAATCTAATGCGCTTAATTTTTTTCATAGCTGCACTATGTGTTACATCTGATTGCCTGTCGCAAAAAAAAGATACCATAACCGTAATTGGTGTTGGCGATATAATGATGGGTAGCAACTACCCTACCAGCAGCGGCCTGCCACCTAACGAGGGGGCCGATTTATTGAAAGAGGTAGCTGCCATTTTGCAAAGTGCCGATGTTACCATGGGCAACCTGGAAGGCGTACTCTTAGACGAAGGGGGCACCGCCAAAACCTGCCGCGACCCAAAGGTGTGCTATGTGTTTCGCAGCCCGGTTAAGTATGCTAACAACCTGGCTGTTGCCGGATTTGATGTAGTTAGTCTGGCTAACAACCATGCAGGCGATTTTGGAGATGCAGGCCGCAAAAGCAGTATGAAAGCCCTGGATGCTGCCGGAATTAAACATGCCGGACTAACCACCACGCCCTATGTGATCTTTGAAAAAAACGGAGTGCGCTATGGCTTTACGGCATTTGCACCCAACAGCGGTTGTCTTAACTTAAATGATTTACCCGCAGCCCGGGCCATTGTACAAAAGCTTGACTCCCTGGCCGATGTAGTAATTGTTTCGTTTCATGGCGGAGCCGAAGGGCCACAATACCAGCATGTGCCACGCAAAGATGAAATGTTCTATGGCGAAAACAGAGGTAATGTTTACCGGTTTGCCCATACGTTGATCGATGCCGGGGCGGACATCATTTTTGGGCATGGACCACACGTTACCCGCGCTGTTGAAGTTTACAAGAACCGGTTTATAGCGTATAGCCTGGGGAATTTTTGCACGTATGGTGGCATCAATGTAAGTGGCGTAAATGGGTTGGCGCCCATAATTAAGGTGTATGCAAGCCCACAAGGCGAATTTCTAAAAGCCCATATTACTTCTACCTACCAAACCTATCGGTCGGTAGTTCAACCCGATGCCGAAAAGCAAGTATTGAAGCGGATACAACAACTTAGCCGCGAAGATTTTCCAGAGAGTCGAATAAAAATTCAGGATGACGGCTGGGTGCTGCCATCCACAAACTGATGTGCATAGCTTGTAGATAAAAAAAAATGTGCGCGTTGTTTCAAGATTAAAGAATTATTACTTTGCACAGAGTTCACCAAAAAAAAGTAACTCGCACAGCCCCGTTTAGTCCCTCATGGCGTACAAAGAGAAAGAAATTGAGAAAATTTATTATTCTATCGGTGAAGTAGCCGAGATGTTTAATGTAGCCCCCTCCCTCATACGCTTTTGGGAATCCGAGTTCGACCTTATTCAACCGAAAAAAAATCGCAAAGGCAACCGGCAGTTTACCAAAGAAGACATCGATCATGTAAAAACCATCTTTCATCTTGTAAAAGAAAAGGGTTTTACCCTTCAGGGTGCGAAGGAGATGTTAAAGAACGACAGCCAGGCCGTGCGCGATAAAATGGATTTACTGGATTCTTTGAAGAATGTTCGCCAGTTCTTAGTGCAAATCCGCGAAAAACTCTAACGCGGTAATCGTACTTTCATCTTCCGGTTTTTAATGCATGGATCAGGAAAGACTTTCGTTTATCGCATTACACTTTACTCCCGGTATCGGTGATTTTCTTGTAAAACAGTTGGTTAGCTATTGCGGATCGGCCAGCCAGGTTTTTAAAACACCCAAAAGCAGATTGCTGCAAATTCCGGGGGTAGGCGAAAAATCTGCACTTGCAATTACAAACCAATCCGCATTTGACGAAGCGGAGAAGGAATTAAAGCGAGCGGATCGGGACGATGTGGAAATCATTCTTTATTCCGATAAAAAATACCCGCACCGGCTAAAGCCTTTAGACGATGCCCCGGCTATTCTCTACTGCAAAGGCAATCAGAACTTAAATCTTCCGAAAGCAATTGCTATTGTTGGCACCCGGCAGGCAACCGAATACGGTAAAGAAGTGGTGGAACAAATTTGCAAAGAATTAGTGCCACACGAGGCGTTAATCCTTAGCGGGTTAGCGTATGGTATCGACATTCATGCGCACAAAGCTGCCCTAAAAAATAAGCTGCCAACGGTTGGAATTATGGGTAGCGGCATAGACACAATTTACCCCGCTGCACACAAAGAAACTGCCCGCAAAATGATTGAAGCCGGGGCCTTGCTTACTGAAAATCGCTTTGGTACCAAACCCGATGCGCACAATTTTCCGGCCCGTAACAGAATAATTGCCGGAATGTGCGATGCATTAATTGTAGTAGAAGCAGGTGAAAAGGGAGGTGCGCTGATTACAGCCGATATTGCCAACAGTTACAATAAGGATGTTTTTGCGGTGCCTGGCAATTTACTACAAGCCTATTCTGCGGGTTGCAATAAATTGATTAAAACCAATCGGGCTAATCTGTTTACTTCCGTTAAAGACCTGGAGTATATAATGAACTGGAGCGTAGAAAAAACAGCCGTACAACCTGCGTTAGAACTTACTGTTTTTGATGCAGACGAACAGACCGTATTGCGCATTCTAAAAGAAAGTAAAGAACCAGTAATGATCGATGAACTAAGTTTAAAGTCGTTGTTGCCTCCAAGCCAACTGGCATCTTTGTTATTAACCCTCGAGTTTAAGAATGCAGTAAAAGCCTTGCCCGGTAAAAGGTTTGCTTTGAGGTAATTTTTTCAATTCAATTATTATTAATTCTTTCTGGATCATTTAAATATGATTTTGTCTTTTTAATTTTTTCCATAATCAAAAGTTGTTTGTCTCCAAATTCTTCATAGTCTCCTGAAAAAAAGACGCGCCAGATTTTGCCAGATTTTGATTCAGAAATGTACAGCGAGCCGTCCGGTCCTTCTGCCAATCCCATTGGCCTGTACGTGGCCTCCTGCATTTGATAGATGGTATCCTTGCCAACAAAACCATCGGCAAATAGCTCCCAACTTTTGCTCAACTTACCATTCTTAAAAGGCACAAAAGCAACTATATATCCACCTTGAGGGTATGGATTTCGATTTGTGGAGCCATGAAATGCAACAAATGCTCCCTTTTGGTATCGCGTTGGAAATTGATTGCCGGAATAAAATAGTAAATCATTTGGTGCCCAATGTGCTGGAAAAGCCATGATTGGATCTTTGAAACCATGTACTTCTTTTGTTCCATCGCCACCATACTCCGGAGCCAGAATTCTTTTGCCTTGATAGTGATCGTAATAAGCGTAAGGCCACCCAATGTCATCACCTTCCTCTAAATCAATAAACTCTTCGCCAGGTAATATGGCATTGTCCCATTCGGTGAAATACTGCGGTGCATGTTGGCTTAGATAATCCCGGCCGTGCAAAACGGCATACAACTTGTCATTAAACCAGGTTATACCAACCACACTTCGCAGGCCTGTCGCGTACTTCTTGCCATCAATTTGAGTTTGGTTTAAACGTGAATCACTAAACCTCCAAATGCCTGCCTGCTCAACTAGTTGAGGGCATGGATTAATGCCTTTTACCCCAGCTGATGATTGGGAGGCTCCGGAAACTGATTGCCAATCTTCACAAGCATTAGTAGGAGCGCTGAAAGTAACATACATACCTCCGGAATCATCAAAAGCCAGCGATTTTGCATTATGCCATTGTAGTGGATGATGATCTACCACAAGAATTTCAGGCTTCCCATCGGGAATGAGATTGACCACAGAAAGCTTCTGCCGGTAAACTATGCGTTCGGAACTATAATACAAATAGCCATTATGAATTCTCATCTCCGTTGCAAAACTCCCGTCATTCGGATAATCGCCAAAGCGCTGAAAAATATCTACCCTCTCATCGCTGTTGGTGTCACGCATGGCTACATTGCCTAGTTCGCCCCTGGTAATTCTGAGTTTTGCAAAAACATCGCCATTACTATTAACGGCAATGTGCCGGGTGGGGCCAACACTATCAGCCACAACTAGTGCCCGAAATCCTTCCGGTAAAATCAGCCCTCCGTTGTCCGGATCAGGTTCTATGGTAATCCCCTTTCTTTCAATGGCAGAACATTGCATTAAGATTACAACTAAAAAAAATCTACTGAATCTTATGTTAGATAGCGGCACTTCTAAAGCATTTAAATATGGGAAAAAACTGACGGCACTAGGTCAAGTGCCGATTTCAGCGCTTCATGGTTCAAGTTAACATTCTTTCCTTTGGCGATTAAAAAATTCACGATCGTCTCCGTAGCCATATTACCTACTAATTCGTCTTTGGCCATGGGGCAACCGCCAAAACCCTTCAGCGCACCGTCAAATCGCTGGCATCCGGAATTGAAAGCCGCCTCGATTTTAACTACACTGGTTGCCGGATTAGAGTGCAGATGCGCACCAAACTCAATGGTAGGAAATTTATGGATTAGTGTCTTGAATAAATATTCGATATGCGCTGGCTCGGCTACGCCAATGGTATCGGCCAACGAAATAATCTTTACATCTAACGTGGCCAGTATATCCGTAAAATGTTCAACAATAGCCGTATCGTACGGATCTCCATACGGATTGCCAAATCCCATGCTGATATAAACAACCTGCTGCTTATTCGTGCGAATGCACAGTTCCTGAATTTCACTAACAATATTTAATGCTTCCGAAATAGAGGCGTGGGTATTGCGCTGCTGAAATGTTTCTGAAATAGATAATGGAAACCCGAGGTAATCAATCTGCTGGTAGTTACAGGCATCTGCCGCACCCCGTTTGTTGGCAACTATGGCCAATAATTTTGACGTGGAGCCCGTCAACTCTAGTTTTTCGAGCACGGCAGGTGTGTCGCGCATTTGGGGGATGGCTTTGGGTGAAACAAAACTTCCAAAATCAATGGTATCAAACCCTACTTGCAAGAGTTGATTCAGATACGCCACCTTTTGGTGGGTAGGTATAAATTCAGTTAGCCCCTGCATGGCATCGCGCGGGCATTCAATAATTTTCATTTAATAAATAATTTGTAGGTTATCACCACTGCCTTTGGGCAATTAAATTACTGTTAACTTTTGGAGCCTCCAACTATCGGCATCGGTTGCATGCCACAAAAAATAAAATCGGTAACCCAGCTCAAAAGAAATTTTAATACACTAAACCGTAGTTAATGGCTACTTAACTGAAAATAATGATGGCTCAACACACAGAATGAATTAACTTGTGCAGTGAATAATTTTTACCCATGCCTTTACCCTTATTTGGTGGCACGTTAGGATATAAACGAGCCGCACATTTGCTACACCGGGCCACGTTTGGCCCCAGCAAGTTGCAGATTGATTCTTTTGCAACGTTAACGGCCGGCCAGGCGGTGGCCTTGCTGTTTCAACAACCCCTACCGGACCCGGTGCTGCCGGTAGATCCTAAAACCGGAACCGAATGGTTGCTTGCCGGAACCACCACCGCCAACAGTGGCGATGCGGATCTACAGGAATTTTTCAAAGGCTGGCTATTTGGTCAGATGCTCGGGCTGGGTGTTGCGCCCTCCAATCAATTGGCATATGCTACGCGCGAAAAAATTGTTTTCTTCCTACACACCGTCTTTACAACCATTCAATCAAAAGTAGATAACAGCCGGTCTCTGTATTTTCAAAATCAGTTGTTTCGCAAGTTTGCCTTCGATAAAACCTTACCCCTTCTCTTTAATATTAAAACCCTTACAAAAAAAGTAAGCGTGGATAACGCCATGTTGCGCCTGCTAGATGGAAACCTGAATGTAAAAGGAAGCGTAAATGAAAACTACGCCCGCGAACTGCTTGAACTCTTTACCATTGGCCGCGGGCTGGAAGGAACCCTGCCACCCGCAACCACTCCGGGTGATTACTTTAATTTTACCGAACAAGATGTGCGCGCTGCTGCGCAAGTGCTTTCGGGCTGGGAGTTAGATACCACATTTACTTCGGTTGATGAGGAAGTGGACTTATATACCAGCGGAACCCAAAAATTACCGCGCGGTAAAGTGCGTGGCAACGCTACCAATGCCAGTGCACACGACTCTACCATAAAACAGTTCAGCGATCGGTTTAACAATGCCACCATTCAGCCCGATCCGCTGTTATTAAACGGGAGTAACCCCACTCAGCAAAGTGCGCTGGACGAAATAAGTCAGCTCATTGAACTCATCTATTCAAAACAAGAAACTGCCCGCAACTTTTGCAGACGCATTTACCGATACTTTGTATATCATGAAATTACCCAAACAATAGACGATACTATTGTTGCCGGCATGGCCGCAACTTTAGTTGCCAATAACTACAAACTACAACCTGTGCTGGAAGAATTATTTCAAAGCCAGCATTTTTACGATGCCGCTGCCGGGGTAAATGATGACAACTTTGGGGGAATTATAAAATCACCGCTGGACTTGCTGGTAGGCACCTTCCGCTTGTTTAATGTGCAATTACCTAACCCTACAGGTAGCCCCGCGGCCTTCTTTGAACAAACAGCCGACCTTACCCGCAGATTAGAAAGGATGGGTATGCATTTTTATGAACCCTTCGATGTGGCCGGGTACGATTCCTACCATCAATTTCCGATTTACCATCGCAGTTGGATCAGTACGAACTACCTGGTTAGTCGCTATGAATTTATCCGCGATTTGATAAGCAATAGCCAGATGGGCGGCATGATGAAGATCGACCCGGTAGCATTTGTGCAAACCAACATCAGCAATGCAATTGCCTCCAATGCCCGCGCGCTGGTTATTGAACTTGCCAAATACTTTTTACCCCTTGCCGATAACCTTACGTTCGATACTACTGCCGATGACAATGCCGGCCTTACTGCCGAGCGCCTGAATTATTTCCTTACTGCATTTTTAAAATCGCCACAAATAGATGCCGACCCCGAAGGCGCGTGGGCATTCCGCTGGAACAACCCGGTAGATATGGAAGTAGTGAGACGCCAACTCGAAAATCTTTTTAATGCCATGTTGCAGTCGCCCGAATACCAACTTTATTGATTGAGAAAGATGAAACGCAGAAACTTTATAAAGCAATTATCGCTGGCAGCCGTTCCTTTTACATTGGGAGGCATACCCATAAAGCTAATGGCCGAAAATTCGCTAACGCGGATGGCCTCGCAAAGCACCAACGACCGGGTGTTGATTATTCTGCAACTACACGGAGGCAACGATGGTCTGAACAGTATTATACCTGTGGATGCCTATGACTTGTATTACCGTTGGCGAGCCAATATTGCCATACCAGCCAAAAACAGTGCGCGCAAAATGATCTTGCTGGATAGTACCTTACCAGCCGATACCCAGGTGGGTTTGCATCCGGATATGATTGCCATGAAAGATTTGTACGACCGGGGGCGAATGACTGTGGTGCAGGGAGTATCGTATAAAAATAATAACGGGTCGCACTTTCGTGGAAGAGATATTTCATTTATGGGTGGTGGGTTCGATGATTACTTTTCGTCTGGTTGGGTAGGCCGCTATCTCCAGCAGGAATTTGCCCCCAAACAATATCCCGATGAATTTCCCAATGCCGAAATGTTGGATCCGCTCGCAATTGAAATGGGGAGTGATGTTTCACTCATCTTTCACCAGGAAGGAAACATTCCAACCTCCATCTCTATTAATAACCCCGAAAGTTTTGCGCGCCTGGTAGGCGAGTTAGAAGGATTTATCGATCAGGGAATTGATCCACGCGGGCGGCCACCGGTAGCACTCGAAAATTCGCCTTACGGTAAAGAATTAAACTGGATATTGGGTCTTGAGAATAAATCGCAAGACTATGCCGAACGTCTGAACGAAGTGTATCAACGTGCCCCGGTATCGTCTGTTACCTACCCGGAGCGTTACCCCTTTAATGCACCGCGCGGCAGCATGCGCAACGGACTAACACCACAGTTGCAATTGATTGCCCGGTTGTTGGATGGTGGCGGCCCAGGCCTTGGTGTAAAAACAAAAGTATTTCTGGTTAAACTGGGCGGCTTTGATACACATGCCGAACAAGTAGAAAGTTACGATCCTACTATGGGCCAACATGCAGCATTAATGTACCATATAGCCGCAGCCATGCGGGCTTTTCAAGATGATTTGAAAGCACGCGGTTTAGAAGACAAAGTATTAACGGTATCTACATCCGAATTTGGAAGAAGGGTACGATCGAACGGAAGTTACGGAACCGACCATGGCACCGGTGCACCGGTAATGATTTTTGGTAAAGGCGTGCAACCGGGTGTGGTTGGAAAGGTACCGAACCTCAACCTTGAAAATGTAGAAATGCAATTTGACTACCGGCAAGTTTATGCCAACCTGTTGCGCGATTGGATGTTGGTAGATGAAGCTAAAATCAACAACGATATATTCTTTAAAGACTTTCTGAACGGCCCCAAAGAAGAAGGTAGCGGTAACTACTCCCCGTTGCCCCTGGCCCAACAAGTTATTTCCGGAGTTACCGACAATTTTATTGCCAGCAGATTTAACCTGCACGATTGCTTTCCAAATCCGGCCAACGAAAGTACTACCCTTCGATTTACCATAAATGCTACCCAATGGGTGCAACTGATTTTACGCGATGCCCAGGGCCGCACCGTTAGCACATTAGTGGATGCAGAGAAAACCGAGGGCACACACGAAGTACAACTTAATGTATCAAGTTTGCAGCCGGGAGTGTATTTTTATCAACTCAAAACCGGCTTCCTCAAAGAAGCAAAAAAACTTATAGTCACCCGTTAGCCTATGAAGCATCTTCTATCACTCCTGTTATTGATATGTGTAAGCATAAGCAGTTGGGGCCAGTTCAAAAAAAAGCCAATGGCTTCGTTGCCAAAGCCCAACAACCAACAAACCAAGTTTTTAGAGAAACAATGGTGGTTAGGGTTTAAAGCAGGCACCAACCTGGCCGAGGCTTCGCTGGTTAAAGCCTATACGGTAATGGCGCCTACCAACTATTCTACCGAATTGAATTATAAGCGCTACGATTCGTTTGTAAAAACCGGAAGCCAGGCAACCCTGGAGGCAACTTTTTACTACAAGGGAATTTCGTTTAGTGCACAACCCACCTACAGGCATACCCGGTTTACTTACTTTAACACTTTTCGGTGGACCAACAGCGAAGATATTTCGCAAACACTTGAGTTACGGTACGACCAGGAACAAAAAATAGATTATGCCGATTTTCCATTATTTATCAAGTACGATATGCTGCGCAACAAATTGCGGCCCTACGTACAGATTGGTATTATTTACTCCCTGTTAATAAATGCCAATAAGGCCGTTACCATTTCCGGTACTGACTATGCATCGGGTGGGGTTAATAAGTTTACGCAACCAGGTTTGATTGTGGGCGCCAAAGATTTGTTTGAAAACTACTGGAGCCTGGCCGGTGGCTTAGGTTTAGACTATAACCTGGGCAATGTGCGCATTGTACTGGAGGCTTCGTACCTGAAAGGTATGAGCAATATTACCAATACCAAAAACCGGTTTGGCAACGACAGGCTGAGCGGCATAGCCGATGTGCAGGACGATATTAAACTCAATAGCATTATGATCTCGGCCGGTGTGTTGTTTCCGATGCGTTTCCTTAGCAGTAATTTCAAAACTTTAGATCGTTAGTACCATGCGCTATTTTTATTTTATTCTGCTTTGTGCATTTGCCTGGGGTTGTGCCAACGATGCCGACCCGGAAGCCGATAAAGCCAGCTTTACCCGCATTTATGACAACAATAAATTTGGCTCGGTTATTTATCCAATCGATATAAAGCAGACTTCTGATGGCGGATATTTGATATTGGGCGGAAGGAAACTGACAACCTCTAACTTTAGTGGCATTTACCTGCTTAAAACCGATGCGTTGGGAGCCTATGTGGAAGAACAAGAGCTGGATGAAGACTTGGTTGCCCCTATTGGTCCGCTTATGTTTTTGAATGATGGATACTACTTTTTTTGCATGACCAGCGTAGGGTTGCAAACACAATTAATAAGAGTAAACCCCAATGGCACCATTGATAGCCAGGTATCGGTTGGAAACAGTTACCCGGCTGCCGCAGCACAAGAAGGAAATAATTTTCTGCTGCTAAGCTATAACAACGTAGATAAGCAAAGTGTAATCTCGGTAGTTACTCCGGCCGGGGCGGTTCAAACCAGCAAAGCATTTTCGATTGGTGCGGGCGATGCCGTTGAGGAACCCATCATAAATCACTTTTTGCGCACCGGAAGGCAATTACCTTTTTTGGTAGGTAGAATTCCGGGTGGGCTATTTTACTTTAACGGATTTTTCAATTACACACTTTCACTTTCGTTTACCAATCTGGCAGCCGATGAGCCCCAGGGAATATTACAAGGCCAGCAAGACGATGGCGGCATAAGCCAGGCCGTACCTTTAGATGGCGGTAAGTTTGCGTTAGCCCGGTTTAATTTTGGCGACAATTACTTTCTGCCAGCAGCTACAATCAATAGTTCAGGTATAAGCTCAAGCGTGGATCTGGGTGGCAATGTATTACCAGAACTTGTACCTAATGCAGCGGTAAAAATTTTACGTACCACTATCAACGGTCGTAAAGTTGTACTTTATGGCAGCGACACCAATGGAAAGCAAATTGTGATATTGGGTTACGATGAAGCAACCGGTAGTCTGATGGGTAGTAAATACCTTGGATTTTCTAATCCGTATGAGTTGGCCGCCATACTACCTACTTCCGATGGTGGCCTTGCGGTGTGTGGCCGTACGTATGTGGCTGGCCGCTTTGGCCGCATTTGTTTGTTCAAACTCTCATCCCAAGAGGTTGAATCGGCATTTAAAGGATTTTAAATATTCATTCGTTTTTTCTTCCTTGGTCATAATTTAGATTATGAACCTGATTGAAGAAAATAAATCGCTGAAAAGCTACAATACCTTTGGAGTAGAAGCTAACGCCCGTTACTTCATAAAAGTTGAATCTGCTGCTCACATCGATGAACTGCTTGCTGGCAACATCTTAAAAAATAATAATTGCCTGATCTTAGGCGGAGGCAGCAATATTCTGTTTACAGGAAACTACGATGGTTTAATTGTTCACAACTGCCTGAAAGGAATTAATACCGTACACGAAACGGCCACAACTGTTGAAGTTGAAGTGATGGCCGGTGAAAACTGGCATCACATTGTAACCTTTGCACTTCAAAATGATTGGGGTGGCTTAGAAAATCTCTCGTTGATACCGGGTTTGGCAGGTGCTGCCCCTATTCAAAACATTGGCGCCTATGGTGTAGAGGTTAAAGATATGATAACGCAAGTACATGGCATTGATTTGCGCACCGGTTTACATCGCACACTTGGTAGTGAAGAATGTGCATTTGGTTACCGCGACAGCATTTTTAAGCATGAGTTGAAAGAATTTTTTTTTATCTCAAGTATTACTTTAAGTCTTACAAAGAAACATCATCGCATTGCTACCAGCTATGGAGCAATTAACGATGTATTGAAGCAGCAACAGATTACTAAACCAACCATTCAACAAGTAAGTAATGCTGTACAACAAATAAGAAGAAGTAAACTACCCGATCCAACACAACTAGGTAATGCTGGAAGCTTCTTTAAGAATCCTGTTGTAAGTGAAACGCACTACAAGTTGTTGCAGCAAGAGCATCCGGAGATACCCGGCTATAAATCTGTAAATCAAGAAGTTAAAGTACCTGCCGGTTGGTTGATTGAGCAATGCGGCTGGAAAGGAAAACGTATAGGAAATTGTGGTGTGCACACACAACAAGCATTGGTGTTGGTTAACTATGGAGACAGTACCGGCAATGAAATTTTAGAACTCGCTATGCGAATCATTGCATCGGTTAAAAGCAAGTTTAATATTGAATTGCAATGCGAAGTAAACATTAAATGATGCATGCATTCATTTGTGAGTTAAGATGCAAACACATTCGGTTTTGTATAACTCAATAAATCTGACATCGGAAATTTTTTTTATCAAAATTTTTGTGAATTAATTTTTTATTATACCTTTCGTACAGTTTTAACTAAAACATTAAAACGCTATGGCAAAAAAACCCGCTAAGAAAGCAGCTAAAAAGAAAGTAGCCAAGAAGGCTAAGAAAGCTGCTAAGAAGAAGAAGTAATCAAGTTAAGCTTGATGCTTGAGCAAAAAGAAGTGATCCAGGATCACTTCTTTTTTTTTGCATGCACCTAAGATTTCTCCATCAAACAAGATTCAGGTTCACATTCATTCAAAAGAATAGCTGAATAAGCGAATCACTCAAAACGTTTCTTACAAGTCATTCGCTTAAGCGCAACAGGTAATTAAAGACTTTGTAACAAGTACATCGTGTTACTACTAACAATGAATCACTGATCGCAGCACCAATAGTTGGCATTGCTTGCTTCAACAATCCTATTAACGGTTATGGCAAGCGCACATTTCATTTTGCGGGCTGCAATTATTATTTCGTTTAGTTGCCTGCAATTATTCGATTCCAAGCTAAAAACAGCATGCAATGCGTTGAAATTCATTCAATTAATCATTCGTTTGCGGAAATATTATCGGGTAAATGCTTGTTTGCAGTAAAAAACCAACTTTAACTTTGTGCCATTAACCACCAGGCGTATGGCAAAGACTACCAAACCGGCAGCAGAAAAGAAAGCACCAAAGAAAACTGCAACTAAAGCGGGCGCTTCGCTCGACAAAATCGCAGAAAATATTCTGGATAAGTTGCGCGGCATTAATATAGAGCACCAACTGCAGGCTGATTTAGAATGGTGTTTGGGCAGTTATCGCTTCGATGGTAATCCGGTAGGGCTTGTGGAAGCAATTAACCGGGCACTGGTTGTGCTTAAAGCAGAAAATGCAAAGAAGACAAAAGGCATTACCGCGGCCCTCATTGCCGGCATAGAAAAAGCCATTAAGTAGGCATTAGATAGCTGAACTTAGAAATACTTGTTGTTCGCAGGCAGTAAGCCACTAGATCATGTGCGTAACATTGGATAGGCTGCCCACGTACCGAACGCACTCTACTCCAAACTTGTTTAAAAAATCAACGCCTTCATCGGATGGCAGGTTTTTGAATTGGGCATACGAGTTAAGGTAAATAACCCGCTTAATACCCATACTAAAAATTATCCGCGAACACGCCAGGCAGGGCGAAAGGGTAACATAAAGGGTAGCGCCCTCCACCGAGGTTTTATTTTTAACAGCGTAGAGAATGGCATTTTGTTCGGCATGAATGGCCAATGAGCAACCGCCTTTTGAATCGCGTGGGCAACCCGCCTCGGGCCACTCTTCATCACAATTATGCGTGCCCGATGGTGGCCCGTTATACCCAATGGAAATTATGCGCGTGTCTTTGGTAAGAACGGCCCCAACGTGGCGTTTAATGCAATGCGAACGCCTGGCCAGATTTACTGCCAACTCCATATAAATATCATCAAACGCAGGTCGGCTCATAGAAGAATAAAATATAAAGGCTCAAAATACTATATTCGCATGCAAATTAACAGCATGAAGATCTACGTTTGGCTACTTGTGTTGCTGATTAACTCTGTAGCCACCGCACAGGATGCGGTAAAACCCCGACCCAGCCCATTTGGTATTGCAGCAGCCCGGTATAAAGACACCTACTTAAAGATAACCTACAGTCAACCGCATAAGCGGGGGCGTGAGGTTTTTGGTAGCCTGGTGCCATTTGGCAAGGTTTGGCGCACCGGAGCCAACGAAGCCACCGAGCTAACCATTACCCGCGAAGTGATTCTTAATAATTTCACGCTCAAAGCAGGAACCTATTCTGTTTTCACCATTCCCGATAAAGACAAATGGACGATAATCATCAACAGCGACACCGGCTTATGGGGTGCTTACAACTATAATCCCAAACAAGATGTAACCCGTTTTGATGTTCCCGTTCAAAGTTTATCCGATGTAGTGTACGAAGCTTTCACCATTACCATTGAACAGCGAAATAATACGGCCGAAATCGTATTGATGTGGGATAAAACCAAAGTTGCTGTTCCCATCCGTTTTAACGAACCTAAAGCATGAAATTACTGCTTGCCCTTTTACTGTGCACTATCATTGTTTCTGGCCAAAGTCAGGATACGCAGGAGTTGGAAAGACGCAACGGGTTTAAAGAGATAAAGTTAGGAATGCACATTGACAGTGTAAAGGGGGCGCTTTTTCGTAAAGACTTGATTGAGCGAAAAGAGTTTGCCACCAAGTTGTACGAAACTACCCACCCCGACTACATGAGCATTGGCGATGTGCCGGTTAAACTGATCTCACTTAAAGTCTATAAGGGTTTGATTTATGAAATCCTGGTCTCGTTGGGGCACGATCCTAAAATAATGAAGGGCTTGGAAAAATCGTATGGTAAAGCTACCTACAGCATACGTACAGAATCCTATTACTGGAAAGCCCAAACACTAACCCTTGTTTACAAAGGTCATCGCAAAGAAGTAAACCTCACCTACCGGTCGGTGCCGGTAATTGCCATGATGTATGCCGATAAAGGCAAAAAAATAGAAGAAGTAGCTGACGATTTTTAACTACTCACGTAAGCTTCCGTTCGCGCTTGCTTCCTTACTGTGTATAGCTTATCCGGTAGATTTTACCGGCATGGTCATCAGAAACAAGTAAAGAACCATCGGCTAATTGCAATACATCTACCGGCCGGCCCCACACTTCCTGTGTTGCATCATTCAACCAGCCGCTGACAAAAGTTTCGCTGCCAACCACCTGGCTGCCATTCAGTTTTACCAGCGTAAGTTTATAACCACTTTTTTTCGAACGATTCCACGAACCATGTTCGGCCAGAATAATCTGATTTTGATAATTGGCCGGAAACTGATTGCCCGTATAAAACTTTAACCCAAGCGGGGCAACGTGCGCTCCTAAATTAAGTGCAGGCTTAACAAACTCATCGCAAGATTTTTTGGTGGAGATTTCCGGATCTGGAATAGTTCCACCATGGCAATAAGGATACCCGAAATGTAAGCCGGCTTGCGGAGCCGTGTTCAATTCGCAGGGTGGCACGTCATCGCCTAACATGTCGCGGCCGTTATCGGTAAACCATAGCTCGTTACTTTGCGGATGCCACGTAAAGCCAACCGTATTGCGCACACCGCTGGCAAATAATTCAAGTCCGGTGCCATCGGCATTCATGCGATGAATTGCCGCATACACCGGGGCCGACTCGCAGATGTTGCAGGGAGCACCTACCGGCACGTACAATTTTCCATCGGGGCCAAAAGCAATGTACTTCCAGCCGTGGTGCGTATCGGTAGGAAATTTTTCGTACACCACCAGCGGTTGGCCCGGGTTATCAAGCCGGGCTTCAATATTTTCAAATTTTAAAATGCGGTTTACTTCGGCCACGTATAAATCGCCATCGCGAAACGCAACTCCATTGGGCATATTTAAACCCGAAGCCAATACCCATTTCTTATCGGCCACAAAATCGCCATCGGTATCTTGTACCGCGTACACCTTGTCTTCGTTGCGGTTGCCCACGTAGATAATTCCAGTTGGTGATGCCGCCAACGAGCGCGCATTTTCAACTTCGGCAAAAACACGAATGGTAAACCCCGGGGGCAGGTTAATCTTACTCAGCAGGCTGTCCTGCGGCAGTTCTACTTTCGAACCGGAATTTTTTGACTGGCAGGCTGCCAGGAAGGTCACGAAAACGATAAAATTAAAAATCCGCATAAAAGATGCATTTATAATGCAAGTTTAGAAATCTTACCAGTAAACCCGATATTGATTTTATATAAGTTTAAAACCTGGCAGGGTAACTTGGCATTAACTCTCTCTATCCCCTACCTTTGCGCCTGTTTTTAGGTTCATGATCTCTATTTCCAACATTTCTTATTACATAGGCGGCAGGCCGCTGTACGAAAATGCATCTATGTTCATTCGTCCTACCGATAAGATTGGACTTATTGGTTTAAACGGCCGCGGCAAATCTACCCTGCTGAAAATTATCAATGGCGATTTATCGGTAAATGCAGGTTCCATCAGCAAAGCCAAAGATTGTACTCTTGGTTTTCTTAATCAGGACCTACTCTCTTACCAAACCGATGATGCTATTTTAACCGTAGCGATGGAGGCCTTTAAAGAGGCCGTGGACACACAACGCCAACTCGAAAAAATTCTTCATCAACTAGAAACCAACTATAGCGATGCATTGGTAGAGCGGCTTACCCAGTTACAGGAAAAGTTTGATCAATTGGGTGGTTATACCATGCAAGCCAAAGCAGAAGAAGTACTGGAAGGAATTGGGTTTACTACCCAAGACTTGCACCGCCCCTTGCGCGAGTTTAGCGGGGGGTGGCGCATGCGCGTAATGCTGGCCAAGCTGCTGCTCGAAAAACCTTCGTGCCTCATGTTGGATGAGCCCACCAACCACCTCGATTTACCTTCTATTGAATGGGTAGAAAGTTACCTGCGTAATTATGAAGGTGCGGTGGTCATTGTTTCGCACGATCGCACATTCTTAGACAACGTAATAACTAAAACCGTAGAAGTAACCAACCAACAACTGGTAACCTACGAGGGTAACTATTCATTTTACCTGGAGGAGAAAGAGCTGCGCGAAGAAATCCAAACCAATGCGTACGAAAACCAGCAAGCTAAAATCCGTCAAACTGAACGATTTATAGAGCGGTTTAGATCCAAAGCAACCAAAGCGCGGCAGGTACAATCGCGTATCAAAGCGCTGGAGCGAATGGATATGATTGATGAGGTAGTAAGCGATGCGGCCACAGTAAATTTCAAATTCACGTTTAATCAGCCATCGGGCCGGCATGTAGTTACATTAAAAGACGTATCGAAGGCGTATGGCGAGTTGCAGATTTTAAAAAATACCAGCGCGGCCATAGAACGGGGCGATAAAATTGCGTTGATTGGGGCCAATGGAAAAGGTAAATCTACCTTGTTGCGCATACTGGCTAATACCGAACCACTTCAAGGCGACCGCACCATTGGGTACAATGTTATTTATGGCTTTTACGCCCAACACCAGTTAGAATCGTTGCATGTTAACAACGAAATTCTGGATGAGTTGAAGCAAGCCGGCAGCAACAAAACCGAACAAGAACTGCGCAACGTATTGGGGTGCTTTCTTTTTAGCGATGAAGATGTTTTTAAGAAAATTAAAGTCTTAAGCGGAGGCGAAAAATCGCGCGTTGCTTTGGCAAAAACACTTATTTCGGAGGCAAACTTTTTATTGCTGGACGAACCCACCAACCACCTGGACTTTATCTCTGAAAATATCCTGATCCAGGCTTTGCAACAATATCAGGGAAGTTTTGTGGTGGTTTCGCACAACCGGCATTTTGTAAGCCAGGTTGCCAATAAAATCTGGTACATCGAACACTATCAGATTAAAGAATATCCGGGCACGTACGATGAATATGAATACTGGCGAAAGAACAAGCAACCTGTTGCGGCCAGGCCGGAGCCACCAGAAAAAAAACAAACTCCGGTGGCTGCGCCCAAACCGGTAGCCACCAACGAGAAAAAAATAAAAGCCCTTACCTCCGAAATAAAAAAATCGGAAGACCGGATTATGAAACTGGAAGAAGACAAAACACAGCTTGAGACCTTGCTGGCCCAACCCGAAGTATATACCAACCCGGCCGCGTTAAGCGAACATCAGCAAAAGTTTGTAAAGACCCAAGTTTCGCTCAATGCCGAAAACCAAAAGTGGGAAGCGCTTATTCTGGAACTGGAAAATTTACAGCAGTCTTAACGGATAATATACCGGAACCGAAAGCCCATGTCCCATAGAAAAGGTGACGTGGTAACATTCTCTTTCATTACCGGAGTGAGCGAATAGCGCAACCCGGGTGCAAGAGCCAATCTATACTGGCTTCCGATTTTGTAACTCAACTCGGTGCCTGCAAGGGCAGTCCAGCTAAATGAATTATAAGGCGAGTCGGACCCAGCGGTTGAAGTGTAGGGTTTCAACTGCCCGCTCTTATCTGTTAATGTGTTCTGCACGAACATATCAGCCGCCATACCTGAATTAAGTTGCAATCCAAACTTTCGGTTTACCACTAAATACCCTACCTGCACAGGCACCGAAATCCATTCGTTTACACTGCTTACCTGATAGGTAGTAGTGGGTGATAAGACAAGCGAGTTTTTAACCCCCGTGTAGTCGGCTGTGGCTCGGGCAAAAGGTGCATTTTGATTGTTGAGTGAAGTTAGGTTGGATGCGTACCCAATGCTTTGATTAAGATAGGCAACTCCCCCCTGCAACACTACCCGATTGGAAACCCGGGTACCCATGTTTAAACCAACGGTATAAGCACTACCGCGGGTACTATTATTGGTTGTGGCTTGCATGCTATTACCAAATGAATTGGCCTGGTTAAGAAAAGCCATATTGCTGGATTGAGATTGTGTGGCGTAGGTTCCGGTAGAAGCCCCCAACGCAGCCCAAAGATTTTCCTTGGCTTTCTCTTTTTTGTCGCGCTTGTGGTTGGCCATCAGGTGCGCTGGCATAGCCGGCAACTTGCGCACTATTTCCATTTCTTTTAACCCACCTGTGGGCATACTGTCGATGCGATAGGTTGCGGCCAACGGATCGTAAGCAACAAGAACCGGTTTAGACAAATAAGAGTTAGTGATATGACTTTCAGTTTTGTTTTTTACGTTATCATCGGCAACAACAGCGGCTGGCTCGCCAGTTCGTTTCTCTTGCGAGCGCGTTGTTGCAGTTGTACTGAGGTGGCTGCCTGTTACACTACCTGTGGTAACACGGCTAACATCGGCAATTTGCGAATCCGTTACCGCCTGCGCTTGTTCTGTTAAGTTCAATTTCTCGATAGGTTCAGGCTGCTGAGTTTCTGTTGCTAATGCGTGTTGGTTTGAATTACCCTCAACACTTGATTGCCGGGTAATTTTATCCGAGCCGGAATCAGTTACATAATAAGTGGTTGCTGCCGTTGCCAACAAGGCAAGAGCTATTGAGGCCGCAGCTAATCGTTTATAGAATACAAGTTTTTGCTTCAGAAGCCCACCCTCGGCCGCACCCAATGCACCATCAATTGCCCACCATACCTTACCCGATGGGCTCTGCTCAGCTTCCTTAAAGGCCTCCTGCCATTCTTCCTCAAATCTTTGCCTCTCCAAATTTTCCATATACTTTCTTGTTCTCTAACTTCATTTTTAACAATGCTTTGGCCCGGCTGTATTGCGATTTGGATGTGCCCTCGCTTATTTCGAGCATGGCTGCAATTTCTTTGTGATTGTACCCCTCAATAGCAAATAGGTTAAATACCACGCGTGCACCATCGGGCAACGATTGAACCATTGCAATAAGCTCGTTCAGGTTAAATTGCGAAAGGCTTACCTCTTCGGGTTCATGCAGATTTGCATCGGCTACATCTACCATGGGCAGCAGGTAGAGTTTTTGCCGTTGGTAATTAAGGGCCGTGTTAATCATAATTCGGGTAATCCAGGTGTCCAACCGGGCCTCGCCCCGAAACGACTTTATAGCTGCAAAAACTTTAATGAATCCTTCCTGTAGAATATCTTCCGCTTCAAGTGTGGATTTGGCGTAGCGTTGGCAGATAACCATCATTTTACGGCAATAGCGTGAATAGAGAGCCTCTTGCGAGGCTCTCTTCCCCTGCACACATCCCTTAATCAGTTCCTGATCGTTCAACATGAACCGTTCTGCCATAATAGACCCCCGCTTTTCCCGTTGGGTTGGAATACAATTTGATTAATCTTTCATCTTTGTACAACATTTTCCAACCCGTAAATCCATGCTCAGACTTACCCTGGCACTTTGTCTTTTTTTTCTTACCCAAATAGCGTTTTCGCAAAAAAAACTTGAGTTAGCAGACAAAAGCTATGAAGATGAAATTCGCACGGTGCAACTCTACCCTAACCTCTCTGCAAACCTGGATAAACTAAAACCCGCGGTGGCCGCAGTTAACAGGCAAAACCTGGTACTGGAATTTGACGACCTGCTGGGCCAACGGAGTAATTATTACGTGCGGCTAATTCATTGCAATTTCGATTGGACAAAATCCTCCCTGCAAGACCTGGAGTTTTTAAACGAATACAACGAATACGCCATTACAGAGTACGACATGTCCACCCAAACTTCGGTACCCTATGTTCATTATTATTTTGAAGTGCCCGCAGTAAAATTACCCGGCAACTATGTGTTGGTAGCTTATCGCGAATCGGATAAAAATGATTTGCTGCTAAGCAGACGATTTATGATTTATTCAAATGAAGTAGGTCTGCTTACTGATAACCAAAGTCAGGGTTTGGGGAATTTGCAATTAAGTAACCAGCAACTCAACTTCCGGTTAAACTATTCGCGGCTTGATGTGGTAAATCCTTACGAGGCAATCCGTTTGGTAATCCGCCAAAATCAACGGTGGGATAATGCGCGGATTAATGTTAAACCTAGTTTTGTGCGCGAAGACAAACGCGAATTAGAATACCGTTTTTTCGATCAATCCAATCAATTTAAAGCCGGTAACGAATTTCGGTTTGTTGATTTCCGGTCGTTGAACTTTCCGGGAAGAAATACCGGCCGATTAGATCGGAGCCAGCGTCCATTTCATTTATCGGTTTTAACAGACCGCACCCGCCAGGATCAGGCCTACGCGCAATACCGCGATATGAATGGGGGCTACATAATCGATAACCAGGACAATCGCGACCCGAGTGTTTCTTCGGACTATGTTTTTGTTACCTTCTCATTAGCTTCAGCTAAACTGGCAGCCACTGTGCACCTGCTGGGAGCCCTCAATAATTGGGATCGCACCGCAACCAGCCGCATGGACTATAATGCGCGGGCCAACGCCTATGAAATAACCCTGTTCCTTAAGCAAGGGTGGTATGATTATCAGTATTGGGTAGAAGGAAATTTGCAGGATAGCTTTCAACTGGAAGGCAGCCATTTCGAAACCGAAAACCTGTACGAGGTGTTGGTGTACCAGCGGCCATTCAGGCCACAAGCCGATTTATTGGTTGGCTATTACCAACTTCCGGTTAACAGTCGCTAAGCATACGTTGCTTCCAGATCGGCCTCATGCTTAACCGAATCTGCGTTGGCAACATCTAACATTCCAAAACCTTTGTGCGAAAAATGGCCTAACCCGTTTTCGTACACAAATTGTTGCACCGGCTGTGGTGCAAACAAGGTAAAAGGAAATGTATAACCGCGTACCTCAAACTTTATGTCGTGATCGTAAAGGGGGTAAATGCGCGCAAATTTTTTGTGCGATTGCTGAATGCGATTAATATACTCTTTATCGGCTACTAACTGAAACTTGTAGAAGTCGGCCAATTGCTCGGGCGTATATTTGCCGCTTGCTTCCATGCGGGCAATGGTACTGTCATAAAGCAAGTCCGAAAACTCGTCTAACTCGGGGCTGATAAAACGCTTGCCGCTCTCATCGTTAAACGATGCCGGCACCAGCACAATGGGCGAAATGCACAAGAACTTTACCGAATCAGTAATGGCTACCGGCTCTTCGGTTTCCACCGATTCGGGGCTGAGTTGCAAGGCGCCAACCAGCAAATCTTTTTGGGCAAACAACACAGAGACAAAGTAATCCAGAAATTCTTTGTCGGACGTAGAAAATACCAGCGTAACCTTTGAAGAATAGAAGTGAAGGCCCTTGCGGCTGATCTTGATCTGACCCTTTAAACCAGAAAAGTTATATTGGGTGAATGCAAAAAACTTTTCGTTTCGCCCCAGCACGATCAAACCTTTAATAGTTTGAGCTAACAAAAATTGATGATGGAACGGTACATAACCACCCCTGTTCTTCAGTGTAAAAACTATCCGGACTCTCAAGGTACTTCCTGTTTAGGGCTAAAAAATAGGTTTCTAAAACCCCGCCTTACAAAAAATTGCGGATAGCTAAGGTACTACAAATCAGAGCAATAAAGCCAACTACTAAACAAAAAAGTTTAAGTAAAAATGCACTAAAATCTTACACGTTAAACCGAAAGTGCATTACATCGCCATCTGCCACCACGTATTCTTTACCTTCAACGGCTAGTTTACCCGCTTCGCGGCAGCCGGCTTCACTCTTATACTTCTGATAATCAGGTATCTTAATTACCTCAGCCCGAATAAAACCTTTTTCAAAATCGGTGTGGATAACCCCTGCAGCCTGGGGAGCTTTCCAGCCTTTGTGTATAGTCCAAGCCCGCACTTCCTTCTCCCCGGCCGTAAAGTATGTAATCAGGTTAAGCAGGCTATATGCTGCCCTGATCAGCCGATTCAAGCCAGACTCTTTCAGACCGTATTCCTCTAAAAACACTTTCCGGTCTTCTTCGCTTTCGAGCTCTGCAATCTGGGCTTCGATAGCCGCACACACTACCACTACTTCGGCTCCCTCCTGCTTCACCAAGGCGCGCAAGGCTTCAACGTGTTGGTTGCCGGAAGTTACGGAGGCCTCATCCACGTTGGCTACATAAATCACGGGCTTATCGGTAAGCAATTGCAGGTCTTCAATGGCTTTTTTGTCTTCGGCATCCATTTGCAGACTGCGGGCGTTTTTGCCGGCCAGCAGCGTTTCTTTATAAGCAATTAAAGTGGCAAGCTCTTTTTTTGCCTTTGCATCGCCACTCTTGGCTGTCCGCTCTACTTTCGAAATTTTCCTTTCGACTGATTCAAGGTCTTTCAATTGAAGTTCAACGTCAATCACTTCTTTATCACCAACGGGGTCAACCTTACCAGCTACGTGTATAATGTTGTCGTTTTCAAAACAACGTACCACATGGGCAATCGCATCCACTTCGCGAATGTTTGCCAGAAACTGATTGCCGAGCCCTTCGCCTTTGCTGGCGCCTTTCACCAGCCCGGCAATATCTACAAACTCAAAAGAGGTGGGTATTACCTTTTGTGGATTTACAAGTCCTTCCAGAATTTTCAGCCGCTCATCCGGCACTGAAATTACACCCACATTCGGCTCGATCGTGCAAAACGGAAAATTTGCTGCCTCGGCCTTGTTGTTTGAAATCGCATTAAACAAGGTGGATTTGCCCACATTGGGCAACCCAACAATACCACATTTTAAACCCATCACTAATTTTTAACAATCAGGGCGCAAATATAAGCAGTTGGGTGAAAGTAAGCGGTGGCAGCCAACCAAAAGGCTTGGCGTCCCTTTTAATTGAAGCCTTCATTTTTTATTCCTGATAAAAATCATCCGTTGGACTAACCGGCATCACAGACTACTTGAATCAACTCGCTCAATTTTACCGCGATGCACCAACCCCTCCACGTATGAAATGGCCATTTAGCTACTACCTCAAAGGTTGTTTGTGTGCGATGCCGGGCGCGAAGCGGAGGTGGTAACACGATTGGCAAGGGTAGGCTACGACCACGTGCTGGGGTACCTGGGAGGAGGCATGGCAGCCTGGAAGGCCGCAGGCAACGTGATTGATACGATAGAAGAAATTACTCCGGCAGCGTTCGTTACGTTATTTCGCGATGCTTCGGATAGTATTTTGTTGGATGTTCGCAGAGCAAGTGAATTTGAACGCGAACACATTATCGGGGCGTACAACATACCCTTATCCGAACTTTATAAGAATCTGAATAATCTTTCTACCAGGCGCACTTATTACCTGTATTGTGCCGGAGGGTACCGGTCGTTAATTGCGGCTTCAATTTTTAAAAGCGGTGGAATTAAGCAGGTTATTAATATTAAAGGTGGCTACAATGCACTTAAAGAAACAGGCTTGCCGAAAACAAATTATAGCGAGGTGAACACAGAACTATAAAGGCACCTAACCCAACCCGCCATAAAAAGAAAATCCCCCAAAGTCCTGGACCCCGGGGGATAATCTTGTCTATAGTTGGCTTTAATCTGATGCTATCTTATCTCTTTACCGGAAAAGACCGTGTTACATTAAAACCCAGATGGATATCACCATTAAAGAAATTTCCTGACGTTTCAGTTAGGTAAGCGCGTTCTGTTAGCCCACGGGTATTGGTGAGCACGAGTTGAAACACATGCCCACCTGTTTCAATATCAATTCCAAACCCCAAAGCATTATAATATTGATTAGCAACCGGCACCCCAAGCCGATAATAGTATTCGGTATTGAGAGCAACACTTCGTGTTATCTTTAACCGACCACCGAATCCCAAGGCAAACTGGTCATTCTTTTCCCGACTTTGATCAACCGTATTGCGGTGAACCATTGTGGGCATGATTTGAAGCGACAGTACCGGGTTAAATCTCCGGGCTATTAAAATTTGCGTAGTGTAAGACATTCTGTCTTCCAGTTGCATATCGTATGCAGCATCCTTCGTCCGGGGAGATGTTCGGACTGCCGCATTGGTAAACACAGTTAGGGTTAAAGGTATTTCATTTTTTTGCTGACTTAACAATTTATACCGCAGGTATCCATCCATAGTTTTGTCCACCGAATTACGACCAAAGCCTGTGCTAAGCTTATTTGTAATACCGTACTCCAAACCTACCCGCACAAAAGCCCGATCAAGTCCAAACAATTCATAGGCACCTTCATTAAGCCGGCCAAACCTGTGCGCAAAAATAAATTCCAGTTCACCTTTATGCCGGGTTTCAATGGTTTGTCCGTTTACTAACCGGCTGCCTATAAATGTAGCCGCTACTGGCTGTGGCCTGGAATCCGGCTCTTCTAATTCGTTTAACAAATCGCTTTGCGCGAAACTTACGTTGGAAATCAACAAGGCTATTAGGATTTTTTTCATTGAGGTCTAAAGGTGAATTCAACGGTTACCTCAACCTGTTCCGCAATTTTTTGCCACAGCAATTGAGGTATCTTAATATTATAGTCTGCGAGCTTTATCATAAAGATAGCTTTGGCTAAAATTCTTTGCTCAGTTACCTGGATAGTGCCCGGTATCTCAACCTCACGGGTAACACCATGAATGGCGAGCTTACCCGTAGCTACTACGTGCTGAGTTTGATCGCTTTCAAAAGTGAATTGATTAAACTTTCCTTGAAAAGTTGCATTTGGATGTTTTTCAGTCTCCATGTATTTTTCATTGAAATGCACCCGCATTGTTGAATTTTCGAAATTAAATTGAGCAATTGGAATGGAGAATACCACCTCGTTTGTCTCGCTATTATAAATACTAAGTGCCTTAGAGTTCTCTGCACGGATATCTTCAATAGCCGCATCTGAAAAGAAAACTACTTTTGACTTTTCAAGGGTGTATTTCTGCCCCATAGCAGAGTGCGCAATCAAGACCAGAATCAGTGCAATATGATTTCTCATATCATTAATTATCTTGCGCCCCGCTATCAACCCAACATGCAATAAGGTCAATTTGGTTTTGTGGTAAGCCAGTGGGTGCAATATCGGCTGGCATGGATTTGTTTCCGGTTCTTGTTTTGATTGCCTGGGCACTTGCCCTTACGTTCGCAAAAACACTCCAATTACGGTCTGCCCCATTATCTCCATTATGGCAACCCGACTTTATACAACTGGTTTGCAAAATAGGTTTAATGTCAGCTACGTAACTAACATTGGTGTTGCTTGCTACAACATCATTTATTGTTATTGAACAATCGGCATCATCCTGCACGGTTATTGCGTAACTTCCAGCTTTTAGTTCCGAAAAATTATTAGACGAGCCGAATGCCCCGCTTCCAATCTTGTATTTGTATGGAGGTGTACCACCTGTTACATGTATTGTGATTGACCCATTTGGAGTAAGACAGTTGGTATGACTTGAAATAGTTGATGCACCCGCCACAGGCGAAGAAGGAGCTGATAATACAATTCCGGCAAGCGTCCTTTCGCAACCATTGGCATCCTTAACCATAAAGGTAAATGAGCCGGCACCCAGATTATTGAATGTAGTGCCACTTCCGTAACTACCCGTACTTAATTTAAATTGATAGGGTGCTTCACCACCAGTTGCTGACACCGTAATTGATCCATTGCTTACACCACAATCGACTGGGTCAGTCTTGGTAGATAGTGTTATTGCAAGATCCGTGGCGTTACAGTCTATAGGCTTAGGCTCATCGTTGCTGGAACAACCCGCAATGATCAACAACCACGCAAAGACAACAACACCAGTTAGCCGGTGAAACGATTTAGCTTTCATATTCAGGGGGTTTTAATTTTTGCTAATTGATAACGGAGTGCACCAAACGCTCCAATACTGGATAGACGCACGTTACGTTCGCCCAAATCTGCCAAAGGTGCTTTTATAAATGGCTCAAGTTGAATGTGCCATCGCGGAGCTATTCTGTATTGTAAGCCAACCGCAACATTCAGCACTTTAAACCACTCATTGTTTTTGCGAATAGCCTGTGACGGATATACCCGGTCGCCCGTATTGGATTTGATGGTGTACACATAGTCTTCGCGCAACATAATATAAGATGATGCCCCTACAGTTGTATAAATCGAAAACCTGCTTTTGGAAGGAAACGAATAAGTTAGGTTAACAGGAACATCCAGAATACTGCAACTGCCAACCAGATGGCGGGCGCTCGAGCCATAAGCTTCCTTCTGGTAAGATTCATAATTCTTCTTGGCACGAAGTACTCCAGTGGAAATCGAAATCCGATCCGAAAAAGAAAACTCCCCTACTACACCTATGTTGGATCCAAGTTTGGTTGGCCCGAACTTGATAGATGAAAGATCAGGAGAAGCAAGGAGCCTGATAAACAACCCATAAACTCTTCTACCACCTGGTTTATCATGCAGCTCCTTGCTAATGTTCAGAGAATCAACTTCAGTTTTTGTGATTGCCAATGAGTCATCTTTGATATTTTCACTTTGACGCTCTACCCAGAATTCATTCACATGTTCATTTTCGAGCAAATTGGGTAGCTCTTGTACCAGAATTTCTTGTTGTTCATTTTCTATCAATGATTTCAAATCAACTTCCTCCTGCTGCTTTTCTTTTAAATCAATGGATCCAGAGCTAACTTTTAATCTGGTAATTGATCGGTCACTACTTGATGTTTGAATCTTGTCCTCAGTTAAGACTACTCCCGGCACTTTATTATTATCGGCTATAGGGTGTTGTTTGTCACTTACTCTGCCTTCTATTGAAAGCTTATTTTCAATCGGGATTACTTCGCTAGATTTTTCTTCAGTGCTGCGGCCAACCCAAACTCCACTAAAAAAAACGAGAACACCAACCAAAATTATGGGCGACCATTTTCTCCATACTGGTATGGGCCTTGGCGCATCCAGTTTTTTCATCATCGCATCCCAAGCGGTAGCCTCATAAGGCGGAGTGTTGCCTTCGGCAGCCGTTTTAAATGCTGAATCCAGTTCTTCGTCAGTTAGCTTTTCCATACGGCATCTCATTCATTCCTTCCAACATAGTTCTCAGATTTTCACGTGCCTTCAACAAATTCGATTTCGAGGTTCCCTCCGAAATATTTAACAACTTCCCTATCTCCTTATGGGTGTAACCATCAATTACGTAGAGGTTAAACACCGCCCGATAAGCAGGAGTTAATCGCTGAACCAGTGTCATCAACTCTTCGTGCGCCAGGTTATTGACCGCTACTGGTTGGTCATGCACTTTATTTGCATATTCTACCGGTGCCTGGTGTGCATGCTTAATTTCTTTCCGGTATTGATCAATCGAAGCGTTAATCATAATCCTCCTCAACCAACCTTTAAAAGGATAATCAGCGTTATACTGATCTATCTTATCAAATACTTTCAGAAACCCATCGTTAACTACTTCCTTTGCTTCGACCATACTGCGTGAATAGCGAATACAAATCGCCAAGGCATAGGAATAATAATGCTGATAGAGCAAACGCTGGCTATCGCGATCGTTACGCTTGCAGCCCTGTATCAGCAAGTGCATAAGGGTGTTTAAATAAGAGTTTAGGTTCGAAAAATTTTACCCTTTACGGAACAGAATTAAAAAGGGTTGCCTCAGCATAACGAATGTACTGAATTCAAGATGGGCTTAAAAAGAAAATCCCCCAAAGTCCTGGACCCCGGGGGATAATCTTGTCTATAGTTGGCTTTAATCTGATGCTAAAGTACAGCAGGGTATTAAATCACAAAATTCTCATCCGATTGGATGCAGCTAATTCTGACTACCTGCCGGATTTATCGTTGAATGGCTTTTGTTGAGTCCTTCTGTAAGCTATCTCTTTTCAAAAATTGCTCTTCAATCCGTTCCTTTAGCTGTGGTTTAGAGCCTGGAAAAGTAGTTCGGGAACTGATATCATAACTTGCATAGAATAGCAACACAACAAATACTGCAGCCAGCCCTGCAAAAATTTTTTTCGACTTTGACATACCCCAAAAATAAAAAACCCCGACTGAGCGGGGCTTAATTTTGATGCGATCCGAAAGGATTATTTCACCTTTTTCACAACAGCTTCGAAAGCTGCCGGATGATTCATGGCCAAGTCAGCCAAAACCTTGCGGTTCAAATCAATTCCGGATTTTTTCAATTTGCCGATAAACTCTGAGTACGAAAGACCGTGAACTCTTACCCCGGCATTAATACGGGCAATCCACAGTGCACGAAAATCGCGCTTTCTGGCTTTCCGATCGCGGTAGGCATATACCAACCCTTTTTCGACTGCATTCTTCGCTACAGTCCAAACATTTTTTTTACGACCAAAGTACCCTTTGGCCAGTTCCAACACGCGCTTGCGCTTGGCTCTTGATGCAACACTGTTTACTGAACGTGGCATAACTTAATTTTTTTGGCGTTGGCGTTCCGGTAGGAATCTTGCAGGCCAAGTGCCGGGTTAAACATCCTGCCAGCTACATGCGGGCAGACTAAACACTCCTGTTAGTACCGCAGGAAAAACGGTATCCGACTGTACGGATTAAACGAGATAAGGAAGCATAGGCTTGATGTTACCCTCGTCAACTTTCTTAACGGTGGTGGCATTACCCAATCTTCTTTTCTGTTTAGTCTCTTTCTTTGTCAGGATGTGGCGCTTGTATGCTTTCTTGCGCTTAATCTTACCGGTGCCGGTAACCTTAAACCGCTTTTTAGCCCCTGACTTGGTTTTTAACTTAGGCATCTACTTATTATTTAAACTTACTTCTTTCCTTTTGGCGCTACCATCATGTACATGCGCTTACCTTCCAGCTTAGGCATTTGCTCTACTTTGCCCAATTCTTCCAGTGCCTGCGCAAACTTGAGCAACAAAATTTCTCCGCGCTCTTTGTACACAATTGAACGACCTGCAAAATGAACGTAGGCTTTCACCTTCGCTCCTTCCTTCAGGAAGTTCTCGGCATGTTTTACCTTAAAATTAAAGTCGTGATCATCGGTGTTAGGCCCAAATCGAATCTCTTTCAGGATTGTTTTCTGGGCGTTGGCCTTGATCTCTTTCTGCTTCTTCTTTTGCTCGTATTTAAACTTAGAGTAGTCGATTATTTTGCAAACCGGAGGGTCTGCGTTGGGAGAAATCTCCACCAGGTCTAGCCCCTGCTCTTGCGCCATTTTAATAGCCACCGATGTAGGGTACACATCAACTTTAATGTTTTCTCCTACCACCCTTACCCGTTGGGCAAGAATGCGCTCGTTTACACGATACGGTTCTTCTACTACTCTCCGCGGGCCCCTGATGAAGGGCCGTGGGCGGTCACTACCTGGAAATCCTGCCACTCGTTGGGTTTAAATTCTTACTTTTTACTAAAAACAGCCTGTTCGGCATACAGGGCTGCAAATATCGCCCTTTTTTCCGTTTATCAAAATACTGAATACAAAGGTTAAGGCTTATGCCGGAAGCGCAAAATCAGCCGCAAACTGGGTAACAAATTCTTTCAAATCCATTACACCCTGGTCGCCCAAGCCATGCTTGCGCACCGCCACCTTTCCTTCTGCGGCCTCTTTTTCGCCCACCAAAAGCATAAACGGCACTTTGCTAACTTCGGCATCGCGTATTTTACGACCAATCTTTTCGTTTCGGTCGTCAAGGAAACCACGGATGTCGGTGTTCTTGAGGGTATCCAAAACCTGTTGGGCATACTCGTTAAAGCGTTCGGAAATTGGCAGCACCGCCAACTGCTCTGGGGCCAGCCACAGTGGGAAGTTACCTGCGCAGTGCTCAATTAACACAGCCACAAACCGCTCCATAGACCCAAATGGGGCCCGGTGAATCATTACCGGCCGGTGTTTTTGGTTATCGGAGCCTATGTATTCCAACTCAAAGCGCTGTGGCAGTTGATAATCAACTTGTATAGTGCCCAACTGCCAGCTACGACCGAGGGCATCTTTTACCATAAAATCAAGCTTGGGACCATAAAAGGCGGCTTCGCCCTTTACTGCAATTGTTTTCAAACCGCGCTCATCGGCTGCCTCCTGAATTTCGCGTTCCGCCCGCTCCCACAGGGCATCTTCGCCAATGTACTTTGCTTTGTTCTCCGCATCGCGCAACGAAACCTGGGCTGTGTAATTCTCGAAGCCCAACGACTTGAACACAAACAACACGAGGTCAATCACTTTTATGAATTCGTTCTTCACCTGATCGGGGCGGCAGAAAATATGAGCATCGTCCTGCGTAAAGCCGCGCACGCGGGTTAAGCCGTGCAACTCACCGCTCTGTTCGTACCGATATACTGTTCCAAACTCAGCCAACCGAATGGGCAAGTCTTTGTATGACCTTGGTTTTACTTTATATATCTCGCAGTGATGCGGGCAGTTCATTGGCTTAAGCAAGAACTCCTCGTTTTCATCGGGTGTATGTATGGGTTGAAAAGAATCTTTGCCATACTTTTCGTAATGCCCCGAGGTAACATATAATTGCTTGCTGCCGATGTGAGGAGTAACTACCGGATCGTAGCCGGCCCGAATCTGGGCTCTGCGCATAAACTGCTCCAGCCGCTCGCGCAAAATGGTACCCTTCGGCAACCATAGCGGCAGCCCTTGCCCTACCTTGTCTGAGAAAGCAAAGAGTTCTAATTCTTTACCCAGCTTCCGGTGGTCGCGCTTTTTGGCTTCTTCTAATACGTGCAAGTACTCGTCCAGTTCCTTTTGCTTGGGGAATGTGATGCCATAAATGCGTTTCAGCATCTTGTTCTTCTCATCGCCACGCCAGTACGCACCGGCAACACTAAGTAGTTTGATTGCTTTAATTGTACCCGTAGCAGGAATGTGGGGCCCGCGACATAAGTCCACAAAATTACCTTGCTGGTAAAACGTAATCGATCCATCGGCCAGGCCATCAATTAATTCCAGTTTGTACTCATCACCTTTTCTGGTAAAGTACTCGATGGCTTCTTTCTTGGAAACATCGCGTCTTACAAATGGGCTGTTGGTTTTGGCCAGCTCCGTCATCTTTTTTTCAACGGCAGCCAATTCTTCATCCCCGAAAGGGCGGTCGCCTAAATCCACATCGTAGTAGAATCCATTTTCTATGGGCGGGCCAATTCCAAATTTCACACCGGGGTAAAGCGCCTCCAGGGCTTCGGCAAAAAGGTGAGCCGATGAATGCCAGAAGGCATACTTCCCACCCTTATCGTTCCACGTAAAAATTTTTATGGCTGCATCGCCTGTGATAGGCCGGCTCAAATCCCAGATTTCGCCATTTACTTCTATGGCCAGGGCGTTGCGTGCAAGCCCCTCGCTAATGCTTTGCGCGATTTCGATACCCTTAACCCCGGCTGCAAATTTACGGGCCGAGCCATCGGGTAATGTAATAGTAACTTCGCTCATCAAACTAATTTTTTGGAGGTGCAAATATGGTATTTTCTTACCATACTTGTTTAAAGGTTGAGTTGCTTACCTAGGGCCATCACAACTGGAGCCAGGCTGAAAACAAAATTCCGAATTTACGGGCATCAGGATTATCGAGGTACGAGATGCGATGCACAAAATCTATCCGGAAAATTTTAAAAATATTTTCTACGCCATAACCCAGCTCAACATAGGGCTTGCTGTTTCTAAAGTAGCCTGCTTGCAACGTGGGCTGGCCCTCGGGCGTGGTGGCTGCAATCAGGTTGCGATTGGATTGGCGCATGCCCCCCACCACTACGTTTGAAGTTGCCAGCAGCCGCCACTTTAATTTGTTAAGCAGCGGAATGCGGTTTAATAAAAAACCTTCCAGGTATTGCCGGTATTGAACCGATACATACCGGTCGCTTACAAATTCACCAAAGTTCATAAGGTTATAGGTAAACGAAGAATAGATGGGCGACTGATTGCCCAAGTGCAGCGATAGCAATGGATACGGGATAGGATTAAAAACATACTCACCGGTAACGGTAACGTAAGCAACACCAAACGGCCCGGTTTTAATTCGCTTGGTAAGATTAGCGCGCAATTTATCGTAGTCGAAGTCGCTGCCGAACACACCACTAAAACCGTGTGTATATTTTACAGTTAGTACGGGCCACTGATTGGTGCCCAGGCTAATGCGGTCGTTATCGTCTTGTAAAAAAACCTCATCGCGTGCATAGCGCGATTCGATGCTTACCTCCGAAGTTTGAAACCGGCTTAAAATCGGATCGCCCGTACCGCCAGGAGGTTTGAAGTAGCCAAAGTCAAAGGTTGGGTCAAACGTCCAGTGGCGAAATGACACGCGTTGCGAGTAACCCTTAAAGAGTTCGCGTTGAAAGGCTGCACGGTATTCATCGGTATAAAAACCTCTGCGAAAGAAGCCCCAGCGGGTGGCAGCTAAAAAAATCGGATTGTCGGCCAGGTTCTCATCGTCCACACCCAGGCGCCCTAAATCGCTGCGGGCCCTGAACGAAAGGGTTGTCCAGCGTTGGCGCGATAAAATATATTGTGCCGAAGCAAGGTACTTTATTCTCTCATCTTTAAATCCATAACCCAACTGTCCTTGCAGTACCCACTTCTTACTAAACTGATACGTTGTTTTTAATCCGCTTTGAATGCGCCAGCCTTCAATATTATTCCAGGTAACAAAGTTGAGGTAAGGGCCTACTTCTACTTTTCCTATACTGTAGTAGCCGCCTATCAGTACTTTAAAAATATCGGTGTAGGTTTTTACAATGGGTATGTTGCGCAGGGTATCAATCATTCTGTACACGTTCCGCTCGGTTTCCGATAAGGGCTCGTGGCGAAGAGAGTCCCAGGCGGCATCGTCTTGTTTAAGTCGCGCCTCTTCGGCCATTTCGATGGCGCGCTCGTAGAAGACCGGTGGCCGGGGATTGTTGGTAATAATATTTTTATTGCTGGTGTAAAATTTTGCCAGCATGCCGGCATTGTTTTTACCCAACTGCCCTACGTCTATTAACACCCGGTTTTTAATGGGCACCCATGCGCCTAAGTCCGTTTTGGTTAACTCTTGTTGAATCCTGATTTTCTCAATGAAATTAAGATTGGCTTGCTTACCCATGCTGGCATCCATTTGCTTAAGGGCGTAATCTTTTTTGGTTATCCACATAGTGCCGGTAAATGCCAGGTCTTGCGGACTGCGCGGAAAGAAATCGAGGCGGTAGCAGTAATCTTCGCCCACATATAAACTATCGGTAAGGTCGTAGTCGTAATAAATGCGCCAGCCATCGGCAATAGGCGAAACAAATTCTTTCGAGAGTATATTCAGCCAGTTTTGATAAAAGTTATACTCCTGAAAAGAAGACCCTACCATTTGGGTAACCGTGGAGCCATCTTCCACACCCACCCCACTTATTTTAGTTTTTAGAATATGTTCTTTTTTGAGCGAGGGGTTATCGCGGTAATATACTTTGGAAACACTTTCTGTAATGAACAAGGGCAGGATGGGTTTGCCGTCTTCGCCTGCAATGCGCTCCACACTGTCCAGCACCTGTGTAATGCGCTTTACCATTTTTCGTTCGCGAAACTTATCAGAGATATTATCTACATCAATTTCAATTTTGGTATAGGTATCGTATTCGTAGGCGGTTAGTTTGCGTTTGTCGTTGTTGTTTTTGTTACGCACTACTTTGCGCAAAATTTCAAAAGCAGGGTTTTCTCCGGCTTTCACAATTACCTCCTGCAGGTTGGTTACTTCTTCTACCAATTGGAAGTTGATTACCTGTTTAACACCCTTTCGAACAAATTTGCCCCGGACTTTGTACCCGATGTACGAGGCCAGCAGGGTATCGGTAGGGTTAGCCGTCTTAATTAAAAAGTTTCCATCAAAGTCGGTGGTGGTGCCAATGGTAGTACCTTTAAATACGATGTTGGCAAATGGAATCGGATCGCCTGAACCCGCATCGGTTACTTTGCCCGAGATAATGGTTTCTTGCGCGGATGCATAAAAGCTGCCGCCTAATAATACGGCCAGCATAATCAACATTGCTTTCAATCGGTCTGTTCTACCCACAACACAAAACAATTTGAAGATTGGAAAATCAAAAATAACATTTAAACGATGGAGTTGCACCACGGCAGGCGGCCTTCCGATAATTTTCTAAATCTGGATGGGTTCTTTGTCGCCCAGATGACGGGGCTCGGTACCCAACAGGTACAGGTCTAATACGGCTTTGGCGCGAGCCAGGTATTCGCGGGCATACACGCGGGTCGCCCGCTCGTCTTCTGGTTCGCTGGCCACCAGCGCTACCGCATTTACCTTGTAATAATCGCTAATAAACAGGGCGCGGTAACTATGAAAGGGTTGTGTAATAATAGTAATGGATTGCTGGCCAAAAATCTCTTTGCATCGCACAATGGAATCGAGGGTTCGCAACCCTGCGTAATCTAATGTAATAGCAGTGGCGGGCACACCCAATTTAATTAAGGCCTTCTGCATTTCGAGTGGCTCATTATAATACTTGGTGCGGTTATCGCCACTTACAATAAAGTGTACAATTTTACCTTGTTGGTACAAGGCAGCGGCTGTTTCCATGCGGTTATGAAAAAATGGGTTGGGGTCTCCATTGCTCAACCGATGGCTGGTACCCAGCACCAGCGCAACACCACTATCGGGCAGGTGGCGGTAGTCTGTTAACACCCGGCTTTGCGTACTGGAAATTACCCACAGGTTGGTTGTCCACACAATCAGTATAATAATACCAACGGTTATTCCCGTCATCCACACGATTTTCCTCCAGCGCAGCTTCATAAGTTTAAAAAATGATTAAGGCCACATCAAAGATAATGAAAGTTTAATGAGTCTTTGAAGGTTGACCTACCCGACTAAAGTTTTTAGAAATTCGCGTTCCATTATTTCAACACGTCTTACCATTTTACGGTACCATTGCAATCGGATGAAATCCTTTTCGGTTTCAGTAAGCTGCCAGGGTAAAACTGAATTTCGGATGCGCGGCAATAAAGCCTGCAGGCATAAGGCAGCGCTTACCGAGATATTCAGGCTTTCGGTAAACCCTTGCATAGGGATATGTACCTTCTCATCGGCATGAGCCCGCGCATAGTCTGTAATGCCGTACAATTCGTTGCCCATTACCAGCGCTATTTTTTCTGTTACCGGGATCTCAAAAACCGATTTCCCATCCGGGGCCGGATCGGTAACCAGAATTTTGTAACCCTTCCGTTTCAAGGCTTCAAAGCATTGTTGTGTACCGGAAGTAGCGTGGGTGCGGTATTTGATCAGGTCAATCCATTTGTACGAACCCTTTACCACATTTTTGTTTACAGCATACCGGGTTTCATTTTCAACTACGTGCACGTCTTGCACACCCAGACACTCGCACGTGCGAATGACGGCACTGGCGTTTTGCGCTTGCACAATACCTTCCAGCACAACAGTAATGTACCGCGTGCGCAACGAAAGTACACGCTCGGTAAACTCCTTTTTATGATCGGTAATATAGTTGGCCAGATGCTGCGTAAGTAGCTTATTCTTCTCTGCTTCGGTAACCATAAAACAATTGGGCTGCCCCGTTGTTGATAAACAAAGTTCTAAAAGATGGCAGATACACAAAACTTTTTAGTTGTTGGCGGCCGCACTGGTATTGGCCTGGCGTTGGTTCAGGAATTATCCCACCAGGGCAAACAGGTTATTTCTACTTCCAGAAATGCACACCCACACCAGCTACCCTACTCCATCGAATCCACGCTCGATTTAGAACAACTTCCACCGGTACTGCATGGTGTTGCGTATTGTCCCGGCACCATCAACCTCAAACCCTTTCACCGCCTTACGCTGCAAGACTTCCGCACGGACTTTGAGGTTAACGTAAGCGGAGCTATCCGCGTGCTGCAACAAGTTTATCCACTCTTAAAAAATTCCAATCACGCTGCGGTAGTCTTATTTTCTAGTGTGGCAGTACAACAAGGCATGCCGTTTCATGCTTCAGTAGCCACAGCCAAAGGCGCCCTTGAAGGTCTTACCCGATCGCTGGCTGCAGAGTGGGCTCCCAAAATACGTGTGAATGCCATTGCACCATCATTAACCGATACACCGCTGGCAGAAAAACTGCTGGCTACCGAAGAGAAAAGAAAGGCCTCGGCCGCACGCCATCCACTTCAACAAATCGGTAGCCCGAATGACATTGCGCGACTTGCCGCTTTCTTGCTAACAGATTCATCGCGCTGGATAACCGGGCAGGTACTGCATGCCGATGGCGGGCTATCAGGCGTTCGGGTTTAAGATTGGTAACACTTTGATAACGAAGCATATTGAATACATTTTATACATTTGTGGTTTAGATAACCATTAATGGCAAGAATAGCCCTGTTTTTTAATCTTTGGTTTTTGAGTTTTACCATTCAGGCCCAGCTAATTCAAGCGAATGCACCTTACCTGCCCGAACAGCAACACCTGATGGCTGAACTGTTGGTGAGCTTTGAGGTACAAGCACCCATTCCTTCCACCGTTACGGAAGCCTGGTCGGCCTGGAGCACGGTACCGAATTTTACCTTTGGCAAAGACCGTGGCCACATGGTAATGATTAACGATCTGGATGCCCTGCACCCTTACTTTCGTGAGAAGGTGAAACAACTTATTGTGCTTTGCAGGGCTAAAGGAATTGAACTGGCCGTTGTAGAAACCTATCGCACGCATGCCAAGCAAAATGAATACAAGAGTATGGGTAAAAAATACACTCGCTCAGGCGGAGGCAAATCGAAACATCAATACGGCCTTGCGGTAGATGTTGTACCCGTAGTGGATTCGGTTGCGCAATGGCATGATACCAGGCTGTGGAAAAAAATTGGAACCGTAGGCGAACAGTTGGGTTTGCGCTGGGGCGGCCGGTGGCGCAGTTTATACGACCCCGGACATTTTGAATGGACAGGTGGTCTTTCAGGCAATCAGTTGTCATCGGGTTATGCGCCACATCTTCCTAAAACATTTAATTCGCAGTGCATTGAAGAAGAGCTGGCACAGTTAGAAGAAAGCTGGCAAGCCTGGGAAGCAGAACAGGCAACTTCGGCACGGCAAACAACGGCATCGGTAAAATCAAACTGATGCAATACGTCTTTCCCAAAGACTTTATTTTTGGTACCAGCACAGCCGCTACGCAAATCGAAACTGCCTTTGAGCACGATTGGCAATATGTAAAATCCAACGATGGGTATGTACTGGATCGTACTACCGACCATGAACAACGCCTGGAAGAAGATGCCAACCTGATTGCAGCGCTGGCCCCTTACTACCGCATGAGTTTAATGTGGAGCAAGCTGCAACGCCAGCCCTTTGCCGAGTTAGATCTGGATACGGTAGCACACTACAAAAATTTTATTGCGATGCTGCAACAGCGAGGCGTTAAAATCATGCTGGTGTTGCATCACTTTACTAACCCCGTGTGGTTTTCGAAAAACGAAGGCTGGGAAAAAAAAGAAAACCTTTACCATTGGGTTGACTTTGCCCAAAAGGTGGTGGATACCTTTGGATGCCACGTAACGTTGTGGAATACCTTTAACGAACCCAACGTGTATGCCAGCAACGGCTGGATTACCGGCTACTTTCCGCCTTTTAAAAATAATCCCGCCAAGGCAGCTACCGTTATTAAACACATGGGCATAGCCCATGATCTTATGTATGCCTACATCAAAAAAAAATTTCCGTTGCACGCGGTGGGCATCTCACACAATTCAATTGTGTTTACCTCTGAAAATTTGCTGGGTTGGTTTCCGGAGCGCTTAAGCGATTGGTGGTTTATGGAATGGGTGCCGCAGCATTTTGAGCAAGCAGATTTTTTTGGAATGAGTTACTACGCCCGGGTTTCGCACGACCCCATGCCGATAACGTACATGAACAGTCCCCATAAAATTAAAAAGCTGGGCAAACAACATGACGATATGTGGGAGTACCACCCGGAAGGTTTACGCACGTGTATTGATCGGTACTGGAACAAATACCATAAGCCGATTATCATTTGCGAAAACGGGGTGGCCGATGGAAATGATACCCTGCGCCAACAAGCAATTGTAGATTATGCACGGATTGTACACCAGGCCTTACAAGACGGCATTGACATTAAAGGATATTTTTGGTGGACAGCCTGGGACAATTTTGAATGGAACCTGGGCCCGGCCATGAAGTTTGGTTTATACGAGTGTAACTTCGAAACAATGCAACGTACCAAAAGGCCAAGCGCAGATATTTTTAAAAGACTGGCACACCATAAAATGATTGAAGCTAGTTAGATGTTAGACTTTAGACTTAAGACTTAAGACTTAAGACTTAAGACTTAAAACGCACTGCCTACTGTTTCAACACCCGCATCTCTACCCGCCTGTTGTTGGCCCGCGCTTCTTCCGTGTCTTCGGTGGCAATGGGCTTGGAGCCTCCAAATGCTTTGGTCATTACCCTGTTTTTTGAAATCCCTTTGGCTACCAGGTATTTTTTTACTGCCTCCACGCGCGATTGCGACAATGCAACGTTGGCTTCGGCATTACCCCGGTTATCGGTATGGCCTTCCAACTGAATTTCCATTTTGGAATTTTCCTTTAGCATGGCAACTACTTCGTCCAGTTCGGCATACGACTTCGGATCGATTACGGCCTTGCCTTGTGCAAAGATGAGGTGGTTAAGCACCACCGTGCCGCCTGTTGATGTAAGTTCGATGTTCCTGTTGATGGCTCCGTTGCGGGCTTCTTTAGGATCAACGATTACCGTACGCGGAATATAACCGGGCGCTTCGGCTGTAACCTGGTATTTGCTGGATCCAAAAATCGAAAACGAGAAAGTGCTGTCATTTAACGTACCGGAGATTCCTCCGGTGGGGTAGCTTTTATAAACAATCTTCGACTTTACCTTGCGGCCGCGCACATCGGTTACATCGCCTTTCACTTCTATCTGTTGCGCCTGGGCCAGTGTAGTTAGTAATAGCAATCCTATAAGTAAACGTATCATACCACAAAAGAGTAAAAAAAGGAATATAGGGTAAAGCAGAATCGGATAAAAGGGAATTTGGCAGGTTTAATTTCAGGTTGCTATTTAATTACCTGTAGCCAACCTTTACAGGTAGCCTCGCCAGGGATTTGAATTTCATAGAAATAGATTCCGGCTTCCACATTCGCTGCATCCCAATCGTCTTGATAGTTATTGCTTTCCAGCACTTTTTTACCCCATCGGTTTACAATAACCACACGGGCCTGCATCGAAGATTCTGAAAGCTTGCCGCTGCCGTATTGAATTACAAAAAAGTTATTCTCCGGGAATTCATCGGGGGTAATAACATTAGGCACTTTAAGTTGGTACACCGGAATGCTCTTTACTTTTTCAAATACGCAAAATTCGTTTTTACCAACCACTTTTACTGCATAGGTGCCATCGGCCGTGTAGCGATGTTGGGTACGGTCAAGATCGGAGGTGGTGCCATCGCCAAAATCAAAAAACACTTCTGCGTTTGCTTCGCTCCGGTTCTCTACTTCTAGGGTGGGTCGGTTAACACAATCGTACTTTCTTTGCCAATCAAAATCCAACTCTACATTCGGAATTACCCGCACGTGCACCGTATCTTTTAAGGTACACCCGTTTGAATCACTAATGGAAACTACATAATCCGTATCCTTTTCGGGATTAACGCGAGGCGACTGCTCGGTAGATGTAAATTTCTTGTCGTAGGTTTCCCATAAGTACGAATTGCCACCCCAAGCAGTTAGTTGCGTGCCTGCATTCCAGCACATTTCCAGATCGGGTCCGGCACTTCCGCCAGCCTGCGTTACATAAATCATAGTAAACGCAGAATCTATTCCAACACATGTGCCGGCATCAATTGCCAATAACTTTACGCGGTAGGTGCCGGGTTGTTGGTAACGGTACATAAGGAATGTAGTGTCTTGCCGAAAGGCCTGGCCTCCATCTCCAAAATTCCATTCATAAAATCTTCCTCCGGTGCTAAGATTTTGAAATACGATGGGGTTGGGAATGCATACGCGGTTTAAACCAGGCATGTTAAATTTTAAATTGTTGGTTTGAATGCGGGCCTTTAATGATGACAAATCGAATTTAAACGCTGCGTTGTTGCAGTTGAGGCTTTTATTAAGGCGACTCCACGCATTGGGTGTAGTGGGGAAATCATCGAACCCACCGCCACAGCCACCACAAACGGAATGATAGACAATACCGCCTTTATCAAAACGGCTGGTACCACCATCTACATGAACGGGCGATTGGTTACCGCCTAAAAATGTGGCGTACAGTAACTCCGATGCATCGGCTGTTAAAACAATAAAATAGAAATCGGAACCTGCGGTGGTTTTTTGATAGGCATCGGAAGTGATGGGCATGCCGTTGGTGCCGCTATTCCAAAAACCCCGGATTTGATTAATGGCCCCACCCCATCCGCTCAAATAGATATTATTACAATCGTTCACTAAAAAAGCTGTGGGTGAAATATCAGGGAAACCGCGACTGGCACCGAACACCGTAGAAAAGACAAGTGTGGTTAAATCTTTATCAAACTTCTGCAAGAACTGGCCGCTATTTGCATTAGAGTACACTCCGGCTGTTACCGGAAAAGCGCCCACGGTTTGGCCATAGACATATACATTCTCATCGGCATCCAGATCCAAAAAATAAACCTGGTTATATTGGGGGGTGCCTGTGTAGCTGCTGATTAAAATTGACGAACCATCTTTCGCCAACTTCGCCATCCAACCATCTACCCCACCCGCGCGCGTGGTTTGATAAACTCCGGTTGTAATTGGGAAGTTTGAGCTGGTGGTGCCACCCGCCACCCAAACATCGCCCTCGCTATTCAGCTTAATGGTGTGCGAAGCATCGGTAGCGGAACCGCCTAAAAATGCCGACCAGTACACTTGTGTAAGCGCGGAATTTAGGTGCATGACCACCGCATCGGTTAAGCCACCCTGGTAGGTATTACTGAAACTGTTCGTACCAATAAAATCAGTGGACTGTGTAACCGTGCTGATGTAAATATCTCCGTTCGTATCCACCAGAATGTCGCCACGCAACTCATCGCCATAGTTGGTAACAAGAGCACTGGTGGCCGGGTTGAGGCCATCGTTGGCAGAACCACCCAAATACGTACTTGCCATCAGCACGGCTCCGTCTGCCCTGAGCTTGCAAATAAAAATATCAGACCCGTTTTCGTATGGAATTACATTTACCAGCCCTACTCCCCCATTGTAGGTATTATCAATAGCCCCGGCCGTTGTGGGAAAGTTAGATGAACTGGTGGTGCCTAATACAAGTAATTCATTGTTCTCGTTTACGATAAGACTGTGCGGAGATTCGCCTAAAGAACCACCTAAGTAAGTTGCGTACAGCATATGCGTTCCTGCAGAATCGTATTTTATAATTGCCACATCGTAGGCTCCGCCTATTGAAGTTTGAAAAGCACCCGCAGTAGCCGGAAAAAAACCGCCCAGGTTATGGCTTGTAACTCCGGCCGAGTACAAACTTCCATGTTCGCCAGGTGTGGCCGTACTGCCCCAGTTGTCGGCCGTAGAGCCACTGTAGGTAGAAAATATCAGTAGCGGATCGATGGTTAACGGATAACAGGCATCGTAGCCGTTGGGAAACGAAAACGAGACCTTCTTATCGTGCAATGCATACTCGCACGCCACAAATTTCTTTATGCCATTTATCCATTGCCAGGCAACGGGCTTTCGCTCAATAAAATTAAATTGCGATGCGCCTACTTGCAGATCTCCATCCATTACATAAACTGCATCGATGCCGGCATATTCAAATTCAATTTGATGGGGGTTTGCGCCTGCTGCTACAAAAAAATCATACTTCAGATTTCCGCCTTGTTGGTAAACTTTCAAATCAATGCCTTCATAAAATGCGGGGTAGTACACCTGCTGAAAGGTTCGCGCTTTCGAAGCCCAGGTTGAAGGGTCGCTTCCGATAAAATAATTATAGTAGTGCGGCAGCATACCAAAAGCCTGCGGCCTGGAATTAACATTGGCACCTTTAAAATGAACGTCAACCCGATGGCCGTTCAAGGTTAAATTCAAACTGCTATTATCCGATTCATTCGTTGCCCGATGGCTCAGTTCATGCACCTCATTGAGTTTTTGCTGATCGATGAACGTGTAGGAAAAACCTGCGCGTTGCAATTGCACCGAACCCCCGGGCACCCGTGCTTTATAAAATACCTCATCGGGCCATTGGCACTTGTTTTCAATAAACTCAAGCGGTTGAGCCCCCGCTAACTCCGCGCCTAAGAGACTGCCAACTATACACCCTGCTGTAATCCATGCACGCATGGGTTAAAGTTAACTCTCCTTACGCAATACTTGCAAGGGTGGTGTGGCAATCACTTCGCGCGAGTTGTACCATCCAATGGCTACCGTTAAGGTTACTACCCCTGCCGAAATCAGCCACAACTCGATGGCATCAATTGCAAATTCCACTTCAAAGAAAAATTTTGTAAGCAACCAGCCTGAGGCAAATGCAAGAAAAATTCCGGTGAGTGCTGAGAATATGCCGACATACCCGTACTCAATTAATGTGATGATGGTGATTTGGCGAGTGCGGGCACCCAACGTTCGCAACAATACATTTTCTTTCATGCGTGCAAATTTGCTGTTAAGAACAGCGCCTGCCAACACCAGCAAGCCGGTTACAATACTAAACATGGCAAGAAAGCGAATCACCAGGCCTACTTTGCTAAATAATTCATTAACCGTGCTGAGTATCAGGCGCAAGTCGATGAGCGACACATTCGGATAATCAAACACCAGCTCTTGCTGAAACAAAATGGCTTGCTGTGGTTCATCTACTTTTGTGGCCACTACCCAGATTTGCGGGGCATCGTTTAATACACCGGTTGGAAAAACAAAAATGAAATTGGGTGGATCTTTGGGCCAATCTACTTTGCGGATGCCACTGATAAATGCTTTTACAGGCACACCTTGCACATCAAACACCAGCGAGTCGCCCACCCCTACTTTAAGTGTTTCGTGCATTCCTTCCGAAATAGTTACCTGTACCGAATCGCGGGCGCCTTTTTTATAAGATTGCAAATTGCCTTTTGTTAACTTCTCGGAGCTGTGCAGGCTGTCGCGGTAGGTTACACGATACTCGCGCGTAAGCGCCCAGTTAGGAATACGCACCGAATCTGCATCGGTACGTTTGTACTGATCGGTTGGTTTACCTTTTAACTCGGAAATGCGGCACGTAATAATGGGCACCACCTGGTTGGCATGTAAGTTATATTTTGTGAGTAGGTTGAGCACGCCTTCGCGCTGCGGTGGTTGTATATCAAACAATATGGTGTTCGACTGGTTGCTGTTGCCTTTAAACTCAACCTGGTTAAGCAAACTGCTTTGAATAATATTTAACGTGGCAACAATAAACGCCCCAAGGCCAATGCTTACCAACAACACTTGTGTTTGGTTGTTGGGCCTGAATAAATTAGAGAGCGCATGCCGAAACGTAAACCGGCTGTTTACCGGAAAATACTTTCGCACCAACCACAACAACAAGGCAGCTACCAGCGCAAGGCAAAGCAAGGCAACCACCAGGCCCACAGCAAACAACACCCCTATAACCATACTTTTGGTTTGATACGCGGCTGCCAACACCGGAAACAAAAGAATAAGTACAATGGCTGTTATCCGGGTTTTTGAAAAAACTCTTCCCGCAAGGAAATCGGCCCGCAAAACAGAAAGCGGTGGAACAAACCTTACCGCTACTAACGGCAGAATGGAAAACAAAACTGAAACGAGAGCACCCAAAAAGATACCTTCGCCAGCCGCACGCCACGAAATTCCAAATTGAAGTTCAACGGGCAAGTAGTTGGCAAAAACGATGGGTACCACTTGCTGAATGGCTACCCCTACTGCAGCCCCTGCCAGGCTGCCGGCAATACCCAACACCGCAATTTGAATAAAGTATATATTAAAAGCCTGCCAACCGGAAGAGCCAATGCAACGCAACACAGCCACCTCATCGCGTTTTTCACGTGCATAAATGTGTACCGAACTGGCCACCCCAATGCAGCCCAAAATAAGTGCAATAAATGCCAGCAAAGAAAAAAAGCGATACACCGAGCCGAAGCCTTCGCCCAACTCCCGCTTGCGTTCTTCTACGGTATCGGCTCCAAGGCCAAATTCATCGCGCCACGGTTTAATTGTTTTCAGTGCCGCTTCGGTGTCGGAATCGGATTGTGTTTTAATGAATAGGTTATAATTAACCCGGCTTCCATATTGAATTAACCTGGTAGAATCAAGCGCATCCATTGATATGTAAACAGCCGGTGCGAGCGTAGCGGTAAGCGCGCCTCCACCCGGAAATTTTTCGACCACACCCGCCACCTGAAAAAAAGTGTTACCAATTTTAATCGAGTCTTCAGAGCTAATATGATACTGGCGTGCCAGCGCTTCATCCAGCATGGCAAACCGGCCCGACTTCATTAAAGTTTGTGCGTTGCCCGGTTGTGTTACAATGGCTCCGTAAAATGGAAACTCACCTTGCAGGGCCGTTAGCTTCACTAACCTGCTTTGCCGGGTGTTCATAAACATAACCATCGAGGGCATTTCGGCCTGCCGGGCAAAAACGCGCTGCGCGGTATCTAATTTTTTAAGCACAACCGAATCGAATGCACGGGTACTTCGAATTACCAAATCGGCTCCCAACAACTCTTTGGCATTGCGATCTAACTCGTGCTGCATGGAATAGTTAAGTGAACTAATGGCTACCACTGCCGCAATACCCGTAATCAGGGAGGCCACAAACAAAAACAACCGCCCGAAATTTTTCTTTCCATCACGCAAGGCCATTTGCCACACCCACCTATCGCGAAAGAAAGGGCGCACGGCCCGCTTTATCTTTATGCTGTATTCAATCATGCTGCTTTTGCGAATAAAAATTAGCGTAGCTCATTCTTCTTTGCCGATTTAACCACCAATTAATTTACCGCCTTTCATTCGAAGAATGCGTTGGGTTTTTTCCGCTAACTCCAGGTTGTGCGTAACTAAGACCAGGGTGGTATTCTCCTGCCTATTCATTTCAAAAAGCAAATCTGTTACCTGCTGTGCATTCTCATCATCCAGATTGCCGGTGGGTTCATCGGCAAACAAAATGCGGGGCGAGTTGATAAATGCACGGGCAATGGCCACCCGTTGTTGCTCCCCACCCGAAAGTTGCGATGGATAGTGATTGAGCCGATCGGCCAACCCCACACGCGCCAAAAGTTCTTTTGCCTTTGCACCCACCTGGCGCTCGCCACGCAACTCAAGCGGCACCATTACATTTTCTAATGCAGTAAGTGTGGGCAACAATTGGAAATTCTGAAATACAAACCCAATGTACTGGTTGCGCAGGTAAGCCCGGTCGTCCTCATTCATGGCATTCAACTTAAATCCCATTAGCGAAACGGTGCCCCTGCTGGCAATATCAAGCCCGGCACATAAGCCAAGCAAGGTTGTCTTTCCACTACCCGAAGGGCCAATGATGGCACTGGTGGTACCCTGCTGAACTTCGAACGATACGTGATCCAATACTACCAATTGGCGCTCTGCCGAATGGTAAATTTTTGAGAGGCCCTCGGCCTGCAATACGGTTTCTGGCATGATTATTTGGTAAACGATCTAAAGTTAAAATCGTTTATTGCGTTAACTTGTTTTAGATTTTCAACAATACATAAATATTATGGTAGTCGGTAACTATCCGGTTCTTATTGTTTTGTTAATGGGCTTTTTTTATCCGCCCGCACCCAAAAACATTTTGTTCTTTGGCGATAGCCTTACGGCAGGCTATGGGCTTGCGCCCGAAGAGGCCTTTCCGGCTTTGCTGGAAACAGCACTGAATAAAGCAGAAAGAAAAGTGAAAGTTGTAAATGCCGGATTAAGCGGTGAAACTTCGGCTGGAGGATTGAGCCGCATCGATTGGATCTTGCGGCAGCCCATCGACATTTTTGTGTTAGAACTGGGTGCCAACGATGGCTTGCGTGGGCTGCCGCTCGATCAAACAAAAAAAAATTTACAAAGCATTATCGATAAGGTGAAAGCCAAATACCCCGATTGTAAAATTGTTTTGGCCGGTATGATGGTGCCGCCCAATATGGGTAAAGCCTATACCGAGGAATTTCAGAATATCTACCCCGACCTGGCCCGAAAAAATAATGCGGTATTAATTCATTTTCTTTTAGACGGGGTTGCCGGCAATCCGAAACTTAACCAGGCGGATGGCATTCATCCGAACCCGGAGGGTCATAAAATTATTGCCACCAATCTGAGGAGTGTCTTTGAAAAATTGATTTAAAATTTTAGCTCCTTCAGGATTATCTCCACCCATTGGGCATACATTTTACCGGATGGATGCAACCCATCGGAAGCCACCAGCGATGAATCCGTTAGTCCGTTGCGCGACACAGGAGTAATATCGAACCAGCGCGCTCCATAGCGCAACGCAATGCGCTTTCCTATTTCGTTATACACATCCAACTCCTTGCTTATTTTTTCCTGCTTTTCTTTGCCAAACGGAGTATAGCCATAATCGGGAATAGAAACCACCACCACATGCTGGTGTTTGCCTTTCGCTAACTGTATAGCAGTTTGAACTAATTCTTCAAACTGTTTTTCATACACGGCAACCGGTTTGCCCTGATACTGGTTGTTAACTCCGATTAAAAGTGAAACCAGATCGTAATCTGGTTTCAACTTAGCATCTGCTATGGCTGCTTGCAACTGATCGGTGCGCCAGCCGGTGGTAGCTATTATTTCAGGCTTACCGATTTTCAGTTTTGCTGCCAACTGGTTAGGCCATCGTTCGGCTTCTGTAACGCTTTCGCCTATGGTGTACGAATCGCCCAACGCCAGGTAGCGCACAGCATCTTGAGCATTCAAATTGTTAATCATGCTCAGCAAAATTAACCATCTACCCAACAGGTTCATTAAATCGCCTCGAAGTTAATGTGGTAAGTTTCCAAGTCACCTTCATATTCCACTTCAATATCAATTCGCAACGAAGTATCGGTTAGCTCCACTACCGTAGCCGGCCGGGTAAAGTAGGCAAATAATACACCATCAGAATTTGTATAGTCGTAAGCAAGTACAATTAGAATACCACCATCTTGCGTAAACGACCAATGGCCGGATTCAACAATGGTAGGATCGGTGGAGTTACACTTGGTTGCGCCTTCACTGGCTTCGTAATCCTGGCTGGCATTGTTGGTAAACTTATACCGGTTATCAAGAAAACAAGCTGAAAATTCAAAGTCCTCGGTATTACTTCCATAGGTTACAGAGGCGGAACTTAACTTCCATGTTTTACTGGAACCTTTCGCGCCAGCCAAAAGCCGCGACTGTACTTCGTACGCAGGTTCGGGGTCTTCATCTTTTTTGCAAGAGGAGATGAATACAAGTGCCCAACAAGCCAAAAGTGTTACTGCTGCATTTAATTTCATGTAAGTGGGTTAGGTTGAAAATTTATTTTTACTAAAGATGCTTATATCTTGCTTAAAATGAAAGTGATTTTTTTATGAGGTTAAAACCAAATCTTATTGTAGCGCTACTATTCTGTTGCGCCACCCCCGCGTTTTTACAAACGATTGTACCTTATAAAATTCCGGTGGCGGTGCAGGCTTCTTTTCGCGCGCTGTCGGTTGTGAACAATCAAACCGCCTGGGTAGCGGGTTCAAATGGGTGGGTGGGATTAACTACCAATGGAACTGATTGGAATTTTCAGCAACTAAAAGCACACGAGCACTCCGACTTTCGCTCGCTCTATGCCTTCTCGGCCACCAAAGCACTGGTAGTAAATGCCGGATCGCCATTGCATGTATTGCTTACTCAAGATGGAGGTAAAACCTGGCAACCGGTTTATACCAACAGCCACAGCAATGCCTTTGCCGATGGCATTGATTTTTGGAACGAGCGCGAAGGAATTATTTACGGTGACCCGCTTACCGATAAACTATTTCTTTTGAAGACAAGCGATGGTGGACAAACCTGGCAGCCCCTGGAAGGTCCCACCTTAAATCCGGGCGAAGCTTCCTTTGCGGCAAGCGGCACCGGCATCCGGTGTTTAGGTAAAACCGATTTACTTATCAGCACCGGTGGAAAAACTTCGCGCTTATTTCTTTCGAAGGATAAAGGTAATACCTGGAAAACAATGGAGCCCCCGGTCATTCAACAAAGCGAGAGTGCCGGAATCTTTTCTTTCGATCGCAACAAAAAAACCTGGGTAGTAGTGGGCGGTGATTTTACACAGTCGCAGGCCACCAACCAAAATGCTTTTGTAAGTTTTGACGATGGTAAATCGTGGACACCTCCACACACAGCACCCGCTGGCTACCGCGAGTGTGTGCTCTTTCTCGATAAAAAGAAACTTATCACCACGGGGCCATCGGGTACAGAAATTTCTATCAACCGTGGAATAGATTGGCAGCCTCTATCTCCTACTGGCTACCACGTGGTGCGTAAAGCCCGTACCGGTAGCTTACTTGTTTTGGCCGGCAACCAAACGCTTGCGTTCGTTAAGCCCTAAGCCTGCCCTCAACTTGAATCGTTGTTGCAAGTGTGATTAAATCATAAGATGCAACCCTATTGCACCCACTCTGCATTTACTTTTGCTTTCGGGCTTACTGGTAATGAGCACGCAACCAACAACACACCAACACGAATGCTGTGCCGCGCACAGCCACGAAACTCAGAAAGTTTCTGATACGAAAATTCAGGTGCATCCGTGGCTTGCGCCTGTTGTTAGTTTGATGCTGCTTTCTACCGGGCTGTTGTTTGATAGCACGCTGGCGCCCTGGTTTACGCCTTCGGTGCGGTTGCTATGGTATGCAGTAGCCTATGCACCGGTTGGTATTCCGGTATTGGCAAAAGCCTTTCGCCTGGTTATGAGTGGCGAAGTTTTTACCGAATTTTTATTGATGAGCCTCGCCACGGTGGGCGCATTTTATTTAAATGAATATCCCGAAGGTGTAGCCGTAATGCTTTTCTATACCATAGGCGAATTGTTGCAAGATGCGGCCGTGCACCGGGCCAGGCGTAACATTCAAACTTTGTTAGACCTGCGCCCAGCCAATGCCACTGTTCTTCGCGGCAACCAGTACATTAAAATACCTGCCGCCCAGGTGCAGCCTTCCGAAATTCTGCAAGTAAAAGCCGGTGATCGCGTAGCGTTGGATGGCGAATTGCTTACCGCAGAAGCGAGTTTTAATGCAACCGCCCTTACAGGCGAAAGCATTCCAAAATTACTTACCCAAGGCCAGCCGGTGTTGGCCGGCATGATTTGCGAACAACAGGTTGCTGAAATAAAAGTAACCCGACCGTTTGATGAAAGTTCCATGGCGCGCATTCTTACTATGGTGCAAACCGCAGTTTCTAAAAAGGCGCCTACCGAACTCTTCTTACGCAAGTTTGCGCGCTATTATACACCTGCCGTGGCGCTGCTGGCTGCAACCATCGTACTGGTGCCGTGGGTCTTTGTTAAAGATTATCACTTTCATGAATGGCTCTACCGCGGCTTAATCTTTTTAGTGATTTCATGTCCTTGCGCATTGGTGGTTGCCATTCCGCTTGCCTACTTTGGAGGGCTTGGAGCCAGTTCGCGCAACGGCATTCTGTTTAAAGGCGCCAGCTATCTGGACAAACTTTCGCAAACCGGAACGATTGTTTTTGATAAAACCGGCACGCTTACACACGGCACCTTCGTAGTTAAAAATGTAGTAAGTCAGGTTGCCACTACCGAATGGCTGGCATTGGCGGCAGCGCTGCAATCGCGTTCAAACCATCCCATTGCAAAAGCACTTATTAAGTACGTGCAAGCATCTGCACCGTTTCAGGTTAACCAACCTCAAGAGCTAAAAGGCCTTGGCATAACGGGCATTGTAAACCAACAGCATGTGACCGTAGGCACCACCCGCTTGTTAAGCCATTTGGGAATTGCGTTTCCAACGCAGTTGAATGACATTACCAGCACGCTCGCCTGTGTGGCGATAGACAAAGTCTTTGCCGGGTACATTACTTTTGCAGATGAACTTAAAGCGGACAGCGCAGCTACCATTGCGCAACTTACCCGTGCCGGAATAAACACTATTATATTAAGTGGCGACAAGCAAGCAGTAGTAAATGAAGTTGCGGCCATCTTGCAGGTGCCAACTGCCGTGGGCAATCTGCTGCCTGAAGACAAGATGCAGCAATTACAATCTATTAAAGCGGCCTCGGTTAAACCGGTAGCCTTTGTGGGCGATGGCATAAACGATGCACCCGTATTGGCGCTTAGCGATGTGGGCATTGCAATGGGGCACGGTACCGATGTAGCTATTGAAACTGCCGATGTGGTGATTCAGAACAGTGAGCCTTCCAAAATTATTACCGCCCTTAAAATCAGCAAAGCCACACAAAGAATTGTATGGCAAAATATAGCGTTGGCGTTAGGCATAAAGCTGATTGTGTTGGCGTTGGGCGCTGGCGGTATTGCCACCTTGTGGGAAGCAGTTTTTGCAGATGTGGGCGTTGCATTACTTGCCATTGGTAACGCTGTGCGCATTCAACATCGGCAGATAGGCACTTAAAATCTCGTTGCGGACAGTCGAGATCTTTCTACGTCCAACTGTGCATTTAGATGCGGAGAGGGAGGGATTCGAACCCTCGGTCCCGATTACTCAGGACAACGGTTTTCGAGACCGTCCCATTCGGCCACTCTGGCACCTCTCCTTTTCCTTTGTGGGCGCGCAAAAATAAACAGTCCGGCACTACAATTACTACCCCGAGCATAAAAAGAGTTTACCCAGCTTGCAAAGCAGTAACTCGCGGCCTCGGTAATGGCTAACACAAAAGAGCTGCCGCCAGTACAGTGCAGGATAGTACCATTACCCGGATATACCTATCTTCATGCAGTTAACAAATTCTACCTATGCGCAACCTTCTTCTTACACTAAGCTTACTGTGTGCTTCTCTTGCCGGAAATACCCAGGTGCAAATCAAAAATCCGTTAACCGAAAATCAGAAAAACCCACTGGGTATTGATGTAGCCCCGCGCTTTAGCTGGCAGCTTCAATCCGCTAATCGAAATATAGTGCAGGCAGCCTACGAAATCCGCGTAAGCGATGCAGCAATCAATTTACCCAAAGCAACAGTTTGGGCGAGTGGAAAAGTAAATTCCGATCAATCGCAGTTTGTTGGCTATGCTGGTCCTGCGTTGGTTTCGGGAAAAAAATATTTCTGGCAGGTGCGCGCGTGGGATAATACCGGCAAAGTTTCGGCATGGAGCGAGCCGGCCTTCTGGCAAATGGGATTGATGCAACCTTCCGATTGGAAAGCAAGTTGGGTTAAAGCCACTGAAGAAGATACCGTTAACCGACCCAGCCCCTACTTTCGCAAATCGGTTACTATCACCAAAAAAATTGTTTCGGCAACTGCCTATATAACGGCCCTGGGTTTGTACGAAGCCTATATTAATGGCAAACGCATTGGCGATGCCTACCTTACCCCCGGCTGGACAACCTATTCCAAGCGATTGCAATACCAGGTGTACGATGTTACAAACCACTTTACCACAGGCACCAATGCATTGGCAGCGGTATTAGGCAGCGGCTGGTACCGTGGGTTTATTGGATTTTCCGGACAGAAAAATTTTTATGGAAAGGATTTAGCCTTGTTAGCGCAAATTGAAATTGAATATGCCGATGGAACCCGCGAAACCATTGGCACCGATGCTACCTGGAAAACTGCCTTCGGTTCTATTGTAAGTTCTGAAATCTATCATGGCGAAACGATTGATGCACGCAACGAAAAAACCGGGTGGAATACTGGCGCGTATAACGATGCTTCATGGAAGCCTGTAACCATTAAAACCGATGGCCTACCTCCACTGGTGGCTACCTACAACGAACCCATTCGGAAAAAAGAAACCTTCAAACCCATTCAATATATAACCACACCTAAAGGCGAGCGCGTGCTGGACTTTGGCCAAAACCTGGTTGGTTGGGTACAAGTTAGAGTAAGCGGTAAAGCGGGCGACAGAATTACACTCTACCATGCCGAGGTATTGGATAAAGACGGAAACTTTTACACCGAGAACCTACGGCCTGCGCAACAAAAGAATGAATACATTTTGAAAGGAAGTGGCGAAGAATTTTTTGAACCGCATTTTACGTTTCAGGGCTTTCGGTATCTACGCATAGACTTTACCGGAGAAATTAAACCCGAAAATTTTACTGCCGTTGCGTTGTATTCGGATATGCCCCGCACTGGCAACTTTACAAGTTCGCATCCCCTCATCAACCAATTGCAACATAACATTCAATGGGGCCAGCGCGGCAATTTTCTGGATGTGCCCACCGACTGCCCCCAGCGCGATGAGCGCCTGGGCTGGACAGGCGATGCGCAAGCCTTCTCGCGCACAGCTACCTTTAATTTCGATGTGCATAATTTCTTTTCGAAGTGGTTGAAGGACCTGGAAGCCGAACAGGAAAACGGCAATGTTCCGTTTGTGATACCCGATGTTATCCGGTCGTTTGGCCCCATGCGGGCCGGTGGCTCTGCCGGTTGGGCCGATGCGGCAACTATAATTCCCTGGAACATGTACCTGGCCTATGGCGATACCCGCATTTTGCAAGATCAATACAACAGCATGAAAGCATGGGTAGGTTATATGGAACGCAACAGTACAAACTACTTGTGGAACAAAGGATTCCATTTTGGCGATTGGTTGTTTTATCGCCCTTTTGATGACAACGATGGCCGCTCGGCCGTTACCGACAAATACTTGATTGCTCAATGTTTTTTTGCGCACTCTACCGAGTTGGTAATAAAAACCGCTAAAGTGTTGGGCCGGCAAGAGGACGTTACCAGGTATGCTGCACTGCTTCAGCAAGTAAAAGATGCCTTTATGAAAGAGTATGTGACAGCCAACGGCCGTCTGGTAAGCAGTACCCAAACCGCGTATGTACTGGCGCTAAATTTCGACATGCTCCCGGAAAACCTGCGCGCTCAGGCTGCCGAAAAACTTGTAGAGAATGTAAAGAGCTATGGCAACCACTTAACCACCGGCTTTTTGGGCACACCTTACTTATGCCATGTACTCAGTCGCTTTGGGTACGATGAGGTTGCTTATTCTTTGTTGTTGCAAGAGACGTATCCTTCGTGGCTCTACCCGGTTAAGATGGGTGCCACCACCATTTGGGAACGGTGGGATGGTATTAAGCCCGATGGAACATTTCAAACTCCGGGCATGAACTCTTTCAATCACTATGCCTATGGAGCCATTGGCGATTGGATGTACCGCGTTGTTACGGGTATTGATACGGAAGAAAACACTCCGGGCTATAAACGAATCGTAATCAAACCCCATTTGGATAACCGGCTTACCCAAGCCGCATCGGAATACAACACTGGCTACGGCCTGGTTAAATCGGCATGGAAAACAACTGACACCGCCCTGACACTTGAAGTGGAGATACCCGCGAATACGCAAGCTACCGTTTATATACCGGCCAGCAACCGAACCGCTGTTACCGAAAGCGGCAAACCCCTCACTTCAGTTAAAGACATCTCGATAAAGAGCGAAGAAGGCGGGTATGTAAAAGTTACGGTTGGTTCGGGCAAGTACTGGTTCAGCGCCAAAAAATAAATCTGTGCCTTTTACATTTTGAGGCTGCAAATTGAACCGGCCATGTAATACCTTCACACGCTCGAAATGATTCAATGGCAGTATATACATGATATAAAAGAACTATATGAAGTTGATTCTGTTTTTTCTGGTCGTGCTGTGCACCGGTGCATTCGCACAAACCGAACTGGCACTTTATAAAAACATTCCAAATGCAGTTCCATCTGCTGTGGCTATCGATACCTCGGTAACACACAACGTGGGCGCCAATAAAATTGATATTCTGCATGGAGTAATAACACCCACGCTAACCGCATTTCTGCCGCCTGCGGAGAAAGCTACCGGTATCGGAATAGTTATTTGTCCGGGAGGGGGTTACTCCATTCTGGCTACCAGCCACGAAGGGTACGACATGGCTCGAAAGTTCAATGAAGCCGGCATTGCGGCCTTCGTTTTAAAATATCGCTTGCCGCGAAAAGAAACGATGCAAGACAAACGCATCGCACCGCTGCAAGATGCACAGCGTGCCATTCAAATGGTGCGAGAAAATGCCAACGAATGGAAAATCAATCCTGCTAAAATCGGAATCCTCGGTTCATCAGCCGGAGGACATCTTGCTGCAACCGCTGCCACGCACTTTGAAAAAGATTACATAGAAAATCCAAACCACACAAGCCTGCGGCCTGATTTTCTGATCTTGAACTATCCGGTAATAACCTTTGGCGATAGTCTTACGCACCACGGCTCGCGCATGAATCTGATCGGTGGTACTACCCCGAACCCGATAGTTAAAAACTCCAAAAAGTATTTTGAATCCGGAATGACTGAAACGGATGTAAAGAAATTCTCGGCCGAACTGCAAGTAACACCCCGAACCCCAGCCGTATTTATTACCGCACCCCTTACCGATGATGTGGTGCCGGTAGGCAACACGTTGGCATTTGTGGCCGCGTTGCAACAAAATAAAGTTGCAGTAGAAACTTTTATCTATGAAAAAGGTGGCCACGGCTACGGCATGTACAATCCGGAAGCGAAAGAACAATGGATTGATGCCTGCCTTCGTTGGGTAAAGAAAAACTTTGAAGGCCCAGACTGGGCTAATCTAAAACGATACCAACAAGAAAACGCCATGGCCGGACTACCAAAAAATTCAGAAAACCGGATTGTATTTATGGGTAACTCTATTACCGAAGGTTGGAGCCGCGTGGATAAAAGTTTTTGGGAAGGTAAGCCGTACATCAATCGCGGTATTAGCGGGCAAACTACTCCGCAAATGCTCTTGCGGTTTCAGCAAGATGTAATAAACCTAAAACCCAAAGTGGTGGTGTTGCTGGCCGGCATTAACGACATTGCTGGTAACACCGGGCCAATTACGTTAGAGCAAACCCGCGATAATATCATTGCCATGATTCAACTGGCCAAAGCAAACGGAATAAAGGTGGTGGTGTCTTCGGTTATTCCGGCCTACGACTTTCCCTGGCGGCCCGGTATGGAGCCCGCTCAAAAAGTAGTAGCTCTGAATAACATGTTAAAAGCGTATTGCGAGGCCAACAAACTGGTGTACCTGGACTACCACACCGCTATGAAAGACGAGCGCAACGGGCTGCAACAAGAGCTGGGCTACGATGGCGTGCACCCCAACCTGCAAGGGTATAAGGTAATGGCTCCGCTGGCAGAAAAAGCAATTGCCGCAGCACTCAAACAAAAGTAAGTTCAGAAAGAAATCCGCAGTCCGGTTTGCAAGGCACTACTATATCTTTTCTTGTCAAACTTATATAGAAACGGAGCTTTGTGTGCACCCCCCGTTTTTCTTTCCTTTAAGCGAATGAGCAGGTTGAGGCTAAGCATTTGCTTTTGAAAATTCCTGCGATCGAGCGGCTCGCCCAAAATGGTTTCGTATAATTTTTGTAGTTGCGGCATGGTAAATTTTTCCGGCAGCAGGTTATACCCAACCGGGTGGTCGTTTAAACTTAGGCGTAATGTGTAAAGCGCTTTGTTCATAATCTCTTTGTGATCGTAGATTAATTCCGGCACTTCGTCCACGTCCCACCAGCGGCATTCGCTGCTTAGCAAATCCGGTTGCGGAAAAACCTGCGAATACTCCACCAACGCATAATACCCGATGGTAATAAATCTTTTGCCAATCCATGCACCTTTCACTCGCTTGCCTTTTTCACGCGCGGGGTCGCCAAAAGCGTAAAACTGCTCTAGGAAAATAGAGTCCAAACCTGTGCGCTCTTTTAGAATCCTATTGGCCGATTGATCAATCGATTCGCGGTGCTTGATAAAGCCACCCGGCAAACACCAGGGGCCTTGCTTCCACTTCAGCAGCAAAACTTTAAGTGCATCATTGTGAAAACCGAAAATCACGCAATCCACCGAAAGGTGTGGTAAAAACACCCGGTGTCCTTCTTCGTGAAATTCCTGCCGCGATTGAAATGGCAATTCCCTTTTAGCCATAGTTTTTTTAAAAGCCGGTCATCAAATTAGTGAGCGAGACGTTGATCCGGCCGGCTAAAATACATACTATTGTGTATATCTTACACATTGAAAAACAGGTTTGTGAAATGGCGATAGCTTTTTTTTCCAAAAAGCATTGAGCCGATCATTCCATTACGACTTTGAAACAAAAAATTTTAAACAGATGAAAAATACGTTGGTGCTTGGCCTTGCCGGATTGCTGGTTGCCTGCGGGCCCCGGTGGACGGAAACCGAACAACAGGGTTTTAAACTGGTAACAAATCCGGGCGGTAAAACGCTGGGGTATGCACCGCAATCCGGAGTAACCATTTTAACGGTAGATCGGTTGGCCTTTAAAGATCTTAACAAAAACGGAATGTTGGATCCTTATGAAGATTGGCGCCTGCCGGCCGATGTACGGGCTAATGATTTGGCAGCCCAAATGACTACCGAGCAGATTGCCGGCTTAATGTTGTACAGCCGCCACCAGGCTGTGCCGGGTGCGAGTCGTGGATTTTTTGCCTCCACCTACAATGGTAAACCATTAGCCGAAAGTGGATTAAATGCATTTGACCTAACCGATCAGCAAAAAGAGTTTTTAACAAGAGATAACCTGCGCCATATATTGATAACCTCAGTAGAAAGCCCGGAGGTTGCTGCCAAATGGAACAACAACGTGCAGGCGTTGGTAGAAGGAATCGATTTAGGCATACCGGCCAACAACAGTTCAGACCCACGCCACGGCACCATTGCCAATGCCGAGTACAATGCCGGTGCCGGAGGTAAAATTTCGATGTGGCCTGGCTCATTAGGCCTTGCTGCTACTTTTTCGGCCGATTTGGTTGAGGAATTTGGAACGATTGCCTCTAAAGAATACCGGGCGTTGGGTATTACCACCGCGCTATCGCCACAGGTAGATATTGCTACAGACCCGCGCTGGTACCGCACCAGCGGCACATTTGGCGAAGATTCAAAACTGAGCACCGACATAGGGCGCGCCTACATCGATGGGTTTCAAACATCTGCACCCGAAAAAGAAATAGCAGATGGTTGGGGTTATGAAAGTGTGAATGCCATGGTGAAACACTGGCCCGGGGGCGGCTCGGGCGAAGCCGGCCGCGATGCGCATTACGGGGTAGGTAAGTATGCTGTGTATCCCGGCAACAACTTTAACGAACACCTGCAGCCATTTACCGAAGGTGCATTTCACCTGAACGGTAAAACCAAAATGGCATCGGCAGTAATGCCTTACTATACCATTTCGTATAACCAGGATGTAAAGAACAACGAGAACGTAGGCAACAGCTACAACAAATACCTGATTACCGATTTGCTGCGCGAAAAATATAAGTACGATGGCGTAGTGTGCACCGATTGGCTGATAACGGGAGACGAAACAGCCATTGATGTTTTTATTACCGGCAAACCGTGGGGTGTTGAGCAATTATCTATTGCCGAACGCCATTACAAAATCTTAATGGCCGGGGTGGATCAGTTTGGCGGTAACAACGAAGTAAAGCCGGTATTGGAGGCTTATCAATTGGGTGTGAAAGAGCATGGTGAAGAATTTATGCGCAACCGGTTTGAACAATCTGCCGTGCGTTTGCTTAAAAATATTTTTCGCACCGGCCTTTTCGAAAACCCCTATTTGAACCCTGAAGAATCGAAAGCCATTGCAGGCAACCCGGAGTTTATGAAGGCCGGATACGAAGCGCAACTTAAATCTGCCGTCCTGTTGAAAAACAAAAGCAACCTATTGCCGCTCGAAAAAAACAAAAGGGTGTTTATTCCTAAAAAGTTTACTCCGTCCGGAAGAAATTTTTTAGGCATGGAAACCCCTGAAAAACTGGAATACCCGGTTAACCAGGATATAACGAAGAAGTACTTTGAGGTAACCGAAAATCCGCAAGAAGCTGATTATGCATTGGTGTTTATCAACAGCCCCGAAACGGGTATTGGCTACAGCAAGGCCGATGCCGAGCAGGGTGGTAACGGTTACATTCCAATATCTTTACAATACAACCAATACACCGCCACCACTGCCCGCGCCACCAGCCTGGCCGGTGGCGATCCGCTGGAGAAAATTACCAATCGCTCGTACAAAAACAAGAAGAACAAAGCAATTAACTACACCGACTTACTAATGGTTACCGATACCTACAAAAAAATGAAAGGCAAGCCGGTGATTGTAGTTATTAATTTAAACACGCCTATGATCGTAGCTGAATTTGAAAAGCAAGCCAATGCATTGCTGGTTCATTTCGGAGTGCAGGATCAGGCCCTGCTGGATTTACTAACCGGGGCCGCAGAACCTTCGGCCTTGTTACCTTTTCAAATGCCGGCCACTATGCAAACAGTAGAGCAACAAGCCGAAGATGTACCCCACGATCTGGAATGCTATGTGGATGAGTTGGGCAATAAATACGATTTTGCTTTTGGATTAAACTGGAAGGGAGTTATTGCCGATGACCGTGTAAAGCGGTACAAGAAAAATTAAACCAATCACTTAAATATTAGTTACGTGCATACCCTCGCCACCTTACCTCAACAAAAACAAAACGGTTTTAAAGCTTTGCTGTTCCTTTCGGTACTGCTTGCCTGCGGCCCGAAAGAAGAAACCATTTTAACAGAGCGCCCGGAAGAAAACCGGTTTGTGCGCTCGGTGTTAACCCAACCCGGTCAATTAGACGAACCCATGGTAATGGCCTTTCTGAAAGATGGCCGCATTTTGTTGGCAGAACGCAAGGGAAACCTGAAAGCATTTGATCCTGCTACGGGCGAAGTGAAAGTACTTGCCACCCTTGCGGTAAACACCAAGTACACCAGCAAAGAAGGCCGCGTAACGGAAGCTGAAGAAGGCCTGATGGGTTTAATTGCCGATCCCGACTTCGAAAAAAATCATTGGATCTTTATGTACTATGCTGATCCGGCAGAACCGAAGCATGTGTTAGCCCGATGGGAATTACATGGCGACTCGTTGTATGCGCAAACCAAAAAGATAATTTTAGAAGTGCCCACCCAGCGCGAAACCTGTTGCCATACTGGTGGTGGCATGGCCTTCGATGCAAACGGCAACCTGTATTTAACGGTAGGCAACAACACCGGCAATCCGGCCAACGGTACAGCCGGCTTTGACGAACGACCCGGCCGCGAAAGTTGGGACGACCAGCGCACTGCCGGAAATACAAATGACTTGCGGGGCAAAATTTTACGCATCCATCCCGAAGCCGATGGTACTTACACCATCCCCAAAGGAAATCTGTTTGCTAGTGGAACCGATAAAACCCGCCCCGAAATTTATACTATGGGCCATCGCAACCCGTGGCGCATTTCAATTGACAGTAAAAGTGGATACATCTATTGGGGCGAAGTAGGACCGGATGCTTCTCGCGATTCCATTATCGGGCCGCGTGGCTACGATGAATTTAACCAGGCCCGCAAAGCCGGCTTTTTCGGATGGCCTTATTTTGTTGGCAACAACATACCCTACACCCATTATGATTATGCCCTGGAAAAAGTAGGCGAAAAGTTTAATGTTGCGCAGCCTGTAAACAAATCGCCCAATAACACCGGGCTGGAAAATTTACCTCCGCCACAAAGTGCGTTTATCTGGTATCCGTATGCAGCTTCCGATGAATTTCCGTTGGTGGGTAGCTCCGGGCGCAGCGCCACCGGTGGCCCTGTATTCCGCAAAGCTGATTTTAAAAATGCCCCGCGCCCCTTCCCTGCCTATTACGAAGGCAAATGGCTGATAACCGAATTTATGCGCGGTTGGATAATGGCTGTAAGCATGGATAAGGATGGAAACTTTACGAGCATGGAACGCTTTCTTCCAAAGGAAAATTTTAGCAGTGCTATCGATATGCAGTTTGGGCCCGAAGGCGATTTGTATGTGTTGGAATACGGCTCGGCCTGGTTTAGAGGTAACGACAACGCCCGCATTGTTAAAATTGAATATAACGGTGGAAACCGAAAACCGATTGTTGTTGCCAATGCCAATCCGGTAGCTGGTGCTTTGCCGTTAACAGTTAATCTTTCATCGCAAGGCACTACCGACTACGATCAATACGACCAGGATGCACTTGCCTACGAATGGAAAATAAGTTCTGACAATGGTTTTTCGCAAACTCTTACCGATGCAAACCCCACACTTACATTAGAAAAAGCCGGGGTTTATAAAATTGTATTTACCGTTACCGACACCAAAGGCGAAAAAAATTCGGCATTCCTGGAGGTGAAAGCCGGTAACGATGCACCCGTTGTGGATATCGCAGTCCGTGGTGGTAATAAAACTTTTTATTTTGAAGGAAGTAAGCTGGACTATGAAATAACCGTAACAGACAAAGAAGATGGTAGCGTTGGCAAGGGAATACAACCTAACGAAGTGGCGGTTAATTTCGATTATGCACCCGAGGGCTTCGACCTGATTGAAATTGCTGCCTCCCATAAAAGCACCGATGAATGGACCACTTTTTCGGTTGGATTAAACCAGATTAATAAAAGCGACTGTCGTTCGTGCCACTTACTAGATAAAAAGTCGGTGGGCCCTTCTTACCTGGATGTAGCCGCTAAATACAAAGGCAATAAACCGGCCCAGGAAAAACTGGCCGAAAAAATTATTGTTGGTGGTGGCGGTGTATGGGGCGACCATGCCATGGCCGCACATCCGCAAATAAGACCCGACCAGGCCGCCAGCATGGTTAGCTACATTATGAGTCTTGCCGATAGCAAACCACAGGCTGCAAAAGCAATTCCACTTAAGGGATCGTTTGTTACTACCGCCCCCGCTAACGACAATAAGCGTGGCGGTTACTTGCTGCGCGTAGCGTATAAGGATAAAGGAACTGCGGACATGCAGCCCATCGCCTCAGAAAAAATAATTGCCTTGCGTAACCCGGTGCTCGATCCGGAACTTGCCGATGTTGCCTCCGGCACACAGGTACTCACCACGCCTTCACGATCTTTTTCTATGGTGGGTAATCAATCATACCTCGGCTATAAAAACATCGACTTCACCCACATTCAGCAAATAGAATTGCTGTTACAAGCCCAACCACGTTCCGGAGCGCTGGGCGGTGTAGTAGAAGTTCACCTCGATGGTGTAGATGGGCCGCTTCTTGGCCAATCGGAGCAGATTGTACCCAAAGATGTGGACTTCCGTACGGCTATGCAGCAAATGCAGCAACAGCAAAACAGCAAGAAGCCACAAAAAACATCTCAACCTGGCCCCGCAATCAGTGCGGCCACCATTGACTTCAATGCCTTGCGCAGGTTTATGTCGGTGGCTGTAAAAATTCCGGTAACAAATGTGCAAGGCACCCACGATGTGTACTTTGTGTTTAAAAACCCTGCAGCCGGAGAAAATAAAATTCTGGTGCAAATGGTGGAGATCCAATTTCAAAACAAACTGCCGGAGGGCAACTAAAAAGTGATTTCTGATTTTAAAAATTAAAACGCTTAACGCATGAAAACAAAAACATCAAGACGTAAATTCATAGGCATGGCCACTGCGCTGGTGGGCGGTTCGGTACTGGCGGCCAAAAATAGTTTTGGTTTCCCCAACCTGATTTTTAACGCGGGCACCGCGGGCTCTACTATTAAAGGAGTACGCGTAGGCCTAATTACATATTCGTTTCGAGATCTGCCCGACCAAAGTGCCGAGGCTACATTAGAATATATTCGCCAGTGCGGTATTACCAACATTGAATTAATGGGTGGGCCGGCCGAATCTTTTGCGGGCGCTCCAAAAAATCCGGTAAACTTTAGCACGCTGTTACCCATTTGGCGCAAACGCCAACTGAAGGAAGAACTTACCGAAGATGAAAAGAAAACCCTTGCCGATGTAGAAGCAAAAAATAAAGTCTATCGGGAAGAAATAGCTGCCTGGCGACTGAAAGCACCCATTGCAAAATTTGAAGAACTTGGAAAAACCTATAAGAAAGCGGGCATAGAAATTTATGCATTTAAACCGGATGCCTTTGGTATGAATAACAGCGATGCCGAAATAGACTATGGCTTGCGGGCTGCAAAAGCACTGGGGGCCTCGCACGTAACCTTAGAGCATCCGGCCAACGATGCCCACACCCTTAAGTTGGGTAAGGCTGCTGAAAAATATGGAATGAAAGTGGGCTACCATGGCCACGAGCAGCAAACCTTTACCTTTTGGGATACAGCCCTTGCCCAATCAAAAGCCAACGCATTGAATCTTGACTTTGGACATTTTGTTGCTGCGGGTAATGATAACCCGCTGGATATTATCAGGCAAAAGCACGATCGGATTGTGAGCATGCACATGAAAGATCGTAAAACCAAAGCCAACGGTGGCGAAAACCTGGTGTGGGGAACAGGCGATACTCCGTTACCCGATGCGTTGCGCCTTATCCGCGATAACAAATACAACTTTCCGGTTACAATAGAATTAGAATACAAAATACCGGAAGGCTCCACACCTATTGAAGAAGTAAAGAAGTGCCTGGAGTTTTGTAAACAAGCGTTGAGCTAATAATCAAACCACAAATGCCTTCTTAACAGAAGGCATTTGTGTGTTTACTCAAATCGTAACGATTCTATGGGATCTAATTTAGAAGCTTTGTGTGCGGGGTAATAACCCGAGAGCAAACCCACTACAATACAAATCACCATTCCTACCAGCATCCAGAACCAAGGCAATACAAAAACGGTAATATTCATGAAGCGGGCAATCACATTTCCGATAAGTATCCCTAACAAGATGCCCGCAATACCGCCCAGCACACAAACCACAATGGCTTCAATTACAAACTGCTGGCGGATGCGCCTCGGGGTTGCGCCCAATGCTTTACGTACACCCACCTCGCGGGTACGCTCCGTAACCGAAACCAACATAATATTCATTAAGGCAATGGAAGCACCCAGCAACGTAATAAAGCCCACACCAAATCCACCAAAGCGCAACCCGTTGGTTATGTTTTCCATTTCCTCGGCCAGCGATTGGCTCTTTTCCAATTCGAAAGAATTAGGATTGCCCACCCGGTCGTTACGAATCTTGCGCATCAACCCGGTAGCTTCGCCCATCGCAAAATCCACTTCCTTCATATCCTGAATGCCCACCGTTAGCCGGTAATTAAGCGGTTGCCCGGCCGCCATTTGGTTAGCAACGAGAATCGGAATAATTACCATGTTGTCGTAATTGTTGTCGGAAAAATCGCCTTTCTCTTTTAGCAACCCAATTACCTTAAACTGGGTGCCTTTAAAAGAAATAGAAGTGTTGATTGGTTTTGGATTGCTGCCGTATAACGCTACTGCCAGTTTATAGCCTAAGATGGCAACCTTGCTCCCATTCTGAATTTCGAACTTGGAAAAATTGCGGCCCTCCTGAATATTTAAACCCTTAATGGCAACGTATTCATCATTTACTCCGCGCACATCTACATTGGGGTTTGTTTTTACCGACCCGTGCTTTACTTCGGCCAGGTTGGTTAAGCGGGCCTGCAGGCAAATGGAAGATTGTACCGGGTATTGCTCAATAAATTTCAGAGTTTCCTGCAACGTTAACCGTGGGTAAACCTTTTCCTTTACCCCATCCTGATTGGTGCCGCGGTTCCACTTCGAATAAATCTCAAAGGTGTTTACCCCTAACGATGACAGACTTTCATTAACAGAATACTCAATGCCATCGATGGCCGTTAATATACCAACCAGCGAAGTAATGCCGATAGCTACGATAAGGGCGGTTAGCACCGAGCGCAGCATGTTGGCCTTAACCGAGCGCAGGCCTTCTTTCACATTTTCGACTAAATTCATGCGGACATTTACGTTATTTGGTTGCTGAAGAAACCGCTTTTGGCAGATTTCGTTTTCAAAAGTATATCTTTAATCACTAAAACGGTAAGACAACGGCCAGGTACTAATTGTTACAAAATTCACATAATAAATGAGGGGTTTAACGGCAAGATTTGGGTTTTTGTTATTGATTTTGGGTCTTTCTGTACAGGCCGTGGCCAATTCTATTTTTATCCCTATGGATGAAAAGCAGACCAACCACTTGAAAGCCTATGGCATAGCCTACTGGATTCTGAAAAACGACATTGAAGTGGAGTGGTTGCTGAACTACCGCGGAGGCAGCTTTATGTGCAAGTACAACCCCAAAATTCAAAGCGAGCTGGTAGTGCGCGGGGTGAGTTATGAAATTATTTCAGAAGCTAAAGTAAACGCGATTGTTACCGAAATAGCCAGCCCGGCCGCCAACTACGATATTATGAAACTGGAGAAGTACCCGCGCATTGCGGTGTACTCGCCTAAAACCAAACAACCGTGGGACGATGCCGTAACGCTGGTGCTGAGTTATGCCGAAATTCCATACGATGTAATTTTTGATGATGAAGTACTTAACGACCTGTTGCCCAAATACGATTGGTTGCATCTTCACCACGAAGATTTTACTGGACAATACGGAAAGTTTTACAGTAACTACGCCAACTACCCATGGTACATCGAGCAACAAAAAGAAGCCGAAGAAACAGCCAGCCGGTTTGGCTTTCATAAAGTATCGCAATTGAAGCTTGCCGTAGTAAAGCGAATAAAAGAATTTGTTGCCGGTGGCGGATTTATGTTTGCTATGTGCTCGGCCACTGACACGTACGACATTGCATTGGCTGCCGAAGGTGTGGATATTTGCGAGCGCATGTACGATGGCGATGCGGCCGATCCGCAAGCCCAGGAAAAACTAAACTTCGAAAACACGTTTGCCTTCACCGATTTCAGGTTGGTGCGCGACCCGTATCAATACGAATTCTCCGACATTGATAATAATTTTCCCGACCGCGGGCTGCGACAGGATAACGACTACTTTAACTTGTTTCAGTTTTCAGCCAAGTGGGATCCTATCCCTACCATGCTTACACAAAATCACACCCGGGTAATAAAAGGCTTTTATGGCCAGACTACCGGATTCAAAAAAAGACTTATTAAACCCGATGTGGTAGTAATGGGCGAGAATGCCGACATAAAAGAAACCAAATACCTGCACGGTGTTTTTGGAAAAGGTTTTTGGACGTTTTATGGCGGGCATGATCCGGAAGACTACCAGCATACCGTGGGTGAAGAACCTACCGATTTGAATTTACACCCCACCTCGCCTGGCTACCGGTTGATTTTAAATAACATCTTATTTCCGGCTGCAAAAAAGAAAAAGCAAAAGACCTGATCAATGCATGCGGTCTCCGCGTACTTCCATGCCTTTAAGAATAACAGCCTCTTGTTCCAGAATTTCGCGCCACCGGTTCTCCACTACTGTTGCATCCATATACGACTTGGCCAGCCGCAAAAAGTTTTTATAGTGTCCGGCTTCCGATACCATCAGCTCATAGTAAAAAGTGCTTAACTCGGCATCGGCTATCTCTTTCCATAGCAAACGAAACCGCTCGCAACTGCGGGCCTCAATCAATGCATTCAGCAAAAGTTTCTCTACTAATTGCTGCTCGCGGCTGCCGCCCTTCTTCAGTACTTTCTGTAGTTGCTCCACGTACTCGTCTTTTCGCTGTGGGCCTAACGTAAACCCGCGCTTCTTCATTTGCTCCAGCACGCGCTCAAAGTGCGCCCATTCTTCGGCAACTACCGGGGAAAGCATTTCAACCAGTTCGGTTTTTTCCGGGTAGTTTACAATTAACGAAATACAACTCGATGCCGCTTTCTGCTCGCAATACGCATGATCAATCAGAATTTCAGCAAGGTTTTTTTCGGCAATATTAACCCAGCGCGGATCAGTTGGTAATTCTAATCCTAACACGTGCTTTTCCATCAATCAAATAAGATTAGGTCGAATCCAAAATCAAGAATTGGGCCCTGCCCTCTGTAGGTGGGCGTTGGCAAATAACCGAGGCCGGTAGCTGCTTGCTGCAGATTTAGGTATTTTACAAAAAACCGACCGCGTTTAAATTTTCCGTTAAAGAAAACATCTACTAATGGAAAAGCAGGCACGGTTGTTTTATCCTGCACATAAAATTGCTGAATGGCCGGATCGTAGCCCAGCGCGGTGTAAGCCGAACGCCAATGGGCATCTATGCCAATTTGCACCTGTAGGTTTCCTTTAAATAGAATATTTTCATAAGCCAATTGCGAGTTGGCAAACCACTTGGGTATGCGCAAAGCATTATCGGCATTATTTAAAAACGAAGTGTAAAGTACTTGTGGCCGCCAATACAAATGCCTGAAAAACCGTACGCTCATTTTTACCTCCGGAACAAAAATCTGTTGGTTGCCATTGGATTGTGCGGCAACTACGGCCGGTTGGTTTGCTGTTTCGTTTTCCTTGTAATAAATATAATTGCTTAACGCAGTATAGCTTGCCCCAGGCGAAATAAAGAAGCGGCCCCATTTAACTTTAAGAAATGCCGATAGTTGATTTACAAACGGATCGGCAAAGTCGTTGAACCACTCATGGTGGCTTCCGCGATAGGCTAACGGTAAAAACCCGGGCCTTACCAACGCGCTGGTGCCCGTAGCATCTAACCAGGGTGTTCGCAGCTTTGCATGCAACCGGTAATTTTTATTTAGAAGATACTCGGCCTGGCCCGACAACTCGTTCACCGAATCGAACCGAAATGCAATTTGGCCACCTGCGTAATTTTCAATGCCGTTGCGGTTGTAGGGTAACGATAAATTATCCAAATATTTATTAGACGAGTTATAGGCCCGCATCCGGTAGTACATACTGTAATAGAAAAAGGCCGCCTTCCCTTTTACCCCAAACTCGTTAGCCACCGTATTAAAATATGTGCCCTCATTTACTGCAGTCGTGTTAATATCGCTGTCCGGATTGGTGTACAGAAAATAAGAATTGTAATTGCTTTCGCTGGTGGCATCATCGATAAACAAGTTTCGTTGCCGCACCAAATCGAATTTATGATACAGTTGCAAAGGCGAAGCCAACTGATACTGTTGAAACACGTGAATTACTTTTCGCATTTCTTCGGACTGCGCCCGGGTAAGGTACGGCTGTGCGCTGGCGTCAAAATACCCCGAAAAGCTTGTGTTGCGAACCAGGTAAATACCACCATTTTCAAAAACCCGGTGGCGCATGCGTCTGTACGAGGCCAGCAGTTGGTAGCGTTCGTCTTTAGATTTATAGGAAGTATATAGATCGTAATAGTGGCTAATAGTTTGCCGATCGCCCTTACCGGTGCGTAAAATTTGCTTATCAACTAACACGGGCCGGTAGTTAAAACCGAAATTCCAGCGGGGGTTAATGTTGCGTGTAAATTCTATGTGCGTCTTAGCCCGGCCATCGCCACCCCAAACCAGTAAGATGCGCGTATAAGGTGATTTAGAATCGAAATACCGCGGCTCTGCCAAATTAAAGTAAGGCGCATAGGTGGAGTACCCCGGGTTGGCGCCAATCTGAGTAGGTGCTAATGGAAAAATCGGATTAAGCGAGGTTCCTACATTGCCAAGGTCGTGATAAAAATTCTCAAGCTTTTGAATGAATGTCCAGCGGTGATAATTCTCGATGGCTGTATCCAGCGGCTGGTAGTTATTCTTATTCTGGTAAATATCGCTTTCGGTAATCCATAAGGTGGTTTTAGGGCCATACACATTTTTAGTGGAGTCATCCACTATTTGCGAAAACTTACCACTGGGTTTTGAAGTAGGATTCGATGCGTTAGCAGGTACATTTACTCTGCGGCTGGTATCCGATTGCAGGATGCGTTGCCTTTTCGACACCGGCACCTCCTGAGCTGCTGCTGTAACCACCATTAGTATCAACAAAGAAATAATCAGCAAACGCACGCGCTAGGGTATCGGTTAAAGATCTTGTGAAAACGTATTTACCTGTTCGGCCTTTTCTGCCACCAAGGCAAGTACCTGGGCATCAAATTCTGAACCATTTTCGGCAAACTCCATACTCATCGGCAAATAAAACCAATTGGCCTCGTCCACCAATGGCTGCAGGGCTGGGGCAATCAGTTTCACCATATCTTTTTCGGTGGTAATAATGCTGCACCCGGCAGCCTGTAAATTTATTTTTTGAATGTTACCTTGCGTGTACCGATGATGATCGGCAAACTGAACGTGCGCTTTGATTTTATATCGCTGCGCCACATAATCAACAAAAGGTTTTGCATTGGCAATGCCGGTAACCAGCACCACATTTGCCGAGAGTTTTGAAGAAGTACCCAAGGGCACAGGTTGCCCATAAGCAATAGTTGCAAAGTACAAGGGCTTACCAGGTGCATAGGTTTTAACGCTTGCACCAATTACGGTTTGGCTGTGTTGCCACGATGGCGGGCACTTGGTTACTACCAGTGCATCGGCCCGGGCTGCCCCCACGCGGGCTTCGCGCAAGCGCCCCATAGGCAACAGATAATCAGTAAAAAACGGTTTATGGAAATCGGTAACCAACACAGAAAACTGAGGAACCACTGCCCGGTGCTGAAACGCATCGTCTAATAAAATCACCTGTACATCGGGGCATTCATTTAAAATGGTAGGAATTGCCAATGCCCGCTCTTCGCCTACGGCTACATAAATGGAATTAAACTTTTTGTAGAGTTGATAAGGCTCATCGCCAAGGGTAGTGGCATTATCTTGCGTGCCTGCAATGCGAAAGCCGCGCGTGCTGCGGCCATAGCCCCGGCTTAAGGTTGCAATTTTATAGTGCGGGCTCAATAGCCGGATCAGGTATTCGATCATTGGCGTTTTACCAGAACCGCCCACATTGAGATTACCAATGCTGATAACCACCGTAGCAAACTCAAAAGACTTTTTATGTCCGATAGCATAAAGATGATTGCGTAGCCTGGTAACTCCATCCACCAACACCGCAAAAGGCCACCACAAGTACCTGAATAAAGACATAAAGCTGTGCCCGATCTTTCGTTATTTTGGGTTCAAAAGTACATAAACCAATGGCTACAATCAGCATAAAAGAAATTACCACGCGGTTGGAACAATTTGCCCCACTTGCATACCAGGAAGACTACGACAACAGTGGGCTGATTACCGGCAACCCTCATGCACCGGTTACGGGCGTATTGGTAACGTTAGATTGCACCGAGGCTGTGGTAGCAGAAGCGATTCAACAAAACTGCAATCTGATTGTGGCACATCATCCCATTCTCTTTAGGGCAATAAAAAAATTAACGGGTAGAAATTATGTAGAACGCACCCTCATTAAAGCCATTCAAAACAATGTGGCCATTTATGCAATTCACACAAACCTGGACAATGTGCATGCCGGGGTTAATCATAAAATAGCCGAGCAATTAGGGTTACAAAACCTGCGCATACTGGCGCCAAAGCCGGCTACTCTCTTAAAACTGGTAACATTTATTCCGGCCAACCATGCCGAGCAGGTAACACAAAAATTATTTGATGCCGGTGCCGGGCAGATTGGAAATTATAAAGACTGCAGTTTTAACCTGGTGGGCGAAGGCACGTACCGCCCCCAAGCACACGCAAAACCCTTTAAAGGAACCACGGGGGTGCTGGAGCGAGCTTCGGAAGTGCGGGTAGAAGTAATCTTGCCAGTGGTGGCTAAAGATCGGGTTATTGGTGCGCTTAAATCGAGCCATCCCTACGAAGAGGTTGCGTACTATCTATCGGTTTTGGAGAATGAAAACCAAGAGGTTGGCAGTGGGCTGGTGGGTGAGTTAGCCGAGGCGCTGGAGCCCGGGAAGTTTTTACAGCATGTAAAGCAAAAAATGCAGGCTGATTGCGTGCGGCACACGGCTTTGCCCACTTCCGCCATTCGTAAAGTGGCGATATGCGGAGGCTCGGGTAGCTTTTTACTTTCGCGGGCAATAGCCAGCGGGGCCGATGCGTTCGTTACGGCTGACTTTAAATACCACGAATTCTTCGATGCAGATGGCAAAATCCTGATTGCTGACATTGGGCATTACGAGAGCGAGCAGTTTACGAAAGACTTGCTGGGTGCGTTTTTGAAAGAAAATTTTCCTACTTTTGCAATCGCTTTTTCAAAAGTTGTTACCAATCCAATTAGTTACCTCTAAGTAATGGAAAATCAAACAGTTGCACAAAAACTCGAAGCCTTAGTAAAACTACAATCGATAGACTCAAAACTGGACGAACTCAAGAAATTGAGGGGCGATTTGCCCGATGAGGTTCAGGACCTGGAAGACGAAATGGAGGGCTACCGCACCCGCCTGGCCCGGTTTGAAGCCGAACAGAAAGAACTGGAAGACGCTATCAAGAAGAATAAAGAGGGTATTAAAGAGGCCGAAAAGCTGGTTAAAAAATACAACGATCAGCAAAAGAACGTAAAGAATAACCGCGAGTTTGATGCGATTACCAAAGAAATAGAATTGCAGGAACTTGAAGTACAGATTTGCGAAAAGCGAATTAAAGAGGCCAAAGAAAAGATTGATGCAAAAAAGGCCGAAATAGCTGGTATTGAAGCTGTAATTAAGGATAAGGAAGAAGACCTGAAGACGAAGAAAGACGAACTTCAGGGTATTTTGGGCGAAAGCCAGGAGGAAGAGAAAAAATTGCTGGCCGAGCGTGAAAAGGCCGTGAAAAAAATTGAAGATAAACTTCTGAAACACTACGGCCGCTTACGCAGCAGCCTATCGAATGGGTTGGCCGTGGTGCGCGTAGTGCGCGGGGCAGCCGAAGGGTGTAATATTATTATCCCGCCTCAAAAAATTGCTGAGATCCGCGAAAAAAAGAAGATTGTTATCGATGAACACTCGGGTCGCATTTTGGCCGATGTAGATCTTGGTTCGATGGAAGAAGAACCCAAACCAAAAAAAGCAGCTCCCGCTAAAAGAGCTAAAAAGGTTGAATAAATTGTTTCTACCACAAATTTTAAAAAGGGCAGGTTTATCAACTTGCCTTTTTTTGTTGAGTTGGTCTGGCCAGGCTGCCGACAAACTTTGGAAATTTGATGCTGATCTCAACAAAGCCTATGAGTTGGTGTTGAGTCTTCAACCGGCAAAGGCCAGCGAAATCCTGTCTGTAAACAAAGGCAATACCCTCCACAAGCTTTACATCGAAACGTTAAACGAAACCATACAGGTTTTAATAACGGACGACAATGCATTGTTCACAAAATTTGACGATCGCTTTAAGCAACGGTTAAAATACCTGGAGAGCCAAACTGCCACTGCAGAAACTATTTTTTTACAAGCAGAACTTTATCTGCAACGTGGTTTTTGTTACTTCAATCTGGGCCAGGAGTTCAATGCGATTGTAGCCATTCGCAAAGCCAACCAGTTAGCCGCTGAGTGTCAGAAAAAATTTCCTGATTTTATTCCGATAAAAAAGACTGCAGGTGTAATTCAAATTATGGTAGGTGCCGTGCCCGAAAAATACCAATGGTTTATGAATATGTTGGGATTGAAAGGCTCGGTTACAACAGGCCAATTATATCTTACAGAACTGCGAACCTCCGGCTCATCGCTAAAAACCGAAGCAACCGCGCTGTACTTTACCGTAAAAGGTTTTTTGAATCAACAATTTGCAGAAGCAGCCGCGGGTATATTACAATGTTTGCAAGAGCAGCCCAACAACAGGCTGTTTTTATTTGTGGCCATTAACATGTTGGTTAAGGATGCCCACAGCGAAGATGCATTAGAATTAATTGACCGCGTGGATGCTGACCCGGATGGTTTACCATTGCATTTAATCGATTACCTGCGGGGCGAAATTCTACTTCAAAAAGGTGAGTACAATGCTTCGATTAACGCCTTTAAGCAGTTTATTCAAAACTACCCGAGCGTTAGCTTTAAAAAAGATGCGCACTATAAAATTGCACTTAACTATTGGTTGTTAAACGATGCAAAGCATGCGCAATCCTATTTTGATAAAGCTAAAGTAACGGGTACTGCAAAAGCCGAACCCGACCGCAATGCAGCCGCGCAACTTGAAACCGGAGCCTTGCCTAATAAAAAGTTGACAAAAGTGCGTTTTGGTATTGATGGCGGGTACTTCAAAGAAGCCGCACAGGTGTTGCATTCTATAACGCTGGCCGATTTAACTACCCCAAAAGAGCAAACGGAATATTATTACCGCAAAGCCCGCTTAGCTCATCGCACAGGCGAGCTGGCCGCGGCCAAAATTTTTTATCAGCAAAGCATTGATATGACTCAACTAAACCCGTGGTATTTTGGTGCCAACTCGGCTTTGCAATTAGGTTACATTGCCAAGGAACAAAAAGACTTTGCCGCAGCAAAAAAATATTTTGAACTCGCGCTAAGCTTTCCTAAGCATGAGTATAAACACAGCATCGACAGCAAAGCACGGTCGGAATTAGAATCATTGAACACAGTCAACCGAAAGACCTGAAGCCGACTTTTCTGCCTGCACCAGTCTGGTAAGATGGCTTGTATCGTTGTAGTTACGTACGGTAAACGTACTACCTGTTTGCTCTAACTTGTACAAGCACAGATTCTCATGCTCAAACATATCCATGCTTCGCAAGGGATAGTTGAGCAACCGGCATAATAAAATTCTGATAGCGCGCCCGTGCATGCAAATCAAAACGTGCTCCTCATTTTCTCTGCTCAAAATTAATTGCAACGCTTCCGCTTGTCTGCCGGCCACCTCTTCCGGGCTCTCCCCGCCCTCAATGCGCTCGTGGGTGTTCCCTAACCGCCACTGGTCCAGCATCCAATGGTAATAGGCATCTTCTTCCGGGGTTATCGGCTGCCCCTCCTTTGCTCCCCAGCTAATTTCATTAAGGCCGGGCAAGCGCTCATACGCAATACCTTTCTCCACAAAGCCAGCCACCGATTGAAGCGTACGCTTAAGCGTGGAAACATAAATCATATCAAATGCAATGTGCTGGTACATCTCAAAAAAAGCGTGTGCCTGGGCCCGCCCCTTCTCATTTAAAGAAGAATCCACACCGCTTCCTTGCACAATACCCCGCAGGTTAAAGTCGGTTTGGCCGTGCCGGATGAGATATATTTTTTTACCTGCCAAAATCTAACTAAGATTAAACTTATCTGTTTTAAATTGGGCGCAAAAATAGGAAATTAAGTCTTAACCCATTCGTTCAACTGCATGTCCATTTTTAAAACCGGAATTACCCTTGAAACGCTAAACGCCCTTTCGGTGAATACGATGGTTGCACATCTGGGTATTGTGTTTACCCAATTGGGTGAAGACTTTTTGGAAGCCACCATGCCGGTGGATAGCCGCACACATCAACCCTTGGGCTTGTTGCATGGAGGCGCCTCGGTAAGCCTGGCCGAAACTTTAGGGAGCGTGGCTGCCACTTGTTGCGTGGACTCGAAGTTACAGTACTGTGTCGGTCTTGAAATAAATGCTAACCATATTAAAAGTACGCGCGAAGGTTTCGTTACCGGAACGGCCCGGCCGGTTCACATAGGCAAACGTACCCAGGTATGGGAAATAAAAATTGTAAACACCAATCATGAATTGATATGCATAAGTCGCATTACCATGGCTGTGTTGGATAAGCGCTAACGAATAACGATGCAGGAACAAGCTACTCTTCAGACTTTACAGGAAACAGAAATAATTTCTTCGCACATTGCTGTGGCCCTTCAGAAAAAGCATAGCTTTTGTTTGTGGAAAACTCCTGGTGCAGACGAAAAATTTCTGATCACCTCCGCACAGGTTTTTGAAGAAACCGAAGTAACGTTGGAAGGCGGCACTAAAGGTTTTGTTTTTGCTCCGTTTCTACCCATCGAACCTAAAACAATTTTTCCGGCCGATACTATTTTACATTTCCAAAACGGGCATTTAGTGGAAGGAAATGTAGTATCAGAAGTAAGATCGTTTACTACCACTGACCTCTACACTAGCACACCAAAAAATAATCCAACACTAGGTTATACCCAACTGGTAGAACAGAGCCTTGCACAAATAGAATCCGGCCAACTGGAAAAGATCGTTCCATCGCGCTATTCCGACTTTTCCTATTCGCCTCGGGTTAACGTTTTGCAAATCTTTAATCAGCTCTGCGAAAACCATCCGCAGGCTTTGGTATCATTTGTATCATCGCCACAAACCGGAACCTGGATAGGCGCCACACCGGAGCTGCTGGTAAGTGTTGCCAACAACAAATTCAAAACGGTTGCCTTGGCGGGCACCCTGCCCTATTCGCCCGCAGTAAATTTGAAAAACGTAGCCTGGACTCAAAAAGAAATTGAAGAGCAAGCTTTGGTTTGTCGCTACATCATTAATTGCTTTAAAAAAATACGCTTGCGCGAATACGAAGAGCACGGCCCGCGCACTACCGTAGCCGGTAACGTAATGCATTTAAAAACCGATTACGAAGTGGATATGGAAGCAACCAACTTTCCACAACTTGGGTCGGTCATGCTAAAACTGCTTCACCCTACCTCCGCTGTATGTGGCATGCCTTTGGCCCCGGCACTTGATTTCCTGCAGACCATGGAAGGGTACGACCGTGAGTTTTACAGTGGGTACCTTGGCCCGATTAACATTAATGCAACCTCTACGGTATTTGTAAACCTGCGGTGCGCCCAGTTGTTTGCTGACAGGGTTAGGATTTATGCCGGTGCGGGTGTTACGCAAGATTCGGATGCAGCCGAAGAATTTCGCGAGACCGAGGTGAAAATGGAAAACCTGAAAAAACTTTTTACAGTGTGAGCGCGTACCAACCCATCTTTGATATCGCTGCTATTTGCGCTGCGCACGGCATTCAGCAAGCGGTGGTGTGTCCGGGTTCGCGCTGTGCACCACTCACACTTGCTTTTACCTCGCATCCTGCCATTCAATCCCGCACCTTCAGCGATGAACGCAGCGCAGCATTTGTGGCACTTGGAATAGCACAGCAAACACAAACACCAACGGTGTTGGTTTGTACATCAGGAAGTGCCGCTTATAATTTTGCACCGGCTGTAGCCGAGGCCTTCTATCAACAAATTCCGCTTTTAATTTTTACTGCCGACCGGCCCGCGGAGTGGATTGACCAATGGGATGGGCAAACCATCCGGCAAGAAAATATTTATGGGGCCCATGTAAAACATGCCTATAGCTTGCCCACTGCCACCAATCATTCCGATTCGATATGGCACATTCAGCGGCTGGTAAATGAAGCCATACTGCTTTCCACCACTTTTCCGGCCGGACCGGTACACATCAATGTGCCACTTCGTGAACCGCTCTACCCGGCTGCCGGAGAAGCGATCACATTCAGTAAAAATCTGAAAGTAACAACTCTCGAAAAAACGAACCCCACGCTTACTATCGAAAGCCTGGCTGGTATTCGCAATAAGTTAAGTCAGTACGCTAAAATAATGGTAGTTGCCGGCCAGCAAGAAAAGCACACAGCCTTGTTACAAGGTGTTAGCCGGTTTTGTAAACAACACGGGGCTGCCCTGTTGGGCGATGTAATCTCAAATTTTCATCCGGCAGAAGAAACTGTTCGGTTGGCCGATGTTTTTCTTGCTCATGCAAACGAAAACTTGAAGGCCGCACTACAACCTGAATTGCTAATTACTTTTGGTAAATCGGTAATCTCAAAAAACCTCAAACAGTTTTTACGAAGCTACGCACCCGTAGAGCATTGGCATATTCAACCGGGCGGGTATGTGCCCGACCCGTTTCAATCGCTTACCAAAACAATAGCATGCCATCCGCTTGACTTCTTTAATCAACTTACCATTGAGCATTCCGAACGACAAGATTCGAAAAACCAACACTATTTTGCCCAATGGCAAGCGGTTGAACAAGCTACCCGTGAAGGCTACAAAAATTACTTTGCCACAACCGGCTTTCACGAGCTTGATGCAGTTCAAACTATTTTAAAAAACTTACCCGCGCACATCAATTTACACGCTGCAAATAGTATGTCGGTGCGCTATCTTAACCTGGTTGGATTAACAGCACAACAAAAAGACATTCAGGTTTACGCCAACCGAGGCACCAGCGGTATTGACGGGTGTACCAGCACGGCCGTGGGCCATTCGCTCAGCAGCAACACGCCCCAAGTACTTCTAACTGGCGATCTTGCCTTCTTCTACGATCGAAATGCTTTTTGGCACAATTACAAAATGCCCAACCTGCGCGTGGTAGTACTTAATAACCAGGGTGGAGTAATTTTCAACTTGATCGATGGCCCGGGCGCAGTACCACAGAAAGATGAATTTTTTGTTACACATCAAGCCCTAAGCGCCCGGCATCTGGCACAAGAATTTAACCACACATACTTAACGGCCGGCAGTAAAGAAGAACTTACCGAAGCATTGCGTGAGTTTTTTATTTTTGATGGGTCAACAAAAATTTTAGAAATAAAAAGCACTCAGCAACAAGCGTTAATTGCTTTCAACGATTTTAAACAAGTAATAAAAAAGAGCTATGCAACTTAAATACGATTGGAAATCTGTTAAAGAATACAAAGAGATTCTGTTTCACAAATACGAGGGCATTGCCCGCATAAGCATTAACCGGCCTGAAGTACACAATGCGTTTACACCGCTTACCGTTCAGGAAATGATTGATGCCATGTTACTTTGCCGCGAAGACGCATCGGTAGGAGTAATTATTCTTACTGGCGAAGGAGGCAAAGCATTTTGCAGTGGAGGCGACCAGAGTGTACGCGGCCATGGCGGGTATGTGGGCAGCGACACCGTTCCCCGGCTCAATGTGCTCGACCTGCAAAAAATTATTCGCTCTATTTCCAAACCGGTAATAGCGGCTGTGGCCGGTTGGGCTATTGGTGGCGGCCATGTGTTGCATGTTGTGTGCGACCTGAGTATCGCTGCCGAGAATGCGCGCTTCGGTCAAACCGGCCCCAAAGTAGGAAGTTTTGATGGCGGTTTTGGTGCTTCTTACCTTGCCCGGATTGTGGGTCAGAAAAAAGCCCGCGAGATCTGGTATCTGTGCGACCAATACGATGCACAGGAAGCGCTTGATATGGGCTTGGTAAATAAAGTTGTTCCGTTAGAAAAGCTGGAAGAAACTTACGTGGAGTGGGCTAAAAAAATTCTTAAGAAAAGTCCGCTGGCAATTCGGATGCTCAAGTGTGCATTCAATGCCGAACTGGATGGCCAGGCCGGAATCCAGGAGTTGGCAGGCAATGCAACGTTGCTATACTACCTTAGCGATGAAGCCAAAGAAGGGAAGAATGCATTTTTGGAAAAAAGAGAACCCGACTTCTCTAAGTTTCCTAAGTTTCCATAACGTATTTACGCAACCATGCCCTGGTTACTTGAAAATGGTAAACGTTATTCGTTCAACGAAATTAAAAACGGAGTGGCTGAATCTTCTTCAGCCATTATTTTTTGTAGTGATTGGCTGAACGAAAAAGAAAAATTTGTTTTACAAACATCCGGATCAACCGGAGCCCCCAAGCGAATAGAAGTTACCCGGTACCAGTTAAAGGCCAGCGCGCGCATTACTGCGGAGTATCTTAACCTTAAGCCGGAAGAGACTGCGTTGGTTTGTCTGGATGTTGCGTTTGTAGCCGGGTTGATGATGCTGGTACGCGCAATGGAAACAGGCATGAACATAATCGTTACACCTCCGCAAGCCAATCCGCTTCAATCGGTAGCGCATCTTCAAATTGACTTTACTGCGCTTGTGCCGTATCAGGTAGAAACAATCCTTAACTCTCCGCAGCATGAAAAGCTCCATAAAATCCGGAATGTACTTATTGGCGGAGCACCTTTGAGTGAGCAAACCCGCACCGCATTGCAATCATTTACCAACGGCATGTTTGCCACCTATGGCATGACGGAGACCCTTACGCACATAGCGCTTCAAAAAATAAACAGCACTACCGAAAATACGTTTCAGGTGCTTCCGGGTTTTGAAATTGAAACAGACGAACGAGGCTGTTTGGTTGTTACGGCTGCACACCTGGGCCCCGAAGCTGTAATCACCAACGATTTGATTGAACGTGTAAGTAAAAATCAGTTTCGCTGGCTTGGAAGAATTGATAGCGTGATTAATACCGGTGGTGTAAAAATTATTCCGGAAAAAGTTGAACCGCTCATTGCTAAGGTGTTTGAGAAACTGAAAATTACCAATCGATTTTTTATTGCGGGCCTGCCGCATGCACAGTTAGGCGAATCGGTAGCTTTGATTATTGAAGCTGCGCTTTCGGCAGAAAAAACTGATTTAGTAATGCGAGAACTTGAGCAAAACTTATCTCGGTACGAAAATCCAAAATCGATTTACCAGCTTGGACAATTTGCCTATACACAAAGCGGAAAGATTAACCGGCCGCAAACAATTGAAATCTTGAAATTCAACATTTCAAATTCTTAAACTCAAAACCTTTCACCCGCCTCTCTTCTCTGTAAGAAGAAAGGTCGGGCAAAGTAAACCGCTAAGTTTTATTTCTTTGATTTCAAGTCTAAAATCTCTTTCTGTAAATCGAGTACTACGCTGGCTAACTGATCTACTGTAACCTCTTGGTTTTCGGAAACATCCGGAAATTGTACGCTGATGTAGGCTTTTGCAGACCATGCTTCCAGTACATCTTCACCGCGTAATTGATAGGGTGCATATTGCCGGTTATCCGAAACCAAAAACAGGTTGCCGTTTTCTTCCAGGTAATTAAATACACGTTTGTACACAATGCCTTCACGCTCGGTTACCAGAATGTAGGTTTTTCCGTTTTTAATATGCCGCAGGTTTTCGACATACTCGCCCACCACGATGGAGCCCGGCATTAAGGGTAGCATCGAATCGCCACTTATCTCAAATGCGCGGTAGGTACCTTGCCTTAGGTTAGGTAAACTAAAAAGAGGTAGCTCCTTCACATACTCCACATCGGCATAACCATTGAGATAACCGGCAGCCGCCTTTACAGGAACAAACTCAATATTGTGTTTCTGGTTTGCATCTACGGTAACAACCACAACATCTTTACCGCGCTCGTACGATTTTACCATGGCAGGGGCGGCCGCAGAAAAATCCTGTCCAATTAACTGATCTACCGAAATGGAAAACAGGTCGGCCATTTTTTGAAGTAACTCTAAGCGCGGTTCGGCCCGGCCTTCTTCGTAAGCGCCTACCAACGAGCGCTTAATGCCTAACTTTTGTGCAAACTGATCTTGTGTAAGCGACAGGCGCCTGCGCAGAATGCGGATGTTCTCATTTAGTTTTACCATTTTAATTAGCGTTTAAAAATTAAAATCCGGCCAGAGTTTACCTGGCGATTTCCCAACGAAAAAAGGTTGCGTTGCAAGTATCTTTCCGAGTTATCGAAAGCAGTTATGTGCCGATTAATTTTCGAAATAATGTCACTTACTGCAGTTTGTGGTTCGGCCAGTAGATAGCCATAATAACCATCGGTGAGCCCGGTACTAAAGTTTACCTGAAACCGGCCCGATTGCAGTCTTTTGGTCTCTAATTTTAGCTTAAAATCGCACATTGACTAATAATTTTAGCTAAATAAGCCTTATAAAACTACTAAAGCAAATAATTAGCTAAAAAAATTAGTTTTAAGGGTTATTTTTTAGAAATCAGCCCAGGAACCGCCTGAATCGGCAAAAAGGTTGCCGCGCTCAACTAGCAGCGGCCCTTCCAGATTGTTGGTATAAATCATTCCCGTGCCCAGCCCTTGCGGAATTGTAATCGGGTAGTTTGCCGTAAACTGTGCAATGGCATTTAACCCGAGGTTGCTTTCCAGAGCCGAGGTTAACCACCAACCAATCCCGGCCTTTTCGGCCAACTCAATCCACTCGGCACAACCGGAAAGGCCACCGTGTAAGGTTGGTTTTAATATTATGTAAGCCGGCTTAACGCGATGAAGAAGTTCGGTCTTCTTTTGCTGCCCGGTAACTCCAATCAACTCTTCGTCCAACGCAATAGGAATAGGCGATTGGAGGCAAAGTTCCGGTAAAGAGTGATGGCCTGGTTTAAGCGGTTGTTCAATAGAATGGATTTCAAATCGCGCAAGCCGATGAAGCTTATCCAGCGCTTCTTCGGGTTTAAATGCCCCGTTCGCATCTAACCGTATCGTAATGTTTTCACGAAAGTACTTTCTGCGAATGTATTGCAGCACATCGCATTCTTTTTCAAAATCATGGCTACCTACTTTTAGTTTTAGGCACGTAAATCCATCGCGGATTTTTATTTCAATTTGCTGAAGCATGAAATCGAGGCCGCCCATCCAAATCAAACCATTGATTGGAACAGGAACGCCCCTCCTGAAACTATTATCGAACAAAACTTTTTGCCCACCGGTGGCCAGATCAAGCAGGGCTGTTTCCAGCGCAAAAATAATTGACGAACTCCGGAACTGCTCCGCCAGGTTATTCTCTACCCACTTGCCCGCAGCCTGAAGGTTGGGGAGCTCTAATCCTTGCAAATGGCTTTCATTTATCCATGCAATGAGTTGATTCAATGTAGCTTCAAAGCTTTCCGTAAGTTCCGGACTTAATCCCGGCAAGGGACCACATTCGCCTGTGCCGGTAATACTTTTAGCCTCATCGGTAAGCAGAATGAACCATGAGGTCTTGTCTTTCATAGCCCCACGCGAAGTGCGCGCGTTGAAAGAGAACTCAAAAATCTGTTTGCGGAGTTGCGCCTTTAGTGCCATAGAAAAAAATCAGGGTGAAGATGGCCAAATATTTACACACGACCACGGGTGTTTAATACCTTTGCATGGATTTATGACCAAACCGATAGTCTCTCTGCAGGATTACCTTTATGAGTTGCCGGACGATCGCATTGCCCGTTTTCCATTGCCACAGCGCGATCAATCCAAATTATTGGTTTTCCGAAATGAAACAATCAATCACGATACGTTTAGCAACCTGATTACACACCTACCGGCAGCAAGTACTTTGTTTTTTAATAACACCCGGGTAATTCCGGCCCGGCTTCATTTTAAAAAACAAACCGGAGCCACTATTGAAATTTTTTTGTTGAACCCCGTGGCGCCATCGCACCTTGTGCAACAAGCCATGGTAGCAACCGGTACCTGCCGCTGGCACTGTACTATTGGCAATTTAAAACGCTGGCCCGATAATACGTTGCTACATTTTTTGCATGCTGAATTTGAATTGGAAGCCCGCCTGATTAACCGGGCTGAAGGTATAGTTGAGTTTACCTGGAATAGCAGCCATACGTTTGCCGAACTAGTTTCTCTTTGCGGAGTTGTACCGCTGCCACCATACTTAAACCGGCCGGTGCAACCGGCCGACAAAGAAACGTATCAGACTTTATACTCCCGGCATGACGGAGCGGTTGCGGCACCTACGGCCGGCCTTCATTTTACGCAAGCCGTACTGAACCAACTGGAACAAGTCGGAATAAAAAAGGAATTTCTTACCCTTCACGTAAGTGCCGGAACTTTTCTGCCGATAAAAACCCAAAACGCCCTGGAGCACACCATGCATCAGGAACAGTTGGTGGTTTCGCGCGCCAATGTGGAAGCCATGCTCACCAACACCCTTTCGGTGGCAGTTGGCACTACCTCGGTGCGTACCTTGGAAAGTGTGTACTGGTTTGGAGTAAAACTTAAAACAAACCCGCAGGCCGAGTTCCACATCTCGCAGCACGATGCCTACACGTTGCCGCAAGAAATTACCCGGCACGAAGCCCTGCAACAGGTGCTGGCCTGCATGGAACGGACCCAAACAGACACAGTAGCAGGTGAAACCGCCATTTATATTGTACCGGGCTACAGGTTCCGGGTGGTTGACGCACTCATCACCAACTTTCACCAGCCAGCCTCCACGCTCATCTTGTTGGTGGCTTCCTTCGTTGGCACTCATTGGCAAAAAATATACGAAGAGGCCCTCAGCAACAACTACCGGTTTCTAAGTTATGGCGATAGCTCGCTGCTCTTTCGAAAATAATTTAGCGCAAGCACTTACTTTATTAATTGCAACCTGATTTATGGCGTGATCGGATTTTTTCGTTCAGCGGATTTAATCCTTACGTTAGTCTTACATCAACCAACTATTAATCAATAAGTAACACAAGTTAAATCAACTGTTAATTGAATAGGTTTTTTCGCTGAATTGTTTAAAATTTAGAGATTTATTGCTGCCCTATGCTTAACCGCCTGTGGAAACTGTTGGATGTAGAGCCTGAAGAAACCGGCCAGGTTTCGCTATTGCTGATAATGAGCTTTCTGATGGGCTTGTTTTTAGCTACGGTGGCGGTAGCATCGCAAACCCTTTTTCTTTCCCACTTTGACGAACGAATACAACTGCCCGAAGCGCTGGCGCTTTCGGGAGGAATAGGCATTATAATTACTTTACTCTACAACTTTCTTCAGGGCCGGATACCATTCACGGCCCTTGCTGTTTTTAACCTGCTTTTGGTAATTGCCTTTACCGCTTTTATCGAGTTTGGCGAAGACTACGTGGAAGATACAACACAGTTATTCTACTTCGGGTTTACCCTCATTCTGCCCTTTACCTTTATTATTCAACTGGTTTTTTGGGGCTCGTTTAACCGCATGTTCAACGTGCGCGTTTCCAAACGCCTGGTGGGCAGTGTTGACGTTGGAACCGATATAGCAGCCGTGTTGGCTTTTTTTGCAATCCCCATTATGCTTTCCTATGGTATTACGCCCGAGTCGCTTTACTCCATAGGCCTGGTAAGTATTATCGGATATCTCGTCTTGTTTGTTATTCTTTCAAGAAAATATCTCTCAGCAGGAAGAACGGCCATCAAGAGTGAATCAGAAATCAAAAAACTGACCATCACTCAATTCTTAGGAAACCGCTACATTGTTACGCTATCGCTATTCATTGTTATTTCATTAATAGCCCTGCGGTTTGTGGACTATGCATTTTTTAACGCAACCACCAATCAGTACACAAACGATGGAAAGATGGACGACCAGCAGGTGGCTACGTTTCTTAGTTTGTTTGAGGGCACCGTGGTTATTTTCAGTTTCTTGTTTACCACGTTTGTTACCGACCGGTTGAACCAGGATTATGGCCTGCGCATTTCGCTGCTTATAAACCCCATTGTGCTTTTAATTTTTACCGGTGCAGCCATTGGGCTTGGAACTTATTTTGGCTACGATTTTACTACAGGCGAAAAAAGTACCATTACATTCTTTTTCATTGCCATTGCCATGAGTAAGCTCTTTATTAACTCGCTGCGCGAAGCATTGGACGAGCCTACCTTTAAATTCTTTTACGTACCCATTGACCGCTCCATTAGCATTGATACACAAACCAAAATTGAAGGCACGGTAACCGCGTTGGCAAGCGCGTTGGCCGGGGGCATTATTGTTTTAATTAACTCCTTCGATATTTTTAATGTATTCTCCATCACAATTTTTACCATCCCCATCTTGCTTATCTGGTACCTTGTTACCAACCGCATGTACCATGGCTATAGAGAAACACTTCAAAATTCGTTAGTAAAAAATAAATCGGCTGTAACGAAGAACCTGGTAAAAGAATATACTTTAGACAGTGTGCTGGAAAAAGAAGTGCGCAGCACAGCCGAGGAAAAAATTATTTACGGTTTAAAACTGATGGAAAAACTAGAGCCGGCATTGTTCGAAACCTCGCTGCTGCAACTGGCCGAAAGTCCATCTAAAAAAGTAGCTCGCTTTGCGCAGCAAAAAATAGAAGAGTTGGGCATTCTTGCCCGCGAAACCGAAATTAAAGGCCTCGCCTTGCAGGCAGCCGGCATGGCCGAAGACAGCGACCTGCTGAATATACCGGTTGAAAAGCTGATGAAGCTGAGCAAGTCGGTAAAGCAAACTGACAGATTGCTGGCAGCCAAATTAATGCGCAAACTCACCAACCAGAAAACCATTTTTATTTTGTTGGAGTTGCTGCGCGATGCCGACCCCAAGGTCCGTACCGAAGCACTGCTTACCGCCCGCAAAGTAAAGCGCCCCGAAACCTGGAACGTTTTAATAGAACTACTGGCATCGCCCCGCTATGCGCACCAGGCCTCCTCGGCATTAAAAGAAGCCGGAGCTGCTGCTTTGCCGGTTTTGGAAACAGCCTTCCATAAATCGGGGCAGCAAGACCTGGTAATGCTTAAGATCATTCAGATTATTGGCCATATTCCCGGCAAGGAAAGTTTGCAGTTGCTCTGGAAAAAAATTGATTACCCCGATAAGCGCATTGTAAAGCAGATACTCTACTCGCTGCGTTACATCAACTACCAGGCAAGCGGCCGCGAAGCACTGGCCGTAAAAGATTTGCTCGATACTGAAATGAGCAAGACTTTGTGGAACCTGGCTGCATTGCACGAGTTGCCAGACGAACCCCTCTATCACTACCTGCGAGAGGCATTACGAGAAGAGATTCGCGACAATTACGAACATCTGAGCTTATTACTCTCGCTGTTGTACGATCCGGAATCAGTACAATTAGTAAAAGAAAATGTAGAGATTGGAAGCCCCGATAGCATTCAATATGCATTGGAATTGATCGATCTGTTCGTAGATCAGGACCTGAAACCAAAACTTATCCCGCTGCTGGACGACTCACCCACTCCGCAAAAATTAGAGAAGCTGCAAATTTATTTTCCGCGCGAAAGCTATAATCCTATTCAGGTTATCAATTACATTTTGAACCGCGATTTTAACTACAATAACCGGTGGACAAAAGTTTGTGCCGTGCATGCCTGCGCCTACATTCCTAATTTTCGCGTAAGCCGCGGTCTCATTAGTCAGATGTTTAACAACGACAAGCTGCTGCAGGAAACTACCGCCTGGGTAATCTATAACAAAGATAAAGCTGCGTACCAGGCCATCTCCGAACGGCTGCCGTACAAAGACAAAAAATTTCTCGACTCCTCTATTGAAAACAACCAGTTGCTGGATGGGTTGGATGACGGTTTCTTTCTCTACATCGAAATGATCATGCTCATCAAATCTATTCCGGCATTCTATCACATCGAAGGAAAAGTGCTGAGCGACCTGGCCGATAAGATTCAACCCGTTACCCTGAAGGCCGGAGAAAAAATGAACATTCCGCAAACTGAAGAGATGCCCATATTAATTATGGCGCATGGAAAATCTGTTCTTAAAAATAACGAGCAGGTTGTAATGGATCTTACCCCAGGCGCAGTGTATGGCGACTTGTTTCAGGAAGGGCCCACACCCGTGATAACCGAAGTAAGCGCCACGGAGCGCAGCGTACTCTTCAAAATAAGTTTGGTAGATTTTTACTTTGTATTGGCCAACCACCACGAGTTGGCACAAGGCCTTATTCATAATATTACTTCCAAAACCGAAACCACCACCTAATTTTTTAACCTATGGCATTCGAAATTGATGTTTTAATAACCTATGCGGAGAAGGACAACGAAGCGGCACAAAAGAGCGAGGTAGGCTGGGTTACCCAATTCAAAAAGTTTTTAGAGCTCATGCTCACCCAGGTGCAAGGCACCAAACCCAATCTCATTCTTAAATCCGAATTCGACTCGGCCACAGCCCCCGCGTTAAATAATGCAGCCATTCTGGTGCCCATTCTTACCAAAGAGTTTATTCACTCCGGCCGCTGCCTCGATAACCTCGAAACATTTTATAAAAACTCGGCTGAGTCTAAAATCAATCGCGTGTTTAAGGTAATGAAGGCGCCACTTACCGCACAAGAACAACCACCACGCTTGCGCGATTTATTGGGTTACGAGATGTACCAACTGGATGTAGAAACCGGTCTGCAAAAAGAATATTCAGATTTCTTTAGCCAGGAAGCAGAAAAACAATATTGGATGAAGCTGGTGGATTTAACGTACGACCTGCACGATGCCTTGATGATCTTGAACGAAGGCAGCGCCCGCTCGGAAGTAAAAAACATTTACAAGCGCAAGTCCATCTACCTGGCCGAAACCGGTCATGATCTTTCGGTGCAACGAAATATTATTAAGCGCGAGTTGCAGCGCCATGGATACATTGTGTTGCCAAAGAACACACTTCCTGCGCATGTGGGCGAACTAACCCGTATAGTGCGGAAAGATCTGGACGAATGCTCACTTTCGGTGCACCTGGTGGGCAGCGCGTATGGCGAAATACCCGAAGGCACTGACCGCTCTATTGTCGATCTCCAAAATCAAATCGCAGCCGAGATAGCCGCAGAAAAAAAACAAACGCAACAAGAGTTTTCGCGGTTAATCTGGATTTCGCAAAACCTGAAAAATGCCAGCGATAAGCAACGTGCATTTATTGACACCTTGAAACGCGATACCGAAGCCCAGGAAGGTGCCGAGATCTTACAAAATCCGCTGGAGGACTTTAAAAACATTATGCGCGAAGAATTGCTGGAAGCACAGGAGCGCAGAAACATGGAAGACCCCGGCACCAAATCCATTTACCTGGTACACGATAAAATAGACGACAGCGCAGTGCGACCGTATCGGGAGGCAATTGAGAAATCGGGGTTTAAGGTTTTAACCCCGGCCTTTGAAGGCGAGTTACTGGAAGTGCGTAAACAACATATCGACAACCTGCGCAACTTTGATGGGGCCATTATTTTTAAAGGAAAAGTAAACGACCAGTGGGTGCGTATGAAAGTACTTGACCTGCTGAAAGCCCCTGGCTTTGGCCGGAAAAAACCAATTCAAGGCAAAGCCATCGTTGCCGCTGGCAGTTCTACTTTAGATGGATTTAAAAATCAAAACCTGACATTAATAGCTGGCGATACGAGTCGCTCGCTGGAAAACCTGAAGACGTTTTTACAAGACATAAACTCATAAAGATATGAGCCAGATGGTAGATGAACACGGCACACTGATCGGTACAGCTAACCCTTTCCCCGGCTTGCGTCCGTTTCAAATAGACGAGAGCCACTTGTTTTTTGGCCGCGAAGGTCAGAGCGATGAAGTGCTCCTCAAACTTTCCAAGAGCCGGTTTGTAGGTGTTATTGGTCCTTCCGGAAGTGGTAAGTCCTCTTTTATTTATTGCGGTGTGTTACCCATTCTTTACGGAGGGTTTCTTACCGATGCCAGCCCCAACTGGGAAGTGGTAGTAACAAGACCCGGTGCCGGCCCGATTGATAACCTGGCCGAATCGCTCCTTAAAACAGTTAAAGATTACAACACAGCCGATGGTGAAGACAAAAAGATAAAGCGCACCATCGTTTCAACTTTATTACGAAGCAGTTCTCTTGGCTTGGTGGAAGCCATTCAGCAATCGCGAAGAAAGGAAGACATCAATTACCTGATACTGGTCGATCAGTTTGAAGAGCTTTTTCGCTTTAAGGACAGTACCGATCCGAATTCGGTAAACGAATCGCTGGCCTTCATTAACCTGCTAATGGAAGCCGTAAACTACGAAGATGCTCCCATCTATGTAGCCATTACCATGCGCTCGGATTTTATTGGCGAGTGTGCGCAATTTCCGGAGCTAACCCGCAAAATTAACGATAGCCATTACCTGATTCCGCAAATGACGCGCGATCAGAAGCGCAGAGCGATAGAAGGACCCGTGGCCGTAGGCAATGCCAAAATTACTCCGCGGTTAACGCAACAACTGCTAAACGATTTGGGCGACAACCCCGATCAACTGCCTATTCTGCAACACGCCCTCATGCGCACATGGAGCTATTGGGCCCGGTACCGCGACTACGAAGCCGAACCCGTTGACCTGAAGCATTACGAAGCCATCGGTACCATGGCCGAAGCCCTTTCGATGCACGCCAACGAAGCGTATGACGAACTGGATGAAGAGCAACAACGCATTTGCGAAATTTTATTTAAAGCTATTACCGAAAAGCGTGGCGAGAATTTTGGTATTCGAAGACCCACGCGCTTGAATGAGATTGCTTCCATTGCCGATGTAGCGGAAGCTGATGTGGTGGCTGTAATTGAAAAATTCAGAGAGCCCGGCCGTTCGTTATTAACCCCTGCGTTTGGCATCGAGTTGGGGTCCAAGTCGATGATCGACATCTCGCACGAAAGTTTGATGCGCATTTGGGTACGTTTGAAAAACTGGGTAGATGACGAGAGTGAAGCTGTGCAGATGTACTTGCGTTTGGCCGAAGCGGCCTCGCAATACCAGGTTGGCAAAGCCGGATTGTGGCGCCCGCCCGATTTACAATTAGCCCTTAACTGGCAAGCCAAGCACAAGCCTACATTAGTTTGGGGACAACGGTACCATCCGGCCTTTGAGCGTACCATGATCTTTCTGGAGTACTCTAAGAAAGAATTTGATACGGAGCAACGGATTAAAGAACTGGAAGCCAAACGCAAATTGCAACGCGCTCGTATTACTGCGATTGTGTTCGGTTCGTTGGCGGCCATTGCCTTGGTTGCTTTTGTATATGCCTTTATGCAGCAAGCCGAAGCCAACCGGCAAGCCGATTTGGCTCGGCAAAATGAAGCCCGGGCAAAAGAGAATGAGGCTAAGGCCCTCGAGCAGCAAAAAATTGCTGAAACCGAGCGCGACCGGGCAGATGCCGCCCGCAAAGAGGCTGTTGCCGCCCAGGAAGCCGAAGCCGAGCAACGCAAACTCGCCCAGGAAAATGAAAGAAAAGCAAAAGAACAAGAAGCCGAGGCACTACGGCAAAAAGGGTTTGCCGAAGCAAATGAACGAACCGCTAGCGCCAATGAAAAGTTGGCTATTGCCAATGCCGAACGTGCTGACCGAAACGCAGAGCGTGCTGAGCGAGAGAAATACCTTGCGGCTTCCAAAGCTATGGCTATTAAATCAAAGGAACTTGGAAACGATCTCGCTCTGGAGGGCTTAGTTGCTCAGCAAGCCTTTAAGTTTAATAAGAAATACGGTGGTTACGAGTATAATAGCGATGTATATGGAGGCTTGTACACCGCACTAAAAAATTATGGTGATCCATTGACTAAAAGTCTTGAAGCCCATAAAAATGGCGCTGCCCGTGCATTAGAAACCCATGGCAAAGGCAACCATATTTATTCAGGTGGAAGTGACGGTAAAATAATTAAGTGGCATTTTTTAAATGGTGAATGGAAAGCCGAAGTAATTGTTGAAGCCCGGCAAGACTACCTTGTATTTACAATTGACACGAGTACGGATGGTAACTGGTTGGTTGCAGGCGGTCTTTACCCGATAAATGCTGTGGCAAATTATGCCGAGTTATATGATTTACGTAATCTATCTGCCCCGGCTAAGAAAATCTATGGGTTTCGACACAATATCGAGAATGTACATTTTACACCTGACGGCAAAGGATTCTACGCGCGCGATAACTCTGGCCATAGCATTAAATACTCAGATCTAACTTCTTCCAAAGAAGTGATTGTGCCTGAGGAAAAAATTGTTTCCTTGGATTTGAATGAAAATGGAAGCCTGTTGGCTGGCGCTGGAGACAAAGGAAACTTGTATGTTTGGGATATTGCTAAAAATTTTGCTGCTACAAAAACAAAAGTCTCAGACGGATTAACCTCTGTTTGCTTCGCCCCCGATGGGAGACAAATTATAACCGGTAGCCGAAATGGATTAATAACCATTATTAGCAATGGCCTGAAGATTCGTGAATTACAGGGCCACGGTTCGCAAATTGAAGATATTAAATTCAATCATGCCGGAACATTCATGGCCTCTGCCAGCAAGGATTATACTGTGCGGCTTTGGAATTTTCAAAAGTTAAATGAACAACCCATTATACTAAGCGACCATGACTGGGTGTGGAATGTAACTTTTACTCCGGATGATTCTCAGTTACTTGCCGGTATCAATAGTGTACGAGAAACAGTTAAAGGAACTGATCAGACAATACATGCATATCCCACAAATTTTAATAACATGGCCACTTTACTTTGTGAAAGAGTAAAACGAAATCTAACGGAAGAAGAATGGGTGATTTATGTGGGCAATTTGGAAGATTTTAAGTATGACCTTACCTGCGAACAATATCCGAGTGGGTTACAATCTAGAAGCAACTCAGCATTAAATAAAGTTGGGCGATAATCATGATGCGAATTTACATTTTCATTTTACTGGTATTATCCACTTACGGTGCCTCTGCCCAAGCTACTTCATGTACTCAAACAGTCCGATTAGCCCAGTCCATTTATGAACAAGGGCGTCTTCATGAGTTGGAAGGTGTTATCATAAAAGCTTTGGATAACAATACGCTGAACTGCGGGCAAGCTGAAAAAGTTAGTTTATTGAAACTTTTAACTTTAACCTATATCTATCTGGAAGAACCGGAAAAAGCTGATGTCCGAATGTTGGAGTTATTGCAAACCGATCACTATTTTGAAATAAATCCCGTGGTAGATCCTGCTGAGTTTGTTGCACTCTACAGAACCTTCCGCACAAAGGAGATTTACCGTATAGGAGCCACGCTTGGAGCCAACGGTAGTAGACCAAATGTATCCAGTACAGTAACTGCCGTAGAGCTTGCCGAAGGAAGTAAATACAAATATGGAGTCTCACTACAATTCGGGGCTTCATTGGAAGTGCCTATTCGTTTACACCTAAGGCATTCAGGGAAAGACTACGAAAGACTTACACTTCATGCTGAACTTTTGTATTATCAACGAAAATTTCAAAGCACTTTGCTGGTTGATCGCGGAAGCAACACTGAAGGCAAACCATTAATTAATGAGTTTAGGGGGATTGAAACACAAAATCTTATTTCGCTGCCTCTCTTAGTTCAGTATCAACTTGACGAAAACTCTACATCAAAAAAGAGTAAGTATAATCCCTATCTCGGTATGGGGTTAGCAGTTGACTATCTGTTGAATGCCAAATTACAGGGCGAAAGATTAATTACAGATTACACATCGGTGCAGGAAACTTCATTTGATTTTAACGCAATCAGAGAGAAAATAAATCTGAGCTTGCTTCTGGCTGCCGGAGTAAAATTCAGAGTATCGGGGGGATATATAATTGCTGAAGCACGCTATGGCTACGGGCTTACTCAAGTAAATTCCAATGAAACTGCTTTTAAAACTGAGCAAGCTGCTTGGGAACAGCGATATGCAGATTCTATCTTCAAAGTATCTTCGTTATCAATTAGCGGAGCTTACATCGTCAACATGTTTAATCCAAAGAAACGGTCGCTTCGCAAATGAGAAAATTAGTAATCGTTTTAATAGTAGTTTGTTTAGGTTGCTCAAATCTTGATATTGAGAATCCAACTCCACGAAATACATACCTTAAATTCTTCGAGGGTGCTTATAGCATTTCTGGAGTAACACTTGAGGAGATACCCAGCGGATATATTCTGCTTGGAAATATGAGCGTAGAAGATGTCTTGAGGGACTCCAGCTACAATGTGGTTGTAGTAATTGAAACAGACAAAAACGGAAACCAGGTACAGCAAATACAACTACCCGGAAGTTACGCAAAAGCACTAAAACCAATTTTAGTGAATGGAGTAGTTACAAAGTATGTTCTGGCTAGTGATGTGGTTGTGACCAACGCTGCAGCCAATGAAGTTTCTAATATCATCATCTCATCCTTAAAAGTTACTTTTTTCGATCCGTTTTTTAATGAAACCTCAAGTGTTCTCATTGCCGATGAGATTAACCCCATTCGAGAGGATTATTCCGCTGAATCCATTACAACAAATTCGAATGGTGACGTTTATGTGTTATCTACGTATAAGCGTAGTGTTGCCAATCAGAGTACTGCCCCGGCAGAACCGATGATTATTTCATTCAAACCAGACGGGACAATCGATTGGATGAAAAGGCACGAGCTAGTAGGACGTACATCCCTTAATTCCCGTTCGTTGCACTTTAGGAATAATCGGTTGACATGGGCATCTGCCATTGCTAACGTTGCAGGCGATTTCACAAACTCGTGGGTAGCAATACCCGTTGTAGAAATCGGGTCAATTTTTCCTTCGTATTCTTTAATTGGTCAAACTACTTCGCAATCTTTTATTCCCCGCGACATTAAACCTGCCCGATCACCAGAATTTGGCTTTGGAGTAGTGGGAACCTACAGCCAGGATACGCGTGGCTCAAAAGGAAATGTATTCTTTTTGCGGGTGGATGCCAATGGCCAAATTGTATCTGGTAGCGACAGATACTTTGATACTGCCAGCCTTTTGGCTGGCTCACAGAATAACAAAGACGAGTCAATTGTAATCGACAATGGGGAAGCTATTACCTCTACCCAGGATGGGGGATTTGCTTTGATTGGCACCTTTAACACTAACAACGATATAGGTAAAGGATTAAAAGATCTGATTCTCATTAGACTTGATCCAACAGGAAACTTGATATGGCATAAGACATTTGGAGGCGGTGGCGCTGAAGTACCTTCTGCAATCATTGAAACCGAGTCTGGGGACTTAATGATTTTCGGCACATCTACTGCTGGAAATTATGGAGCCATGTTTATACTGAAAACTGACAAAAACGGAGAGCAAAAAAACTAATAAACATTGTACTGTTCTATGAGCTTTATACAAAGTCTGACAGAAATTAATCAAAAGAAGTTAGTTCGACTTGCGGGTTTAACAATCGGCATATTTTTTTCATTTTTCTCGGCCCATGCGCAGGCTCCGGTTGTAAGTATTCCTACTGTAACCGGCATCTCCACAACCTCTGCCACGCTGGGTGGTTCTGTTACCGGAACTCTCACACATAGAGGTACCCGATGGAGCACCTCAACTCCAGTAGCTAATTCAAATGAATTAGAAGAATCCTCAGCTACCCCAGGTGCTTTTACACAAGCCCGAACGGCAATGCCGGCTGCAGCCAGAATTTATTTTGTTGCTTACGCTCGTAATAACGCAGATATAGGAATAACATCCGAAGTAGATTTTGTTACGCGGCCACTTCAATTGTCGAATGGGCAGTTTACTGCAACTGCTAGTTCTAGCACAACCATAAATTTAGTTTTCCCTTCAGCCAATAGCTGGGTAGGCTCAGGCGCTACAGCCGGGTATTTAATTTATCGGAATGCCGGAAGTGCTCCTTCCTTAGGTGCCTTAACCGATGGAGTAGCCCCGCCCACAGATGGTACCGGAGACAAGATCACCACCATTACAGATGGAACAGCTACTGGATATAGCGACACGGGATTAACAGCTGGCACAGATTATTATTACACAATTGTTCCCTTTGCGTGGAACGGAACAACCGCTGTCACTTATAGCTATAATCAAACCGCACCGCAGACTGTAAATGATTTTACTTTTGCTTCGGAACCGAGCGGTCATGCAACTGGCTCGTTAACGGTAACCGCAGCGGGTTCCACACAATTAAATCTAAGCTTCAATAGCATTACTACTTCGGGCATAAGTAATGCGAATGGATACATTTTGTTGATTAAAAGCAGTGCGATTGTTGCAGCCGATTTAGCGACCTTAGTGGATGGTGGTGCCCCAAATTCGTTTGGGCTTTTTAAAGCCATAATCAATTCTACTGTGGCTTCGAGTTACAATGATGTAACCGGCCTAACTCCAAATACAACTTATCATTATGCCATTATTCCCTACAATAGAGGAGGCGATGATCAAACTTACAATTTTTTAACCTCCACTGGATTTCCGACTGGAAGTGCAACTACCCTTAATATTTCAACAACCATCACTCCTATCTTAGCCGGAACTTCGCCCGTCATTAGCAGTAATATTCTGTCAGCCGGAACTACGCAGCAGGTTATTGCCGGCTTTGTAGTTACTTCAGATGGAGTGCAGACTATTAACAATATAACCTTTACCTATACTGGTTTAACCACACAATTCACTAATGAATATATTTACCGCGCAACTACCGCAGGTACAATAGGCACTCAAATTCTGAGTGATTCTTCGCCAGATGGGGATTTCAGTTTTGCTGCCGTAGCCGCAGGAGATAAAACGATTAATTCAACGCCTGTCTATTATTATTTAGTGGTTGACGTTGCCAATAGCGTAACCGCTGCAACAACAAACGTGGGATATTCCTTGAATCAAGGTGGAGTAACTATGAATACCGGGAGTATAAATTCATTTACCTCCAGTCGTACATTTTCATTTAACACCTCTCAGTTGTCCGATATCATATTTGCAAACAGCGGTACAACCGCTGCTATAGCGTATCGAAGTTATCAAGGTACAACCATAGGCCCTAATCAGCCAGTCCCTCCTAACTCGGCTGCAAGTCAAACATTAGCAGATTTTCTTATTCGCGATGGAGGTGCCACAGGAGATCCGGACAACAAAGCCACTAACGTTACGTCTATAACAATTCAACTTACCAACTACTCTAACGTAAGGCAAATTGCACTTTTTAATGACGATACAGATACTGAAATAGCCGGTACCCAGCAAACTGTAAGCAGTGGCACCATTACGTTTACGCCTAATTCAGCCATTGTAGTTCCCGATAACGGTACTTTCCGAATTAATGTACGTGCAAGTTTTCAAAATATAGTTACTGACAATCACCAATTACATATAACTATAACCGGGGTAACGACATCTGCTAATACATCGGGCTTTGCAGCAGCCGATGGCGGTGGTGCAACAACCACCGGCTCCGTTACTAATGTGGTTACAGTAAATGCATCAAAGTTGGTGTATAGTGCCTTTCCAGCAAGCGCTCCTGTTAATACAAACTTTTCGGTAGTTGTTCGGGCTGTAGATTCAAACCCTTACAATAACCTAGATCTGGATTATAATGGTCAAATATCGCTGGCTAAATCCGCAAGCTCGCCATCTGGAACCTTAACAGCAGGTGGCGGTGAATCTTTAACTCCTTTTCTGAGTTCGGGTGTATATACCTGGAATCAGTTGCGCATTTCCGGAGCAGGCAATTACACACTTGAGGCTTCAGACGATGCATATGCAGATCTGATTGGGGATGCCACTGCTACTATATCCATTACAAGTTCTCCATCCAACATCACACAACCCCCTCCGCTTACAGTTTGTTATGGTGGCAATTATCAGAATTTAGGTAACATAGTGATTTCAGAAACCGACCCCGCAGGTTTCTCATCTTCCGGTACTATTTCTATTTCTTTGCCAAGCGGTTTTTTGTTTGATCCTGCTATTACCACAGCCCCTTCAGTTGGGGGCGCTGGTGTTTCCGCGTCAGCATTAACTTATCCAAATCCGAATGTTGTTGAGTTTACGCTTACCGTTTCCGGGCCCGGATCTGGCTCAGTTAATAGTATTACAATAAGCGGCCTTCGAATTCGCCATTTGCACCCTGGTAATAAACCTAACGGAGACGATCCAGACCCAGCTACTGGAAATATTACGCGGTTGGGTGGCACCGCAAACTTAGCAGGTGTTATTTCAGGCACCGCGCTTGGTACGGTAACCGCTCAAATTGGATCGCCCAAACCTGTGGGTTTATCATTTACCGTAGAAAAGCTAAATGCTGATGACGTTACCATATTGCCAACAGAGACCAGATTTAGTGTTAATTCAAATCCCGTTAAATTGGTTGGCCAACCGAATGGGGCCCCTGATACAGAATTTTTTGGCCCCGGTGTCTCTAATGTTGCGGGGGTTTATCGGTTCAATCCTCAAACTCTTGCCCCAGGAAATTACAATGTAACTTATAGACATAAGGCTACTTCCGGAGCAAATTGTGAATATCAGATTACCAAGATTTTTGAAGTATATACCACTAACATAACCGGACTAAACCCTCAATATTGTAACAATAGCCCGGCTACAGGCATTTTAAGTGCTCAAAACTTTATAGATACTTACTATCCCGGATTTAGTTTTGTTCGGTTTGTTTATTGGAATACTCCCGGTGGTCGATTAACTAACGGAACAGTTTCTCCGGGTATGTTTGCTACACAGGTAACTCTGGCCAATCAATTAGACGCTACCCAAAACGCGGCTAAGATTTTCGACCCCCAATTTCCCGACTATCAGTTGGTATATGGAGCAACTGCCAACATTTATGGCCGATTTGGTATTTGGATAGGATTTGAAATTACCAATGGCCTTTTCACTTTTACCATCTGGGATTTAATAGAGGTTAGACCTGCAACTGCAGCATCATTTTCAATGGAACAAACCTCATTCTGCGATGATGAAACCTCTTATGCTTTAATTGGAAATCCTCCTAACTCAAATAACGCAGCCGTAGATAAATTCGAATTATCTCCTCCGCAAGCGGTAAATCCTCCTATCCAATTCGGTGGCGATCCTGTTGTTTGGACATTTACTGCCTCCAATGTAGAGAATGTGAACATCGGGAATCCAGTAGAAAAACAGATCACCTATACTTATATCGATCCATCTACAGGCTGTCAGAGTGTATCAAATCCCGTCACAATTAAAGTTTACAAAAGACCCGGCACACCGCTTATAAGTGACATTGTTTCTGCCCAGGGGTCAAATGTAAATATCTGTCAACAAGAACCTGTGCCGCAGTTTGCAGCCAATCCGCAGAATTTTATTACCTACAAGTGGTACGGAGATGCAGCGCTAACAAATCTACTGGCAACCGGAAATTCATTCGACCCACCAGTTAACAATTCCATTGTTAATGGAATCACCTTCTACGTTACCAAGACTAATGGTATTTGTCAAAGTTCACCGCTTAATATTAGTGTAACAGTAAATCCTTTACCTAAAATAGACTTTAGCTGGCAAAATCCCTGCATAGAATCTGTTCCCTTTGCTAATTTTTTACCTACCGAACTTTCCCAACCCCCTCTTACTAACTTAAACTATAATTGGGATTTTGCCCTTACCAACACTTTGGGATATGATAATACAAATACTGGCCCTGCCGGTAATCCATTGGTACAATATACCAACGTTGGCAGCGATCTGGTTCGACTCATTGCAAGTACTCCAGCCGGCTGTGCGGATACCCTTATCAAGCCTGTTTACATTTTACCTAAGTTCTCAGGTGCAATTTCAAGAGATAATCCATACACTTCCGACTTTAATAATTCAAATAATTGGATTGCCGGTGGTAAAAATTCTTCCTGGGAGTGGGGTACTCTGGGGTTAAAAGGAAATGAAGTTGTGGCGACTCGGGGTAAGGGCTGGGACACAAAAATAAATGGGACTAATAATAAGGAAGAGCAATCCTGGGTATTAAGCGAATGTCTTAATTTAAGTAGTATTTCGAAACCCATAATATCATTAGACATTTTTTCGGACACGCCCGCAGGTGTTAATGGGGCGGTTTTACAAGCGAATGTGAATGGTAAAATTGAAAATGACGCTGATTGGATAACCATTGGAGAAGTAGGAAAAGGAATAAATTGGTATGATACGCGGGGCATCTCAAATAGCCCTGGTAATCAACCTGCCAACGACATAGGCTGGTCAGGGAATGCCCTTTCAAGTTTGGGTAAATACAATACATGGGTTACTGCAATAAATAAACTAGATACAATTTTAAATTATACGCGCGATAAAGTAGTATTCAGAATTGCTTTCGGGGCCAACAATTCTTTAACTGATGGATTTGCGTTTGATAACGTATTTATTGGAGAACGTACCCGCGTTGTTTTGTTAGAAAATTTTACAAACAACTCAGTTCCATCGGTTGCCTCACATAATCTTCTTTACCAGCAATTAGGAAATTCCGCTGAAATTGTAAAAGTACAGTACCACACTCCGTTTCCAGGAAATGATCCTGTAAACAACCTAAATGTAAATATGAATAACGCCCGCACCGCTTTTTATGGAATTACCCAAGCTCCCACTGTAAGGTTAGATGGGCAATATCAAGCAGGAAATCTTAACTCATGGTTAAGCAATCTTTATGAAGATCGGGTACTCACACCCTCTCCATTGGAATTGTCAGCCACCGCTTCTAAGATTGGAAGCTCAGTTTCTATTGAGGTGAGAATTAAAAATAAATCTGGACAAACTCTTCCATTAAAAGGTGCGCACATTTTTACAACCATAGTTCAAAAAAGTGTAATGGATCCTTTGCTGCTTTCAGGCAGTGGTAACAGTCAATTTGAATACGTTGCCCGACAAATGCTACCAAGCCCAACAGGAATTCAAATAGACAGAAACCTGAACATAAACGAAGAATACATTTCAGTCCCAATTATCTGGCAAGTTCCATCAGGTGATGCGATCATTGTAACTGTGCAACCCGCAGATGGCACCAAAGAAGTTTATCAAGCTTACATTCTACCGACCCCGTTAACTCCCGATGTCGTAACCTCCATCCAGGACCTGGCCGAGCACATTACGATCTACCCTAACCCGGCCAATGAGAGCTTTGAAATAGAATTGCCTAACCGCGCAACCGAACGCCTGGCTATTAACCTGATTGACCCGGTAGGCCGCGCAACTCAACAACTCTACTTTGAGAAGGGCGAGCTAACCAAAACAGTGAGCACGCAACACCTGGCCCAGGGAATTTATGTGGTACAGATTGGATCTGGTAAAACGGGGGTGGTAAGGAAGAAGGTGTTGGTAGTTCACTAGAGGTAATAAGCGGAAGTTAAAAGTTTAAAGTAGGCTTGACTTTACTCTAAACTTTTAACTTTTCATCCATCAAAAACCCTTAAATTCAACCCAATTTCACTGTTTCTTTCTTTCCCGAGGTGAGTTTAAAATATAAGTTTCTTTGCCTAATTTGAGGGTTTAAAGTAGTACCAAACACCGCCTTTTTTGCATGGAAATGTTCCTAAAAGCCGATACCTGGCTGGCCCTGCTTACGCTCTGTTTTCTGGAAATCGTTTTAGGTATCGACAACATCATCTTCATCTCCATTGTCTCTAATAAGTTGCCCGAAGAGCAGCGCCCCCGGGCCCGCAATGTAGGCCTGGCACTCGCCATGCTAGTGCGCATTGTATTGTTGCTATGCATTACCTGGATTATCGGTTTTGTAGAACCGCTCTTTACTATTCCGGCCAACTTTCTGATTAAACACGATATGTCCTTTAGCGGCAAAGATCTGATTCTGGGTTTTGGGGGATTGTTTCTGATTGCCAAGAGTACCCTCGAAATTAATCATGAAATGGAAGGCGATGATGAAGAACAAGAAAGTGGCGGTACTAAGGCAGCCGCAGTAACTTTTGCCGGCACCATTGTGCAAATCATCTTACTCGATATCATTTTTTCATTCGACTCCATTCTTACTGCCGTGGGCATTGTGCCACCCCAGCAGGTGGTGATTATGATTATTGCTGTAATTGTTTCCATTATTGTTATGATGTTCTTCTCGGGAGCCATCAGCACGTTTATCAAAAACCATCCTTCCATGGAAGTATTGGCGCTTGGCTTCCTGATTTTAATTGGGTTTACCTTGCTGCTCGAAGGGTTGCACCAGGAAATCCCGAAAGGGTACATCTATTTTGCAGTAGCCTTCTCGTTGCTGATCGAGTTTACGAACATCCGCGTTCGCAAAAAACGTAAATCAAAATCGAAACCCGTCAAGCTTAACAAAGGCTACAACGACCAGGAATTGGATGAAGCCGTAAAGGAACTTAATAAGTAATGACAGAAAAAGATTTACAGTACCCGATAGGAAAGTTTACACCGCAAGCCATTCACACTGCAGCCGAATTACTTGCGTGCATAGAACAAATGCGCGCACTACCTTTTAAACTGGCTGAAGCTATTCAAGGATTAAAAGATGAACAATTAGACACCCCATACCGCGATGGCGGCTGGACGGTGCGGCAGGTTGTGCATCATGTTGCCGATAGTCACATGAATGCCTATATCCGAGTAAAATGGATGCTTACTGAAGACACACCGGTAATTAAAGCCTACTTTGAAAAAAGTTGGGCCGAGACACCCGAAACCAAATTACCACCTGCAGTATCGCTGCGGCTGCTCGAAGCGTTACATCATAAGTTTACACTCCTGTTGGAAAGATTAGATCAGGAGCAACTTGTAAAAGAATTTATTCATCCGGAAACTCAAAAGCGGGTAGCCTTGCATAACCTGGTAGCCATGTATGCCTGGCATGGCGCTCACCACACCGCTCACATTACGGAACTTCGTAACCGCAAGCAGTGGTAGATGAAAGCGTACAAGGCACCGCTTATGCTCTTTAACCAACATCTTGAAACCATTTACCCGGCTCTGCTACGCACCGTACCCCACGTACCTTATTCCCGCGAAAGAATTTTAACTCCAGACGATGACTTTCTTGATCTCGATTGGCTTCAACAAAATTCAAAACAGGTAGTAATTATCTCGCACGGCCTGGAGGGCAACAGCCACCGCGCGTATGTGAAAGGAATGGCCAACGTATTTTTCGGTGCAGGTTACGATGTGCTGGCCTGGAACTATCGCGGGTGCAGCGGAGAAATGAACCGCCAGTCCAGATTTTACCACAGTGGCGCAACAGACGATCTGGAGTGTGTAGTTCAGCACGCAATCCTGGCAGGTTATTCAACTATCAACCTTATTGGCTTTAGCCTGGGTGGCAACCTTACGCTTAAATACCTGGGCGAGCGTGGTGAAAATATACCCGTACAAATTAACAGGGCCGCAGTATTTTCAGTGCCCCTGCACTTGCACACGAGTTGCCAGCGCATTGCCACCAGTGCAAAAGGAATTTACGCAAAGCGATTTTTAAAAACTTTAAAACAAAAAGTAGCTGCCAAGTTCAGGCACCAACCAGGCACTTACCTTCAATCGCTTGGCACCATCACGAACCTGTTGGAATTTGACGATGCCTTTACCGCACCCCTGCATGGATTTAAAAATGCGGTTGACTACTATGAACGTTGCAGCTCCTTGTACTTTTTAGATTCAATTGTGCGACCAACACTCATTGTAAATGCACAAAACGATCCGTTTTTAAGTGAGCAGTGTTACCCTGCACTCTCCAATCATGCTTTTATTACGGCCGAGTATCCACAACAAGGCGGCCATGTGGGTTTCGCACTGTTTAACAAAAATGGGGTATATTGGAGCGAATTGCGAGCTTTGCAATTTATTCAGTCTGCCACATGATAGAGCGCTACGCCATTCATTCTTCCATAGAACAATTAATTGATCGTTTTGGAATTGAACAAACGCCCGGCTACGAGAGTCAATACAATGCAGCGCCCGCCAAATTGCTTCCGGTAATCACGCATCAAAGTCCACAAGGGTTTTCTTATTTCTATTGGGGCACCGCTCCGCAATGGACAAAAAACAAGCCGGTGGCGGAACGCATTATCAATACCCGAATAGAATGGCTACAAGAAAAGCCTGTACTTCGTAAAGCACTCATGCAGCATCGATGCATTATTCCGGCTAATGGCTTTTATGCGTGGAAACGTATTGGTAAAAAATCGAATGTGCCGTGTTATTTTATGCCTGCCGATAAACTGTTTTCATTTGCCGGAATCTGGGAAGAATACGAAGATGCAGAAGGCGATGCGTTTCATACGTTTTCTATACTCACCATGCCCGCCTCTGAGTTGGTGGCAGCCATAACCGACCGCATGCCGGTAATGCTGGATAAGCAACAAGAAGCAGTTTGGTTAAATCCGCAGGCAACCGAGGCGGATCTATGGAATGTTGTAAAACCTTATACTGAACTTTCCAGTTATACAGTTTCTCCCGCGGTGTTTACGCCAGGCTACAATAAGCCTTCCTTGGTTCTTCCGGCTCCGGCAGCCGATCAACACGGTAATCTTACGTTGTTCGATTAATTAAAAACCATCGTCTTCCTCCTTCTTGGCTTCGTCTGGTTTTTTCTCTGCGGTTTTAGCTGCTTTAGCTTTTTTACCAAACAAACCACCCAGCAATTTCTTCTTAGGTTTGGTTTGTGCTACTGAGTCCGAAGGGATTTCATTTCCATCTTCATCCAGATTTGGTTTTGGCTTTTCTTCCGGTTGTGGCTTGGCCTTCTTCTTAAACAGGTTTTTAAAGAATCCGCCTTTGGCTTTCTTCTCAGATTTCTTTTTGGAAGCCTGCACTTCGCCTTCTTCCATCATGGCTGCGCGCACATCGGGCAACACCAGCACATCACGGAAGTACCACATGTAGGCATCCTGATCTAAATTATACTTCTCTTTGGTTTTAGTAATAGCATACACCGAGTCAGCTTTCGGCTTGGCTTTGGTGGCATCTCCCAGCAAAGTAGAATCAGAAATGCTTCGGGCCGCGCTATCCAACGCTGCAGCAATATCCAACGAATCGGTTGTCTTTTTCGGATAGACAGGCTTCATCTCTACCGTGCGCAAAGCTTTGAGTGCTTTCTTATAGGTCTTTTCAGGCAACAACAAATACCGGTCTTTTTTTACTCTCCGTACTTGTGGCAATGCAGGGCCGCGCATCGCATCACTCTTTGCCCACGAAGAATCGCGGGCCGGTAAGGTTATGGTTTTACTATTGGCCGATGCCAGCACCTCGCGCGGTTGTGTGGTGCTCTCGTTGTAATAAACAAACTTTTCGCGGGCGGTGGGTTTATCGTAAATAAACGAACTCTGGTAGGCAGGGCATACCAACTTTTGGGTACAGGCACCCAGCAGTAGCGCTAACCCCATAAAGAAAGCCCGAGTCATTGGTTTACGGTATTTTGCAATCGACAAAAATAGTTAATTAACTCAAGTAATTCACCCACCCGGCCATTCTAATCGACCTTAATTTACTGAAAATCAGATTATAAAGCATTCAAATCCAACCGCAGGCTGGCTGGCAGCCCAGCCACTACCAGGTGGTAAGAATTGTCAACCCATTGCTTCACCAGTTTATCAGCCAGGGTTCCGTCCATCAGTACCGTATTCCAATGTTTTTTATTCATATGGTAACCGGGCATTACAGCCGCATAGGCTTCCCTAAGTTGCATAGCAAGTTCTGGCTCACACTTCAGATTAATACTTTCAAAAGTAGTTACATTGGTAAGCGCAAACATTTTACCCATCACCTTAAATACAAGAGTATCTTCGCCAAAAGGAAATTCTTCTGTTACGCCCCGTTTCGATAAGCAATAACTGCGGAATTGCTCTATGTTCAAATGAAACGCTTTAGAATAAGAAATAGTACGCCCAACAAAAAGATGGCAATTGATATCTTGTTGATGCCGTGCATCATGCGGATATTAAAGTTAGACGGACGAGACGGGTCTTTCTTCCGAAAAAAATAACCACCCACTTCACCCATCGAAAAAAATTCGCGCAGGGTAAGGCGCTTCTTGTCGCTTTTCAATTCTTTGCTTTCCATAACTATTGATTTACAGCCTGTGGTTCAATCCAATTATTATCTTCTTGTATAAGTCCTATCAGCGCATCAACCGCCTCCGGTGTGGGCACGTTACGTTTAACTACTTCCTTGCCCCGATAAAGTGTAATTCTACCGGGCCCGGAACCTACATACCCATAATCTGCATCGGCCATTTCGCCCGGGCCATTTACGATGCAACCCATAATACCAATTTTTATTCCCTTTAAATGACTGGTGCGCGAACGAATCTTAGCTGTGGTTTCCTGCAGGTCGAACAGCGTGCGGCCACACGATGGGCACGAGATATATTCCGTTTTAGAAATTCGGGTGCGTGTGGCCTGCAAAATTCCAAACGCGGTCTCGTTTACCATTTTATCTGACCCCACTTGTGGTGCCGAAATAAATACGCCATCGCCTAAGCCATCCAACAATAACCCACCCATATCGGTAGCGCTGTAAAGTTGCAGTTGGTCTGGTTGCAGGTTGGAGTACGTGCGGCCAATAATTACAGGTACGGTACACTGGTTGTTGATTAACTCAACAAACAACCTGCGTTGTTCGGCCAGCCCATGTTGGTTGTGGGTGTCAATAATTAATACAGCCGTTGCATCGGCTTGCAGCGCATTTGTTAAATCGGGCGTAACATCGCTTAGTTGCGCGTAAATAAAATTCAGGTTATCCGATTTTTGAACTCCGGCTTTGTACGCGCTGGCGGCTATAATGGGATAGGCGCGCGCGCTGTGTTTTTCTTTTAACCACGTTGCATGATTATAAATTAAACCCAGTGTACCCGGAATTTCAAAGTCAATTGTCTTATCACCCAGGAATAAATAATCGCAGGCCATGTCGGTTATATTCCACTTATCAAGCGGTACAGAGTACTGATAGCCCAATGCAAATAGCGATGCGGGGGTAATTGTTTCCTTGCGCGAAATATCGGCTATAACCCGGGGCACCTGGTGGCCACCCATATTTATAACTTCGCGGGTGTGCCTGCGGTTGTATGCAAATGGATTGATGGGATACTCGGTTATCTCGGGTATAACGACCGATGTTTTCCGGGATACATACCGATCGGCCAACGCCTTCGCCACCGGCACTTCCGCTTCAGGTTCTTCGGTAAGCGAAACACGAATGGTATCGCCCAGGCCATCTTCCAACAAGGTACCAATACCCACCGAAGACTTTATACGCCCATCTTCACCATCGCCAGCTTCGGTAACACCTAAATGCAACGGGTATGGTTGAAAGTTCTCCTGCTCTAATTTTTGCACCAGCAGCCGATATGCCTGCACCATTACCTGCGGATTGCTGGCCTTCATAGAAAGCACAATGTCATAGTACTGAAGGTCTTCGCAGATGCGTAAGAATTCAAGCGCTGATTCTACCATGCCCAGGGGCGTATCGCCATAGCGGCTCATTATCCTGTCGGAAAGTGAACCATGGTTGGTACCGATACGCATGGCCGTGCCGTATTCTTTACAGATTTTTACAAGGGGCGTAAACTTTTCGCGGATGCGATCTAACTCAGTTTGGTAGGTAGCATCCGAGTATTCAATTTCTTCGAATCGTTTTTTATCGGCATAGTTGCCGGGGTTCACGCGTACTTTTTCAACCAGGCGGGCGGCAAGTTCGGCAGCATTGGGTGTAAAGTGGATATCGGCAATAAGCGGTACCGTATAGCCGCGCTTGCGAAGTTCTTTTTTTATTTCGGCCAGGTTTTGCGCCTCCTTAATGCTTGGCGCAGTAATGCGCACATATTCGCAGCCGGCTTCTACCATGCGTATGGTTTGCTCTACCGAACCGATGGTATCCATGGTGTCGATGGTTGTCATGGACTGGATGCGGATTGGGTTAGTACCCCCCATGGGAACACCGCCAATATTTACAGCGCGGGTTTTTCTACGTTGGTAGCTCACCAGGCTATCGCAATACTGCCTGGCTTGAAGAACCTGATTATTCACACCTGGAATGTTTAACACAAAACTAACCCTTTATGGGTACTTTTTGTTTTGCAGCCGGCTTTAAATGTCGCCCAACTGCGGCCTGATCAGCAACTCCTCCACTACGGTGCGAGGCGAGAGGGCCCAAGCCGAAAAAACCGCTTCGGCCACATCTTCAGGCGGCATAAACCGGCTATCCGGTAAGTCAGTACCATCCCAGCTTGCGGTGCGGGTGGCTCCGGGTAATACGGCCGTTACCCGAACGCCATCAGGTTTTAGCTCTTCGCGCAAAACTTTTGTAAACCCAAGCAGCGCAAATTTCGAAATAGCATAAGAGCCTCCGTTAGGGTAAGCTTTTATACTCGCAATGCTGCACATAGTAAAGATGTGGGCACTTGCCGTTCCTCTCAATAAATTAATTAGTCCACGTGTAGTGTAATAGGCGCTGTATAAGTTTGTTTCTATCATGCTCTCCAGGGTACCCTGCGGTTCCTCGAAAACCGAACCGGGTACAAAATATCCGGCATTGTTTACCAATACCGTTACCGGCCTGTTAAGGGCGTGGATCTGAGCACAAAAGTTCTTGATAGACGCTGACTGGCGCAGGTCAGCCTCAAAGGCATAAGCCTGCACACCATGGCCTGTAAGTTCGCTGCTAAATTGCTGCACGTGTTGCTTATTGCGACCACAGGTTGCCACATCAAATCCTGCTCTGGCAAAACGTTCTGCTATGGCCCGCCCTATTCCCTTTGTGCCCCCGGTAACTACCAACAATTTGTTCATAAGATTTGTCTTATCTTTGAGCAATATAGCATTAGATACCTACTGCATGAAGGGTTTTGGCCGGTACATTATTTTTTTAGGCTCTTTGTTTGTGCGCAGGGAAACCTTTAAAACCTACTACAACCTGGTATTTGAGGAGTGTGTACAGATTGGTCTCAAGTCCATTTTATTGTTCATGTTGGTATCCACCTTTATGGGAGCCGTTACCACCCTTCAAACAGCAGCCAATTTAATTAGCCCGTTTGTGCCGCGGTTTGTTATTGCACAAGTAGTGCGCGAGATGACGATTCTGGAACTCGCCCCAACTATTATGGCCGTAATTTTTGCCGGCAAGGTAGGCTCCAGCATGGCCGGTGGTTTGGGCACCATGCGCATTACTGAGCAAATAGATGCACTGGAAGTAATGGGTATTAATTCTTCTTCATACCTGGTGCTGCCTAAAATTCTGGCCTCGCTGCTCATGTACCCGCTGTTGGTAATCGTAGCTGCGGTGTGTGCCATTCTGGGCGGTTACCTGGTGGGTAGCATTACCGGGGCACTAACACCCACCGAATACGTTTATGGAATTCGTTACACATTTAATCCATACTTTATCACGTTTGCCTTAATTAAGTCGTTTGTGTTTTCTTTTCTGATTAGTTCTATCTCATCATTTAAAGGTTATTACACCAGTGGCGGGGCGTTAGAAGTAGGTATTGCAAGCACCAATGCAGTAACCGCCAGCATTATTGCCGTACTCTTATCAGATTATTTTCTGGCTTATCTCCTGCTTTAAAAAAATGATCAAGATTAAAAATATCTCCAAATCGTTTGCTGATAAAACCGTGCTAAGCGGAATTTCGGGCGAATTTGAAAAAGGAAAGACCAACCTGATCATTGGCTCGAGTGGCACCGGCAAAAGTGTATTGCTAAAATGCATTGTAGGCCTGCTGCAACCCGATACCGGTAACGTATTTTTTGACCTCCGCAACTTTACCGAAGCCGACAAAGAAATGAAGTCCGAAATCCGTAGAGAAATTGGAATGTTGTTTCAGGGTGGCGCGCTGTTCGATTCTAAAAATGTGGAAGACAATGTGATGTTTCCGTTGGACATACTTACCCGTATGAGCATTGAAGAAAAAAAAGAAAGGGTAAATTTTTGTTTGCAGCGGGTAGGATTGGAAGGGGTGAATAAAAAAATGCCTTCGGAAATAAGCGGGGGGATGAAAAAACGGGTAGGGATTGCCCGCGCTATTGTTAACAACCCCAACTATTTGTTTTGCGATGAACCCAACTCCGGGTTAGATCCTCAAACTTCTATCTTGATTGATGAATTGATTCTGGAAATTACACATGAGTTCGACATTACCACCGTGGTGGTAACACACGATATGAACTCCGTTATCGGTATTGGCGAAAAGATTATGTTTCTCTATAAGGGTAACAAACTTTGGGATGGCTCCAATAAAGACTTAACCAACTCTGGTGTTAAGGAGTTAGACGATTTTGTTTTTACCAATAAGATTATGCGCAACCTGAAGGGAAGCATTAAGTTTTAGGAAACGCTACGTAAAATACTGTGCGACCGGGTTCCGACTCGAACCAGATGCGGCCTCCACTTAATTCAATGCCTTGCCTTGCAATGGCCAGCCCCAGCCCCGAGCCCGATTTCTTCGTAGTGAAATACGGTTGAAAGATTTTCTCGCGAAGTTCCGTTGGAATTCCAGCACCCTTGTCTTGCACACTCACCACAACTTCTTCGGCCAGGTTTTGAACGCTTACTTCTACGGTGGCACCACCCGCTCCCGCCTGCAACCCATTTAAGATCAGGTTTGAAAAAATCCGATCCAACAATTGCGGGTCGCCCATTATAAAGATGGGCTCCGGGCCTGCGTTAAGAGCTACTTTACCTAAGTCAGACGAAGCATAGAGGTTTACTGTTTTGGTTACTAACGCCACTACCTCCACCCGTTCTAATATAGGAGCAGGCATTCGGGCAAACGCACTGAATGACGAAGCAATCTCATTTAAGATTTCTACCTGACTAAGCAGAGTACTAACCGATTGCCGGCCCCGCTCCTTCTCCCAACTGTCTTTGGCCAACCATAACTGCATTTGTTGCAACGTAAGCTTCATGGGTGTAAGCGGATTTTTTATTTCGTGTGCAACCTGGCGGGCAATTTCGCGCCAGGCACTCTCCTTCTGGCTACGCGATAATTCAATTTTACTTTGTTCCAGGTTCTCCACCATCTTATTGTACTCAGAAACCATCAACCCGATTTCATCTGCCGATTGCCACTCCAATGGTTTATTACCCGTAAGCGTGGTGCGGCTGAGTGTGCGCGTAATAAACCGCAGCGGAAATGTTAACGACTGCACCACGTAGAACGACAACAGTGAAAAAACAAGAAAGATGATTGTGAAGATGGTGAGAATGTTGGCCAGCACCGTGATTTGCGTAGCATCCAACGATCGGACCGATTCAAAAAAAGGCAAGCTGATAATGCCTACTGCGCCTGGCGAACCGGCCGACCGGAGTACAAAGAAAACATTATTAAAGGTTAGTTGCCCGATCTTATCATTGATACTAAAAACAACATCGCCTTGCGCAATTCGCTCCCACGCTACCCGGTTAATCAATCCCGAGGTTAGTAAGCCTTCGGCAATTACAGGCTGTGTAGAAACCAAAAGTTTTCCCCGCGCATCAAATATTGAAACATCGGTTTGGGTAAACCGGCTGGCCTGAGCCAGTTGCTCTTCCATGGTGCGCCTGCCCTCATCGGTTTGCACTTGCAGCATGGCTGGCAATAAATTTTCGCCCAATAACCGGGCCTTGCTAATATATTCTTGTGTTAGCTGTACCTCGGCCGAATTTGAAACACGATTTAAGGTGGTTACCGCCACGATTGCCAGCGGTACGGCAAAAGCAAGATAGATGTACAACTGAATGCGTGTAGCATAGGTAATTCTTCTTCCTTGCACCCAACTAACTATACCCGCAACGGTTATTACCAGGGCCAGCACGGCTACGCACAAAACAAAATAGAACGAAAAATTTGTGAGCACAAAAAAGTAAGAATACGCGCGCGCAGATACCACCGCTACCCGACCCGATTCATCTTCAACGGCCGTATGCACAAATTGATGATCGCGCAGCCCTTCTCTAAAAAGTTCGGGGTCTTGTAACAAGGTCAAATCAAAATCGCGCTCGTAATTAAAATTACCAAAGCTGCTTTGAATGCGACCTTCTGAAATAAAAGCAAAACTTTTATCGCGGTTTTCGAAAAACTCCGCAAACCTGCTATCTATCAGCAACTCGGGGTACACACTCTGCGGAATTGTTCGCTTTAATGTAAGTTCCAGCACGATGTAACCAATTTGTTGCCCGGTGCGCTGCAGCGGTACCATCACCAAATAGCGATTCCCCGACTCAACCGATGCAGACCGCACAAAATAAATTCCTTCGTACTCGGTGGTAACATCCGGTTGCATTTCACGCTCCCACACCGGCCACCGGTTGCTGCTCTGCTCGTCCACCGGCTCGCGGGCTGCATTAAAGAGATGAATCTCTACTTCATACCGATCGAAATACGAACTTAAGTGTACCTGCTTTATTTTTTGACGAGCCCCGGCTTTACTTAAGAAAGGGCTGAACAACCGGGTTTGGATAAAGGCATCGTTTTTAATGCGCTTGCTACTTTCATTCAAAAGAAATTCGGCCATTACATCACGATCAATCAAGTAACTGCGCGCAAACCGAAATTGCGATTCTATTCTTCGTTCCTCAGCAAATCGTTTCACACTAAGGGCATGCTGTGCCCCGTAGGCAATTAATGCAATGAACAGGTAGAGAAACGAAATAAAAGTTCGCCTAACAAAATTCAGCCGCGCAGTATAAATTAATATTAAGTATGGCAAACCCACAGCCACCGTTATCCAGTAGGCGCGCTCTTCCAGGTAAAAATAGGTTACAAACAAAACGAGCGCTCCTATGCAGGCTACAGCAAACCGTTGGTTTGAGTGCAAAACAAATCTGGCCAACCGAACAAACACATGCGTAAAGAAAAAACTGCTAACAGTTCCAAAAAGTAAACTTATAAAAGCAAAGCTACGCAGGGCGTTCACAGAAAGAGTTTCGGTAATGTCCAGCGATATAAGTGAGTTGTGAAAGATCGTTTCGACAAACAAAAATGGGTATAGAAATGAAAAGAGCGCTACTAAAAGAAAGACAACACCGAGTGCGGTCTTTAAAGAAGGCCGTAGGCTGCTGCAATTTTTAATTGGCTGCCACCGGGGGTAAGTATAAAATACAAAGGCACAAATCAATAATACGCCCAATGAGTTAAGCACCAGATCGCCAATTGAAGCGTTATAATTTGCAGAAGCAAACTCCTGAGGATTAAAAATCCGGGATGGCCACCACCGTGCGGGTATGCGCCAATACACCATGGTTAGTCGCACCAAAACAAACGAACCGGAGAGCACCAGAAACGCGCTTACATACTTACGCTGTTGCGATAGTCTTACGATAATCTGAAACACCATTAAAATGAGTATTGAAAAAGCTGCTATGGCCAACACCAGTGGCAGAAGTTGCAGGCGCGGGGCCCGTTCTAAAAGAAGTACTTTAAACAGAACTTCATGGTGCATCGAAATCGCTTCTCCGGTAGGCGCCTCGGGTGGAAGAACCCGAACCACCCACTCGTTAAAAACACTTGCATTCAGTTTGGGCGCAAGGTACCGGTTGGTTACCGGGTAATGCAGAAACAACGGCAACATGGATACCAGTGTGCCCCCTTGCGCGATGGGAGTTCTTAGAACAACAAAATCGCCTCGCACATTTTGAGCGTACTGTAACCGATTGGAGTCTGCCAGCATGCGCGCATCAGGAACAAAATCATGTTGCGACCACGCCCGGACTTCAGAACCGGTTACCCAAAAATGAGCTCCGGAATAAGTTGACCACACCAGTTGTGGGTGCTTGACGATTTCCTGCGCTTCTGACTCAAGTTTTGTCAACTCGCTTTGAAGATTGGCGGCAATTCGGGCAACGTAATCTGCATCTGCCTGATTACGCCATCGCTCGGCAACCAGGCAGGCCGCAAGCAATGCAACAAGCAGCACTGAATAAATCCCGGTTTTACGGTTGAATACCCCCATTCTTAAAATTAAGAATTCTGGTTAAGAATTAGTGAGGCCGGTGCCCGCCAAACCAATATAACCAAAGCACCCGCGAAAACCGAAAGCTGAACGGTGCACACAAGATAGCTGACACCACCAATGCCGATCCGTAAACCAGGTCGGTAGGATCTATCAACACCTTTAGAAAAACCCATACTGCCACCATAATAGCTACCGTAATGGCGTAACTAATAAACATGGCCCCGTAGTAAAATCCTGGTTCGGGATTAAAGGTAGCCTTGCATATCGGGCACGCAGGGTGCATAATAGCAAACCGTGTAATCTGGTAAGCCCGGAAGGGAAACACTTTACCTGTACCACACACCGGGCATGTACCCGCTATAATTCTGTTAAGCGTACTTTTTTGTGCGTGCATTTTTACTGGATTTGTACCAGAAGTAGGCGATGGTTGCAATTACCAGATAAGGAGCGGCAAAGAGGTACATGATACCGAAGTTAATTCCGGCCGCTATGCCTATGTTCCCGTTGCTAACGTTGTTTTCTAATGTGGCGCGGCACATGGCACATTGGGCTGTTGCCGAAAGTTGCACCATGGCAAACAGGAATGTGAGCAGGCTACCTCTAACTACTAATTTCATCGTAATCAGGCGTAATAGGGACTAATCATTAGATATACGATCACACCGGTAATTGCTACATATAACCAAACCGGAAAAGTAAATTTAGCCAAAGCGCGGTGGCGAACAAAATTGCCGGCCAGTGCCCGCGAGAATGTAAATAGTACCAACGGCACCACCACTACCGAAAGCAGGATGTGGCTTATTAAAATGAAGTAATAAACGGCCCGCCACACACCCTGACCTCCATAAGGGGTGGAGTCGCTGGTCATGTGGTAGAGTACATACATTACCAGAAAGGCGGCCGAAAGTGCCATGCAGGTCTTCATTAATCTTTCGTGCAGCGCGCGGTTTTTACGTTTTATTGCCATTACAGCGGTTACCAAAAGCAGGGCTGTAAGCCCGTTTATAGTTGCATAAATGGGCGGCAAAAAACTAAGATCGTAGCCGGGTATTTTAATCCGAAACAAAGCGGCCACCGCCACTGGTAAGATTATGGATAAGGCTACAATCAGTTTATGGTAGGGAGATCGTGTGGTTTCAATTGCCATGTCTAATACTGCTTCAATAAAATTTTAAGTTCCACCAATAGTCGGTCTGCTTCTTCGCGGGTGGTGGGCGCATAATAGCCCCGTATTTGCCCTTCGGTATCGATTAGCACAGCCGTCCAGGGTGGGTTAAGAAAAAAAGCGCAGCTTAACCACCGGGTATCGGCACCATATTTTACAACAAACAAACTATTTAATTGTTGGGCCACGTGCGTAACATGTTTGACAAGTACCGCTGAGGTGTCGGCAACTACCAGCACGGGTTTTGGGTTTGCACCAGAGAAGATTTGAGCTTTGATTGAGTCGGCTATCCGGTATGGAAAAGAATAGGTACCACAATCACCAGCCGGTGCCACAGGGGCTTCTGTCTGATAGTAAACGGGTATTGAAAACTCGTTCTTACCAAATTTTTTTAGAAACAGGAAGATTAAACCGGGAAGCAACAAGGCCACCAACAGGAACATAACTTTTTTAGGCATTGCAGATGTAACATAAAAAGAAGGCTAAAGTTCCCTTTAGCCTCCTGTATCAAAAATCAGAATCAATGAGTTCTCATTGAAAAACCGGCATTTTAATTCCTTCGTAAACAAAGGCCACCAGCATCCAAACAATAAACAGCACGGGTATTAAGATCGACCAGAAGAGCACTTTCACTTCGTAGCGCAAGTGCATAAACTCGCCCACAATGTAGCCGGCTTTAACAATTGTCATTCCTACAAATATCCACACGCGCAATTGCTTATACTCGTGGGGTACCAGAAAAGCTACCGCAAATTCAAAAATGGTAATTACCAAAAGGTACAGCGCAACCGTCCAAAGTTTTTTAATCTTGGCTTTATCGGGTGGAAGTACCGTTACCTGAGGTTCGTGTGCGTGATGTGCCATACTTATTTAAACAAGATAAAAGAACGTGAATACAAAAACCCAAACCAAATCAACAAAGTGCCAATAGAGCCCTACTTTCTCTACCATTTCGTAGTGGCCTCTGCGCTCGTACACTCCGGTAACCGTGTTGTAATAGATTAAGAAATTAAGCAACACACCGCTAAACACGTGAAAGCCGTGGAAGCCGGTGATGAAGAAAAAGAAATCGGCAAAAGGTTGCGGGCCATATTGATTAACATGCAGGTTGGCTCCCGTAACTTTTATTTGTTCCCACAAACCAGTTTTGGTATTAAACACATCTTTCAATGTGGCAGTATCTGTACCTACAATAAAGTGTGTCCATTCCCATGCCTGGCAGCTTAAAAAGGTAATGCCACCGATAATTGTCCACAGCATCCATTTCTCTACCGCTTTACGATCCATTCTATGGCCTGCTTCTACTGCTAACACCATGGTAACGGAACTCATAATAAGAATGAAGGTCATAATCCCTACAAACACCAACGGTAATTCGTAGCCATGCAGGAATGGAACAGCTTCAAAAACTTTTTCGGGTATCGGCCAATATTCTGTAGAAAATGTGAAGGCGCTTACCAGCCCTTCGTAGGCCTGATGCGATGAACGAACCAATCCATACGTAATCAGCAACCCGGAAAATGTAAATGCATCGGAAAGCAAAAAGAACCACATCATTAACTTACCATAGCTGGCATTCATGGGCGAGGCTCCGCCATCCCAAACGCTTTTTCCGGTAACTGCTGCGGCTGTAGAATGTGCCATAATCAGGTATTAGGTTTTATCGGTACAATAATAGAAATACGAACAAATATAGCCAAAGTCCGCCCAAAAAATGCCAGTAAGTGGTACACATTTCCAATTGAACCAGCTTTTTGGCATGCACCTGCAACCGGTATGCGGCTACCACTACAATCAACAAAAAAACAATGGCACTGATAATGTGCAGCGCGTGCACTCCGGTTAAAACATATAGAAACGATCCGGACGGGTTGCCCACAAAATAAATTTTGGCGGCCACCAATTGCGTCCACCCCTCCCACTGCAACACCAGAAAGGCAAAACCTAAAACGGCTGTAATGGTAAGCAGCAATTTCAGATTGCCGAGGTTATCTTTTCTGGCCGACCAATACGCCCATTGCATCGTAACACTGCTTAACAAGATTACGATGGTTGAAATGGTAAATACCGGGGGCATTTCGAAGTAAACCCAGTTGCCCTCTGCTTCGCGTACAATGTAAGCCGATGTTAAAGCCGCAAACAGCATAATTACACTGCCCATGAACAGCCACATCGAAAATTTACGCGGCTCCATCGCCAGCGGTTTTTCTGGCTCTTCAATCAGTTTAAACTCTCCTGCTGAACTGTTCTCCATGGCTTCTTCTTTCTTAAACCTTATCCATCAAATACGCTATCTGTACAACGGGCAAATAAATAAACGACCCAAACATAATGCGCAAGGCCGACTGGCGGCTTCCGGTTTTCATTAGCGAAAAGGTTTGCGCAAAAAATGCGGCCCCGCACAGGGTAGCCACCACGGCCGAGTAGATGCCGGTTATTCCAAACGTGGCCGGCAATAAACCCAACGGTATCAAAAACATGGTATAGATCATGATCTGAATAGCGGTATTCAAATCTTTTCCACCCCCCGAAGGCAAAAGCTTAAACCCGGCTTTTTTATAGTCGTCATCGGCTACCCAGGCAATAGCCCAAAAATGCGGGAACTGCCAGATAAACTGAATTCCGAAAATGATAATCGCTTCATACGTAATAGTTCCTGTTGCAGCAATCCAGCCCAACAAGGGCGGCAAGGCCCCGGGTATGGCTCCTACAAACACAGCAATGGGCCCAACCTGCTTTAAAGGTGTATAGGCAAAACTATACAGCAACATCGACACAATGGAAAGCACCACTGTAAGTGGGTTGGTGTACACCCACAAAATAACCAGGCTGGCCAGCATGCACAGCAGAATAAAAATGGTGGCTTCGCTAACCGAAAGGCGTGCTGTTGGCAAGGGGCGGTTTTGTGTGCGCGTCATTAACGCATCGAGGTCTTTTTCAAGAATCTGATTAATGCCAACCGAGGCTCCCGATAGCAGGAACCCACCCAGGGTAAGCATGAGCAATACCTCCCAATTTAGATTGCCGCGCGTAGCCAACCCATAGCCAAAGGCGCAGGAAAAAGCTACCAACATAGATAATCTTACTTTCAGCAATTCCACCAGGGCCCCAAGCTTTACGCCCAACTGCGATGAATTTATTGCTTTCGATGCTGCCATGCTTATCGTACTGTTTCGAACCGTAAAAACAACAAAAACTGAAGCCCAAATGTTAAGGTGGCTGCCAGTAAATGCAGGGGCTGAAGAAAGGCCGGAATTGCGAAATAGGCCATTCCAATGCCCGAAATCAGGGTGAGCAAAATTAGCAGAACCAAGCCACCTGGTAAAGGAATAAAGGGGCTTGTTTTCAATAATCTGAAGATTAAAACTGAATGTAAAATAACTACCACCCACGAAAAGGCCCGGTGCACCAAAAAGTCTTGTCCGGCCTCCAAAATCCACGAAGACCGGGGTAAAAGTAACGCAGAAACTCTATCGATGGCAGCCCGGACTTCGGTGCCTAAAAGAACTTGCGCCAGCAGCACAACCATGCAGGCCGTCAACAATACCCTCGTGTACTTTAAAGCCGGCAACTTCGTCCGGCTAGCGCTGCGCTCATAAAGCCAAAGAAGCATGACTACCAACACAAAAGCCATCAGCATGTGCACTGTAATGGTCCAGGCGGTTAGGTTGGTGGAAACAACAATAGACCCAAACCAACCCTGAACTACTACCGTAATAAAAGCGGCTACTGCAACCCACAACCAACCGGGGTTTTGTTTACGCAGCAAATAACTGCTTGCCAAAACCGCCATTATCAAAAAACCGATAATCACACCCACAATCCGGTTCAGGTATTCAATCCAGGTTTTGGTTACATTAAAATCGGCCTCTTCTAAGATAGACGCATCATTCAAAATGCTGTTAGCCGTTTCTTCAAATCCAAATACCTTCAGGTATCGGGCAAATTTTTTGTTCTTGCTTTCGCGGAAGGCAGCAAACTTTTCTTTGTAATCAGGTGGCAATTGCGTTACAGATGTGGGCGGCACCCAGGAGCCAAAGCATTTGGGCCAATCGGGGCAACCCATGCCTGAGCCTGTGCTTCTTACTATGCCGCCTACCAGAATTAAAAAATAAACAGCGACCAGCGTAATCAGGCAGAGCCTGCGAAAACGACTGGTCGCTGTGTTGGTCAACACCACTAAAAATTAATGGCCGTGTTTACCTTCTACTTTAATGGTTTCGTTGTTTAACTCCAGTTTAATCAATTCATTCTCATGCGGAAAATTTGATTCGGGAGTTTCGGAGTAAGGAATATGCTGTGGGATAAAATCATCTTTAGCACCGGGCTTGCTGTAATCGTAAGGCCAACGGTACACGGTTGGTATTTCGCCAGGCCAGTTTCCGTGGCCGGGATTGCGTGGTGTTGTCCACTCCAGTGTATTGGAGTTCCAGGGATTTGCCGGAGCAACCTTGCCTCTGAAAATACTATAGATAAAGTTGAACAAGAAGATAAACTGGGCACTGAGCGTGAGGATTGCAGCCGCACTCACCAGCATATTCAAATCAGCAAAGCCGCTAAAGGTTTCAAAGTTTGTCCAGCTATAGTACCTGCGCGGGAAACCAGCAATACCAATGTAGTGCATGGGGAAGAATACCAGGTACACACCTACAAAAGTTAACCAGAAATGGATGTATCCTAATTTCTCGTCCAACATGCGGCCAAACATTTTAGGGAACCAATGGTACACACCGGCTACCATGCCGAAGAACGAGGCACTACCCATTACCAGGTGGAAGTGAGCTACCACAAAGTACGTATCGTGCAATTGAATATCTATGGCAGAGTTACCCAGGAAGATACCAGTGATACCACCCGTTAAGAAGAATGAAACCAGACCAATCGAAAACAACATGGCCGATGTAAACCGGATGTTTCCTTTCCAAAGGGTAGTAACATAGTTAAAGATTTTTACCGCAGAAGGCACGGCAATAATCAGCGTAAGCAGGGTAAAGATTGAGCCGAGGAAGGGGTTCATACCCGTTACAAACATGTGGTGTGCCCACACCACAAACGAAAGGATGGCGATGAACAACATAGAGCCCACCATTGCCTTGTAACCAAATATGGGCTTGCGCGAATTGGTGGCAATAATTTCGGAGGTAATACCCAATGCCGGTAATAACACAATGTACACTTCGGGGTGGCCTAAAAACCAAAACAAGTGTTGGAATAAAATCGGGCTACCACCTTGATTAGGCAGTGCCTCACCGCCAATGTAAATATCTGACAGGTAGAAACTCGTTCCGAAACTGCGATCGAAGATGAGCAACAAGGCAGCAGCAAACAGCACCGGAAACGAAAGAATACCGATGATAGCCGTAAAGAAGAACGCCCAGATTGTTAGTGGCAGCCGCGTAAACGACATGCCTTTGGTACGCATATTAATTACCGTAGAAATGTAGTTGATGCTTCCTAACAGCGAGCTGGCAATGAAGATGGCCATAGCCACCAACCACAAAGTCATACCTAACCCACTCCCTTGCATTGCTTGCGGCAACGCACTTAATGGCGGATAGATTACCCAGCCGCCCGATGCCGGGCCGGTAGAAATGAACAAAGAAATGAACATGATTACGCTGGACACAAAAAAGAACCAGTAAGAAAGCATGTTCATAAAACCGCTGGCCATGTCGCGCGCACCCACCTGCAATGGAATAAGGAAATTGCTGAAGGTACCGCTCAAACCGGCAGTAAGCACGAAGAACACCATGATGGTACCGTGCATGGTTACCAACGCCAGGTAAAACTCAGGATCAATCTTTCCTTCAGGAGTTAACCAACCACCCAGAATTGGTTTCAGCCACGATAAATCCGCATCGGGGAAACCCAATTGAAGCCGGAACAAAACAGAAAGCACACCGCCAATTAAGGCCCAGATCATACCGGTAATCAAGAACTGCTTCGCGATTACTTTGTGGTCTTCCGAAAAGACGTAGTTGGTCCAGAAATTACCATGATGATGCTCGTGCTCATGTGCATGATCATCGTGGTGGGTGGTAGTATGCGGATGTATATCTATTGTTGCCATGACGAATAAAATCTCAATTTAAAGTAACAGAAACCGGTGCTGCCGTCAGAACTTCCTGGCTGCTAAGTGGAATCCCCGCTTTCACAAATGCTGCTTCGCGCAATTCGGCAGGTACTTGCTTCAGGTAGTCAGGATTTTGCTTAAGCCAGGCGTCTTGCGAATAGAGCCACTTTTCGTAATCCTCTACACTATCGTGCACAAACACGGGGAAGCGCATCGAGAAATGGCCCCTACCGCAGATTTCGGTACATGCCATTTCGTAGTTGAAATTAGGGTTGCCGGTTTCGGAGCGCATATCGGCTGTTGATTTGGTAGCCACAAATTTAAAGGTGGTGTGCATGCCGGGTACCGCATCCATCTTTACCCGAAAGTGTGGCAAAAACACACTGTGCAATACGTCTTTGGCGCGAATCACCAGCTTCACCTCCTTGCCTTTGGGCAAGTGTAATTCCAACGATTTGAAATCATCGAATGTGTTTTGATCGCGTAAGTCTAACCCAAACTCGTTAGAGGCATCAATCAATTGATAATTGTGTTTTCCCAGCAGGTTGTCTTTGCCAGGATAGCGGGCCGTCCACAAGAATTGTTGCCCGATAACTTCAATAACGGCTGCTTCTTTCGAGGCTTCGTCTGTAATGTCGTTCCATGCACGCAGACCACTAAAAATCAAAAGGGCCAGTACTATCGCTGGAATAACCGTCCAAACAATTTCGAGTGTATGGTTATCGGCCACAAAATCGGCCTTGCGGTTTTTATCGTAGCGATATTTAAAAGTGAACCAGAACATCACTACAAAAATCAAAACAAAGGCAACTACCGTTACAGCCATGGTTACCCAAAACAAATAATCAGTTAATTCGCCATGTTCGGAGGCTACAGGTAGTGTATAGGAATCGAAATGCGCGTAGGAGTACCAGAAAAATCCTACCAGGCTGGCAATCATAAACAGGATGAATAGGTAGGCATGCACCGAGTTTGATTCAGCTACATCTTCCTCTTTCCCTTTTACGAGGCCAACCAGGTTTCCAATTCTAAAAATCAGAAACAAGATGCCCAGCACCAGCAATATCCCTACTACAATTATCAACGTTAGCATATAAATAGTTCGTTCAGGGTTTCAATTATATATGATGATTCAAACTCTCTTCCATCATCGGGTGGTTTTTGGCAACCAAGGGCACTTTAGACAATGCCGATAAAACTACCCATACAAATACGGCTGCAAAGATCAGCGCAAGCCCAATCTCTAACAGTCCCACACCTCCGTTGTATTGCATAACACCCGGAGTAATCATGTTATAAAAATCAAACCAGTGGCCGGCAATTACAATCGGGCACACCACCTTAAGCATAGAGGCGTGGCGCTTGGCATCGCGTGTCATTAATAACAAGAATGGCAACACAAAGTTTAAGATAAGGTTGGTATAGAATATCCACGAGTAAGGCGCATGCTTCATTCGTTCAATAAAATAAACTGTCTCTTCCGGAATGTTGGCGTAGTAAATAAGCAGGAACTGACTAAACCAGATGTAGGTCCAAAACACGCTGAACGCAAACACGAACTTACCGAGATCGTGTAGGTGGTTAGCTGTAACCATTTTTAAATACCCGGCACTCTTCAAATTAATAACAATAAGGGTAATAACTGCCAAACCGGTTACCCACCAACTTGCAAACACATACCACCCGAACATGGTGCTAAACCAATGCGGGTCAATACTCATTACCCAGTCCCACGCAGATACAGATGAACTAACGGCAAAGATCACCAGGAAGTAGGCCGATAACTTACGAGCCGAATACCAGTACTGTGTGCCGCCATTCAGATCTTCGGCAAGCATCTGCTTTTTGATAAGGGTATAGAACCAATACCATAGCGAGAAGAAGGCAACCATACGCAGGATGTAAAAGGTGGGAAAGCCGCCCTTACTTCCTAACCAAAAGAAATACACACTTTTCTGATCGAGAATTTTATCATAATCCGCTGAAGCCGGATCGTATAGATCGTGGTGAGTCCAATGGAATAAATCGCCTTTGGCCACAAACCAAATAAGTAACATTAAAATACCTGCAAAGGGAATCCACTGCCCCATGGCCAACGGAATGCGTTTAATAGGTGCCGACCAACCTGCCTGGGCAGCATATTGAATCGCCACAAAGAACAAACCTATAATTCCAATACCGGCAAAGAAGATGTTATTGTGCCAAAGCGAAGTATAAATGCGCTTTACCCACGGAGCGCTACCATGATGTTCACTTGCGCCCGCCTCATGGGCAGTAGCTTCGTGGCCGCCTTCCTGATCGGTGCTGGCTACCAAAGTCTTGGAGATTTCTGTTGCCGCGTGCCCACCTTCATGATGCCCACCCGAACTTTTAGCCATAATAATTCCAAGAACAAAAAGTAAAATACCTACTCCCAATACAATGGAAATCTTACGCTTTGATTCCGGCTTAAAAATATACTGTTCGTCTGCTATCATTGATTTATAATCTTTAAAGGCCTTAATTCTTTTGAAGTTGTTTTACGTACCGCGCTATCTTCCACCGTTCTTCTTCACTTACTTGCGAGCCGTGGGCACCCATCAACCCTTTTCCATAGGTAATTACATGGAAGATGTGGCCTTCGGTTACTCCCTTAATAGCATCACCGGTTAGGTTGGCAACACCCGGGTATTTGTCGGCTACCTTACCATCGCCAGCGCCTTTTGCACCGTGGCAATGTTTGCAATTAATCTCGTACAATAATTTACCTTGATCTAACAGCGCAGGTGTTTCTGCCAAAGGGTTAACCAATCGGTTAGCCAACCGCAGTCCGGTAGTGTCGTTCACTCCGCGGTAAGGCAACCAACCGTTGGCGGTTCTACGCACTGTATTGGGTGCAGGCAACCGCATGTTCATACCAAAAGGATTAAACTTATTGGTATTGTAATATTCGCCCCGGCCGTTGTCCAACGAATTAACCAATACGCCATAGCCCTCATCGGTTATTTGTGTAAGCGGTTCATAGGCCACAGAGTGATACATGTTGGGTGCATACTCCAGACCCTGGTAATCGCCACCGGCCTTGCAGCCTGCCAGCACTACCGCAATGGCTACACACCCTATTCCTTGCTTTAAGCGCATATTCAGCATTTTAAAAATTCTTTTCATTTACTTCCGAAGCACCGTGTGCTTTTAAAATCTGGCCTATCTCTTCTTTGCTCAGCTTGTTGGCCGCCAGGTCAATTGCCATCACATGCTTATCGTCTGTGCTGCGAATGTCGAAGCTTCGTGGTGTTTTGTAAGGCTTCATGTCGCTCACAATAAAAAACGTAGCCACCATACCTAAGGCAGCCAGCAGCACCGTTAATTCAAATGTTACCGGAATAAAAGGTGGTAACGAAACAAAGTTTTTACCGCCAATAATCATGGGCCAATCAAAACCGAGCATCCAGATTTGCATAATAAGAGCAAGGGAGGTTCCTGTTAAGCCGAATAGAAAAGCGGCAATGGGCAGGCGCGAGCGCTTGTAGCCGAGCACTTCGTCCAAACCATGTACAGGAAACGGAGTGTACACTTCATGAATTCTAACTCCTTTTTCACGAATACCTTCAACGCCATGAAGCAATACATCTTCATCGTCAAAAATACCTACCAGAAATTTTTCGCCTGTGCTACTCATATTAATGCTTCTTTTCGGAAGATGATTTAACAATACTTTTTACTTCGGCCATGTTAATTACCGGGAAGAACTTCGCAAACAGGAAAAATGCTGTGAAGAATAACCCGAATGTGAAAATGTATTCGCCCAAATCGTACATGGTTGGGTAAAACATAGACCAACTTGAAGGCAGGTAATCGCGGTGAATGGACGTAACAATAATTACAAACCGCTCGAACCACATACCGATGTTTACAATAATCGACAATACAAAAGTGGCTACGATGTTGGTTCTGATTTTCTTGAACCAGAAAAGTTGTGGGGAGATTACGTTACACGTCATCATTGACCAATAAGCCCACCAGTATGGCCCTGTAGCCCGGTTGTAGAAGGCGTAGAATTCGGCAGGCACCATGCCATACCAAGCCACAAAAAACTCCGTAATGTAGGCGATACCTACAATTGAACCTGTAATGATAATTACGATGTTCATCAACTCGATGTGATAAATGGTAATGTAATCTTCGAGTTTAAAAACTTTGCGGGTTACGATAAGCAAGGTTAACACCATGGCAAAGCCAGAGAAGATCGCCCCGGCCACAAAGTAAGGCGGGAAAATCGTGGTGTGCCATCCGGGTACCACCGAAGTAGCAAAGTCGAACGATACGATGGTGTGCACTGAAAGTACAAGCGGTGTTGATAACCCGGCCAGAATTAACGCAACTGATTCATAGCGCATCCAGGTTTTGGCAGCGCCATCCCATCCAAAGCTAAGGGCATTGTAAATTATTGCGCGGGTTTTGTTACCCATGCGGGTGGCTCTGTCGCGGATAACCGCAAAGTCGGGAATAAGGCCAATGTACCAGAACACCAGCGATACAGTAAAGTACGTGGAGATGGCGAACACATCCCACAATAATGGTGAGTTGAAGTTTGCCCACAACGAACCCCAGGTGTTTGGTAATGGCAGCGCCCAGTAAAATCCTAACCACAAACGGCCCATGTGTGCTAACGGAAAGGTAGCAGCACAGATAACGGCAAAGATTGTCATCGCCTCGGCCGCCCGGTTAATGGACATGCGCCACTTTTGGCGGAACAACAACAAGATGGCTGAAATAAGTGTACCTGCGTGACCAATACCCACCCACCATACGAAGTTGGTGATGTCCCAGGCCCAACCTACGGTTTTATTTAAACCCCACACCCCTACGCCTTCCCACAATAAAGCGGCAAGGCAATAAAATCCAAAACCAAATAATACAAGGGATATAGCAAAGGCTATCCACCACAGGCGGTTGGGTTTATTTTCAACGTGCCGGCTAATATCTTCCGATACATCGCGCACGGTTTTGCCGCCCGTTATTAATGATTCGCGTACTGATGAGGTTGCTTGCATACTTTCGTTCGTATCAGTTCCTGTTCAAATTTTTTATGCGTTCTTAGGTTCTTTGTCTTTGTTACGGATTTTGGTGAGGTAGAAAATATTGGGTTTCACACCAATTTCTTCCAACACCCGGTAAGCGCGCGGGTTGGTAACTTTTTTATCGATACCATAATCCACCACTTGCTTCTTTTCTCCGTTTTCAATCACTTCTTTGTATTGGGTTTCGATGCCCAACAGTTTGCTGATTTTACTTTCCGGATCGTTCATATCGCCAAACAGAATGGCACCGGTTGAGCAGGCTGCCTGGCACGCAGTAATCACTTCGCCATCCTGCAACGGTCTTCTTTCTTTCTTAGCACTCAGTTTACCAGCCTGAATCCGCTGGGCACAGAATGAACATTTTTCCATTACACCTCTTGAGCGCACGGTAACATCGGGGTTTAGCACCATGCGACCCAGGTCTGTATTCATTGCCGGGTTGGCTTGTAAAAACTTTTGATTGTCGTGGTACTTGAACCAGTTAAACCTTCTTACTTTATAAGGGCAGTTGTTGGCACAATAGCGGGTACCAATGCAACGGTTATACGTCATTTGGTTAAGGCCTTCGGTGCTGTGGGTGGTTGCAGCTACCGGACACACCGTTTCGCAAGGTGCATTGTTACAATGCTGGCATAACATGGGTTGAAACACCACTTCCGGATTTTCAGAAGCGATCTCAGCCTCCTTGTAATTCTCCGGTGCGGCATCGCTGCTATAGTAGCGGTCGATACGCAGCCAGTGCATTTCCCTGCGATTGATTACTTCTTGTTTGCCCACCAGGGCTACGTTATTTTCAACATTACAAGCCACCACACACGAACCGCAACCGGTACATGTGTTGAGATCGATAGCCATACCCCAATGGTGGTTCTTGTAGTCATGTCCCTTCCACAAACTCAACGAGCCGGGCGGCACCTTTTTATCCCATGATGTAACCTTGGGTGCTTTTTCATTCCACTCTTCCGGGTTGGCCAGGTAATCGGTAAGCAACGACTCCTGCACTACATTGGCGCGGCCCATGTAGGTTTGATGAATTTGCGTTTGAGCAATCTGGAATGCCTCATCTGTTTTCTCCACGCGTACATCCGATGTAAGGTTGTACCCAATGGTTTCGCCAACAGTTAGCAGCGGATAAACGTTTACTCCAATATCTTTACCAACCAACCCCACTTTGGTGCGGCCATACCCAAGGGCAATACCGAGGGTACCCGCTGCCTGGCCGGGCTGCACGAGGGCAGCAACCACAATGGTTTTTCCGTTGGCTGTAATTTTAACTTTTTGCGTACGACCTTCCGCATCGTTATCAATACCCAGTGCAGTAGCATCTTTTAAAGAAAGCGTAACGTAGTGATCCCACGTGGCTTTGGTAATCGGGTCGGGAAGTTCCTGCAATAACGGATTGTTGGCTTGCGAACCATTGCCTACACCATAGCTCTCAGTAATCACCAACTCATAGCCGGAATTGGATGCCTGATAGGTAGCACCAATTGCTGCCAATGCAGAACCTGCATCGCCATTATACGAATAGGCAGCAGGCGTAGCGGCTACTTCCAACACGCCATCGTAAAGGCACTTATCCCAAAAATTCTGAAAACTTAAACCGGATGAAAGCTGGTAGAACCGGCTCTTCCAATACTCTTGCACAAAAGTGAAATAGTCGGTATTGGTTTCGCCTGCCCATACCAATAAACTCTCCTGAGTTTGGCGGGTTTTGAAAATAGGCGTAATAGCCGGCTGCGAAAGGCTAAATGAATTTAGTTTAGGTTCGGCATCGTTCCACGATTCCAGGTAATGATGGTCAGGAGCAATATAGCCTGTTGCCGATGCGGTTTCGTCTGGTGTAATAGAGGTTGAAACTGAAAGTGAAAGACCTTTAATGGCTTTCTCCAGTTCCTCGCCTTTGGCATAATCGTAAACCGGGTTACAGTTGTAAAAAATAACTCCGTCAATTTTTCCGGCTATTGCTTCGTTCACAAAGGCAGCCATCTCTTCGTCATTGCCTTGGCGGAATTTTACCGGAACGGCTGTGTTGATGGTTGCCCCGTAGCTTCCCAAGAGGTGGTTGATCGCATTTACTACCCGCTGTACATTCTTATCGTTTGAGCCACTTACAACCAGTGCTTTGCCGGCATTGGCTTTTAATTCGGCTGCAGCTTTTTCCAGGTACGTGATACCTTCAATACCAACAGAACCACTACCGGAAATCAATTTATAAAGTTGCGCTACAACCAACCCTTCTTGCGAGGGCTTAATTGCAGTACGATAGTCCGCATTGGCACCGGTAAGGGAAAGGTTAGACTCAAACGCATACAGGCGCGACATCTCTTTTTTATCGGCCGTCACTTCGCGGTTAACCGCAAATTGCTTGGTGAATTCGATGGGCGAAAGCCAGGTACCCAGAAAATCGGCTCCTATAGTTACAATTGTTTTTGCCTTACTGAAATCGTACGAAGGAATAATAGGTGCGCCTAACGATTCCTGATTTGCTTTTACAATTCCGTAATAGGAAACCGGATCGTATTGAACCACTTTGGTGGTAGGAAACTTAGCTTTGAATTTTGCAAGGGCCGCTTGGGTGCTTGGGCTCAAAATGGTGTTACTTACAATTCTGATCTGGCCGCCTTTGGCCGAGATTTCATTCAGCTTACCAATAATATCGTTATCGATCGTTTCCCAATCCGTATTCTTATCTCCTGCTTTGGGGCCCCGCAACCTGTAGTTATCGTACAAACTGAGCACCGATGCTTCTACCTGGGCATTGGTACCACCCAAAGTAACTTTCGATAAACTGTTGCCCTCTATTTTAATGGGCCGGCCATCGCGCACTTTAACAACAATGCTGCAATAATCGCCACCATTTAAATAAGTGCTGGCATAATAATTTGGAATGCCCGGGTCGGCATCTACCGGTTTGGCGATATAAGGTATTGCTTTGCGAATGGGTGCTTCGCAGGCCGCAAGTGAGGCAGCCGCAACACTAAAGCCCATCATCTTCAGAAAATCTCTGCGTGAGTGCCCGTTGTCCTCTTGTACTCCCAAATCCACAAACTCCTGGTCTGCGTTTTTCACAAACTTAGGGTCGTTCTTAAGTTGGGCTAGTCCTTTCCAGTATGTCTTTGTACTCATATATTCAAAAGTGCGGTCGGGTTAATTCAACTATTAATAATGACACTTGGCACATTCCAGGCCACCAATGTCTTCTACTTTTAATGACTTCTTGCTGTTATGTAGTTCAAGGAGCTTGTCATAATAATGATTGTCTTTGGTATTCACATCGGTTTTACGATGGCAGTCGATACACCAGCCCATGGTTAACAGCGAGTATTGCTTAACTACATCCATTTCTTCGATGGGGCCATGGCAGGTTTGGCATTGAATGCCGCCCACGTTGTTGTGTTGAGCGTGGTTGAAGTAAGCCAGGTCGGGCAGGTTGTGGATGCGTACCCATTCAATAGGTTTTTGCTTGCCGGTATAAGAACCCGTAGCCGGATCGTAGCCGATTGCTGCATAAATCTTGCTGATCTCAGTAGTGCCGGTATTGGTGCCTTCGCGGATTTGTGAGTGGCAGTTCATACATATATTGGCCGAAGGAATGTTGGCCTGCTTGCCTTTCAGGGCACCGGTGTGGCAATAGCGGCATTCAATTTCATATTGCCCGGCATGAATCTTATGCGAGAAAGCTATTGGTTGCTTGGGTTGATAGTTCTGTTGAATACCTATAGAGTATAATCCATCGATTACATTTTTGAAGGTAACGGAAGCTACCAGGAAGATGACCAGGAAAATAAAGCCGGGGCTTCGTACCAGTGTATTCAATGTGTACTTAGAGTGTACAATCTCTTTGTCATCTTCAGAAAGGTCTTTCTGATCAAGGTATTTTTTGAGGGCGTTGATGATGAGCCCCAGAATAATCAGTAACAGCACCAGAATGATAACCAAGCCGATAAGAATGGCATTAAGGTAGCCGGAAGGAACTCCGCCACCACCGGATGTATCAGCTGTAGTTGTTTGGCCTGGTTGCGGGGCATCCGCTTTGGAAGCTTCTGCTTTAATGTAGCCTAAAATGCTTAAGATCTGTTCATCGGTATAGCTGGTAAAAGCCGTCATCTGGCTTTTGTTGTACTCATTATAAATCTTGTTGGCATAATCATCGCCACTGGCAATTACCTTGGCCGGATTTCTTACCCAATCCAAAATCCATTTAATGGAAGGAGTGCGTTCTTCCACCCCGGCTAATGCCGGACCCACCAGTTTTTGCTTTACGCGATGGCAGGATTTACAATTGCCATTGAACAACGCTTCGCCTGCGCTAATGGCGGCATCATCGGTAGGGATTGTTTGGGCAAATGACGAAAGACTTAGAAATAATACGAGGGCAAATGAGAGTAATGTAACGGGACGAGATAATCTTTTCTTCATCGTAGCACGTTTAGGAAGACCGCTTTTTTACGGAATCGCACAAATCTACACGCCAAATGCCTTATTTCAAATTAAATTTAATGAGTGGCGCAATAATTTTAGGGGTGTAAACTCATTGTAAGTTCCGATCCATTTTAACTTTAAACAAAGAACTGTTGAAGCAATTCTTCAACGGTTTAAACCACACTACTTACCAGTCTTCTATTTAGAATTAATATAAACAGAGTTACCAAAAAAAATGACGCCATTCGAATATGTTAGTGTTCTCATTTCCATCATTTTAGGATTGGGAATAACCCAAATTGTAACGGGTATTGCTGATGTAATTCAGAACTGGAAAATAACGCGGCCTTATCTACCCCACGCGCTTTGGGTTGTATTTGTCTTTTTTCTGCACCTGCAAGAGTGGTGGGTGCTTTATGATATGAGAACTGTAACAACCTGGAAGTTGCCGCTTTTTCTATTTACAATTCTATATCCAATCGGGCTCTTCATTATGGCCCGCCTGCTTTTTCCAGTTGCCGCTAATCAGCCTATTGTATTTAAAGAATTTTATTACGCCAACTACCCTAAACTGTTTGTAGGGGCCGTGGTACTTATTGCCTTGTCTTTTTTAGATAATGTGGTTGTAAGTGGCTATGCCATCAAAGACCAACCCGTGCATCTGATCTTAGTTGTCGTGCTTGCCTTCCTTATCTATAAAAAACCGCGCCAGCAATGGGTACACCTGGCTTTGGCCGGCACCCTCTTAGTTTTCCTTATCGCCAGCATGGTGGTACGCGACTGGGTAATTGAAGCTTAGGGGGTGAGGTTCAATTTAAATTGAAAAACAGTAGCAATGCTCTGGGCCCTTGCTTTAACTTCTTCCGCCTTTGCACCGGTAAAATTCTCATCTACCGTTTGGTTGAATAATTCTAACCACCGGCTAAAATGCATGGGCGTAAGGGGTAGTGGCATGTGTTTTTGAAAAGGATTTCCGGTATAGCTTCTATCGCCCAGCAACATGGAAGCCCAAAAGTTATACATAACCGGAAGGTGATGCGGCCAATCTACATGGGCAAACAGGGGTGCAAGCAATGGGTCTTGCTTTACCTTGTCATAAAACGTATTCACCAATAGTTCAATTTCTGATCTTGAGTTTAGCGCTTGCATTAAACGGGGTTTAGCTCCTGGGTAATTAATATTATGTTCTGATCCAGCCTGCCTTTTACTTCATGGTCTGTTTTTAGGGGTATCCGGTAGGTGTCAAGTTCCTGCAGGGTTACAACTTCCGCTCCTACCAAGAAATCAACGCTGCCTTTTACTACTACCAAAAAGCTGGGCACATGCGCCTGATGTTTTTGCAGTAGTTGATCTTTACACAATGCTACGCAAAACATTTTTAGGGTACCCGTCTTCTCAATTAGCACTACCGAAGGTTCACGCGGATTAAATTCTACTGCGCTATAGATATTCATGCTGTTAAAAATAAGCGTACCTGAAACTCAAACCGGTTAAGAGCAACCCCATGGCAAGTAGCGTAACCAACCAGATATGAAATACCATGGATGGAAGGTTTTGAACGGAGAGCCTCGGGATAATAAAAAAACGGGCATGGAGTGCTAACAGTAATGTGGCCAGTACCAGGCCCAACTTTATCCAAAGTAATTGATGGTGAGCGGAGGCCAGCGTAAACCATTGACGGGGCGGTATGTAAATACCCGCCATCCATAACCCGGTACTAATTTGAGCCAGTAATGCCGGTATCCCAATGCGTTCAAAACTTCTCTCGAAGGAAACAATTATATCCACATCTTTTACCTGCAACGCCCGCGGTACAAAACCTATTGATAAAATCAGGTGCCCGCCAACCCACACCGTTGCGCCCACCACGTGCACCAAAATCAACCACTTCATAAATCCTTCTTATTAAAAATGCGCATAGCCAAAATCATTGGAAGTACAATCCAGAGCAGCAGCAATGAAACAGAAAACAGGATGCCGAGGTTACTGCCAAAAAAATTTTTGTAAAAAGCTCCTGTATAACCCATCAGTGCCGAAATATCCAGTTGAAGGATCATTACAATGCGGGCCAGATCGATCGGGTTAAGGGCAATAAGTGAAAGCGTAAGTTTTTCCAGGGGGTAATCGCTAAATGTATAGATTACCCACAACAAAAGGCCATCGTAGATTAACGAAAAATAAAACCAGAAAAGCAGGGCAACACCAATAGCCTTGGCCTTGTCGCGGGTAAGCACCGATGCAAAAAACGCGAGGGACACAAACACCCAAGTTAAAAACACCCCGGTAACCATTAAGGTAGCCACAGGTTGCCACGCACCATACAGCAGAAAGGGTAAGCCTACCCCGGCTACAAAGGCTAGGCTAAGCGAAGAAGCAACCGCCAGATATTCGCTTAAGAAAACTGATTTACGGTTTACAGGCTGGGCCAGCATCAATTCTATAAATTCATACGAATTAAAAAAATGGATGGTGCTAAAAACCACGCTAACCAAGGGCACCGCCATGAGCATGATATTTAAAAGACTAAGCACTACCTTACCAAAATCGCCATCGAGTTGAAAAAAGGCGAACGTGCACACCAACAGGAAAGCGGTATAAAAAAGAATAAACCGCGTTCGCAGCAGGTCGTAAAAAACATATTTAATAATACGCACCATAGTTATTCAGTTACAGACTCCAGCAACTCGCGCTGGCGGATGAGCGTAGCAATAGCTTTTGTTAGTTTGACCTCGTTGGTTTCGGCTTTCAGGCTTTCGATAGAATTATTGTATTGGATACGACCTTCAAACATGTACACCATCTCAGTGGCGATTTCATCCAGATCGTTCAGAATGTGCGAAGTGATTATTAATAACTTACCCCTGCGTTTTTCCTGTATTATTTTTTCTTTTAATAGCTCTACCGAAACCGGATCGAGCCCTGCGGTGGGTTCGTCTAAAATTAAAACCGGGGCATGGAACAAAAACGCAAGGGCGGCACTCACTTTTTGGCGGGTTCCGCCAGATAGTGCGTGCATGCGCTTATCAAAAATTTTATAGAGCTTAAAGGCATCCAGCAATTCTTCATCTACCTTTTGTTTACCCGGCCTGATGTGCTTCATCATTTCGAACAACTGCCCTACCCGCATGTTTTCCGGATAGCGCCCGATTTGAGGCATGTATCCGATTTTATCGCGGTACTTCCAGTCGTAAAGAATTGGTTTATCTTCAAACAAAATGCTTCCGGAAGTGGGTACCACCAACCCCAAAATACTTTTTATAAGTGTGGTCTTACCGGAGCCGTTTGGCCCAATTAGCGCATAGCTCTTGCCACCTTTCAATTGCAGGGTTACCTGATCGAGCGCTGTTAACCGCCCGAATTTTTTTTCTAAAGAATTAATTGAAATCATACGGCAACATGGCTGGGCTTGTGTCCATTAAGTTTTCGGGTGTAAGCACGGGCATGGCTTTTTCCGCTTTGTCCAGCAACAGTACCAAAAAACTTCGCCACAATAAAATAGCTTGTGGCATGCGTTCTACAATGGTGCCGTAAATACTTATCGGCCGGTAGGGCACATCGCCCGTTTTGTCTTTATTTAGATCATACCCTTCGTAGCGGTCCCAATAGTTGGCTTCGATTGTGTTTAACACCAGGCTGCCATTGGTAACAAGATCAAAAGTATTCTGTTGAAAGTTGTTGCGGGTAATCCGGTTGTCATCGCAACTGGCTTGCAGCCTAAGCGCATACCCGTTTTGATAAAACTTGTTTTGCCTAATGTTATTGCGGCTGCTGCCTTCCATAAAAATACCTACCGAGTTTTCTACGAAGGCATTGTTTGAAATCTCACTGTCGCGAATATCTTTTAATAACAAACCGTAGGCCGAAGACCCCCAATTGTGGATGAAGGTGTTGCGCACCATGGTAACCGCTTTGGTGTACATTACGGCCACGCCCGCGCCATTATTCGCAAACGTATTATCTCTGTACTCATCGTTATGCGAAAACATAAAGTGCAACCCGTAGCGCATATTTCCTTCGCTGTGGTTTTGGGTAATGAGCGAGTTGGTTACAAATTCAAAGTAAATTCCATCGCGGTGGCCTTTCACTTTGTTTTTATGAATGGTTATGTGATTGCATTTCCATAAGTGAATGCCGTTTCCAATCTGGTGCTCTGATTCCGCATTTGCACGCAACTCATTTTCTTCAATCCATACGTGTGAGGAATTAGCCAGGTAGATCCCAAAAAAAGTATTCTCGAATTTATTGTTGGTAATTTTAACCCGCGAGGATTCTAATAGTTTGATTGCTGCCAGATCGTTGATGCTGGCAATGCCGGTATTTATAAACTTCAAACCCGTTAACACCACATTATCGGCATGTATTGTAAAAATTTCAAATTGGTTTTCGCCATCCAGCACGGGGTAATCTTCCCCTTTAATAATCAGTGGCTTTTGCAGGATAAGATTCCCTTCGCGATAGATGCCCGGCTTTATTATTAGGGTATCACCTGGTTGCGCCAAGGCAATTGCTTCTTTTATGTGTTTTGTTTTCTCTGTAGCCCCAACCACCCAGGTAGTTGCCTTGCACCCGGTGCTCCACAATAAAAGTGCAAGTGCAAAACCAACTTTACTCATCCTCTAATTTTTAACATTATTTAAATTGGGTTTGAATTTCGCCCCAACTCATCAGTACCCCGTTCCATTCCTTTTTTAAAGGTTGAATGACCTGTTCGTTTTCGAAGGCCGCCACTTCACTGGCCATGGGGGTGCGTAAGTTAGCCGACTTCAGGTACCAGGCGTGCTGCGCTTCAATAAGTTTTTCGGGTTTAGAAAAATCCACCACCTGAATAAACTTAAACTCCTCAGTCTCTACATATCCGGAATTATAGAAGTTCAACATACAGTTCAGATCATCGAATTTATAAACCTTGCCTTTCTTCGTTACCAGTTCTGCGCCAAACTTTCTATCCACCAGTGTCATTTTGCAGGTATAGCACATATCCTTACCAAACACCAGTGGCTCGGGTTGCACCGTGCAGCCGAGGGATATCAAACTTACAATACCAATCATAAGTGCTTTCATACTTTTTTTCTTGAGGTATATATTTCAAATCCGAGTGTAGCCAGCACCAACATACCCGAAACAATAAAAATCCAACCGCCTATAGCCGGTCCGGAAAATGCCGTAAAGTTTAAAAGTTGTTTGGTACCGATTAAGGGTGGCTGGTATGACATGCCCGGGATATTAATGGCTGCAGTAGGATCCAGGTTATGCCCATAGTCATAACCCCAAAGCCAAAAATCTATTAACGCAGCCGCAGCCGTTGCCACCAGTAATCCACTAAACACCCACAACATAATTCTCCTATTAAGAAGTGCCGTTAATAACCCGAAGCCAATCAGAAACCCAACAATGTAAATCATGTATCCAAACTCCGGAAACATCTCTACCTCGATATGCTTCATGCCTATATAATGGTTAAGGGCACTTATCACTTTTACATCGCCACTAATGGTGTTAATCCAGATATTCATCTCTAACCCTTCTGGATACTGAGGTGCCCACATAAGAATTTGCCACAAAGGCACATAGTAGGCACTGATCATGAGCAAAGCTGCCACTGCAACCACCAGGCGCGAAAGAGGCCTAAGAGTTTTCATATTGATTAACGTTTTAGTGAACCCCGCATCCGCAAAATGCGGAGCGGGGTTAAACAACCGGGAAACTATGAACCCGGTTTATTCACATGCGATAACTTACAGGCCTGCCCCGTTGGTCTCGTCTTCGATTTTTCCGGTAGAAAATTTCAAAGGAACATTCGAGCCTGTGGGCGACACACGCACATATCCTTGCATTTCCTGATGCAAGGCTGAGCAGAAGTCGGTGCAATAGAAAGGAAACACACCCGTTGAAAGTGGCTTCCACTTTAATGTTTGTGTTTCGCCCGGCATAATCAGTAACTCTGCATTGTTAGCCCCTTTTACAGCAAAGCCGTGGGGCACATCCCAATCTTGTTCCAGGTTGGTAACATGAAAATACACTTCATCACCAAGTTTTACACCTTCAATGTTATCGGGGGTAAGGTGCGAACGGATGGCCGTCATGTACACATGCACCTGGTTTCCTTTACGCTCTACCTTTGCTTGCCCTTCACCAAGCGCCACGTAGGGATGTTTGTTCTCTTCCAGCTTAAAGATTTTTACAGAATTTGGCATAACCAGGTTAGCGGGTATCGCTTCGGCATAATGTGGTTCGCCTACCGTTGGGAAATCTAAAATCAATTGCATTTTATCGCCACTGATGTCGTAAATCTGTGCCGATTGTGCGAGCTCTGGCCCGGTAGGTAAGTACCGATCTTTTGTAATCTTGTTATAAGCTATTACATATTTGCCCCAGGGTTTTTTGGTTGGCCCGCCTGGCACACTCAGGTGGCCGATGGAATAGTAAGTTGGCACCCGGTCTAATACCTGAAGCGATTCTACGTTCCATTTCACAATTTCGGATGACACGAAGAAAGAAGTGTATGCATTGCCTTTACCATCAAACTCGGTATGCAACGGGCCCAGGCCCGGTTTCTTCACTTCGCCATGCAGGGCGGCTTCGTACTTAATTACCGGAATGCCCGCAAACTCACCTTCAAACTCTTTGTTGGCAATAGCCTGCTGAATTTTGCTAAATGAAAATACCGGAATCAAGGCGGCCAACTTTCCGCTGCCCACAATGTACTCGCCTGTGGGGTCGGTATCGCATCCGTGTGGAGATTTAGGACAAGGAATAAAATAGATGATGTCTTTCAACAAGGCTGGGTCGAGTTGCAGTACTTCGGTTAAAATTTCTGAGGTAGCAGTATGTGTTGATTCATCGTACCAATTGTGTGCATACTTTGCTTTTACTTTTTCTCCTTTGCCGGCAGCAATGTACTCTTCGGCCTTCTTCCAGTTTACGGCCATTATAAAGTCTTTGTCTTTCTGCGAAGCGTTTACCTCCAGTAATGTATAGGCTTGCTCGGTGTTGTAGCACGAAAAGAAAAACCAACCGTGCGAGGGGCCTTTGCCGGCACGCGCCAGGTCAAAACTTATACCCGGTGTTTTAAGCTGAAATGCAATTTTCATTTTGCCATCATTCCTATCCACCGAAATAAAACTGATAAACCCTTTGAAGTTTTCTTTAAAGGTGCTGATGGGCACATCAGTTTTGTCGCCTACGGGTACACTAAAGCGTGTACCTGCTACCACGTACTCTGTATTTTCGGTAATAAATGGCGAGGAGTGATTTCCGCCACTGTTTGGTAGCTCAATAATTTCGGCCGTACGGAAAGTTTTTAGATCGATACGCGCAACACGGGGTGTATTGTTGGCATTGCCAAAAACCCAGCGGCCATCGTGCTCGCCATTGGTTGTGGATAGAGCGGGGTGGTGCAGATCGTCCCACGGCACATATCCGTGCGAGGTGTTGAGCATGGGTTTGGTTTCTTCGCTGTAGCCATAGCCGGTGGTAGGGTCTTCGGAAAATACCGGAATATTTCTAAGAAATCGGCCCGAGGGAATGCCGTACACACTCATCTGGCCATTAAACCCACCCGATACGAAGTTATAGAACTCGTCATACTTTCCGGGAGCAACATATGCTTTGGAGGCTGCATCGCCCACAGAAACAGAAGCCGGTGCCTTTGGCTTGCAACTTTGCCATAAAAGTGCGCTGGCAAGTACAACCGGTACCATCAGCATTTGAGAGATCAATTTATTTTTCATGATAGTTATGTTAGTGAGGTTAATTATTTCTTATCAGGAGGAAGTAAAACTGCATCGATGATGTACACTATCCCGTTAGAACCACGGGCACTGCCCAGCACATTCGCACCGTTTACGGTAATCTTGCCATCTTTTTTATGCAGTGTTACATTATCGAGGCTAACCTGGTTAAGTGTCATTCCGTCCCGAATCATGTTTTCGGTAAGTACACCCACAAACACATGGTACTCCAGTATGGTGCGCAACTTTTCTTTGTTTTCCGGTTTGGTTAGCGTTTCCAATGTGCCGGCCGGAAGTTTATCGAACGCTGCATTGGTTGGAGCAAACACGGTAAACGGGCCGGCATTGGAGAGCGCATCTACATACTCGGCTGCTTTAAGTGCGGCCACCAGGGTGGTATGATCAGGTGAGTTAGCGGCAATCTTTACTACGTCTTGCTGCGACTCTGCGTCTTGTACGTTGGACTGACCACCTGCGGGAATCTCGGCAACCGGGGCTTCGGTTGTAGTTGTTTGCTGGCCACAGGCAAACGCCAGGGCTGCAAGGACTAACATGTACTTTTTCATAGTTTTAATTGGTAGGTTATTATTTCTCGCCATCATTCTGGCGCATAAATTCCAATACATCGCGGGCATCGCCAATAGACATATTTTGATTGGGCATCCGCATCAAACACAACTCCAATAGTTTCTGTGCTTCCGGGTCTTGCTCCAGCATCACATCTACGTTGGTAATCATATTCATAATCCACTCTGGCTTTCGGTTTTTGGTTACATCCTTCCAGCCCGGGCCCACCACGCGGGTGCCATCTAACCGATGGCACGACAAGCATTTCATTTCGTAAATAGCAAGACCTCGTTTTACACGGTCTTGCTCCAACGGGGTATTGAGCGTAACATTTTTTACAGCGCCAATTCCTTTGGTAGGATCGGTGATTGCCTCCACGGCACTTTTATTCAGGTTCTTCTCTTCGGTGGTAACGGGCTTATCGGGCGCGCAAGCAATTGCCAACACCAACAGGCCGGGAGCAATCAGGTATTTTATTGTGTTCATTTTTAGGTAGGTTAGTTTTTAAATATTCAGAGTGTGATTTTTCTTCCAACCAGTTTTACTTTTCCATCCGTTTCCATTTTTTTAACTGTGCGGATTACAGTTTCAACCCGAAGGCCGCTCATATCGGCTAATTGTTGGCGCGTAAAGGGTACTTCGTACACGTGGTTCTCCCGAATCATTCCATCTGGTTTATGCCGATGTGCTTCTTCTTTTAAGTAGTTCAGCAAACTCATAATCCGGTGTTCCGGATCGTAAAAGGAAATTTCGGAGAGTACCATCGACTTGTAGCGCAGGCGTTGGCATAGTATTCTGTCGAATTGAAGATGGATTTCAAAATTCTCGCGTAGCAGCGTTAGAAATTTCTCTTTCGACAATTTAAAAACAACAGCAGGCTCTAATGCAATGGCAAAGCTGGGATAGGGAAATGAACAAAGTAGCGGTGGTTCACCAAAGCTATCGTTCGCTTTAAAAATACCTTGTATAAACTCCTGCCCATCGGGGCTATTGGTTATCATTTTAACTGCGCCCGCGTGCACCTGAAAATAGTGCAGCGCCTCCTCACCTTCGCGAAAAAGTATTTCATCTTTTTGTAGTTGCAGCTCCCTTGCTCCGTAACGCTGTAATACCTGGGGGTCGATCATAAATGCGGTGATTTGATGATATAAACCTACCAGCCGGGTGCGGGGTAAAAAATGACTTTTGTCAGACTCTGAGATGACTTGTTGTATAAAAGCCAGCAAAAAAGGATTCCAGATGGAGTTGTATTCGGTTATACAAGATGGCAGGTTGGTTCTATGCATGGCGATCGGACCACCAAATATTAATACCGGCCGCTTTCTGGTTTATGATCCGGATCATAAAGCAAAAAAAAGCCTCACCGAATGGGGAGGCTTTTACGCTGCAAGAGCAGGAATGCGATTCTATACTTTCTTAACCAAAAACTTATAAACAGTTTTCTGTTTGTACACTTCGCCCGGCTTCAATAATGTGGCGGGAAATTCAGGTTTGTTGGGTGAATCTGGGAAGTGTTGTGCTTCCAGGCAGAAGGCTGTTCTGAATTGATATTTCTTTCCTCCCTTTCCGGTATCGCTTCCGTCTAAAAAATTACCCGAATAAAACTGTAGGCCAGGTTCGGTAGTCCAAACTTCCATTACCCGGCCCGATGTAGGCTCGGTTACTACCGCAGCAAGACTTAGCCCCGCACCCTCCCGCTTCAACACCCAGTTATGATCGTACCCCTTACCATATTTTAGTTGTGTATCGTCTTCATTTATGCGTGCTCCGATTGGCGTGGACTTATTAAAATCAAAGGGGGTTGCCGCCACAGGTTTTAATTCGCCTGTTGGAATAAGTCCTTCATCCACGGGTGTAAACTTATCGGCAATTATTTGCAGTTCGTGATTAAGAATATCGCCTTCACCTTCGCCATTTAAATTAAAGAACGAATGATGCGTTAGGTTTACAACAGTTGGCTTATCGGTAGTGGCCTCGTAGTCAATTGAAAGCTCGTTGGCATCGGTTAAGGTATAAACCACTTTTGCCTTTAACGTGCCGGGGTAGCCCTCTTCGCCATCGTTGCTTGTGTAAGTTAGCGTAACACTGTTCGGAGTACCTTCAACTGCATTCCACATCACATTATGAAACCCACCGGGACCACCATGCAAGGCATTGGCTCCGTTGTTCGTTGCCAGTTGATAGGTTGTGCCATCAATCGAAAACTGCCCTTTGCCAATGCGGTTTCCATAGCGACCAATGAGCGCGCCAAAATACGGATTGCCTGTTGGATATTGACTCGCAGAATCATAACCCAATACAATATCACCCAGCTTACCATTTTTATCGGGCACCCAAAGGCTCATTACTTTTCCTCCGTAAGGTGTAATGGTTGCTTTTAAACCATTTGCATTGGTAAGTGTAGCCATCATAGCATGTAAAGGTGGGTAAACAGTCCAGCCGCCATCGGCATTCGTTTCAGTCTTTTTTTCAGAAGATGAGCAGGCCAAAAGCAAAGCGCTTAAGCCCAGCAAACAAAAGTATTTCATCCGCTAGTTTGTTTAAGGTCAGATGGAATTCGCATTTAGAGACTTGCCCACGCATGAGTACTGGTATTAACATCTCGTTGGTATCGTCTTGTTATGCTCATTTCATGACTTTAAAGGTAATAAAAAACCCTTTCGGAAAATTCCGAAAGGGTTTGGTGAGAGGTTCCGAGCGGATTCGAACCGCTGTAGGAGCTTTTGCAGAGCTCAGCCTAGCCACTCGGCCACGGAACCAGAAATTGATCTACAAAACTATAAAAATCACCTCGGTTTACAACCAACTTAAAAAAAGAAGGTGGCCATTAAAAGCCACCTTCTCTAGTAACTAACCGCTACGGGTTATTCAGTTGGCTTTTTTGCAGCACTCATCTTCTCTTTCAGCGCACTCAACGCTTCCAGATCGCCAAGGGTAGATTTCTCAGTTTCCTGGTTAATCTTATCGATGCTCTTGCCTTTAGGGGCGGCTTTCTTCTTGGCAGCAGGTTGCTCTGTCTTTTCCACTTCGGTTGACCATGTGGCCTTATGACTCAGGGCAATTCTGCGTTCATCTTTAGAGAATTCAAGTACTTTAAAGTCGTACGATTCGCCTACTTCAGATTTGCTATCATCTTGCTTGGCTAAATTCTTAGCCGAGCAGAATCCTTCAATTCCATAAGGCAATTCCAATACGGCACCTTTATCATTTTTGCTGATGATGGTACACTTGTGCACCGATCCTACTGTAAAGATAGTTTCGAATGTATCCCATGGATTTTCTTCGAGGTGCTTGTGGCTTAATGCAAGCCTGCGGTTGGTTGCATCCAGTTCAAGTACTTGTACTTCCAATGTTTCACCTACTTTGGTAAACTCAGAAGGGTGCTTGATTTTGCGGGTCCAGCTAAGATCCGATACGTGCACCAGGCCATCGATACCTTCTTCCAGTTCGATAAACAAACCAAAGTTGGTAAGGTTACGCACCACTCCTTTGTGGCGGGTGCCCACTGCATACTTGCTCAATACATCCTGGCGTGTCCAAGGGTCTTCGGTAAGTTGCTTAATACCCAACGACATCTTGCGCTCTTCGCGATCGATCGTTAATACAACCGCTTCCAGTTCGTCTCCAACTTTAATAAAATCCTGAGGGTTGCGCAGGTGCTGGCTCCAACTCATTTCACTTACGTGAATCAAGCCTTCCACACCGGGTTGCAATTCGAGGAACGCACCATAATCGGCTACGTTAACAATTTTACCGCTCACTTTAGAACCCACTGCAATATCAGCAGCAAGCGATTCCCAAGGATGAGGGGTAAGTTGTTTCATACCCAATGAAATACGCTTCTTGTCGCCATCAAAATCCAATACCACCACTTTTACAGTCTGGTCAAGTTTCAACAACTCTTCCGGATGGCTTATGCGACCCCATGAAATATCTGTGATGTGCAACAAGCCATCTACACCACCCAGGTCGATGAATACACCGAAGTTGGTCATGTTCTTGATCACACCTTCCAACACCTGACCTTTTTCCAGGTTGGTGAGGATTACGGCTTTCTGTTGTTCCAGGTCTTTCTCGATCAACACTTTGTGCGATACCACAACGTTATCGTTCGTGTAGTTGATCTTCACCACTTTCACCTCAATATTCTTATTCACATAAATATCGAAGTCGCGGATTGGCTTCACATCAATTTGCGAACCGGGTAAGAAAGCTTCGATGCCAAATACATCTACAATCAACCCGCCTTTTGTTCTGCGTTTTACAAAGCCTTCAATTACCGTATCGTTATCCAAAGCCTTCTGCACATTTTCCCAGCCTTTCAGTAACTTGGCTTTTCTGCGGCTCAGAATTAACTGGCCCATGGTGTTTTCGCGTTCTTCAATGAACAAGTCAACCGCATCGCCAATTTTAAGATTAGGCATGTCTTTAAATTCGGCAAGCGGCACAAGGCCATCCGATTTAAAGCCGATATTAAGAATTACATCGCGATCGTTAATGCCCACAATGGTTCCCACCACTAATTCACTTTCGTTGATGGTAGTAACGGTACCTTCGTATTTTTTCAATAATGCTTCTCGGTCTTTGGTAGAATAACCCTCGCCAAAACCTTTGCGATCGTAGGCATCCCAATCAAAATTTTCGGTTGAGATGTTGGATTCGGTAGCCGCTTTGCGGGCGGTTACATCTCTAATCATGCGGCTTATTCCTTCTTCTTCTTCCGCTTTTTTAGCTTGTTTGAATTCGGTAAGCTCGTCTTTTTCGAAGAGTTCTTCGGCTGCAGCACCTTTAACGGCCTTCTTTACGGGGGCATCGTCAAGTACGGGTTTAGCAGCTTTTGCTTTTTCTTCGCTCTTTTCTTTCTGGACTTTCGCCATAATCTTGCCCTTTTTTACATGCAGCCGATGGGCGGTTGGCCGCAAATTGGTTTTAAATGCTCGTTTTAATCAAAAAACAAGCCCCATCACTTGACGGGGCTGCAAATGTAGAAATTTATTTGATTTCAGGCCAAAAATCAGTTTTGCCGATTTAGCCTTACGGGATATCTTCTTCGCGCAGGGTGCCGGTGGCGTAGTCGATCAGCAATTTTTGAAACAGAAGCGTAAACCGGGCACTGGCAAAGTCTGATTGCGCCCGCACATAGGCTTGCTGCGCGGTAGTTAATTGAACAATATTAGAAATGCCCAAATCATACCGCTCCTTTTCCATTTTGTAAGAAAGTTCTCCAGCCCGTAGTTGCGCCTCGGCTGAAGTATAACTCGCCCGGGCATCGTTGTAGTTCTGGTAGGCAATCAATACATCAGACTTTACGCGCACCTCGGTATTCTTGGTGGTAAGCTTGGCATTTTCGAACAACACCCGCTGTTGGGTAACCTGTGCCCTGCTGTTAAAGCCACTTAAAATAGGAACCCGCAACGACAACCCATAATTAAACTGCCGGTTGTCCGATCGAAACTGCTGATCGAACGTGCGGTTATCGTTGGCACCATGAATGTAGTTGTACCGAGAATTAATCTCGCCAAAAGCCGACAAGCTGGGCAGGTACCTTCCACGCCACGCATAGAACCCCATTTGGGCCGCACGCTGCGAGTGGTTAACCTGTTTTAAGTCGGCTCGGTTTTCTAATGCTTCGGTATTCAAAGTCTCCACATCCAATTCATTTACTGCAAGCAACTCATCGCCCCAGTTCAATTCTTCCAGATCAAACGCAACCAGTGGATCGATCATCAGCGTTTGCGCCAACAGGGCTTTGTCGTTCTTTAACCGGTTGGAAGATCGCACCGCCTGCAATTCGGCATTGCGCACCTGAAACTCCTGGTTATATAAATCCGCTTCGGCCCGGCTCCCTAACTCCACCTGTTGCCGGATTTGGTTCAGTTGTGTTTTTTGAGTTTCCATGTTTTGCTGATCAATTTTTAACAACTGCTGATCAAGCAAACAGGTTAGGTATTGAAAAGCCACGTTGCGAATTACATCTTGCGTAGTGCGCAACACCAGGTTTAATTGAGCCTCGCTTTGATTATCGGATTGCCGGTATAAGTTTACCTGATTGAAGCCGTTGAAAATAGGCATACTGGCCGAGATACCGCCATTCACAAAATCTACCTGGCCATTTACTACCTCGCCCCGTTGCTGGTTAAACGAGTTACCATCAAACCGGCCGGCACTGCCCCCAATCGAAACACTGGGCCCGAATTGAATCATAGAAGCCGTACGATTTACTTTTGCCGAAACCAACAAATTCTTTTGCTGATTCAACAGCAGGTTGTTTTCCAGACCCAACTTCACCGCATTTTTTAGCGATAATGTTTGCTGAGCCTGTACTGAACTTACCAGTAAGAGCAAAACCAGTAGGGTAAATCTTATTTTCATTTTCTGTTGGTGTAGTACGTTCAATTTCTTAGCTAACCTTTTCATCCGACTCAATGGCGCCATCTGCAATTTGTACAATGCGCTTGCCCCGTCTTGCATTTTCTTCCGAGTGTGTTACCTGAATAATGGTAATCCCTTCTTCGTTCAGCTTTTGGAAAATATCCATTATCTGCTTGCCTTGTTCCGAATGCAAATTGCCTGTGGGCTCATCGGCCAATAGCAGTTTGGGTTGCCCCACAATGGCGCGGGCTATACCCACCAGTTGCTGCTGCCCACCCGAAAGTTGCTCAGGGAACAAATCTTTTTTTGCTACCATATTAAAGCGATCCAGCATTTCGGCAACCATGCTTTTGCGCTGGCTGCCACTTACGCCTTTGTAGAGCAACGGTGTTTCGATGTTTTCATACACGGTTAACTCATCGATGAGGTGGTAAGCCTGAAAGATAAAACCGATGTAATTTTTATGCATGTCGCTCTTTTGCTTTTCGCGCATCTTGTGCACCGGCTCGTCAAAAAAGTAATATTCGCCAGCCGAAGCTTCGTCCAACATGCCTATAATATTCATGAGCGTGGATTTACCCGAGCCACTGGGGCCCATAATGGTTACAAATTCGCCCTGCTTTACTTCCAGGTCTATGCCTTTAAGAATAAATGTGCGTTGAAAACGCGAGTCGATGTACTTGTCGATGTTCTTTAAAACAATCATGAATTTGGCTTTTGATGTTGGTAAGTCTTGCCAGCCTGACCGCTAATGGCCAATAACATGCCAAGACCTTAAATATGTTTAAGACGCGCAAATACGGGATTAGTTGCAAAAAATCACGTCCGTAACTGAAAAAAGGTGTCCGAAACCGATCGGAATTTTGAGGTTGCCAGATGCTAATAAACCAGCGGATGCAGAATAACATCTACCCTGCGGTTAAGGCGCATGCCGTGGTAGGTACGGTTAGAATATAATGGGTTTTCGAGCCCCCAGTCTTTTACAGAAATAAATCGTTCGGGTATGTCGTGCTCCAACAAAAGCTGAAACACCGCCTGGCTACGCATTTGCGAGAGCCATTGGTTGTATTCTCTTCCACCTATAGGATCAGTGTGGCTTATCAGTTGAACCTGGTATTTTTCTAACAGATTGGGGATAGAATCCAGCCAATGTAAAAGGGTGGCGGCCTCTTCTTCATTCACTTCATAACTCCCACCACTAAAGTAAACGCTTTTGCATAATTCACCTGGCTGTGCCCCTGCCAGTGAACACATGAAAAACGTGGCCAAAACACCAATCAATCGCATCGTTTGCATGCTTCCGTTTTACCTGCCGAAGTTACCCAACATTCATCAAAAACAGAACAATAACAAACCCCTACGTTTATACTATGACCTTTCAGCACTTTCTTAAGCGCCACCAGCGTTTCCGGGGTTTTAAAATGTACAAATACAATTTCCTCGCCTCCGGAGAGCACACGACTTTCCAGATTGGTATAATCAAACGCCCACTTCAGGCTATCGTTTCCAGATAATACCCGCAACAACGAGTCGATCGAGTGCCTGGAGGTTGAAATGGATTTGCCATCGAAGTAAAGGCGATACTTTTTAACAATGGCCGGCCCCACGCCTTTGTTCTGAGTTGTGATTTTAAACCCTTCGCTGCCCTCTGTAAATTCGTTCTCGATATATGGCCACACCGTAGCGTGCATTTGCTTGCTCATTATACGGGCCTGGTAGATGTAAACTATCATGGTGGACAAACCAATTATTACCGCTATGAGCGCAACAATAATATCGGGTCGCAAATTTTTGAACATCTTTGAAATTGTTTCCTAAGTTAAAGAAGTTTATCGCATGAAAAAACTACTTCTCTGCAGCCCTTTACTACTTATGGGGTGTGCGAACAAGATTATCTATTATGGGCGCACTTACCCACCTACCGAGCAGGTAGCTATTTACTTTCGCGAAAGCGACCTTACCGAACCCAACGAAATAATGGGCAAAGTGACCTACGAGGTTACCGCCAGGCGCAGTTCTGACAAGGTGCAGAACAAGATTATTAACCGGGTTAAGAAGAAAGGTGCTGATGCCATCTTATTCGAAGAGATTGCGCTATCGACAACAGGTAGCACTACAGGTGGTGCAGCAGCCGGTGCCGGCAAAAGGCGGGGCTTTCTGGGAATATTCGGCTCTAAAACCAAATACACCAAAGGCCAATTGATAAAGGCAAGCCTTGTAAAGTATAAGAAGAATCTACCTTAATACTGCTTTAATAAACTAACCAAACTGTTTTGGAAATCTTTCCTGAGTCCACAACAGAAATAACCAACAGGTTATCGTATTCGTTGTCGTTAAAATTCTGAAAGTCGGTTTTACCGGTTAGATGATTGGCAAAAGCCGGGATTGTATTGCTATGCCCCACAACCACAATGGTGCCGCCTGCAAATTTTTGTACCATCAGATCCAACTCTTCTTTTTTGGATGGATCGTATGTCAAAACAGAAAGACCTTTTGACTCTGCCAGTGGCGCGGCTGTGTTGCGGGTTCGTTTATAAGGGGTAGAGTAAATGGCATCCACTTTTGTCTTTCTCAACACCTGGGCCAGGTGCTGTGCCCGTTGTTTACCCGCATCCGACAGGTCGGGGTCTTTCGGATCATCGGTTGCTTTTTCTGCATGGCGCACAAGAATTACGGTGGTTACGGTTTGCGCATCTGCAAAGGCAACATTCATTACCAGCAAAATCAAAATCAGATATTTCATGGTCGAACTATTTAAACTGATCGGCAATGTGAGGTGGCACTTTGCAATCTTGCGTGCGCCTGGTATCGGCCAGGTGAATGATTTTCCAACCCGCCCCTTCGTGCACCAGTTGAAAGGCATCTACTCCGCAATGGCTAAACTTTTTTCCAACATAAAACGCATACTCCGTCCACACCTGAGCAAAGTTTCCATCTACTTCAACTTTTGTATTCCAGATTGGCTCGCTCCACGGCTCGGTATGTGGTGTGCCCACGGCTTTCAGAAATGCTGCCAGCGAACTCTCGCGCCTTACAATGGTATTGCCGGCCTTATCTTTTGCTACCGTGGCCATGGTAATTTCTTTGGCAAATGCACTGTGAACCAAGGCACTATCGCCTTTATTCATTCCCGCAAACAGCCGGGTAATGGGTTCTAATACAAGCTGTTCGCTGGCTCCTGCCTGCGCCAAGGCACCGGCTTTTACCGCCAGAACCAATACTACGAGAACACCTATACGCATAGTCTTATTTTTTAAAGATGAAATATGGTCAATTAATCTAAAAGTCGATACACGTTCTATACGAAAGGGCTTAAACGGGGTTAGTGGAATATTCTTAATTTTAGAAGCAAAATCATTCTTTATGAAGCGCCTCCTTATAGTAATGTCTGTTATAACTGTTTCACTGACCGGGTTTGGTCAAACAGGAATTGATAGCCTGGAGCATGCCCTGGAAACAGCCAAAGGCGATCTGAAAGTTAAAACCCTGAATGAGTTTTTCAGAGTTTACATAAGCTCTGATCCCGTAAAGGCAATTGAATATACCCGGGCCGCACTTTCGCTGGCTACAGAAATAGACGACAAGAAAGGAATGGCCGCCTCGTACAACAACCTGGGGGTAGCCTATCGCAACCAGGGCGCATTAGACAAAGCCCTTGAGTATTACCTTATCAGCTTACAGATTTACACCCAATTGAATAACAAAGAAGGGATTGCCTCTACCAAAAGTAATATTGGAAACATCTACTCTTTTAAGAAAGATTATAGCCAGGCAATGAAGTTTTATGAAGACTCGCACAATCAATTTATGGAAATGGGTGACAAGAGCCTCCTGATAAAATCCATGAACAACCTCGGCAACCTGTATAACGATTTGAAACAATTTGACGAAGCCCTGAAATATTATACTGAAGCCTACCAGCAAGCGCAACAAAAGGGCGAAACATTTGCCGACCCACTGAATAACATGGGTAACATTTACTTTAAGCAAGGCAACTATCAACGGGCAATAGAATACTATCAAAAAGCGGCTGCAGCCGCGCGCAAAGAAAACGATCAATTGGTGATTTTAAACGCCCTTACCAGCACGGGCGAAGTATATGCGCGGGCCGGACAATTTAAAAATGCCCAAGCCTATTTGGATAGTGCCCTTACCCTTAGCGGCCAATTGCAAGCTTTTATTTTTGAGCCTAATATTCTAAAAAGCATGGCCTTGAATTATTCAAAACAAGGAAGAATGAGAGAGGCTTATGAAACCATGTTAAAATATGATATCGTTAAGGAAAAAATTTACGGTGAAGAGAGCAGCCGCAGAATAGCCCAGATGGAAATTGCCCTCGACTTAGAAGAGAAAGAACGCGAAATGGAAGCGCTGAAAGCCAAAGCCGACATCGACCACCTGGAGCTGCAAAAAACCCGAATGATAATTACCATTGTAATATTGGGCCTCGGCTTACTGTTAGGAGGCTTTAACCTCTTTTACTCTAAACGTAAATCCATAACAGCCGTAAGACGCCAATGATTAGCCGCACCGAAGCCCGCACGCTGCTCACCAGCCTTACGCAGAGCCAAAGCCTGCTACGACACATGCGCACAATAGAATTGGTAATGGAAGCCTACGCAGAAAAATTCGGGGCCGATAAGGAAGCATGGGCTATCGCTGGGCTGTTGCACGATGCCGACTACGAGGCCTACCCGGAAAAGCACCCCCAAGTAATCGTGGCCAAACTTACTACCCTCGGTGAACACGAAATTGCCCACGCCATTTCGGCCCATTATACCAAGTGGAATGTGCCGTATAATTCGCTCTTAGACAAAGCCCTATTAGCTTGTGATGAGCTAACGGGTTTTATTGTTGCCTGCGCGCAGGTGCGCCCCGAAGGCATTGCCACACTGGAGCCCAAATCGGTTATAAAAAAATTAAAAGACAAGGGTTTTGCTGCCAAGGTAGAGCGAGATGAGGTTTACAAAGGGGTTGAACTGCTGGGTGTTGATCTGGCAACCCACATTGCATTTATTATTGAGGTGTTAAAGGCGAATAAGCAGGAATTAGGAATTTAATAACAAGATCAGCCCGTTCAGGCATTGAATTTTTGCCTGCATCGCTTACATTTGAAGCAGATTTAAACACCACACGTTATGTTTTTTGAACAAAATGTAGGAGACGGAGCCAACCTTTTTGTAACCATTGTAGCTGTGATTGTAGGTTTTGTAGCGGCTTTGGGTTACATCGACAAAATGAAAACCACTAAAAACGAGAAAAAGCACGACTAAACTAAGGTAGTCGCTCATGAGATAGAGGCCCCGGCAAGGGGCTTTTTTTATTACCTACTTACCAGCAGTAGGTGTACCACTTCCGGTGTAGGGCGACTTGTATTCCTTTTGATAATCTTCCAACTGTTTGGTCTTGTAAAAATCACCGCTTACAAAAGCTACAAAAATGTGAAAGTCTTCAGGCTTGCGATAGCCCGGCAGTGACTGATACCCCGGGATTAGGGGGATGATTCTGAAATCTTCGTCTAAAAAAACAAAATTAGGATAACTCATCTGGTTATTGAGAAGGGCCATTGCCAATTGGTGCGAACCTTTATTACCGTAAGGCACAAATTTGAAAGTAGTACCTCTGAACACTACCTCGGCAGTTTGCTCAGCATCAAATTTTACAGGATAAAACTTTTCGTTGAGAAGCGCTGCTATTTTCGGATCGGTAAAGGTTTTCTGATCCATCACTTTGCACCAACCACACCAATCGGTGTACACATCGATAAAAATTTTACGCTTCTCTGTTTTCGATTTTTCAACTGCCTGCTCAAACGTAAGCCACTTTACAACGGCTTCCGTTTTGTCTTTTTCCTGAGCCCAGGCACTCCCCGCCACAGCTAACAACCCCATCAAAAAATATTTCTTCATAACCATGTAATTCTGAATACTAACCTGTAACAAATGTAAAAAAGAAAAGTACTTCTGGTGCGTTTATTAACAAACACCGGGCCGCAGTAACCCGGTTGTTCGATTAAGTACCAGTTATTTGTACATAAATGAACATGCAGCAACCAAAAAAACCTCAAAATGCCTTAAAAACTTCCCATACGGCAAGTGGCATTCGGTTTGAAAACCGTTGGGCTGTGCATTTCAAAATTACAAATAAGGATATACTGCTGGTGGCCGGAATTCTGGTAGCCATTCTCATTACCATCACCACTTTTTTATTGGAAACCCCGACTCAAACAGAATCGACCTTGCACCAGCCGGTACCCGGACTTTCGTGGGGTGTATTCCAAACGTTGGGTAAAACCCTGATCTCAAAATTCTAATCGCGATACGCGTAGTACTGCAAAACCGTTTCGATGGCGTGTTGAATAGCCTGATTAATCGGATAAAATTTCTGTGCTAACTCAAAATCTATTGCATGCAGTTGCATGTACAACTGGTTCATAACCGGAATATCCAAGGCATCGATTTTATCTACAGCCGATTGGTATGCGGGTGCCTGCTCGGTTTTAATTATCTGGCAGGTAACTAATTCTTTTTTTCCATACTTGTTGGTTCGGGCCGAGTATCCAAACAAACGGCAAATCAATCCGCGATGAACATACTCAGAACACAACCCCGCACCCGCCTGCGTAGGATTAAGAATTAAACATACCGGAACGGTGGTACTTTGTAATTTTTCATGCCAGTGCTCGGCCAACTTATTTTGATACAAGTGCAACGCAAATGGAAGAAACTCCAACACACTGGCTTCTATATCAGCTTTGAAGCAACACTTGCCGCACCCAAACTTACAATGCAGCGAGGTTTCGTTTTGAAACGCAGCAATGCGGGCATCAAGTTGTTCAAATACAGTGCGTACGGCATTAACCTTTTCGGGGAGGGTCATGCACAAATTTACAACAGCGCAGGAATTACCCGCCTTGCTATTCCATTTTTGAATTTACCAGGTTTGTAACCCAGCTAAATCGGGTTGATACCGCAACGATACCAGCCCCGTTGCGTAGGTCTTACTCTCCACCAACTTCAATTTCTTTCTATCGGCAAGGTTTTTAAATAATGGTTTACCTGTCCCCAATAAAATCGGATGCACGGAGAGCCAATACTCATCGATCAGGTTATGGTTACTGAACTGGGCGGCAAGGTCTGCGCCACCAAATAACCAGATATCCTTACCAGGTTGTTGCCTTAAATGATTCATGGATTCAAGAACATTGCCTGATAAAACCTCTACACCAGGCGCAGCCTTTAATGTGCGAGAGAACACATACGTTTTGGCATGGCTCCACGGGCTTGGGCCCTCGTACCCCTTCATGGTATCGAATGTTTTGCGCCCCATTACCAGCGCATCTACTTGTTTCGAAAATTCGGTAATGCCATAGTCCTGATCGGTAAAGCACCAGTCGTATTCGCCATTCGGCCCTTCAATAAAGCCATCCAGTGTTACAGCTACTCCCAGCGTTATTCTTCTCATAGTTTTATAGTTTGCGTTTACTCCAATTCTTCGCATTCAAAACCTTGCGCGGCCAATGCACGAATTGCATCACAGGCGCTTACGGTTGCCTCCATTCGTAAAATACGATCGCAATCGTCTAATGCAAAATTCCATTTCTTACATCCGGCAAGGTTATCCAAAACGGGTGTGAGCATCGCCACACTCTCTGCCGATTGAACCGATGTTTTAAATACCAGTATTTCCATATCCAAAAACAATAACATAAATCGATACCCCTGCGATTAACAACCCGGCTAACAAGATAAACAACCGGCTCCGGCTCATAGTAACCCCAATTGTATTTCGGTAGTATTGGCCTCCGGGTAATTAAAATCAACGTTTACATACAGCTCGCGGTTAATACCCTGAAGCTGCAACTGTTGATCCTGAACCACCTGCATTAACTTTTGGTAACTGCCGGGTATTTCCAGCCAACCTCCATCGTGTGTTGCGGTTAAGCACTTAAATTCTTCTGTGCGTTTAAAATGAAAGCGCCCATCATAATCGGCCAGCACCTCGCCTACCGGCAGCGCAATTTCTAACGTAAACGGAGCTGATGAGCTGGTAAATCCTACATAATGCCAATGCACCGGACCGGTAATGGTTAGTCGGTTAAGTACTGCTTCTTTAAAAAGTTCAGGCGCTACCCAAAACAGAGTGTTGAGTTTATCTACCGTTGTTTCGGTACGGTAAAACAAAAAATTAATTGGCTTGATGGTTTTAAGAACGGGGGCTGATGTTTGCATGGTGATTAAATTTTTAGCTAATCACGCCTGCATTTATGACAGCCCTATGTCACCAGAAAAAAGAAATTCTTGATTATTTTTTATGTGTATGACAACCCTATGTCAGGAATTAGGTATTGGGAATTAGGAATCAGAGATTAGGAATTACGAATCAGGAATTAGGAATTAGGAATCAGGAATTAGCATTCTGTGAACCTAAAATTCTAATACGGCATACCCTTTAAGCTGATAGGTGGTGAGTGTGGTAAGCATAGATGTTGCAATTTTTACCTGCGGTACCATTTTAGTCCGATCAATGCTTCGCGCTATCAAAGATTGCCCGCACACATAAATTTTTACACCGGCCTCACTTAGTTCCTGGTAGAGTTTAATGTTGGGGTTATCAACTCCGTATTTGGCTCTATGGGCCTGGTTGTTCAATACCGTATAAGCTGCCCCGCCATGAATGGCCAGCACCACCTGAATTTTTTCTTTGGGAACACCACCCGCTACATGCAGGTTAAGTAAACGCGCAACGTTATTTAATGCCCAACTTAACGTATCGGGTTTATCGCTGGCACGTTCTATTTCAATAACAATATTGTACTCAAGCGTGGGGTCAGGTTTTTCAACTGCATCGGGTACCGGAAAAATACCGCCATAACTCTTGATAACCGGATTTACCCGGGTTTGAGCAACCACACTGGTTGTGATACACAGGCAAACAGCAACTAATAATTTCATCGGAATAAAGTTTTATAAATGATCTTTTAAAATATTTACAGCAGCAATCAAAATTACTACTGCGGTTATTCTTCTGATGTAAAGGGCATTGAACACCTGCGAGCCGAGGCGCGAACCGATTTGCCCACCTGCAAAAACAGCTACGAGCAATGGCAACGCAAAACGCCAGTCCACCGCGCGGCCTCCTGCCGAAAAATAACCGACCAGCCCACTGATGGAGTTAACCAAAATAAAGGCACTTGCCAGGGCCGAGATTCTTTTGGGTGTTGACCATTTTAAAAAATGCAGAATAGGGGCTAAAAAAATACCACCCCCAATGCTAACCAACCCCGATAGTAATCCAATGGCCCCGCCTAACCCCGATTTTACAACGAGCGATAGCTCTTTCGAAACTATGGCTTGGGGTTTAATCCAAAGAAAAACGGATGCAACCACTAGTGTTACGCCCAGCAGAATAAAAAAAGCACTCTCCTTTAATCGCCAATAGCCGCCCACAAAAGCAGCAGGCACACTTACCATCAAAAAGGGCCAGATCTCTTTCCAGATCAATTCACCTTTGCGATAAAAAATAATTGTACCACCAGTAACCACCACAATGTTGCAGAGCAGCCCAACCGGCTTAATGGTTTCGGGAAGCAGCAAAAAGAAAGGCTGGGCTAGTAAGGCGAGGTAACTGGAACCACCCCCAAAGCCAACCGATGAATAAACTAACGCGATAATAAAAAATGCGCTGATCAGAATGTAAGACTCCATCCTACTGGGCGCGCTTAATTTGTATTTCTGCAAGGCCTTTCAGATAGCGCCTGCCGGTTTTATAGTCGCGGGGCGAAAGCATCAGCACAGATTCTTCCAGTTCCTTTGCAGCAACCCCATCTTTGGAGGTAATGAGATAGATCGATTCGCCAGCCGGGTTATTGAAGATTTCATTCCACGAGTACACAATAATGTAGCCATCCGTTGCCTTGCACACAATATAAAAGGTACTCAACTCCTTGGGGCTCGGACTCTTGAACTCCATTTTTTCCAACACATCGCGCAAAAGAATTCCTTTTAGTTTTTTCTGAGTGCTTTTGGGTTCACCCAAATGATTGGTGATTACCACATCGCCCAAAGATGACTCGCGGTAGTTGAAAAAATCATCAATCGTGATTTTCTTTTCCTCTTTTATCTCTCCGGTTACCCGGAAAGATTTTGTGGGTTCATTCATTTTCTGGGCAGAAATCGAAGTCGCCAGACTCACTGCCATTAATAAGCAAAGTATTCTCATATAAATTAGATTCAGTTTAAAGTCCTCTCTTGCTCCTCTCTCTGGAGAGGGATTGGGGTGAGGTCACCCCCCTATCGTTGACATTGATTCACTTACTACTTTATTCTTCCGGTGCGACTCCGCCTCAAAGCCATCGTGTGGGCGCGATGAGAATGCGCGAATCAGGCTTCCTTTAATTTCCTCGTCACTCGCTCCACTCCGCATTAGTTCTTTTATGTTCAGCACCCCGTCATCGTACAAACAGGTTTTTAATGTGCCTTGCGCGGTTACGCGAATGCGGTTGCACGTTCCGCAAAAAGTACGGCTGAAGGCAGCAATCACACCAATGTTTCCGATAAACCCCGGCACCTGGTAATTGTAGGAAGTCGTGTTCGGCTCATCAGCTATTTTTACCAGGTTGGGATACTGAACTTTAATCCAGTCCAGAATCTTTTTATACGTCCAGGTAAGTTGCTGATAATGGTTGCCCGCGCCATTGAAGGGCATCTCCTCAATAAACCGTACCGATACGTTGTGCGCTCGGGTTAATTCAATCATCGGAATAATGTCTTCGATGTTCTTACCTTCCATTACTACCGCATTGATTTTAACCGGAATCCCGCTTGCAATCAATTGTTGCAAAGTATTCCACGTGTTTTCAAATTCATCCCTGCGCGTAATCTTCTTAAATCGCTCGCGGTTTAAGGTATCTAAACTTAGATTGACCGAGGCTATTCGCAACTCTTTCAATTCTTTAATATGAGGCGAAGTAAGAATTCCGTTGGTGGTAAGGTGTACCTTCTCAATACCCTCAACGGACACAATCTTCCGGATTAATTGCATTAAATCAGTACGCACAAAAGGTTCGCCACCCGTTAACCGGATTTTGGTAATACCTAATGATGCCACTAACTGAATCAACCGTTCAATCTCCTCAAACGTGAGTAACTCTTTTTTGGGCAGGTATTGAATTCCTTCTTCGGGCATGCAATAAAAACAGCGCAGGTTACACCGGTCGGTAACAGCCAGCCGCAGGTAATTAATCGGGCGGCCGTGGTTATCGTAAAGTTGAGGTGTTGTCATAATCTAAAATCAGCGTAAGTTAGAATGCATAACTTAATATGCGAACGATTCTGACACCTATATTTGTTAAATGATTCTGAAAATAAAAACGTTTGGTATCTCGCGCGATGTTTTGGGTGGCCGCGAAGTAGAACTGGTGTTGAACGGTAACTCGGTGGGCGACCTGCGCAATCAACTCTACACTACCTACCCGGATCTCAAAAAACTAAACTCGCTCTTTATTGCCATTAACCTGGAGTATGCTGCCGATGAACAGGTGCTTACCGAAAAGGACGAAGTAGCGCTGATTCCACCGGTGAGTGGTGGGTGAATCAAATTTTTTAAAAATAAACCGCAAAGATCGCAGAGACAAGCTAAGAATGTAAACACCAGAATTTCTTTATCCTCTGCGTAACTCAGTGACGGTTACCTTTTATTGTACTTTGTTTCCGTAAATGCCACTTACGAATTAGGATTCAAATATCCGCAACACTTTACCCGCATGTTCACGCAACAGGTGGGCGTTACGCCCCTGGAATACAGAAGTTCGATGAATTAAAATCTCTACATCAGCGAAACCTTTGTCATCTTCTCCATCAGCTTCAGAAATTTATCTTGCTCCGGCACATCATCGGCCAGCAGATTGTACGGCCTTTCTTTTTGATGAAAGAAATACCGACCGCTTACTTTAGCGGATGTATCTTCACTAACGGCCAGCCAGGCTTGCGTTTCGAAGCCTTTTTGTAGATCATCAGGGGCATTTTTTCCACCCATTTTTGTGGGCACCCAACCCGGGTCAACGGCATTGGCATATACATCGGGCCATTTTCGGGTAAGCGCCTTCGCCAACATTAACACATGTAGCTTTGAATCGGAGTAACTGATTCGCTCCTGGGCAATTCCTTCAAGGTTTACCGTTCCTTGTTTATGCAATCCCGAACTCAGGTAGATGAGTCGTTTGGGTTTAGTAATCAGACAAGTGAGCACATAAGGCGCCACCGTATTGATCGTAAAAATCTGTTTTGCCGGTGCGGTATACACTCCGGCATTGTGAATGATGGCATCAAATGCACCGAGGTCATTTACTTTCTTTGCAAGCGCTATCGTTTCTGCTATGTCCGATAATTCTCCGGTAACCACTGCTTCGGCTCCGGGAGTTTTGGCCAACGCATCTTTTGCGCGTGCTTCATCGCGCGCATGCAGCACTACGTTATGGCCTTGCTTAATGAGCAACTGCGCTGACAATTGTCCAAGTCCATCAGCTGAACCGGTAATAAAAACTCTGGCCACTTAGTCGGGCAGGTTGTTAAACGCGGTGCGCTTCTCATTCATCCATGCATTCACAGCTTCTGGCGTAGTCATCTTGCTGCGCATGTCGTTCATTGCTTCCATGTGCGCAGCATCGCCTTGCTGAACTTTTTCGCGGGCATGCATGCTCACCATCTTGGCAATTTCGTCAAACGTATTGGCAGTAAACGTCTCATCGCAGGCACCACCCAATTGTTTGCAGGTCATGGTCTTCATGTAATTTTCAATTAATAGTTAAAGATATTAAAGTATTCCGGTCTTGCCTGATAGCATACCACATCGCTAAATAATATCCCCATTCCAAAGTTTATCCAGAAAATCACGCCAAGGCATAACCGTTATTCCATTTTCAAGATTTCGGATAAATGGATCGCGGCTAACGATAATTTTCTTCTTTACCTTGTATTCATCAGCAAATGCTTTCAATCCTTTTGTGTGTCGGGTGTTTACATTGTCCGTCCCCTTTACTTCTACCGCCACTTCGTGATCACCTAAAATAAAGTCCACTTCAAACTGCGAGGACGTGCGCCAATACGAAATAGAATATTGTTTGCCAGAATAGACACTATAGGTTTTCAATTCGTGATAAATAAAATGTTCGAAGGCAAAGCCGAAGTTGACACTGCCCAATTCAATAGATTTGCGCTTGAGCAACGAATTGACAATGCCTACATCGAAAAAGTAAAATTTTGGACTGGTAACTACCCTGCGCTTTGGTTTTTTCTGAAACGAGGGCAGAAAATATCCAATCATAGTTTCGTTCAGAATATGAAAGTATTCTTTAATGGTGGGACTGCTCACCCCGCAATCTGCAGCTATATTGGTATAGTTTATAATCTCACCGTTTGAAAATGCCGCCTTATCCAGAAAACGAGAAAACGTTTCCGCATTTCTGATTTTTGTTTCTGCAATAATTTCATCTTCGAGGTAACTTCCGATATAAGCCGAAATCAGTTGATCGGCATCGTCAGCATCGTAGTGCCGCGGCAACAACCCGTGGTTAAGTGCACGCATTAAATCAAAATCAGGTATCTCCCGATACGAGAGTGGTAGCAGTTCGTACCGTAGCGCCCGGCCGCCCAGCAGGTTTACTCCCTGCTTGATGATTTTGCGTGGTGTTGAGCCAGATAAAATGAATTGATACTTTTTGTTCTCGATCAGCCAATGAACTTCGTTCAGTAATTGAGGCAACTTTTGGATCTCATCAACCACTACCGGTATGCCAGGCTCGGATGCCATTACCGCTTCCCGGAATTGTTCAGGATTGTTGAGCAACCTTCGGTGCACATCGCCCAACAACAAATCAAAGAGCAAAGCGTGTGGGTAGCGCTCCTTTAATAAAGTGCTCTTACCTGACTGCCGTACCCCCCAAAGAAAGAAGGAGTTTTTGCCGGATTTGTTGAAATTTTGAAGCCTTTTGTACATTTTCCTTAAAATTACATGCAAATTTAAAGTTATACTTTAAAAGTACATGCAAATTTAAAGTTAAGATTGCTACTTACTTATTATTCGTTTGCTGTGTGGACAAACCTGTATAGCGATCGCCCACAATTTTAACCTTATTAATTTCAACGGTTAGCTTTTGCAATTCATCGCCTTCAAACTGATAATTAATTGCACCCATGTTTTCCTACAAATGCGCCAGTTTGGTAGTACCCTCATAAAGACCGCTCCAAGTGGTCAGACGACTATACTCAAATTTGCCGGCAGGATGTAGCTTATCAATTTATAAATCTTGATAAAGAAAGATTCATATCGTATTCATACTCGATTATTCCCGTTGAGACCATCAGAAAGATCAATACTGATTAATGAAGTCGTCAAGACCACTTAAAGTGGTTTTGACGACTTCTTACTACTCACACAACTTACCCCAACGTAATCGTTTCACCCAAATATGGCTGCGAATAATGACGCTTACCCGTGGCTTTATAAAGTGCATTGGCCAACGCTCCGATTACCGGTGGAAAGGGCGGCTCGCCTAAACCGGTTGGATCTACCGTGCTTTCCACAAAGTGAACCTCTATTGCCTTCGGAGCTTCCTTATGCCGGATTAAGCGATACTTATTAAAGTTAGTTTGATCAGGTGTGCCGTTGGTAAAAGTAAGGCCGCTGTACATGGCATGTCCGATACCATCTACCGAACCACCTTCAACAAGATTGGTAGCTGCAATCGGGTTTACCACTATACCGCAATCTACCGCACAATGAACTTTTTCTACACGAGGCTTACCGTTTTCCATTGCCAAATCAATCACATGCGCTACATAACTATCGTGACAGAAGTAAGCCGACACACCGCGATGGATGTTTGGCATATCCTGGCCCCAATTCGATTTGCTTCGCACCAACTCCAACACACCCATTAAACGTTTCGCTTCATAGTCGTTACGCTCGCCAACGGGGTTGTTCAATGCCCGATCCAATAGTTCAAGCCTGAACTGTATCGGATCTTTCCCGGCAGCTTCTGCAACTTCATCTAAAAACGATTGCTCCGCACCCGCAATAAAGTTGGAAGCCGGAGCGCGGAATGCACCCACGCTAATATTGGAGGGAGCGGTCCACGATTCGGCCAGATAATTTTCTACGGCACCAGCCGGAAAGCGATTGGCAAACAACGGACTCTCCGGGATACCCCCTGCATTTACGTGAAACCCAATCAACTTATTATTTTCATCCAAAGCAGCCTTATACCTGGCGTGGTAAGCGGGCCGGTAAACTCCAAACGACATATCGTCTTCGCGGGTATAAATCAGTTTAACCGGTGCGTTAATCTTTTGAGAAATTACTGCGGCCTCCACCAGAAAGTGTCCGTACAACCTTCTTCCAAAACCACCACCCTGCCGCGTCATTTGGATGTCAATTTTCTCCAGCGGTAATCCAAGGCGGGCGGCTATGCTTTTCTCCATGAACTCCGGTGTTTGGATTGGCCCAACCAACTCAGCCTTATCGCTGGTAACATTTGCAAAAAAGTTCATGGGCTCCATCGTATTGTGCGCCAGGAAGGGCGCTGAATACGATCGCTCCACAACCTTTGCAGCTTTTTTGAATACTGCTTCGGGGTTTCCGTCTTTGCGCACAACCTTTGCCGACTTGGAAGCGGTGGCCATTACTTGGTTATGCTGTGCAGAATTTTCTAAGCCACCCGGAACTTTAATCTTTACCGTGGTGCCCCAGAACGTGGAAGATGAAATTTCATGATCCTGAAATTGCTCCCACTCCAGCTTTAACGCCTTGCGTGCATTCATTACCTCCCAGGTAGTGTTACCCACAACCACCACCAGTTCGGGAAAAGAATCTACATCGCACCATTGCTGCGCATAATCTTCCGGGTAGGTTTTAATGGTAAACACATCTTTGATGCCGGGCATAGCGCGTGCCTGCGAGTCATCTACACTCTTTAATCTCATCCCAAAGGCAGGGGGGTGCGCAATCATGGCAATCAACATGCCTTGCTGCTTATAATCCAAACCAAACAAGGGTTGGCCGGTAACTATTTTCTTACCGTCCACATTGTTGCGCGATGTACCTATGATTTTGAAGTCGCTATTATTTTTTAGTTCAACTTCCTTGGGCACTTCAACTTTGGCTGCAGCCGAAGCCATCTCGCCATAGCTTGCTGATTTACCGCTCGCTTTATGATAAAGCATGCTGGCCTCAGTGGTGATTTCATCTACTGGCACGCCCCACGTTTTCGCTGCTGCTTCGCGCAGCATGTTGCGCGCGGTGGCCCCGGCCATGCGTAAACTCTTCCAACCCTGACTGATTGACTGACTGCCTCCGGCCAACTGCCGTGTAAACACGCTGGTGTTAAGAGGTGCTTGTTCTACAATTACATTTTTCCAATCTACATCTAACTCTTCGGCCACCAGCATCGGCATAGATGTTTTTACATTCTGCCCAATCTCGGGGTTGGGCGACATAATTGTAACCAACCCGTTATCGCCAATTTTCAGATAGCCATTCAATTCGAACCATTCCTTAGGAAGTTCAACCATATCGGGTGCGGGCTTGCAACCTGCCAACCAACTAAAGCTTAGCATAAAGCCACCGCCAGCCAAAGCAGAAGTCTTTAAAAAAGTTCTTCTGCCAATTGATGTTTTCATTTTTGTCATGATGCTTAGGCGTTAAGATTTTTGGATGCTGTTTTTATGGCCGCCTTAATGCGAACGTAGGTTCCGCACCGGCAAATGTTTCCATTCATGGCTGTTTCAATTTGCTCGTCCGTTGGGTTGGGGGTTTCGCTGAGCAACGCAGCTGCATTCATTATCTGGCCGGCCTGGCAATAGCCGCATTGCGGTACGTCATGCTCCAGCCAGGCTTTTTGCACCGGGTGATCGCCTTTTTCAGAGAGCCCCTCAATGGTGGTAACTTTTTGATCGCCCACCGAAGAAACCGGCAACATACACGAACGGGTGGCAACGCCATCCACATGAATGGTGCAGGCTCCGCATTGGGCCATGCCACAACCGAATTTGGTACCTACCAGGTTCAGATGGTCGCGCAATACCCACAACACAGGGGTATTCGGATCCACATCTACTGCTTGCTTTTTTCCATTGACGGTAAGAGTGAAAGTTGCCATTTTTGATAGTGGTTACAGGTTAAACTTTTCCAGCAGTTAAAGCTACAAACTTTTCTATTGAGAATAATTACAAATTTCAAACATCGAAAGAGTTTGTTAACGGCAACTCAATCAACCGCTTCGAAAAGTAGGTTAAAGAAATTGTTAAATCAGGTTAAACAGTTGATAACCTTTACACGACAAATATTTTAACTTTCCAGTATGTTGATAACTGAACAGAAGCTCAATCACTGGCTCGATAATTTCTACGGCTATGGTTCGTGGCAGGCGCAGTTCTGGTTTATCGGGTATGAAGAACCCGGTGGCGATGTGCCCGAAGAGGTAGCCGACAAATTCAATTATTTTTTTGATGCACACCAAAAGAACAGCCCTACCCTTTGCGACATCCGCGAGGTATATGAACATGTACGCATAACGCCCGAAAACCCAAAAGCCGAATTATTTTCCAACCGGTTTGACTACCGCTTTGGCGAGAAAGCCATTGAAAGTACCATCTGGAAAAACCTGGCCGCTTTCGTGCACAGCTACAACCAAAAACCTGAACCCGATTTATTCGCTTACCAGAAAAAACATTTCGCCCAACCCGGTGCCAAGCGAGAGGCGCTGATTCCCTTGTATCCGCTGCCGGGTTCGCACACGCACTCGTGGCATTACAATTGGCTTAACCTTGCCGGCTGCGATTTTTTAAAGAGTCAGGATCGGTATGAAGAATATGTTTATTCACAGCGCATTCAAACCATTCTCTCCAAAATTAAAGAACATAAGCCCGAAGTGGTGTTGCTCTATGGCATGAAAAACATTAACGGCTTAAAGAAATCGGTGCAGGATTTTTTCGAGCACGTACAGTTTACTATTGGGAAAGGTATCAAGTTGCAAATCCCGCAACATCACCGTGCTGATTTGAATGGAACAACCCTTATCATCACTACGCAAATACCTGCGCTGCACCACAACCGGGTAGAGACCGGTTTCGATTGGAAGCAATTTGGAGCCTTGATTAAGGCTGGACGTTAACTATCAGGCCAGCAAAGCTTTCCTATACTTCAACGGACTTGTCTCCATATGCTTCTTAAAAAAATTAGTAAAGTGTGTTACTTCGGTAAAGCCAAGTGCATAGGCAATCTCCGATACATTCCACCGGCTGTGGCGCAACAGAATTTTTGCTTCTTGTAACACGCGCTCGGCTATTAACTGCGTAGTGGTTTTATCGGTTGTGTCTTTGATGGTGCGGTTAAGATGGTTAACATGCACGTTCAACTGATTGGCAAAGTCGGAGGCGGTACGCAATTGAACTGCCGGATGCTGGTCATCAATCGGGAACTGGCGTTCAAGCAATTCCAAAAACAAAAACGTAATTCGTTGTGCGGCATTTTGAGGTTGGTGCTGCCGTGTAACCGAAGCCTGCATCTTTAACCCAACGTGAATCAGTTCAAACACCAGGTTGCGGATTACATCGTACTTGTATTTATAGTCGGTCTTTACTTCCTGCTCAATCTTTCCAAAGATCAGTTTAACGTGTTCGGCTTCCTGATCGGTTAGCTCAAACACATGCTGACCGTTCGGTTGAAAGACCTCGTATTGATTGAGGTAACCAAACTGATTAAAGAACTGATGATTAAAAATGCAGTACACCCCTTCACGCAGTTTATCCAGATGTTCCCATTTATATGGAATTAATGGATTGGAAAATGCGAGCGCTTGCTTTTTAACTTCAATAACCTGATCGGCAAAGTGAACCTGGCTGTTGCCTTTCACTAAATTGATTTTATAAAAATCGCGTCTGCGGTACGGGATAGCAGTTGGTTTACCTTCCACGTAGGGTTCGTGATGAAATAAATTGAAATACCCCACTTCGTTTCGGATGTTTTCGGGCAACCAGTTAAACTTGCGTTTATAAAAATCCAGTAGCGATTCGGGTTTCTCCATCCTGTTAAAGTTACGAAACCGGCTTACAAGCTTCATTTTATTTTCATCGTAGGAACAAGCGGAGTAGAGTCAACCAACTCCAATGACTTAACCATCCCCAGCGTTCCGTTTTTATACTTCAGAAAGTGCGGGGTTTTAAGGTGTGCTTCGTACGCAGCCTGACTGGCGTAAATCTCAAGGATGGTGAAATGGGTGGGTCTGTTTTTTTCTGATACTGCATAAAGTGTTACTACGCCCGGTTCAACTTTTACGGAAGTTTCGATGCCTTCCTTCAGCAATTGCCGGTAGGCTTCCACCTGCGTTGAGTCGATTACAAGTTTTGCTACCCGAACTACCTGCTGGCTGGTTTGGGCATTTAGTTGAAAGGTTAATTGAATCAATGCAACGGAGACAAAAAATTTCAGGTAATTCATTATAGCGTGTAATTTTTATGAAGTGTATAAATCAAACTCACATTCCAGTCAAAGTTTTTAGTTGGAATGGTTGAATCGATAGTCTTGTTAACAATGCTTGAAATGGTTAACGGAAAATCCTGCACACCCAGTGTAGTGGTAGCATTTACATAAAAGCCATCGTGTGCATCTACTTTAAGATAAAACACCTGCGGATTAAAATTAACGTACGATTTTCCAACCAGCTTGATTTTAGTAAAGTTACCCTGCAAGGCCAGAAAGTTGGTATTCTGAGGCCCATGGTGCTGAAAGCCATGACCCCGCAAATAATAAAAGCCTACGCTGGTGCGCGCTGAAATTTTATAGGTTGGAATTATTTCGGCAGCCAGAAAGCGTCTGGCCACTGATAAATTCTCGGTAATACCGCCAATAGTTACCGGAGCTTTAACATAGTTGATACCGGGCAAGTGCCCGCCCACCGATACTTGAAATTTGGGTTTGAGGATTGCCTTGTACCGGTAAATAAAAACAAAAGACCATGGGCGGCCTTCGAGGGCGTACCGAAACTGCGGCTCAAAACTGAGGCGTTTGTTTCCCATGCGCATGTCGAGGAAGGCGGCCGGATCGCCTAACGTAAAAGCAGGGATAATAGAAAACCCGTTGTTGGTTACACTTAAATCGGTATGAAAGAAAAAGGTACTATCTTTTTCTTGTGCCAGCATTGAAGCGGCATAAAATGTACATAACAACGTGAGGTATGCTTTCATTTTCATAAAGCCAGGTGGGTTTAGGTTGTAGCTGCAAATCAATTAGCTTTCACTTACGTGCGAAAGCCATTTTCAAACCAAAATTTACGAAAATCAAACATTGGAAAATTTAGTATTTCATGGGTTGGATCAAATGGATATTTTTAAGCTTAAACACCCATGATAGAATTAACCTCACAGCCGATAGACGTTGCCCGGATTATTAACGCTGCCAGTTCGCAGGCAGCCGGAGCTGTAAATACCTTTATCGGCACGGTTCGCAATGCCACCAAAAACAAAGCAGTAACAAAACTGGAATACGAAGCCTACGAGCCAATGGCCGTAGCTGAAATTCAAAAGATCGTAACCGAAGCCGGGGCTAAATGGCATCTAACCGGCTGGGCTATCAGCCACCGCACCGGCACACTTTTACCAGGTGATGTTGCTGTGGTGGTGGCAGTATCTACTCCACACCGTAAAGACTCGTTCGAAGCCTGTCAATTCATTATCGACTCCCTGAAAAAAACAGTCCCCATCTGGAAAAAAGAATTTTTCCAAGATGGGGACCAATGGGTGTCTGCTCACCCTTAAATCTGACTTACAATCATTACGGCAAGCGTGATGATTGCAACTGCAATTACAAGCCCTGACCCTACCACCAGCATCAAATCGCGGTTAATCGGGTTCAGCAAAAAATTTCTGTCGATAAGTTTCATAGCCAACTTTTACTTTTTTAGACACTCAAAGATAACCTGCGGTTGAGAAAAAAAGTTTTATCGCGGCAAAATGTTTTTGAGTAAGTAATGTTTCACTCGTTTGCACCGTTTCTTACTTCACAGAATAGTTAACCCAATTGGTTGTAAGTAATTAATAAATTGAAACTTAAGGTTTGAGTTTACCCTTAGGAAGTTCGACCCGGATTGGCTGGCTAAACTTAAAGTCAATTACTTTTTCCGGATAAAATCTTGTTTGCCCCCGGTTTTCGACATAAGGTTTACCTTCTCAATAACAATTGTGTGCGATAAGGCTTTGCACATATCGTACACGGTAAGTGCAGCCACCGAAGCGGCAGTAAGTGCCTCCATTTCTACCCCGGTTTTACCTGTAATGGTTGCTTCAGCGGTAATTACCACTTTGGTTTTAACCACTTCAATACGCACCTGGCAATCTTCCAGCGCCAGCGGATGACAGAATGGAATGAGCTCATGCGTTTTTTTGGCTGCCATTACACCGGCAATAATTGCCGTTTGAAAAACCGGGCCTTTTTTGGTGATCAGCTCGTTGCTTTTAATTTGTGCGAGAATCTCTTTATCTAAAATCACAACCGCCTCAGCCTTTGCTACCCGCCTCGTAATTTGTTTTTCGGAAACATCTACCATTCTAGGGTTGCCCGCTGCATCAATATGTGTAAATTGTTTTTTCATGAGGTTTCTCCACCGCAACTGCTTCAATCTTTTTATCAAGGTTATGTTGCCCCTTCAAAAAATAAATACAGATGTTCGTATCGAGTAAGAATTTACTCAAGGTCTTTAATCTTTCGGTCAAATCTTCTGCTTCTCTTAATGTCAGCTATTATTTCATCAGCCGATTGATTCGAGACAAAGGCTCCATAAAGTTCTTCAATTGATTTATTGGAGGGTTTTTTAGAACCCTTTATTGAATCCGAAAGCCTGGATATCAACTCAAGCTTACGTTCAGGACTTAAACTATTCAAAAGTCCCAAATAACTTTCAACAAGACTAAATTTCAAATCTGTGGATTTCATTTGATACCTTATTACTATTTCAAAAGTAATCAAATTTGTCATTACCTTACTTTTAAATTTACTCCTGGAAGAACCTTCCACACTAAATGATCAGCGTTTCAGAAGCCACCGCTATTATCCTTTCGCACACCATCGAAACTGGTGCGGAGGAAAGTTCAATTCAGGAAGCGCCCGGCCGCATACTGAAAGAAATCATCCGGGCCGATCGTGACTTCCCGCCTTTTAACCGGATAACCATGGACGGGATTGCGGTTTCATTTGCATCGTGGCAAAAAGGTGTGCGCATTTTTACGGTAGAAGGAATTCAGGCGGCTGGTCAGCAACAAAAACAACTTTTAAATCCGCAAGGTTGTATGGAAGTAATGACCGGGGCCATGTTGCCGCTGGGAACTGATACCGTGGTGCCTTACGAAAGCCTTGAACTAAAAGATGGTAAAGCCCGGATTGTGGTAGAAAAAATTGAACCCGGTGACAGTATTCACCAACAAGGTGGTGATGCAAGAAATAATGAGGCCCTTCTCATACCTGGTCTGAAAATTTCTCCGGCCGATGTAGCCTTGTTGGCAGCGGTAGGTAAAAAGAAAATTTCAGTAGCCGCATTTCCTAAAACGGCCATCATCTCTACGGGCGATGAGTTGATTCCCGTTGAGCTTATTCCCCTGCCCTATCAAATCCGCAGATCGAACAGTTATGCCTTGCAGGCTGCTTTGCGCGAACTGGGTTGTCCGGCCGATCAGTTCCATTTACCCGATGACCCCGAACTGCTGGATGCCGAAGTAAAAAAAATACTTCAACACTACTCCCTCATCATCTTTTCGGGTGGCGTATCAAAAGGCAAATACGATTACATACCACAAACTTTGGAACGCAACGGCATTCAAAAACGCTTTCACCACGTAAGCCAGCGGCCCGGCAAACCACTTTGGTTTGGTACTTCGGCCCGGCACGTAGTCTTTGCCCTTCCGGGGAATCCGGTTTCTACCTACATGTGCTTTTACCGGTACATCAAACCCTGGCTAATGAAAAGCCTGGGAGTGGAGACACCACCACAGCAAGTAGTACTGGCTCAAAACTTTTCATTTAAACCAGCACTCACCTATTTTCTACAGGTAAAAGTAAAAAATGAAATGAGCCAACTTAAAGCCTGGCCCGATGCCGGTGGTGGCTCTGGCGATTTTGCCAATCTGAAAGATGTGGATGGATTTATTGAACTGCCGGCCGAAGGTACCGACTTTAAAGCCGGGCAAGTATTTCGCTATTATCCGTTTCGCAGTTCATGATTCAAATCGCGATTGCTTTAGCTATTGCTATAACTGCACTTATCGCCACTTCGCGTTACTTGAAACTGCATGCATTCTTTGGTCTGTTGTTGGCTGCATTGCTCTTCGGATTAATTATGGGCAAACCTGTGGTTGAAATCTTTATTACCATGCAAGCCGGCTTTGGATCGTTGCTACAGCAAATCGGACTTTTGGTTGCAATTGGTTCGTGCCTGGGTATGGTAATGGAAAAGACCGGGGCTATGGCCACCCTCGGAAATAAAATTGTTACTGCATTCGGTGCTTCGCGCACTATATTGTCCATAACTGTTATTGGGGTGCTGGTTGGCATTCCGGTTTTCTGCGATTCTGGATTTATTATTCTATCCCGGTTACTACCTGCACTTGCATCGTCCGTAGCAACACCAGCTCAACTTTCCCTTGCGCTCTCTACTTCGCTCTACACCTCCCACACGCTTATCCCGCCTACACCGGGGCCGCTTGCCGCAGCTGCTAACCTCGGTGCCACCACGCATCTTGGCTTGGTAATGCTGGTTGGGATTGCCGGCAGCCTTCCGGTGGCCACAGTTGCGTTCTTTCTTGCGCGCAGGCTTGGGCTTAGGCTAACGCTATCCACCACAAGCCATTCGCAAGTAAAAGCAGAACCACCCTCTTATTCGGGCATCGTCTTTCTCCCACTCATTGTTCCCATCGTGTTGATAGCAGCCGCCTCCTTGCCCTCGTTTGTGCCTTCACTACAATCATGGAAATTTCTGACTGTGATTGGAAATCCGGTGGTTGCATTGCTGATTGGCTTAGGCTTTTCATGCTTACTTATTCGCGGAAAGCAAAGCCAAGAATGGCCCACCTGGATTGCCAACGCCTTGAAAGATGCCGGGATTATTTTGTTGATAACCGGAGCAGGTGGAGCTTTTGGAAACGTAATAAAATCAAGTGGCCTGGATGTTTTGTTAAAGGAATTTTTTGTAAGCACACAAGTTGCTGGCCTATGGCTGTTGTTCATTGCATTTGCCGTGGCCGCAATATTAAAGACCGCCCAGGGCTCATCCACCTCGGCCATTATTATTACCAGCTCATTACTTGCCCCGCTTACTGTTACTTCAGGCTTTACTTCGCCTCTCGATCTGGCCACTTTAATTCTTGCCATTGGAGGTGGGGCTATGGCCGTTTCGCATGCCAACGACTCGTACTTTTGGGTGGTAACTCAATTCAGTGGTTTGGACGAACGCGATGCGTATAAAAGTTATACACTTATCACCTTGGCGCAGGGTTTTACCGCGCTGATTATGTCAGTAATTATTTACCTGCTTTGAAAATCCTGATCGCCCCCGATAAGTTCAAAGGTTCACTTTCGGCCACAGAAGTTTGCGCGGCCATCTGCAACGCGTTGAAAAAATCTGATGCTGCTTTACAAATCCAAACGCTGCCGCTGGCAGATGGTGGCGAAGGCACAGCGCAACTCTTAACCGAGCAAACACAGGGCACCTGGAAAACGTGCGTGGTACACGACCCCTTATTTAGAAAGATAGAGGCCGGTTATGGAATTTCTGGCGATGGAACTATTGCATTTATTGAAATGGCAAGCGCTTCGGGGTTGCAGTTACTAACAGCCGAAGAAAGAAACCCACTTAGAACCACAACTTTAGGTACCGGAGAACTTATTGCCGATGCCCTTAACTTCGATGTAAATAAAATTGTAGTAGCCATTGGCGGAAGCGCTACCAACGATGCCGGCATTGGTATGGCCGCAGCATTAGGATATAGATTTTATGATCAGCACAAGCAAGAATTAATTCCGATAGGGGCGAATCTTGAATACCTGCATGGTGTAGATACTCCAGCGCTGCATCCGCGTTTGCGAACAACAGAATTTTGTGTGTTGTGCGATGTTACCAACCCGCTTTACGGTGTACACGGTGCTGCCTTTGTGTTTGCCCCGCAGAAAGGCGCTACTCCCACAGATGTGGAACACCTTGACCGGGGCTTACAAAATTTTTCCCAGGTTGTTCGGGATCAATTTCAAATCTCCACCGATTTTGCCGGGGCTGGTGCAGCCGGAGGTTTGGGCGCGGGTGCAAAAGTTTTTCTGAATGCCGCACTTACCCGGGGTATCGACTACCTCATCGCGCAACTACACGTTGAAGCGGCCATTCGCAAGGCAGATTTGGTGATTACCGGTGAAGGCAAGCTCGATACGCAAACTCTGCAAGGCAAAGTTGTAGCCGGTGTTACAGCCCTGGCTGTGCAGCATCACAAACCGGTGGTGGTTATAACCGGCAAAAACGAATTATCAGAAGCGCAATGGAAGCCAATAGGAATCAACAAGGTGATAAGTCTTGTGAATGAATCCACTTTGGTGCATGAGGCAATGACGCAAACCCAAACATTGCTCGAGCAACGTATAATTGAAAACCGGGCCTACTTTCTTTCAAATAAATAATCAATCGATTTACCATTACCGGAAATAGTTGCCTTCAGTTTATTACCATCGAGTTGATATACAATCTTCTTGGGAAAGTCATGCTCCGGATTTTCGCAGGTAAATGAGGTTGGAGTAATTTCTGTAATCAAGAAATAGGTTGACTCTTTATTATGCGAAACATCGGCTACGTAATACAACTTGCTGTCTTTACTTACAATTCGCAATTTCTCCACAAAGGTTGTATCAGCACCGTTCATGTTCACACCCCACCCCTGCAGACCTTCATTTGTTTTTATCCATCGCTCATGTGCTGCGCGACCAGCTTTTATATTGGTACGAATCCATGTGCCCTCGAGCCATGAAACATCTTTAATAGATTGGGCATGAGAAACCGTCCCGGCTAAAACAAAAAGCGTAATCAAAAATACCCGCATAGATTAAAATTTTTAAGAAAGGTACGAGCCACACCTATTTCCGTATTGTACAAACCCGACAATCATGCACGTTTCATAAAAAAGTTTGCTAAGGTATCCTCCTCAAACAAATAAGCTGATGGGTCTTCGCCTGTAAACGCTTTGAAGTTGCGGATAAAATGCGATTGATCGTAGTATCCGGATTCGAGTGCGATTTCCACCCAGGAAGAGTCATGCTGCTCCATCAAACTAAAAATATGACTGAATCGCACAACGCGACAATAAAACTTGGGAGCTAACCCAATGTACCGATTTAACAATCTTTGCAATTGGCGTTCGGTAACCGAAACCTGATCGCACAATTTGGGAACTTCAACATTTCCTTTGCAGGAAAAAATCAAAGCAAGACAACGTTCTACTTTCAAGGCATCATCGCTCATTGGCTTCATTAGTAAAGACAATTCATGATCGATCGCTTTCGCAAGTTCTTGCGGAGTAACAGGATCATGAATCCGTACCGCTATTGCATCGAATGTTTTGCCCACTACATTACTGAGCGGCACAACCTTATCAACATAATCAGTCATCGGTAAATCGAAAAGTGATGCGAGAGCAGCAGGCTTAAACTTAATACCTACCATTCCCGAAGCACCTGTATTCTCTAAGAAAAAGAATTTTCTGATTTGGCCCGCAAACAGATGTCGGCTTTGTTGTTGCCACCTTCCTGAGATATTAATTCTGTACAAATCGCGGTAATGAAAAATGATTTCCGGAAACCCATCGGGAATAATTTTCTTTTTCTCTCGCATCAAACTCGTGCTCTCTGCAAACCAGTAGCAATCCACCCAGGGCTTAAGTTTTAAATCGGGTTCAATACGCTGGTAATTCATGTTCGGTTAAAATAAACGAAAATAAATTTACCTTTAACCATCATTTACTCTTTATGGATCTGACCGAAACCGAAAAACATGTTCTTCAACTTTTGGTAAAAAAAGGGGGCATGGGAAATGTGATGGAATTTTTAAACTGGCCGCAAAGCGAATTCGAAAAAGGTTTTGAATTTGCCAACACGCTTCAAAATAAAGATTTGGTAAAGCTGCTTTATTCTAATTTTAACAAAAATCAGATTGTGGTTGAGTTAACTTTGGTTGGATTTGAGCATGGACAAATAAAATGAAAATAGCGCGCAGGAAATTTCTGAAAGGATTTACCCTTACCTCGGCTTACTTACTTGCCGGAGGGTATCAATCGCTTTCGGCAACCGAAGTGTTCGGTAAACAGAAAAAAGTTGTGTTGCGTATTGCGGTTGGCAGCGACAGCCACTATGGGCAACCCGATACGGAGTTTGATCAATACATCCGCGAGTTTGTTGCACACATTAACACATTCCACAAAAAACTTCCCATTCAGGCGTGTGTACTTAACGGTGATCTTATCCACGATCAACCAGATTTAATGGCTCAACTAAAGCCGCAGGTAGAAAAACTACTTGTTCCTTACTACGTTACCCAGGGCAATCACGATCGGGTTAGCGCCCAGCATTGGCAGCAAATCTGGAATGTGCCGCTTAACTACGAAAAGATTTTCGGCAACAATGTGTTGATCATGATGTCAACCTCTAATGAGAAGGGTGAATACCTTTCACCCGATTTGGAGTGGCTCGGTAACAAACTAAGGCAACATCAAAAGAAGAACGTGTTTCTCTTTTTACACATCGGTCAGCAAAAATGGACTACCAACAGTATTGATAACCCGGCTTACGCAGATTTACTACCAAAGCATAGCAATGTAAAAGCAGTATTTCACGGCCACGACCACGACCAGGACGGGGAAAAAATGTTGGGCAATACTCCGCACCTGTACGACTCGCACATTGGTGGCAGTTGGGGAACTCCATACAAGGGGTTTAGAATTGTGGAGGTATTGAAAGATAACTCGGTGCAAACGTATATGATGAATCCGGTGAGTGAGATTAATCGAGCAGAGTACTAAAGTTGTATTAATCTAAAACTTCAAGGCATCCTAATTCTTGATCAGCCAAAAATTCCCTTATCTGTTCAACTTTGGATTTCAAAACAAATTCAATGTTCCTCCTGGTTTGATTTGCACATTTAAGCCATAACAGTTTTGGAGGATGCCCATAAAGAATACTTAAGTCATAGAAATCCGAATCAAATGTGACAATACAGTAATTCTCTATTTTTGCAAGTTCCCAAATACTGCGATCAGGCTTATTATTATAACCAAGATTCTTGAGCTGCTGTATCTCAGGAAAAAATACCTCTAGCTTCTTACTAGCCTATAGGAGAGATTTTGATCAAGAAGTAATCTCACGAAGCAATTCGTAACCGATGATCCCGATCCGCTGCGAAAGAAAGGCAAGCATTAATGTGCTTTTCACTCAACTCAGGAAAATCCTCAATAATTTCCTCTTTACTTATGCCGTTGGAAAGCCAATTCAATACATCATAAACAGAAATACGAGTTCCTATTATACAAGGCCGACCAAATCGTTTTTCTGGCATAATTTCTATGTATTCACTGTAATTCATACACCGAAGGTACTAAATTAAAAGTTCAATGAACCATAAAAAAACACCATTTCAGGAATACGAATTACCCATTACCTTTGTAGCCCTTTAATTCACAATCATGTTCGATAGTTTAAGTCTCAAGTTGGAAAAGGCCTTTCAAACGCTTAAGGGCCAGGGAAGAATAACCGAAATCAACATTGCCACCACGGTAAAGGAAATCCGCAAAGCGCTTATTGATGCGGATGTTAACTACAAGGTAGCCAAAGAAGTAACAGACGAAATCCGCGAAAAAGCGCTCGGGCAGAACGTACTCACCTCCATTTCGCCTGGCCAGTTGCTTACCAAAATAACCAGCGATGAGCTTACCCTGCTGATGGGTGGCGAAAGTGAAGACCTTAAAATTGAGGGCAACCCGGCCATTATTCTGATTGCCGGCTTACAAGGTTCGGGTAAAACTACATTCTCAGGCAAGTTGGCTAACTACCTCAAGCGCCAGGGCCGGCAGGTTCTGTTAACCGCGTGCGACATATACAGGCCGGCTGCGATTGATCAGCTAAAAGTATTGGGCGAACAGGTAGGCGTGGAAGTATATGCCGAACCAGAAAACAAAGACGCAGTTAAAATCGCGAAAGCAGCACTGGAGCACGCAAAGAAAAATAATCATCGGGTTGTAATTGTCGATACAGCCGGGCGCCTGGCGGTTGACGAAGAGATGATGAATGAGATTGCGAAGCTGAAGGAGGCGCTTAAGCCTGCGGAGACTTTGTTTGTAGTAGATTCGATGACTGGTCAGGATGCCGTAAACACTGCAAAGGCCTTTAACGACCGGCTTAACTTTAATGGCGTGGTACTTACCAAAATGGATGGCGACACCCGCGGTGGTGCTGCCCTTTCCATTCGCAGGGTGGTTGAGAAACCCATTAAGTTTATCAGTTCGGGTGAGAAGATGGAAGCGATTGACCGATTCTATCCCGACAGGATGGCCAGCCGGATTTTAGGCATGGGCGATGTGGTGAGCCTGGTTGAAAAAGCACAGCAGACTTTTGACGAAGAAGAAGCGCGCAGGCTCAATGCCAAAATGCGTAAGAACCAGTTCGACTTCAACGATTTTTTGTCGCAACTGGATCAGATCAAAAAAATGGGTAACATGAAAGACTTGCTGGGTATGATTCCCGGCATGGGCAAAGCCATAAAAGATGTGGATATTGACGACAACTCCTTTAAGCCCATTGAGGCGATAATTCGCTCGATGACATTGGACGAACGGCAAAACCCCGATAAACTGAATTCGAGCCGGAAGAACCGGATTGCAAAAGGCAGTGGCACCACCATTCAGCAAGTAAATCAGTTACTGAAGCAATTCGAAGACATGCGCAAGATGATGAAGACCATGAACAAAATGGGTGGTGGCAAGCGGGCTTTGAGTGCCTTGAATCCGTTTGGAAGATGAAATGCAAATCTCAGGACACTGGTAAATTCAGATTTGGAGTTGTAGGCTTGTAGCTTGCACCTTAAGCATAAACTATAGACAGAAAGACTATGAAACTAACCGCCCGCAACACGCACCGCGACATCGCCTACTTCTACTTAGGATTGATTATCGCATTTGCATTTTCAGGAATTTTTTTAAACCACCGCCAGGTATGGCACCCCCGCAGGTACACCTACAATGCGCAGGAAATACAACTACAACAACCTGTGGTAAAAGATTCTGTAACCAATAAATTTATTGCCGGGTTTACGCAGCAATACAAAATCGATGATCAGCTCAGGCGATTTAGTGTGGATGGTAATACCCTGAAGATATCGTATGTTAACAACGATGTACAGATTGACCTCACAACCGGCAAAGGCAAAATCGAAACATACCGTACAACTCCGGTTCTAGGCCAAATGACCAAACTGCATGTGGACACCAGCAAGTGGTGGATTTACTATTCGGATATATTTGGCGTAGCAATGCTGGTAATTGCTTTTACAGGAATGTTTATTCAGAAAGGAACCAACAGCTTTTGGGGCCGCGGCTGGAAGCTGGCCCTGATTGGCATCTTGTTTCCACTCATCTTTTTGTTTTTACTCTCTTAAAACCATGTTTCAAAGCCTTCTTCAAGAAGAGGTTTTGCAGTTTGGCCAGCTTAAAAAGTTTGAGGCAGGCGTAGTTATTTTACACGAAAGCAGCTACATCAAAGCTATTCCGTTGGTACGAAAGGGAAGCCTTAGGGTAATGCGCACTGACGCAGCGGGGCATGAACTTTTACTCTATTATATTTCTGCTGGTGAGAGTTGCATTATGTCGTTCTTAGGGGGCTTACATAACGAAACCAGCAAGGTAAAAGCAGTGGTTGAAGAAGATGCCGAAATTTTATTCATACCCGTAGAAAAGGCAAGTGAATGGGTAAAGAAATTTCCTGAGTGGTCGGATTTCATTTTCAGATTATATCACAAGCGGTTTGAAGAATTGCTTACGGCTGTAAATGCTATCGCTTTTCAAAAGCTTGATTCGCGATTGCTTCAGTTGCTTAAACAGAAATCGGATCTTTATAAAAGCAAAAAACTTTCCATAACGCATCAGCAACTGGCCGATGAATTAGGCACTGCCCGCGAAGCCGTTTCGCGTGTTATCAAACAAATGGAAAATGAGGGCCTTGTAAAACTTGCCCGAAATAAAATAACCATTCTGTGATCTAAATCACAAATTTAGGTTGTTCCGGTGCGTAGTTTTGACCCATAATTAAAACTACTCAATCATGACAAAAAATATGGGCTCCCTCGATCGCCTTATCCGTGTGATATTGGCTGGTCTCGTTGTGGTACTTTATTTCACCAATGTAATTTCAGGCACCACGGCTGTTATACTTTTGGTACTGGCTGCGGTGTTTATTCTCACCAGCATGGTAAGTTTTTGCCCTCTGTATTTACCCTTTGGTTTAAGTACCCTCCGAAAAAAGATTTATGGAAAAAATTAGGAAGTACGCCTGGATACCTGGCGGAGCAATAGGTCTGCTGGCCGGCTATCTGTATTGGCAGCAAATAGGCTGCAGCTCCGGCTCCTGCCCTATCACATCCAGTCCTGTAAATTCTTCGCTTTACGGAGCACTAATGGGCGGTCTTGTGGTGAGTATGTTCAGAAAAGAAAAATCAAAATCATAGTGTATGAATCTCAAAAAACTAATAGAAAACAAGGAAGGTACTATTGTTGACGTGCGCACCCCATCAGAATACATGGGTGGGCATATTCCTGATGCCGTAAATATTCCGGTTAGCGATTTGTTGCAACGTGTTGACGAGTTGCGTGAACTGAAGCAGCCTCTTATTCTGTATTGTGCCTCGGGCGGGCGAAGTGCAATGGCCAACTACATGCTTAAGGAACAAAAATTTGAATGTGTAGATGCCGGAAGCTGGCTCACTATAAACTATTTACTTTCTCAAAATGTTGAAACGGTATGATGGAATTATTGAAAAATCTTTTCGGGCTGGGTCCTAAAACAAATTATTCGGAGTTGCTGAAAAACGGGGCTATCATTGTGGACGTTCGCAGTAAGGGTGAGTATGCAGGCGGGCATATTAAAGGTTCTGTAAATATTCCGGTTGATTCGATTGGTACTACCAGTCGGTTCTCAGATAAAAATAAACCTATTATTACTTGTTGTGCCTCGGGTATGCGCAGCGGTGTAGCAAAAAATATTCTTAAATCGAAAGGTTATACCCAGGTGTACAATGGCGGTAGTTGGATTGGCCTTCAAAGTAAACTTTAATTCTTATGAATGAACATCTTTATCAGGTTTCAGTAAGCTGGAACACCGATCGCAAAGGGATTATGTGCTCGCCAGAATTAAATGCTTCCCCACAGGGCAACGGATGCATTGAAGTAGCCACACCCCCCGAATTTCCAAAAGGGATTGCAGGTATTTGGTCGCCCGAGCACTTGTTTACGGCTGCTGTTAACAGTTGCCTGATGACAACCTTTTTGGCAATAGCCGAAAACTCAAAATTGGAATTTACTGCCTTCACCTCAACGGCAAAAGGAAAACTGGAGCAAGTGGATGGCAAATATTTTATGACCGAAGTTGAACTGAATCCCATTGTAACTATTGCCCACCAAAAAGACAGGGAGCGCGCCCAGCGTGTCCTGGAAAAAGCCGAGGCGGCCTGCCTGATTTCCAATTCTGTTAAATCGAAAGTTTCCATGATTTCAAAGATCATTGTAAATTCGAACGAACCTGTTGTGTTATAATGGCCCAAGGCAGCTTTACCGAAATAATCAATAGCGAAACACCTACCCTGGTCGATTTTTCGGCCGAGTGGTGCGGCCCGTGTAAAATGATGGGGCCGATTTTGAATGAATTAAAGCAAACCGTTGGTAGTAAAGTACGAATAGTAAAAATTGACGTGGATAAGAATCAGGCCTTGGCCCAACAATTTCAGGTTCAGGGCGTTCCTACTTTAATTATTTTCCAAAAAGGACAGATTAAATGGCGGCAGTCCGGTGTGGTACCAGCGGCATATCTAAAACGCGAACTGGATAAATTACCTGCGCATATTTTTTAAATCCTGCCATTCGTATAGTTTAGTGAACATTTCCGTTCTGCAAATCGTTTTTAAACTCATTGCATTAATCACACAACTAAATTTACTACGTATGAAGCATGTTAAATTACTCATGGTTGCCTTTCTGCTGGCAGGAGTGCTGGAAACCTACGCCCAAAAATTACCGGGCCTTGATCCAAGCCCGGCAGACATTTCGTATTTCAGGCCCGATGGCCGCAATGCCGCACCGGTTGCGCGTGTTATTTATGGCCGTCCATCCAAAAAGGGTCGCACCATGTTAGGTGGTACCGAACCCTTTGGTAAAGTGTGGCGCCTGGGCGCTAACGAAGCCACCGAAATTAAACTTTATAAAGACGTAACCTTTGGCGATAAATTAGTGAAGGCCGGCACCTATACACTCTATGCCATTCCCGATAAGACCGAGTGGACCATCATCTTCAACACCAAGTTAGATACCTGGGGCGCTTACGAATACGAAGAAGCGAAAGATGTAGCGCGGGTAAAAGTACCGGCCGGTAAAACCGATAGCGAAGTAGAAGCATTTACCATCGTATTTGATGGCAAAGATGCTTCGGCAGCGATGGTTATTGCCTGGGAAAATACATTAGTAAAAGTACCATTGAAATACTAGTCATAAAAAACTGCAAACAAGAGCCCTGAGTTTATCGGGGCTTTTTTTATTTCAGAAATTCTGCATAGCTTATTATATGCTTACACTAGGCCGTTCTGACAGGGTGGATATGCCCAAGCTAGGGCTTACCGACATACATGCAAAAATAGATACTGGCGCCTACACCAGCAGTTTACATTGCTCGCGGGTAGAGGTGGTAAACGGAGTGCTTGAATTTGTTTTGCTGGATGAAGAACACCCGGAATTTACCGGAATGAAGTTTGTTTTTAAAAAATTTAAACAACGTGAAATAAAAAATTCGTTTGGCGAAGCCGAATTGCGCTACGTGATTAAGACAACAATAAGAATTTATCATCATTTAATACGCGCAGAGTTTTCGTTGAGTAACCGCGGCAATTTAAAGTTTCCGGTACTGCTGGGGCGTAAAATTTTGCGCAACCGCTTTCTGATAGACGTCACCAAAAAAGATTTATCTTACCACCATAAAACCCAGGGTACATGAACATTGCGATATTGTCAAGAGATCCGAAGTTGTATTCTACCAGGCGACTAAAAGAAGCTGGCGAAAAGCGGGGGCACAAAGTGGAGATTATAGACCACATGAAATGTGTGCTGCTGATAGAAAAGAAAAACCCGATGGTGTGGTACAACGGTCGCAGGTTAGATTATTTCGATGCCATTATTCCCCGCATTGGGGCATCGGTAACGTTCTATGGCGCTGCCGTGGTGCGCCAGTTTGAAATGATGAAAGTTTTTACAGCTGTTGAGTCGCAGGCTTTAATTCGCTCGCGCGATAAATTGAGAAGTTTGCAAATACTTTCGCGGGCCGGTTTGGGATTGCCCAAAACTATTTTTATGGATTACTCGCGTGATACGGAAGGTGTAATCGAAGCCGTGGGTGGTGCACCCGTTGTAATTAAGTTACTGGAGGGCACACAAGGACTTGGTGTAGTGTTAGCCGAAAATAAGAAAGCCGCACAATCTGTAATCGAAGCATTTCACGGTGTAAAAACCCGCATCATTGTGCAGGAGTTTATCAAAGAAGCCAAAGGCTCTGACATCCGCGCATTTGTGGTAAATGGTGAGGTAGTTGGCGCCATGAAACGCCAGGCTACCCGCGAAGGCGAGTTCCGATCTAACCTGCACCGGGGTGGCGTAGCTACTGTAGTTAAATTAGATCGCCACGAAAAACATGCAGCCATCGAGGCGGCAAAAAAAATGGGCCTTGGCGTTGCTGGTGTAGATATGTTGCCATCGAAGCGCGGGCCGCTTATAATAGAAGTTAATTCCTCGCCCGGCCTGGAAGGCATTGAAGGTGCCACCAAAGTAGATATTGCGGGTAAAATTTATCTGTACCTGGAAGAGCATGCCGGCAAAAAGAAAATCCAGAAGGATAAAATAAATGCTTAAAAAGTCATTAGTCGATAGTAAATAGTCCATAGTCAGAAAGAAAATCAAATTATACTATTTACTAAAGACTTTGGACTATGGACTAATATTATGAAAGACATAACCATTACAGGTCAACCAATCCGCCCGGGTGAGTTCAAAGAGATCATCATCAACATTGCCCGCCTTCCTTCGCGTACGCAGATTGACACACCCATTTATGCTTTTCGTGGATTGGAGGATGGCCCGGTGCTGGCCCTTACTGCCGGTATGCATGGTGATGAGATTAACGGGATGGAAATTGTGCGTAGAATTTTAGACCTCGGTTACAATCGCGTAAAACGCGGTACCGTAATCTGCATGCCCATCATTAACATTTACGGTTTTCTAAATTACTCACGCGAAGTGCCCGATGGTAAAGACGTAAATCGCTCCTTTCCGGGAAGTAAAAACGGTTCACTGGCATCGCGCGTAGCCTACCACATTACACACGATATTATTCCATATATAGATTATGGCATCGACTTTCATACCGGGGGCGCCATGCGCACCAACTATCCGCAAATAAGATGTGTAATGTCGGACGAAAAAAATGTGGAGCTTGCCAATGCTTTTCATGCACCTTTTACCATCGATTCGCCCTTCCGGCCGCACTCCATTCGCCAACAGGCCGCCAAGTTGGGTAAAAATATTATTGTGTACGAAGGGGGCGAGTCATTACGCTTCGATCAGCAAGCAATTGAAGATGGCGTAAACGGAACCCTGCGATTAATGAAACATTTGAAGATGATTGACACCGCACCGGAACCCAAAGAGGTTAACAAAATTGTGTGGAATTCATCGTGGGCCCGGGCGCAGCATGCCGGTTTATTTCAGTCCACTATCCGGTGTGGCGATCTGGTTCATAAAAGTCAGACTGTGGGAACCATTACCGACCCGTTTGGCGAATTTAAAGAAACCGTAAAATCTCCCTCAACAGGTTATGTGGTTGGCCTGAACAATCACCCCGTAGTAAATGCAGGCGATGCCTTGCTGCACATTGGCATGGATAACTATTGCAAGATTGATGGTGGAGAGGAGTGATTAGTTTCCGATTGCAAGTTACCAGTCTTATTACGTTGCTGGTGACTGGTTCCTAGTTGCTGGTTGTTCGGGTGCGAAAGTAATTGCGGATAATCTTTAAGGTTGAGATGGTTGACGCAAGTATTAATAACGCCCTTGGCAAGTGTTTACCCGGCTGAAAACCACTCCTAAAGAAATCCGTCATCGCCAAAAGAATCAACATATTTCCCATCAGCCAAATGAAAATAAAAATCACAACTACCTTTAAGGAAGGATTTGTGTACCAGAGTGCTGGTTGATTTTTCATGGCTATTGGTTTAATTCAGTCGCTAATTTTATTTATCACCTCCATTATTTGAAATCTTAAACGACAAGGCGCCAGTAACCAGAAACCAGCAGCGAGTCACCAGCAACCAATTCACCTAAAAATCCGGACACGGAATCATCAACTTATCCTTCGGTGGCTTGCGCGGGTTGCGGGTTGACCATGAGTACACCAAACTAAATTCGTGCGCACCACCACTGGCCGGGCCGAGTTGTGATATAGTATAGTCGTAACTATACCCGATGTTTAAAATATCTTTTGCACCTTTTTTAGTAAAGCCTACCAGCAACACAACCGATTCGTTATTGGTAAAGCCGTTCACTTTTTTAAAAGGCACACCCCGGTACCACGTACCAATAATCAAAGGCTCAAATGTAAAATAGAAACCCACATCCATCTGGTCAAACTCACCCTGGTGCCGGTACTGAATAGCCGGGGCTACACTTCGTTCTTGCGGCCGGGTATAAAATCCGCTGCCCATTTCACCGGGCTTAAAATAAAATTTCAATCCGGCATGTGCCGATAGCTTGCGCGGTAAGCGACTCTCCTCGCCTATCAACGATTGATTGGGTTCTGTTAAGTGATGGCCGGCAAACCCTAACCATGCTCGCTTGCTATACAGCAATCCGCCAAAAGCCAGATCCGGAAAAAATTTCGATTCCCCGGTATTTAGATTTTCGGCCGAAGCGCCCGGAATTAAATTTCCGGTAGTTGGATCAATCTGATCGCCAAAGACCAACCTGCTGAAATTGATAGATCGGTTGTAAATGGCAATCTGTGCCCCGGGCCTGAAAGACAACCCATCAATAATTTTTAAATCGTATGAGTATTGAAACGCAAGACTCATGGATTGCAAACCAAAAATTCCTTCGCGATCGCGCGTTAACAATACACCGATACCGCTGTTTTTGTCTTCCAGGTAAGTATCGTAAAAAGCCGAGATGGTGTTGAAGTTTGCATCGATGGCAGGCCATTGATTACGGTAATTTATACCAACCCGGTTTTGGCCGGTTGAACCTGCAAAGGCGGGATTCAGATAAAGCGGTGCCGCATAAAATTGCGAGTACTGCGGGTCTTGCGCAGTTACCGACCCCACCGCCAACAGCATACAGGCAATAACAAGAAGTACAAAACGATGCATCAACTCAATTTTTGGTAAGTGCACTCAAGGCAAATTAAATTCTTTCGGAACACTAAAAAAAACATTTACCGACAAATAGCGCGGTTTGCACAGATAAACGAAATTTTATAGCAAATTGTATTACTTTAGTGGAGTTTGACGTTTTAAATTCTGATCTGATATTTTTCCGCATGATGAGTGCAATGAGGGAGTACGAAAATAGTGGTACGGTTCGATTGGTGCAGCGACTTTTCTTGCTCTTACTGCTGCTGCCGGTTTCATTAACCGCTCAAGATTTATCGCGGCACAATTGGTACTTTGGTAATTCGGCAAATGGCATCCGGTTTAACCGCGCAACGAATGTAGCCCAGCGCGTTACTAACCAGGCCTTGCCTTTTGCACAAGGTGGCGCTGCAGTTGCCACCGATGCCGCTACCGCCAATCTTTTGTTTTACACCGATGGCATTCGGGTGTACGATGCCACACATACTTTAATGCCCAACGGCACCGGGCTGAATGCACAACCCAACGCCAACCAGCCCGTAGCCGTGGCACCTGTACCGGGCACCACCAACCGATGGTATATCTTTACCAACTCTGCAAATTTTACTACCGGTGGCAGCATCAGCAGATCATCGGTTGACCTGAATCAGTTTGGCAATGCAATATTTCCGGCACCTGCTCTTGGTGTGGTGGAAGCCGCCAAAAATGTGGCCATACCCGGCCTCACTACGCGCTCTGAGGCTATGATTGTAGTGCCTCACGCCAACAATACAGATTTTTGGTTAATCACTCATCAAAACGGTGGCACTGTGTATGCAGCCACTTTAATAGATGCAACGGCCGCGTTCAGTACGGTACTCTCTAACCCCGACCCGGTGGGCACATCCATCTTCGCCCATGCTGCCGCAAACTTCTCTTACCATGCAGCCTCAGGTAAACTCGCGGTTTCTCCGCAAAGCCCAAACGTAAACGCGTATATTCTAAATTTCGATAATGCAACCGGTGTACTGAGTTTTGACCGAACCATTTTCAACTCAGCGGTTGCCGCCACCAACGGCCAGGCTATTTACGATATAGAATGGGATGCGCAGGGACAATATCTCTATTTATCAGTGCATGGCGATACCGGTATTCCGGCCAATGTGTTACAGTACGATTACCTTAATTCAGGCATCACCCTGGCACCGGTTATTTCACCACCACCTTTTAGAAGTTATGGGTTACAAATTGCACCGGATAATGTAATGTATCATTTGTACCAGGCCACTGCCGGGGGGCCTTTTCTTTTAGGATCACTTACTCGCACCGATACCATTGCCAGCGAGGTGGTAAATGCACAGGCGCTGTTCAGTGGTTCCAATTTTAACGGTACCCAGTTTCCGCAATTCAAACCGCGCGACAGTGCGCAGTTACTGGTTGATTTTACTGCGCAGGGAACTTGCCAGAATTCGCCCACCAGTTTTTTTCCGGAAGTATTACCCAATGCAGATAGCTTACGCTGGGATTTCGGGGATGGGTCCGGCTCGGGCAATTGGGCTCCGGTCTATACCTACACTGCGGCCGGAACATATAATGTTACACTCAATGCATTTTACCGCGGGCAAACTGAATCCGTAACGCATCCGGTAACAATCAATCCTTTTGCCTTGTCGCTGCAATTGGTACAAGATACTACTGCTTGCCGCGATGAGTTTCCTCCCCCTCGCGGCAGCGCCACCCCTGCTACGCAATTCAGAGTTAAAGTAACCATACAAGGCGGCACCGCAACTTCAATCGTTTGGTCGAATGGCGATTTAGGCGATACACTTACCCCCGACTCTGCCGGCTATTACTATGTGGTTGTAACCGATGCCTCGGGATGTTCGGCTTATGCCGGAGTAAATGTAAAAGAATACCGTCTGCAAGATCAGCGATCGAACGTGTGGTATTTTGGAAACCGGGCCGGAATTGATTTTAACGAAAGTCCGCCTGTGGCACTGAACAACAGCGCGATGAATGCGCCCGAAGGTTGTGCCATTGTGTGCGATCGAAATGGCGATGTGATCTTTTATACCGATGGCGACAAAGTATTTGACAAAACGGATACAGAAATCGATAGTGGTATTGGAGGCGACCCGGCCGCTTCGCAATCGGCTATCATTGTGCCGGTGCCCGGAGATGAAACGCTCTATTATATTTTTACCACACAGGCAATCAATGGCAGTTCTCTTTACGAAGTGCGCTACTCGCTATTCGATTTAAAACTCAACTCCGGCAACGGAGGGTTGCAACAAAAAAATGTTGTGCTCTTTTCGCGCAGTACGGAGCGCATAACAGCAACGGAGCAGTGGGTCTTAGTGCATGAGTATGGTAACAATACTTTTCGTGCGTACCCCATAGCTGCCGATGGCATCGGCCAACCGGTTTACACCGAAATCGGATCGGTGCATTCTTTCCAATCGGCAGCAAATGGCGAAGGCTACATGAAAATAGGAACCGGTAACAATGTAGCGGTAGCGCTCTCTACACCCGGCACCAGCAATCTGGTAGAATTATTTACACTCGACACCAACACCGGTACCCTTAACAATTTCCGGCAAATCAATTTAAACGAACCCAACGGACAAGTGTACGGTGTAGAGTTTTCACCCGGAGGTAGCAAACTTTTTGCAACCGTTAAAGGTACACCAACGCCCTCGCACATTTTTGAATATTTTCTGGATTCCCTTAGCCGGCCCTTTTTTAAACAACGTATTACCCAAAACCTGGAGTTGGGAGCCATTCAACGTGCACCTGATAATCAACTTTACGTAGCCATAAATGGCAGCAGTGTACTGGGCACCATTCAGGTTAATGAAGATACTACGCAGCTCTCTTTCTTCAATCCATCGGGCTTTACGTTGGCCGGTGGTACCAATAGCAGGTTGGGCTTACCAAATTTCATTCAATTTCAAGGCAACGCCTTTGGGGGGCCGGGCTTTTCGTTTACCGGACTCTGCCTTGGCGATACCACGCGGTTTACCGGTGTGGCTACCGACCCGATTGATAATTTTCAATGGTTTTTTGGCGATGGCGGAAGCAGTACCGATGCCTCGCCCGCACACGTATATGCTGCAGCCGGATTGTATAATGTTACCATGCGCTTAACTAACCGATGTGGTTTGGATACAACCATCGTTCAGCAAGTGCGTATCTTCAGTCCGCCAGCCACACCTTCTATACCGGGCGCTGCTCCGTTATGCACCGGAGCAGTTACGTTAAATGCCAACATCCCCAACACTCCGGGACTCACCCACGAGTGGTCAACCGGAGAAACTACTCAAACAATAACCGTTAACACGCAAACAATTATCTCAGTAACCACTACAGATACCAACGGCTGCCAATCCCGTGCGCAAACTATTGTAGTGGACAACCGACCGCAGGTGGACCTGGGGCCCGATATAACCATATGCGAAAATTTTCCCGTTGCCAACCTGGACGCTCAAAACCCAGGTGCCACCTATCAATGGCAGATTAATGGAGTTAATGCCAGCACCACCCAAACACAAGCTGTAACTACAACGGCACCGGGTGTTTTTACTTACCAGGTAACCGTTACCGATCCGTTTACAACTTGTTTTACAACAGAAGACATCGCGTTTACCATCAACGTTTCTCCGGCTTTTGCCCTTTCGGGCACTAACCCCTCTTCATGCGGACTTGCCGATGGAACCATTTCGCTTCAACTTAACACAACAACACCGGCCGGTGGGCCCTACTCGTACTTTTTATCCGGCCCAAATAGTTTCAGTCAAATAGGGTTTGATCAAACCGCCCCGACTACCATTGGGCCAATTGGCGGCCAACGTGCAGGTACTTTTTCTGCCATCGTTACAGATCAGATTTCAAGTTGCTCAACATCCGATGCCTTTAATCTAAATGATGTAGCGCTTACCATTACACCTGTAGTTACAGATCCTTGTATTGTGGCCTACTCAGTTACTGTGGCCGGTGGTCTTTCCCCCTATCGATTCACGCTTACCAATTCGGGTACGGGCCAGGTCTTTGGTCCCTCCGCTCCAACCACTTCACCATTTCTAACAACCGCCATAGCTCCTTCATTGCCTGCAGGTAATTACGTCTTACAGGTTGAAGATGGTGGCGGCTGCATCGATTCACGCAACATTGCCGTTTCGCCCAATGCACCGGTTTTATTTACCATCGATGCCAGCGATTTATGCGATGCCACCCCAACTCTTACGGCATCCGGTACAGCAACCACTTATGTGTGGTCGGCTAATGTAGCCGGAATCATTGTGGGCCCAGCCACCGGTGCCACTATTCAACTGCAGCCCGGAGCAGGTATTGTAACATTTACCGTTACCGGCTCCGGGCCGGGCAGTTGTCCGTTCACACAAAGTATTACCATCGATGTAAGTACTCCGGTTAACCCCACCTTTGTACAAACAACTGCCTGTGCCGATCAGGTACTATTAAGTGCGCAGCCAACGGGTAATTTTACGTACCGTTGGTATGTAAATGGAGGCGCCACTCCTGCCGCTTTGGGCAGCACCATAAGTCTAACAACGGCCGACAATGGCAATAGCTACGAGGTAGAATTGGTGAATACCGTTAATGGATGTATCACCCGCTCTGCCCCGCAGGTAGTATCAGTAATTGGAACCATTACTGCAGCCGTAAGCGGTACACCTGCGTGCGATGACAACCTGCCCTTCACCCTTACCGCCACAACCAATGCAACCGGTGTTACCTATGCGTGGTTTTTGAATAATGTGCTGATTGCCGGAGCTACCGCGGCAACAACAAATCAAACGGCAGCCGGCATTTACCGGGTGGAGATAAGCAAAGGTGTTTGTATGACCCCTGCACAGATACAAGTGATAAAGGCTCCTTTGCCACAGGGTAACTTACCTAATCGGGTTGTTATTTGTAACGATCCGGACAACAACGATCCTGCCACCTCAGAAGTTGACCTGGATCCAGGATCGTTTATCACCTATAATTGGTTTAAGAATGAGCTGCCGTTGAATTATACCCAGCGCGTACTCACCGCAGACAGCGAGGGCTTATACGATGTGGATATCACCAATTCGTTTGGATGCATTGCACGCGACCGCACTGAGGTGCTCAATGATTGTGTTCCAAAAATTGTTGCACCCAACGCCTTCCGGCCTACCAGCAGTATTGGCGATAACAAAGATTTCTTTGCGTACACTTTCTTCATTACCGATAACTTTCAGGTGTTGATTTATAACCGCTGGGGCGAATTGGTGTTCGAATCGAAAGACAAGAATTTTAAATGGAATGGAGGCTATAACAATAATTCGGGCCAGCCATTGCCTCCGGGCACGTATGCCTACGTATTTAAATATGTAAGTTCCTTCCGTCCGGAAAAAGGTACTCAGGAAAAACGAGGCGGTGTGGTCTTGCTGCGCTAATAAATTTTTCCTTTGTGGCCAGCTTTGCGTAACTATGTGCAAGCAAAAATTACAACGCTTATGAAACCACTGTTTCTTACCTTATTTGTTGCAATTCTGGTTGTGGCCGGCACCCCAGCACATGCCCAATTACTCAACACTTCGTTAACTATTACCGTACGCGATGAAACCGGCAACACGGTAGCCGGTGCTGAAGTAAAACTTTTTAAATCCGAACAGGATTATCAGAAAGAACAAAATGTAGTAGCCGAAGGCACCAGCGATGCCAAAGGGCTCGTAAAACTTAAAAAGATGGAGGCCCGCTCCTACTACGTAATTGTTCGCAAGGATGATAAAGATAACTCCGGGGGTGGCGAAATTATTAGTAAACTGGAAGACGGTAAATTCAATAAGGTTACTATTGTAATACAATAGCATGGCACAAACACGTGCCGAACTGATTCGGTTTATTACCGGGTACACATCTTCGTATGCCGAAGAAGAATCTTTTAAACAAGACTTTCTGAATTTATTGGCCGCGTCCGGTTGTTTTGAGCGCACGCATTTACCCGGACATATTACCGGCTCGGCCTGGATTGTAGATCCCCTGCGAAAGGCCGTGTTGTTAGTACACCATGCTAAATTAAACAAGTGGTTGCAACCAGGCGGCCATGCCGATGGCGATGAAAATATAAGGCGGGTTGCATTACGCGAAGCAGAAGAAGAAACCGGCTTGCACGATTTTAAAGTAGTAACCGAGCTTCCGTTTGATGTGGACATTCATCTGATACCCGAACGAAAAGATTTTCCAGCCCACTATCATTACGATGTTCGGTTTTTAATAGAGGTTTCGCAGCAACAACAACTCATCGTAAGTGAAGAATCGCACGATGTAAAATGGATTCCGCTGGCAGAGTTGGAGGCCTACACCACAGAACAATCGGTACTGCGAATGAAAGCCAAAACTACTTTGTACTGATTAGCATTATCGCAAAGGCAATTACTACAATCCAGAATTTGTACACGGCAATGGCCGGAATAATAATGATATGTAATTCCATCAACACAGCCAGCAATACCAGCAGCACTGCAATTGCTTTTAATATAGAGCGGGTTTTATTACTCATAAGGCATTGGTTTATCTGCAACTTAACGCGTTTACGGTATCGTGGCAAATAAATTTTAGTTTTGTATCCAGAAACAGACTTGCCGGATGGCCAGAACCAGACACCGAATTCTCTTGCCTGGCACTGTTGAAAGTTAGAAAATTAAAATGGCTGAGATTGGTAAAGATATAGCTCGTGCACGGCAACTGTTAATGGAAGGCCACCTGGTGGCTATTCCTACCGAAACCGTCTATGGCCTTGCAGCCAATGCCTTGAATGAAAAGGCCGTGCTTGAAATTTTCAAGGCTAAAAACCGGCCGCATTTCGATCCGTTGATCGTACACGTGGCCAGCATCGAACAAGCCACCACGCTGGCCACATCGTTTCCGCAAGAAGCAAAAGCACTTGCCAAAAAATTCTGGCCAGGCCCGCTTACTTTGCTACTCCCCAAAAAAGAGATCGTGCCCGATCTGGTAACCTCCGGGCTCAATACGGTTGGCATTCGATGCCCTGATCATACCACCACCTTGCAATTGTTGCAAAGTTTACCTTTTCCATTGGCTGCGCCAAGCGCTAACCCGTTTGGGTATGTAAGTCCTACCACGCCCCAACATGTAAATGAACAACTGGGCGATAAGGTGGCTTACATTGTAGATGGTGGAGAGTGCAGCGTGGGTATCGAATCCACTATTGTTGGTTTTGAACCTGCGCCAACGGTATATCGGCTGGGTGGCCTTGCATTGGAAATCTTAGAGCCAGTCTCCGGGCCTCTTCATGTACAACTTCACTCCACCTCCAACCCGCATGCCCCGGGCCAGTTGCTAAGCCATTACGCGCCACATAAAAAAATTGTGTTGGGCACGCGCACGCAATTGCTTGAGCACACCCATGCAAATGCCGGGGCAATTGTTTTCGAGCACATATTAACCGGCATACCGGCAACCCATCAAATCATACTTTCGGCATCGGGCAACCTCGAAGAAGCAGCACAGCATTTGTTTGCCGCCCTGCGGGCGCTCGACAAAGCACCGGTAGATTACATTCTTGCCGAAGTTGTTCCCGATACAGGAATAGGTCGGGCCATTAACGACCGACTACGCAGGGCAGCAACCCTGCAAAATTAAATTTGCAACAGCCAAAATATTTCCATTATTTGAATGGAAGAACTGTTAAAAAAATCTGCTGATTTTAATTCTCCAACTATGACCAAAAAAATACTTGTACTTACCGGAGGTGGTGATGCCCCCGGGCTAAACGCAGTAATAAGGGGTGTGTGCAAGCGCGCCCGAAAAGAGAGTATTCGCGGTGAAAAATGGGAAGTGTACGGCAGCATTGAAGCATTTAATGGGGTACTTAACTCGCCCCAGGAAATCATTAAACTCACCAGCAAACGGACCGCGGGCATTCATGTTAAGGGTGGAACTATTCTTAAAACTACCAACAAGGCCAACCCCATCAAATTTCCGGTTACGAAACCCGATGGCTCAACCACCTACATCGATCGCTCGGATGAGCTGGTTCAAAAAATAAAAGCATTGCAATTCGATGCCATCATTAACATTGGTGGCGATGGCTCGCAGAAAATTTCAAAAGTACTTTTTGATAAAGGATTACCGATGATTGGTGTTCCAAAAACTATCGACAACGATCTTTCTGCCACCGACATCACTTTTGGATTTCAAACGGCCGTACAAATTGCTACGGATAGTTTTGATAAGTTGGTAACAACAGCCGAAAGCCATCACCGGGTAATGATAATGGAAGTGATGGGGCGCGATGCCGGCTGGATTGCCCTGCATACAGCCATTGCAGGAGGTGCAGAGATTTGTCTCATTCCCGAAATCCCCTACGACATTGCCAAACTTGTAAAGAAGATAGAGTTGCGCTATAAAAAAGGCCGCGGGTTTGTAAATATTGTAATTGCCGAAGGCGCTAAACCCAAAGCCGGAAGCATTACCGCATCGGCTGGTGAAAAGGGCTCTGAACATGTTCGCTTAGGTGGCGTGGCGTATCAGCTTTCCAAACAACTGAAGGATGCCGGATGCAAAGCCGAAATTCGCGAAACCGTGTTGGGCCATGTGCAGCGCGGAGGCACCCCTACCGCGTTCGATCGCGTACTGGCCTCTCTGTTTGGAGTAAAAGCCTTTGAGTTGGCACTCCATAAAGAATTTGGAAGGATGGTGGCATTCAAAAACAACGCCATCACTTCAGTAAGCCTGGAAGAAGCAACAGCCGAATACAATTTTCTTAGCAAAGATTCGTACCTCGTAAAAGCAGCGAAAGGCCTTGGTGTTGCGTTTGGCGATTAGCGTGCATGAATAAAATTGAACTCTCCACCGCAATAAATGCCCCCATCGAACGCTGCTTCGATCTGGCGCGCAGCGTGGACTTACATCGCTTTTCAATGCAACACCACCACGAAACAATTATAAGCGGTGTGCAAGCCGGCTTGATGGACTATCCCAACAGGGTTACGTGGCGGGCACGTCATTTTGGGGTGTGGTTTACATTAGAGTCGGCCATTACCAAATTTACCCGCCCCTTTTACTTTACAGATGAAATGCAGGCCGGGCCATTTAAAAAAATGGTGCACGATCATTTCTTCTATTGTACCGATTCGGGTACCGTAATGATCGATCAGTTTTATTTTCAATCGCCTTATGGGTGGTTGGGTGAAGTAGTTGACAGCCTGGTGCTGAAAAATTACCTGGTAAACCTTCTGCAACAGCGCAATCAAACTATTCGCCAATTTGCTGAAACCGACAAGTGGATGGAGGTGCTCGCACAACCTGAAAAAATCTACAAAAGCACATAAGAAAAAATTCGTTTTAACAATCATTTGCTAACTTGTGGGCCGCTAAAAAAATCTTATGAAAACTGTTACCGATATTAATTTTAAAGGCAAACGTGCGCTTATCCGTGTTGATTTTAATGTGCCCTTAGATAAATCATTTAACGTAACAGACGATAATCGCATTCGCGCTACCATACCTACCCTTAAAAAAATTCTGGCCAATGGCGGCAGTTGCGTATTGATGAGCCACCTGGGGCGCCCCAAAGAAGGACCCGAAGAAAAATATTCTCTAAAGCACACGCTTAAAACAACCGAAGCTTTGCTGGGTGTGGCTGTAAAATTTGCGGGCGACTGTATTGGCGAAGAAGCGTATCAGCTATCGGCAGGTTTAAAACCTGGCGAAGTTTTGTTGCTTGAAAACCTGCGCTTTTACAAGCAAGAAGAAAAGGGCGATTTGGCTTTCGCTGAAAAGCTTTCCAAGCATGGCGACATTTATGTAAACGATGCGTTTGGCACCGCCCACCGCGCGCACGCCTCCACCACTATTGTTGCCCAGTTTTTCGCCACCAAATGTGCTGGCTTTGTAATGGCCGCAGAGTTAACGAATGCCCAAAAGGTGTTAGAAAATGCAGCCCGACCATTTACCGCTATAATGGGTGGCGCAAAAATTTCCGACAAGATTTTGATAATCGAAAAGTTGCTGGATAAGGTAAACCATTTGATTATTGGCGGAGGGATGGCCTATACCTTCTTTAAGGCGTTGGGAGGCCAAATCGGTAACTCGCTGGTTGAAGATGACAAACTCGAACTGGCCAAAGAGTTAATTCAAAAAGCAAAAACCAAAGGCGTAGAGTTGCACCTTCCGGTAGATTCGAAAATTGCCGACAAATTTGACGCCCAGGCTGCTACCCAAATTGCGCTCAATACGGCAATACCGGCAGGTTGGATGGGCCTTGATATTGGTCCCCAGGCCAGCACTGTATTTAGTAAGGTGATCGAGACCTCTAAGACCATTTTATGGAATGGCCCAATGGGAGTTTTTGAAATGCAGCAATTTGAGCAAGGTACCAAGGCTGTAGCCGAAGCGGTGGTACGAGCTACCGAGTCTGGGGCATTCTCCTTAATTGGCGGTGGCGACTCAGCCGCAGCCGTAGCGCAATTTGGCTTCGAAGAAAAGGTAAGCTATGTATCCACGGGCGGGGGCGCCTTATTGGAATACTTTGAAGGAAAAGTGCTGCCCGGTGTAAAGGCCTTGGAGTAAGGGTAAAAGAAAAGCCCTGACTTTTCAGCCAGGGCCTCTCCGGTTTAGGTTAGGGTTTAGGTTAGGAAAATCGTGGGCTTAATCCCACTTAAGCTCAGTATCACCTGCAGGGTTACTTGCACTTACCTCTTCGCGGCTTTGCTCAAAGGCATCAAAATCAACTCCCGGCATCAATTCTTTTACGTGGTTCACCGTGTTATTCAAGGCCTCCACAAATTTGTTAAAGTCCTCTTTGTAGAGAAATATCTTGTGCTTCTCGTAGGTAAAACCTTCATCATCTTTGTTATACCGTTTTTTACTTTCGGTTATCGTAAGGTAAAAATCGTTGGAGCGGGTTGACTTCACATCAAAGAAATACGTGCGCTTGCCGGCCTTCACTTTTTCGGAGAAAATCTCTTCTCTTCCGTTGTTCTTATGCTCTTCCACAGTCAGTCTTGGGTTAGGTTAGGGGTATTTAGGTTAAATCGAAGGTAGTACGAAATTCTAAGTAGTGCAATGTGTGGGGCCTGTTTTGATCGGAAAAATTGAAGACATGCCTTAAAAGTTTCAGATTTTTTTCAATTTGGGGGGTGGATTTGCGCGCAGAAGACATTCGACTTTCCGGTAGCATAGAACTACTGGCCAAACAACTGGTGGAAGGATTTATTACCGGTTTGCATAAATCGCCCTACCACGGTTTTTCGGTAGAGTTTGCCGAGCATCGCCTCTACAACGATGGGCAAAGCACGCGGCATATCGACTGGAAAGTATTTGCGCGTACCGACAGGCTTTACACCAAACAATACGAAGAGGAAACCAACCTGCGGTGCATAATCGCCATCGACTGCTCCTCTTCCATGAACTACCCTAAAGGCGAGCATAACAAACTCAACTTTAGTTTGTATGCAGCCTCTGCGTTAGCACACCTGCTTACGCACCAGCGCGATGCCGTGGGGTTATGTTTATTCTCAGATACCATTGAGGAATTTACACCCATCAAATCCACTTCTACCCATTTGGATAAACTTTTTACGCTGATGGAGCGAAGGCTTCGCTCGGAAACCTCTGGAAAGAAAACCCGGGTGGCAGAGGTGTTGCACCAGTTGGCAGAAAAAACACACAGGCGCTCGCTGGTAATTATCTTTAGCGATATGTTTAATGGCTCAAACGATGCCGAAGTATTTAAAGCGTTACAGCATTTAAAACACAATAAACACGAGGTAATTTTATTTCATGTAACCGACCACAAAACCGAATTGGCATTTGAGTTTGAAGAGCGTCCTTACGAATTTGTGGACCTGGAAAGCGGAGAAAAAATTTTGGTTAACCCTTCAGAAATCAAAGCCCGCTACGAACAAGAAGTTGCCGGCTACCACCGTGCACTCAAAATGAAGTGCAACCAACTTAAAATTGATTTTATTTCAGCCGACATCAATACCGGGTATTTTGATGTTCTGCAAGCGTATATGATCAGGCGTAGTAAAATGCGTTAAGCTTGCAATTGCTCGTTGTGCAACCAGGCTTTCTTTGCCTGTAACTCTTCTTTGGTTTCGGGCATCTCCGGATCGGGTACGCAGCAATCTACCGGGCAAACAGCGGCACATTGGGGCTCTTCATGAAACCCGGTACACTCCGTGCACTTACCGGAAACGATATAGTAAAATTCATTCGATACTGGCTCCTGGGCCGATTTGGCATCCACCTTCGAACCATCCTCCAATTCGACCTCGGTAAGGGCAGTTCCGCCAGCCCAGTTCCACTCGCGCCCACCCTCGTAAATGGCTGTATTGGGGCATTCAGGCTCACAGGCACCACAATTAATACATTCCTCTGTTATCTTTATCGCCATGGCGGTGTTGGTTCTAATTACCTACTTTTGCCGCAAAAATACGGCTACTTAGCTTTTTATCAAAACAGCGTAACCCGCTTAAAGGTTTAAGCAATTCATGGATTTACTAACACGAACCAATGCATTTATCAGCCTCGGCACTCGTATTGCAAATTTAAAAGGAACAGAAAAAAGCGCCATCGCTATTGAGGCCGGGCAGCACAATGGCTGGTTTACGCAGGCCTCGGTTGAGAGCGCCTTACAGGCACTTTCGCTTATGCTGAGTGAACAAAAGTTATTACAATGGGTTGGCCGATATTCGTTTGCAAATCCTTCGCGCACGGTTGGTATTGCCATGGCTGGAAATATACCCCTGGTAGGTTTTCACGACTTGCTCTGTGTGTTGATCAGCGGCCACAAGGCAATCATTAAAACCAGTGCGCAAGACTCTTACCTGATAGATTTGCTTCTGCAATGGCTGATTGAATTGGAGCCGCGGTTTCAAAACTTTGTTCTTAAAGCAGAGCGCTTGAATGGAGTTGAGGCCACCATTGCCACGGGCAGCGACAATACTTCCCGCTATTTCGAATATTATTTTCGGAAGATCCCGCACATCATTCGAAAAAACAGATCGTCTTGTGCCATGCTTATGGGCGAAGAGCCAGCAGCCGAACTGGAGAAATTAGGACATGATGTGTTTACTTATTTTGGCTTGGGTTGTAGGAACGTAGCGAAATTGTTTGTGCCAGCCGATTATGATTTCCGGTTGCTGCTGGAAAGCTGGAGCCCTTTTCGCGATGTTATCAATCACCACAAGTATGCCAACAACTACGATTATCAAAAGTCGATTATGCTGGTAAACCAAACACCTTTTTTTGATAACGAATTTGTGCTCTTAACAGAAAATCAAAACCTCGTTTCCCCTATTTCAGTTCTTTTTTACGAACACTATAAAAGCCAGCAAAACCTAAAAGAGAAGATTGATGGCCACCAATCGAAACTTCAATGTTGTGTATCAGCCAACGGGTGGTTTACCGGTAGTATTCCATTTGGCAAAGCGCAACAGCCAGAGCTTTGGGACTATGCAGACAATATCGACACGTTGAAATTTCTCACTTCGTTGTAGCAAGATTATCTGCCCCGCATAATTTCTACCCAGCCGGTGTAGCGTTGATTATTTGCCAGAAGTTGATAGTAATATACCCCATCAGACGCATCATCTCCGGTCCAGTCGTTTTGGTAGTTACTGCTGGCAAACACCTGTTTACCCCATCGGTTGGTGATAATCAGCTTCGAATTGACAGGAAGGTTTCTGATCTCAAACACATCGTTATGGCCATCGTTATTTGGCGTAAAAATGTTGGGTACATAAATGCCACAACCTTCCGCAGGTTCTGCAATAACTACCTGTTTGAATGACGATACAATAAGCCCTACACAGGTATTAACATCGGTTTGGTTTTGTGAAAGTTGGATTTGATAAGTTCCCGCTTGCAACCCTGAAATACTATACGCTCCGCTAAAAGCTTCGGCTGCGGTAATTGTTCCTGTAGAAATTGTTGCGCTTCCCTGAAACACCGTATAGCCATAGTCCAGCCCGGCTAATCCGGTAAATCCAATTAGTGTAACCGAACCATTTGCATCGAGGCAATTGTAAGTAGCAGGCTCCAGATCAAAATTAACCGGGGTGGCTGTTCCAGATGGCAGAACCTCGAACGTTCCGTTTTTAATACATGCAGGTGTTTGATCATCGCCATAGGCCAGGATGTAGGTGTAAAGCCCCACCGGCAATTGAGTAAACGTATAGTCATTGTATTGTGTATTAGCCACCGGGCCGCTAATTTCAATACGCACGCCAATTATGTTTACGAGCGGTGGTAATGGATTGATGTTAAAAGTAACCGTTCCATCTGGTGATAGTGCGCCACAGGTTGCCGGTGTGGTTACCGGAGTAATAATAACCGTTGCGCAGTTGTTAACCGGAGCACACAAAGGATCACCACTTGGTAACACAATTACATTGACAATACCGGTTAGTTGGCCTGAACAAGAACCTATGGTAGCGACTACATGAAACGATGCGGAAGCGGTAAGCGCCCCGGTTGACAGGTTAATAGTACCGCCTGTGCCTGTTACCGGTGCACCAATGGGCGAACTGGTAGAATGGTCGCGGAGTTGATAGCTCACACCTACTTCTGAGTTTGCCACCTGAATGGCCGTTGCCGTTCCAAAGCAGATTGTGCTGCTAAGTGCGGATACCGGCAACGCCAAGTTGGGTGAAGGGTTAACCGTTAATGAAACGGTAGTATTTAACTTGGCTGCGCAGGTAGCATTTGAAGCCAACACACTCACAACCGTAGAGACTGTAAGCGTTCCGGTTGGAATAATCAAGGTACCCCCTGTTCCGGTAACCACCGCTGAAATCGGGCTGTCGTCTGCGTTGTTGAGCAATTGATAATCTACACCAACCTCAGAATTTGCAATGTTAATATTGGTTCCGCCTCCGGCACAAAACACCGTTTGATCGGCAGTAACACCCAACGCCAGGTTAACAGAACCGGCCACGTTTATTGTAACAAGGGTTGTTAATTGCACCGGTGTACAAACACCTCCGGTAGCCAATACGTTAAATGTGGTGGTTGCTGCAAGGGCCCCGGTTGCCAGAGCGATGGTACTACCGGTTCCTGCCACGGGTGCCCCCACCGCACTATTATCTGCATCGTTGCGTAATTGATACGATACACCAACTTCTGAACTTAGAACAAAAATAGAGGCACTTCCGCCAGTACATAGAGTAGCCGCAGGTCCTGTAACAGTAAGTCCCGGGTTCGGATCTACATCCACATTTACAGTAACCAGATTTGCAAGTTCTATCGAGCAGGTACCGTTAGATGCCAGCACATTAAAGGTGGTAGTAGCCATTAATACACCCGTGGGAATTGTAATTGTACCCCCGGTACCATTCACAGGCGCTCCAATTAAAGAATCATCCGCATCGTTACGCAATTGATAGGTAACGCCCACCTCGCTTGCAGCAATTTGAATACTTGAGCTGTTGCCTTGGCATATAGGGTTGGCCGTTGCGGTTACTACCAAACTTGTGTTGATGGCTCCGGCAACCGTTACCGTTACCACGGTAGTAAGTTGTACTGGTGCGCAAACGCCCTGCGTAGCAAGAACATTAAACGAAGTAGTGGTTGCCAGCGGGCCGGTGGGTAATGCAATTGTGCCCCCGGTTCCTGTAACCGGAACCCCAATAGTACTATTATCTGCATTGTTACGTAATTGGTAACTCACTCCACTTTCAGAAGCTGCCACCTGAATATTACTGCTTCCACCTGCACAAACTGTGCTGATCGTAGCCGTTACAGATAAAGAGTTAGCCGGTGGATTATCTACCGTTATGGTTACCGGTGCAGTTCCAACCGTTCCGGTGCAATTCACATCGCTAACTGCCACCAGCGAATAATTTGTGGTAGCTACCGGATTTACCGCTATGGCTGCCGGGCTTGTAGCGGTGGACGCTGAAAAGGTTGTTACACCGTCCGTGTATTGGTAGTTCCAGGGGCCAGCACCAGTAAACGTAATAGTGAGATTGGTTGATTGTCCGGTACAAATACTTCCGGAGCCGGCAAGAGTAGCTGTTGGCAGTGCATGTACAATTAATGTAACGGGTGTGGCCGCGCTGGCGCAACCATTAATTGTTTCGGTTACAAATACCGTGGTGCTGCCGGCCGCTGCCGAACTAAATCCAAGCTGGATTAGCGTGGGGTTAGTACCTGTAGTTAATGTGCTGCTCAAGCCCGCATCGGCATACCAGGTGTAAGTACTGCTACCACCGGGGGTTGTTACAAATGGTGGTGTAATTACATCGCCTTGGCAATAAGTGGCCGGAGAAAATGTTATGGCCGGTGCTGCCGGAATAGCATTTACGGTAAGAGTAATGCTGGTGGCGGCACTGCGGCAATTAGAAGCATTCGTTTCTGTTACAAATAAGGTATTTACAATTGGCACAGCACTACTAAATCCTAAAGCTGCATTGGTAGGGTTAGTTCCGGTTGTAACAATGGTGGTAAGGCCGGCATCGCTATACCATGTATAGGTGCTGCCAACAACCGGGCTGGTTACTACGGGGGCGTTAATGGTTTGGCCTACACAATAGGCCGCAGGTGCAAACGCGATAACAGGTGCCGTGGGTACTGCATTAACGGTTAGCGTAATGCTGGTGGCACCACTCACACAGCCGCTGGCATTGGTTTGGGTAACAAACACGGTGCGGTTGTTGGCGGTTGCACTGCTAAAACTCAATGCCGCATTGGTAGGCGTTGTTCCTGTGGCCAGCAACGTGGTAAGGCTTGCATCGGCATACCAGTTATAGGTGCTGCCGCCCACCGGTGTGGTTACAGTTGGTGCATTAATGGCATCGCCAACGCAGTACGTATTTGGAGTAAACGTAATGGCCGGAGCTGCAGGCACCGCATTTACTGTAAGTGTAACGGCCGTAGCAGAACCCGTACAGTTGCTGCTGTTTGTTTCTGCCACAAAAACGGTACGCACCAGAGGTGCTGCCGAGTTAAATCCAAGTGATAAGTTGGAAGGATTGGTGCCCGTGGTGAGCAGTACCGTTAAGCCTGCATCATTATACCACGAGTAGGTACTTCCTACATTCGGAGTGGTTATTGCCGGTGGGGTAATGGTAGCCCCCACGCAATACGAACTGGGTGTGAACGTAACAGCCGGAGCAGTGGGCACCGCACTTACAGTTAACGTAATAGAAGTGGATGGGCCCTGGCAACCGCTGGAGTTAGTCTCGGTTACAAATACGGTAAGTACCATTGGCACAGCACTGCTAAAGCCCAGCGCAGCATTGGAGGGTGCAACGCCTGTGGTAAGCAGTGTGGATAGACTGGCATCGCTATACCACCGGTAGGTACTACCGCCAACCGGAGCATTGATAGTAGGTGGGGTAATACTGTTGCCCACACAATAGGTTGAAGGGTTAAAGACAACCACAGGAGCAACGGGCACAGGGTTAACAGTTAATGTAACCGCACTGGCCGGGCCGGTACAACTGCTGCTGTTGGTTTCGGTTACAAAAACAGTTTTAGTGTTAACTGCCGCACTGCTAAAACTTAGTTGTGCATTGGTAGGTGTTGTAGTAGTAGCCAATAATACGGTAAGCCCGGCATCATCGTACCAATTATAGGTGCTTCCACCTACGGGGGTGGTTACCACCGGAGGCACAATGGCCTGCCCAACACAATAAGAGCTAGGCGCAAAGGTTATTGCCGGTGCTGCTGGTACTGCACTTACGGTTAAGGTAACAGTGGTGGCCGGACCAGCACAACCGCTTGTGTTTGTTTCGGTAACATAAACGGTGCGTGTGCCAGGAGCCGCACTGCTAAAACCAAGCGCAGCATTGGTAGGTGTTGCACCCGTTGCAATTAGTGTTGACAGGCTAACATCACTGAACCAGGAATACGTACTTCCGCCAACAGGCGTAGTAATTACCGGTGGTGTTATGGTTGCCCCAACACAGTATGAGGCAGGAGTGAAAGTAACAGCCGGTGCCACAGGCACTGCATTAACCGTAAGTGTAACCGGTGTGGCCGGGCCCGTGCAACCAAAGCTATTTAACTCTGTTACAAAAACGGTTTTTGTGGTAGCGGCCGCACTGCTAAATCCCAATTGAAGATTGGTGGGGGTGTTGGTGGTAGCCAATAACAAAGTAAGCCCGGCATCATCATACCATTGGTAAGAACTGCCGCCTACCGGTGTGGTGATAAACGGAGCGCTTATAGCGGCCCCCACACAGTACGTGTTAGGTGTAAAAGTAACCGCTGGTGCTGTTGGAGCAGGATTAACGGTTATGGATACCGAACCGCTCACCGCAGTGGACGGACAGCCATTAACGTCTGTTACACTCGTAAGCGTGTAGGTAGTGTTTACAAGTGGAGCCACGGAGATATTGGCACCGCTCGAATAACTGCCCACTGTACCCAAACCTCCAATGGTTACGGTAAAAGGCCCCGCCCCTCCGGTTATGTCAACTTTTAGTGTGGTAGCTTGCCCGGCACAAACGGGATTTGTTCCCGTAAGGCTAAGTACCGCATTGGTTGGCGGTGGTGGCTCAAGAATGGCGATGGGGCCAATGGTTTGAGCGCAATTCGTTCCATTGTCAGTAACCACAACCGTATAATTTCCGGCTGAGAGGCCGGTAATGTCTTTTAGGACGGAAGTAAATCCGTTGGTGGCTGTCCAGCTGAAGGAATAACTGGAAGTGCCGCCCGAAACGTTGAGTGAAATTTGGCCATTAGGGCTGCCGCAACTGGTACTGTTTACCGGGAAACCGGGTGCTACACTGGCTATTATATCGGTTGTGCCGTTAATGATGAAGTTGCCGTTGAAATCCATCGGGTTGCCATCTTGCACCACAATAATGTAGTTACCAGGTTTCAGATTTTGGGCCACGTACGGTACTCCGAGCGTAAGTGGAATATTGATGAGGTTGGTTGGACCGATTACAAAAAGCTGCAATGGCGGAATACCGGAAGTAACAGTAACGGTAATGGATCCATTGTCCAGAATACCATCAGAGCCTGGTGCTCCACCCGCATCGAGCAAATCGCGGCAAGCATCTTTTTTATTGGAAAGAACAACGGTAGGCGCTTGCGCCCAAACCGAAGCCGCAAAACTGCTTAGTAGCAGTACACACGTCAGGAAAAAAAGGCGGGGAAGTAAAAATTTCTTCATTTAATCCTGATTTTTAATTGACGGGTGCAGCCTGCTTCATTGCGCACAATCAAAGTATAATCGCCTGCAGGTATTTCCTTAATGCGGCTGTCGGTAATTTCCAATTGGTTGTGTTGACTGTTGCCACTAAACAAGTAATTGGTATAGCGTTGCTTTTCGTCTTTAAATTTTATTTCCACTTCGCCATTTGCCAAGCCCCCGCTCGTGTGCTTCACCTTGTAGGTTAGCTCAATTTCTTTACAGGGTTCGGGCCCAAGCAGGAAAGGCAATAGCGGTTCCGAATCGGATGGTAGAATAGCAGCAAAAAAGAACAAACTGCTTATGAGGTGTTTAAAGCCTAACATATCAAGCAAAAAATTAATAGCAAGGTAAATTTTTCCTACTGGCCTTGCAATACTTTTGGGCGCATTTCCACCCGTGTACACAAATTCCAATTAACAAAGCACCGTGATTGTATAAACATTACCTAATGTAAGTAATGTTTTCGTCAAAAAATCAGGATTTTAGAACCTTCGGGTAAGAATCTCAGACATTATAAAAGCCTGCTTGAAAGAAGCCGGGTTCTTGAAAGCTTGTGCTATGCCCACCGACTGAGGCTTTCTCTTGGTGCGCTTGTACCGGTTAAACTTCTCGTAGTTCACAACAGTATCTTCCACGTGCATGGTCTCTTCCAACGAGGCCCTGTTAAATGCCTCAGACTTTGCCTTTTCGTAGGTGGCATAAATCTCGTCTTCGGTTTTGTACGAGGCGGTGGCTAACGGCTTTATTTCCTCCTCAAGGTCATCATCGTAATCAATATAGGTGGTGGGCTGCTCTACGGGTTTTGGAGCGGGTGCTTTGGAGGCCTGAATTTCGCGAAGCAACTCTTCAAAACTGATTGGTTTATGTTCTTGAGGGCCACGGTTGGATGGGGCCCCTCCTTCCGGAGTTTTCTTTTTACTGGCACGGGCAATTAACCCTACCACAACTACAATGAGCCAGATCCAAAACTGAATATTGTCCATGATGGTCAAAGATATTTAAAAATCAGTACCAAAAAGCGACCTTTTGCGCTGTTTTTTGGCGGATAAAATGTGGATGATTTGGGTATGATCCACTTTTCAAATGCCGAACCTGCGGTTATCTTTGCCGTCTTAATTTTTTTACAACCACTAAATTCTAACAGGTTTCATGCAGTTATCGAAGTTGGAGATTAAAGGCTTTAAGAGCTTTGCAGATAAAGTAGTTATCAATTTTGATGAAGGGATTACCGGAATTGTAGGTCCTAACGGATGCGGCAAGTCGAACGTAGTTGACTCCATCCGATGGGTATTGGGCGAGCAGAAGACCAGCGCTTTGCGTTCTGAGAAAATGGAGAACGTAATTTTTAACGGCACCAGCCAGCGTTCGGCCCAGCAAATGGCCGAGGTTTCCCTTACCATCAACAATACTAAAAATATTCTTCCAACCGAGTATGCGCAGGTAACCATTACACGCAGACTTTACCGCACGGGCGAGAGCGAGTACCTGTTGAATGGCGTAACCTGTCGCCTGAAAGACATCACCAATTTATTTTTAGATACGGGAGTGGCTTCGAACAGCTACGCCATTATTGAATTGGGAATGGTAGATGATATCCTGAACGACCGCGATAACTCGCGCAGGATGCTTTTTGAAGAAGCAGCCGGAATAAGCAAGTTTAAAAAGCGCAAAAAAGAAACGCTTAAAAAACTGGAAGATACCGATGCCGACCTGGAGCGTGTAGAAGATTTGCTGTTTGAGATTGAAAAAAATATGAAGAGCCTGGAGAAGCAGGCACGCCAAACCGAACAATACTACAAGATTAAAGAAGATTACAAAGAGAAGAGCATTAACCTGGCTAAGGTAGTAGTAAACAAACAAAAAGACACGCTTACTCTTGTACAGAAACAAATTGAACAAGAGAACGATCGCAAGACCAAACTAACGGCAGAAGTTGCCGAGAAGGAAGCCTTGATTGAGAAGTCGAAGGCCGAATTAATTCTGAAAGAGAAAACCCTGTCTTCGCGCCAGAAAGCCATTAACGAGTTTGTAGCAAAGATAAGGCAATACGAAAGCGAGAAGCAGATAAAGAACGAACGGCTGCGTTTCTTAAACGATCGTGTAAACAACCTGAAAGAACAAATTGACCAGGATAAGAAAAGCAACGAACGGGCACGCTTCAGCATTCAAAGTTTAGAAACCGAGCGCGACTCTGCCAACCAGATTTTACAAGAAATTTCGGCTAAGGTAAATTCGCTGAAGGCCGAATACGAAACACAAAAAGCATCTACCTACACCTTGCAAGGCGAAGCCGATGTGTTGCGCCAGGCGTACCGGGCACGGCAAGAAGAATCGTTTCAGCTTAACAAAGCGTTGGAGATTCGCGAAATACAAGTTTCTTCATTTAAGCAGGAATTAGAACGCACCACCTCCGACACTTCGCAGCAAAGTGCCAGCATTGCCGAGTTTGAAAAGAAAACCCTGGTGCTGGGCGAAGAGATACAGCAAAAGAATGCCTATCTGGAAAAACTGAAACGCGAAGAGGAAGATACCTTGCAGCGCATTGCGTCTTTGGAAAAAACCATCGACATGATTCGGGAAGAAATGACCGAGAATGGCCGCAAGCTGGATGCCCGTCAAAACGAATATCAGCTTACCAAATCACTGGTTGAAAATCTGGAGGGCTTTCCGGAAGCCATTAAATTTCTGAAGAAGAATGTAGGCTGGACTAAGAATGCGCCCCTCCTTTCGGATATTCTTTCGACAAGCGAAGAATACCGGGTGGCGATTGAAAACTACCTGGAGCCCTTCTTGAACTACTACATTGTAGAGCACGAGGCCGAAGCCTATGAAGCCATCAATATTTTGAGCGATGCCAGCAAAGGCAAGGCTAATTTTTTTATTCTGGATGCATTCGAAAAATTTTCGGCTGCTCCGGTTCAGATGTATGCCAATGCATTTCCGGCAACTCAGATAATTGAATTTGATCCCAAGTACAGCAAGTTAATGGCCTACATCTTAGACAAGGTGTATGTGTACGAAGGCGATATTAAAAGCATGCCTGCCGATGAAAATACTTTTATCACCAAAAGCGGTAAAGTAACAAAGCGCAGGTTTAGCGTATCAGGTGGCTCGGTTGGGCTGTTTGAAGGAAAGAAAATAGGGCGCGCAAAAAATCTGGAAAAGCTGGATAAGGAAATTAAAGAGCTTACCAAAAAAGTGGAAGACATTCGCCACTCGCTGGTGGACCGCCAACGCGAACTGGAACGCCTGCGCAACAACACCCTGAAGCAACAAATTGAAGAAGCGCAAAGCACCATTAAACTGGTTAATGACGAATACATTTCGGTGCGCACCAAACAAGAACAATTTGCCAACTTGCTAAGCAGTGCCGACCTGCGCAAAGAAGATATTCTGGAGAAAATTGAAACGCTGACAGCCGAACTGACCGAGCTGAAACCGAAAGCAGAACAGGCACACCTGGAACTGGCGCAGCAAGACGAAAAACTGAAGGCCATTACCAGCCAATTGAACGAACAGAACGAACTACTCACTCAAAAATCTTCGGCCTTTAACGAGCAGAACATCTTTTTTCATCAGCAGGAAAACCGGGTAAAGAGTGTCGATCAGGAAATTCGCTTTAAGCAGGAATCGATGGAGCAAAGCAGTTTGCGCATTGAAGCCAACAGCGAAGAACTTAAAAAGAACGAAGAAGAGACTCGCACCATTATAGAAACTACGCAGAGCAACGATGACGAACTGCTGGGCATGTATGCCGAAAAGGAAGAGATGGAGAAAGGATTGAGCGAAGCAGAGAAAGAGTACTATGCAGGCCGGGGCGAAATAGATCAGTACGAAAAAGATTTGCGCGAAGTGCAGCACCAACGCCAGCATATCGACACGCTGTTGATGGAACTGCAAGGCCGCCTGAACGAAAGTAAACTTCAGTTAAATTCGGTAAAAGAGAGATTGAACGTTGAGTTTAACATCGACCTGAACACCGTTTTAGCAAACGCATCGCCTGAAGAATCGGAGCAACTGGCCTTATTTGACGAAGAGAAGTTGCGCACCGAAGTAACTAAAATCCGCGAGAAGTTAGACAATATGGGGCCGATTAACCCTATGGCCATGGAAGCGTACACAGAAATCAAACAGCGCAACGACTTCATCAACACCCAAAAAGAAGATTTGCTAAAAGCGAAAGAATCGCTCTTTAGTACAATTAATGAAATTGAAGGCGTGGCCAGCGAAACCTTCATGCAGGCGTTTCAACAAATTAAGGATCATTTTATTACGGTGTTCCGCTCGCTCTTCAACGAGGGCGATGATTGCGATCTGAAACTGGTTGATGCGACCAAACCGCTGGAGTCGGAGATTGATATTATTGCCAAACCTAAAGGCAAACGCCCGCTCACCATTAATCAACTTTCGGGTGGTGAAAAAACCTTAACGGCAACAGCGCTCTTGTTTTCGATGTACTTATTGAAGCCTGCGCCTTTCTGTATTTTTGATGAAGTGGATGCCCCGCTTGACGATGCCAACATTGACAAATTCAATAACATCATTCGTAATTTTAGCAAAGACTCGCAGTTTGTTATTGTAACCCATAACAAACGTACCATGACTACCACGGATGTGATCTACGGTATAACGATGGTAGAAAAGGGAATCTCGCGTGTGGTACCTGTGGACTTACGCGAATTAGCTTAAGCTTATCAGTAACTCAAAAAAAAGCCGGATTCAACACCCGGCTTTTTTAATTTCACTTGGGCTGGTTTGCTACGGCAAATTGTTGCAGGTATTCGACTGCCTCTAAAAATATCGCTTTATCGGCCTGACTTAGATCACCCCGGGTTCCGCCCTCCACACACCGAGTTCCAACACACAGCATCTCAGACCACCCATCGTGCACCACGCGGGGCACAGCATTTGATTTAATATTTTCAATTTTAAGAGCCTGCATTTTTGCCAGAATTTCTTCGCGCATAGCCTCTGTTAATGGAAAGCTGTAGCGCAAAGGCTTGCCTTCTAGCGACTGCTGCAGGTAGGTGCACTGCTCATAGGTGTATTCTATGTGCAATGAACTACCGCTCATGCTTCCGGTATGCGAAAGTTTGATGGTAAAGTCAGGGGGCCACTTGGTGGAAGGTTTTGAACAGTAAGACATTGAAATTAAAAAGGTTAGTAGCAACATACGATTCATACAATTTGATTTAGTTGTTAGAAGCGAAACGAAGATTATTCCATAACGATTTTCAGAAAAATTCCGGAACTCTTTTATTCAGGGCAGCATGCACCCGATTCAAATTCCTCCAAATGCGCTAAAGCCGCCATCTACAGGCACCACAATTCCCGATACGAACTTTGAAGCATCGGAACAAAGCCACAGCAAGGTTCCGCATAGTTCTTCGGGGGCTCCAAATCGCCCGTAAGGAGTTTGTTGCACAATCAATTCTCCCCTTTCAGTAAGGCTGCCATCAGGTTTTGTAAGCAGGTTGCGATTTTGTTCTGTAAGAAAGAAACCTGGCGCAATGGCGTTAACGCGAATTCCTTCACCAAATTTTTTGGCCATCTCTACAGCAAGCCATTGGGTAAAGTTGCTGATAGCAGCCTTGGCCGCACCGTAACCCAACACGCGCGTAAGCGGGCGAAGGGCCGTCATGGACGAGATGTTAATAATAACACCTTGTTTATTGGCTGCCATGGTTTGACCAAACACCTGCGTGGGGAGTACTGAGCCGGTAAGATTAAGATCCACAACCCGCTTAAAATCTTCCATGTCCAAATCGAAAATGGTTTTATCGGGGGTAATAATTGCACCGGGCAAATTGCCACCAGCCCCGTTAACAAGTATATCGAGGCTTCCGAATTCCTGCAGCACCCGTTTATTGGCTGCAACCAACTGTTCTTTATCGAGCACATCGGCCGAAATGCCAATAGCACGGCCACCGCTGTTCACAATTTCCAGGGCCAGTTGCTCGGCTGCCTCTTTCCTGCGGCCCACTATAACTACCGATGCGCCTGCACGCGCCAGCGAACTACAAAGTGCACGACCCAACACACCGGTGCCACCGGTTACAAGGGCTGTTTTATTTTTTAAGCTGAATAAGGTTTCGAGGTATTGCATGTTTAAGGTTGTGGACTATTCCTCCACAAAATAGTAGGATTTGACCGATTTTAAGAATTAACCTTTTAATGGATGTTGGTGCATCCAGAACCTTCCATTAACTTTAACTATTCGTGAACCTGAATTTTGAACTTGACTACTGAGGCGCATGAGGAGACTTTTACTCTATTTACTATTTCTGGTTCCGATTTTAGTGCAGGGGCAGATTATTGTTACCGGAAAGGTAACAATAACCAGCGAACCCAACGGCTTGCCCGGTGTAAACATTCTTGTAAAAGGTACCGACCAGGGTTCAATCACCGATGTTGATGGCAAATTCTCAATTCGTGCGTTGCCCAATGCCATACTCATCTTTTCATTTATCGGGTACAAAACATTAGAACTACCGGTTTCGGGAAGTTCCTATTTAGAAGTTATGTTAGAGGAAAACTCGCAACAATTAGGCGAGGTGGTTGTAACCGGTTACTCTTCGGTATCAAAGCGGGAAATAACCGGTTCTATTTCATCGTTAAAGCCTGACAATTTTAAAGGCATTTCATTAAACGGTGTTGATCAGGCCCTGCAAGGACAGGTAGCCGGAGTGCAAGTTACACAGAGTAGCGGCACCCCTGGCGGAGGTATTGCTGTGCGCATCCGGGGCTCCACCTCCATTAGCGCAGGCAATCGGCCCTTATTTATTGTAGATGGTATTCCTGTTGAAACCGGCAGTCTTTCTGCCCGCGGCTTTGGTGGCCAAAATGATAATGCGCTGGCGCTTATCAACCCGGCTGATATTGAATCTATGCAGGTATTGAAAGATGCTTCGGCCAAAGCCATGTACGGCTCGCGTGCTTCCAACGGAGTTGTAGTGATTACTACAAAACGCGGTGGTAAAAATTCCCCAACCAAAATTTCGTTCGATGTGCAACGAGGTATTGTGGATCCAGTAAACACCTTGAAGCTGCTTAATTCTACCCAGCTACTGGAATTGCAACGCGAAGCCGTTACCAATGCCGGGCAAAACCCCGATGCCTTTGGGTTGATAAAAGGGATTACCGATGCCGTAAGCACGAACTGGCAGGATGAAGTACTTAGACGTGGAATTATGGAACAATACCAGGTAACTGCCAGTGGGGGCGATAACAACACGACATTCTACCTAAGTGCACACTATCGCAACGAAGAAGGTGTGCAGCTAAACAATGGCTTTGAGCGCATGGGCACTACCTTAAACTTTGGCCAGCAACTCGCACCTAAATTAAATCTTAACACCAACCTTACGTTATCACGCTCCTTAAACAAAAGAGTAAAAGGCGACAACTTTCTGGATGGCGTTTATTCCGGGGCTATAAAAAGTTTACCGTACTACGTACCCTACGATGAAAACGGGCGATTAATTGGCCCCAACTCGGCCATGTACCCAGGCTTTCCAAATTTCAACCCGGTTGCCCAGGCTTTGTTACCGCGCTTTGAAACGCTTACTCTCAAAATGATAGGCGGGCTTAACCTTACTTACGAAATTAAACCTAACCTGCGGCTGAAAGGCCAGGTAAGTGTGGACTATAACGATATTACGGAAGATCAGTACGAATCGTCACAAACAGCCATTGGCGGTTATCTTTCATCCGTTGGCGGCCGAGGTTATGGTGTGTACATAGCGCAGGCAAGCACCAACATGGTTTCTAACCTTACGTTGAGTTATAACAAACAACTAGCTGGCCAACATACTGTAAGTGGTTTTGTAGGCACCGAAGTTTTCCGCACGTTTTATAACGGAGCTGATGTACAAGGACGTTTATTTCCAAGCGATGACTTTACCTACATTGCTTCAGCCGGAATTGTAGATGCCGGTTCATCTACCAAATCGCCACCCGGAAGTTTGTTTTCGGTTTTTACGGAGGCCCGGTACGACTTTGCCGATAAATATTTAGTAACCCTAGGTATGCGTGCCGATGGCTCTTCCAATTTCGGGCCGAATAACCGCTTCGGCTATTTTCCCGCAATCTCTGCCGGATGGCGAATCTCCAATGAAAGTTTTTTTAAGTCCAAAACTATTACTGACTTAAAGCTTAGGAGTAGTATAGGAAATACCGGCAACGAACGCATAGCTGCTTTTCAGTTTTTAGGCACCTGGAGTGCAGCCACTTACAACGGCAATTCCGGAGTTACGCCAAACAACACCGCTAACCCAAACATTAAATGGGAATCAACCCGCGAAATAAATATTGGCGTGGATGCAGAGTTATGGCAAGGCCGGTTGCAAACCACACTTGATGTTTACCACAACAAAACATCGGATTTATTGCTTACCCGCCCCTACCCCTTTACCACCGGGTTTGGCGGAATACCCGACAATATTGGCGACATGGAAAATAAGGGAATAGAGTGGAGTGCTACTTCTGTGAATATAACCAAGGCCCAGCTGCGCTGGACCACCACCGTTAATCTATCCAAAAACTTAAATAAGGTACTGAGCCTTGCTGACTCCATACCGCTGTACCGGGGTTACACGGCTGAGGGAGTTGATGCTACTAACATTGTAAAACAAGGAAGCCCGCTGGGCAGTTTTTGGGGCTTGAATTTTCTAGGTGTTAACCCAGCCACCGGCAATGCTATTTACGAAGATGTAAATGGTGATGGCGCGATTACAAATGCCGATGCCATGGTGATTGGTAATTCGCAACCCAAGTTAATTGGTGGTATTACCAACACGGTGACGTATAAAAACTTTGATGCCTCCATCTTCTTTCAGTTTTCGTATGGTAATAAGGTCTTAAACTTTACCAAAGCCACACTTGTAAATATGGGTGGCGATATTCTAAACAATCAATCGGAGGAGGCGCTGCGCAGATGGCGCAAACCAGGCGATATAACCGATGTACCTCGCTACGAGCTAAGCAGCACCCTTAACAACCTGCATAGCAACCGGCTTCTGGAAGATGCTTCGTACTTACGTTTGAAAAATGTAAGTATTGGATATTCAATTCCATCGAGGATTCTTCAAAAATGGATGATCGCGCAGGCGCGGATCTATGTAAATGCAACCAATTTATGGACGTTAACCCAGTACACCGGATCGGACCCTGAAGTGAGTACGCTGGACGGATCTACCACGGCACAGGGCATTGACTTTTTTACCTTACCTCAGGTGCGTACTATTTCTGTGGGCTTAAATTTTACGCTACGATGAAAGCCGCCCTTATTCATACCTATAAAAAGAGTTTAACAGCAGGCTGGATAGTTGCCTTCACGGTATTGTTCTCGTGCAACAACTTGTTAGAGCCCGAGCCTATTGATCTGCTTACTGACGAAATAGTATTGAACGAACCCAACGATGTGCCGCTGGTTGAAATCGGGTTATACAATGCCTTCAGGCCTATTATACCTTCTATGGTAATTGCCGGAGATTTTACAGCCGACATGTTGCAACACAATGGAACGTTTTCTCAGTACCGCGAGTTGGGCACCAAGCAAATTACTTCGGCCAATGCTTCGGTAAGTGCGTTGTGGGGCTATATCTATAATACCGTTTACATCGCAAATTTTATAATTGAACGACTGCCGGCAGTGCCCGGAGTACGCACAACCGATCGCGATCGGGTAATGGGCACGGCATATTTTCTGCGAGGCTACGCGTACTTTGTGGCGCTGCAAACTTTTGGTGGTGTGCCCAAAGTTACCGGAACTTCCATTGAAGAAAACCGCAACATTCCACGCGCTTCTGTTGCTGAAATTATTGAATTGATTGAAAGCGATTTTGCCTCCGCTCAGAATAAATTACCCGCTTCGCCAATCAATGCAGGCTATGCCGGGGCTCAGGCTCTTAATGCCGCGTTGGCAAAATATCATTTGTACCGAAGCAATTGGGCTTTAGCCGAAGGTTTTGCCTCGGCAGTTATCAGTTCGGGCTTGTACCAGTTGGAAACTAATTTTGCAACCATTGTAAATACCGACTTTACGCGCGAAGCCATTTTTGAAATGGGGTACACTCTAAACGATGACCCCGGTAGCAATTCTACCATTGGGTTAAATAATTTATTTGTGGGGCGCAGAGAAATTATTCCTTCCAATCAAACTGTGCTCGCGTTATCTTCGACTGAGTCGGGCGACCGGTTTGCTACTATTTCGTTTAATGCCAACAATCTGAAAGGAACCGACAACGGCTGGTCGGTTGCCAAATACGGAACAGCCGATGCAAACAACAACAACGTAATTGTTTTTCGCTTGGCCGAAATGTATTTGATACGCGCAGAAGCACGCGCCCGGCAAGGCAACCTTTCGGGTGCCAACAGCGCAACCACCGACTTAAACGTATTACGCAGCCGGGCTCATGCACCAACGGTTGTCTCACCCTCACAAAGCCAAATGATATTGCTTCTTGAAAGTGAGCGCATCTACGAGTTAGCCTATGAAGGCCACCGTTGGTATGATCTGGTAAGAACCGACCGCGCCAGCACGGTAATGCCCGCGTTTAACAGCAACTGGCGCCAGGCATATGAGCGTTGGCCCATACCCCAACGCGAGATACAATCCAACCCTGCTTTGGCAGGAAACCAAAACCCGGGTTACTGATGAGATTGCAGACCACATATTATTTGTTACTGATTCTTGCGAGCGTTTTGGTAAGCTGCGAAACAGAGTCGATTCTATTCAAGGGGCCTTACCATGTGCGCTTTACCAACGCCACCGAAACGCAAAAAGAAAGTTATAGTAAAACAATCCAAATAGAAGTGCATTTGGCTGCGCCCAGCCGCGAGCAGGATGTGGTTGTGCAATATGCCATCTCTGGTTCGGCCCGCGAAAACGTAGATTACAGAATAGTGGGCACGCGCGGCAGCATTACCATTCCTAAAGGGAAATATTTCGGAAATCTTGAAATACAATTGATTAACAATTCGAACAACATTCTCCGATCGCAGGAAATTATTTTTACGCTCACTTCTGTAAACGACAGTGACCTGGCCATGGGGCAAGGCAAAGGTGCCATCGGCAAGACTTTCACCTACACAATTTTAGACGATTGTGTGTTGGGTGGTTTTTATTATGGTACCCGCAATGCCTTTACAATACCTGTGCGCAATATTACCGTTACCAGTTCGGATTGCGAAACATACCGCCTGTCCAATTGGAACATTGATGTATTTCAATTTTCAGACCCACTGGGGCTTACTTTCGTAGATAATTTTGATAACACACTTACCATACCCGAACAGGAACAACCCGAGTTATCAAGCTCTGTGGCCACCATCCGGGGTAGTGGGATTATCAATCCGGTTTCACGACAAATAACACTCACCATCACACTAGTAGATTTTAGCGGGCAGCCATCCGTAACCATCAACCTGTTTCCCGATTAATCAATGAAAGTCACGAATAAAATACTTACCCTGGTTATAGCTATTGCTCTACTGGCTGGATGCTCGGAAGAAATAAAGCCGGAGCCGTTTACCTATTCACAAAATTTTTCGGGCAAAAATCAAAAAACCTGGAAATACAAAAGCATTGTACTTTGGGAACAAGACAAGCAAGCGGTTAGTTATACATTAACTGCCTGTATTGCCGATGACCTTTATATTTTCTTTGCCAATGAAGAAAAGCGGTATGAGGTAACCAATGGTGCAACCAAATGCGCAACAGACGAGCCCGATCTGCTGCTTTCCGATACATGGGCTTTTACCAATGCCGGGGCTACCTTGTATATTGTTATCCCCTTTTTAAGCGACCTTACCTTGCCCTACATTGTGCGTGAGATAAGTAAGAGCAATATGCTGCTCGAAATATTTATTAACGAAGCAGGCACACAGAGTTATCGGATTGCATTTGAAGTTGTAAGCGAAAACTGAGGTGACTATGAAAAAAAGATGGCCGCTTATTGTATGGGTATTGATTAGCCACTTTGCATTGGCGCAGCAAATTCCGGTAGCCGAACCATGTGCCACTATGGAAGAGGATCGTAAAAGCCGGCTCCGCTTTCCGCAACGGGGTTCGCTGGATGACTTCGAAACTGTTATTCAAAAAAAAATTAAAGAACTTGAAACCGCCCGGGCACAAGGTCGCACACAAAACACCGTGCTCTCCATACCAATTATTGTGCATGTAGTGCACAACGGAGAGTCGGTAGGTACCGGAGCTAACATCAGCCAGGCACAAGTGCAAGCTCAGCTTGAAGTACTCAACGAAGATTTCAGACGAAAACCCGGAACTCCCGGCTTTAACTCCAACCCCGTAGGGGCCGACATTGAAGTTGAATTTTGCTTATCTCCGGTTGATGCCAACGGCAATGTAATGGCAGAGCCTGGCATACACCGGTATAATGGCGGTAGGGCCGATTGGACTACTGATCAGATCGAAAATATTTTAAAGCCGAGTTCAATCTGGAATGCAAATTTCTTTTTCAACATCTGGACGGTACGCTTTGCCGCAAGTAATTCTTCTCTGATTGGGTATGCACAATTTCCTGATCAATCCGGTTTGGCTGGCTTGCCAACCAGCAGCCCGGCCACTACCGATGGAGTAGTTATCCGGTTTCAATCTTTTGGTTCTACCGACAAGGGAAATTTTCCGGTAATGGTGGCCCCATATAATAAAGGGCGCACGCTTACCCACGAAACCGGCCATTGGCTGGGGCTGCGCCATATTTGGGGCGATGGTGGCTGCAATGCAGATGATTTTGTAACCGATACACCCAATGCCGATGGTCCAAGCTCGGGTTGTCCCATAGGGCGAATCAGTTGTTCGGTTGTAAACATGGTTGAAAATTACATGGACTACACCAACGATGCCTGCATGAATATTTTTACACAAGGCCAAAAGACACGTATGTTGGCTGTGCTGCAGGTTAGCCCGAGAAGAAAATCGTTAGTGGAAGGAAACCTGTGCAATCCCATAGTAGCCGATGTGCCTACTGCCAACTTCGATGTAAACAATACCACGGTACTATTAGGTGGCGAGGCCACCTTTACCGATTTATCTACCAACTTTCCTACCAGTTGGAATTGGACTTTTGAAGGTGGCGACCCGGGCACTTCTACCGCCCGCAATCCGGTTGTGCGCTACAATGCACCGGGCACATTTAAAGTGCGGCTGGTGGCTACCAACTCGCTGGGCGCCTCCACCCCGGTGGAGCGATTGAATTATATAACTGTATCAGAAGAAGGATTGTGTAACAGTGAAAATAATTTCAAACCAGGCAATACTCCTTCGCTTATAAAACTCTCTTCCTTTGGCTCCTACGCAGGTTACCTTACCGGGCACAACAGCAGAAGGTTTGCGGCAGTATCAGAATATTTCAGCAATTCGTTAGGCTACTACTATATAAGTGGTGTAGCTATTCATTTTGGTAAAGCCCGGTTACAAAACGAAGCGGCAACGGTTGATGTAGTGGTGTGGAATGCGCGCGGTGCACAAAATGCACCTGGATCTGTGGTGGAACGAAAAACTGTTTTGCTTCAGCAAATCAGAGCCGATGTAAATGCAGGCCGGCCTACAGTTATTTACTTCGACAGAGAAACACCGGTATTTGGGCGCCCCTACCAGGTTGGCATTGAATGGCAATATGCAGGCGATACCTTGGCCATTTACTCATCGGCCAACGGCCAATCTACCGGGGTAACCTCGTGGTTAAAAACCCAGGCCGGTGTTTGGACTCCCTACACTATTGAGTTGGGTGCCAATATTGCGATGAATATTGAACCGTTTATAGGAATGAAACCTTCCGTACAGGTATCAAGTTCGGAGTTACTTGTTAACCCCGGGCAGCAGGTGGTTCTGAATGGCAAAGGGGCCAGTATTTTCGTTTGGAATGCGAGTAACGGCACCGTCATAAACTTCACAGGCCCGCAATTGATCGTTAACCCACTTCAAACTACAACGTATGTAACCACCGGTTCGGGGCTAGAGCTTTGCAACAACTCCGCATCAACCACCATCTACGTGCGCGATGGCGTAGTGGGTGTGGAAGACGAACCTCTCGCTGCGCAGGTAAGTTTATATCCTAACCCGGGTGAACAGCTAACTGTAAAAATCCAGAATACTGATACCGGCCTGGTAACCTTTACGGTACGTAATCTTACCGGATCGGTACAACAAAAAATTCAGCTACTCAAAACAAGTGAAACAGTAGAAATACCCATTGATGTGAAAGAGCTGGCACCCGGTATTTACATTGCCTCGGTTAATCAGAACGGAAAAACGGCTTTTATAAAATGGGTTAAAAAGTAAAGGCAACATTGATAGCTGAGTAAGCTTACTGTTGCCTTTAAAAAGTTTGTATCGAAGTTTCTATTTCTTTCGAAGGGAATTTGGAATTTCCACCATCCTCAGTTTCATATCACTTAGTTTTGGTAGGTCATTGCGATTGATGGTGTGTCCCAAGCCATCCACACGGCTACCAGAAGCAGGTACATTAATTTGCGAGATATTGGTGTAGGCCACTCCGTTTTTAACCATCGTTTGAACAACAAGGGGGTCGATCTCTGATTGTACATAGTTGTTTATGTTGGCCAGGGTGTAGTTTGCTTCAAACACCAAAACCTGGCCGGTGGTAACAGAAAAGTAGGGATACACATTTCCGTTTAATCTTCCCCACATGAGTGAAACAAAATCCACATCGTTGGAGGTGCCCGAGTAATAATTGTAGCTCACCCCATAAGTGCCGTTCGGAAAACCGGCCGGTATAAACAAACCCTCGTAGGGGCTGGTGCGGGTGCCCGAAGCATTGTCGTAAGTAGAGCTGTTGATTAAGTCACCATCCAACCATACAAACAAGTCCATATCCACATCGCCAAAGCTATTGGTGCCATTCACGTACCACTGCAATAGAATAATGGCATCGTCTTCTTCGATGGTAAACGTGTGCGTATCGGTGGTGCCAATAACTGCGTTGCCGGAAACGATCGAAGTAAGTTTAATGATTATGGTTTCAAGCGGACTATCGTTATCATTTACCTCAAACGAAAAATCCTCGTAAACAGTGATTATAAAATTGGCTTCTGAAGCTCCTTTCTCGATTGTAATCTTGTCGGTACCTACTATGGTATTGAGACCCTCTTTAATAGTGTAATCATTTACAGCGCTTCCGGCAGGGTTGTTTCGGGTAGCAGTACCTGAAACACTGTATTGTACCGTGGTTGTTTCGCTAAGCGGTCTGTCCAGTGCAATCCTAACTGTAAAATCGCGACCTACTCCGCCTGTAATCAAATCAGGATGAAAGGAAGTAAGGGTGCCGTCCGATTCCAACGTTGCAAATGATTCAACTTCAAACGAAATTCCGGTCTTTGGCGGTGGATCATCATCTCCGCAAGCACTTACACCTAACAAGGCCAAAAGGCTCATCGCTCCCACCAGGTAATTAATCTTCATACAACACAAATTTTTGGTTTAGATAAATGTACTCAATGGCCGCTGGATATAAAAGCTTAATTGGGAAGCATGGCGGCAAACGGTGATAATTTTAAGACAAATTCGTAAATACCGTTCAGAAAAAGCTTCCCGAACTCCAAATCACAGCTTCACCGCGCGCTTCTCGCGATTACTTTCATAAGATGCCTCGATGAGCCGGATCACATCGCGGGCTTGCTCGGGCTTAACCTGCAACGGTTTGTTTTGCCTGATGGCCGCATACACGTTATCGTAAAAACCTGAGTAGTTACCCGCCACAGTTTCAATCTTCTTGTGCACATGCTCGCCTTTTAAAGTAGTATTCAACAAACCCCAGGTCTCTTCGGGCATAGAACCCCAGCCCGGGCTGCCAGGAATCTTTTTTTCTTTTAAGGCCTGCTCTTGCGGATCGACATTACTTGCCGTTACAAAAGAGCCTTCCGTTCCGTGCAGTTGATAGCGTGGCCCGGGCTGGCGAACCAGGTAACTTGATTTTACAATCACATTTACACCGGCATAGGTTAAGCGCAAATCGTAAAAGTCATCTACTTTGCCTCCGGTGCGTTGAATTCCAATGCGGGCATCTACATACTCGGGCATTCCCAACAGTACAACAGCCTGATCCAGCATGTGTGAGCCGAGGTTGTATAAAATACCTTTTCCGCTGCCAGCCTCCTCTTTCCAGGTGTCTGGTTCAATGTGGTTTCGGAAACGATCGTAGTGCGCTTCAAGCTCCACTACTCGGCCTACCCAACCGCTGTCGATTACATGCTTCAATGTAAGAAAGTCACCATCCCACCTGCGGTTTTGAAATACGGTGAGCACCCGGTTTTTCTCAGTGGCTAATTCGATAAGTTGATCGGCTTCGTGCGTGGAAACCGTAAAAGGTTTTTCCACAACTACGTGCTTGCCGGCCAACAGCGCACGCGAGGCTTGGTTGAAATGTAATTCGTTAGGTGTGTTTACGATTACCAACTCAATGGCCGGGTCGGCCAGCACTTCATCAACGGTGCGAACCACTTTACAGGTTGGATAGTGCTGGTTAGCGGTGCTTTTGGTGCGCTGCACCACGCTGGTAATTTCAAAGCCCGCATGGGCGTGCAGCAAGGGGGCATGAAAAACTTCGCCCGACATGCCATAAGAAAGCAGTGCAGTAGGGATTGGTCTCATTTCAACGTTCTTATTTTGATGCTTCGGAAGGATACCGCATCGCCATGATCTTGTAATAAGATATGCCCGGTGGCAGCCATACCAAACCCTGCCCACTCCTTGTACTTGCTGCGCGCAACCAGCGCATAAAAAATAGGTGTGCCGCGTTCATACGCCACAATCTTTCTGCCGTTGAGCCAGTGCTCAATGCGTCCATCTGGATAAACTTTTATCCGGCCCTCGTTCCACACACGCGGCAAGTCCTGAATTTTTAGTGAAGGAATTAAATCGTACAACGAGCCCAGCGTGCGATTTCCCACCACGCCTTCTTTGGCATCGGGGTGGCGGGCATCGTCTAAGATCTGATACTCTAACCCGATTGCCGAGCCGGATGAAAGATACTTTTCATCTACAAAATATTTAACCCCGCTATTAGCGCCCTCCGCAAATTTAAAATCGAAGGTAAGTTCAAAGGCTCCGTACTTTTCGTTGGTAATTATATCTCCTCCGTTTGCAGCCTCGGCCCCACCCGATGGCACAACAGAAAGTACCCCGTCTTTTATCTCCCAACCTTTATCCGGAAAAGTTTGTTTGTGCGCTCCACGCCAACCGGCAGTTGTTGCACCATCCCACAACAAAGCAAACCCTTGTTGCTTTTCCAGTTCGGTTAAGGTGTTGGGTATTAAATTCACCACCGGGAGATCGGTTAACGGACGAGGCACCAGGTTTTCAGTTTGAATGCGGATATTTTTCCAATACGTCTTCTTTCCTACACCAGCCTCATCGTACACCGCATGCACCTGCAAACCAATCAACCCTTTCCGCGTAGCATCGTCAACCACATACGCCACGGGCACTTCATTTACCCAGGTGCGGATGGTGTTGCCAATACACTCAATGCGGTAGGTGTTCCACTCGCCCCACTTATAGGCTGTCTTTGCCGATGGATTCAGTTCTACCGGATACAACCAACCTCTGCGGGCTTCGTCATAAATTCCACCCGACCAGGCCCGCTCCGGCCGATGATCTACTTCCATCTGGTAACCCAACACGCGCCCATCGCTTTCGCGTTGCAAGCTGCGAAACTGAATACCGGAGTTTATTCCCGCATCTATTTTTACCTGTACTTCCAAAATAAAATCACCATACATTTTATCTGTTGCAAGAAAAGAGTTGGGCGAATCTTTTACACACGTTCCTACAATCATTCCATCCCGCACTTCGTAGGTAGCCGTTCCGTTCACCTGCTTCCATCCGGCAAGGTCTTTTCCATTAAAAAGATTTATCCACCTGGGTTTGGATTGCGCGGCTGCGGTATTAAGAAAAGCAAGCAACGCCAGCGGCAGTAAGTATCGGTTCATACAAGTTAAGAATTACGAGTTGTGAATTACGGAATCAAATGTTTGCTCAACTAAAGTTTCATCTCCCAGCCTTTCTCATACTCACGGCTCCACAATTTTGTAGCGGCTTTGTTATTGAGTACATGGCCGTTGTTGGGATTGCAGTAAAGTGTTTGGCCGGTGCGCCAGGCGATATTGCCCAATTGGGGCAGTACCGTTGACTTGTGCCCTTCGGCTATGGGTGAGGTGTGCTTTACTTTTCCACGCACTGCGTCTGCAAAGTTTTGCAAGTGCAGGCTATCCAGTTTTTCGCCCATGCCCATGGTGTTAGTTGCATCGGCTTGCTGAATTTCAGTTTTCACATCGTGAATCAGCTTGCCGCCTAATTCATAAATTTTATAATCATCGCCACCGGGCACAACCATCGTTCCTTTCTCACCATAAAACACAACGCCACGCCCACTTTTAAATTCATCGTAGTCGTTGCAGCTTCTGCCTTCCCACAACATGGCTTTGCCGTTGGGAAACTCGAAGGTAATAGTTTGGGTATCGGGTGTTTCCCAATCATCGGCAAACACATACCGGCCACCGGCAGAAACTACTTTGGTTGGATATTCAACACCTAAACCCCAGCGCATCACATCAATCTCGTGTGTTCCGTTGTTCAGTGCTTCGCCTGTGCCCCAATGCCAGAACCAATGCCAGTTGTAATGAATCAAATTATGCCGATAGGGCCTTCGGGGTGCTGGCCCTTGCCATAAATCATAATCGAGGGTTGTTGGTACACCTGTTAATTTTCCGGTGCCGATTGATTTACGGGCGTTGGCATACCAGCCTTTTGCAAAATAAACTTTCCCAATACTACCGGCATGTAGTTGCTGCATGGCCTCCATCACTTTCGGAAACGACCTGCGCTGATTGCCCATTTGCACAACGCGGTTGTACTTTTCGGCTGCCGCAGAAAGTATTTCGCCCTCAGCAGGGTTATGTGAGCACGGCTTTTCAATGTACACATGCTTACCGGCTTTTAAAGCAAGCAACGCAGCTGGTGCATGCCAATGATCGGGTGCGGCAATAACCAGTGCATCGAGGCCTTTTTCTTCCAACAGCTTGCGCACATCTTTGAAAGCACGCGGCTTTTTTCCGGTTAGCTTTTCAATATCGGCCACGGTACGTTGCACTACAGTTTCGTCCACATCGCAGATATAGCCAACCTCTACATTGGGAAGTTGCGCATACATACGGGCCAGGTAATGGCCCCGGCTGTTGGTGCCCATTACTCCTACTACTAATTTATCGGCTATGGAAGTACGCCCAATGGTAGGAGCATACAACAATAAGCCCGCCCCGGCTAATGCCGATTGGCGAATAAAAGTTCTGCGGTTAAGGGTTTGCATGGCAACTAAATTAAAGTTGCCTAAGTTGCTTACAATAATTGAATAATCATAGAAAGAATAAACACAGCGCTGATGGTTAGGATGAGTGGTTGCTGATTTAACTCAAGGTTGCGGCTGGCCAGATTAGCGTGCTCTAATCCAGCTTAACAATTCGCCCGGTAACTTCCACTCCGGCTCGTTTCGCTTTATAAAAATATACGCCCGGTAAAAGGGGAGTTTCGGCTTGAACGCTGAATCGATATGTGCCCGCTTGTGCCTGGGTTTGATAGTGCTTAACAACAGATTGGCCAAGCGGTGTACACACTTCAAATGTAAAATCGCCACCTTGTTCCAACTCATACTCCACTTGCAATTCTTGGTGAAACGGATTTGGAAAAACTGAAACCTTAAATTCCTTTACTTCCACCCCTGTTACAATTTTTGGCATGTTTAAGTCCAACCAGTTCATGCGGTTGGTTACCCAATCTTTTAACCAGACAACTTCGCTTTGAAAAGTACTGCCTACATAAAAATTGGGCCACACATACTGCCCCAGCACCGGCCACTTTTGAAAGTTACGAATGGCCGACTCGCTATTCAATACAGTATAAACCGAATCGATGTACGCATGAATCCGGGGCGTTGAAAATTTATCGGCACGCAACTCAGCCCACCGTACAGCCAGTCTATTTCGATAGTTGCTGTCCTGGTATAGGCGGTTCCACCAAAAAGGTATGAGCCAATAGTCTTGCGGGCAAACCGAATTGAAACTGGTTACCCATCCGGTAGGCGTACCCGTGGTGCAATAATCGCAATTACCAAAGCCGAGATTAAAATCCCACACAGGCCCCATCAGTAACTTGCCGCCATCGGAGTCGCGTTGTTTGTGAAGATAAGTACTGAGGCGGTATCCATCTACATTCTTTGATACTTCGTTTACGATAAAGAAGTCAATAAAAGAATCAACATCTACAAAGCGTGTGTACCCGACTACGGGATTTGCAAAATCGGTTCCTATCAGCGTGGCCTCGAACGTACTCATATATTGCTGAATGTACGTGCGTTGTTGCGCGGTAATGTTGGCTGCTTTAGGGTAGTCGTATTGATAGTAGATGCGTTGGTCGCCACTACGGCCCGGTGGCGCGTAGTTGCTTATCCAGCCTCCATTGCCACTACCCGATTCCTTATCAATCTTTATTATGTAGCCGCCCGTTACACTGTTACCGGAATTGTCGGTTGGCTCCAGTTTTTTAACATCTACTCTATTCTTGTCGCGTTTTATTTTTTCAATCAGCACATACACACCCTGGTATTGGCCGTTGAGTACCAACTCGCAGTAGCGGGTGCGCGGGGCATAGCGGCCCAGGTCGCGCCCTAATTTGTAAGCCAGTACATCGCGCATCAGACTTTTATCGTTGTAGGGTGCAAACAATACCCAGTCTTCTTCTGCCGGCATGCCTAACAAGGGCATGCTTATTCCGTTGCCTGTGGCATCGCGTAATTCAATTCCATATTGCTTCTTCGGAAACATTTGCGAAGACGACCCGCGGATTTCAATTCCGATTTTGCCCGCGTAGTTGTTGAACGGATCGGATACATAGTTACGTTGGCCGGGGCCATTATCAATAATCCCCATGTCGGCTGTAATTTTCGGTTCGTCTAAAATGGACTGGTTATTGGTATTAATTACGATCACCGGCAGGTTAGAAGAAAGAAAGGTTTGAGCCGTTACCGAAAAAGTAAATACCGTAAAAACCATAGCGCTACTCCATGGCACCAGCTTGCTGCGCACGAACCTCCGCCATCTCAAATCTAAACCATGCATATCCAACTCCTTAATGCTGCTTACTATTGTGCCCACGGGTATCGATTGTACTTACGCTCAACAAATATAAAAAGATACTTAGTATGCCGATAGTTTTATTCATATCGGGTTACTGTGCTTCAAAAAAAAAACAAGACTACCCGTTTCAGGTAGTCTTGTTAGTAACTAGTTACCGGCTGCCAAAAAAAATTCAACTCAACTCTCGGCCATTAGGTTTGAATGCGGTTAGTTCTCGCACTATTTAGGATCTAACGCCTGGTTAATTCTTACCAGCACATCTTGTAAATGGTATTTACTCAGTTTATCGGTGGTGCGCGGTATTGCGGCCGTAACTTCGCCACGTAACGCTACCAGGTGTGCGCGCGAAACCGAAATTATATCACTCTTTTTCGGATCGGCTACTGGCGATGCAGGCGAAGCTGGAAAGAAGGGGCTGGAAAACCCAAACCCGCCAGTTGGCGGTGTGCCAGATGGGTTCAAAAGCGAAATCATTTTTTCTACATGTGCCTTCTGCAAATTGCGTCTGAAGTTATCGGTAGTTTTTCCGGTGCTCAATTCAGCCCAAATGCCTTTGCGCAAATCGGTAAACAAATCATCCAAACTGTAGGCATTGCTATTAACCGCGCTGCTTTCAATTAAACGCTGCATGCGGCCATAATCATAAAGTGCATTCAACGTGGCCTCTTGCATTTGGCGTACTTGCTCTACTCCGGCACCGGGGCGGGTAAGCGCCAGCACTTTCGAGTCGATGATCCACGCGGGTGTTTCAAACAACTGGCGATTTAAAAATGCAACGGCATCGCGCTGCAGATTTTTTGGTGTCGGTTCATACACTACACCGGCCTCCTCGTAGGTTTTAGGGGTTTCATAAATACCGCCTACGTATTTGGTAACGTGCCCCATGTACCTGCGGTATTGCCCCACCACCTGGTTGTACATTTCATCGAGCTTCTTATAATTCTCGGCTTCATCCTGATACCATTCTTTCAGGTTAGGCAAAATGCGTTTCAGATTTTTTATACCGTACTCGCTGGCAAGCATGGCGTTGTTACCGAGGTCTTCGCTTTGCGAGCGCGGATCGTATGGATTTATTTCTGAACCAAACCAAAAAATCGGATCGCGATGAGCCAATACCCACTTGTTCAAAATCTTTTTATCCTCTTCGGCACTGCTAGTATTGAATACCGGTTTGTAGCCCCACTCAATTGCCCATTTATCGTAAGCGCCCACACCCGGAAACAAATTGGTTACTCCATCTTCGGGCTGCGCCACATAATTAAACCGCGCGTAATCCATAATAGAAGGTGTGTGCCCGTGCTTTGCCTGGTATTCTTTATCGCGGAGTTTTTCTACCGGGGTGCTAAAGCTGCTGCCAAAGTTGTGGCGTAGCCCGAGCGTATGGCCAACCTCATGGGCTGCTACAAACCGAATTAAATCGCCCATCAGGTCGTCATCGAACTTGCGCTTGCGCGAGCGTGGGTCAACTGCTGCAGTTTGAATGGTGTACCAACTATTAAGCAAACTCATCACATTGTGGTACCAACCAATATGACTTTCAATAATCTCGCCCGAGCGCGGATCGTGCACATTCGGGCCATAGGCGTTTTGAATATCGGATGCGAAATAGCGTATAAACGAGTAGCGCGCATCTTCCGTGCTGATGGTGGAATCGCCCGGGGCTACTTCTTTGGCAAGAATGGCGTTTTTAAAGCCGGCTTGTTCAAAAGCCTTTTGCCAATCCTGTACCCCCAACATAAGGTGCTTGCGCCACTTAACCGGGGTTGCAGGGTCTATGTAATATACAATTGGCTTTTTAGGTTCCACCAACTCTCCACGCTTCATCTTTTCAACGTCTTCCGGTTTGGGCTCCAGGCGCCAGCGCACAGCAAACACTTCAGTTTCCGATTTCTGAGATTCTTCGCCATATACAGTGTAGCCATTTGCAAAATACCCAACGCGGGCATCGAACAACCTTTTGCGGGCCGGCACCTTCGGTAGCAAAATCATGGACGTGTTAAGCTCTACAGTAACTACCCCTGTGTTGGCGCCTGCCGGCAACTCACGCACTTGCACGGGGCCGGCACCGGCTGTGGGTGGTGGCAGCACCGAAGTAAAGGTCTTTACCATGCGCACTTCCGTATTAATCGGGAATGATTTAATGCTTTGAATAAAAGAACGATCTGCTTGCAAGGCAGTTAAGCTAAACGAGCGCTTGGTGCGTGGGTCCAGCGAGATCAATTGATTGTCGCCTTTAAAAAAATCAGTTACCTGAATTACATACGAGGTGTCTTTGCGAATGGACTTAATATCAAATGAAGCTGCAATAGGTTCTACATTACTATTGCGTACCGCTTGCGTGATGGGTTTATCAGCATCGGGGCTGGTATTAATAGTGAGCACGGCACGCAAAAACAATTTATTATTGGGGCCACGCTCCCACCGCAACACTTGTCGGTTTTCTTCTTCGCCCCCGTAACCCGCACCGGTGGGCGCTTTCGCCATGCGCGTTACTGCCATAAACTCGCGGCCTACAATACTATCGGGCACTTCAAAAAAATAATCGTCATTGATTTTATGAACGGTAAATAATCCGCGCTGAGTTTTGGCTTTGGCGGTAATTACCTGCTTGTACGGCTTAGGCCCGGGAGGGGCCGGTGCTTTTGCTTTGGCTGTATCGGTTTTTGCCGGCACCGCCACCGCAGGTTTCTTGTCTTTCTTTTTGCTTTGCGCGGATGCCGGCACAGCCAGCAGCACACATGCCACCACGGTGGCCAGGTAGGTTAATGATCGCATCTTTTTTGTACTAAGTTTGAGGTTCGAAACTATCGGCCCTCAAGGCGCTGTACAACAAGTTGTGGGATGGATGGTTAGTCTGCTTTACTCAGATTGAAAAAATCTTTTAGACGGCCCTCCGCATCGTACATCCTGAATTCAAGATTGGTATGATTGACCGTTACCGTACAGTAATGATGGCCGCGATAGGTTTTGGCACTGAACCATGCACGCGAAGGCGCAAAGTCTTCCAGGTTACCGCCACTACCACCAGTTTGAATGTAAATTACACCTTTCCGAGTGCTTACCTGATTTTCGGTTATAGATAAAGTGCGTTGGTAGGTATGCAGGTGCCCAAAGAAAACCATATCTACTCCATACTGCTCGTACAATGGAACAATCTTTCGAATAGCCGGATCGCCCAGGGTGGAAGTGCCGGTCCACGCATTGCCATAGTCATCTTCATCGGCCGAGTACGGAGCATGATGGTGTGCTACAAACTTCCATTTTGCCTGTGATTTTTTTAACTCTTGCTCCAGCCAAACATATTGGGCTCCGCCCGGGGCAAAATCATTCTCGCGGTTGCTGTTCAACATAAAAAAATCGGCATTGCCGTACGAAAATTTATAATACCCATCTTTAGGCAGCGAAGGATGATACTGATTATACCAAAACAAATCAGCCTCGCCATTGCCGGCTACCGGAAACACGGGCACGCGGCTGGCCAGTTGTGTAATACCGGCAAAGTACTCATAGTTCCATTCAAACTTCTGGTCTTTAAATCCGCCATCGGTAAGGTCGCCCACCAATAACAAAAAATTGGGTCGCTCGCCCCAAATCATTTTAGAAATTCTGTCCGACACGTGTGGCCGCGCTTCCGTATCGCCAACAATTGAAAACATGTAAGAGTGATTCGCCTGCACGGCTGTTGAAAAGGTGAGTACCCCCGACTCCATGGTATTTCCCTTCCGGTCTTTGGCTTTGATGTTATAGAAATAAGGAGTCTCTTCGGTTAAGCCAGCCAGCGATACCTTATATATAAAAGCTTTTTCGCCCTGTTCGGTTTCCACACTCAGATCTTTCACTTCTACTTTTTTCGAGAGCGGCAACCGGGTACCGTATTCCACTTCAAAGTCGGCCGGCCGGTCTGTTTCCCAAACAATATCAATACCCGTAGCTGTTGCATAAGTTAAGTATGGCCCTGCAGTAAAATGAAAGAGATCGGGAAATAAAATTCCTTTTGTTACCAATGCACTCAGCGCTGCATACCGGCTGGCCACTTGTTTTGCATTCAATGCGTGATCAGAAATTTTTACCATGCGCACCAGGTTACCGAATTGCATGTAGGGTTCGTTATGCATATAAGCCGCTAGCTCCATTTCCATGGTGGAAGCATCCACAGCAACACGACTTCCGCTTTCTTTTTCGCCTACCCACACACCATTTAAATACAAACTCATTTTCTGATTATGATACGTAGCCACTACGTGCGACCAATATTTCTTAAAGCCACGGCTTTTGATTTGAAAATCAATTACCGATGCGTAAACTGATTGCTGAGTTTTTAAACTGTACACTAATTTGTTATTGAAGTAACCCAGCAGCCATTCAGGTTCGTTGGCGAGAAACTTTGACTTTAATGCTACCAGCGCGCCCACCGGTTTATTAACATGATTCGAAATCCACAATTCGATGGTGAATGACTCCGTTGGTAATTGATTTGCGGCCACCAATCCACGCTTACGCTCGGTGGGTTCCTCACCAAAAAATATAAGCGGTAGTGGTTCGGTAGCCACAACCGGTATCACTGGAGTTGTAACCAGAAGCCGGTTCCCCGGCAGATTCCGGGCTTTATCATTCAGCGTATAATCAGGCCAAAACCAAAACTCCTGCCCACTAACAGAAGTAGCCAGCAAAGTCAGGAAGAAAAAAAACAGCGTTCTCATTTTTCTCTCTTTTGATAGTCAATAATCCGGTTATTCAAATCGTAGGCGGTCCACTCCAATTTATTGGATGCTATTTTAAAGCGCAGGTAGTGATGCGTTTTAATTACCGTATCCATTCTGGGTGTGGGCGATGATTGATCGGGCTCCAGTGAACCTCCGCCCCCACCGGTAATTATAAAATTCGTTTGCTGCCGCCCGTTCACTTTTACCAGGCGCTCATAATCGTGTGTATGGCCGGCAATAACAAAATCAATCCGGGCAGTTTCCAATAAAGGCTCCAGCAGTTCGCGCACCACGGCATCGCCTTGATACCCTGGCCATCCTTGCGAGAACAGTGGTTGATGGAGCACGATGAAGCGCCATTCGGCTTGTTGCCACAAAGGAGATTTTAGCTGAGCCTGCAACCACTGTTGTTGCTCACCCGCAAAGCCAATGGGAAATTGTGCATTGGGGTCGATGGCAATAAAAGCGCAATTGGAATAGCGCCACGCAAACCACGGCTTGGCCGAAGGTGCTGCATACTGTTGGTACAAACGCGGTTGCAGATCGGTATAATACCCATCATAGTCGTGGTTGCCTGCAACCAGGTAGGCTGGTCTTTCGGCAGCATAGGTTGAAAGCAGCCCGCCCAGGGTTTGCCATGCTGCTTCGTTACTTCCGTTGCCTACCAAGTCGCCAACCCCAATGGTAAATGCATCGGTGCTTGCCTGAAGATTTTGCAAGTGAGTGGCAAATTGTTTCCACCCGGATTGGCTATCGCCCCAAACTGTAAACTGAAAATTGGTTTGTGTACCCGCCACCCGATAGGTTGGTGAGCACACAGTGCCACTGCATACTTTGTAATACCACTCGGATGCCGGTGCCGGAACTTCAAATTGCACAAAGCTTGCCCGGGCCGTTTGTGCATTCTTTACTGATGGTGTGGCACCCCAATACATCGTTACACCGGCATCGGCCACCAATCGAATTTTATAAACTGAATCCGATTGCGTGAGCCACGGGCCAATCAACAGCGGTAACGTTGTGTCGCCAAGCAAGATTCTTTTTTGCTCAAGCTTATTTCTTTGAAGACTCCGCTGGTGTGCTTGTTCCTGTTGCACTGCATGCGAATGTGTATAATAACTTACTTCGAGTAGTCCCCCTGCCATTGCATTGTTTAACACCAGAATGAGTATGGTTGCTTCCAATGAAGCCTCCACTTTAAAACTATCGCCATTCAATCGTTGCGCTGGTTTTCCATTTACCCAAAGTTGTGCGCCATCATCGGCACGCACACGCAAAACACCAGCTTGCGCAAAACTTATTGTTTTCAGATACCACAAATCGGTATTGGGAAGTACCACCCGGTGCGGCAATTCTACCAGGCTATCCGGTTGCAGCAGTCGATTGGCATGTACTCCTTCGCGCAAGCCACGTGTAAACTTCCAGCCACTGGTAAAGACTGTATCCGCCTTGTCGGATCTATGATTTACAGTAGCAGTGCCTTGTTGCCACAGCGTGGTGTAGGGTAATTGGGTAGCATACTTACCCTGGCAAGCTGCTACCAGCATGCACGCCCCCAACCAAAACCGGTTCACTTCTACTTTAATTCTAACGATTTACCGGCCCGGCCACTCTGCGTAAAAGACACTCCTAACAAGCCGGCCACTGTAGCGGCTACCTGGTTTTGATAATATTGCCCGGCTTCTTTCAATTCGCCTCTGGGTTTTATACCAGCGCCTATGGCCGCAATCCAAATCTGATCTGCCCCTTTAATTTTTGTACCATGGCTGCGCCATTCATCTAAAGGAATTGTACCCCGGCCATGATCGGTAGTAATTACAATGGCGGTTTTGTTTTTATACTGCGGCTCAGATTGAACCCACTCCCAAATTGCTTTGATAAACTGATCTGTTTGATACGCTGACTTCAGGTAGGCATCGTACTTCCCATTGTGCGCAAAGTCATCCGTTTCGCCATAGGCAATATAAACTACTTTGGGTTTATACTTTTTCAGGTATTCAATGGCGTAGTGATGGGTAAAAGCATCTAACCGCACCCCGCCCCATGGACTAGGGATTTGAACCTGTAATTCATTCAAGAAAACTTCGCGGGCCGAAAGTGGTTTTTGAGTAGCCGATTCAAAGCCGGCATTTACCGGAATGCCCGACCGTTCTCTGTTGATGATCGATGGAAATACATCCCACGAACCAAATGCGGCCACCTTACCTTTGAACCTCGGTTGTTGGTTTAAATATTCCAATACCGTGGTGTTGGGGTTATTTATTTTATCGTTGCTCTTAATGTGCTCGTCATCGGCAAAGCCCGAAAGAATTTCGTTGTAGCCCGGGTAAGAAAACCACATGTAGTTGGAACAGTTTACATTATTTCCAAAAGCCCGGTTTCCGTATAGCACACCTTCTTTGGCCAGCGTGCTCCAGAAAAAAGGCATAAGTTTTTCCCTGCGTGCTTCAGGTTGTTCGTGCCAGAACCGCTTGTGCAACTCCGCGGCATCTTCTACGTATTTTTTGTTTTTCACCAGGCCCGAGTCCGCACCGGTAAATACTTCCTGCCAGCGCATGCCATCCAGGGTAATCAAAATTATATTTTCGGCCTGGGCATTTGCCCTCCAGGCGGCAGCCAAAAAGAGTATTGGTAAAAACAGGTAAATAATTTTTTTCATAGATGATCAACTAAAATTTTCTGTGGCTATTGGTTGTTGTGAAGGTAAAGAATTAAAAAAACAGCCAGGAGAAAATTCTCCTGACTGCCACTAAAACACTAATTAAACCCCGTGTCAATTGCTGTCCCACCAAACGGTGGTGTTAATATTATCCGCTCCCTGGCGTGCAACGGCAGCCGCGCGATTGGTTGCATTTAACGATTGCTCCGATTGCGGATAGATATACCGAACCGGTATTTTGTTATCGTTTAAGTTGCTCGATCCGGGTGCCAGCACTGGCAGGCCCGTTCTGCGCCAATCAAACCACGCCTCTAATCCATTGAAGAAAAGCGCCACCCATTTTTGGGTAGCAATTTTTGCAAGCTTTTCAGCGCTAGTTCCGGTATAAACTACTCCGGCTTGTGTAAAGTAAGTTGCTGGCAAAGTAAGGTTAATGTTGTATTCTGCCGGAACAATAGACCGGTAATAATCTAAATTGGCGTTGATGCCATTTAGGTAATAGGTCTCGGCCGTTCCAGTAGTGATAAGATTTTTTTCGCGGGCTTCGGCCAGAATAAATTGCAGTTCGGCATACATCATAAGGGGCGCCTTTGCCACGTTTGCCTGCGGAGCCGTTTGGTTGGCATCGTTGCAAACCAAACATGCAAACGGATACCCTACGCGCGAAATGTTTTGCGGCCCGCCATTGTAACTTAAAGCTTGTGTATCCTCCAGGCCATTGGGTATCCCTACAATTTCAGGCGTGCCCGCGGTTACTGAATTTTGGGTTGGGCGTGCAAATACTGCAAGGCGCGGATCGTTGATTCCGGTTAGAAAATCGTCCATGGTTTTGCTTAACCGAAACTCATCGAACGAACCCACACGCGAAGTGTACAACGGCCATTGATTGGGTGCTGAGCTCAGGTAAGTGAGTGCTGCGTTATCGGCATTGCCGGTAAAGATTGGAAAATCGGTAGGGTTGCTAACGATGGCTTGCATAGCTGCCGCCACATTGCGCTTGTTGGAAATGCGCATCAGATAACGCAACCGCAGCGAGTTTGCCAGCTTGCGCCACTTTAAAATAGATGCAGCACCACCACCATATAAAATATCACCCGAAATGTTTTCGGAACTGGTTCCTAAAATCTGATTGGCTCTTTCCAGATCGGCAAGAATGCCATCGTAAATAGATTCCTGTGTATCGTACTTAGGCAAATAAATAGCGGAAGATTTTCCTTTAATGGCTTCGCTGTACGGAACATCGCCATACGCATCGGTAGCGAGCGAGAACATCCACGACTTAAGAATGAGTGCAATGCCGAGATAATTGTTTTGCGAAGGCGTAGCCGTTTCGGCAGCAGAAATAATATTTTGAACATTGCGCATATTACCATACACCGTGTTCCAGATTCCGTTCTGCTCGCCCCACAGGTAGCGGTCTTCATTTACAAACTGAATTTTTGCCGTATGCTGTACTACAATGTTGCCAATGCCCCAGGCCTCGCCTACCTGATTGTTGAGCGTGTTGCGGATTACTCCAGAGAGCAACAAATCGGGCGTAACCGAAGTGGGCACGTTGTTATTGGTGTTGATGTCTTCAAAGTCCGAATCGCATGAGCATACTACCAGCAAGGCAGCCATACTCAAAAGCACTTTCCTAAAATATGTTTTCATAGTTTCCTGTCAATTAAAATTTCAAACCGATGTTAACCCCATAACTTCTGGACGAAGGGATGGACATGTATTCGATACCCGGCAAGGCAGTGCCTCCGGTGTACGACATTACTTCCGGATCGATGTGCGGCACATCGGTCCATAAGGCCAGGTTGCGGCCCACAAATGCAATGCTTACGCTACGGAAAGGAGTTTTGCTGAAAAACTTATCCGGCAGTGTGTAGCCAATTTGTAATTCGCGCAGTTTTACAAACGAAGCATCGTACATGGCGCCCTCCGCAATATTGCGGCCGCCCGTCCATGCGGTGTGCCATTGGCGTGGCAATACCCTGCGGGTATTTACGCTAAAGGTTCCATCGCCATTATCAACCACGCCTTCACCAACTACATACGTACCAGCCGGTGCATTCAATAATAACGGGTCGGTAGCTACACTTGCTTGCGGATAGTATCCGTTTTCGCGGCCTTGCAGCGTTTCGCTGATAATGCCGCCTTCGCGCCCTACGGTTTGTGTTTCGGAATAAACCTGGCCTCCGTGGCGTATGTCGAACAACACACCCAGTTTTAAGCGCTTGTAGGTAAAGGTGTTGTTAATACCTGCCAGCCAATCCGGGTTATAGTTACCCAACTTAATTCTGTCGGTGGTGCGGATAGGACGGCCCTGCGAATCAAAAACCATTTCACCCACGAACTGACCGTTGGCACTATAGTACGGCTTGTTCGAATCAGTATTTTGAACCCGCGCAAACCCGATTCCATACATATCGCCCATGCGCTCGCCCACGCGGGCTTCAATACTTACCCTGCGGCTGGCCATTACAAAGTTGGTTAACCCATCCGACAAGGAAACAACCTGGCTGCGGTTGCTCGAAAAGTTCACATCCAAATTCCATTGAAATGCTCCTGCTTTTACCGGAATGGTATTTAACATTACTTCTACCCCGTAGTTTTTAATTTCTCCGGCATTGATGGCGCGGCTGTTATACCCGCTGGTAATGCTTAGGGGTATGTTTAAGATTTGGTTGCGCGTTAAGGTTTGATAGTAGGTTACATCCAACCCGAGGCGGCCACCAAAAAATTTCAGATCCAAACCGGTTTCGTACGAAGTACTGATCTCCGGTTTCAAACTAAAATTAGCTAACCGATCGGTTTCGCCATATACCTGGGCCGAACCGAACGGATCGCCCGGATTGTAGGATTGGGTAAATGTAAATGCATCGGTATCGTTTCCTACCTGGGCTATGCTGGCCCGCACTTTGGCGAACGAGAAAAACTCGGGCAGCGTAACCATATCAGAAATTACCGCACTAAGAGCAGCCGAAGAATAGAAGTAAGAATTATCTTCAGAACCAATGCCAGCATCTTTAAGCGCTTGCGGCAAGGTAAGTGCACTCGACCAATCGTTGCGGGCTGTTAAATCCAGAAACAGAATATTCTTATAACCTAACTGTGCCGAAGCATACAAACTGTTGATGCGCTTTTGTACATCGGTTTGCGTTGTTTGCAGTGGCGCCCGGAAGTTGGTAAGGTTATAAATACCCGGCAGATTTAGTTGCGGTGCGTTTACTTCCAGAAATTCTGATTTTTGGCGTAGCTGATTGCCACCCGCAGTAGCAAGTAATGTAAAGGTAGATGGTACAAGCTCTTTATTAAAAGCAAGGAGGAAATCAGAATTCCGTTCTTCCGTTACAATTTTAGCTTCGCGGTATTGGCCAAACGGAAACCGTTGTGTGCTGAAGGCTCTGCGGTATTGCCTACGCTCGTTGCCGTAATCTTGTGCGGTACGTACTTGCAGGCTCAACCAACTGGTGAAATCATATTTCAACGCTACATTGCCAATCATCCGATCTACATATTGGCCGTTGGTGTTTTCATACATCGTAAAGTACGGGTTATCGTGGTAGTTGTAATTGAAGTTGTATTGTCTTCTTCCTTCCAGACCGGGCATCCAGTAGTTTTGTAAATCGCTAACCTTAACACTGCGGGGCAGCCAACAGTTAAACAGGTACATAATGTTTTCGGTACCGTAGCTGATGGATGGGCGATTATCACTTTCGCTTTTGATATAACTAACAAAAGCGCGGGCCGTAAACTTGGGACTAAGGTGATAGCCACCGCCAAATGAGATGGTATTTCTGCGCAAGTCGGTATTCGGAACAATGCCGGTTTGATCGAGGTTGGTGTACGACAAGCGGAAGTCGCCTTTATCGTTAGCGCCCACCAAGGCTACATTGTTGGTAAGGGTTCTTCCGGTTTTAAAGAAGTTCTTAATTCCGTCCGGGTCGGCCACCCACGGTGTGGCGGTAATTACACTTCCGGCTGGTGCATTCAAATCGCCACCTCTAAAAGCAATGGGTTGGCCATTGAGTGTGCGGGGCGAATTAAATTGTGGATAAGACTGACCGGTAAAAGCCGGGCCCCAACTTTCGTCCACGCCATCGGTCATACCGGCACCGGCTCCATTCACAAAAGAAAAATCGCCACCATTGCCATTGCCCTGGCCATATTTATTTTGATACTCAGGCAAGCGCAGGGCCGACTCGAAAGTTGTATTGGAGTTAATCTCTACGCCTAACCCTTTAGAGCCGCGACCCGATTTTGTTTTGATAACAATAACTCCGTTAGCTGCCCTCGAGCCGTACAATGCGGCAGCGGCTGCACCCTTCAACACCGTCATCGATTCAATGTCATCGGCATTTACAAAACTTGCACCATTGCCAAAGTCAACTTCGAGGTTGTTGCGGCCTGAAGCTCCGGTAATACCGTTGCTGATAGGCACCCCATCAATAACGTACAAGGGTTGATTCTTATTGAGATCAACGGAACGTTCGCCCCGAATAGAAACACGAGCCGACCCTCCGATACCAGAAGGGCTTCCAATTACCGTAACACCGGCAACCTTACCGGCCAGTTGATTTACTACGTTTGTTTCGCGCGCTGTAGTCAGGTTTTCGGAGCTTACACTCTGTAACGAATAGCCCAATGCCTTTTTATCTTTCTCAATTCCGAGCGCAGTAACTACAATTTCAGAAAGCTCGGTAGCATCTACCGCAAGGTTTATATCTACGGTAGTTCTGCCGTTAATGGCTACTTCTTGTGATTTAAATCCAACAAAAGAAAACACGAGTACATCGGTACCCGTAGCATTGATAGAGTAAGAACCGGTGGCATCAGTAATTGTACCGTTGCTGGTACCTTTCACAATTATATTTACTCCCGGTAGCGGGCTGCCATCTTCAACGGCAGTAACCCGCCCCGCTACTGAGCTTTGTGCAGCAGCGGAAGTGGCAGCAAGGAATCCGGCAACTACCCATAGCAGTTGCAGCATTACCCGATTGAGGTGTAGAAATTTTGGCATAGTGGATTGGTTGGTTTTGAATGATGGCTCAAAACTTCACATTCCACTTCATCCAGAATTTAGTTACAAATTATTCAATCGTTAATTACACCGGCAACAATCCGAACTTTGATAATGTTGCAGTAAATTGACCAATAGTAAACTTTATTGGCTTACCACCTGCGCGCGTTTTTGTGTTAACATTCGATTAATAAATCATGTGGACCTTTACTGGTTCCGAAAAAGTTTCCAAATAGGAAACAAAAAGAATATGCAGGATGAGCTGATTGGGCGTATTGGTAAAAGAATCAAAGCCTTACGCAAAGTGCGCGGCCTTACGTTGCAGGCATTGAGCGAGCGGGCGCGCATTACCAAAGGGTTGCTTTCCAAAATCGAGAACTCAAGAACCATACCTTCGCTGCCGGTTTTCCTGCAAGTGGTGCGCAGCCTAGAGGTAACCACGCAGGATTTTTTCGAAGATCTGAAACTCGTTCAGGGCAAAAGTTATTTATTGATTCGTAAATCCGATTACCAGCCGGTGCAAAAAGAAGAACGACCTGGGTTCTTTTACCAGTCGGTGCTAACGCAACATCTGCAACCCAACACCATGGATGTAGTGCTCTTGAGCATAGAACCACGCACGCAAAGCCAGGCCACAACTACCGATGGTTTTGAATTTAAACATATTATCAGTGGGCGCTGCCTCTACCGCATTGAAGACGAAGAACTTCTATTGCAGGAAGGTGACTCTCTCTACTTTGATGCCTCCCGCCCGCACCATCCTATCAATCCGTTTCGTAAAAAAGTTACGATGCTGGTGTTTTACTTTTTAACATCTAAATAAAATGCCAGATTGGATTGGCAACTCGAATTTGAGCACCTTGCATTTTATTAAAGTTAGTATGAATACATCCCATTACGATGTTATTGTAATTGGTGCCGGAGTGCTGGGTACCTTTCATGCCTACCACGCAGCCGCAGCGGGTAAAAAAGTTTTGTTGGTAGAAAAAGACAAGCAGCCCATGCAGGCTACTGTGCGCAACTTTGGCCAGGTGGTACCTTCTGGCATGAGTAAAGCCTGGTTTGACTACGGAGTGTATGCCACGCAGTTGTATAAAACCATTCAGGCCGAATTCGACCTCGGCATCCGGCAAAATGGTAGCGTGTACCTCGCCTCCGACCAGGACGAACAACAGTTACTGCACGAATTAAAACAACGCATGGATGCGCGCGGCTACGAAGCCCACCTGTTAACTGCACAGCAGTGTCAGCAAAAATGGCCCGCGTTAAAATCTTCATACTGTAAAGAAGGGTTATACTTTCCGCAAGAAGTAAGTGCCGAACCTGATTTGTTAATACATCGCTTGCTGCATTACTGCATTAACAAGTTCACCAACCTAACCTATAAGAACTATGCAGCTATTGTTGCCTGCGAGGTAACGCATGGCACCGTACAGGTTTGTTACAGCCATGGCGAACGGGTTACAGCAGAAAAAGTAATTGTGTGCACCGGCAGTGAATTTAAAATTCTGTTTGCCGATCTGTTTGCGAAAAGTGGTATCGTGATCAGCAAGTTACAGATGTTGCGCACCACGCCAATGCCAGGCTTGCCCCTGGAAGGCAACATTCTTACCGGGCTTACCACCCGCAGGTACGAGTCGTTTGAAGAATGTGCCTCGTTTAGCAAGATTAAAACACCCGATCATTTGGTGGAATTGAAACGCTGGGGGATTCACATTCTATTTAAAAAAGCGCTCGATGGGTCGGTAATAGTGGGCGACTCGCACGAGTATTTTACAATCGGCAGCGAAGAGCCGGGCTATGAACTGAGTGAACACATCAACCACCTTATGTGGCAGGAAGCAGCGCGAATTGTGGACATGCGCACCTGGAAGGTACAAGCTGCATGGGCCGGTTACTATTCGCAACATGCAGAAAAAGACATTCTGGCAATCGACATCGAAGATAAAATTCACATCCGCACAGCCATTGGCGGCAAGGGGATGACCTCCTCGGCCGGCTATGCCCAAAAAAGTATTCACACCTTGCTGGGGCTTTAAAACTTTTCGATCTTACCTCCATGTGGACGAATTACCATACTCATAGTTCGTATTGCGATGGCAAGGAAACCCTGGCAAGTTATGTGCACCAGCCGCAGTTGTTGGCGCTGGGCTTTTCATCGCATGCACCCCTGCCATTTGATTGCAAGTGGTGTATGCCCGCAGAAAAATTGCCGGCATACGTAACGGAAATATCGGCTTTAAAGAAAACTGCTGCAATTGAAATTTACAGCGGCCTGGAAGTTGATTATATACCGGGGCTAATAAGCCCGGCCCGGTTTACGAATTTCGATTACACCATCGGCTCCATTCATTTTATAGATCAGTTTGCCGATGGTACCCCGTGGGAAATTGACGGACAGCACACCGTATTTGCTCAAGGCCTGGAAAAAATTTTCCATAACAATTACCGCCATGCCTGGATGCGCTACTTTGAACTTACCAAAGCCTTGTTGCACGAAGCGCCTTCTGTCTTGGGCCACCTCGACAAAATGAAAATTCAAAATAGTGGCAACCGGTATTTTAATGAAGCCGAGCCCTGGTACCGGCAAGAACTAAAAAAACTGCTGGATGCAGTTCAACAAAGCGAGACTATTATCGAAATAAATACACGCGGCATCTACCAGCAAAAATCAGAAACCACCTACCCATCGCCCTGGATTGTTGCCTTACTAAAAGAACGCAACATTAGGGTTACGATAAGTTCGGATGCGCACCACCCCAAAGATGTGTGCAACGAATTTGAATTGGCCGCTACCGTGTTGTTGCAAGCCGGCTACAAAAAAATTACCATCTTAAGAGAAGGTGTTTGGAAAGAAGTTACCTTTAACCAAACCGGAATACTGGATTGATGAAACAACCTCATCCTATTACCCTTTGGCTTACACGAACGCACTCGGTATGGTTTACCTTGTATGCTTCGTTTTGCGCCTTTGCACTTTATACGTGCGTGTATGCTTTTCGTAAAACATTTCCTGTAGCAACTTTCAGTGGTCTTTCGTTTGCCGGATTTGAATATAAAGTGTGGTTGGTAACGTTTCAGGTAATAGGCTATGCGCTGGCAAAGTTTATCGGCATTAAAGTAATTTCAGAACTCAAGGCCAACGCGCGGGCCTTTGGCATTTTGTTAATGGTAACCATTGCCGGAGTTTCCTGGCTGCTTTTTGCCTTGGTGCCCGCTCCTTATAATATTGTGTTTCTGTTTACCAACGGGTTGCCGCTTGGCATGGTATGGGGTATGGTGTTTGGCTACCTGGAGGGCAGACGCATGACTGAAGTGCTGGGCGCTTCGCTGGCGGTTAGTTTCATTTACTCTGCCGGCCTGTGTCGCTCGGTAGGTGCATACATTATTCAGTACTGGGGTGTATCAGAATTCTGGATGCCATTTGTGGCCTGTTGCCTTTTTATTTTGCCATTACTTTTGTTTCAGTTTTTGCTGGATAAACTACCGCCCCCCACCACCCAGGACGAAGCCCTGCGAACCAGGCGCCTGCCAATGAACCGCGAAGAGCGGAAGAATTTTACAAAAAGTTTTTTGCCCGGTATCGTGCTGTTTACGCTTTGTTATGTAATGCTTACTGCCTTTCGCGATTTTCGCGACAACTTTTCGTCTGACATCTGGAAATCGCTGAATCTGGGAAATGATCCTTCCATTTATACACGCACGGAGACTCCGGTTTCGCTTATTGTTTTAATTTGTATGGGCAGCCTGATGCTTATTAAAAACAATAAAACAGCGCTGATGGTAAATCATGTAATTATTGCGTTGGGTCTGGTTTTAATTGGAGTTGCCAACTTACTGTACGAGGCCCATTTGATTAACCCTGTGTTGTGGATGACCCTGGTAGGCATAGGGTTGTACCTCGGCTATATTCCCTTCAACAGTATTTTCTTCGATCGGTTAATTGCCACATTTAAATATGTAAGTACAGTTGGCTTTATTATGTACGTGGCCGATTCGTTTGGCTACCTGGGTAGTGTAGCGGTAGTGTTTTACAAAAACTTTTTTCAAAAGGGCCTTAGCTGGCTCTCCTTCTTTATTACGGGCGGGTATGTAATGTCTGTTGGCGGCACGCTGCTTATTTTAGGTTCCATGCTTTACTTCCATTACAAACACCGGCAATGGAAGCGCAGTCAGATTACCTGATGCCCAGTATAGCCAGCACTTCTTCCATGGTTGCAGCCAGGTGCGTGTGTGGTTCTGCCAGCAGTTGCTCTACCGTATAGGCTCCGGTTGTAATTCCAATTACATATAAGCAACCCGCACTCGTTCCCTCCTGCATATCGCTTGCTGTATCGCCTACTTTAGCCACTGCATGAATATCCGTAACCGCTGTGCGCCTCATCGCTTCGAAAATCATATCCGGGTGGGGGCGGCCGTTTTCAACTTCATCGCTGGTAATGCTGGCATCAATCAGTCCGTTCTCTATCCAGCCCAGCCGTTCCAACAGCACATCGGTAATTTCTCTATCAAACCCAGTATCTACAGCTACTTTAATACCCGCCTGCCTGAGGGCCGCAAAGGCTTTGCTTACCCCTGGCTTTTCGCCCACCGAAAGATCAAACCGGTAAAAATCAATCATACTATCCACAAAGTAGCGGTGAATTACTTCCACAAAATCTTCTGTAAAGGAAGTAAGGCCACCATCTTGCAATAACTTTTTTATGGCGATAGGTTTAGGAATACCCATTAAATCGGTAGCCTGTTGCAGTGGCACCTCTACACCGCCCTTATCGTAAAGTGCCTTTTGCAATACCCGGGGTACATCAAAATTATCCTTTACCGTGGTGCCAGCCAGATCAAAAACTACCAATTTAATTTTCATCATTTCTTCCGTGCATTTTCGGGGTAATGATAGAGATTACCTGCGGCAGAAAAAAAGTGTGAAAAAAATATTAATCATTTAATAATAGTGCCCGCAGTGCAAGCAACTCTTATACTTTGAAAATTGCTGCCTTAAAATTTTAATTATCATGAGTGCAGAAGCGGTAACTACCGAAATTTTTGAGTTGTATGAAAAGTACGGCCGTGCCGATTACATTGGCGAGCCTGTATCGCAAATCGAACACATGTCGCAAGCCGCAGACCTGGCCATTCAAGCCGGGGCTGATGACGAAGTAGTGCTAGCGGCCTTCTTCCATGACATTGGGCACATTTGCGTGCAGAACGATGCCACGCTGAAGATGGAATCGTTTGGAATAAAGAGTCATGAAGAGATTGGTGCCGGCTTTTTGCGATCGCGCGGTTTTTCCGATCGGCTGGCTCAGTTGGTTGAAAATCATGTGAAAGCCAAAAGATACCTTACAGCCAAAGACCCCGACTATTACAACCAGCTATCGGAAGCGAGCAAACAGACATTGCAATTTCAGGGTGGTTTAATGACTGCGGAGGAGATTGAGGCGTTTGAGAAAGATCCGCTTTTTAAGCCCAGCGTGCTGCTGCGCAGGTGGGACGAAGCCGCTAAAGAAATTCAGGTGCCAATTACCGATTTGGATAAGCTAAAGGCTATGTGCATCAAGGTTTTAACCCGCTAATGAAGTGAAGCCAGAAGTTCGTCCAGGCTTTGAATGGTAAGCGGTTTGGGCACAAAATTTACTACGTTGCCAAAAGCCAACGCTCGTTCGCGGTCGCGCTGGCTATCGGAACTGGTAAGTACCACCACCCGCAAGCGCTCAGATAGTTGCTGCGAAGCCTCTCTTAGCCGTTCCAAAAATTCGAATCCGTTGATCATGGGCATGTTTAAATCCAAAAACAGAATGTCGGGTACCTGGTTCGGGTTGGCCACAATGGCCTCCAGCGCTCTTGAAGGGCTGGAAAAGGTGACAATATTGCGGGCAAATTTTCGCATTTCAATAAACCGCCTCTGGACAAAGAGATCCACCTCATTATCGTCCACCAGGTAAACTGTTTCTAAGGAAAGTGCTGCCACCATGTTGCTTATAAACTTAAATTACAATAATAATGTTTGCTCTGCTACTACCTTTTACAGATTTTTCCGGGCAAAATATTGGCTAAACGGTTTTACCCGTTTGGAAAAATGTGCTAAAATTGAAGGTCTAAACCAAAAACCATGAAATTATCTCGACTCTTAATGCCTTTTGTAGCAGTAGCAGCTTTGGCCGGGCTGTGGAGCTGCGGAGGCGGTTCGAAAAAAGAAAACAATGCCAACGATTTTAACGAGGCCGAACAATCGCTAAAGGACCAGATTAAAGAAGTTGTTTACAACCTTCCATCTCCCACCGAAATTCCCTATTTGCTGCAGCAAACCGGTGCCGATTACAACCAGAGCCTGATAAACAGCCGCAGTAAAGTTGACCAATATATAAGCCGTACCGACAAAGCCGCCCTAAATCTGGGTGTTTACACTGCTGATATTGGCTACCTTAGTTCGTACGACAAAACCCAGGAAGCAATTGATTACCTGAGCTCGGCCAAAAAACTAGCCGATAACCTGGGGGTAATCGGAACCTTTGATGTAGATGTACTTAAGCGTTTTGAGAGCAACATTGCCAATAAAGATTCCCTGGCCAGCATTCTGAACACCGCTGTACAAAGCAGCGAAAAGTACCTGAAGGATGACAGCCGTAATAAGCTGGCGGCCCTTTTGCTGAGCGGCAGCTTTATCGAGGGCTTGTACATTTCGACCGGGTTAATAAAAACCTACCCCAAAAACCTGTTGCCGGAAGACTCGCGCAACCTGGTACTTACACCGCTCATGCGTGTAATTTTACAACAAGAAAAATCGGTTGACGAATTAACGTCTATGCTTTCAACGGTAGATCAGGCCGAGCCTGTGGGATCGTTGGTTGCTGATTTGAAAGCACTGCAAGCCAGCTACAAAGCGCTAAACATTGAAGAACAAATTCGCAACAACCGCGCTAATATGGTGTTGAGCGATAAGAACCTGATTGAGATTACGAATATTGTAGAGAAGATGCGCAAATCAATTGTGGATTAAGCGCACAGAAATCTTACACGAAAAGGGATTGGTTACGTACCGATCCCTTTTTTGTTATACCATTAGGCGGTGGTTTCCTATCTTTAACCTTCTGCAACCTGCACAGCTATGAGCGAACCTGTACTGAATGCCATTATGCGCTTATTTGCCTTGTTGGCAAAAGAAGATCATATCACCCAACAAGAGCGGGAATACATTCAGGTGTTTTTGGCCGACCACCTGAGCCAGAAAGCTACCGAAGATCACATGCGGTTGTTCGATGAGTTTGCTATCGAAATTTCAAATAAACTTTCGGCCAGTCAGGAGAAAGACACCATTTTGGAAATCTGCAAATCGATTAACCGCGAAGTAGCTCAAAAACAAAAAGTGGTAATCATGCTTGAACTGATGAGTGTGATAATGGCCGATGGACACATTTCTACCCGCGAAGCCGACCTGGCAAAAATAATCAGCGAAGCATTGTTTATTGCTCCGGCTGATCTGGAGATTATCAACCAGTACGTGCTAAGCAAAAACCGGCATGAACTGCGCCACGAAGAAATGTTAGTGATTGATTCGCTGCCTGAAGTGCCCGCACCTGCGCGGCACATAGTGCGCAGTGGGTTAGACGGGTTTATTGCTATTTTGTACATGCGCAGTACCGACACGTTTTTCTTTAAATACATTGGCCATACCGATGTGTACCTGAATGGTGTACCTCAAAAGCCCGGCAACATTAACGTGTTGGCAATCGGAAGTACCATTCGCTGGGAGGCTGCCGATGCCATTTATTATGGCGAAATTTTAAATCTCTTTAAGAAGCACACTACAACCACACGCACCAGTTTTGTAGCCAACAATATTTCGTACAAGTTTAAAAACGGCAAGTTGGGCTTGCGCGAAATAAACTTACAGGAAGAATCGGGCAACCTGGTGGCACTGATGGGTGCCAGCGGGGCCGGTAAATCTACGTTGTTGCATGTGCTAAACGGAACAGAAAAACCTTCGGCCGGGCAGGTGTTGATTAATGGCATCGATATTTACGAACACCCCAAACGCATTGAAGGTGTAATTGGTTTTGTGCCACAAGACGACCTGCTGATTGAAGAGCTAACTGTTTATCAAAACCTTTACTTTGCCGCTAAACTCTGTTTTAGCCATTTAACAGAAACCGCGCTTGACCAACTGGTTATCAACACACTGGCCGACCTGGGTTTATCCGAAACCAAAGACCTGCGTGTAGGATCTCCGTTGCGCAAGACTATTAGTGGCGGCCAACGCAAGCGATTGAACATCGGGCTGGAATTACTGCGCGAGCCAGCCGTACTGTTTGTGGATGAACCAACATCTGGGTTGTCATCGCGCGATTCTGAAAACATCATTGACTTATTAAAAGAACTTTCCCTTAAAGGCAAACTTGTATTTGCTGTAATACATCAGCCTTCGTCTGATATTTTTAAAATGTTCGATAAACTGGTAATACTCGATACAGGCGGGTACCAGATCTACTATGGCAACCCGGTAGATGCCATTACGCATTTTAAGCGTAACATTAACCTGGTAAACAGCCAGGAAGGCGAATGCGTGGCCTGCGGCAACGTAAACCCTGAGCAAATCTTTAATATTATTGAAACCAAAGTAATTAACGAATTCGGAAATTTTACGGATGAGCGAAAGTTTACTGCCGAACATTGGAATGCTAAATTCAAAGAACAGCTTCATGTACAACCTGTAAAACCTTCAGATGAAGAGCCACACTCTACCCTGCGCATACCCTCGTGGTTGCAACAAATAAATATTTTTGGAAGCCGGGATATGCTATCCAAACTTAGCAACACCCAATACCTGGTAATTAATCTTTTAGAAGCACCCCTGCTTGCATTTATACTGGCCTTTATTGTAAGGTACTACAATACCGATGACGATGCCCTAACCGGTTACATCTTCAGTAAGAACTTAAACATGCCGGCATACTTGTTTATGAGTGTAATTGTGGCTTTGTTCATGGGGCTAACCGTGAGTGCCGAGGAAATTATCCGGGATCGTAAAATTTTAAAGCGCGAAAAATTTCTGCACCTCAATCGCAGCAGCTACCTGATTTCCAAAATCACAATTTTGTTTCTTATCTCGGCCATCCAAACCGCGTTGTTTGTTATGGTGGGTAATAGCTTGCTGGAAATTAAGGGTATGTTTTTTATCTATTGGGGTATCTTATTTACCACTTCGTGCTTTGCTAACCTGTTAGGGTTAAACATTTCATCAGCTTTTAATTCGGCTGTTACCATTTATATTCTCATTCCCGTGTTGCTTATTCCGCAACTTATCCTTAGTGGTGTGGTGGTAAAATTCGACAAACTGAATCCTGTAATCGGCAACACCTCAACCGTGCCGTTGGTAGGCGACCTGATGGCCTCGCGCTGGGCTTTTGAAGCAAGCATGGTAGCCCAATACAAAGACAATAAGTTCGAAAAAATTTTCTATGCCCATGATAAGATTATGGCCGATGCCGACTACAAAAAAATCTATTTTATCCCTGCCATGGAAACTCGCCTCGATTTTGCGCGCCAAAACTACCTGAAGCCTGACTCCGTGCTGAAAACCGAAGTAGAAAACAACCTGGCCGTAGTACGGAAAGAGATTATTGATGAACTGGCCTTTGTTGGAAAAACAGACTTTAAGAGTCTGGATAAACTTACCGCTGCAAAATTTGACAGTACCACCTACGATGAAACCCAGAGTTTCCTTAATGCACTGAAACGCTTTTATATTTTGCGCTACAACAAAGCCGATGCAGACAAAGACAAGAAGATAAGCGAACTTACCCGAACACCCGAACTGGAGAAAAAATTTGAAGCGGACCGCAATCAATACCAAAACGAATCCATAGCCGAACTGGTAAAAAATACGGTTGAGTCGAATCGCATCATTGAAAAAGATGGTAAACTGGTGCAAAAAATATTTCCGATCTACAAAGACCCCGACCCCGACCATTGGGTTGACTTCAATGCACAGTTTTACATGCCCGCCAAGCATTTTCTTAACCGGAATATTGACACGTTCTATTTTAACCTGGGCGTAATCTGGTCAATGACCATTTTATTAATGATTACGCTGTACTTTGAAGTGCTGCGCAAAATTGTAGAAGGGCTTGGTTCTATTTCCAATCCGCTGCCTAAACGGATGTAAGTATGTTTTTTATTCTCTCCAAAACCATCAACTTCCTGGCCATGCCTTTGGTGTTGATTTTTTTGTGTTGGATTGTTGCGCGGTTTATCCGAAACAAGAAATGGAAAAGGCGATTGCTCGTAACGGGTGTTGTGGTGCTCTATGTACTTACCAACGATTTTATTACCAACGAAGTGGCACGCCTGTGGGAGCCTCCGGCCATTGCCTATAACCAATTAACCAAGACCTATAAACTCGGCATTTTGCTTACCGGTGTTACCAAAGGAAATAAAGAACCGGCAGACCGGGTTTATTTTCAGCGCGGGGCCGATAGGATTGTACATGCTTTGCAACTCTATAAAAAAGGAATAATTGAAAAAATATTGATTAGCGGAGGCAGTGGAATGCTAACCGAACGGAGCCGGCCCGAAGCAGATGAAATTGCTGAGGCCCTGATGTTAATGGGTGTACCCCCGGAGGATCTTATTATCGAAAATAAAACCCGCAACACGTACGAGTCGGCTGTGGCCGTAACTTCGCTGTTGCAAACTACCTATCGCCCAAGCGAATGCATCTTGATTACTTCGGCATACCACATGCCGCGCTCTATAGCGTGTTATAAAAAAGCCGGCTGGCCCTGCGATACGTTTGCGTGCGATTTTCTTGCCCACGAGCGCAAGTACACCCCCGATGCACTTTTTATTCCGCATGCCGAATCGGTTGTTATCTGGACTACCCTGATGCGGGAGTGGGCCGGCATGGTAGCCTATAAACTTTCGGGTTACATTTGATTTACCATTTCATTAACCAAATTACCTGCTACTTCGAAACCTTATGCAACCCAACCAGATTAAAAAAACATGGTGGCTCCTGCTGTTGGTACTTGCAGCTTTGTCGGCAAGTTCGTTCGTTCCGGTATTCGAGTTATTAGGTTGGCAGTATAAACCGGTTTCGCTACTATCCGATCTCCGGCAGGAAATTATACCGGAGCAACTAACAGAACTTCAAGACACGGCTACGCTCGTGCTGGATTCGGTGGTTACAGAAGTACAGCCAACCGAAAAGCCGCTTTATCCGTGCCCGCCCGGCAAAGTTTGCATCGAAGATTTCAGCAAGGACAAATCCACGTTAAAAGGTTTTTTTAGAGCGTTGCGGCAAGCCAAACACAGCCCGGTTCGCATTGCATTTTATGGCGATTCGTTTATTGAGGGCGATGTACTTTGTGGCAGCTTTCGCGATACGTTGCAACTTTTATACGGTGGCACCGGTGTGGGCTTTGTACCGATAGCATCCGAAGTTGCCCAATACCGGGTTTCAGTTCAACACACCTACACCAATTGGGAAGCGTATTCGCTGGTTGGAAAAAAAAGCGAAGCTATTGAGTTAGGTATTTCGGGGCATGCATTTGTTCCGTTGCCTGCCAATGAGGTGGAGTTTAAACCAGCCCGCAGACCAGCCAACAGCCGGTTTCACCAAACAGGAATTTTTTTTAAGTCGCGTACCGAAAACAAAATTCACTATCGCGTTAACGACACCCTCGCCTTCAGCTCCGTTCTGGCTCCCTCCGATTCGGTGCAGTATTTATCCCTGCCACTCACCCATGCTGCATCTTTAAAAATCTCTTTCGAGAATACCGATAGCCTGGTTGTATATGGGATTAACTTCGATAACAAGAACGGGGTGTACGTAGATAATTTTGCAATGCGCGGTAACTCGGGTATTGGCTTGGCCGAGCTGGATACCACGTGTGTGCAACAATTCAACCATTACCTTAACTACAAACTTATTTTTCTTCAATATGGACTAAACGTAGTTACCGAAACCGACTCCACCGACTACAGCTGGTACAAAGCGCGCATGATAAAGGTTGTCAATCGGCTAAAGGCGCTTTTTCCGGGCACGGGTATAATTTTACTAGGCATTAGCGACCGCGCGGCAAACCTGAATGGCAAAATTCAAACATTGCCGGCCATAGCCCGCATGCGCAGTGCCCAGCGCCAGATAGCTCAACGTACTCAAATTGCGTATTGGGATTTATTTGAAGCTATGGGCGGAGAAAATAGTATCGTTACATTTGCAGAAGCTAAACCCGCTTTGGCGGCTAAAGATTATACACATTTAACTTTTTTGGGTGGTCGCAGGTTGGCCAAAAAACTAACTGATGCGCTATTGTTTGAACAAACCCGGTATGATAAAAACGCTAACCCTTAGTTTATTGCTGTGCACCAGCATACCCACTGTTGCACAAGATACAATTGCCTTTACGTTCAAATCGTATCCGTTTTTGCAGGATGATGCAAACGTGATTCAAAACTCCGTGGCGCTGAGCGATTTTTACGAAAAGCTGTATCAACTAAAAAAATTAAAAAAGAACCCGGTAAGTATTCTACAGATTGGCGACTCGCACATTCAAGCCGATTTTTGGAGTGGTACGGTGCGAAAATTAATGCAACAGGAATTTGGCAATGCCGGCCGGGGCCTAGTTTTTCCGGGGCGCGTGGGCCGCACCAACGAACCGCCCTCTATCTACACCGGTGCAACAGGCATCTGGGATGCCAAACGGATTGTATATACCAACCAACCACTACCCATTGGTGTTGGTGCCATGACTATTCAAACTCTTCAGGTAGGTGCTACGCTTTCCTTAAAGGTTAATCCACAAGATTCGGACTATGCCTTTAACAAACTAACCTTGCTCTACGAAAAAAACCTTTCGAGTTTTAACCTGGCCGTAAAAGACACTACCGGGCAAGCCATTGCTTATGTAGGGCCGTTTACCTTCGAAGCACCCAATGTATCGCGGGTGTTGTTACCTTACCCGGTGCGTATGGTGGAGTTTCAAACCATACAATCCACCAACTTGCAAAAACAATTTACGCTTTATGGCTTATCGCTCGAAAACGGAAAGCCAGGCGTGCTTTACCACAGCACCGGAGGCAACGGAGCCAAGTTTAAGCACTACAACGAGTCGAAACTATTTGCCGAACAAACCAGCGAACTGGAGCCCACGCTCATCATTATTTCGTTGGGCACAAACGAAGCCATTGAGCATCCGTACATCGACCCCCTGTTTACCGAACAGGTTGACACCTTTATTCACCAACTAAAAGTGGCTAATCCGTTAGCTAAAATCCTGCTTACAGTACCCATGGATTTTTACAAAAAGAAAACGCGCAGAAACCCAGGTGTGGAGTTGCTGCGCAGCAAACTGGTTGAGTATGCCGAAGCACACGGAATTGCCTATTGGGATTTATACACCGCAGCCGGAGGAAAACATGCTGCGGATACCTGGAAAAACAACGGACTGCTACAAGCAGATGGGGTTCACTTTACCAAAAACGGCTACGAACTACAGGGTGCCCTGTTGTATCAAGCCTTGATTAAAGGTTACAACGAATATGTTCGCTATCGATATCCATAAGCTGGCGCAACAATTTGTTTACGATCCGCAGGCGCCACTCATCTTCAACAGCGGCCTCTTCTTGTTTCTGTTCACAGCATTTTTGGGTGTCTATATTTTTCTACATAAAACACACCGACCCAAGCTGTTATTTGTAACACTCTTTTCACTTTACTTTTATTATAAGTCCAGCGGCATCTATTTTATCCTTCTACTAAGTACTACTTGCATCGATTTTATGCTGGCGCGCTGGCTGTGGCAACAGACACTGCCCTGGAAACGCAGTTTGTTGCTTACGCTAAGCCTTGTTGCAAACCTGGGCTTGCTGGGATATTTTAAGTACACAAATTTCATCCATGAAATTTTTAGCCATGCAGCCGGCATTGCCTATCAACCTTTCGAAATTTTTCTACCGGTTGGAATTTCTTTCTTCACCTTTCAATCGTTGAGCTACACCATAGATGTGTACCGGAAAAAAATCAAACCGGTTAATCATCTGCTGGATTATGCCTTTTACATTTCATTTTTCCCGCAATTAGTAGCCGGGCCGATTGTGCGGGCTGCCGATTTTTTACCGCAGATTTATAAACCCACGGTGGTAACGCCTGCCATGCTGGGCCGCGGAATATTTTTGATCTGCACCGGTCTCTTCAAAAAGGCAGTGATCTCCAACTACATCAGCCTAAACTTTGTAGATCGGATTTTTGATGCGCCCACACTTTATACGGGCCTGGAAAACCTGTTTGGAGTTTATGGCTATGCACTTCAAATCTATTGCGACTTTTCCGGTTATTCGGATATGGCCATTGGTATTGCGCTGCTCCTGGGGTTTCACTTCAATCTCAACTTCGACTCGCCCTACCAATCAAAAAACATTACAGAGTTTTGGAGACGGTGGCACATGTCGCTTTCCAGTTGGCTGCGCGACTATCTTTACATCTCCTTGGGCGGAAATCGTAGAGGAAAATTCAGAACCTATATCAACTTGCTTGTAACCATGTTACTGGGTGGATTGTGGCACGGAGCAGCATTTCGGTTTATACTTTGGGGCGCCCTGCATGGCTTTGCGCTGGCTGTTCATAAAGCCGTGCAGGAAACCCGCGTGGCTGCGCAACTTTCAAGTACGCGGTTCAATAAATTCACAAACCTGGTTGGCATCTTACTAACATTTCATTTTGTTTGTTTCTGCTGGATTTTCTTTCGCGCGCCCGATATGGAAACTGCGTGGCAGGTATTTACCCGAATTACAACACACTTTACTCCGGGCATTCTGTTGGATTTCATCTGGGGTTACAAGGCGGTTCTCTTCCTGATGCTGGTGGGCTATGTGCTGCACTTTATTCCTTCCACAACAGAACATAAGGCAGAAAGCTGGGTAACCGGTTTGCCGTTGGCCGGGAAGGCTGCCCTTATATTCTTAACTATTCTGTTGGTTGTTCAAACCAAATCGGCCGGCATTCAGCCCTTCATTTACTTTCAGTTTTAGATAGCCTTTTTGGTTAGCTGTAAGAATTAACCCGCATATCTTATTTGTAGAGTCTTACTACAAGCGATGCTCCGCTTCGGGTTAAACGAGTTGATGAAACACTTTCTTCTGCTTCATTCACCACAATTTTTTTGAAACCCTGCACATCAATCAGCCATTTCCAATCCGGTTTTGATTGTTGAAGTTGGTACTCAATATACTCGGGGTTTTTAAAAATTTTTATGCTTATAGAATTGGCACCCACTTTTACCTGGTCGATAGCTGCTTCCGGCCATGCATCAGGCAGATGGGGCGATAAGAGAATTTGTTCTTCCATAGCACGTGGCTCTATCCCAAAAAATGAACGGATAATGGGAACGGCCACGCCATAAATATTCCATGCTTGCACCACCATTCCAAAGTCGGGCGAGACTTCGTACATCGAACCCGGCAACGCATAACTAAAAGATTGTTGCAGCTTTTTAATATAACCTAAGGCTTCGTTGGTGGCTCCATAGGTAGCAGCAGCTACCGCCTGTACCCCTGTGGGCAACGTCATTACCGCACCGGTATAAGAGAATGTCTTCTTTCGAGATTTCAGTACCACACTATCCGGCTCATCGCTGCGATCAATACCGGTAACATACACGCCAAATGGATTTTCATATTTTTTTGCAGTTTGCAATGCAGCCTTCGCTTTTACCTGGTCGGCCACTCCTGTTTCCATCGGAGTGTTTACCACCCAATTATGATACACTACAAACGGAAAGTGCTTTCCAGAAGCATAGGTCTTCATTTTTTGTTCAGTAGATTTCAACTCCTTAACTGCCCATGGCTTGCCTAAGGTATCCGCACGCACCAACGCAGCGGCAACAATCGGCTTTGCTTCTGCTACGATGCCTCTAAAATCACCAAACGATTTTTCCTGATCATTCCACCATTCCGCATTGATTTTCCGTTTCAATTCATCCGCTTGTTGTTGATACTCCATTGCCAGTTGGGGCTCGCCCACCCAACCGGCTAACACAGCCGCACTTGCCAGTGCCTGCTGAGTATAGGCCACCACATCAATCATCTCGGTATCCAGCCCATGAATTTCCATCATGCCATTTCCGTTGGGGTATCCGTTCCCATCGGGGTCCATCGTTTTGGTTAACCACGCAATACCCTTTTTAACTTCAGGAAAAAGTTGAATGATCAATTCTTTGTCGCCAGCCCAATCCGCATAGAGCTTAAGCATGGTAATGTACTGCGCAGTTTCATTTACGTTGCCGGCATTAAACACAGCTCCGTTGGTAGAAACCTCGTGAATGATGCCACCATTGCCATTGGTGAGCTGCGAGATTTTGCTGAGTAATTCGATAGATTGCTTTGCTAATTCATGATTACCCGTAGCCAGCACTCCCTGTAACGCGTAAGTCATATCGGCCCCGAACCACCACGGGTAATCGGGCAACCCAGCCGAAACCGCGCTGCCTTGTTCGGGCACGGTACGAACCAACCACTCGGTGTTGTACTTCAGCCACTCGTACATCTGTTCAACTTCTTTATCGGGAATAATAAGGTTTGCAGTTGCTTTGATTTGCTTGTAGTGATCTATTTTCTGATCAAGTTCAATTGCGCCCATATTTTTCAAGAACGAAAACGTTTCGCGGGCTGCGGCTTCTGATTTGTAAGAGCCAGCAATAAAGAATTGAATTACTTTCATGGAACCAGGCTGAAGGGAAAGCTCATAGGTTAACGTTCCATTCTTTCCCAACCCTTTTCGTTCAGTTTCACAAACTGCGTTTGACGAGAAGTCGTTAGCTTTCAAAGCTGATCCAAACAGCACATACCAGGGATTGTTTTTATCCTTTGCCACTACAGCCGAAACTTTCTTGTCAAATGAAATTTCGTCTTCGGCATCAAGCATATTGGTGCGTTCTCCCAACCAGGTTGGGCGCAAGTCAACCAACCCTGTAAAAGCAAAATCAAGCTGTTTGGTAACGGAACTAGTATTGGCAATCGTATACTCTACAATCATCCCTTCCCACCCATCGGGCACGAACTGAAAGCGTTGCACTTCAATACCCTCTTCATTCCACGTAAAGTGATGCTGATTACCCACCGGATAATTGATAAAGCCATCGGCCTGGTTCAAACAAAAAGAATTGCCGGATCGCGTGGCCGTCAGCGATGCCGAAAATCCATCCATTAATTTGATTGGATGATTCCAGATGCCACCCATCTCGCCTAGCACATGCCAGCCAAGATCTGGAAACGAACCGTCCTGGTGACCAACCAGATATACCCGATCTCCGGCTGTTACAAAAGGCGATTGCAGGTATTGCGGTTCGCCTGCAATGGAAGGTTGGCCAGAAAGCAAAACATTATAGGGTGATGGTTCAGGAACAGAACACGAAAATAAGACCAACAAAAAAAAGGCGGCAGCTAGCTTCATAGCCATGAAGATAGTGTTTTGTTTCAACCTGTTGAAAAATTAAACAGGAGCAAGCGTACCGCTGCCCCTGCAAAAAATATATTTATTTAAGGTGCATTAACCGTGCTACTCGCTCCGCAAGGCACTAATTGGATTTTTAGCTGCAGCCCGGATAGACTGATAGCTTACCGTAATCCAGGCAATAATCAGGGCCGCACCACCAGCCGCTAAAAATACCCACACGCTAATACCAATCCGGTAAGCAAAGTTTTGCAGCCACCAACTTTCAATCACATACCATGCAATCGGAACGGCAAGCGCAAAGGCAATTAAAATCATGCGGGTAAAATCTTTGGATAGCAACAACACTACACCTGTTACCGAGGAGCCTAACACTTTGCGCACCCCAATTTCTTTGGTGCGCAAACTGGTAATGTATGCCGACAATGCAAACAACCCGATACACGAAACAAAGATGGCCAGCCCGGCAAACACCGCAAACAAATTACCCGATTGCTGTTCGCTTTTATATTGGGCATCCAGGTTTTGATCGAGGAAGGAAAATTTAAAGCCTTGCTCTGGCGCCAGCTCTTTCCACTTAGCTTCGATAGACTTAATGGCCTGCGGCACTTGTCCTGACTTAACGCGTACGGCTATAAATTGATTGGCACCGCCATACGATTCATTGCTTTGCAAAACCAAAGGCGTAACCTGATCGCGCAACGACATGAAATTAAAATCGCGCACCACGCCAATAATCTTCATTGGTAATGATACGTTGCCCGCTTCGGTTTGTCTTACTTCCATTAACGTGCGGCCAATGGGGTTTTCAATTCCCAATACTTTAACTGCCGCTTCGTTAAGAATCAGGTGTAGTGAATCGTTTGTTTCTTGTGCGAACCACCGCCCATCCAGCAATTGCATATTCAGTACCTCTGGCAGTCCATCGGACACCACCATCGATTTGGTTGTCAGGATTTCTGAGGAACCTTCCGGTTGAAATTGAATGCCGAAGAAATTACCCTCATCGCCAGGCATGGCAAACGAACCCGCAGCCCCGGCCACTTCAGGTAAACGTTTAAATTCTTCCACCATTGTACGCGAAACCTGGCCCAGCCCAAAACCGCGCTCCACTATCAGCACCTGCTCGCGGTCGAAGCCCAACGATTTTTCTGACATGAATTGCATCTGCTGTTGAATAACCAACGTGCCGATCATAAGGATAATCGAAATCCAGAATTGAAAAATTACCAACCCGTTGCGAATCCATTTACCCTTCTGGCTGCCGGTAAATTTTCCTTTCAATACTACTACCGGGTTAAACGAGGATAACACGAAAGAAGGGTAGCTTCCTGCCAGCAACCCAACCAAAAAGGCCAGCGCTACCAACACACCGGCCGATGAAATGGAAATGGGTAGCACAAGCTGTTTGCCGGTTAGCGAGTTGAATATCGGAAGCGAAAAATAAATGAACCCCACTGCCAGTAACACCCCAACAAAACTTAACACAAACGATTCTGTTAAAAACTGAAAGATTAAATGCTGACGGAATGAGCCCATTACTTTTCGTACGCCCACTTCGCGTGCCCGCTCGGCTGATCTGGCAGTAGCCAGGTTCATAAAATTGATGCACGCTATAACCAGAACGAGTATGGCTACTGCAATCATAATAAAAACAGAGGTTCGATTTCCAGAAGGTTTCATCTGCGCCTCGAGGTGTGTTGGGTCGAGGTGGATAGCTGCAAGTGGCTGCAAGAAATAGCGGTAGCCGTTTCCTTCTTTCATATAATCTGTCCACGACTTACCAAGGTTGCGCTCAATTTGTGCTGCCGCATAGGTATTGACAATGGTGGGCATCTTAGCCTCCACTTCGGAAGGGTTTACGCCAGGGCGAAGTTTAAAAAAAGTAAATGCAGAAAATCCTGTAAAATTTTCGCGCTTGGTAAACGGGAAAGTGGTTGCAGCCAGCACCGCACTGAACTTAAAGTGAGAATTTTCGGGTATATCCTTCAATACACCTACCACCTTGTACTCCTGTTGACCAGCAGTTAATATTTTACCAAGCGGATCAGCAGACCCAAAAAAACGGGCTACAGAAGTTTCGGTGAGCAGTATTTCGTTGGCTTGCGCGAGTGCTGTTGCGCGGTTTCCTTTCACCAACTCAAAGCTGAACACCTTTAAAAAACTTGTATCGCCAGCCAATACCACTTCTTCATCAAACTGGCTCACCTCATCGCGCTCGTTTTTATATGAAAGCGTAAAGTTGTTAAATGAAAATAAATTAGTGGACTGTTCTACTTCGGGAAAATCGCGTTTTACAATACCCTCGTAAGAATGAGGAATAATCGCGTAAAAGGTAGAGTGGTTGGGGTACTTCCGCTCCAACACCATCCTATAAATCCGGTCGTGATCTTTAATAAACCGATCGTACGAAAATTCATGTTGCACATACAACACGATTAACAGGCAACTGGCCACGCCTACGGCAAGCCCGGCAATATTTATTAATGAATAAACCTTTTGCCGCAGCAAATTGCGAAGGGCTACTTTTAAGTTGTTGGTAAACATAGGGCTGTTGTTGGGTATCTTAATATACTTGCCATAACGTGAGATGGTTACCAAAGTTCTAAAGTTTTATTTTGAACCTGGTATTGCCGGAGCATTCTTTAAAAAAGGTAATTTACGGCTCTGTTGAAAAGGAAATTTTGATGAAAATTAAAATTGATGGATTTGTACTTGCCATAGCAGCTGCCATTGGGGCCGCCTACTTATTTCCGCAACTCCATTGGGTACTCCCCTTGGCAACAATTGGCAAAACGGGTGTATTTTTTATTTTCTTTTTCTACGGACTAAAACTCAGCCCCGAAAAATTAAAGGCCGGGCTCAAAAACTGGAAGTTGCACCTGCTGGTACAGGTTTCTACATTTTTAGTATTTCCGGTACTCGTACTTTTATTTTATCCGCTGCTGCAAACGGAGCAACAAACCAATCTATGGGTAGCCTTTCTCTTTCTGGCAGCCCTGCCATCTACCGTTTCCTCATCGGTAGTTATGGTAGCTTTAGCAAAAGGGAATGTGCCGGCTGCCATATTTAATGCGAGCATTTCGGGTTTACTGGGCGTGGTTATTACACCTTTATGGATGACTGCTTTTATACCGGCCACCACCCACACACCCGATTTATCAAGTATATATTTAAATCTCATTGTGCAGATATTGCTGCCGGTAACAATGGGTATTTTGCTACAGCGATTTATGGGGCACATAGCCTTGCGCTATTCCAAACAGCTTTCCGTTTTTGACAGGTCGATAATCCTGCTAATTATTTTCAGAAGTTTTGCCGAATCGTTTGAAGGCAATGTGTTTAAAAGTGTAAGCCTTACCGACCTGTTGGTAATTGCCGGGGCCGTTACCGGGCTCTTCTTGTTAGTGTACGCTATCACGGGGTATGTAGCTGAAATTTTAAAGTTCAGCGATGAAGACCGCATAACGCTTCAATTCTGCGGAACTAAAAAATCGCTGGTACACGGTACTGTATTCTCTAAAATCCTTTTCGAAAATTCTGCCGCTATCGGAATTATTCTTTTACCGATAATGGTTTTCCATGCCGTTCAGATTTTAATTGTAAGCATACTTGCCTCAAGATTGGCACACGGCAAGCAGCCTTAGGTATAACGCCCTACCTCAAATTGATCTATAACTATTTCCGGTTGCTTACCAGAAATCAAATCCGAAACAAGCTTCCCCGTGCCGGGGCCAAGACTTAAGCCCATCATGGCATGACCGGTTGCGATGATTAAGTTATTGATTCCTTTCGCTCGACCGATATAAGGCAAGCCATCAGGAGAACAAGGCCGCAGTCCGTGCCACACTTGTTTCGCATCGGGTAACTCTACTTTCAGATCAGGATAATACCTTGGTATGGCATCAACAATTCCCTTTACCCGATTCATACTAATGCGCTGATCGGTGCCGGCTATCTCCATGGTACCACCAAACCGGAGGTCGTTACCCATTGGCGTTACAGCCACGCGCGCTTCCAAAAAAATAGATGGAATGCGGATGTTGCTTTCAACTCCCTTTAGCAAAAAACTATACCCTTTACCCCCTTGCATGGGCAAGGTAATGTTTAGGTGTTTCGCAACCGCACCTGACCACGAGCCTGCAGCAAGTACCACTTCATCGCACACGTAGGCACCTGCGGATGTTTTTACACCAACTATTTTTCTATTCGCCTTTTCAAAATCTTCTGCCACGGTGTTGGTAAGAAAAGTTACGCCCCGATTTTTGAGGTACGGAATTAACTGCCGCATCAGGTTATGTGGCGTGAGGTGCGCATCGCCCGGAAAGTAAACTCCGCCTCTTGCAGTTACCCGAACAGCAGGTTCGAGTGCTTGCACTTCTTCCTTTGAAAGAATTTGAGCTTTAACCCCATGCGCGTTGGCGATAGCTGCCGTTTCGGCTTCTTCTTTTTCAGTCTCAGCCGTTTGATACAACATGAGTAAACCGCGTTCAGCATAACCAAAATCAAAAGGTAATTCGGCAGCGAGTTGCTGATAGAGTGACTTGCTGTAGAGGCTTAATTCTTTTAAGGCGGGTATCGCCTGCTCTACGTGCCGTTCGTTGGCATGTTTATAAAATTGATATCCCCAGCGAAGAAGCTCCAGGCTTAACCGGGGCTTAACATAAAAAGGGCTCGTGGAATTGAACATCCATCGAATACCTTTGGCGATCATACCCGGAGCCGCCAAGGGTATAATGTGGCTGGGAACAATCATACCTGCATTACCGTGCGAACAGCCATCCGATAAATCTCCTTTCTCGATAATTGTCACCTCATGTGCGGCTCGGTTGAGGTAGTATGCAGAACTTAGGCCCACAATGCCACCTCCTATTATTGTTACTTTCATGGTCTGGTTACTCGTTGCTGGTCGCTGGTTAACTACATTTAATAACTATCCTTTTTCGACTGCCTTTATAAAATTATTTAGTTTTCGACCAAGTCGTTGTAATCTCTCATGAATGTCATTATAAACCATTTGATCTGTAAGAGATTTCGTCTCAAACAAAAGTCTCCCAATGATCAATGGTTTCATCGTTGGAAGCCTGAGCAATAATCAAAAACCGTATATACTCAGCCACATATTTCCGCCTTCCATAGCCTTCAACAATATTTGACCTTACAGATTTTATCGATCTTCTTATCTGCTGAGCCTCTTCAAACTGTTCAAAACGAGGTAACTTTAAACTTATATCATGAATAAGAATCGTTAGCTCCTTCGCCTCAAGCCATATCTCAAGATTTTTGTAGCTCATTCAATAATTTTGACTATCAAATTAACAAGTAATCAGAAACCAGTAACCAGTAACTACTAGATCACCTGAAACCCATATGCATACGGATCGTCTTCGGGATCGATCGTAATTGTATTATGTCCGTAAATTTTAGCCCAACCTTCCACACTGGGGATAATGGCCGGCTTGCCATGCAATTCTGTTTCTTCTTCTATGCGCCCGATAAACTTTGAACCGATTATACTTTCATGAATAAAATCTTCGCCTTTTCGCAATTTACCCTTGGCATACCACTGTGCTAAACGGGCCGAGGTACCGGTTCCGCACGGGGAGCGATCGATCGCTTTATCGCCATAGAACACGGCATTGCGCGCGGTAGAGGTTGGATCGATAACTTTGCCAGTCCATAAAATATGACTACAGCCATTTATGGTTGCGTTATCCGGATGAACAAACGTGTACTTCGCATTGATATTTTTACGTAACGTTCTGCTCCAACTGATTAGCTGGTCAGCCGTATAGTTTTCTAACCCCGGAAAATTTTTCTGTACATCTACTATCGCATAAAAATTTCCTCCATACGAAACATCAAGCGTAAGTTCACCAAGATCCGGACAATCAACTGTAAGATTCTCGGCTGCGAGGTACGCTTTTACATTGCGGATTTTTACAGACTTTACTTTGCTGCCCTCTTGTTTGTATTCGATGCGCACAAGCCCTGCGGGAACTTCCAGGTTAAGAATGCCCGGTGTTTTTGGTTTTACCAAACCTGCTTCAATTGCAATTGTTACTGTGCCAATGGTACCATGCCCGCACATGGGCAGACAACCGCTGGTTTCAATAAACAGCACGCCCACATCGTTGGCCGGATCGGATGGCGGATACAAAATACTACCACTCATCATATCGTGCCCGCGTGGTTCAAACATCAAACCCTTCCGAATCCAATCGTAGTCGCGTAAAAAGTGTTGTCGCTTTTCGCTCATGTTGTTACCTATCAACTCAGGGCCGCCTTCTGCCACAACCCGAACCGGATTGCCGCACGTGTGAGCATCGATGCATTTGAAGGTACTTACTTTATTGTTGGTCATGATTTAAAACAATTTCTTTACTAAATGTTATTGGTTACTGGTTGCTTGTCTCTGGATTCTTGTTACCAGTAACCAACGACTAGTGACCAGTTACTATTTTTTAAGCTCTCCATTAACCATCCTCCAAATCCCCAACGGGTTTTCAGTTTTCAATTCATCAGGCAAGAGTGACTCTGGAAAATTCTGAAAGGCTACCGGTCGCGCAAAGCGCTTGATGGCATCGGCACCAACGGCCGTAAAGCGCGAGTCGGTAGTGGAAGGAAACGGCCCACCATGCATTTGCGAGGGACAAACTTCTACACCGGTAGGCACTCCATTTATAATCAACCGACCCGCCTTTTCTATCAGCACATTCAACAATGCTTTATAGCTGGCAATCTCCGCCTCATCGCCCACAACAGTACTGGTAAGTTGCCCGTGTCCCTTAACCACAACCGCATGCAGTTCATTAATATCCTTGCATTTTACAATCAACGAGAACGGACCAAATACTTCTTCGGCTAAAGCAGGGTTCTGAATGAATGTCTCGGCCGCTACCGAAGCAATCAGCGCAGTTCCCTGAGTTGAATTTCCTTGTGTTGCCGATTGTGCCTCAACTTTTACTCCCTTCTGCGCAAGTGTGAGGGTAAGGCGTCTTGCATAATTTTCGGCAATACCCTGATGCAACATTGCACCCGGAACCACTTTTTGAATTTCATTGGCGAGTGCTGAGATAAAACTCTTTAAGCCTTCATTGTCGATTGCAATAATCAATCCCGGGTTAGTACAAAACTGACCCACACCCAAGGTAATTGATCCCGCCAGCATGATCGCTGTTTTTGGTGCATCCCGCGCAAGCGTTTCGGGTAGCAAGATTACCGGGTTAATGCTACTCATCTCGGCAAATACAGGAATAGGTTCTGGTCGCTGATTGGCCAGATCGAATAAGGCTTTACCTCCAGACAGTGAACCGGTGAATCCTACAGCTTTGGTAAACGGATGTTTAACCAATGCTTGTCCGATTTGAAAACCTTCGCCCTGTACATGTTGAAATACATCTTGTGGCATGCCGGTTTTAGTAACAGCTTTCTTAATAGCAGCCGCTACCAGTGTTGAAGTTTCCAAATGAGCAGGATGAGCCTTAACAATTACCGGACAACCAGCTGCTAATGCCGAGACAGTATCTCCACCCGCAGTTGAATAGGCCAACGGAAAGTTTGCCGCACCAAATACAACCACAGGACCAACAGGCACCAGCTTCTTTCGCAGATCCGGTTTGGGTGCCGGCAGCCGATCAGGTAATGCAGTATCAACACGGGCATCTACCCACGAACCTTCTTCTACTAAGTCGGCAAACATCCGGCAATGCCCGGTGGTGCGACCGCGCTCGTTGATGATGCGCGCTTCGGGTAAGTTGGTTTCGCGCATGGCAGTGGCTACCAATTCCTTTCCCGAAGCTTCAATTTCATCGGCAATAGCCCTAAGAAATGTTGCCTTCTTCTTTCCGGAAAAATTCTTGTAGGAAAGAAAAGCAACCTGCGCTTTGTTCAATGCTTCATCAACGATCTCCATAATTTCAAGTTAAATTTTCTAATGTTACCGGTTGCTGGTTTCTCGTCACTGATAAAATCTAACCAACAACAAGCAACGAGTAACCAGAAGCAAATTTATAGTTTCGGTCTGTTAGCAATTCCGGTGCGTATTACTTTCAAAATCCGTTCGCGCTCTTCGCCAACCAAAGTTAATCGAGGCGCTCGCACAATCTCAGAGCCAAGGCCAACTTCCTGCTCGGCCAGTTTAATGTATTGAACAAGTTTCGGGTGAATGTCCAGTTCAAGCAATGGCAAAAACCAGCGGTAAATTTTTAACGCCTCTTCTATTTTGCCTGCCTTCGTTAATTTATAAATGGCCACCGTCTCTTTCGGGAATGCACATACCAATCCGGCTACCACCCCACACGCCCCTAGCATCAACTCTTCCATGGTAATGGTATCTACTCCGCAAAGAATTTTAAACCGATCACCAAATCGGTTAAGCATGCGGGTAACGTTGCTTACATCGCGGGTTGATTCTTTAACCGCCTGAATGTTGTTTACTTCTGCCAACTCGGCAAACATGTCCAACGTAACTTCTATTTTATAATCAACGGGGTTATTATAAATCATAATGGGTAACCCGGTTGCCTGGGCTACGGTTTTAAAATAGGTTACGGTTTCGCGGTGATCTGATTTATAGCGCATGGGGGGCAACATCATTAAACCCGAGGCTCCGTTCTTCTCTGCTTCTGCCGCTTGCTTCAAGGCTTCGCGGGTACTTCCTTCGGCTATGTTCATTACCACGGGCACTTTGCCGGCTACTTTCTCCACCGTAAATCGCACCAGCTCAAATTTTTCTTCGTTGCTTAACACACTAGCCTCCCCCAGGGTACCGCCCAGAATCACGCCCTCTACCCCGGCATCCAATTGGGCCTTCAGGTTTTTTTCGAACAGTGGGAAATCCAACTTATCGTCAGGAGTAAATTTGGTGGTTAGTGCCGGGTAAATTCCTTGCCATGCAACTTTCATAGGGATCAGATTTTCTTATTGATACCTCAAAAGTAGGCGATCACCTTCAAAACAATTTGATCGTGAATACCCTATTCTGATACTATTTTGACTAATATTGGCCTCCCGGAACGCTTTGTTCAGTCAAAATTACACCTACGTGAAAGTAATTCCTTTTCAGGTACCTAAAACCGGGCAAGAGGCCTTTCGCTTGCAGCAAGAGGTGCTACCCTATTTTTACGATCGGTTGCACCACCATTCCGAAACGCAAATCATGTTGATAGAAAAAGGTGAAGGAACGCTGATTGCGGGAGACTATGTAGGGCGGTTTAATGCAGGCGCAGTGTATCTTATTGGTAGTGGGCAGCCGCATGTTTTTCGTTGCGATGAAAGTTATTACAATTCCAGAAACAAAAAGAATGTGCAGTCCACAGCACTTTACTTTGATGAGCGCTATGCAGGGGAAAATTTCTGGCAACTCCACGAGTTGAAAGATATTCGACAGTTTTTAAGTAAAGCGGGCATACTGCGTGTGGAAGGAACAACGCTGCCGGAAGTAACTTCTCTTCTGCATCAAATTACGCAAGCACAAAAAACAAATAGGCTCATCCTTTTTTTGCAATTGTTGCACGTGTTGGCACAATCGAAAAACCTGAAACGGCTTTCGGTGGCTCCCCTGCAAAGCTCACAACTGGAAGAAGACAAACGCATGAACGATGTGCTCCAATTCACATTCAGGCAAAGCAATCGCAAGATTAAAATAAGCGAAGTGGCCTCCGTAGCGAGCCTCTCCAGCGAAGCATTTTGCAGGTATTTTAAAATCCGCACGCGCAAGACCTACACCAATTTTTTAAATGAGTTGCGCGTAAGCAATGCATGCAGGCTTCTGATTGAAGGCGAGCCCAATATTCAGTCAGTTTGCTACCAGGTAGGCTTTCAGAATCTATCGCATTTTAACCGACAATTTAAAAGAGTTACCGGCAAAACGCCTTCAAAATATCTTCAGCAACTACTGCCCCATACTACCGGTTAAAAACAGTTGTGAAAAAGGCAGCGTTTTTTTGACATTTGTCAAACAAAGGTGAGTGGATGCCGCTTACCTTGTGCACACCAATAGTTTTAGTTTATGCCCCATCCACACCAACTCTCCGATCTCCTCCAAAAGTTGCAGGCCGCAGAAATGCGCCAACAGCAATTGGCGTTCGACATAAAGGAATTACGAAAGCAAGTACAAAGCTTGCAAGCCGAAGAAGAACCAAGTATAGAAAAACACGAGGCCCCGGTTACACCTTCGGTAGTAGAACCACTGGTGCCCGCTCCGGTTGTAGCCCCAGCTCCAAAGCCAAAAAAATCAAAAGCCGCGTGGGAAGATTTTATCGGAACCAACCTGCTTAACAAAGTAGGGATTGCCGTGCTGGTAATCGGTATAAGTTTTGGCGTTAAATATGCCATCGATCATCAAATGCTCAATCCGCTTACGCGGATACTATTGGGATATGTTGCCGGTGCCGCCTTGTTGGTAATTGCACTTCGCTTAAAGAAACACTATGCAGCCTTCAGTGCAGTGTTATTAAGTGGTGGCATGGCCAGTTTATATTTCATTACGTTTGCTGCGTACGATTTCTACCAGCTACTACCGCAAGCCGTAGCCTTCGGTTTAATGGTTGTATTTACTGCCTTTACCGTTTTTGCTGCCCTTCACTACAAGCTACAGGTTATTGCGGTTATTGGCCTGGTGGGTGCCTACGCAGTACCATTTTTATTAAGCGATGGCTCAGGCCGGGTGGTGGTATTGCTTTCTTACGTAGCCATTATTAACATGGGCATCCTCTTCATTTCATTTAAGCAAGATTGGCGGGGTTTATTCAGGTTTGCATTCGTGCTTACCTGGCTTATGGTGTTTGCCTGGCAGGCCACCGGTTACCGTTACGAGCAGCATTTATGGATTGCCCTCTCATTCTCGCTACTCTACTTCATTCAGTTCTACCTGGCCTTTATCATTTCTAAACTCACAACCAATCAAAAATTAGGCGTTGGCGATGTGGCGCTCATCATCAGCAACAGTTTTATTTTTTATGGCCTCGGCTATGCCGCCATCAGCGACCACCCCGAAGGTGAATTTTTTCTGGGCTTATTCACCGCCCTTAACGCATTGGTTCACTTTGCCGTGTGCCTGGTACTTTATTATCGCCTGCGCCAGTCGCGCGATGTATTTTATTTTGTGGCCGGCATGGTACTTACCTTTCTTACATTGGCCGTGCCGGTGCAATTGGAAGGAAACTGGGTTACGGCTATTTGGGCACTGGAAGCCGTACTGCTTTTCTGGATTGGGCGGGTCAAAAAATTTCCGGTTTATGAAGTTCTCTCCTATCCCTTGCTTGCATTGGCCGTGGTAAGTCTTCTGCACGATTGGTCCGAAGTGAATTCTCTTTACATAGATTATTACTATTATTCAGCAAGCGAAATAACCCTTGTACCATTTATCAATGTCTTCTTCTTAACAGGCCTGCTGGTAAGCACCATGTTAGCATCGGTGTACTGGCTTTCGAAAAAAAAATCCCCAGAGCTAACAAACCGCTGGGTATCGCTAATTGTTCCGGTGGCGCATTTCGCACTCCCTGCAACGCTACTTTTAATACTCTTTACAACATTCTACAAAGAGATTGGCTTATACTTTAACCAGCAATATTACCTTACTGCGGTAATTAAAGATGAGGGCACCAACTACAATTACGATTGGCTAGCATTTAAAACTATTTGGTTGCAACACTATGCGATGGCATTTATTCTGGCATTGTGGCTACTCAATAAAAAAAATTTTAAAAACGAATTGCTACCAAAAGTTGCAGCCGGCTTTAGCCTGTTAACTATTTTACTATACCTGGTTGCCGGGCTCTCTGCACTGGAGCAACTAAGAAACTCTTACTTGCAAGCCGATGCTTTTTTTAATCATGGTATCTGGAACCTGGCCATTCGGTATGTGAGTTATGTTTTTGTTGGTGGCCTGCTGGCGGTACTCTACCGAACAGCCGCAGCGCAACCTGAGCGAATAGTAAAAGTTGAGCGGCTTTTCTTCCACTTCACCTTACTAACGGTGCTCAGCTCAGAACTTCTAAACTGGCTGGCATTAGGTTCCATCCACAATGGGTCGAAGTTGGCGCTCAGCATTTTGTGGGGTTTGTATGCGCTGTACCTGATTGTGTGGGGCTTTTCTAAAAACTACAGTTTTATGCGCATTGCCGGTATTGTGCTGTTTGGCATTACGTTGGTAAAATTATTCCTCTACGACCTGAGCGGCATGAGTACAATTGGAAAAACCATTGTGCTGATGGTGTTGGGTGCATTGCTCCTCATTGCCTCATTTATCTACAACAAAAGAAAGAAAAACCAGCCTTCAACAGATGAAATTGAACCTTAACCTACTTGCGGCTTTACTACTTACAGCAGGCACGCTGCAGGCGCAATTTAAATTTGAAAGAAAAATTTCGGAAGTAACCGCTACAAACTGGTACAGTATTGAGTTACCAATTCAGTTACACCAACGTGTTAAGCCTGATTTTTCGGATGTACGGATTTTCAAATCCGACAATGACTCTACTGAAATTCCTTACTTCATCCGCATAGCAGCCGATGCGCAGCTACGCCAACCGGTTGTACTGGAACCTTACAATATTTCCCGCCAAGGCACCGTACTTTTTTTTACAATTAAACCCAACCAAAAACTAAAACTAAATCAGGTCTTTTTGGAATTTGAGCAAGCAACTTACGATGCCGAGGTTACTGTTGAAGGTAGTAACGATGAAAAAGAATGGTTTACCATCCACAGCAGCCGCATTCTTTCACTTACCGATCCGGTGGCTTATACTTACAATCAGGTAAACTTTAGCGGCTCGCGGTATAACTACATCCGGTTTGCTGTAAACAACAAAACGGCCCTCACTTTAAAAAGAGCAAGTTTCTATCAAAGCAAAATTAAAAGCGGAAACTTTTCGTTGGTAGATGGCACACTCACAGCCAAAACGGTGGACAAAAAGACTGAGTTTTTCCTGAACTTTGAACATCCGGTGTTGATCTCGCAGCTAAGCATGGAGGCGGCTCCACATCAACTTTTTTACCGCACCATTTCTATCGATTGGCTTGCCGATAGCACCCGAACAGACAAAGGCACCTACTATTCCTATCGCAACTTGTACACCGGTGCGGTAAGTTCGTTTCAACAAGACACACTAAAATTTTCTCCGCAGGTAGTGCAACAACTCCGCGTAACGCTACACAATCAAGACAATCCACCCGTACAGGTTACAAACATCCGGTGCTGGTCGCCCCGGGTAGAACTTATTACACATCTACAACCCGGCTCGTACCGCTTACAGTATGGCCAGGCCTACGCAACTTTACCAAGATACGACCTCGCCCATTTCAACAACGAAATACCCGATTCGCTTGCGCGGCTGGAACTTAGCAGCGAATTGAAGCCAACCCAGGAAGTTGTAACGGAATCACATCCGTGGTTTAAAAGTAAAGTTTGGATTTGGGCAGCGTTGGTGGCAATCATCCTCGTATTAGGATTTTTTACGATGCGGATGTTACGCGAACCATAATCAAAAGCAAGTTCTTTAGTCTTGCCTTTTTTGAAGCACAGCCTGTAACCGGTCCATATTCTCATCATTTTTTCCAACGGTATACTTCGCAATTTTTTCGCATGCTTCGGCTGTCTCAAAAATCTGCTTAAAGGTTACCCGGGTTTGATTAGCGCTTACTTCATCAAAACGTACCTGCACCCGGAAAAGTGGTTGCGACTGTCTGTTCCATTCAATAAGCTCCGGCTCTACAATTCGGGTAAAGGTGCATTCATTTTTGAAATTCCCTTTGTCCGGAGCATGCATTATAAAGCTCCACTTACCGCCAGCTTTGAACTCAAAAACATGAAACGTGTTTGTAAAACCCATTGGGCCCCACCACACTTTTAATAGAGTCGGGTTTGACCACGCCTCGTAAACCTGCTTCCGCGAAAAATTGAAGTCTCGAACGGTTACAATTTCACAGCTGGGATCTGATGCAGAATTTGACATAGCAATTAAATTCATTTGAATGCGCGAATCATTATAAACTATGCGCGCTTTAACTCCATAATAGTTATTTCCGGTGGCATGCCCACACGGCCCGGATAACCCAAATAACCAAAGCCGCGGTTCACATACAAATGCTGTTTGCCTTCAGTGTATAAACCCGCCCACTGCTTATAGGCATATTGTGATGGGCTCCATTTAAAATTGCCCACCTCTACGCCAAACTGAAAGCCGTGGGTATGGCCGGCAAAGGCCACATCTATATCCTTGTAGGTGGGCATAACCTGTGCATCCCAATGGCTTGGGTCGTGGCTTAATAAAAGTTTTACGGCTGCTTCATTTGTGCCAGCATAGGCTTGCTCCAAATTTCCATATTTAGAAAAGCGGCCCGCACCCCAGTTTTCAATTCCGATAATTGCCAGCTTCGAGCCTCCTTGCGTAATAAACCGATGTTCATTCATCAACAGGTCAAAGCCGAGCAAGCGATGCGCCTCCATCAGGTCTTTAAAGTTTTGCTGCTTGGCAGCTTGCGAACTCCAACTCTTATAATCGCCATAATCATGATTGCCGGTAACAGAAAACACACCGAGCGGTGCGCGCAACTTGTCAAATACGCTTATGTATTCCTTTACCTCGGCCGATTCGTTGTTCACCAAATCACCTGTAAAAAAGATCAAATCCGGTTTTTCTTTCAACACCATTTCTACGCCACCTTTTACGGCTGTCTTATTGAAAAAACTACCGCTGTGAATGTCGGATAATTGTGCGAGCCGGATGCCATCAAATGCATGTGGTAAGGTGGGCAACTTAACCGTTACTTTCCGAACGCGATAATCGTGGGCCCCGCTAACAATACCATAAACCATAGCGCCAAACGGCACCGCGCTGGCAACTACGGCAGCCTGGGTTAAAAATTGCGATCGGGTAATAGGTGTACCCGGCAAGGCTGCTTTCTTTTGAAACAAGGCTGCCACCCACCGCACCAGTCGTTGAATATCATCGATCAATAAAAAAATAATGCCGATTAGTTTTGAAAAGTAAGTGGCAAATACCCCGGTAATAATCCAGTTGCGCACATTGGCATTGATAGCGTAAGGATCGGCCAATTGCCACCACAGCAGAGCTGCAAAACTTGCTGCCGTAGGAACCCAGAATCCAACACGAACCACTTGCCGCCACGTGGGCGTCCAGTTTTTACTGATGGCCAGTACTGCCTGGAAGAAATAAACATCTACCAACAGCAACACAGCAAACACGAGTACCAACATCATTAATCGATTTATCATAAAACGCAGAAGTCGTCTTGGGTGTAAGACGACTTCTGCCATAAAATATTTTACTAATCTATCCTTCTGCCGAGCGCAGGTTAACGCCCGTTTTGCGGTTAATCCAGAAGAGGAACCGCTCAGAGAGCAAGTACATTACCGGTACTACCACCAGCGTGAGGAAGGTGGCAAACACCAACCCGAAGATAATTGTCCACGAAAGCGGGCCCCAGAATACTACGCTATCGCCACCGAGATAAAAATCGGGATTATAGCTGCCAAACATGTTAAGGAAATCGATATTGATACCCACCGCCAGCGGAATTAAACCTAATACCGTTGTGATGGCAGTAAGCAACACCGGACGTAAACGAGTTTTACCAGCTTCGATAATAGCTCCGCGTACTTCATCAATTGTTAAGTCGGTCCCTAACTCCTCGCGCTTGCGTTTCTTCTTTAACTCAACAAAATCAAGTAGTACAATGGCATTGTTAACCACAATACCGGCCAATGAAATAATGCCCACCATCGTCATCATAATCACAAACTCCATTCGGAAAATAAGCAGGCCAAGAAAAACGCCAATCGTGCTGAACAACACCGATGTCATGATAATAAGCGGAGACGTAAGTTTATTGAACTGCGCTACAATGATGAGGAAGATGGTGAATACGGCCAACAACAATGCGCGCGAAAGAAAGGCTAATTCCTTCGCTTGTGTTTCTTGCTCGCCACCAAATTTATACGAATAACCGGGCGGCATATTAAAATCCAAAAGCACTTTTTTGATTTCATCGTTTACCAGCGTGGCATTGTAATCTCCCAATACATTCGATGAGATGGTGATCTGACGTTTCATGTCTTTGCGCCTAACGGACCCGTACGTAGAGCTAAGCTCTGCTTTGGCTACAGCCGAAATAGGTACTTGTGCAATGCGGCCACTCGATTGATCGCGGAACGTGATGCTCTTGTTCATGAGCGCATCTATATTATACCGGTACTTATCATCCAGGCGTAGTTGCACTTTATAATCGTCTTCGCCTTGTTTATACTTGCTAATCTCCTTCCCAAACAAAGACGTGCGTACTTCATTTGCAACCGAGAAAGTTGAAAGGCCAAACCTGCGTGCTTTTTCCCGATCGATGTTTACCAATAACTCAGGTTTACCGGTTTCAATATCCAATTTCAGTTTTTCAATACCCTTAATGCCCGAATCATTAATAAACACTTTCATCTTCTCAGAAAGCGCAATTAGTTTTTCAAGGTCATCGCCAGTTACTTCAATACTAATCGGTTTTCCTGCCGGGGGGCCATCGGCATTTTTATCTACCGTTACGGCAACACCCGGAAAGCCGGTAATGCCCGCACGCAGTTTGTCCAACACTTCGTTGGTATTAACTCCCTCGCGGTATTTAAAGTCAACAAAGTTTACAGTAATGCGGGCTTTGTTGGGCGACTCGGCCTGGCCGATGCTCGACATATCGTTCGGATCGCCCGTGCCGGCTCCTACGTTGGCAATAACCGACTCAACAGCCCGCTCATACGGCTCAATAATTTCAAAAACCTTGTTTTCAATTTGGCGGGTAAACTGATTCGTATCTTCAATATCTCCACCTACCGGAAATTCGATAAATACATTTATATAAGCCGGGGTGTTTTCGGGAAAAAATAAAACCCGGGGTGGAAACACACCCATCAACATAAAGGTGAAAATCAAGAGCAAAAATGTACCCGAAAAAATAAAAGCCGGCCGTTTGCCTTTTAAGGCAAATGTGATGGTGCGCGCATATAACTCTTCCACTTTAGGAAGTAAACCGGTTTGAAAACGCTTAGACAACGGTACCAACACATACACGTTTGCAACCGTAAGAAACCCGAATGCAATTAAAATGTTGCCCAGCCAATAAACCTTACCTGCTATGAACAACACACCTATTACTACAGCAATGATCACATTGCGCCAAATGGCCCGGTGGTTTACAACAATTTCACTATCTAACTTCATAAACCGGAGGATGAAGACCGGATTGATTACCAAGGCCACAAAGAGCGAAGCGCTTAGCGAAATGATGAGCGTAATAGGCAGGTATTTCATAAACTGCCCCATGATGCCCGGCCACAACATAAGCGGTATAAATGCGGCTAATGTGGTTGCCGTAGATGAAATGATTGGCACCGCCACTTCGCCCACACCCAGGCGGGTGCTATCCCACATGCTAAAACCTTCGGAGCGCAGCCGGTAAATATTTTCAACCACCACAATTCCATTATCCACCAACATACCCAGGGCCATAATTAAACCAAACAACACCATCATGTTGATGTTGTAGCCTAACGCGCTAAGTGCAATGAAGGTAATGAACATGGATAGCGGAATAGCCATCCCTACAAAGAGGGCATTGCGGGTACCGATAAACAACAACAAAATTATTACCACCACAATTACGCCCGAGATAATGTTGTTCTCCAGGCTGCTTACCATTTCCTTGGTTACGGAAGACTGATCGTTGGTGATGGAAACTTTTAAATCTTTAGGGAAAACATCGGCTTTTGCCTTATCGATGATGGCGCGGATTTTATCGGTAGCAATGAGAAGATTTTCACCACTGCGTTTTACCACGTCCACCATTACTACCGGCTCCTTGCGCAAGCGGGCATAACTTTGCTTTTCAACATAATCAAACTCTACGGTAGCTACATCGCGCAAGTACACAATGTTACCTTTCTCGTGTTTAATTACGATGTCCTCCAGGTCGGCAGGCGATTCAAACTCGCCCACTACGCGTATCGTTCTGCGCACCCCGGCATCCAGCACATTGCCGCCCGACATGGTTACGTTCTCGGCTGACACGGCATTTTCTATGTCTGAAAAATTGAGCAGGCGCGATTCAAGTTCGTAGGGGTCAACTTTAATTTTTACTTCCTTGTCATCAATCCCACGAATGTCGGCTCTGGAAATCTCAGAAAGCTTTTCTATTTCATCTTCCAGGTATTCGGCAAATTTCTTCAGTTGCTCCAATTCATAATTCCCCGAAAGGTTAATATTCATGATCGGGAATTCTGAAAAATTAATTTCGAAGATGTTCGGATCTTGTGGTAAATCGGTTGGCAACTCCGGCTTGGCTTTGTCAACGGCATCTTTCACTTTCGTAAGTGCGTCTTCTACCGAGATTTCAGGATCAAACTCTATAATAATAGTTGAGTAATCCTGTACGGAAGTAGATTGGATTTTATCCACTTCCGAAATTGAGTTAACCTCCTTCTCGATGGGCCGTGTTATCAGGTTTTCCATATCGATTGGCGAGTTGCCCGGGTAGGCCGTGCCAATATAAATGGTGGGTTGCTTTACTTCGGGGTAGCTATCCTTAGGTAAGGAGTTGTAGGTAAGAATTCCAAAGCCCACAAACATAACGGCCAAAAACATTACCATAGTGCCGTTACGCAGCGAAAAGCTGGTAAGCTTAAATTCTTTATCGACTTTTAAATTTTTGTTAGTATCGCTCATAATGAGATACGGTTAAAGAGTTTAATTACTGGCTACTTTTTGGTGAGCCTCGGCTGCTTTTAACTCGGCCCCTTCCGTTACTTCCCGGTAGCCTTCAAATACAACTGTCTCCGTTCCTGCAAGGCCCTCTAAAACTTCTGTTTCGTTGCCATACGACAAGCCCGGTTTTATATAAACTTTTCTTGCCACCAGGCCTTCACCTTTTGTTTCGCTTATAAATACAAACGTGCCCTGTGTATCGCGTTGAATAATTTTTGTAGGTACTGTAAACACGTTCGGGTTTACATAATCGCGAATGGAAACAACCACTACCTGATTGGGTTTAGCACCCACTTCGGTAACAAGCCTGCACTCTACTCTAAAAGTCCGGTTCTCGGGATTAATTACCTGACCAACCGATAGAATGGTGCTGGCCACTTTCTTATTGAATGCCGGAAAGAACACCTCCACTTTATCGCCTGTCTTTAAAGTGCCAATAAAATTCTCCGATACATCGGCTTTCACGTACATATCGTTCGGGTTAACCATACGCACCAGCGGCACTCCGGGAGTCGCTAACTCTCCCACCAGCGCATCCACTTTATCAATCGTGCCTGCAAACGGAGCCCGCACAACGGTTTGATCAATCTGTGCTTTGGTTACCGCAACGCGCTTCTCTAAAGATTCTTTGTTGTTCTTTGCCTGCAGGTATTGCAACTCAGTGCCGATTTTCTGCTGCCACAACTTTTCCTGCTTTTCAAAAACTGTGCGGGCCAGGTCCAATGCCGAATTGAGTTCGGCCAATGAGTTACGTAAGATCTCGGATTCAATGGTTACCAGCGTTTGGCCGGCTGTTACCGCCTGTCCTTCGTTCACCCACACCTTTTCAATTTTTCCACCGGTGGCTGCACTTAGCGTTACATTCTTTCGCGACTCTACTGCTCCGCGTACATCTACAAAATGCTCAAACGTTCGGGCATTTAATTTCCAGGTAGAAATAGAAACAGCATTGTTTGTTTTCTCAAACTCCGGATCGAGCGCCTTTATTTCTGTCTCCAATGCATGCACCTTATCTTTTGCGTCCTGGAGTTTTGCCCGCGCTTCGGTTAACTCAGTCTTCTTTTTATCAAGTTCGTTCGATGGCTGGCAAGCCATTGCCGCCAGCAGTAGAAGAGGTAAAACATATTTCATATCGTATTGGGTTTCGGTTTTTTTACTTGGTTAAAATTTTTCCGTAGGCTTTGTCCAGATCCACTTTAGCAATCATGGCATCGAACATCGCATTGTAATAATTTATCTGTGCCTGCTTCAGGGCGTCTTCGGCATCAATTACTTCCAGGTTAGAGCCTACGCCTTGCTCGTATTTAATTTTAGTTACACGCGCAACGCTGCCGGCCAGCTCCATATTTTCTTTTTGAGATGCCAACGCTTTGAGTGCGTTATCGTAATTAACAGCCGCTTGCTTTACTTCCAGATCTATTCCGGATTTGAGTTTCGTGAATCCGTTTTCGATTTTGCGCAATGTTAATTTTTCTTGTTGCAACTTAAAGGAGCGCTGCAAGCCAGAGAAAATGGGCACATTCAGATTTACACCAAACGAAGAGTATCCGTACCACTTATCGGGACCAACGGTGCCTAAATCGGGTACATTGCTGTTTGTTTTGAACAACCCCGAGATATTGTTGGATTGAGTAGCATAGCCCAGGTTGGCGAAAGCTGAAATAGAAGGCATACCCTCGGCATATTTATTTTTTACGTTCAATTGTTGCAGCCTGCGGTTCGATTCCAACACCTGGTAATCGGGGCGCATGGAGTAATCATTTTGTAACTGATAACTCTCCAGCGAAGGCACTTCCACCTCTTCTATAGTGCCGGCAACAATCAAAGGTTCGCCTTGAGGGTAGTTCATTTGAAATTTTAACACGGCTACTCCCAGTTCATTGAGGTTAGTGAACTTATCGCGTTCGGTACGCAGGTTGTTAAACGTTACCTGAATGCGATCTACGTCAATCTTTTCGGCAAACCCGTTTTGATACAACGCCCGGGTGTTGCGTAACAAGGTATCCAGGCGTGCGATGTTGCTGTTAAATAAGGTTAACCTTTCTCTGTTAATCAAAACAGTATAATAGGCCTTCGTAACATTCTGAATAATTTGTTCGCGTGTTTGTAAGCTGCTTTTAGCCGCTTGATCTCTAAACGCATTGGCTGCTTGTAGCCCAACCAGGTACGAGCCATTAAATATCATTTGATTAATATTTAGACCTGCCTCGCCACTGCTCTTCAATTGAAAAAAGTTTTGTGCAGCCAGTACATCGCCATTTTGAGCACCCGGTATGCCGGACGGAAAAAAGCTAAAGCCATCGGGGCTGTCGTTGTACAACCCAAAAAATCGCCTCAGTTTATTATTATGGGTTAACGAAACTGCGCCCGAAATCTGCGGTAAGCCAATACCGATGGTTTCTTTTACTCGTGCATCGGCAATTTGCTCGTCTATCATTGCGTTTTGCGCATCAACTGTATTTTTAAGTGCGAAGTCCACGCACTGCTCCAGGGTAAACGTAGTTTGTGCCTTAACCGCAGGCGCTACTGCCAAACCGAATACTAAGAGGTAAATTCTATAAAATTGCTTCATTGGGTTGGTTGGTTAATTGGGTCTCTTTATACTTCTGATATAATCTCTTTCCTTTTTCAGTACACAGCCCGTGTACAAACAAATCGAACAATTGCGATTGGACATCGGCCAGGCTAAATCGCTCGCGCGGAAACACCTCGCCATTGAAGGCACTTTCAATTAACGCAATGCGGATAAGTGCCATGATTTCAGGATTTACTTCCGGCCGGAAATACCCATCTTCAATGCCTTTCCGGATGTTGCGCAGTACCGATTCGCTGATGATTTTCCCTTTGTGCTCCGTCCATAAATTCCAGGCCTTCGGGTGATATTTTTGCAAATCAAACAAGACCGAGGGATTGATGTTTTCCATATCCAGTTTCATGCAAACTGAAACCTTGCTCAGTTCTTCAATCGAATTTCTTGAGGTACGTGCAATGGTATCGTATTGGCTAAACGCCCGTTCCAGAAACTTTTCAGACATTTTAAAAACCAAATCGTCTTTATCGGCAAAGTGCTGGTACAAGGTTTTTTTTGATACCGCCAAATGCCGGGCAATGTCGTCCATGGTTACACTGCGCACCCCGTACTTCATAAACAGCGCTTCCGCACCCTCCAGAATTTTCTCGTATGTGAATAAATCATCCATAAGGCCGGCAAAAGTATGGAAACTTTAAGCTTTACCAAAAGTTTCCACAGTTTCCTTCAACGCCTGTTTTTTGGATTTGTTTAGGGTTTTTGAAAAAAATTCTGTGAAATTTTCGCGAATTGTTCCCTCAACCGTTTGAAGTGCCCGTTTCCGCAGCCGAGGTGCTTTTCGGATTAAAGCACCATTTCTCTTTCATCTTCTCTTTAAAACGCTCGCGCTCGGAGGCGTCCATCGTACGCCACCGTTGGCGCCAGTAATTTTTCCAGGGGCCGTGTGCATGGCTGTGCTTGTGGCCACCACCCCAGCGCCCAAATAAAATCCGCGAAAGTGCCAGCAACCCCAATGTTTGCCAGATGTTAATAACCGGGCCGTTGAACAATTCGGGCACCAACCAATTCCATAAATACATGGTACTCCAAATGATGGCGCACACAATGCCTGCTCCTAATACAATCAGGAACAGAACCTTAACCACCTTTACACTCTTTTTCATAATCCATTTTTTTGTTGCACCGGCTTCCCGGTTTACCGGGCCGGCATTTATTTTTTGTCAATCGTTTGTCAAATCATCGTATAACTTTTGCAGGCGTTTCCGTAAGGCTACAATTGCATATCGCTTTCGCGAGAGCAGGGTATTGATGCTTATGCCGGTTTCTTCGGCAATTTCCCGAAAGCCTTTCTCTTCAATTTCATTAAGTATGAAAATGTCGCGCTGTTCGGCTGGTAACTCGGCCAGTGCTTCAGTAATTTCTTCCCACATCGCTTCGCGCAGCAAGGTTGCATCCGGGCTGCTGCCGAGGTCTGGTAAAATTTCCTGTAGCGTTAATGGTGCATCCTCATCGCGGCCGGCCTGCCATTCAAAATCGGTGCGCTGCGGGCGGGCTGCATCTCTGCGGTAGCGATCGATGATTTTATTTCGCGCCACACTGTATAGCCACGAAGTTACCCGATCCAGCGATTCGATGCCCTGAAACCCGGCAATGAACTGATAGAATACATCCTGCAAAATATCCTCCGCTTCTTCGGTGGAAGAAACCCGGTTTCGGATGAAGCCCAAAAGCTTATCCTTCTCGCGCAGAAATGTATTTTGCTTTAGTTCTTGCATTGCCAGATCCATGGGCCTGCTCATTTACTACACGAGCATAGTCGCCAGCCGGACGTAAATTATTTTAACAAAGGTGAAATAATTTTTTTATGAACCGCTTTTGCGGATTACCGGGAAGATTTGGTTGGGATTTTTTCGGAGGTTAACCGATGAATGAAAATAGCTACCCGTTGTTGCAGTGCGGGCAACGTACGCAAATCTATAAACTCGCGGGGTGCATGGGCGCCACCACCCATAACGCCTAAGCCATCCAGGCAATTAAGATATTGCGCCACAAAAGAAATATCACCGGCCCCGCGCAGCCCGGGGTTGTACGGTTGCACCTTTCCCTGCCCCAGGTCTTCGCTTACCTTGCTAAACTTCAGCAGCACTTCCATATTGCCCGCTGTGGGTGGCATAGCCGGATAGCCATCGGTAAACGTAATCTCGGCCATTGTCTCCGGCAGATTATCTTTAACAATAGCGCGCATTCTTTCGCGCGTACGTTGCAATTGCTCGTCAGAAATAAAACGCAAATCGCCACTTACCACAGCCGTGTTGGCTACAATGTTGGTCTTACCATTCACGTGCGCATCGGTAAACGTGCTGTCTAAGTTCAACTGAGTTCCACCGGCTATAATACCAGGGTTATAGGTTAGAAATTCTTCCTGTAACTCAGTATAGAATCGGGTTAAAATTCTGGATGCTTCGTAAATAGCTCCGGCACCGGCATACGAAGAAAACACTCCGGATGAGTGGGCCTGCTTTCCGGTAACGGAAAGTTTCCAGTTGCTGCTACCCCTACGCGCTACGGTTGCATAATTAAAGCCCGTACCGGTTTCAAAGCATAATGCAATATCGCTGCGTAAAGCTGCTTCAATAATATCTTTTCTGCTTATAGCAATGGGCCGTCCGGCACTTTCCTCATCGCCATGCAAAATCACAATTACCTGCCGGTCTTTTAACAAGCCGGCTTCCTTCAAGGCCTTTAGTGCGTACAGCATAATCATGTTGCCGCCTTTCATATCGTTGGTGCCGGGCCCTGTGGCAATGGTGTCGTTTTGTACCCACGTTTGGAACGGACTCTCAGGTTCAAACACGGTGTCGATGTGGCCAATTAATAACAGGCGTTTGCCTTTCGTTCCTTTTATTTCTGCAACCAAATGGCCCGCCCGGTTCATCTCGGCAGGCATCTCAACCCACCGGGTGGCAAAGCCCAGTTCGTCCAGAAACTTTTGATAAATCCCACCCACTTTTCGTACACCCTGTGTGTTGTAGGTTCCGCTATTAATTGTAACGGTTTGTTCCAAAAAGTGCACAGCCTCCCTTTGATGGCCCGCTACGATTTTAAGAAGCTTGCGCTCTTCTTTGGTTAGCGATTGAGCAGATATGTTGCCAACAACGAACAACAGCAGGGCCATGCGAATCATACTTAAATCAGTTTAGCATAAAGCTAATCAAAGATCGGTAATGGGTTTATACCGAGGCACCAGGGTTTTCATAATTGCCCACGCTACCAGGTACGCAACTGCACAACCGGCAAACATGATAGTATAGCCAGTTTCAATATGACCCAATGCTTTATAATGATCGAAAAGCGCACCACCCGTTTTGGTAACAGCCACAGCACCTAAGCCACCAGCCATGCCACCAATGCCCACTACCGAGCCGATGGCCTTTTTTGGAAACATATCGGAAACAGTGGTAAAAAGATTTGCACTCCACGCCTGGTGAGCAGCCGCACCAATACCGATTAAGATAATTGGAAACCAATATGAAACCGGCCCGAGCGGTTGAGCGGCCAGAATAACAATTGGAAACACCGCAATTAGGAGCATGGCCCGCATTCGACCATCGTACACATGCAAGCCGTTACGAACAAAGCGCATGGGAAGCCAGCCGCCCGCCACGCTGCCAATCATCGACATGGTGTAAACGGTTGCGAGAGGAATCATGACCGCCTGGTTAACAATATTGTAGTTTGCCTTCAGGTAGGCCGGCAACCAAAAGAGGAAAAACCACCAAACGCCATCGGTCATAAACTTACCAAATGCAAACGACCAGGTTTGCGGGTACAGCAGTAAGCGAACCCACGAAACTTTTTCCGCGCCTGCGGTGCTTTCTGTTTTCTCATCGCTATGGATGTAGGCTAACTCTGCCGCTGACAAACGTTTTTGTTGCTCGGGTTTTTCATAGTACACTAACCAGAGGCCCAACCACAAAAACCCTATTGCTCCTACAATAATAAAGGCCGCTTCCCAACCCCATTGCTGGTAAATCCACGGCACTGTTAACGGAGCAAGTATGGCCCCTATATTAGCACCGGAGTTAAAAATGCCGGTGGCCAGCGAGCGCTCCTTCTTGGGAAAATATTCGGCTGTGGCCTTAATGGCTGCCGGAAAATTCCCAGCCTCGCCAAAGGCAAGCAGCGCGCGCGAAAACATAAAACCCACTACCGACACCGAAAAACTTGCTATGCCGGCCCAGCCCAGCACCGCCACCATACTTTGTCCTATCGGAATGGCAAGTGCATGCACTACTGCACCAATAGACCAAATGATAATGGCCCAGCCATAGCCCCATTTGGTGCCCAGCCTATCAATAAGTCTTCCGGCAAAAAGCATCGACACCGCGTAGGTAAATTGAAACACGGCCGCAATGTTGGCGTAGTCGCTATTTGTCCAACCAAAAAGTTCTTCCAGGCGTGGCTGCAACAAACTGAGCACCTGTCGGTCGAGGTAGTTTACGGTAGTAGCAAAAAACACCAGGGCACAAATCGTCCATCGGTAATTTCCAATTTTCTTTAAGTTTTCCACGCGGCTCTATTTAGGTAAATTCATTTCGATTTAATTGCCTTAACCAAGGCAAGCACTTCGGCTGTCTTGCTGCTTAGTAATTGCCATTGTTTATTTTGAATCAGAGATTGCGTAATCAATTGCGAACCGAGGCCCACACAAGTTGCACCTGCTTTAAACCAGGCCGACAAACTTTGTTCGGTTGGCTCTACCCCACCTGTAATCATTAACTGCAAAGTAGGCACCACCGGCATAATTGCCGAAACAAAACCCGGCCCTACCACCGAACCCGGAAAGACTTTTATGATTTCGGCACCTGCTTCTTTTGCAGTTACAATTTCTGTAAGTGTAGCACAACCCGGTATCCAAAGTTTATGATGTGTGTGGCAAACGGCTGCCATTTCTGTTTTTAAGATCGGAGCAATCACCAGGTGCGCTCCCGCATCAATAAATTTGCTGGTAGTTACCGCATCCATTACAGTACCTACCCCCAACACCATTTCAGGAAAGTTGGACGCACGGGCTACGAGTTGTTGAAAAACCTGCAACGCATTTGGCTTGCGGTTGGTAAACTCAAACACGCGGGCCCCACCCTGGTACAATGCCTCCACTACCTGCAGTACAACAGTTGCATCTTCGTGCGAAAACAGCGGCACAATACCTGTACTCTTGATGGTGTGGATGATGTGCTCCTTCCCCAACTCCATTAGCGTAAAAGTTTGCCTACATTTTCGCCTTTCACCAACAACTCGATTTCTTCGGCTGTGGCCAGGTTTACATCGCCTTCTATGGAGTGTTTGAGGGCGCTGGCTGCAATTCCAAATTCAATAGCTTGCTGATCGGATTGTTGATGAATCCATTTATAAATTAACCCGGCCATGTAGGCATCGCCTGTGCCCACCCGATCTACAATGTGCGTAAGATCGTATGTTGCCGAAGTGAGCAGTTGCTTGCCATTCCACAACCGCGCGTTTATTTTATTGTGTGATGAACTGATGGATTCGCGGTGTGTGGAAGTTAATTTCTTAACCACAGGAAACTGCCGCATCACCTGCTGGCAGGCCTTCTCAAAATTCTTCTCAGAAATATTTAAACAATTTTCAAAATCGGTAGTTCCACCCACAATAATGTCGGTCATCTCAATAAGTCCCGGCATTACATCGGTTGCCGATTTGCCGTACTGCCACAGGTTTCTTCTATAATTTATGTCACCCGAAACAGTGAGTCCTGATTTACGCGCAGCGAGTATAGCCTCTGCGCATACATCGGCCGCGCCCTGCGAGATTGCCGGAGTAATGCCTGTCCAATGAAACCATTGTGCATCTTGAAAAACATAGCTCCAATCTATTTCGCCAGTGGTAATTCTTGCAAAAGCCGAATCGAACCGGTCGTAGATGATTTTGGATGAGCGTTGCATGGCTCCGTTCTCCAAAAAATAAATACCTAATCTTCCATCGCCATAAACAATATGTTGCACCTCTACACCGCAACGCATGAGCGATTGCGTGGCCGCTACGCCCAGATCAGTATCCGGAAAACGGGTAACATGCGCGGCAGGCACACCCAAAATGGCCAGCGATGCGGCTACATTGGCTTCGCTGCCGGCATATAAAACCTGAAAGCGATCGGTTTGCGTAAACCGCGCAAAGGCGGGGGCCGAAAGACGCATCATTATTTCTCCGAAGGTTATTACTTTTTTTGGGGTCATGCTTTGTTATTGTTTTAGTACCGGTAGCTTTGACCAGCACTGAAAATTAGGTTTAAAACGGGCTTGTTCTTTAAATTATGAAAATAATATAATGGGTTTATCTATATGACAAACAAGTTTATAAAAATTCACCCGGCCGACAATGTATTTGTGGCGCTTACCGATTTACCAACAGGTGAAACGATCGAATACCACGGCACCAACCTTACGCTGGTAAACGAGATTCCGGCTAAGCATAAATTTGTTGAGCGCACCATGCAACCAGGCGATACCATCTATATGTATGGCGTAGTTGTGGGCAAGGCCACCGAAGTCATTCCGGCCGGTGGTGCCATTGGCACACACAATGTGAAGCACGAGGCTGCATCCTTTACCACCAGAACTGAAAATGGAAACTGGAAAATGCCTGATGTAGCGCGGTGGCGTAACAAAACCTTTTTAGGATTTCACCGCCCGGATGGGCAGGTAGGCACCGCCAACTATTGGATTGTAGTGCCACTGGTATTTTGCGAGAACCGCAATGTGAATGTGATTAAACAAGCCTTTGAAGAAGAGTTGGGCTTTAGCAAGTATAATGCCTACAAAAGTTATGTACGCGAGTTGGTTCAATTGCATCAGCAAGGTAACTCTGAAAAGATTGAACAGGTAATTTTGCCCACCACCCAGCCAACCCAACACGGGCCACTCTTCGCGCAAATCGATGGCATAAAATTTTTAACACACGAGGGCGGGTGCGGAGGAACACGGCAAGACTCGGAAGCTTTATGCGGCCTGATTGCCGGGTACATGCACAACCCCAATGTTGCCGGTGCTACCGTATTAAGTTTAGGCTGCCAGAATGCTCAGCCCGCTATTCTTAAGAAGAAATTAGCCGAGCGGGCTGGTGAATTTAAAAAGCCATTCATCCTATTGGAACAACAAAAAGAAGGAACTGAGAATGAGTTGTTGATGCAAGCCATTCGGCAAACGTTTTTGGCTTTGGCCGAAGCCAACAAACAAGAAAGAAAACCTGCTCCGCTTAGCAAACTGGTAGTGGGGCTTGAGTGCGGTGGCTCCGATGGCTTCTCGGGCATTTCGGCCAACCCGGCAATTGGTCACACCTCCGACCTATTGGTTGCTTTGGGTGGTTCTTCCATCCTCTCCGAATTTCCGGAGTTGTGTGGAGTGGAACAAGAATTAATAAACCGGGCCGTAGATGATGCAACCGCCAACCGGTTTAGCACTTTAATGCGCGCCTACTCCAATGCGGCAAAAGCTGTTGGCTCCGGTTTCGATATGAATCCTTCGCCTGGCAACATAAAAGACGGACTGATTACCGATGCTATGAAATCGGCTGGGGCCGCGAAAAAAGGTGGCACCTCGCCCATCGTGGCTGTGCTCGATTACCCCGAATACCGCACCCAGCCTGGTTTGAATCTACTATGCACCCCGGGCAACGATGTTGAAAGCACTACCGCACTGGCCGGGGCCGGCTGCAACATTATTTTATTCACCACGGGGTTGGGAACACCCACGGGTAATCCTATCACTCCAGTAATAAAATTATCGTCTAACACACGGCTTGCGCAAAAAATGCCCGATCTAATTGATGTTGATTGTGGCCCCGTTATTACGGGCGAAAAAACCATTGAACAAGCTGGCGAAGATATTCTGGAATATATTATCGAAGTGGCCAGTGGTAGGATTAAAGCAAAAGCTCAGCAGTTACATCAGGATGATTTCATTCCATGGAAACGGGGGGTGTCGTTGTAGGAATTAGGAATTAGGAATTAGGAATCAGGAATCAGGAATCAGGAATCAAGAATTAGGAATTAGGAATCACATGCAGCGCACTACATGATTAAACGCCAGGCCAGAAAAATTATTAACATCTGCTCGATGATGAGCGAACTCGGCCGCAACACAGTAGGCGCCTATGCCGCAGCCAAAGGTGGTTTAAAAATGCTTACCCGCAACATGGCAACAGAATGGGCCCGGTATAACATACAGGTAAATGCCATTGGGCCCGGTTATTTTGCTACTGAACAAACGGCTCCCATTCGCGTGGCGGGCCATCCGTTTAACGACTTTATTATTAACCGTACACCAGCCGGAAGATGGGGCGATCCGGCAGACCTGGCCGGAGCCGCCATCTTTTTATCTTCGGCAGCCAGCGATTTTGTGAACGGACAAATTATTTTTGTTGATGGCGGACTGCTTGCAACCATCGGTAAACCTGCAAACGAACTCTAACCTATGAGAAAAGGGAAATCAACCATTCACGATATAGCTGAGAAATTAAGCATTACCGCTTCTACTGTATCGCGGGCCTTAAACGACCACCCGCGCATTAGCGAGGCAACCAAAAAAGCGGTTCGCAAAGCGGCCGAAAAATTAAACTACCAACCTAACCACATTGCTGCTGCACTTCGCAGTGGAAAAAGTAACATCATTGGCATCATAGTGCCTACTGTTAACAGAAGCTTCTTTTCATCGGTTGTACGGGGTATTGAAGAAATTGCCAACAATGCCCGCTACAACGTAATGATTTGCCAAAGCCATGATGACTACGAAAAAGAAGTGGCAACTGTTAACGCGCTGCTGAGTGCCCGGGTAGATGGTATTATCGCTTCCTTCGCCAAGCAAACCAAAGACTTTTCGCATTTTTTAAAAGCGCACGAAAAAGGAGTACCGGTAATTCTTTTCGATAGGTCGAATGACGAACTGGAAGTGAGCCAGGTAGTAATTGATGATTATCTGGGAGCTTATAAAGCAACTGAACATCTTATTCAGCAAGGATGCAAACGTATTGCACATTATACCAGTATTCAAAAACTAAGTATTTATCGCGAACGCCTGCGTGGCTACCGCGAGGCATTGCAAGCTTATAAACTACCTTACGATGAAACGCTGATTGTGGAAAGCAATTTGCAATTGGAAGATGGACGCACCAGCACACAAAAAGTACTTTCGCTGCCTCAGCCACCGGATGGTATTTTTTCGGCCAGTGCCTTGGGGGTAATGGGCGCTTTGCAAATTTTAAAGGAACGCAACATCAAAGTGCCGCAACAAGTGGCATTGGTTGGTTTTAGCAACGAGGCTTTTACTGAACTTACCGAACCCTCGCTCTCTACGGTGGAGCAACACAGCATGCGAATAGGCAATGCCGCAGCCGAAATTTTTCTGGAGGAAGTTGAAAACCGGAATGAAAAATTCATTCCACAAAAAGTGGTGTTGAAACCCGAATTAGTGGTGCGGCAATCTTCCTTGCGAAATGGTTAATTCGAAGCTCCGCTTCTTGCAGGGGATTACAACTTCATCCTGATCTTAACTAAACTGGGCAGTCGATAATTTCCAGGTGCAGTCCTAAAACCGAAAATAGGTCATCGCATTTTTATGACAGATCCGGCTCACCAGTTCTCCGGCCAGTTCCATCGAATCGGGTAACAATCCCCGCTTTATGTCTTCACCTATTAAATTGCACACTATTCTTCTAAAATATTCGTGGCGCGGAAATGAGAGAAAGCTTCGCGAATCGGTAACCATACCCACAAAGTGCGCCAACAAGCCCATGTTCGAAAGGGCGTTCAATTGCTTTTCCATCCCATCTTTCTGATCGAGAAACCACCAGGCCGAGCCCCATTGCATTTTTCCGGGAATGCTGCCATCGGAAAAATTTCCAAGCATGGTTGCAAATACTTCGTTATCGGCTGGATTCAAATTATAAATGATGGTGCGCGCCAATTGATTAGTGGCATCCAGTGCATTAAAGTAAAGCGCCATGTGCTTTGCTTGTGCAAAATCTCCTATCGAATCGAAACCGGTATCAGGTCCCAGCGTTTGCAACATCCGGTCGTTATTGTTTCGGATTGCGCCTACGTGAAATTGCTGCGCCCACTCCTTTTCGTGGTACCACCTGGAAAGTGAAATTAAAATTGCGCAGCGCAGCGTAAGCTGTTCAGCCATGGAAAGCGTGTCGCCCTGTCTGATTTTTTTAAACACCGCGTACGACTTTTTATGTGCATCCGGTTCGAAATACAAAAATTCGAGGCCATGGTCAGCAGCCCGGCATCCGAGCGAATCGAAAAAGTCAATCCTGTTTTTTAAAGCCGCCAGTAAATCTTCAAGGGTATGAATGGTAATGCCAGCTGCACTACTTAATTTATCTACATACAGGTTATACGCTGCGCTATCATGCGTTGCATAAGCTTTATCGGGTCTAAAAGTTGGCACCATCTTAAAGCCCACCTTCGATTTTACAAATTGCGAATGATATTCTAGCGAATCGATCGGATCATCGGTTGTGCCAACTACTGCCACATTCATTTTTTTAAGCAGCGCTTGCACTCTGAATTCGGGTTGTTGCAGGCATGCGGAGGCCTTTTCATAAATCAGGCCAGCCGTTTGCTCATTCAATAATTCTTGAATTCCAAAATAATTTTTCAATTCAAGGTGTGTCCAATGATAAAGTGGATTGCGCAGCGTTTGAGGGACCGTTTTAGCCCACCCTAAAAATTTTTCGTAAGGGTCGCGCGCGCCTGTGCAATATTCTTCCGGCACCCCATTTATACGCATGGCCCGCCATTTATAATGATCGCCCTCCAACCAGATTTCTGCCAGGTTAGCAAACTGGCGGTTTTCGGCTATGTCTTTAGGCGATAGGTGATTGTGATAATCCACAATCGCACAGGGAGCAGCAAATTGTTCGTAGAGCGTAACTGCTTGCGCAGACTGCAGCAAGAAGTCTGATTTAATAAAAGTCATTCTCGGTAATTAGTCGCCTTAAAATTACAGTAAAAATTCAACAGAATTGCGCAATCGATTGCGCATTTTACTACCTTTAGCAAAATTTCAAGTACATGCTTCCAACCCTGTCTGCAAAAACAGCCCACAAGCCACCCCGGCCACTAAAGATTATTCAATTTGGCGAAGGTAACTTTCTGCGTGCCTTTGCAGACTGGATGGTGGACGTAATGAATGAGCAAATAAATTTCCATGGCAACATCCAAATCATTCAACCGCTACCAACGGGTATGGCCGGGGCGCTGCGCCAGCAAGATGGCCTGTACCATGTTTCGCTTAACGGGTTGCAAAACGGAAAAACCATTTCAACACATCGGTTGATTACCTGCATTCAAAGCGCAATCAATCCATACGAAGATTCCCGTTGTTTTTTTGAACTTGCAGAAACAGAATCCATTCGGATAGTAATCTCCAATACTACCGAATCGGGGATTGCGTTTGATGCTTCGGATACCAACCCGGCTGCACTTGCAAAGAGTTTTCCGGGCAAAGTAACCCAACTGCTTTGGCACCGCTACAATTTCTTTAACGGTGCACCCGATAAAGGTCTCTATTTTTTGCCTTGCGAATTAATTGAGAAAAATGGAGACACCCTGCGGGCTACCGTTATACGGTATATTGATTTGTGGCAGTTGCCCGATGCGTTTAAAGCGTGGGTATGCTCACAAAATATCTTTTACAACACACTCGTTGATCGGATTGTGCCCGGCTTTCCAAAAGATACAATCAATGAGGTTCAGCAAGAAATTGGGTACTCCGATAACCTGGTGGTTACAGCCGAACCATTTCATCTTTGGGTAATTGAAGCCCCGGAAGCCGTGCGAGAATTTTTTCCTGCTGATAAAGCAGGGCTGCAGGTAAAATTTGTACCCGATCTAACACCTTATCGCACCCGTAAAGTGCGGATATTGAATGGAGCTCATACTGCGCTTGTTCCGGTTGCTTACCTGCACGGGCTACGCACTGTAAAAGATTCGGTGGATGATACCGACACCGGAAAATTTATTCGGGAAGCAATCTTTAATGAAATACTCCCAACCCTGGAACTACCAGCCGATGAGCTTACTCAATTTGCGCACGATGTGCTGGAGCGATTTCAAAATCCGTTTATCCGACATGAACTTGCCAGCATCGCCCTCAACTCAATTTCCAAATTCAGAGTACGGATTTTGCCTTCCCTACTCGCATACCAGCAGCAAAAAGGATTACCAAAACGCCTCATCCGATCACTTGCCTCGCTAATTTTATTTTATAAAGGTGAGTGGAAAGGTGTTGCTACCCCGGTTAACGATGCTGCTGAAACCGTAGAGATTTTTCGGAGGGCCTGGCAATGCGATTCGGTTGATCAAACTTGTACGCAAATTCTGCAACACACCGATCTTTGGGATACAGACCTTACCCAGGTGCCAGGTCTGGCTCAAGCTGTAATTAAGGATTTGCGAGAAGTACTGGCAGAACAACCTGTGCTGTAAACACTACTTCTTCCTTTTTAGAGCAGCTAAATTTTCGGCCGCTCTGAATTTTACAATTTTCGTAATGATGGTTAGCGGCAATGGCTTATCCAACGGAAACTGAACCGCTCCCTTAGAAGTTTTATAAGGCATTAACTCTTTGGCAAACGCCTTAATACCCGATGGTGCCGGGTAAAAGCCAATGTGTTTTTCGTAAGCCGCAAAGTGCACCAGATTTTTTTCTCCTAAAAAAAAGGTGGGGATGGCATAACTCATTTTCTCTTCTGCCTTTGGAGCCGCCTTTTTAATAGTGGCGCGCAGTTTTACCAGGCTTGCCTGTACTTTACCTTCAAATGCAGCAATGTACTCGTCTATGTCTTTAGCAGGAATGCGTTGCATGGAATTGGGTATTAGGAATTGGGAAATTATGAATTAGGTTTTAGGGGTTAGTTGTTGAATACGGTATTTAACAATCCGCTTGATAAGTGTTACCGGCAATGGCTTATCTAATGGAAATTGAATCGTGCCTTTACCAGAAGTTTTATACTTCGAATAGTCCTTCTTAAACTCCTTTACATTGGGAATGGCATACAAACCCACATGATTCTTATACCCGGCATAATAAAGGAGATTTTTTCCATGCAAGGTAAAGGCAGGCATGCCATAACTTATTTTTTCTTCTGCCTGCCTGGCTGTTGTGTTTATAACAGACCGTAGTTGTTTTAACACTGCTTGTGTGGCCGGTGGAAACCCGGTAATGTATGCATCAACCGATACCGCTACTGCTTTCATATGCCTACGCTTTCAGTAAGGTCTCGATGTCAAACTTCTTCATTTTCATAAATGCCTCTACCACCCGGGGTGCACGCACGGGGTCGCTCATCAGCTTACCCAACACAGTAGGAACCACCTGCCACCACACACCATACTTATCCTTTAACCACCCACACATGCTTTCGGTGCCACCTTCGGTTAGGCTATTCCAGTAATGATCAATCTCCGCTTGCGTGCTGCATTCTATCACAAACGAAACTGCTTCGTTAAAGGTAAACTGCGGCCCTCCGTTTAGTCCCATAAACCTGCGACCATTTAAATCGAAGGTTACAACGAGGGGAGTATCGGCTATGATTTTTGAATTCTCAAACACAGTACAGTAAAATTCTGCTGCCGCTTTGGCCTGACCGTTAAACCACAAGCATGGAAAAATTGGATTTGTCATAACTGAATTACGCTTCGCAGATCTGTTGTAGCTTTTTGAGTGCCCGGGGCCACGCTTCTGAGAAATAATCTTTAAACTCAGGATTAGAATCCAACGTAACAAAAAGCCGGGTTCCGGTTGCGCTTTCAAAGAATGAATAATTTTCCAATGCTCCGGCCCAGCCCTCAACTGCAGCCCCCGAAGTTATCTCTTGGCCTTTGTGAACCATACCCAAATGTTGGATGGAAACAAACTTGTTAGGCAGATGCTCTTTTATGCGTGATACCATCCCTTCTTCGTTGCCATCTTTATCGGTGCCGATAAAAAGCATTTTAGAACCCTTCTGCCACGAACCTTTATACCTGGATGTTGGATTAAATTCAGCCGTCCATTCTTTATAAGTTTCTTCGCCTAACATAACCGTTGCAACCTTACTTACGGGTGCTTTAATCTCTGTTTCGAAATACAACGTTTCCATTTTTACCGCACGCTCCGCATAGGCTTTATAATTATCGAGAATAGCTTGCCATCCGGCTTGCTGCATTTCAGGCGAATTCTCGCGCTCCGCATCAAACACCGTAACCACTTTTGTTTTGTCGCCCTCACTTTTAAAGGTGGTAACAATCTGGCGGCCATCGCCCAGGCTATAGGCTAATTTTTTCTGATCAATTACTTCGCTATAAATCGCCTCAAAGTCAAACCCAAAACTTCCGTCTTTTGCTTCCATGCGCGACTTAAGTTTTCCACCGGCACGTAACTCATTTTCAGCAGTGGGACAATACCAGTCATCGGAAGCAAAGTTCCATTGCGTAATGGCCACCGGATTTGTATAAGCATGCCATGCGATTGGTAGCGGGGCATTAACCAGTACCTCTACGGTAATAGATGTTTTGGGTGCATTCATTAGGATTTATATTAATGGCTATTACTTGTAGCAATGCATTGCGGTCTTGCCTGCATCGGCCCAATTTATTTCATTTCGATTTCTTTGCTTTTGATTTAGAGATTTTCGCTTTTGGATTGTAATCGAGGCAAAGCTGCATCCAGAATTGAAAATCTCGTTTCGACTTAAAGCCTTCCGGACTCACATAGCAATACCCATTCAATTGTTTACCGCGCATCACCATCGGTAAAAAGCCGGGCCGTTCGCTTATCTCATCAAACCGCTCCGGGTCAAACCGGCACATCAGGTTTTCGTGGCTAACGTTTACACACATTTTTTTATTTACCAGAAAAGACATCCCACTGAACATCACCTTCTCCGCTACTTTAATCCGGGGTATGTCAGCCAGGTATTCGCGAATCCTATCTGCCAGCTTTAAGTCGTAGGCCATAAGTAGTTGGTAAAGTCGTTCCTGCTTTTGAGTGATTGTGACGACTATCACAAAAACCTACATCTTCTGTCCCAACTTCACTCCCTTCATTTCTTCTTGCAATGTAAATGGTTGATTGTACAATCGCTTGCCGGTAGCTTTAAAGATTGCATTCGCAACTGCGCCTCCGGTGGGTGGCAATGCCGGTTCGCCTAATCCGGTTGGGTCAATTCCGTTATCTACAAAATGTACTTCCACCTGCGGCACCTCGTTGTAACGAATCAATCGGTAATTATTAAAGTTCCGTTGCTCGGCTGCTCCATCCTTAAATGTAACCTGCCCGTAAAGTGCATGGCCCAATCCATCTACAATGCCGCCTTTCACCTGCTGACTAGCTCCGCTCTGGTTGATCACGATACCACAATCAGAAGCCGCATAGATTTTTTTTAACACCGGATTGCCGTTCACCAACTCAACCTCTGCAACCTGCGCTACATACGAACGATGTGAGAAGTACACACTAAATCCTTGGGCAAGATTTTTCTTTTTTCCCCAACCTGACTTTTCGGCCACCAGGTTAATTACAGCTTTGGTGCGATCAATATCGTACCGAATAGCGCCCACCGGTTTTTGTTTTGCCCGCTCCAACAACTCCAACCTAAACTGCACCGGATCTTTCTTAGCAGCTATCGCAACTTCATCCAGAAATGCCTGTTCTGCGAACGCAAGAAAGTTAGTGATGGGCGCACGCCAGGCGCCTGTGGTAATGGGCGATTGATGATCAATGGAATCAATCAATAAATTCTCAACGGCACCCGAAGGGAAATTGTCTTCGCGGGTAGAATTACCGGCATTTATACCTACACCTCTGAGCTTATATCCGATCAGATTTCCATTTGCATCCAATGCCGCTTCGAAGCGATACCGAACTGCCGGGCGATAACTTCCGCCCATCATATCATCCTCGCGACTCCAGGTAACTTTTACCGGGCCATTGATCAGCTTCGATAACTCGGCTGCCTCAACCACATAATCGGCTTGTAATCTTCTGCCAAAGCCACCACCAAGACGGGTTAATTCTACCGTAACCTTTTCAGGTGCGATGCCCAACAACTGAGCCGTAGCCATGCGGGCCCGATCTGGTGTTTGCGTAGGACCAATCAACTCCACGCTATCGGCTTTCACGTGCGCAAAGAAATTCATAGGTTCCATGGGCGCGTGCGAAAGAAACGGGCATTGATACTCACGCTTGATAACCGTTGCCGCACTTTTGAATGCCGCTTCAACATCACCATCTTTTCTTCGCACTGTTGCTTCGGGCTTATCCAGTAATTCTTTAAATAACTTGTCGTGATCGGTTGTGCTTTCAATAGTCCCGGCATTTTCATATTCCACCTTCACTACTTTACGGGCTTTCATTATCTCCCAGGTGGACTTGCCCACAATAGCCACATTATTTTTGAATGTAACTACATCAACAATACCAGGCATATTCTTAGCCGCAGTAGCATCTACCGATTTAATTTTTGTTCCGAATGAAGGGGGGCGCTGAATCATGGCATGCAACATTCCCTCGCGGTAAAAATCCAAACCGTACAACGGTTTGCCGGTAACCATTTCCTTATTGTCCACATTCGGAACCGCAGTGCCAATCAATTTAAACTCCTTCGGGTCTTTCAACTTAACCTCGGCTGGTACAGGCAACGCCCCCGCTTCGGTGGCCAATTCGCCATACGTAAACCTTCGCCCATCCGGGTGCAGTACAAATCCATTGCCGGTGGTGAGAGCCGTTACCGGAGTGTTCCATTTTTTTGATGCCGCTTCAACCAGCATGTGGCGTGCCGTAGCACCAGCTTTGCGCAAGCGCTCCCACGAATGCGGTACTGCACCACTGCCACCGGTTAACTGCCGATCATACTTTTTTACATCTAAGGCCGCTTGTACCACCTTTACTTTTTTCCAATCGGCATCCAACTCTTCAGCTACTACCATCGGAAAAGAAGTTTTGATATTCTGCCCTAACTCCGGATTAGGTGAGAATATAGTAATCACATCATCAGGTGAAATGGAAAGATAACCGTTGAATTCCACCGGTGCGGCACCTGCTACATTGCTCGAATTAATCAGTGCGGCAACCGAATCGCTCCAGTTAAAACTTAACATCAGGCCGCCACCTGCACTAAGACCTAATTTAAGAAAATCGCGCCTGCTGGTTTTTACTGTAGTCTCCATATCTATTTCATTTTAGATGATGCCAACACTATTGCTTCTTTTATGCGATGGTACGTTCCACACCGGCAAATATTACCGTTCATAGCCGTAGCAATCTGCTCTTCGGTGGGCTTTGCATTTTTTGCAAGCAACGCAGCCGCACTCATTATCTGCCCGGCCTGGCAATAACCGCATTGCGGCACATCCACCTCCTGCCAAGCCTGCTGCACCGGGTGGTCGCCTGTTTTCGATAAGCCTTCTATAGTGGTAATCTTGCTGGTGCCGATTGCCGATATAGGTAATGAGCACGAACGCACAGCCGTACCGTTAAGATGAACCGTGCAGGCACCACACTGCGCAATACCGCAACCATACTTTGTACCAACCAGGCCCAACGTGTCGCGCAATACCCACAATAGCGGAGTATCCGCGGCTACATCAATCTTTTTTACTTCACCATTAACAGAAATAGAATAGGCTGCCATACTTGATATTTTTATACGTGAAACTTAACGCATTGATCAGATCAGGTAGAAAGTTAAGAATTTTAAGGACTAAAGCTAACCGTTAATCTGTTGACGCAAGCTTGATTTTACCACCGGTTGCAATTGAATTTTACCCCCAGCAACGGGAAGTCTGCATGGGCAAAATTTGCGCTTCCAGTTTCGTTACGTTATGTTTAACCCTTAACGGCCCGGATTGAAAAACCTCATTCACTATAGTAAAGTAGTTTATCGCTGGCTTAAGCGCAACGTTACCGATAGTGCCTTGGCGCAAAGCAGGTATTGGGTAGAACAAATTCTCCAAGTTACTTATCGCCTCAGCAATGTAATGCTACCGCTAGCCACCCTGGCCGCCTTTTGCCTGGTGGTGTACGATTTTGGGTTTCATCCATTTTACAGTTTGCAGCCGCACCTGGTTGAGTACTTGCTTCCCACATTGATCGGCATAAAATTTCTTCTCACTATCCGGTTTATTGCCGGTTTTACTCAACTTAAAAACTGGCGCGCTCATGTATATGCTTTTGGATTGGTAGTACTCGCCTTCTACTTGCCGCAACTGATTAAACAAGTGCAGGAACTTAAAGACGTAACCAGCACCGACTTCTTATTAAAAAAACTTCTGGTGTACGGGTTCATCAGCTTCTTGTTTGCAACCGAAGCCTCGGGGTTGCTTAAGTACATTTACAAAAGGAGGCAAAACACTGCCTTCATTTTTATAACCAGCTTTGCCATTATCATTGTGGCAGGCGCCTTGTTGCTGCTTTTGCCGATGGCCACCGTAAAAAGTATTTCGGTGGTCGATGCGCTCTTTACTTCGGCTAGTGCCGTATGTGTAACCGGGCTTACCACCGTCAGTACTGCGGCCGATTTTACTTCGGTAGGTAAGATTATTATTCTGTTGCTGGTACAAGTGGGCGGCCTGGGTATTATGACGTTTACCGGATTGCTTGCTTACCTGGCAGCCGGTTCGGTTTCATTTCATAATCAGGTGGCGTTAAAAAGTATGGTAAGCAGTAATCGCATCAGCAATGTAATGGGTATTGTGGGGCGCATCCTGGTGGTAACTTTTTTCTTTGAGGCCATCGGGGCAGTGTTCATCTACTTTAGTCTGGATGCAGCTACGTTTGACAGGAATGTAGAGCAAATTTTCTTCGCGGTATTTCATGCCATCTCGGCATTTTGCAATGCAGGGTTCTCTACCCTACCCGATGGATTAAATACTCCCCTTGTTAAATTCAATTACCCGTTGCACCTGATTATTGCACTGCTTATTGTGCTGGGCGGCATGGGCTTCCCGATTGTGTTTAATATTTTTTCATATGTGCGCAGACGTGTACTCACTATCGTTAACAGGCTGCTTCATAATCCGGTACAAGAAAGCCGTACCAGAATAATTCAGGTTAATTCAAAAATTGCCTTGTGGACCAGCCTTATTCTGCTGGTAGCCGGTGGACTGCTCTATTTTGCGTTTGAATACAACGCCAGCCTGAAAGAGCATACCACTGTAGGTGGAAAAATTGTAACTGCTATTTTCGGTTCGGTAACACCGCGCACAGCCGGCTTCAATACTGTAAACATGCACATGCTCACGTTGCCCACGGTTATGATTTATCTTTTGCTGATGTGGATCGGTGCTTCGCCTTCATCTACCGGAGGCGGCATTAAAACCACCACCATTGCCGTAGCATTGCTAAATCTGCGCACGTTAATTACCGGCAACAACCGCATGGAAGTTTTCCGCACACAAATAAGTGAAACCTCTATCAATCGGGCCTTTGCCGTTATTGTGCTGTCGCTGGTTATTATTGGTATTTCTGTGTTGCTGATTTCGGTTACCGACAGGCACTTTGGGCTACTGGAAATTTCGTTTGAAGTTTTTTCAGCTTTTAGCACCGTGGGCTTAACGCTAGGTATTACTCCCGAGCTTTCGGCAAGCAGTAAAATTATTTTAATTGTAACTATGTTTATTGGGCGGGTTGGATCATTAACTCTATTAATGGCCTTTGCCGCGCAGCCTAAAAAGCAGGTTCATCAATACCCGGTAGAAGAAATTCTCTATTAAACGCAACAGTATGAAGTACATCGTTTTTGGATTAGGAAGTTACGGAGCCTCGCTGGCCACCAAATTGGTTGAACTCGGACATGAAGTTTTTGGTGTTGATATTCTGCAAGAGCGCACCGAAAAAACTAAAAACAAAATTACCTATACCGTAGCGATGGATGCTACCAACCGCGATGCGATTCTGGATCTGCCTTTAAAAGAAGTTGACGCGGTAATTGTAGCCATAGGCGAAAATGAGGGCACCATTATTTTATTGGCGGCCTTGCTTAAACAGATTGGAGTTAAGCGCATCATTTGCCGGGTAACTTCTTCGCTTCAAAAAACAGTATTGGAAACTATGGGGCTCAATGAGTTTGTATATCCGGAACAAAACTCTGCGGAGCGCATGGCCCACAAGCTAAGCTTTACCGGTGTAGTAGATTCTTACCGCGTGTGCGAGCAATACCAGGTAATTGAGCTGCATGTACCTGGCAGATTAGTAGGAATGAAAATAAATGAAATCGACTTTGTGGAATACGACCTTGTGCTGGTAACTGTAAAGCGCAAAGTGGAAGAGAAAAATTTGCTAGGCACCATGCGCGATAAGATGCAAACGTTGGGGCGCGTTGCTGACACGCTGCAACTTAAACCTGAAGACCGGCTGGTGCTGTTTGGTGAACCCAGGAAAATCCGGGCGTTCGTAGAGCAGTCCTAACCTGCTGCCGGTGTAAAGTTTTGTCGCATTGCGCTTACCGGGTTCTCTTTTGAGTCCAATGCCCGGATAGCGTGTTTATACCGAGGCGGTAATATCAATGCTTTTACTGCATCATCCAGATTTATCATTCTGCTTAGCTTATAAAGCTGCAATACCGGATAAAGAAAGCCCACCTTTCGGAAACCGAGCCGCTTCCTTACTTCGGCTGGTACAATTTGAATCTGAACTTCCGTTAACAGCAGGTAGCGTGCCCAGCCCAGGTGTTTACGGTATTGTAAAAACAAATCGCGGGTATATTCGCTATAATTTAAATTCTGATGCAACTGCTGCGCGCGCATTGTTTCCCATTCTTTATAAGATTGCGGCAAGTCCTTGATTTGCATTCGATGGCCTAAGCGGTAAAACACATCGAACACTTCTTGCTTTTCGCTGATATTCAACTTGTGTTCTATTACTTCAAATGCCCTAATGGAATAGTCTATTAACATAAACAACACATCGCGATATGCCCACTCTGGAATTTTTGCACCGCGGTTGGACTCAACCTGAGCATGCACGGTGTTCATCAGATCAATTGTACGCATTGCTGTTTGTTTTTCGGAAAACATAATGCTGCGCGCGTACGCAACCGTTGAAAACAACCGGCCAACCGGATCGGCCGGAAGTCGGCCCGTAAAGTATAACCAGTCCACCGATTTATTTAATGCAAATTCAGCTGCGGCTCCGGCAAAAATAAAAAGCACGGTATCGCTACGGCCCCAGATCTGCCGCACAATTGAATTTTCAGTTACAAAATACTCACGCTTCACACCAACTCTTTTTGCCAAATGTATTTTTCAACCATCAGCACAACCCTAATACCTACTACATATGCCAGCATATCTAACCATGCGAAGGAGGTTCCTAAAACAATCCGCCACAGTTCTGATTTTTCGAGGCCCAACACGTTTACAATTTTCACGTATTGCAAAAATTCTATGGCGAACGCAAAAAATAAAACTCCGACTGCCAGCGCAAACACCGGCAGGTTAAGGAATGATTTTATAAAACAATAAATGAGAATAACTACCAACACATCGCCCAGGTAAGGGCGCACAAAATTGTCGTGCGCAAACAGGGCAATCAACACTTCAATGGCAAATAACAGGATCGCCAGCGCAAAATAGTATGTGTTAAATCGCAGCATAAAAGTTATTGAAATCGGTTAAACTGGTGGTTGTTCGGGTACCGGTGGCACGCCTGCGCAACGAAACAACAATCCGGTAACGGCATACAAAAAAGCGAAGCACGTATTTACAGCAAGAATTTCAGCTACCGAACTGCCAGGGTACGTTTGCATATTAGCCAGTAACGCAATAGCGCCTATAATTGCCAGGGTGAGTGCCGCAGCAAACATGGTTAGCGCCATTCCCCTGGCTGCAAACCGCGAAACCGATGTGCCGATAAGTACTACTGCTACTACGGCTACATACATGAGGTTGCCGGCATGCGCACCGCTACCAATAAGCCCAACGGCCAGGTTAACCCATACTAGCATGAGGGTTGTAGCAAGGGCAGCCGCAAATGCAACCCGCTGAATTAGACTAGGCAGGTTGCGGGTAATTACAACAAAGGCCGACCCTGTACTAAAGAGGAGCATCCCCATTATGAGAAAGTCGCCAGCACGCCACTGCACTTCGGTAGTAACCTGCATCGCAATTAAGGGTATGGATAAAACCAGGGCTGTAAGCACGGCAACTCCCGGAATAGAGTAAAAAAACCTGACAGGTGTTTTCATAAAAATGGCGTTTTTAAATACGATTCAAAAGTACTTTGTAATTAAAAGTAAAACAAGAAATTTTTAATATATTGTTCGAAACTCACGTTAATGCAAAACACTTGGGTGTCAGTTTCAGCGTGCAGAAGACTGGGAATTTAAACCCCGAAAAGACTTCGATTGGCTCAGTCTAAAATTTGAAATCTGTTTTGAATACCCTCAGAAAATTGTGGATTCAAACGGAAAATTAAGGATTTGTCTACTTTGCGAGATGTTGACGCGTGAAACCTCAGCCAGGCTGGGGCAAGAATTCTTACAAGCTTTGGCCGTTACTAGAATCCTGCTGGGATTGGCATTACGAGGGAACATCGGGATGTGAACCTGCAACTTGTATTCCGACAAGGGCATTTACCTGCTAAGTTTCATATGCTATGTAATGTGAGAATACTCTTGTTAAAGACATTTTGTTTAATATTGACGTTATAGGTGGTGTTCTTGAATTAGAATCTGTCAATTCGAAATTGGTGCTTATCTCGTAACGCAAATTGTACTAGCCAGATAAACTAACATCTCAGGCGAAGTTTTATCTACCCTAAGCGCAACATCTTGTCTCTTTTCAGGATCAACAACTGAGTTCTTCAATATGGTATCAGCGTACTTCCAGGCTACTGTGAATTGGACCTTCACTTCCTCTGCTTCCGATGTTCTGCCCTGACCTATCAAACTTTCTACAAGTCCATTTAATGCGAATCCATTCTTTGCCCAATAGAATAAATCCTCCCGGTAAATTTTCTCAGCCTGCTCATAGTCACCAGTTTTCAGCAACAAGTTTCCCAGCACATGGCGCACCGAAAAAAACCAATCAGGCGGCTCTGTGTAATTGAGTCCATCTTCAATAACAATAGCCGCCTTCAACAATACAATGGCTTCATCCCTTTTTCCCTCCTGCTCTTTCAATGCAGCTTCCAACACCTTTGAAGCAATTGCACACACATCAGTAACCTTATTAATCCCCCAATTGAGTTGATCGGCAATTGCGGGTGATTGGCGTAATTCATTCAATTTTGCAAGCTCTTCCCTGGCTTCCTTGGCTTTATTCAGGTTTGTAAACGCCATCCCCCTTGAATAATGCCAGATGGCGGTTGGGTAAACAAGGTCTTCTGTCGGTTTGGGCAATACCAGAATTTTTTCCCACTGCGAAAACTTAATAAGTATATGATTGGGAATAGTGAGGTAATGCTGAACCATTTCGTAACCTGGCTCGTGATAATATTTTTTATCGACAAGGGCAGCGGTCTTATATGCAGCTTCTAACGAGCGCGCAGCACGGCCTTCAAACGCAGCAGTTGCGGCCAGAAAATGGTAATTGTGCGGATAATACATTTGCGGATAATAACCTTGTGCCCGGCACTCAGCTATGTAAATACTATCAGCCACTACGGCTGCTTCATTAGCGAGAGAGCCCAGGTGGTAATCGCCTGTGTTGATATAGATGTGCGATGGCATGTGCACCAAATGGCCGGCCGCTGGCACTAATGTCTTTAACCGTTCAGCGCTGATCAATGCCTTGCTTAAATCCACACTTGCTTCTGTAGCGTGGAGATAAAGATGATTAGCCAATGGATTTTCCGGATCGATAAAAATTACTTTCTCAAGAAGGGATACAATTTCTGGTGTCCACTCGCGTGGCGCCCCACCTTTGCTTGTATAAAAATCCCAGGGATGTAAATTCATTACTGCTTCTGCATACAACGTAGCCGCAAATGAATTGTCTGGGAATTGCTCGAATACATTCTTCATGGCCGCTGCAAATCCTTCACCATCAGTGGCTGTAGTATCCATTGGGAATTTTATCTGAATTGCCTGAATCAAAGCTTGTTCCCAATCAGCCGCATTATCCATCAGGCCAACTGCCTTAGTAATGGCATTTCGGATTTCCTGAATGGTACCCATGTTTGCAGCCGAGTTGAAATTTGGTCCCAATACATAAGCAATACCCCACCATCCCATAGCAAACGTTGAATCCAACCGTACCGCTTCACGAAACGAACGCTCAGCCTCGGTATGATTAAAATTGTTCGCCATGATAATGCCTTGGTTGAAAAATTGTTGGGCATACTTCGATTGCGTGGTAACCGGACCGCTATAATCACCAATGTTTTTTAGGAGCGGAGCCTGAAAGGTTGGTTGCTTTTCCGTACAGCTTATGGCAAACAGCAGTACCGTAAATAAGCAGATTAATAGGGTCTTCATAGGTTAGGTTTGTTATCAAATATAATTGAACGATCAGTTCAAAATGGGTTTACACAAAATTAACTGGACGATAATTTCGGATCACGATGTTGAATCCTGCATTTTATCAAAATAAAGCTTAGGTCTCGACAATAAATTTTATCAGATTAATCACATCTTGACTGATATGAATTATTTTTTTGAATCATTACTCCAATGCAACAAATAACTCAGCCTGCAATTTCCATTCGCCATTCTTTTTCTTCCACTGTGCGCTGTAGCGACCGCCTTTACTATAGGTATTAAACCCTTTCCATTCACCACTTTCCCAGGCCAGGTCAGGATTATTTTTGCTTATTATAATTTCTGATGGAAGGCGTTCAAAATAAGTTTTGGGAGTTTCTTTAAACATTAGCTTCCAACTTGCTTTGTTTGCTTCTTTTCCGAGTTCCATTGCACCATTGCCACGGACGACCACGTAATCATCCAGCAAGAATTTTGAAATTGCGTCTATGTCTTGCCTGGTAATAGCTTCATTAGAAGCCTGTCGTGCATTCCGTATTAATTCTTCTTCATTTTTAGATTGGGCGAGTACAAATTGAAATGACACGAGAATGATTGGGAATAAAATTTTTTTCATGTGTTCATTATTTTGAAGTTGGATTCAGAATCAAGATTAAGGGATTTTAAAAATCGATTCTATGTATAACATCATAAATTAAAGCTAACTTGTACTTAATTACCCTAATGTTTTAGTCCAATCTCTTTTGATATTATGATACCTTACGTTAACCTCTTGCATGTGCAAGAAAAGGACGACCGTTACGACCAAAAGTAGGAGGAATACTAAATTTAAAATGTTTGCTATCCTCTTCAGTCTCTTTACAAATTTTGTGTCCCACAATTCAAGTGGCCACCAAAATGTCAGAGCGATATGAAATATTTCAGTATTACCAAGACTTCCCTTTCCTTTATCTACATCAAATGAAGGTCTGGTATTTGCCAAATCTTCTTTCTCATTATATGAATGACTTGTCATTGTTTGCCATATAGTAGGATTAGATTGAGTTACAACTGAGTCAATCTTTACATAGATAATAAAGTTTAGAATCATCCTGACCACTAAAAGGCTAACTGTTGCTCCATATACAAGATCTTGTCCATGATATAATGCAAGTTCCACAATCAACAATAATTATCCTTATATTTAAATCTAAGAATCTTGGTTCCTGATTCCAAATAAATTCTTTCTGATAACTTACCCTCTCCGCTTCACCCCTCTCACCGCCTCCGCAGTCCATGGGTCTTCGGGCCAATGGTGTTTGGGGTAGCGCATGCGCAACTCCTTGCGTACTTCGTGGTACGTAGTTTGCCAAAAACTTTTTAAATCTTGTGTTACCTGTACGGGTTTATAGCCTGGCGAGAGCAGGTGCAGCAAAATTTTAGTCCGGCCTTCGTTTATTACCGGTGTTTCCAGCAAGCCAAACATTTCTTGCAGGCGCACTTCCATTACGGGTGGGCGGCCATCGCTAAAGTAGATAAGTTTAATCTGCGAGCCGCTCGGCACGTTTAATCTAACCGGAGCAATTCTATCCAGCTTTGGTTGCAGGTCCCATGGCAATAAACCAGTAAGCATGTTCAGCAAGTCAAGCTTTTGCAGTTCGCTGCGCTTGGTGATGTTGTTGAGATAAGGTGTAAGCCAGACCCCGGCAGTAGCCAGTAAATGGTCGGTGCTTACATCGGGCCAGGCTTCATCGGGTCGCCAGGTGCGTGCACTCAACACACGGTTTTGCCATTCGGTGTGGGTGTCTGCCCACCCCAACATTTTTATTCCTTCTTCGCGCAATGCAGCAAGCAATACCGTTATACGTGTGGCTTCCGAAATTTTGGTAAGTGGCTTTACCGCTAATATCGTGTTGCCGATTATCCTCTCAAGTTGTGCTACTACCATGCCTCGGTCAGCATCCCACTTTACGGTCTCTTTTTCGGTGGCCCGGTGTTGCAGCTCAATTTCATCTAAAGGTGCGGCCAGAAAAATTTTACCTTCGCTACTGCCGGCATCTACATGTGCTACCGCCAACCAACGCTCTCGTGCAAGTGCATCGTGCTGCGGTAATTTCACTACCCTACCATTTGCCAGTTTATACCGTTCGCTTTGTTTCTCTTGTTGTTGTGCAATTCGTTCCGGGTACGCTTCGGCAATCAACCTACCCACTTCGCTATCGGGCGGATGGGTGTTGTCTTCTTTTAACTTAAAAATCTTACGCCAGTTGGTTGCTACACGTTCAATGCGTTCTAACACCTTGCGATCGGCATTTACGCGTTCGCCCGCGCGCCACTTGCGCAAGAGTTCAACGCGTAAGCATAAATCGGCACCAGCTTCTTTGGGTAAAGGATCCCGCTCTTCGAGTAGCGAGGCGAGGTCAACCGCAAGACTCAAAGACACACCTTGCCCTGACAACAACATGTGTGCAATGCGTGGATGCGTGGGCAGTTTCAGCATCTCGCTGCCACGTGTAGTAATTTTATTTTCATCCAGAGCTTCGAGGGTGTGCAGCAACTCACGCGCCTGGCTAACCGCACCGGGTGGTGGCTGTGTTATCCATGTAAGTTCGGCCAACTCGGTTACACCCCAGTTTGCCAACTCAAGCACAAGCGATGCTAAATCTGCATCGAGAATTTCGGGTTGTCGGTTAGGCTGTAAAGTATGATGTAGTGCTTCAGGCCATAAGCGATAGCACACTCCCGGCCCCAACCGTGCTGCACGCCCGGCCCGCTGGTCGGCCGCATCGCGTGTTACGCGTACAGTTTCCAATCGCGTTAAGCCGCTGCGCGGATCAAACCGGGGCACACGCGCATAGCCGCAATCAATTACGGTTGTTATTCCTTCTATCGTTAGCGAGGTTTCGGCCAGCGAAGTAGCAAGCACAATTTTTCGCAAGCCTTGCGGATGTGGCAGGATTGCCTCTTGCTGTTTCTTAAAAGGTAAATCGCCAAACAAGGGCACCACACCCGAAACATTTTCTGCTTCCAATAATTGTTGTACGTGTTGAATCTCTCCTGCGCCTGGCAGAAACACCAGCATATCGCCCGTTTGTTCTTTTAACGCTTTACGAATTACACGCGCCACATTTTGTGGCAAGCGCAAATCCTTATCGGGATTAATGTAGTGATGTATAGTGGGATACTGCCTGCCAAGACTGGTAAGAATTGGTGCGTTGTTCAGGACACCGGAAATTTTTTCACCATCCAGCGTGGCCGACATAATGAGAAGGCGCAAGTCATCGCGCACTACAGTTTGCACCTGCACACACAATGCCAGGGCAAGGTCTGCTTGCAGGCTGCGCTCATGAAATTCATCGAAGATAACCATCCCAACGTTTTCCAGGGTGCTGTCGGTCTGAATCATGCGCGTGAGAATGCCTTCGGTTACCACTTCGATTCGGGTTGCTGCACTAACCTTATTTTCGAAGCGCACACGGTAACCAATAGTGGCCCCTACTTCTTCATCAAGAAGTTGCGCCATGCGCATGGCTACGGAGCGAGCAGCCAGGCGTCTGGGTTCGAGCATAATAATTTTCTTGCCTGCCAGCCACGGTTCGTTTATCAATTGCAACGGCAATACGGTACTCTTGCCCGCACCGGGTGGTGCTTGCAGAATGAGAATCTTCTGCGTGCAGAACTCCGCTTTGAGTTGAGAAAGAACTTCCAGTACCGGATACATGGGTGCAAGATAGTATTAGGTGGTGAGTATGTGGTAATCGGTAATCAGTAATCGGTAATCGGTTTTCAGTATTTGGTTTTAGTAAATTAGTCAATACAACAAGCAGCTAGTGACCAGAAGCGAGTAACTAGCAACTACAGTATATCCACATGGTACACATCCAACTCGTTGCGTTGAATAGCCGGAATGAAGAAGCCCCCGGCTTGGGGAATATCCTCTACCAAATCGAACTGCCTGCAATCTTTTGGTAACGCAGAAAAAATAAGCAGGAAAGAAAACACTTTTTTACCGGGAATGATTGTCCATTGGGGGGCGTACGAAATATTTTCGGCATGCACCAATTCGCTTCGGGTTCCGCTGCTATTATCAACCAAAAAAGTAGATCGCCAAACTCGAATCAGCATTTCGTTCAACTCATTTTTGTAGTAGCAATGCACATACACGTGCTGGTCTTCCAGCGTCCGTGTGTCGATCGCGGTGAGGACATCAGTTTCAACTTTGGGTTTTATGGGGATGTCTATTTCGGGCATTGGGGTTTTGGGTGTTCAGTAATCGGTAATCAGTAATCGGTAAGCGGTATTCAGTGTTAAGTATTCGGTTAAAAAAGCCAGTAACCAGCAACCAGCAGCGAGCAACCAGTAACCAGCAGCGAGCAACTAGCAACCCAGCACCCTCATTTCATCCTGCTCTTATACGCCCCTGACTTTACTTTATTAATAAGGTACAACGCGCGCTCAACGCGCAAGTCCACATTTTTGGTACTATTAATATAGTGTACCAGGCTGCGCTGTAAGCCAACCGTAAGTTTATTCCACAATTTCGCACCGGCTTCATCTTGTGCCAGCACGGCTTCCATCTCTTCAGGCAGATCAAGTTTATCGGCATCAACCAATTGAAAACTCACTTTTACTTTATCGCCCGGTTTTATCTTTGCAGCCTTGCACAACACCTTGCTTATGCTCAGGTACCGCGCCCCCGTTTTCTTGTACTGTATGCCCAGGTTAAAGGGTACCGTATTGATGTGGCCCTCAACCCGCACGCGCCCCACGGGCAATTGCTTCACCACCGCGGTTGGCAGCTCCAGCACCGTATTCACCAGCGTATCGCTGTATTCTACCAGCCTTGCTTCAATTTCAAAACGTTGCTTTTTTGCCATGCTATGAAAGATGTGAATGAATTTTTAAATTGGCTGCCATTACAAACCTACTAAAATCAATGCCCCTTCTCATCAGCAGTTACGAAGAATTTGAAACCTATAAAGGTAAAGAACTGGGAGTTTCGGAGTACCTGAAAATCTCGCAGGAACAAATAACCTTGTTTGCCGATGCAACCCTGGATCATCAGTGGATACACACCGATCCGCAACGGGCCGCAACCGAATCGCAATTTAAAAGTACGATTGCACACGGCTATCTGACCTTGTCGTTAGTGCCACACCTGTGGGATCAGATTGCAGAGTTTCGCAATGTAAAAATGATGATCAACTACGGCATCGAAAAATTTAAATTCAATCAGCCGGTGTTGGTAAACAGCGAAGTTCGCCTGCGCGCCAAACTGCATTCTATCGCCAACCTGCGCGGCATTACCAAATTTGAAGTAGAGGTTACTTTAGAAATTAAAGATAATCCCAAGCCTGCGTTTAACGGGTTGTTGGTGTTTTTATATCACTTCAACTAGTTACTGGTCTCGCTCCGGTTCGCCTTCGTAAAACTCCTGCAACGAAGCCATGTAGGTATGAATCCAACCTTCTGCAATCTCCTCGTAGTCTTCATCCGGAATGTTTGTGTGTCTTACTTCCACGGAAGTACCCTGATCGTGCGGATGGAGTTTTATAGTTACGATAGAAGGTTCCGCCTGATCGCCAAAGTACCACTGCTGCACTACTTTTTTGCCGGGCTCTAATTCCAGGTTTTTACCTACAATGCTTCCATCCCACAGCGAAAACTCGGTGCCGGGCTCGGGTTTCATCTCGGCCTTATCGCCCGTCCATAATTGAATGGTAGCCTCGGTGGTAAGCGCCAGGTACACCTGGTCGGGTTGGGTGGTAATAATAAAATATTTTTTAAAGTCCTTCATCCGTCTGCAAAAAAGTGCGCCTTAAAGGTACCATTATTCTAAAGCAGGATTAGCCCAAATCCTTAATTTTGAGGCCTAATTTATTTTATGAATTTCTACCTGGCTCTTATCGTAATTCTGATGGCTATTGCCGTTGTGGATTTGATTGTTGGCGTGAGTAACGATGCGGTTAATTTTCTGAACTCTGCCATTGGCTCGCGGGTAGCATCTTTTAAAGTTATTCTGTTAGTAGCCAGCCTCGGCATTGTGTGCGGATCGATGTTTTCCAGCGGCATGATGGAGATAGCCCGCAATGGCATTTTCAATCCCACCTACTTTTCGTTCGATAAGATAATGATTGTATTTATGGCGGTAATGCTTACCGACATCATTCTGTTAGATTTCTTTAACTCGCTTGGCTTGCCAACCTCCACCACCGTATCGCTTATTTTTGAATTGCTGGGTGCAGCCCTGGTAACCGGGTTACTCATTGCGTTCGACAGCGGCTTTGGTTTTGAGAAATGGCCGGAGATAATTAATTACTCCAGCGCAGTTACAATTATCGTGGGCATTTTTCTTTCGGTGTTCCTATCGTTTATTGTCGGCTCGGTAGTGCAGCACATTGCCCGCATTATTTTTTCCTTTAAATTGAAAAAATCGTTGCGTAAGTACGGAGCCTTGTTCAGCGGGTTGGCCATTACCAGCATTATCTATTTCCTATTGATTAAAGGCGCCAAAGGCAGTGCTTTTATTACCGATGCTCAGATAAAATGGATTACTGAAAATACGTTGCCCATTGTGCTAATCTCGGTGGTGGCCTGGTCTATTATTATACAGGTATTAATGTGGTGGAAAAAAATTAACCCCTTAAAAGGGGTTGTGTTGCTGGGCACCTTCTCGCTGGCCATGGCGTTTGCCGGCAACGACCTGGTAAACTTTATCGGGGTTTCGGTAGCCGGCCTGGTTTCGTTTCAGGTGTGGGCACAATCGGGCGTGGCTGCATCCGATTTTTCTATGAGCATCCTCAATCAGAAAATCGCAACCCCTACCTGGCTTTTGTTTACAGGCGGAGTAATAATGGTTATTACGTTATGGACTAATTCCAAAAGCCGTAAAGTAACTGAAACCGAAGTGTCGCTGGGCCGGCAAGATGAAGGCGATGAAAAATTTAAACCCAACCTGGTATCGCGGGTGTTGGTGGGTAGCGCCATGTGGGCCGGGCGGGCTGTTGAAAAGGTTGTTCCTGAAAGTTGGTCTTCCAAAATTTCAGTTCAGTTTCAAAAGGAAAGTTCCGGAGATGTAGCCGCAGATCAGGCTTCGTTCGACCTGGTGCGCGCCAGCGTAAACATGGTGGTGGCCAGCTTACTTATTGCATACGGCACTTCGCAAAAACTTCCGCTTAGTACAACTTTTGTAACATTTATGGTGGCAATGGGCTCTTCCTTTGCCGATCAGGCCTGGGGCCGTGAAAGTGCGGTGTACCGCGTAGCCGGAGTAATTAATGTTATTGCCGGCTGGCTTGTTACCGCAGCCGTTGCCCTTTTGGCCAGCGGTTTGCTGGCATTTATTATGTACCACACGGGCTTTACAGGAATGGTGGCCCTGGCCGTGGTTGCCGGCTTTTTATTAGTGCGCAGCCACCTGGTTTTTAAAAAGAAAGAGAAAGAAGCCCGCACCGATGCTCCCCTGCTGGAACAAAAGCAGTTAAGTACCCAACAGGCTGTGGAAGAAAGTAGAAAGAACACCGCGCATGCGCTGGCAACCATTCAGGCAACGTTAGAGAAAAGTTTAAGAGCCCTGCTTACCGAAAATGCAGAGTCGTTGCGCAAAGCCTACACCCAGTTAGAAAAGTTAAAACAGCAAAACGAAAAGTTCGACTCGCGCATTATTAAATATGTGCGTAAGATGGACAAAGGCAACCTGGCCACCGGACGGCTGTACATTCATGTGTTTGACCTGATGCAGGATTTATACCAAAGCTCCCGACTTATAAACGATGTGATCATGACCCACGTGGTAAACCACCACGCACCACCCAAAAAGAAATACGCGGAACTAACCGAAACACTTGAAAAACAAATGAGCCACTTTCTGCAAAAAAGCGGAGCCGCCATTTCCAAACAGCAACCACCCTTGCATGACGAAGCCATTCGCCTGCAACACTTCTTAAACAAAAGCGTGGACGAACTGGTGGCTGACATTCAAAAAGATGAAATCGGAAATCGCATGGGCATGTTACAAACCCGGTTGCTGCTGGAGATGCGCGATGTAGCCGATGCCGTGTTAACCTTACAGGAAGTATATAAAAACCACCCGGCCTAAGGTATTTTAACCACCCCATGTTGTTTGTAAAAAAATCCACGCTGCCGCAGGCCGGTAAAGGATTATTTACCACCCGCACACTGCGTAAAGGCCAGCAGATAATTGAATACAAAGGCCGTTTGTGTAAATGGAAAGATGTGAAACACACAGACGGGCACAACGGCTACCTGTTACGGGTAACACACCGCATGGCCATTGATGCCCAACGCACCCGGGCAAAAGGCCGGTATGCCAACGATGCAGGTGGCAGCAGCCGCAAAAAAGGCCTGCTCAACAATGCCGAATACGTTAGCTATGGCACTCGCTGTTTCATTGAAGCAACCCGAACTATAAAAGCTGGCGAAGAAATTCTGGTTGGTTATGGCCGCGCGTACTGGGCGCTTCAGCGTTCCTTAAAAAAATTGTAGCAATTCCTCATTCGCCCAGCCGAAAACATTCCGTTTGAATTGCCGCTGCGTAGTGTTAAGTTTAGTTTTCAAAATTACCTGATATGAAAAAATCCAGTCTTTCTGTGTTACTGATACTGCTGCTGAGTTGCCAGCCCCCGGTTGTTGAGCGCATCGATAAGCTCGCAGCCGTTCAACCTGAGTCGGCCGGCTTTTCGAGCCAACGCCTGGCCCGCATCGATTCTATGCTTACCCATTACACCAACCAGGGTTGGATAAACGGAGCCGTTGCTTTTGTTGCCCATGATAGCCGCGTGGTTTACCACAAAGCAATTGGGTACAACGATTTACAAACCAGGCAACCACTAAAACCCGATGACATTTTTCGGATTGCCTCACAAACCAAAGCCATAACCAGCGTGGCCGCGATGATGCTCTACGAAGAAGGAAAATTTTTATTGGACGATCCGGTAGCTACCTACATTCCGGCATTTGCTAAAATCTCAGTGTTGGAAAAATTTAATCCAAAAGATACCACCTACACCACCGTGCCCGCAAAGCGGCCGATTACCGTGCGCGATCTATTAACACATACCTCGGGTATCGGCTACGCGCAAATCGGAAGCCCCGAGGCGAATTCCATTTATGCAAAAAATAAAATTACTGCCGGCCTGGATATTCATAACGATACGTTGGAAGATGCCATCAACCGGTTGGCTTCGTTACCGCTCATGCACCAACCGGGCGAGCGCTGGACGTACGGCCTCAACACCGATGTGCTGGGCCGGCTGGTAGAAGTATGGTCGGGCACCACACTCGAAAAATTTTTCCACGACCGGATCTTTCAGCCGCTGGGCATGAACGATACATACTTTAACCTTCCGCAAGAAAAAGCCGAACGCCTGGTAAACTTCTTTATCACCAATAACAATGGCCAGCTTGAAAAAGCCGGTGCCGGCCTCGGCACCAGTATCAACTACCCGTTACAACCTACCGCCTATTTTTCGGGCGGTGCCGGTTTGTCTTCTACCATTTATGACTATGCCATCTTTTTACAAATGCTTTTAAATGGAGGCGAGTACAATGGAGCCCGCATTCTTTCACGCAACAGCGTGCGCATGATGACCATGAACCAGATTGGCGATTTGAATCTTGGTGACAATAAGTTTGGTTTGGGTTTCAGCATCGTAACCGAAAAAGGATCATCTATGCTACCGCATCAGCAAGGTACCTTTAGCTGGGGTGGTGCCTTTTCTACAACGTATTGGGTAGATCCAAAAGAAAGACTGGTGGTGCTGCTCTATCGCCAGATGTGGGGGCCCCATCGCGAAATTGACGACATCTACAAAGTGCTGGTTTACCAGAGTATTACGGATTAGCCCCTATGCGTTTAACTGTTGTTTTTTTATTGGCCGCAACACTTTCGGGTTGGAGTCAAAATCAATATATAAACAGTGTAGGTATATCGTTTATCGAAGTGCCGGCCGGGAGCTTTGTGCTTGGCAAATTTACACCTACCACATCGCAATTTGGTTTTCTGGAACAATACCGCAAGGGCCCTGCCGATGATATGGGCTTACCCGCTCTGAAAGCAAGTGTGTATGAAACTGCCCAAGCCCTTGCACTGCAAGCGGCACGTCCTGGTTTTGAAGTAACCATTCCGCATTCATTCTACATTGGCAAATTTGAAATAACCCAAGCCCAGTGGCAACACGTTATGGGCAACAATCCGGCATACTTTCAAGGTACCCGCATGGCAGGTAACACAGAAAATTTTCCGGTAGAAAATGTTAGCTGGAAAGAAGTACAGGCATTTATTAAAAAACTCAACCACCTCGAAAAGGGTAAAGCGCACTATCGGCTGCCTACCGAATTTGAATGGGAATATGCAGCGCGTGCCGGTAACCCGCATGATATTGCATGGAGTGAAATCAATGCAACCGCCCATATTGCAAAACAAACACCACAAGCCGTAGGACAAAAACAACCCAATGCCTGGGGACTCTACGATATGCTGGGCAACGTGTGGGAATGGGTTGATGATTTTTATAACGAAAAGATTTTTGCCGAACCATCTCCGCCTGCTAAAGCAAAACACCACGTGCTTAAAGGCTCTTGCTTTTATGGCGATGTTAAAAATGCTACTTACATGACCCATGCCGCTGGCCCCGGAAGTGGATATGATACAGGATTTAGGTTGGTGGTTGAATTAGTAAGTAGTAATCAGTAATTGGTAAGCGGTTAGTCAAAACAACCAGAAACAAGAAGCCAGTAACCAGTCACAAGGAAAATGAAACTCCTATCTCTCATAGTATTGAGCCTGATTAGCACATTAAGCCTGGCGCAGATTCCTAAAGAATTTAAGCCACTCTTTAATGGTAAGAATCTAAAGGGCTGGCATGTAAGCCGAACTACCCACCAGGGCAGCACACCCAATTTTTTTGCGGAAGATGGCGCTATCATAGCCAGTCAGCAGCCGTTTGGCCAAGGTGGCATTTTGTTAACTGATAAAATCTTTCGCGATTTTGAGTTGTACCTGGAAATAAAAATAGATTCGTTTGCCAACGGAGGCATCTTTCTCAGATCGAACGAAGGCGGTGCCGCCTACCAGATAGAACTGGTATTGCCCGGCAATACAGGTGATTTATTAGGAGAAAGGATTCCGTTAAGTACCCCGGGCAAAGCCAGCAAGCGTACCGAAATTTGGAAAGCAGGTGATTGGAATTCTTTTCGTATCCGCATGGTGGGCGAAATTCCGCACATTACCTTATGGATTAACGGTGTGGAAATGTACAGTGTGCAACAAACCAAAAACGATTTTATTGGCGAGGCTACCGAAGGGATGATTGCTTTGCAGTGCCATTGGACGGCTGTGTACGCGCCCGAAGCAAGTGGCGGAATGCCGTTAAGTTCGTGGGTACCCGGTGCAAGGCATCGGTACCGGAACATTGGTATAAAAAAACTTTAAAGCACCAACTAAACCTTTGGCCAGACTTCTTGTTGTACTAATGGATGAAAATTTATACACTGAAACGAACCCAATGGTTGCCCATTACCCACCAACAGGCATGGGATTTCTTTTCAACACCCAGCAATCTTTCTAAGATTACACCGGCCCACATGGGCTTTTCTATTCTTTACATGAGTGGTGGCGAAAAAACCTATGCCGGCCAAATTATTCGCTACCACGTGCGCGTGCTGCCGGGCATAAAAATGCAATGGGTAACCGAAATTACGCATGTACAAGAACCCAATTACTTTGTAGATGAACAGCGCTTTGGGCCGTATGCACTGTGGCATCATCAGCATTGGTTTAAAGAAGTTGATAATGGAGTTGAGATGACGGACGAGGTAAACTATGTTATTCCGCTTGGCATACTCGGTCGGTTAGCAAATGTCCTTTTTGTTGGGCGCGAGGTTAATCGTATTTTTGACTATCGATATAAAGTTCTCGAAGCGCATTTTAAAAAAAGTTGAGATGGACTGGAAAGTAATTTTATTTTGCTCCCTCATAACCATAGCTACATTTCTTTTTTGGGAGTTTGTTGCCTGGTTTACTCACAAGTACATTATGCATGGCTTTTTATGGGTATGGCATAAATCGCACCACACGGTACACGATCATTCGCTGGAAAAGAACGATTGGTTTGCCGTAGTTTTCAGCATCCCTTCAATCGGTATTTTTTATTATTTCAGTCTGGTGCAGTATAATCCCTACCTGCTTGCGGTAGGCCTTGGCATTTTTTGTTACGGGCTATTTTATCTCATCTTCCACGATATTATTGTACATCAACGTGTAAAGTGGCGACCTGCCAGGCGCAGCAAATACCTGCAACGTATGATTCATGCCCACTACATCCACCACGCCAAGCATTCCAAAGAAGATTGCGAGGCTTTTGGATTTCTCTACGCTCCCAAAAAATACGAACCCGGCAAGTTTGTATTTAAACAGAAACGCCAGGAAACGCAATAGGCAATGGTTGTGATTAATGGAATATCCGCGTATTAAGTTGTGAAAGACACATATGTATATCTTGCCATTGATTTCTTCTCGATTCTTTTTCCGTTTCTTTTTAGTTTCTATCCAAAACATAACTTCTCTAAAAAATGGCGGTACCTGTGGGTTGCCATTGCGGTACCGGCTGTTTTCTTTCTGGTATGGGATGAGTGCTTTACCCAGATGGGTGTATGGGGTTTTACCCCGCGCTACCTTACGGGAATACAGCTGGGCTCCCTCCCACTCGAAGAAGTCTTGTTCTTCATTTGCATTCCGTATGCCTGTGTGTTTACCTACGAAGCTGTAAATTATTTAATCGCATGGCGCCTTAATGAGAAATATACCAACCTGATTACCGATTTACTGATGGGTATGATGTTCGTAGTGGGTGGTATTCATATGGAGCGTTGGTACACCGGAGTTACATTTATAGTGCTTGCCATTTTTCTTGTGCTGCATCGGTGGGTATGGAAAACGAACTACCTGGGTAAATTCTATCTTGCCTTTGTATTTATACTTATTCCCTTTTTTATCGTAAACGGAATTCTTACCGGCACCGGTATTGAAGAACAGGTGGTGTGGTATAACGATGCCGAAAACCTGGGCATTCGGTTGGGTACCATTCCGGTAGAAGATACCTTTTACGGAATGCTTTTGCTGATGATGAATGTTTCTTTATTCGAATACCTGCAAACTAAAAAAGGGCCCAAGGCCCTTATTTAAATTTAGTTTGAAAGTTATTATGCCGTTACCAGTTCCGGCTCTTTTACTTTCTTCGCTTTGGTTGCTTTGTTAGTTTTTAACTTTTTAAGTTCTTTCTTCATTTGCCGGGCCACCACTGCGGCCAGTCGCTTCGAAGATTTTTCAATTAATTGCTCGGCCTTTTTTTTGGACTTGGTTAAACCCAGAGCCTGTACTGTTTGATGCAGCGAATCGGCCAGCAACATTCTGATTTCCTTCTTGCCTTTAAGCACTAATTTTTCCATAAATGCATGTATTTAGAAACCCAAATTATCAGGTTACCCCTGCATTACCAAGCGGTTAAAAAAACTTAACATTGAAATCGAAAAGCGCCCAAATTGATACAAAAACACCGTTTTTTATTCATAGCGCAAGGAATTTACGGGGTTAGAACGAGCCGCTTTTATAAAATGAAAACTAACGGTAAAAGCAGCCACCGAAGCAGCCAGCGCACCGCCAACAAAAAACAAACCCGGGCTTAGCGCCACCCGATAGGCAAACGATGCCAGCCAGTTTTCCATTGCATACCACCAGGGATATTACTTACCATAGCGTGTGCCAATGGGGCGCAACTGGAAGCTGTGTAGATTTCTTGTCCGCCCACTTTTCCATTTAACCCCACGCTATAAATGTTCTGGTAATCCGTGTGGAAACGATCGTAAGAAAGTTCATCGAAAATATAAAGCCCGATGAGGAAGCACGCAGCCAGCCCGAAAGCAAGGCCTACAATATTTAAGCTGGAGTAAAAACTGTACTTACGGATGTTGCGAAGTGCTACTTTAACATAATTTCTGAACATGGTAACGAGTTTATGAGGGTAAGATGCCACCAACCCTTGGCGGGTTGCGTGAGCCCCGCGAGGAGTGGTAAAAATTTTTTTCTTCTTTTTGAGGTTCCGCCTCTTAGACTACGGTTGCGGATAATTTGTTACAGCACCTATTCATCGCGCAGCGTTTTGGTTGGATTTAAAGATGCTGCCGCAATTGTTTTATAACCAACCGAGGCCAATGCCAAAACCAACAGCGCCACCGATGAAATGAGCAGACTCAACAATCCCAATTGCAAATAATATTTCCATATAGAAGACATAAGCATATTGGCCATAAAATAACCACCTGCCCCGCCCACTACCATGGCAATGGCCAGGTTAATGATAAAACTCCGGTTTACTACTCTGGCAATATTCCATACCGAAGCACCCAATACTTTCCGTACTCCAATTTCTTTCATACGCTTTACTATGTTGAGCGATACCAGCGAGTACATTCCGATGCACGTCATGAGTGCCGCAAAAAAACCGAGGAAGCCAAACATGGTTACTACGTTGTTATTGATCTCCATCGTTTCAGCTAACTCTTCGTCAATCATTTGGCCGTTGTACTGTGTATTGGGAAATACTTCTTTCCATTTCGATTCCATAAAAGTGTTAGCCTTGGCAATGTTTTCCGGTCTTACCTTTACTACTAACTGCTGGTACTTTTCCGGGGCTGTATAGCGAATCATGAGCGGCTGCAGCGGGGCCCACAACGCGCGGGCATAGATATTTTTAACTACGCCCACTACATACAATTGTACGGTATCCATCCACACCAATCGTTTGCCTACAGCCTTATCGGCCCAGCCAAATGCCCGCACCAATTCTTCGGTAACCAACACCGATTCTTTGCGGTCGGTCTCAGAATCTTTTATAAAATTCCGGCCTGCAACCAACGTCATATCCATCACCTCGAAGTAGTTATCGCCAATATCAAAAATATCCACCTCACGTTCCAGGGTTTCATACTTTACCGGATCGTTGTACCAACTGTTGGCGATGTGGTGCCGCGTGCCGGCTATCAACTCTATATCGGGGTTAACCGCAAGTGCATCACGGTAAGTGGTAAAACTATTCTCGTTGTTTACCCAAACTGAAATTACGCCCGAAGTAGCAAACCCTAAATCGTATTGACGTTGGTATTCGCCATTGCGGTAAAAGGCCACTCCCATAATTATAGATAACAAGGAGATGGAGAACTGCCCACACAGCAGCACTTGCGTAAACCAATTGGTGCCTCCAAAGCGCGCTTTACCTTTTAAAATGCTTACCGGCTCGAAAGAGGTAACGTAAAATGCCGGATAGCCACCGGCTATGATCGCGGTTATCATCAGCAGTAAAAACAGAAACAGAATAAACCCGATATTATCGGTATAAACGAGTTTCAATTCCAACCAAGACCACAACGAATCGTAGGCGGGCACCAACCACTCGGCCATGAGTAACCCTACTACCAATCCTAAAAAACAAAGCAGCAGATTTTCGCCCAGAAACTGAAACACCAATTGCCTGCGCAAGCCGCCCATTACTTTTCGGATTCCGATCTCTTTTAATCTCCGGCTGGCAATGGAGATAGAGGTATTGGTAAAATTGAAACAGGTAAGCAACAAAAGCATAACCGACATGATAGCCGGAACTACTACCGCTTCATTGGGAATACCACCCCATGTCCAATCGTTATTTACCCGCGGACTTTTGCGGTTGCGTTGCATCATCCCATCAAAGTTTTCGAGATAGTAGGAGGTAATTTTAAAATCTTCGCGGGCCAGGTTTTGCGGCTGCACATAGTTTTGCAATTGCTGACTTACCAGCGGCACATCTGCTTCGTTGTTGATTCTCAAAAACAACGTTGTCCACCGGCTCCAACTGTTTTCGTGCTGTAGCGGATCAAGGTTAATGTCCCAAAAATTATCAATGAGTGTTATCACATCAAACCGCAGGCTGGAGTTCATGGGCATGCGTTCGAACACACCTCCAATCAGGTACTCTTTGGGCCTGCGCACGCCATCTTTTCCCAGCACAATCTGAGAAAGGGGCTGGCCTACTACATCTTCGCGGTTAAAATATTTTCGGGCTGTTTCATCGCTTATCAACACCATACCCTTGCTATGCAATGCGCTGTACGAACCGTATTTGAGTTTATAGCTGAACACGTCAAAAAATGCCGAATCGGTAAAGATGAACTGCGTACCAAATACTTCATCGCCAATGCGCACATCGCTATAGGCGGTATGGTAGCGAACTACATCGGTTACGTTTTTAAAATTCTGCTTTATATTTGCCGCCAATGCCATGGGTGCGGTGCCATACCGCTCGGAGTTGCCCTGAAACTCGCGATTAAACTGAACCCGGTAAATCTGCTTTGCATTTAGCTGGGTGCTATCCCACTTGGCAGCATACTGCCAGTTGAGGTAAGCCACCACGCAGCAGGCAATGGCTATGCCCATACCAAAAACATTAATGAAGATAAAGAGCTTGTTGCGGGCCAGGTTACGGAGCGTAATCAGCAGGTAATTTTTAATCATGGGCTACGAGGGATTTGAGGGTATAGACCTAAGAATTAGTTTGGAGTTGCACCAGGAATCAACAAATATGCCACCGCTATTTATGCTTAGTGCTTGTAAATTTACAAGCCGGCAGCACCGGCCGTGTTCAAAAATGTACAGACTTATGTACGAAAAAAAATAAAGCCCATCCTTTTTGAGGAACGGGCTTTATTCTTAACCTAAACCTAAACTATGAAGAACGAATCAAGGAAGCGGATTCCCTGAAATCTTAAATTCAAATTAAATATGAAACTGCTCTTTGATGTTTTCGGTAACCACTTTACCATCGAAGAGGTTAACAATGCGGTGTGCATAGTTGGCATCGTAGGGCGAGTGAGTTACCATGATTACTGTAGTACCTTCTTCGTTGAGTTGCGATAGTAGCTTCATTACTTCTTCGCCATTAGCCGAATCGAGGTTACCGGTAGGTTCATCGGCCAAAATAACTTTGGGTTTTGCTACGATGGCGCGCGAGATAGCAACACGCTGTTGCTGTCCACCCGAAAGCTGCTGCGGAAAGTGATTTCTGCGGTGCATGATGTTCATCCGCTCCAATACTTCTTCCACTCTCTTCTTACGCTCGTCCGATGGCACCTTCAGGTACAACAAGGGTAACTCCACATTTTCAAAAACTGTTAGCTCATCAATCAGGTTAAAGCTTTGAAACACAAACCCGATAGAACCCTTACGCAACTGGGCCCGCTGCCGCTCCGAATATTTTGCTACTTCATTTTCACCAAAATGATACTCGCCCCCGGTGGGGTTATCCAGCAAACCTAAAATATTAAGCAGGGTTGACTTGCCACAGCCGGAAGGCCCCATAATGGCAACAAACTCTCCATCTTTTATTTCGAGGTTGATGTTGTTGAGCGCAGTGGTTTCTACTTCTTCGGTGGTATAAACCTTTTCTAAGTTTTTTAATTTAATCATGACCGTTTCAGGTTAAGTGTTAGATGTGGTGTACTCGGGATTAGTTTTACTTTATACTGTTTATTTCAAAAAAAGTTACTCTTCAAAATCATTTTTAATTAGACGCCAGCTTTTGCCAATGGTTGCATTAATCGAGTATTAAAACCTCGTTGTTTCCAAAATTCTCGTACGAAGAAGTAATTACCCGGTCGCCCGGCTTTAGTCCTTCCAATACTTCAAAGTTCTCGGTGTTTTTGCGGCCCAGCTTAATGTTTCTGCGCACCGCCTTGCCGTCACTCTCCAAAACAAACACCCAATTTCCACCCGTGTCTTTATAAAATCCGCCCACAGGCAACAGCAATTCTTCCGAGGCCTGGCCCAACTCTATGCGCATGCGCAACGACTGCCCTCTGCGAATTCCCTGCGGAGTTTCATTCTCAAAGTCCATATCTACTTCAAACCTTCCATTTTGAATGGTGGGATAGATGTAGGTAATAGCCAGCTTGTAATCTTTATTGGCAAAACTGGTTGATGCCGGTAACCCAACTGAAATTTTAGGAAGGTACAATTCGTCTATTGGCACCCGCACTTTAAAACTGCCAACAATATCTACCTGGCCTAACCGCTGGCCCATACTTACCGCCTGTCCTATTTCCCAGTGCGGTGTAGAAAGCTGGCCATCGATTGGAGCGCGTATTACCAGATTATCCAAAATTTTCGATACGTTGTTCAAACTCACCATCATTTTCTGTTCCGACTCTGCGGTAAACCGTAACTGCCGGATTCTGTCCATGGAGTCAGCCCGATACACCTCGTAGGCAATCCGCATCCGTTCTTTGTTGAATTTGAAATTCGCCTCGGTTTGCTCAAACTCCTGCTTGGCAATTAATTTTTTATCGAATAGTTGTTTTTGCCGTTCGTATTGCGGGCCTAAAATGTCTAACTGATTTTGAATGGTGGTAAGCAATTGGCGCTGTTCCAGGTCGTTGCGCATAATGTTCAGCTTGGTTTCGCGCGCCCGGTTAATACTCTCGTTAAACGAAGCCTCTTGTTGTAAAACGGTTAGCTCGCGGTTCAGGTTAGTTAACTCAAGAATCACATCGCCTTGCTTCAGCATTTTACCGCTCTCGCTCACAATTCGCTTAATGTTACCGCCTTCAATGGCATCCAGAAAAACTGTGCGGGCTGGTTCTACCGTTCCGGTTTGTGGAATAAACTCTTTGAACTCGCCCCGCTGCACAACCGAAATGGTAAGTTTATCCTTGGCTGTTTTAAAGGCCGATCTGCGATCGGCAAAAATAAATTGATAGGCAACGAATACCACCAACAGGGTAATACCCCCATAGGTGGCCACACGCTTTACTGTCCAGGTCTTCTTTGCAATTTTTTTATCCATTCGCTTAAAACAAAAGAGTTCAAATTAAATTCTGCCATGCACCGTTGCCAACAAGTGTGCCAACCGTCTTCTGCTAACCAAAACGCCCTTTTACACCAGATTTTACCTTTTTTTAAGTTCAGATGTGAACGTACTTGTCCGTTTACGGACGTAAAATAGTAGCTTTAAAACCAAAAACCACTTTAAATTACCTCAAAGCGGGCAGTTTCGAATTCGGTACCAATATTGCCCACTGGCGGACATCCATTAAAACTTTTACACCCGATATGTCTGAATCCAAGCATGGCAAAATTCTTATAGTTGACGACAACGAAGATCTGTTGAAGGCCGCAAAAATGTACTTGAAGCGGCATGTAGCCCAGATTGATATTGAGAAAAACCCGGAAGCCATACCTGCTCTGATGGGTAACGAAGAGTACGATGTGATTTTGCTGGACATGAACTTTACCAAAGATGTGAGCAGCGGCAGCGAAGGCTACTATTGGTTAGAGAAAATTCTGAGCATCGACCCCTCGGCCGTGGTGGTGCTGATTACCGCCTATGGCGATGTGCAGATGGCCGTTAAAGCCATTAAAGCGGGGGCTACTGATTTTGTGCTTAAACCCTGGGAAAATGAAAAACTGCTTGCCACCATTTATTCGTCTATGCGCCTGCGCGAATCACGCGACCAGGTACAAACCCTGAAAACCAAAAACTACGAGATTAACCAATCGATAAACGAAAAATATGCAGACATAATCGGGCAAAGCCAGGCTATGCACAAAATTTTTCAAACCATTGAACGTGTAGCACAAACCGATGCCAACGTGTTGATATTAGGTGAAAATGGTACGGGTAAAGAACTAATCGCCCGCGCTATTCACAGAAACTCCGCTCGCAAAAGCGAGTCGTTTGTAGCGGTTGACCTCGGCTCCATTACAGAAACACTTTTTGAAAGCGAACTTTTCGGGCACAAGAAAGGCTCGTTTACCGATGCGAAAGAAGACCGGCCCGGCCGCTTTGAGTTGGCTAACCAGGGCACTTTATTTCTCGATGAAATCGGAAATCTTTCCATGCCCCTGCAAGCCAAGTTGCTTACGGCTATTCAGAACAAACGGGTAAGCCGGGTGGGTTCTAATAAAGATACCATTATAGACTTGCGCTTGATTTGCGCCACCAACATGCCCTTATACGAAATGGTAAAGGAAAACCGGTTTCGGCAGGATTTGCTTTACCGCATTAATACCATCGAAATAGAAATACCACCTTTGCGGGAACGTATTGAAGACATACCACTACTGGCCAACCACTTTTTAAAGCACTACGCAACGCGCTACGGCAAAAGTGTAAGCAAGCTAAGTGAGGCTGCCATTACCCGCATGAGTAAGCACCCGTGGCCGGGCAATATCCGAGAGTTGCAACATGCGTTAGAGCGGGCGGTTATTTTAAGCAACACCACCGTATTGCAACCCGAAGATTTTAATTTCAGCAATCCTGTAGCCCGCGAAGGCGACCAGCAAATTAACCTCGACCAGTTTAATCTGGAGGAAGTAGAAAAACTTCTTATCCGCAAGGTGTTAAAGAAATACAATGGCAACATTACGCAGGCTGCTGCCGAATTAGGCCTTACCCGCTCTTCACTTTACAGAAGATTAGAAAAACACGGGCTTTAAAAATTCTGAAGTTGCGATTGCCGGAGTTAAACACCCTGATTTGCAATTTCTAAATTTGTAACTCGCAATTCGTAACCAGATAAATAGATAGAATGGCTTTTAACGATTTCAGGTTTCGGGTTGCCTTTCGGGTAGTGTTGGTGGGCCTTACCATGGCCTTGCTGGTGTACATGGTTACGCAACCTAATATGATTTTTGCAGCCGGCCTTATGCTGCTGGTTATTGCAGGGCAATTGGTGGAACTTTACAGGTTCTCATCTCAAACCAACAGGAAGCTAACCCGCTTCCTGGAGTCGGTTCGCTATTCCGATTTTATCTCCGGGTTTGCCCACGATAATAAACTGGGGCGCAGTTTCCGGGAGTTGAACACGGCCTTCAACGAAGTATTGGAAGCCTTTCGAAAAGCACGCACCGAAAAAGAAGAACATTGGCAATACCTCAACACCATTGTGCAACAGGTGCGCACGGGTATCATCTCTTTCGATCCGGAGGGCGAGATTCAACTCATCAATCCGATTGCAAAAAAATTTATTGGCATTAACACCATTAAAAATATTAATGAGCTGGTTACACACAACCCAAAACTCTTTGCTTCCTTTTTGGAAGTAGAATCGGGTAAAAGTGTTTTGTACAAGGGCGGGGCAGATGTGCTGCTTACCCTGCAAGCCACGGAGTTGCGCATTCGGGGTGGCCATGTAAAATTGGTAACGCTTCAAAACATTCAAACCGAATTGCAGAAACAAGAGTTGGAAGCATGGCAAAACCTTACCCGCGTATTGCGCCACGAAATCATGAACTCCATTACGCCCATCTCATCGCTCACCTCCACCCTTCGCGAAATTCTGGACCTTGATCTTTTAAAGAAGGAAACACACTATGAGTTGAAATCGGAAGGCGCTGAAGATTTGCGGGAGGGATTGGCTACTATTGAAAATCGGAGCAAGGGCCTGATAAATTTTATTGACGCCTATCGCGAATACACTTCGGTGCCTCAACCAAAATTGCAAAGTATTTTATTGAAAGATCTGATAGAGAAGGTAGCTCAGTTGATGAAACCGGAATTCAAAAAGACCGCCATTCAATTTGAGAGCCACTGCGAGTCGGACTACATTACCATTCAGGCAGATGCCGAAATGATTGAACAGGTGCTCATTAACCTGATTAAAAATGCAATGGAAGCGGTGGAAGATTCACCCCGGTCTGTCATTTCATTAAAAGGATTGTTTACCGAGAGTGCCGTGCTGATTGAAGTTACTGACAATGGGCCGGGTATAATCCCGGAAGCTATTGAGCGCATCTTCGTACCGTTTTTTACTACCAAAAAAACCGGCTCGGGCATTGGCCTGGCCCTTTCGCGCCAGATTATGCAAATGCACAACGGCACATTAACGGTTCAATCCGAACCTGATGTGCGCACTACTTTTACACTTAGGTTCTGATCGTCTTTTAAACCTTCAGACCACAAACCGAAAAATCTCAATTCAAATAATCGTCCCAATCGGTGTGGGCGCTGGTGCCATCGCGAAGAAACAACGAGTAAGATGGTTTATACGGTTTGCGTCTTAGTGGCATTCCGGCCTCATCGGGCGTAAAGTCTCCTTTGCGCGCATTGCAGCGTTTGCATGCAGTGGTAAGGTTTGTCCAGGTGTGGCTACCGCCCCGCGAACTGGGCATTACATGATCGAGTGTAAGATCTTTACGCGTGCCGCAATATTGGCACTCGAAGTTATCGCGCTTAAACACATTTTGACGGGTAAGGCTTACCCCTTTATAAGGTGCCTGCACATACCGGTTTAACCGTATGATGGAAGGCATGGGAAAAGATTGTGTAATAGAATGAATGCGGTGGCCGTTGGCCGGGCGTACCAGCTCGCTCTTGTTCAGATAAACCAACACAAAGGCACGCTCTACCGAGCACACCATGAGCGGGCTATCGTCTTGGTTAAGCACGAGTACGCGGTTATTCATAAAGGGAAAGATAAACCCAAACTTTGGGTTTACCAAGCGGCATAGCTCCGCTTAACCGGCTCCACCGGTGGTCATCAGTCTCCGGATGGCCATTAAATGATGCGTATAAACTTTTGAGTCCAGGCGCAAAATACCTTCATCGTTAATGTGATCTATACGCACTTTGCCATCGGCATGAATTATTCTCTGTTCGTCCAGCACAATGCCGGTATGGATGCTTTGCTTACCGCTTTTAAAAAAAGCTATATCTCCCGGCCTGCACTCGCTAAGGGTTGCTACTTTATCGCCATCGGATATTTGAACGGAGGCTGTGCGCCCAACAAAATACCCGGCCAGTTTCAATACCATTTGCACCAGGCCGGCTGCATCAATCCCAAACGGGCTCTTGCCGCCACCTACTTCGGGCGCATTCAAATACTTAAGGGCGCTGGCCTTAACAAATTCAAAGTCGCGCTTCTGGCCCAGGCTTTTGGACTCTCCATTGAAAGCAAATTGCTCTTCCATTTTAAAGAGTTCGGCATTGGATATTGGTACAATGCTGCCGAGCAAAATCGTAAGCGGACTTTTCTTGTAAAGGATACTACAGGTAAGGTCGGTAGTAATCTTAAAGTTTGCCAGGTTAATCTGTTGAAAGTACTCTTCGGTAATGCCATGGTGATGGTGCGCATCGATCCACCCCTCTACCCGATCGGTATAAATGCGAATGCACAGTTGCTTGCGCTTCTGGTCTATTTGAAGAATTTCGTAATGGTCGCCAAACAGGAGTTGCGTAACCTGTGGGGCAAAGGGTTCTTCTTCGGCCCGCACCGGCACTAAGGCTAATCTGCAAACCCCATAACCCAGAATATCCATGGCTTATCGTAATTTAATCCGGTTTAGTTCACGTTTTACATCGCGTTCTTTTATCGACTCCCGCTTGTCATGCAGTTTCTTTCCTTTACCCAGCCCCAGCTCCAGTTTGGCCAAGCCTTTATTATTGATAAATAAGCGCACCGGTATCAACGCCAGGCCTTTCTCTTCAACCTTACCCTCCAGCTTTACAATTTCCGATTTCTTCATCAGCAGTTTGCGCTCGCGCATGGCCTCGTGGTTGTAGTGTGTTCCCTGCGCATAGGGTGTTATGTTAATACCTTTCACAAACAATTCGCCCCGGCTAAAATAACAATACCCATCTTGCAGATTTATTTTTCCTTCGCGTATTGATTTTATTTCGGTGCCCCGCAATACAATTCCGGCAATAAACTTATCCAACAACTCGTAGTTAAAGGTTGCCTGCTTGTTGCGTACGTTTACTTCGCTGGAAAATCTCTTTTCTGCCATGTTACTTAGTTGAATACAGTCGTTGCAGTTTTTCCTGCTTCAACATTTTTTGACCGGTTTTACCGGTGGCAATCAATCGGGTGCCACAGGTAGCTTCGATACTACAAATCAGTTCGTTGTTTAAAATACTTTCTACCGTTGCCGTTAGCACAACCTCATCGCCTACAAAGGCCATACTTTTGTGCTCAATGGTCAACAACGTGCCCACACCTTCTTCGTCTGCCTCTTTCATTTCAAGAAAAAAAAGTCGCGAGGTCCATTCAAAATCGCGGGCGAGGGCAAAGGTAGCATATACCGGGTGAACCTGCTGGCCATGAAAGGTGGCGCAATCCTGTGCAGTTACCTGCACCCGGTATTGTCTTTTATCGCCCACCTTAAACACAACTTTCATGGTAGTAAGTTTAGTCAGCAATTGCCAGATTTGCTACCGGGGCCACATCTTGCGATGCAAACCGTTGAGCCAGAAACTTATAGTGAGCAGCCATTGCAATCATGGCTGCATTATCGGTACAGTATTGAAACTCCGGTATAAATACATTCCAGCCAAGCTTATCAGCTTGGGCGCGCAAGCGGCTTCGCAATTCAGAGTTGGCAGCTACGCCACCGGCAATGGCAATCGCTTTTATTCCGGTTTGCGCAGCTGCCAGTTTTAATTTTTCCAACACCATACTTACCAGGTGAAACTGCAGGCTGGCACAAATGTCGTTGCGGAAAAGTTCTACAAACTGAGGCTCGGCTTTCTTTTTGTCGCGTAAGAAATAAAGGAATGCTGTTTTAATTCCGCTAAAAGAAAAATCGAGCCCCGGTATTTGCGTTTGCGGAAATGAAAACGCGGTTGGGTTTCCCTGCTGTGCATAGCGATCTATCAGCGGCCCGCCCGGGTATGGAAAGTCCATCATCTTGGCGGCCTTATCAAAAGCCTCACCGATGGCATCATCGCGGGTTTCGCCAATAACCTGCATGTGCAGGTGATCATTTACCAGCACCAATTGAGTATGCCCACCACTTACTGTTAAACATAAAAACGGAAACGTGGGCCTGGGTGCATCAATAAAATGCGCCAGCACGTGGGCTTCCATGTGGTTAACTTCAATGAGCGGACATTGCAAAGCCAGCGCCATGCCTTTTGCAAACGAAACACCAACTAATAGCGAGCCGAGTAAGCCAGGACCGCGTGTAAAGGCAATCGCATTTAATTGCGAAAGTTTTATACCGGCTTTATCGATTGCTTCGTTTACAACTTCATAAATCTGCTGTTGATGTGCCCGCGAAGCAAGCTCTGGAACCACACCCCCATATTTCTGGTGCACTGTTTGTGAGGCAATTACATTATTAAGTACCTTGCCAGCTTGTATCACCGAGGCAGAAGTTTCATCGCACGAAGACTCGATGGCAAGAATTACGGGTTGCATAGAAGGTAAATGAAACCGCAAGTTATCAAAAATCGGGCTTTTCTTTGGTTAAAGCGGGGGTTGCTTTATACCACCTCCACCGTGCTGGCGATTTTGATTCTCAGTTTCATTGTGTTACAAATGCCCCCGGTGCAAAAAAGTATTGCCAGCCGCATCACCAGAAATTTTTCAAAAGTTTCGGGCTTTCAAATTGACTACAGGCGCATACACCTGGTATGGTACGACCGCCTGGAACTTACCGGCCTAACCATTACCGATCCGGCCGGCAACACCATGATAGGCCTCGAAAAGCTGATGGTCAACTTCAGCCTGTCAACCTTCCTAAGCGGAAGTGATATTAACCTGGATGCCGTACTCCTTAACCAGGGCACCATTCATTTCTATAAAATAGACAAAACCGATTCGCTGCGCGACCTTAACATTAACCTCTTTGTTGCAGAAATTGAAAAGCAATTTCCGGCCTCCGATAGTTCTGGTAAATCCACACACCTTAACATTGGAGAGATACTTATTAACCGAATAAGTTTTCAACTGCACGATCCGCTAAAGGATTCGATCCGAACAGGATTCGATTATAATCACATCTCGCTGTTTATAGACGAAGCGCAGGCCAATAATTTCAAATTGATTGGCGACACTATTCAATTGAACATGAACACGCTGATTGGCGAAGAAAAAAACTGCCATTTGCCGGTGCATAATTTCTCTACCTTCTTTCGCATTTCGCAAACAGGTATGGACTTTTTAAACCTGAATGCCCAATTGGGCGAAAGTAAACTGGGCGATAGCATTCAGTTTAAGTTTAAGAGCATGGCCGACCTGAACGATTTTAACCAGAAGGTAAACCTGAATGCGAGCCTGCGCAACACCCTCATCCACCCGGCCGACCTGGCCAAGTTTACACAAGGACTTAGCACGCTGAAAGAACCCATTACTTTTAGCGGGCGCATCAGCGGCAGAGTAAACAGGCTTACAATTCAAAACATGGACTTAGCGCTGGGCGAAACCCAAATGAGTGGAAAATTACAATTGGATGGATTGCCTACATTAAGCGAAACCTTTATCAACCTCGATCTCCGCAACAGCAATATATTTATTGATGATCTCGGGTTTCTCTTCCCCGATAATATTAATGCACTATTAAAACCCTTTGGCCGCTTTAAACTAAACGGAAAGTTTACCGGGTTTACAGACGACTTTGTTGCAAACGGAAACTTCAGAGGCGCCTTCGGGCAGATTGTCTCTGATATCAACCTAAAGCTGGATCAACAACAAGTAAACCAATCCACTTACAGCGGTAATCTTAAACTTGATCAATTTAACCTTGGCCTGGTACTTAAAGATACTGCCCTATTTCAAAAAGTTACCTTAGATGGCAAGATAAAAGGCAAAGGCCTAACGCAAGAGACAGCCGATTTTAACCTGGCCGGCAAAATCAAATCGATAGGTATTAACCGGTATAACTACACTAACATTACTACCGATGCCCGCTTTGCACGCGAATTGTTTCACGGTATTGTTTCGATAGACGACCCTAACCTGCAAGTGCGCGCCATCGGTTCAATCAACATTCGTCCCGGCCAGCAGGTGGTGCATGTTAAAGCACAGTTGGATACGTTGCTCACCCAGCCTTTAGGCCTTACGGCCGATCATCTTTTCTTAAAGTCGATGATCGATCTTGACTTGCGCGGCCTAAAGTTAGATAGCTTGTACGGGCAAGCCCAACTTATTCGCACACACCTGGAGCTCAAGAAACAAAATATTGATATCGACTCCGTGCGCGTGTTCTCTTCGGTTACAGATAAAGTGCGCACCCTGGCGTTGCGTAGTTCATTTGCCGATGCCAACCTAAAAGGCAGTTTTAATTTCTCCTCGCTTTTCCGCGATCTTCAGAAACTTAGTCACGAGTTTCAATTAAACCTTCGCAACAACAAAGAAGAACTTACCACCTACTATAACCAAAAAGACACGCGCGCACAGCAAGAGTATAAAGTGGATTTTACGTTAGAACTAAAAGACATCAATCCGCTTTTTGAGTTGGTAAGCTTGCCGGTTACCCTTACCAACAGCCGCATAGAAGGTGCTTTTACCAACGGCTATACTTCGCGCCTGCAAGCCTACACCCGCATTGATACGGTAGTGTACAATGGAAAAATTTTCTCGGATAATGAGATCGATTTTTCAGGTTCTAAAATCCGTGATAGCAGCCGGGTGCTGGCCGTTCTCTCCATTCAATCTCAAAAACAACAACTCGCCAAAAATTTTGCCACACGCAATTTGTTTGCCGAAGCGGTGTGGGATCAGGACCACATAGACCTGGGTTTGGATTTTGACCAGGAAGGAACCACCAACTTTGTGAGGTTGCAATCCGAGATAGATTTTCTTGCCGATAGTACCCGAATTAAAATTTTACCCTCACGCCTTAACGTATTAGAAAAGTCGTGGCAAATCAGTCGCGATAATTATACGCTCGTAAACGGAAGCGAATGGCGCATTCATAATTTAAAACTTTCGCACAACAACGAATCGGCCTTACTCAATGGGGCTATTTCGCAAGACCCGAACGAACCGCTGGTGCTTACACTTTCCAATTTTGATTTAAGCATTGTAAACTCCATCAGCCCATCGAACTTAAGTGGTACCATCGATGGCTTTGTGGAAGTAAAAGGTTTGTACAATGAATTTACATTTCAAAACAACGTAACCATTAAAAAATTAGAAGTAGATAAATTTTTGGTGGGCGATGTAACGGGCACCACCTTGTGGGATAAGGAAACTGAACGCTTTCTGATTGATTTTTACATTGACAGGCTGCAGGCCCGCACGCTCAACATTTCAGGTACCTACGATCCCAACAACACAAAAAGCCCCTTATTTATTAACGCGCGGTTAGCCGAAACCAACCTGAAAATTATTGAGCCCTTTCTAAAAGGAATCTTCTCCAGAATTGATGGCACCATTACCGGAGCCTACGAAATTACCGGCACCTTTTCTGCACCACTTATTAAAGGTGAAGGGAAAATAGACCGCGGTCAGTTAATGATTGATTACCTGAAAACACTTTACACGTTTGAGGGTACGCTGGCAATGACACCCACCAAAATAATCTTTAACGACTTTACACTTTACGATGGGTTTAAGAACAAAGGTATTTTAGACGGCTACCTCACACACCGCAACTACAGCCGCTTTCGCATTAACCTCGATGCCTCCTTTACAAACTTTCAGTTATTAAACCTTACCAGCAAAGACAATAATTTATTCTATGGCCAGGCCTACGCCAGCGGAAACCTGAATATGCTCGGGCCACTAAACAATATGAAAATTTCGGCAACGGCCCGCACTTCCAAAAATACCCGCATTTTTATTCCCATCAGTGGCTCGGAGTCTGTTGAAAAAAGTGACTTCATAAATTTTGTACACTTTAACGATACAATTCAATCGGCTAAGAAAAAGGATGCCATTGCCAACAGCGAACCGAGCGGCATCATTCTAGATCTTAACTTAGACATTACACCCGATGCCTACACCGAAATTATTTTCGACATAAAAGCCGGAGATATTATCCGTGGCTATGGTTACGGTGACATTAAACTGCAAATCGATACGAAAGGCGAATTCAACATGTTTGGTCTTTACGAGTTTGAACAAGGCTTTTACAATTTCACGTTGTACGATATCATCAACAAAGAATTTGCAATCACCAAAGGCAGTCGCATCAGTTGGTATGGCGATCCGTATGCAGGCGTGTTGGATCTCACCGCAAGTTACCGGCAGATGGCTTCGTTGGGGCCTATCTTACCCAATCAAAGTGACGAAATCCTATCTTCGGTCCAGGTGCGCAGAAAATACCCGGTAGAAGTGGTGCTGGATTTAGATGGCCCGATGCTATCGCCCCAGATTGCCTTCGACATTGACGCTAAAAATCTTCCGGATAATATTACTTCCGACAACGGTACCAGCATTCAGCTTAACTTTGCATTTAAAGCATTTAAAGCAAAGCTGGACGAACAAGAATTAAAGCGACAGGTTTTTAGTTTAATCATCTTGCGCAGGTTTTCACCGCCCGATGCATTCAGCACCAGCGGTTCTATTTCTAATAGTGTAAGCGAATTACTTTCCAATCAACTTAGTTATTGGCTAAGCCAGGTAGATCAAAACCTCGAAATCAATTTAGATATCGGCTCGATGGATCAGGAGGCTTTTAACACCTTTCAATTGCGGCTCTCCTACTCCTTTTTAAATGGACGGTTGCGCGTTACCCGCGATGGTACCTTCGGTAACCAAACCTACCAATCGGAACTTGCCTCTATGATTGGCGATTGGACCATTGACTACCTGCTAACCCCCGATGGAAAGTTTAAAGTAAAAATGTACAGCCGTTCTAATTTTAATCAGCTTACCAACACCCTGGGCACCCAGGCAGCGGTAACCACCGGTGTAAGTTTGTTGCATACGCAAAGCTTTAATCATGTAAAAGATTTGTTGCGCACAACACGCGAGCGCAGGCGCAAGCAATTAGAACAAAATCCCCAAGTGGAAGAAGATGAACAACCCGATACCGGTCTATAAAAAAATCGGTTGGGTTGTTGTGTTGCTCTGCCTGCCGTGGGCAGGCTATGCACAACCCGATTCGGTGCAAACCATTCATCGCAAAAGGCAACACTGGGTAATAGGTAGTTCAGCAACAGCCTACACCGGAAGTATGGTATTTTTATCCTCGGCCTGGTACAGCCAATACAAACGCCAGTCCTTTCGGTTTTTTAACGATGCAGCCGAGTGGAAGCAAATGGATAAAGTGGGGCACACCTTCTCTGCATTTCATATTGCAGCCATTGGCTCTGCTACGTGGCAGTGGGCAGGTAAAACCAAACCACAGGCCGATCGCATTGCCACCCTTACAAGTTTCGCCATCATGTCTTCCATAGAAATTCTGGATGGCTTCTCCGCAGGCTATGGTGCCTCTGCCACAGACCTGGCCGCCAATGCCCTCGGGGCCGGGTTATACCTGGGTCAACAAAAGATCTGGAACGAAACCCGCCTTTATCCTAAATTCTCATTTCAACGCACGGCCTTTGCACCCCAGCGGCCGGGCACCTTAGGGCATGGTCTGGCCGAAGAAATTTTGAAAGACTACAATGGCCAAACCTACTGGCTCTCGGTTGATGCCGATAAATTTTTCCGATTTCCGAAATGGTTAAATTTTAGTTTGGGCTATGGGGCCGAAGGCATGTTATATGCGAGTGACCAAGCCAACCTGCAGGCCGGCTTAAAACCCTACCGCAAGTATTTTGTGGGGTTGGAAGTCGATCTTACCGCATTCAAATCGCGCAGCAAATTTTTAAATTCGGTGCTCTTTGCATTAAATACAATCCGGATTCCAGGCCCCGCTTTGCAGTTTTCGAAAGGCACCGTTAAAAGACACTTGTTCTATTTTTAGATTAACCGGGCTTTTGGTACTTTCGGATTAACCTAACCGTATTGCCCCATGGATTTAACTGCTTTTATGAAGAAGTATGCCGACCAGACTGGCGGCCAATTTACCCAATATGATCCGAGCCACTCCATCATTATTGTTTCGTTGCCAGAGGGCCGCTTCCAAACTGTAATCGGAACAATCCGGCAAGGCAACAATCAAAAACAAATTAACCTTAATTCGAAGGTATGCGAGGTAAAACCCGGCCTTGACTTTAAAGGGCTTTTGGAACAGGCGGCCGCCTTTACATATTCACGCTTTATAATAAGCGATAACCATCTGCAACTGGAAACCACCGCACAATTAGATACGGTGTCCGAAGCCTCCCTTACGGCCATGTTACAGGAAGTAGCCAGCCTTGCCGATCAATACGAACATAAGCTTACCGATTCCGATATTCATTAAGCCACTCTTTCTACTGCAAATCGTTAAATTTGCTGGCGCAAGCCGGCTTATCGCTTTGATCCGATTTTTAATCGGTTCGAAGAGGAAAGTCCGGGCAACGCAGAGCATCGTACTTCCTAACGGGAAGGCCCCGACTTGTCGGGGACAGACAGTGCCACAGAAAACAAACTACCTGGCCCCGACTTTGTCGGGACCGGGAAAAGGTGAAACGGTGGGGTAAGAGCCCACCGCCATACCAGCGATGGTGTGGGCACGGCAAACCTTACGAGTTGAAAGGCCAAATAGGCTCCGGTTAAGAACTGCTCGTTCAAAAGAATACTTCGGTATTCCATCGGGGTTGGGTAGGCTGCTAGATCCGCGTGGCAACATCCGGACCAGATAAATGATAAGCACCCCGATTTTGTTGGGGAACAGAACCCGGCTTACAGGCTTGCACTTTTTTATTACTCAAACAAAAAAAAACTACTGTGCCAAAAGTTTTACTTATTGAAGATGAAGCCAGCATTCGTGCTGTGTTAAAAGATATATTAAAAGATCAAACCGATCTTAAGCTAGAGGTTGATGAAGCCAAAGATGGCCAGGAGGGTCTTTCAAAATTGGAGAGCACTGCCTATGATGTTGTTTTTTGCGATATCAAAATGCCCAAAGTAGATGGCATGGAAGTTTTGCAGCAGGCAAAGGCAAAAGAGAATCCGGCCACTTTTATTATGATTTCGGCCCACGGCACCACCGAACTTGCCGTAGATGCTACCAAACTGGGGGCTTACGATTTTCTTCAAAAACCACCCGACTTAAACCGGCTTTTAATTACACTTCGCAATGCGCTTGATAAGAATACGCTGGTACGCGAAACAAAAGTTCTGAAGAAGAAAATTTCCGGCAAGTACGAAATGGTTGGTTCATCGGCCGGTATGGCCGAAGTAAAACAAATCATCGGCAAGGTAGCTCCTACAGAAGCACGCGTACTGATTTTGGGACCAAACGGAGCCGGCAAGGAATTGGTAGCCCGCCAACTTCACGAGCAAAGTGCCCGCAGTCAACAGCCCTTTATTGAAGTAAACTGTGCTGCAATACCCTCGGAGTTGATCGAGAGTGAATTATTTGGTCATGAAAAAGGATCATTCACCTCGGCTATAAAACAAAAGTTGGGCAAGTTTGAGCAAGCCGAAGGAGGAACTCTATTTCTAGATGAAATTGGTGATATGAGCCTGGCTGCCCAGGCAAAAGTTTTGCGGGCACTACAGGAAAATAAAATTACGCGGGTGGGTGGCGAAAAAGACTTAACAGTAAACGTGCGCGTGCTGGCTGCCACCAATAAAGATTTAAAAAAGGAAATCGCAGAAAATCGCTTCCGCGAAGATTTGTACCACCGGCTTTCCGTAATTGTAATTAAGGTACCCGCACTTAACGAGCGAACTGACGACATTCCGGCCCTCGCAGAGAAATTTCTAACCGACATTGCTGCCGACTATGGTAACAAAAAGAAGGAAATCAAAAAAGAAGCGATAAGCCAGCTACAAAAGCACACCTGGACCGGCAATATTCGAGAACTCCGGAATGTAATAGAGCGATTAGTAATAATGAGCGATGGGCCGGTAATTGGCCCTGAGGAGGTAAAGAAATACCTGTAAAAAGCTTAGATTTTGCTTTCTACCGGCTTTTTTACTTCGTTCTTGCTGTACGTAGGGCAGGTATACTGGCTGCAAGCAGTAACAAGGGCAAGAAGAGCTACAAAGGCGAGTACTTTCTTCATAAAAGTGGTTTTAAGGAAGCAAAATTATTAATCTTTTAAAATCATCCAAACTCCATGCAATAAAAGCACCATTTATCGAGAAAATCGACTATCCAACCAGCAAATTGCAACCCCGGACATCCGAATTATCAATCCTGCCCAAAATTTCCAGTCCGTGGCTGGTATAAATTCCTAAATCCTGGGTTTCAACAAACGCGCAGGAATTAAAATTGGCTAAATCTATCATGTTTATCCCCCCTGCTTTTCCTTCCCGCTGTAAACAAAATGGGTCGTTCAGTTCGCGGATTACCGGCTGCACCCAAGGCGGAAAGTTGAACAAACCTGCGCTTTTTGCATACCCCTGCGAAAGAAGCTCAGTCATGCCGTATTCCGAATGAATTTCCGGCACGTTTAGCCGCTTCTTTAAAAAATCGTGCAACTCCTGCCGGGTTATTTCAGCCCGCCTGCCTTTCATGCCACCCGTCTCCATTACTACTGCCCCGCTTAAATCAACCTCAAATTTTTCGGCCAGATCCAACAACCCAAACGATACACCCCACAGCAAGATTTTGCGTGTACCTGCTCGCAAGGTTTGCAGTTTCTCCACTAACACATCGTTGTTATTCAAATAAAAGCCCGAATGCGGGGACCCACTCTTGTCAATGAACTGCTTCATCATGGCAATAAGCGAAGAACCCTCGCGCTCCAGATATGAAGGTAGCAACGCCAGAATATGATAGTTAAAGAGCGGCCCATAAAACTGTTCAAAAATGCGCTGGCTGTTTCGCAAGTAAAAAGATAACTCTTTTACAGCATGGCTGCTTGTTTGTTGCCCGGTGGTGCCGCTACTTTTAAAAATGGTTTCTGCAAGCCACTGCCCCGTTTTAATATCGTGGGATTTAAAAAAGGATATTGGCAAAAATGGAATTTCGTGTAGCGCGCCAACATCGGATGGTTTTATGCGCAGGTGACTTAAATAATCGCGATAAACCGGGTTTGCTTCCGCTTGAAAATGAAACAAGCTGAGCGCAATATCTGGAAAGGTACTTGCGTTCACTCCGTACAATCCTTCTTCAAAACTTTTGATTGTGTTCAGGCGTTGTTTAATTTACACGGGCTAAAGGTAAAAAAATGAGAACGATTAAGTATTTGTTGGCAATGGTAATCCTTTCGCTGGGGGCGGGTTCTTGTTTCGATCCGCCAGAATTTCCGATTGAACCCCGCATCGAATTTGAGAACATGATTTACAAGCGGGTTAACAATATTGATTCCCTGATTTTCTTTATAACTTTTACCGATGGCGATGGAGATCTGGGGCTTTCTAACTCCGACAACTCCTGCACACTTACAAGCGATATAAACCAGATTTGCTTTGAAGGCAAGGTGTATGACTTGTATCAGAATGCCCAAGGGCAATATGAGATTGTAGAGACAGCAACCACCTGCAACACGCCTACGGTTTGCTATAACAATAAATTCGTTATCCTTAAACCCGATCGCACGCCCATTCGTTATGGCGATAAGCGCAACAACCCTGTGTATGCCTCCTTGCCGGATTTTATTAAGCCTTATAATTGTATTAATTGGGAACTTGAGAGAAACAACATTAATGTCGTAACCGATACCACTTTCTTCAGGCTAAACCCGAACCACTATAATTTTGAAATTGATTTTCTCATAAAGCAATCCAACGGGCAGTTTGTCGAGTTTGACTTTACGAAAGAATTTGATTTTCCGGGATGCGGCCTTACGTTCGATGGTCGTTTTCCTATTTTGTATAAAGATAAACCCGGCTCCCCTATGGAAGGCCGCATCCGGTTTGCAATTGGATCTGCTGCCATGCGGGCGCTCTTCAGCTTAAAAACTTTGAAATTCAGAATTCAGATTAAAGACCGGGCCTTGCACAAAAGCAACATCATCGAAACGCCCGAAATTTCATTCTAAGAAAAAAAAATCTCTAAATACTTTTGCGGATTTTCCGAGGTGGCTTCTAGTACAAAGCCGGGAATTTATCAGGATCAGATTCATGCATGATCGCATAGACGGTGTCAAACACATCTTCGGCATTGGGCTTGGAGAAATAATCGCCATCCGAGCCGTAGGCAGGCCTGTGCTCTTTGGCCGTTAGCGTGCGGGGGGCTGCATCTAAAAACTGATAGGCACCCTGAACTTCCAGCACTTCTTGCATCATAAAAGCTGTTGCCCCACCTGGCACATCTTCGTCTGTAAATAAAATCCGGTTGGTCTTTTTTACCGATTCCACAATTTGGTGGGTAGTGTCAAAGGGAAGCAAGGTCTGCACATCGATTACTTCGCATGAAATACCGTGTGCCTCTAATTCTGCGGCTGCTTCCATCACAATACGGCACATCGAACCATACGTTACCACTGTAACATCAGCACCTTCTTTTAATACTTCGGGTACACCCAAAGCAACAGTAAACTCGCCTATGTTGGCCGGCAGTTTTTCTTTCAGTCTGTACCCATTCAAACATTCAATTACAAGAGCCGGGTCGTCCGATTGTAACAAGGTATTGTAAAAGCCGGCAGCCTGAGTCATGTTGCGGGGCACCAGCACATAGATTCCGCGCAGTGAGTGAAGAATCATACCTAATGGCGAACCGGCATGCCATACGCCTTCTAACCGATGGCCCCGTGTGCGGATAATTAGTGGAGCCTTTTGCCCACCTTTGGTGCGGTACTGCAAACAGGCAAGGTCGTCCGATAAGGTTTGCAAGGCATACAAAAGATAATCGAGGTATTGAATTTCGGCAATTGGCCTAAGGCCCCGCAACGCAGCGCCAATACCCTGGCCAATGATAGTACACTCACGAATGCCAGTATCAGTAACCCGCAACTCACCAAACTTTTGCTGCAGTCCCGCGAAAGCCTGATTCACATCTCCTATTTTACCTACATCTTCGCCAAAAGTTAGCACTTTCGGATCGCGCTGCAGCGCCTCGTTAAAGCACGCCTGCAACACCTCCCGTCCATCTACCAAGGGTGAACCTTCGGTATAAACTGCCGCCACTGGTTGCACCCGCAAAGCTGACCATTGCGATTGGCTATAGAGGTAAGAACTAAACCGGTCTGAATTTTTTTCTTCTTCGGCTTTGATCCAATCGATGAGTTGTTGTCTGGTTTCTGTTTTTTCATTTCGCAAAAGGCGCGCGGCTTTGCGTGCGGCCTTTACAGCGTCCATTAACAACGGGTTAATGGTTTTGCGCAATTCAAATAGAATTTCTTCAATTGCAGGTTGCCCTGCTGCGGCTTCACTCAAAATTTGCTCCAGTACTTTCTGCGATAGTTGTATCTCGCGATTAAAATCTTTCCAGGCAGCTTCTTTAGCCGCACGGGCCGTAGCCTTGGCTCGCTTTTCCAGTTCATCCAGTTCATCGCTGCTTACAGCCCACGCTTCAATCAACCATTTCCTCAGCTGCCGGATGCAGTCGTATTCTTGCTCCCACGCCAATCGCTCTTTTGATTTATAGCGTTCGTGCGAACCCGAAGTGGAGTGGCCCTGGGGTTGGGTCATTTCTGTTACATGTACCAGCACGGGCACATGTTCTTCGCGACAAATTTTTTCTGCCTTTTGATAGGTGCTTAGCAGCGCCTGGTAATCCCAACCCTTCACTACAAATATTTCAAAACCCTTTTCTGATTTAGTACGCTGAAAGCCAGCCATAATTTTTGAAATGCTGCCTTTGGTGGTTTGGTACTCCGCAGGAACGGAAATCCCATACTCATCGTCCCAAACTGAAATTAACATGGGTACCTGCAGTACCCCGGCTGCATTAATTGCTTCAAAAAAATGACCTTCTGAAGTAGAGGCATTGCCAATGGTTCCAAATGCTACTTCGTTACCGGCATTACTCAATTCCGGAAAGGCTGCGAGCTGTTGATTGTGGCGAAATAGTTTAGAGGCATAGGCCAGACCCACCAGGCGGGGCATTTGCCCTGCTGTGGGCGAAATATCAGAACTGCTGTTTTTAAGTTGCGAAAGGTTTTTGAATGCTCCTTGTTCATCCAACATACGCGTGGCAAAATGCCCGTTCATTAACCTGCCGGCCGATGCCGGATCAGCTTCCACACTGGTATGTGCATATAATTGGGCAAAGTATTGTTGCAAGGTTAACTCACCAATTGCCAGCATAAAGGTTTGATCGCGGTAATACCCGGCACGATGATCGCCCGTGCGAAAAACCTTGGCCATAGCAATTTGTGCCAGCTCTTTTCCATCACCAAAAATGCCAAACTTCGCTTTGCCCATAAACACCTCTTTGCGACCAAGCAAACTAGCCTCACGACTTTCGCAAGCCAGTTTATAATCCTGCAAGAGAGAAGCAACCTGAGCTTCGGATAGCCCTTTCACCAATGTCTTTGTTTGCGCCACGTGTTTCCTGATTCTGGTTAGGGTAAAAATAGGCAAAATCGAAGGAGGTGACAAAACCGGGCAACACCCGCAATATAAAATGTAAGTTATCTTTCTAATTCACCAAAGAATGTTACCCAATCGCCCGAAAGTACCGGTGGATAATTTTTTGATTCGTTGAACAAGTAAATACCTACCTGCTGATTTTGAAGTTTGAGGTACGTTAGAAAATAGCCGGCATCTATTTCAATCTCGTGTATTTCTTTTTCCGTTTCGGCATGGTATACTTCCATTACTTCAACCAGAATTTTGGAAGAATAATTTTGTGAGCGCACAATGCAAGGATATGGCCCTAACGAATACATTTCGTAGCCTGATAGCCACATGCTGAACTTATACTGCAAATGCGGCTCAAATTTCTTGTACAATTCCATACCGCGCCTGAGCGAACCGTAAAAGGCATAAAGTGAATTCCTTGTCATAGCGTTTTGCAATCGTATCCGAATGTTATCTTTGCGGAGTTTAAAAACAATCTGAAATCTACAATCTTCGAAATTTTAAAAAATTTAAGAATATGATAATTGGTGTTCCTAAAGAAATAAAAAATAATGAGAACCGGGTAGCAGTTACCCCGGCAGGTGCCCAGGAATTTGCGAAGAAGGGCCATACCGTTTATGTGCAAACCAAGGCCGGTGAAGGCAGTGGTTTTTCAGATGATGAATACAAAGGAGCAGGCGCCCGCATTCTGGATTCGGCCAAAGAAGTGTTTGACATTGCCGAAATGATTGTGAAAGTAAAAGAGCCAATCGAACAGGAATATAGTTTGATCCGCAAAGATCAATTGGTGTTTACCTATTTTCACTTTGCAAGCTATGAACCGCTGGCTCATGCCATGATAAAAACCGGGGCGGTTTGTCTTGCCTACGAAACAGTAGAGCGTGCCGACAGAAGTTTGCCGTTGCTCATTCCGATGTCGGAAGTAGCCGGGCGCATGGCCATACAAGAAGGCGCCAAATACTTAGAAAAACCGTTGAAGGGCCGCGGTATTTTACTGGGCGGAGTTCCCGGTGTAATGCCTGCCAAAGTTTTGATATTAGGGGGTGGTGTGGTAGGTACCAATGCTGCCAAAATTGCGGCCGGCATGGGAGCCGATGTAATTATTACCGATGTAAACCTCAATCGCCTGCGTTACCTTGATGATGTAATGCCAAAGAACGTACACACGATGGCCTCAAACGATTATGTGTTGCGCGACCTGGTAAAAACTTCTGATTTGATTGTTGGCGGAGTGTTAATACCCGGAGCCAAAGCACCCAAGCTAATTACCCGCGATATGCTAAAAACCATGCGCCCGGGCACGGTGCTGGTAGATGTAGCGGTGGACCAGGGCGGTTGTATTGAAACCTGCAAGCCCACCACGCACGAAGACCCCACGTACATCATTGACGATATTGTTCACTATTGCGTTGCTAATATGCCAGGGGCCGTACCCTATACATCAACCCTGGCGCTTACCAATGCCACATTGCCTTATGCGTTAAAGCTTGCTAACCTGGGTTGGAAAAAAGCGTGTAAAGAAAATGAAGACTTGCTAAAAGGCTTAAATGTAGTGCAGGGCAAGGTGGTGTATAAAGCCGTGGCCGATGCCTTTAATCTATCTTACACCAACGTGCAGGAAGTACTGTAATACTCACGCAGGGTATGGCGGCAAGGAATTTAAAAATTCCACTTCGGTAGTTGATTGAGATAAGGCTGCAAAACAATATTGAGCCATCCCGTTGGTAACAACCACAAAACGGGCTCCGATGGTCATGTTATAAACAGCTACTTGATTAAATGCATTTTGTGTGAGTTTGATGGTTGGGGCTTTGCACTCGACCAGCATCCACGGTTTGCCGGTGCGGTCGAGGATTACAATATCCGAGCGCTTTTGAAGCTTGTTGTAAGAAAGACTCCGCTCTACCTGGAAAAGTGATTTAGGATAGTTTAGCTGATTAATCAGGTAGTGAATGAAGTGCTGCCGCACCCATTCTTCGGGGGTTACTACCACGTACTTTTTTCGAATGATGTCAAAAATCCAAACTTTTCCCTGTTCTTTGCGCACAGCAATGTTAAATTCGGGAAGGTTTAATTTATACATGCTCAAAAATAGACCTTACCGATTCAACTTCATAAGATTAATTGACAGACACATTTACCTATGAAATCAAAGCAGGAAATTGTAGAAAACTGGCTCCCGCGTTACACCGGTGTAAAGTTGGAAGACTTTGGCCGGTACATTCTGCTAACCAACTTCGAAAACTATGTTAAAAAATTTGCGGAGTGGCACGATGTACCCATTACCGGTGCAGACCGCGCTATGCGCAGCGCTACCGCAGGTGGAATTACCATTATTAACTTTGGCATGGGCAGCCCCAACGCAGCAACCATTATGGATTGCCTTACGGCTATCATGCCCGAAGCGTGCTTGTTTTTAGGAAAGTGTGGCGGTCTTAAAAAGAAGAATGACATCGGGGATTTTATACTTCCTATTGCGGCCATCCGGGGCGAAGGAACTTCGAACGATTATTTCCCCAAAGAGGTACCGGCACTCCCTGCCTTTGCTTTGCAGAAGGCAATCTCTACCACCATTCGCGATAATAACCAGGATTACTGGACCGGCACCGTTTATACTACCAACCGCAGAGTTTGGGAGTGGGACGAGCACTTTAAAGAATACCTGCGCAAGATTCGGGCTATGGCTATTGATATGGAAACAGCCACTATCTTTTCAACCGCCTTTTACAATGAAATTCCTGCCGGAGCTTTGTTGCTGGTTTCCGATCAGCCCATGGTGGTGGAAGGAATTAAAACCGAAGCCAGCGACAAAGTGGTTACCACCAGCTATGTGGATCTGCATCTGAAAATCGGAATTGAATCGTTGAAACAGTTAATCAACAATGGAATGACCGTGAAGCACCTTCGCTACTAATGCGAAGCTTGTCTTTCGGAATAGTAGGCACGCATCAGCGCTACTAATCCCAATGCAAAAAACACGATTAGGGCCAGCACTGAATTTTTCATTCCAAAAATTTCATCGATGTACCCAAAGCTAAAGATGCCGATTACGATGGCGATCTTCTCGGTAACATCGTAAAAACTAAAAAACGAAGCGGTATCTTTTGTGGCTGGCATTAATTTACTAAAGGTGCTTCGGCTTAGCGATTGTACCCCACCCATTACCAGCCCTACGCCTATTGCTAAACCATAAAAGTGAAATTCCACATCAGTTCCACCTTCTTTTAAAATGGCCACCGCATAAGCGGCCACACAAATTAAAATCCATACCACCACCACAGCCATCAACACAGGCAAGTTACCAAGCTTACCCGACAAAAAAGACATGAGCATTGCCCCGGGAATGGCCACCAGTTGAATAAGCACCACGGTTATAATAAGTTTATCGGTAGGGAGTGCCAATACCTGGCTGCCGAATAAAGTTGCTGCCAGCATTACCGTTTGAACGCCCATGCTGTAAAAGAAGAATGCAGTCAAAAACCATTTCATTATTCTTAGTCGCTTAACCTGGTTCCACACGGCCACCAATTCTTTAAAGCCCGCTCGTAAAATTTCGCGCAGGCCTTTGGTGCGCGGGGTTTTTGAATCCGGCAGGTAAGCAAACGTGATTTGTGCAAACCCTATCCACCAGAGGCCCACTAATAAAAATGTGTAGCGCGGCCCCGAGGTTTCATCGCCTTGTGCACTAAAATAAACCACCAACGCAAAGCCAATTAACTGAAGTAACACACTGCCCGCATATCCCATAGAGTATCCACGGGCACTAACCCAATCGCGATCGTGCGGCTCTGCTATTTCGGGCAGGTAGGAGTTGTAGAATACCAGGCTGCCCACATAACCCATGGCGGCCAAAATAAAACACAGTACTCCCCAGCCTACCAGGGGCTCGGGTCCTTTAAACCAAAATAATCCAATGCAGGCCACTCCGCCCAGGTAGCTAAAGAATTGCATAAACTTCTTTTTGTTGCCGCGCGAATCTGCTACCGAAGAGAGAACGGGCAATGCGAGGGCTATTACAAAGTAGGCTACAGCCAATGCGTAATCGTATAACGCGGTGTTCTTAAAAGTTCTGCCCAGCAAGGGCACGGTATTCTCGCCATAAGCCGCTTTGGTAATACCGGCAAAATAGATGGGAAAAAAAGTAGTGGTAATTACCAGGTTGTACACCGAGTTAGCCCAGTCGTACATACACCAGGCGTTAATTACTTTTTTGTTCCGATATGGGGTTGTGGCTTGCTCCATAAAAAAATAGCCTTCCGCTGTGGAAGGCTATTTATTTTGATTGAATTACAAATTAATTCTCAAGTTTCGGCTCGAGGGTACTGTAGAGCAACTTGCGGGCGTTTGCCTTGCGCAGCTCCAGTTCTACATCCGAAATCAGACCGCGTTTGGCATCCTGGTCAACTTTTAGCGCCACGGTAAGTTGGTCGCGCTCTACTTCCTCCAGTTTGCTTCGCTGTTCATTTACCCAACGCACAATGTCTTTGGTGTCAATGAATGTATCGTCAGCCTGAATTTTAGCCTCTTTACCATATTGCTGTACTTTGTTCGGTTCGCCAATGTACAGGTTGGCCACCAGGGTTTTGCGCATGAGTTTACGCAACTGGGTAGCCTTGGGTATTTGTTGTTTAACATCTACCGAGGTTTTTCTCATTTCTGTTGTAACCATGAAGAAAAACAACAGCATGAAAACTACATCGGGCATGGAAGAGGTTGGAATATCCTGCTTTACGTTTGTTTTCTTTTTAAACTTTGACATACTGCAATGAGTTTAATTAGTTACCTACTTTGGTAGGATCAGCAATTGAAATGTTAAGCGGAATACCCGCCCGGCCCCGTTCATAAATTTCGCGGTTAGCCGGAATGGAAAGATCCGATGCCGCCTCGCGGAATTTGGCATTGGAAACTCCGGCTTGCTCAGCATAAATGTCGTAATAAGCGCCCTGAATAATATCCAGCAATTCGATAAACCGTTTGTGGCTTGTGCCCCGATCGGTTTTAAAAGAAACGATTGCTTTCTCGGGATTGTCTGAGCTATTCGGATCTTTGCCGTTATTTAATACGAAGACTTTTATTTCGTCTTTCAATGTACTGATATCCTCCCTGGGTTCACCTTCAATCAGAAGCGCATCAGACGAGTTAATCTGAATTTTAAACATGTTCCGCTCTTGAATTTTTACGTCTTCGGGCGGAGTTGCTTCTGGCGGAGGTGGCAGGGCAATACTCAATCCTTTATTATTGGGTATTGTAGTGGTAACCAGAAAGAACGTTAGCAACAGGAAGGCAATATCTGCCATAGATGCGTTGGGTATTTCTGGTGTGGTACGTGCCATTATTTTATCGCTTTATTAATTTCTGAAAAAATTACTCCAATGGCGGCTATTAAAAACACAATATAAAATGTTACAAGGCCTGCACTAATCATTTTAGACGAAGACTCGGTAACACCTTGTGCTATAGCTTGCGGTGTAACCTCTCCGGTAGAAAGTGCATACGCCACAAAAAACAGAACAACCAATAATCCTACACCGGCAAGCGACTTCACGAGCGCTCCCGGAGACTTGATAGCATTAATTAGCGGTAACAGAACAGCCGACAAAACAGCTACTCCAAAAACCACGTAAATAATGTATAAGCCGATATCAATGCTACTCATAATTACTTAGAGAGTTTGTGCTTAACTAAAATATCTACCAGGCTGATAGAGGCATCTTCCATTGCATTTACTAGGCTATCAATTTTTGATACCAGGTAATTGTAAAGAGTTTGCAAAATCATACCTACGATAAGACCACCTACGGTTGTAATAAGGGCGGTTTTCATACCACCGGCAACAACCTGAGGCGAGATATCACCTGCTGCTTCAATCGCATCGAAGGCATTCACCATCCCGATAACTGTTCCAAAGAAACCTAACATCGGACCGAGTGAAATAAACAAGGAAACCCAGATTAACCCTCTTTCCAGGCGCGCCATTTCAACGCCACCATAGGCCACAATAGATTTCTCTACCATTTCAATGCCTTCGGATGAGCGCATAAGACCTTGTGTAAAAATTGAGGCAACCGGGCCCCGGGTATTTTTAGTAACATCTTTGGCTGCTTCTATACCGCCACGGGCCAGTGCATCTTCAATGTTAGCCAATAATTTCTTGGTGTTAGTGGTGGCCATGTTTAAGGTAATGATCCGTTCAATAGAGATTGCCAATCCCAAAATCAAACAGATAAGAATGGGCCACATAAAAGTTGGGCCACCATCAATAAACTTTTGTTTAATCTGTTGGTGAAAGCCCGCAGACTGCTCCGTGGACTGTTCGTCCTGCGCATACACCTGCGTGGTGCTTACCGCCAGCACCATTATTAAAGCAAAAATCGAGAGTAATTTTTTCATGGTTTAAGGTTTAGATATTACTTGAAGTGGCCAAATTTAAATGTTTTGCGTAATCCCAAACAAGATTTTAAAAAAAAAACTGAAATTCTCTTTTGTCTGCTTTCGGTTTCTGCCATAGAATTCAAAATACGTCCGTTAGTCACGCAGAATTTGATTTTGTTGAGCGCGCGGTAAGGTAAATCGGGCTTTACCATGGGAGAGCCACTCCTACTTGGAAAGGGCTGAATTAATCTATTTCTTTGGGGCCTTTTTGGAGAGGTGTCCGAGTGGTTGAAGGAGCACGCCTGGAAAGTGTGTATACCTGAAAGGGTATCGCGGGTTCGAATCCCGCTCTCTCCGCCATTACAAACTTGGCCGCAGATTTACCGAAAACGGTATTGCCACCTGATTAATTTGCGGATGCAGGATAAGGTCGGCAACCGTTTCGCCCATCTGTTGAAAATCTGTCGAAAAGGTTGTTATTCCATTAAGGATAATTCGTTTTAAAGGTGTTTCATTATAGGAAATAACGCCTACATCGCGCCCGGGGACTAACCTACTGTGAAGCAATTGTTCAATCAGCGTTACCAAATCATTTTCAAGTAAGGTTATAAACACATCGCCTCGCGCCAGTTGGCTACCTGCTATTTCTGAAATTACCTGGCCGGCTACCTGGTAGTGTTTACAAAAACGATTAAAGCCGGTTACAATTTCTTGCGGAAAATAAGTATGCTCCGGAAAGATGATTTTCAACTTTTGATAGCGCTGCAGCCTGCCTAACGCCTGTTCCAATGCTTGGTAAATGTCTTGCTCGAAATTTTCATAAACTGCCGCAAAGTTTCCACTTACCCCGGGCACGAGTTTGTCTAACAAAATAAGTTTGTTCTTGTCCAGCGTGTTTAAAATCTCGTGCGCATGCTCACCGCCTTCCATAAAGTGCGGAATAGTAATATAGTGTGTGTAGGTAGTGCCGGCATTTAAAATCAACTTCTTAAAAAGGGCATAATCATTATTATAGATGTAGAAGTCAATGGCAGCCTGTTGTTCTAATCGGGCAACAAGCGCATCGTAAATTATTTTTTTGTGGGCGCTTAGTTTATTAAATAATAAAAAGATTTTGAGTTGCGGGTTAACGGCAGCGTCTTTTATATAAAACCCTTTGCCGGGAACCGACCCCAGAATGCCCAGGTTCTTCAGGTGCCGATACCCCTTCTCAGCAGTATCGCGCGAAATTTCAAATTCAAAACTTAATTCGTTAATGGAGGGCAGCACATCGTTTTTTACAAGCTTGCCAGTGGAAATGGCATGCACAATGGCATTGGCCAATTGCTGGTACTTTGGCGTGGCTGAATGATCGTCCAGCTTGATGAGCGTATGGATTTGTTGCTTATCCAACATGTAAGGTCAAGTAAGCCAATAATGCATTTAGTTGCAACCAACCCGTGTTGACAGGACAGCACGGGACAGTTTACCCCTGCGCCCTGCATATATTTACAGAGGGGCCACGTTAAACTCTTTTAGATGCTGCCAACAGTGCCGGCTAAAAGATAATTTTGATGGGCACCTGTAATTACCCAACAACTTCAGTACATGAATATACTTTCTGGTTTACTCTTCCACCTGTTGGGTGGTTTTGCTTCGGGCAGTTTTTACATGCCCTTTAAAAAAGTGCAAGCCTGGGCTTGGGAAAGTTATTGGATTGTGGGCGGCTTGTTCTCCTGGTTAATCGTTCCTCCGGTAGCTGCCTGGCTTACCTTGCCGGGATTCTCAGAGATTATTCGCACTACACCTACGGGTATTATTTTCTACACACTTCTGTTTGGAGTATTGTGGGGCATTGGTGGTTTAACGTATGGCCTGGGCGTGCGCTACCTGGGTATGTCGCTGGGTAACTCTATTGTATTGGGCTTTTGCTCAGCGTTCGGGGCTATTGTGCCTTCTGTTTATTATCAACTGGTACCCACAGCGGGTAAAACCAGCGTAAGCGAAATGGTTAGCTCCACGTGGGGTATGGTTGTGTTGGCCGGTGTGGCAATTTGCCTGTTGGGTATCTACATCTGCGGGCGGGCGGGTATGCTAAAAGAAAAAGAAGTAAGCGCAGAAACAAAACAAAAAAGTGTGGCCGAATTTAATCTTACCAAAGGGCTGGTGGTAGCCATTACCTCCGGAATTCTAAGTTCGTGCTTTAATTTTGGTATTGAGGCCGGCAAACCAATGGCCGAAAAAGCGGTGGAGTTGGGATTAAATCCGCTCTACCAAAATAATGTTACCTATGTGGTATTGTTGTGGGGTGGTTTAAGTACCAATTTAATCTGGTCGCTCCTGCTCAATTTTAGAAACAAAACCTTTGGCGACTACACAAACCGTAAAACTCCCTTACTCAAAAACTATTTCTTTTCGGCTTTAGCCGGTACCACCTGGTTTTTGCAATTCTTTTTTTATGGCATGGGCGAAAGTAAACTCGGCAATGGGGCCAGCTCGTGGATACTGCACATGGCTTTTATCATTCTTATTGCCAACCTGTGGGGCATCGTATTAAATGAGTGGAGAGAAGTAAGCCGTAAAACAAAAACAACCATTATTATGGGTATTGCCACCATAATCGTATCGGTGCTGGTGGTTGGCTATGGCAATGCAATTAAATAAGTAAAATAAACCTAAACCGGGGCACACAAGTAACTAAGGCCAGGCCAGTTCTCTTTTAAAAAATTAAGTTATGACAGCAACTTTTAAACATGTAAGCTATTTGTGGAACGAAGCCACCGCTGCCTCCATGGCCGGTGACGAAGTAGCTTTGCTGATCTACCGCTCCAATTTATTAGGAGCTGATTTACGCCTCACCAACTATGGTGGTGGAAATACATCTTGCAAGGCATTGGCAAAAGACCCGCTAACCGGAGAAGAAAAAGAAGTGATGTGGGTAAAAGGTTCCGGGGGCGATATCGGCACGCTTACCCGCAGCGGGTTGGCCGCTCTTTATGTAGATAGGTTGCGTAGCCTTACGGGAGTTTACAAAGGCATTGCACACGAAGATGAAATGGTAGAGCTGTTCAATCATTGCATTTATGATCTCGCTTCCAAAGCGCCATCCATCGACACCCCGTTGCATGGCTTCCTGCCCTTTAAGCACATAGACCATTTGCACCCCGATGCGGCTATTGCCATTGCGGCCGCAAAAGATGGAAAGAAAATTACGCACGAGTTGTTTGGCGGAAAAATAGGTTGGGTTGAGTGGCAACGCCCAGGGTTTGATTTAGGATTGAAACTAAAAAAATGCCTCGATGAAAATCCGGGTATCCGGGGTATCATGCTGGGGTCGCACGGATTATTTACATGGGGTAACACCGCCTACGAAAGTTATGTAAACACGCTGGAAGTAATTGAAACCTGCGCTGAGTACCTGCAACAAAATTATGGCCGCAAAGGTGCGGTGTTTGGCGGCCCGGCTATTAACTCCTTACCAAAAGAAGAAAGGCTGCAGCAGGCCGCTGCCCTCGCTCCCATTCTACGCGGATTGTGCTCAGGCCATACCCGCATGATCGGGCACTTTACCGATGACGATCGCGTTCTCGAATTCATCAACTCGCATGATCTTGGAAGGTTAGCACCCTTGGGCACCAGTTGCCCCGATCATTTTTTACGAACCAAAATCAGCCCGCTTGTTCTCAAGCTTTCTTCGCAGGAAAATTTATCCGATACACCTGCAATCCGAGAAAAGTTAATACCAGCCTTTGAGGCCTATCGCAACCTGTATGCCGACTATTACACTACCTGCAAGCATGAGAACAGCCCGGCCATGCGCGATGCCAACCCGGTTGTAATTCTGTATCCGGGGGTTGGTATGTTCACGTTCGCCAAAGACAAGCAGACGGCCAGGGTTGCTGCAGAGTTTTACATCAATGCCATTAATGTAATGAAAGGTGCGGAAGCGGTGTCGGAATACACTTCGCTTCCACGACAAGAAGCCTTTAATATAGAGTATTGGCTTTTGGAAGAGGCTAAGTTGCAACGAATGCCCAAGCCCAAACCGCTTACCGGTAAAATTGCGTTGGTAACGGGCAGTGCCGGAGGTATTGGTAAAGCCATTGCCCAAAAATTTGCCAGCGAAGGTGCGTGCATAATTTTGAGCGATAACGATGAAGGCCGGTTGAAAGCAGCAGCGGCCGACTTCAGTAAAAAATTTGGTAGCGATACCTTTACCACCACCTTGCTGGACGTAACGGCAGCCGATCAGGTAAGTAAAGCTTTTGCTACCGGTACATTATATTTTGGTGGAATTGATATTGTGGTAAACAATGCCGGCCTTTCTATAAGTAAACCTATGGATGAGCACACCGAAAAAGACTGGGATCTTTTATACGATGTATTGGTAAAGGGACAGTTTATGATAACGCAAGCCGGTGTTAAAATTATGCGGCAGCAAGGGTTGGGTGGCGATGTGCTGAATATTGTAAGTAAAAACGCACTTGTATCGGGGCCGAATAATGCAGGCTATGGTTCTGCTAAAGCTGCACAATTACATTTAAGCAGGCTAACGGCTGCAGAGTTAGGTGCCGATAAAATCCGGGTAAATGCAATAAACCCCGATGCAGTAATTGCCGATAGTAAAATTTGGGCCGGTGCCTGGGCCGAAGGTCGCGCCAAAGCGTATGGGGTTAACGTTGAAGATTTACCCGCTTACTATGCCAAGCGAACTTTATTAAACGAAATAATTTTACCCGAAGACATTGCCAATGCCTGCTTTGCGCTGGTGGGTGGTTTATTAAATAAATCCACCGGAAATGTTTTGAACGTAGATGGAGGCGTAGCAATGGCATTTGTGCGATAAAACCTTACCGAGTATGCCCCGAATTGCATTTAAGATGATCCTGCACAAAGGAAAAGAAGCAGAATATAAAAAAAGGCACGATGCGCTTTGGCCGGAGTTGAAAAACATATTGAAGGAGGCCGGCATTTCGGACTATGCTATTTTTCTGGATGCGGAAACCAACTACCTCTTTGGGGTTATGAAGATAGAAAACGAAGCGAAGCTGGACGAGTTGCGGCACCATCCAATAATGAAAAAGTGGTGGGCCTATATGCACGACATGATGGAAACCAACCCCGACAAATCACCAGTTAGTATTCCCCTGAATGAAGTTTTCTATTTGGAATAAAGTACCTTGAAAATAAAATTGCGGGTGCTACACGAAAAAGCACTCTGGCAAAGCAGACGTTCGATAGCTAACCTTATTACACCAGGATGGAAATTGATCCTATACAAATTGATGCGCACAATGCCTCACTTTTGAAGCAACACACACGCAAGTTGCAGCAATTGACGCGTGAAAATTCCCGTACACAGTATGTTATTCGCAAGCTGGTTGAGTTTCAAATTGCCATACCCAGTTGGGCTTTAGGCACAGGCGGTACCCGCTTTGGCAGATTTGCCGGGGGTGGCGAGCCCCGCACGCTGGAAGAAAAGATTTTGGATGTTGGCTTGCTGCATCAACTTAACAAATCCAGTGGCGCCATCTCGCTCCACATTCCGTGGGATATACCCACTCACACAAAAAAGATTAAGGCGTTGGCGGCAGACCTCGGTTTAAAATTCGATGCTGTTAACTCCAACACATTTCAAGACCAGCCCCACCAGAAATTAAGTTACAAGTTTGGCTCGCTGCAACATGTAAACGCTAAAGTTCGGCAGCAGGCAATTGATCATAACCTGGAGGTAATAAAATACGGCAAGGCACTAGGCTCTAACGCCATTACTGTTTGGCTTTCCGATGGCTCCTGTTTTCCGGGGCAACTCAATTTCAGAAAAGCATTTGAGCGCACCCTCGAAAGTCTGCAGGCAATTTATGCAGCGCTCCCCAGCCAATGGAAAATGTTTATCGAGTACAAGGCGTTTGAGCCTAATTTTTATTCGATGACCGTGGGCGACTGGGGCCAATCTTATTTATATGCCAGTAAACTGGGGCCCAAAGCTTATACACTGGTTGACCTTGGCCATCACTTACCACACGCCAACATCGAGCAGATTGTGGCTTTGTTGTTGATGGAAGGTAAACTGGGTGGATTTCATTTTAACGATTCGAAATATGGCGATGATGATTTAACCGTGGGCAGCATTAACCCGTACCAACTCTTTTTAATTTTTAATGAACTGGTAGAAGGCATGGATGCACGCCACATGAATCATGCAACAAACCTCGGTTGGATGATCGATGCCTCGCACAACGTGAAAGATCCGTTGGAAGATTTGTTACAATCTGTTGAAGCAATAAAGATAGCCTATGCGCAATCGTTGCTGGTGGATCGAAGAGAACTAAACCGGGCCCAACAAGCCAACGATGTAGCCCGCGCGCAGGAAATTTTACAACAAGCCTTTCGTACCGATGTAAGACCATTGCTGGCAGAAGCACGCCTGCAGGCCGGAGCCGCACTACAACCGCTGCAACTTTTCAGGCAGTTGCAGGTGCGCAGGCAATTGATTGCCGAGCGTGGAAAAAATACCCAGGCTACCGGCTTATGAAAAAAGTAACAGCAATTTTTGATGTTGGTAAAACCAATAAAAAGTTGCTGCTCTTTGATTTGTCCGGGCGCGTGCTGCACGAAGCTACCGAACAATTTGAATTAACCACCGATGATGACGGTGACCCGTGTGAAAATGTGCAGGCACTAACCCAATGGATTAGAACTCAATGGCAGGCGTTGCTTGCATCGAAAAAGGTGAGTGTAACGGGCGTTAACTTTACTGCCTATGGTGCAAGCTTTGTACATATCGATGGCAAGGGTAACCCCGTTACCCCGCTGTACGATTACATGAAGCCCGTACCCGGGCGCGTACAAAAAGAATTTTATGCGCACATAAAACAACTTACCGGCCTAACGCGACAGCAATTTGCACGCACCACCTGTTCACCCGCTATGGGCTTGATCAATTCAGGCCTGCAGTTGTATTGGATAAAAAATTATAAGCCCACCCTTTGGAAACAGATTCACACATCGCTGCACCTGCCGCAGTACCTCGCTTTTATTATTAGTGGCAAGTGGCTAACCGACTATACTTCGTTGGGTTGCCATACAGGCTTGTGGGATTTCGATTCATTCCGCTACGCCCGTTGGGTGCGGGGCGACATTGCAAAAAAACTTGCACCCATTACCACCCAACGGTTTACCTACGTTACGCGCAAGGGGCAACGCATAAAAGTGGGCTGCGGCCTGCATGATAGTTCTGCTGCACTACTTCCTTACCGCCATCTATCAGCCAAACCGTTCATCCTGATTTCTACCGGAACATGGAGTATTCAATTGAATCCATTTGATACAACACCACTTACCACCAATCAATTGCGTAAAGATTGCCTGCGCTACCTTCAACCCCATGGCCAGCCGGTAAAAGCTTCGCGCCTGCTGCTGGGGCGTGAGTACGATTACCAGGTAAACAGAATTGCAAAGCACTTTCACTGCGCTCCTGATTTTTTCCAACGCATTGAATTTGACGAGCATCTATTTTTGAAAGTATGCGCGCTGAACGATGAATTTTTTCCGGCTTGTATGCACGGCACCGGACCTCGACCGGCCTTGCAAACCTCGGAATGGAACCTGGCCCAGTTTGGCACTGCCCAAGCATGTTACCACTGCTTGCTATTGCATTTGGTGGGGTTAGTAATAGAATCCATTCAATTAATTAACCCAAGCCAGGTAGAAACCATTTATGTAGATGGAGGCTTTGCACGCAACACCGTGTTTATGAAAATACTTGCGTTGATGTTACCTCAAAAAAAGATAGTGGCTGCCAGCCTGCCACAAGCCACTGCGAGGGGTGCTTTTCAATATCTGCACAACCGGGTGGGTGAATGATCCCTGCTTTCTTAGAACACCAAGCCAACCACAAATGCGGTTCTATCTTTTATTCAGATTCCCAGGCGTTCGAACACAACCCGGTTACTTCCTTTTCAAATCAGAGTTCAGTACCTTTTCGTTTCAAAAAAATTGCTTGCAATGAAATGGCATTTTAATTCAAAGTATCCGGCCGTAGAAGATCTCCGCCAAAAAGCCCGTGGCCGTATTCCGCGTTTTGCCTTTGAATATTTAGATGGTGGCTGCAACGAAGATGTTAACCTGCACAAGAACACGCACGAACTCCGTGCGATTGAACTCATACCACACTATCTGCAATCCGTTTCGGCAGTAAACCTGCAAACCGAACTCTTTGGTACTGTGTACGATGCGCCTTTTGGAATTGCGCCTGTGGGTTTGCAGGGATTGATCTGGCCCAACGCCACGGAGATTCTGGCGAAAGCAGCCTTTCAACACAACATCCCGTTTGTGCTAAGTACCGTTACCACGGCCAACATTGAACGGGTAAGTGAACTTACCGAAGGCAAGGCCTGGTTTCAATTGTACCACCCGGCCGAAGATGCTTTGCGCGATGACCTGCTTACACGACTGCAGGCCGCGCGCTACAACGTATTGGTACTGCTATGCGATGTTCCGTCTTTTGGATTTCGACCGCGAGACATTCGCAATGGCCTGGCTATGCCGCCTTCGATGACTCTAAAAAACATCGGGCAGATTTTATCCAAACCCCACTGGGCACTGCAAACCTTGTTGCACGGTGCGCCCGGGTTTGCCACGTTAAAGCCCTACATGCCAAAGAACATAAACATGAAACAGTTGGGTCAGTTTATGGATAAAACATTTAACGGCCGATTGAACGAAGAGAAAATTGCAACCATACGCGATAAGTGGAAGGGCAAGTTGGTAGTGAAAGGTGTGGCCAGCGAAGCCGATGCCGAAATGGCAATCCGGCTTGGCCTGGATGGGATTATTGTTTCCAACCATGGTGGTCGCCAAATCGATGTGGGTGAATCTGCCATTCACTCATTTGTAGCAATCGAAAAAAAATTCAAGTCCAAAATTAAACTTATGATGGATAGCGGCATTCGCTCTGGCCCGGATGTGGCGCGGGCGTTGGCAAGCGGTGCTGAGTTTACTTTTTTAGGCAGAACATTTATGTACGGTGTGGCCGCGCTGGGCAGCAGCGGGGGCGATCATACCATTAGCCTCTTGAAAACTCAATTGCAGCAGGTATTGAACCAGGTGGGTTGCTCTACTCCGGCCCTGCTACCCAACTACCTGAAGCCAAACGGTTGATCGATACTCAAGAAAGAATGCGCTGAAAAAATTCGGTCTTACGCTCCGAGAGGTTTTACGCCTACAATGGCGCTCTTATTGATTGAGCCGAAAACATGCGGAAACAATTCGTTATCCGTAGCCACCTCAAACCGAACCGGAGCCGTTAATTTCGATTCATCTATTTCAAGCAGCAACAACCCGGCTTTTTCCTTGAAGTAACGGCTCAGTACTCCTGCTATCTGTTCGCGCGTGCAGCAATGAATAAACCCTTCCGTTTGCAGCGAAGGCACGTGCACAGCATCGGCATCTTGTTGCGCGTTCCATGCTGTTATCGAAATAATATGATAGATCATGCTTCCAGAATAGTCCAGCGGCCGTGTTCATCTTTCGTATAGCTAAGCCCGTTACTCATTACATGCACGCGCTTGCTATTTTCTGTTTGCACGTGCTTTTCATACACCCGCACTCCGTTGTTCTCGTGGGTAAGAAAGTTAATAAGCGCGGGTACCGTGGGCGGGATTTCCGCCAGGCTCAACTCATCGCCTTCGCGTATAAATGCATGGCTCATGTGCTGTGTTTAACAAATTTTTCCATCCAGCTAACGGCATCTTCCAACCCATCGAAAACTCGCAACTCAACACCCAGCAGTTGGCTTTTGGTTTGAATGCCCTCCAAATAATTTTGTCGGATCGGGTCGGCCAACCCAACAGCCGCAATTCTTTTTAACCCATATCGCACCGCTTCGGGTATAATCGTTGTAAACAACCATTGCTGCTCCTCGGGCGGCACAAGGCCTTGTTGCCGCATGTCGGTTATGCACCCGGGCGAGTGATAGGTTTTTAAAGAGTGAAGCACCGCATCAAATGCTTTCCGATACTCTTCTACCGAAATAATCTTCTTCCACAGAATAACGGTGTTATTAATTTCCGCATCAAAATAAATTTGAGCGGCATCGCTTTCGAAAAACACCTGTTTGCTGATGTTGGGTGGGTGCAGCAATTTTATCGTAAAGGTGGTTCCGCGGTTTACCTCGCTGGCAACCGCTATGGCTCCGCCTAATGTATCTACCTGAGATTTTACGAGGTACAAGCCCAACCCTTTGCCTTCTACGTGCGAGTGAAACCTGCGGTACAGTTTAAAAATATTATCGCGTTGGGTTTCAAGGTTAATCCCCAACCCGTTGTCTTTTACGGTTATTACAGTGCACTGGTCGGCAAGTGTTTCGGTACGTATGTCAATAGTTAGCTCCTTTTCGGGATTGCGGTACTTAATCGCATTGCTTACCAGGTTGTACAAAATACTGTGAATCATTGCCCGAATGGAGTAAATGACTGGCCCTTGCGCAAAATCTATTGATATCCGGTATGCCGGCCTGATCTGATCGCCCAACGCAAAAGTTATTTTTTGCCACTCATCGGCAAACGCAAATTTTTCATGCACACGGTATAAATCATTCCGAAGGTCAATGATCTGGTGCAGGTCTTTGAGTATTTCGTCCAACTCCTGCCCCGATCGTTGAATGAGCACTGCCATCGCTTCGCGCTCTTTGTTCAGTTCGGCTTTTCCAAACAAATCGGTTAATCCCAAAAGCCGGGCTACCGGAGCTCGCAGGTTATGCGAAACCGTATAAGAGAACTGCCGCAATTCATTATTATGCTTTATCAGTTCTTCGTTGGCTGTGGTTAGGTCTATGGTCTTTTCCTGCACTTGCTTTTCCAACTCCTTGTTAGCAACCACCAGTTTTTCCTGTTGTACACTTATAAGCAGATTGGCCTCGGCAATCAGTTCACGGCTTTCCTGAATTTCTTTTTTCTGTTGGATGAGTTCTTCACTTTGGCGAACCATAAACTCATTTAGTTTTATCAGCTCTTCATTTTTTACAACCAGTTGCCGGTTAGAAGCATTTAACTCAATTAACGTTTTGTTTACTTCTGTTTCGGCCCGGCCCGTGATGATCTTTAGCACAATTATCCCCAGTGCCAACTCCAAAAAAGAAATTACCGTAATGGCGTTAATATAATAGTACGAGCGGCCCGAATACCCTTGCTGATAATATCCCAACCCGACTAGATTATGGATTGGATCGAACAATGCGAGGCATAAAAGAATAGAACCCATGCACCCTACTATTTTCCATTTTTCTTCGATGGTGAAAACAACAGCCGGTAAAATGGTGCTGGCCAGCATTACATACCGCACATCAAAGTAGGTAATGGCCGATTGCATGGGCGCTTTGTATTTCCAGTACAACGAAATGCCCAGGGCAACATACACCGGTATAAGACAAAACAAATACCGGCCTATATGAAAGAGGCGCTTATTGAGAACCGGTAACGCAGCAAAAATTAATGCCACCGCCACCACCGAATACAGAATATCGGCCCACCGGAAAAAAGCGATTATAATAAATAGCAGCAGCGCGGTGATACCTGCAAACAGCGATGATAAAATATTGGTTATAAAAACCGACCGACTGAGCTCTGCCGGCACAGCAGCGGCCGGACGATAAAAGGAACTTTGAATCGGCATTAAAACATAGATAAAGTACAAAAATAAGAGAATAACGAAGGTCTCAAACCCCTACCACCTGTTAGCTTAATCTTATTTTATCAGTACTTTTACGCGCTTAATCTTTCTGTAATGAGTACGCAAACAACCTCAGCCAAAGCAGCCACTACCAACCTGGCCGGACACGCAGCGCCACAACCCTATAAGCCTAAAAATAAGATCCGCATTGTTACTGCCGCCAGTTTGTTCGATGGGCACGATGCGGCCATCAACATTATGCGCAGAATTATTCAGGCAACGGGTGTAGAGGTAATTCACCTGGGCCACGACCGAAGTGTGGAAGAGGTAGTGAACACGGCCATACAGGAAGATGTGCAGGCTATTGCCATTACCAGCTACCAGGGTGGCCACAACGAATATTTTAAATACATGTACGACCTGCTACAGGAGAAAGGCGCTGGTCATATTAAAATAGTAGGCGGTGGCGGAGGTGTTATACTTCCTGAAGAAATAAAAGCATTGATGGACTATGGTATTACCCGAATTTACTCGCCCGATGACGGCCGGGCCATGGGTTTGCAAGGAATGATTAACGACCTGGTTGAGAAAGCTGATTTTCCAACTGGAAAATCAGTAAGTAGTAAGCCGTTAGAAGTAGGCAGTCATCTTGAAATTGCGCAACTCATTTCGGCTGCTGAAAATTTTTCGGAAGCACACCGCGCCCTTTTAAATGATATTCACCAACAAGCAGCACGCTCCAAAGCACCGGTGCTTGGCATAACCGGCACAGGTGGAGCCGGTAAATCTTCGATGGTAGATGAATTGGTGCGCAGGTTTTTGGTTGACTTTAAAGATAAAAGAATCGGGCTTGTTTCTGTTGATCCCTCCAAGCGCAAAACCGGTGGAGCCCTGTTGGGTGATCGTATCCGCATGAATGCGATTAACAACCCGCGCGTGTACATGCGTTCGTTGGCCACGCGGCAAAGCAATCTGGCGCTTTCGGCTTATGTAAAAGATGCAGTAAGCATTCTAAAAGCGGCCGGTTTCGATCTGATCATTTTAGAAACTTCGGGCATTGGCCAAAGCGATACCGAAATTCTGGATCACAGCAACGTGTCGCTTTACGTGATGACGCCCGAATACGGTGCCGCCACACAGTTAGAAAAAATCGATATGCTCGATTTTGCCGATGTGATTGCGCTGAACAAGTTTGACAAACGCGGTGGCTTAGATGCGTTGCGCGATGTGAAGAAACAATACCAGCGCAACCACCAACTGTGGGATAAGCAACCGGAAGACATGCCCGTGTTTGGAACGATTGCTTCGCAGTTCAACGACCCGGGCACCAACCGGCTCTACAAGTACATCATCGAAAAGATAGTGGAAAAAACCGGTGCCGACCTGAAATCATCGTTCGAGATTACCCAGGAGATGTCGGAAAAAGTATTTGTGATTCCGCCACACCGCACGCGCTATTTAAGTGAGATTTCAGAAAACAACCGCACCTACGATCTGTGGGTAAATGAGCAAAGTGCCATTGCCCAAAAGTTGTATGCACTACAAAAAACCATCGATACCATTTCGGATGGTTCCGTAAAAAAAATAATACAGGCTGAGTTTGATAAACTAAAACTGAACATCGATCCGAAAAACATTAAAGTGATTGAAGATTGGCACATTAAAGTAACTCGCTATAAAGAAGCTGTTTTTAAGTTTAAGGTACGCGATAAAGAAATCGGCATTCAAACCCACTCCGAGTCGCTTTCGCATGTACAAATCCCAAAAGTAGCCTTACCGCGCTACGAAGCGTGGGGTGACTTACTTAAATGGAATCTTCAGGAAAATGTTCCCGGGGAGTTTCCCTATACGGCCGGTATCTATCCTTTTAAACGTGAAGGTGAAGACCCAACCCGGATGTTTGCCGGAGAAGGTGGCCCCGAACGTACCAACAGGCGTTTCCACTATGTAAGTATGGCCATGCCCGCCAAGCGTTTATCCACCGCGTTCGATTCGGTAACGTTGTATGGCAACGATCCGGATTACCGGCCGGATATTTATGGTAAGATTGGCAATTCAGGTGTAAGCATTTGCTGTTTAGACGATGCCAAGAAATTATACAGTGGCTTTAACCTGGCCGATCCGAAAACATCGGTATCGATGACGATCAACGGGCCCGCACCCATGTTGCTCGGGTACTTTATGAATGCCGCAATCGACCAGCAGTGTGAGTTGTATATAAAGGAAAACGGACTTGAGGAAGAGGTCAGAAGTAAAATCGATAGTCTGTACACCTCCCTCTCCTCCGGAGAGGGCCGGGGTGAGGTCAAACGGCCCTCCTACCAGGGCAATCTACCCAAAGGCAACAATGGCTTAGGGCTGATGTTGTTGGGCGTTACGGGCGACCAGGTGTTGCCCACAGAAGTTTATGAAAGAATCAAAGCCGAAACGCTTTCGCAAGTTCGGGGTACAGTACAAGCCGACATTCTAAAAGAAGACCAGGCTCAGAATACGTGCATCTTCTCAACCGAATTTGCGCTGCGCCTGATGGGCGATGTGCAGCAATATTTTATCGACAACTCTGTTCGCAATTTTTATTCGGTATCTATTTCGGGTTACCATATCGCGGAGGCAGGTGCTAACCCCATTACTCAATTGGCCTTAACGCTGGCCAACGGCTTTACGTATGTAGAATACTATTTGAGCCGCGGCATGAACATTAACGACTTTGCTCCTAACCTCTCGTTTTTCTTCAGCAACGGTATCGATCCGGAATATGCCGTGATTGGCCGTGTGGCCCGGAGAATCTGGGCTAAAGCAATGAAGAACAAATACCACGCGAACGCCCGCAGCCAGATGTTGAAATATCACATCCAAACTTCGGGGCGCTCGCTGCACGCACAGGAAATTGATTTCAACGACATCCGCACCACATTGCAGGCTCTGTATGCGATATACGATAACTGCAATTCGCTGCACACCAACGCTTACGATGAAGCCATTACTACCCCCACCGAAGAAAGTGTGCGCAGGGCCATGGCCATTCAATTAATCATAAACAAAGAGTTAGGTTTGGCCAAAAATGAAAATCCCTTGCAGGGTTCGTTTATCATTGAAGAGCTGACCGATCTGGTGGAAGAAGCAGTGCTGACGGAGTTTGATCGCATTACCGAGCGCGGTGGTGTGCTGGGTGCTATGGAAACCATGTACCAACGCGGAAAAATTCAGGAAGAAAGTCTGTACTACGAAACACTAAAGCATACAGGCGAATATCCGATCATAGGTGTAAATACCTTTTTAAGTTCGAAGGGCTCACCAACGATTATTCCACAAGAGATAATTAGGGCAACAACAGAAGAAAAAGAATCTCAGATTGCCATGTTAAAAAATCTGCATGCACACCAGGGCGAACAAGCAAAAGTGCTCCTGGCCCGGGTACAAACTGCGGCTATTCAAAATAAAAACATCTTTGAGGAGCTGATGGAGGCTTGTAAAGTTTGCTCGTTAGGCGAAATTACAAAAGCGCTCTTCGAAGTGGGCGGACAGTATCGCAGAAATATGTAGTCAGAGCAAGCAGAGGCGGGCCCTAATGTAGAAATGATCTCCTTTTTTTCGCACCAAAAATAAAGAAGGCTGCCCATTAGAGACAGCCTTCGTTCACACACTCCTAAAACAACAAACTCTTAATAGCGAACTACTTTAGTGGAAGTGGCGCTGCTTACTTCAAAGCGCGGAGCACCTACAATTTTGCTCAGGTTATACACCAGGCCAAGGCTGCCGTTTACACTTACATCCTGATCGTGCACCAGGTTATTCGCACCATCGTAAATTTTTACATTTACTTCCTTGGTATTGGCTACTGCCAAAAGTTATTTGTTTTCCGAAGCCAGTTTGGCTACATGGATCGATGTACCTTCAACAGTTGGTTGGTAAACCACTTTTTGAGATTGCTTTCCGTTAGCATCTGCTACTTCAATAGTATATTCACCAGCTTCCATACCGGCAAAATTTACTGACCGCATAAAGCCATCTACACCGTTTATGGTTTCGCTTACTACTTTTTTTCCATCGCTGTTTAAAATACGCAAGGTTAACTTGCCTGTTTGCCCACCTTCATAAATTACTTTAAAAGTGGCTGCATCCTTTTGGTTTACTACAACCATTTTAGGACCTACCGGATCAGCCGCTACTACTGCCGCTGATACTACCATCATTGCTAAGGCAACTACAACTGATTTAGTTTTCATAGTTTTTTCTGTTTTGTTTCGATACAAATGTACGGCCTGTGTAAGCCCAAGGTTGAAAGTTGTAAGTAAACTTGATTTTTAAAATGAAAAATCGTTTGCGGTAATTTCATTTACATTTTGGGCGATCGCTTGCAACGTGTACGCCTTGTTTTAATTCAAAATCTTACTCCAAGCGAAAAAAAACTTTCTAAAACGATTGCACTGCGCTCTACAAAAAAAACATCTCGTAAAGAAGTTAACCAGGGTACTGCTACCTGAGCCAACTACTTTACGAGATGTGCTTTAAAAAATAGTAACTACCTCTTTTAAGATAAACCAGAGCCTGCTACCGTAAGAGCAACATGATGCACTACGAATCAGTTTCCTTTTACGGTTTTCAAAATCCCATCGCGGTCGCTTACTTCAATCGTAAACTCATTTATGTTTTTCAGGTTCAGCACTTCGGCAAAAGCCTTATTCACATCGTACACCTGCGAGTGCACCAGGCGCTGCTCTTTGTCGTAGATATTCAGATTTACCTTGTCGGCAGTTTCTGATTGAACCGAAAGTAAATATTTACCAGGCTCGGTCATCTTCAGAATATTAATATGCTTGGTAACTTTTCCAGCCGAATAGTAAAACTCTTCTTCCACACTGTTTTGCCGGTCTTTTACTACTACCTTATAGGTGCCAGCGCTCAAGCCGGTTAGATTGTAGGGCCGCACAAACGCAGTAATTTTCTTTAGCGTCTCGGAAAAAATTTGCCGGCCTTTGGAATCAAACACATACACTTTTACATCGTTTGCCGCTAATGCCTTATAGTACACTTTAAACACACTGCTACCGGTAGCATGAGTTACCACTACCCCCTCAGCCGAAGCGGGTACATCTTTACTTGTTGCGAAGGCTTGTGTGCTCACCAGCACAACCGCCAAAACCAATTGTAATGCTTTCATAATTTTTTTATTGATAGCTATAGGACGCCATGCCCGTGTTAATTGTTGCACGGGTGCTGTTAATGAATGTTAAATAATTTATGAAGTACAATCGGCCGCGAAGGGGCACATCTAACGAAGGTTGTTACAAAAAGATAAGCTTTTGCAGAATAATTTTTCTTTCTGCAACTAATTAAGATGGTACACGTCTTTGGCTTTTTCTACGCGCTGCAATAAATGCATTTGGTATTTCAGGTGTCCAATTAAGAACGCAGCCTTCCGATCGTCCGGCAACTGTACGAATTTGAGACGTTCTTCAAAGCCAAGGTTTAATTCATTGGCCACATCGAATACAGAATTGGATTTTTCGGGATGCTTAAAATAGAGCATGCGCATGTATTCGTTAAAATGCTCGCGCAACAAATCTTCCATCGGCTCGGCCAGATTTACATTCCAAAGGGCTACATCGCCACCGGGGTAGAGTTTATCGTAGTGGGTACGGTACAATTTTTTAAGCGAGAGCAGATCCATACATTTAACGATAATATCTGATTCACCTGTGCGGTAGCGCTTGATAACGCTTTCGAGTTTAACCAGAGACCCGATTTTTTCTATATTGGTAACGTGATTATAAAATATACCAAAAGCGATGTCTTTGTTTTCGGCATCTTCCAGCAATTGCCGGTAGCGGGGTTCAAAAATATGCAAGGGTACCATTTCCCCCGGAAGGGGAAAGATAGACAAGGGAAACATGGGAATTTTTAGTACGCTCATTGCCTGTTAAACAACGTTGCCGACCGGAAAGTTATTTCAAATTCGCATTTGCTCAAACTCAATACCGAACCAGGTAATGCGGCTGCACGCCAAACCGTTCGCGTAGTACCCGCTCGCCCGGTAAAAAAGCCAGGTTGATTATAAAAGAATACCCGGCCACTACGCCCCCCAGTTTTTGAATGAGATTGCCGGCTGCTCCGGCAGTGCCCCCGGTGGCAAGCAAATCGTCATGTATCACAACGCGGCTGCCAGACTTCAACGCATCGGTATGCATTTCAATAGCTGCTTTTCCGTATTCCAGTTCGTATTCTTCCTGCAATTTATGGTACGGAAGTTTACCGGCCTTGCGCACCGGCACAAACGGAACATCCAGCGCTTCGGCTATCAACATCCCAAAAATAAAACCCCGGGCTTCTACTGCAGCCACGGCATCGATGTGCAGGTTTTTAAAATGCGCGGCAATTTCATTCACTACCATTTTTCGGGCCCCGGGCTCGGCAAGCAGCGGGGTAATATCTTTAAAGAGAATACCTGGCTTTGGAAAATCGGGTACGTCTCGCAGCAATGCTTTAATGGTTTCTTCTTTGAACATGTTATAATGAGGGCGTAAGTAGTTTACCGTTTAAGATTACCTGGCTAACCGGATTGGTGCTAAAGCTGTATGGAATAGTTGCCACCGAACGCATCGGTTTTGTAATAAATACATTTGCTTTTTTTCCTTTCGTAATGGTTGCCTGGCTTTGTGCGAGTCCTAAGGTGTAAGCGGTATTTATTGTTGCCGCATTTAGTGCTTCTTCGGGCAGCATACGCATTTTAATACATGCCAGGCTAATGTTAAACGGCATGCTTCCTGAAGGCGCGCTACCCGGGTTATAATCGCTGGCTATTCCCAGCGGCAGTCCGGCATCCAACATCTGGCGGGCAGGTGCAAAAGGCAAGCCCAGAAAAAATGCGGCACCCGGCAACGCCACAGGCATGGTGGTACTTCCTTTCAGCAAGTCAATTTCTGCGGGGCCAATTTGTTCGAGATGATCTACACTAAGGGCTTTGGTTTTTACAGCAACCTGCACACCACCGGAGTTTGTTAGTTGATTGGCATGCAACCGGGCTTGTAGGCCAAACGCACTCCCGGCTTCAACAATGCGCTCGGCTTCTTCGGGCGAAAAAAAACCAGCCTCGCAAAAAACATCTATATAGTCTGCCAGCTTCTCTTCGGCCGCAGCCGGAATCATTTCTTTAATTACCTCCTCCAGGTACAACGCTTTGGTTTTGTTGTGTGGGACAGCATGTGCACCCAGCAGTGTTGTCTTAACAGTTAGCGGAGTTTGTTTTCCTACCTCCCGGGCCACGCGTAGCATTTTCAACTCATCGCGGGTGGTTAAGCCGTAGCCGCTCTTTATTTCTACAGCCCCCGTGCCGGTGGCAATAATTTCCCAAGCCCGGGCAAGTGTGCCCGCCAGCAATTCGGCTTCAGTTGCTTTTTGCAACTTATGGGCTGAGTTTAAAATGCCGCCTCCGGCTGCGGCTATCAGCTGATAGGTGGCGCCCTGTAGTTTCATTACAAACTCTTCTTCGCGCGTAGCCGCAAAAACCAGGTGCGTGTGCGAATCAACAAAAGAAGGTAGTACAAGCCTGCCTGCGGCATTTATAGTTTGTGTTGCCGTTATGGAAGGAAGTTGATCCATTGTACCAAAGTCTGCAATCAGGCCATCTTTAATGGCGAGGTAGGCATTTTCAAGCTCAGGCAGCTCGCGCATAGCAGCCCCGGCCACGCATACAATAGCCTGCTCACGCACCTGCACCAGTTTGTGAATGTGCGTAATGAGAATGTCCATTCTAATTACTTTTGAAACGCCTCGACCTTATTGTCGAGATTGGAGCTGAACACCGGAAATGCAATTTTAAACAAGGCGAAGAAACCGCGTCCATCGATAGAAGGCCGGTATCCTACTTCGCCTCCATACGACCAGCCCAGCGTGCGGTTGTACCGGCCCTCAAAGCCAGCACGCACACCCACTTTATTTAATTTGATGGCATCAGTAGCATAAGATTGTCCATTGTATTGAATAGGATCGAGCGTTAGCGTGGGTGCAACCATTACATCCAAAAAAACGCTGAAAATTCCATCATCTACTCCATTGTCGTATTGATCGTCAAAACTTACTGCTACATTCCGAATCCACGTAAGTGAACCACCCACGTATGCATTTGTAGCGTGCAGGTTGGCAAACGCGGCCATGTCTCTTCCATCGGAAGTTTGTTGCGGCAACGCATCGCCCTGGGCAGTTACTAAATCTGAAAAAGAAAGGCCTTGCTTATCGAGTGTTCTGTTTATATCGGCTGTGGAGTTCCACAAAATGGCGCCCGCACGAAGGCCATAGATCTTGCGGAGCTTGGCTGGTACTTCGGCATAGCTGGGTACCGTTGCTGCCCATTTGGTTGGCGGCAATTTCTTTTTGTGTAGAAAAATTTTTGCAGTCGAGGCTTCGTCAAAGTCTTTAATATGGTAGGTGCCACCCAATTCAAAGTAGCTAAAGATTTGGGGAGTGTTGGCTACCGTACCATTGCGCAACGCATTTTCACGATTGAAGTCCATAAACTTGCTGCTATACGATTTGCGGAAATGGCCTTTGATGCTGAATTTATTTTTATGGAAATACTGTGTTTCGAGCCCAAAGCCGGCATTTACGTTGGTTGCAAACACTTCGCCATAAAGCGGCTGAAATCCGATAAACAACTTGTTGATGGCATAGGGCTCATCGTATAATTCATCGAATGTTACGGCTATTTTTTCGCTTGCCTGGCCATAGGCCAGCAAGCCAACGAATACAAAGAGGCTTATTAAACTTACGCGCAGGTTTGCCATAGTATTTTAAAAATAGTAAAAACGGCCCTTCAAAGGTGCACAAAGATATTTAAATGCGCTGCCGCTACGGCCCCGGTGTAAGGATTTTAATTAAATAGGCACTTGTTACCGGGCCGGTTGGATAGACAAAACACCATTTTGAAAGCCGATAACCGGAACAATTCCGTTGTCGTGTGCAGGTTGCTGCATCTGGTACCCGGCTCCCAGCACCCCAGGCAGCGATTGACCGGGTGGCAGTGCTTGCAGGAATTGCGCTCCATATAGTTTAAATAACTGGCCAACAATCATCATGGTTTCATAGCCCAGGGTGGCATACTCGCCCGGCAGCACGCCATGTCTTTTTAAGTATCGTTTTCTAAAGTCGATGTAGGCTGGCGAAGTGGTTGACTTAAAATTAGGCGCTGCCAGATTTACGCGGGTGCGCTCAAACTTTGAATAGTCGATGGAGGTATCGGTAATCCAGGTCTCCTGCCCCACCACCAAAATAGAGTCGCCCCGGGTTTCTACTCCATTAATTACTTTGGAGTATAGCAGTTCGTTATCAGAGGCCACAAAAATACTTCCCAAGCTATCCTTCTTTAATCTGAATTTGGTCGGCTTCTTCCACTCATCGTACTCGGTGGCCGTTATCAGGTTTGTTAAGATAGAAGCCGAGTTATCTTTACGCACTTCTTCGGCATAAACTATTTTAAGGCCTAACTCAAGCGCCTTTTTTATAAAGGCAAATGCGAGCACCGAATCTTTAACTGCCTCGCCATAGTACACCATGCAATTTTTTCTGCGCACCTTGCTAGCCAGCCACTCTGCCGACCGGGTTCCCAGGGTTTCGTGGTTGGGTTGCAATAAAAAAGAAAATGGATGCGGTGCAAAATCGCTGGTGCCAGAAGCCGGGTTTACCAAAACGTTGATGGCATTCGTTTTTGCAAAATCCAACACCGGCCTGGCTTCATCCGGAAAGAGCGGCCCGATAATCAGGTCGGCTGTTTTAAGTTCAGGCTCTTGCAAAATCTTACGGGTAGCATCTACGGAGCGCTCGTTATCGTAAGCCAATAATTCTAAGTTTATACCTTGTTTGCGCAGGGTATCGGTTGCGAGTTTAATACCATTGTACAGATCCAGCACAAACTGGTTACGCTTTACTACGGGGGCCGGGTCTAAGGTGGCCGCCAAAAAAGGCATGATAAGCGCAATGCGATAAGTTTCTTTGAATACCGGTTTGGGCAGTTCGTTTACCACCAACTTTTCGCGCGGCAAGGTAAATTTGGTAATCAACGATTCGATCAAAGCTGTCTCTTGTAAATGAACCGGCTGCTTGCCCAGCAATTTTACCAGGGCGCGGGCCGCTTCGCGCTCTTGCGGATATTCTTCCAAAACCATTTTAAGAGTTTCTACATCGTTTACCTTTTCCAGGTAAACCCGCTTTAAATCAGCAAGGCCAGGTTGAAGTGCGGGCTGCTTAATTTGTGACGCCACCAACAGAGCCTGAAAAATTTCGCCCTGATCGAAATATAATTTGCAAAGCCAGTAGTTTACTTCTGCCAGTTGATCCCAGCCGGGATACAGTTTCTTGATTTGAAGAAACATGTCCTTTGCTACACTGCCATACCCTAGCTGTTGAGCCGACAGCGCATAGTAATACGAAGCATATTGTGTAAACGGATTATTCTGATCGTAAACGGTAAGAGGCTTAAAGGCTTCCATAGCGGCACTATAGCGGGCCCCTTCATATAAATCCTTTGCCTGGCGGTATTGTTTTTTAAAATCCTGTGCATTAACAAGTGTGGCACCGGCCACAAAGCACAGCAGGTAAAAATATTTATTCATGCACACGGGTCTGTCGTTATTGGATTGGGCCAATATAACAAATCAAATAGTAAGCAGCTATTCCCATTCGATGGTAGCCGGGGGCTTGGAGCTTATGTCGTAAACTACCCGGTTTACTCCTTTTACCTTATTTATAATGTCGGATGAGACTTCGCTTAAAAACTCATGTGGCAAATGGGCCCAATCGGCCGTCATGCCATCCACGCTTACCACGGCACGCAGTGCGGCAACTTGTTCGTAGGTGCGCTCATCGCCCATTACACCCACCGAATACACCGGCAATAATACGGCACCGGCCTGCCATACCCTCTCGTATAAATTGTGGCTGCGCAATGCACCAATAAAAATGGCATCTACTTCCTGCAACACCCGCACCTTGTCGGCATTTACATCGCCCAAAATACGAATGCCCAGCCCCGGGCCCGGAAACGGGTGGCGGCCAAGAATAAGCGGATCAATGCCTAAAGTTTTACCCACCAGCCGAACCTCATCTTTGAACAAAGTATTAAGTGGTTCAACCACTTTCATTTTCATCTTTTCGGGCAAGCCGCCCACATTGTGGTGCGATTTAATAGTTGCCGAGGGGCCCTTAACCGACACAGATTCGATTACATCCGGATAGATGGTGCCCTGTCCTAACCATTTTACATCGGTAAGCGCATGAGCTTCTTCGTCAAATACATCAATAAATGTTTTGCCAATGGCCTTGCGCTTGGCTTCAGGTTCCGACAGGCCTTTTAATGCTGCGTAGAATTTATCTTTGGCATCAACTCCTTTAATGTTCAGGCCCATGCCCTGGTACGAGTGCAACACTTGTTCAAATTCGCCTTTTCGCAACAAGCCGTTATCAACAAAAATGCAATAAAGATTTTTGTTAATGGCTTTATGGATAAGCATGGCCGCTACGGTTGAATCTACGCCACCCGATAAAGCCATTACTACTTTATCCGAACCCAGTTTTCTTTTGAGGTCGGCCACGGTAGATTCTACAAATTGATCCGGAGTCCAGTCTTGCGCACACCCGCAGATGTGCACTACAAAATTGCGCAACAGGTTTTTTCCCTCCAGCGAGTGCGTTACTTCCGGATGAAATTGAATGCCGTAAACTTTTTCGCCCTTTAGGTGAAAGGCCGCCACTTTTACGGAAGAAGTGCTGGCAATAATTTCAAATTGATCGGGTATGGAAGTAATCGTGTCGGCATGCGACATCCACACTTGCGAGTCGAGCGAAATTTCTTTAAGCAGCTCGTTGTGATGATTTACGGTTGTAAGCTTAGCCCGCCCGTACTCGCGGATTTGTGAAGGGGCTACCGCGCCTCCGCTTTTATGTGCGATTAACTGCGCTCCGTAGCATACACCCAACACGGGAATTTCTCCAAATTGTTTTAGATCCACATCGGGTGCGTTGGCTTCGCGCACCGAGCAAGGGCTACCTGAAAGAATAACGCCCTTTATGTTGGGAGTAATGGGCGGAACATGATTGAAAGGATGAATTTCGCAGTACACATTTAACTCGCGCACCCTGCGGGCAATTAGTTGGGTGTATTGCGAACCAAAATCGAGAATCAGAATTTGTTGTGCCATACCAATCGAAAATTATAACCGCTAGCCTTAGTCTTTAAAGGCATCAAAACAATATTGTTTCAGGTAATCGGCCGCTTCATCTATCCCTTTGTAAAAAACCTGATTGAGGCACCGGCAGCCTTCCTCTTCCCGCTTCAGTTCTACCAGAGCTATGCCTTTATAGAATAATGCCTGCAAATTTTCGGAATCCAGGCGCACTGCTACTTCCAAAAATTTTAAAGCTTGATCGTAACGCTCTAAATCCATAGCAAAGGCGCCCCCATAATAATAAGCGGGCTCGTAGGTTCCGTCTAATTCAATGGCCCTGGTAACGGCCATCAATGCACTGTCAGTTTGTTGTAAAGAGTAATAGCTCAAGGCCAGGTTCAGCTCTATCTCGGCACTGTCTTCCAGTTTGGTAATCAACTTAAAGCCTTCCTTGGCTGGCTCAAACTCTTCCTTTTCCATAAGCAGGCTTGCGCGCCAGTGGAGCAGCCGGGTGTCTAATCCGGTAAGCTCAACAGCAGCTTCTATATCGGCAAGCTGTTTATCAATGTCGTCCAACTCGCGGTAAACCAACGCGCGCAGAATGTGCGCTTGAAAATTTTGCGGAAACTCTGCAATGAATTTAGAAATATCGGCAATAGCCGCATTCCATTGGCCGGCACTATAATATGCCACTGCTCTTTTGTACAGAATGCGGTAGTCCGATTTATCTTTTAAGCGTGACGCTTTGATAATCTTAGAATAAAGCCCAATTGCTTTTTTATACTTCTCCTGGGCTACCAGGGTATCGGCATCGGTCTCCCATGTAGTCCATTTAGGGTTTTGTGCGAAACCCAACGTGGACATGGTGAGTGTTAGAATACCGATGAGGAGACCTCTATGCATTCTCTAAGAAATCTTATTTCGTTTACGATCGTTCTCGTTCAAAAATATTTTACGCAGACGAATTGACTTGGGTGTTACCTCCACATATTCATCGGCCTGAATATATTCCAGCGCTTCTTCCAATGTATGCTTTAGTGGAGGCGCAATCTTCATTTTCTCATCGGCACCGGAAGCACGCATGTTGGTAAGTTTTTTGGTTTTGGTCACATTAATTACCAAATCGCCACTGCGGCTGTGTTCGCCAATTACCTGGCCCTCGTAAACAGGTTCGCCCGGATGGATGAAGAACTTACCTCGATCTTGCAGGTTGTGCAAGCTGTAAGGAATTGCTTCGCCTTGTTCCATCACAATCAACGAACCATTAATACGACCCGGTATTTCACCTTTATAGGGTTGGTATTCTTTAAAGCGGTGTGTTACTACTGCTTCGCCTGCGGTTACGTTCAACAAATAATTCCGTAAACCCATTATTCCGCGCGATGGAATTATAAACTTCAGGATCATACGATCTGCCTTGGGTTCCATGTTTACCATTTCGCCTTTGCGCATCGATACGGTTTCGATGGCTTTACCCGCATCGGTCTCGGGTAAGTCGATCGTTAATTCTTCAACCGGTTCACTTTTCACACCATCAATCTCACGAAAGATAACCTGCGGCTGTCCAATCTGTAATTCGTAGCCTTCTCTGCGCATGGTTTCAATTAATACCGACAAGTGCAGAACTCCACGACCGAATACCATAAAACTATCGGCCGATCCTGTTTCGCCTACGCGCAGTGCCAGATTTTTTTCTAATTCTTTTTCGAGGCGATCTTTAATATGGCGCGAGGTAACAAACTTTCCTTCTTTTGCATAGAACGGTGAGTTGTTGATGGTAAACAGCATACTCATGGTAGGCTCATCAATCGCAATCGATTTTAAGGCTTCCGGTTTTTCTATATCGGCAACGGTGTCGCCAATTTCAAAACCTTCCAGCCCAACCAGGGCACAAATTTCTCCGGCCTTAACTTCTTCTACTTTTTTCTTTTCGAAGCCTTCAAAAACATATACTTCTTTGATTCTGGTTTTTACAATGGCTCCGCCTTCGCGTTTTACCAACGCTACCTGCTGGCCCGGTTTTACAGAGCCGCGCTGCACGCGCCCGATGGCAATCCGGCCAATAAACGAAGAGTACTCAAGCGAGGTAATGAGCATCTGCGTGGTACCTTCATCAATTTTGGGTGCCGGAATGTACTGGATAATACCATCCAGCAATGCGGTAATATCGGTAGTAGGCGTTTTCCAGTCGGTACTCATCCAACCTTGCTTGGCCGAACCATAGAAGGTCGGAAAATCTAATTGATCTTCGTTGGCATCCAACGCAAACATTAAATCGAATACGGCTTCATGCACCTCATCGGGGGTACAGTTCTTCTTATCTACTTTGTTAACTACAACAATAGGTTTTAATCCGAGCTGCAAGGCTTTTTGAAGTACAAAGCGGGTTTGAGGCATCGGCCCCTCAAAGGCATCAACCAGCAAAAGACATCCATCGGCCATGTTCAAAACGCGCTCTACCTCGCCACCAAAATCGCTGTGGCCCGGAGTATCAATCACATTAACCTTATAGTCTTTATACCGCACCGAAACATTCTTCGCAAGAATTGTAATGCCGCGCTCACGCTCCAGGTCGTTGCTATCCATTATCAGCTCGCCCGGGTTTTCATGATCTTTAAACAGGTGACCTGCATGTAATAATTTATCAACCAGGGTGGTTTTACCGTGGTCAACGTGGGCAATAATGGCGATGTTTCTGATTTTACTTACTTCCATAAACGCTCTTTTCCGCTTCGTTTTAAACTTTAAGGGCGCAAAGATAGGGTTATTTGCCGATTTTACCGGTGCACGATTACAATATTCCAGAAACCCTTAATGGCGAGATTTCAATCGGTTTACCGAGCCGGAATGTTTTTTTCAAAGAAGCCATGCAGAGCCTCCATAATGGCATCCGGATCGGTAAAGTAATGCACGGCCGGATGCTGCATATTGAATTTCTCTACCAGGTGGTAGTAGGTTTCTTCTTCGATGTGATGGTCTTCCATCATAATTTTTTTTACGTCCGGATCGGTAATCACCTGCCGGAATGTTTGCGTGCGATTGTTTTCTTCAATTACCCGGGTGAGTTTCCGCTTTTCGCGTTCCAGTTTCCAGAAGTAATCGAAAGGCGAAGAAAATTTTTGCCCTTTGGCCATCGTGCGCGGGGCCGTTTTGGTATGATCTTCAATTTTATTGGGATAAAGCCTGTTGGATTTAATGGTTACTTCATTCAACATAATGGTGTTTTCGCGCAGCAGTATAAAAAGCGCATCCTCTTCAAACATCAGGGGCAACTCCAGCGTGTGGTAGCCTATTGCAGTAAATATAAGCGTATCGATTGGCCGGGCCGAAACAAGAAACCCACCGGCAGAATTTGAAGCCACTCCACGCGAAGTGCTTTTAACGGTAATGTGCACACCCTGCAGGTTTACCATGTTGGCCGAATCTACAACAATACCCCGGTAGATTTTTTGAGCCTGGGTAGTACCTACCCCAAGCAATAACAGTAATCCAGCTAAGTAGCGCACCAATTTCTTTTGCATGTAGATGCAGGCTACGTCTCAAAAGTTGTTTTAAAAAGTTGGTTTATGCCCTTTAAATCCATAAGTAAACAATTTAAAGGTAGCACAAGAAGGGCAGGAAAAATGTGTACTTCTGGTTACGGTGTGGGGCCGTTACCTGTGTGCCGTTCGAAGAAAATCTTCCTACCATGAATACTAATGTTAAACGTGTTATAAAGTTTGAAAGATGGTTATACAGGGCTGATAAAACCAAACTGCCCTGTAAAAACTTAGCTCGACTTAAAACGCACAAACGTACCCATCGGCAAGTCGCTACCGGTTTTCGATTGAAGGAAGAACTCGCCATACTCCGGCTTACTTGCCGGAAAGTGTGTGCTAACTACATTTAATCCAACCAATGCCGATAAGCCCACCGCATACATGGAAAGAATAAAGAATGAAGGCGCTGGTTCCAGTAACTGGCTTGCCAGGTAAACCAACTCGTTCAGTTTTTCCTGTAACGTCCACTTCTCGCCTTCCGGGCCCCGGCCATAGGGTGGCGGGTCCATAATAATACCATTGTAGTGGTTGCCTCTTTTCACCTCACGCTTTACAAACTTAAGCGCATCTTCGTACACCCAGCGAATGTCTTTGAGGTTATTGAGTTGCATGTTCTGATTAGCCCAGTTTAAGCCAGGCCGCGAGGCATCTACGTGGGTTACCTCGGCCCCGGCTGCCCGTGCTACTACCGAAGCGGCACCAGTGTAGGCAAACAGGTTAAGGATTCTTCCCGGCTTATTCCACGAAGAAATTGTATCGTAAATAAAATTCCAGTTAGCGCCTTGCTCCGGAAAAACACCTACGTGGCCAAAGCTGGTGAGCGCAAGACGTAGCGTTAACTTTAATGAGCCATACTCATAACCAACTTGCCAGCTATCGTCAATAGTTTTAAGTTTTTTCCAACCACCTTTTACATCTTCGCCATAGCGAAAATTATCTTTTTGCTCGCGCGTAAAGTGTGCATGCGCTTTTTGTTTCCATTCTTCAGGCGAAAGCGCGGGTTGCCAGATGGCCTGGGGTTCGGGCCGAATCAGCACTACCCTGCCAAACCGTTCCAGTTTTTCGAAGTTGCCTGAGTCCAGTAACTCGTAGTCGTTCCAGGATGCCGGATTAATTAAATTCAATGGTTCAAATTCAGATTCAAAATTAATTAAATAACTGCAAGACGGTACTTTGATTTTGAATCTTGAATTTCAAATTTTGATTCCTGATTCCTGAGCATGCACTTTCTGATTACCAGCACCCACAACCCAAAAGTAAAAAGCCTGCTTGCGCTGGAAAAACCACGCGAACGCAGAAAGCAGCAACTTTTTATGGTAGAGGGAGCCAAAGAGGTGCGCCTGGCGATGGAGGCCGGTTATCGCATCGGAAATATTTTTTTCTGTGAAGAAATTTTAGACAGAAAAGAATCGGGGGATTTGTTGCAACAGGATAAACTACTGATTCCTGTTTCGAAAGAGGTGTTCGATAAAATTGCCATCCGCGAAAGCACGGGCGGCATTTTGGCTGTGGCCGAACAAAAAAACCATCGGCTTCAAGACATTAAATTAAGTGCTAACCCCCTGCTTTTAATTTTAGAATCCGTAGAAAAGCCTGGTAACCTGGGTGCAATTCTGCGCACAGCCGATGCGGCCGGAGTAGATGCCGTTATTATCTGCGACCCCCAGACCGATTTTTATAATCCCAACGTTATCCGCAGCAGCGTAGGCTGTGTGTTCACCAAACAAATCGCTTCCGCCACCAGCCAAGAAACTATTGCCTGGTTAAGGCACCATCGCATCAACATTTATTGCACGTACCTGCAAGCTTCAAAACCGTATCACGAAACTGACTTTACCAAGCCTGGTGCTATTGTGATGGGTACCGAGGCAACCGGGCTTTCGGAGATATGGGTAAAAAACAGTACGGCCAACATCATCATTCCGATGCAAGGAAAAATCGATTCGATGAATGTTTCGAATGCGGCTGCGGTGGTGGTTTTTGAAGCCCGCAGGCAGCGTGGCTTTTTGTGAAAATTGAAAATTAAGTTTTCAAAATTCACAAAAGCTCAAGAGCTCGCTATTCGAAACATAGCGAAAATCGCTTTCAACAACATAGTACGCTAACCACAACTCACTACACCAATACCGCAGTTCATTTCATATCGGTTGGCCATGCTGAATCCCTACCCCACCTTTGCACCGTATCAGCTTTAAAAAAGCCCCTGGAATATGAAACGCATCTTACTTTTTGTTTTATCCGGCCTTGCATGGGTGGCCTATGGCCAATCGGAAACGGTTTACTCCAACAATTCTAAAACTACCTACCGGACTTCCGATGCCTTTAACAGCTTTAACATAGAAGTGCGTGGCACTTTTGAAGTTACCGATGACGACCGCGATGTAAAGTCGATGTCGCACGATGGTTATTTGGAAATAACAAAGACCTCGTTTGGCAGCAGGCGCAGCATAAAAATTACCCGCGAGGGCAACAGCCTGATAAAGCGCTACTACGAAGGGCGCACCGAAATAAACTTTGACCCCGAAGGCCGCAAGTGGCTTGCCGAAGTGCTGCCCGAAGTGGTGCGTACCACTACCATTGCAGCCGAAAGCCGGGTAAACCGGTTTTTTGAAAAGGGTGGCACTGCCGCGGTGTTAAGTGAAATTGAAGCCATAAAAAGCGACTATATAAAGTCGCACTATGCCCGCCTATTAATGAAGAAACCGGTGTTGGAAAAAGACTATGCCCAGGTGGTAACCAAAGTAAGTGGCGGAATAAACTCCGACCATTACCTGTCAGAATTTTTGCAGAGCAACCTGGATAAGTTTTTACGCAGCAAAGAAGCATCGGAAGCGGTGTTTACTGCCACCAATAAAATGGGTAGCGATCATTACAAAACACAGGTAATTCAAGAAGCCTTGCGCGCGCAGCCCGCTACCTTGGAAGGTGTACGTGCCGCGCTGGTATCTGCGTCTAAAATAAACTCCGATCACTACAAAACCGAGGTGCTTACCTCGCTGCTACGCCAGAATAACCTGACAGACGCCATTATCAGCGAAATGATTAACACCACTAAATCGATTAACTCCGACCACTACCGTACCGTGGTACTTACCAAAGCACTCGATCGCGAACTTTCGGCTACCTCCTACCAGCGTGTGGTAGAGTCTGCCAAAGACATAAACTCCGATCATTACAAAACGCAGGTTATCCGCTCCATGGCGCGAAATACCATCGATGAAAAAGTCTTGCGCGAGATCTTAACTGCGAGTCGCTCCATCAATAGCGACCATTACCGAACCGAATTACTTACCAGTTTGTTCGACCGGCAGAATTTTTCGGATGCAGCCTTTAAGCAGTTGGTGGAATCGGGTGCCGATATGGGCAGCGATCATTACAAGACACAGGTATTTAAAACCGCCCTCGATAAATCCGATCTGAACGAAACTAAACTTGTGGCCATTTTACAGGCCACCAAAAGCATTAACTCCGATCATTACCTTACTGAAGTGCTGAGTAGCGTGGCGCCCCGGGTGCGCTCGGGCAGCGATGGACTAAAGCAAGCTTACCGCGAAGCCGCCCGCAAAATAAGCTCCGAAACCTACTACGGTCGGGCTATGCGTGCGTTGGATCGTTAACCAATCAAAAAAATTAAGTTAGTTTGGGGCTGTGCAAGCCCCTTTTATACTACCCCGCGAACGCATGAAAAAGTATAGCACGTTGGTGCTGGCTTGCACCACCCTGGGCATTTTATTTTTTGTGTACATATTTTATAGTGCACAAGGCCGGTTTCCCTCCTTGCGATTTGAAGCGTACGAGTTTATTGTTTTTACGCTGATAATAAACCTGGCCGCCTTTAGTGCCTGGCGCCTTGATAAATTAATTGACCGCTGGATAGATTGGCGTACCCATTTTTTGTTGCGCTTCATCTCTGGGTTTTTGATTAACGGAACGGTAGTACTGCTGCTTTCAATTACGGCCAGTGTGTTGCTGCTCGAAATCCGGAATGATGATGTTATCCGCATGGGCATTTTACTAATTATAACACTGTTTATTGCCGAAGTATTTTATGGTTTGTTTTACTCTTACCGCTATTATGCACAAACCCAGGTAGAAGCCATGCGGCTGGAGCGACTTCAACTGGAATTGCAGTTCAATTCTCTTAAAACCCAGATCAGCCCACATTATTTATTCAATTGTTTGAATACGGTTTCAGCGCTTTTGTACAAAGACCCTACATTGGCCGAGCAGTTTATCAGGCGCATGGCCGATACATTTAGGTATGTAATTGATAACCAAAAAGAGAAACTGGTTGCCGTGCGCGAGGAAATTGAATTTGTAAAATCGTATTACCATTTGTTACAAGCCCGCTACGAGCAACATCTTACGCTACAAATCAATTTACCCAAAAGTTTACTGGATACGCGCATACCTCCCATGACGCTGCAACTGCTGCTGGAAAATGCTGTAAAGCATAACCGGATTTCGAAAGAGCACCCATTGCTCATTTATATTTCGGCCCAGGATAATACCCGGATTATTGTTAGTAACAGTAAAAACACCACCATTGCATCCGATAGTTTGCAAATAGGATTGAACAACATCATAAGCCGCTACCAGTTCTTTTCTAAAGAAAAGGTTGTGATAAAAAATGAAACGCACTTTGTAGTAACCTTACCGGTTATCAAAACAGCACCCAAAACCTCAGCCCTCGCTTTAAAAGCATGAACCGCCTGTTTATACACCAACCTGTATTCCGCATTCTGGCTGCACCTGTGGTAGGCGTAATGGTTTATTTACTCATTCTGCTCATCAATAATAACTTCTCTGACCTTCAGAATATCTTTAGCAGTGCCGAAGTTTATGTATGCATAGCGCTGGCCTACATCTCGCTGGAAAGCATGCGCTTTACCCTCTTCGTATCAGAAAAATGGTTGAGCAAGCAATTGGTTAGGCGAAGAATAGTGGTGCAGCTTATTGCCACCCTGGTGGTTTCGTTGGTTTTAATTTCTCTGTGTATCTGGTTGTATTACACCTGGATAATCGGCTTTCGAATTAGCATGGGCGAGTTGCACGTGTTCCTGGCCATTTATGGCACCATCGGGTTACTGTACAACACACTTTTCTTCAGTAATTTTTACCTCAACCGCGAAAATGCGTTGCTCCTGCAGGAAGAAAAAAAACTACGCGAAAAATTAGAGTCGGACTTTATTTCGTTTAAGAACGATATTAACCCCGATTTGCTCTATGAAAGTCTGGAGAACCTGATTCTTACCTTGCAACACAATGTGGATAAGGCCGAAGAACAAATCGACTACCTGGCAGGCATCTATCGCTACGGGTTAATCAATCGCCACAAGGAACTAATCTCGCTGGAAGAGGAACTACAGGCCGCAGACCACCTGATTAAGCTGCTGAACCATAAACATCAACAACTTAACTTACTCAATGCAGTGCGCGATTCGCGCAACATTCAACTCATACCGGGCTCGCTGTTGGTAACAATCGATTCGATTGTTCGAAATACATTGATCTCCAAAGAATCGCCTTTGGTAATCCGGCTTTACCTGGAAGATAACGAGTACCTCGTTCTACAACACACCTTGAACGACAGGCTGTTGCTGCACCAGGAAAGCCTGCAGGCATATAACCGGTTAAAACGCTCGTATGGATTTTTTAGCGAAAATCCGTTTGTGCAGGTTAAAGCGGCCCGCGAAAATTATATTAAATTTCCACTTGTGCAGATTGTTGAAGACTCAAGTAATGAATAGTGTTTCGTTAAATGTGCTGATTGTAGAAGATGAAACTCCGGCTGCCGAAAAACTGGAGCGATATCTTTCGCGCTATAGCGAAGGCATTGTGGTAAAAGGCAAAGCCGAGTCGGTAGAAGAAGCCGTAAACTGGCTTGCCGAACAACAAGCATCTATCGATTTGATTTTTATGGACATCCAATTGAAGGATGGCATGAGCTTTGAAATTTTTAAAGAAGTAAAAATCAACAAGCCGGTGATTTTTATTACCGCCTACAACGAGTACGCGCTTGAGGCCTTTAAAGTAAATGGAATCGATTACCTGTTAAAACCCATTACGTTTACCGATTTGGCAAACAGTTTAAAAAAGCTCGAAAATTTTGGTAGCCAGTTGCGGTGGAATGAAGAGCGCACAGAAACTATTATTCAAACTTTGCCCACACCGGGGCGCACCTACAAAAACCGGTTTATGGTTAAACTGGGCGACCACATAAAAAGCATTACTGCCGACCAGATAAGTTTATTCTTTGCCGATGGGCGCGATGTGTACCTGGTTACCACCCAATTGCGCAAATTTATAATTGATTACACGCTGGAAAGCCTGGACGAAATTCTGGATCCGAAAATTTTTAAACGCATTAACCGCAGCTACATTATTCACATCGGAGCCATTCAGGACGTTGTGGTGTACTCCAACAGCCGGTTAAAAATTACACCGCATATTAAGTGGCAGCCCGAAATAATTGTAAGCCGCGAAAAAGTAAGTGATTTCAAGGAGTGGTTTGACGGAGTTCATTAAAAGAGTTTAGCCGGAAAATATTTTTTCCGAACTTTCCTTTATGAAAAAATTACTCTTTCTCGCTGCCGGTATTTTGCTGGGCGCGTGTCACAGCAAAAAAACATTTCAAAGCTACTCGCACTTAGATACCACCTACATCACGCGCGGAAACGCCATTGCTAAAATTTCTTTTGAAACCCTGAGTAGCGAACTTCAGAAAGCCATGCAGCGCGGTGGTATTGACTCAGCGCTGCGTTATTGCAATCTGCACGCCCACCCCCTAACCGATTCGCTTTCGCGAGCCTACCAGGCCTCGGTAAAACGCGTGAGCACCAAAACCCGCAACCCAAACAACCAGGCCGATGAACTGGCTACCTTTTTGATGAAGGGGTTTGGCATTGAAATAAGCGAAGGCAAACCCACTACACCCAAGCTGGTTTTAAAAGAGGATTCCGTATTGTTTTTTAAACCAATTCTACTGCAACCTCTTTGCCTTGCTTGCCACGGCACGCCTGGTAAAGAAATAGCCTTCAGTACCGACTCCACCATTCAGAAACTTTACCCACGCGATAAAGCAGTCGGGTACAAAACCAATGAGGTGCGGGGTGTGTGGCGCATTGGGTTTAAGCTGAAAAATTAACTGCATAAAATTTAACAGGCTAAAGCTCGTTTTTTACTTACCTTAACTCCCCAAATTACTTCATGTATGGATTCGCCCGAAAACAACAACCAACCCAGCAAATACAAATTCAGAGGCATTAAAGTCCACTCATCTGACGAATGGATGGCCGATGCCACCAAAAAATACCGCAAAGTGTACGATCGGCACGAAACCACCTACATGCGGGTAGAGTTTTCCGTTTTTAATAAACTTTTTGACGAAGCCGACTGGGAAGCCAACGTGCGTTTGAAGTGTTTTATAGTAGAAGGTGCCAACCGCAGGGAATTGTGCAACCTCACACAACAGCGCAAAATCGGTAAAGACGAAAACGTAGTTTACTTCCGCGACTCGTGGGGACAATCTACCTATGGCACCTTTTGGTTTAAAGGTGTGTACGTGTGGGAAGGATACATAGACGAAGTACTGGTAGGTGAAACTACTTTCCATGTGGAAGACGTGGGCGCAGCCCGCAAAGGTGAAAACTTGTTCTTCGATCTTGAGGCCATTAAATTATTTGAAGGCGATGGCAAAGCCTCGGTGCAAGAAACCAAACGCTACCTTAAAACATTCAGCCAACGCGAAACCCGCTATGTATGGAGCGAGTTCCGGTTTAAAAACAAAGTGCACAGCGACTATTACACAGAGTTGTTTTTTAACTTCTACGACAAGGCCGGTTTGCTAAAAGGCAGCAGCTCGTACATTACCTATGTGGCCGCCAACACTCCCGGCCAGGTGTACACCCTTTACCCAGGCTGGGGAGGCGAAACCCCCGGCCGGTGGAGCAGCGATGCCTACACCATGGAGGTAATCTTTATGGATAACCTGATTGCAACCGTTCCCTTCCAGGTAAGTGATTCGGCTGAAGAAGGTGATGCCCCCGTTATTACCAATGGACTTCAAATTGCTGCGCAAGGCGGGCAGGCCACTACCGGTTCGGCTCCGGTTATTAAAAATTCTGAAGATTTGCTTTTTGAAAGTCTTGCTGAACTTAATTCCCTTACCGGCCTTACCAAAATAAAACAAGAAGTTAACGAGATGGTAAAGCTGGTAAAGTTTTACCAGGAAACCGGAAAAGATATCCTGAACAAGTTTTCGTTGCACACTGTATTTACCGGAAACCCCGGCACCGGTAAGACTACCGTGGCCCGCATCCTTGCCAAAGTGTACAAAGGCTTAGGCGTTCTTGAAAAAGGACACCTGGTGGAAGTGGATCGCGAAGGTTTGGTGGCCGGTTATGTAGGCCAAACTGCTATGAAAACCGGAGAGAAAATTAATGAAGCCATGGGTGGGATTTTATTTATAGACGAGGCCTACTCGCTGGCTCAGGGCAAAGGCTCGCAATACGATTTTGGGGGCGAAGCCATTCAGATAATTTTGAAACGCATGGAAGACAACCGCGGCAAGTTTGGCGTAATCGTAGCCGGCTATACCGAAAACATGCATCAGTTTATCGAATCAAACCCGGGGTTAAAGTCGCGGTTTGATATGTACTTTGAATTTCCTGACTACGAACCAGCCGAGATGAATGCCATTGCACTGGCGCTCTTCAAAAACGAAGGTGTAAAGCCGGAAGACGCAGCCCGCAAACACCTGGAAGAATATTTTGCGTTTCTGCACTCAGAGCGCGACCAGCACTTTGGTAATGCCCGTTCGGTGCGGCAGGTGGTGGGCGAATCGGTGCGCAACCAACACCTGCGGCTTGCTTCAATGAAAAAAGAAGAACGCACCCCGGAACTGATGGAGACAATTCTGTTGGATGATGTGAAAGAATTTGAAATCAAACCATCCAAATCAAAAAGGCCGGCCATCGGCTTTCAAACCGGTAAAGGATAGCCGGCTGCTTCCAATAAATAATAAAATTAAGAGCGTTCGGTTTTAAGAATACGCTGCGAAGTAACCCGTGCATAATTAAAGCAGCACGGCCGGTTCGTCCTGCACCTGCCGCCTGCGGGCACGGTACCGGATAACAACCTTTACGGAAGTAAGCAAGAGAATGGCCACCACCACCGTTAACCACATGCCCAACACCATGGGCATGGCTGTGCCGGTATGCAAGGCGCTTACGATAGCTGTAATTATTCCACCTACCAACATCCTAAAACTGCCCAGCAACGAAGCGGCACTACCTGCGTGTTTGATAAAGGGCGCCAGCGCCAAGGCTGAACTGTTTGGCCCGGTAAGGCCTTGCCCCAACATAAAAAAGAATATGGTAAGAGTAAGGCCAATCATGTTAAACCAATGCAAATAAATACCCGCCACCATAATGGCTCCTGCCACTACCTGGTACCGCAGCGCAAATTTCACCAATTGCTGACTGCTGAATTTTTTTAAGAGGAAGTGATTAAACTGGGCCGAGCCGATCATAGCCGAAGCAATAAAGGCGAAGATCCACCCGTATTGCTGCTCGCTTGCTCCGTATAAATTCAGAAACACATCGGCCGAAGCCGCGATGTAGGCAAACGGGGCCGACATGGCAATGCCACCGGCTATGGCATATATTATAAATTGTGGCTGCTTGCTTACCAGTGCAAAGTTGCTGAGAATGGCGAATGGCTTTAATGAAATCTCTGCATCGGCAGGTTTGCCCATAGGCAAGAAAAAAAACGTTGCTGCTAAAATTAAAAACGTAACAGTTGCCAATGCAATAAAAACTGCCTGCCACCCTAACGCAACAGTGATGTACCCACCCACTGTAGGTGCAATCATAGGCGAAACAGCAATTACCAAAATGATCGAAGAAAATGCCTGAGCTATTTTTCGTGGTGGAAATAAATCGCGCACCAGCGCCTGCGAAGCTACCATACCTACGCAGCCACCAAGCGCCTGCATAAACCGAAGCAAGACCAACGATTGCAGCGAGAAGGAGAACGCACATCCAATTGAACTAAAGACATAAATAAGCAGTCCGATATAGAGTGGCTTCTTGCGTCCGTACCGATCCAGCAACGGCCCGTAAAGAAGTTGCCCTATGGCAATACCGATCAGGTAGGCGGTAAGCGAAAATTGTACTTGCGAAATACTAACCTCTAAGTCTTTGGCTATAGCCGGAAAGCCCGGCAGGTACATATCGATTGAAAACGGACTTACGGTTGAAAGAGCGCCAAGAATAAGAATAAGGAGGAAGTAGCGGCTGCGCGTCATAATGAAAGTGCAAATATACGCCAGCCTAAAAAATTCCCGTTCAGAAGTCTAATGTTCCGGCTCCGATAGTTTCATCTTTCGCGTGGCCATTCTGCGTATGAAGTAACCTACCATCAGCCCAAAAGCGCCAAAGCCCAGCACGATCAACAAAAAGTTCTCTTCAAACGACTTGGCTCTTAATTCGAACAAGCGCCCTACCCAATACCCGAAAGTACTTACCAGGGTAGCCCATACCAACCCCGAAACCAGGCTGTACACCAGGTAAACCATTGGCCGCAGGCCACTCATGCCCACAACCAGCGGAATGATAATGCGAAAGCCATAGAGGAACCGGTAGCTGAACAGGATCTGTAGTTTGTGCCGGATAAAAAATTGAGTAACCGGTTCTACCCGGGCTGCCAGTGCCGGCCGGTGTGCTACAAAATACTTCCCGTTAAAGCGACCGATGAGGTAATACATCCAATCGCTGATAAAAGACCCCAGAAATGCCACCACCACTGTAACCGGAAACTGAAACAAGCCGAGGTGGATAAGTGAAGAGGCTACCAGAATAGCTACTTCGCCTTCCATAAAAGTGCCGAGTATCAGTGCCAGGTATCCATACTGCTCCAGAAAACTTTCCATTCGTTAGGCGCTTGAGAAAAATCTTTTCATAAAAATGAACCAACTATTGAAATATTCGTTTGCTTATGCATTAATTTTGTAAAAACTTTTTCTGATGCCTTTTATCTAACTGATTTAAACGCAACCACCGAAATTGAAAACAACCACCACACCTTTTGAGCCCGCTGACATGTTGTTCAGCCACGCCCTTCCGGCACTTACGCTCATGTGTACCGATTGCTTGCCCCGCCCGGGGTTCAGAAGCTATCGAAGGCAGATCAGGATCTGATACCATCTCCTTTACAAACAATTGTATGGCGATCCGCTAGGCGGGTTTCGCCTTAAAGTGCTTCCAACGCATTTTTTCTTGTTTCAATTTTTTAACGAATACAACTTTGGATAATAATATAATTGTCAGAGCGGCTACGGCCAATGACACACATTACGCAGAAACCATCACTACCGAGATGGCCGAATCTGCCAAAGCAAGAGGCACCGGCATTGCCCAACGCTCGCCCGACTATGTGAAGATGAAAATGGAAGAGGGCAAAGCAGTAATTGCCGTTACTCAAGATGGCACCTGGGTAGGCTTTTGCTACATCGAAGCATGGCAACACGAAAAGTATGTGGCTAACTCCGGGTTAATTGTTTCGCCCCCGTTCCGTAAAACAGGTGTTGCTACCGAAATTAAGCGCAAAGTATTTGAGCTTTCGCGGAAGAAATACCCCGATGCCAAAATCTTTGGGCTTACCACCGGTTTGGCGGTAATGAAAATCAATTCAGACCTTGGCTACGAGCCGGTAACCTACAGTGAACTTACTACCGATGAAGAATTCTGGAAGGGGTGCCGCAGTTGCGTGAACTACGAGATTCTGATGGCCAAAGGCCGTAAGAACTGCATGTGTACCGCCATGTTGTTCGATCCGGTAGAAGATGCCAAGAAGAAAGCCGAGTTAGCCAAAACCGTAGTTACTCCGGAAGGTACCCTGGAGCAACACAAGAAGCGCGAGTTTAAAGGCAACTTCAAATTGTTCGAACGCTGGGTTCGCTTTAAACAATTTGTGCTTTTGAAAAGCTGGAAGAAACAGCAGCAAAACGAAGAAGGTAAGAAAAGGTCGTCCTTTCTTAGTTTCTTGTTCTTTTGGTAACAACCAAACGATGGCGTTCTAATTAAATTTCAAACTTAAATTTTAAACGAACTCCGCCACTCCTTCGGGAGCAAGGCCGGAGGCGAGATTATGAAAAAGGTAGTTTTAGCATTTAGTGGCGGCCTGGACACTTCGTACTGTGCCATTTATCTCTCCAAAGATTTAGGGTACGAGGTACACACCCTTACGGTGAATACCGGTGGGTTTAGCGCAGAAGAAGTAAAAGAGATTGAGAAGCGGGCGCTGAGCCTGGGTGTGGCATCGCATAAAACCATAGACGAAACCCGCAACTATTACGATAAAGTAATCCGCTACCTCGTGTTTGGCAACGTACTGAAAAACGGAACCTATCCGCTAAGTGTAAGTGCCGAACGAATGAGCCAGGCATTGGCGGCAGCCAGCTATGCCAAAGAACTAAATGCCGATGCAGTTGCCCATGGCAGCACGGGTGCCGGCAACGACCAGGTGCGCTTTGACATGATTATTCAAATCCTGCACCCGGGTGCTGAAATTATTACGCCAATACGCGATAAAAAATTAAGTCGCGAAGAAGAAGTTGCCTTTTTAAAAACCAAAGGCATTCACTTTAGTGCCGAAAAGGCAAAGTACTCTATTAATAAAGGTATCTGGGGCACATCGGTAGGCGGAAAAGAAACCCTCAACTCATTAGGCCAACTGCCGGAAGAGGCCTGGCCAACCCAGGTTACAAGAAAAGACAGCGAGGAGGTAAAATTAGGATTTGAAAAGGGTGAGTTGATTTCTGTAAATGGAAAGCAGAGCCACCCGGTAGAAGCCATTCATACCTTGCAGGCGCTTGCCGGTGCGTTTGGCATTGGCCGCGACATCCATGTGGGCGATACAATTATTGGTATAAAGGGCCGCGTTGGGTTTGAAGCGGCCGCGCCCGTGCTGATTGTTAAAGCGCACCACGCGCTGGAAAAACACGTGCTTACCAAATGGCAATTGAGTTGGAAAGATCAGTTGGCGCAGTTCTATGGTAATTGGTTGCACGAAGGGCAATACCTGGATCCCGTTATGCGCGATATGGAAGCCTTCTTAACCAGTTCGCAGCAGAATGTTACGGGCGAAGTTTCTATTACACTCTACCCCTACCGGTTCCAGATTAATGGCATTACCTCCCGGTACGACCTGATGTCGGCTAAGTTTGGAAAGTATGGCGAAATGAACTTGGGTTGGACGGGTGACGATGTGAAAGGGTTTACCAAAATTTTCGGCAACCAGGTTGGGATTTATTATCAGGTAAAGCAAGAAGCGGAAAAGAAGTAATATGTTGAAAGTTAAAAGTGTAAGTAAATGCTTCTTTCAACTTTTAACTCAAAACTTTCAACTCTAAAAGCATGAAAATAAAAGCAGGAATTATTGGTGGGGCTGGCTACACGGGTGGCGAAACATTGCGATTGCTATTGAATCACCCACAAGTAGAAGTTTCCTTTGTACAAAGTCGCAGCCAGGCAGGTAAACCAGTAACCACTACACACACCGACTTGATTGGCGAAACGGACTTGATTTACGCTGCCGATTTCAACCAACCGGTTGATGTTTTGTTTCTCTGTCTTAGCCATGGCGAGAGTAAAAAATTGCTTAGCGAGCAAAATTTTGCATCAACCACCCGCATAATCGATTTAGGCAACGACTTCCGCTTAGGCGATAAGGCTGGCGATCGGGAATTTGTTTATGGCCTGCCAGAATTTCAGCGTGATAAAATCCGGCAAGCAAAAAACATTGCCAACCCGGGCTGCTTTGCAACTACCATTCAGTTGGGCTTGTTACCGCTGGCCCAGGCGGGTTTGTTATCTACCGTTTATACCACCGGCATTACGGGCTCAACCGGGGCCGGCCAAAAGTTGCAAGACACTACCCACTTTACCTGGCGCGCCAACAATATCTCGGCTTATAAAACACTTAGCCACCAGCACTTGGGAGAGATCAATCAAACCTTAAAAAAATTACAGCCTACATTTGGTGGCGAAGTAAACTTTGTGCCCTGGCGTGGCGATTTTACCCGCGGCATTTTTGTAACCTCGGTTGTTACCACCCAGCTTACGCTGGATGAGGTGCTTAAACGTTATGAAGATTTTTACGCCTCGCATCCCTTCACACATGTAAGCAACGATACTATTGATTTGAAGCAAGTGGTAAACACCAACAAATGCTTCACTAGCCTTGAAAAAGTTGGCGACAAGCTCGCCATTCATTCTATTACGGATAATTTATTAAAAGGAGCCAGCGGCCAAGCCGTGCAGAATATGAATTTGATGTTTGGATTGGATGAATCTGAAGGATTAAAGCTAAAAGGAAATGTGTTTTAAGCTGAAAGCAGAAAAGCCTTGAAGCTTAAAGCTAGGATAGACTAAAATGAAAGACTATAAAAAATTGCTTGTTTGGCAGAAGGCGCATGAGAATGTTCTGGATGTCTATCGGATTACCAAGGCTTTTCCTAAAGAAGAACAATTCGGTCTAACGAGTCAGCTTCGCAGATCAATTGTGTCCGTTGCAAATAATATTGTAGAAGGATGCGGCAAATACACTGAGAAAGATTTTGCCAATTTTCTTCAGATCGCATTAGGCTCATGTCAGGAATCTGAGTATTTGATAATGCTTTCGTTTCAGTTGGATTACTTGCAGAAAACTGACTATGAAAGAATAAGCCAACAAGTTGGTGAAGCTAAGGCCATGCTAATATCATTAATCAAGACAGTCAGAAATTAAATCTAATGAACCACACAGCTTTACGCTTCACGCTTTCAGCTTTAAAGCTTTCCGCTCAAAAACTATAAAGAATGAAACTATTTGACGTATACCCCCTGTTCCCCATCGAACCCGTAAAAGCCTCTGGCTCGTGGCTATGGGATAGCGAAGGAAAAAAATATTTAGATCTCTATGGTGGGCATGCCGTTATTTCTATCGGGCATAACCATCCGCATTTTGTAGAGGCCCTCAAGAGCCAACTGGATAAAATCAGTTTTTACTCCAACAGTGTTAAAAATTCTTTACAGGAAAAGCTGGCCGACAAACTGGGGCAACTTTCAGGATATCCTGAACACCAACTCTTTTTGTGTAACTCCGGTGCCGAAGCAAACGAAAATGCATTGAAGCTCGCTTCGTTTGTTACCGGAAGAAAAAAAATAATCGCTTTTAAAAAAGCATTTCATGGCCGCACCTCGGGCGCTGTGGCCGCTACCGATAACCCTAAAATTGTAGCCCCATTTAATGCAGGTCATGAAATTGTTTTTTTGCCCTTGAATGATCGGGCTGCCTTCGATGCGGCTATTGATAACTCCATCGCAGCAGTAATTATTGAAGGCATACAAGGTGTGGGTGGCATTCAGATTCCTGATGACGCCTTCTTAAAGCACATTGCGCAAAAAGCAAAACAAGCCGGGGCCTTACTAATTTTAGATGAAGTACAATCCGGCTACGGCCGCACCGGAAAATTCTTTGCCCACCAGCATGCAGGCATAGCGGGCGACCTAATAACAATTGCAAAAGGAATGGGTAATGGTTTTCCAATTGGCGGTGTGCTCATCCATTCGCACATAAAACCCTGGAGCGGCATGCTGGGTACTACATTTGGTGGTAACTACCTTGCCTGCGCGGCCGGGCTTGCCGTACTGGAAGTTATTGAAAAAGAAAACCTGGTGCACCATGCAGCCACCCTGGGCCAGTATTGGATGAATCAACTTGCAACGTTTGCTTCCATTTTGGAAATCCGTGGTAAGGGCTTAATGATTGGATTTGATTTACCCGAATCGTTAGCCGGATTGCGTAAGGATTTGCTCTTCAAACATCATATTTTTACTGGCGAAGCTAAACCCAATACCGTGCGGCTGTTACCATCCCTTGCCCTTACAAAACCCGAAGCCGACATATTGTTGGAGGCGCTTGCCGTTGAATTAAAACCGGTAGCTGCCTTATGAAAAACTTTCTTTCTGTAAATGAAGTTGAAAACCTTGCGCACCTGATTACCAACGCGCTCGCCTATAAAGCGAACCCATTTAAAGACGCACACCTGGGCGATCGCAAACGGTTGGGGATGCTTTTCCTAAATCCCAGCATGCGTACCCGCATGAGTACCCAAATTGCCGCTAAAAATCTGGGCATGGATGCAATCGTATTGAATGTGGGGCAAGATGGTTGGATGCTTGAGTTTGAAGACGAAGCTATTATGAGTGGCAGCACGGTAGAGCACGTGAAAGAAGCGGCCCCCGTGCTAGGAAAGTATTTTGACATCTTAGGGGTACGCACCTTCCCTTCGCTGCAAAATAAGAGCGATGACTATAGTGAACTTTATATTAACCAGTTTATAAAGTATGCCGGTGTGCCGGTGTTAAGTTTAGAAAGCGCAACATTACACCCGTTACAAAGTCTTACAGACCTGATTACTATTCAGGAGACGTGGAATTCCTCCGCTCTACCCCGGAGGGGGGCCGGGGGCGAGGTAAAACCCAAAATTGTACTAACGTGGGCACCCCACGTAAAGGCTTTGCCCCAATGTGTAGCTAACAGTTTTGCACAATGGATTACCGCGTGGGGCGAGGCAGATTTCGTAATCACACACCCGGAAGACTATGAGTTGGATGAAAGATTTACGCGCGGGGCAACCATAACCCACAATCAGGATGAAGCCCTGAAAGACGCAGACTTTGTGTATATTAAAAACTGGAGTACCTACAAAGACTACGGCAAAATTTACTGCAACGACCCGGAGTGGATGTTAACAAATGAAAAACTTGCTGCAACCAACAACGCCCGGGTTATGCATTGCTTACCGGTGCGAAGAAATGTAGAGTTGAGCGATGAGATTCTGGATGGACCCAACAGCATTGTTACCCAACAAGCTGGCAATCGTGTATGGGCTGCGCAGGCTGTGTTGGCGGAACTTTTAAAAAGTAGGTAGTAAGCAGTTAGTTATCTCTGCCTGCTGGCTACTGCCGACAGCCTACTATTAACAACAAGAACTATGAATAAACTATATATTATTAAAATTGGTGGCAATGTGCTGGACGATGAGAACGCCCTGAAAGGTTTTCTCAAAGACTTCGCGTCTATTCAGGCACCTAAAATTTTAATTCATGGTGGCGGAAAGATTGCAACCAAGTTGGGCGAACAACTGGGTATTCAATCGCACTATATTAAAGGTCGTAGAATTACCGATGCCCCTACGCTTGACCTGGTAACCATGGTGTACGGTGGCTTGGTAAACAAACAGATTGTTGCCGCATTGCAAAACCAGCATTGCAATGCGCTGGGTATAACCGGTGCCGATGGCAATCTTATTAAAGCTAAGAAACGATCTGTGGGTGAGGTAGATTACGGGTTCGTGGGCGACATAACGCCCGAAAGCGTGAACAGCACGCTCCTCTATTTTTTGTTGAAACAAAATGTAATTCCGGTATTTGCGCCCCTTACACACGAGAACGGGGTTATGCTAAATACAAATGCCGATACAATTGCCTCGGTACTGGCCATCTCCCTAAGCAAACACTTTGATGTGCGATTGATTTTCTGTTTTGAAAAAGAAGGTGTGTTGTTGGATGTAACCAAATCCGATTCAGTTATCCGTAATCTAAGTTACGCGCGTTACGAAGAGCTTTTAGCCAAGGGCTCCTTTCACGATGGCATTCTACCTAAACTGGAAAACGCATTCAATGCTATTCAATCGGGGGTAAAAGAAGTTTTGATAGGAGAACATACGCACTTGCTGGCAAACACCGGCTACGACACCAAAGGTACACTCATCACGCAAGCATGAGAGAGCACCTTACCTTTATTGGAATTGATTTGTTGCAACAATTGGTGGCCACCCCTTCTTTCAGCAAAGAAGAAGATAAAACTGCCGGTTTGCTCATGGGTTTCTTTGAACATCATGGCATAAAAGCTTTCCGTAAAGGAAACAACGTATGGGCTGTGAACGAACATTTTGATGCCTCCAAGCCAACACTCTTGCTCAACTCACATCACGACACGGTAAAACCCAACCCAGCCTATACACGTGATCCTTTTGCCCCACACATTGAAGATGATAAGTTGTTTGGCCTTGGCAGCAATGATGCCGGAGGGCCGTTGGTGTCGCTCATCATGACTTTTTTCTATTTCAGCAACCGAACCAATCTCAACTACAATTTAGTAATGGCCGCTACTGCCGAAGAAGAAATTTCAGGCACAGGAGGTATTGAACTAATCTGGAATGATTTGCCAACGATTGATTGTGCAATTGTAGGCGAGCCTACGCTTACCGATATAGCCATTGCCGAAAAGGGATTGATGGTGCTGGATTGTGTTACCAAGGGCAAAGCCGGGCATGCGGCACGCGAGGAAGGAGTTAATGCCATCTACGCAGCATTAAAAGATATTGAGTGGTTTAGGACTTACTCTTTTCCAAAAGAATCAGAAACGTTGGGCAAAGTAAAGATGTCGGTAACGGCTATTCATGCCGGGCAAGCCCACAACCAGGTACCGGCCGAATGCAAATTTACTGTTGATGTCCGCGCTACTGATGCCTATTCGTTGGAAGAAATTCTTGAAACTGTTAAGCAACATGTTTCGTGTGAAGTTGTACCGCGTTCGCTAAGACTTCGTCCGTCAGGCATTGAGCAAGATCATCCTTTGGTTGTGGCCGGAAAGTCTATTGGCAAAAAGCTATACGGTTCGCCAACTACTTCCGATCAGGCACTGATTCCTGTACCTTCCATCAAAATGGGCCCGGGTGATTCAGCCCGCTCACACAGTGCCGATGAATTTATCTATGTGTATGAGATTGAAGCTGGAATTGATTCGTACATCACCCTTCTTGAAAAAATACTATGAACGATCGCGTTCGCATCCTCAAAAAAGAGGTCCTTTCCAACAACTGGTACACTTTAAACAAAGTAACCTTCGAATACCGCTCCAGCAAAGGCGAGTGGACGAAACAAAGTCGAGAGGCGTACGACCGCGGTAATGGAGCCACGATTTTACTTTACAATACTGAGTCAAAAACGGTAATTCTTACCCGTCAGTTCAGACTACCCACCTACATAAATGGAAATTCAGACGGCATGCTGATTGAAACCTGTGCCGGCTTACTTGATCTTGATAATCCGGAAGATTGCATCCGTAAAGAGACTGAAGAGGAGACAGGATTTACACTGAAAGATGTTCATAAAGTGATGGAAGTGTATATGTCACCCGGCTCGGTAACCGAGTTGATTTACTTCTTCATTGCCGAATACTCGAACGATATGAAAACCTCAGCCGGAGGAGGTTTAATTGGTCATGAAGATATAGAGGTATTGGAACTTCCTTTTGATAAGGCCTTGACAATGATTGACACCAGGGAAATTAAAGATGGCAAAACCATTATGCTGTTGCAATACCTGAGGCTCCACAACATTTTATAAAACGTTACGGTATCACCCAAGTTTAATGTAACTTGGTGGGCCATTTCAGCATTTCAATTTTGTAGTATGAAACTTTGGAGCAAAGACAAAGAATCGCTTAAAACGGTAACCGACTTCACTACCGGCCAGGACAATGTGTTGGATCTGCACCTGGCTCCGTTCGATGTGATGGGTTCAATTGCGCACATCACGATGCTCGAAACTATCGGCTTGCTTACCAATGCTGAACTTGATACGCTCAGCAAAGAGTTGAAATCCATCTATAAAGAAATCGAGGCGGGCAAATTTAAAATTGAAACCGGTGTAGAAGACATTCACTCGCAGGTAGAATTACAACTTACCCGCACGTTAGGCGATGTAGGAAAAAAAATTCACAGTGGCCGCTCACGCAACGATCAGGTTTTGGTGGACATTAAATTGTACCTGCGGCACGAAATAGAACAAATCACTCAACGCGTTCAACAAGTATTTAATTTGCTGATTTCACAAAGTGAAAAACATAAAGACAAACTCCTGCCCGGCTACACACACCTGCAGGTGGCAATGCCATCTTCATTCGGCTTGTGGTTGGGGGCTTATGCCGAAAGCTTAACGGATGATTTGATTACCCTTCATGCCGCATACCAAGTCGTTAATAAAAATCCGTTAGGTTCGGCTGCAGGTTATGGCTCTTCTTTTCCGCTAAACCGAACTCTTACTACACACCTTTTAGGTTTTGATGAGCTTAACTATAATGTGGTCTATGCCCAGATGGGGCGCGGAAAAACCGAAAAGATTATGGCGCAAGCCATGAGCAATGTGGCCGCCACGTTGGGTAAACTCGCGATGGATTGCACGTTATTCATCAATCAGAATTTTTCCTTTATCTCCTTTCCGGATGAGCTGACTACGGGGTCAAGCATTATGCCACACAAGAAAAATCCGGATGTATTCGAGTTGATTCGCGGCAAGTGTAACAGCCTGCAAGCATTGCCCAACGAAATTGCGTTGTTAACTACCAACCATCCGTCTGGCTATCACCGCGATTTGCAGTTACTAAAAGAAAAACTCTTCCCTGCCTTGCAAACATTAAAGGATTGCCTGGACATGACTCATTTAATGGTTTCGGCTATGGAAGTAAAAACTGACATTCTTAAAGACGAAAAATATAAATACCTTTTTAGCGTAGAAGAAGTTAATAAACTGGTGCTATCAGGTATTCCCTTTCGGGATGCTTACAAAAAAATCGGACTTGCCATCGAGCAGGGAAAATTCTCTTACTCAACCCAAATCCATCACACCCACGAAGGAAGCATTGGTAACCTGATGACGGACCAAATCAAAAGCACTTTCGAAAAAACACTTGCGCAGTTTAATTTTCAAAAAGTACACCACGCACTTCAAAACCTGGTAAACTAACGTATGGTTCCTTCAACCATCTTAATCCTGATTGTGGTAATTGTTGTGGTCAGTTACCTGTTCGATCAATTGCTGGATTATCTAAACCTGAAGGCACAACGTACCGATATCCCTGAAGAAATAGCATCGTTTTACGATAAAGAAAAATACGTTCAGTCGTTGGCGTATCAAAAAACTCAGGCCCGCTTTTCATTTATTACGGCCGGCTTTAGTTTTTTACTTTCGCTATCCATGTTGCTTTTGGGCGGCTTTGGTTGGCTTGACAACCTGTTGCGACCCGCAATCAACAACGAAATTTTACTGGCCCTTGTGTTCTTTGGTGTAATTCTGGTGATTTCGGATTTAGTAACAATACCGTTTCAATGGTACAGTACCTTTGTAATAGAAGAAAAATTTGGCTTTAATAAAACAACACGTAAGACTTTCATCAGCGACAAGCTAAAAGGTTATTTACTCGGTGCCGTGGTAGGTGGTGGTTTGCTTTCGCTTTTAATTTATCTGATACAAACAATTGGCCCGCACTTCTGGATTTGGTTTGGTTGCACTGCGGCTGCGTTTATTTTGTTGGTGAACATGTTCTATGCATCGCTCATCCTACCCTTGTTTAACAAACTTACACCCTTAGCCGATGGCGATCTTAAAACCGCGATCGAAGCATATGCGCTAAAAGTAAACTTCCCGTTGGGCAATATTTTTGTCATGGACGGTTCAAAGCGATCGGCCAAAGCCAATGCATTTTTTTCGGGCATCGGAAAAAAGAAAAAAATAGTATTATACGATACACTTATTAACAACCATACAACCGAAGAGTTGGTGGCGGTGTTAGCGCACGAAGTAGGGCACTTTAAAAAGAAACACATTATCTGGAGCTACCTCATTTCTATTGTGCAGGTATTCTTCCTGTTGTTTGTGTTATCTAAAATGGTTTTTAACCCAGGTCTTTCAGTTGCCCTGGGTGGAAATCAACAAGCCATTCATCTTAGTCTGATTGCGTTTGGAATTCTTTTCTCGCCAATCTCAGGTATAACCGGTTTATTGATGAGTTTACTGAGCCGCAAAAACGAATTTGAAGCCGATGCCTACGCGAAGGAAACATTTGATGGTGTTGCGCTCGCGCATGCGTTAAAAAAACTTTCGGTAGACACATTGAGTAATTTGTATCCACACCCGTGGTATGTTTATTTTCATTACTCCCACCCGCCTTTGTTGCAACGGTTAAGGGCACTCGAAACGGATTTTCAATTTAAATTACTTCCAGAGAAACTTTACGACTCAAGAAAATTTATTCTTGCCATGATGGTACTCACCATTACCAGCTATTTCAGCTTGAGAATTCCACCTCATATCTTTTGGCCAGCTACCTTTCTGAGTTATGGATTTCCGTTACTAATCGTAGCCAACTTCTCCCTTTTTATTTATACACTGGTTAGAAAATCCGAGACCGCGTTTATCTGGTTATTTTTATTTCTGTTGGGTACACCCTGCCTCTTGCAATCCGTTCAAATCAATCTTTATAAAAATACAAAAGGAACAATCAAGGTATTAAGTTATAATGCTAACCTCCTTCGAAAACCGCATGTGCGCGGTGAGTTCTCACCAGAAATTACAAATTGGATTACTAGCGACACTTCGTCTATCAAATGCTTTCAGGAATTTAACACCCATTCAACCAATCAAGAATTTAACGTAGAAGATAAACTTACCAAACTGGGGTATAAAAGTTTTATTTTTAAAGCATATACCGATCTTCATCGAAAGCCCGGCATGGCAATTTTTTCTAAATACCAAATAGTAAATTCAGGCATACTTTGGCAAGATAGGAGAACCGTTAACGCAGCCATTTTCGCGGATCTAAAAATAAATGGCTCCATTATCAGAGTTTACAACGTGCATTTATCCTCGATGAACCTAAGAGCAAGGCCGTCAGGTATTTTCGGAAAAATATACTACGTGTTTCAGCAACTTAAAAATGGTTCAGTAAAACGTAGCCAACAGCTAAACTTTCTGGTAGAGCACATGAAAAAATCGCCATATCCATACCTGGTGTGCGGAGATTTTAATGAAACTCCTTTTAGCTACGTGTACGCCAGCATGAGAAGTGAACTAACCAATGCGTTTGAAAAGCGTGGAAATGGCTTTGGTTTTACATTAAATCAAAAACCATACTTCTTACGAATCGATCATCAATTCTTTAGCAAAGGTTTCACGCTTCAAAAATATACGGTGGATAGAACCATCAAAGCTTCAGACCACTTTCCAACCTACGGTTACTACCTTTTACCCTAACTCCTTATGACTACCGAGCTCTTCCTTCGCTATGTGCATTTTATCAGCATCTTTACCATTGTGGGTTCGCTCGTTTCGGAACACTTGCTTTTGCAAAAACAACTTACCCGAAATACCATTGCCAAAATTGCTCGCATTGATGCCGTGTATGGCTTTGCCGCACTTACCTTATTGGCCGCTGGGCTTACCCTTTGGTTAGGCGAGTATGGAAAACCAGCTCTGTTCTATAGCAAAAATTGGATTTTTCATACCAAGCTTACCCTATTCGTGCTGATTGGTTTGCTTTCTATCTATCCAACCATATTCTTTATTAAACAACGCAAGGGCAACCCCGATGAACTTGTTACCATACCCTCTGGTGTTAAGATGCTGGTTAGGATAGAACTTCTGCTTCTCTTTATCATCCCGCTGCTTGCAGGCTTAATGTCGCGCGGAGTTGGGTATTTTGGAAACTAATGTGCCCTGGTGTTAAACCAAGGCACAGCAGGAAGATACTTTTATCACTTCTTTCTGATTTTTATATCTCCGTTGTAAGTTCGCATCGATAGTTCAGGGCCACCTCCACCAATTTCTGCTTTAACCCATTCATCTAATACAACCTTAAAACTTCCACTCCCTGCGTCTTTCTTTTTTACCGGTTCATTTCTTATCACATTCATATCAAACGCACTTAAAATCTCGCCTCGTTGGGTCTTCATCTTCAAGGTTGTCTTTACCGATGGCGGGAAAGTAATGTCCACATCGCCATTGTAGGTTGAGTACGACATAGGCACATCGGTTATCTTATTAAAATCCACCCGTATATCACCATTGTACGTGGTGGCAACCACCGACCCGGAGATGCTTTCCGCCTTTATTTCTCCATTGTAGGTAGTTATCTCTACCTCGCCTTGTACATTAGAAATATAAATATCGCCATCGTTGTATGAGCTCACCTTCAAATCAAAACCTGCCGGCACCTCAATCTCGAGGCTCATTTTGGTATTCCACGAACCGGACTGCACTTTCACCTCGTTGTTATTCTCAGAAACCTCCAGGTTGAGTGAGCTGCCGCCAATACGTTTCAATCCATCCGGGCTCTCTTTTGGTTTTTTCGATTCCTCATCCTTACCGGAATACTTAACCAATACATCTTTACGCGAAGTACCCTTTACTGTTATCGAACCGTAGTTGAGGTGCGCTCTTAACTTTCCACGCTTGGCCGGGTCACTCAACGGCACCGGAAATTCGCCTGCTGTTTGTGCTATTGCAGCTGCTGCACTCAAACAAAACATCCAAACTAAAAATTGCTTTTTCATTTCTTAACTATTTAAATCGTTTTTAACTCTTTTCTTTTAAATACACATTGCCATTAAAGGTTTCGAAGCTAAGGTGCGCGCCTCCCGCTCCTATCCTAAACTGGTTTCCTTTCACTTTAAATTTCATTCCGTCTTTCAAGTCCTTCTGTTCCACCACGGCAGGCTTGCTTTGCATGTTATCGATATTGGTATAGAACTGACCATTAAAACTTTCAAAACTCAGCTCGGCCTGCAGCCCCTTTTGAAATAAGGCATTGATATCGCCATTCAGGGTGTAGAACTTACATGGCTTCATCGGGTTTTTGGAATAGCTCACATCCACATTGCCATTCACAGTACGGGCAACTGCTTCGCGCGAGATGTTGGTAAGGGAAACGTTGCCGTTTACGTTATCGGCTATCACGCTGCCCGCCATGTCTTCTACTTTTATGTTGCCCTGGTTTACAGTGCTTACTACCACGTTTACAGAATAAGGCACGCGCACAATAAAATCCAATGCATACTCAACTTTTTCATCGCAATTGCTGCCCCGGCTTTCCCAACCATAACCCCAGCCTTTTGTGCGACCCCAATTTCCATGCTGCCCTTGCCTGCGCCCAAACTTGCTGCACAAGCCTTCGGTATAAAGAATTACCGTGTCAGCCAGGTCGATCGCGCCAAGGGTAATTACCTTACCAGCTTCTAACCTTTCGGTAGTTTTTGCCCGAATGGTACGCGTTACCTCTACCTGAATTTTTGGGCCTTCGTAACCCCGCACCAAAATACTGCCACTGATGTTGGCGATTACGAGGGCATTGTCTGCCGATTTTTTTTCAAACTCATACTCGCGGCTAATCTTTTCTGTAAAACTTTGACCCGCCACCAGATTAATCCACAATAAACCCGCAATAAAAAATAGTGTCTTCATTCTGCAATACTTTAGATCAACACCTCAATACTTTCTGAAATCTTTGTTCGCACCTCGGTTGGGGTGTTTTCATTGTCGAGCAGTTGCCGCAAAGCATTTACCGATTTTTTCTCCTGAATGGCTGCCATCAACTCGGCCAGGGCCACTTGCACCAGGGGCGATTCCTGTTGAGAGATCGAGGCAATCAATCCGCTGCGCACCTTGCTGTTTTTAACATACGGCTTAAGTGCGTCCAATGCAGCCAACCGTACGTTCACGTTCTCATCGTTGTTGAGGGTAGTAAACAACGCTTCGGTAACTTTATCGCTTACCTTATCCATCTCGCTGGTAAGGCTTACCGCTTTAAGCCGTTGCGTAGCCGACTCCTTTTCGAGCAGCGAGAGTAACATCATCTCTTTTAGATCACTTACCTGCTCTGTTAATTGGTGCACTTCCTGCTGCCCGCTGTTGCTATGCAATAAATATCCAATCATAAATCCGCATACAATCAATCCCGCTGCAATGGCCAGGCGTTGGTACATGGGCAAAACCGTGGCTGTAGCTCTTGCCGCCTGCTTTTCACTGGACAACATCCGGTAGAACGCATCGTCCAACGCAAGCGAGGGTTGCCCGCCATCCACCAGTCTAACCTGATCTTGCAGGTTGTTCAAATCTGAAAGTTGCGACAGATGTACCTTACCGGCCTCAATCAGTTGTTCCAGCAACTGTATTTCGGCCGGATCGGCTAAGCCCTCATTGTACTTTGTTATTAACTCTTGTATGGCTGAATTTTCCATAACCAAATCAGTTTATTCGTTCCAATTGTTTATAAATTACCTTCAACTCCTGCAGGGCTCTGAATACTTTTACTTTAACCGCACCTTCTGTGCAACCCAGTACTTCGCCTATCTCGCTGTATTTCATGTCTTCGTACTTACTCAACAGAATAATTTCACGTTTCTCAAGAGGCAACTTTTCAAGTGCTGCCGCAAGCAGTTGCAGTTCTTCGCTTTGCTGCATCTCGGTAGCTTTGTTATCGTTGTGCCCAACCCGATCCTGCCAGTTGGCCAGGTCATCGCCAACTACCCGCTTTTTACGGTGCTGGTCGTAATGCACATTGCGCGCAATGTGAAACATCCACGCCTTAAATTCGCCCCCATTGCTTTCGGCCTGCTGGCGAAACCGGTGCCGGTATTTA